>NZ_JMIW01000001.1 GCF_000715015.1 Erythrobacter longus
TAAGCCGTGTTGACAAAAGCCTTCAGCCATAGGCGCGCTGCGGCGAGGTTGAGGAAGCTCTCGAAGGACAGGACCGTCTTGTCATAGCGGGTGGCGATGCGACGCTGCTGTTTGAGCTTGCCGAACATGCGCTCGACGCGGTTGCGGTCACGGTAGCGGCGATAGTCTGGGTGCTCCGGCACCTTGCGGTTCGAGCGGGGCGGAATGATCGGCAGGATACCCCGGATCAGCAGGCTTTCCCGGAAGGGATCACCATCGTAGCCCTTGTCCGCCAGCAGCGCCTTGGGCGTGGTGACGGGGATCTCCATGAGCGGCTCGGCTGCGGTGTAGTCGGATGCCTCGCCGCCGGTCAGGATGAAGCCGAGAGGCAGTCCCTGATTGTCGCAGCGGGCGTGGATTTTGCTCGTAAAGCCGCCGCGTGATCGACCAAGAGCGTTCGCACAAGCCCCCCTTTTCCGCCCGCCGCCGAGACGTGGCCGCGAACGCTGGTGCTGTCGATCATATGCTGCCAGTCATCGGTGAGGCCCAGATCAACCAGCGTCTGGAGGAGCGCATCCCAGACACCCTGCTCGGCCCAACGCCGAAACCGGACATAGACCGAATTCCACTTGCCATATCGCTCGTGCATGTCACGCCAGGGACAGCCGACCCGAAGCACGTGGAGCATTCCGTTGAGGAAACGACGGTTATCGCCAGCAGGTCGCGCCCAGCGACCCCGCTCAGGCGGTAACAGCGGCCCGATCAGTTCCCACTCCGCATCCGACAAATCCCCGCGACCCATGACTGCTCCTCAAAAAGCAGTCTTGAATCAGAACCAAGCCCGTTTGGGAATCCCTTTTGTCAACACGGCCTATCCTCAAAAAGCAGTCTTGAATCAGAACCAAGCCCGTTTGGGAATCCCTTTTGTCAACACGGCCTAGAGAAACTCTTCCAAAACTAGTAAACAGGCCTTTCGTTTCAAGACCTCTGAACCTCACGAATAAATCATGTGCATGTGGCACAGGTCCAATGCGATTGGTGCGCTCGGCAAGCCGTGCAAATTTTTCGTCAAAAGGCTCTTGAAGCCGTTTTCGCCAAAACTAGATCGCGAATTATCTCCTGCCGAGAATTGAGGAGATGTTTGTGTTCATTTCGCTTTGTAATGGAGGTTATGCATGCATTTTAAACCTTTGCACGATCGTGTGCTGGTTCGTCGCATTGAGGCGGAAGAGAAGACCGCTGGCGGCATTATCATTCCCGATACTGCCAAGGAAAAACCGATGGAAGGCGAAGTTGTCGCTGTCGGGCCGGGCACTCGTGATGAGAGCGGCAAGCTGATCGAGCTTGGCGTTGAACCGGGCCAGCGCATTCTGTTCGGCAAGTGGTCCGGCACCGAGGTGCGGATCGATGGCGAGGACCTGCTCATCATGAAGGAGAGCGACATCCTTGGCATCATCGAAACCACCGCCGAGCTTAAGAAGGCGGCTTAAACCCGATACGTTCAATCTTCTGTTCAACAGAAAGAAGCTAAGAAAGGAGCAGGCCAAATGGCTGCTAAAGAAGTAAAATTTGCGTCGGATGCGCGTGATCGCATGCTCCGCGGCGTGGATACGCTTGCAAATGCGGTCAAGGTAACTCTCGGTCCGAAAGGCCGAAACGTGGTGATCGAAAAGAGCTTCGGCGCGCCTCGCATCACCAAGGACGGCGTCACCGTTGCCAAGGAAATCGAGCTTAAGGACAAGTTCGAAAACATGGGCGCGCAAATGCTGCGCGAAGTTGCCAGCAAACAGAACGACAAGGCGGGCGATGGAACGACCACCGCGACCGTTCTGGCTCAAGCCATCGTGCGCGAAGGCGCCAAGGCGGTTGCTGCGGGCATGAATCCCATGGACCTCAAGCGCGGGATTGATCTTGCGGTTGGCACCGTCGTCCAAGACATCGAAAGCCACGCCAAGACGGTTTCGGCCAACAGCGAAATCGCACAGGTTGCCACCATCTCGGCCAATGGCGATCAGGAAGTCGGACGCATTCTTGCCGAAGCGATGGAAAAAGTCGGCAATGAAGGCGTCATCACCGTCGAGGAAGCCAAGAGCCTCGAAACAGAGCTCGAAACCGTGGAAGGGATGCAGTTTGATCGCGGCTATCTCTCGCCCTACTTCGTGACGGATGCCGAGAAGCTGCGCGTTGAACTCGAAGACCCTTATATTCTCATCCACGAGAAGAAGCTGTCGAACCTGCAGGCGCTTATCCCGCTCCTTGAAAAGGTTGTGCAGTCGAACCGTCCGCTGCTCATCATCGCTGAGGATGTGGAAGGCGAAGCTCTGGCAACCCTTGTGGTCAACCGCCTGCGCGGTGGTCTGAAGGTCGCAGCCGTCAAGGCACCGGGCTTCGGCGATCGCCGCAAGGCCATGTTGCAGGATATCGGTATCCTGACTGCAGGCGAAGTGGTGAGCGAAGAGCTTGGCACCAAGCTCGAAAATGTCACCATCGGCATGCTGGGCCGCGCCAAGAAGGTCATCATCGACAAGGACAACACCACCATCGTCGATGGCGCTGGCGAGAAGTCCGAAATCGAAGCGCGCGTCAGCCAGATCCGCGCTCAGATCGAAAGCACGACCAGCGACTATGACCGTGAAAAGCTGCAAGAGCGCGTCGCCAAGCTTGCGGGCGGCGTTGCTGTCATCCGCGTCGGCGGCGCGACAGAAGTCGAGGTCAAGGAGCGCAAGGACCGTGTCGACGATGCGCTGCACGCAACCCGTGCTGCCGTTGAAGAAGGCATCCTTCCCGGTGGCGGGATCGCTCTGCTTCGCGCGCTCAAGTCGCTCGAAGGCCTCAAGGCTGGCAATGACGACCAGCAGTCGGGTATCGACATCGTCCGCCGCGCGCTGCGCGCGCCGGCCCGTCAGATCGCCGAGAATGCGGGCGAGGACGGTGCCTACATCGTCGGCAAGCTGCTCGAAGGCGACGACTACAACCATGGCTTCAACGCCGCGACCGGTGAGTATGAAGACCTGGTGAAGTCGGGTGTGATCGATCCGGCGAAGGTCGTTCGCACGGCGCTGCAGGATGCGGCATCGGTCGCCTCACTGCTCATTACCACGGAAGCACTGGTGGCTGAAACTCCCAAGGAAGACTCGCCGGCTCCTATGCCGGCGATGGATTTCTAAGTCTATTTGCTAGGCGTCCGTTTCTCCTGGAAGCCGAACGGGCGCGCTCGAAAGGGTGCGCCCGCTTTTCTATCAAAGCATTGATTATAATATTGAAAAATTTAAGATTGGGATCTTGAAAGTGCTTTTAACCTCACTAAATCGAAAGGTGCCGGATGCCATAATGGATCCGGTTGGACATTAGGGCGTCAGCTCTTTCGTTCGCTGACGCTTCTCGTGCCCAGATTGCTCAACAAGGAGGATTTGGAAATGAGAACTGCATTTGACCTTGCTCCGTACCGGCGTTCCACCGTCGGCTTTGACCGTCTTTTCGACGCTCTCGAACGCAGCACGCGTGTAGAGACGCAAGACGGCTATCCACCCTTCGATATCGCCCGCACTGGCGAAGACAGCTATCGCATCACCCTTGCGGTGGCTGGTTTCAGCCCGGACGAAATCGATATCACGGCTCAGCAGAACCAGCTCGTCATTTCCGGTGAAAAGGCCGAGAAGGACGAGGAAGGCGTAGAAGTCATCCATCGCGGCATTGCGATGCGGGCGTTCGAGCGCCGGTTCCAGCTAGCTGATTATGTCGAGGTCCGCGACGCATCCTATGAAAACGGGATGCTGACTGTCTCGCTCGAACGCGTGGTTCCCGAAGCGATGAAGCCGCGCAAGATCGAGATTGGTTCGAGCGGTAACGATAACACCCCTCAGCTGACAAAGGACAAAGCCGCTTAAAGGCTTTGGACCCTGGCCAATCGGGTAGGCTGACGCACCAACCCGCCCTTCATCGAGTTCGCCCTGTCCCCCTGGCGAACGTGAGACGGCGGCTGACGCTTGCCCGTTTGGCAGAGGGATGCTCGCTCGCCCCCAAGTGACCCGAACGCGGGCATCCCTCACCCATTCTCACATGTTGAACAGTGAAAGGAGAAAATGATGAACGTTCGTGATCTTATTCCATGGTCTCGTAGTGCCGAGTCTCTCCCTGTCACTCGGCGGTTGGAGCGCGCTGATCCTGTCAGCACTCTTCGCAGCGACATTGATCGCCTTTTCGAACAGGCCTTTGGTTCTTTCGGCTCGTTCGGTTTTCCAGCCTTTGGCCGAACCCCCTCCTGGCCAAGCGTCGAAGTGCGCCGCAACGAGGGAGAGATGCTGGTAATCGCTGAAGTCCCCGGTCTTTCGCAGGACGATATCGAGCTTTCGCTTGATGACGGAATGCTCGTCATTCGTGGCGAACGTCGTTCGGAGGAAGGTGACAACACCAGCGGCTATTCAGAACGCTTCTATGGCCGGTTCGAGCGACGAATGAGCCTTCCGGCAGGCATAGAGGAAGACAAGGTAAGCGCTGAATTCCGCGACGGTGTTCTCACGGTGCATTTGCCACACACTGAGGACAGAGAAGTCTCGGGCCGACGCATTCCCATCAATCAGGAAACGCGTCACTGATAGAGGCTGCATGGAGCGACCGGAAACCCGCGTCGCTCCGTGCGAACACTAATCCGTTGTCAAAAGAGACGATGAACAGTTTGCTGCCACGTAGCGTTGGACGAGGCCAGTCGCTGCCGCCAGGTATATTGGCCCGCAGCGCACTTTACGGTGTGCATGAAACGGCGCGCCCTGCACAGCACGTCTCACAACGCGAGCGAAGCATTTCTGGCGAGCATGAGGTGAGCCATGCTGAGCGACCGCGCTTTGTTGGACGCGTGTCTGTGCTGGAGCCAGACATCCCCGACACCAATCGCTGCGCTCCCAAGCGCATCCGCTCGTGGAAGCTGCGTTTTCGTCGCGAGCGGGCTCCTTGGGCAGATCCCTTGACCGGATGGTGCTCTGGCGATGATCCCGAAGCCCACATCACCCTTAAATTCCCAACCGAAGAGGCCGCGCTTGCATTCGCTCAGAGGACAGGTTTGACCGTTCAAGGTTCACGCAACGGTTGGGGCAGCACATCCTAATTTCCGGCCTCCAGTTGGAGGTTCACCCGGCGGCGGTCTCCGCTGCGCAATAATGTAAGCTCGACTCTCTCGCCGACCGAGAAATCATCAAGACGGGCCAGCAAGTCGCCCACGCGGTCAACGGGCCTGCCGTTGAGAGCGACCACGATGTCGCCGGGCACTACGCCGCGCCGCGTTCGTCTGGCTGGAATGAGACCAGCCCGGTCAGCGACGGATCCGGGCGCAACCCTTAAAACGAACACCCCTTCGATATCAGCTGCACGTTTAAGCCTGTCATTGATGTCGTCATCGCTTTCAATACCAAGCGTTGGCCGAATGTAGCGGCCATTTTCGATCAGCTGGGGCACCACGCGCATGACTGTATCGACGGGGACCGCGAAGCCGATCCCTGCCGAGGCGCCCGAGGGGCTGTAAATCGCTGTGTTGATCCCGATGAGGCGACCAGCGGAATCAAGCAGCGGGCCACCGGAGTTGCCGGGATTGATCGCCGCATCGGTTTGGATCAGGTGGCGGATATCAGGGCCGCCTTCGTTTGGAAGAGAACGATCAAGCGCTGAAACGATCCCCTTGGTCAGGGTCCAGTCTAGGCCGAAAGGATTGCCGATCGCGAAGACATTTTGGCCCACCTGCAAATCACTGCTCGTACCAATTGGAATTCTGCGCGGAGCTGCGAAGCCAGCCCCGCCGATCTTGAGCACGGCGAGATCATGCTGCGGGCTCACCCCCACAAGTCTTGCGTTGAACTCGCGTCCATCGACGAGCTGTATTTGCGCCTCCGATGCGCCTTCAATGACATGGTAATTGGTAACAATGTGGCCAGCATTGTCCCACACCAGCCCAGACCCTGAACCGCGCGGCACAGTATACACATTGCGCGTCCAAAAATTGGTCACCCGCTCACGTGTCGAAATGAAAACGACCGAACCGCGAGCGTTCTGAAACAGGTCGATAGTCGCCCGTTCATCGGCTCCAAGATCGCCTCGCGGGGTTACAATGGGCGTTTCGGCTGCGGGGGCCGATTGAAGAAGCAAGAGCGATCCAACGGCGGAAAGGAGGGCGATGTTCATGACGGCTACGACGATAAAGATGGTTCTTGAACTGCCTGTGGCTCGGTTAGGCGGCTTATCCATGGAAGAGATTTAAGCAAGCGCCCGCTTCAATCAATGGCAGCATTTGCGGGTCGGCACCAAACGAAATGCCCAGCGAGGTGTGGCCGAGTCCGCACCTGCAGAAATCGCTTAGCATGGCGAAGGGTTCGTTCGTCGAAGGTCCGCTTAATGCATCGCTGAGCCCAAAAGCAGACAGACCGCTTACGGCCCAGTTTCAGTCATTGCGCGCGGCCAGGTTCGACAGCAGAAGATTCTTTCGCCCATGCAGATTGGAAAATTAGCAAGGATCGGGCTAGCGGCACATACTCAACCGGGTTCGCGCAAAATCGAGCAACGTTGGCGCGGAAATCCGTCTTCGCCGCTTCAAATCAGCGCATGTCTGCCGCAAAATCGGGGGGGAGCAAAAAATCTTCCGCGCCGAGGGCATCGGAGCGGCTTGTCCGCAAAAGTCTCTCACCGTCCATAGACGGTTCAAATCGTGCAAATCGTTGAAGAATTCTCCGAGTTTCAACTGAATCTCGCCCTTGCGCGCTACAGAAAAGTTCTCATTATGTTCCCCGGAGGGGCTGCTAGTGTCAGAAAAGAGAACGCCCAATGTCCAATACCGAACGTATCATCCGACTGAACACAGTGCTCGACCGCACCGGTCTTTCCCGCTCCACCATCTACCGCAAGATCGCCGAGGGCACTTTCCCGTCACAGGTGAAGATCAGCGTGCACGGCGCGGGTTGGCATGAGTCTGCTATCAATCGCTGGATTGCCGATCCTGCGCACTATCGTGAAGAGGGATCGGCAGAATGAGCGGGCAGCAACCCGTCGAGCCGATCTGCGTCCGGGTCAATGACGCCGCCCGCATGATCGGCGTTGGCCGAACAAAACTTTACGAGTTGATTGCCAACGGTGAACTTGAGACGGTCAAGATCGGCAAGGCAACGCGCATTACGACTGCCAGTCTGCACAATCTGGTTGAGCGGCATCGGGCAATGAACTGACCAGGCCGCGAACTCGCAAATGGACAGTGTCAGAACGTGGCATTATGCTGCGACAAGGCGCGCTACGCACCGCCCATCTATTCAGCTTTTTGATTAAAACGCTGAACCGAACCACCGTTAAATGAACGAAAATGTGGGGGAGAGTGTGGGGGAAGGTCTGCATTCTTTCCAAGAATAGAATTGATATCAAAGGGTTATTTTTCCGGTTCGATTCAAGCCCTGCACCACTTGGTTCCCATGACCGGCTTTTTCGACAGCCCTTTCATCTCGTCCAAGACTAGGCGTCCTTGAGCTTGGCGGCTTCATCGGGTCCGTCGAATTCTTCCAAATCGTCCTGGCCCATGATTTGCGCCATCTGCTCCTGGAACAGCGGGTCCCATTCTCTGCGCAGCTTTTTGATGAGGGCGATCATCTCCTCGTTCTCCCAAGCTGGCGTTCCAAAATCAAACGCTTCGGCCATGGGTAGCATCGTGCTGCGGTCCATTTCTTCAAACGCTGTGCGCATGGTTTCGGCGCGGGCCTTTGAAATGCCCAGGGCCTCGAAGGCTGACCGGCCCATCCGAAGGCTGCTGTCATAGGTTTCGCGGATGATGTCGCGGCAACCAAGCGACCACAATTCGAACACATGACCCCGATCATAAGCGCGCGCGACGATGTGCACTTGCGGGTATTGCTTTGTCACATGGGAGACGAGCCTGTTGGTCGCCTCTTTGTCATCGATGGCGATGATTAAAAGGCGGGCCTGTTCAATGCCGGCCGATTTCAACAGGTCAGGCCTTGCCGCGTCACCAAAATAAGTGCGGATGCCAAACTTGCTCAAACGATCAATCTGGGCAGAGGAATAATCGATGACCGTCGTGCGATAGCCAGCGGTTTCGAGCATCCGGTCAACAATCCCGCCGACCCGGCCGCGCCCGGCAAGAATGATATCAGTAGGCTTGTCGATATCGTCGAAGGCCCGCTCTCTCCCCTTTTGATAATGCGGAAGGATGGCCTTGTCGTAGAGGATGAACAAGAGCGGTGTTATCAGCATTGAAATCGCCACAATCAGCAGCAATTGCTGTGCCAGCAAATCGGGGATGACGTGCGCGCCAACTGCAAAACTTAGCAGCACAAAGCCAAACTCGCCCGCCTGCGCAAGGCCAAGCGAGAACAGCCAGCGGTCCTGACCTTTGATGCCAAAGAACGTGCTGAGCGCATAGAGCACTGCGATTTTTGTGATGACCAAAACGGCAGTCCAACCCAGCACGCTCGCATAGCTATCGAAGAGCAGCGCGAAGTTTATCCCTGCGCCAACCGTGATGAAAAAAAGCCCCAGCAACAGGCCCTTGAATGGCTCGATGTCCGATTCAAGCTCATGGCGATATTCGCTGTTTGCAAGGACAACACCGGCAAGGAAGGTGCCAAGGGCAGGGGAGAGGCCGACAACTGTCATTAGCAATGCAATCCCAACCACAACCAACAAGGCGGTCGCCGTGAACAGTTCGCGCAGGCCTGCCATCGCGATAAAGCGGAACAGTGGGCGGGTCAGGTAATTGCCCGCCAAAGCGACAAAAGCGATCGCTGCAAGGGTCGCTAGCCCCGAGGCCCAGGTGGGCAGCCCTTCGAGGATATTGATCCCGCCCCCATGGCTATCGCCCCCATGCTCACCGGAAACGCCCGCAGCCTCGCCTGCCAGCTCTGGCAAAGCCAACAGCGGAATAAGCGCCAACATCGGGATGACCGCAATGTCCTGAAACAACAGAACAGAAAACGAAGATTGGCCCCCTTCTGTCTTCATCAGTCCCTTTTCATCAAGGGTCTGTAGAATAATCGCAGTCGATGACAGCGCGAGGATCATCCCCACTGCGAGCGCGGTTTGCCACGCTTCGCCCACCATCAGCGCATAACTCGCCATGATCAGGACCGTCAAAAGCACCTGACTGCCGCCAAGTCCCAGCAATCGCACCCGCAGATCCCAAAGCTTTTTGGGTTCCAGTTCCAGCCCGATCAAAAACAGCATCATTACGACGCCAAATTCGGCAAAATGCTGAAGCGAGACGACATCCACGCCCAGCACATCGAGCGCGGGGCTAATCGCCATGCCCGCAATCAGATAACCCAGAACCGAGCCAAGGCCGAGCCGCGATGCGATGGGCACGGCGATAACGCCAACGGCGAGCAGGATCGTAGCGAGCAAGAGAGATTCAGTCATACCCACTAGCTATGACGGGCCGAGCGGCAATTTCAAAGCGTTTAGGGTGAGGCTTTCGCAGGGCGCAACCAAGAGGCCGTTTGATGACGCGACTGTGGTTTTGCTTTACAAGATGGCTTGCGGGCTGTCGTGGGCGGTCCTATCTGTGCGCGCCATGCAAGAGACACTTTCAAACGAACCTTCGGCGACACGCGGCTTGGACGACGTGGTTTTGACCGGTCGCCCCGTAATTTCATCGACGGGGCTTTTTACACCTGAAGAATCGATCACCAACGAAGAGTTGGTCGCAAGCTTCAATGAATATGTGGACCGCTTCAACGCGGCGAATGCAGCGGCGATTGAGGCTGGCGAGACGCAAGCTCTGACTTATTCCTCGGTTGAGTTCATCGAAAAAGCGAGCGGCATCAAAGCGCGCCACGTGATGAGCAAAGCGCCTATTCTTGACCCCGACATCATGACGCCGCGGTGGGAAGAACGCACGAACGATGAACACTCGATGATGTGCGAAATCGGCGTGAAGGCTGCTCGTCAGGCTCTGGAAAGGGCAGGGCGCGATCCCAAGGATGTGGACGCGGTCTTGTGTGCTGCGTCGAATATGGAGCGGGCCTATCCCGCAATGGCGATCGAGATCCAGCAGGCGCTGGGCATCGAGGGCTTTGGCTTTGACATGAATGTTGCGTGTTCATCGGCGACATTCGGTATTCAAACTGCGGCTGATTATGTGCGCGCGGGGAATGCGAAAAGCGTTCTTGTGGTGAGCCCTGAGATCACCTCTGGCCATCTTAACTGGCGTGACCGGGACAGCCATTTTATCTTCGGTGATGTCGCAACGGCGGTGTTGGTCGAAGACGAAGCGATTGCTCCCAAAGAGCATTGGGAAATCCTCAGCACCAAATTGAAGACGGTGTTTTCAAACAACATCCGCAACAACTTTGGCTTCTTGAACCGGGCCGCTCCTGAAAATGCGGGCAATGCCGACAAGCTGTTTGTGCAGGAGGGTCGCAAGGTCTTCAAAGAGGTCGTGCCAATGGTTGCGCAGATGATCATTGATGAGGCCAAACGCCTCCAGATGGACCCGGCAACACTGCGCAGGCTCTGGCTGCACCAGGCCAATGCGGGCATGAACCGTCTGATCGCACAGCGCGTTTTGGGGCATGAGGCCAATGATGACGAAAGCCCGACGGTGCTCGACACCTATGGCAACACGTCGAGCGCTGGCTCTATCATCGCCTTTCACTCGCATAGTGACGATCTGAAAGCGGGTGACACAGGGCTGATTTGCAGCTTTGGGGCCGGATATTCGGCTGGAACGGTGTTCGTGCGCAAGACCGCTTAATCGCACCCAAACCGAGGAATAACGCGCATGGATGTCGACGGGGCAGTTGTCCCAAAGGCAAGCAGCGCCTAAATGGTTTACCTATGGCAGGCGAAATTCTTGATAATCAGGGCCGCGGCGAGGCGAGCTGGGGCTTGCCCTCGATCCACCCGGAAGGGCGCAAATATGGCTTGATCGCAGCGGCGATCGCGCTCGTGCCTTTGCTTTTGGGATGGCAGTTTATCGGCTGGCCCTTGCTGCTTTTGTCGCTGGGTGTGTTTGCATTCTTTCGCGATCCCGAACGGGTTGTGCCGCAGGATGACAAGTCGATTGTTGCGCCCGCAGATGGCCTTGTGACGCTTATTCAAACGCTTGAACCACCGGCAGAAATGCTGGGCAGTGATGGTTCAGGGGTTCCCGGCCTTGCGCCAGGACCGGTCACGCGCGTTTCCATTTTCATGAGCGTGTTCGATGTGCACATTAACCGCGCGCCTATCGCCGGTACGGTGCAGCGAGTGGTCTATATTCCCGGCAAATTCGTGAACGCAGACCTTGATAAGGCGAGCGAGGAGAATGAGCGTCAGCTTGTCTTGATTGAGCGCAATGATGGTCTGATGATCGCCTTTACCCAAATCGCAGGGCTCGTCGCGCGGCGGATTGTGCCATTTATCAAGCCCGGTGATACGGTTGCGAAGGGGCAGCGCATTGGCCTCATCCGTTTTGGCAGCCGGGTGGATGTTTATCTTCCAGCAGGCACACAGCCCAAGGTCTTGTTGGGACAGCGCGTTATCGCAGGTGAGACGATCCTTGCCGAAATCGGCGCGACGGCCCTGCTTGAAGGGATAGCGCAATAACTGCGCTGAGAGGTCTGGAATGAGCGCTCCATCATCACCTGATGGGGGAAAACCTCCTGCACGCCTTGGACCAAAGGCGGCCGAAGCTGATGGTCTGGTGCCCAGCGACGATGACTTCGATGATGACTTCGATGATGAAGCAAACTCAGAAGAGAAAGGCGGGCTTACCCTTCGCGGTATGGTCCCCAACGCTATTACCGCAGCCGCTTTGTGCGCAGGGCTGACCGCGGTTCGTTTTGCGATTGACGAAAACTGGTCCTTTGCCGTCCTTGCAATTGTGGTTGCAGGCATACTCGACGGGATGGATGGCCGCATCGCCCGGCTCTTGAACGCGCAATCACGCTTTGGGGCGGAGCTGGACAGTCTGGCCGATGCCCTGTCCTTCGGCATGGCGCCGGCCTTGATCCTGTTTCTCTGGTCGCTGGAGGATTTGACCCGCTTTGGGTGGTTCGCAGCGCTTGCCTATGCGATTTGCTGTGCGCTTCGTCTTGCCCGTTTCAACGCGCAGATCGATGTCGAAGATCAGCCGCACAAACTGGCAGGTTTCCTGACCGGGGTTCCAGCGCCGGTTGGGGCAGGCCTCGCACTGACGCCCCTGTGTCTGTGGATTGAGACGGGAATGGACATATTTCGCGAACCGGTCTTCCTTGCCGTCTGGATGAGTGCGATCGGGGTGTTGTTCATATCAAACATGGCAACCTTGAGCTGGACCGCGATCCGCCCACAGCGCGACATTCGCATCTGGTTTATTGCAGTGGTCGCTATCGGATTTGCCGCAGCGCTGGTTGAGCCGTGGTGGACGTTTAGCGCCATTAGCCTCGGCTACCTTACACTGATGCCGTATTCATTGATCCGGTACGGCAAGATCAAGCGAGCGCGCGCGCCAATAACTTAGCCGATCGCTTGCACGCCGCCCAAGTTTGACCGTTTTGCGCCGCCAAAGCCGCTTTGCCGTGCGCGTGAAGCCGGGGCCCGCCGGGCAGAGCGGTGAAGCGGTTGACGCAGCCGTATTTCGCTGGCTTCGAGCTGAGGGACAAAGCCTGCGTCCAACAATTGCTGCTCACGAAAGACGCTCCAAAACGCAGCGCGCGCTTGGAGCCAATTGTCGAGAAGAGTGAGCCCGGTCGCCAAAGCGGCAATGACAAACAGGCAGGTTATGGTCATTGCAATCATCATCGGTCGGCTCCGCCTTATTCTTGTTCGTTCAGTCTTTGTTCTCACGTCTTGTTCCCTAAGTGTTCTTCCGCGTCAAGCAGTTTGTTCCATTTGTGTTCTTCCTCTTGCGAAAGGCACTAGATTTTGTGGCTCAGCCCCTCTATGTGCGCGGACCTCGCTAAAGGGCGGGTGCGAATCATCGCATCTGTTCCCACGCGAACTTCACATGGAAGAGCACACATACCGGTGCCACGGCGGGATTCACCGCCAACGGTCACAAACGCCCTTCCAGAGGACTAACCGGAAAGGAAATACCTTATGGCGACCACTACCGTCACCATGCAGCAATTGATTGAGGCTGGCGCACACTTCGGCCACCAAACCCACCGTTGGAACCCGCGCATGAAGCCGTATATCTTCGGCGCGCGCAACGGCGTTCACATTCTTGACCTGTCACAGACCGTTCCGCTCTTTGCGCGCGCTCTCGACTTTGTCGAGAACACCGTCCGCGCGGGCGGCAAGGTTTTGTTCGTTGGCACCAAGCGTCAGGCGCAAGAGCCGATCGCTGACATGGCGCGTCAATCGGGTCAGCACTTCGTGAACCACCGCTGGCTGGGCGGGATGCTCACCAACTGGAAAACCATCAGCGGTTCGATCAAGCGCTTGAAGACCCTTGAAGAGCAGCTTTCAGGCGACACCAGCGGCTTCACCAAGAAAGAAGTCCTGCAACTCACCCGTGAGCGTGACAAGCTTGAGCTGTCGCTCGGCGGTATCCGTGACATGGGCGGCGTTCCAGACGTGATGTTCGTGATCGATGCCAACAAGGAAGAGCTCGCTATCAAAGAAGCAGCTGTTCTTGGTATCCCGGTGATCTGCGTGCTCGACACCAACACTGATCCAACCGGCATCGCATTCCCGATCCCGGGTAATGACGATGCAAGCCGTGCTGTGCGTTTGTACTGTCAGGCTATCGCAGATGCGGCCAATGTTGGCCGTGGCCGTGCGGTTGAGCAATCGGGCGAAGATTTCGGCGCGATGGACACGCCTCCTGCTGAAACGGTTGCTGAAGAAGCGCCTGCTGCAGAAGCTTAAGTTCGCATTTCTGGTGGCGCGTCAAGGCGCTGTCACAAATCCAATCTAGCGCGCCGGGCTATAGCCCTCCCTTGGGTGCAACCCGGCGCCCCCAAATTACAAAAAGGAAATCACCATGGCTGCTTTTACCGCCGCTGATGTGAAGAAACTGCGCGAATTGTCTGGCGCAGGCATGATGGATGCAAAGAAAGCCCTGACCGAAGCCGATGGCGACATCGACGCAGCGGTTGACGCTCTGCGCGCAAAAGGCCTTGCAACCGCTCAAAAGAAATCCAGCCGCACCGCTGCTGAAGGCCTCGTTGGCGTTGCCGTCGAAGGCACGCGCGGCGTTGCAGTTGAAGTGAACTCGGAAACCGACTTCGTTGCGAAGAACGATAAGTTTCAGGACTTCGTGCGCAACGCCACCACCGCAGCGCTTGGCGTTAACGGCGATGATGTTGAGGCCCTGAAAGGGGCGGCGTATCCTGGCGGCGGCACAGTTGCTGACAAGCTGACCAGCAACATCGCGACCATCGGTGAGAACCAGCAGGTTCGCCGTATGAAGACCGTGAGTGTGACAAGCGGTGCAATCGTTTCTTACGTCCACAACGCAGCGGCTGACGGCCTCGGCAAAATCGGCGTTCTGGTCGCTCTTGAAAGCGATCTTGGCGCTGACACGCTTGAGCCATTTGGCAAGCAGATTGCGATGCACATCGCTTCGATGTTCCCGCAAGCGCTGAACGCTGACGGTCTCGACGCAGACGTCATCGCCCGTGAACGTGCGATTGCACAGGAAAAGGCTGCTGAAAGCGGCAAGCCTGAAAACGTGCAAGAGAAAATGGTTGAAGGCGCGATCAAGAAGTTTGCCAAAGAGAACGCTCTGCTCAGCCAGATGTTCGTGATGGACAACAAGACTTCCGTCGAAGACACGGTTGCCAAGTTCGGTAAGGACAATGGCGGTTCGGTCGTCCTGAAAGACTACGTCCGCTTCCAATTGGGCGAAGGCATCGAGAAAGAAGAGAGCGACTTTGCAGCAGAAGTTGCAGCGGCCGTTGGCGGTTAAGCGCTAACCCACGCTTTCAAGCGAATAGAGAAGGCCGTCGCGGGGAAACCTGCGGCGGCTTTTTTGACTAGAACCTGCAAAAAATCCTGACCATGGCTCGTACCGCTTGCTCAGGTACAAGATCACCTATCTCCTGAGTGCTCAGCGGCTCTTGAAACAGGTTCCCGCTATGCCAGAAGTATTTGCCGTTTTCGCAATTGAGTTGGATGACGCCTGAGAACTCAACGGTCTTGCCTTCACCACGGATCGTCAATTCTGGAGAACTGCCTGATCTTATGGGATAAGCCGTCCAGAAGTTCGAATAAACGCCTTCGATGGGATCCTCGTATAAAAATGTTCCGCCGAGATATTGCCCTTCCTTTGCAAGCTCGTCTTGCTCGAGCTTTCGCTTGATCGCCTCAATCTCGGAGCGTGTATCGTCAAGTTTGGTTTCCGTATCAGCGAAACCTTCGTTCAGCTTTGTCTCAGTGCCCGTAAAGCCCTGGCCGAGTTGCTGGGTTGTTTGGGATGCATCAAGCCGGTCGCGTTGATACCCCACAACCGAAAGCCAGAAACCGGCGAAGCCAAGGATTGCCAACAACCCAGTCGCCAAGGGATGTTCCCCAATAATCTCAATTGATTTTCTAAGCACTTACAAAAACCCTAAGATATTTCGAAAGCATAGCCTTGTTTGATTTGCATTCAAGTGGCTCGCTTTCCTCTTACTGGCGTGCTTTCCAAGCATATCCAATTGTGAGTGCTTTTCCTACAGACCCCTGATTTGCTAACCCGAGCGCGGCTCTTTCTCCACGTTGGTCCCCTTTGCATTTCAGCGGCGGTTAAACGTCCGGGTTCTGCTGCTCGCAGCTGGCAAAACGCAAGTTGACACTTGATCGCGTCAATTCCCGGTCAGGGCTCTGAACTATAAGTGAAAACCCGAAAACCCGAACTTTCTAAAAGCCTGGGGTTTGGTGTTTCAATTCTCACCCACAATCCTCATCGCCTGACACCATCCCTCTTGGCATAATCGCGCCTGCCGGATAAGGGCTCGGGTCAAGCGCAAATTCCTGCATGGAGACCGATCCCGTCATGACCCTTCCTCCCATCAAACGCGTTCTCCTCAAGCTTTCAGGCGAAGTGCTGATGGGGAACCAGGAATATGGCATTGATCCTGAATATGTCGCGCGCCTTGCCGAAGAGGTGAAGGCGGCCAAGGACAGCGGCATCGAAGTCTGCCTTGTGATTGGCGGGGGCAATATCTTTCGGGGTATCTCGGCGGCGGCCAAGGGGCTTGACCGGACGACGGGCGATTACATGGGTATGTTGGCGACGGTTATGAACGCGCTCGCGATGCAAAACGCCTTGGAGCAGGCGGGTGTGCAAACCCGCGTCCAGAGCGCAATTCCGATGGCGAGCGTGTGTGAGCCCTATATTCGCAGGCGCGCTGAACGCCACCTTGAAAAAGGGCGGATCGTGATCTTTGCAGCGGGCACGGGCAATCCGTTCTTCACGACTGATACGGGCGCGGCCTTGCGGGCGGCTGAGATGAACTGCGATGCGCTATTGAAAGGCACCAGCGTTGACGGCGTTTATGACAGCGATCCCAAGCACAACCCGGATGCTGTGCGCTTCGACACAATCACTTACGACCAGGTGCTAGCCGATAACCTCAAGGTGATGGACGCAACCGCCGTTGCGCTTTGCCGCGAGAACAATATCCCGCTAGTGGTCTTTTCAATCCGTGAAAAAGGCAATGTTGCCAAGGTGCTCTCGGGCGAGGGCACCCAAACGATCGTACAAAAGGACTGATGGGCAATGGCTCAGTATGACAAGTCAGACATTGAGCGCCGCATGGCTGGCGCTGTGGAATCGCTTAAAGGTGATCTTTCGGGTCTTCGCACAGGACGCGCGAACGTGGCGCTGCTCGATCCGGTTGTCGCCGAAGTCTACGGCGCGATGATGCCGCTTAGCCAGGTTGCCACCGTCTCTGCGCCAGAGCCGCGTATGCTGGCCGTGCAGGTGTGGGACAAAAGCAATGTGAGCGCGGTTGAGAAAGGGATCACGAAGGCGAACCTTGGTTTGAACCCGATGACCGATGGTCAGACCATCCGCTTGCCGATGCCCGATCTTACCGAAGACCGCCGTAAGGACCTTGCGAAACTTGCCGGTGAATATGGCGAGAAGGCCAAGATTGCCGCGCGCAATGTTCGCCGCGATGGCATGGAAAGCCTCAAGGCCGACGAAAAGGCCAAGGAAATCTCGGAAGACGAGCGCAAGCGCTTGGAAGACGAGGTTCAGAAACTTACCGATAAGCATGTGGCGGACATTGATGCTGCGATTGAAAAGAAGGTTCAGGAAATCCTGACGCAGTAAGTCGGGAGACGGGTCGAGAGAGAGCTAGGGGCATCAGTTTGGAGAACGGCGGCGTCAAGAACGGTGCTAGGCACGTCGCCATCATAATGGATGGCAACGGCCGCTGGGCGAAGAAGCGGGCGATGCCGCGCGCCCTTGGCCATCAGCGCGGGGTCGAAGCGGTGCGCCGCCTTGTGCGCGCATTGGAGCCGACGAACCTTGATTGCCTTACGCTTTACGCTTTCAGTTCGGAAAACTGGAAGCGATCCGAGGACGAGGTCGATGACCTCATGAACCTCATGCGCAAGTTCATCAAATCGGACTTGGCCGAATTTGTCGCGAATGGTGTGAAGCTGAAAATCATCGGCGATTGGCGCGGGCTGGCCCCTGACATTGTGGCCATGCTTGAAGATGCTTTGGAGCAGACCGCAGGTGGCACACAGACGCTGGCCGTGGCGCTCAATTACGGGTCACAAAACGAGATTGCACGGGCTGCGGCAAAGGCAGCGGAAAAGGGCGAGATTACGCCTGACACCATCTCAGCTGAGCTTGATACAGCCGATTTGCCCCCGCTTGACCTTTTGATCCGCACGAGTGGTGAGATTCGGCTCTCCAATTTCCTGCTGTGGCAGTCGGCCTATGCAGAAATGCTCTTCGTTGATACGCTTTGGCCAGATTTCAAGCCTGAGCACCTTAGTCAGGCGCTTCAGGACTTTGCGCAAAGGGAGAGGCGCTATGGCGGACGCTGAAGGTCAAAAGGCGCCGCAGATTAAAAGGCAACCCACAGGAACATCGGACCTGCCAGTGCGGTTTGTCTCAGCGGTGGCGATGATCGGTGTGTCGGTCATTGCGCTGTGGCTGGGCGGCTGGATCTGGATCGGCTTCGTCATCCTGCTTGCGGGGCTTGTCTTGTGGGAATGGAACCTGCTGGCGCGCGGCTTTGGCATTTCGTCCTTGGGCGAGGTGGTCTGGCAGTTCTTTGGCGCGATTTATGTGGGCGGAGCAGCGCTTGCGATGATCGCGGTGAGAAACGGATGGGGCTTTCTGTTTGGTGATGGCGCATCGCGCGGTTACGATATGTGGTCAGTACTTTTTGCATTCTTTGTGCCCGTTATCGCGGTTGATGTAGGCGCCTATTTCTCAGGCCGTCTTATCGGCGGTCCTAAAATCGCTCCATCAATCAGCCCGTCCAAAACATGGGCAGGCTTGATCGGAGGGGCTGCGGCAGCTTCGGCGGTTGCGGTTGCAATTGAATTTTTGGATTTTGGACCGGCGTCATTTGTGCCCGGCTACACATTGACCAGCATTCTTTGGGCGATCCTTGCAGGCGTTCTGATTGCAATCATCGCGCAGAGCGGGGACTTTT
The DNA here is from genome assembly GCF_000715015.1 of Erythrobacter longus. Taxonomy (GTDB): domain Bacteria; phylum Pseudomonadota; class Alphaproteobacteria; order Sphingomonadales; family Sphingomonadaceae; genus Erythrobacter; species Erythrobacter longus. The sequence continues at coordinate 18,531 of NZ_JMIW01000001.1, forward strand.
TTGAAAGCTGGATGAAACGGCGCGCAGGGGTGAAGGATTCAAGCAATCTCATTCCCGGCCACGGCGGCGTGTTTGATCGGCTTGATGGGTTTATTGCTGTGTTCTTCGTTCTGTTTCTCTTCGCCTTCATGCCTGCTCTGGTCGGTTTTTGATGATCCGCTCGATCACAATTCTGGGTGCGACAGGCTCGATAGGTGCCTCGACCCTCGATCTCATCCGGCGCAACCCGGAGCGCTGGCAAGTCGACACTTTGACCGCAAACTGTTCGGCCAAGGAACTTGCCGCTCTTGCACGTGAGTTTGAGGCAAAGCTCGCGGTGGTGGGCGATGAAAGCTGCCTTGGCGAACTGCGCGCGGCGCTTTCAGGAAGCGGGATTGAAGCGGCGGGCGGGGCACAGGCGCTGTGCGATGCGGCAAAACGGCCCGTTGATATGACTGTTGCAGCGATTGTCGGGTGCGCAGGACTTGCCCCCACGATGGCAGCGGTGGAGCGCGGCGGCACGATTGCGCTTGCAAACAAGGAGGCGCTGGTTTCTGCAGGCGAAGTGATGACCGGAGCCGTTGCCCGGCACGGTGCGACATTGCTCCCCACCGACAGCGAGCATAACGCCATTTTCCAATGCCTTGCGGGCGGAAAGATGGATGATGTCGCAAGGATCACCCTGACCGCAAGCGGTGGCCCATTTCGCACCTGGGACGCGGCAGCAATCCACGCCGCCACGCCAGAGCAGGCGGTGGCGCATCCCAATTGGTCGATGGGCGCAAAGATCAGCGTCGACAGCGCCACGATGATGAACAAAGGCCTTGAGTATATCGAGGCGCATCACCTGTTCCCCGTAGGACTGGACCGCCTTCGGATCGTAGTGCACCCGCAAAGCGTCATTCACTCCATGGTCGAATACCGCGACCGTTCAACGCTGGCGCAGCTTGGCCCATCTGATATGCGTGTACCGATTGCGTCGTGCCTTGCGTATCCTGACCGGATGGAGACCCCGCTCGAACCGCTGGATTTGGCAGCCATCGGGGAGCTCACTTTCCAAGCACCCAATGAAGAGCTTTTCCCTGCCACCCGCATTGCGCGAGAGGCGATTGAGGCGGGCGGGGCAGCGCCTGCGATCCTGAATGCAGCTAATGAAATCGCGGTCGAAGCATTCCTTGCTGGTCACATTGGGTTCAGCCGCATTACGGCAGTAGCGCAAAGCACATTAGAGCGCTATGAGGCGCCAGCGCCGAGCACACTGGAAGATGTGCTCGCAATTGATAGCGAAGCGCGGATACGCGCCGCTGAGGCTTTGGAGAGCAACCCCCTTGTTTGAGCAGCCCCCTTTCTGGATGTACTTCATCGGCTTTCTAGCTGTGCTGGGGCCATTGGTGACTTTGCATGAGCTGGGTCACTATCTCGTGGGCCGCTGGTTTGGTGTGAAGGCGGAGGCCTTTTCCGTTGGTTTTGGCTCGGAAATCGCCGGTTGGACCGATAAGCAGGGCACGCGCTGGAAGCTGTCCTGGCTGCCGCTTGGCGGTTATGTTCAGTTCAAGGGCGATATGAACCCGGCGAGCATTCCGAACGCCGATGCGCCGCTTGAAGGTCATGCCAATGACGGCAGTTTCCAGAATGCGTCATTGTGGAAGCGGGCTTTGATCGTTGCGGCTGGGCCTGTCACCAATTTGATTGTGGCCATTGCGATTTTTGCAGCGTTTTTCGCTATTTACGGCAATCCCACCATCGTTGGGGCCGACGATTCGCGCACTGTGGGCGAGTTTGCCGAAGGATCGGTTGCCCGCGATGCAGGGATGCAGGTTGGCGATACGATCATCGAGGTGGACGGTGATACCGTCGCCGACTTTGAAGAAATCCGCGATCAGGTCCTGCTTTATCCTGATAAAGAAATGGTCTTCACCGTCCTTCGCGATGGCGATGAAATCGAAATCCCTCTCACCACTGCCCGGATCGAAGAGCCCGATGGATTTGGCAATGTCAGTGTCCTTGGCCAGATCGGCGTGCGGCCAGATGGCGGGCGGTATGAGTTTGAAGAGGTTGGTGTTCTTGGCGCGATCCCGCTCGCAGCGGAGCAGTGCTGGAAAATAACCGGCATGATGGTCACCGGCATAAAACAGATTTTGAGCGGAGAGCGTTCGATCAAGGAGCTTGGCGGGCCGTTAAAAATCGCGAAATACTCGGGTGAGCAGATGAGCCTTGGCTTTTTGGCGTTTGTGAATTTTGCCGCGCTTATCTCGCTTAATTTGGCATTCATCAACTTCTTGCCAATCCCTGCGCTCGATGGCGGGCATCTGGCCTTTTACGCCGCTGAAGCGATCCGCCGTAAGCCGGTCGGGCCGCAAGCGACGGAGTGGGCATACCGCACCGGCATCGCGCTTGTGTTGTTGTTCATGGTCGTTGTGACCTGGAATGACATCACGGGATTGTTGCCAATCGGCAGCTAATTTCCCCCGTGAAACGGGGTTGCTTCGTAGGTTTGCCGGGTTAGACGGGCGGCTTATCGAAGAAAGGGGGCGGGCAATCGTGTATTGCCCGGTCATAGTGCGCTTAGCCTGCTTGACCGCTGCGACCTGCATCGGGCACAGGCGAAAGCTGTTTAGAGAAGGTTTGGCCTGCAAGGGTGGACCAGTCGCGTTTCGGGCAGGCGCATTGAATACGGGTAGGACGGGATATTTCATCCATGATGTTTTGTGAGCAAGCAGGCGGTGGCCTTGCGTCTTTCAATAATGCTGGCAGCAAGAGTTCGGTCACCCGCTTTGGGTTGGCTCTGACAGGCGCGACCATGCTGGCAGGTGTGCCGGTTGGCGCGCTTGCCCAGGATAGCACTCCCGCTGCTCAGCCAGCACCGGCTCCGGCACCTGCTCCTTCTGCGAACACGATCCGTTCGATCAATGTGGTCGGAGCGGAGCGCTTGGAGCCAACGACAATCCTTTCGTACATTCGTTTGCGGGTTGGTCAGGAATACACCTCTGCTGCTGCCGATGAGGCTCTCAAAGACCTTGGCGCAACAGAGCTGTTTGCCGATTTCTCGATCGTTAGCGAAAATGGCAATGTCGTTATTACCGTGGTCGAAAACCCGGTGATCAACCGCATCGTTCTTGAAGGCAATGAGCGCATCAAGAACGACAAGATCCTGCCGGAAATCCGACTTGCCCCGCGCCAGATATTTACCCGCTCTAAAGTGCGCGCAGACGTTGCGCGTATTATCGAGCTGTACAAGCGCCAAGGCCGTTTTGCCGCCACCGTTGAGCCGCAGGCGGTGTCTCTTCCGCAGAACCGCGTTGATATCGTATTTGAGATCACCGAGGGGCCCAAATCCAAGGTTCGTCAGATCAACATCATCGGGAACGAGAAGTTCTCCGATAGCGAGCTGCGCAGCGAAATGGTGACGAAGCAATCGCGCTTCTTCCGTTTCTTCAGCTCCAACACCAGCTACGACCCTGATCGCCTCGCGTTTGACCAACAAAAGCTGCGCCAATTCTATCTGACTGAAGGCTATGCCGATTTCCGCGTCGTGTCGGCTGTGGCTGAGCTTACGCCAGATCAGCAGGACTTCATCATCACCTATGTGGTTGAAGAGGGCGAGCGCTACACCTTCGGCGAAGTCGAAGTGGACAGCCAGCTGCGCGATTTCGACAGCGATGCGCTTGCATCGGGTCTCGGCATTCAGACCGGCAGTTTTTACGATGCGAAATCGGTTGAGGATACGGTCGAATCGCTGACCGAGCTTGCAGGCCGCTTTGGCTACGCATTTGCTGACGTGCAGCCGCGCTTTAACCGCAATCCCGAAGATTTGACGATGGATATTACCTTTATCCTGCGTCAGGCGCCGCGTGTGTATGTCGAGCGTGTCGATGTGAACGGCAACACGCTGAGCCAGGACAAGGTTATCCGCCGCGAATTCCGCTTGTCGGAAGGCGATGCGTTTAACTCGCTTGGTGTTCAGCGGACCACTGCGCGGATCAACTCGCTTGGATATTTCCAGGAAAACTTCGAAGTGAGCCAGGTCGAAGGCTCTGCGCCTGACCGGATCGTGCTTGAGGCCAATGTCGAAGAACAGCCTACGGGCGAACTTCAATTCTCAGCTGGCTTCTCCTCGATTGAGCGGTTCATTCTCGCAGGCTCCATCCGCCAGCGGAACTTCCGTGGCCGGGGCCAGACTGTTGGTCTGTCGCTGAACTTCTCGCAGTTTTCGCGTTCGGCACAGCTAAGCTTTACCGAGCCATATCTGTTCGACCGCAACATCTCGGCAGGCGCAGACATTTACCGCCGTGATTTCAACAGCTTTAACCGGTTCGACGGCAATCGTAACAACACGTTTGAACAGTCCACCACAGGCGGCGCGTTCCGTGCAGGTGTGCCTTTGACCGAATTCATGTCTCTCGTCGGCAGCTATACGCTGAACTACGACGAGGTGAGCCTGGATGAAGGCGTCTTCTTCACCGACAACAATAATGACGGTATTCTCGGAAACAGCCCGGATGACTTTTGTGATCCGTCACGCGCCGGCCGTTTCCTTTGCGACCAACTTGGTAATCGCCTCAGCTCGATCGTCGGCGTTAGCGTCAATTATAACACTTTGAATTCAGGCTTCCGTCCAACAGCAGGGCGGCAAGTGTCGCTCAGCACGGAATTTGCAGGACTTGGCGGTGATGTTCGCTACCTGCGTTTCCGTGGTCAGGGGCGTCAGTTCTGGAACCTGTTCAACACCGGATTTATCTTCTCGCTCTCGCTTGAAGGCGGGGCGGTTATTCCTTTGCGAGAGCGCGAAGGTATTGGAGTTGATGATGTGTTCCTCACCGACCGGTTCTTCCTCGGTGAGCCACAGTTTCGCGGCTTTGACATTCGCGGTGTAGGGCCGCGTGTGCTGCGTCAGGCCGCCCTTCCAAATCCCGATGTGAGCTCGTTGGCTTTGCTCGACGATGACGGCAATGTTCTCTTCAATCAGGAACGGCGCCAACAGCGTGATGACGCGCTTGGCGGCCGTTATTACTACCTTGGCCGCGCCGAAATTGAGATCCCGCTGGGCTCAGGCGCACGAGAGTTGGGCCTTCGTCCGTCAGTTTGGGTTGATGTGGGCGCGCTTTGGGGGCTTGAAACACCCGTACTGGATAGCACCGCAGTATTCGCAGAGCGTATTGAGACGCCGATCCTTGATGATAATGGTAACCCTACATTTGATGGCAACGGCAATCCAATCGTATCGGTCAACTTCATTGATACTCTCAATCCAATCGCGTCTGATGGCGTGACGCCAAACGCGGTTAGCTCAAACAATGTTCGCGAGATTTTCGTTGGAGACTCTTCCAGCCCTCGCATAACCGCAGGGATCGGTGTGAACTGGAATTCACCCTTTGGCCCCTTCCGTATCGACTTCGCCCAAACGATCCGCAAGGTCGAAGGCGACGACGATCAAGTACTCACGTTTAACGTAGGAACACAATTCTAATGACCCGTTTCACCACGACACTGCGCGCGGCCGCTCTTGCCGCTTGCGCTACTTTCGCTGCTGCTACGCCAGCAACTGCTCAAGTCGAAGGCCGTCTCGCGACCGCTGATGTCAGCCGCGCGATCATTGGTTCAACTGCGCTTCAGACCGCATACAACCAGATCGGCACGACCTATTCAGCTCAAATCCAGCAGCGCACTGCAAAACAGCAGGAGCTCACAACGCTGCTTCAGCCGTTTGACGCCAACGGCAACGGTCAGCTTGATGATGCTGAGGTGCCAGCCGTCCAGGGCGCGTCGAATTTTGCGCAAATTCAGACGCTCGAACAGGAAGTCGCAGCACTCACCGGTCAGGTGAACGGCGCGCGTATCTTTGCTGTTGAGCAGATTTTGGCTCAGTATCCAGCGGCTCTTACAGACGTTACAACTCAGCAGCGGATCGTGCTTGTTGTACAGCCTGACACTCTCCAATTTGCAGCGGAAGGCGCTGATATTACTCAGCTTGTCACAAGCGCGCTGAACACACGTGTGCCGTCTGTTCAGATCGTTCCACCCGCAGATTGGCGTCCTCAGCGTCAGTCAGCGCAGATCTTCCAGGAAATTCAGCAAACGCTTCTCACAGCTCAGTTTATTCAGCAGCAGCAAGCCGCACAGCAGCAGCAACAGCAGCCAGCTGCAGCGCCTTCGGGCCGCTAAGCCGCGCGAAAAAGCAGGGGGCAGAGTATGAGCGAAGACCAGAGTACGTCGCAGCCGATCACCGACTATGACATTCACAAAATCCTCAAGGCTCTGCCGCACCGCTATCCGCTTTTGTTGGTGGATCGGGTGCGCGAAATTCATCTGAATGAGCGCATCCACGCGGTGAAGGCCGTGAGCATGAATGAGGAGTTCTTCCAGGGGCATTTCCCCGGCGCTCCCATCATGCCCGGCGTGCTTCAGATCGAGGCCTTGGCGCAAGCGGCGGCAATCCTTGGAATTGAAACGCTTGGTCTTTCCGGGACTGGCAAGCTTGTGATCTTCATGGGTATTGACGGGGCGAAATTCCGCGCCCCTGTGACGCCGGGCTGTCTCCTCGACCTTGAGGTTGAATTTCTTCAACAGCGCCGCACTATCTACAAGTTCAAGGGCAAGGCCAGTGTGGAGGGCAAAACGACGTGTGAATGCGAATTCACCGCGATGATTGCTGACCCGCCAAAAGACTAAGCGTACATCTTCGCCTCTTGCAATTTTCGGGGGCGGCGTTATGTGCGCCGCTTCTTCCAGTTTTATAGCTCCTCCGGTCGGTACCGGCGAACGCTCACAAGGATAAAGACGATGAAAGCCGAAGGGCACCCACAATATCACATGATCACGGTCAAAATGACCGATGGCACCGAATTTCAAACGCGCTCCACCTGGGGCAGCGAAGGCGAGACGCTCGCACTTGAAATTGACCCGACAAGTCACCCGGCTTGGACCGGCGGCAACCGTCAAATTCAAGAAGGTGGCCGTGTGGCTGCGTTCAACAAGCGTTTTGGCGGCCTTACTCTCAAGAAGTAAGCGGCTTCCGATCTGAAACGAAAGAGGGCGGTCCTGTCGGGGCCGCCCTTTCTTTTTGGCGGTTCGGCTCACGCCGGTGTAAGCGTTCAGCGATGAACGCATGGATATTTCTGAGCCTTGCCATTGCCTTCGAGGTGACCGGCACCTTTTTCCTCAAGCTCTCATCGGGTTTTGAAAAATGGCAATGGGGCGTGGCCTCGCTTGCCGCCTATTCGCTCAGCTTCTGGATGCTTGCACCTGCGGTAAAGGTAATCCCGGTTGGGATTGCCTATGCAATTTGGTCAGGCTGCGGGATTGTCGCGATCAGTATGATCGGCCTGTTCGCCTTTGATGAACGGCTAAGCGCGCTGCAATTTGGCTTTATCGCGATGATCTTGATCGGGGCAGTAGGACTAAACCTGAGCGTTCAGCATGGGTAGGACGGCTTACATGCAAGCGTAGTCAACAAGCGTTGCAGATGCCGGTTTGGTCAGTTTACCGTTGTCGCTGGCCCATTCGATTTCATATCCATAAAGGCAGGGGATCCCCGGATACTCGCGCTCTGCATTCTTTGCCTCAGCATCGAGATTGAATTTATGCGTTTCGAGCCATTCAATTAGCTCGGCCTCGCCGGTGCCCACTGGGAATGCCTGCGCGAAATGGTCGATCTGAAGCTTGTCGGGCCACGAAAAATCGCGAAGGACTTCTGGGGGACGTTCGCTTCTTGCAGCAGCTATGCCGAGCATGATCGGCTGCCATGCAATTGCCACCAGAGCGCTGAGCACCAGAACTGCGGCAAGTGCCCATTTACGCCATCCTTTCAACACATGCTCTTTCACCACGGCCACTCCCTTTCCCGGTACCATTTGGTGATGACGTATTTCACGCCTTTGCGCACCTTCATTCCATGGTGAAGCGTGTTGGGGTTTAGCTCTCCGTCGGGGCGTTTGTTGTTCCAGCATAGGAGCTTTCCAACTTCGGGCTGAAAGGTCTTGCCCACGACTTTGAACCGAGTTGCGCCGCCGGCTTCGACCTTGTTCAAATAGATCATAAAGGTCCATGTGCGCTGGCCAGAATCGCTGCAGAATTTCTTGAAATCCGCTGTGCCCGGAGTGAAATAGTCGGTGTGCGGTTTGAACTCCTGTCCCACGTCATAGCGTTGCCCCTGAACCGGCTCACCCAACGAAGGGTCAATGCCGTTGAGATCATGCAAAAGCGCGTCGAGCTTCTGCACAACCGGGTCCTTTCGCGCGAGGTCGCAGGTTTCGCTGGTGCGAAAGTAATCATCGCCATTGGGGTCCGCGATCGTGCTGGGCCGCCGGTCATGATCGATCATCGCCATCAATTGCTGGCAATGGTCAGGGGTGAGGAAATCTCGTGCTTGAAAAAGCTCAATCGCGGGGTGGGGAATGCGCTGGATACCCTCGCGCCGCACAAGCTTGTCCAGTACAGAATCGGTCAGCACACCCATGCTTTCGCATTGTTAAGTGGATGACTGTTCAAGGCAAGCTTTCTTGCCGACGTAACATTATTGCGCAAAGTGCGATTGATGGCAGTTTTCGCTTCCAATGCTGGCGACATTGTGCAATTGGCTCGCGCCCGCACACAGCGGTCTTGACCTTGGCAGTTCTTCGAGCAATGGCGCGCAACGCAGCGCGACTTGGCAAAGGACCAACATGGTCACCCAAAGGAAGCGGGGCATGTGGCGATCGTAGCTCAGTTGGTTAGAGCGCCGGTTTGTGGTACCGGAGGTCGGGGGTTCGAGACCCCTCGATCGCCCCATTTTCCCCCTTTGGACTGCCCCTTTTCAAGGGCTTGGTTAAGCCGCGCGCGAAATATGCGCCGATGACGCCGGGGGCCCTGATTTATGACTGCTTTTTGGACCGAAGCCGATTTTGATGACCATGAATTCGTGCACTTTGTGCGCGATCATGCATCGGGTCTCACAGCGATTATTGCGGTCCACTCGACCCATTTGGGTCCAGGAGCGGGCGGTACGCGCTTTTGGCATTACCCAAACCCCAAAGACGGTCTTCGCGATGCGCTGCGTTTGTCGCGCGGCATGAGCTACAAGAACGCAATGGCGGGCCTTCCTGCTGGCGGTGGCAAGGCTGTGCTGCTCGCAGATGAAGCGCGCACCAAGACGCCTGAAATGTTGGCGGCGTTTGCCCGCGCTGTCGAAGGGCTTGGCGGGCGCTATATCACTGCGCAGGACGTTGGGATGTCGCAGGACGATATGGTCGCTCTAAAAGCGAACACCGACCATGTCGCAGGCCTTCCGGGGCAGGGCGGTGATCCGGGGCCGTATACGGCGCGCGGTGTGTTTCTGGGAGTGAAAGCGGCGGCTCAGCGCGCTCTGGGCGCGGGCGACATGCGCGGCGTGCGCGTCGCCATTCAAGGCCTGGGCAGCGTTGGCGGAGGTCTTGCGCGTTACCTGGCTGCTGAGGGGGCCGAACTGACCCTTGCTGACATCAATCGGGACCGTGCCACCGCGATGGCAGAGGAATTGGGCGGCACCGCCGTTTCCGCTGACCAAATACTCGCAGCCGAAGCCGATATTATCAGCCCCAATGCTTTGGGCGCGATCATAACTGAACAATCAATCGACGCGCTCAAGGCCAAAGTGGTCGCTGGCGGAGCCAACAACCAACTCGCAACCGGCAGCGAAGGCGCAATGCTGAGGGATCGCGGCATTTTGTACGCGCCCGATTATGTGATCAATGCAGGCGGGATCATCAATGTCCTGCGCCATGTCGATAATGCCGATGACGATGAAATCAACGCGCGCATTGATCGTATTCCAGGTCGTCTTTCCCAAGTTTGGGACGAAAGCGATACTTCAGGCCAATCACCGGATGTCGTCGCTGATCGCATGGCTCAGGAACTTATTGGCCGCGCATAAGTACATTTGCGAGTGCTGTTGCAAAGTTTGCGCTCTTGCTAGGTCCGCTGAGCGCTCTATGACGGGTCGCAAGAGGTATATGTCCGTTGCATATTTACGCGAACCCTAAGCGATTTTTGTCGCTCGCAAGCTGGATGACACCGCTCCTGTTTTGGGGCGGGTTGGTGATGGTTGTTGGATCTATCGCATGGGGCCTGTTGGTTGTCCCACCTGACCGCTTGATGGGCGAAACCGTCCGCATTCTGTTTATCCACGTGCCAGCAGCATGGCTTGGCATGGGCGGATGGACCGGGATTGCGATTTCCTCTGCTGCACTTTTGATATGGAAGCACCCGCTCGCAGGCCTTTCTGCGCGCGCAATTGCGGTGCCTGGCATGGTGTTTACCGGCATTTGTCTGGCCACCGGCTCCATCTGGGGACGGCCCACTTGGGGCACTTGGTGGGAATGGGACGGACGCCTGACCAGCATGTTGGTGCTTCTGTTCCTTTACGGCGGCTACATCGCGCTGGCTCAGGCAACCGCGCGCGAAGGCGGATCGCCCAAAATCCCTGCGATTCTCGGCATTGTGGGCGCGATTATTGTGCCGATCATCAATCGTTCAGTCGTGTGGTGGAATTCTCTTCACCAACCGCCAAGCCTTACAGCTGGCAAGAGCGCGATTGATCCAGAGTATTTGTGGCCACTTCTCATTTCTACCCTGGGCTTTTCGCTTTTGTTCGGAGCCATTGTGCTGATGCGCATGCGGGCTTTGATCGCAGAGCAGCAGGTTGAGGCGCGCCTGCGTCGGCGGGCGCTTGATGAAGATGTGGCGCCCGATAATGTGGCGCCCGATAATGTGACAGGCGTCACACCGTCCGGAATGGAGACCGCGTAATGCGTGAGGCATTGGACCATTGGCCCTTCGTGATCGGCGCTTATGCTATTGGCGCTCTGGCCATGGGCTTTCTGATTGCATGGAGTTATCAAGCCATGCGCAAGGCGGAAAAGCGCCGTGAGGAGTTGAAACGCAAATGAAGGCGAAACACCAGCGCATGACTTTGGTCATCCTTGCTCTGATCGCGATTGTGGCAGCGGGCCTGATCGCGGCTTGGGCATTGCGCAGCCAGGCCAACTATTTTTATCTGCCCGAACAGATGGCAGCAGAGCCACCTGCGGTCGGTCAAGCGGTGCGTTTGGGCGGTATGGTCGCCGCCGAATCCATCAAGACCGCCGAAGATGGGATTACCGTCAATTTCCTCGTCACCGGCAACACCGACGACATGATCCCCGTGACGTATAGTGGGATTTTGCCAGACCTATTCGTCGAAGGCTCGGGCGTTGTTGCCGAAGGGTCTTTGCAATCCGACGGCACTTTCCTTGCGACCAATCTTCTGGCCAAGCACGATGAAAACTACGTGCCGCGTGAGCTGGAAGGGCTTGAAGGACACGAGAAATCAGACAGCTATGCAGAAACCGTGGCGGGGTTGAAATAAGATCACATGATAGCTGAACTGGGACACGCTGCCCTATGGCTCGCCACGGCTCTTGCTGTGCTGCAGATGGTGGCAGGGGCGCTCGGGCTTAGAGAAATGGGCCTCAAAAACGCGAATGCGGGCGTTGTCGCTTTGGCAAGGCCTGCAGCGGTCGTGCAGGCTTTTCTTGCAACGCTGGCCTTTTTCCTCCTGCTCTATGCCTTTGCGATCACCGATTTGTCGATCAAGCTGGTTGCAACCAACTCACATTCGATGAAGCCGTTCATCTATAAGCTGACGGGCACTTGGGGAAACCACGAGGGCTCCATGCTTTTGTGGGTGGCGGTGCTGGCGCTGTCTGGTGGGCTTCTTGCAGGGTTAGAGCGGCGCCTGCCTGAAAAGACCATGTCAGCCACTTTAAGCGTTCAAGGCTTTGTTGCGCTTGGCTTTTACAGCTTCCTTTTGATCTCTTCCAATCCGTTTGAACGTCTGCCGCTGCCAGCTCCAGAGGGCTCTGGTCTGAACCCGCTGTTGCAAGACATTGGCCTCGCGATCCACCCGCCAACGCTTTACATTGGCTATGTTGGACTGTCAGTTGCGTTCAGCCTTTGCATGGGCGCGCTTATCACCAAACAAGTGACGCCAGACTTTGCCAAAGTCATGCGGCCATGGGTTCTGGGTGCCTGGGTGTTCCTCACCTTTGGCATTACGGCGGGCTCTTACTGGGCGTATTACGAGCTTGGCTGGGGTGGCTGGTGGTTCTGGGACCCGGTTGAAAACGCCTCGCTCATGCCGTGGCTTGCAGCGACCGCATTGCTCCATTCGGTCAGCGTTCTGGCCGCGCGCGATGCGCTGCGCACATGGACCATCATGCTGGGCGTTCTTGCATTCTCCATGTCGATGCTTGGCACCTTCCTGGTGCGGTCCGGCGTCATCACCAGCGTCCACGCCTTTGCCGTCGATCCAGAGCGCGGGAGCTTTATCCTTGCGCTTCTTGGGCTGTATATTGGCGGCGCTTTGGTGATCTTCGCAATGCGGGCAGGGTATATCGCAGAAGGAAAGCGTTTTACCGCGACAAGCCGCGAGGGCGCTCTGGTCTTTAACAATGTGATGCTTTCAGCGATCCTTGCGATTGTGCTTCTGGGCACGCTCTACCCGGTCTTTACCGAGGTGTTCGATGTGCGCGTTTCGGTTGGGCCACCATACTTCAACCCGGCAGGCGCAATCTTCGCGATCCCGATGTTTGTGGTGATGGCCATTGGCCCGCTCCTTCGCTGGAAAGACGATAAGCCCGCACGCATTCAGTTTGAGATGATGATGCTTGCCGCCATTGCGATCTCGGTCATCGCACTGGTCGCATTCTTTGGCAGCTATGGCTTCTTGCCGATCCTTGGCCTTGCCTTTGCGGCCGCTCTTGGCGTTGCTGCGCTCCTTCCTCTTCGCGGACGAAAGCTTTCGCGTGTTCCAACCGCGACTTATGGCATGGTGATGGCGCATTTTGGCGTCGCAGTCTCACTCTTTGGCATGGCAAGCGAAAGCGCATTTACAGCCGAAAAGCTCGCAGCGGTTTCTGCTGGTGGGCAAGAGCAAGTCGCAGACTGGACAATCGAGCTTGAAAGCGTCGATCCTATTGCAGGGCCCAACTGGACCGCGGTCGAAGCGCGCGTCATTGCAACGCGCGGCGACGGGGAAAGCGTGCTTCTCACCCCGCAGGCGCGCAATTTCTGGGCGCCTTCTCAAGCCACTAGTGAAAGCGCACTTCTCACCACCTGGGACGGACAACTCTACGCAGTAATTGGCGATTCTGCAGGCGTCGATGCAAACGGCAATCCGCGCTGGCAGCTGCGTATCTGGTGGAAACCGTTTGTGACTTTCATCTGGTACGGCGGCTTGCTCATCGCGTTTGGCGGGGTCTTGTCGATCATTGGCCGTTTGCAGGTCGATCTCAGGCGCCGCTCGGCGATCAAGCGCGGGAAAGAGCGCCGCGAGGACGCTGAAGCCATTGGCAGCAGCGCCGCGCCGGAGCCTGCGGAATAATGCGCCTTTTGTATCTCATCCCGCTTGCCCTGTTCCTGTTTTTTGCAGGGGTGGCTGGCTATCAACTGACCAAGCCTAAACAAACGGCAATTCCGTCGCAGATGGTTGAGCAGGCTTTGCCCGAGTTCGAGCTTCCACCTGCGCTGGACGGAATGCCAGGCGCATCGCGCGCCGATTTTGTTGGCGGAAAGCCCAAGCTTCTCAACATCTGGGCCAGCTGGTGCGTTCCCTGCATCGCTGAGGCACCGCACCTTGAACGCCTTAAGGAAGAAGGTGTCGAGATTATCGGCATCGCCGTGCGCGACCGGCCAGAGGCTGTTTCGGGCTTCCTTTCGCGTTATGGAAATCCCTACACCCGCATCGGAGCCGATGACATTTCGGAGCTTATGCTCGCTGTGGGGGCCTCTGGTGTCCCGGAGACTTACGTGATCGATGCAGAGGGAAACATCCGATACCAACACATTGGCGATATTCGTGAAAACCACGTCGATCTGCTTTTGGAAAAGCTTGAGGAGGCGGGTTGATGCGGCTTTTCATTGCGCTTTTGGCTCTCATTGCAGTGCAGCTTACCGGACCGGTTGCTGCCCAGTCGGGTATGCCGCCTGCGCCATACGCTTACACCCAGCTTGAAGACCCGGCATTAGAGGCTGAGGCGACGGCGCTGATGCACACGCTGCGCTGCCTGAAATGTCAGTCGCAAAGTATCGCCGATAGCGATGCTCCAATGGCTGGCGATATGCGCCATCAGGTCCGCTCGCGCCTTCTTGCTGGCGAAAGCGCGGATGAAGTGCGCGATTGGCTGACGCAGCGGTATGGCGACTATGTCAGCTATGAGCCCACGGTGAGCAGCACCACGTGGCCGTTGTTCGCCATCCCGCTGCTGTTGCTGGCCCTGGTCGGCCTTGTGTTATTGCGCCGTCTTGGCAAACGCGGCTCACATGCGGATGGTGCGGCATGATCGGTCAATGGCTTGCCATTCTCGCGCTCACTCTGGTGAGTTTTGCAATCGCGGCTTTCTACTTGCGGATGCCCAAACAAGGTTTCGCCGTCTTCGGAGCAGCGCTTTTGCTTGGCCTTGTGGGATACACCTGGGCCGGGTCTCCTGGACAGCGCGGCAGCCCCAAGCAGCCTGAAACGCAAGTCGAAGCCCAATCAGGCGAGGAAATGGTCGAAGCGCGCCGTGCCTTGTTTGACCCAAGCCAGGCCAAGCCCGATTATCTCACCTTGTCCGATGGCTTTGCGCGCCGTGGCAAGTTTGACCAGGCCGCTGCGCTCCTGCGCAAGGGTCTTCGTGAAAACCCCAATCACCTTGAAGGTTGGCTTGCGCTCGGCATGGCCCTGACCGGTCATGCAGAGGGGTTTGTCACGCCTGCTGCCAACTATGCCTATGGAAAGGCGCGGGAAATTGATCCGTCCAATCCGGGGCCGGACTTTTTCCTTGGTACATCTCTCTTGCAAACGGGCCAGATCGTTGCCGCGCGCGACATTTGGGGGCGGTTGCTTGAAAACTCGCCCGATGATGCGCCTTGGAAAGAGGAAATTGAAAACCGAGTTGCTCGCCTCGATCAGATGATCGCCAATGCGCCCATGCTTCAATAAATGCTCCGATAGGGACTTGTCCCTAGACCAGAGTTGCAGGGCCACATCCTCGGTGGTAGAGCGCGCGGCCTTGAACGGGTGAAGACACAACTGAGTCTCGCCGGTCAAGCCACGATACGGGATAATCGCACACCATGAGCGAAACCTCAGCAACACCAGAAGGCTCTTCGCTGGATACGCACTCCAGCGGGCACGCGCACGGCGGCTCTAAAGCCGCACTTGCGGTCGGCGCGATTGGTATCGTTTTTGGCGATATCGGGACCAGCCCGCTTTACGCTTTCCGTGAGACTTTTGCGGGCACTGCCAATGTCGCAATCGACCGGATGCATGTGTTTGGTGTCGTTAGCCTCATTTTCTGGTCGATGCTGCTTGTGGTGTCGATCCAATATGTGACCATCCTGATGCGCGCCGACAACAAAGGGCAGGGCGGTTCGCTCGCTCTCGTGGCGCTGTTATCGCGGCATATGGGCAAATCGTCCTATGGTTGGATGGTGGTCCTGCTGGGCGTGTTTGCGACTTCGCTATTCTACGGCGATTCCATGATTACGCCGGCGATCTCCGTTCTCTCAGCGGTTGAGGGACTGACCGTTGTGGATGCGGGGCTCAAGCAATATGTGATCCCGATTGCGCTGGGTCTGCTCGTGTTCCTCTTCATGCTCCAGGCTCGCGGGACAGCGAAAGTGGGCGCTTTGTTCGCGCCGGTTATGATCGTTTGGTTCACCGTGCTTGCAGGGTTAGGTGGATGGCAGATCCTCCAGAACCCCGACATCTTGTGGGCGCTCAACCCCTATTACGCTGTCATGTTCTTTGTAACCGATGGCTTTGTCGCCTTTCTTGCATTGGGCGCTGTGGTCCTCGCTGTGACGGGGTCCGAGGCGCTGTATTCAGACATGGGGCACTTTGGCCGCGGACCGATGCGCTTGTCGTGGTTCGGCTTTGTCATGCCGTGCCTTCTTCTCAACTATTTTGGCCAAGGCGCGATGATCGCCGGGCTTCCCGCGGATCAAGCCGCCGTTGTGGTCCAGAACCCGTTCTTCCTTTTGGCAAGCGAAGAGTGGCGCTTGCCACTGGTGTTTCTCGCTACGCTTGCGACCTTTATCGCTAGCCAGGCGGTGATCTCGGGCGCGTTCTCGATCACTCATCAAGCGGTGCAGATGGGCTTTATGCCGCGCCTTTCAATCCTTCACACGTCTGAGACCGAGGGCGGCCAGATTTACATTCCAGTCGTCAATTGGGCGCTGATGGTGGCGGTGATCCTGCTGGTGCTGACGTTCCAGAACTCGTCCAGCCTTGCAAGCGCTTACGGCATCGCGGTGACCGGTGCGGTCACTATCGACACGCTTCTGATGGCGTTTTTGCTGATCAGCGTGTGGAAGTGGAAATGGTGGTACGCAGCGCCGGTTGTGCTGCTCTTCCTGATTGTCGACGGAGCGTACTTTGCAGCCAACCTGACCAAGGTGCCGGACGGTGGCTGGTTCCCGCTGGCCGTTGGTTTTGTGGCGTTCACCCTTCTCACCACATGGGCGCGCGGTCGCAAGTTGATGCGGGCCAGGATGAGCGAGGGTGCACTCCCGATGGAGATTTTCGCCAAGTCCGCCAAAAACTCTGCACTACGCGTACCGGGAACTGCGATCTTTATGGCGAGCAGTCAGGCAGGCGTGCCCTCCGCGCTGCTCCACAATATCAAACACAATAAGGTCCTTCACGAACGGGTCGTGATCCTCACCGTCGACATTCAGGACGAACCTTATGTCGATCCTGACAAACGGTGCGAATACACCGACATGGGCGATGGCTTCTACCGCGCGGTGCTGCGCTATGGCTTTATGGAAGACACCAATGTGCCCGAGGGTCTTAAAAGCATGGGCGTCTATTGCGGCGGGCATTTCGACATGATGCACACCAGCTTCTTCCTCTCGCGCCAGACTTTGCTGGCCAGCGACAA
Source organism: Erythrobacter longus (assembly GCF_000715015.1). GTDB lineage: Bacteria > Pseudomonadota > Alphaproteobacteria > Sphingomonadales > Sphingomonadaceae > Erythrobacter > Erythrobacter longus. Next base: position 35,429 of record NZ_JMIW01000001.1, read on the forward strand.
GCCGGGAATGTCGATCTGGCGAGAGAAGATATTTGCCTGGATGCTGAGGAATTCAGCCAGCGCGATGGACTTCTTCAAACTGCCCACAAACCGCGTGGTGGAATTGGGCAGTCAGGTCGAGATTTAGAGCCACGGGCTCGGAATCGAAGTATTCAGGGGGAGCCGCTTATGCCCACGAAAGTCGATTTCAAACGCACCGTGCGCGATCATGCCAAGCTTGAGGGTGAGGCGGTCATTTCGATTGGCACCACCACTTTCACCGGAGATGGCGACCGGCTGTTTCTGAACTTCAAGGATGTCGGGATTCTTTTCTCTCACGAGGACGCCGAAGACTTTCTCAAAGCGGCGATGGCGGCATATTTGCGCCTTGGATATGGCGGCGATTCTGGCACTTCTCAGTAAGCTTGCACCGGGCCTATGAGACACCGGTGTCTCATAGGGTCCAACACGAAATGGGTTAAACCGCTGAAAAATGGTATCTTGTAGGCAAAATCCTATGAGACACATTTGCGGCAGAGCGCAAAAACGAGATTCACTTGTGAAAGAGCGGACGGCAGTATCGCGGCCTTTTCACAAGTAGGAAAGCGCCGCGATCAGGGCCTCTTTTATTCGCCTTTTGCGCTCTCTTTTTTATCGCCTTTGTCTTCCTCATCCTGCCCCACATCGAGCCCGTGCTTGAGCAGCATCGGCAATTGCGTGAAGGTGAAGAGGAAGGTGAGCGGCAGGAATACCCAGAGCTTTGCCCACAGCCAGCCTTCGAAATCGAGATAGGCGCGTAAACCTTCGTTGAGCCCTGCAAGCAGCAGGAAAAACACGCCCCAATTGCGCGAGAGTTTGAGCCAGCCTTCTTCCGAAAGCCCCTCAAACGCAGCTTCGAGCAGGATTTTGAGGAGGGCTTTCCCTTTGAAAAATCCGACCAGCAGCGCCACGCCGAAAAAGGCATAGATGATGGTCGGCTTCAATTGCACGAAGACCGGATCGCCAAAGAAGATCGTCAGCGCGCCGAAGCCTACGATCAATGCGGTGGAGAGCCACAACATGGGCGAGATTTTGCCGAGGCGAAATTTGGAGAAGAGCAGGGCGGCGACGGCGGCGACCATAAAAGCGCCAGTGCCATAGATGATGGCGAGAAGTTCGCTTGCTGCACTGGGCTCAGCAGGCGCGTTCCAGCGGTACACGCCAAGGAACACGAGCAGCGGGCCGTAATCGACCGCCACATTGAGCCAGCCCGATCCTTGCTTCTTTGTCTCAGTGGTCTCGTTCATCAGGCAACCCCTGCAATCACGCGCGCGACCAGATCGGGGTCGAACGGGCGAAGGTCTTCCATTTTTTCGCCAACGCCAATCGCGTGGATGGGAAGGCCATATTGCTCGGCCGCAGCGACCAGAACGCCGCCGCGCGCGGTGCCGTCGAGCTTGGTCATGATGAGGCCGGTGACGCCCGCCACTTCCTTGAACACGTCGATTTGGCTGAGTGCGTTCTGGCCGTTTGTGGCGTCGAGGACCAGGACCACATCATGCGGGGCCTCCTCGTTCAACTTGCCCAGAACCCGGCGGATTTTGGCAAGCTCTTCCATCAGCTCTTTCTTGTTCTGAAGACGCCCGGCGGTGTCCACGATCAACGCATCAATTCCGGTGTCGGTCGCCTGTTTCACCGCGTCAAACACGATGGAGGCAGGATCGCCGCCCTCTGGCCCTCGTACAAGGTCCACGCCAGCGCGCTCAGCCCATGTGGCAAGCTGTCCAATCGCGGCGGCGCGGAAGGTGTCGCCTGCTGCCAGAAGCACGCCGTAGTCATCCTCGGTAAAGAGGTGGGCGAGTTTGGCGATGGTGGTGGTTTTGCCAGAACCATTGACCCCGATCACAAGGATGACTTGGGGACGCGGGAATGCGGTGATTTCCAGCGGCTTTGCCACAGGGCGCAGGATCTCTGCAATTTCCTCTGCGACCGCCTCTTTCAATTCTTGTTGAGTGATCTCGAGACCAAAGCTCTTGTCCGACAGTTTTTGACGAATGCGCGCAGCTGCCGCTGGCCCCAGGTCCGAGATGATCAGCGCATCTTCCAGATCATCCAGCGTCGCATCATCAAGGCGCGTCGCAACACCCGTCAGATTGCTGCCGATACGCTCAGAGGTCTTGCGAAAGCCGCTAAAGAGCCGTTCGCTCCAGCTCTGCGTCATGTGAGCATTCCTCCTTCAAGGGCGTGCGGGGTGAGGGGTATGATCTCGCCCGGATTGGCGTTTGGCGGGCATGTTACCCGCGCGTAATTGGGGGCATAGCCGGTGCCGTCTCTTTCGGCGAGGACTGGGAGAGTTTCGCCCACAAGCGTGTTCAGCCAAGCCGTGCGGCGGGCCTTCACGGCATTGCGAAGCTCAGCCGCGCGGGCCTTTACAATCGCGCGGTCCAATTGCGGCATACGCGCTGCTGGCGTGCCGGGGCGCGGTGAATAGGGGAAGATGTGGCCGTGGACGATATCCAGCTCTTCGATGATCGAAAGGTTGGCGGCGTGGTGCGCATCGCTCTCGGTCGGGAAACCGGCGATCAGGTCTGCGCCAATGGCAATGTCCGGGCGCCGCGCCTTGAGGCGTTGGACCAGATCAACCGCATCACCGCGAAGATGGCGGCGCTTCATGCGTTTGAGGATCAGATCGTGGCCATGCTGCATCGACAGGTGCAGGTGCGGCATCAGGCGCTCTTCGCTCGCGAAAAGCTCAAACAGCACGTCGTCAATCTCGATCCCGTCAAGCGATGACATCCGCAGGCGTTCAAGGGCGGGGAAGCGGTCAAGCACAGCCTCAACCAGCGCGCCCAAAGGCGGCGTATCGGGCAGGTCATGGCCCCAACTGGTCACATCAACGCCGGTCAGCACGACTTCCTTCGCGCCAAGTTCAAGGTGATGCTCCACCTCGCGCAGGACCTCGGTGATGGTCATCGAGCGGCTTTTCCCGCGCCCCTGCGGGATGACGCAGAAGGTGCAGGCGTGGTCGCACCCGTTCTGCACCGCGATAAAGGCTCTGGTGCGCGTTGGCGGGGGAGGGGCCTCTGGCAGAGGCACATTCCACACGCGCGGGTCTAACTTGCGCTCATTGGCGATCAGGCCGTCAACCTCGGGCATGTCGGCCAATTGCTCGCGTTCGATATCGGCGGCGCATCCTGTCACCATAAGGCGCGCATCAGGACGCTCGCGGCGGGCTTTGCGGATCGCCTGGCGGGTCTGGCGCACGGCCTCGGATGTGACGGCGCACGAATTGATGACCACAACGTCGCCAGCATCGCCGAGCATTGCCTTCATGCGCTCACTCTCAGCGATATTGAGGCGGCAGCCCAAGGAGATGACTTCAGCACCGCTCACGCAAAGTCATCCCAGTTAAACTCGCCGCGAAAACTCTCAGCCGCAGGGCCGGTCATACGGATGCTCTCGCGCTCTCGCCATTCGATGATGAGGTCGCCGCCGGGGAGGGTGACGGTGACCCTGTTGCCAACAAGACCGCGACGGATCGCTGCAACAGCGGTTGCGCAGGCCCCCGTACCGCAGGCGCGCGTCAGGCCAGCGCCGCGTTCCCACACGTGAAGTTTCAAATGATCGGGGCCAACAAGGCTCGCCACATTGACGTTCACGCGGGCCGGGAAAAGGGCGTCGTGTTCGATCTCAGGCCCAATCGCGGCCAGGTCTACCGCGTCCGCATTCTCGACAAAGAAGATCACGTGCGGGTTGCCGACATTCACCGCAGCAGGATTTTCCAATTCGCCCCAGCCAACCGGCATGGCGCAAGTGTCCATCGCATAGTCGAGCGGGATTGCGTCCCACTCAAAACGCGGCTTGCCCATGTCCACCGTTGCTCCGCCCTCAGACGGCTCAAGCGCCAGGACCACCCCTCCAGCGGTTTCAATCGTGGCCGCTTCTCCATGAAGCAAAGCCACAGCGCGGGTCGCATTGCCGCACGCTTCGACCTCGCCGCCGTCCGAATTGTATATCCGCATTGTGAAGGCATGGGCCTCGCTTGGCTCCAGCACGATCAACTGATCGCAGCCAATACCGGTGTGGCGATCGGCAATCGCGCTCGCCATTTGTGCAGATAGAGCAGGCAAAGGCATTTCGCGCGCGTCAAGCACGACGAAATCATTGCCAAGTCCGTGCATCTTGATGAAGGGCGTGCGCATCGTGGGAGCGCATTTATGCACCCTAACCCCATGCGTCCAGTCTTAGCGGTGAATTCGCACCTATGCCCTGCGCGGCATGGCCTGTTCGATATCCGAGGTCTTGCGCTTGGGTGCGCCTGTGCTCGCGCCGATATCGCCCTCGACATGATCGGCAAGCCTGCCTGCCTCAGCCAGCCGTTTGCGGACCTGCTCTGCGCTTTCAGGGCGGCCATAAAGGAAGCCCTGACCTTTGAGTTTGCCCATCTGTTTCAGCTGGCGCAGGATGACTTCATCCTCAATCCCCTCGACCGTCATCGGCAGGTCGAGCCCGCGGCCAAGTGAAACAATCGCATCCACAAGCGGTGACTTGGCGCTTGGCGTTGAAAGTTCGCCGACAAAAGATCGGTCAATCTTGAGCCGGTCAAATGGCAGGGTGCGCAGCTGTTCCAGCGAGGAATAGCCTGTGCCAAAATCATCAAGACTGATCTGGACACCCTGGTTGCGTAGCGACACAATCATGCCGCGCACCATGTCGACATTGTCGTGCAGGCAGCTTTCCGTGATCTCCACTTCGAGCCTTTGAGGCGGGAAATTATGCTTGACCAGCATCTTAAGCAGCTTTTGCGCAAACCACGGATCGCGCATCTGAACTGGAGAGATATTGATCGACAAGGTGAGGCTCTTGTCCCAATCGCGCGCATCAACCAAAGCGCGGTCAATCAGTTGGTCTGAAAGATCAGAGATGACCCCGATTTCTTCTGCAATGGGGATGAAAACCTCCGGGCTGATTGTTCCCAGCGTGGGCGAAATCCACCGGGCCAACATTTCAAAGCCCATAAGGTCGCCGCTATCGAGGTCGATCTGCTGTTCGTAAAAGGGAACAAATTCTCCCTCCAACAAGCCTTTGCGGATACCCAGCTCAAGCTCATTACGAAAACGAAGTTCGTTTTCCATGCTTGGTTCAAACCAGAAATAGCGGTTCTTGCCCTCTTTCTTGGCTTGATACATGGCAATGTCTGCGCGGTGCATCAACGCATCCAATGAGCACAGATCAGGGTCCAGATCATTGTGTTCGTGGTCGCTGGCAAGGCCAATGGAAAAAGTTGTATCAACCGTGACCTTGTCGAGCGCAAAAGGCGTTGCCATTGCTTCAAAAAGGCGGATCACCAGATCATCAACGCGCTCTGGTTGGTGAGGGTCATAGGACCAGACAAACGCAAATTCATCGCCGCCAATGCGGGCAAGATGAGCATCCGCCGGAAGCGCAGTTCTGATCCGATTTGCCATTTCGATCAAGGCGCTATCGCCAGCGGTGTGGCCATTCATATCGTTGATTTGTTTGAAATTATCGAGATCGATCAAACCGTACACGACCGCCATGCCTGTGGCGTGTGCTTGATCGCGCAGAGCGTGCGTGGCGCTCGATATGCTACGCCGATTGAGGCACCCTGTCAGCGGGTCGGTTTCAGCCAGTTTGCGCGCCAAATCCTCTGCGTTGCGCCGCTCATTGATTTCGATTTTGAGTTCTCTGTATCGCCGCCATCCAAAGATGATGAGAACCACATTGAGAAGAAGCGCATTGACGAGCAGAGTGTCTGGTGCCGCGCCTACGCCGCGTAGCGAATTGACTATAGCGGGGAGGACCGCGCCGCCTGTGCCAACGAACAGAATGATAGCGGCAAAGGCAATACCAAGCGCAACCAGATCACGCTCTGCAGAACCTTTAAGCTTTTCGGGTTTTTCGCGATCCACCATACTTGATCCGTCGAAACTCGACCTTTTGATTACTCCAAGATGGATGCAAATATCCGAAACGTCTTAAAGATTGGGTTAACTGATGAAAGACTTGTGCATTAACCGCTTTGATCCGGCGTGTTGGCCCCAGGGTTCAACTGCTCAAAGCTGGAAACGTTCTTTGTCTTGCCCTATTTCGTCTGTCCAATCGCGAGGTTTTAAACGCGCCTTGCCCAATCTCATGTGGAGACTGCGACCGTGCCCCAATACTGGCTGATGAAATCAGAGCCGTTCAAATATAGTTGGGACGACCTTGTGGCCGAAACAGAGGGCGTTTGGGACGGGGTGCGCAACCATTCGGCCAAGCTGAACCTGCGGGCGATGGGAGTCGGCGACCAATGCTTTTTCTATCACTCACGCGAAGGGCTTGAGATTGTGGGAATTTGCGAGGTTAGCGTTGCCGGCATCCTCGACCCCACTGATGAAACCGGCAAATGGGCTGCGGTAAAGGTGAAGCCGATGCGCAAATTAGCAAAGCCTGTGAGCCTTAAACAGATCAAGGCCGAACCCAAACTGGCCGACTGTGAGCTTGTGCGCTTGTCGCGCCTTTCGGTGGCCAAGATCACGCCAGAGGAATGGCAGGTGATCTGCGATATGGCCGAAGGTTAGGTCCTGAGCCTAGGTCCTGAGCCTAAGACGGTTTGGACCTGAGCCCGCTGATTGTCGCACCGCTTGCCGCAAGCTGTTCGACGTCTATTTTCATGTGGATCAGACGCAGCCCCTCGCGGTTTTTTGCCTCGTTTAACGCTGAGACAAACTCTTGCGTGGTGGTCGCGGTTGCGCTCCATCCGCCAAAACTTGCCCCCAGCATTGCAAAATCCGGGTTTGAAAGACCAGTGCCCGAAACACGGCCCGGATATTCGCGCTCTTGGTGCATACGGATCGTGCCATAGGCACCGTTATCAACCACCAGCACGATAAGGTTTACCCCATATTGCGCAGCGGTCGCAAGCTCTTGCCCGTTCATCAGAAAGTCGCCGTCGCCAGCCACGGCCACCACGGTGCGGTCGGTGTAACGAAGGGCCGCAGCGACGCTTGCAGGCACGCCATATCCCATCGCGCCAGCGGTCGGTGCCAATTGGCTGGGATAGCCTGCGTAACGCCAATATCGGTGCCACCATCCGGCAAAATTGCCTGCACCATTGCAAATGATGCTGTCGTCTGGAAGCGCCTCTCGCATCGCGGTAACGCAGGCCGCCATATCGAGCGACGGGGGTGTTTGCGAAGGTGTGTGTGTGGCCCATTCGCGCCATTGCGCATTCGCCTCAGCGCCTGCATCAAACGGGATGATACTTGCATCTTCCCAAAGGCTTGCGGCTTCTGCGAATTCATCAACCGAACAAGCGATGCCAAGGTCCGTGCGGTACACGCGGCCAATTTCGTCGGGGTCCGGGTGGATGTGGATCAGCAATTGATCGGGATGCTCTAATGAGGGGACTTCGTATCCGTCGGTCGTGGCCTCGCCCAACCGTGCGCCGACCGTCAGCACGAGGTCAGCGTTCTTCACCCGCTCAATCAGCTTGGGGTTTGGCCCATATCCAAGGTTGCCAGCGTAAACGCTTGAATTGGGATCAATTGCATCCTGACGCCGGAACGCGGTCGCGACTGGCAGGCCGATGCGCTCAGCAAACTGTTGAAAACCGAGGCGCGCTTTCGTGTTCCAGCCGGCACCGCCGATGATGGCAATCGGGCTGGCCGCATCTGCGATCATCGCAAACAAGGCCTGCATCGCATCCGGGCACACCGCCTGGGTTGGGCGCACCGCAAGCGGGCGGGGCGCAAGATCGGCGGATACGGGATCGCACAGCATATCTTCGGGCAGGGCAAGGACGACTGGGCCAGGGCGCCCACTAATCGCGACCGAGTAAGCGCGGGCGATGTATTCGGGCACGCGAGCGGGATCATCAATACGCGCAGCCCACTTTGCAATGGGTCCGAAGAAGGCTTCGAAATTAATCTCCTGAAACCCTTCGCGGTCGCGGCAAGGGCGGGCGACATCACCCACGAACAAGATCATCGGCTGCGAATCCTGCATTGCAACATGGACGCCGATCGAGGCATTGGTTGCACCAGGCCCGCGAGTGACAAAAGCGATACCGGGGCGAAGCGCGTCTCCAGCCGCGCTCATCGCGCCATCGGCACACGCCATAAACGCAGCGCCGCCTTCCTGCCTGCAGATCACGGTTTCGATGCCGCTTTGTCCGTGAAGCGCGTCGAGCACCGCCAGAAAGCTTTCACCGGGGACAGTAAAGATCCGGTCAGTGCCTTGCGCCTCAAGGCATTCAACCAGAAGCTCGGCTGCGGATTTCGTTCTTTGCGTCACGTTATTACCCTTGTCCATTGCCGCTGGATTAGCGGGGGCGCGGGGCAAGAGCAAACGCTGTGACGGGGTTTTGCGCGGCGCGCAGAGGCTTGTGGAGATTAACCACGCCCTTGAGGATGTGTCCCGCTAATGGGCAGGGCAAAATAGGCGCTCGCGAAAAAGTTAAGAAAGTCTTAATGACATTCCATGAGCAACGCCATTTTGACCGCCGACGGTTTCCTTAACGCTGCCCCCGCTCCTGAGATCGAGCGCAGGCGCCTTCCGGGTCGCAAACGCCGCGCATTGGTTCTCACCGACGAAACGGCACGGCATCGGTTCAGAGCCACTTTGCCCCGGCATGTGACTGAAGTTCTTGATTGTGGCGAACAGCACTTCGAAACGGCCGCTGCCAGTCTTTGGCGTTTAACCAGAGACGATGTGCGCGGATTTGCGAGCGTCTATTTCGCTACTTTTGCCGCTGTGCTGGTGTTTATCCTCTAAAAAGGCCCAGAACCTCTAAAAAGGGTCAGCGAGGCCCGCCTCTTTTTCGGCCTTGTAAAGTAACCATCCAAGCCAGGCCGACACCATCGTCATCGCTGCTGCGACCAGCAGCTGGTCAACCACTGGAAGGCCAATGCTGGTCAGGCCAATCGCCAGTGCCGATCCCAGAACCATGCTGATGCAGTTGACGATATTGTTGACCGCAATCGTACGGCTTGCCGCATTCTTGGCGCAGCGGGTGGTGAGAAAAGCATAAAGCGGCACCACAAACATGCCCCCAGCTGTCGACACACCCAGCAGCATTGCCGACAAAGGCACCGCGAGAGGTTCAAGTATCCATTCGTCGATGGGCAGCAATTGACCGGCGGAATTGGGCGTCCAGGCTTTTGCAACGATGTAAAAGCCGATCAGAAAAGCGCCCATCACGACGACAGAAATTGGTGAATACCGTGCAGAGACAACGCCTTTCAAAAGCGCGTTGATGCTGACAGAGCCAATGGCGATACCAAGCGAGAAAATGACGAGAAACAGGCTGGCGACTTCGGGTGTCGCGAGCAATTGGTTTTTCGCCAGCGGGGGGAATTGAATGAACAACACCGCGCCCATCGTCCAAAAAAAGCTGATCGCGATAATGGCGAGCCAGATCTGGCGACTTTGCTTGACCTCTTTGATGAGGCGAAAGCTCATGACCACTTGGTCAGCGACGGCAACGAATGGGTAGCCCAGCCACCGCTTAACCGCATTCTTGGTTTTGGCGGCATAAGGTTCGAGCAGCGGGAAGTGCATCTCATAATCGCCTTGCGGCAAAGCCTCGGGCACAAAGCGGGCCGAGATATAGCCAAGGACTGCGGTGATCATAATGAGGATCATCGAAGTTTCGACCTCAACAAAGCCCGCCAAAATCGTTCCGCCAAGGATTGCGATATACGTGCCAGCCTCGACCAATCCGGTGCCCGGCAGCACTTCATTGGGTTTCAACTGTTGGGGCAAAATTGCGTATTTGATCGGGCCAAGGAACGCCGATTGGGTGGAGGCCAGAAACAAAACGACCAACAAAAGCGGGATCGCAAATGTGTGCACCGCAATCCCTTGCCACACCAGATAAAGCCCAAAGACCCCAAGGCTGGCCCAACCGATTTCGCACAGCTTGACCACTCTGATGATTGCGGCTTTGTCGCGCGTGTCGGCGAGTTGCCCTGCAAGAGCGGAAAAAAGCACAAAGGGCAGCACGAAGATGAGCGATCCCACCCCGCTGAACAGCGCTTCATCGCGTTCAGAGGAATAGACGGAATAGACCACAAAAAGGGTCATCGCGGTCTTGTACAGATTGTCGTTAAACGCGTTGAAGAATTGCGTCACCATTAGCGGCAAAAAGCGCTTTTGACGCATAAGGTGCGTTGCTGTGGTCATGCTTTACGTTGCGTCCCGGCGGCTTGTTGCGCACCCCATTTAGTGGAAACACTCAGGCACACAAGTGCGCGCGGTGTTCAATGTCCCGATCTCTTGCACCGCGAAACTAGGGTATTTTGCTTGTGACAAATGGGCGCTAAGGAGCGTTTCGTATCATGCTGACCTTGCCCAACATCCTTACCCTATCGCGCATTTTTGCGGTTCCGCTGCTCGGCTTCTTCTTGTGGTGGCCGGATTGGAAACTTGGTTATCTGATTGGTTTTGTGCTGTATTGTGGCATTGCCATCACCGACTTTTTCGACGGTTATCTGGCGCGGGCGCAAGGCACGGTGTCAAAACTTGGCATTTTTCTAGACCCGATTGCCGATAAAATCATGGTGGCCGCCGTCATCCTGATCCTGACCGCACAAGGGTATCTGCGCGGGCCATATGTGGGCGATCTGCATGTTATTGCTGGCGGTATTATTCTGGTGCGCGAGATTACGGTTTCGGGTCTGCGCGAATTTTTGGGCGGCATTCAGGTGTCTGTGCCCGTTACAAAACTCGCAAAATGGAAGACCACGCTCCAATTGATTGCGCTTGGCGCGTTAATCCTGGGCGGGGCGGTGCATGGTCAGCCGTGCCAGTCACCCGACCCTGATTGCCACACGATTGCGGAAAGCTGGATTCATGTTGTGGGACTGGCAAGCCTTTGGCTCGCCGCAGCTCTCACCTGTATCACGGGCTGGGATTACTTGCGGGTTGGCATCAAACACATGGAATAAGGCCCACAGAGCCCGGCGCGATTACGCTGCTGATGTATTCGACGCGCACGCGGAACGGATTTGCAAGCATGAGCGCGCGTTTCCATAGTCTTGATCCCAACGCGCGCTCGCCCAGTGCCACCCCGGGGGAAAGCAGTCGTCAGCTTGCGGTAACAGTAAAACTCATTTGGCCATAATTATCGCCGCCTGATACGAGCCACATTTGGCGCGGCGGTCCCGGTCGTTGTCGCTGCTGCTGTTTCTTTCGCAGTCGTTTTGGCAGCTTCCGTCGCCGAAGTCTTTGACGCATTGGTCAGCATGATCGGCACATCGCTCAGAATATCGGTGTCGCGGCGACGATCTAGGCTTTGTTGCAACCGGCCCAGTCGCTCGTGCAGCTGAGTGTTCTCGCGAAGGAGTTGGTCCGACTGACCGGCCTGTCTCTGCAAGGTGACCGCGTCTTTCTTCGCTTCCTCCAATTGCATCTCCAGGCGTTGGATGTCGCTATGCGCAGAATCGATCCGCAGGTGCGCTTCTTTAAGCTTGTCTCCATATTCTTGGACCTGCGCTCTGGACGCGCTCAATTCGCGTTTCATCTTTTGCGCATCTCTTGAAGAATTGACGGCCTGGTCTTTGAAAAGCGTGTTCTCATCGCTCAGCATATCGTTGCTTGAACGCGCTTCTTCCAGAAGTTTGAGCGTCATTCGGTGACTCTCGCGCTCCTGGCTAAGACCGTCATTCAATGCGATGATGCGTGCTTCTTGCGAGATTTTGAGTTCGGAATATTTGTTACCAAGAACGCGGATTTCTTCGCGCGATGTCTCGGCATTGGTCTCAAGCTCGGCAATCCGGTCCTTTGCTGCATCAATCTCAGCCGCCTTTTCCAGCACAACCCGCTCTTTGCGCGACAGTGCATCGATTACCTCTTCGTTTTGGTCTGTGAGCTTGGCGACCTGCATTCGCAGATCTTTTTCCTGCCGCATCAGCGCGTTTTGTGTCCGGTCACGTTCTGCCAGATTTGCCTTAAGGCAAGAGGCATCGATCTCGGCCTTGTCTTTGGCATCGCGAAGCGTTTCAACCTCGCGCCGGGCCTCGTTAAGCGCCGCAACCGCACTGCGCAGGCGATCTCCAATGCGTTCAGCATCCAGAGCATTTGCGTTCGCCTCGCGCTCGCTCTTTTCATAATCGGCGTGAAGGCGGGTAAGATCTTCTTTAAGGCGGCCGATTTCGCGCGCGGCCTCTTTGGCCTTGGTTGCCTCGGCAATTGTTTCGCGCGAGGTGTCTTCCAATTTATCGCGCAAGGCATCGTTTTCGCGGCGCAAGGATGCTGCCTGCCCAGCTTCGACTTCAAGTGCGGAGATATCTTCGATCATTTGATCGGCATCGCGGCGCGCATGTTCGATCTGATTCATGAGCACATCAAGATTGTCGCGGACCTGCATAGAGCGGCTCCCGCGCGATTGTGCAGCAACCGGGTCATTGACAACGGGCTCGCTGGTCAAATCCTGTGAACTTATTTCCTCTCGTGTTTGGCTCATGCCAAGGAGAGATCGGAACTGGAAAGCGTTGGCCATAATGTCCTCGCTGTTAAAGACTGTTTCACAGCACCGTGTCGCACGAACCATCGTGGTGAACACTTTGCTGCAAAACAGGGTTACTCGAAAACTAACGAACGGAACGGTACTTGAGACCTGCGGGGGAGCCCTAAGGAAAATAGCTTAGGGAATACCCGAGGGTCGCGTGAGTTGAGGACATCGAAGCCCTCGGGGGTTGACCTTGTGCGCGGTGCTTGCGAAGGAAGTTTCCAAGCGTGAAAAACGTAAAGGATAAAAGCTTCCATGACAGCCTGGCGCTTTGCGATTGATCGCGGGGGAACCTTTACCGATGTCGTCGCGCTGACGCCTAAGGGTGCGCTTGTAACCGACAAGCTGTTGTCAGAAAGCCCGGGACACTACGAAGACGCCGCAAGCGAGGCTGTGCGCCGATTGATGGGGCGACACGGGTCTGCCCCTATCGCAGAGCTAAGGATCGGCACAACGGTTGCCACCAACGCTTTGTTGGAGCGCAAGGGAGAGCGACTGGCCTTGGTGATTACCAAAGGGTTTGGTGATGCGCTGAGGATTGGCACACAGGCACGGCCTCACATTTTTGCACGGCATATCGTCTTGCCCGAACAATTGCCTGAACGTGTCATCGAAGTGGCTGAGCGTGTCGGAGTGGATGGCGAGGTTCTGACCCACCTTGATGAAGAGGCCGCGCGTGCCGATTTTGAGCAGCTTCGCAAGGATGGGTTTGACGCGGTCGCGATTGTTTTGATGCACGGCTGGAAATACCGCGCCCATGAACAGCGCCTCTCTGAAATCGCGCAGCAAGCGGGTTTTGCGCAAATCAGCACCTCTCATGAGGTTGCACCGCTGATAAAGCTGATCCCGCGCGGCGATACCACTGTGGTGGACGCCTATCTCTCGCCGGTGCTGCGCCGATATACCGATACTTTGCAGGCCCAGCTTCCCGATGCCGACGCCTTGCGCTTTATGCAGTCAAACGGCGGTTTGGCCGAAGTGGGCGCGTTCCGGGGCAAGGATGCAATCCTTTCGGGGCCAGCGGGCGGCGTTGTCGGCATGGCGGCTGCGTGTGAGCCACTGGGGCACTCTAAACTCATCGGTTTCGATATGGGCGGGACCAGCACCGACGTCGCGCATTATGCGGGGGAATATGAGCTAACCGGAGACAGCGTTGTCGCCGGCGTCCGGGTGGCGGCCCCCATGATGCAAATTCACACGGTTGCCGCTGGCGGAGGATCGATCTGCGAATTTGACGGGGCGCGTTTCCGCGTCGGGCCGCATAGCGCGGGCGCTGATCCGGGGCCTGCGTGCTATTGCAAGGGCGGGCCGCTTACCGTGACCGATTGCAACTTGTTCCTTGGCCGTATTGATCCGGCGTTTTTCCCAAGCGTCTTTGGCCCGGCTGGGGATGAGCCGCTTGATCCCAAGGCAGCGCGCACCGCCTTGGAACAGGTCGCAGCGCGCCTGCCGGAGCCAAAACCCCTGGAAGAGATCGCCGACGGTTTCCTATCCATCGCGGTCGACAATATGGCGAATGCGATCCGCAAAATCTCGGTCGCGCGGGGCCATGACGTCACCCAATATGCGCTTGCCTGTTTTGGCGGTGCAGGGGGACAACACGCGTGCAGGGTCGCTGACACTTTAGGGATGGAAACCGTCCTTGTTCACCCGCTCGCCGGGATGCTCTCTGCGTTCGGCATTGGCTTGGCACCTGTTAAAGCAATCCGCGAAGTGAGCGTGGTCCGCCCGCTTGGCGAAGGGTTTGCCGCCGACCTTGGCAAGCTTGAAAGCGCCGCCCGCAGCGCTCTGATCGATCAGGGAATTGGCGAAGACGCGGTCCACATCCACGCCCGCGCAAGGCTGCGCTTCGAGGGCAGCGATTCCATGCTCACCGTCGATTGCGGCGATATGGCCGAAATGGACCAAGCATTCCGGGCCTTGCACTTGTCCCAATTCGGCTATTCTGACGCGGGCGCCTCAATCATTGTCGAGGCGTTGAGTGTTGAGGCCAGCGGCACCTCTGGCGGTTTGGGCCGCGCTGAGGCGGTGTCGGTGTCTGTCGGGGCAATACCGTCGGGCAGATGGAACACGGTAGAACGCGCAGCCATGCGCCCCGGCGAAGTGGTCAAAGGCCCGGCGCTTGTCATCGATCCCGGTTCCACCACGGTGGTCGAACCCGGCTGGCAGGCAGCATTGGCCAAGGAGACGAGCCTCGTCCTGACCCGCAGCGTGCCGCTTGAAAGAGAGCGCGCAGCCGGGACCAGAGTTGATCCGGTGCGGCTTGAGATATTCAACAACCTGTTCATGGCGATTGCCGAGGAGATGGGCGTCGTGCTCCAATCCACGGCGACCTCGGTCAACATTAAAGAGCGTTTGGACTTCTCCTGCGCTTTGTTTGATGCACGAGGAAGCCTGATCGCCAATGCGCCCCATATCCCGGTGCACCTTGGCAGTATGGGCGATTCTATCGCTCGCGTGATTGAAGCGAGAGGAGATGCGCGCGACGGTCGCGGATTCCTTCGCGGTGATGCCTATGTGCTGAACGATCCCTATCGCGGCGGCACCCACTTGCCCGACATCACTGTGATCGTGCCGGTCTTCTACAATGACCAAAGCATCGCTCCCGACGCCTTTGTCGCAGCCCGCGGGCACCATGCCGATATTGGCGGCATTGCACCCGGTTCCATGCCGCCTGAAAGCCGCACTATCGAAGAAGAGGGCGTCCTGATCGACAACCTCCTGATGGTGGACCAAGGCGCGTTCAAGGAGGCGGCAGTGCGCGAAGTGCTGGCCTCCGCGAAATACCCGGCGCGAAGCCCTGATCGCAACATCTCCGACCTTCGGGCGAAATTGGCCGCCTGCACGAGGGGTGCAGAATTGCTCATCGGAGCCGCGCGTGATCAAGGCGCGGATGTGGTTGCCGCCTACATGGGCCATGTGATCGCCAATGCCGAAGAAAGCGTGCGGCGATTGCTGGGGCGGCTGGAAGATGGGAGCTTCACCACCCATCTCGATAACGGCGCGCAGGTGAAAGTCGCGATACGCATCGACCATGAGGCGCGATCAGCGGTGTTCGATTTCACCGGCACCTCTGACCAGCTTCCCGACAATTTTAACGCGCCAAGGTCCATCACACGCGCCGCTGCGCTTTATGTCCTGCGCACGCTTATCGACGATGTGATCCCGATGAATGATGGGTGTTTGCGCCCTGTAGAGCTTATCGTGCCCGAAGGCTCCATGCTGAACCCTCGGCCGGGCGCAGCGGTGGTCGCGGGCAATGTCGAGACAAGCCAGGCGGTGACCGACACGCTGTTCGCCGCCACCGGAAAGCTCGCGCCATCCCAAGGGACGATGAACAACTTCACCTTCGGTAACGCACGGCATCAATATTACGAGACGATCTGCGGCGGTTCTGGCGCAGGGCCTGACCATGACGGGACGAGTGCGGTGCAAACCCACATGACCAATTCGCGTCTCACTGATCCTGAAATCCTTGAAACACGGCTTCCTGTGCGGCTGGAGGAGTTTTCGATCCGGCGCGGGTCAGGGGGCAAGGGCGCGCACACTGGCGGGGACGGGACCATCCGCCGGGTGACTTTCCTCGAAGAGATGCGCGCCAATATGCTCGCCAATCGCAGAGCGGTGCCGCCGCGCGGTTTAGCGGGCGGAGGCGACGCGCAGCCGGGTCGCAATTGGGTCGAGCGCGTCGATGGCACGCGCGTTGAACTGACCGCCACTGACAGCGCCGAGATGGGCGTGGGCGATACATTTGTAATTCTGACACCGGGAGGAGGGGGATACGGCCATGAATGAGGCTGAAATGGCAACCAATTACTGGCCGTTGCTGGGCATCGCCTTGGTGGTGATCGGCTTTGCGCTGCGGTTCAACCCGCTGATGGTTGTTGTTGGCGCGGCGGTTGTGACAGGGCTTTTGGCAGGCATTGATATCATCGGTGTTGTTGAGGCCTTGGGAAAGGCCTTTAACGACAATCGCTATATCTCTGTCACCTGGATCATCCTTCCGGTCATCGGCCTGCTTGAGCGGCATGGTCTGCAACAGCGCGCTCGTTCGGTGATCGAAAGCGTGCGAGGGGCGACGATGGGTAAGCTTCTTGTGATCTATCTGGGCTTTCGCCAGATCACCGCAGCGTTGGGGATGAAGGATATCGGTGGTCATCCTCAGGCTGTGCGTCCGCTGGTCGCGCCAATGGCAGAGGCTGCGGCGGAAAAGTCGCATGGCGAATTGCAGCCCGAAGATCGCGAGAAAGTCCTCGCCATGTCGGCGGCGACCGACAATGTCGGATTGTTCTTTGGTGAAGATATTTTCTTCGCAATCGCTTCTATCCTCTTGATTCAAGGGGTATTTGAAAGCTACGGATACCCGCTCACCCCGCTTGAGCTTTCGGTTTGGGCGATCCCCACGGCGATCTGCGCGTTCCTCATTCATTCGTGGCGTATCAACGCCCTTGATCGGTCATTGGGGAGGCGCACGCCATGATTACCTATGAATGGCTATACTGGCTCGCAGGCGCGTTCTTTGCCTTCTGGTCAATTCTCAGTATTGGCGACAAACGCATTGGAAATGCTGCATTTTGGGGTCTTTTGGCTGTCAGTTTCTTCGCTGGCACACATCTTGGCGATCTTGCCAATGGCGTGCTGGTTCTTGCGCTGGTGGTGATTGCGGGCATGGGCGGGTTGAAGCGCTCTGACCCTGAGACGACATCGCCGGAAGAGCGTTCGGCCTTTTCCGAGGCGCTGGGCAACAGACTGTTTGTCCCGGCTCTGATCGTGCCGATCACCGCAGTCGCAGGGACGCTGCTATACAATTACACCCCGCTCAATGGGACTGGCCTGTTCGAAGAGCGGCGCGAGACGCTTATTCTGTTTGGGATTGGTGTGGTGATCGCGCTTGTTGCTGCGATGGTGTGGCTGCGTCCACCCTTGCTTGCGCCTGCTCAAGAAGGACGACGTTTGCTCGATTCCATCGGGTGGGCAGCAATCCTGCCGCAGATGCTGGCGGCGCTTGGCGCGGTGTTTGCGCTGGCCGGAGTGGGGGAGATCATCGGCGGGTTTGCAGGCGATATGATCCCTGAAGGCAGCGTGTTCCTCACCGTTGTCGTCTTCGCCCTTGGCATGGCGCTGTTCACGATGATCATGGGCAACGCCTTTGCCGCCTTCCCGGTGATGGCGGCGGCGATTGGTATTCCACTTTTGGTGGAGGGGTATGGCGGTAACCCGGCGGTGATCGGCGCGGTCGGGATGCTCGCAGGGTTCTGCGGCACATTGCTCACTCCGATGGCGGCCAACTTTAACATTGTGCCTGCCGCGCTGCTTGAGCTGAAAGATCAAAACGCGGTTATTCGTCAGCAGATCGGTACTGCGGTTCCGCTGTGGGTGTGCAATGTTCTCATCATTTACACCGGGGCATTTCTCTTATGGAACTGAAGCTTACGCCGGAAACTGCAAGCAAGTTTGCAAGCATCGCGATTGGTCATGTGGGGCAGGAATATCCCAATGCGCCCGGCCATGTGATGGCGGGGGATGCGGATGCAAAGACGCCGCGCGCGCTCCATCCGGCGTTTTTCGGCAGCTATGATTGGCACTCTTGCGTGCATTCATGGTGGCTTTTGTTGAGCTTACGGCGGCTTTATCCCGCAATCTCTGAAGTATCAGAGATAACTGGCTTGGCTGAAACAACTTTTACCCAAGAGAAGCTCGCTGTTGAGCTCGCCTATCTCGACCGTCCGACCGCGCGCGGGTGGGAGCGGCCCTATGGCTGGGGCTGGCTGTTACACCTCCACCATGAGGCGGAGCGCCACGATGACCAGCAATGGGGCGCGCGGTTGGAGCCACTGGCGCGCGCTTTTGCCAAGCGATTTACCCAGTTTCTGCCGCTGCTCACCTATCCGATTACGGTGGGAACGCATTTCAACACCGCCTTTGCGCTAACTCTCGCACGCCAATGGGCAAAGGGGCGTGATGCAGCGCTGCTTGAGCAGATCGACAATTGGTCGATGCACGCTTTTGCGAATAGAGAGGATTACGCCGGATGGGAGCCGGGCGGTGATGAATTCCTCTCGCCCGTGCTCACTGCGGCTGTGCTGATGAGTGACGTCATGGAGCCCGATCAGTTCGGCCCTTGGTTTGAAAGGCTTGTGATTACTAATGGCTGGCTTGAACGGGAGTGTAAGCCCGTCACCGTCTCTGATCGCAGCGACGGGAAGATTGCGCATCTCGACGGCCTGAACCTCAGCCGGGCCTGGTGTCTTTTACGCATTTCGCGGGTGCTTGGGCCTGCCAAACTTCGCGACCTGCTCAAAGCCCGAGCATCAGATCACCTTTCAGCTGCGATCCCGCACGTGGCAGGGGATTATATGGGCGAGCACTGGCTTGCCAGCTTTGCATTGCTGGCATTGCTTGAGAGCGCTTCAGCTAACCGATGAACGCTACGGAATGCCGCATTGTATCGCCCGTTCTGTTAACCAATTAGCTAAAATTTATCATATTCTTCAATGGGTTGATATTTACCAGATTTTACACGCAAGCTAATGCCGCGTTAACCATTTGGGGCTATTGACCCCTACGTATGGATACGCAGAAACTCATAAGCTCGCTATTGGCCACGTCTGTTCTGGCCACATTAACCCTTTCCGCTCCGGCTATGGCTGAGGGCGTGAGTGCGGGGTCTTTGATCGAAAACACGGCCACCGCCACCTACGAAGATGGTGAGGGGCCCAAGACGGTGGATTCAAACACCGTAACCGTGCGGGTGGATGAACTGCTCGATGTGACAGTGACGTCGCAAGACAGCACTCCGGTCGCAGCGGAACCGGGCCAAGAGGTGCTGACCTTCGAGGTAACGAACCAGGGTAACGGCCCCGAAGCTTTCACTCTGACCGCCAACCCGGCTGTGGCTGGCAATGATTTTGACACATCCGTCACGTCGATCGCAATCGATACCAATGGCAACGGCGTGTACGATGACGGGGTCGATGTGATCCTGACCGGACCAGAGACAACTCCTGATCTTGCAGCTGACGAAGCGATCACAGTTTTTGTTATCGTTGAGGTGCCAGCAGGTGTGAACGATGGCGATATCAGCGATGTAGAGCTGCTTGCCGAGGCCGTCACAGGAACAGGTTCGCCCGGTACAACCTTTGCAGGCGCAGGCGTTGACGGCGGCGATGCGATTGTCGGCACAACGGGCGCCGATAGTGCTGCAAACGGTTCGCTGGTTGTGGGCCTGACCACGGTGGACCTTACCAAGGCAGTGAGCCTTCTTGATCCCTTTGGCGGGACCGGCGCCGTTCCCGGAACAGTCGCAACCTTTACGCTTACCGCTGTGGTCGTGGGCTCAGGTTCGCTCGACAGCCTCGTGATCACTGACGGCATTCCGGCCGACACCACTTACGTGCCCGGCAGCCTGACGCTGGATGGCGCACCTCTTACAGATGCAAGCGGCGATGATGCGGGCGAAGCGTCCGATGCAGCCGGCATCTCAGTCGACATCGGCACTGTGAATGGCGGTGATAGCTACGATGTGACCTTCGACGTCACGATCGATTGAGCCACACAAATTAATACGACGGGTCAATAACATGAACACTTTCAAAAAAGCTCTCGCCACTGCCGCTTTCGTTGCATCAGCAGCGTTTGCCGGGCCCGCCTTTGCACAAGAGGCAAGCCCGGTCGTGCTTTCTGGCGATGTTAAAGCGGTTGTGACCTCGGCTGATGCTGAGGGTAAAGAGACCACCCAGCTGGTTGAGCCAACCACCATTGTTCCAGGGGACCGCCTGGTTTTTGGCACCGATTATTCCAACACAGGCGATGAGCCGGTGAAGAATTTCGTCGTGACCAACCCGCTTCCGGGTCCTGTTCGCCTTGCGCCTGATGCTGATGCTGACCTTACGGTGTCGGTTGATGGCGGGGAGACATGGGGGCCGCTCGCCTCGCTTTTGGTCACCCTCGAGGATGGCAGCACGCGGGCCGCTGGCCATGCCGATGTCACTCATGTTCGCTGGACCCTTGCGCAGATCGCGCCGGGTGAAAGCGGACGCCTCGAATATCCAGCGATCATCCGCTGATAGGGCGCTGATCGGGCGCTGAGAGAAGTTTCGTCCTTCAAAACAGGTTTTTCCCAACAGGGGGGACGTAAGCCGCCGAGCCTTGTGGGCGGCAATGATGACGCAGGGCACACACTCGCAAAGGACCACTTGCAATGAGACAATCTAAACGATTGCTGGGTGCAGTCAGCGCGTTCGCGCTGATTGCGATGTCCAGCACTCCGGCTCTCGCAGTCGGCACAACGGCAGGGGACACGATCACAAACTCCGTGACCGTCTCCTACCAGGTTGGCAACGACCCCAACACAACGCAATCTGTCACAGACAGTGACACATTCACCGTAGACCGCGTCATCGACGTCAACGTCAATCTGACCAGCGTGAGCCCTGTTACGGTTGCGCCAGGCCAGACACAGGCTGTTCTGGCCTTTGACGTGACCAACCTGTCGAACGATGTGGTCGATCTTGACCTCTCAACCGTTCTGACCGGCGGGACCGCTGCCAACATCGAGAACATCACGATCTATGCTGATCTTGATGGTGACGGCGTTCTGGACCAGGCTGAAATCGACGCTGGCCCGATCACTTTCCTTGACGAAGTGGCCGCTGACGATGGTGCGGGTTCTGAAACGATCAAAGTTCTTGTTGTGGCTGATATCACGACGGATGCGGTAAACTCAGACACCTTCGACATCGTTCTGATTGCTGACGCACACGAAGCTGGCGCTGCTGGCCTTGGCGTTGAAATCAATGCAAACAATGGCGATGCCAACACCGCAGGCGTGGACACCGTTCTTGCCGATGGTTCGGGCACTGCTGAAGAAGGCGTTGCAGGCGGCGATCACTCGGACTTGGGTTCGTTCAGCGTTTCTGGCGCGCTTGTCACGGTCGTCAAATCGAGCCGTATTGTAAGCGATCCGGTCAACGGCACCACTAACCCGAAAGCTATTCCGGGTGCGGTGATCGAATACTGTATCGCTGTTACCAACGGCGCGGGCGCTGCTGATGCGACGGCCGTTTCGGTAAACGATGACCTTCCAGGCGACGTGACCTTCACGGTCGGCTCTGGCATCTTCCTTGGCACCGCGACAGTCGACAGCTCGGGTGCAACCCCGGTTGCAACCTGTAGTGGCGGCACGGATGAAGAGGGCGGCGATGCCACCTTCACTGCTGGCGGTGCAAATGGTGCAGGTGTCATCAACGGCACGCTTGCCGACATTCCGGCGTCGACCACCAGCTCGGTCTATTTCGAAGTCACGATCAACTAAGATCCTGATCCAGAGACAATAGACCCATGCGTGTGTGCTCTTCTCTTAAGCGTCTGGCAGCAGGCCTCTCAGCAGTCCTGCTGCCTTTCGGCGTGCTTGCAGAAGACGCATTTGCGCAAACCAATACCAATGATGCGGAGGTAATCCGCACCATCACAAACACGGCGGAGGCCAGCTGGCAGTTCGAGGGGCGCCAGCGCGAAACGGTCTCCAATACGGTTGAGTTTGACGTCACATTGCCCCCACCTGCGATTCGAGCATTTCGTTCGACCCCTCAGGGCAATGTTGACCTCAGTTTCCGGGCACCATTGTGCGCAGCAAGCGGGCAAACCCCTGCATCTGGCGGTGGCGGAGCGCCTCCTTCGACAATTGAGCTTTCCCCTCAAGAAGGCATGGTCGAAGTCACATCGACGATCAGGCCGGGGCAAACGCTTCTGTTCGAGATCACCGCGCTCGCAGCCAATGTTGACCGAAATGCGGAAGATCGGCTGTCTGTAACCATCACCACTTCGACGGGTGATGAAGAAACTTTGACGATTTTTGAAACCGGTCCCAACACCGGCGTTTTCGTGGGTCAGATCGGCACCGCGCGCATCCCGCCTCTTCCTGCCGCTGGCGACTGTCAGCTGAGCATCAATGATGGCGCGAATATTTCTATCGAAGCAAGGCTTCCCAACGAAACCAGTGTTCTGGTCGAAACACGGGTCGAAGTGCTTGCTGATCCGTTTGGCGTTGTTTTTGACAGCGAAACCGGTGAGCCCGTTTCTGGCGCGCGCGTTTCGCTTGTCGATGCGGTAACTGGCGCGCCTGCAACGGTATTTGCCGAGGACGGTGTCACGCCGTGGCCTTCGACGGTGATTTCGGGTGAGCCTATCGCTTATGGCAATGGTCTTATCCAGATACAGGCACCGGGCGAGTTCTGGTTCCCGCTCACAAACCTTGGCGATTATCGCCTGGTTATCGAACCGCCAGAGCCTTACAGCGCACCGTCGGTCGTGGCTCCTGCAAGCCTTGCACAGCTAAGACGCCCTGACGGACGCGCTTTCGTTATTCTTGATGCGTCATTTGGTGAGGTTTTCACTCTTACTGATCCAACTCCGGTGCAGGTGGACATTCCGCTTGATCGTCCGGGCACTGACATTGGTCTTGTGAAGACCGCATCGCGCGACCGCGTTCAGCCAGGCGACGTGGTGTTCTATGCGATCACTGCCACCAACCAGGACCCATCGCGGCCAAAGCGCGGCGTGGTGCTGACCGATACGCCGTCTTCAAGCCTTCGCTTCCGCCCTGAGACGGTCCGCGTGAATGGCGCAGAGGCTGGCGATAATGTGCAATTTGCACCTGACGGCAGCACTTTGACCATCGCGCTTGGCGATCTGGCTGGCGGCGAAAGCGTGCGTGTCACATACGCCATGACGGTGCGCCCTGATGCCAATCCTGGCCCTGCGATCAACGAAGCTGTGACAGTGGACACGCTTGGCCGCGTAACGCGCGCTGGCGCAGTGGTTGATGTTGAGCGTGAGACGATTGCTGACCGCATGACGATTATTGGCCGCATCACCGCTGGCCCATGTTCAGTGCGCGACACCCGCGACAATCCGCGTCCCGGCGTACCCGGTGTGCGCGTGGTCATGGAAGATGGCTCTTACGCAATCACTGATGCTGATGGCCGCTATCACTTTGAAGGCGTGGTGCCGGGCACGCACGTCGTGGCTGTTGCTCGCATGACAGTGCCAGAAGGCGGCAAACTTGTGAATTGCCACCGCGACACCCGCAATGCCGGCAGCGCAAGCTCGCGCTTTGTTATCGGGCAGGGCGGCACGCTGGCGGTTGCGGATTTCCACATTGAGTTTCCTGAGCTCAGCATTGCTGACACCGATCAAGCCGTTGCAAACCTTGTGGGCGAAACCCGTCCAGAGGGCGCAACCGCACACGCGTTGAACGCAATCGCAGGTGGCTCTGGCCGCCCGAACATCGACCGCGCCACGCGGCAACTTGGTGATGATACTCTTACAGGTGCTGGCCTGCCCGCAACGACTGTAGAGGCCGCGACCCGCGCTGCGCCAAGCTATGCGCCGAACACCGATTGGATTGCGCTTGGCGATGGCGAAGATGGTTTCCTCACCCCAGGCGTCACCGCGAACCCGCGTGCTCCAGCGATCCGGGTGGCGATCCGTCACCGCCGTGGTCAGACGATCAAGTTGCGCGTCAATGGCGAAGAGGTAAGCGGCCTTTCCTTCGACGGAACGCTGACGCCAGCAGAGGGCCGTTTCGCGGTCAGCACATGGCGCGGCATCGTCCTTGAAGGCGAGCACACATTGCTCGAAGCAGACGTTGTGAATTCCTTTGGCGGCGTCAACGAAACCTTCACCCGCGAAGTGTTTTTCACCACCACGCCGACCCGTGTCGAACTGGTGCCTGAATTGTCGAACCTCGTTGCCGATGGCCGCACGCGTCCTGTGGTCGCGATCCGCGTCCTTGACCGCAACAACCGCCCGCTTCGCGAAGGTGTATCGGGTAACTTCACCCTGAATGCGCCCTATGAAAGCGCCGAACAGATTGATCGCCAACAGTTAAACCAATTGACTGGTTTCACGCCAAGCCAGGCGCGCTGGGTTGTCGAAGGCACAGACGGTATCGCACGGATTGAGCTTGCGCCGACCATGGTGTCCGGCTCACTGCGCCTCGACTTTGACTTTAACGATGGCGAATTGGTGCGTGAGCAGCAGCTTGAAACCTGGGTTGTCCCCGGCGACATTGAATGGACCATTGTCGGTCTTGCAGAAGGCACCGTCGGCGCTCGCTCGGTGGCTGAGAATATGGAGCGCGAGGGCCGATTTGACAGCGATCTTGGCGATGATGCGCGCGTTGCGCTGTACGCCAAGGGCCGCATTCTTGGTAAGTTCCTGACCACAATCGCATACGACAGCGCCAAGCAGCGCGAAGACCAGCGGGTTCTGGGTCAGCTTGACCCCAACGCATATTACACCGTCTTTGCCGATGCATCGTCGCGCCGGTTTGACGCTGCATCACGCGAAAAGCTCTACGTCCGGATTGAAACCGCGACTTTCTATGCGCTTTATGGCGACTTTGAGACCGCTTTCGATCAGACCCGCCTTGCGCGTTACAACCGCACCGCAACCGGCGTCAAAGCCGAAGCGCGTGTAGGCCAGTTCAAGGCTTCTGGTTTTGCCGCTGACATCTCGACCCGGCTTCAACGCCGCGAGATCCAGGGGCAGGGCATCACCGGGCCATATGACCTTGGCAGCCGCCGCATTCTTGCCAACTCGGACCGCGTGACCATCGAAGTGCGCGACCGTTTCCGTCCAGAGCAAATCGTCAACACGATCACTCTGACGCGCTTCCTCGATTATGACATCGACCTTCTCACCGGGACGCTGACTTTCACGCGCCCTGTGCTGAGCCGTGATGAAAACCTGAACCCGCAATTCATCATCACCGAGTTTGAAACCGATGGCTTTGGCGATGGCGAATTTAACGCAGGTCTTCGCACCGACTGGACCAGCGAAAACGGCCGCGTCCGTATCGGCGCCAATGCCATCACCGACAAGGGTGAGGGCGCGCGCACTGATTTGGGCACGCTCGACCTTCGCGCGAACATCGGGAACAACACCGAAGTGCGCGGCGAAGTGGCATTGAGCCGCAGCGAAGGCGAAACCGCAACCGGCTGGCTTGCCGAAGTGCAGCATCAGACCGGCAAGGTTGATATCCTTGCTTACGCCCGCCAGCTTGATCAGGATTACGGCATTGGTCAGCAAAACGGCGTTGACCTTGGCCGCCGCCGCATTGGCGTTGATGGCCGCGTGTTTCTTGGCGACAATTTGAGTGTTCTGGGCAGCGTTTGGCAGGACGACAGCCTGTCCGACACATCGCGCCGCCGTGCAGCCCAAACGCAATTGAACCTGACGCGGGCTGATACCGATTTCCGCGTTGGCCTCACGCACTTCAACGATCGTCTCATTGACGGCACGACCAACACCTCGACCGTGCTCGAAGGCGGCGTGACCAAGCGTCTGCTCAACAATTCGCTTGAGCTTTCGGCATCGACTGCAATCGCTTTGGACGAAGCCGAAAGCCTCGACCTGCCAGCGCGTCACCGCATTGGTGCTCGCTATGCGATTGCCAATGGTGTGCGCCTTGTGGGTACTTATGAGATTGCCGATGGCGAAAACATCGATGCACGCACGCTGCGTGGCGGGATTGAACTAACCCCATGGCAGGGTGGTCAGGTGATTACATCATTGGGTCAAGAAAGCATCGGCGAGCTGGGTAACCGCACTTTCGCAGCCTTTGGCCTTGCGCAAACGCTTCAGCTTACCCCTGAGTTTACTATCGATGCGACGATTGATGGCAACCGCACATTGAACGGTGCGCCTGATGCGACTGACCTTATCAATGTGGCACAGCCCGCTGCCTCTGGCGGTCAGCTTACCGGTGGCCAATTGTTCGAAGACTTCACCGCAGTCACCTTTGGTGGTGCATGGCGCAAGGACCGTTGGAGCCTTACCGCACGCGGCGAATATCGCGATGGCGAACAGGCTGATCGTTACGGTGCAACCTTCGGCGGCATCCGCCAATTGGGCGAAGGCAGCATTGTCGGCACTGGCATCACCTGGACGCGCGCCGAAGACGAGCTTGGCCCAGAAGTTGAGATCATGGACGCGAGCGTTGCTTTTGCTCACCGTCCAGACGCCTCAGAAATCGCGATGCTCGGCAAGCTTGAATATCGCAGCGACAAAGTGACCGGCGGTATCGCTGGCCAGGCAGGCGGTGCTGGCGCAAGCGCTTTGATCGTTGATGGCGACGCAATTTCGCGCCGCGTGGTCGCCAGCTGGTCCACCAATTGGAGCCCGCGCGACTATGACGATGATGAAAACGGCATCACGCGCCAGACGCGCCGCAATGAATTCGGCCTGTTCCTTGGTGGCCGCTATAACTTTGACGAGTTTGAAGGCACAGAGTTTTCAGGCACGACCGCTTTTGTTGGCGCAGATGCTCGCATCGGCATCGGTGAAAAGTTCGAGATCGGCGCAAGTGCAACCGTTCGCGCCAATCTTGAAGACAATGTGACCAGCTTCTCTTATGGCCCGACTATTGGTTTTACCCCAGTGGACGGGATGCTCGTGACTGTTGGTTATAACGTCGAAGGCTTCCGTGATGGTGACTTCTCAGAGGCGCGCAACACCGACAAGGGCGTTTTCGCAGCCGTTCGCCTGAAGTTCGACACCAGCAGCTTTGATTTTCTGGGGCTGGGCCGATGATTGGGTCGATGACCGTCAAATCTTGTAACGATTTGAGTAAGGTAAACGACGTGTTTACCAAAAACACCTATGCAGGCAAGATGTTCGAACGCGCCTTTTCCGCTGCAAAAACCCTCAGTGCCTGGGCGAGCCTTGCACTTGCCCTGTTTGTGTTCCAGCCAAGCACAGCTTTCGCGCAAAGTGAGGATATTGACTGGGGAGATGCAAACCAACCGAGCCAGGGCACTTTCCCCAGCGGCACGACGGTCACCGGGTCGGATGGGACCACGGCCACGGTCACGCGGGTGATCGCTACCGATGGGGGCACATTCACGCCGGCATTCTTTGCCACAGATTTCCTTAGCTATTTCAGTGGTCAGATCGGTGCAGGCACGCGACCCTTGCTGCTGAATTTTGACAACTCGTCATTCGACCCTGATGACACTGTCACCTACGACATTGTCTTGAGCCGTGCGGTTACAAACTTCAATTTCACATTAAGCGACGTGGACAATGGTGGAGGGACCGATGCGATTGAAGTGTTCTATGACGACGACCTGACAGGAGGCTTCACGAATGCGGCCGGCAACAATGCGCTTTGGGTAGGTGGGCCGTCTGTTACTCGTACAAACAACGCTGTGATTAATGGTTGGCGCGGAACAGGAGCTTCCGGGCAAACCACTACCGACGGCGATATCGCTTTCGACTTCAACACGGTACAAGTTCGCCGCATTCGCGTGGTGTTTCGCAGTTACACTGGCACCGGCGATCCGGGCGCGCAGTTTGTCGGACTTTCCACACTCAGATACGACGAAGCGACAATCGCACCGGGCGCCGATTTGTCGCTCACAAAGTCGCTGGTCGGCTCGCCGCCCGTACAAGGCGGTGTGGCAACATGGCGTTTGCGTGTGACCAATAACGAAATTTCCACGCAAGGTGCGACCGGTGTAATCGTGCGTGAGACATTCCCCGCTGCATTCACTCTTGGTTCTTTCAGCGGAGATGGCACATTTAATACGGGCAATGGAAACTGGACCGTTCCAGATCTTTTACCCGGCCAAAGCGCTTCGATCACATTCACCGGGACGATCTCTGCAACGGCCGGCACAACGGTAACCAATACCGCTCAGATAATTGCGTCCAACCAGCCTGATTTCGATTCCACGGTGAACAATGGCGTCACCACCGAAGATGATTACGCTACGAACAGCTTTGTCGTCCAAACTGGCCGCGCGCCGGGAACCCCTCCGGTTCTTTCATGCCCGGTCGGGCAATCGGTATTCGATTGGGACAATGTCACCAACTGGGGCAATGGCGATACTTCCAACACATCTGCTTTTGCTGGCTTTGGTGATGTGAATTTCACGCTGACCAACAATGGCGTTTATGTGAACAATGCGCTGTGGGGTGGAAACGTGCCGAACTTGGGGACGTATTTCAATGGCGGGTTGAACCCAGCTGAAGACGTGCTCCAAATCGTTTCCGATCAAGCAAACCAGTCAGGCGAAGTGGTTTTGACCATTGCCTTGCCGCGCAGTTTCACAGGACTGCAATTCTCGGTCTTTGACGTCGACTTTGGTGCAAACCAGTTTGCCGATCGCTTGATCGTGACGGGCAGCAACAACGGGACAACTTTCAACCCCACACTTACCAACGGCAACGTCAACTTTGTAAGTGGCAACACCGTCATCGGGGATGGAGTCGCTGATAATAATGCCTCGACCGGAAACGTGGTTGTGACGTTCACGCAAGAGATCGACACTGTCGTCATCAGATATGGCAATGCCAACACCGCGCCAGCCAATCCGGGGCAGCAAGGCATTGGTGTGCATGACCTTTTCTTCTGTACGCCAGATGTTGATTTGACGGTTAGCAAAGTCAGTTCGATCATTGCTGATCCGGTCAATGGAACGACCAATCCCAAGGCAATCCCTGGCGCAACGGTTGAGTATCTGATCACCGTGACCAACACCGGCATTGATGCCGCATTCGAAGACACGGTGCGCGTCCTCGACAATGGACCAGCGGATGCAAGAATGTGCCTCATCAGCCGTGCAGGTGGGCCGATCATTTTCAACGATCCGGGCGGCAATTCTAACCTGACTTACGCTTTTGCAAGTCTGGGTTCGGGCGCTGACGATGTGGAGTTTTCCAACAACAACGGAGCCTCATTCGCATATACGCCGGTTGACGATGGAACAGGCTGCGATGCCAATATCACCGATTTCCGCGTGAACCCGGGCGGCGCATTTGCAGCAGGCGCAACCTTTACCATCACCGTACGCTACGAAATCGAATAGGCATCAAAGGCTGTGCGAGCCTACCTCGCATAGCTATGCTCATTGTTGCATTGCAGCAAATGCGTTGACCACGCAGCGGTTTTCTCTACACTTTTGTGTCATGCATTCCACGCTTGCTCAAAGCGCGCCCCCAGCGCTTACGTCTATTGCCAAGGGCAAGGAGCTGGCGCTGTTTCTCGATTTTGATGGGACGCTGGTTGAGATTGCTGATGGCCCTGATGAGATTGCGCCGATTGCTGGCCTTGCAGATCGGCTGGCTCGTTTAGCGGATCGATTTGATGGAAGATGCGCGCTGGTGAGCGGGCGTGGAATCGACAATATCGAGCATCATCTGGGCACGGTTAGCATCGCCATTGCCGGCTCGCACGGTTCAGACATTCGCTTCGCCTCTGGAAAGGGGATGGGGCAAGGAGCTCGCAGCCTTCCGTCAGAGATAGAGGCCGAGTTGCGCGCCTTTTCGCACGAACACGGCGTTGAATACGAACACAAATCGCATGGCGGCGCGCTCCATTACAGGCGCAATCCTGAGATGGGTGAGCGCGCGGTCACCTTTGCAAAAGAGCTTGCCGCAAAACACGGCTGGAAAGCGCAAGGCGGCAAATGCGTGATCGAAATTCTTGAGAAAGGCAGCGACAAGGGAAGCGCTGTGCGCAGCTTCATGAAAGACGCCCCCTTTGCAGGGTCCTGCCCCATCTTCATCGGCGATGATCTGACTGATGAGGCGGGCTTTGCCGCTTGCCAAGAGCTTGGCGGGGTTGGCATCCTTGTTGGAAAGCGGGCGGACACTTGCGCCGGGTATCGTCTGGCGGATGTTTCATCCGTGCACAATTGGTTGGAGATTGAATAGCTTGTCGAAGCAACCGAATTTGGAGCTCTGGCCTATTGGCAATTGTCAGGTGTCTGGCCTTATTGATGAAACCGGCGCGCTTGTGTGGGGCTGTATCCCCCGGGTTGATGGCGATCCTGTGTTCTCAAGCCTCCTCAACGGGGATCAACGCGATGCTGGCATTTGGCGCTTTGAACTCGACGGGCAGGTGAGCGCCTCGCAAAACTATATCCGCAACACTCCCATCCTTGTCACGACCTTGGAAGCAGACGATGGGAGCGCTATCGAAATTCTCGATTTTGCACCGCGATTTGAAAGTTCAGGCCGGATGTATCGCCCGGTTGCATACGCGCGGATTGTTCGCCCGATCAAAGGGCACCCGCGCATCAAAGTGGTTCTCAAACCGACCAAGAATTACGGCGCTGGGCTGGCTGAGATGACCAGCGGCACCAACCACATCCGCTATCTCACTGCCGGGCACGCGCTGCGGCTCTCCACTGATGCGCCGGTCGGATATATCATGGAAGGGCGCACCTTCCGGATTGAGGAAGACACGCATTTCTTCCTTGGCCCGGATGAACCTTTCGTTGGAAATTTGCGCGAAACGGTCCGTTCGATGGAGCAGGCGACACGCAAATATTGGCAACGCTGGGTCAGAGGGCTGTCGATCCCGCTCGAATGGCAGGAAGAGGTCATCCGCTGCGCGATCACACTGAAACTGTGCCAGCATGAGGAAACCGGCGCGATTGTGGCGGCGCTCACCACCTCGATCCCCGAGGCCGCCCATTCGGAACGCAATTGGGACTATCGCTACTGCTGGATCAGGGACAGCTATTACACCATTCAGGCGCTGAACCGTCTGGGCGCGCTTGATGTGATGGAGAAGTATCTCGGATACCTTCGCAACATCGTCGATGGCGCGCACAAAGGCGAACAGGCCGGGCAGATACAGCCGCTTTATTCCGTGATGGGCGAAAGCGAACTGAATGAAACCACGGCCAGCTATCTTGCGGGCTATCGCGGGATGGGGCCGGTCAGGCGCGGCAATGCTGCCTACAAACAGATCCAGCACGATTGTTATGGCCAGATCGTCCTGCCCTCCGCGCAAGGCTTCTTTGACAAACGCCTGATGCGCCCGGCTGATGATGCGGATTTTACGAGCCTTGAAGAGGTGGGCGAGATGGCGTGGGCTATGCACGACCAACCCGACGCAGGCCTGTGGGAATTCCGGACGCGCGAGGAAGTGCACACCTATTCGGCCGTGATGAGCTGGGCAGCGTGCGATCGCCTTGCCAATGTTGCCGATCATCTTGGCAAACCGGACCGTTCCTGGCTTTGGCGAGAGCGCGCCGACAAGATCGCTGCGACCATCGAAGAAAAGGCATGGAAGCCAGATGCAAGCGGTGAGGGCGGCCATTATGGCGCAAGCTTTGAAAGCGATTATCTCGACGCATCGCTCCTGCAAATGGTGGAGCTAAGGTTCCTGTCGCCTGATAATGAACGCTTCCAACAAACCTTTGCCGCCGTTGAAGAGCATTTGCGGCGCGGCGACCATATGCTGCGTTATGCCGCCGAAGATGACTTTGGTGCGCCTGAAACCGCATTCAACGTCTGCACATTCTGGCTCATCGAAGCGCTGCATCTGGCGGGCCGCAACGATGAAGCGCGTACACTGTTTGAAACCATGCTCAGCCACACGACACAATCCGGCCTCCTTAGCGAAGATCTCGATTACGAGACCGGCGAACTGTGGGGCAATTTCCCGCAAACCTATAGCCTGGTGGGCGTGATCAATTGCGCGGGGCTCTTATCCAAGCCATGGTCCGAGGTTAGATGAGCCGTCTAGTCGTCATATCCAACCGTGTTGCTGTGCCAAAGGCACGCGGCGTTGCGGGCGCGCAAGGGGGATTGGCGGGGGCTTTGAATGCTGCGCTTAAAGACCGGGGCGGGGTTTGGTTTGGCTGGTCGG
Source organism: Erythrobacter longus (assembly GCF_000715015.1). Taxonomy (GTDB): domain Bacteria; phylum Pseudomonadota; class Alphaproteobacteria; order Sphingomonadales; family Sphingomonadaceae; genus Erythrobacter; species Erythrobacter longus. The sequence continues at coordinate 67,570 of NZ_JMIW01000001.1, forward strand.
GTCAGGAAAATGACGAGCAGCTTGGCAATATGGATCTTCAGCGCAGCAATGGTGTGACGACGGCCACCATCGACCTGTCGAAACAGGAGCTGGACGAGTATTACAACGGCTATGCCAATTCGACGCTTTGGCCGCTGTTCCATTACCGCATCGATCTGGCGCGGTATGAAAACAAAACCGGCGAAAGTTATGAGCGCGTAAACGACCGTTTTGCGGAAAGCGTCATGCCTCTGATCGAGGAAGGCGATCTTGTCTGGGTCCACGATTATCACCTTATCCCACTGGGTGAGCGGCTGCGCTCGCGCGGGGTCAAGAACCGGATCGGGTTCTTCCTTCATACGCCGTGGCCCCCAACGCGCCTTTTAACCTCGCTTCCGTTCCACGAGCGGTTGGTCAAGACCATGTTGTCCTATGACCTTATCGGCTTTCAAACGCCCGAATGGCTTTCCAGCTTCGTGCATTATTGTGAGAACGAACTGGGGGCCAAGATCGATCGCGAGAGCGGGCGCATCACCCACGAAGGGCGCACCACAATCGCGCGCGATTATCCCATCGGTATCGATTGGGAACACTTTCAGGCAGAGGGTGCAAAGCCAGAGGCGAAGGAAGCTGAGCAGCGCTTCCTTGCTTCAATCCGGGGGCGCACGGGGATGATCGGGGTTGACCGGCTGGACTATTCCAAAGGCCTGCCAGAACGCATCGACGGGATCGGGCGATTTTTTGATGAGCATCCCGAACGCGTGCGCGACCTTGTCTATGTTCAGATCGCCCCGCCAAGCCGCGAAGATGTGCAAAGCTATCAGGAAATTCGTGAGGAGCTGGAGCAGAAAACCGGCCAGATCAACGGCGCGCGCTCAGAGGTCGACCTTGTTCCTATCCGTTATGTGAACCACGGGTACAGCCACGCCGAGCTCTATGGCTTCTTTCGCGCGTCCAAGATCGGCCTTGTCACGCCTTTGCGCGATGGGATGAACCTTGTGGCCAAGGAGTATGTCGCTGCGCAAGACCCGGATGATCCTGGCGTTCTGGTGCTTTCCGATTTTGCAGGTGCCGCCTATCAATTGGACTGTGATGGGAAGGGCGCGCTGCTTGTTAACCCGCACAGCCCGGATGCACTGGCGAATGCGCTGAACAAAGCGCTCGATATGCCGCTTGAGGAGCGCAAGAGCCGATATGAGGCGATGATCACCACCGTTCGCGATGACAATGTGCGCGAGTGGACCACGCAATTTTGTGATGATCTTGCAAAGGGTTAAGCGTATATTCGCTGTGGCTTGCTAAATCACTCTTCTGGGCCCGGCAGCTTTGTTTGCAAAGCCTGCGTTTTGTTCCAGATACGTCTGCAAGTCTTGATGCCGAGGCCGGTCCTTGCGCTTGGCAAGCACGCGCTGAACCCGGCTGGTAAGGCCGCGTGGGTCAAACGGCTTTCGGATGAACCCTTGCGCGCCAGCATAAATCGCCTGCGTTTCGTCCTGAACGCCGCTCATCGCGGTGAACATCAGAACCGGCAGATCATAGAATTCGGCGCTTTGCCGCAGTTTGCGCAGCATGGATAAACCGCTCATCCCCGGCATATCCTGATCAAGCAGCACCGCATCGGGACGCCGCCTTTTCAAAAGCTCCCAGCAGTCCTCCGCGCTTGTCACCCAACCGCACGCATGGCCTGCATCAATCAAAACCTGACTTGCAAGCTCCGCGATGAGTTCGTCGTCGTCTGCGATAAGAATAAAGGCCATGTATCGAATACCGTTAAGGAGTGAGCAGAATTAGAGCCTTTTCGAATTATGCGACCACTAGCAAATGCAGCGTGTTCAAGCGCCCTCGCACCACTACTTACGCGCGATTGCGGTATCTAAAGCCTTGGCCAACCCGGCATCCGGCTTGCCGCAAGCACTCAGCGCTGCCACAGCCTGTTTGCATGATTCGTGACCCTTTCCCCGAACCCTTCCTCACCACCGAGGGCATCCATAACCTGCGCGATTATGGCGGTTATGCGGGCGCTGATGGCGCAACAGTGCGCAAAGGTCTGCTTTACCGTTCTGGTCAGCATATTGATGCAAGCGAGGCCGATCTGGAGCTTGTGCAAAGCCTTGATATTCGCACCATCATCGACTTTCGCGGGGAAAGCGAGCGGGCCACTTTCCCGTGCGCGCGCCATCGGGAATTTGCCGCAGATGTGATCGCGTTCGACGGCGAAACTGCCAGCTCACCTCCCCATGAAGGGGGCTCGGAAAAAACCGATATGACCGCTGAAAAAGGGCGGCAGCGGATGATAGCGGTTTATACCCGTATGCCGGTGAACTCTGCGATGATCGATATGTTCTCACGCTATTTCAAAGCGTTGGAGACGCGCGAGGGTGCAAGCCTGATCCATTGCTTTGCGGGCAAGGATCGCACCGGGGTAGGGGCAAGTCTGCTCCTTCATGTGCTGGGCGTGCATTATGATGACATATTGGCCGAGTTCATGCTCACCAATGACGCGCCGACACAGCATATCTTGGAAGGCCAATCGCTTCCCCGGATGAAAGCGCATTATGGCGAGATCGAACCGCAGGCGATCCGCAATCTTATTGGTGTGCGCGAGGAATATCTTGGCACTTATTGGCAAGAGGTCACCCGCGACCACGGTTCCATCGACAATTACCTGGCGCAAACATTAGGTGTGGATGAGGCAAGGAAAGCTCGCCTCCAAGAGCGTTTGCTGGCGTGACAACGCGCCGCATCGCCCCCATATCTGCAACCACAACGACACCAATCTAAGAGAAATTCCATGGCTACACATCGCACAAAGATGCTCATCATCGGTTCTGGCCCTGCTGGCTATTCCGCTGCGATTTACGCAGCGCGCGCCATGCTTGAACCGATCGTGGTGCAGGGGCTTCAACCCGGTGGCCAGCTGACGATCACCACCGATGTTGAAAATTACCCCGGTTACCGCGAAGTGGTGCAAGGGCCGTGGATGATGGAAGAGATGAAGGCGCAGGCCGAAAGCGTCGGCACGCGCATGATGTATGACATCATCACCGAAGTGGACCTTGAAAACGGCTCACCTTTTCGCGCAGTTGCCGATAGCGGTGATGAATTTATCGCAGATACTATCGTCATTGCGACCGGCGCTCAGGCCAAATGGCTGGGTGTGCCGGGTGAAGAGGCGCTTGGCGGTAAGGGTGTTTCAGCCTGCGCGACCTGCGACGGCTTTTTCTATCGCGGCAAGAAGGTTGCGGTCATCGGCGGCGGCAACACGGCTGTCGAAGAGGCGCTGTATCTGACCAACCATTCGGACGATGTGACGATCATCCACCGCCGCGATGAATTCCGCGCCGAGAAAATCCTTCAGGAACGCGTGTTCAAATCGGACAAGATTAACGTCATGTGGAACAAGACGGTCGAGAGCTTTGAAGCGGGCGAAGACGGCACGCTGGGGCACCTCAACTTGCGCGATACTGTGACAGGCGAGACCTCGACCTTGGAAGTCGACGGAGCCTTCGTCGCGATCGGCCATGCGCCTGCGACCGAATTGTTTGAAGGCAAGCTTCCGATGCATTCGGGCAAATATCTTCAGGTTGAACCCGGCACCCCGAAAACCGCCATTCCCGGCGTGTTTGCAGCAGGCGATGTGACCGACAGCGTTTACCGCCAGGCGGTCACCGCTGCTGGCATGGGCTGTATGGCGGCGCTCGATGCCGAACGTTTCCTCGCAACGATGGAAGATGCGCGCGAAGCCGCAGAGTAACGGGTGAGGGCGGCTTTCCGGCCGCCCCCAGCGTCCTTCAAACGAAGACGATCATCGCCGCCTTTGCGATCAACACAATGAGCACCACGCTTGACAAAGCAAACAGCACGAACCGGACCATCACCCGGTTGGCGGTGACTTGGACGAGGCTGTGCGCAATGCGCAGACCGGTATAAATCCACGCCAGAAACGCGTTCATCCCGTCACCTGCGCCAAGGATCGCCAGAACGATTGCAACCGCGTAAAACACCGTGGGCGCTTCGTGCAGGTGGTTGTAATTGTCCGCCTTCCAATTGACGGTTTCGGGCAGCTTTTCGCGAAGCCCGGCACCGGTTGAGCCCACAAGCTTGCTTGGCGCTTCGATGTCGGGCGATTTGCTCATCGCGGGGATGCGTGTTGCATACATCCATGCCCACATCACCATCGTCCAGATCATCAGCGCGACCGCTGGGGCGAGAATTTCCATGCCAATCATAATTGGTCCTTTGGTTCTTTGTTATTGCGGGGCAAGGCTTGGGTCAGCAAAGGCGGTGGCCATAACGGCGCGCACGGCCAGGACTATCAGCACGACCGAACTGACCAGAAACAGCGCAAAGCGCACCGGAATCTTGTTGATGAGGATCTGCCAAAGCGAGTGCAAGATGCGCAAGGCAACATAAACCCACGCGAGCGTCACATCGATTGCGGCTGCTCCCACAATCGCCAGGATCACGCTAACGGCATAAAACAGCGTTGGTTGTTCATGCAGGTGCGTATGGTTGTGGGCGGGCCAATTGGCTTTGTCCGGGATTACCCCTTCCAAATCCTGTCCACGCACACCTTCTTTGCCTGCGAGCACGGACTTGTCCTCGAGCTTTCCAAATGCGCCAAAGCGTGATGGAATAATCCAGAACATTACGATGAGTGTCCACACCACCAAGACGGCGGCGGGCGCCAGCATTTGAGCTTGCATAGAAACGATCCCTATTCCCTGTTTTGATCATATTCCTGTGAGAGGCGGCCGTGATTGTCAAACCCGCTGGCTGCCTGATTTGGGGGTCAAGCGCGATTGTCACCTATCAAATCTTTTGGGCAATTGTTCGGGCGAAAGCCGCCGGATCGGCATTGCCGCCGGTGATCATGATGATAGTGCCTTCATCAATCGGCACTTTGCCAGCCAGCGCAGCGGCAAGCGCTGCTGCGCCGCCGGGCTCGACCACCAGGCGAAGGTTGGCAAACGCCCATCGCTGAGCGTCGCGAACTTCGTCATCGGTGACGGTGACGCCCGGTTCAGCGCGGGTTTTTAGGAGGCCCAGGTTCAATGCTTTTGTGGCCGTTGGCTGGAGCGCGTCGCAGATCGTCTTTGGCGCATTGGCGCTCGCAGTTACGATCTCGCCGCTTGCGATGGCCTGTCCCACCATGTCCCAGCCTTCCGGCTCTACCACGTGCACGGCTGCATCCGGGCAAGACAAGGCAAGACCTGCGGCAAGCCCCCCGCCGCCGCAACAGGCGATAAAACGGGAGGGCGCGCGGCCCAATTGCCCCTCCAATTGCCCCTCCAATTGCTTCGCCGCCTCAATCCCTGAAGACCCTTGCCCTTCGATTACCCAAGGATCGCCAAAAGCATGGACCAGCACGCCGCCTTGTTCCTCTATCAGTTTTGCGGCGATTTCATCACGGTCTTCGCCCCCCTGTTCCCTGGACGCGCGCTTATACAGCACCACGTCCGCGCCCAATGCCTTGGTATTGGCAAGTTTTACCTCCGGCGCATCGTGCGGCATCACGATGGTCGCCTTGATCCCGAGCCTTCTGGCTGCCCATGCGACGCCTTGCGCGTGATTGCCCGAAGACACCGCAACAACGCCCTGTTTGCGTTCATCTGGAGAAAGGTTGGACAATCGCCACCAGCCACCGCGAATTTTAAAAGCGCCAATGGGTTGAAGGTTTTCTGCCTTCACATGGGCGCCCACGCCTCCGATCTCGACCGGCAAAAGCGGTGTTTGAGGCAAAATTTCGGCGATGCTGCGCGCTGCGGCGACAACGCCATCGTGTGTAGGTGTTCGGATCATTTGTAGGCCTTAGCGCATTGGAGTAGGGGACGCGCAAGATTCGAATTTGCAAAGGGCAAGGTTATGTCAAAAGTATTGGTAATCGGGGCAGGGGGCGTGAGTTCTGTCTGTGTCCACAAAATGGCAATGAATGCTAAGATTTTCCCCGAAATCCATCTGGCCAGCCGTACTCAGTCAAAGTGCGACGCGATTGCCGCTTCTGTTAAAGAGCGCACCGGCGTCGATGTCCCGACCTACGAGATTGACGCAGAAGAGGTGCCCGCGATGGTCAACCTCATCAAACGTCTGGGCGCGACTCACGTGGTCAACTTGGCGCTGCCTTATCAGGATTTGCCGATCATGGATGCGTGTCTGGAAGCAGGCGCGCATTACCTCGATACCGCAAATTATGAGCCCAAGGATGAGGCCAAGTTCGAGTATCACTGGCAATGGGCCTATCACGACCGGTTTAAGAACGCTGGCCTGATGGCACTGCTCGGCAGCGGGTTTGACCCTGGCGTAACCAGTGTTTTCACCATGTGGCTGAAGAAGCATAAGCTCAAAACCATCCGCACGCTCGATATTCTTGATTGCAATGGCGGCGACCACGGACAGGCGTTCGCGACCAACTTCAACCCGGAAATCAACATCCGCGAAGTAACGGCTCCTGCCCGCCACTGGGAAAACGGCGAGTGGGTGGAGACGCCCGCGATGCAGGTGAAGACCGAGTTCGATTTTGAAGCAGTCGGTCCGAAAAACGCTTATCTTATGTATCACGAAGAGCTGGAAAGCCTTGCCAAGTTCAACCCTGAGATGGAGCGCGCGCGCTTCTGGATGACCTTTGGTGATGAGTATATCAAGCACCTCACCGTGCTCCAAAATGTCGGCATGACGCGGATTGATCCGGTAAAGTACAAGGGCAAGGAGATCATCCCGCTGCAATTCCTCGCAGCTGTTTTGCCCAAGCCAGAGACCTTGGGCGAGACGACCAAGGGGAACACCAACATCGGCTGTATCGCAACGGGCGAGGCACTGGATGGATCAGGCGAGAAGACCTTCTACATCAACAATATCTGCAGCCACGAAGCAGCGTTTGAGGAAACCGGCAACCAAGCGGTGTCCTACACCACCGGCGTGCCCGCGATGATTGGCGCAGCGATGATGGTCCAGGGCATCTGGTCAGGCGAGGGCGTCTTCAACATGGAAGAGATGGACCCTGACCCCTTTATGGATATGCTGAACGAGCATGGCTTGCCTTGGCAGGTGAAGGAGCTGGACGGGCCGGTCGGGTTTTAGGTTTTTGGGGTCACACGAAGACACAAAGGCACGAAGATGGAGCATGATGCTGAGATCGAACGGCTCGCAACGATCGTGATCGATTGTGGCTTCCACATTCATAAAGACTTGGGGCCGGGTTTGCTGGAATCAGCTTATGAGTTGATACTGGCGAAGCTTCTTGAAGAGCGAGGCGTCTCTGTGAGACGGCAAGTGGCAGTTCCTATTCATTATCAGGGCGTTGTCGTAGACAACGCATTCAAAATCGATCTTTTGGTTGAAGAACGCCTAGTCGTTGAGCTCAAATCAACCGAGCGCAATGCACCTGTTCACGCAAAGCAGGTGCTCACCTATCTGCGCCTAATGGAGTTACCACTTGGTATGCTTATGAATTTTGGATTGCCGACATTCAAAGGTGGCCTACAGCGCGTTGCTAACAATTATTTTGGTCAAAGCGGTAGGCACTGACCTCTTCGTGTCTTCGTGTGAGACAATAGGATACGCATAAAATGCAAACCCAAGCCGGAAATCCAGGCGCTTTCGCCCAGTTCGACCTTGCCCGCGTCGACAGCCCCGCATTCGTCGTGGATGCCGCCAAAATCCGCGCCAATTGCCAGATCCTTGCCGACATTCGCGATGCAGCCGACTGCAAGGTCTTTGCAGCGCTCAAGGCGTTCTCCATGCACTCGGTTGCGCACATCATGGGCGAATATCTCGACGGCGTATCCACCAGTGGCCTTTGGGAAGCGCGGTTGGCGTCCGAGTTCTACGACGGTGAAATCGCGACCTATTCCGCCGCTTTCAAGCCGGAGGAACTGGACGAGATTTGCCGCCTTTCCGACCATGTGATCTTTAACTCGCCCGCCCAGATGAAGCGCGCCGCGATGATCCTTGACCAAGCTTCGGTGACTGGCGGCGATGTATCCGTTGGCCTTCGGTTAAACCCAATGGTCGCAACAGGTGAAGTGCCAAAATACGACCCCAGCGCCCCGGGCTCGCGTCTCGGCTTTCCTATCGACCAACTAACCGAAGAGCATATGGAGGGCGTGGAGGGCATCCACTTCCACAATTTGTGCGAGCAGACATTTGAGCCGCTGCGTGCAACATGGGACCGCGTGTTTGACGCGATTGAGCCCTATTTCGGGCAGCTTAAATGGATCAATATGGGTGGCGGGCACCACATCACCCGCGCCGATTATGAGCGCGATGAGCTGATCGAGTTTCTAAAGGACGCGGCGGATGACACAGGCGCGGAGATCATTCTGGAACCGGGCGAAGCGGTGGCGCTCGATGCTGGTATTCTGGTGGGCACTCTGCTCGATACAGGGTTCAACGAAGTGCCCTTTGGCATCGCGGATATCTCGGCCACCTGCCATATGCCCGATGTGCTCGAAGCGCCCTATCGCCCCGCCATGCTAGGCGAACTCGAGGACGACAGCGTCCCCATTCGCCTTGGCGGGCCGTCATGCCTCGCTGGCGATGTGATCGGCGATTATCGCCTACCAGTCCCCGCAGAACCAGGCGCACGTTTCGCCTTCCTCGACCAAGCGCATTATTCGATGGTGAAGACCAATACCTTCAACGGCGTGCAGCTGCCCAGCATCTACCTTTGGGATTCAGACACAGACGTATTGGAGTGCGTGAAAAAGTTTGAATATGAGGACTTCCGCAACCGGTTGAGTTGAGGCGTTACAGCCCCTTGCGCCCAAATCCGCCCACGCGGCGCGGGGTCGCCTCGCGCACACCTTCCGTAATGCCGGGGTTGTCAGGTTTTGTCATGATCGGCGCAGCTTTCCCGCGCTCGGTCTGATTGATCGCCATGATCAAGCGGGCAAGCGCTGCGAATTGATCTGCGGTCTCTTGGGCGCGCCGGTTGTCTTCCTCAGCCTTCATTGAGCCGCTCTCGAACATGTTGTCGCTTTCGACCACCACGACCAAATGCTGGTCGAAGAAAAGCGCGCGGATGGACTTTCCGTGGAACGCTTTTTCAAGCGCTATCAGGTGCTCGACATAGGATGGGTGGATCAAGACACGCGCTTCGACCTGGTCATCGCTGAAGACTTCGAAAACGTCTTCAAACTGCGGGTGCACCTGATCGACATATTGCATACGGTGGCCGTCGAGATTGATCACGTCCTTGACGCCGCCAAGGCCTAACCATCTGTTATGCTTGCCCTTGCGTTGGAGCAGCGTGGTGGAGCGAAATGCGCGGCCAAACGGTACAGAGATAATTGCACCGCGAAACACCGTGACCCAGCGGCGGTTCTTGCCTGACCCTTTGCGCTCTTCCAGATGCGCCTCATACAGGTTGAATGCGTGGCCGCCCAGTTCGCCGTACCAACAGTCTTCAAACGCATCGCGGTCATATTTGGGGACAAGGCCGTAAGAGCGCGCCTTGTTGAACTCGACGCCGGGTTCGACATCTGCGTCATAGTTGATGCCAAGATCGCGTGCGATCGCCTCGTTTATGCCCACCTTAATGGCTTTCTTGGCCTCTTGGATGGGTTTGTAGCCCCAGGCACCCACGCCGAGGATCGCAGCGCCGGCTGCAAAAAGCTTAAGGTCGAACAGACCCAGCGGCATGAACCAAAGGAAGGCGAATACAGGCAAAAGGGCGATCCCGCCGTAAAACCAGCGGTCAAAGGCCTTCTTCTGGGCCGCATCGCGCATGTCAGATTGCTCAGCAAGCCAATTGCCAAGCTCCCCGCGCATTAGTCCCTGAACATCGGCCTGCATGGTCGTTAAAATTCCCTATCTCTTAACTATTGGCTGCTACGTTACTGTCAGAAAGTAAAAGAGGAATGGACGATGGTTGATATTTTCGGTTGGTTCTGGACTTCGGCGATTTTCGTCATCGCGTTTATTGGCGTGTTCGGCATCATCGCAATTTACAACACGCTTGTGCGCCTGCGTCAGAATGTGAACCAGGGCCGCGCGGATATTGACGCGCAATTGCGCCAGCGCCACGACCTGATCCCCAACCTCGTCGAAGCGGTGAAGGGTTATGCGGGCCACGAGAAATCGACGCTCGAAGAAGTGATCAAAGCGCGAAGTGCCGCTTCAAAAGGCGAGCCTGACAGCGCGAGCGAGCAGGGCCTCAAGATCGCTCTCGACAATTTGCTTGCTCTGGGTGAGGATTATCCTGACCTCCGCGCGTCTGAAAACTTTCAGGAGCTTCAATCTGAACTCGCTGATATTGAAGACAAGCTGGCCGCAGCGCGCCGCGCGCTGAACGCAGCAGCAGCGCAGTTCAATGGAGCGCGTGAAGCTTTCCCAGCTGTTCTGTTTGCCAGTATGCTTGGCTTCAAAGAGGCCGACTTCAACACGCTCGACCCTTCAGAACGTGGAACTGTGGATCAGGCACCCAAGGTGGCTTTTTCATAAATAACTCATATCCCCGGGAACTTACCGGGAAGATGCGAATTTGATTGCAGGCCTGCGCAAATGTTGTATTTGCGCAGGCCTCGCTGCCGAGCCTCAAGTCATTCTGGGGACTTAATCAACCGCAAGGCAGCCCTGTTGAAACGCTTACGGTTCGCGAACCGTTTTAAGGGGGTCCCTTGAGTTGTACGTTTATCCTGACGCCCAATATCCTGACGCAAAGGCTGTAACGCGGGCCCTCGAGCCCGACGAGCCCATCATCCTAAATCGCCCACACGCAGCGCGCCGTGCCGCACGGTTCTTTGTCGAGAAATTTCCCGGCAAAGTGCTTTATGCTGTGAAAGCGAACCCTGCGCCTGATTTGATCCAGGTTTTGTGGGAATCGGGCGTGACCCATTACGATGTCGCCTCGATTGCTGAGGTGCGTTTGGTGCGCGAGGCTCTGCCAGACGCTCAGCTGTGCTTTATGCACCCCGTCAAACGGCGCGGAGCCATTGCTGAGGCCTATCACCAGCATGGCGTCAAAACGTTCAGCCTCGACACTGTGGAGGAGCTGGAGAAGATCGTCGAAGCGTGCGCTGATCCGGAGACGGGTGAGCCGGCGAGCGATCTTCGCCTGTGCGTGCGCATCCGGGTTTCGAGCGAATATTCCGAGCTGTCTCTTGCCGCCAAGTTTGGTTGTGACCTCACCGAGGCGCCTGCCCTCCTTCAACAGGCCCGGCAGCATTGCGACTGGCTTGGGATATGTTTCCATGTCGGAAGTCAAGCGATGACGCCCTTTGCCTTTGTGCAGGCATTGGACCGCACCCGCGCAGCGATCGCCGAGGCCTCGGTGGTTATCGATATGATCGACGTTGGCGGAGGCTTTCCCAGCATCTATCCCGGTATGGAACCGCCCCCGCTCGAAGACTACTTCGCGATGATCGCCAAACACTTTGAAGCGCTCCCCATCGCCTACAACGCAGAACTTTGGTGCGAGCCGGGCAGGGCGCTTTGTGCGGAATACTCAAGCATGGTCGTGTGCGTGGACAAGCGCAGGGGCAATGAGCTTTACATCAACGATGGCGCATACGGCGCTCTGTATGACGCAGCCCATGTTGGCTGGCGTTTTCCTGTCGTCGCGCTCGAAGACGATCTGATCGAACCGTTGGAGGATTTCTCCTTCTACGGTCCGACCTGCGATGATGCCGACTTTATGGCAGGCCCGTTCGCGCTGCCCGCAGACATTCAGGCAGGCGATTACATCGAGATCGGAATGCTCGGCGCATATGGTGCAGCGATGAAGACCGGCTTTAACGGCTTTGGCAACGCGCAAGTTGTGACCGTGGCAGACGAGCCGATGATGAGCCTGTTTGATGGTTCTCGCACGCGCGAAGCTAGCGATAATGTTGTAAGCTTGCGGTGATAACTTCCCTTTGACCCGCAGAGCGAGGGCAGACCTTTCGTGAGCTCTGTTATCGCGGTAGACAATGCAGATGAACTCAGAAAACCTGAACCCGGAAAAACCAAAGCTCGTCATCAGAAAAGCGGAACTGGGGGATGCGCGAAATATCGCTGCCTTGTCGCGCAAAATCTACGGCAAGGACGAAGGCTACACCGCTGAAGAGTTGCGCGGTCAGATCAACAATTTTGCCGATGGCCAGTTGGTGGCCGAATACGAAGGCAAGATCGTGGGCCATTGCGCCACGTTTCAGATCTCCGAGAAAACGGCCTTTGCAGCGCACAGCTGGGCGGAGATCACCGGCGGTGGCTTTGCCGCCCGGCATGATCCAGACGGTGAGATCCTTTATGGCATGGAAGTCAGCGTGGACCCGGATTACCGGCGCCTTCGCATTGGCCTTCGCTTTTACAAAGTCCGCCGCGAGCTGTGCCAGCATCTGGGGCTCAAAGGCATTGTCTTTGGTGGGCGGCTTCCCGGTTACTCTCGGCGCAAGCGCAAATTTCCTGACCCGGCCGATTACCTCGCCGCAGTCGTCGAAAAAGAGTTCCGCGATCCCGTTATCAATTTCCAATTGAATCAAGGGTTTGTTCCGCTGGGTATACTCACCGACTATATGCCAAGCGACAAGGCATCAGGCGGCAATGCAGTCCATATGTATTGGGAAAATCCGCTTCAAGCTGAGGCGAAACTCTCCTCGCAAACCCCGCATGATCGCTTGCCCCAATCGGTGCGCGTGGCCACCGTGCAGTTTCAGATGCGCAAGATCGCATCACCAAGCGAATTCGAGGAACAGGTCGAGTATTTCGTCGATGTCGCCGCCGACTATGGCGCGGATTTCGTCACCTTTCCCGAGCTTTTCACCCTCCAATTGCTCTCGATTGAGAAAGAGAAGCTGGAGCCTGCAAAAGCGATTGAAAAGATCGCCGAATACACCGAGCGCTTTGTCGCCTTCATGGAGAAGCTCGCGGTCTCCTATCACATCAACATCATCGGCGGTTCACACCCGACGCGGATGGAAAACGGCGATATTCGCAACATTTCCTATGTCTTCCTGCGCAGCGGCGCGGTTTACACTCAGGACAAGCTGCACCCCACTCCAAGCGAGGTTCGCTGGTGGAACATTAAAGGCGGATATGGCGCAGAAGCCATCCCCACCGATTGCGGCCCCATCGGGGTGATGATTTGCTATGACAGTGAATTTCCTGAAATGGCACGGCATCTGGTCGATCAGGGCGCGATGATCCTCTTCGTGCCGTTCTGCACTGACGAACGGCGAGGCTATTTGCGGGTCCGCTACTGCTGTCAGGCGAGGGCGGTAGAGAACCAATGCTACGTCGTCATGTCGGGCGTTGTTGGCAACCTGCCCAATGTCGAGAACATGGACATCCACTACGCCGAAAGCGCGATCCTGACCCCGTCAGATTTCCCCTTCGCGCGAGACGGCGTCGCCGCTGATACTGCTCCCAATACCGAGACGATTGCACTTGCCGATTTGTCCATGACGAGCTTGCTTACCAGCAGGCAATCGGGCGCGGTGCAGAACCTGAAGGATCGGCGGTTTGATTTGTACCGGGTGGCGTGGAAGAAGTAGTTGGATTGCAGCGACCTGGAAGACGCAGATTTGGGTTGCTTCAGCAGTCACAAGCCGCCTTTTCAGTGAAGACACGCAGCGTGGTCACCTATGCCCACAGAGGCGTTAATGCCATGATCTTGTGCAAGGCCGCTTACGATCTTGAAAACTGTCGTCAAATCGCTGTTTACTCCAAGATAAAGCATTCATATGATATTCACGGCTTCGGGCGCCTTCGTTGTTTCGATCGATAAGGGATGACTTTAATGCAGAAGCGTTTCTCAATACTCGGCCTCGCATTCCTTCCTTTATCCATGGCAGCCGTGTCCAAGACTGCGGACACGTCGCAGACTGATCTTGTGGTTCGCGCCGGCGATACCATTGCGATGACGATCAACGATCAATCTGTCCAGTTTCGGCTCTCGCCCGATGCCATTTCGGTTCCGACCTTGAATGACGATGCAGCGCGCAGGATCGGTCTGAAACCGAGCATGATCGGATATGTCTATGTCATCGGTCCGGAGAGGATATCGTTCCGCACCGACAATGTGCGGTATCTTGCCGACGCCACGTCCTTCAAGCGTCGCACAGCTTTTAGCAATCGCAATCTCGTCGATGGCGCGGATGCGATTGCAGGGCCAGAAACTTTCCCCTTTCGTCGCACGATATTCATTTTGCGAGAGCCCCAGCCCGGTGATCGTGAGATAACCTTCCCCCTCGACAGTGAATTGGGTCGTAGCCAGACAAGCGTGCGGATCGACATTGGTGACCGCCCGATCTACGCAGCCTTCAGTCTGGACCGGTCCGAAAGCCTCATAACGGCAACGGGGGGCAAATGGATCGCCGATGCCAATGGCGGCTGGTTTGATGGCGATGCGCGCGACACACCCATCCTGTACGGCGTTGCTCGACCTATCCGCTCGTTAAAGCTGGAACGCCCACTGATGCTTGGAGAACTGCAGGTCCGCAATCTTGCGGTAAGGGTATCGGACGTGGGCAGTTCGCGAGGTATTGCGGAAGGAGCAGCACCAGAACAGGACCCCAACGAGATCGTGGTTTCAGGCGACGGCAAGCGGAAGGTTCCAAGCCAAAGGATGTATATAGGCATGGATACGATCGGACATTGCGCGTCGATCGCCTACGACTTCGATTCCGCAACCGTTACCCTCAGGTGTCCTGATCAACCTGCAATTCGAGAGGGCTAAAGGTTCAATTTCGGAAGGATCAAACCCTCACCTTCCGGCGATCATGCAATTGAAGGTTTCAATCAAACCCCACAAACGTCGCTGCCTCATCCACCGTCCGCCGCGTGATCTTTACAGGGTTTGCCGGAAAGTCCGGGTCGGGCCAGCCAAGCGCCACCGCTTTCATAATGACCTGATCGTCCGGGATGTTGGCGTGTTCACGTACCACGGGGCTTTGCATGATGCCTTGGGAATTGATGACGCAGCCCAGGCCCTTGGACCATGCGGCATTGACCAGAGCCGTGGTGGCGGCTCCGCAGTCGAAGACGGTATCGTCGGCCTCGGAAAGCTCTTTGTCATAGGTGATGATCACGCAAACGGGCGCGTCGAACTGGCGAAAGCCGCGCAGCACCCAGTCTGTGCGCTTTTCCTTGTCGTCGCGGCCAATGCCCATCGCCTCGAACAGCTGGATCGCGCAGCCCACCTGCCGGTCGCGGTGCTTGCCTTCGAAGGGGTGACCCTTGCGAAACTCGCGTGAGTCCGGTTCGCCCGCGAGAATACGCTCTGTATTGCCCTTGCGGATGCGGTCCAACGGTTCGCCGGTGATCACGTGGAAGTGATAGGGCTGTGTGTTCATCGAAGAGGGTGAGCGCATGGCCATCGCCAAAACCTCTTCGAGAAGCTCGCGCGGCACGGGTTTATCGAGATACCCCCGGATCGAGCGCCGCCCGTTTACAACTTGCGCAAAGGTCTGTGTTTCATCGCCGTATTCATTGGCCACGTGAGGCTCTCCCGAATTGTGTTTCGATTGGAGAGCTAGCGCAGCTTTGCTCTAGTGCAAAGGACGTTACGAAAGTGGGCGGTTCAAGTTGTTTTTGACGAACCAGCAGATCTGTCTCGATGACCGGGTTTGGGTGGGGAGTGGAACGTCGGCTTTTGGGAGATTGTGCCAACTTTCCGACCAGCATCGAGAATTCGCAATTACGCGGTAGCTGATGAAAGACGTCGATCCAAATCTCTGAGCTTCGCTGATTTCTGGATCAGGATTGGTGCCTGATCGAGGCTTTCGACAAAACGCCAAAGATATGAGAACATCGCGAAGACATCGCCCGCCTGAGGCTTTTCCTGAGCAGTGCCCACCTGCCAAAGGGCGACGACGAAGAGAACGATAACGAGCATTTCCATCAGGCCGAAAGCCGTGGACTCAGCATCTGAAAGCTTGATTCGCCAGCCAGCCAACGCCTCGAAGTGACGCCGGACCCGGTTTTCATTGTCATTCGAAAGCAGCCTCACCTCGCTTTCAAGGCGGTCGTTCAGACCTTTGTTAAGGAAACGGGACCTTCGTCCCAACCAACCGCCTACGAGCAGCAGCGGAACGCTTAGCGCAAGGCAGGCAAGAGCGAGCAACGGTTCTAGGAACGCGAGCGCAGACAATGAAACGGTCAAGGCTATGAAGGCATAGAGTACCCGAGGCACGTCTTCTTCCAGAAAGACCGTGTACTCACGGGAAAGCGCTACGCGGGCGACAACGCGTGCAGGCTCAAGCCCATCCGCGCGAGACCGGGCAACGACACTCGCAGCCAGCGCGCCATAAACTTTCGTGAATACGCGGGTGTCGTATCGCTTTGACGCAACCGTAAGCATTAGTTGCGCGGCATGGCAGCCCACAAGCCACAGAACTGCTTCGTACTTACCGGCCAGCACGCCGTTGATGGCAAAGCCAGTAGCTAAGGGATAGAGCAGTGCGGCAATCATGCCGCTAGCTGTAAGACAATAGGCAGTGAAAAAGCGTCCACGATGGACACGCGCAAGTTCGAGTAACATGGTAAGTCTCGATGATCAGATATGGAGATGTCGCGCGGATAAGCGCGCGTTCGGTCGCTTGTTTGCGCCGCTAAGCGGTGAATACTGACCTGATCATTTTGACCTCGGAATGCACTTCTAGAACCTCTCCTTATGTACTCGAATTAATGTGGGTGAGCAATGCGATTCCGAATGGCAACACTTCAGCGATAAATGTCTGCTGTAGGGTGTCGCCGGAAATAGACTGAATGGCCGAGATTCGGTCGATCGCTTAATGTCGGCTCTTGGCTCTCAGACTCGAATGGCCGCTGGTTCTTCGTTGTCCGCTCAGCTTTTACGCCGCCTCGGCAAGCTCAATATCGAGGCGGTCCCAGATTTCGACCAGAGCCTCGGTCAGCTCAGTCATCATCTCTTCGGTGTGATGCGGGCCAGGGGTGAAGCGCAGACGCTCTGTCCCGCGCGGCACGGTGGGATAGTTGATCGGCTGCACATACACCCCGTATTCGGCGAGGAGAATGTCGCTGATTTTCTTCGCACGCGCCGGATCGCCTACCATCAGTGGCACGATGTGCGTGACGCTGTCCATGACGGGGAGGCCCGCCTCTGCAAATTTCAGCTTGAGCGTCGCAGCGGCCTGTTGCTGCGCGTTGCGTTCCACGTTGGATGATTTGAGGTGCTTAACCGAGGCAAGCACGCCTGCAACGAGAACTGGCGACAGGGATGTCGTGAAGATAAAGCCCGGCGCATAGGAGCGGATGCAGTCGATGACCTTGGTGCTGGCGGTGATATATCCGCCCATGACGCCAAACGCTTTACCCAAAGTGCCCTCGATAATGTCGATGCGGTGAGCGGCGTTATCGCGCTCTGAAATGCCGCCGCCGTGGTCGCCATACATGCCAACCGCGTGCACTTCGTCGATATAGGTGAGGGCGTTGTATTTCTCTGCGAGATCACAAAACGCATGGATCGGGGCAACATCGCCTTCCATGGAATAGACGCTCTCAAACGCGATCAGCTTGGGCGTCTCGGGGTCTTCTGCGGCGAGCAATTCTTCAAGGTGGGCCACGTCATTGTGGCGGAAAACGCGCTTCTCACAGCCGGAATTGCGGATCCCTGCGATCATGCTTGCGTGGTTCAATTCGTCGGAAAAAATCACGCATCCGGGCAAAAGTTTTGCAAGCGTTGAAAGCGTCGCATCGTTCGAGACATAGCCGCTGGTGAACAGCAGCGCGCCTTCTTTGCCGTGAAGTTCGGCGAGCTCTTTTTCAAGTTCGACGTGGAAGTGGGTGTTGCCGCCGATATTGCGGGTGCCGCCGGAGCCTGCGCCCACATCGTGCAGCGCCTCTTCCATCGCGCCGATCACGACATCGTGCTGGCCCATGCAAAGGTAATCGTTCGAACACCACACGGTGATGGGTTTGGGGCCATTGTGCCCGTGAAAACACCGCGCATTGGGGTAGGAACCCTTGTTGCGCATGATATCGATAAAGACGCGGTAACGGCCTTCTTCGTGAAGGCGGTCAATCGCTGAATCGAAAATCTGATCGTAATTCATAGGCCAGGTTCTTTATCCCAACTTCGCGGCCCGTTTCAGGCTCTTCGATGTCTCATCTTGCTTTCATTCAGGACCATATAACCCGCCAATGGCCCAAAGGTTTCCGGCAGGCTATGTAGCATCTGAGCCGCGGATGAAAACCCGTGATCTTTGCGAATGGTTTGCGATTAAAACCGTTCAATCTGATCGATTCCATAGGTCGTTAACACAGGTTTCAGCATCAAAAAGTGATCCAGATCACCTGTTGTCACCGCGCGGTCAGGGCCGGTGCGCTGGAATGTTTCTCCATCGAGAAGATGCGCAATTCGCCGCGCAATTCCCGCAGCGCCATCGACAAATTGCACATCAGGTGACCAGCCAAGATCGTGCACTGCGACGTCAGCCAACTCTTTGCGCAAGAGCGGGAAGTGGGTGCAACCAAGGATAACCTGATCGAGCGCCATCGCCTCATCCTGCGCTGAAAGCGCATACAATGCAGCGGCGAGCACTTTGCGGTCTGGTGTGCCCCCGCGCAGTTTCCTTTCCGCTTCTCCCACAAGTTCAGGGGCGGCATGGCGAAGCAGGGTCTTGCCGCTTGCAAACTTGGCTTCGAGATCATCGACATATTGCTGCCGGATTGTACCGGCTGTGCCGAGCAATCCGATAACGCCCGTGCGTGTGTTTTCTGCTGCCGGTTTGATCGCGGGCACTGTTCCCACGATCGGGATTTCGAGCACCTCGCGCACCATGCCAAGCGCAATCGTGCTTGCCGTATTGCACGCGATGCAGGCAAGGCGCGGGCGATACCGCTCTGTCACCCGGCCCAGCAATCCTGCAACGCGCGCCGCCACTTGAGCCTCGGTTTTCTGGCCATAGGGCTGGCCCGCATAATCGGCTGCGAACAGGATTGGCGCTTGCGGCAGGCTTTTGCGCACTTCTCCAAGCACGCTTAGGCCGCCAACGCCGGTGTCGAGAAAAAGGATGGGGGAGGAGGCTTGCATTAGATAAAAACCGTTCGTGCCAAGCTTGTCGAAGCACGCCGCTTCTCCTAGCTTGATGGTCACATATAGAAATACGGCCCTTCGACAAGATCGAAGGCCAATTGGAGTTCTTAAATTGGAACCAATTCTGGCGGCACTTCTGGGTTATCTTTGCGGCTCAATCCCCTTCGGTCTGATTCTCACAAAGGCGGCCGGGATGGGCGATGTGCGTGATATTGGCTCTGGCAATATTGGTGCAACCAATGTGCTGCGCACCGGCAATAAAGGTCTGGCTGCGGGCACCTTGCTCCTAGATTTGCTCAAAGGGTTTGCGCCCGTTTTTGCAGCGGGTTTCATCTGGGCGGGCGAGATAAGCGATGTGGCCAAGGCGTTTGCCGCAGGCGGCGCGGTGATTGGCCATTGCTACCCCATCTGGCTGGGCTTCAAAGGCGGAAAGGGTGTTGCGACCAATGCGGGCGTTTCCTTCGGGCTCGCTTGGGTCATCGGCGGTGTCTATGCGCTCGTTTGGGTGTCGATGCTTGCAATTTTCCGCATTTCCAGCCTTGCCGGTATGAGCGCGGTTGTGGCGGCTGCGGCCGCTGCGCCTTTGTTCGGCTTTCCCCAATTCTTCCCCGTGCTCGCCGCGATTGCAGGGCTCATCATCTATCTCCACCGAGAGAACATCGGGCGCCTGATGAAAGGCGAAGAACCGAGGGTTGGGGGGAGTAAATGAGGGCCAATTGCGCCCTTGTGCTCTCCTGCGAAAGCAGGAGCCCATCTTCCAGCCTCGGAGTTGGACTCCTGCTTTCGCAGGAGAACACGGGTCAATGACCGAAAGCACACTCAGCCAGACAGAGGCCTTTGCCCGCATCCGCCTTTTGCGTTCGCCCAATATCGGCCCGGTTTCCTATCGCCAACTGCTTGCGCGGTTTGGCAATGCTGTGGCCGCGATTGAGGCTTTGCCCGAACTGACAGGTCGCGGCAAAAAGGCATATCGGCCCGCACCCAAAGACAAGATTGAGCGCGAGATTGAAGAGGTAATCAGTGCAGGCGCGCGTTACCTTTTCCACGATCAGGATCACTATCCACCGCTGCTTGCCGAAATCGACAGCTCGCCTCCGATCATCACGTGCCGGGGTGATCAGGCTCTTGCCAGCCAGCCATGTGTCGCGATGGTCGGCGCACGCAATGCCTCTGGCGCTGCGACCAAAATGGCGCGCGAATTCTCTCAATGTCTTTCGCAGGCAGGCTTCACAGTGGTCAGCGGCCTTGCACGCGGGATCGACGGGGCCGCGCACGAAGGCGCTATGCCGAGGACCATTGGCGTCATCGCCAGCGGCATCGACATCGCTTACCCGCCCCAGCACACAAAACTGCAAGAACAGATCGCCACCGAGGGATTGCTCATAGCCGAACAACCGCCCGGCACAGAACCACGCGGACGCCACTTCCCCAGTCGCAATCGCATCATCGCAGGGCTCGCCAGCGGCACCGTAGTGGTAGAGGCCGCGCCGCGTTCCGGTTCGCTCATCAC
Source organism: Erythrobacter longus (assembly GCF_000715015.1). Taxonomy (GTDB): domain Bacteria; phylum Pseudomonadota; class Alphaproteobacteria; order Sphingomonadales; family Sphingomonadaceae; genus Erythrobacter; species Erythrobacter longus. The sequence continues at coordinate 88,032 of NZ_JMIW01000001.1, forward strand.
CGCAAGGCTGGCCGGAGAGGCGGGCCGCGAGGTTATGGCGATCCCCGGCTCCCCGCTCGACCCGCGTTCCGCTGGATGCAACCAGCTGATCCGCGACGGGGCGGTGCTGGTGTCGACCCCCGAAGACGTGATCGAGATTTTGGAAACCTTCACCGGAGCACCGCGCTCAACCTACCGTGTCGCCGAAGATCCGACCCAGTTCGACTACGCGGAGTTGAGCAAGCTTGAATGGGGCGAGGCAAGGGCCTCGGGCGATGAAGCAGGCGCGATTGCCCGGCTCCTTACCAAAGCGCCCATTGGTGTGGATGAACTCATCCGCCAATCTGGCGCTCAAGCAGCGGCCGTGCATATGGTGCTCCTCGAACTGGAGCTATCAGGCGAGCTTGAGCGGCATTCTGATGGCGGGGTGAGCCGGTTGCAGAGCGACTGAACGTGCTTCACTTTCACAACATCTCGGGGGAATAAATTGGACCGATCGTTCAGCCAATTGCTGGTCGCAGAGCAAAAGGCCATCGCAAGCAGGGGGCTCAAATATATGATCGCCTTCCTGCTGCTTTGGGCGGGGCCTTACATCTACGTAGACATACAAATGCCGGATTCTAACGGAGCGTATTTTCTATTGTCGTTCGTTGGTATCGGACTGACTTTCTTTCTACTGTACAGCCTGTTGCGGTCCAGCAGCGCGCATGATGAGGCCACCAAAACGGGGATCGCAGGGTTCTTTGGCCTCTCCCTTTTGCATTCGATTGCTGTTTTTGCCGGCTTGCTTTTGTTCGTGATCCCGGGGCTCTATCTCGCGATGCGATGGTTGCCTGCGTTTGCGCGCTTGTTAAAATCTGATGAAGGCATAATCGAAGCGCTTCGCTGGAGTTGGGAGCGAACAGGCGGTTACCAAAGTGCCCTTGCGGTCCCTTTCATGTGGGTAATGTCACTATATCTTTTGGGAATGGGGCCGATCCTCGGCTGGGAGCTATTGTACCAATTTACGGACTATGTCTCGTACGAAACGCTCGACAGTCTGTATGAACCATCTGTGGTGCTGAGCAATATCGCTCTGGCTGTAGGCGCCGCATGGTACACGACCCTTGGCGTCGCCAGCTATGTGTGCCTGCGCGGTGAAGCAAGGTTAGAGGCTGAAACGTTTGAGTAGGCCGCTTTGTGAACTGAGCTTGCGCCAACGGCCTCATAAACCTACTTGACGCTAGCCCGCGAGGCGCGCCACCCTCGCGCGTACGCGTAAGGTGCTTTGGCACGTGTAAGGAAATCGAACCCTCTCTCATGCAGCTTGTCATTGTTGAATCGCCCGCGAAGGCGAAGACTATTGAAAAATATCTCGGCGGCGACTTCAAAGTCCTCGCCTCATATGGTCACATCCGCGATCTGCCGCCAAAGGATGGCAGCGTGGTGCCCGATGATGATTTCGCCATGAGCTGGGAGGTGTATTCCGACAAACGCAACCGCGAACAGGTCAAGGCGATCTCGGACGCGGCGAAAAACGCATCGCGCCTTGTGCTCGCAACCGACCCGGACCGCGAGGGCGAGGCGATCAGCTGGCACGTGATGGACGTGCTGAAAAAACGCAAAGCGCTTCCGACAAAGGTCGACCGGGTGACGTTCAACTCGATCACCAAGAAGGCCGTGACCGAAGCGATGGCAAAGCCGCGAGAGCTCGATCAGCCTCTGATTGACGCCTATTTGGGCCGCCGCGCGCTCGACTATCTGTTCGGCTTTACATTGTCGCCGGTCCTGTGGCGCAAGCTTCCTGGCGCAAAGTCAGCTGGCCGTGTGCAATCGGTGGCGCTGCGCCTGATTGTCGAGCGCGAGCGCGAGATTGAGGCGTTTAAGCCTGACGAATATTGGTCGGTGCTTGCCAAGCTGGAGCACGCCGGGACCGAATTTGATGGCCGGTTGGTGCGCTTCAAGGGCGAGAAGCTGGAAAAGCTCAGCCTTGGCGAAGAAGGCATTGCGATGGAGGCCAAAGCCGCTGTCGAGAGTGGTCGCTTTACGGTTGAGGACGTTGAGAAAAAGCCGCTCAAACGCAACCCTGCGCCTCCATTCACGACATCGACCATGCAACAAGAAGCCGCGCGTAAGCTCGGCTTTTCCGCCAGCCAGACCATGAGCGCGGCGCAGCGTCTCTATGAAGCAGGCGCAATCACCTACATGCGGACCGACGGTGTGCAGATGGATGGCAGCGCAATTGCTGCGTGTCGCCATGAAATCGGTGACCGGTATGATGCGGCCTATTGCCCTGAAAAGCCGCGCTTTTACGCGACCAAGGCTAAGAACGCTCAGGAAGCGCACGAAGCAATCCGCCCGACCAATTTCGCGAAAGATCGTGTGGGCAGCGGCGATGAGGGCAAGCTTTACTCGCTGATCTGGAAGCGCGCCATGGCTAGCCAGATGGCAACCGCGCAATTGGAGCGGACAACCGTTTCCATGCTCGACGCCACTGGCCAGCATGAACTGCGTGCCACGGGTCAGGTCGTGGTCTTCCCCGGCTTCTTTGCGGTCTATCAGGAAGGCTTTGACGATAAGGAAGAGGACGAGGATGGCCTGCTTCCCGCTTTGAAAGCGGGCGATACGCCTGCCAAAAAGTCTGTTGAAGCCACCCAACACTTTACCCAGCCACCGCCGCGCTTTTCCGAAGCGTCGCTGGTCAAGCGATTGGAAGAATTGGGGATTGGCCGCCCGTCGACCTACGCCTCAACCATTCAAACCTTGCGCGACCGCGACTATGTGCGCGTTGAAAGCAGGCGCTTTTTTGCCGAGGAATCCGGGCGTCTGTTGACCTCGTTCCTTGAACGGTTCTTCCCAACCTATGTCGCCTATGACTTTACAGCGGGCATGGAGGATGAACTCGACACCGTTTCCGACGGGCGTGAGGATTACAAGGCGCTGCTGGCGAAATTCTGGGCCGATTTCAAACCCAAGGCCGATGAGGTCATGGAAAAACTGCCTTCGGAAGTGACCGAGGCATTGGACGAATATCTCTCCGATTATCTCTTCCCGCCGCGCGAAGATGGCAAGGATGCGCGCCATTGCCCCATGTGCGAGACGGAAGGCCGCGAGAATGGCCGTTTGTCGCTGCGTGGTGGCAAATTCGGCGCGTTTATCGCGTGTCAGAATTATCCCGAATGCAAGTTCACCCGCCGCTTTGCACAGCCGGGCGGGGATGATGGATCAGACGATGGCCTTATGGGCGTGCACCCTGAAACGGGCGCAGAAATTCATCGCAAAACCGGTCGGTTCGGGCCTTATGTTGAGATGGAACATGAGGATAAGAAGACGCGCGCTTCGATCCCCAAGGACTTGGATGATTTCAACCTAGAGTGGGCAGTGAAGCTGCTTGATCTGCCGCGTATTATTGGCCCGCACCCGGAGACGGGTAAGGACATTGAGGCTGCGATTGGCCGCTATGGTCCGTATCTGCGCCACGATGGCAAATACGCCAATATGAAGAATACGCTGGACGTGTTTGAGACGGGCATGAATGCCGCGGTCACGCTTCTGGCGGAGGCTGCGAACCGCAAAGGCGGGCGCGCTAAGGCTGAGCCGATCAAGACGCTGGGTGAGCACCCCACAAGCGGGGGCGAGATCAAGGTGATGCCGGGGCGTTATGGCCCATACGTCACCGATGGCACCACCAATGCGACGATCCCAAAGGATATCAAGCCTGAGGACATCGAAGCGGCAAAGGCGATCGAGCTGATCGACGCCCGCGCTGCCAATGGCCCTGCGAAGAAGAAAGCGAAAAAGAAGGCTCCGGCGAAGAAGAAAGCTCCGGCCAAAAAGGCAGCGGCGAAGAAGCCCTCGGCCAAGAAAAAGGCACCAGCCAAAAAGAAAGCGCCCGCGAAGTCGGACGAGGCTTAAGCCGCAATGGGCAAAGAGAAATTCGAACGCCACAAGCAACCGTGGAACGCCGAAGAAGCGGGCCGCGTGCGTCTGCTCGCGTCGAAAGGGCAGGGCCTCAAACAGATTGCAAAAGCATTGGGGCGCAGTGAGGAATCAACCAAAACCTTTGCCAAACAGCAAAAGATCAAGATCGCCAAGAAGCATTGAATGTGTAGTCCGTGTGCGGCAAAGTCGTCACCCCAGCGATGGCTGGGGTCCAGGGCGAGCTAGCGCCAAGGGCGGCAAACAAAGCACCTCGCCGCTCTAGATCCCGGATCAAGTCCGGGATGACGGACGAAAGCGTGGGTTACTTCACCCAATCAAGCCCCATTTCTTCAAACACTTCCTTGTCATCGGACCACCCTTCGGAGTGCTTTACGTGGAGGAACAGGTGCACTTTCACGCCCAGAATTTCGGATAACTCTGCGCGCGCTGCTGCGCCGATTTCCTTGATGCGCGTGCCGCCTTTGCCAAGGACGATGCCTTTCTGGCTTTCGCGCGCGACAACGATCTGTTGGCGGATTTCCACGCTCCCGTCGGGGCGTTGCAGATAGCTCTCAGGCCGCACGGCGCTGTCATAGGGGAGTTCTTCGTGAAGCTGTTTGTAGAGCTGCTCGCGGGTGACTTCGGCGGCGAGAAGGCGTTCCGAGGCATCGGAGACCTGGTCTTCGGGATACATCCACACGCCCTCGGGCATGAGGTCTGCGAGCGCCTGTTTCATCTCCGGCACGCCGTCGCCGGTGAGGGCTGAGACGAAGAACACCTCTTCAAACGGGATACGCTCGCCAAGCTCTTGGGCGAGTTCCAAAAGCGGCTCTTTCTTCGCCTTGTCGACCTTGTTGAGGACAAGGATTTTACGCTCTTTGCGGTGCTCCAATGCCTCAACCAAAGGCAAAAGCTCATGGCGGCGTTGCTTGATCGGATCAACGATCAGCAGGATAGCATCGGCGCTTTCCGCACCTTCCCAGGCAGCTGAAACCATTGCGCGGTCGAGGCGACGCTTTGGCGCAAAGATACCCGGCGTATCGACCAGGATCATCTGCACCTGATCCAACAGCGCAATGCCCAACATCCGGGCGCGCGTCGTCTGCGCCTTGGCGCTCGTAATCGCGACTTTCTGGCCGACGAGCTGGTTCACCAGTGTCGATTTGCCCGCATTAGGCGCGCCGATAACGGCAACAACGCCGCATTTAGTCTTAGAAGGATTTGTATCTGTCATAAATTCCGTTTGCCCCCATTTGAGGGTATCTTTTGTCTCAACCAAATTGCTCAAGAAAGGCCTTGGCCGCAAGCTTTTCGGCTTCGCTTTTGCTGGTTGCTTCGGCTTCTGCTTCGCCGACATTGTGGATGCGAACCTTGACCATAAAGCGCGAGGCATGGTCAGGCCCGCTGCGCCCGGTCACGTCGTACTGCGGCATAGCGCGTTTGTTGTGAGCGGCCCATTCTTGCAGCGCGCTTTTGGGGTGCTTGGATTTTCCAGCATCGCCGGCAAGGTCACTTTTCCAGAGAGCCAGAATGACATCACGGGTGACATCAAATCCGTTGTCGAGAAAGCTTGCCCCGATCACCGCTTCCATGACGTCACCAAGGATATTGTCGCTATCCGCGCCGCCGTCTTCGCGCGCCTGTTTGCCAAGGCGCAAATGGTCCGGCATTGCGATAGAGCGGGCAATCCGGGCGCAGGTCCGCCCGCTTACCAACGCGTTCAAGCGTTGAGAGAGCTGCCCTTCATGGCTGTCGCTTGCGCTGTAAAGCCAGCTGGCAACGGCCAAGCCCAGCACCCGGTCACCCAGAAATTCGAGCCGCTGATAATCGCGGGCATGGTCTTCCTGAGCCGGGCTGCCTGAATTGAAGCTTCCGTGGGTAAGGGCCTCTTGCCAGATCGCCTCGGTTTTAACCGTGAAGCCGCAGGATGTGAGCCACTTAAGGCTTTCATCGGGGAGTTCGCTCATAACAAAGTTCCAATCCTGCCCCAGCGGACGGTCGAAAACCAACTCACCGGATTATACCAAACTGCGCTGCCATCGCTCGACCATAGAATGATCGCAGCCTCACCCACTAACAGGTCTTGGCTGACAATGCCCACGGCATCTCCGCTGCGCGCGGCAAAGCGACTGTCGCGTGAATTATCGCGGCTATCGCCCATAACGAACATATGGCCTTCTGGAATAGTGGTCGCGGTGAAATCATCGCCCGGGGTCAGGCCGAAATCCAGAGTATTGTAGCTGCGCCCGCTGGGCAGCGTTTCGCGATACTGGGTGTAGCGGCACAGCAGCTCGGCTTGCGCGCCGCGTTCTTCGCGCCCGCCCCATGCGCAACCGGTGTTAGGCGACAGCTCAATTGCGAAATCGGAGAGCGGTTCGCGGGTCAAGGGCGCTCCATTTAGGATCACCGCGCCGTCTTCGATTGCCACGCGGTCGCCGGGAAGGGCGATGACGCGCTTGACGTAATCGACGCCGTCCACCGGGTGTTTGAAAATCACAATATCGCCGCGCGTCGGCTCACCTTCCAGAACCCGGCCTGGAATAATCGGTGCGTTAAAGGGAAGCGAATGCTTCGAAAACCCGTACGGCCATTTGGCAGCCAGCAGCAGATCGCCGTTCATAAGGCGCGGCAACATGCTTTCCGAAGGGATAGAAAAGGGGGCAAAAATAAAGCTGCGGAAGATCAAAACCGCTACCAAAAGCTGCAACAGAAAGATCGTGAAGCTCTTAGGCGTCTCTTTCTTTACAGGGCGTGCAGACGTATTCGCGCCGTCCTCGGAGGAACCAAGGGCAGCATCGCTTGCGCTTTGTTGTCTATGGGCTTTACCATCCATTGCGACCCCCTTACTCGCACGGTTCCTTCGCGCATAGAGGTTTTGCCCAATGAAAACGTCCCAAAGCTCACTAACCACAGCAAACGCGATCTGGGAGCAGCTTTCGCAGCTTGATCGCAAGACATTGGCACAGCTGTTCGCAGCTGATGAGGCCCGTGTATCCAAGATGAGCCAGCGGCTTGAGTTTGACTTGGGAGAAGCGGGGCCAATGGGCATTTTCCTCGATTGGTCAAAGACGCATTTGGGTGATGGTGAGCTGTCGGCGTTTGAAGAATTGGCGAAAGTGATGGGCTTTGATGCGGCGCGAGAGGCGCTGTTTAGCGGCGGGATCGTAAACCCCACCGAAGGGCGCCCTGCCACCCACGGCGCAATGCGCGGCAGCGGGACCGAGGCCGACGTCGAAGAGGCTGACCAATTGCTTCGCCGGATGGGAATGCTGGTCGAAGCGATCCATCAGGGCGCTTTGGGAGAGGTGAAGCACCTTATCCATATCGGCATTGGCGGCTCAGCCCTCGGCCCTCAATTGGCGGTCGATGCGCTCACCCGCGATTTGGCGCTGGTGGATGTGCATGTCGTCTCCAACATCGATGGTCTGGCTTTGGAGCAGGCCTTTGCCGCGTGTGATCCTGAGACGACCCTGATCGCGGTCGCGTCCAAGACTTTTACGACAACAGAGACGATGACTAATGCGACCTCAGCGCTCAAATGGCTATCGGATAACAAGGTCGATGATCCCTCGGGCCGCGTGATTGCTCTGACCGCGAGTCCAGAAAAGGCGGTAGAATGGGGCGTTGATGAGACCCGCGTTCTGCCATTCCCGGAAAGCGTCGGCGGGCGGTATTCGCTATGGTCCAGCATCGGTTTCCCGCTTGCTCTGGCCGTCGGCATGGAAGAATTCACCGCGTTTCTTGCCGGTGCGCAAGGAATCGATACACATTTCCGCGAGGCAGAAGGCCGCGCCAACGGGCCTTTGCTCGCAGCGTTCGGCGACCTCTATTATTCTAGGCTGCGCGGATGCCAGACCCGCGCAGTTTTTGCCTATGACGAGCGTTTGGGCCTCTTCCCCGACTATCTCCAGCAGTTGGAGATGGAGAGCAATGGCAAGTCTGTCACCTCGTCTGGCGAACCGGTCGATGGGCCCACGGCTTCCATCACATGGGGCGGGGTGGGGACCGATGCACAGCACGCCGTGTTCCAGCTCCTTCACCAAGGCACGCATCTCATTCCGGTCGATTTCATCGCCAGCATCGCGCCCGGCGACGAGCTAGACCCTGCGCACCATAAGGCTTTGCTGGCAAATTGTTTCGCCCAAGGTGCGGCCCTCATGGCAGGCGGCAATATGAGCGCGGACGGGAAAGACCCCGCGAGAGGCTTTGCAGGCGACAGACCTTCCGCGACGATATTGGTTGATGACCTGGACGCCGCGACCCTGGGCGCGCTGATCGCCTTCCACGAACACCGCGTTTTTGCCGGAGCGGTCCTCATGGGCATCAACCCCTTCGACCAATTCGGCGTGGAGCTGGGCAAGAAAATGGCGAAAGAGGTGGAAAGCGGCGAAGGGGACTTTGATGCGAGCACCAAAGCGCTGATGGAAGCTGCGGGGTTGGGTTAGCATACTATTGGTCTTGCCTATCCCCTGCTTAGATTCGCTTGCGCCAGTATAACCATCGCTGGACTTGCAAGGAGCAACCCCAAAGTAGGAAGATGATCGCCACAATCAGCACAACGTACATACCAACTGATGCAAAGAACTGCCAATATCCGTCGGACCTCTTGACGTAGAGATCAAGCAAACCAGTGACCATAAGCGGGGCACCGTCGAATGCTCTAATAAGCCGATGGCGAAAGACGACAATTTGGGCGATCAAAACAGGAAACATAAATACTGTGGCGATCAATTCGTAACCTTTTGGTGGCCCCCAGGCCTCCAATTCTGATCTTGGCATGAATATCATCATCGAAGTTTAGACGATAGATTGGCTTAAGCAACAATCGGTTTGCATACCCCCGTTCGTCCTGAGCCTGTCGAAGGACGCGCTCCAACCTATCCGCCTTCCCGGTTTCGAGCGAGGCGTTTGATTTCATCCCAATCGCCTCGGATCAGTGCTTCCTTTTTGGCTCGGCTCCAACCTTTGATCCTTTGTTCGCTGGCTAGAGCCTCTTCGCGGGTCGGAAATTCTTCGCACCAAACGAATTCAATCGGTAGCCTTTCGGCCGTGTAGCCGGGGATCGCTCCCACTTTGTGCGCGGCTATCCGTGTTTCGAGATTGTCTGTGTGCCCAGTGTAATAGCTGCGATCATTGCATTTGAGGATGTAACAATAAAAGGGCATTCTGTGCGTCTACCATGGGTGTGCGTCCTTCGACAGGCTCAGGACGAACGGGGGTGGTGGTAGTTGCTAGAAAAGCGAATTGCTTTGACATCTGCCCCCGCATCCCCCATCTGCACCCCGAACACGAAACGCACACCTAAGCCAGCGTGAAGCGGCCGCTCGTTTGAGCACTGCCCCGGCTAAGCGTTTCATTCCGACCTCTTACAGCTTCCCAATTCACGCGGGCGGTTCCTTGAACCCGCGCTTCGTGACGCCCGTTTTCGGCGTTGCGCATCGCACTTTATGCGAGTCAAAATGACAACAACTGATACAACTACTTTCGACGATTTGGGGCTGTCACAGCCCATTCTTCAAGCTCTTGATCTCAAGGGCTATTCCATTCCTACACCGATCCAGGAACAGGCCATTCCGCCAGTTCTTGAAGGGCGCGATCTCCTTGGTATTGCGCAGACGGGGACCGGTAAAACGGCGGCCTTTATGCTGCCTGCGATTGATCGCCTGCGCGAAAGCGACAAGCAGATCCCGTTCAAATCCTGCCGTATGCTGGTGCTTGCCCCAACGCGCGAGCTGGTGCAGCAAATTGCCACCGCTTCCAAAGACTACGGTTCGCTTGCAGGGCTAAAAGTCCAGAACATCGTTGGCGGCACCTCGGTCAATAAGGACCGCAACAAACTTCATCGCGGCACCGATATTCTGATCGCGACGCCGGGGCGTTTGCTCGACCTCATCGACCAGAAGGCCTTTAACCTGAACGCTGTTGAAGTGCTGGTTCTGGATGAAGCAGACCAGATGATGGACTTAGGCTTTGTCCACGCGCTCAAGCGGATCAATGAACTGGTGCCCAAAGAGCGTCAGACCCTGTTTTTCTCTGCCACTATGCCAAAGGCGATCAAGGAGCTGGTGCGAAACTATTGCCGCAATCCGGTGCAGGTTTCCGTCACTCCAGAGAGCACGACGGCTGAGCGGATCGAGCAATATATCTTCATGGTCCAAAAGGATGAGAAGCAGGCGCTTCTCGATATGATCTTGTCAGGTCGCCACAAGGTGCCCGGCGATTTTGAGCGTATTCTGATTTTCACCCGGACCAAGCACGGCGCAGACCGCGTGGTGAAGAAACTTCGCCAGAGCGGGATTGAATCAAACGCCATCCACGGCAACAAATCCCAACCTCAGCGCCAGCGTGCTCTGGATGAGTTTCGCCGGGGTAAGACCAGCGTTCTGATTGCGACCGATGTGGCCGCGCGCGGAATTGATATTCCGGGCGTATCCCACGTCATCAATTACGAACTTCCCAATGTGCCAGAGCAATATGTGCACCGCATTGGGCGGACGGCTCGTGCTGGCAAAGACGGCGTAGCGATTGCATTTTGCGGTGAGGATGAGCGCGCGTATCTTAAAGATATTCGCAAAGTCACCGGCGCAGAACTCGACCGGCTTCCCCTGCCTGACAATTTTCGCGCAGTGGTTGAAGGCGTTGGTCCAACCAAGCCTGATCCCAAAGGCGCTACGCGGGTTTCCAAAAAGAAAATCCGTCCCAAACCTGTGGGACAGGCACGCAGCGAAGCGGCGCAAAAGCCCAAGAAGCCAAAGCATCAGGCCCGCAAGGGCAAGCCATCTTTTGGCAAGTCAACAGGGGGTAATCCATCGGGCCGTCCCCAAGGCAAACCCTCTGGCAAACCGGGCGGCAATCGCAGGCGTCAGGGCGGGGGCGGTGGTGGACGTCCACGCTCAGCCAACGGCTAAAACACTGTCAAAAGGGGTAAAATTTCTTCGCAAGCTCGAAGAGTTTTAAACCGAAATTAAGCAAAAGGCTCCTAACTGGCGGTTCAAACCAGTCAGGGGCTTTTTTGCGTTTATGATCCGCACCGATACCACATTGATTATTGGCGCCGGGGCAAATCGCGAAATCGAAATGCCTGATGGCCCAGAGCTGCTGAACAAGATCGCGAGCGGGTACGAGTTTGAGCGGCTCAATTCCGAGGTCAAATCGCGTGACCTTGTGAATTTGGCTCACCTGTTTGAACGCGTCGCACCCGAATTCGGGATGACCTATGACCAGTTGGTCGACGGGGCAAAGGCCATTCGCGATGCGACTTTGGTCAGCACCAATATTGACGCAATCCTCGAGCAATATGGCCATGATCCTGCGGTTCAGGCAGCGGGCAAGCTCGCAATCGTTTATTACACGCTTCAAGCGGAATCGAAGTCGACCCTTGCGGTAGAGCCGCGCGGCCCGGACGAGTTGCCCCTTCGCGGGTCGGAAAACTGGCTGTTCCAGCTCGGTCAGCTGATCGTCAAAGGCGTGCCGCGAGCGAAAGCAGAGGAATGCTTCGAAAAGCTGTCTATTGTCTGCTTCAACTATGACCGCGCGATTGAACATTACCTTCCATGGGTGGTCCAACGCGCGTTTGGGATGAGCCTTGAGGAAGCCCAGGAATTGGTCGCAGGGCGGCTTCGCATTGTGCACCCTTACGGAGTTGCAGGCCGCCTTCCGTGGCAGGGCGATGAAGAAAACGGCGCGGTGTGGGGCGATGTCGATGCGCAGAACATCGTTGCGCTTTCCCGTCGCATTTTCACCGCAAGCCAGCGAGAGAAATCGCGCCAGTTCCGCTCGTACCTGCGCTCAGAGATGTCGCGCGGCAAACGGCTTGGTTTTCTTGGCTTTGGCTTTGATCCGATGAATGTCGCTATGCTTTTTGATGAGCTGGAACATGACAATCCTGACATGCTTATCACGCTCCAGAACATTGGCGAGGTGGAGCAAAAGGCCATCCTTCGCCTCATCCACCGCCTGACGGGCATCACCGATGATGGGCTTATCACGCTTGAGAACATGAAAGCCTTTGAACTCTTGCGCGATTACGCACGCTTCCTTGAAAGCTGAAGGCTAGGCCAAGGGCCAGCGATTAGGAACTTCGCCGCGCTGTGCCGGTTATCCCTTGAAAGAGATCGAGGGACGCCAAGGCACACACATGAGCGATCAAGAGCAAAACTCAGAAAGCACCCTAAGGCGCGCCTTTGAAGCGCTTGCAATTGATGATGAGGGCCGGGCGTGCCGGGATATTCCCGAAAGCGCGTGTCGCGAAGAGCCGCGCAACTTTTTCACCCATGTGACCTCGTTATCGCTCAGCAAGCTTGCGGATGGTCTGGTTGATCCCAAGCTGGTTTTGAGCTGGCTGTTGACGAGCCTTGGCGCGCCAGGCGCTGTGATAGGGCTTTTGGTGCCGGTGCGCGAAGCGGGCGCACTTTTGCCGCAAATGTTCACCGCTGCATCCATTCGCGCCATGCCGCTGCGCAAATATGCGTGGGCAGGGGGCGCGGTAATGCAAGGGGTTGCAGCGCTTGCGATCTTCGCCTTTGCGCAGATGTTCGAAGGGGCAACAGCGGGCTGGGCAATCCTCGGGGCGCTAGGCGTGCTCGCGCTTGCAAGAAGCGTGTGTTCGGTGTCCTACAAGGATGTTCTTGGCAAAACCGTCTCGAAATCGCGGCGCGGCACGGCGACAGGGGTCGCAGGATCAATTGCGGCAGGAATGGTCATCCTATTCGCGGTGCTGCTGGTGTCTGGCCTGGTGGAACGGCGTACAATTGTGCTCGCAGCGCTTGTCGGTGCGGGGCTGTGCTGGATCCTTGGCGGGGTGGTTTTTGCAACCCTTCAGGAAGCCGAAGGAGCAACCGAAGGCGGTGAACAAGCCTTCAGCGTCGCGCGCCAGAACCTCTCTCTCCTTTCAGAGGACCCGCAATTGAGGATGTTCATCGCGGCGCGCGGATGTCTTACTGCAACTGCCCTTGCGCCGCCATTTATGGTCGCGGCTTCGTCGAGCGAGGGGCAAACCGCATTTGAAGGGCTTGGCTTTCTGGTCCTCGCATCATCCGGCGCGGGGCTGGTGAGCTCATTCGTCTGGGGGCGGCTTTCGGACCGGTCCAGCCGGAAGGTTTTGCTGATCTCGGCGTTGGCAGGCGCGCTTTCTCTTGGCGCGACAACCCTTGCGGCAGTGGCCGGCGCGCTTGCGACCATTTGGGTCTTGCCGCTGCTGCTGTTCGGTTTGATGATCGCATACCAAGGTGTGCGCCTGGGGCGTTCTACCCATCTTGTCGACATGGCGAACGAAGACACTCGCGCAGCTTACACGGCAATTTCCAACACTGTTATCGGGGTAGTCTTGCTCGTCGGAAGCGTTTTCGGCGTGGTGGCGCAAGCTTTCGGCAATGCCGCCGTGCTAGGCTCAATGGCCTCGCTGTGCCTTGCCGGGGCCTTTTTCGCGTTCCGCCTCGAAGAAGTGCAAGCGGAGTAACCAAGGCAAGTCTTTGCCCGAACAATGGGCGATGGGCTTGGCAAGCTGCCAGCACGCCTCCATATCGCATCGCAACGCACACGGGAGCGCTTCTTCATGGACGACACCACTTACGATTACGATCTTTTCACCATTGGCATTGGTTCAGGCGGAGTCCGCGCAAGCCGTGTCGCTGCTGCCCATGGCGCGCGCGTCGCCGCTGCAGAAGAATACCGGGTCGGCGGGACATGCGTCATCCGTGGCTGTGTCCCCAAGAAAATGCTCGTCTACGGCGCCCAGTTTGCCGAAGATCTGGAAGATGCAAAGCAATTTGGCTGGGACATTCAGGGCAAGAGCTTTGATTGGGTGCGCCTTCGCGACCACGTTCAGCGTGATATTGACCGGCTTGAGGGGCTTTACGGCGAAACGCTGAGCAATCACAACGTCACCGTTTATCACGAGCGCGCGGAGATCACTGGCGACCACGAAATCACCCTTGCAAGCGGCAAAGTGGTGACTGCGAAATACATCCTTGTCGCAACCGGGGCCCAGCCTCACATGCCCGATTTTGAAGGTAATGAGCACGCAATCACGTCAAATGAGGCCTTTCACCTCGACGAAATCCCTAAGCGCATTCTGATTGCAGGTGGCGGATACATTGCCAATGAATTTGCCGGTATCTTCCAGGAGTTCGGCAGCAAGGTGACCATTGCAAACCGTTCAGATGTTATCTTGCGCGGCTATGATGCGGCCTTGCGCGACCGTTTGCTGCAAATCTCGCTCACAAAGGGCATCGAATTTTGTTTCAACGTGCAGTTTGAATACGTCAAAAAGCAGGATGATGGCACGCTGCTGGTCAAATTGACCGGCCATGACGAGCGTGAATTCGATCAGGTGATGATTGCCACCGGCCGCACGCCCAATACCAAAGGGCTTGGCCTTGAGAAAGTCGGCGTTGAGCTTGGCGATAAAGGCGAGATCGTGGTCGATGCAGCGTCCAAAACCAATGTCGATTATATCTATGCCGTGGGCGATGTGACCGACCGCGTGCAGCTAACCCCGGTTGCAATCCGCGAAGGTCAGGCATTTGCTGATAGCGTGTTTGGTCCGGGCGAACCCTACACGGTCGATCACTCTTGCATTCCGAGCGCGGTATTCAGCCATCCGCCGATTGCATCTGTTGGCCTTACCGAAGGCGAGGCGCGCAACACGCTTGGCTCAATCAAGGTGTTTCAGTCCGATTTTCGCCCGATGAAACACGTCGTTGCAGGCCGCAATGAGCGCGGGCTTTACAAGATGATTGTCGATGCGGCGAATGACCGGATCGTGGGTATCCATATGATCGCGCCTGAAGCGCCAGAGATCATGCAAGCGGCAGCGGTCGCGGTTAAAGCGGGCCTTACCAAGGCTGATTTCGACGCAACCACCGCGATCCACCCGACCATGGCCGAGGAATTGGTACTTCTTAAGTAGCGCGTGAAAAGCGGCCCGGCGCAAACAGGGCGGGGGTGATGCCTCGCTCTTTCAGGTCGCTTGGCCACTCGCGCCCCAACGCAAGTATCTCTCCGATGTGGGCAAGGGCAGGGGAGGTTTGGAAGCCGTAACCACCTTGTCCTGCGCACCAGAAGAAACCGGGCGCATCAGGCGCAAAGCCCACCACTGGCAATTCATCCGGGGCAAAGCTCCTGAGGCCCGCCCATGAATGCGCGATGCGTTCAATTTTCAGATCGGTGGCCTCTTCAATGCGGTGCGCGATCGTGGCGATATCGATTTCTTCGGGCGCCGCATCGCAAGGCTCGCTTTCCCCTTCATCTTGAGGCGAAGCGAGCAATTGTGTGGTCCCTTCCGGAAGGAAGTAAAACCCTTCGCCAACTGTCTTTACAAACGGCCAATCGGTGGTTTTTGTACCTTCGGGCGAGGCAAAGGCGATTACGGTGCGGCGGCGTGGTTCAATGCCTATAGGAGTGACCCGCGCCATTTGCGCAATTTCGTCGGCCCACGCCCCGCTTGCATTGACAAGGACGGGAGCGGCAAAGTTCCCTACAGTTGTTTGCAAGCCCCAACCCTTGCCCCTGCGGCTGATGGATTGGACCATCGCCCCGCACACAAGCTCACCTCCACGCGCGCGAAGATCGCGCAGGTTTCCTTGAAGCATGGCGTCGGTGTCGAGTTTAAGCGCGCCATGGTCCAAAAGGGCTTCTGCAACAAAATCTGGCCCAGCCTTTAGCGCCGGGATAAGCGCCCTTGCTTCTTCTCCGGTTATCCTTTCGCAATCACATCCAAACCCCTTGTGAACCTCATCCAGCGCATCAAGCGCCGCGACTTGATCTGTGCGGGCGATGTGGAGCGCGCGGTGAGGGCGTGCGTAGCGCGCTCTGTCATCCACTGGATCAGCAGAAAGATCGGCAAGGCTCAGCGCCGTGAGTGTGCGAACGACCTTCTCCCCCAGACCAAAGTGAGCAAAAGCCACACTGCGGCCCGACGCATGATAACCCGGCGCATCTTCCGCCTCGAGCACGATCACAACTCCATGCTGAGCCAAGCGCGCGGCCAAAGACAGACCGGCAATGCCAGCCCCAATCACAAGAAAGTCTGCGCTTCTGATCGTTTCCGCTTCCATTGCTGGCTTTCCCTCAAACCGCTACGCCTGTCGGGATAACACAAAAATGAGGGTTTCGTTTATGACAAAAACCGTATGTGTCACCGGGGGCACTGGCTACATTGCCGGTGAATTGATCCGCCAATTACTGGCGCGCGATTGGACTGTCCACACAACGGTGCGCAGCAAAGCGAAAAGCGAAGAGACGCTTCGCAAACGGCTTGGCAATGCGCCGCAAGAGAAGGTCAAGGTATTCGATGCAGAGCTGATGTCGGATGACGGCTGGGCCGAGGCCATGGTGGGTTGCACCCACGTCGCCCACGTTGCCTCGCCTATCGCTGCCTCCACTCCCAAAGACGAGAACGAGATGATCGTGCCAGCAAGAGAGGGCACATTGCGCGCGCTTCGCTTTGCCAAAGAGGCAGGGGTCAAACGCTTTGTCCAGACAAGCTCGATGGCCGCTGTCGCCTATGGCCGCAGCGAGAAGGATTACACCGTTTCTGAAGCCGACTGGACCGATATCACCCACCCGGACGTCTATCCTTATATCAAGTCCAAGACCATTGCAGAGCGCGCCGCGCGCGATTGGGTCGCGGCGGAAGGGGGCGATATCGAATTTGTCTCAGTGAACCCATCGATGGTGCTGGGCCCGGTTGATGATCCTGACTTTTCGCCTTCCGTCGAGGCGGTGCGGCAATTGCTCGCTGGCGATGTGCCGATGGCCCCAGACCTCGGCTTTGCGATTGTCGACACGCGCGATACCGCCGAATTGCACGTCAAATGCCTAGAAGAACCGGGCCTTGCGGGAGAGCGCTTCTTGGCGGCGGGCAAGTTTTATAAGTTCATCGATGTCGCCAAAATGCTGAAAGAAGGCCTTCCGCCTGAGCACACCAAGAAGGTGCCCACGCGCGTCATGCCCAACTTCTTCGTTCACGTTCTTAGCCTTTTCAACCCAGCCATCCGCTCGATCAAAAGTGAGCTTGGCAAGAGCCGCCACTGCGATGTCAGCCATGCGAAAGAGCGGCTCGGTTGGGAAACGCGGCCCGCTAAAGAGAGCGTAGTCGACTGCGCCAAGAGCCTTATTGAGCATGGGGTGGTCAAAGTCTGATGGACCTGAAAGGCAAACACGTGCTGCTCACAGGCGGCACGAATGGCATCGGAAAAGCGCTCGCGTTCCAGCTTCGCGACGCGGGCGCGAATGTGGTTGTCACTGGCCGAAACGCCGAGAGGGTCGCGGCGATGCGAGCTGAGGGCTTTGAGGTAATCGAAGCCGGGCTTTCCAATGCCGCCGGCGTCGATGCGCTTGTCGATGGTTGGGGAGATCGCGCGCTCGATGTTCTCATCAACAATGCGGGCCAATTGGTTGATCACGACTTTCGCAAAATGCCGCCTGATTCTGATGCGGCGGACGATGCGATCTATGCCAATCTCAATGCGCCGATCCGCCTCGCGACAGCCTTGATGTCACATCTCCAATCGCGGCCGGAAGCGTCTATCGTCAACGTCACATCCGGCCTCGCGATTGCGCCTGCTGCGCGCCAACCGGTTTATTGCGCGACCAAATCGGGTTTGCGCTTCTATACCCTTGCTCTGCGCGAGCAGCTTAAAGGCACCCGGATCAAAGTGATCGAAGCGCTGCCCCCGGTGGTCGATACGCAAATGAACGATGGCAACCCGATGAAGAAGATGCCTGTTGAAGAGTGCGCGAGGCAAATTCTCAAGGCCATTTTGAATGACCGCGAGGAGGCCAACATCGGCATGACCAAGGCCTTGCGCTTTGCCGAAAGCCTCTCGCCCGGGCTTGCAAAGCGGGTCACGCTGAGGTTTTGAGAGATTGACGCTTCTTCGCTGCTCCGGCAACGAACGCGCGAAACATACAAACAGGGACCACTGAATGTCTGCCAATATTGCCGAAATGGAACGACGCCGCGAAGCCGCCAAGATGGGCGGCGGGCAAAAGCGCATCGATGCACAGCACGCCAAGGGCAAGCTGACGGCGCGTGAGCGTCTTGACGTGCTGCTCGACGAAGGCTCTTTCGAAGAGATCGACACTTACGTTGAGCATGACTGCGTCGATTTCGGCATGGAAAGCCAGAAAATCCCCGGCGACGGTGTGGTCACGGGTTCTGGCACCATCAACGGTCGGCTGGTCTATGTGTTCAGCCAGGACTTCACCGTCTTCGGCGGTTCGCTGTCGAAACGCCATGCGGAGAAAATCTGCAAGGTGATGGACACCGCCATGAAGGTCGGCGCTCCCGTCATTGGCCTCAACGACAGTGGCGGCGCGCGTATTCAGGAAGGCGTTGCCTCGCTTGGCGGCTATGCCGATGTGTTCCAGAAAAACGTGCTCGCATCAGGCGTCATCCCCCAAATCAGCCTCATCATGGGCCCATGCGCTGGCGGCGCAGTGTATTCGCCTGCCATGACCGACTTCATCTTCATGGTGAAGGACTCATCTTACATGTTCGTGACCGGCCCCGATGTGGTGAAGACCGTCACCAATGAAGAAGTCACGCAAGAAGAGCTGGGCGGGGCGATTACGCACACGACCAAGACTTCGGTCGCAGACATTGCGTTTGAAAACGATGTCGAGACACTGCTCGCAACGCGTGATTTCTTCAACTACCTGCCGCTCTCCAACCGCGAGGAAGCGCCAGAGCTTCCCACCAACGACCCTTGGGACAGGTTGGAGCCATCGCTCGACACGATCATCCCCGACAATGCGAACCAGCCTTATGACATGCATGAGGTGATCCGGAAGACGCTGGACGAGGGCGAGTTTTTCGAAATTCAGCCAGCGCATGCGGCCAACATCATCTGCGGATTTGGCCGGGTCGAAGGGCGCACGGTGGGTGTTGTCGCGAACCAGCCTATGGTGCTTGCTGGCGTGCTCGATATCGCGTCATCGAAGAAAGCCGCGCGTTTTGTGCGCTTCTGCGATGCGTTCGATATTCCGATTGTGACTTTCGTTGATGTCCCCGGCTTCCTGCCCGGAACGGCGCAAGAAATGGGCGGCATCATCAAGCACGGCGCAAAGCTATTGTTCGCATACGGCGAGGCGACCGTGCCCAAGATCACCATCATCACCCGCAAGGCGTACGGTGGCGCTTACGATGTGATGGCGAGTAAGCACCTTCGCGGCGACCTCAACCTCGCATGGCCCACCGCAGAGATCGCGGTGATGGGCGCCAAAGGCGCGGTGGAGATCATCTTCCGCCAGGACCGAGGCGATGCTGAGAAGATCGCGGAGAAAACCAAGGAATACGAAGACCGCTTTGCCAACCCCTTTGTGGCGGCATCGCGCGGCTATATCGACGAGGTGATCCACCCGCACTCAACGCGGCGGCGGGTTGCGCAAGGGCTACGTCGGCTGCGGACCAAGCAGTTGGAGAACCCTTGGAAGAAGCATGATAATATTCCGTTGTGAGGTGATATGACAGCGAGAGAATTGATAGTTCGAGTATCTTTTTGGACTATGGTAGGGACGGTGATCTTGACCGCATTCATCCTGTCTAGTCCAAGAATACCCTAGGAGGCGACTATCCTCTCTTCGTCACCCTGAACTTGTTTGAGGGTCTATTTCTCGGCTGGCGAAGTTGGTTCTCGAATGTGAAATGGATCCCGGATCAAGTCCGGGATGACGAGTGGGGGATGGTGACTGGTCAATGAAAGAACTTCTCCTGCCCCTCTCCCTGCTGCTCGCCACCGCCGCCTGCGCGTTCATCGCCCACCGCGTCTACCGAAGCCCCAATAACTGGCACATCGACGGCGAAACAAAGGAACTGCGCTTTCACAATTGGCCCAGTGTCGGCATATTTGTTTGTATCGGCGTGATGTGCGCGATGACAGGATATCTGTTGATGCTTGGTATTTTGAATTGAAGGTGAGCGGATGGACTGGTCCAGCATTTCAATAATTGTCGCCGGTGTCTGTTTCCTGGGCATGCTGTTGTTCTGGGGCCTTGCTGCGGCACAAAAAAGCGCAGGCAAGCTAGCTGGAAGGCCTTCCTACGCGCTGTTTGCATGGCTTGCATTTGTGTGCTGCTTGTTCTTTGTGTTCCTCGCATTTGCCACTCTGGAGATAAACGTAATCCAATGAAACTAGGCCGCCTTAATCACATCGGGATCGCAACGCCCTCTATCGCGGACTCCATCGCCCACTATCGGGACACCATGGGCGCGACGCAGATTACCGAGCCCTTTGACCTGCCCGAACAAGGCGTCAAAGTCTGCTTTGTCGATACACCTACGGACAGCGGAATGAACGGCACGCAGCTTGAGTTGATCGAGCCTTTTGACGAGAGCTCTCCGATCAATGGCTTCCTCGCCAAGAACCCGGCGGGTGGCCAGCACCATGTCTGTTTTGAAGTGCCCGATATCGACGAAGCGCGCGCTGAGTTTGAGGGACAAGGCAAGCGCATCCTTGGCCCCACGCGCATTGGCGCTCACGGCACGCCGATTTTCTTTCTGCACCCCAAGGATATGCAGGGCATCCTCACCGAGATCATGGAAACGCCTAAAGAGGGCGCGCATTGGTCCAACTGAGGCCTTATTGACGCAGCGCGACGTAGCGGACTTGTCTTGACGCTCACGTCAAGGCAAAGAGTTGCTAAACGAAACGCGCCAATAAAATGCGTATCCAAGATTCTGGGAGAGAGCCAAGATGACCTACGAAACGATTCTAGTGGAGCGTGAAGGCCCGCTGATGATCCTGACGCTGAACAAGCCGGATCGCCTGAACGCTATGGCACCGCAAATGGCTGATGAAATCGGTCAGGCGTTCTACGATCTTGGTGATGCACGCGCGGTTCTCATCACGGGTGAGGGCAAGGGCTTTTGCTCTGGCGCTGATCTTTCAGCTCGCGGCGATGGCAGTGCATTGGGCTCTAAAGGCGGCTCACACCAGGCGCTCCAAAAGCATTATAACCCCGCGATCAGCCAGATTATCCGCGCTGAGGTTCCGGTAATCTGTGCTGTTAACGGTCCAGCGGCTGGCGTAGGTTGCAGCCTCGCGCTGGCGGCAGACTTTACGATTGTCGGCAAAAGCGGCTATTTCCTCCAGGCATTTGTCAACATTGGCCTTGTGCCAGATGGCGGTTCGACCTGGCTGCTCACCCGCGCGATTGGCCGGGCTCGTGCAACCCGCATGATGATGCTGGGTGAGAAAATTCGCGGCGAACAAGCGGAAGAATGGGGCCTTGCCTACAAATGCGTCGAGGACGCCGATCTGATGAGCGAGGCGCGCGCTTTGGCTGAAAAACTCGCCAATGGACCAACGCTCGCGATTCGGACGATGAAGCGCAACATTGCGCTCGCGGCAGATGGCAGCCTTGAGCAGGTTTTCCTTGCGGAAGCAGAAGGTCAACGGCTTGCAGGGGCCAGCCAGGATGCGATGGAAGGCGGCATGGCCTTCCTGCAAAAACGCAAAGCCGAGTTCAAAGGGCAATAAGGGCAAAGGCTCTTAACATTGCCAAACAACGCAAAGTCCGGCGATTTTAACGCGCCTATATTCGCATTTCTTGCCCTGCTTTCGACAGGTGGTGCAGGGGTGGCGTGGCTCGATGCGCTCGACTTTGATCCTTGCGACTCCATCCTGACCAAAGGCGGTTCGGATTGCATTGAACCGGGCCTAACCGGGGCAATCGTTGGCGGTGTCCTAGTGCTTTTCGGTCTAGCGATTCTCTGGGGAGCAATCGTTGGAAGAAACGACGCACAAGCGCCCATTTTCATTCGCATCTGCCTCGGATGGTTTGGGCTCATGTTTGCCGCTTGCGGAGGCGCGATTGCCTTTGCGCAAATAACCGTAGGCGTGTGAGCAAGGATTAATTTCCCGCCCGCACTTTTTCCTCGGCCTGAATGTGGATATGGGACACACCATGACTGACACAAACAAATCCGGGCCAACCCCCGCCGATTGGAAAGCCCTCGCTGATAAGGAAGTGAAGGGCCGCGACCTGACCTGGGAAACACCAGAGGGGTTTGCGATCAAGCCGCTCTATACGGCAGAAGATCATGAGGGCTGGGACCCGGGGCTTCCCGGCTTTGCGCCGTTCACGCGCGGGGTGAAGGCTTCGATGTATGCAGGGCGCCCTTGGACAATCCGGCAATATGCGGGCTTCTCGACGGCTGAGGAATCGAACGCTTTTTACCGCCGCAATCTGGCTGCGGGTCAAAAGGGGCTGTCGGTCGCGTTCGACCTCGCAACGCACCGGGGTTATGACAGCGACCACCCGCGCGTTGTGGGCGACGTCGGTAAGGCGGGCGTCGCGATTGATACGGTCGCGGATATGGAAATCCTGTTCGACCAGATCCCGCTCGACACCATGAGCGTTTCCATGACGATGAATGGCGCGGTGATCCCGGTCCTTGCGTTCTACATCGTTGCGGCGGAACGTTCGGGGGTTTCTCAGGACCAGCTTTCCGGCACCATTCAGAACGACATCTTAAAAGAGTTCATGGTCCGCAACACCTATATCTATCCGCCAGAGCCCTCGATGCGGATTATCTCGGATATCATCGGCTACACCTCGGCTAACATGCCGAAATTTAACAGCATTTCGATCAGCGGCTATCATATGCATGAGGCGGGCGCGACGGCCGTGCAGGAGCTTGCCTTCACCATTGCCGACGGCAAAGAATATGCGACCCGCGCGATGGCAACAGGGCTTGATATTGATGCCTTTGCGGGGCGTTTGTCGTTCTTCTTCGGCATCGGCATGAACTTCTTCATGGAGATCGCCAAGCTGCGCGCCGCGCGCACGCTTTGGTATGAGGTGATGGATGGGCTGGGCGCAAAGTCTGAGCGGAGCAAAATGCTGCGCACTCACTGCCAGACGTCCGGTGTGAGCTTGCAAGAGCAAGACCCCTATAACAACGTCATGCGCACGACGATTGAGGCGATGGCGGCGACACTTGGCGGCACACAGTCGCTCCACACCAATGCGCTCGATGAAGCCATTGCGCTTCCCACCGATTTCTCCGCCCGCATCGCGCGCAACACTCAGCTGGTGCTTCAGGAAGAGACGGGGATCACCAACGTCGTCGATCCGCTGGGTGGCTCGCATTATATCGAAGCGCTGACTTCCAAACTGGTCGAAGAGGCGCGCGAACTTATGGCTAAGGTCGATGAAGCGGGCGGCATGACAGCCTATGTCGGCACCGGCGCTCCCAAAGCCGAGATCGAACGCGCGGCGGCGGAAAAGCAGACGATGGTCGATCAGGGCAAGACCGTGATCGTGGGCGTTAACAAATACCGCAAGGACAAAGAGGACCCTATCGACACGCTCGACATCGACAATGCAGCGGTGCGCAAAGGTCAGATCAAACGGCTTGCCGCAGTGCGCGCAGGCCGCGATGAAGCGGCGTGTCAGGCGGCGTTGAAGGCTCTCACCGAGGGCTCTGCAAGTGATGCGAACGTGCTGCAATTGGCCGTGGAAGCCGCGCGCCACGATGCGACTTTGGGCGAGATTTCCTCCGCTATGGAAGAGGTCTTTGGCCGCCACGATGCAACGCCAAAGCCAGTCTCTGGCGTTTACAAAAGCGCCTATGAGTTCGATCAACGCTGGGCGCAGGTGACGGACGGGGTGGAGGCGGTCAGCCGACGCTTGGGCCGCAAGCCGCGCATCATGGTCGCCAAAATGGGTCAGGATGGCCACGACCGGGGCGCAAACGTGATCGCGTCGGCGTTCTCAGACATGGGCTTTGAGGTCATCTCCGGCCCGTTGTTCCAGACGCCCGAAGAGGCGTGCAAAATGGCACTTGAGAAAGACGTCGACATCGTCGGCGCGAGTAGTCTTGCCGCAGGTCACAAGACGCTGATCCCGGAGCTGATAAACAAGCTCAAAGACGCAGGCCGCCCCGACATCAAAGTCACCGCAGGCGGCGTGATACCGCCGCAAGACTACGACTTCCTGCGCGAGGCGGGGGTGCAGGGCATCTACGGCCCCGGCTCAAACGTGGTCGAATGCGCGGCGGATATCCTGACGCTGCTAGGTCACAACATGCCGCCGCTGGACAGCGCGATGGAGGAGGCGGCGGAGTGAGTTTTGAATTCACTGCTGGCAAGATTGGTTGCATTGATCCAACTAATGGCGATGTCCTCAAGCGAAGGCATGAGCACTATCAAAGTCGGGAATACCATTACTCGATCATTGGTTCGGATGGCGTAACGAAGTTCACCGCGCTGGTGCTACAGGATGCCGATGGGCAGCGAGCGAATCCAAGTAAGAAAGGAGATCATGTCCTGGTCCGGGCACTCCGTCACAATATCGATGGCAGCACAACTGATGTGACATCATCTCGAGACCGCGACCTTTCCCGCTTAATCAGCTATCTCAAGAAAGTGCATTCACATAATTACACGGCCAAGTTCACCATGTCGGACAAACGGTTCCAGTATCGACCTATCGAAGGACCGCTCTTTCTCAGAGCCAAGGAACTAATCAAAAAAGCCCTTCGACAAGCTCAGGGCGAACGGAGTTTTGAAGATGACTGACCTACCCGAAGGCACACGGCCCGAAACCATGTCCGTTCACGCGGGCACGCAGCCTGACCCGACAACCAACGCGCGGATCACGCCGATCTACCAGACGTCCTCCTACGTCTTCGACAGCCCGGAGCATGCGGCAAACCTGTTCTCCCTCGCGGAGTTCGGCAACATCTACACCCGCATCATGAACCCCACCAACGATGCGTTGGAGAAGAAAGTCGCAGCGCTTGAAGGCGGCGTGGGCGCGCTGGGTGTCGCTTCGGGCCATGCAGCGCAATTGCTGGTGTTTCACACATTGATGGAGCCGGGCTGCAACATCGTCGCGGCGAGGAAGCTTTACGGCGGATCGCTCAACCAGATGGGTGAGGCTTTCCTCAAATTCGGTTGGGAAACGCGCTTTGTTGACGTCGATGACGTCGAGAACGTGCGCTCCGCGATGGATGAAAACACGCGGGCCGTGTTTATCGAGAGCCTTGCCAATCCCGGCGGCGTTGTCACCGATATCGAAGCCATCGCGGCTGTCGCTCATGAAGGCGGGGTGCCGCTGATCGTCGACAACACGATGGCTACCCCGGCGCTGTGCCGCCCGTTTGAGCACGGCGCGGATATCGTCACGCACTCGACGACCAAGTTCCTGAACGGTCACGGCAATGCCGTGGGCGGGGTGATTGTCGACAGCGGCAATTTCGACTGGAAAGCCCAAGGGGATAAGTACCCCTCGCTGACCAAGCCCAATGGTTCTTATCACGGCGCGGTTCTGGTCGATGCGTTGGAGCCAATTGGTCCCATCGCCTTTATCATCGCTTGCCGCGTTCTGGGTCTGCGCGACCTTGGGCCTGCGATGGCGCCTATGAACGCCTTCCTTGCGCTTACCGGAATGGAGACACTGTATCTGCGGATGGAGCGGCATTGCGCCAACGCCCATGCGCTTGCCGAATGGCTCCAAGAGCAAGATGCGGTCGAGTGGGTGAGCTATGCGGGGCTTCCCGACAATCCCTATAATGCCAACGCCAATAAATACCTTGGCGGTAAGGGCGGGGCGGTGTTCACCTTTGGCCTCAAAGGCGGTTACGAAGCGGGCAAAGCGCTTGTCTCAAACGTCAAGCTCTTCAGCCACTTGGCCAACATTGGTGACACGCGTTCGCTCATCATTCACCCTGCGTCCACTACCCACAGCCAGCTTTCAGCAGAAGATTTGGTTGCAGCAGGCGCTGGCCCGGATGTAGTGCGCATCTCGGTCGGTATCGAGCATATTGACGATATCAAAGCAGACCTTCTCCAAGCGCTAAACGTAAGGTAAAAATGACCCAAATTCGCAACGATTGGACCCGCGAGGAGATCGCGGAACTCTTCAACCTGCCCTTCACCGAGCTGCTTTTCCAAGCCGCGAGCATACACCGCGAGAACCACCCGCCAGAGCAAATCCAGCTGTGCACACTGCTCAGCATCAAGACCGGCGGGTGCCCCGAGGATTGCGGCTATTGCTCGCAGTCGGTGAAGGCCGAAAGCGGGGTCGAGGCGACCAAGCTGATGGACGTACAAGCCGTTCTGCAACGCGCAGCGCAGGCCAAGGATCAAGGATCGCAGCGGTTCTGCATGGGAGCCGCATGGCGCAATCCCAAAGACCGCGACATGCCTGCAATCGTTGAGATCGTGAAGGGCGTGCGCGATATGGGGCTTGAGACTTGTATGACGCTGGGCATGCTGGAGCCGCATCAGGCGGACATGCTCGCCGAAGCGGGGCTGGATTATTACAACCACAATATCGACAGCAGCCCGGAGTATTACGAGCGGGTGATTTCGACCCGCGATTTCCAATGCCGCCTCGATACGCTCGATAATGTGCGCAAGGCGGGCATCAATGTTTGCTCTGGCGGGATTGTTGGCATGGGCGAAACACGAGAGGACCGGGTGGGCTTTGTGCACACGCTTGCGACGCTTGAGAGCCACCCCGAGAGCGTTCCGGTGAATGCTCTGGTGCCCGTCAAAGGCACGGTTCTGGGCGATATGCTGGCCGATACGCCGATGGCCAAGATCGACGACATTGAGTTTGTGCGCACGGTTGCGGTGGCGCGGATCACTATGCCCATGTCCATGGTGCGCCTCTCCGCTGGCCGTGAAAGCATGTCAGAGGCGACACAGGCGCTGTGCTTCTTGGCGGGTGCAAACTCGATCTTCACCGGCGACAAGCTGCTCACCGCTCCCAATGCGGGCGATGACAGCGATGGCGCCTTGTTTGCGAAATTAGGGCTGACAGCATTGCAACAGGAAGAACCAGCACGCGCAGCCAAACAAATAGAGCCGGCCGAATGATATCTCAGATCGCAGCAGTGCTTCTCGCAGCTCAAGGGGCGCCAGAGTTTGCGCCGCTGGTGGTGGGGGAGACCGCGACCGCATCTGTCCTTGATGCGCAGCGTGAGATCAATGTGATCCTGCCGCCCGATTACGGCGATGATCTTGAGCGCCGGTGGCCAGTGGTGGTCATGCTTGATGGGGGATTGCAGCAAGATCTGTTTCTGGGTGTGGGCATCCACAATTGGAACAGGCTGTGGGGACGCAGCAAAGGTGTCATTTGGGTCGGGATTGAGACTAAAGACAGACAGCGAGAATTGCTTCCGCCAACACGCGACCTTGAACAACAAGAGCGTTTCCCAACTGCGGGAGAAAGCGAGCAATTTCGCAGCTGGCTCGTTGGTGAGATTCTGCCGATGATTGCCTCTCGCTATCGCACCAGCGACGAAGTCTTTCTGGTCGGCGAAAGTGCCGCTGGGCATTTTGTGATCGAAACCTGGGCGACCGGCACGGAGGCGTTTTCTGGGTTTGCTGCGATTTCGCCTAGTCTGCAATGGGATGAGCAATCGCTATCGCACCAAATTGCAAATCAGGGCGCGAGCGGTTCGTCGCTCTACATCTCACTGGCAGATGAGGGCGGGGCGACACAGGAGGGCATCCTGCGACTGGTTGAAGCGCTGCCTGAGAACCAAAACTGGTGTTTTTCGGACCGCCGCAAAGACCTCCTTCATTCCAACAGTTTGCATGGATTGCTTCCAGAGGCGCTGCAGTTCTTGTTGCCAACGCCAGCGGATTGGTTGGAGGAATACGGCTTCGTTCTTCGGTGCGATCAGAAGGGGAGCGGTTCTGACTAAGCCTGCTCTTGGCTTTGGCGTTGATACGCTGCTCCCCAAGGCGCGCGGGGGTGGGCGACTGCGCATGGGGCTGGCGCGGCTGACCGAGGCTGAGTGGCTTCAGCCGCAGCCTGATCTTGCCGCTCGTAGGCGCGGTTTTGCGGACTGGCCAGAGGGTGTTGAGCTTACGCGCGAGGCGGAGGCACCTGGCCGCGAATTGGCGGCGATGCTTGGTGTGCAAGGCGCGCTGCCCGAGGCCGCCTTGGCCGCGCACGAAGACATGTGCCTGCTGACAAAGGCGCCCGGCGATGACCAATATCGCCTGATTGGAGCGGCGGTCGCATGGCCCTCTGATTGGCACCCCAAGGACAAGATCGGCCTTCCGCTACGCGCGCTTCATGCACCGATTGCGGGTTATGAGGAGCATCTGGCAAGCGGTGTCGATCGGTTTATGGAAACGCTCAAACCGGGCGCGATCTTCGGGCGATGCAATTGGTTTATCGCTGCCACCGGAGAGCGGCGATGGCTGGAAACTCGCCCGGCGCTAGAAGCATTTGCCCATGTGACCGATGAAAATGCTGGCGAAACCCTGTTCGTTCGGTCGGAACGTCAAACCTTGAGGCGACTGCCTGAAACGGGCGCGATCCTCTTCACGATTGGCATCTATGTCGAACCGCTGGCTGCCTTGAGTGGGGGCAATACCGCCATGCTTGCGCTTGCAGCGAGTGACTTGCTCAAAGGAGAAGGTGACCGGCGCGGCGCTCCTGCGTATGCTGAAAGCCTGATCCAATTTGCCCGTAAGAGGAATGCTGAATGATATGGAGCCTGCTTTTAGTCGCAATGCAGCCCGAGGGCTTGCCTTCGTGCGATAAGGAAAAGGCTGATCAGGGTATTCAGCAAGAGATGAATATCTGCGCTGCCAACGACTTTTTTATTGCCGATCAGGAGATGAATGCGGCTTGGGCGCTTGCCCGCGCGAAGATGAAAGAGCTGGACAAGAGTTATGCCGACCATCCCGGCCCGCCTGAAGCCGACTTACGCAGCTATTTTGAAATCTTGCTTAGTGCACAGCGTGCCTGGCTCAAATACCGCGATGAGCATTGCAGATTGGATGGATATCGCGCGCGCGGCGGTAGCCTTGAACCCTTGTTGGTTTCGACTTGCAAGACGGTACTCACAGAGGCGCGCACAAAGGAATTGCGAGAACTGGCCGAGACTTATTAGTCGGGAAATCTGAGATCAAACTCGATAGGTTGCAAGGGGCCAACCAACCAGCCATAGGCGTATGCGCAACACGTTTTCCCACACGGAGAGACAATGTTTTCTAAGATTTTGGTGGCCAATCGCGGTGAAATCGCTTGCCGTGTTTTTCAGACAGCGAAGCGGATGGGGATTGCGACGGTTGCGGTCTATTCCGACGCGGACCGCAACGCGCCATTTGTGCGCATGGCCGATGAGGCAGTGCACATTGGTGCATCGCCTGCGGCTGAAAGCTATCTGATCCCGGAAAAGATTATCGCTGCGTGCAAGGAAACCGGTGCTGAGGCGGTTCATCCCGGTTATGGCTTCCTGTCAGAGCGGGCGAGTTTTGTCGAAGCTCTTGAAGCCGAGAACATCGCCTTCATCGGCCCGCCAGCAGGTGCGATTGCGGCGATGGGCGACAAGATCGAGTCCAAGAAGCTCGCCAAAGCCGCTGGCGTCAATGTCGTCCCCGGCTTTGTTGGCGAAATTCGCGACACCGATCACG
Source organism: Erythrobacter longus (assembly GCF_000715015.1). GTDB lineage: Bacteria > Pseudomonadota > Alphaproteobacteria > Sphingomonadales > Sphingomonadaceae > Erythrobacter > Erythrobacter longus. The sequence continues at coordinate 117,305 of NZ_JMIW01000001.1, forward strand.
CGGTCGAGATTTCCGATGACATCGGCTATCCCGTGATGATGAAGGCTTCTGCCGGCGGCGGGGGCAAGGGGATGCGGCTTGCGTGGTCTGAAAAAGACGTGCGCGAAGGCTTTGAAGCGACCAAGCGCGAGGGTCTCAACTCCTTTGGCGATGACCGTGTTTTCATTGGAAAATTCATTGAGAACCCGCGTCACATCGAAATCCAGATCCTCGGCGATAAGCACGGCAATACGCTCTATCTGAACGAGCGGGAATGTTCGATCCAACGCCGCCACCAGAAGGTTGTCGAAGAGGCGCCGTCGCCTTTTGTGACCGAGAAAATGCGTAAAGCCATGGGTGAGCAATGCGTCGCTCTGGCCCAGGCGGTGGATTATCATTCTGCGGGTACGGTCGAACTGATTGTTTCCGGCGCGGACAAGACGGGGGAGAGTTTCTACTTCCTCGAAATGAACACCCGCCTTCAGGTTGAGCACCCTGTGACCGAGGCGATTACCGGCGTTGATCTGGTTGAACAGATGATCCGGGTTGCTGCGGGCGAGAAATTGGAACTCACGCAGGACGACATTGGCATTGATGGCTGGTCAATTGAAAACCGCGTCTATGCCGAAGACCCCTATCGCGGTTTTCTGCCTTCGACGGGCCGCTTGATCGAATACTCACCCTCGGTCGAAGGGTGGAGCGATGACGGCGAGGTCGCTGGCAAGCCACGCCGCGGTGTGGCGCGAGGGAACGGCAGCGTGCGCGTGGATGACGGCGTCTTTGAGGGCGGCGAGGTTTCGATGTTCTACGACCCGATGATCGCAAAGCTCATTACATGGGCGCCAACGCGTGAAGAAGCGGCAGACCTCCAGATCGAGGCACTGGACAGCTTTCGCATCAAAGGGCTTGGTCACAACGTCGATTTTCTCTCAGCGATCATGCAGCACGAACGGTTCCGTTCAGGCGAGCTCACCACAGGCTTTATCGCGGAAGAATATCCCGAGGGTTTCGAAGGCGCGCCTGCAAGCGAGGCGCATCTTCGCCAGCTGGCCGCATTGTTCGCAGGGGCCGAGTTCGACACTCAGGTTCGCGCAGGCAAGATCTCAGGCCAGCTAAATGGTGGCGGCAATCCGCCATCCAATTGGATGGTCAAAATCGGCAGCAAAAGCTTTGATGTGATGCTCGAAGAAGGCGGGGCAACCGTCGATGGGCATCGCCTCAACGGCACATGGGACTGGCGCGTGGGTCAAACCTTCGCGAATGTCACCGGCGACAACACCATTGTTGTCCAGGTCGAACGCGAGGGCGTGCGGTGGCGCATTACCACACGCGGCGCGTCGCATCAGGCGTTGGTATTGCCAGCCCGCCTGACGGCCCATGAAGGGCATATGATCGAGAAAGAGCCGCCTGATCTTTCCAAAATGCTGATCTGTCCAATGCCTGGTATGCTGGTGAAACTGCACGTGGCCGAAGGCGAAACGGTTCAACCCGGGCAACCCCTTGCGACTGTCGAAGCCATGAAAATGGAAAATATTCTTCGCGCAGAAAAAGAGGCCGTGATCGCCAAGATCAATGCCGAAGAGGGTGAGAGTCTGGCCGTAGATGCAGTCATTCTTGAGCTAGAATAAGGCTCTAGTTGGATTGAACCGCAGTCTTCATCCCTTGTTCTGGGCTGAAATTTCATAAGTGGTTGCGGTAATCTTTGCGCTCTGACTGTTTCAAATTAGACCAATTGGTGCGCTTTTGCACAGATGTTCTGGCGCTGCCCTGCTGATTGTAGGATTATTACGTATCCGAATCGGATACTGTTTTTTGATATGCAATCTGAGGGGATCAAGTCGTGGCGAAAAAAGGGACAGGATATTTCGACCGAAAGGGTCATTTCTTCAAAACTGCCCGTGAGGCGACTGCCAGCGATTTGGCTGGCGTACTCGGACAGATTGGCGATGGCGAGAGTCTGGCGCCGGGGATTGCGATAACGCTCCTTGAAAAGCGGACAGAGATTGAACGGCTTTTCGCAGAGCACGATGCGATGATGGAGAATGAAGCGCTCTTGGACACGTCTGGCAAAGTGACGCAGCTCCCGCGCACTGCGAGCTAGGAAATACCTGCCAGCACCCTGCGCGCCAAGGCGTCGGGCGTTTGAGTATGGGTGTCCAATTCCAGATCGTATTCAATGCCCTTGTGGAGGCGTGACGATTGTTCGCGCGCCAGACCAGGTAACCTGTCGCCGCGCTCACGCTCGCGCCGTTCAAGTTCGGGCAAGGGGGCATCGACTTTCGCCACCAGGCACGATGGGCCCAGTCGATTGCGGTAATCGTCGATTACGGGTTTTTCTGCCACCTCGTCCACGATTACGTTGAAGCCGGCTTCTGACATTTGTTCAACCAACTGGCGCATCTGCGTCAGCAGACCCTCTCCGCTCGGGCCGTTGCCGATGCGTGGCAGCTCTTCGCCTTGATGGTTCACTTGAGTGATCGGAAACCAATCACGATCAAACTCGCTGCCATCGGGCAGCATCGCGACAAAGGTGTCCATTGCAATATGCAGCCAAATGTCGGTTGCGTATTTCTGGATCGCTTTGGCAAGCGTGGTTTTCCCGGCGCTGCTCACTCCATTGAGGATGATGACCTGCCCGTTCATAGCGTCCCCTACTCCTCGATAATCGCCACGGCACGGATCCATCCAGCACTGGCGCGTTCAATCTTCACCGGGAAACAGCTGAAAGTGAAGCCACGGGCGGGTAGGCTTTCGAGATTGGTCAGCTTTTCTATTTGGTAATAGGGGCGGATACGGCCTGCCTTGTGACCTTCCCAGATGATCTTGGGGTCGCGGGTCTCGGCCCAGCGCTTTGCGGTGTGGCTGAACGGTGCGTCCCAGCTCCATGCATCGGTGCCCACGACCTCAACGCCGCGCTCGGTTAGCCACAAAGTCGCCTCTGCACCAAGTCCCACGCCTTGATCGGTAAAATTGTCCGTGCCGTATACCGCGCCCGATTGGATCAAAACGATATCAAGCGGTTGGAGATCATAATCGATCCTGGCAAAAGCCTCGTCAAGCTCGGCAGCGCTCACCAAATGGCCGTTCGGCAGGTGGGTGAAATCAAGCTTCACGCCGGGGCGAAGGAACCGGTCTAGCGGTGCTTCATCAATGCTGGGTGCAGGTGCTGCGCCCGCATCAGTGGTAGAATGGTAATGCCATGGTGCATCCATATGGGTGCCGTTGTGGGTGGAGAGTTCCAGCATTTCCACCGCCCAACCTTCGCCATCGGGGAGGTCTTCTTTCTGAAGACCGGGGAAAAACATAGCGATCTGCTCCCAAGTGTCTTCGTGGGTCATGTAAGTGACCTTGGGGCGCATGACTTCAGGATCAGAGATCACATCATTGGTGATCGGGATGGAGAGGTCGACAAAGCGGGTCATGCCAGCTCCTCGTCCAGAAACTCGGCGACATCATCAAGCGCAACATCGCGCGCCATGTATGCCTCGCCAAGGCCCTTCAAAAGAAGGAAGGGCAGGGTGCCTGTCCCCTCCATCTTCTTGTCGTGGCGCATATGATCGACAAGCCGCGCGCCATCACAGGTAAGGCCAAGCTGGTTGATCTGGGATGGCAGGCCAGTTGTCCCAATCGCCTGTGCCGCGCGTGCCGCGTCATCGCGGGATATTTCCCCGCGCCGTGCCGAAAAACGCGCGGCTAAAACCATGCCAAGGGCAACTGCCTCACCATGCAGCAAGCGGTCCGAGAACCCGGTTTCAGCCTCCAAAGCATGGCCAAATGTATGCCCAAGATTGAGCAATGCCCGCGCGCCCGATGTTTCACGCTCATCTTCTGAGACGATGCGGGCCTTGGCGCGGATGCTGGTGGCGATGGCGTGTTGAAGCGGTTTGTGGGCGCGCGTCAAAACTTGCGCACCGTTTGCCTCTAACCAGTCGAAGAATTCCCGGTCGCCCAAAAGCCCATATTTGATAACCTCGGCATATCCCGCGCGCATCTCCCTGTCTGGCAGGGTGGTGAGCGTGTCCATATCGGCCAGCACAAGGGAAGGCTGATGAAATGCGCCGATCATATTCTTGCCAGCAGCAGTGTTGATAGCGGTCTTTCCGCCCACCGAGCTGTCGACCTGGCTCAGCAATGTGGTCGGCAATTGCACAAAGCCGCATCCACGTTTGAGGATGGCGCAGGCAAAACCGACCAGATCGCCCACAACCCCGCCACCAAGGGCAAAGACGTGATCTGATCGTGTCACCCCAAGGGAAAGGAGCCAATCCGTCAGCTTCTCTAACCCCGACCAGCTTTTGGACGCTTCGCCAGAGGGCACATCGTACCAGACCGCCTCGAACCCTGCTTTCGCAAGGGATGCTTCGATGCGCGGGCCGTGGTGGTCCCTTGCATTGACGTCGGCCACGATAGGCACCGGGCGCGTGGCATAAGATTTAAGAAACGGCCCTGCGAGATCGGCAATCTGGTCGAGCAGGCCCGCACCGACGATCACGTCGTAAGATCGTCCGCCAAGTTCCACTCTGATGGTTTCAGCCAAGGTCATAGCCATTTATCAATTGCCTCAAGGATCGCTTTGGCCGTTTCCGCGTGGGGCGCGTTTTTGCTTTCAACCCGGATTTGTGCCTGAGAATAAAAGGGTTCGCGCTCATTATAGAGGCGCGTCAGAATTTCTTTTGGATTGCCGTTTCGCAAAAGCGGCCGGGTGTTGCGCCGCGATGTGCGCTCAACCAGAATGTCAATGTCGGTATCGATCCACACCGCGATCGCTCTTTCAAGGATTAGCGAGCGGGTTTCAGGATCGACAAAGGCTCCGCCACCGGTTGCGATCACTCCGCCACCTTCTTCGATCAAGCGGGCGATCACCCGGCGTTCGCCGTCGCGAAAGTAAGCCTCTCCAAACTCTTCGAAAATCTCTGCGATTGAGCGCTGTGCTGCATCTTCTATCGCGTCATCCGCGTCGACGAAATCGCTCCCCAGCATTTCGGCGAGCCTTCGCCCGACGGTCGACTTGCCCACACCCATGAGGCCAACCAGGACAACGGGCCGGTCGATGCGCGCCGCTATTCGGGCAATTTCGCTCCCGTCCATTGCAAGGTGCTCACTCATCACTTGTCCGCATTTCTTGGCCACATAACTTTGACGTTGTATCGAAGTTTCGATTTTTCGTGTTTCATGTGGGCCTAGACTTGGGGTAAGCGCTGCGCAATATGTCAGGCATATCAGTGAAGAATAGAGTGCAATCCGATACACGCCCCAAATCACCCGCAGGAACGCCCTCTGGCAAACCTCGCACTTCCCTTTCGGCTGAGCGGGGGAAATCGAAGGCGCGCATCGCATTTTACGCAGTGGGAGCGCTGTTTGTGATTCTGGCTCTAGCTTATATCGACGGCGGCGAAGAGCCCCTCCATCCGATTGTGCAATCGGTTTCGGTCGCGGCTATGTCAGGGAACCAATCTTGAAGAATTGGCAAACCATGAATTGGAAAACTGGGGTTGCAGCGATTGCGATTGCAGGGGCATTGGGCGGAGCCTTGGCGAGCGGGCTTGCAACCGCGCAGGATGCACCCGAATCGCTCCTTCCGCCCGGATTTGATGATCCAGCGCCCGCACCAACGCCCGCGCCCCAATCAACATCCGCGCCCCCTGTTGCACCCCCTTCTAATTCAGGTGCCGCGCCTCGCGGCGCGCAATCATCGCCAACCGCGCCCAACGCAGGGTCTGTTCCCGGCAGTATTCCCAATGTACCTCAGCTTTCCGATTCTGAACGTTCCGGTCTGCCCAGCCTTGCGGAATTGGAAGAGCTTTCAACCGATGAGCTGGACGATCTTCTTGGGCTAAAGCCGCAGTATGACATTCCTCCCGCTGCACGCCGGTCATTGGCGAGGGTGGGGGTCTTGGCACCCTCTGAAGGCGGGCTTGCAACAAAGTCTCTGGCCAATCAGCCTGAACGATTGGTGCGCGCAATCTTGAAAGGCACGAAAGGGCCGCTGGTTTCGCGTTGGGGGCATATCATGATGCGCCGCGCGCTTGCGAGCCGCCTCGAAACGCCGAACGGGATGAACCCGGTTGAGTTTGCAGCGCTGAGGGCCGGGGTGCTCAATTCGATGGGCGAATTCACCATTGCCCGCGCCTTGGTGCAAGACATTGATGCGGGCAATTGGAACGATGATCTGACCAGTCAGGCGATCACCGCATACATTGGGGCAAGTGACATTGTGGGCACGTGCCCTGCGATAAGGCTGGGTGGCTCACGCTCGGATAATCCGCAGTGGGTCATGCTTTCGGCGATTTGCAACGCATATGCCGGTGAGGGCGCGCTGGCATCGCGCCAGCTGAACACAGCACAAAACGAAGAAATCGCGCCGGAAATCGATCTTTTGCTGGCTCAGCGATTTGCCGGGGCTGCTGGTCGAGGGCGCGGAGGGACCACTGTTAGCTGGGAAGGCGTCGAAGGGATCACCCCATGGCGTTTCAGCCTCGCAAAAGCTCTTGGTGAAACCATCCCGGCACCGCTCCTTGATGCCGCATTGGAAAGCCCGTCGGGCTCCTATTACATGCTTGCAGGCGCAGGATCGACGGCCGTTCCAATAAATGAACGCATACCTTACGCTGAATTTGCCGCGACGCGCGGTGTGTTTTCGGCAAAAGCGTTGGTGGGGCTCTACAGCGAGCTTTACAATAACGAAGGCCTTGGCGGCGATGCGGCGCAGCGTGCTGCGCGTTTGAGAGATGCCTATGTGACGCCTGATCCGGCGGCTCGAATAGCGGCAATGCGCGGGCTATGGGACACAGGAGCGACCGGCTTTGCTGGCCAAATTCTGACCGCTTATGCTGCCGCCCGCGTTCCGCCTGCTGCTGAAAACCTTGGCGATGCGCCGCAGTTGATCGGCTCCATGCTCACCGCAGGATTGGACCGCGATGCCATGGCCTGGGAGCCTTTTGTTGAAGAGGGTTCTTTGAGTTGGGGCCTGCTGGCGCTGTCTAACCCCAATGCTGGCAGTGCTAGTATTGCGGGCGTGGATGACTTTCTTAGCAATGACGACAGCCAAGAGGCGCGCAAATCAGCGTTTCTCATCGCTGGCCTAGGTGGTCTTGGCCGTTTGCCGGGCGGGGATGTCAACGGTTACGGCGCCCAAATTGGTGTGGATTTCGCACGTCAAACCCGCTGGACCCGGATGATCGACCGCGCGGCGCAGGTGAACAACAAGGCCATGGTCGCGTTTTTGGCGGGGCTGGGCATGCAAGGGGAAAGCTGGAGCCAGATGACCCCTGTGCATCTTTATCATCTCGTGTCGGCCTTGAACCAAGTGGGCCTGAATGCAGAAGCTCGAATGATCGCCGCAGAGGCGGTCGCGCGCGGGTAAGCTTGCCCATGTCGTCTGCGACACGGGATTTTCTCGATATGCTGGCAGCAGAGCGGGGCGCTTCGGCGAACACTCTTGCCGCTTACACCCGCGATCTGGATGGGGCCGAGGAGCTATTGGGCGACCTTGCCAAAGCGCCGCGTACCTCAGTTGCGAAGCTTGCCAGCGCTTGGAGCGACCTTGCCCCTTCGACAATTGCACGAAAGACGTCGGCGCTGAGGCAGTTTTTTGGTTTTGCGATTGAAGAGGGCTGGCGCGAGGATGATCCCTCAGGCGCTCTCCCCCGGCCACGCACGCGCCGCCCCCTTCCCAAAGTGCTGGGCCACGAAGCGGTCGATGTGCTTTTCAAACGTGCCGAAATGGAGGCAGAAAGCGGAAGGCCCGCAGCAATTCGCGACTTGGCATTGCTCGAATTGCTCTATGGCTCCGGACTTCGGGCGACCGAATTGGTAAGCCTTCCTTTAAGCGCGGTGCCGCGCGATGCGCCTTTGCTCACCGTCATGGGCAAAGGCGGCCAGGCGCGCATGGTCCCGGTGAGTGAGAGAGCAAAAGAGGCGATTTCGGCGTGGTTGGAAGTACGGCCAAAAGTGCCCGTATCGCGGTTCTTATTCCCGTCACGCGGCGGCAAACCGCTTAGCCGCGTGCGGCTCTTCCAGCTATTGAAGGAGCTTGCGACGCGCGCAGACCTCGACCCAAAAGGGATTTCTCCGCACGTCCTTCGCCACGCCTTTGCAACCCACTTGTTGGAAGGGGGCGCGGACCTGCGCGTTCTGCAGACGCTTTTGGGCCATGCCGACATCGCGACAACCCAGATATACACCCACGTTGATGCGGCACGGCTTGTTGAGTTGGTAAACTCGCGCCACCCTCTTGCCGAGAAGCGCGTGAAGCACTAGCGCAAAACCCATGATTTCTTATCTCGAATTTGAAAAACCCGTCGCAAGCTTGGAACAGCGTATCAAAGAGATGCGCTCGCTGGAAAGCGATGACGGCGTTGATGTGGCATCAGAGATTGAGCGGCTTGAAGTCAAAAGCGGTGAGCTGCTTGCATCAACCTATGCCTCGCTTACCCCGTGGCAAAAAACGCAAGTCGCGCGCCATCCGCAGCGTCCCCATTTTCGCGACTATATCGCCCACGCTTTCACTGACTTCATGCCTTTGGGCGGTGATCGCAATTTTGGCGATGACGAAGCGATCATGGGCGGTTTTGCAAAGCTTGATGGCAGGCGCGTTGTGGTCATCGGGCACGAAAAAGGCCACGATACCCAGACCCGTATCAAGCACAATTTTGGCATGGGCAAACCCGAAGGATACCGCAAAGCTATCCGCTTGATGGAGCTTGCGGGTCGTTTTGGCCTTCCGGTTGTCACACTGGTCGATACCTCAGGCGCATTTCCGGGAATTGAGGCCGAAGAGCGCGGGCAGGCGGAAGCGATCGCGCGTTCAACAGAAGCATGCCTTGCGCTGCCCACTCCGATGGTCTCTGTGATCGTGGGCGAGGGCGGTTCTGGCGGGGCGGTTGCGCTTGCGAGCGCTGAACGTGTCCTGATGCTTGAACACGCGGTATATTCGGTCATTTCGCCAGAAGGCTGTGCATCGATTCTGTGGCGCACGTCTGAAAAGGCAGCGGATGCGGCGCAAGCAATGAAAGTCACAGCGCAGCACCTTAAACGTCTCGGCGTGATCGACCGTATCGTCAAAGAACCGGTTGGCGGCGCGCATCGTGATCCGCAAGGGACAGCGATAAACCTTGGTAAGGTTATCGGCGAAGAGCTTGATAAATTGGGCGGTATGGACAGCACAGAAATTATCGCGCTTCGTGAAAAGCGGTTCCTCGACCTAGGCGGTTAATAGCCTCATAAGACAAGCAATCTGAACGAGCAGGGCTTGCTCGCAAGGTGTATTTCCCGTTAACATTAATCCCAAGGGGTTTTTCGAAGGCGGGAGATATACAATGGCCAAATTCGGGCGCAAAATTGGGATGGCAGGGACAGCGACACTCGCGCTTGCCTTAACCGGGTGTATGGGCGGGGGCGAAATCCCATCTGCTTCCACACCGATCACCACTACAGAAGCGCAGCAGGGCGCTGAATATCACCCGCAATTGCTCAACCAGTTTGGTGGCGCGATGACCGGTTCACAGGCGCAATATGTCGAATCGGTTGGTAAGAATATTGCGGTGCAATCTGGCCTTGGTAATGCGCGCGAAAGCTTCACCGTCAGCCTGCTCAATTCACCTGTAAACAACGCTTTTGCAGTACCGGGTGGGTATATCTACACCACACGCCAGCTCGTAACGCTCATGAATAACGAAGCGGAATTGGCAGCGGTCATGGGGCATGAAGTCGGCCACGTCGCGGCGCGCCATTCGCAAAGGCGCCAACAACGCGCGCAGCGTAACCAGATCGGCGGCGTCCTGGGCGCCGTTCTATCGGGCGTACTGCTGGGTGATAGCTCTATCGGGAACACGGTCTCTCGTGGGTTTTTGCAAGGGTCACAGCTGCTTACCCTAAGCTTTTCACGCTCTCAGGAAACGCAGGCCGATGATCTGGGCATCCAATACCTGACCAATGCCGGATACGATCCACGAGCGATGGGCACCGTTTTGGCAAGCCTGGCTGCGCAAAATTCCTTGGATGCAAGGCTGCAAGGCCGCAATGCGAGCGTGCCGGAATGGGCATCGACCCACCCGGAGCCCGCAAGCCGGGTACAGCGCGCGCTCACTGCGTCTCAGGGCCTTCCGGGCACTGTCACGAATCGCGACACATTCCTCTCGCGAATCGATGGGCTCATTTACGGGGATGACCCCGCGCAAGGCGTTATTGAGGGTAGCCAGTTTATCCATCCCGAGCTGCGCCTGAGTTTTACAGCGCCCCAAGGGTTTTACATGGTCAACTCAACGCGTGCGGTGAGCATCAATGGGCAAGGCGGGCAGGGGCAGCTTACCCTTGCGAGCTATTCCGGTGATCTTGCATCCTATGTGAGACAGCAATTCACGGCTTTGGGGGGAGAGAACAACGCTCTTGCGCCGCAAACTTTGGAGCGCACTACGGTCAACGGTCTACCCGCCGTTTACGGACAGGCGCGCGTAAATAACGGCAATTCCCAAGTGGATGTGACGGTCTTCGCGTATGAGTTTGCCCGCGACCGGGCCTATCACTTTGCGACCATTACCCCTGCGGGGAGCGCAAACCCCTTCGCATCCATGTTCCAGTCCATGCGGCGCATCACGGCATCAGAGGCCGGGCAGGTTGTACCGCGCCGTCTTGATGTCGTGACAGTGCAGCGCGGGGACACGATTTCGGGCCTTGCCCGCAGAATGGCTTATGAAAGTGGACAAGAGGAGCGCTTCCGCGTCCTCAATGGCCTTGGGCAAAGAGATGTCTTGCAGGCCGGGCAAAAAGTGAAATTGGTCGTTCGCGCCCGGTGAGAGCGCGCCCGCGCTTTTGAAGTGTCAATTTATTGCAGGCAAAAGAAAAGCGGCGGGGATGGACCCCGCCGCTTCGCTTTTTGATTAAGTCGCTTAGACTTAGCCAGCTGCAGTGATTGGCGCCTGCATGTCGCCTTGTACCTTGTTGAAGGTGTTGGTGAGCGTGCCACCAAGTGCACCCATAGCGGTGATTGCAGCAACAGCGATAAGAGCAGCGATAAGGCCGTACTCAATTGCAGTTGCGCCAGCTTCGTCACGTGCGAGTTTGTTGATGAAAGTCATTTGTAGTCTCCTGGTTTTGGTCTTCGGTACCCGTGTCCGCCTGCCCTGTGGCCAATTGGACGATTCGTGGATTAGACGGTAAGCAATTGAGAAATTCCTAATTCGGAACCTTTCTAAAACGTTACTAGTTGTTCATCGCCTCCACTGAGCGATCTTGAACGAGGGTCCATGTTTGATCGGAAACAGCTGCAACGCTTTGCAACGCACCGATCATGGCAATCACGATCAAGCTCACAATCAGACCGTACTCAACAGCTGTGGCGCCAGAATTGTCGTTCCCAATGTGCTTAAGGAAGTTCGTCAAATTCATGAAGTCACCCGTAAATACGTTCCTGACGAGTTAGAAAATCGCCGGAACCCGTTAAGAAAAGACTAAGGACAGGGCCAAAGATGGAAAAAAATCCGACATGACTGACGCTCCGCTCTGGGTTGTCGCTGGCGCTTTGGCTGGTCCTGATGCGCGGTGGCTTATGCACCGCAGGCCCTTAAACAAAGCTCACGGCGGACTATGGGAATTTCCTGGGGGCAAGGTCGAAGAGACTGAAATTCCCGTAGAATCCCTTGTACGTGAATTGCACGAGGAACTCGGTATCATTCTTAAAGCGCCCGATTGCACGCCTGTTTGCTTTGCCGAGGATCACCGCAAATCGGGGAATCGGCCGATTGTCATATTGCTTTACAAAATCACCAATTGGGTGGGTTTGCCGCAAGCTTTGGAAGGCGGGGAGGTCGGTTGGTTCAGCGCGCAAGAGGCAATGAAATTGAAAAAACCGCCGCTTGATGAGCAATTGGCGGCCCATTTGTTCGAAAAATGAGATTTGAGTGACAAATTGCACGAACTAGGGATTGCCAATCTGCTCACACCCTCTTATGTGCCGCACCTCAATGCGCGCCAGTAGCTCAGCTGGATAGAGTACCTGACTACGAATCAGGCGGCCGGAGGTTCGAATCCTTCCTGGCGCGCCAAGAAAGCCCATCCTCGAAAGAGGGTGGGCTTTTTTGGTTTCGGACCTCTCGGAACAATGAACGCAAATGCCGCGCTGTTCAGGAAGGACGTGCAATCTGACGATTGCTCTCTATATTTTGTGAGGGGGCAGCCTATTTCGGCTGCGATTGAAACTGATGCTTGTTCAGATGCAAATTTTGCACGGAACTATTTGAGCATACAGCGATTTTTACCCTTGGGATCTCGAAAGGAAGTATGACGGACCATCACCGGGTCCCTGTGCTTGCCATGAATATGCCGGCTTGCGGCAACAGAAAGGTAATGCGATGAACAATATGTGTAGCCACAGCCATGGCGAATTTGACCCGGATAATCCGTTGAACAAACCTGATGTTCCCGACGATGTGCAAGATGCAATCCGCACGCTTTTGCGTTGGGCGGGTGATGATCCCGACCGCGAAGGTTTAATCGACACACCCAAGCGGGTGGGCCGCGCGTGGCTCGAGTATTGCCGAGGCAATCAGGAAGATCCTGCGATCCATCTGGCGCGCATCTTTGAAGAGGTGGGCGGTTATGAAGAGATTGTGCTGCTCAAAGGCATTCCCTTTCAGTCGCACTGCGAACACCACATGGCCCCGATCACCGGAAAGGCTCACATTGCCTATCTTCCGGCCAAGAAAGTCGTAGGCATCTCCAAGCTTGCCCGCGTGCTGCATGGCTATGCTAACCGCCTTCAGGTGCAAGAGCGCCTGACCGCAGAGGTTGCCGACTGTATCTGGAACAACCTTGAGCCGCGCGGTGTTGCGGTTGTTATTGAGGCCGAGCATGGTTGTATGACCGGACGCGGCGTTAAAGTGCACGAGGTTGAGATGCTCACCAGCCGCATGATGGGCTGTTTCCTCGAAGATGCAGCAAGCCGCAAGGAAGTGCTCAGCCTCATGGGCTTTTGAGCTTACGCAAATTTATCGCTAGAGGGCGGGGATGACAAAGCTCCAACCCCTCCTGACAGCTGACGAACTCGTCGACTTTTTCTGCGAAGCTTTCCCCGGCCAAGACCGGTCTGCTCACGATTTTGTTGAGATCAAATCCGGCTTTCTGCGGCTGCGTAATTCAGCCAAGCACGCGATGCTGCGTCCGGGCGGCATTATATCCGGCCCTACACAAATGGCGGTCGCTGACCGCGCGGCCTATGCGGTGATCCTTGCGCATATCGGGATCGTTCCGATGGCAGTGACCAGCAACCTCAATATGAGTTTCCTGCGAGGCGTTGAGGCCCGCGACTTTTATGCCGATGCGCAGTTGATCAAGCTTGGCCGCCGATTGGCGACGGTTGATGTGCGGCTTTGGCAGGACGACGAGAGCACCGTGGTGGCGCAGTCCACCGTGACCTACGCGATACCCGACCAATAAAAAGGGCGCCTCAATAGTGGCGCCCTTTCTCAATTCGCTTTTTCCCGCCTTTTACATCTGGCCAAGCATATGCTCTGCGCTGGACACTTTGAAGTCGCCGGGCTCTTCGACGTTCAGCTGTGTGACTGTGCCGTCCTCGATCACCATCGAGAAACGCTGACCGCGCTTGCCCATGCCAAAGTCTGAACCGTCCATCGTAAGGCCAACCGCCTCGACAAATTCGCCATTGCCATCGGCGAGCATGGTAATGTCGCTGGACCCGGCTGCCTCATTCCATGCGCCCATGACAAAGGCATCATTGACGGCGGTGCCGACAATCTCATCTACGCCTTTGGCTTTGAGGTCGGCGGCTTTCTCTACAAAGCCGGGGAGGTGCTTGGCAGAACAGGTCGGTGTAAACGCGCCCGGCACTGAAAACAGCGCCACTTTCTTGCCTGCGAAATACTCTGAGGCTTTGACCGGTTGCGGCCCTTCGGCGGTTGCTTTCACCATGTTCACTTCTGGAACTTTGTCGCCAACTGAAATCGTCATCACTGTCTCCCTTGCGGTCTAAGGACTCGTACCTAGACACGCTGCGTGTCCAGATTTCTCATCCGATATAGGCGCTATAAGCGGCTCGACAATGTCTGAATTTTGAGGGGTATGCTTGGTTTATTTCGCTTAACTGCAGATGTTGAATTTCGCGTAAACTGATGCAGCGACCCTTGGGGACGTGGTGGAACACACGCCTTTAAGGATCGAGACAATGAACAAGCACGCTACATCTATAGACCGAGGGTTCTGGCGCGGTGCGAAAGCTGTGGTCATGGTCATGGCCACTGCGCTTGGCGCAGCAACGATGACCGCTCCCGCACAGGCGAACGCCGGGTCGACCACCGGTTTCGACCAGGCCCATTCCCTTCGCAGTCTCGACATCATGCTGATGGTGACCTCTCTGCGCTGCCGTTCTGGGCCTCATGATTTTCGAAGCGATTACAACAATTTCTCCGCCGTTCAATCGGCGCATTTGAATGCTGCGGGTCGCACTCTCAGGCGGTCTTTTGCTGCGAGCTATGGTGAGACAAACCCGGCACGCGCTTTGGACCGGATGGGAGTTAAGATTGCAAATTCCTATGGCGATGGTCACCCATGGCTTAACTGTGCCCAGTTGCAGCAAGCGGCTCGCGAATTGTCGCAAAGCCCAGATGTTGACCACCTTGCAAACAAAGCACGCTATTTGCTCAGCGCCCGGCGGCCGTTGGAACAACCCGCTGTGCCCCGCCAAATTGCGCAGTCTCAGCCTGTGCAGATCGCTTACAATATGACCGCTGATTGGGAACAGCGCCCCTAAATAACGTTCGCCAAGTGCGCCACTGCGGTGAGGGCATATGGTCATATAAAGGAAACTTTATATTGTGATTGCTCATGGACGGTTGGGCGGCTATCAGCGCGCCTAGCTTTTAAGACGCCGCGCGCTTGTCGATCGGCGTTTGTCTATAGAACACGCCCTTTGAACTTTAGGAGATGGCCCATGGCCACCGCAGCCCACACCCACGAATATGTGATCAAAGATATCGCGCTTGCCCAGTTTGGCCGTGATGAGATCGCCATTGCTGAAACCGAAATGCCGGGCTTGATGGCTCTGCGCGAGGAATATGGCGCTGCGCAGCCTTTGAAGGGCGCGCTTATCACTGGCTCGCTGCACATGACGATCCAGACCGCCGTTCTGATTGAGACGCTGGTCGCGCTTGGCGCAGAAGTGCGCTGGGCAACCTGCAATATCTTCTCGACCCAGGACCACGCAGCCGCCGCGATTGCCGACCAAGGCATTCCGGTCTTCGCGATCAAGGGTGAGACCTTGGCCGAATATTGGGACTATGTCGGCCGTATTTTCGATTGGTCGACGGATGCTAATCCTGATCAAACCGCCAATATGATCCTCGACGATGGCGGCGATGCGACCATGTTTGCACTTTGGGGTGCGAGGCTGGAAGCAGGCGAAGAAATGCCTGCGCCTGCCAATGCCGAGGAAATCGAATTCCAACGCGCTCTTAAAGCTTATGTGAAGGCAAAGCCTGGCTACCTCACCAAGAGCGTTCAGAACATCAAGGGCGTGTCGGAAGAGACCACGACGGGCGTTATGCGCCTCTATCAGATCGCGAAGCAGGGCAAGCTCCCGTTCCCGGCGATCAACGTCAATGACAGCGTGACCAAGTCGAAGTTCGACAACCTTTATGGCTGTAAGGAGAGTCTCGTCGATGCGATCCGCCGTGCGACCGACGTGATGCTGGCAGGCAAAGTCGCTTGTGTCGCTGGATATGGCGATGTGGGAAAAGGTTCGGCAGCGTCCCTTCGTGATGGCGGCGCGCGCGTTATGGTCACTGAGATTGACCCGATCTGTGCGCTTCAGGCGGCGATGGACGGCTACGAAGTCGTCTCCATGGAAGATGCCTGCAAGCGCGCTGATATCTTCGTGACCGCCACCGGCAATGAAGACGTCATCACCGGCGAGCACATGAAGAACATGAAAAACATGGCGATTGTGTGCAATATCGGTCACTTCGACAGTGAAATTCAGATCAGCGCTCTCGACAATTACGATTGGAAAGAGATCAAGGAAGGCACCGACATGGTCACCTTCCCAGAAGGCAATTCGTTGCTGATCCTTGCCAAGGGCCGCCTTGTGAACCTTGGTTGCGCCACCGGTCACCCAAGCTTTGTGATGAGCGCAAGCTTCACCAACCAGGTGCTCGCTCAGATCGAGCTTTTCACCAAGTCGGATGATTACAAGAACGATGTGTACGTTCTGCCCAAGCACCTCGACGAGAAAGTGGCGGCGCTTCACCTTGAAAAGCTTGGAGTGCAATTGACACAGCTGAGCCAGACGCAAGCAGACTACATCGGTGTGCCCAAAGAGGGTCCATTCAAGCCGGATCATTACCGTTATTGATCGGATTTGGGCGTAACCGCCCGAAGATATTCAGCCCCCGGACGCTCTCAGGCCCTCGGCCTGTGGGTTTCCGGGGGTTTTTGCACCATTTGCCCGTTGCATGAGGGCGCGCCCGCGCATAGCTCACACAAATGGAATTGACGCCGCCCGCCTTGATCGTGATCGCACTGTTGCTCGCCGCTTGGACGATAGCGGCGGCGGTCCTTGTGCTGCGTGCGGGAGCAAAGACGAGCCGAGCCAAAGCGCTGCAAACTTCGCTTCGCCGGATGCAGCATCTGATCGATGTGGCTCCAGCAATTCCGCTTTTGGTGCGCACCGATGGACGGATCGAAGCGCCAGAACGTTTGGCGCGGTGGTTGGGGCTATCGCAAATACCTGCCTACCTTTCGGAATTGGTGGGAGAAGACGGGGAAGGGCTTTCTCGCCCTCAGGTAGATGAGCTTTGGGAGAAAGTGCGCACGACGCAGAAAAGCGCCTCGCCTTTCTCGATGACGGTAACGCCGCCAGGCTCTCAGAGGAGCCTTGCGTTGGAAGGTTCGCTTGCCGATGCGCAGGTGTCGCCGGGCGGGGCCGCAATTGTCTGGGTGTTCGATTTTACCGCCAGCGAAAGCGAGCTTGCGCGCCTCAGCGAAGAAGCAAGCAACGCCAAATCCGATTTTGCAAGCCTCAGCGGCCTGATCGCATCTGCGCCAACGCCAATGTGGATCCGCGATACGGATATGAACATAAGGCTCGCCAACGAGGCCTATATCGAGGCGGTGGGCGCGGATAGCCTTGAGGCCGTGATAGAGGGTCAGATCGAGCTCCTCGAAGCGCGCGATGGGCAATCTCCGGCTCAGATCGCGATGGAGGCCTATCAAAGCAAAAAGCAGATCGACCGGATTGATGGCGTCACCATTGACGGTGAGCGCCGCTCGATGCGCGTGACCGATCTGCCCTTGGGCGAAGACGGCGTTGCTGGATACGCGATTGATGTTGAGGAACAGCAGCAATTGGCCCGCGATTTCCGGGCGTTCCGCGAGGCACAGCGCAGCATGCTGGATCAGCTTTCCGTGGGCGTGGCGCAATTTGCCCCGGATGAGACGCTAAGCTTTGCAAACCGCCCGTTCCGCAGGCTTTTTGGCTTGTTTTCCAATGATGCGCTCGAAGGCAAACTGCTTTTTAGCCGTTTGCTTTCCGACGCGCGTGAGCGAGGGCAGACGCCGGAGGTTCGCGATTTTCCAGAATGGCGTGAAGAGCACCGTTCGTGGTTTGATGCGTCAGAAACGCAGGAAGAGAATTGGCCGCTGCCCGGCGGAATGCACCTTCGTATCGTCGCGCAGCCAATGCCCGATGGCGGGCTAGTGATGATCGCAGAGGACCGCACGGAGCAACTCGCGCTTTCGGCCACGCGTGACACCCTCTTGCGCACGCGCACAGCGACCCTCGACAGCCTGATTGAAGCCCTCGCGATTTTCGCACCCGATGGCTCGGTCCAATTGTGGAACCGAAGTTTTGCAGGGACATGGGGCCTTTCAGGAGAGTTTCTCGATACTCACCCAAGTGCTCAGGATTTGCTGGGGGCGATTGGAAGCAATCTGCAAGACCCTTACGAGACGGAAGCCATTGGCGCTGTGGTGCGAGCAGCGACTTTGGATCGACAAGAGAAGCAGGGGCAGGTCAGGCTTTCTGATGGGCGCACATTGCGCTTTGCTGGCGCGCCTCTGCCTGATGGAAACGGTCTTTTGACTGTGCTCGACGTCACCGATTCGCAGAAAGCAGAACAAGCCCTTCGCGACCGGGCGAAGGCTCTCGAAGAGGCTGATGCGGTCAAGGCCCGCTTCCTTGCCAATATGTCTTATGAATTCCGCACGCCTCTCACCACGATTGGCGGCTATGCCGAACTGCTTGCGAGCGGGGCTGCGGGCGAAATGAACGAAGCGGCGAGTGAGTATGTCGATGCAATTCTTACGTCCGCGGCGCGGCTGACCGAGCAAGTTGAGAACGTCCTCGACCTTTCACAAACCGAAGCTGGCCTTATGCCGATAACCAAGGAGGACGTGGACCTCTTGCCTTTCCTAACCGCCCTTGTGCGCGAGCGGGAGACAGCGATTGTGAAGGCGGGCATTGGCCTTGACCTGAAAGGCCGGCGCGGGCGCATGGTCGAGGCCGATCCGCGCCAGCTTGGCCGCGCCGTTGGAAACCTTATCGACAATGCGATTGCCGGTACGCCGGAAGGGGGCAAGATCACCATCCAGCTTCCAAAGCCTGCGCGCGAAGATGATTGGCGCGGACGCATCATCATTCAGGATGACGGCTGCGGAATGTCGCGGGAGCAATTGGAGCGGGCCATGGGCGCTTCGTCCCAGCCTGAAGAGCCGGGCGAGGGCGCTGGCCTTGGGATAAGGCTGGCCCATCAATTGGTCGCAGCCCACGGGGGCATGCTTGAACTCGACAGCCAAGAAGGTGTTGGCACAATTGCGATGATTACGCTGCCGTGAGCGCGCCTTACACAAAAGTTCTGCCCGATCTGGAGGCGACGGCCGAATGGGGTGCAAAAATCGCTGACGCTTTGCGGCCCGGTGATGTCGTGGAGCTTAAAGGCGGGCTTGGTGCTGGCAAGACCACGCTTGCGCGCGCCATTTTGGGCGCTCTTGGGCACGCAGGCGAGGTCCCATCACCGACATTCACAATTATCGAAACCTATGACGCGCCGCCTTTGCGTGTTCCAGTGGCGCACGCCGATTTCTATCGTTTGGAAGACCCCTCAGAGGCGCTGGAACTTGGCCTTGATGATTACCGCGAAGACGCGGTTTTGTTGGCAGAGTGGCCCGATCACGCTGGCGGATTTGCGCATGAGGCGGGATGTCTTACGATTGTGTTGGAAAGTGCCGGAGAAAGCATGGGAGAAGGCCGCGTGGCGACTGTGAAACCGGGGAGAGATTGGTTAGAGCGTTTGCCATGAGCGATTTGCCCCAAGGATTTCACGAGTTTGTAGCGAAGGCTGGCTGGGAAAATGCGGCGGTGGAGCCGATCCCCGGCGATGCGTCATTCCGGCGCTATTTCCGTTTACGGCGCCAAAGCGGTGAGACGGCGATGCTTATGCACGCGCCGCCCCCGCATGAGGATCCCGTGCCGTTTCTCGATGTCGCTGCTTGGCTGCGCAAGCATGGGCAACGCGCGCCGCAAATCCTTAGCGAAGACAAAGCGCAAGGCTGGGTTCTGACAGAGGATTTTGGCAATGACCGGATGCGCGAATGGCTCGATGCGCGGCCTCAAGACGAAGTGCTGGCATATGAAGCGGCGATTGATGCGCTTGTGGCACTACACCGGGAGCCTGCCGGACCGTTTCCGCCGTATGATATGGCAGTTTATCAGCGTGAGGCGGGCCTTCTGACTGAATGGTATTGCCCAGCCAAATCGTTGCAAGTGGATGAGGCGGGATACACCGCCGCATGGGACGAGGCTCTTGCGCCAATGGTCAATCGGGCGCCGCAACCCGTCACAGTGCTGCGCGATTATCATGCCGAGAACATCATGCTTCTGGGTGCAAAGCCCACTGCGCCTCAGGGTCTTATCGACTTTCAGGATGCGCTCGTCGGGCACCGCGCTTACGATCTTGTATCGCTGCTTCAGGATGCCCGGCGCGATGTGTCGCTTGAACTCGAAGAGGCAATGCTCGCCCGCTATATTGCGGCCAGTGATGCGGACCAACACTTCCGCGCCGATTATGCGCGCCTTGGGGCCCAGCGAAATGCCAAGATTGTGGGCATTTTCACCCGGCTCGCAAAGCGCGATGGAAAACCCAAATACCTCTCCATGATCCCGCGCGTGTGGGCGGCGATGGAGCGAGATCTGGCGCACCCTGCCTTGGCGCCGGTGGCAAAATGGTTTGACGCGAACATCCCCGATGAACTGCGCAAATCTGGCGGAGGGACCATCGCGTGACAGGGCTTGCCAGCGACACTGCCATGGTGATGGCCGCCGGTATGGGAAAGCGTATGCGGCCCCTGACCGCGACGATGCCAAAGCCGATGGTGCGGGTTGCTGGAAAACCGCTGATCGACCACGCGCTTGATCGGCTCGCGGACAGCGGTGTTGAGCGCGCTGTCGTCAATGTCCATTATCTGGCCGACGCGCTTGAGGCTCACGTCCTTGAACGCGCGGTGCCAAAGATCACGATTTCGGACGAGCGTGACGCCCTGCTTGAAACAGGCGGCGGGTTGATCAAGGCGCAAGATATGCTGCCTGATCAGTTCTTTTGTCTTAACGCAGACAACATCTGGCTCGATGGTCCAAAAAGCGCTTTTCATGACCTTTCTGCGCGCTGGAACCCGGATGAAATGGATGCGCTGTTGCTTTTGGTAAGCCATGCGCGCGCTGAAAACTTCTCAGGCAAGGGCGACTTTCACATGGACCCGGTCGGGCGTCTCTCCCGCCGTAAATCGGGGCGGATAGCGCCATTTATCTACACCGGCATTCAGCTCCTTTCAAAGCGCCTCTTGCGCGATGCGCCAGAGGGCAAGTTTTCGACCAACATTTTGTGGAACAGGGCCATGGATGAAGGGCGCCTCTACGGTATTTCATTCACTGGCCTATGGTTCGAAGTCGGCACGCCTGACGCGATCGGGCCCACAGAAGACGCGCTCAAGCGTGGCTGAGGGTAAAACACCGAACATCTACTCCATTGCCGCGCACCGCGGTTTTGCTGATGCTCTCGTGGCAGGGCTGGTCCCGCGTTATGGTGATGACGAGCTTGGCCTTGCGCGCCTCACCCTGCTTGTTCCCAGCTCACGCGCGGCGCGGACCATGTCCGAAGCCTTTATCCGGCACGCGGGGGAAACCGGCAGGCCGGGAATGCTGATGCCGCGCATGGTGGCGATTGGCGATCTTGATCTCGACGAGGCATTGGGCGCGTTGCTTGATCCGCTTGGGGCAAGCGATATTCCGCCTGCAATCGAGCCCACGCGGCGCTGGCTTGGGCTTGCGCAGTTGATCGAGGAAGAGCGCAAAGAGCTTAGCGAGACACCTCTGCCCGGAGCTGCGCGCCTGCGATTGGCGCGGGAGCTTGCTCGCACGATGGACCGGCTTTTGGTTGAGGAGAAGACGCCCGACGACCTTCTGGGCGAGCCCATTCTCGATATGCTCGGAGATTTATCCGACCATTGGAAACGATCTCTTCGCCTGTTCGCGCGGGTTCAAGAACGGTGGCGTTCGCGCCTTGATGAATTAGGCGAAGTCGATGCCGCAACGCGGCGCAATCTGTTGTTCAACAGGGCGACCACAAAGTGGAAAGCAAGCACGCCAGCAACGCCGATTGTCGCCGCAGGTGTCACCAGTGCGTCGCCCGCCTTGGCGCGGATGCTTCGCGCAGTTGCCGACCTTCCCAATGGCGCGGTGATCCTGCCCGATCTTGACCTTAAGCTTCCCGATGACGCGTGGGAGGAACTGGGGAGGGCTGGCGCAGCGCCAGAGCCTGGAGGTGAGGTCTTTGGTTCCAAAGATGCGCTCACCCACCCGCAATATCATCTCAAACTCCTGCTTGAACGCATGGGGGTGGCGCGCGCGGAAGTGCGCCCCTGGCACCGATCTGGCATAAGCGCGGCGGAACCTGCACGCGCGGTCGCGATCAGCTCGTTGTTCTTGCCGCCTAAGGCAAGCCGGTCATGGGCACAGCTGGAACCTGAAAAGCGCCGTCTAAAAGATGTGCGCCTAATGACGAGCGCCACGGTCGAGGACGAAGCGCAGAGCATTGCTCTGTTGGTGCGTGAGGCATTGGAAGTGCCGGAAAAGCGGGTCGCGGTGATCAGCGCGGATCGCTCGCTTGCACGCCGCGTTACGCAAAATTTGCAGCGCTGGAATATCGAGGCGAACGATACAGCGGGGCGAGCCTTGTCGCTCACTCCTGCAGGTAGAATGCTCGGGCTGCTGGCCGAGTTGGTCTCACACGGACCGGGACCCGCGCACGTGATCGGCGCGCTTGCGCATCCGCTGGTGCTGCGTGATGACGCGGAGGCACGGGCCGAATGGTTGCGTTCTTTGCGCCAGTTTGACCGCAAATTGCGCGGACCATCGCCAGCACCGGGCCTTGGTCCATTGCGGGAGATTGCCCGCAAGGCTGGTGTTTGCGAATGGTGGGAAAAGGTGGAGGAGGTTCTTACCCCTCTGACAGATCTGCCAGAGCATTTGCCGCTTGCCGATGCGCTGGACCTGTTAGCGCAAGGGGGAGAGGCGCTTGCCGCAGAAGCATTGTGGTCGCGCGAGGATGGCCGCGCTCTGTCAGCCATGGTTGAAGACTTGCGGCTTAACGCGCGGCTGCTTGGCACTGTGATTGAGCCGGCGGACCTTGCGGGAATCGTGCGTGATTGCATGGACGAAATCGCGGTGCGCCCCCCTTACGGCGGACACCCGCGCGTGGCGATTTACGGCCTGCTCGAATCTCGGCTTGCAAGGGCGGATCTGGTCATTTGCGGCGGGCTGAACGAGGGCAGCTGGCCGCAGGCTCCCGGCTCTGACGCATTGCTTGCGCCCGGTGTTCTTCGCGCGCTTGGCGTACCTGGCGCAGAGTTTCGCATCGGTCTTGCCGCGCATGATTTGGCAGGGGCACTTGGTGCGCCTGAAGTTGTGCTTAGCCGGGCGCAGCGCGATGCGGAGGGGCCAACTTTGCCCTCGCGTTTCCTGCTTCGCGTCGAAGCCTTGTTGGGCGAAATTGTGCAGGAGACGCGCGAGACGCGCATGCCCTGGCTTTTGGCAAAGCTTGACCGCGCGCCCGAGCCTGCCGAACCCTATCCGCGCCCCGAACCCCTTCCCAGCGCCAAGCAGCGCCGCGTGGATATCAAAGTCACCGCGCTCGACCGGCTTCTGGGCGATCCTTACCAGTTTTATGCAAGCGAGATATTAGGCCTTCGCAAGCTTGACCCGCTCGCCGCCGACCCCTTCAGTGATCCGGCACTTCGCGGCACATTGGTGCACGAAATTCTGGACGCATGGCACAGGGCGAGGGAAGGCGACCCCGTACTGCCCATAGCGGAATTCGCCGCCCGAAAGTTTGCCGAAGCGCAAGTTCACCCGCTGTTTAAAGGGCTGTGGCAACCGCGCCTGATCGCTGCGATGGAGCGGTTTGAGGCATGGGTTGACGCGGCCAAGCAAGAAGGCCGCCATGTGCTTGCCACCGAAGCGGATGGGTCAATGATGGTGCGCGGCGTGAAAGTGCGCGGACGAGCAGACCGGATAGACCGGTTGGCTGACGGCAGCCTTGCGATTGTCGATTACAAAACCGGCAGCGCCCCTACTAAAAAGGAAGTCGAGAAAGGATTTCGGCTCCAGCTGGGCTTGCTCGGGCTTATCGCTCAAGACGGCAGTTTCGAGGTGGGCAATGAGCTCATTTCGGGCGCGGCAAGTGTTTTTGAATATTGGTCGGCGCACAAGAAAGACGGCGAATATGGCGAGATATTTGTGCCGATGAAGGTGGCTGGGAAGAAGTCGGGCCTCCTGCCCGACCAATTCCTTCCCGAGCACGACAAGTTTCTGCACATTGCTATCGACCGCTTTATCCTTGGCAGCGACCCTTTCACGGCGAAGGAAAACCCCGATTACCCCGGCTATTCCGACTACGATCAGCTTATGCGGCTTGAGGAATGGATCGTCCGGGTAAGCAATGCCGAAGGGGAGAACGGCCAGTGAGCGGCGCGGTCTATCCTCTTCAGGACAACCAGTTGGGCGCGGCCAACCCGCGCGATAATGTCTGGCTTTCCGCCTCTGCCGGAACGGGTAAGACACAGGTGCTTTCCGCGCGCGTTTTGCGGATGCTTTTGACGCCGGGCGTCGATCCTTCGCAAATTCTGTGCCTGACTTTCACCAAAGCAGGCGCTGCCGAAATGGCGACGCGGATCAATTCGGTTCTGGCGCGCTGGGTCAGGCTGGATGCGGGAACCTTGGGCAAAGAGCTCAAATATCTGGGCGCACCGATTGATCCCGACACACAGGCCCATGCGCGCACATTGTTTGCAAGCGTGCTGGATTGCCCGGGCGGCGGTCTGAGGATCGATACAATCCACGCGTTTTCGCAATGGCTGCTGGCGAATTTCCCCGAAGAAGCAAAGCTTACCCCCGGCGCGCGGCCAATGGAAGACCGCGAGCGCGAGCTTCTGGCGCGCGAAGTTTTGGCACAGATGCTGTCCGAGGGGGATGAGGAATTTGCCGCGGCAGTGGCAAATTTTTCCAAACTCAAAGAGCCCGACAGCCTTCGCCAGTGGTTGATGCGCTGCGCCAAATCGGCCGATATGTGGGAAGGCCAGGGCGCCTGGCAAAGCCCGATGGATGCGCGGGTCCGCTCGGTTCTGGGTATTCCTGTCGATGCCGGGGATGAATGGGTTTACGAAGGGCTTGGGCCTGATCGTTTTCCTGATGATCACGTTTTGAGGATGATCGGCCCGCTTCAGGAATGGGGCACCAAGACGGCTGATAAATGCATACCTTTTATGCAGGAGTGGCTGGGCCTCGGCCATGAAGAGCGGATCGGGGCGTATTCAGGATTTCGTGGCAAGTTGCTGCGGGCCGATGGCGAGCCTGCGCTCAATCTGAAAAAGCCGCGTGAAACCTATCCCGGCTTTGTCGAGGGGCAAGACCTTGTCTCTCAAGCTATCAAGATGGTCGAAGAACGCCGCGCCCTCCTGAACCTTGCGACCTTCCTCACCAGCGCGTTTGAAATGGGGCGCAAGTTTGCTCTGCGCTGGGAAAAGGCAAAGGAGCGTGAGGGCTATCTCGATTTCGACGATCTCATTCGCCGCGCTGCACAGCTGCTTGGCAATACCGATGCCTCGGCATGGATCCGCTACAAGCTTGACCGAAGCTTTGACCATATCCTGATCGATGAGGCGCAGGACACCAATGAAAGCCAATGGGATATTGTCTTTGCGCTGATCGATGATTTCTTTTCAGGCGAGGGCGCGCGCGGGGACAAGATCCGCACGATCTTCACTGTGGGTGATTATAAGCAGGCGATTTTCGGCTTTCAGGGGACCAGTCCCGAGAATTTCGAAGCTGCCAAGCTGAAGGTCAAGGCGCGCATTGATGCGGCCAAGGCCAACGCCCACGAACTGCGTGACGAGCGCCTCCTGCCGACCTGGAATGACCTCGATCTGGGTCGCTCTTTCCGTACAGCGCTTCCCGTGCTCGACTTCGTCAACCAGACCATGGACGCCATCGGGCATGCGGAATTCGGCCTGACAAAGCCGTCCGAACCTCACGAAGGCGATGATCGCGCTGGGCTCGTCACCCTTTGGGAGCCGGTGCGGGGCGGGGAGGAAGAAGCAGGTCACGAAGACCGCAAGCAGGATTGGCTGCCTGCCCATGACACTCAAATGGCGGAAAACATCGCAGAGCAGGTCCGCCGCTGGGTGAGCGGTGAAGAGCCCTTTGTGCTTGAAAAAGATTATGAGCGAACCGGAAAACGCCGCCATGCGCAGGCCGGCGATGTCATGGTGCTGGTCCGCAAGCGTAAGGATCTGGCGCGGCAGATCGTGGCAAAGCTGCATTCCAAAGGTGTCGCGGTGGCAGGTGTTGACCGGTTGAGGCTGGGCGAACCGCTGGCTGTCAAAGACCTGATGGCGGCTTTACGCTTTGCCTCGCAACCGCTTGATGACCTTAGCCTTGCCAATGTGCTGGTCTCGCCATTGATCGGGTGGACGCAGGAAGAATTGCTGGAGTACGTGCCGCGCGCGCCAAAGAAGCGGCTATGGGACCATTTGCGCGTCCACGAAGCGCCGCGCGTTTTGGAGACGGCCGAAAAGCTCAAGGCGCTGCTCGCGCGAGCCGACTTCGAGACACCGCAAGACCTATTGTCATGGCTGCTCACCGGACCATGGGCCGCCCGCCGCAAGCTGGTTGCAAGGTTGGGGCGCGAGGCCAACGACCCGATTGATGAGCTGATCAACTCCGCCTTTGCCTATCAGGCCGCGCATACACCCAGCCTTGCAGGCTTTATCGAGTGGTTTGATGCAGGCACCACCGACCTGAAACGCGATGCCGACGATGCGGGCGGACAGGTGCGGGTGATGACCGTGCATGGCTCCAAGGGTTTGCAGGCTCCGATAGTGATCCTTGCCGATGCGACCGGAGATCCCGATACGAAAGGTGATTTGGAGCTGCGAGATGATCGCTTGGGCGATCAGGCGCAGGACGCTCGCAAAGTGCCGCTGCCATCGCTCAAAAAAGAAGAGCAGGTCGGGCCGGTTGAGATCGCAAGCGACGCGTCCAAAGCGGCAGCGATGCAGGAGCATTGGCGGCTGCTTTATGTGGCTATGACGCGGGCAGAAGAGGCGCTGTTCATCGGTGGATCGCTGGGCAAACAGCGCGCGCAGAAGGGCCCCCATGAGGACAGCTGGTATGCGCGTCTCGAACCGCTCTTCGATGATGGCCCTACCGACGCCGACGAGATTTGGGGGACGCGTCGCGAGTTTGGTAACCGCGCTGATAATCAGGACATTTCACTTGATTCACCCGGTCACGACGAAGGCGATGCTCTGCCCCGATGGCTGACCAATCCCGTCGGCGAAGAGCCCAAGCCGCCTCGCCCGCTTGCGCCAAGTTCTGCTGGCGAAGAGCAGGGCGCTGACCCGCCGCTTGCACCAGAGATAGCAAAGGATGCCGCGCGCCGGGGAACGCTCATCCATGCGCTGCTTGAACGTCTGCCCGATGTGGCGCCCGATGATCGGCGCGAAGCTGCGAAACGCTGGCTTTCGAGACGGGCGCCGGACCTTGACGAAACGACGCGCGGCGAAATGCTTGAAAGCGCTCTTTCTGTCCTTAAAGAGCCCGATTTTGCTGAAATTTTCTCTGATAAAGCGCTCGCTGAAGTGCCTTTGACGGCGCAAGTTGGCGGCGTGGTGATCGCAGGGACAGCAGACCGGCTGCTGGTGACTTCTGACAGTGTCACGGTGGTTGATTTCAAGACTTCCCGGCGTCCCCCAACAGACCCAGATCACATTCCCAGGGGCACAATCAAACAGATGGCCGCCTACGCCTCAGCGCTTGAGGTGATTTATCCCGGACGAGAGATAAGGGCCGCTGTCCTTTATACCCACGCGCCCCAATTGTTTGAAATTGAGCGCGCAAAGCTTGACGAACACAAAAGAAGTTTGGGGGACACACAGGATAAGTTTGTGCCCCTTGACATTGAGTGAGGCGCGTTCACGTCCTAACTCGGGTCCAACAGCAATTAAGGAGTAGCCCCCATGGCCACCGTCAATGTCACCGATGAAAGCTTCAAAGCCGATGTGCTTGAGAGCGATAAGCCTGTTCTAGTCGATTTCTGGGCCGAATGGTGCGGCCCTTGTAAGATGATCGCCCCTGCGCTTGAAGAAATCAGCGAAGAGTTGGGCGAAAGCGTCACAATCGCCAAGATGGACATTATGGAGAACACCGGGATTCCAGCGGACATGGGCGTTCAGTCGATCCCGTTGATGGTCCTGTTCAAGAACGGTGAACCGGTGGCCCGCAAAGTGGGCGCGGCTCCTAAAAGCCAGCTTAAAGAATGGATTGAATCAGAGATTTGATCCGTTGATAGCCTAATCAACAGTCCACCCAACTGCGACTAAACTTACCTGCGGCTCGTTAAGTCTCGTTCCCCTCCCGCTTGCGGGAGGGGTTAGGGGTGGGACATCAACCCAGCTGCCCCTGAAGCCTCTTTGCAAAAGCTTCCCATAGATCGGGGTGCGATGCGCCTAGCAAGCCTTTGCGGCTCGGTTCGTCCACGCGGTATTCGCTGCCGTCATAGCGCGCGACTTTCCCGCCTGCTTCATTTAGCCACAATGCCCCTGCGGCATGGTCCCATGGAAGCGTGCGCTGGAAGGTTGAGATGTCGTTTTCGCCAAGTGCGAGGCGCGGATATTGCTCTGCTGCACAACGCGGAATGTCGGTCAGTGCATAATGCGGCGCGATTTTTCTATCCAGCTCAGCGCGCTCTTCCTCGTTTAGAAACAGGCGGCTGATCGCAGCAATCGGCGGTGTTTGCCCGCTTGTGCGTGCTTTAATTTTTTCGCCATTAATGAAAGCGCCTTCGCCTTTGCGCGCGTGGGCAAGGCGATCTTTGTGGGGGTCATAAAGCCAGCCTG
Source organism: Erythrobacter longus (assembly GCF_000715015.1). Classification (GTDB taxonomy): domain Bacteria; phylum Pseudomonadota; class Alphaproteobacteria; order Sphingomonadales; family Sphingomonadaceae; genus Erythrobacter; species Erythrobacter longus. The sequence continues at coordinate 145,736 of NZ_JMIW01000001.1, forward strand.
CGAGAGTGGTTCCTGCATCGGCGAGTGCGACGATAATGCCGAAAGGCTCCTTGCCTTCGGTAAAATTCGCGGTCCCGTCCAGCGGGTCGATGATCCAGCACGCTTCGGACAGCTTTTCGAGCACCGTTTCGTCTGCCGCGACCGCCTCTTCGCCTACCACTGCCACATCAGGTGCAAGCCGGGTGAGAGCCTCTGTCAGGAACTGCTCCACCTCGCGGTCGACAACCGTGACAGGGTCATCGACGCCCTTCATCTCTATCTCCTCATCGGCCAGCGCCCGAAAACGCGGCATCATGGAGCGTTCGGCAGCAAAGCGAAGGAGATCGCGGATTTCTGCGTCGAGGGGAGAAAATTCGGTCATAAGAGCTCTTTACGACCGGTAATCCGCATTGATGGAGATATAGCCGTGGGTGAGATCGCAGGTCCAAACTGTGGCAGATCCTGCACCTATTCCCAACTCTACTGCGAGGTCGATCTCTTGGCCTTTTAAGTGTTTTGCCACAGGCGTTTCGTCATAATCCTCGACCGGCAAACCATCGCGTGCTGCCCAAACGCCTCCAAAAGCAATGGAGAGCTTGTCGCGGTCCGCCGGTTCTCCTGCCTTGCCCACCGCCATGACCACGCGGCCCCAATTGGCGTCCTCGCCCGCAATCGCGGTTTTGACCAGCGGTGAGTTGGCGATCGCAAGGCCCACAGCTCTCGCGCTGTCGTCGTCCACCGCGCCCGATACCCGCACCGAGATGAATTTGGACGCGCCTTCGCCGTCGCGCACCACCAATTGGGCAAGGGTGCGGCATACATCGTTCAACGCCGCTGCAAAGGCATCTGCGCCCGGACTATCCCAACCGGTAATACGGTGATTGCCTGCTTTGCCGGTTGCGAAGGCCAAAACCGTGTCACTGGTCGAGGTGTCCCCATCAACGGTGATGCAAGAGAAAGTCCGAAGATTTGCCGCGCTCAGCATCTCTTGCAAGAATGCCGGCTCCACATCGGCATCGGTAAAGATGTACCCCAGCATGGTCGCCATATCTGGCGCAATCATGCCGGAGCCTTTTATAATGCCGCACAATTCCACTCGCGTCTCACCTATTATGGCAGAGGCATGAGCACCCTTGTTGAAGGTGTCGGTGGTGTTGATGCTAGCGGCCGCATCCTCCCATCCGCACGGTTCAGCGTTCAGCGCACCGGCCACGCCTTCGCGCGCTTTGTCCTTGGGTAGTGGCACGCCGATTACGCCGGTGGAGGAGACCAGGACTTCCAGCGCACCACATCCCAGCGCGTCCGCAACCTGAGCTTGGATTGCTTCCACCGCTTCACGCCCGCGATAACCGGTGAAGGCGTTGGAATTGCCCGCATTGACGATCAACGCGCGCGCTGTGCCGGATTTCACCTGTTCACGGCCAAGTTCCACTTCGCTTGATGCGCAGGCGCTTTGGGTGAATACGCCCGCGACGCTTGTGCCTTCGCAAAGTTCGGCAAACGTCAGGTCGCAGCGGTCCCAATTCTTATACCGCGCCCTTGCAACGCGCAGCGTAACGCCTTCGATTGGCGGCATATCAGGGAAGGGCAGGGCCAGAGGAGAGGTTTGAAGTTCCATGCCTCGCCCCGTAAATCGGCAAGGCATGGGTTGCAATCACCTTCGCGCGAAGACAAGGCCGCATGTCTTACCGCTATTCTTACCGCTATGAAAAAGCGGTGCCGATCGCAAAGCAGATTGCCGTAATGGTCGAGTTCAGGATTGACGATATCCCCAAATGAATTTGCAGGCGCTGAGCGCTAGGCCTTTTGTAACCTTACACCAGTAGTGGACGGATCGCTTTTCAGGCATTATCTGAAGCCAAAGTAACCATGCGTCATCATCTGATCGCCCTTTTCGCCCTTTTGAGTGGCCTTGCTGCGCTTCAAGCGCCCGCCCAAGCCAATGCGCTTGAAGCGGCGGTGCATGACGCACACAGCGCGGCGCGCACGGGCGACAATAACGCGGTCCAGGTGTCAGTTGTGGCGATGCAGTCACTGCAAAGCGCGGCCAAGCGGCCAGCGCCTGTGTTTGCAACCTTTGCTGGTCGTGTGCTCCACACATTAGCCGCGCCTGTTCTTGTGGGAAGCGACCGAGCGCTCGAATAGCGCGCGAGTAAGCCGACTTTCTCTTCCTGTGTGCCTGAGAACAATCAGGCCCGCGATTTTTCCTAAATTCATAGAGCTTTATGACCGGCTGCGCGAGTGAACGCAGCGCTTGTGCATAAGGCGAACAATTTAAAGGCCTTGTTTAGTCCCATGTTCAACAAAATCGTCAAATCGGTCTTCGGCTCATCCAACGACCGTTACATCAAACAAATCAGCAAAGTCGTCGACAAAATCAACGCGCTAGAGCCAATGATCGAAGGGCTCTCTGATGACGCCTTGAAGGCGCAAACCGCCAAGTTCCGTGAGCAGCTCGATGCCGGGACCAAGCTCGATGACCTCCTGCCAGAAGCATTTGCGACGGTGCGTGAGGCATCGAAGCGTGTGTTTGGTATGCGCCACTTTGATGTGCAGATGATTGGCGGCATCGTCCTTCAACGCGGCGAAATTGCCGAAATGCGTACCGGCGAGGGTAAGACCCTCATGGCGACGCTTGCGGTGTATCTGAATGCGCTTGACGGCAAGGGCGTGCACGTTGTCACCGTCAACGACTATCTTGCCCGGCGCGATGCGGAGTGGATGGGACAGCTTTACAGCTGGCTTGGCCTCACCGTTGGCGTGATTGTCCCCAACATGATGGAAGCGGACAAGCGCGACGCTTACAATGCCGACATCACTTACGGCACAAACAACGAGTTCGGCTTTGATTACCTGCGCGACAATATGAAGCACGAGCGCGCCCAAATGGTGCAACGCCCGTTCAACTACGCGATTGTCGATGAGGTGGATTCGATCCTGATCGACGAGGCGCGTACGCCGCTGATCATCTCAGGCCCGACCGAGGATAAGTCCGACCTTTATGTCAAACTCGACGAGGTCGCCAAAGAGATCCCCGAAGAGTGGTACGACAAGGACGAGAAGACCAAGAACATTCAGCTGAATGAAGACGGCCTTGATAAGGTAGAAGAACTGCTGATCGAGAAAGGCTTGCTGGAAACGGACAACCTTTATGACGTTGAGAACACGCAGGTTGTTCACCACCTCGACCAAGCTCTCAAGGCTGTCCACATGTTCAAGCGCGATGATCACTACATCGTGAAAGACAACAAGGTTGTTATCATCGACGAATTCACCGGCCGGATGATGGACGGGCGGCGTTGGTCCAACGGTCTGCACCAGGCGGTGGAAGCCAAGGAAGGCGTCAAGATCGAGCCTGAGAACCAGACCATGGCCTCGATCACCTTCCAGAATTATTTCCGCATGTATCCAAAGCTTGCCGGGATGACCGGTACGGCGGCGACCGAAGCGGCTGAGTTCTGGGATATTTACAAGGTCAACGTCGTTGAAATCCCGACCAATCTGCCCGTTGCGCGGATTGATGAGGAAGACGAGTTCTACAAGAACACGATGGACAAGTTCCAGGCGATTGCCAAAGCGATCCGCGAAAAGAACGAAATCGGTCAGCCTATCCTTGTGGGCACGGTTTCGATTGAGAAGTCCGAGCTTCTTTCCAAATTTCTCGACGAAGAAGGTGTCCAGCACGAAGTCCTGAACGCGCGCCAGCACGAGCGTGAGGCGCATATTGTGGCGCAGGCGGGCCGCATCGGCGCGGTGACTATTGCGACCAATATGGCTGGTCGCGGGACCGATATTCAGCTTGGCGGTAACGTCCAGTTCCGCATCGATGGTGAACTTGGCGACATGGAAGACGGCCCCGAAAAGGAGGCCGCTATCGACCGGATCAAGGCTGAGGTTGCGGAAGAACGGCAAAAAGTGCTTGATGCAGGCGGGCTCTTCGTTCTGGGAACAGAGCGCCACGAAAGCCGCCGGATCGACAACCAGCTTCGCGGTCGTTCTGGCCGTCAAGGTGACCCGGGCTTGTCGCGCTTTTACCTGTGCCTTGAAGATGACTTATTGCGGATCTTTGGCCCAGATACGCTTTTCTCCAAGATGATGAATTCCAACCTTGAAGATGGTGAGGCGATTGGGTCAAAGTGGCTTTCCAAAGCCATCGAAACCGCTCAGAAAAAGGTGGAATCGCGCAATTACGACACGCGTAAGCAGGTCGTCCAATACGACGATGTCATGAACGACCAGCGCAAGGTCATCTACGAACAGCGCGGCGAAATCATGGAAAGCGCGACGGTCGATGATGTCGTGCTCGATATGCGCCACGATACACTTAGCGCGATCATTTACGGCAACTGCCCCATGGGTTCATACCCGGAACAGTGGAATGTTCAGGGACTTAAAGACAAGCTCGAAGAAGTCTTTGGCATCACGCCTCCCATCGATGATTGGCTTGAAGAAGACGAGGTCGAGCAAGAGATCATCGAGGAGCGTATCAGAGCGCAAACCGATGAGATGATGGAAACCAAGATCGCCAAGAATGATCCGGCGATCTGGCGCATGGTTGAAAAGCAAATCCTGCTGGAGCGGCTCGACTTCCACTGGAAAGAGCACCTTGCGACCCTTGATGCACTGCGCCAGGTGATCTGGATGCGCGGCGTTGCACAAAAGCAGCCGATCAATGAGTATAAGCAAGAGGCGTTCGGCCTGTTTGAAAATATGCTTGAAACCTTGCGCGAGGACGTGACCAAGCTTCTTCTCAAATCCGAACTGCGCATGGCAGAGCCTGAGCCTCGGGCATTGCCGGACCTGCCCGAATTCCTGACCAGCCATATCGACCCGCTCACCGGGCTTGATAACTCAAACGATGGTGATGGCTCGGAAAATCGTCCTGACCTGATCGGTTCGCTCGCGCCTTCGGCGCGCGCCGAAGCTGGCACTGGCGGGGCGGTGACCCAGAACCCCTATGCGCACATGAACCTTAGCCGCAATGCGGTTTGTCCGTGTGGTTCGGGCAAGAAGTACAAGCATTGCCACGGTGCAGCAGGCGTCCCGCCAGTCGCAGCTCCTGTCTAAGGCAGATTAGATCATGCCGCTGATCCTGCTTCTGGCAGCGGGGTTTTTCCTGACCGCGCTGCTTTATGCAAGTGTGGGGTTTGGCGGCGGATCAACCTATGCGGCGCTTCTGGCGATTGCGGGCACGGACCACCGGGTGCTGCCGCTGATCGCATTGGCGTGCAACATCGTTGTGGTGGCCGGGGCCACCATTCGCTTTGCCAGAGCGGGGATCACGCCGTGGAAGCCTGCATTGTTGCTGACCGCTTTGGCAGCGCCTGCGGCCTTTGTGGGCGGACTTGTTCCGATCGAGCGCGAGGCGTTCTTGCTTCTGCTTGGCGCAAGCCTTGTGCTGACCGCGCTCACCATGCTGATTCCTGTAAAGGAGGAAGCTGGCGAGGGACCGGGCGAAGGCACGCAGACCAGATGGGGCAAGGCCATGCCCTTTGTCGCTGCCCCCATAGGCTTTCTCGCAGGATTAGTGGGCATTGGCGGCGGCATATTCCTTGCGCCTCTGCTCCACCTCACCCGGTGGAAAGGGGCCCGCGAAATTGCAGCCACGGCGAGCCTTTTTATCCTTGTAAATTCGGCCTTTGGTCTCGCTGGGCAACTCCTCAAAAATGGTCCCGCTATGTTTGCAGGCGCGATGGTCGAGGCTCTGCCTCTATTGCTCGCAGTGGTTATCGGCGGCCAGATCGGGAGCCTGATGGCTGTGCGCGTGCTTCCGGGGCAGTGGATCCGCTGGCTGACGGCTGTGTTGGTTCTGTTTGTAGGTTTGAGGCTTTTATTTGTTTGAAGCTTGCGCCCCCCCGCGAATGCTCGCATTGTACTGAAAAAGGGGGGAAGAATCATTAAATTGAAGCAACCTTTTTTTGGGATCTCACATGAATATTAGAGCAGGTGCCTCACTTATCGCTGCATCGCTAATGGTCACGGCCTGTGGAGGTGGTGGGTCAAGCTCGCCGACACCCACGGCCACTTCATCCCCGACACCGCCGCCCGTCGCGGTGCTCACACCTATACCGGTTCGGACTTCCACCGCAGAATATAGGCGAGGTTTCACCCCGGATGATAACAGTGCCGTTGGCGGGTTTCGGATTTCGGTTACCAATGTGGAAACCGGAAACATCCTTGCAAATGGTAATCCCGAGCTGGAATCGGTTGTTGAGGTAGAGGAAGACGGCGGCCCGAGAAGCTCTGATGGCATCGGCTTTTCAGCCGGCTTTTTTTATGACCCGGCCTTGGGACAGGGCAGTTTTACTGACTTGGCCAACAACGTCTCGCTATTTGAAGGTGGGGCGACCAATCTCGAAAGGCAGTCAAGCTTCCTTCGATGGATTCTACCAGCAGGAGGGATGCGACCTAAAGCCCAAACTCTAACATGGAGCATGGCCAACGCCTTTGGAGGGCTGCAGCCTGAATTCTATTCGGTCGTCATGCTCGATTGGCCAGATACAAACGAAGTGCGGCGCACATGGATGTTCCTTGGCGGCTCGCCCACGCTAGGCGATGATTTGCCTCAAAGTGGACAAGAAGAACAAACCGCGCGGATCATGATGGAATCGGATGAGCCGGGCGATGGGAGCTATCTTTTGTTTGCCGATGGCCCTCTCACAATTGATTATTCCGCAGGCAAGATAACCGGCAGATTCGTAATGCAGCCGGCCAACAACTCGCTCGCCACCACAACTGTCGTCGATATCGATGCGGACTTCAATCTGGAGTTCGTGGCGCTTTCAACTCCGGTGGGTCAGATCCTTGGAGACGTGAACAGCACCTCTGGCCAAGGCCGGATTGTTGGCGCGTTCTTTGGGCCATATGGGCGCGAAATCGCCATGTCCTTCTCGTTCGAAACAAGCAATGGGCAGTCCTTCTACGGCGACCTTGAGGCACGGCGGCAATAGCCAGAATTATTCCTGCTTGAGATTTGTCCCGTCTTACCCGACGATGCGCAAAACCATTTCTAGCGCAGAACGGGTACATAAGGGGCAAATATGACCAGACCACTGTATTGGCGTCTCGGGGCGCTTTCGCTCTTACTTGCGGCCCCGATTGCCCCCTTGCATGCAGATGGTGATGTTCGAAACGTAAGTGCGCCTGCGGGTGAAACGGCGTTTATTCCGGTTCAGGCAGATGACCAAAAGGGACGCATTCTCCTGACGCTGCCGCGCCCGGATAAAGACGGCGTGGCGATGCGCCTTATCTACAGCACGGCTTTGCGCACCGGCCTTGGCTCTGCGCCGCTCACGCTTGATCGCGGGCGCACAGGCAATACGCAATTGCTCGCCTTTCGCCAGATTGGGGGCAAGGTCGCGGTTGAATTTGAGAACCCGCGTTTTCGCGCAAGCCAGGGTGATGCAGCGCAGCAAGATGCCGTGGCGAGCGATTTTGGTACCTCGCTTGTCTGGATGACCGACATCGTCGAGACGCGCGGCGACGGCAGCCTTGTGATCGACATCGCCTCGTTCTTAACTCGCGATGCCTTGGGCATTACCGGATCGCTTAATCAAAGCAGCGCCTCCTTCGGTCTTGATGCGGCAAGCAGCATTGCGGGCAAGGGCTTCAAACTTGATGACAAGCTGAGCCTTGCTGATCCTGCATCGGTGCGCGTGTTTCCCGACAATCTTGAGGTTGATGCGGTGCAGACTTTCGTGTCGAAAACACCGGGCGCGGAAGTTTCGAATATTGTGCCTGAACCCGATACGGTGACATTCCGCGTCCACCACAGCTTTATCCGCCTGCCTGAACCAGGCTTTGTCCCCTTGCGGTTCGACCCGCGCATTGGCGGGTTTTCGACGCAGGTGGTGGACTATTCCGCATCGCTGGCAGAGCCGGTGGTCTATGACCTTGCCAACCGTTTCCGATTGGAAAAGGTTGACCCGGACGCCGCACGCTCTCGTGTGAAGAAGCCGATCGTCTTCTACCTTGATCGTAACACGCCCGAACCCATCCGCTCCGCAGTCCTCGAAGGGGCAGGATGGTGGAGCGATGCGTTCGATGCGGCAGGTTTCATTGATGCCTACCGGGTGGAGATGCTCCCCGAAGGCGCAGACCCGCTCGATGTGCGATACAATATGATCAATTGGGTGGACCGAGCGACACGCGGATGGGCCTACGGACAACAGATCGCTGACCCGCGCACCGGAGAGATTATCAAGGGTATGGTCGTCCTCGGTTCCCTTCGCGCACGGCAGGATATCCAGATTTTCCAAGGGCTGGTCGGCGCCGGTCAAATGGGCACAGGCGGTCCGAATGATCCGGTCGAAGTGGCGCTTGATCGCCTGCGTCAATTGGGCGCGCATGAGGTTGGGCACACGCTGGGCTTTGCGCACAATTTCGCTGCCAGCACGCAAGACCGCGCGTCCGTGATGGATTACCCCCCGCCGCGCATTGGCCTTGTCGATGGTCGCCCGGACCTGTCCGACGCTTATGCCAAAGGGATCGGGTCTTGGGACATCGCGACGGTGCAGTACCTCTATGGCGGCGCAGACACAGCAGAAGTCGCAGAGACGGTGCGGCGCTTCCGTTATGTCCAAGACGATAACGCCCGCGCTGCTGATACGGCCTATCCATGGGGCGGGCTTTGGGACGACGGCGCAGATCCGGTTGATGAGCTCAATCGGTTGATGCAGGTGCGTAAGGCCGCCATTGACGGTTTTGGCCTCGATGCGCTCAGCCCCGGAGAGCCTGTCGCCAATCTTCGCCGACGTTTTGTCCCTATCTGGCTTTTGCACCGCTATCAGGTGATCGCGGCTGCCAAGCAGGTCGGCGGTCTGCAATTTGAATACGCAATCAACGGGGGAGGGCGCGAGGAAGCTGTGCCTGTATCTCCTGCTCGCCAGCGCGCTGCGTTGGAGGCGATTTTGGCGACGATCAACCCGGATGCCATGCGCGTGCCTTCTGATCTCTTGCCGCTGCTGTCTGCGGCGCAAAACGGGACGAGTGACCGTCAGTATGACGTAGAGGTTTTCGTGACTGCCGGGGGCCCCGTGTTCGATCCTCTGGTCGCAGCAGACGTTTCGACACAGCTAAGCGTTCAGACCCTGCTTTTCCCGCACCGCCTCGCGCGGATTGTCATTCAGCACCAGAACGATCCATCGACTTTGAGCCTCGATGAAACGCTAGACGCTTTGGTAAGCACGGTGTTGGCCTCAACCGGGGATGATCTGGGCCGCCGCATTGCTTTGCGCACGATCGCGACGATGGCGCAAATCGCAGAGCGCCCCGACGCAACCCCCGAAGTAAGCGCTGCGCTTGACCAAAAGCTTACAGAAGTGGGTGAGACGCTTTCCAGGCAAAAAGGCGATTGGGCACAAAGCCTTTCGCGCAAACTGCTCGACACCGAAGCCCGTATGCAACTCGCAAAAACCGCACGCCGCGGTGTGCGCGTGCCACCGGGATCGCCCATCGGTGAGGAAAGCTGGATGGACCTCTCAACGCTGCTGAGCGTTGATGAGTGATCGATTGAGCGGAAAGATGATGGCTCCCCGAGTTGGATTCGAACCAACGACCAAGTGATTAACAGTCACCTACTCTACCGCTGAGCTATCGGGGAGCAGCTTCCCAAGCGGTATAAAGGGAAGCGAGAGCGCGCCTATATGGGGGCTTTGCGACCTTGGCAAGAGGGTGATCTGCGTTTTTTGTGGTTCGCATCATTTTCATGGCTGAAAACTCGAACATAAAGGTCCGGGCCACACCACAATTTGCGCGTTAGTCGACCGCGAATTGCTCCGAAACGATGCGTTCGGCAAGGGACTGGCCCGGGTCAAACAACAGCTCTAGCGCAGAGGAGTGGTCGATATCGACGCTCACCTCTGCGATGTCGCGCAGTTCCTTTTGATCGGCCACTGCCGCCACGGGCCGTTTCGCCGGTTCTAGCACCCGCAAAGTGATGCGCATTTCATCAGGCAAGATCGCTCCGCGCCAACGCCGGGGGCGAAACGGGCTGATCGGGGTAAGGGCAAGCATGGAGCTGTCCAAGGGCAAAATCGGTCCATTGGCAGACAGATTGTATGCGGTGGACCCTGCCGGCGTGGAGACAAGAACACCGTCTCCCACCAATTCCTCAATCCTGACGCGGCTTCCCACCGTGACCTCGATTTTTGCTGTCTGACGCGTTTCACGAAGCAGGGATAACTCGTTGATAGCGCACATTTTGTGCATTTCGCCATCCTGCGTCACCGCGGTGATCCGAAGGGGCGAGATCGTTTTTCCCCGCGCCTTTTCCAACCGCCGCGTGACATTGGCGCGGTTGTCATAACGGTTCATCAAAAATCCGACCGTGCCCCTGTTCATTCCGTAAGCGGGCACGATGCGGCGCATATCGAGCATGTTGTGAAGCGTGTGCAGCATGAAACCATCACCGCCCAGAACGACGACCGCATCGGCTTCGTGTAACGGGACCCAGTCACGCTGAGAATAGAGCTTGGAAAAGGCTTCCTGCGCGCGCGGCGTTTCTGATGCGACCAGAGCGACTTTCTCAAATCGATTGATTGCCGCGTCATGCGATCCGCCGTCCGCATCCATGCTAATTGCCGTATCCATATGCGTACTCCGCAAGAATTTCCCCCATTGCAACGCTGCTTTCCCTTGCCATTGGCTGGCCCTCGTAAGACACAGTGCATGACGAAAAAGCAACGCGCCCCCCAATTTCGGCGCTTGTGGTGAACCCTGATGTTCCAAAATCGGTCAGATTGCAAACAGACAAAGCAATCGGGATAATCAGGGCTAAAGGACGAGGAATGGCTAACGGCAAGACATCCAATACGGTGCGGCTCGCAAATTCACTCAGAGGCCCAGTGGGGACCGATCTGGCAGGCGAATTTCCGGGTGTGAAGCCGGGCGCGCTTGACGCAGATCTTTTGCGCGCATTGGACCGCCGCGAGATTGAGGTTTTGTTTCAGCCGCAGTTTTCCTGTCGCACCGGGGCGCTTGTGGGCGCCGAAGCCTTGGCCCGATGGCAGCACCCTTCCTTAGGGGAGATCGGCGCGCGCGATTTGTTCGCAGTGGCCGAACGCGCAGCGCTTGTTGCGCCTTTGTCACGCCATGTGGTGGCGCGGGCTCTGGAAGATGCGAGCGAGTGGCCCAAAGAGCTCTCCGTGTCGCTGAACATTACGCCTGAAGAACTTGGCGATCCGCGTTTTGCGGCCGACTTTGCGCAAGTGATCGCGAAAAGCGAGATAGAGCCTCAGCGCCTTATGCTGGAGATTACAGAGGACGTACTGCTGCGCAATCTGGAGCAGGCAGGGTCTGCTTTGGGCGCGCTGAGAAAGCTTGGTTTCAAGACGGCGCTTGATGATTTCGGCGCAGGGTTTTGCAACTTTCGCTATTTGCGAGAGCTGCCCTTGGACGCGATCAAGCTGGACAAGATCATGGTCGATGGCGTGCCGGGCGATGCAAAGGCATTGGCGGTGCTGCGCGCGATTATGCAGCTTGCCAAGGCGCTTGATCTGGACATCTACGCCGAAGGGATCGAAGACGATGTCCAGCGCGCGGCGATCACGTCAGAAGGGTGCGATTACTGGCAAGGGTTCTTGCGCGCACAGCCGATGAAGAGTGATGATGTGCTGGCGCTCGCCGCAACGGCACGCGGGCGCGGGCATGGGTAGGCCTTAGAAATCGCCAACATCGCATTGCAGGCAGGTGATGCCTCGACGCCGCCACATATCGACCATTTGCTGCCGATCATCGACCGTGAAGTGGGTGGTAAGTCCTTCTGCTAGCAGCTGATCCAAAATCTCTTCTTTGATGATGTGGTCTGCTCTAAAGTCTTTGGCTTTGCGCATCAGCATACGGCTGAACGGTATTTCGTTCCATATCAGCCACTGTTCGGTAATCTTTCTGGAGGTTTCGCTCCTGCTAGTGACCAGAATCGGACTGTACTCGGGCGAAGACCAAAGCGTCAGGTAGAGCGAAACAACTGGCTCATTCGGAGTGTCGTCCCCCATGGCAGCGTTGAATGCCTTCCAATCGGGGGAAGGTTTATCCAAGTGGCCCCGGCGGCGCTCGATGTCCGCCAAAGTCCCGTCAATATCGAACAGCACGGTTTTGGGTTGACTGGGATTGTTCATTTGGGCGTTCATTTTCTGCTTAGAACGGTCCTACTTGTTCTTGCGGTGCTTGCGCACAATCCCCGACAGCCCCTTGGTGAGTTGGAACAATCCATTGAGGCGGCTTTCCGGGCTGCTCCATGCGCGGTTGATGACGAGTTTCATATCGGGGCGCAGTTTGGCGGTTTCCTGACCGTTCTGGTTCTTTGTCTGGTTCAGCCGGTCGACATAGGCGACAAGGCCGGGGCCATCGGGGAAGTCGTCCTTGTGGAAAGTCACTAGCGTACCGCGAGCGCCAACGTCGATCTTGGCAATGTTGGCCTCGATCGCCTGGTGCTTGATTTCAATCAGGCGAATGAGATTTTTGGTGGGGGCGGGCAGGTCGCCGAAGCGGTCGATCATTTCTGCGGCCATTCCCTCGATCTCGGCCTTGTCGGATGCTTGGTTGAGGCGGCGGTATAGCGCCATGCGCACTGCAAGGTCGGGCACATAGTCTTCAGGGATCATAATCGGCGCATCGACCGTGATCTGCGGCGAGAATGCGTCAGCGGCTTTCTCGAGGCCCATTTCGCCAGCCTTTGCGGCCATGATCGCATCTTCGAGCATCGATTGGTACAGCTCAAAGCCAACCTCGCGGATGTGGCCGGATTGTTCATCGCCCAGGAGGTTGCCCGCGCCCCTGATGTCCAAGTCATGCGAGGCAAGCTGGAACCCTGCGCCAAGCGAATCGAGATCGGAGAGGACCTTGAGCCGTTTCTCTGCAATTTCAGAAAGCTGCACGTCTTTTTCATAGGAGAGATAGGCATAGGCGCGCAGTTTTGATCTGCCCACGCGGCCGCGCAATTGGTAGAGTTGGGCGAGGCCAAAGCGATCAGCGCGGTGGATGATGATGGTGTTGGCGGTCGGCAGGTCGAGCCCGCTTTCCACGATGGTGGTCGAAAGCAGAACTTCGTATTTGCCCTCGTAAAAGGCGCTCATCCGCTCTTCGATTTCGCCTGCGCTCATTTGGCCGTGGGCGCTGATCGGTTTTACCTCGGGGACGTTTTCGCGCAGCCATTCTTCGACATCGGCCATGTCGGAAATGCGGGGCACGACGATAAAGCTCTGCCCGCCGCGGTGATGTTCGCGAAGCAGCGCCTCGCGCATCACCATATCGTCCCACTCCATCACGTAAGTGCGCACGGCCAAGCGGTCGACCGGAGGGGTTTGAATGGTGGAAAGCTCGCGCAGGCCCGTCATCGCCATCTGCAGCGTGCGCGGAATGGGCGTGGCGGTCAGGGTGAGCATATGTACGTCAGAGCGCAGTTGTTTGAGCTTCTCCTTGTGTGTCACACCAAAGCGCTGTTCTTCATCAACAATGACGAGGCCAAGGTTCTTGAACTCGGTCGATTTGGAGAGGATCGCGTGGGTGCCAACGATGATGTCCACGTTGCCGCTCGAAAGGCCCACGCGGGTTTCCGTCGTTTCCTTGGAGGAGACGAGCCGCGAAAGGCGTCCTACGTTCAGCGGAAAGCCGGCAAAGCGGTCTTTGAAACTTTGATAATGCTGGCGTGCGAGCAGGGTCGTGGGGGCAACCACGGCAACCTGCTGGCCGTTCATGGCGGCGACGAAAGCGGCGCGCAAAGCCACCTCGGTTTTGCCAAAGCCGACATCACCGCATACAAGCCGGTCCATCGGCCGCCCGCTTTCCAGATCGCGCAGCACATCGGTGATGGCCGCATCCTGATCGTCTGTCTCTTCCCACGGGAAACGGTCGACGAATTGGTTGAAGCTGGCCTCTTCTGCCTGGAAAACGGGCGCTTTCTTAAGAGCGCGCTCTGCTGCAACCTTCATCAACTCGCCAGCAATGGCGGTGATGCGTTCTTTGAGCTTGGCGCGGCGTTTTTGCCATGCTTCGCCGCCCAGACGGTCGAGCATGACCGCGTCTTCGGAAGAACCATAGCGGCTGAGTACGTCGATGTTCTCAACCGGGATGAACAGCTTGTCGCCGCCTTTATATTCCAACTGGACACAGTCGTGCTGGCTCTTGCCCACGGGGACGGGTTCGAGGCCCATATATTTGCCAATGCCGTGCTCGACATGGACCACAAGATCGCCTTTGGTGAGCGCCTGAAGCTCCGCCAGAAACGCATCGGAATCCTTGCGCTTCTTCTTGCGCCGCACAAGCCGGTCACCCAGCACATCCTGTTCGGTGAGGATTTCCAGCTCGTCACTGGAAAACCCTGTGTCGAGCGGCAGGACCATTGCGGCGATCTTGCCTTTTGCGGCCAATCCTTGGGCCTCTTGCCAAGTGTCAGCGATTACCGACGGTGCGCCTGCTTCATCAAGGATGGAGGCTATCCGTGCGCGGCTTCCGGTGGAATAAGCCGCGAAAAGCGCCTTTCGGCCAGACTTGGTAATGGCGCTGAAATGCTTGGCCGCCGCTTCATAGACATTGTCGCCGCGAGCGCGTTCGGGCGAAAAGTCACGGGCGGCCTTGAATCCGAAGTCCAGCGTAGCGGCGCTTTCGGCTTGCGCAAAGACGCTGGCCTTGTGAACGGTTTTGGCGGCAAGTGCGGATTTGAACTCATCCTCGCCCAGATACAAAGCGTCTTTGGAAAGAGGACGGTAACTGCCGCTCTTCTCGCTCGCGATCCGTTCGCGCTGCTTGTGGTAATCAGTGATGTCAGACAATCGCTCTTCCGCTGCACCAATCGCGCCTGCGTCAATAAGGACCACATCATCCGCGCCCAAGTGATCGAACAGAGTGGAGAGTTTATCTTCAAACAGGGGAAGCCAATGCTCCATCCCGGCAAGCCGCCTGCCTTCGCTGACTGCCTCATAGAGGGGATCTTGCGTGGCGTTTGCCCCAAACAGTTCGCGATAGCGTGAACGGAAACGCTTGATGCTCTCATCATCGATCAAAGCTTCGGATGCGGGGAGCAGGAGGTGGTCTTTCAGCCGTCCGGTTGACCGCTGGGTGCTGGTGTCGAAGAGGCGAAGGCTCTCCAACTCATCGCCAAAGAAGTCGAGCCTTAGCCCTTCGTCCAATGACGAAGGGAAGATATCGACAATTGATCCTCGCACCGCAAATTCGCCGTGGTCGATGACTGTATCTGTGCGCGAATACCCCTGGCGGGTGAGAAGGGCGGCAAGACTGTCGTGCCCGATGGTCGTGCCAACCTTAAACTCGCGCACGCTTTCGCGGATGCGAAACGGGGTGAGCACACGCTGAAGCATGGCGTTCGCGGTTGTGACCAACAACTGCGAGCTTGAGGAAGGGCGTTGTATGCGGAACAGGGCCGACAAACGCGCAGCGCTCACCGATAATGCAGGTGAGGCGCGGTCATAGGGAAGGCAATCCCATGCTGGAAACTCAAGAACCTCAATCTCGGGCGCAAAAAAGCGCGCAGCCTCTGCCACTGACCGCATCGCCGCATCATCGGCTGCGATAAACACGGCGCGTTGTTTTGCGGCCCGCGCCAGATCGGCCAGCACCAAGGGCTGGGCTCCGCGAGGGAGCGATGACAAGGTGAGCGGCGCCTTGGCCGAGAGGATGCGGGAGATATCAGGCATAGTCAGTTCAAAAGCAGCGAGGCCCCGCGGGGTTCCCGAGGGGCCTGTCAAAGGATTAGAGCTTGCGCGCTTAGCTTGGAATATCGACGTAGTCGAGGCGCTGCATCTTCTCGATCATGTCGCCTTGGAAACGCTCCGGCACAGCCTGTGTCTGAAGGCCCCATGCCATGACATCCACGTCATCTTCGGCAAGCAGGTCTTCGAACCAGTCCATCTCCGCCTCGCCCCATGTTTCGTGGTAGCGATCAAAATATCCGCCGATCATGTAGTCGGCCTCGCGGGTTCCTCTGTGCCACGCGCGAAACTTTGCGCGGGCTTTCCTGACTTCCATACTGGGCTGAGTTTCTAAAGTGGGCATATCCGACATGCCCGCACAGGTAAGACACTCGAAAGCTGCGCGCAAGCCGCCTATAGAGCAAACCCATGCGGCCAGACGTGCTCAATCCCCTGTTTGCTGAAAGCCAGACGCTGGACGGCGTTGGGCCAAAGCTTGCCAAGCCGTTGGAGAAGCTGGGCCTGACGCGGGTGCGCGATCTGATTTATCACCTGCCGGAGCGGTTTGTGACGCGCCGCGCGATCACCAATCTGGATGAGGCGGGCGAGGGTGAACAGGTCATCGTCGCGCTGACCCCGACAGAGCACCGTTCCTCGCGCAATCCGGGGCGCGGGCCTTTCCGTGTTCTGGCGCAGGATGACATCGGCAATATCTGCGCGATCACTTACTTTGGCCGCGCGTCTTACACGGGCAAGAAACAGCTTCCCGTGGGCGAGAAACGCTGGGTCGCGGGGCGGCTCGATCGGTATGGGGATATGCTCCAGATCGTGCATCCAGACCATGTCGAGGAAACGAGCGACGCCAATATGGGCCGGATGACGGAAGCCGTTTATCGCCTGTCAGAAGGGCTGACCCAGCCGCGCGTTGCTTCGTTGGTGGAGCAATCGCTGTCCAAGGCACCCGAATTGCCCGAATGGATCGAACCGGGGCAATTTGAACGCGAAGGCTGGCCGTCATGGCAAGAGGCTGTGAAGGAGGCTCACAAGGGCCCCAATGAGGCAGCGCGCAATCGCCTTGCCTATGACGAACTGCTGGCGAACAGTCTCGCGCTTCTTCTGGTGAAAGCGGACAGTCGCCGTCGCAAAGGGCAAGCGCTCCAAGGCGATGGAAGCCTTCGTGCTAAGCTCGACCTGCCTTTTGAGATGACGGGGGCGCAAAAACGCTCTGTCACCGAGATCGAGGGGGACTTGCAGCAAGAAGCACCCATGCTGCGCCTGCTTCAAGGCGATGTGGGGGCGGGTAAGACCGTTGTTGCCTTGCACGCGATGCTGATCGCCAATGAAGCGGGTAAGCAGGCAGCGCTCCTTGCTCCCACTGAAATCCTCGCGCGCCAACATTACGAGACCCTCCGAAAAATGGCAGCGCCGTGCGGTGTTGAGGTCGCACTCCTTACAGGGCGTGCCAAGGGGCGCGAGCGTGAGGGTTTGTTGATGGGCCTGATCCAGGGCGAAATCGACATTCTGGTCGGCACCCATGCGATCTTTCAGGATAGCGTTACCTACAAAGATCTCGGGCTTGTTGTAATCGACGAACAACACCGTTTTGGCGTGGCACAGCGGCTGGCGCTTGCGGGGAAGGGCAAGCGTGCGCCGCACACCCTTGCCATGACCGCAACGCCGATCCCGCGCAGCCTTACCTTAGCGCAATATGGTGAGATGGATGTCAGCCGCCTCGATGAATTGCCTCCGGGACGGCAGGCCATAGACACACTCGTATTCCCGCAAAGTCGGCTGGACGAGATGGTCGCAGCGGTGGGACGGCACCTTGCCAGCGGGAGCCAGGCCTATTGGGTCTGTCCCATGGTGCGCGAAAATGAAGTGACTGACATTGCGGCGGCAGAGGCGCGCTATGCCGCATTGTCCGAACATTTTGGCGATGCCGTGGTGATGGTCCACGGCCAGCTTCACCCCGACATCAAAGACGCCAATATGGCACGCTTTGCCAGCGGTCAGGCAAAGCTGCTGATCGCAACCACCGTGATCGAGGTGGGCGTTGATGTGCCAAGCGCCACTTTGATGGTGATCGAACAGGCAGAACGCTTTGGTCTGGCACAGCTTCACCAATTGCGCGGGCGTGTGGGGCGGGGCTCGGAAAAGAGCCGCTGCGTTCTGCTTCGCGGGGATGAACTTTCCGAAACCGGTAAGAAGCGCCTGACCTATGTGAAGGAATCGCAGGACGGCTTTCTTTTGGCGGAAAAAGACCTTGAGCTTCGCGGTGGCGGGGAACTGCTTGGCACGCGCCAATCGGGCGAGGCCGCGTTTCGCATCGCTGACCTTGATCAGGTGCAAAAGCTGTTGCCCGCAGCCCATGCCGATGCGCGTCTTTTGATGGAACGCGACGGTGGCCTCACCTCAAAACGCGGCGAGGCGGCGCGGATACTGCTTTATCTGTTTGAGCGCGATTGGGGCGTGCAGCTTTTGCGCGGGGGGTAAAGCTATTGCGCAATGGTCTGCTTTGTGCGCGATTCGCCGCGCCCTTGTGATACCAGCTGCCTGATTAGTGCATCAACGGCCTCGCTAATGACGGTCCAGCATTTCTCGAAATCATCGTCATCGCCGTAATACGGATCGGCGACTGAACTGTCTGTGTGATCTTCAAAAACATTCATCAACAGCCCGACTTGCGCCGTCGCCTGCCGTGGCGTTCGGGCACTGATGCCAGCCATGTTCGCTGTGTCCATTGCAAGGATGTGCGTAAACCGTTCGAAATCCTCATCGGCCAGCTGGCGTCCCCGCAATTGCGAGATATCAACACCGTAGCGCGCAGCGGTTGAGATGGCTCGTGGGTCTGGTGGTTCTGCGATGTGATAAGCGGCGGTACCTGCCGAATCCACCTTCACGCTAAGGCCTGCCTTTTCGGCGGCGTTACGAAATGCGCCTTCTGCCATTGGTGATCGGCAAATATTGCCGAGGCACACAAACAGAACCGCTGGCTCAACGTTATTTTCCCATTGCATCTGTGACACTTAGCATCACTAAGGTTAGTTGCAACAAATCATAGTTAAAAAGTGGGCAAATTCTTTCCCACATCTTGCGCAATGCTAATCTTGATTAACTGCAAAGGCTTTTGTTTTGCCGAGAACTTCTTCGGTCATGCGCCGCACGTTAACTTTCGCTTTCAGCCTTGCTCCCAAAAGCGCTGTGCCAGAGACTTTGCGTTGCACGAACAAGGTTTCGATAGGCGGGAAGGCCCAGGTTGCCTTGTCCTGAGCAATCTCCCAGCCTTCATCGCGGAGCAGTGGGATAAAGCTACGATCGCCAAAATCGAAGGGCGCATCCTCGCGCATTTCGTTGATCACAATGTCGATCATCCGGGCAACGCGTTCAGGGTGGCGTTCGGCGACGATGGGCATCATGGACCCTGATTCAATGGTCGCTTTCAGCACTTCATCGCGGTTTCCATTGAGCCCTGCTTCAAGCATTCTGCGATAGCCATTGGCCACTACAGGATCGACCGTGCGGCAGGCTCCAAAATCGAGCAGGATGATCTCGTCCGTATCGCGCCGGTATCGGAAATTGGCAAAATTGGGGTCGGTTTGCATGACGCCAAATTCGAACAATTCGCGGCAAACCAGACGCATCATTCGTCCGGCAATATCGTTGATGCGTTCGGCAGGCAGGTCGCTCAAATCTTCGATACTGGTCCCCGCCTCAAAACTCATCGCAAGGATTGCGCCGCGCGTGAGCCCTTCGTGAAGGGTTGGGACGACGAAACCTTTGTCACCGGCCAAGCGGTTGCGATACATCTCCATCTGCTCACCCTCTCGGGTGTAATCTGCCTCTTCGTGAAGCTGTTTTTTTGCAGCGGCGAGAAGCTTTTCGATTTCAAGCTCGGGCGGGGCGAAACCTGCGATTTTGAGCAGGGTCATCACATTGTCGACGTCGCTGTCGATGCTTTTGGCAACGCCGGGATATTGGACTTTGATCGCTAATTCCTGACCATCCCTGGTCATCGCCTTGTGCACTTGACCGATGGAGGCCGCAGCAATCGGGCGCGGGTTGAACCATTTAAACTGGCGGCGCCAATCATTGCCCCATTCCTTTTTAAGGACGGTGTCGAGCTGTTTGGTAGGCATGAAATTGGCCTGATCGCGCAGGCGCGCCAGAATGCTGGAAAGCTCCTCAGGCAGAAAGTCGCCTGCATCCATGCTGATCATCTGGCCCATTTTCATGGCTGCGCCGCGCATGTGCGACAGGCGATCCGTCATACGGGTTACGTTGCCCGGCGTTAGGATAAGCTCGCGTGCAGAAATGCCTTCTCCACTGGCGAGCCGCCGCGCGCCTTCAGCGGCCATCCCGCCTGCGACACCGCCAACCAACCTGCCGAACGAACCGATGCGCGCAATGCGGCTTGAAGGGACTGCGCGCTCGCGTGATCGTTCGGCCCGGCCCACGTTTGTTGTGTGCGCACCCGTTCGCTCACTATCTGGTACCGCGTTTTCTGCACTCGTATCGGGGGTTTTATCAGGCACGCGGTCTCTCAATGTGTTAGATGCGAATTTATAACGGGAATGTGGGGAACCGGTTCCGCTTTCCAAGCGCTGTAGCGATACATTGTGTGTCAGCGTACTCGGGTGTGCGCAGTGTTCGTCAATTCAAGAAGATACCTCAATGAACAATCAAACCTCACTAACTCCCGCGTCGCGTTGGCTTGGTTACGCAGGGCTTTTGCCGCAGATCATCTGCCTTGGCTTGGCGATCACGGGGCATGAATATGCTTACACCGCGCTCGCTGGCGGGTTTGCCTATGGTGCGGCGATTTTCAGCTTTCTAGGCGGTGTTTGGTGGGGGCAGGCTATCCAGAGCGGGAGAGCAGGAACGATTGCAGGAGAGCCTGCGGGTGCGGGCGCGTATTTGATCGCGGTCATGCCAAGCCTTATTGCCGTTGCCCTGTTTCTGCCGTGGAGCTTTGGGTGGGAATGGCCCGGACCCGCTTTGCTTTATCTGGGCGCTTTTATTGCGTTGTCGCCTCTGGTGGACCGGGCCCTTGGCTTTGCCGCGCCTGATTTTATGCGCCTTCGCTGGCATCTGTCCTTGGGGCTGGGCGGGCTCACCATTGCTCTTGGCTTTGCGTCAATGCACCTTATGCGCAGCGGGCTTTCGGTTTGACTTTACAAAAGCCTATCAATGAATGCTAAGCCTGCGACCAACCGATTTTCTTTGAGGGAGCCGCCATGCTGGCCCGTTTTTTCGCTGTTCTTTGCGCGTTTTCATTTGCCCCCTTTGCGCTGACATCGCCCGCGTTTGCTGAGCCGATTGGCTATTTTCAGGTCGAAGGTGTCACCTACGACGAAAGCGTTCCGGCATATGAAGATGCAGCAGGCTACGAAATCGGCGAGCGGCCTGTGCGCCTTGGCGAGATGGTCCCCTATTTGCGCGGACTTGCGGCGAATTCGGACCGGATCGTGGTTGAGACATTGGGCTATTCGCATGAGCGGCGCCCGATCCTGTCTTTCATCGTCACGAGCCCTGAAAACCACGCCAATCTGGAAAGCATTCGCCAAACGCATTTGGCGCGCCTTGAGGGCAGGGCAGGGGCTAATGATGCGCCAATGGTGCTGTGGCTGAACTTTGGTGTGCACGGGGCAGAGACGTCTGGGATGGAAGCATCGGTTCCCGTGCTTTACCACTTTGCCGCGGCTCAAGGGCCAGAGGTTGAGGCGATGCTGGACAACACTGTCCTTATCTTCACCGTGCCGTTTAACCCGGATGGCCACACCCGCCGGATTGACCATGTCGATACCTACTGGTCATACGCCGACAATTCCGACCCCAATGATGCCGCGCACGACCTTTGGGTAGAAGCGCGCACCAATCATTACTGGTTTGATTTGAACCGCCAATGGCTCCTTTTGACGCAGCCTGAATCTCAGGCGTGGATCAAGCAGTGGCACAAATGGAAGCCGATGCTGTCCGTGGATTATCACGAGATGGGATCGAACGCGCCGTACTACTTCCACCCGGGGGAAGAAAAGCGCAAGAACCCGCTGATCCCGGACCGCGCGCGTGATTTGACGTACAGCATCGCAACGCGTCATGCGGCCTATCTGGATAGCGAGAAGCACCTCTACACCACCGAAGAGCGGTTCGATAATTACTATATCGGCAAGGGTTCGACCTATCCGCAGGTCAATGGCTCGCTTGGCATTTTGTTCGAAGCAGGGGCAGCGCGCGGCGGCGCAATCCAGACCGAGCGCGGCCTTGTCAAAACGGCGCAAAATGTGCGCACTCAGTTCCGCACAAGCCTGACCAGCATTCAGGGCGCGCTTGACCTTCGCCAAGAGATCACCGCCTACCAACGCGACTTCTTTGCAGAGAACGCGCGACAGGCAACAGGCGGTGGCTGGGTCTTTACCGCAGAGGGCGATCCAGAACGCGCGGCGCGCTTTGTCCGTCTTCTCAACATGCACGATATCGAAGTCAGCGCGCTTGGCTCTGACCTTAATGCAGGCGGCAAAACCTATAAGGCAGGGGCAAGCTATTTTGTCCCGATGTCGCAGACGAACAACCGCCTCATCCGTGGCATTTTTGAACGGGTGACGCAGTTTGAAGAGAACATCTTCTACGATGTGTCGGGCTGGACCCTGCCGCTGGCCTATGACCTTGATTACGCGCAGATAAGCCGCGCGCCATCGGTCGCAGGCCGGGCACAAGGTGCTTTTCAGAGCGCCGCTGCACCCGATGTTGCTCCCTATGGCTATGTGTTCGACTGGTCGCACACATATGCGCCGCGCGCGCTGAACCGTATTTTGTCAAAAGACATTATGGCACGCGCCGCGATGGAAGGCACGATTGTGCGCACCACCACCGGCGAGGTGACACTTGGACGCGGTTCGATCTTTGTACCGCTCGACCGGCAAGAAGTGTCTGCCGATGCAATCCACGAGGTAATGCAGACGATCGCCGACAGTGACGGCGTGCCGGTTCACTCAGCAATCTCTGGCCTTACGCCTGTTCCGGGACGTGACCTTGGCGCTTCCAATGTTTTCCGCGCATTGGAACAACCGCGCGTGGTGCTCGCCTACGGCGACGGTCTTGCCTATTATGACGCAGGCGAGATGTGGTGGACATTGGACCACGGGCACAACATGGCCGTCACTTTGGTAAGCAAGGACCGCCTCGGCAGCCTTGATTGGAGCGAATACACGCACCTCATCCTTGTTGGCGGCAATGCAAGCTTGAGCAAATCCGTCACCGACAATATCACGCGCTGGATTAACGGTGGCGGCACCCTGATCGCGACCCGCAACGCCAGCCTTTGGGCGCAGGAGCATATCCTTGGCCGCGCCAAAGAGGGTGAGGGTGAGGACGCCGAAGAGGGCGAAACGCTGCAACGGCTGAACTTTGAAGACTTGGATGTGCGCGATGCAGAGCACGTGATTGGCGGCGCAATCTTTGCCAGCGACCTTGATACCTCGCACCCGCTGGGCTTTGGATATTCTGACCGCGACCTGCCGGTGCATCGCAATGTGACTTTCACTTTGCAACGGCCGGATAAAAACCCTTACGCCGTGCCGGTTCAATACACTTCCGACCCGCTGCTTTCAGGCTACGCATCTGAGCGCCGCCAGAAAGAGATCGCTGGCACACCTTCGATTGTGGCAGAGCGAAAAGGGCGCGGCACTGTGATTCTGATGGCGGATAACCCTGTCTTCAGGGGCACTTATCCGGGGACAGAGAAGCTGTTGATGAACTCGCTGTTTTTCTCAAAGCTGATCGATGCGCCGCGCGGTGAGTATTCGGAGCAGGATGACCACGTCCACAATTAGACACAAATCAGGAAGCGGCCCGGTGCCGGGGTGTGGATAGCCATGGTGGCAAGCGCACACGCGCCCGCCTATAGTTCGCGCCATGGCTACTCAACCGATTCCATCCGCTGTCCCGCATCCTGAACAGCAATATCTGGACCTGATGCACCAGATTTGGACCTCTGGTAGCGAGCGCGTAGACCGCACCGGTATCGGCACGCGCTCGGTTGCAGGCGCAATGTTGCGGTTTGATCTGGCCGATGGGGCGATGCCGCTGCTCACCACCAAACGCGTCTATTGGAAGACCGCAACGCGCGAAATGCTGTGGTTCCTGACGGGTGAGACCAATATTCGCCCGCTTGTCCTGCAAGGGGTGAAGATCTGGAACGAGTGGCCCCACGCGCGCTATGTGAAAGCGACAGGCGACGACATTGCGCTCGACGACTTTGTTGAACGCATCGCCGATGACGAAGCCTTCGCGCAAAAATGGGGTGATCTAGGCCCAGTTTACGGCAAGCAATGGGTGGATTGGCCCACATACCAGCGGCGCGAAGATGGGCTTTTCGAAAAAGGTCCCGGCATCAATCAGGTTGCCGATGTGGTCGAAAGCCTCAAGCACAATCCCGGAAGCCGCCGCCATATTATCGAAGGCTGGAATGTGGCCGAGGTGGACCAGATGGCTCTGCCGCCGTGCCACAAGACCTACCAATTCCACGTGGCCGGCCAAGAAACTGGGAAACGCCGTCTCAATTGCATGCTCTACCAACGGTCCTGCGATGTTGCATTGGGCCTGCCGTTTAACCTGTGGTCTGCGGCGCTTTTGAACAGGATGCTGGCGCAGCAGACCGGGCTTGAGGCGGGTGAGCTGATCTGGATGGGCGGGGACGTGCATTTGTACCTGAACCATGCGCATTTGATCGAAGAACAATTGAGTCGGACGCCCTCTGGCAACCCGACGCTCGAAATCACCAGAAAGCCCGAAACAATTTTCGATTACAAAATCGAGGACTTTGTGGTGCATGATTACGCGCCTCTGCCTCCAATCAAGGCTCCTGTTGCGGTTTAGCAGGCGCGGCTTGACCGAGCATTTTGCCCGCGCCAAACGCTCTTTCACACGCTTTTTCTGGGAGAGCAGACATGGCCGATCCGGCCTCAAATCGCCCTACGCTAGCCTTGCACGTACCCGAGCCCAAATCGCGGCCCGGCGATCCTGTTGATTTCAGCGAATTTCATGTTCCCGAAGCAGGCGCGCAAAGCCGCCCTGACGAAGGCACCAAGCCTGAGGATATGAAAGATTTCGCCTATGATCTCGTCCGCGTTCTGGGCGAAGACAATAAGGCGCACGGGCCCTGGGACCCGAAGCTTGATCCCGACACGCTTCGCACGATGCTTGGCCATATGGCGATGGTTCGCGCGTTTGATGAACGCATGTTTCGCGGACAGCGTCAGGGCAAGACCAGCTTCTATATGAAGTGCACCGGCGAAGAGGCGACCAGCGTGGCGGCCTCCATGGCTCTGGCCAGCGACGATATGGTGTTCCCAAGCTATCGCCAGCAGGGCATTCTGATCGCGCGCGGATACCCGCTGATCGAGATGATCAACCAGATATATTCGAACGCGGGCGACAAGCTCAAAGGCCGCCAGCTGCCGATCATGTATTCCAGCCGCGAGCACAGCTTTTTCTCAATCTCGGGCAACTTGGCCACCCAAACCCCGCAGGCAGTAGGCTGGGCCATGGCGAGCGCGATCAAGGGCGACAGCCGGATCGCAGCGACATGGGTGGGCGAGGGCTCAACCGCAGAAGGCGACTTCCACTCGGCCTGCACCTTTGCCAGCGTATACAACGCGCCAGTGATCCTGAACGTGATCAATAACCAATGGGCCATTTCGAGCTTTAGCGGCTTTGCAGGGGCTGAACGCACCACCTTTGCGGCGCGCGCCTTGGGTTACGGCATCGCTGGCCTGCGCGTCGACGGCAACGACGCGCTTGCGTGCTTCGCGGCGCAGCAATGGGCGGCAAACCGGGCGAGGGCGAACCAGGGGCCGACGCTGATTGAATATTTCACCTACCGTGCTGAAGGGCACTCCACGTCGGATGATCCATCGGGCTATCGCTCGGCGCAAGAGCGCGAGGAATGGCCGCTGGGTGATCCGGTGATGCGGCTCAAAAACCACCTTATTGCCATTGGCGAATGGGACGAAGAGCGTCAGCAAGCGATGGATCTGGCGTGCGCCGAAGAGGTCAAGGCAACCACCAAAGAGGCCGAGAAAAACGGCATTCTGGGCCACGGCCTGCACCATCCGTTCCACACCATGTTCGAAGATGTGTTCGAAGAACTGCCTTGGCATCTCAAGGAACAGGCCGAGCAAGCGACCCGCGAGCGCAAGATCAAATGGCCTGACCAGCACCCGATGGATGGAGCCGGCAAATGAACGCGCAGAGTAAGGAAATGACCGAGACAAGCGCACCCACTGGACGGCGCATCAACATGATCGAGGCGATCAATGAAGCCCTCGACACGATGCTGGCGCGCGATCCTGACGTGATCGTGATGGGCGAAGATGTGGGCTATTTCGGCGGCGTCTTCCGCTGCACCGCGGGCCTGCAGGAAAAGCACGGCAAGACCCGCGTGTTCGATACCCCGATCAGCGAATGCGGTATCATCGGAGTTGCTGTGGGGATGGGCGCTTACGGCCTTCGTCCGGTCCCGGAAATCCAGTTTGCGGACTACATCTACCCCGGCATCGACCAGCTGATCAGCGAAGCGGCACGCCTTCGTTATCGTTCGGCGACCGAATATATCGCGCCCATGACGGTGCGGTCCCCATTCGGTGGCGGGATTTTCGGGGGGCAAACCCACTCGCAATCGCCCGAAAGCATGTTCACCCATGTCTCGGGGCTGAAAACGGTAATCCCCTCTACGCCCTATGATGCCAAGGGTCTGCTGATCAGCGCGATCGAAGACAACGATCCGGTGATCTTCTTCGAGCCAAAGCGCATCTACAACGGCCCGTTCACAGGCTTTTACGACAAGCCGGTTGAGCCATGGAAAAAGCACGATGCCAGCGTGGTGCCGGAAGGGTATTACAAAATCCCGCTGGGCAAGGCGCGGCAAGTGCAAGAGGGCGAAGCGCTTACCGTGCTGGCCTATGGCACCATGGTTCACGTGGCAGAGGCGGTGGCAAAGGACAAAGGCATTGACGCCGATATCCTTGATCTTCGCACGCTGGTGCCGCTCGATATCGAGGCGATTGAAGCGTCGGTCAAAAAGACAGGCCGCTGTCTGATCGTCCACGAAGCGACGCGCACCAGCGGCTTTGGCGCGGAATTGTCGGCGCTCGTCACAGAACGCTGTTTCTATCACCTCGAAGCCCCCGTTGAACGGGTCACCGGTTTCGACACACCCTATCCCCACAGTCTCGAATGGGCCTATTTCCCGGGCCCTGTCCGCATCGGCGAGGCAATGGACAAGATTTTGAAAGACTGAGCAGATGGCAAAGTTTACATTCAACATGCCCGACGTGGGCGAGGGCGTTGCAGAGGCCGAGATCGTCGAATGGATGGTCAAGGTTGGCGACACCGTGTCCGAGGACCAGCACCTTGTCGACGTCATGACGGACAAGGCGACAATCGATATCGAGAGCCCGGTTGACGGGAAAGTGATCGAGGTTGCCGGCGAAGTCGGCGATGTGGTCGCGGTTGGCTCGATGCTGCTGGTGGTTGAGGTCGAGGGTGAGGACGTGCCCGAGGTTGAGGAAGAAGCTGCCGCAGCTCCCGCACCGACGCCGGCGCCTGCTCCAGCCCTTGAACCGATTGACGCTACTCCAGAGCCCGTTCGTCCTGAGCCTGTCGAAGGACAGCCACAAACCTCATCCGATGGCGAGCATGCTTCGACAAGCTCAGCACGAACGGATGTTGGGGTCAAAGTCCTTGCTTCCCCCGCCGTGCGCCAGCGCGCCCGTGATCTCGGAATTGATCTGTCCGAAGTAAAGCCGGCAAGCGATGGACGTGTGCGCCACGCGGACCTTGACCAATTCCTCGCCTACAATGCAGGCGGAGGCTTCTCTCCTGCTGCTGGAAAGCGCGAAGACGAGGTCATCAAGGTCATCGGCCTTCGCAAACGCATCGCTGCCAATATGAGCGCGGCCAAGCGCAACATCCCGCACTTCACCTATGTCGAAGAATGCGATGTCACTGCACTCGAAGCGGCGCGGGCCGACCTTAACGCAGGTCGTGGTTCCAAGCCCAAGCTTACCATGCTGCCGATGCTCATCACGGCCTTCTGCAAGGTCCTGCCGAAATATCCGATGATCAATGCGCGCTTCGATGATGAAGCAGGCGTTGTGACCAGACACGGATCGGTCCACCTCGGCATGGCGACGCAGACTGACAATGGCCTGATGGTGCCAGTCATTCGCGATGCACAGGCGCGCAATTTGTGGCAGCTTGCGACCGAAATTGGCCGTTTGGCAGCCGCTGCCCGCGATGGGTCGGCAAAGTCCGAGGAACTCTCTGGCTCAACGCTCACAGTGACCTCTCTGGGGCCGCTGGGCGGGGTTGCGACGACTCCGGTCATCAATCGCCCGGAAGTTGCGATCATCGGCCCCAACCGGATTGTCGAGCGCCCGATGTTCGTCTCAGACGGAATGGGAGGCGAGCGAGTCGAGAAGCGCAAGCTCATGAACATCTCGATTTCGTGCGATCACCGCGTGGTCGATGGCTATGATGCGGCGTCCTTCATTCAAGAGGTCAAGCAGTTGATCGAGACGCCTGTTTTGCTGCTTTCAGAGTAAGCTTACAAAAAAGCGCTTTTAGGTCGCATGTGGGCGTTGACAGCCCCGATTAGCTGGCCTAGAGGCGCGTCTCCCAAGAGGCGCTAGCCGCTTAAATGCGCGGGTGTAGCTCAGTTGGTTAGAGTATCGGCCTGTCACGCCGAGGGTCGCGGGTTCAAGTCCCGTCACTCGCGCCACTTGGGACATTTTCTTCATCTTAGACCTGACGTTAGTCAGCACGATTGGAAAGTGCCGTGAGGTTCGCCTCATGCTGCGCTTTGTCGATGGTGTAACGCGACAGGCAAAAAAGCGCCGCCAGATAAAGCACGAGCAGCGATGGTGCATAAGCGGCGCCCAGCATCCACAATGTGTCATCGGAAACATTGGCAAGCTCCTCGCCTTGCGGGAAAGCAATTGCCGACAAGATGAGCCCGGCCGCAAGCACGCCTAACCCCTGGGTGGTTTTGCGCGTGAAGGTCATCGCCGCATAGTACACGCCTTCATTGCGCCTTCCGGTGCGCAGCTGGTTTGATTCGACCAGATCAGCCGTCATCGCATAGCTCAACATCTGCACCGCGATGATCAGCGCCAGATCAATCATGTTCACTGCGACAAGCAAAGGGAACAGGATCGGATCGCCATTTTCCGGCATCAATCCGAAAAGCCGAAGCAGATAGGGTGCAGGCTGGATCGTAAAGGCGAAGAAGCCGAGCAAGAGCGCCGCTTTCTTCTTACCCATTTTGCGCCCGATCATGGGCGCCAAAAACAAGGCAAGACCTGCCGACAAAAACACCGTCGAGGTCCAGATGAAGATTTGGAATTCGGACAGGCCCCAAAAATGCTTGAGCATGAGGAAAGCAAGAGAGGTGTTGAGGCCAACCGCTACCGAGAACAGCACTGTGGCGATAAACAGCACGATGAAGCTGCGCTCGCTCAATATCTCGAACATTTCGCGCATGATGCGGGCAAAGCTGAATGGTTCGGTCGCTTGCGCTGGTTTGGTGAGCGTTGGAATGCGGTGGTGGGTGGCCATGGATGAGACGATGATCGCGGCAAAGATGACGCAGCTGGCGATGATACCGTAGGTTTCAAAGCCGCTTCGATCCTGCATGCCCATTGGCCCGGCAAGCAGCACTCCGAACAACAGAACGCTCATCAAATTGCCGCTGGCCCACCCGAAAAAGATGCGGAAAGACTGAATGCTTGTGCGTTCTTCATAGTCACGCGAAAGCTCTGGCAGGAGCGCGGAAGAGGGCGTTTCATAAAGCGTTATGAATGTGCGGATCGCGATGGCGAGGAAGGTCAGATAGAAGAACAGCCCCGTCTGCGACCAGTCAGGCGGGTTCCACAAAAGGAAATAGCTGAGCCCCACGGGGATCGCCGAGGCATACATAAAGGGATGCCGCCGCCCGAGGCGCGAACGAAAATTGTCCGACCAATAGCCAACGAGCGGATCGGAGATCGCATCGAACACAAGGGCGATGAGGATCGACAAGCCCACAAGGCCCGGTTCAAGCCCCACGACCGTTACGTAGAAGAGAAGCAGGAAGTAGCTGAACCCGCCCTCTTTGATGCCGAGCGCCGAAGACCCGAAGCCGTGTGTAATCTTGAGCCACAAGGTGGGCGGGGCTGGTTGGCCCGCGTTTCCGCCAGCCTTGGCCGTGCTTGCCATATATTTGTCTCTCCGGGGGGAGAGGCTAGGGGTAAGCGTTCAGGCTGGCAAGGGTTCAGGCTGGCAAGGATTCAAGCTGGCAGGGGTCGCAATGGCGAAAACGCTAGTCGGGCTTGGTTCCCCATTTCCCCGTTTCCATCCAGATGAGGAAATTGCCCAGCGGCAAAAGCCAGACCACGCCGAGGAAGATGTAGACCACAGTCTGCGCCAACCAGTGCCAGCCAGCGAGAATATCAGCGAGATAGACGGCGATTAAAATGCCATAGACCATCAGACCCAGAAACAGGCCGATAATGCCGACAGGGATTCTCCAGGTGGGTGTCTCGCGCATTAGTCTAGTCCATACATCCGTGTGGGGGTGATGACCCCGCTGAGTTTCATATCGTGCGGCTCTACAGGCAGTTCTTCGCACAATTGCACATCCCAAGCGAGGCCGATGGCGGTCGTCTCAGGGTGCTTTGCAAGCCAGCGGTCATAATGCCCGCCGCCTTGGCCAAGGCGCTCAAACCGCTTTGTAAAGCCCAGCAAAGGTACGAAGAGGATGGCGGGAGAGATGAGCTCTGCGTTTTGGGAGGGTTGGACAAGGCCAAAGTGGCCAGGTTCAAGGTCGGTTTGCCCATGTGGATCGGTGTGGACGCGAAACTCCATCGCGGCGGTTTCATCTGCAAAATGGGGAAGGGCGATCTTGTGCCCTGCCTCATGGAAGAAACGCGCGTATCCCGTCGTTGGCGCTTCGAACTCGGCGGCATGATACAGCCCGATGGTCGCGCTTGCATCAATCATTGAAACGAGCGGGCGAGGGGGCGTGTTGAACAAAAGCCCGCGCACCATGTCCGGCTGTGCCAATACATGTTCGCGGCGCAGCTTTCGTAAAGATTTGCGGAGTTGGGACTTGGAAGGCATTTGGTTCCGACATCATTCGGCCCAATGGGCCGCAAGGGTGACCACCCGCCCGCAGCGAGTCCGAAGCGCCAGCGAAAGGCCGTCTAGCGAGGACGTTTGCCCGGATGGGCGAACGAAAAACAATAAAGTGACGGAACCACTATGGGTCGGACCATGAAATCCTCTGACGCGAAAACGTCAGGTGGGCGCCGTATTCTCTAGACCCCAGGACAAACCCGTTATCTAAAGCAGGGACAGCTCCCTAGGATTGCTTATAGCCTCAGGGATATTCGTTGGCTCGTGCCGAGCAGCCCCGTCGCCATGACACTTAGGACGCCTTGGCGAGAGCTTCAAGATAACCCTTCAAGCTCACTAGCGGTTGTTTCAGCCCGCAATGCCAATGCTTCAAGCTTTTCGGCAAGAGCTTTGGTGTGCGCCGCATTGTCTTCGGCGCTTCCGAACAGGTCGTGCTGGTGCCGGGCATCTTCCTGTAATGCGGCGATTTCCGCTTTCAATCGGGCGACTTCCTTGCGCGAATGCTCTTCGGCTTTGCGCAAGGTTTCGATTTCCGCGTGCAGCTCAGCTTTGCCCTTGCTCGCTTTTTCGATGTCTTGTTCAGCGTCTGATTTCGCTTTGCGCGCAGCATTGGCGATATCATCCTTGGCGCGGGAAAGTTCGGCATTCGCCTGCGCCAATTCGGTGCGAGCGTTGCCGATGGTCGTTTTTGCCTCATCAAGCTCATCGGCCATGAACAGGGCGGCAAAGACCAGGTTCTCCGCCTCTTGCGCGGCGCGTGCGGTTCCAAGCTTTGCGTAATTCTCGTCGATCAATGCGCCAAATTTGCGCACCTTGTCTTCGTCCGCTGGATCGCAGGCAATTTGGTAAGAGCGCGGGCCGATCTGGATCTTGACCTTATTCACTCTCCAGCTCCTCAATCAGAGTGTCCAATTCCCCAAGGGTATCAGCCACTTCTTCGCGAAGCTTCTCATGGGCATTCACAAGCGCCATGACCCGCGCGGACCCGGGGGCTTCCGTTGGAGCTTGCGCTTTTTCGGATCCTTGTGAAGACGCCCTCAAATCCAGCCGCGCCGCATCAATGCGGGCCATCGCAGCCGTTAACCGTGTCATTGCCTGATCGATGCGTGTCGCGCTCATGCTTTGCGAAATACCAAGTTTGCGCCCTTTCGCAAAGCTTTGCGTGGCGCTGTTGATAAATGATCTGTGGTAGCGGTCGAATTTACCGCACGGTGTATCGATAGGCCCCCAAGTGTTGACCTGCCGGGACGGCTCAGCAATGGCCTTTCCACAGCGGGTAGGGCTGCGAATCGCCGCGGATTTCCCGCTGATAAAATTTGCGTTCAACACCAAGCGCGCGCCGCCCAAGGCGCGCCAGCAGGAGCCGCTTAGTACCATGACCATCGAGCCCGCCACGATTGATCCGGCCCGCCTACAGCCCATGGCCAATGCCATTCGTGCCTTGTCGATGGATGCGGTACAGGCTGCAAACTCTGGCCACCCCGGTATGCCGATGGGCATGGCAGATGTGGCGACCGTGCTGCTTGACCGACATATGAAGTTTGACCCCGCGCGCCCTGATTGGGCCGACCGCGACCGCTTTGTGCTTTCGGCGGGCCACGGCTCGATGCTGATCTATTCGCTTCTCAACCTGTCAGGTTACGCGCGCCCGACGATGGAAGAAATCGCCAACTTCCGCCAGCTTGGTTCTCCGTGCGCGGGCCACCCTGAAAACTTCCTGCTCGATGGGGTTGAATGCACCACCGGTCCATTGGGTCAGGGGCTTGCGATGGCGGTTGGCATGGCAATGGCCGAACGCCACCTCAATGCGAAGTTCGGCGATGAACTGGTGAACCACCGCACATGGGTTGTGGCTGGTGACGGGTGCCTGATGGAAGGCATCAACCACGAGGCGATTGGCCTTGCCGGGCACCTGAAGCTTGGGCACCTTAATGTCCTTTGGGACGACAACGCGATCACGATTGATGGCGGCACGGATATGTCGACCAGCGAAGACATCTGCGCACGCTATGAGGCAACCGGATGGCACGTTGTGCGCTGTGATGGCCACGATTTTGCAAGCATTGATGCTGCGCTCGAAGAGGCCAAGGCCGACCCGCGCCCATCACTTGTCGCGTGCAAAACCATCATCGGCAAAGGCGCTCCCAACAAGCAAGGCACCAGCGCAACGCACGGCGCGCCCCTTGGTCCTGAAGAGATTTCTGCTGCGCGCGATGTTCTTGGCTGGGATGCAGGACCTTTCACCGTGCCTGCGGATATCGAAGCGAATTGGCGCGCCGTTGGTGCCAAGGGCGCAGAAGCGAGTGCGGCCTGGGATGCGCGTCTTGCGGCGTCGGCGCACAAGGATGCGTTCGAGGCGCAAATGGTTGGTCCTTCTGCTGGCGCTGATGCGGCGCTTCAGGATTACATTCGCGGTCTTGCGGCAGAGCCCAAGAAGGTTGCCACGCGCAAGGCGTCTGAAATGGCGCTCGGGCCTCTCACCGAGAAACTGCCGCAGCTTATCGGCGGCTCAGCCGACTTGACCGGTTCCAACAACACCAAGACGCCTTCGACCACCCCGTTCATGGCGGACGATTATTCGGGCCGCTATGTCTATTACGGCATTCGTGAATTTGGCATGGCAGCCGCGATGAACGGTATGGCGCTGCATGGCGGAGTGACCCCCTATGGCGGCACGTTCCTGATCTTCTCTGATTATTGCCGCAATGCAATCCGCCTGTCGGCGCTGCAACAAGTGGGCGCGATTTACGTCATGACCCATGACAGCATCGGCCTTGGCGAAGACGGTCCGACGCACCAGCCGATCGAGCAGGTGATGAGCCTTCGCCTGATCCCGAACCTTTTGACCTTCCGTCCGTGCGACACGATTGAAACCGCCGAGTGCTGGGCGCTCGCGATCAAATCAACCGAGACACCTTCGGTGCTGGCGCTTACCCGCCAAGGCTTGCCGCAATTGCGTGGCGAGGGTGATGAGGCGTGGACCGGCGCGGACAACCGCTGCGCCAAGGGTGGCTATCGCCTCCAATCTGCCAAGGCTGCGCGCAAAGTCGTGCTGGTCGCTTCGGGCAGCGAAGTCGCGCTCGCCGCAGACTGCGCAGCCGCGCTTGAAGAGCAAGGTATCGGCACCGACGTCGTCTCCATGCCGTGCACCGAATTGTTCGACACGCAGGATGCGGCCTACAAAGCGGACCTCCTGCCAAGCCATGCGCTGATCGTTTCGATTGAAGCGGGCGTCACCCAAGGGTGGGAGCGCTACACGGGACTCAGCGGCCTCAACATCGGGATCGACCGTTTCGGAGCGTCTGCTCCAGCGGATCAACTTTTCGCCAAATTCGGCCTCACTCCAGAGGCGATTGTTCCACAAATCCTCAACAAATTGAGCAACTAAGCAGGAAACCCTCATAATGACGACTAAGGTTGCAATTAACGGTTTTGGCCGCATCGGCCGTCTCGTCGCCCGCGCCATCCTTGAGCGCAGCGATGACGATATGGAGCTGGTCTCGATCAACGATCTGGCCGACACCAAATCAAACGCTCTCCTTTTCCAATACGATTCAACGCATGGCCGTTTCCCCGGCACGGTTGAGGTCGAAGAAGGCGCAATCGTGGTCAACGGCCACCGCATCGCTGTGACTTCCGAGCGCGATCCGGCAAACCTCCCGCATGGCGAGCAGGGCGTGGACATCGTGCTGGAATGCACCGGTTTCTTCCAAAGCGACGAAGCCTGCCGCCCGCACCTCGCTGCTGGCGCGAAACGCGTTCTGATTTCTGCCCCTGCAAAGGGCGTTTCAGCAACCGTTGTTTACGGCGTGAACCATGATGTTCTGACCGCAGAAGACGTGATCGTTTCCAACGCAAGCTGCACCACCAACTGCCTGTCGCCAATTGCCAAAGTGCTGAACGACACGGTCGGGATTGAGCGAGGCTTTATGACCACGGTCCACTCCTACACCAACGATCAGCGTATGCTCGATCAGATGCATAGCGATATGCGCCGTGCGCGGGGCGGGGCGCAAAATATGATCCCGACCACCACGGGTGCTGCTCGCGCCGTGGGTCTGGTTCTTCCAGAACTGGCGGGTAAACTCGACGGGTCTTCGATCCGCGTTCCGACACCAAACGTGAGCCTTGTCGACCTCGTGTTCCAACCGGGCCGTGACACGACAGCTGAGGAATTGAACGCAGCGCTTAAAGCGGCAGCCGAAGGTCCGATGAAGGGTGTTCTCGACTACACCACCGATCCGTTGGTGAGCAGCGACTTCAACCACCATCCGGCAAGCTCGACCGTGGACAGTCTCGAAACCAGCGTGATGGAAGGCAAGCTTGCCCGCGTCGTCAGCTGGTATGATAACGAGTGGGGCTTCTCCAACCGCATGATCGACACCGCCAAAGTTATGGCGACGTTTTTGTAAGTCCACTTAATCCCCTCCCGCCTGCGGGAGGGGCAGCGAGACTTGTGAGCTTGCTCACTAGTCGCAGCGGGGTGGGGCCCCCCCCGCCTGCGGGAGGGGCAGCGAGACTTGTGAGCTTGCTCACTAGTCGCAGCGGGGTGGGCCCACCCCCGACCCCTCCCGCAGGCGGGAGGGGAGAAGGAGCAAAAAATGGCCGCTTTCAAAACTCTCGATGATCTTGGCGATGTGACCGGCAAGGTTGCGCTGGTGCGCGTCGATTTGAACCTTCCGATGAAGGATGGCTCGGCCACTGACCTGACCCGTGCAGAGGCGGTGAAGCCGACCATTCTCGAGCTTTCGCAGAAGGGCGCGAAAGTCCTGCTGCTCGCGCACTTTGGCCGTCCCAAAGGGATGCGGTCGTCAATCTTGTCGACCAGCATGGTCGTGGGCGATGTCGAGACGGTTCTGGGCAAAGAGATCATGTTCATCCCCGAGGTCTGTGGCCCGGTGGTCGAACAAACCCTCGGCATCCTTCGCAATGGCGACATCGGCCTTCTGGAGAACACCCGCTTTTGGCCGGGGGAAGAGGCGAATGATACAGAGTTCGCGCAAGCCATCGCGGCGCATGGCGATTTCTATGTGAACGACGCCTTCTCCGCCGCGCACCGCGCCCATGCGACGACTGAGGCAATCGCCCATATCCTGCCGGCCTATGCTGGCCGCGCGATGGAAAAGGAGCTCAAAGCTCTCGATGCAGCGCTCGGCAATCCGCAAGCCCCCGTCGCAGCCGTTGTGGGCGGGGCGAAGGTTTCGACGAAGCTTGCCGTGCTTGAGAACCTGGTAGGCCGGGTTCAGCACCTCATTATCGGCGGCGGCATGGCCAACACCTTCCTCGCCGCGCGCGGGGTGGATGTGGGCAAATCGCTGTGTGAGCATGACCTTACCGATACCGCGTCAAAGATCATGGACGAAGCCGACCATTCAGGCTGCACGGTCCATCTCCCATACGACGTTGTGGTGGCGAAGGAATTTGCGGCAAACCCTGCGTCCTTGCGCACCTGCAACGTCCATGAAGTTGCCGCAGACGAGATGATCCTCGATATTGGTCCGCAAGCCACCGAAGCGCTCGCCGATGTGCTCAAGACATGCCGCACGCTCGTATGGAACGGGCCGCTGGGCGCGTTTGAAACCGAGCCCTTCGACACCGCGACCATGTCGCTTGCCAATCATGTCGCTGCGCTCACCCTTGAAGAATCGCTGATCAGCGTTGCGGGGGGAGGGGACACGGTTGCCGCGCTTGCTCAGGCTGGCGTCACCGAGGACGTGACCTATATCTCCACCGCAGGCGGGGCATTCCTTGAGTGGATGGAGGGCAAAACCCTCCCCGGTGTTGCGGCTCTGGAAGGCTAGCATGAGCAGAATTCAGGCCGAACTTGAGGTCGACGAAACGCGCCTGATGCGTGCGTGGATGAACCGCGACGCAGACGAGGTGCGCGCGGTTGTTGCCCGAAATTGCCTGATGCTGTTCGGCACGCAGCCGCCTGCGCTGCTTGACCGGCCAAGTTTTCTGGCCGGGCTCGATCGCGGGCTCCAATGCAAGGGTTTTCGCTTTCATGAAGCCACGGTTCGCAGATATGGCGCGACTGCGTGGTATTGCGGCCAGGTCGATATCGAGCTGAAAATCGGCGGCAACGATTGGTCCGGCACCTTCCTTTTGACCGATCTGTGGCGGCGCGGAACGATCAAGCGCAAGTGGCAATTGGCCGAGCGCTCTCTTGCCCCGACAGACCCCGATACGAAGCTGTGCGATGCCATTCGCGCGCTGCAATTGTGGCGTTGATGCGCCTATCCAAGGAACTCTGAAAATGACCGAGCAGAAAACCGAATACGGTTATGGCAACGCTGTCGAATGCAAGGAAGGCGAGTTTGCGGGATGGTACCATTGGAACCACGATCCCTATGAAACGCGGTCCGGCCCGTTCTACATGCGCCGCGAGGATGACGGATCGTATCTCAGCGCCTTTCGCGCCGAAGAAAAGCACATGAACGGTGCAGGGTCGATGCATGGCGGATGCCTGATGACTTTTGCCGATTTTGCGCTGTTCGCAATCGCGACCGATGAAATGCGCGACCAGATGGGCGTGACAATGAACCTGTCCAGCGATTTTCTGGGCGGGGCACAGCCTGGTGCCTTGATGGAAGCGCGCGGCGAAGTGACACGCGGCGGCGGTAAGACTATTTTTATCAGAGGCCTGATAACGGGTGACGGCGCGCCGGTGCTCAGCTTTACCGGCATTATTCGCAAGTTCTCCAAACGGCCTTGAGAAGCCCGGTTGCTCGTTACGGGCGGCATGGCTAAAGGGCACGAAACACTCACGCATACGAATGCAAGGGCAGGGACCTTTTCACGATGAACACTCAAGAGATGACAGCCAAAATTGCAACCGGCGAAGGCTTTATCGCAGCGCTTGACCAATCGGGCGGCTCAACTCCCAAAGCTTTGCGTGGCTACGGTGTCGAAGATGGCGAATGGTCAGGTGATGACGAAATGTTCGCTCAAATCCACAATATGCGCGCCCGCGTCATCACCTCGCCATGCTTTTCCAGCGGTAAGGTGATTGGCGCTATCCTGTTTGAAAAAACGATGGATGGGCAAGTCGATGGCAAGTCCACTGCCGATGCATTGAAAGCGCGCGGCATTGTGCCTTTCATCAAGGTTGATCAGGGTCTCGCCGACGAAGAAAACGGTGCGCAAATGATGAAGCCTTTGGACAAGCTTCCAGCGCTGCTCGAAAAGTCGGTTGGTTACGGCATGTTCGGCACCAAAATGCGTTCGGTCATCAAATCTGCCAACGCGCAAGGGATCGCCGCCGTGGTGGCTCAGCAGTTCGAAGTCGGCAATCAGATCGCAGACGCAGGGCTTATGCCGATGCTTGAGCCTGAGTTCGACATTACGGCGGACGACCGCGAGGCGGGCGAAGATATTCTGCTGGCCGAAATCATGAAGGGTCTGGACGCTTTGCCAGAGGGCCGCAAGGTCATGCTAAAGCTGTCTATCCCGGTAAAACCGGGTCATTACACCCCGGCAATCGAGCACCCCAATGTGCTGCGCGTGGTGGCATTGTCGGGCGGTTACTCAACCGATGACGCCTGCGATTGCCTCGCCAAGAACCCCGGCATGATCGCAAGCTTTAGCCGCGGGCTTTTGCAGGACCTTCGCAAAACCCAATCGGACGGTGAGTTTGATGACGCTTTGAGCAGGGCAATCGATAAAATCCAGGCAGCCAGCGTCGCGGGATAGTGCTTGCTTGATGAGCGACACCGAGAGATTTCCCTATCACCAAGGCATCGCGCCCATGATGTGGGCGCTCTTCGCCCTCTCGCTTATTGAATTGGTGGTGGTGCACATTTTTGTCGCGCTCAAATGGCCGGTTATCGGGTGGACGCTCACCACGATCTCGGCTCTTGGAGCAATCTGGCTTGTTTGGTGGATATTTTCCCTCAAACGCCTGCCCCATGAACTGCGCGATGGTGCCCTTACGCTGCGGCTTGGGACGCTTAAAAGCGTTGAAGTCGCGCTCGACAATGTGATCGCCATCAAATCCACATGGGAACAGGGGGCGCATGATGACAAGGCGAGCCTTAATTTGGCGGCCATTGCCTATCCCAACCGTTGTCTTGATCTGAAAGAGCCGATCGAGAAGGGCAAAGCGCGTGTCTTCATTCGCTGTGATGATCCTGCATCTTTCGATTTGATCATGCGAAATCATGGATTTGCGATTGATTGAGCAAAGGCGGCTTGGCGTGGGCTCTAAGGATGGCTAAGCGCAAGCCATGACGGACACCCAGCTTTACCTGATCTCCCCGCTAGACGTTGGCGGCGACTTTCCCACTCGGCTTGAGCGCGCGCTTGAGGCGGGCAAGGGTTTTGTGACTGCTTTTCAGTTTCGGGTGAAGGGCATTGCTGACCAACACGAAGCGGCGCGCCTTGCGGCGCCCTTGCAGGAAATTTGCGCCGCGCATGATGTGGCCTTCATCGTCAATGACAGCGTTGCGCTTGCCAAACGGTTGAAGGCGGACGGCGTGCATTTGGGACAGGATGACGGCGATCCAAGGGACGCGCGCGAAGAGCTTGGCCGTGATGCGCAGATCGGTGTGACCTGTCACGCGAGCAAGCATCTTGCGATGGAAGCGGGCGAGGCGGGCGCGGACTATGTCGCCTTTGGCGCTTTCTTTGAAAGCTCGACCAAGGATAAGGGGGACGCAGAGCGGGCCACGACTGAGACAATCGAGTTTTGGACAAAGCTTTTCGAAATCCCGGTGGTCGCAATCGGCGGCATTACCCCTGAAAATTGCGCACCCTTGGTGGCTGCGGGCGCTGATTTTCTGGCAGTCTCAGGCGCGGTTTGGAATGGCGATGAGAGCAAGGCCATTATTGCATTCAAGGAAGCGATCAAAGCGGCGCGATAACGCCAAGTGTCAGCGTCGGCGGTCGGCAAGCCTGGTGCAAAGAAGGTCGCCGTGATTGCCCTTTGCATCCGCTTTGCGCAGCTGGTTTTCACCAACACGCTTAAAACGCTCGCCATTCTTTGGGCCAGCGGTGAAGGTCAGATTGTCGCCGCGAAGAATATACGTGCCTTCGCCCGCATCACTGCGGTAGCGCGAGGCGGTGCTGATGCTAAATCCTTGCGCCTTCACAACTTCATATGCGCGACCACTCGCATCGCCCGGCAAAGCGCATTCATAATTCCCGTGGGGCATCGTGCGCAGCATGCCGCCTGCGGGAACATCAGCCGTAGCTGGAGGCGCGATCAGCTGCCCTTGGTCCAGCTGCGAAATCACAGGTCCAGCCGTCGCAACAACTGCGCCCGTCATAGCCAGGAGTATGATGAAGAGGGTTCTCATGTTTCGCTTCTGTAACCGATGGGAGCTTTACTACCGATTTACCGTAAGCGCGGCCAGCGCATTAACCGTAAAATCGTGCATCTTGGGTTGAGCCTGACCGCACAATCCTTTTAGGGCGGCCCAATAATACCCGTCCAATATCCACTGTGCTTGCCCATGCAGGCGAGAGCGGCTATTGGCGCGCATTGATTTTTTACAAGAAGTGCGCGTTTCAACCAAGCGACTGCGCTTCGCCATTTTTCGAAAGCATTGATCTCATGAAAATCAGCGGCGTCGACATCCGTCCCGGCAATATCATTGAGTATGAAAAAGGCATCTGGAAGGTTGCCAAAATCCAGCATACCCAGCCCGGCAAAGGCGGCGCGTATATGCAGGTCGAGATGAAGAACCTTCAGGATGGCCGCAAAACCAATGTGCGCTTCCGCAGCGCCGATACGGTCGAGAAGGTGCGCCTCGATACGCAGGAATACCAATTCCTTTATGAAGACGGCGATATGCTCGTCTTCATGGACACGAACACCTATGAGCAGATCAATCTGCCCAACGATCTTTTGGGCGATGCGCGTGCGTTCTTGCAGGACGGGATGCAGGTCATGCTTGAGCTGTGGGAAGAAAAACCCATCAGCTTGGCTTTGCCGCCGCAAATCGAGGCTGAAATCGTCGAAGCAGACGCAGTGGTCAAAGGCCAGACCGCCTCGTCCAGCTACAAGCCTGCCGTGCTCGACAATGGCGTTCGCATCATGGTTCCGCCGCATATCGAAAGCGGCACGCGCATCATCGTTGATGTGTATGAGCAAACCTACGTCGGCAAAGCGAGCTAACCACTATGTCGATGTTTTCAGGCCTTATCCGCGTGATGGAGCGCGCCGCTCGCAAAGCGGGTGGGCGTTTGCGCCGCGATTTTGGCGAAGTTGAACACTTGCAGGTGAGCCGCAAGGGCCCTGCGGATTTCGTCTCCAAAGCCGATATGCGTGCAGAACGCGCGATCTATGATGAGCTTCTCCATGCACGCCCTGACTGGGGCTTTGTGATGGAAGAAGCGGGCGTGATCGAAGGGGCACCAGACAAGCCGCGCTGGATCGTCGATCCGTTGGACGGCACCTCCAATTTCCTCCACGGCATCCCGCATTTCGCGATCAGCATCGCAGTGCAGGAACCGCGCATTGACGGCAAAGGTTGGGGCGAGGTGACTGCCGGCCTCATCTACAACCCTATCAATGATCAAACCTATTGGGCAGAAAAAACCCGTGGTGCATGGCTTCAGGATGCGCGTCTTCGCGTTTCTGCCCGCCGCCATTTGTCTGACGCACTGATCGCCACCGGCATCCCGTTTCAGGGCCATGGAGACTTCGCTGAATGGAGCCGCATTTACGGTGCCATCGGTCAGGAAGTGGCTGGCATTCGCCGCTTTGGCGCAGCGTCGCTTGATCTGGCGTATGTTGCGCAAGGGCGATTTGACGGCTTTTGGGAAAGCGATCTCAACGATTGGGACACGGCTGCTGGGTGTTTGCTGGTGCGCGAGGCTGGCGGATTTGTGTCCGACTATCGCGGGCGTTCTGAACAGATCCATTCAAAGCAGGTTCTGGCGGCGAACGATGCGCTGCACTCCAAACTGCACAAAATTCTAGCGGGAGCCTTGCGATAAGGTCCAAGCCTCGCTAACAGCGCGCTTCTGCGTTCTCGCAGGCGTGCCCCTGTGGTGGAATTGGTAGACGCGTTCGACTCAAAATCGAATTCCTAACGGAGTGCCCGTTCGAGTCGGGCCAGGGGCACCATTTTTCTTTCTCACGGCAACTTGGCCAAATTGGATCAGGGTTCGCGTCTCCGACGGTTCGGCTTGCTGTCTGACGCGCCAGCGCGCGCACAAACTCTCGCACGAAATCTCGGGAGGTCGATTGGTTCGTTCTTGGTGGCTTAACCTTGATGCTTAGCAAAAACACTTGCCAAGGCTCACGCAAATTGAGACATCTGCGACCAGACGCTCAATATGATCGAAGCCCCCTCCTATCACGCAATGGCCGCAATGGCCGTCACGGTCTTGATGTTTATCGAGTTCGTACGCGCGCGCCTGTCGATTGAGATCGTTTCGCTTCTCACCATCGCCGTGATTGCGGTGGGGCTTTATTTCTTCCCGCTTCCTGAAAATCGGCCAATTGACGGGCTCGCTCTCGCATTTGGCGGCTTTGGGCATTACGCGCTCATCACGATCTGCGCGCTGATGATTATGGGCAGGGGGCTGGTGGTTACCGGCGCATTGGAGCCAGCCGCGCGCGTTTTGGAGCGGTTGTTCAAGTTCAACCTTCAACTGGGTCTGCTCATATCGCTGGTGATTACGCTGGTGCTTTCCATGTTCGTCAACAACACGCCGGTTCTGGTGTTGATGATCCCGATCTTTGCAGCGCTCGCCAGCAGAGGCGCGCTGCCCACCTCCAAAACACTCATGCCACTTAACGCGGCCAGCCTTATCGGCGGGCTTGCCACCACCATTGGTACATCGACCAACATTCTCGTTGTCTCGATCGCCGTGGACCTGGGGATGCGCGAGATTGGCGTGTTTGACTTTACCCCGATTGTCCTTGGCGCAGCGCTTGTCGCCATACCCTATATGTGGCTCGTCATGCCGCGCCTTCTTAAGGACAACAGCGTTGCAGCGGCGGCGGGTGCGCGCATGTTCCACACCCGGCTTCGCGTGGGCACTCAATCCATGCTGACAGGCAAAGAGCTTTCAGAAATCGCGGATAAGCTTCCTTCGGGCATTACCTTCCACGGAGAGCAGTCTGGTCCGTTTCAACCGCAGCAGCGCGTCCATATCTCGGGCACGCACGAGGCATTGGAAGACGCAACGCGCGAACTTCGCGGAGAGCTTGCCCCGTCATGGGTGCTTGACCGGATCAAGCGTACAGCATCCGCCAAAAGCATGGATCAAATGGTGGTCGAGATGACCGTCACTGCAGATTCGCGCCTCATCACCCGCACGCTTCCCTCATCCGGCATCGCAGACCTCTACGGTGTCGCGGTTCTGGGTATCCACCGGCCAGATCGGCTGATGGGGGAGCGCGACAAATATTCCGATGGCGGCGATCTTCGCATCAAAGAGGGCGATGTGCTCCTCGTGATGGGGATCGAACCTGACTTGCAAGAATTTGCCCGCGCCGACAGCCTCTTGATGCTGGAAGGTGGGCGCGAACTGCCTCGCCGGTCCAAAGCTGTGCTCTCGACCGTGATTATGGGCTTTTCGGTTGTGATGGCCGCTTTTGGTATCCTGCCGATTGCGATCAGCGCGCTCGTTGGTGCGATCCTGATGTTTGTGACGGGCTGTGTGAAGTTTGACCGGGTGGGAAGGGCGCTTTCGGGCCAGGTCATCGTGCTGGTCGCCGCATCCATCACCATAGGCCGATTTATCGACGAAAGCGGCGCTGCGGCGTGGCTGGGAGAGACATTGTCGCTTGGCCTCGTGTTCTTGCCGCCAGCGCTGGTTCTGGCCGCGATCATGGCGTTTGTGACCGTGCTCACCAACTTTGCCTCTAATGCGACCGCCGCGACCGTGGGAACACCAATTGCGTTCAGCATCGCCTCCACCCTTGGCCTGCCCGCAGAGCCGCTGGTTCTCGCCGTGCTGTTTGGCTGCAACTTGTGTTACGCAACGCCGATTGCGTATCAAACCAATATGCTGATCATGGCAGAGGGCAAATACGAGTTCGCCGACTATATCCGAA
The DNA here is from genome assembly GCF_000715015.1 of Erythrobacter longus. Classification (GTDB taxonomy): domain Bacteria; phylum Pseudomonadota; class Alphaproteobacteria; order Sphingomonadales; family Sphingomonadaceae; genus Erythrobacter; species Erythrobacter longus. The sequence goes on from NZ_JMIW01000001.1 coordinate 189,542, forward strand.
CAGGTGTGCCGCTGGTGGTGATTATGGTGGCGACACTCTCGGTGCTGCTGGTGATGAGCTACGGGCTTTGATGGCGGCGAAGAGGCCGGAGAGAATCTTTTTCCGGCGGATAGCGGCATTACCTCGCCGCACGCTGTGCTGTTGGCCGGAGCGATAAGTCAGCTGTTCGGGTGGATCATGCCCTTCGGCTTACTCTATTGGAGCAGCCCGATCATCACGCTTGGGGTTGCGACCACGATCTGCCTCTATGTCGCCCGGTTAGTTTGGGACCGGTCCATCAAGTTCCAAAGCATCGCGTGGAAGCTTTCATTTGCGATCAGTTCAATCGGCAATTTGTTGCTCCCGTTTCTGATAGTGTGGTTGCTTGAGAAATGAGCCCTTCAATCTGCCTTGAGCGATGAATACGGCCCGCCGAGTTTTCCTACAGTCAACCAATCTGCGATGCTCGGTTCATGGTCGTTGCACAGCTAACAATTCAATCGATTCAGGCGATCATAGGGCGAATGATTGATCGATTGGTTTTTTGGCCCTGGACAGTGTGTCAAGTGTGTCAAAACTCCCCGATTAAGACGCAAAGACAGTGCTTTACGGATTTGGGCCAAAAGTTAACGGCCCCCAAACAGTTACGGCCACCAAACAGGGCGAAAACCCCGCTTGGCGGCCGTGTTCTCCTCCCCAGGAGAATTTGGTGATGGAAAGCGCCCTACGCTTTAGCTTGGCACATATGTGCCTAGGCGGTGATGCAGGGCGTTGATCTTCGCCAGCTCCTCGCGGTCTTCGGTTCCGCGTGCATGACTCTCAAGCGCGCGGCGCAGGAGTTTCATGTCAGCAGTCGAAAGAAGCGCACGGGCGCGGGCTGGTTCTGTGTTCGGGGTATCTGTGTCGCTCATCGGTTCTCTCTTTTATGGTCCCTTTTGGGCCGAATGATGAGTTAAGCTAATGACGGGTTGGTTCGGTTCCCGCAAGGCCAGTCTTTCGATGACCTTGCGGGTCCCCTCTCCAGCTCGTTGGCTGTTCGATTACGCAGCGGCGAACTGATTCATCGTGTTGTCTTTGCCGCCAGCCTTGAGGGCTGCTTCACCAGCGAAGTACTCCTTGTGGTCATCGCCAATGTCAGAGCCAGCCATGTTCTGGTGCTTGACGCAGGCAATACCCTGACGGATTTCCTCGCGCTGGACGTTCTTGACGTAGCCAAGCATGGCCTGCTCACCGAAGTACTCTTTCGCGAGGTTGTCGGTGCTCAGAGCCGCCGTGTGATAGGTCGGCAGAGTGATGAGGTGGTGGAAGATACCGGCGCGCTTTGCAGCGTCAGACTGGAAGGTGCGGATCTTCTCATCGGCTTCAACGGCCAGATCGGTCGTGTCGTAGTCGATGCTCATCAAACGGTCACGCTCGTATGCGGAGACGTCTTTGCCTGCTTCTGCCCACGCATCATACACTTGCTGGCGGAAGTTGAGGGTCCAGTTGAACGAAGGAGAGTTGTTGTAAACCAGCTTTGCGTTCGGGACGACTTCGCGAACCCGGTCAACCATGCTGGCGATCTGTTCGACGTGGGGCTTCTCGGTCTCGATCCACAGGAGGTCCGCACCGTTCTGAAGCGACGTAATGCAATCAAGCACGCAGCGGTCTTCGCCGGTGCCAGCGCGGAAGCTGTAGAGGTTCGAGGGAAGGCGCTTGGGAGCCAGAAGCTTGCCATCACGGCTGATGAAGACCTGACCGTTGGTGATGTCCGCCGGGTCCACTTCGTCGCAATCGAGGAAAGCGTTATACTGGTCGCCAAGGTCGCCCGGCTCTTTCGAGTAGGCAATCTGTTTGGTGAGACCAGCGCCGAGCGAGTCGGTCCGGGCAACGATCACGCCGTCTTCAACGCCCATTTCAAGGAAGGCATGGCGACAAGCACGGATCTTCTGGAGGAAGTCTTCGTGAGGAACGGTAACCTTGCCGTCCTGGTGACCGCACTGCTTTTCGTCAGAAACCTGATTTTCGATCTGCAAAGCGCACGCGCCCGCTTCGATCATCTTCTTGGCGAGGAGGTAGGTCGCCTCTGCGTTACCAAAGCCTGCGTCAATGTCTGCAATGATCGGAACAACGTGTGTTTCGTAATTGTCGATATCGTTCTGAAGCTGCTTGGCCTTCACCTCGTCCCCAGCATCGCGCGCCGCGTCGAGTTCGCGGAACATACCGCCAAGCTCACGGGCGTCGGCTTGTTTGAGGAAGGTGTAGAGCTCTTCGATCAATGCTGGAACAGATGTCTTCTCGTGCATGCTCTGGTCGGGAAGAGGGCCAAACTCGCTGCGAAGGGCAGCCACCATCCAGCCAGAAAGGTAGAGGTACCGCTGTTTGGTGGTACCGAAGTGCTTCTTGATAGAGATCATCTTCTGCTGAGCGATAAACCCGTGCCAGCAGCCCAGCGATTGGGTGTAGTGGCTGGTGTCGTTGTCATAGGCTTCCATGTCGGCACGCATGATCTTTGCAGTGTATTTCGCAATGTCGAGACCGGTCGGGAAGCGGTTCTGGATCGCCATGCGAGCGGTCGCCTCAGGGTCGATCGCGCCCCAGCTTGGGCCGTTGGCGGCGATTGTTTTGCCCATTGCGTCGATAGTGTTCTGATATGTCATGGGGAGGTCCTTATTGGGAGAGAATGTGTATGACGCCTAAATGCCATGGTGCAGCGCAGCACAACAGGAAAACTTACAGACTTTATTGTCTGTATGGCCGCGATTTCGGTAATTCTTGTGTAATGATGTAAAGATATTTACAACGGCCTTATGACCGACTCCTCACTCCTCGCCGGACCGTCCCTTCGCCGTCTTCGCAAGCGCGAAGGGCTCACCCAGGCCACAATGGCCGCGTCACTTGGCATCTCGCCAAGCTATCTCAACCTCATCGAACGCAACCAGCGCCCGCTGTCGGCGCGGGTTCTGGTTCAGGTCATCGAGCGATTCGACTTCGACCCGCGAGATCTTCGCGAAGATGAAGCCATCGGCGGGATCGATGGCCTTGCAAGGCGCATGGCAGACAAACGTTTTGCCGATCTCAATATCGACCGCGAGGAATTGCAGGAGTTCCTCTCTGCCGCCCCGCAAGCTGCCGCTGCATTCGCGCGTCTCTATGACAATTCGGATGAACGCGAAGGTGGAGGCGAGGACCCGGTGGACGAGGTGCGCCGCGCGATAGAGCGCTGGCAAAACCACTTTGCCGACCTCGATCAATCCGCAGAGGCGCTGGCAGATGAGCTGCGCCTTTCGCGCGGCGATATCAGTGCAGGGCTGATCGAGCGGCTGCGCGAAAAACACCGGCTTTCGGTCCGCGTCCTTCCCGCAGAGGTCGTGCCAGGCCTTGTTCACCGGCTTGATCTGCATGCGCGTCAATTGCAGCTTTCCGAAATGCTTGGCGGGGCGGCGCGGCGTTTCCAGATCGCCCGACAGATAGCGAGCCTTGAACAACGCGAGAACATTGAGTTGGTGGTCGAAGGAGCAAACTTGTCCTCAGCCGAAGCGCGCGAAAGGATGCGCGAACACGTGACGGACTATGTCGCCTCAGCATTGCTCATGCCTTACGGCCGGTTTTTAAGGGCTTGCGAGAAGACGGGCTATGACTTGCCGATTCTCTCACGCCGATTTGCGGTGAGTTTTGACCAATTGGCCCAGCGCCTGACAACGCTGCAACGCTTGGGCGAGCGGGGCTTGCCTTTCTTCACGGCGTGGTTTGGACGCACGGGGCGCATGGTGCATTTCAGCGCCGGGGCGAGCGGTGCGATCTATCCTCTCGACGGCGCGCGCTGGCCTGCTTGGGCGCCTTATGCTTCGTTTGAGAGCCGGGGGACCATGCACACACAGGCCGTGACCTTTGGCGAAGGCGAGGCCGCTCCCAAACACTGGTTCACGATTGCGCGTACGATTGAGGTCGATGGGGCGGCCTGTTCTGCGCGCCGGTCAATCGTGCTGGGGCTGGAGGCTCGCTTTGCAGGAGAGCTTGCGCAGGCTCGCGGGGTATCGCTTGACCCCCAAGACGCGGTGCCATTGGGGGCAGGGTGCCCGCGCTGTGGCCGGATGGAATGCCTGACGCCTGCGCCCGCCCGCCTCGCGATGCAGCAGGAGTGATCGCAAGGGTAAGGCTTATTGCGGTGTTAACTCCTGTCAGGCCAGCATTCCTGCGGGGTTCAAAAGACAGTGTAAAGTTTACCGACACTTAAACTCTCGTAGCTAAAGCGGAGCGGAATAGTCCCTCAAGCCCAAGGCTTTGCGCTGCAATGATCCGTTTGTTTAAGCACTATATTCCCCATGCCGTGTTGCTTCTCGGCATGCTCGATTTTGCGCTTTTGGTGATCGCCAGCGAAAGTGCATGGCAGCTAAGGGCAAATCAGATCGGGATGGATCCCGGCCCTATCGAAGGGCGTTGGGTCCCGCTGGTTGGATCGGCGAGCGTGGTGTGGCTCGCGATGATTGCAGTGGGAGTTTACGGGCCTTACGCATTGAGATCGCTTCGTTTTGCGAGCGCACGCCTGCTTGTCGCAATCAGCCTTGGCATTATCGCGCTTGCGGCGATTGACTGGATTTTGCCGGGTGAGACATTCTGGCGCTCAACCCTGCTTTACGCCATGGGATTGTCGATCCTCGTGCTGATTGCTGACCGGTTATTGTTGAACAGTTTTCTTGGGTCTTCTGCCTTTAGAAGACGCGTCATGGTGTTGGGCGCAGGGGACCGCGCACAGCGTTTGCGAGTGCTTGGCGACCGGCCCGAATCCGGTTTTGCCATTGTCTCCTACATCTCCATGGGCGAAGCGGACCGCGTGGTTGAGGAAGCGATTGCCCGCGATGCGATCCATGATCTGGGCCGCTTTGTCGAAAACCTGGGCGTGACCGAAGTGGTGCTTGCGCTCGAAGAGCGGCGCAATTCGCTGCCCTTGAGCGACCTTTTGCGGATCAAGACCAAGGGCGTTCACGTCAATGATTTCTCCAGCTTTATCGAGCGGGAGACGGGCCGGGTTGATCTTGATACGGTCAATCCCAGCTGGCTCATTTTCTCCGACGGGTTTTCGAGCAGCCGTATCTTGTCGAGCGCAGCAAAGCGTGTGTTTGACATTATTGCGAGCCTCATTTTGCTCCTGCTGACATTCCCGATCATCGCCATTTTTGCGGTGCTGGTGAAGCTCGACAGCAAGGGGCCTGCTTTCTTCCGGCAGAAGCGTGTCGGTCTGTATGGTGAGCCGTTCTACCTCGTCAAACTGCGGTCTATGCGGGTTGATGCGGAAAAGGACGGTGTGAAATGGGCGTCTGAAAATGATGACAGGATCACCCGCGTCGGCCGCTTCATTCGCAAAGTGCGCATTGATGAGCTGCCTCAGACATGGAGCGTGCTCAAAGGCGAAATGAGCTTTGTCGGACCGCGCCCCGAGGTGCCCAAGTTCGTGGATGATCTGCAGGAAGAAATTCGCTTTTACGGCGAGCGCCATATGGTCAAGCCGGGCATCACCGGGTGGGCGCAGATCAACTATCCATACGGCGCATCGATTGAGGATGGCCGTAAAAAGCTCGAATATGATCTGTATTACGCGAAGAATTACACTCCCTTCCTCGATTTCGTGATCCTGTTGCAGACGGTTCGCGTTGTCCTTTGGCCGGAAGGAGCGCGATAGACGTGCCGATTGTCACCGATCTTGCTCCCATGATTGCGCTGGTTTGCTACCTGATCGGCGGTATCGCTGCTGCAGGTGCGGGTGTGTGGATCGCGCGCGCAGGCGACGACCATCGTCCGGACCGCGAAGCTGTGCTGATCGCATTGGGCGCAATCGTGATTTGGTGCAGCCTTTCGATTGCAGCGCAGCCCGGCTCAATCCTGATCGCTATCGCAGAAGTGGCGCGCAACCTTGCGCTTCTGGCGGTGATCTTTCAGCTTTTTGCTGCTGATGGTCGCGATGAAAGCTTAAAGCCCACAAGGCCAGTGATTGTCACATTGGTGCTGGTTCAGCTGTTTCAGCTTTTGGTGATTCTGATCGAAACACAGGCGGTCGGATATCCGCAGGTGATCCAACTCGCCCATGAAATCAGCGAGCTTTTCAGCATGATGATTGCCATTGGCGCGCTTGTCTTGCTGCACAATCTGTATGCGGGCGCAGCAACCGCATCGCGCCGGATCATCTTGTGGAGCGGGATCGGTCTAGGCGCCTTTTTCGCCTATGATCTTAACCTCCATACGCTTGCCTATCTGGGCGAGACTAATCCGGTGGTGCTCGGATCGCTCCACGGGATTGTGGCAGGGGTCATGGCAGTCATGATGGCTGTGGGTGCCAATTCGAGCAGTGCAGGCCTTGAATTTCGTCCATCGCGCGCCGTGACTTTCCAAACGCTTTCGCTACTGGTCATTGGGTCATATCTGATCGTCATGGTGCTGGTCACGCGCAGCCTTGCGTTGCTGGGCGGTGATGTGGGCAGGGCGAGCCAGATTGCTTTTCTGGTGTTCGCGATTGCAGCTGCGATCATATGGCTTCCATCACAGCGCATCCGCCGTTCCTTGCGCGTGATGGCGGCAAAACACCTGTTTCAGCACCGCTATGACTACCGCGAAGAATGGTTGCGATTTACCCGCACCATCGGTCATGCCTCAAGCTCTGGCAGCAGTTTCAAAGAGCGCGCGGTAAAGGCGATTGCGGACATCACTGAGAGCCCGGCGGGCCTGCTGCTGATGCCCAATGAAGAGGCGCAGCTTGAGCTGAATGCGCGCTGGAATTGGGCGACGCTCGACGTGCCAGCCATCGCCAGCGATTTCAAATTGCCCAGCACACTTGAACAGAACAACCACATCCTTGCGCTGGATGAAGCGCGTTCGGGTGTAGAGTATTTTGGTGAGCTGGAACAGATACCTGCCTGGCTCATCGAGGCAGAAGACGCGTGGGCCCTGGTGCCGCTTTTGCATTTTGACCGATTGGTTGGCGTAATCGTCCTCGCGCGCCCGAGGATTGAGCGCAAGCTTGACTGGGAAGACTTCGATTTGCTGCGCGTCGTGGGCCAACAATTGGCGAGTTACCTTGCTGAACAAGCGGGTCAACAAGCCTTGATGGATGCAAGCCGATTTGACGAGTTTAACCGCCGCATGGCCTTCGTGATGCACGACATCAAGAACATCGCAAGCCAGCTCTCTTTGCTGTCCAGGAACGCGCAAAAGCATGCGGACAACCCCGATTTTCGCGCAGATATGCTTGTCACATTGCGCAATTCGTCTGACAAATTGAATGCGCTGCTAGATAGGCTTGGGCGATATGGCGCGGGGCAATCGCAAGCGGCGCATGAATTCGATCTTCGCGATCTTGCTGCAAAGGTGTGTGAGCGGTTCAAAGGTGTGCACCCGGTTTCCTTGGCGCGCACCGAAAGGGTCACCGTACTCGCAAACGCGGAAGCTGCCGAACAGGCGATCCTCCATCTTGTCCAGAATGCCGTTGATGCAAGCGAGCCGGGCGAACCGGTCACAATCAATACGCACCGCGAAGGGCCTTCAGGGATGCTTGAGGTTGTCGATTCGGGCACTGGCATGTCCCCTGAATTCATGCGTACTGGTCTGTTCAAGCCCTTCGTCTCATCCAAGCAGGGCGGCTTTGGCATTGGCGCATTTGAGGCGCGCGAATTGGTCAAGGCGATGGGCGGTCGGCTTACGGTCGAATCGCGCGAAAACATTGGCACGCGTTTTTCCGTAAGCCTTCCAGTGCCCGAGGCAGTGCGCATAGCCGATGCAAGGGTGGCTGGTGGGCCACCAAAGCGCGCGTCGGGTAACTCAACAACAAAGCAATCGACAATCGAAGAAAGCGAAGAGGTCGCCTGATGGCTGACAAGAAACCCGTATTGCTCGTCATCGAGGATGATGAAGGTCTGCAGGCTCAATTGAAATGGGCCTATGAGGATTTCGAAGTCGTGATCGCTGGCGACCGCGACAGCGCGGTTGCGGCCTTGCGAAGCGAGATGCCTGCGGTTGTCACGCTTGATCTCGGGCTTCCGCCTGACCCCGATGGCACGACCGAAGGGTTCGCTGTGCTCGATGCCATCATGGCGTTGAAGCCAGACACCAAGGTGATCGTTGCCAGCGGCCATGTCGCACGGGAAAGCGCGCTTCAGGCGATTGAGCGGGGCGCGTATGATTTTTATCAAAAACCGGTTGATATTGAACAGCTTGGGCTGATCGTGCGACGCGCGTTCAACCTTCATAAAATCGAGCAGGAGAACCGCCGCCTTGTCGCCAATGCGAGCGAGGATAAGACCGTCCTTGGCCGCCTGATTACGGGCGCACCCGAAATGGTCAAAGTTGCCCGCACGATTGAGCGCGTGGCATCCACCAATGTGTCCGTCATGCTTTTGGGAGCAAGCGGCACGGGTAAGGAATTGCTCGCCCAAGGTCTGCACGATGCCAGCAATCGCTGTGACAAACCGTTTGTTGCGATCAACTGTGCAGCGATCCCTGAAAGTCTTTTGGAAAGCGAGCTGTTCGGCCACGAAAAGGGCGCATTTACGGGCGCTGTCAAAACGACCGAAGGCAAGATTGAAAGCGCCAATGGCGGCACGCTCTTCCTTGACGAGGTCGGCGATATTCCACTGCCGCTTCAGGTGAAACTGCTGCGGTTCCTGCAAGAACGCACGATTGAACGCATTGGCGGGCGCAAAACCATCGAAGTGGACACGCGCATCGTTTGCGCCACACACCAAAACCTTGAAGGCATGATCGCAGCAGGCACGTTTCGCGAAGATCTGTTCTATCGCCTTGCTGAAATCGTGGTGCGTATTCCTGGCCTTGCCGAACGGCACGGCGATGCAATCCTGCTGGCCAAGGCTTTCCTCAAACGCTTTGCCAAAGAGATGAACCCTGCGGTCACCGGCTTTGCGCCCGACGCGCTTAAGGCCATCGACGGGCATGAATGGCCAGGTAACGTGCGCGAGCTGGAAAACCGGGTGAAGCGCGCCGTCATCATGGCCGATGGCAAATTGGTGGGCGCTGGCGATCTCGACTTTGAAAGCAGCGATGACGAGGATGAGGAAGTCCTCAACCTTAAATCGGCGCGCGAACAATCGGACCGCCGGGTTATCCGTCATGCGCTCGCCCGAAGCGAAGGCAACATCTCCAGCACAGCCAAACTTCTGGGAATCAGCCGCCCCACTTTGTACGATTTGCTCAAGCAGTATGATCTCCATGTTTAAGCGCGGTTTGATCATCTCCTCGCTGGCTTTGACCAGCCTTGGCGTTACCGGCTGCTCAAGTGACCCGGCCCCGGTTGAGGCGACGCAGCTTAGCGGAAGCAAGGAATTCCTCAGTCTCATCGAAGATGCGCGCCGCTATGTCCGGCAAGGCGACCTTGTGGAAGCTGGCAAAGCCTATGATGAGGCACGCAAGATCGAGCCTGAAAACCCTGGATTGTGGGTCGATATTGCCCGGCTTCGGTTCCTTGGCGGGGAAAACCTGACCGCGATCGAAGCGGCGGACTACGCGCTCGAATTGCAACCAACCTATGGCCCCGCACTCTTGTTGCGCGCGCAGATGGTGCGCGATGCGAACGGGATGGAAGAAGCGCTGGCGTGGTTTGAGTCTGCAAATCTGGCCGCCCCTAACAATCCAGAAGTGCTTGGCGAATATGCCGCCACTCTGGGCGATCTTGGCTACAATCGCGATATGCTTTTGGCGGTGCGTGATTTGACACAGTTTGCTCCTGATAACGGACAAGCGTTGTTCCTTCAGGCCGTCCTGGCGGCGCGCGGCGATAAACCTGCTGTCGCGGCAAGACTGCTTGAACGAAGCCGCTATCTTCAAAACGAAGTGCCTGCGGCAAGGATGCTCAATGCGATCATCAATCTTCAGCAAGGCAATTACGATACCGCTGCCAATATCCTCGACGTGCTAGCCGAGGAGCAACCCGCCAAAATGCGTGCACAAGAGCTTTTGGCCAAGGCATGGTGGCTTGGTGGGCGCGATGATTTGATTGCGCAGCGCTTTGGTGAAACGGCAAAAAGGCCCGGTGCTTCATCGTATCTCGTCATGCTGGTCGGGCGTTCGCTCGAACGGGCTGGCAACCGCGTGGCGGCAATCCCGTTCATCGAAAGGGCCAATTCATTGAGCAATGGTTCAAGCTTTGTCCTGACCAGCGAAGGCGATCTTCCCGCGCCGACAAGCCAATTGCGTAGCCTTGTCGCTGCAGGCAATCTGGGCGGCGCTCGCTCTGTCGCAGCGGGCGTGGTCCGCCAGTTTCCGCAATCGGGCGATGCCTATTCGCTTGCTGGCGATGTTGCGCTTGCAAGTGGGCAGCCACTGGAGGCGATCGAGGCCTATCGAGTGTCAGCGCAGGTGCGCCGATCCTGGCCTTTGACGCGTAAACTTGTTGCCGCAATGCTTGAAGCGGGCGAGGGCGATGCTGCAAAAGCGCTCCTTTCGAGGTATATTAAAGGCGACCCGCAAAACCTTGACGCCTTGATGGTGCTGGCAAGGATCAGCGCGCAAGATGCCGATTGGCTTCGTGTTGCGGTGCTGCTCGATACAGCCATTGCCCAAGGCGCAGGGAGCGACCCCACGGCTTTGGCATTAAGAGCAAAAGCGGCGCGCGAATTGGGCAATGAAGAGGACGCGGCCCAGGCGGATGCCTTGTTCGGGAACCTTGTCCCCAAACCGTTCCTGTAGATAGCCGTGTAGCGATCTCGACAATCACACGATGAGCGGGCAGGGGCCTTTGGCAAATGCTGTCCCGCTTTTCAATCCTTGCCGATCCGATGATCGTGGTTCTGCTTACCGCGACGCTTTTGGCGATTGTTGTGCCAGCGGCGGGCGAGGCTCGCGGTATCGCTCAGGCCATTTCCAATATTGCGATTTTCCTCCTTTTCCTGGTCAACGGAATGCGTATTGCGCGCGGTGAAATTGCTAAAGGGCTGGCGAACTGGCGGTTCTTCTTACCGCTCTTTGCGTGGGTGTTTGGCGCGATGCCGCTTATCGGCTTTGGCTTGTCTAGCGCTGCTTCAAATGTCCTTCCGCCGTTAGTGGCCCTTGGCTTCCTGTTCCTTGGCGCGCTGCCATCCACCATCCAGTCTGCGACCTCTTACACCAGCCTTGCGGGCGGCAATGTCGCACTGTCCGTCGTTGGCGCAGCTCTGATCAATATCGCTGGCGTCTTCATCACCGCGCCGCTGTTTGCGCTTCTTGCGGGGAGCGAGGCGGCGGATATTGGCACTGAGACTATCCTTCGCATTGGCGTTATCCTGATCCTGCCCTTTATGATTGGCCAAGCGGTTCAGGGGTGGACGATTGACTGGCTGAAAGAGCGCAAGTCCGATGTCGCATGGCTCGACCGGGTCGTGATCGGCATCGCGGTTTACGTCGCTTTTTCAGGCGCGGTCGAACAAGGGCTGGGTCAGATGTTTACTCTCCTTGGTTGGGCCTCTCTCATTGGTCTTATCATCGTCTATCTTATCGCCGCTTCAGGAGGCGCCTGGCTCACGGGCGGCCTTCTCAACATCGCCCGGGAAGACCGGATCGCCTTCCTCTTTGCAGGCGCGCAAAAGAGCGTTGCTATCGGAGCGCCGCTCGCTGCCATTTTGTTTGCGCCTGATGTTGCAGGCTTCGTCATCGCGCCGCTGCTCTTGTATCACCTGCTCCAGCTGGTGATTGCAGCGCCGCTGGCGAACCATCTGGCAAAACTCACGCCTTAGGCTGGTACGTCTGCTCTTCGGTTGGGAAGGTACGCTCGCGCACTTCCTCGGCATAGTGGGCGACCGTCTTTTCAATGACGCTGGCGATGTCTTCGTATTTCTTCACAAAGCGCGGCACGCGTTCAAACATGCCCAGCATATCTTCGGTCACCAGCACCTGTCCATCGCACTGGTTTGACGCGCCGATACCGATAGTGGGGCAGGACACGGCCTTGGTCGCCTTGATCGCAATGGGTTCAAGCACCCCTTCGAGCACAATCGCAAACGCGCCCGCCTGATCCAATGCAATCGCATCGTTCACGATCTTCTCTGCCTCTGCATCAGAGCGCCCACGCGCCATATATCCGCCAAGCACATTTACCGCCTGCGGGGTAAGGCCAACGTGACCCATCACCGGAATGCCGCGCTGGTTCAGGAATTCGACGGTTTCAGCCATGGCCTCGCCGCCTTCAAGTTTTACCGCAGCCGCGCCCGTTTGTTTCAGGAGGTAAGCCGCGCTTTCAAACGCCTGTTCTTTTGACGCCTCGTAAGAGCCAAACGGCATATCGACGACCACCACCGAATGGTAACTTCCGCGCACAACTGCGGCACCGTGATTGGCCATCATCTCCAATGTCACAGGCACCGTTGTCGGCAGCCCGTAAATGACCTGTGCAAGAGAATCTCCGACCAGCAACAGATCGCAATGCGCATCCAGAAGCTGGGCCTGACGTGCGGTGTATGCGGTCAGCATCACCAAGGGTTCTTGCGTCACCCCATCTGCTTTGCGCGACCGGATGCGCGGCACGGTCAGCCGCTTCATTGGCTGAGGGGTGGGATTGGCTCTGCTGGTGCTCGTATCGAGCTGGAATGTTGTGGACATGGGGACTTCTTTAAAAGGGGACTTTGCAAAACGCAAAGCACTTGGAAACGGGCAAATTTGCGGTCAGCCATGGCGCGGCAGGGTGGGACTGCTTAATCCGCCTATGAGACACCACTGTCTCATAGGATGGTCACTGCTTTCCTACTTTATTCATAAATTCAGTACCTTGCTTGTTAACCCTATGAGACACTTTTGCGCTGGAAATTTGGCTATCTGCCAAAATTGTACGGTGGCTCAGCCAGTTTGACGAGAGATACCGATGTAGGAAAGCGCTCGCTTGCGGCGCGTGCCTGGTTGGAGCTTTGGCCCAAAGCGCAGGTCAAAGCGGGCATCATGCACGAAAACCCGCAAAGTGGCCCTTGGCCTCGCGCGCGAAACATTGCACAAAGGCGCGCATAAATGAGGGATAGCGCCAATAAGGGGCGCGCATAAAAGGGAACTACCACAAGATGGCAGCAGCAGGTTCGGGCGCAAGAGCCGGTCACGAGAACTGGTCATCGCGCAGCGCGTTTATTCTTGCAGCCGTCGGATCAGCCGTCGGCCTTGGCAATATGTGGCGCTTTCCGGCAGAGGCGGGCGAAAATGGGGGAGGGGCCTTTGTCCTGTTCTACATTTTCTGCGTATTGCTGATCGGCTTGCCGGTTCTTTTGTCAGAGGTTCTTATCGGCCGTCACGGTCAGGCCAACGCGCCTGAAAGTGTGCGGCGGCTGGCGCGCGATTCCAAAGCATCGGAAGGGTGGAGCGTGCTCGCCTCGATGGGTGTTTTTGCAGCCTTCCTGATCCTCAGCTTTTACTGTGTCGTGGGGGGCTGGGTTGTTTATTACATTGGTGTGTTTGCCAGTGACCTGTTCCAGACTGGCCTTTCCGGCGGGGCGTTTCAGGGGCGCGATCCGGAAGAGATCAAGGCGTTGATGCCGGGTCTGTTTGCTGATGGCACTTTGATGGCCGGGCTCAATCTTGGATTTCTTGGCGTCACCATGTTCTTTGTAGCGCGCGGCGTATCAAGCGGCATTGAATGGGTGGCGGTGTATTTGATGCCGCTGTTCTTCGTCCTTTTCCTTGCGATCACGATCTATGGCGCGTTCACCGGTAATTTCGCTGAGGCGGTCGCTTACCTGTTCACTTTCGACTTCTCGAAGTTGACGGGCGAAGTGATGCTGGCAGCGGTTGGTCAGGCCTTCTTCTCGCTCTCATTGGGTGTGGCAGGCATGATGACATATGGCGCATATGCCAATCGTGACACCAATCTGGGCGAAACCTCCGGCATTATTGCAGGCGCGGATACAGCGGTTGCGCTGCTCGCTGGCTTGGCCATTTTTCCGATTGTATTTGCAGCAGGCCTTTCGACCAATGCAGGTCCGGGATTGATGTTTGAATCGCTTCCGATCGCGTTCCAGCAAATGCCATTTGGCTCAGCTATCGGGCTTGCGTTCTTCGTGATGATCTTCTTCGCGGCGCTTACCAGCTCGGTTTCGCTGCTGGAGGCTCCAACTGCTTACGTTTTTGAAAAATTCAAACTGGCGCGGCCTGTGGCGACGATCATCGTTGGCGCGGGCGCTGCGGTGCTGGGGGTTTTGTCTGCGCTGTCGTTCAACGATCTGGCAGAGTTTTATCCGCTCGGTTTCATCCCGCTGTTTGCAGAGACCAATTTCTTCGACACGCTGGACGGGGTGACGGCCAAGCTGTTTATGCCCATCGGTGCGATTTTGACTTGCATCTTTGTCGGTTGGATCGCCGATGCGCGGCTGATCGACAGTGAGAACGGCCTTGATGGCGCTTTGCACAAGCTGTGGCGGGCGTTGGTGCGCTTTGTGTGCCCGATTGTTCTTGCCGTGATCCTGTTTGTGGGCCTGACCAGCTAGGGAAAAATAGGGAGGAGCGCGGGACTTGCGCTCCTCTGTTTTTTGTGGAACATAATAGGAACAAAGGGTCTCTCTATGAGTCTCTTGATATGTTCCTATGACCAAACCCGATCCTCTTTCCCGGCCTAAAGTGCCGCCCCTTGCGCACCTCTCGGGTGTGGATGTCGCCGCTCTGTCAAAACAGCGTGAGGCGCGCTGGCGGCCGGGGCTTACCGATCAACCGCTGCACAGCGAGATTTTTGCAAGTGCCCGTGATGCAAGCGGGGCGGGGCTGGCACTGGCTTTGGCGCGCGATGGCTTAAGCGTTTGCGAGGGGGTTCGGGAACAAGGTGCGCTGGCCGAAGCAGAGGACCGGCGGCAGATTTTGTGGGTGCAGGATAAACGCGCGGTCGAACTCAGCGGGCGACCTTACATCCACGGCCTTCCCGAAGAATGGCGCGAACGGGTGATCTGTGTCGAGGCGGGCAAACCCGAAGATGCTCTGTTTGCGCTGGAGGAGGGGCTGAAATGCCGGGACTTGGCTTGCGTGATCGGGGAGATTGCGGGGAATCCGCGCGCGCTCGACTTTACGGCTTCGCGGCGGCTTAGTCTGGCAGCAGAAAAGCATGGCGTGGCCTTGTGGCTGGTGCGGCTTGAGGCGCAGAGCGATTTGTCTTCGGCAAGGATGCGGTGGCGCGCGCGCCCTGCGGTTTCACCTGAGCCGCGCTGGGATGCGAAGGGGCCAGGTGTACCCACTTGGCAAGCGGAGCTTTTCCGGGCGCGCTCTCATGCTCCGGGGGAGTGGAAGCTTGCCCAGGACGCGAAGCGATTGTGTGTTTCCAAATCGCCCAAGCCACCCGCCAAAGAAACTGAACGCCCCCTCGAGCACACCCCAGATGTCCCTTTCAAATCCTCCAGAAAATCCCGGCATAAACCGGCGCATAATGGCAATCTGGTGCGCGCAACTTTCGGTCGATCGATGGCGGCTGTCTCAAGGGGATAGGGCGCGCGAGGCTGAGTCTGCGGGGGCTAGGGCGCAAGGGGATAAGGGCGAGAGTGAGGGGGAAGAAGAGCTTCCCACCGCCCTCATCACCGAAACCGCCCATGGTCCGCGCATTGATGCGGTGAATGCGGCGGGGCATGCAGCGGGCGCTCGCACAGGACAGATGCTGGCGGATGCACGCGCGCTTTATCCGGGGCTCAAGACCGCGCCGTCTGACCCTGCGGGCGATCTTGCCTTCCTCGAAAAGCTTGCCCTTTGGGCCCAGCGTTGGGGGCCGTGGAGCGCGCTTGATCCGCCCGATGGTGTGATCGTCGATGTGACGGCGGTCGCGCATTTGTTCGGTGGGGAGGGCAGGCTTCTCGCCGATGTGGAACGTGCCTTTGCGAAGCGGCATCTGGCTGTGCGTGCGGCAATCGCTCCCACAGCAGGTGCTGCCTGGGCATTGGCACATTTCGGACCGCGCCTTGGCGGTGGGAGCAGCATCCTTGCACCTTCCAGCGAAGAGGCGATGATGCGCCAGCTTGCGGACCTTCCCGCAGCAGCGCTCAGGCTCGACACCGACGTTCTTACCGTCCTTCGCCGCCTTGGTCTGAAGCGCCTCGGCGATCTTGCCGATATCACGCGGGGGGCGATCAACCGGACAGAAGCGGCTGCGCGTGATGCGCTCCACCGCCGGTTCCGGGGCCGCAAGTCGCCATCGGCCAACCCGCTCATCCGGCTCGACCAATTGCTCGGCCGCGTGCCCGAACCGCTGCTTCCTGTGGTCCCGCAGCATATGCCCCTGGTACAGCGCCGCTTGATGGAGCCGCTGCGCCACCGTTCGCTGCTTGACCAGGTGCTGGAGGATTTGGCGCAGGATATGGCGCGCGAACTTGAGGCACAGGGGCAGGGCGCACGGCGGCTTGAACTGGGTATGTGGCGGGTCGATGGAGAGGTGATTGTGCGCCGCCTTGAACTGGCCGCGGCGACAAGGGACGCAGCTCACATCACCCGCCTGTTTGCAGAAAAGCTCGAAGGGATCGAGGCAGGCTTTGGAATAGAAACCGTGCGTTTGCGGGTCAGCTGGGCAGAACCCTTCGCCGCCTCCCAAAGCGATGTCGAGGAAGCCGCGGCCCGTCATGGCACTTCGCTGTCTGCATGTATCGACCGGTTGAGCGTGCGCCTTGGCCCTCAAGCGGTGCGCCGCCCGGTTGCCCATGCCAGCCACCTGCCTGAACGCGGCGTTATCTGGCAGCCTGCGCTTTCCTCTTTTACGGCCCCTTTAACGGCCCCCAATACGCTCAATATCCCCCTTGCCAGACCGCTCAAACTGCTCGACCGGCCAGAGAAAATCGCCGTGCTTTACGCCTCACCCGATGGCTACCCCCAGCGTTTTCGATGGCGCGCGCGGGTGCATGAGGTTGCCCGTGTCCAGGGCCCGGAACGCATTGCCCCTGAGTGGTGGCGAGAGCGCTCCACCACGCGTCTGCGCGATTATTACCGCATCGAGGACAAGCAGGGCGCGCGTTATTGGATTTATCGTTCAGGGATCACAGGCGATGGCCGTGGCGGTACTCCGGATTGGTTCCTGCACGGGATCGACGCGTAAATTTTCGCAAAATCCAAAGACATGGTTATCCTTTGTTTACGTGTTTCTGCGATAATCATACCATGATGACGCAACAACAACCGCAACAACCACCGCGCGGATCTGACAGGCGTCCTCTTCACCTGATGGTCAAGGGGCGCGTACAGTCGCGTACAATCTTTGCTGATCTGGTCGATATCTCCGAAGGTGGCTGCAAGCTTCGCGCAAGCTCAGGCTTTGCCAACGAAGGCGACCGCGTAACCATTCGCATAAACGGCATCAACGCGCCCTTGGGCAAGGTCGTATGGGTCGAAGGCAAGGTCGCAGGGGTCGCCTTTGAAAGCGCCATGCACGTCGCGGTTCTGGATCACCTGTGTCAAGCTGTAGAGACTGCAAGCTTCCAAGATAAGCTGCGGATGCACCGCGTCTGATCCGCGCCGGACTTACAGATATTCCAGACACAGAAAAAAGGGGCCGGGAGGAACATCCGACCCCTTTCTCTTTTCGGCAGGTTCGCCGAACAATCCAAATTCTTAGCTTGGCCAAATTCTTGGCTTGGTCAAACCATTAGCTTGGCCAAACCATTAGCTTGGCCAATGTTTAGCTTGGATTGTATGGAATCGTCGATTTGTGCACGGTCATTTTCAAATCACCCTCGGCATCGCGGATATAGCCGATGGTGTATTCGACCTTCACCTCATCCCCGCCATTTGCAGGCGTGAAGTAATAATTGCCCATCGCAACAGCCATATTGCAGATGTTGTTCGTGATGCCAGCGTTCTGCCAGCGCACCTTTGACCATGGGGTGATCGCAAAGCCCTTGTCTTCTGGGTAAGACGGGTTGCCACCTACGAAATAGGATAGTGCGCCATCAAATGATGGGCGAAACTGTTCTGCCGAAGCAAGCGTTGGTTTAAACAGGACCAGGCTTTCATCATAGGCGTAAAACTGGTCGATGTGATCAATCGCGGCTTGGCGGTAATCGCCGCCAGATGAATATACGCCGCCGATTTTTACGATACCATTGCCCCAGGCTTCCTGCGCGGCAATCACTTCCTTTTCGGTGATGCACTGCAATTGTGCCTCGGTGGGCGCGCGAGGCTGACCGGCGCCGATTGGCGTTGTATTGTCAGTTTGCGCGCCCGCAGCAGTGGCGAGCACTGCAGTGACCGCGGCTGTTACTGCGGTGGTGGCTGCAAGGCGGATCTTTGCAAGGCCTGTTAGACTGCCTGTTGTATTATTTGTCATCTCACACTCCTTGGTGGGTATTTCCACTCGTGTTGACAGTGAGATATGCCGAAACGCAGCGCCGCGAAATTGCCCGATAAGCCTAAGTCAAACTGTGTAGGCTGTATGGCTTATGCCTTTCTGGATCAGTTGCACACTTTGCATTTGCGGCCATGGATGTTGGAACATATAAGGAACATATGCCCCAAGCCATCCTAAAACAGCAATCTTTACGCGAACGCCTCGAAATCCTCGCCGATGCGGCGAAATACGATGCGTCCTGCGCGTCTTCGGGCACGGCGAAGAAGAATTCGATTGGCGGTAAAGGGGTTGGCTCAACCGAAGGGATGGGTATCTGCCACGCTTATGCCCCCGATGGGCGGTGCATCTCGCTGCTGAAGGTGCTTTTGACCAATCACTGCATCTTTGATTGCCACTATTGTATCAATCGGAAGAGCTCGAACACGCCGCGCGCGCGGTTTACACCGCAAGAGGTCGCTGACCTCACGATCAATTTCTACAAGCGCAATTATATCGAGGGGCTGTTCCTCTCCTCCGGCATTATCAAAAGCTCCAATCACACGATGGAGCAGTTGATGGAGACAGCGCGGATCCTGCGCGAGGAATATGATTTTCGCGGTTATATCCATCTCAAAACCATTCCAGAGGCCGATCCTGAACTGATCGAGCAGGCGGGGATGTATGCGGACCGGGTGTCGATCAATGTGGAACTGCCAACACGCGCAGGGCTTACCCGGCTTGCACCTGACAAGGACGAGGCGGAGATCGAAGGCGCTCTGGCGAAGACAAGCGCGCGGATTATTCAGGCAAAGGATGAAAGGAAACGCTTTCGCCATGCGCCGCGCTTTGCCCCGGCGGGCCAATCGACGCAGATGATCGTGGGCGCAGATGATGCGAATGACACCGCGATCGTGAGCCGTGCGGCGGGCCTCTACGGCAATTTTGGCCTTCGCCGCGTCTATTACAGCGCCTTTTCACCGATCCCTGATGCAAGCGCGGTGCTGCCTTTGAAACGACCTCCGCTGATGCGCGAACACCGCTTGTATCAATCCGATTGGCTGATGCGGTTTTATGGCTTTGGCGCAAATGATGTGGCCGATGCGACGGAGGATGATGGGAACCTCCCGCTTGATATTGATCCCAAGCTTGCCTGGGCTTTGAAGTTTCGTGGGGAATTCCCGGTCGATGTAAACCGCGCGTCCAAAGAACAGCTTTTGCGTGTGCCGGGGTTGGGAACAACGGCGGTGGGGCGGATTTTGAAAGCGCGGCGATACAGGCGTTTGCGGCTTGAGGATGTGGGCAGGCTCACCCAGTCAATTGCAAAGGTTCGGCCCTTTCTGGTCGCGGCTGATTGGCGACCAACGCAGCTTACGGACAGGGCAGATTTGCGCTCAATGCTTGCGCCTAAGCTGGAACAGTTGGAGCTGTTTTGATGACCGCTCTCCAGCACGTCTCCCTCGGCGCCCATTATGTCGTCCATCTCCCGCGCCCCGATGACTTTGCCTTTTGGCGTGAGCGGGCGCGCCAGCTTATCCAGTGCGATGTGCCCCCTGACCGGGTGAGCTGGGTGGAGCCGGGGGGTACGGGTGATCTGTTCGCTTTTGAAGGGCCTTCTCGGGGTGAAAAACGCCTGCCTGTGCCGGAGGTGGACGCTCCTCAAGTGCGCGCTTCCAAGCGGTTTATGCGCCTTGCCCGCAATGTTTGTGTCCATTCTGAGCCAGAGCGGTTCAGCCTCCTCTACCGCACCTTATGGCGCCTCCAATCGCAGCCCGGCTTTATGCAGGACAGCGCGGATACGGACGTGCGCCGGATCGAGGAACTCGACAAAGAGGTTCGCCGCGACGCGCACAAGATGCACGCCTTCGTCCGCTTTCGCGAGGTGACAAGTGAAGAGGGCGATCACTATGTCGCCTGGTTTGAACCAGACCACCACATTGTGCGCGCGCAGGCGGGCTTTTTCATGCGCCGTTTTGCCAATATGCGCTGGTCGATCCTCACGCCCAGAGGCTGTATCCATTGGGATGGCAAGACGATGCGCGAAGGTCCCCCGGCGCGGCGCGAGGATGCTCCCACAGGCGATCCGGTGGAGGCGCTTTGGAAGTCCTATTACGCCTCAATCTTCAACCCCGCGCGGCTCAAAGTGGGCGCGATGCTGTCGGAGATGCCCAAGAAATATTGGAAGAATATGCCAGAGGCCGAGCTTATTCCTCAGCTGATCGCAGGCGCACAGGCGCGCGAGGCGGGCATGGTGGCAGCAGGCGCGCGTGAGGTGCGCGAGGTGCCTTCGAGCCTGGAGGCGATTGCTGAGGGGATCAGCGCTTGTAGTGATTGCCCCATCGCTGAATGCGGCACCCGCGCCGTGATGGGCGAAGGCGCACCGGGCGCGCCATTGATGATCGTTGGCGAACAACCGGGCGATTCTGAGGATTTAGCGGGCAAACCTTTTGTGGGACCGGCGGGCCAATTGCTCGATGTGTATCTGGGCAAAGCCGGGATTGACCGGAGCGAGGCCTACGTCACCAATGCGGTCAAGCATTTCAAGTTCGTCGCGCGCGGCAAACGCCGCATCCACCAGACCCCGCAGGCCAAGGAAATCGACACCTGCCGCTTCTGGCTTGAGGCAGAGCGTAAGGTGGTGGCCCCGCGTGTGGTGCTGGCGCTTGGTGCGAGCGCTGCAAGAGCAATGCTTGGCCGCACGGTAAGCCTTGCCAAAGAGCGCGGGGCGCCGGTGCCCTTGGAGGACGGCAGCGAGCTTTGGATCACCGCGCACCCGTCCTATCTCCTGCGCCTCGATGGCGAGGCTAGGGCGGCGCAGGAGGAGCTTTTCGCGCGGGACTTGGCAGCGGTGAGAGGGCGTTTGCTCGAGGTCACCTCGTGACATGCCCGAGGCTCCGCTCACCCCTGACAAACGCACGATTGCGCTTGATCCTGACCTGATCGAGCCGCCATCCAAAGCGCCCTTTGTGGAGCTGGGGCTGGTGAGTTGTTTCAGCTTCCTTCGCGGCGCGTCTGATGCGGTGGACCTTGCGATGACCGCTCGGGCGCTGGGATATGATGCGCTGGGGATTGCAGATAGCAACAGCTTGGCCGGGGTCGTGCGGCTCCACACGGAAGCCAAAACCCTCAAACTACGGCCCGTGATCGGCACACGCATTGAAACGGTCGAGGGGCTCCATTTCCTCGCCTACCCGAAGGACCGCGCTGCCTATGGCCGCCTCTCGCGCCTGATCAGCCAGGGGCGGATGCAGACGCTTGACGGGGAGTGGCAGGAAAAAGGCGTGTGCGAGATCAGCCTTGCGATGCTCGCGGAGCATTCGGAAGGCGTGCAGCTGATCCTTCTCCCGCCGGGTGATCTGGAGGCCGCAATCACCATCGAGGTTGAAAGCAATGTCGTTCCCCTTCGACCTGAAGATGGGGTGGCGGAGAAGGTGAAACTCACCGCGCCTTTCCCCAAACTGCTCCCTGATCTCACCCGGCAACTGCCAACCCTTCGTCACCTCGCTGCAAGCTATCTCTACCGCGGAGATGATGTCGCGCGCATTGATCGGTTGGACGCGCTTGCTCGCGACAATGGCCTCACCCTGCTCGCCACCAACGATGTGCATTACCACGCCCCCTCGCGTCGCCCTTTGCAGGACGTGATGACAGCGATTGCGAACAAGACCACGGTGGCAGAGGCAGGGCATCTGCTCCACGCCAATGCCGAACGGCACCTCAAATCGCCTGAGCAAATGCTGCGCCTGTTCGCGCGCTGGCCCCATGCGATCCGTGCTGCGCGCGAAGTGGCGGACAATTGCGACTTTTCGCTCGACGAACTCTCATATGAATATCCAGAGGAAATTTACCCTGATGGGATGACCCCGCAGGAATATCTTGAGGTGGAGACATGGGCGGGGGCTCTCCGGCGTTATCCTGAAGGCGTGCCGGACAGTGTCCACGATACGTTGGAGCGCGAACTGGCGTTGATCGCCAAGCTCGACCTTGCGCGATATTTTCTCACCATCAAGGACATCGTCGATTTCGCGCGCAGCGTCGACCCGCCGATCCTGTGTCAGGGCAGGGGGTCTGCGGCCAATTCTGCCGTCTGTTATTGTCTTGAAATCACCAGTGTAGACCCTGCCAAGCATCAACTCCTCTTCGACCGCTTCATCTCTGAAGAACGTAAAGAACCACCCGACATCGACGTCGATTTCGAGCATGAACGGCGCGAGGAGGTGATCCAGTATATCTATGCCAAATATGGGCGAGCACGTGCCGGGCTGACGGCAACGGTCATCCACTATCGTCCCCGAATGGCTATCCGCGAAGTGGGCAAGGCGATGGGGCTGTCTGAGGACGTGACGGCGCGCCTTGCCAAAAGCGTTTGGGGGTCATGGGGCCGCGAGATTAGCGAGAAACACGCAGGCGAAAGCGGTCTGGACGTGAGCGACCCGCATCTTCGCCGCGTGCTTGCATTGACCGAACAGATGATCGGCATGCCGCGCCATTTGTCTCAGCATGTGGGCGGGTTTATCCTCACCGACGGGCCGCTCACTGAAACCGTGCCGATTGGCAATGGCGCCATGCCCGACCGCAGCTTCATCGAGTGGGACAAGGACGATATTGAGGCTCTGGGTATCCTCAAGGTCGATGTGCTGGCGCTGGGGATGCTCACTTGCATCAAGAAATGCCTTGATCTGCTCACCGCGCACCACGACCGCACTCTCACGCTTGCCACCGTCCCGCGCGAGGATCCGGAGACTTATGCGATGCTGCGAAAGGGAGATTCGCTGGGTGTTTTCCAGGTGGAGAGCCGCGCGCAGATGAACATGCTCCCGCGCCTTCGTCCGCGTGAGTTTTATGATCTGGTGATTCAGGTCGCGATTGTGCGCCCGGGGCCGATCCAAGGGGATATGGTGCACCCCTATCTCAAACGCCGCCGGGGCGCAGAGCAGGTGATGATCCCCAAGCCATCACCAGCGCACGGTCCTCCTGATGAGCTTTCCAGCATCTTGGCGCGCACTTTGGGTGTGCCGATTTTTCAGGAGCAGGCGATGAAAATCGCTCTTGATGCCGCCAAATTCTCGTCGCTTGAGGCCAACCGTTTGCGTAAAGCCATGGCGACGTTCCGGTCGCGCGGGATGGTGGATGAACTGCAAGACATGATGGTCGAGCGGATGGTCACGCGCGGCTATGAACGCGACTTTGCTCAGCGGTGCTTCAACCAGATCAGGGGATTTGGCGAATACGGTTTTCCCGAAAGCCACGCGGCGTCTTTTGCGCATCTGGTGTATGTTTCAAGCTGGCTCAAATGCCATTTCCCGGCGGCCTTTGCAGCAGCTTTGCTGAACTCTCAGCCGATGGGCTTTTATGCGCCCGCTCAGATTGTGCGCGATGCAAGGGAGCACGGCGTGGAGGTGTTGCCAGTGGATGTGAATGCAAGCGAGTGGGATTGTACGCTGGAGATTGCGCAGGCCCACCCCGCTGCGACTAGCGCCGACGATGTCGACGCCAGTCTCACTGCCCCTCCCGCAAGCGGGAGGGGAGCGAAGCTTGGCAGCTTGCTGCCTAGCGAAGCGGGGTGGGCAGGGCGCAATCAGGGCCGCCAAGACCGGCACATCGCCCTGCGCCTGGGCCTGCGCCAAATTGACGGTTTGCATGAACATATCGCCGCGCAGCTTGTCGCAGAGCGTACAGAGAATGGCCCGTATCGCGATGTGGCTGAACTGCGTGAGCGCGCCGGGCTCTCGCCGCCGCATATCGAGCGGCTTGCGAGCGCGGACGCTTTCACCTCTCTGAACCTGTCTCGCCGCCAAGCCCTTTGGGATGCGCGCAGCCTTATTGCAGGGCCTGACCTGCCGCTGTTCCGGGCTGCTGAGGAGCGCGATGAAGGGGCGGAGAAATCGCCCACGAAGCTTCCCACAATGCCGATGTCCGAAGAGGTGGTGAACGATTATCAGACCACGCGGTTGAGCCTGAAAGCGCATCCGATGGCTTTCCTGCGGCCGCGTCTTGCCGAGCGCGGATTTGTGCGCGCCTGTGACCTCAGGAACCGCAAATATCGCTCCATGGTACAGGTTGCAGGCGTTGTCCTCATCCGTCAGCGCCCCGGCAGCGCCAAGGGCGTGTGTTTTATCACGCTGGAGGATGAGACCGGGGTGGTGAACCTTGTGGTGTGGCCTGACCTGAAAGAGAAACAGCGCGGCGTGGTCATGGGCGCGCGGCTGATGGAGGTGCGGGGGCGCGTTGAATATGACGATGAAGTCATCCACGTGATCGCGCAAAATATGGTCGATGCCAGCGACCAACTTTACGCGCTGTCTGATGATATGCTGACCGCCCCGCTCGCCCGGGCAGACCATGTGAACACGCCGCTTCAGGGACGAAAAGCGCCAGCGACGCGCGAAGCGATACATCCGCGCGACATGATCGATGAGCTACCAGCCTCACGAGGGCACCCGCGCAATCACCGGATCATTCCTAAATCGCGGGACTTTCACTAAAGGAAACGCATGGCACGAAAACCTCGATCAAAGTCGAGACAGCGCAAGCGCACAGGCGGTAAGCGGCCTTTTCTGAGCGTGGCCTTGGTCTGTATCGGCGCGCTTGCGGGGTTTGCGGGGTGGAACTGGCTAGAGCGTCACCCGCAACACAACCCGCTTGCACCGCTCGATTTGCGCCATCCCATTGGCCTTGCAACCACCACGAAACTTGTCGCTCTACGCGATGATATCCCGGCTTGCAGGGCCGTCCTTGATCGCAGTGAGATCGCGTACAGTGCACTGCCTGAGACGGGCGAAGGGCCATGTGCGCGGCCTGACCGAACTGAGCTTACCTCCTTTCCGCTTCGCCCCAGCGTGCCTGCGACAACATGCCCTGTGGCTGCGGCTTTGGAAGTATGGCGCGCGAAAAGCGTTGCCCCTGCCGCGCGCGAAATACTGGGAAGCGAGCTTTCCCATTTTGAACATATGGGGGTCTATAATTGCCGCCGGATGCGCGGGGGCAGCTCCAATGCGTGGAGCGAGCATTCAACCGGAAACGCGATTGATATCAGCGCAGTGGTACTGAAAGATGGACGGCGCATCAGCCTGATCGATGATTGGGATGGTGATGCGGACCGGGCGCGTTTCCTGCGCCAAATTCGCGATGATGCCTGCGGTGTTTTTGCAGTGGTGCTCTCACCCGATTACAACGCGGCGCACGCTGATCATTTTCACTTTGACCAGGGCGGTACCTGGGTCGGAGCCTGCCGTTAAGCCGGTTCGAGCGCGTATCCGGCAGAGCGCACCGTCCGGATCGGGTCTTTGACGCCTTCCATCTCAATCGCTTTGCGCAGGCGGCGGATGTGCACATCGACGGTGCGCAATTCGATATCGCTTCCCGTGCCCCAGACACCATCCAGCAATTGACCACGGCTGAAAACCCGGCCCGGGCTTTCCATGAAGAATTTCAGCAGCCGATATTCGGTTGGGCCCAGCTTCAGAGCCTCACCGCGCCGTTGAACCCTATGGGCGACCGGGTCCAGTTTGATGTCACCGACCTCGATGCTCTCACCGGCAAGCGCCGGGCGAATGCGGCGCATTACCGCAGCGACACGGGCCAGCAATTCTCGCGGGGAAAAGGGTTTGGTCAGATAGTCATCAGCGCCCATTTCAAGCCCGCGCACCCGGTCGTCTTCGGTCTCACGCGCGGTGAGCATGATGATAGGCACGTGCGCGGTCGCCTTGTCGCGGCGCAATTGGCGGCACACTTCGATGCCGCTGGTGCCTTCGATCATCCAGTCGAGGATGACAAGGTCCGGCACATCTTCGCGGGCAAGGACAAGCGCATCATCGCCGTCCTTGGTGCATCGCACGTTATACCCCTCATTCTGGAACCGATATTCCAGCAATTCAGAAAGGGCAGGATCGTCTTCAACCAGTAGCAATTTGGCGGCAAACATCGGCTTGGCATCCTATGGTTTCGACAGGTACTAAAAAACTACCTCAGCGGTCATCCTCTGGCGGGTAAACACCTGTTGCAGCGAAGTGGACCATTTCTGCGACATTGGTCGCGTGGTCGCCAATCCGTTCCAGATTGCGCGCAACGAAAAGCAGCTGCGCCGCGCTTGAAATGGTGGCAGGGTTTTCCATCATGTGGCTGACAAGATTGCGGAAAATGCTGTTGTAAAAAGCATCGACCTTATTGTCGGTGGCGATCACTTCGCGCGCCAGATCCGGGTCGCGCGCGGCATAGGCGGTAAGCACATCGTGCACCATTTCGGCGGCCACTTCGCCCATTGCGGGCAGCAAAGTGAGAGGCTCAAATCGGTCCTTGCCGTCAATCTCGCCCACGCGTTTCGCGATGTTCTTGGAATAGTCGCCAATGCGTTCAACCACGCCTGCGATTTTGAGCGCTGCGATCACTTCGCGAAGGTCATCGGCCATCGGCGCGCGAAGGGCGATCACCCGGATCGCCAGCTTGTCGACCTGCATTTCGAGCTCGTCGAGCTTCTTGTCGCTTTCAACGACCTTTTTTGCGCGCTCCTTATCGCCCGTGACAAGCGAGGCGAGTGCCTCTTCGATTGCCACTTCGGCCAAGCCGCCCATCTCTCCGATGAGGCCGCGAAGCCGGGTGATGTCCTCGTCGAACGCCTTTACTGTATGGTCTGTCATTAGCCGTATCGCCCAGTGATATAGTCTTTGGTGCGTTGCTCGATGGGGTTGGTGAAGATATCGGACGTACGCCCGTATTCAACAATCTCACCAAGGTGGAAGAACGCCGTTCGATCAGAAACACGCGCCGCTTGTTGCATGGAGTGGGTGACGATGACGATAGCATATCGGCTCGAAAGCTCTGCAATAAGTTCTTCGATCTTCGCTGTCGCAATCGGGTCAAGCGCGGAGCAAGGCTCGTCCATAAGGATGACTTCCGGGTCCACCGCAATCGCGCGCGCAATGCACAAACGCTGTTGCTGACCGCCCGATAGCGCCGTGCCCGGATCGTTCAGGCGATCTTTGACTTCATCCCAAAGGCCAGCGCGCCTCAGCGAGCTTTCAACGATCCCGTCAAGGTCGCCCTTTTGTTCAAAAATACCGTGGATGCGCGGGCCATAGGCGATGTTGTCATAAATCGACTTGGGGAAGGGATTGGGTTTTTGAAACACCATCCCGACACGGGCACGCAATTGCACCACGTCCATTTTGTTTGAATAGATGTCTTCGCCATCCAGCTCGATCTGACCTTCGACACGGGCGGATGGGATCGTATCATTCATGCGGTTCAATGCCCGCAGGAATGTCGATTTGCCGCAGCCTGATGGGCCGATAAAGGCCGTCACATATTTCGCAGGGATCGCGATAGAGACGTCTTTGATGGCTTGCTTGTCGCCGTAATACACAGAGACGCCTTCGGCGCTCATCTTTGGGTCGACGGCTTCAAGATTGGGATGAATTACAGTCACCAGGATTTCTCAAACTTGTTGCGCAGATAAATGGCGAGGCCATTCATCATCAGGAGGACGATCAGAAGCACGATAATAGCGGCACTTGTCCGCTCGACAAAGCCGCGGTCGATTTCATCGGACCACAGGAAGATTTGCACCGGCAGAACGGTGGCGGCTGAGGTAAATCCGTCGGGCGGCGATGCGACAAAAGCGCGCAAACCAATCAGAATGAGCGGCGCCGTTTCACCCAACGCACGCGCCATGCCGATAATTGTACCGGTCAGCATTCCGGGGAGCGCGAGGGGCAGGACGTGGTGGAACACGACTTGAACAGGCGATGCGCCCACGGCAAGCGCGCCATCACGGATGGACGGGGGCACTGCCTTGATCGCGTTACGCCCGGAAATAACGATCACCGGCATCGTCATCAGCGCAAGCGTGACCCCGGCAATGATCGGAGTGGAGCGCAGGGTTGGAAAGGCCGTCATCAGAAAGAACAGGCCCAAAAGACCAAAGATGATCGATGGGACAGCGGCCAAATTGTTGATCGACACCTCAAGAAAATCAGACCAGCGGTTCTTTGGCGCGTATTCCTCAAGGTAAAGCGCAGCCATAATTCCGATCGGGAAGGCCAGCATAAAGGTCACCAGCATGGTGAGCACCGACCCTTTGAGCGCGCCCCAGATACCGGCAAGTTGTGGATCGGTTGCGTCCGACCTTTCAAGGAAACCGAAGTCGAAATTCTTGTCCAACAAACCTTTGGCAGAAAGGTCGCTAGCAAGCTCCTGCATTTGTGTGGAGCCTTCGCCGGAATACCCCGCCGAAAGGTTTGCGGATGCGGGAAGTTCAAGCAATTCCTTGCGCGTCAACATCGACGGGTTGGCATGGATCATCGCCGCCACTTCGCGCCAGGCTTCGCTGTTAAGCTCTTCGGCCCCTTCATTTCCAAGACTAGCCTGAGCCGCGCCATAGACCACAGAGCGGAGGCCCTGATTATCAAGGCTGCGCATGGTTTCAGCCGGTGTCGCGCCTTGCTCGGGCGCGGTAAGGCCGCTTTGCACAAAGTCGATTTCGACGGACAATTCAGCGCGCTGGAAACCGCCAAGGCCGTTGAACGCCATGTTCGCAAGCAGCACGATCAGCACGATCACCGAGAAGGAAATCGCGGCAAGACCAAGCATCTTGAAGCGACGCTCCTGTGCGTAGCGGACTTTCAAACGCTGCGCGAACCGTTCGGTATCGTGAGCATTTACGGGCGCGTTGCCGGCGGTGGGGGCGAGAGTATCACTCATAAGCTTCGCGATACCTTTTAACGACGCTCAAGGCGACGAAGTTGAGGGCCAAGGTCACAAGGAACAGGATGAAGCCAAGCGCAAAGGCGCTAAGCGTTGCTGGGTGATCAAAGCTGCCTTCACCGGTTAGCATCGCAACGATCTGCACCGTGACGGTGGTCATGGAATCGAGCGGGTTGGCAGACAGATTGGCAGCGGTCGAGGCCGCCATCACCACGATCATCGTTTCACCGATCGCGCGGCTGATCGCCAGCATCACCCCGCCGACAATACCGGGAAGGGCGGCAGGAACGAGAACCTGCTTGATCGTTTCGGACGTGGTCGCGCCCATCGCAAGGCTGCCATCGCGCATCGCCTGGGGCACGGCAGCGATGCTGTCATCGGCCATGGAAGAAACGAACGGGATAATCATCACGCCCATCACAAGCCCTGCGGCAAGCGCGCTTTCAGATGAGGCGTTGGCAATACCCACCGACATGGCGATGTCGCGGATCATCGGTGCAACGGTCAGCGCAGCGAAATAGCCGTACACAACCGTTGGAACCCCTGCGAGGATTTCGAGTGCGGGCTTTGCCCAGGCGCGGAAGCGCGGGTGGGCGTATTGGGTGAGGTAAATCGCGCTCATCATGCCGACGGGGATCGCAACAATCATCGCAATCACCGCGCCGATCAAAAGCGTGCCCCAGAACAGCGGAATTGCACCGTAACGTGTGGGGTCGGGATTGTCGGGGTTCGCCATCGGGTCAGGCGACCAGAATGTGCCGAACAGGAAGTCAATCGGCGACACCATCTCAAAGAACCGGAAGGTTTCAAAGATAAGGCTCGCCAGAATGCCAAAGGTGCTGAACACAGCGACGAGCGAGGCAAGGATCAGCATGGCCATAATGACCCGCTCAACCCGCGTGCGTGCGCCAAAATCAGGTTTTACCCGAAGGTAGGACCAAGCGCCCGCAGCGCCTGCAATAATCACGGTCAGGGCAATCCCGATCCAGCGATATTGCGACAGCGCATCGCTAAACGGTGCAACCATAGGAAGGGCGTCGGGATTGGTCGTCGAGGCAAGCGCCCCGGACGCAACCGCGCGCGCTTCTCTCAACGCGTCCAGCCGAGCGCTGTCGATCGCTGGCAGGCCATCGGCTGCTGGACTGGCCAACACCGACTGGATCACGAGATTTGGTGAAATCGCGTCCCAGATGAACACAAAAATAATGGTTGGTACGAAGATCCAAAGACCCACGTACCAACCGTGATAGTTGGGAAGGCTGGCCAACCTGCTGCCGGAATTGGCACGCAGCGCCCATGCGCGGCTGCGTGCTGACAGCCATCCGGCAAGGGCCAGGCCCAGAACCAAAAGGAAGGAAGCAGTCAGCGTCTTATCCTAACTTACAAATTGCCTTACTTAAGCTGCGACCCGTCGAGGGTCGTGTACTTAGTAGCGGCCGAGAGATTCGCAGCCATTACCTCGTCTGGCGATGCCACTAGTCCAATGGCAGCCAGAGGACCACCGCGTTCCCACATTTTTGTCCACTCCATCAGATATTCGGCCAAACCGGGGACTTCACCGATGTGCGCTTTCTTGACGTAAACATACAGCGGACGTGCGCCAGGGTATTTAAAACTAGAGATATTTTCGTAGGTTGGATCAACCCCGTTCATCGGAAGACCTTGAACTTTGTCGCCGTTTTCTTCGAGGTATGAGTACCCAAAAACGCCCACAGCATTCTCATTGCCTTCGATCTTTTGCACAATGAGGTTATCCTGCTCGCCCTGATCGACATAAAGGCCATCGGCGCGCACTTCGGTGCAAACCTGGTCGTATTTGTCTTCGTCCTGCTCTTTCAATGCTTCCATTTCAGGATTGCTCTCACAACCCACTTCAAGGATCAGCTCTTTAAGAGCATCGCGCGTGCCCGATGTGGTGGGCGGACCGTAAACGAGGATGGGCAGGGCAGGGAGCGATGGATCAACATCGGCCCATGTCTTGGTTGTCTGCTCACCGCCGTAAGGCGATGCTGCCAGCGCTTCGTAAACGATCTTTGGTGTGAGGTTCAGCGTGATACCGCCTTGTGCCGAAGCAAATGCGATCCCGTCGAGACCCACTTGCATTTCGATCACTTCGGTAACGCCGTTTTCCTGACAATCGGCAAATTCCGATGCCTTCATGCGGCGCGATGCGTTGGTGGCTGATGGGGTGTTAAGCCCTGCGCCTGAACAAAACAGCTTCATGCCGCCGCCGGTACCGGTCGATTCGATAACCACAGCAGGCAGTTCCGGGTTTGAACGCGCCAACGATTCCGAAACCGCTTTCGCAAATGGAAAGACCGTGGATGAGCCAACCGAGCGGATAGTGTCACGGCTTGTCGCGGTGCCCAGATCGTCACCACACGCAGTGAGCGCGAGAGCCGATGCAGCCAGCAGAATGGCAGATTGTGCGAGTTTCATATGCGTATTCCTATTGTTTGCCTAAAAGGCCTGTAGGGATTGATGTTACGGTTTGGAGACATTTGGTGCTGGTAATGCAGCGCTTAGAAATCGATTTGTGCCCGCGCACCGATGACATGGGCGTTGTATGACGTATCGCCGGTGTCTGTTGGGAGAGCGGAATTATCATATCCCATCAAAGCGTAGTTCAGCAAAAGCCGGGTGTAATCTGTCGGAGTCCAGATGAGCGAGGCTTGCAGACTATCCTGCGTACCGCCGATGATACCTTCTGAGTTCAGGTCGAGATAATCATAGCGAAAGTTCACCTGAACCGCGCCAATGCCGCCTTCGCTCACTTCGCTAACCGGTTTTACCCTGTCATACTCGCCAAGCTTGTATCCGCGGGTGTCGCCTTTCGTCAGGAAATATCCGACCTCCGCTGATGCGCCAAGGAAGCTGGGATTGCCAAGCGCGCCGGGGCGATAGACCTTCTGGTTGTAGCCTTCGAGCGAGACGTGGAATGGCCCCGCAATTGCTGCGGCCTCAAGGCCGATGCCAAGCTCGCTTGTCGCAGAAAAGTTGCCGGTGTCGATGAAACGGTCGTCGGTCGTGCGCACAAGCGGACCTTGACGATACCGAATCTCGCTGCCCTCTGCGAGCATATTGTAGTGCATGGACCCGCCAAAGTGGAGCTGGGTCGAGCCGGACTTTGGCGCATAGACAACGCGGCTATCGAAGCTTGTATTGTCATTGGGAAGATCTTCGCTGTTGTCGCTGAAAACGCCGCCCTGAATCATGAAATCGCCGGTTTCGTAGGCAGCAGACGCACCAACGCGGCGCTCAAGCGGAAAGACATCTGTCCACGCCGAGCGTTCGATAAACGATGTGTGCAGGCTGCTGGAAATCTCTTCAAGGCCCCAGAACGGGTTGAACTGTCCTGCCTGAAGCGTGAGGCCGCCATCGCTATAGCTGACGATGGCATCGGTCAGGACGGCTTCGTTGCCTGCAAAGTCCACCTCGATCTTATAGCCAAAGCCGCCGGGCACCTCGCCGGTCGCGCCAAGGCGGATACGGCGCGCAATCGCATTGATGCTTTGATCTGCGCCGGTTGAAGAAGGTGAGCTGACAAGGCCTGCGTCGATGTTGATGCGCCCGCGCGGTTTGAAGGTAAAGCCGCGGTTGTCTTTGACCTCGGGCGCACCTTTCAATGTAACCTGCGTTGCAGAGTTAACCGCAAGGCTTGCTGCCTCTGCGTCCTTCGAGGCGGATTGTGCAATGCTGGTCGCTTGGGCCGCAGCGTTTTGCGCGATCTCAGTATCCTGAGCATTCTTTGCGATGCTGCTTTCAAGTTGTTGAATGCGTTGTGACAAGCGGATGAGCTCTGCGCGAAGCGATTCGATGTCATCTTCGCTTGATTGGGATTCCTGTGCCGCAGCCTGCTGCGCCATTGCCTGGCTCGACACGCAGCTACTTAGAATCGCGGCAAAAATTGCGACCTTCGTTCGGGTTCTCATTGTTCTTGTTCCTCTTTGATCAGCCGGAAACCTCGACTGACAAGAGGGGCAAGTATGACCACGATGTGACGTGAAAATGACTCTAGTGTTTCAGAAAAATGACAGTCGTGGATAACCCAGTACGACCCGCTCAAGCCTTTGCCCCGTGAGTGGGTTCATCGACCATCGGCAAGCGCACGATCACCCTTGTGCCAACACCCTCCTGGCTTTCGATGTCAAGCCGCCCGCGGTGACGCTCGACAATGTGCTTTACGATTGCAAGGCCAAGGCCGGTTCCACCTGATGCGCGGCTGCGTCCGGGATCGGTGCGATAGAACCGCCTTGTGAGATGCGGCACGTGCTCTGGTGCAATGCCTTCGCCCTGATCGCTGACCGTGATGCGCGCTTCGCCAAGGCGCGAATGATCGATGCGGATGCCTACCGGTGTGCCAGGCTTACCGTATTTGAGCGCATTATCGACCAGATTACGGATAACCTGCTCGATCTGAGGCTCATCCCCTTGAACGATGGGCGTTTCGGCAAGCTGAATGTTCAGCCTGTCAAACCGCTCAGATCCAGCAGCATCTTTGGCCGCGCGTTCGACCACTGATGCAAGTTCCAAGGTCTTTTGCGGCACATCGTGCTTTTCCGCCTCGACCCGCGACAGGCTCATCAGATCGCTGATGAGGCTTTGCATCCTGCTCGCTTCGCGCTGAATGGTGTTCAGAAACTTTTGCGAAGTGGGCGTGTCAAAATCAGCGCCGCTTTCGCTCAAGGTTTCGACGTATCCAAGAATCGAGGCGAGGGGGGTGCGCAGTTCGTGGCTGGCATTTGCGACAAAATCGGTGTGAGCGCGGCTGATGTCTGCCTCCGCGCTCTGGTTGATAAGCTCCAGCACGGCGAGATCATCGTCAATCGACTGACGACTGAGCCGCCAGATATCCTGACGCCGGGCAAGGCCGCGAACGATTGCCTGACCGCCCGGCTCTTGATCCAATAACGCAATCGCCGCCGGTTGGCGGAAAACAAGCCGCGCATCTTGTCCCACAATATGCTTGCCAAGCAACTTGCGGGCCGCACGATTGGCGATCGCAATCGTGTTTCTCTCTGTCACAATGACGGGCGTTGATGAGTTTTCGAGCAATTCTTGCATGGAAGAAAGGCTGAGTGACTTCTTATCCTTTTTCACCCGCGATTCGGGCGGCGTGCCGGTCACCAGGAAAAGCGAGCCGATCCAAAGCCCAGCGACGGCAATAACAAGCACCGGGTCAAGGCCAAAAAGCAGCATTGCCCCGCTCGTGACTATCGCGAGCCAAATGCCTGTTTGAGGAATCGCGCGGCGGTTTTCCATGGCTCAAGCCTCTACCGGCAAGGAAGCTCAGATCAAACGCGAATTTTGGGAATGTCACCGGTTTGTCAAAAACCGTGTCGCAAACCCTTGGAAGCAAGGGCCCCTGCACAAAATGCGAGGGGGAGGTGGTGACCCGTACGGGAATCGAACCCGTGTTTCAGCCGTGAAAGGGCCGCGTCCTAACCGCTAGACGAACGGGCCACGCTCGTTGCGGAAGCGCGCAGATACGAGGGCTCATGGTACGGGTCAAGCCCTCATATTGCGAAGTTTCGAGAAAAATTGCCTAAAGGCGTGGGTAATCGCTCTTTTGCCCCATTTTTCAGCCCTTTTTTCAGTCCGCAAATGCCGCATCTTCGAGGTGAAGCTCCGCTGCGGGGAGGGGGCCCCAGTCGTCAATCTTTACCCGGCCTGCCAAATGGAACCGGCGAGAGGCGCTGCGATGGAGCAGAGTTTGCGCCATTTCGGTGTCAGCCGCGCGAAAAGCGATGGCCTTAAAGCTTTTGCCGTCGGCGCCAGCTGCAATAATGCGCAAATGATCCTTACCCACAATATCGGCCTTGATAATGCGAACAGGGCCCACCGCAACGCGTGGGGCCGGCCAGCCGACACCGTACGGTCCAGCCTTTTCCAGCGTCGTCACCAATTCAGGCGTCAATCCACCGGGCGAAAGCGACAGATCCAGCTGCATCGATTGTGAAAGGCGCGCGCGGTCCACATCCCGTGCAAGGCGCGTGTCGAGGAACTCGCTGAATTCGCCAAGTTTGTCGCTTGCAATGGTGAGCCCGGCTGCCATGGCATGGCCTCCACCTGCGACAAGCAAGCCTTGTTCGCGCGCGGCGATGATGGCTGCGCCCAGATCAACCCCGCTGATTGAGCGGCCTGACCCTTTGCCTGTGCCAATGCCCTCTTCGCCGTCCAGCGCGATGACAATAGAGGGCTTTCCGGTTTTCTCTTTGATTCGCCCTGCAACAATGCCGATCACGCCCGGATGCCAACCGGTGCCCGAAAGGATTTGCACAGCCATATTGTGCTGTCCGTCAAGCTGCGCTTCTGCGGCCTCTTGCACCTCGGCCTCAACCGCGCGGCGCTCTTCGTTAAGCGCCGACAATTGCTCGGCAATCTCGCGCGCTTCTTCCGGATCGTTGGTTGTCAGAAGCCTGACGCCCAGAGTTGATTCGCCGATCCTTCCGCCTGCATTGATGCGCGGACCCAAGGCAAAGCCAAGATCAGAGGCAATCGGTGCGCGTTTTAACCGGCTTGCATCAAGCAAGGCCGCCATTCCGATCCGTTCCCGGCGGGCGAGCACTTTAAGCCCTTGCGAAACAAAAGCGCGGTTCAGGCCGTGCAACGCCGCCACATCGGCCACTGTGCCAAGCGCAACGAGATCAAGCAGCCCCATCAGATCAGGTTCTTTGCGATCCTTGAAATAACCCTTTGCCCGCAGCGTGCGCACCAATGAAATCGCCAACAGGAAGGCGACGCCGACCGCTGCCAAATGCCCGTGTGAGGCGGCAAGGTCGCTTTCATCCAGGCGGTTGGGATTGACGAGAGCAGCCGTTGGGGGAAGCTCGCTTGCGCATTTGTGGTGATCGACCACGATCACATCGACCCCTGCATCGCGCGCCATCGTAAGCGCCTCGTATGCCATTGCCCCGCAATCAACGGTGACAATCAGGCTCGAGCCATCGTTTGCAAGGCGCACCAACGCCTCTCCGCTTGGCCCATACCCTTCGAGCAATCGGTCCGGGATGTAATAGCCCGCCTTGACCCCAAGCGATGCAAGAAGGTCGATCAGCAAAGCCGCGCTTGTGGCTCCATCGACGTCATAATCACCATAGACGGTGATCTGTTCTGCGTTAATCACCGCGCTAGCGATGCGTTCTGCTGCCTTTTCCATGTCGCGAAATTCGGACGGATCTGGCAGAAATTCGCGCATCGTGGGTGCAGCGTGTTTGGCAATCTCATCGCGGGCAACGCCGCGTGAGAGGAGCAATTGCTCCAGAATGTTGCTGCTGAGCCCGAAGGTCTCGTCGCCGCAATCCATCGTGCCTCCGCGCCAGAGCCACTCACGCCCGCCAAGCGATTGTGAGACACCCAGCACGTTTGAAAGTGATCGTGTTGCCATTCATCTCATTTAACGCATCTATCGCCATGACAACAGGCGCTAAGGATTGACAATCGACAGTCTGCTGGGATTGATGGGCCATGGGCGAGGATAAGACGGTTCTGATAATCTGGCATAGCCGCACGGGGGCAAGCGAACACATGGCGAAGGCTGCTGCGGGCCATGACAGTGCGCGTTTGATGCAAGCCCGGGATGTCCGTGCGCGCGACATCCTCGATGCATCGGCCTACATCTTTGTATGTCCTGAAAACCTTGCTTCGATGAGCGGCGAAATGAAGGAAATGTTCGATACGCTCTATTACGATATTCTCGGAAAAGTCGAAGGGCGCCCCTTTGCATCGATCATTGCCGCAGGCTCCGATGGAACCGGCGCTCAGCGGCAGCTTGATCGTATTTGTACAGGCTGGAGATTGAAACGCGTGGCGGAGCCAATGATCGTTAGTTTCGCCGCACAAACAGCCGAGAAGATTTGGGCAAAAAAGACTGTACCAGATTCTGTAAAAAGGGATTGTGAGGAGCTTGGGTTGTCAATGGCGGAAGGCATTGGTCTGGGCGTATTCTGAATTGCGGTGGAGAAAGATTGGGATGACGCACATTTTGGGAACAATCAGGGCTGGCAATTCTGGCCCATTTGCCTTTTTTGAGTTTTTGATAAATAACCAGCGAAGCCGTGAAAATGCCCGCCGGAAATTGAAAGTTGGGGGGATTTGCTATTTCTGATCACAGTCCCCCGGGCCCACAAGGGCTCTTCCTACTGTTCTCTCGCGGGAAGCGACCTGATCGCCATGCAATTCGCGAGTTCGCTGCGTGCCGGCCCAATGTGTCCATTAGCCATGACCCTCTGGATGAAGCCTCCTTGGACTTGGTTACTCCCGATGGCGGGGGGGCAGATCAACTCGGCGAAATTCTTGCCAGTGTCCGGCAAAAACGGGTCTGGGTCGAATTCGTTCGGGATGGTTTGACATTCGACCTTACTGGTCTTGCGCCAGGTCTTACAGCTGACTTTCCTCAGGTTTTCCATCGCTTCGATCTCAAGCAATTGCCAGAGCAAGCCGACTATGAAGTGCTTCACCTGACGCCAGGACATCACCTTGCAGGAGGCGAGAGGCTTATCCCGATCGCCCAAGGTCTTCTTGGGTTGGCTCGTGATTTGGTTGATCATTTCGATGAATTGGACTGCGTTGTCTGGCCACCATCAGCCAGCGCAATCGGGCACCAATTCTTTGAATCTGTTGTGACCGCTTGGCTTGAGGGCGGGCCATTCCCGGCGCTTGGTCTCACGGCATTTCGCGAGACAGTCGACGGCGCTTTGCAAAGCGAGGGGCTCGATTACTGGATTGGTCAGGAAGTGCGGATCGAACCGCCGCTGTCAGCTGACAAGGTTACGGCTACCAGACTTGGTGTCCGGCTTATCAACCAATTGGTATTGGTTGGCGGTATAGAGCAGAGCGAACGAGTGGTTGCACCCGACGGCACTAACCTGGTGATGCGGACCTCTCGGAATGGAAAATTCGTAAGAGTATGGCGAGAATGATCGCCGCTGACGACGAGGGATCGGTTGTCTGGGATCAATGCGCACAGAAAAGCGCGCAAGAAAACTGCAATACGACCGCGTGCGACCGGGAAGATCGCAAGCACCCGTAGTGCTGCTCGGGTAACAATCCCTTTCCGGGCCATAAATCGCTGCGGATCCCCCAATTATCACCCCGGACTTCAACGCCACCACCTGTTGCCTATGCAACTGCTCACCAAACGCTATTTTGGCCGAATGTTCGAAAGCATAGGGCGTGCGCGCGTTGGCCTTGACGATTTCCGGTTCAATGGGCTTTTGCTGCCCTCGACAGAGCAAGCCTCTGTCCAGACCGGTCTTCCGCTCCACCGCGGACCGCATCCCGTTTACAATGAGCTTGTGATTGAGCGGGTCGCATCAATCGAGAGCCGCTGGGAATTGGTCCAGAAGAAGGACCCGGAGACAGCGCGCAGGGAAGCCCTTGACCGGATGCGCCTGCTGCAAAGAGCGCTGCGCATCCGATTGATAAATGCAGACAAAGGGTTCGTGCTAAATCGCAAGGACCCGCTGGGAACAGGGTTCAACTTTGACACTTTGGACGCAATGGCCGAACAAATCTGGTCTTCGACCTAGCTCCAGGAGTATCTAATTCCAGGAAGTGTAGTCGGAAACCTCAAGCATCCGCGCTTTGGCATCGTGATATTCACGCTCAAAACGCGATACCATGTCCTCCACCGTGCCAACCGATTTGATCGCGCCAATACCCTGGCCGGAGCCCCAGATGTCTTTCCACGCCTTGGCCTTGGTGTTGCCGCCTGATCCAAAGTTCATTTTGGATGGGTCACTTGTCGGAAGGTTGTCGGGGTCCATGCCAGCGTTTTCGATAGACGAGCGCAGGTAATTGCCGTGCACGCCGGTAAACAGGTTGGAATAGACGATGCCCTCGGCTGATCCTTCGACAATGCCTTGCTTATAGCCCTGGTCAGCGTTCGCTTCTTCGGTGGCGATAAATGCGCTTCCGGCATAGCCGAAGTCTGCGCCAACCGCTTGCGCTGCAAGGATGGATGCACCGTGTCCGATGGAACCGGAAAGCGCGATAAGACCATCGAACCACTCACGAATTTCGCGAACGAGCGCGAAAGGTGATTGCGTGCCTGCGTGACCGCCGGCCCCTGCTGCTACCGGGATAAGACCGTCTGCGCCTTTCTCGATGGCCTTTTTGGCAAAGCGGTTGTTGATGACGTCATGCATCGTGATGCCGCCCCAATTGCGCACTGCGTCGAAAATCTCGGTGCGCGCGCCAAGCGAGGTGATGACCAACGGAACCTGCCATTTTTCGCAAGTTGCCATGTCCTGCATCACCCGGTCGTTCGACTTGTGAACGATCTGGTTGACGGCAAATGGAGCGGCGGGGCGGTC
The DNA here is from genome assembly GCF_000715015.1 of Erythrobacter longus. Taxonomy (GTDB): domain Bacteria; phylum Pseudomonadota; class Alphaproteobacteria; order Sphingomonadales; family Sphingomonadaceae; genus Erythrobacter; species Erythrobacter longus. The sequence continues at coordinate 228,746 of NZ_JMIW01000001.1, forward strand.
CGGGTTTTCGCGGTTGTGCTTGGCCAGTTCTTCCGTGATCTGGTGCAGCCATTCATCAAGCAGGCTTTGCGGGCGCGCATTGAGCGCCGGAAAGCTTCCGATGATCCCGGCCTTGCACTGTGCAATCACCAGCTCTGGGCCGGAAACAATGAACAGCGGTGAACCGATAAGCGGCAAACGCAGACGGTCAAACGGGGCGGGAAGGGCCATCAAATTCTCTCCTGAATCACAATTTTCGCCTGAGTTAGGTTGCAAATCGCAATCCGACAAGCATTCTCAGGCCAGCAGGTCCTCTAACCCATAGAAACCCTTCGCGTTCCCGGCATAGAGCGCAGCTTTCTCATCATCGCTGGCATCGGCTGTGATGCGCTTGAATGTGTTCCAGAGCACCGAATAGCTCGCGCCCCAGCGATCCACTGGATAATTGCTTTCAAACATGGCGCGGTTTGTGCCGAACGCCTCAATGCAGGTTTCGATGTAAGGCTTCCAAAGAGGGGCGAGCTTTTCAGAAGTCCAGCCCGCAGCAGGTCCCTCTGGTGGCAAATCGCAATTGTGCATCGCAAGCCCGCCAAGCTTCACCATGACATTCTCGCACTTGCCCAGCTCCATGATTGCCTCGCGCCAGATCGGAAAGCGCTCTTCAAGCTTGCCGGAATAGCTCGCATTGCCAAGCGGTGTTCCGCAGTGGTCAAGGCAGATCGGCGTGTCAGGAAAGGCGCGGGCGAGGTCGATGACGTCGCCGATTTGCGGCTCCAATATCCACGCATCAAAGGTCATGCCGCGCCTGCCCAATTCAGCGAACCCTTCGCGGAATGTCGCATCACGGTAAAGCTCTGGCGGCGCATGGAAGGGAGGGCCCAGCACTTCCGGGTCGGCGTCCCATGCTCCCTGATGACGAATACCCTTGAAGCGGGATGGGGCGGCGGCCTTCAACGCATCGAGCACTTCGCCCGCCTTTGCGCCCAGCATCAAATCCGCAAGGCCTACAATGCCAGCACAAAGCCGCGCATCGCCATAAAGGCCGCTTGCGCTCTGCGCGGCAACGCCGTTCACATATTCAACCTCGCCAACAGGTTTCAGCGCGTCGCCATAGGCCCCGTTGTAGAACGCGCCGCACTCCATAAAGACGGTGCCGATGACATTGTGACCGCTGCCGGAAACCTCTGCGTTGAACTGGTCGAAAGTGTAATGCGCGACCGGGACCAGCGTTTCGATAAAGCGGTGGTGAGGTTCCGGAAACATCGGCATCATCGGGCGCAGGTCCCACAGGTGATGATGCGGGTCGATGATCGGCAGGTCAGCTTCCAGAATGGCTTCGGTCATATGCGGTCTCTCTTCCCGGAGTTATGAAGTGGGCTATAGCCTTGTTTTAATGACATTATACGGCAGTTTTGACACACTTGGGACACTGTCCAGGGCGTGAAAAACTATTGATGCAATCAGGGCATGAAAAAGGCAACAAAGGCGAAGCAAAACAAGCATGCGCGAGACGTTAGACGGTGGCTCAAGTGTAGGAAACTACCAACTGCGCGGTTTTGCGAAACGGAGTTTTCAAAGCGGGTTCAGGCCGTAAACCACTGCTTTGTTGAGCAGGGCGGCGCTGGGCGTGTTGCCTATGGAAACGACAACCCTCGCCGCCGTATTTGCTGTTGCCGGTCGCGCCAGAAAGTGGCTTCTGTAGCCTGCATTTGCGCCGGTGTGTGATATACCCACCACAGCACCTTCTTTATCCAGTTTCAGCATTGTGCCCAAACCATAGTGTGTCGGGCCTTCGCCGGTTTTCCAACCTGTTTCCATCTGCGGTGTTACCATTACTTTGGCCACAGTCGAAGGGATAGGAGATTCCAGCCCCTCCGATGCTATGAGCAACGCCAACGCAAAGCGCGCATAGTCCTCAGATGTGCTCCAGAGGCCTGCGGCGGCTTGCTCGGGATAATTGTGCCAGGAATCTGTGAGTGAGGAGAAAAGACCCTGTGTCGGAGCAACGGGCGCGTCTGCACCAGTGATCTTGCCCGGTCCGTTATGCGTGTCGTCAATCGGCTGTGCAAAGGTGCTGTGTTCCATGCCCAGAGGTTTCAACAGAAGTTCATCTGCAAGCTGGGTGAAATCTTTACCGGACACATCCTGAGCCCATAATTGCGCAATGCTATATCCCCCACCTGAATAGCGAAACCTGCCGGGCACCCCATCGAACGCCAGAGCTGACTCAAAGAAACGCGGCGGTGAAGAGATCACTTCCAGAAGGCCAGGAACATCTTGCTCTCGCGGGTAGCCAGCATAGCCGGATTGGGAGGCGCCAGTAGTATGCGACAGAAGCTGTCGAAGCGTGATAACTCTGTCACCCCCTTCAAGGGAGGTGATGTCAAACGATGAAATCTGCGACCTGATATCATCGTCAAGGCCAACACCCGATAGCTCTGCCTGGATCATGATAACTGCGGCTGCGACGGTTTTGGAAAGGCTTGCGGCTTGCATCATAGCGCCTTCTTCGGAACGTCCGAAATGAAGAGTATGGGCACGCTCGCCGGAATCAATAGATGTGATGGCCAAAGCAGTAACCTGAAGATTTTCAGCCTCTAGAGCGATCAGTGATACAACCTGGTGTTTTTGAGCTTTGCCAAGCTTCTGGGCGAAGGCTGGACTTATTTCGGGAGCCGGAAAGCCGGTCACATAGGCCGCGCCGCCAAGCAGCAGTAAGCCTGACACTACGAACACAGCAATTGCTCTGCGGATTATCATTCGCGCAGCCCTTACATCGTTAGTCAGCAACCGCCGAGTTTGCCGCGCTTAGAACGGCGCGCACGCTGGCGGTTGCGACGTCTTCGTCTATGCCGCAGCCCCAGATAATGCGGTCGCCAGATTGGCACATGAGATAGGCCGCTGCCTTCGCATCACGCCCTGTGCCAAGCGCGTGCTCGGTGTAGTCGAGCACCTTCAAATCCAGGTCGAACGCATCTTCCAGAGTGGTGACGACGCTCGAGATGAGGCCGTTGCCTCTGCCCGATACGCTTTGCGTGCCGCCATCAACCGCGATCTTGCCAGCAAACAGGCGCGTCCCGTCAGAGGCCCGGCTTTCTTCATAATCTTCCAGTTGGAATTTTTGCTCCTGCGTGTCGACGTGGTAAGCGCCCTTGAACGCGTCCCAAATGTCGGCAGCGTTCAATTCGCGACCAATATCGTCTGCCATATGCTGGACATGGCGGGAAAAGTCCGCCTGCATCTTCTTGGGCAGTTTGAGGCCCTGATCCTGTTCCAATACCCATGCAAATCCGCCTTTGCCGCTTTGTGAATTGACGCGGATGACCGCCTCGTAGTCGCGGCCCAAGTCTGCTGGGTCGATTGGCAGATAAGGGACACGCCAAAGTTCGTCATTCTGCATATCGTGGGCTTCAAAGCCCTTTTTAATGGCGTCTTGGTGGCTGCCGGAAAATGCTGTGAAAACGAGTTCGCCGCCATAAGGGTGGCGTTGATGGACGGGCAGGTCGTTGCAATATTCGACTGTCTCGATCACGCGGTCGATGTCGGAGAAATCAAGCTGCGGATCGACGCCTTGCGTGTACAAATTGAGCGCCATCGTCACGAGGCAGCAATTGCCGGTGCGTTCGCCATTTCCAAACAGGCACCCCTCAACCCGGTCTGCGCCCGCCATCAGGCCAAGTTCCGCCGCAGCCACACCCGTGCCGCGATCATTGTGGGTGTGAAGCGAGATGACCGCGCTCTCACGATTGGGCAGGTGCTTGCAGAAATACTCGATCTGATCGGCGTAAATATTGGGGGTCGCTGCCTCAACCGTTGCGGGCAGGTTCAAGATGATCGGCTTGTCCGGCGTGGGCTGGAGCACTTCCATCACGGCCGCACACACTTCGATGGAGAAGTCGATTTCGGCGGTCGAAAAAGTTTCTGGCGAATATTGGAAATGCCAATCGGTGTCAGGCTGCGCGGCGGCGCAATCGCGCATAACCTTGGCGCCCGTCATGGCAATCTCGCGCACTTCGTCCTTGGACATGCGAAATACAATATCGCGCCACGCAGGGCTGACCGCGTTATAGAGGTGGACGATGGCCGCGCGTGCGCCGCGAAGGCTTTCAAAAGAGGTGCGGATCAGATCTTCGCGTGACTGGGTGAGCACTTGGATAGTTACATCCTCGGGCACCGCACCAGACTGAACCAGCCCTGAGATAAAATCGAACTCAGTCGCGCCAGCGCTGGGAAAGCCAACCTCGATCTCTTTCACGCCCACTTCGACCAGAAGATCGAAGAAACGCCGTTTTTTGACCCCATCCATGGGATCGATAATCGACTGATTGCCGTCGCGAAGATCGGTGGAGAGCCAGCGCGGCGCTTTATCAATGATGCGCGAGGGCCATTGGCGGTCCGGCAAATTGATTTGCGGGAAGGGGCGGTATTTGTGCGATGGATTTTTCAACATGGCTTAGACTTACTCGGTGGGACTTGCTCATTGGGGCTGATCACTTGTGATGAAAGTGATCGCGTGATGGCTTTAACTGGACCCTTGAACGGTGGGCCGCGCCATTGTCCTGCGCAAACGCCCTATGCCGCCCAAGGGCGCATAAGTCGTAGTAGGAGAGCTTTCCCGAAAGTGGCGGGGCCGTAAGTCATGCGCACAGTCTTTGCCCAATTGTGCGATCAGCGCAAGCCGCTCAGCGCCGTAAAACAGCCAATTTCAAACCAATTTGACAATTTTTCTGACGAAAGGTGTTTTTTCTGTAACCATCGTGAGTGGACTGGCGAAAAGGCAAGTGACCCAGCAATCAGGCTGCTGGGATATTTGAAGTTACTCTAACGGAGGATACCCCGATGAAGAAATCACTTTTTACTCTCGCCCTTTTGGCCACTGTTGCTGCTTGCAGTGCGCCCGCTGAAAACGCTGCTGAAGGCGCCAATAACGAAGACAGCATGGTGGCCGCTGAAGGCGCAGCTTTAGAAGGCCCAGCGCTTTTCGCTGATCTGGGCGGTGAAGCGCAAAACCCGATCTACACCGAAAACATTGGCGATACGCTTGCCGTGCGCGGCTATGACGTTGTCAGCTATTTCGTAGGCGATGGCACACCGACCGTTGGCAATGAAGATCTCACCGTTCGCTATGACGGTTTTGATTATCGCTTTGCGAATGAAGACAATGCGAAAGCCTTTGTCGAAAATCCTGCAAAATACGCACCCGCATATGGCGGTTACTGCGCATGGGCCATCGGCGCGAACGATGCTCTTGCACCGGGCGATCCAGAAGTCTTCGAAATCGTCGACGGCAAGCTCTACCTGAACTTTAACAAGGATGTTCAGGCGAACTGGGAAAAAGACATCCCCGGCTTCATCGAGAAGGGTGATGTGAACTATCCAACCCACTCAGCCGATGAGCACTTCAAAAGCTAATCGCTGAACCTGAAAAACAAGAAGCCCGGTGCTGATCGCGAAGATTGGCGCCGGGCTTTCTTGTACGCTTTGCGGTTCAACCGCAGCGTGCGTCGCGGATAATGTTCAGATTGTCGATCATAATGCTGAGGCGAGCGCTAGTGGGGTCAGGATTGACCACCGCGCTCCCCGGCATAACAAAGCGCACCGATTCTGCACCCGTTGCTGCCTCGAGAATGGCATTACGCGTGGCCTCATCGGCAGGTTGACCGATAAAAGGCTCCATCAGATTGGCAGCGCAAATGGAACTGTTCGGATCGGTCATTGTGCCGGGCACATAAGGGCCAGGAACTGCGCCGGGCAGAGGCGCTGCAACAGTTGGAGCGGTCAACGGCTCGTTTACCGGAGTGGCTGCGGGTGCCGCAGGTTTGGCGCCATTGATGCGAGCTGCAAAATCGTCCGCATTGTTCGACCCGCTGTCAGGGCTGGCATTGCAGGCCGACAGGGTTAGCAACAACGAAGTGGCGAGGAAGATTGCGGGCGTTCTCATGGCCGATATCCCTAGGCTCATTGCTTTGACAATTTCAAGACATACGCCGTGATCGAAGGCGCTCCGATGTGAGTTGGTCCACCGACGTCACTCCCATCAAACGCATCCCGCGCTCGATTTCATCTTTAAGGATGGAAAGCGCACGTTCGACACCGTCCTGACCCGCAGCAGCGAGCGCGTAGAGGTAAAGCCTCCCGCCTGACGCAGCCGTTGCTCCGGTGCACAAGGCCTTCAAAGCGTGAGTGCCGCGCCTCACACCGCCATCACAGATGATTTCAATTTCGCCGCCGACTTCTGAAACGATTTCTGGCAGTTGATCGAACGGTGCACGGCTCCCGTCCAATTGGCGCCCACCGTGGTTGGAGATCATGATCGCATCCGCGCCGATCTCAACCGCGCGCCGTGCATCGCCTGCGCTCATCACGCCCTTGAGGACAAAAGTGCCGCCCCATTGTTCGCGGATGCTAGCAGCGGTGCGCCAGTCCATCGAGGTGTCGAGCATGGTGTTGAAATATTCCGCTATACTGACAGCCTCGCGCGAGCCCTCGCTCACATGGGTGTCGAGATTGGGCAGGCGGAATTCCTCACGCAAAAGGTAATCCAGCGTCCAACGTGGCCGGGTGGCATAGCTCCAAATGCTTGCCGGGGTAAAACGGGGCGGGGTGGTAAAGCCGCTGCGCAAACACCGCTCCCGCTTGCCCGAAACTATAGTGTCGACGGTGAGGGCGAGCGCATCGAATTTGGCCGCCTGACACCGCTCGATCATATGGGTGTTTAGGCCCTTGTCCTTGTGGACGTAGAGCTGGAACATCTTCGGACCATTGGTAAGCGCTGCAATCTCTTCGATGGAACGGGTGGCAAGGCTGGAAATCCCGAACCACAGGCCGAATTTTTCAGCCGCCTTGGCAACCGCCGTCTCTCCCTGCCAATGAAAGGCGCGTTGGACGGCGGTAGGCGACAGGATGAGGGGAAGGGCGCTTTTACGGCCAAGGATGGTGCAAGAGGTGTCAATCGTCTCCACCCCGGCCAGCACATCGGGCACCAGGTCCACTGCATCAAAGCTTTGCGTATTGCGCGCTTTTGTCAGCTCATCGTCCGCCGCCCCGTCGATATAATCGAAAACAGGGAAGGGCAGCCGCGCCCGTGCAAGCTTTCTGAAGTCGTCGATATTGTGACAGTCGGTAAGACGCATAACCCTCGCTCTGAATATCCTCTCTGCCTCTGGCGCATAGTCTTGCCCCTGTCGAGGCGGTGAACGCAAATCGCCTACGCTGGGGGCAAAGCGGGGGCGAGATTGAGAATCTGAAAATTTTTTGTGCAGCACTGTCACCTTTTGCGCGGTGCCGGCGAAACAATAGATGTGCGCGGCTGCAAGGCGCTAATCAGGTTCTCGCCGGGTCCCCCCAAATACCGGCGTTCCCCCCTAGCACCCTTGCCCGAACAGCTCTTGCAGTCGCCGCACAACGCTTCTCCCCTAAGAAGCGGAATAAAAGGAGATTACACATGAAACTCAGGTATTTGGTGGCCGCTGCTGCCGCTATGCTCACCGCCCCTGTCGCAGTGAGCGCCCCCGCAATGGCCGATGGCGGCGTGTTTGTTGGAGTAGAAGGCGGCAATGTCGCCGTCAGCGGATATGACACGGTCAGCTATTTCCAAGGTAACGGCAAACCCGTCCTTGGCAGCGCAAATTTCAAAGTTAAGCACGAAGGCGCGGTCTTCCATTTTTCAAGCCAGGCCAACGCAGACACGTTCAAAGCGAACCCCGACGCTTATGCCCCGCAATATGGCGGACACTGCGCATGGGCGATGAGCCGTGGCTCCCTCGCACCGGGCGACCCCACGCTCTACAAAATTCACGGTGGCAAGCTCTATCTGAACTTCAACCGCGATGTTCAAACCACATGGCTTGGCGATATCGACGGCTTCATTTCCAAGTCTGACCCAGCCTGGGCGAAGGTGCCCGAGGGCAAGAAGTTCGGCGACTGATCCAAGTGATACCCCCTTGTGTGGCGGCTGCGTGCTTACCCTTCCTGCCTCCCCTGTGCAGGAGCAGCCGTCCACAATCCTACGACGTGTTTATTTGAGAGGAATACCCCATGACTACTAAGACAAGTTTTGCAAAAATGTTGATGGTTGCAGGCGGCCTTGCTGCGGCAACGGCAGGCGCTCCAGCAATGGCTGATGTGCCTTGCGGCCCAAGCGGATTTTCAAACAGCAGTTCAGCGTCAAACGGTGGCTATTCAGAGCGCCGTGCAAATCGCGAAGCACGCCGTCAGGCGAAGGCTGATCGCAAGGCGGCTTGCGCTGCTGCTGCGTGCGCTGCGTCGGCCTGTGCTGGATCGGCGTGTGCTGCGTCTGCGTGCGCCGCATCGGCGTGTGCAGCATCAGCGTGCGCCGCATCGGCGTGTGCTGCGTCTGCCTGCGCCGCCTCTGCTTGTGAAGCTTCGGCCTGCGCTGCCTCTGGTTGCGCCGCCTCAGGGTGTGCGCCTGCTGCCTGACGGGCGCATGCGTGAGTGTGGTCGGGAGGACACTCCTCCTAGCTTCTTCCGGCCACACTCTTTCACCTGTTACAAAGGTGCCTAACAGCTGGGAGAAGGGCCGCTAAACCTGTCGGCCAATTGCGATATTGTAAACCGGTCCGGGATGACATCGTCCTCGCAAGGTTCGTATCGCGCATCCTGGATCATGCAATTGGGGCCGCACACAAGGTTTGCGACCTGCGCCTCGTGGTCAATATGCCAAAGCCGCCCGCCTGGTGTTGAAACATACCCATCAAACCCGCTTTCTATATCGCTTTGGATATCGGTGAGAGACGGCACTTCGGTGTCGTAATCGCGGCTAAAGCGGCCATGGGTGTGAAAACTGGCAACCGGGACCATGCCGGGCTCATCAAAATAGGACAGGTCGCAGGTGCTTTCGTCCCCGCCAATCTTGCGCGATGCGCCAAGTTCACCTTCGCTCGTTTCGAAAATGATCCCGCAAAGCTCGATATTCTCGGCAAAACTGCGGGTTTGCAGAGCGTCCAACTGCTCTTTTGCAAAGGCTTGCACCTGTGACTGAGGGAGCGTTGGCTGAAGCGCGTCGGTGCCTTTTACATTCATGTAAGCGCGCGCAATAATCACCACAAAGGCAAGGGCGCACAGACCATAAATAAGGCGGGTGGTGGACTGGGTCATCGCCCACCACCCTTGAAGTTAGTTTTTCGCTTTGTCGACCAGCTTGTTAGCGCTGATCCACGGCATCATTGCACGAAGCTCTGCGCCGGTTTTTTCAATCGGATGCGCTTCGGCACGCTTGCGAGCAGCTTTCAGCTCTGGCTGGCCAGCGCGGTTGTCGAGCACGAAGTCTTTCACAAAGCGGCCCGATTGGATGTCATCAAGGACGCGCTTCATTTCCTTTTTGGTTTCTTCGGTGATGATGCGCGGACCGGTGGTGATGTCGCCATATTCCGCCGTGTTCGAGATCGAATAACGCATATTGGCAATGCCGCCTTCATACAGAAGGTCGACGATCAGCTTGGTTTCGTGGAGGCACTCGAAATAGGCCATTTCAGGCGCGTAGCCTGCTTCGGTCAGCGTCTCGAAACCGGCTTGAATGAGGTGGGTGATCCCGCCGCACAGAACGGCTTGCTCACCAAACAGGTCAGTTTCGCACTCTTCGCGGAAGTTTGTTTCGATAATGCCGCTGCGCCCGCCGCCAACGCCAGAAGCATAGGCAAGCGCCACGTCTTTGGCCGAACCGCTCGCATCCTGATGGATAGCGATAAGGCAAGGCACGCCGCCGCCGCGCTGGTATTCGCTGCGTACAGTGTGGCCGGGGCCTTTGGGCGCGATCATGATGACGTCGATGTCATCTTGCGCTTCGATCAGGCCAAAGTGGATGTTGAGGCCGTGCGCAAAGGCAAGCGCGCTGCCCGGCTTCATCCGCCCATGAATGTCATCGGCATAGATCGCGGCTTGATGCTCGTCAGGTGCCAGGATCATGAGGATGTCGGCCCATTCGGCTGCTTTCTTGTTGGAAAGAACCTTGAAGCCAGCATCTTGCGCCTTTTTGGCAGTCGCTGAGCCGTCGCGAAGGGCAATCGCAACCTCGCCAACGCCGCTATCACGCAGGTTTTGCGCGTGCGCGTGGCCTTGTGAGCCATAGCCTAGCACGGCAATCTTTTTGGATTTGACGAGGCCAAGATCGGCATCTGCGTCGTAATAGACTTTCATGGGTGTTCCCTTTGGTTATTCGAATAAATGGTCAAGAAAAGAGGTAATAAAGCGCGCGTGGCTCAAGTGTCGCCAAGCCCGCGCATCATGCCAACGACGCCTGAGCGGCCGACCGATTGAAGACCGATACCGCGCATCAAGGCGATAAAGCTGTCGATCTTGTCAGGCGCACCGGTGAGTTCAAAGACGAAGCTTTCGGTGGTGGTGTCGACGACCTTGGCGCGAAAGACATCTGCAATACGCAGGGCCTCGACCCGTTTGTCACCAGTGCCAGCCACTTTCACAAGCGCCAATTCGCGCTCTACATGGGGGCCGGCAGCTGTAAGGTCGGTGACCTTGTGAACCGGCACAAGCCGTTCCAATTGCGCCTCGATCTGGTCGATCACCTGAGGGGGCCCGTTGGTTGCAATTGTGATCCGGCTGACCGCGTGGTCATCGGAGATATCGGCCACGGTCAGGCTGTCGATATTGTACCCGCGCGCGGTGAACAGGCCGGTGATCTTGGCCAGAATACCCGGCTCATTGTCGACGGTGACGGTGAGAACGTGTCGCTCGCTTTGTGCGTTTTTGATTTTCATTTTGCGTGCCCTTAACCAGTGCCCTTAGACCAAAGCCTTGGCTTCATCATCCATCGTGCCCTCGTGCGTATCGCCGTAAAGCAGCATGTCGGTGTGAGCGGCGCCTGATGGGATCATGGGCAAGCAATTGGCATCCTTTGCAACGCAGCAATCGACAATCACCGGACCATCATAGTCAAGCATCGCCTGAATGCCGGCGTCCAAATCTTCCCTTTCGGTGATGCGAATGCCTTTCCATCCGTATGCCTCACCCAAAGCCACAAAGTCGGGCAGGCTGTCGGAATAGGAGTTGGAATAGCGGCTTTCATAGGTCAGCTCCTGCCACTGGCGGACCATGCCCATATATTCGTTGTTGAGGATGAAAATCTTGACCGGGAGGCGGTATTGCGAGGCTGTGCCAAGCTCTTGAATATTCATCTGAATGCTGGCTTCGCCTGCGACATCAATGACTAGCGCATCGGGGTTCCCCAATTGCGCGCCAATCGCCGCAGGAAGGCCGTAGCCCATAGTGCCAAGCCCGCCAGAGGTCAGCCATTTGTTGGGCTTATCAAACCCGAAATATTGCGCTGCCCACATCTGGTGCTGGCCCACTTCGGTGGTGATGATGGGGGAGCGTTCGTGGGTGAGGGCATAGAGCCGCTCGATTGCCTTTTGCGGCATGATCGCCTTCGCATCGGCCTTCGAGACTTCTGGATAGGCGAGACATTCACGCGCGCGCCAACCGGCGATGCGTGCTTTCCACTCGCCAAGATCCTGTGGCTTGCGGGTCCCCCATGCCTCGATCAATTGCTCCAGAACGGTCGCGCAATCGCCAACAATGCCAAGGTCCACTGGCACGGTTTTGTTGATCGAGCTGCGGTCGATATCGATGTGGATTTTCTTGGAGTCGGGTGAAAAGGCATCGAGACGGCCCGTCACACGGTCATCAAACCGCGCGCCGATACACACCATCACATCGGCCTTGTTCATCGCCAGATTGGCTTCGTAAGTGCCGTGCATTCCCAGCATACCGAGCCAATCAGGGTGCGTGTTGGGAAAGCACCCCAGACCCATCAATGTCGATGTTGTGGGCGCGCCGGTCATGTCTTGAAACTGGCGCAGCAGCTCTGTTGCCCGTGGCCCTGAGTTGATCACTCCGCCCCCGGTGTAGAAAATCGGCGCCTTTGCCCCGGCGATCATCTCAATCGCCTCGGCAATCTGGTCAGCTGGTGCGACCGTTTGTGGATTGTATCGGTGCGAGCCATGATGCGCGACATGATCGCGGCTTTCAGAAGGCACGGCGATCTGCACGTCTTTGGGGATATCGACCACAACCGGGCCGGGGCGACCCGTGGTTGCAATGCGAAAGGCTTCTTCAAGTGTCGCGACCAGTTCCGCTGGGTCTTTTACCAGATAATTGTGCTTGGTGCAGTGGCGGGTGATGCCAACGGTGTCCGCTTCTTGAAAGGCGTCAGTGCCAATCAGGCCAGAGGGAACCTGCCCGGTAATCACAACCATGGGGATCGAATCCATCCACGCATCGGCAATGCCGGTCACCGCATTGGTCGCGCCGGGGCCAGATGTGACCAGCACAACGCCCGGCTTGCCGGTGGCGCGTGCGTATCCTTCTGCTGCGTGCGCCGCGCCTGCTTCGTGCCGCACGAGGATGTGGCGAATGCGTTCATCGCCAAAAAGCTCGTCGTAAATGGGGAGCACCGCACCGCCGGGATAGCCGAAGACATACTCGACCCCCTGTTCGACAAGGCATTCCATCAAAAGGGCCGCTCCTGAGCGCTGTCCCACGATTACTACTCCCACATATAAAAAAGGCCCGGTGCATGATCGCATCGGGCCGGTCAGGTCATCTATGATAGATCCCGATCAGCCCGTTTTCTCAATAAGAATGACACGCAACATGACCGTTTGGACCCTATACAATTGTTTCCATTCACACCGCTTGCGAACCGTATCAAAGAACCAAGCCCGTGAATGGCGCAGGTTATAGCGGCTTAAAGATTGAGAGCCAAGCTATTGCTCAGCCGTTGTTTGACGGCGCTATCGATTAGAATCTAATAAGTCAAGCATAAATTGCGCAATTTTATTCCATTTAGGGCAATACCGTTGAAACATCCTCAGGCTTGATGCGCGGCCATTCGGGCGGGCATTGGTTGCGAAGCCAGGTGAATTGGCGCTTTGCATATTGCCTTGTGGATTGACCGCCAGCCGCAATAACTTCCTCGCGGGTTTTCTCGCCCCTAAAAAGCGCCGCGATTTCAGGAACGCCAATAGCCCGCATTACAGGCAGGTCAGGGGAAAGGTCGCGGGCGAGCAGCGCTTCAACCTCTGCGACCGCGCCATCGTCCATCATTTTCGCAAAGCGCGCATCACAAGCGTCATAAACCCATTGACGTTCGGGCATAAGGACAAGCGGGTGCAAGGTGACTTCTTCCCCGATCCCGCCGGATTTGGCCTGCTGCCAATCGGCCAAGGTGACCCCTGTGGAGCGCTTAACCTCTAATGCGCGCGCGATCCGCTGGCTGTCGCCCGGTTCCAGCACGTCGGCACGAAGCGGGTCTTCGATCTGTAAGGCGGCATAGGCATCGGCGGTTTCCAGGCTGCGCACTTGCTCGCGCACTTCAGGGTCGATCTCGGGGATGGGGGCAATCCCTTCGATCAGGATTTTGAGATACATCCCCGTGCCGCCCACAAGGATCGGGACTTTGCCAGCATCATGCGCTTCTTCGATCTCAGCTTTGGCGCACGCCGCCCAATCGGCTGCGGAACAGGCTTTCGCCCCGTCCCATGCACCATAAAGCCGGTGTTCGCATTGTGCGCGTTCGTCTGCATCGGGCGCAGCGGACAATATCGGGATATCGGCATAGACCTGCATGCTGTCTGCGTTGATAATCACGCCTGTCTGATCTTTGTCAGAAAGCGCTTTTGCCAATTGAAGCGCAGATGCGCTCTTGCCGCTCGCGGTTGGCCCTGCAATGAGCCAGACCGGCCGTGTGGATGCGGCAACTGAAGGAGAATTATTCGTGCTCATCGCGCGTCTGATAGCAGACAATCTGGATTGGGAAACACGTCTTGACGAGATGATGCGCGCACTTGCGCCCACTTCGAAAGTCAGCGCGGACTTGCGGCCGATTGCCGCTGCGCCGCTTCGTACTGTCCCGAATGTTCTCGAAATGCACTTCAAGACGAAAGAGGCGCAGCTGGTTTCGAACATCCTGGACACGCATTTCCCGCAGTATGATCGTCTGGTCGCAAGCCAAGAAGTCCAACTTCCCCGTTTGTTCATCTCCGACATGGATTCGACCATGATTGAGCAGGAATGCATTGATGAACTTGCCGATTTCGCGGGGCTGAAAGCAAGGATTTCAGACATTACCGAACGCGCGATGCAAGGTGAGCTCGACTTTGAAACTGCTCTGCTTGAACGGGTAGGGCTGCTGAAAGACTTAGGCGAAAGCGCAATAGATCAGTGTTTGGCTGAGCGGATCACGCCGACGCCGGGGGCAAAGACCCTGACGCAGACACTCAAAGCGCATGGAGCGCGCACTGTGCTCGTGACCGGGGGTTTCCACCATTTTGCGGACCAGGTGGCGGATTGGCTCGGCTTTGACCGGGTGGTTGGCAATCGTCTTGGCGTGGCAGATGGCAAGCTAACCGGGCTTCTTGACGGGCCGATTTCCGATGCGAGCACGAAGCTGACAACCTTGCGCGAGGAAGCGGCAAGGCTGGGCGATGATGCACATTTGCTGGCATCGGGAGATGGAGCGAACGACATTCCCATGCTTGAGGCGGCGCATTACGGATTTGCATACCGAGCCAAGCCCAAGGCGCGTGAGAACGCAAATTGCCGGGTTGATCAAGGTGATCTGACTGCGATTCTTTCGCTGCTTGGCATTCCCGAAGAAGAGTGGGTGACAGGTTAAACCGTGAAGTGAATGCGGAGAGTTGCGGAAATTAGGGTTGCAAAAGGGAACCTATATCGCTATTAACACCAATGTAAGTAACACACTTTACAGCGACCTTTCACCCAATCTTTCGCGAAGAGCAGCCCATTATGACCACGCCATATTCTCAATCATTCGCAGCCGATGGAACCGTCCTTCGTCACCCGGAGCGTCCTGAGCCGCGCTATTCCATGCCGCGCGCGGTCAAGAACTTCCGCCTGCTGATGAAGGATAAGGAAGACACCAGCCTGGTCTTCAAGATTTACGAATCGCTTCCCTCCAAAAACTTCATGCCGCGTGTGAGAGATCTGGCGTTGTCTGAGCGCGGTGAGTTTCTGCGCCGGACAGAACCAAGCCTGCCCGAAATCCTCGACGATCACGCCGCGCTTCGCAAAACGCCAAAGGGCAGCTTGGGGCACGCCTATTGCGATTTCATGGAAACCGAAGGGCTGACGGCTGCTGGCCTCGTTGCCGAAAGTGACCGTCTGGGCCGTCCCAAATATGACGATCTTGTTCAATGGTTCGGCGATCGTTCGCGCGATACACATGATCTCTTCCACGTCCTCACCGGTTATGGCCGCGACGCGCTGGGTGAGCAGTGCGTGTTGCTGTTCACGCATGGCCAATCGCCAACGCAAGGCCACTTGCTGATCGGTTATGCGGGCGCTGCCAACATCAAGAAGATGGTTTGGGGGTCGAAGGCGCCTGTCATGGGTGCTGTTCGCGAAGCCAAGGCAACCGGCCGCGGCGCGCCGCCGATGATCGAACAGCCGATCCGTGAGCTGTTGAAGCAACCGGTGGATGAGGTGCGCAAAGCGCTCAATATCCCTGAACCAACGCAATACCGCGAATGCCACCGCATTTGGGCAGAGGAGGGCATCGACCCCTACAATCTGCTTGCAAGCGAAAATACGCCTAAAGAGCTCGCCTCAGCTTAAAGCCAGCTGGTGATCTGGCTTAACGGCTTTTTGTTGAGAGCATGGGTGGGTACGCTGGCATCTTCCGCTGGCCGGCCCACCACGACAATCATAAGCGGCTTTTCCCAATCTGGCCGCCCGCACGCATCGCGCAGGAAACCCATGGGTGAGGGCGTGTGGGTGAGGGTGGCGAGGCCTGCTTCGTGCAGGCACGCGATCAGCATGCCGCAAGCAATCCCAACGCTTTCATTGACGTAGTAGTTTTGCGTGTTTCCGTCTTCTTCAATCCCGCCTTTGCGCTGAGCAAAGACGACGATGAGGTAGGGGGCTGTCTCCAAAAAGGGCTTATCCGCATCCGTCCCAAGGTCTTTGAGCGCCCCAAGCCATTCATCGCTCGCTTTGGGATCATCGCCATCTTCGCCATAAAACCGGCGCTCTTCCGCCTCAGCAGCCTCGCGGATCGCGCGCTTTTTATCAGGCGATGAGACGACCGCGAAATGCCAAGGTTGGTGATTGGCCCCGTTGGGCGCAGTGCCCGCCGCCTCAATCGCGGCCTCGATTGCCTCGCGCGGCACAGCTTCATCCGAGAAATACCGGCAAGTGCGCCGCTCTTTCAAACGGTCACGCAGCGAACGCGCGCGCGCAATGCTTTCCTCATCGGACAGTTTTTCAAGCGAATAGGGTACGGTTTCATGGTCACGCATAGGGCTCTCTATCGTAAGTTTCGCGTGCGAAGGCTAGGGGCTAATGGGTCCTGACCCTAGTGGACTTTTAATTGACACAGTTGTAAGTTTCACGCCCTCAGGAGGAGCAAAATGGCTGTGTTGGATCTACCCTTGGTTTCGCCAGAGCGCGTTGTGTCAGGCTTTCACCCGCTCAAAGTGCTCCACCATTTCGGCAAATTGGTCGAAGACAAGGAAGACACAGAACAGGTCTTTCACATCATCGAGGCCACCAAAGGCAAGAAAGCCCACCGCCAGGCTTGGGATTTCATCCAATCGAAGGACGGGCAACGCTTCCTTCGCGAAGGCGTGAGTATTCCCGCGATGCTTGATGCCCACGAAAATTGGGCTGATTTGCCAGAGAACAGCGTCGCCAAAAACTACATCGCTTTCATGAAGCGCGAAGGGTTAAGCGCGCAAGGTCTGGTCGACGAAAGCCACAAATGGGCACCGCCCGAGGCGCTCCCCCAAGATCAGACGCAGTGGTATTTCGACCGTCTGCGTGACACCCATGACCTTTTCCATGTCCTCACCGGCTATGGCCGCGATGCGCTGGGTGAGGCGTCATTGCTTGGCTTTAGCTATTCGCAAAACCACAATAATGGCATTTTCTTCATCGCCTATGCCGCCGCGCGGCAGATCAAGAAAGTAACCGGGACCAAAGCCCCGCTTTACAGCGCCGTGCGAGAAGGTCAGCGTCTGGGCAAAGCCGCTGCAAAGCTTGCCCATCAGGACGTCGCGGCATTGATGCGCGAAGACATTGGCGAAGCGCGCAATCGGCTCGGCATTGGCAAGCCGGTGATTTATCGCGAGTGCCTCGATATCCTGCACAGAGAAGGGTTCTCAAGAGAAGAGCTTGGCCTGACAACAGATGAAAGCGCACAAGCTCAGGCGGCCTGAACTTTCCAGCCACCGCTGCGCTTGATGTTCCATAAGGCGATTGCCATGGCCGTCGCACCGCACAGGAATGCGATGAAGTAAGGCGCCCCTGGGAAAAACAGTCCCTCGGCATCGGCAAAGGTGCTGAAGGCATTGGTCATTATCAATGGGCCGATGATCGCGGTGATACTCATCGTGCTGGCGATGGCCCCTTGCAATTCGCCTTGCGCGTCCTCTGAGATTTTCGCGCTCATCATTTGCTGCATCGCTGGGAACGTCATCCCGCCAATGGCCCCGATGACAATGCCGATAATCATGAAATAGCCAGCCGGTGCGAAGGCGAAAAAGAGGTTTGCGGGCAGGGACAAGGCAAAACCCAACAGGATCGTGCGCGCAGGACCAATGCGTTCAATCACTTTGCCAGTGACGCCGCCCTGAACGACGACAAGCATGACGCCGAAAAGGGCTACACTGAGCCCGATCTGGAGCGCGTTCCAGTCAAACAGCAATTCGGTATGATAGGCCCAAACCGTCTGGTGCGATTGCGCGCCCAATTGCGAGAAGAAGATCACTGCAAGAAATCCCACAACAAGTGGCCCCTGCCGCATCTGAATGAGAGTACCCAGAGGGTTTGCACGTTTTATGCTGAACGCGCGGCGGCGATCCTTGGGAAGCGTTTCTTTGAGAAGCCAAAAGCCCGCAATCGCGCCGGTTATCGCAAGGACTGACGCAGCGACAAAGGGAAAGCGCACATCGACCGTACCCAGCAGCCCGCCAAGCCCTGGACCAATGACAAATCCGGCTGCGCCTGCTGCTCCCATGATCCCAAAATATTTGCCCCGCGTCTCTGGTCCGGCAACATCGGCAATGCAGGAATTGGACGCAGCCCAGCTTGCTCCCATGATTCCTGAAAGGATGCGTCCAATAAACAGCCAGAACAGCGTCGGAGCCCACGCCATAATCGCGTAATCAATGCCAAGCATAAAGAGCGTGGCGAGCAGTACCGGCCGACGGCCAAATCGGTCCGAGAGCCCGCCTATGATCGGCGCAAACACAAACTGCATCATCGCATAGGCAAACAGCAGCCACCCGCCGATCTTCGCCGTTTCATCAAGGCCAAGTCCCGTGACCTGTTCTAGGAGGCCAGGCAGGACCGGAATGATAAGGCCAATCCCAAGCATATCGATGAAGACGATCAGCGCGACGATGAAGAGAGTGGCTGGGGTGGCTTTCGCCAAGGGTGCTGAGGTCTCGCTCATAAGGTCAACGTAGTCATCGCGATACAATCGCCTGCGTCAACAATAAGATGCCACAAAGCGCCAGCGCCAAACGCCCGCGCCCACCAGCGAGGGACGAAGAGTAGGGCGCAATAGCAAAGCGCCGCCTCCCATCCGTGGAAGGTGTGAAACCCGATGGAACAGCGCCCCGGATCAAAGATCGGTATTGCCCAAAGGTGGTCAATGTCGATCATGTTTGCCGCCACCATGACCGCACCAAACCGCTTCCATTCGCCGCGCGATAAAGCCCAGGCAATCAGAAAAGGCGCTATGAAATGGCCACCGTAGTGCAGGATCGGTTGGAGCAACTCCACCCCGGTCCCTTTTACGACCCCATCCAGTCGGCGAAGAAGCTCTTATGAGCGCTGCGCATCTCTTCGAGCGAGACGCCAAGCAGGCTGTCACCGCCCACGGTCCCGATCCGGGTGAAGCCGACCATTTCGGCCTCTTCGATGTCGGGGCCTTGCGCAACCATGGCGTTGAAGGCGTCGGCTTTCGCAGGGGAGACTGTCACGACATAGCGCGCCTGATCTTCGCCAAACCACCATTGTGCAGCGGTGTAAGCATCGCTTGCGGATACTTCTGCGCCGATCCCGCCCGACATGGCCATTTCGGCCAAAGCAACCGCGAGGCCGCCATCGGAAAGATCATGAACGGCGCTAAGCAGCCTTGCATCAATCAGCTTGCGTACAATTTGCCCCGCACCAAACTCAGCGGCGAGGTTCACAGGCGGCGCGCGGCCTTCATCGCGGCCCTTCACCACATCAAGCCAAAGCGATTTGCCAAGGTGCGAACGGGTGGGATCAGGCTTTGCCCAAAACTCCGGCGCAATCAGGTAGATCGCATCGGCCTCTGCCTTGAAGGCTGGCGTCACCATTTTCGAGGCGTCTTCGAGAATTCCCACACCGCCAATTGCGGGTGTAGGGAGGATCGCCGAGCCGCCGCCGGTTGCCTTGCTCTCATTATAGAGGCTGACGTTGCCCGACACGATCGGGAAATCGAGCGCGCGGCAGGCGTCGCCCATGCCTTCCAATGCGTGGACAAACTGGCTCATAATCTCGGGCCGCTGCGGGTTTGCAAAGTTGAGACAATTGGTCACAGCCAATGGCCGCGCGCCCACTGCGCAGATGTTGCGGTATGCTTCGGCAATGGCCTGTTTGCCGCCTTCGTATGGGTCGGCATAGACGTAGCGCGGGGTGCAATCTGTGCTCATCGCAAGCGCTTTGTTGGTGCCGTGCACACGCACAACGCTCGCATCGCCGCCCGTTTGCAGCGTGTCGGCCATGACCTGGCTGTCATACTGCTCGGTAATCCAGCCGCGCGAGGCGAGGTTGGGGGAGGCGAGCATTTTCAAAAGATCAGCGCCCGGATTGTCCGTGTCCGGCACATCCTTCATCGGCGCGATGCCAGCCCATGCTGCGTATTCCTCTTTCGAGACGTAAGGCCGGTCGTATTCCGGCGCATCTGCTGCGAGCGGCCCAAGCGGAATGTCGCACACCACCTCGCCATCGAATTCGAGAACCATGTGCCGCGTATCGGTGACTTCTCCGATAACCGCGAAATCCAATTCCCACTTTTCAAAGATCGCCGCTGCCATCTCTTCTTTGCCGGGTTTGAGGACCATGAGCATCCGCTCCTGGCTCTCTGACAGCATCATTTCGTAAGGCGTCATGCCCTCTTCGCGGCAGGGGACCTTGTTCATGTCGAGACGAATGCCCGCCTTGCCATTGGTCGCCATTTCGACGCTGGAAGACGTGAGGCCCGCCGCGCCCATATCCTGAATAGCGACAATCGCGTCTGTTGCCATCAGCTCAAGGCAAGCCTCGATCAGCAGTTTTTCAGTGAAGGGATCGCCAACCTGCACTGTGGGGCGCTTGGCTTCTGCATCTTCCTCAAAGTCGGCAGACGCCATGGTTGCGCCGTGGATACCGTCGCGGCCGGTTTTGGAACCAACATAGACAATCGGGTTTCCAACGCCGGTCGCCGCTGAATAGAAAATCTTATCCGCATCGGCGATGCCAACAGTCATGGCGTTGACGAGGATATTGCCATCATAGGCCGGGTGGAAATTTGTCTCCCCGCCGATGGTGGGGACGCCCACGCAATTGCCATAACCGCCAATGCCAGCGACCACGCCTTGCACCAAGTGCTTCATCTTGGGGTGGTCGGGACGGCCAAAACGCAGCGCGTTCATATTCGCCACAGGCCGAGCGCCCATGGTGAAGACGTCGCGCAAGATACCGCCAACGCCGGTCGCCGCACCCTGATAGGGTTCGATGTAAGAGGGGTGGTTGTGGCTCTCCATCTTGAAGATTGCGGCCATTTTCTGTCCATCAGGCCCATCGCCAATGTCGATGACGCCAGCGTTTTCGCCGGGGCCGCAAATCACCCAATCCGCCTCGGTCGGCAATTTCTTCAGGTGCAGGCGCGAGCTTTTGTAGGAGCAATGCTCGGACCACATGACCGAGAAAATGCCAAGCTCAACCAAGTTGGGCTCGCGGCCTAGACCTGCCAGCACGCGCTCGTATTCCTCGGGTGAAAGGCCGTGTTGTTCGATAACTTCAGGGGTAATTTCGCTCATGAGCGACCCCATAAGCTACACGCTCGCCGCCGCCAAGCCGCCAGCTTGCGTAAAATAGCGATTCTTCCCCACCCACATGGCCAGAAGTGTCAAAACGCCAAAGGCAAAGAGCGATTGGATATAGAGAAACAGGCTCGCCTCTGTCGGGTGAGGGGCAAACCAGTTGATCGCCTGCATCGCGAACAAGACAAGCAGCAGCACGAGGGGTTGCACAATCGGCCCGCGCGATCGTTTTATATAGAAAAGGAAAGCGGCCAAAGTGATCCCGATCTCCAATGGCATGGCAATTTCAGGGAAATTCCAAAGGCCAAGGCCATAGAGTTCTTCGCCGCCTGCAAAAGTCAGATCGGGACGGTGTGTGACCCAATCCAGAACCCAGTGAGAGCCGACAACGCATGCGGTAAGAAGGCCTGCAAGGGTGTCTTTGTGCCAAATCGCAATGACAAGGCCAAACGCAAGCGCCCAAACGCCAGTGCCAACGACGCTGTGTGTGTAAGGCATATAATGCAGGTCAAACGGCACCATCACGGTGGCGTTTGGATCAATCCGCATCTTTTCAACACCGATCATGGCAAGAGCGAAAAACGCCCAATCAACCAATTGCGCGGCGACGAAATACGTCGCAAGCTTTGGCCCGCGCGAATAACTCGCCGCTGCTACGAATGCTGGTGCGAAATGACCTATAAACATGAATGCGCCCCCGCAGATTGTTGTTCTTGTATTAGCCCCGGCTAACTAGCTTGCCTTAGCTCGCAGCGCTAGCGGGTGAAGCGTAATGCGATCCAGCATGCAAGGGTGCTGGTCGTGCCTGTTGCAAACGCTCCCCAGAAGATATCGAAAACCGTGACTTTGGTCGCCCATACTTTGAACACCGCCTGGCTGGTCAAATCGAAGGTCGCGTAACAAAGCGCGCCCAAAAGGACGCCGTTCAGAAGGCTTCTGCGCACATCGCCGCTTTCAAGACCGGGGCGGATTGCAAACCATATCATCCCCAGAAGATAGGCGACGTAGAAAACTCCTGCTGGTGCCACATTGAAGCTATCGGCCATGATTTCGCCAATGTTGGGCTCATAAAGATTAGGGCCAGCCCAATTCAGCCAGATGGCATCCATCGCGCCAAAAATGACGGCAGCGCTCAAAAATGCGATCACATATCTGGTCATAAGCTGATCCTTTCGGGTTTTTGGCTTCTGGTTTCGGGCTTGTGCAGATCCTTGACCAGTGGGGCCTTGACCGGGCGAGCGCGCAGCGTCAATGCTCAAAGCCATGGATGAGGGAACGCAAACGCCAGAAATCGGCGATATGAGCTTTGAACAGGCGCTGACCGCGCTTGAAGAGATCGTGACACAATTGGAACGCGGCGATGTGGCGCTTGATAAGTCGATCGCGCTTTACGAGCACGGCGAAAAGCTGCGCGAGGCGTGCCAGAAAAGGCTCGATAGCGCACAGGCGAGGATCGAAAAGATCGTGGCCGGCAGCGATGGGAGCCCAAGCGGAACCGTGCCGCTTGATGGAGGCCAATAGATGAGCGTGGTCGGTATGGACGGTGACCTGCTCAAAGACGGTCTCAAACGGGTTCAGGCCGAAATCGATTCGGTCTTTGATGCGTTTCTGCCAGTGCCATCTGACACGCGCGCACGCCTTGTCGAAGCGATGCGATACGCGGCGATTGGTGGCGGTAAACGGGTGCGGCCCTTGTTGTTGGTCACCACGGCGGAACTGTTTGGCGTCGATCGCACCTCGGCCTTGCGTGCAGGGGCTGCGGTGGAGGCAATCCATTGCTATTCGCTGATCCATGATGATCTGCCCTGCATGGACGATGACGATCTTCGCCATGGCAAGGCGACGTTGCACCATGTTTATGATGAGGCAACAGCCGTTCTTGCAGGTGACGCGCTCCACGCATTGGCCTTTGAAATCCTGGCCGATCACGGCACCAGCTCCGATCCCTTTGTGCGCAGCGAGCTTATCGCAACTCTTGGCACCGCCAGCGGCATGAACGGCATGGCAGGCGGCCAGATGATGGATATGGTCGCCGATGAAGAGGGCGTGACTTACGACCTTCAGGCGATCACGCGGCTACAGCAATTGAAGACAGGCGCGCTTTTGTCGTGCGCGGTCGAAATGGGCGCAGTGCTTGGCAAAGTTCCGGTTGAGGGCCGTGCCCACCTGCGCGCCTATTCCCGCGACATCGGCCTTGCATTCCAGATTGCCGACGACCTTCTCGATGTTGAAGGTGATGCGCAGTTGGCCGGCAAGGCTCTTCGTAAAGACGAAGGCCAGGGCAAACAGACATTCGTCACCCTGATGGGCGCAGATCAAGCCCGCGATCAGGCACGAATGCTGGTCGATCAGGCCATTGGTCACTTGAGCTCGCACGGGTCCGAGGCAGACACTTTGCGGGCATTGGCACGCTTTATCGTGGAGCGGGACAGGTAATGCGATCAACTGTGATCCTTGTAAGCCTTTGTCTTGCGTTAAATGCTTGCTCATCAGAACCGGCAGAGGTTGATGGTGAACGTGTTTCCGAAGAGCCCTTCGAATTGACACCGCCCACTGAAGTCGCCGCTTCGCAGATGAAAGTGTATATCAATATTCTGGTTGATCGCTTCGATGCTCAAACCTGCCTTGATGCGCAGGTATTGGAATATGGCGGGAAACGGGGTGACAATGGACATGAAGTTCACCGTTCTTATCAGGCTGATTTGGAATGTCTGGATGCGGTTGAAGCTGAGTTGTTGTCCGTTGGCTTTGAGCTGGATGTCGAGCAAACCTATGTCGCAACTCGTGACAATGGCTGGGTGGAACGCGTTGCTTTTGAACGTGATGAAGACGGCGAAACTGGCACAATCAAATGGGTGGAGGTTAATCCATGAGCAAGCGCATCGGGATTTACCCCGGCACCTTTGATCCGATCACTTTGGGCCACACCGATATTATTCGGCGAGGCGCTAAACTCGTGGACGAACTGATCATCGGGGTCACCACAAACCCTTCCAAAAACCCGATGTTCTCTACCGAAGAGCGCTTTGCGATGGTTGAGCGCGAGGTGAAGGCACTTGGTCTTACCAATGTGAAAGTGGTGGGTTTCAACGCGCTTCTTGTGAAGTTTGCGAACAAGATGGGTGCCAATGTCATCATCCGCGGCCTGCGCGCTGTTGCGGACTTTGAATATGAGTATCAGATGGCCGGCATGAACCAGCAACTGGATGAGGAAATCGAGACCATCTTCCTTATGGCGGATGTCTCGCTCCAGCCGATTGCCTCGAAACTGGTCAAAGAGATCGCCCTGTATGGCGGCGATATTACTCCGTTTGTCAGCGCCGAGGTCAAAGGCGAGGTCAACACCCGCGTTGCCGAAACAGGGCGCAAAGGCGATTACTGAGCGCGGGTAACAGGCCCGGGTGCGCATCTGTGCAGCAAACCACACTCATTCATTGAAGTGTCAGGGATGCGCCGTTAGATGGCACGTAACAAATTTTTACGGACCAAAGCAAAATCCATGATCAAATCGCTCACCACCTCTTTGACGGCTCTAAGTCTGCTCGCGTTTTCGGGCACCGCTTTTGCGCAGGACGAAGAGGCGCCTGCTCCACAGGACACACGCACATATCCTCCTGTCAGCTTTGATCAGACCGAGAAGCCTGAAAACGTCTGGGTGCTTGATCTTTCCAACGGTGAACGGGTGAAAATCCGCCTGATGGAAGAGTGGGCACCGGCCCATGTGGAGCGCATCAAGACACTGACGCGTCAGGGTTTTTACGATGGTGTGATTTTTCACCGTGTGATCGACGGCTTTATGGCTCAGGGCGGCGACCCTACCGGCACAGGGCAGGGCGGCTCGGAGCTTCCTGATCTCAACGAAGAATTTAATCCGATGCCGCACGTTCGCGGCTCGGTCGCGATGGCCCGTGCTACCGAAGAAAACAGCGCGAACAGCCAGTTCTTCATCGTGTTCTACCCGCGCTTCAGCCTCGACAAACGCTACACCAATTTTGGCCGCGTCATCGAAAATATGGCCGCCGTCGATGCGATCAACAAAGGTGAGCCACCAGCGGACCCGACCCGTATCGTTCAAGCTTCGCTTGCCGTTGATAACAAGCCGGTACCTGCTCCGGCTTCCGCTCCGGCAATTGAGCAAGAGCTTACCGCTGACCTTTTGAACGCTCCACTGGGCTCGCAATAGAAGTGTAGGCCGGAAGGCCTACGCAGAAATGGGTTTTCGCAATCGCATGGACGCACTAATGCGCTGCGCATGCGTGTAGACCTTTTCAATTTTGAGCTTCCCCAGGACCGTATCGCCTTAAGGCCGGTTCGCCCGCGCGATGCGGCGCGCATGCTGGTTGTTCGCGGGCAAGATGCACCTTTCGTGGACGCTGGCGTTCTGGACCTGCCGAAAATGCTGCGGCCCGGCGACGTTCTGGTCTTCAACGACACGCGCGTTTTGCCTGCGCAATTGGAAGGTCGCCGCGTGGGCGGTGAGGCCCGTATTGGTGCGACATTGCACAAGCGATTGGACCTGCGCCGTTGGCAAGCCTTTGTCCGCAATGCCAAACGCGTGAAAGAAGGCGATCAATTGATCTTTGGCGGAGGCGTTACCGCCATTGCGCAAGACCGCTTCAAGGACGGTTCGATCACGCTCTTTTTCGAAGGGGATGAGCCGGTTGAAGTCCTGCTGGACCGGGCAGGGACAATGCCGCTCCCACCTTACATAGCATTAAGGCGCGGCGTGGATGAGCAGGATTTGTCCGACTACCAAACCATGTTTGCCGCCGAAGATGGCGCAGTGGCCGCCCCCACGGCCAGCCTGCATTTTACACAGCGCCTTGTCGAAGCGCTGGATGCACGCGGTATCGGGCGCGAAACGCTGACATTGCATGTGGGGGCTGGGACCTTTCTTCCGGTAAAGGCGGATGACACGGACGACCACCAGATGCACTCGGAATTTGGCCGTATTTCCGCTGCAACAGCCCAGCGCCTGAACGAAGCGCGCGAGGCGGGCGGGCGGGTTATTGCGGTTGGCACCACCTCCCTGCGCACCCTTGAAAGCGCGGCGGGAGAAGACGGGAAACTGCGAGAGTTTGCCGACGACACTGACATCTTCATCACGCCCGGCTATCGCTTTCGCGTGGTCGACGGGTTGATGACGAATTTCCACCTTCCCAAGTCCACTTTGATGATGCTGGTCAGCGCGCTGATGGGGCGTGAGCGGATGATGGACGCGTACACCCATGCGATCCAAAACGATTACCGCTTTTATTCCTATGGTGACTCATCGCTGCTCCTGCCCTAGCGGGTGTCACTATGTCCGATCCTATCCTTTCCATTAGCGGCCTCAGCAAGGTCTATTCCGGCCCAAAAGGCGGCGGCGTGAAAGCGCTCGACAATGTCGACCTCGATATTCGCGAAGGAGAGATTTTCGCGCTTCTGGGACCGAATGGTGCAGGCAAGACGACTTTGATCGGGGCTGTGTGCGGTTTGGTTCGGCCAACCTCGGGCACCATCACCGCCTTTGGCAGTGACCTTGCCAGCGATTGGCGTTCCGCAAGGGCTCGCATCGGTTTGGTCCCGCAAGAGCTTTCGACCGATATGTTCGAGACGGTTTGGCGCGCGGTTTCCTATTCACGCGGTCTGTTCGGCCTTGCACCCGACAAGGCGCGGATCGAGGAAATCCTGCGCTCGCTCAGCCTTTGGGAGAAGAAAGACAGCCAGATCCGTGAGCTTTCCGGCGGGATGAAGCGCCGGGTGTTGATCGCAAAGGCGCTCGCACATGAACCCGACCTTTTGTTCCTTGATGAACCGACCGCAGGGGTCGATGTCGAACTGCGCAAAGGGATGTGGGAACAGATCGGTGCCCTTCGTGACAGGGGCGCGACGATCATTCTGACGACCCACTATATCGAAGAGGCAGAATTGATGGCGGACCGGGTCGGCATCATTCGTAAGGGCCGCATCCTGATGGTCGATGATAAAGCGTCGATCATGCAGCATATGGGCAGCACCGAAGCTGTGCTCACACTGGCTGAGCCGTTGGACGCTGTTCCGGCAAGCCTTGCAGAATTTGCACTGACGCTGGGCGAGGGCGGGCGATCGCTCATCTATCGCGGTGGCGGGGCCGAAGAGACGCAAGGCGGCAATGCTGAGGTCGCAAGGCTGACTAAGGCATTGATTGCAGACGGTATTGACTACACCGGGATCGACATTCACGATTCCTCGCTTGAGGATATTTTCGTCGATCTGGTTTCTGCCCGCGAAGAGGAGCCCGCATGATGGCCCTCTCAAGCGTCTTCAACGTGCGCAGCGCATGGTCAATCTACAAGCGTGAACTGATGCGCGCGATGCGCACCGCGTTTCAGTCCATCTTATCGCCAGTGCTGACCACATCGCTTTATTTCATTGTGTTCGGAACCGTTATTGGCGCGCGGATGGAGCCTGTTGACGGTGTCTCTTACGGGGCATTCATCATACCGGGCCTGCTGATGCTGACCTTGCTGGGTGAGACGACGAGCAATTCCTCTTTCGGCATCTATATGCCGCGCTTCACCGGCACGATTTACGAGCTTTTGTCCGCGCCCGTTGGGGTGGGCGAAACGCTGGTTGGCTTTGTCGGAGCGGCCGCGACCAAGGGCCTTATCCTGGCGGCGATTATCCTTGGAACAGCAACCTTCTTTGTCGATTATGAGATTAGGCACCCGCTTGCAGCCATAGGCTACATCATGCTGGTTGCGGCGAGCTTCTCTCTGTTTGGATTTATCTTGGGGCTTTGGGCGGACAGCTTTGAAAAACTTGGGATTATCCCGCTTCTGTTCCTGACGCCGCTGACGTTCCTGGGCGGGACTTTCTATTCGATTGATGACCTCCCTGGTGTCTGGTCCACCATCGCCTATGCCAACCCGATCGCCTTTTTGGTCAGCGGCCTTCGCTGGACGTTTTATGGAACGTCTGATGTGTCGATTTGGACATCGCTTGGCATGACATTCGGCTTTTTGGCGCTGTGTGTTGGCGTCATCGCTTTCATCTTCAAGACCGGTTGGCGGTTGAGAGAATAATTCGCACATGACCCGTTTTTCCTTCGATCTTCACGCTACAGATGGCCGTGCGCGCACTGGCAAAATCACGATGCAGCGCGGCGAAATCCGTACGCCTGCATTTATGCCTGTCGGCACGGCTGCGACAGTCAAGGCGATGAAGCCCGAAAGCGTGCGGGAAATCGGCGCCGACATCATCCTTGGAAATACCTATCACCTGATGCTGCGCCCTGGGGCAGAGCGGGTGGCGCGCCTTGGCGGGCTTCACAATTTCATGAAATGGGATCGCCCGATCCTCACCGACAGCGGCGGTTATCAGGTGATGAGCCTCTCCGACCTTCGCAAATTGACCGAGAAAGGCGTCGAATTTCGCAGCCATATCGATGGCTCCAAACATATGCTGACGCCAGAGCGTTCGATGGAAATACAGCGCCTGCTTGGCTCCGACATTGTCATGTGTTTCGACGAATGCCCGCGCGCAGACCGTCCGCGTGACGAGATCGCCGCTTCTATGGAGCTTTCCATGCGCTGGGCCAAGCGCAGCCGTGATGGCTTTGACAGCGGCGAGGGACACGCTTCGCGCTCAGCCCTGTTCGGCATTCAGCAGGGCGCATTGGACGAAGACCTTCGCCGTGTCAGCGCGCAAAAGCTCATCGATATCGGCTTTGACGGTTATGCGGTAGGGGGCCTTGCCGTGGGTGAGGGGCAAGAGGCGATGTTCGGAGTGCTCGATTACGCCCCCGAAATGCTACCCAAGGATAGGCCGCGTTATCTGATGGGCGTTGGCAAACCCGACGATCTGGTCGGCGCGGTGGAACGCGGGATCGATATGTTCGATTGCGTCCTTCCGACACGATCAGGTCGCAATGGGCAGGCCTTCACCTGGAATGGGCCGATTAATTTGCGCAATGCAAAGTTTGCCGAAGATCAAGAACCGCTAGACCCGGCGTCCGATTGTTCCGCCTCGCGCGATTACTCAAAGGCGTACCTGCATCACTTGCACAAGAGCCACGAGATCCTGGGCGCAATGCTTCTTACCGAGCATAATCTCGCCTTCTATCAGGCTTTGATGCAGAAAATGCGTGATGCCATCGCGCAAGGCACTTTTACTGCATTCGCGGCTGAGTTTAGGCACAATTACCTGAGCAAGTGAGCTTTGACAAAGCTCTGATACTTCGTAATATTAGCTCCATATTGTGATGGGGCCAAAATTCATGAAATCGACTGTTCCGGGCCTTTGGGGCCTTTTTTCGTGCGTCCTGCTTGCGGGCTCGGCTTTCACCTCGCCTGTTTTGGCGTCGGAGGCTGAAGAGGATGCGAAACGCTTTGGTGCACGTTCTTCCGTGCTCGACATCAGCCTCTCGCCCAGCGGCACAAAGCTTGCGTGGATTGCGCCGGGCCCCGGCCATACTGAACAGCTCTTCGTGATCGATATGGAGGATGGCAAAGGCGTCACCCCGATAAGCACCAATTCCGCAGTCCACGCTGATCTTTCGCGCTGCGAATGGGCAACGGACGAACGGCTCGTGTGTGAGATTTACGGGATGAGCAAGGCGGGAGACGGTGTGCTTGTCCCGTTCACTCGCATGTTCACAATCGGCGATGACGGGTCAGATGTTACCTCCCTGACCGAACGAAGCACCTCGCGCTCGCTGGGTTTCAATCAGGATGGCGGCGATATTGTTGCTCTTGATATTGAGGGCGAGGAAGGCCGCCTTCTTATGACCCGCAACTATATTCCCGAACGAACGACCGGCACCCGCATGGCAAGCAGCAAAGAAGGGCTGGGTGTCGACCAAATCGATGTTGAGAACGGTAAGCGGCGCACCGAACTGCAACCAGACGCCGGTGCAGATTATTACATTGCCGATGACAAGGGATATGTCCGCCTAAAAGCGCGCAGTGCAACCGATAGCAGCGGTTATGTGAAGGACAGCCGCATGTATCTTGTGCGTGAAAGCGGCAAGAACAATTGGGAGCGGTTGGCTGATATCACGTTGAACGGCGAGCAAATCGAATTCACACCTGCGGCCATTGATGCCGGTTCAAATCAGCTTTTTGCCTACAGCACGATCAATGGGTACGTTGCGTTAGTCGGCATCCCGCTTGATGGTAGCGGAACAGCGAAGATCATCGCAGCGCGCGATGATGTCGATGTGGACGGTCTTGTGCGTATCGGCCGTCAACGCCGCGTGGTCGGCGTCAGCTACGCCACGGAAAAGCGCGCGGTTGAATATTTCGACGAAGAGCTAGCATCATTGGCAAAAGCGCTGGGCCAGGCTCTGCCAAAACAGCCTCTGATCAATTTTGCAGGTGCGAGTTCGGATGAGAGCAAACTCATCATCATCGCATCCTCAGACACCGATCCGGGGACGGTTTATCTCTTTGATAAGGGGGCAAAGAAGCTCGAAGTGCTGTTGGCGATGCGCGATCCGTTGGTGGATCGCACAATGGGAGAGATGCGGCCGATCACTTTTCCGGCAAGCGATGGCACGCAAATTCCGGGGTATTTGACCCTGCCGCCCGGTTCCGATGGAAAGGGCTTGCCCGCGATTGTGCTCCCCCATGGCGGCCCTGCGGCACGCGATTATTGGGGTTTTGACTGGATGGTTCAATTCTTCACAGCCCGCGGCTTTGCCGTTCTCCAACCCAATTTCAGAGGGTCGGCAGGTTACGGCGAAGCATGGTTTGGCCGCAACGGATATCAGGAATGGGATGTTGCCATTGGCGATGTGAACGATGCGGGCCGGTGGATGATTTCCGAAGGAATTGCAGCCCCCGACAAGCTTGCTATCGTTGGCTGGTCTTATGGCGGCTATGCGGCGCTGCAATCGCAAGTGGTGGATCCGCAGCTCTACAAAGCGGTCGTCGCCATCGCTCCTGTGACAGACCTTGAATATCTGCGCTCTGACGCGCGCGCATACACCAATTTCCGGTTTCGTGATGAGCAGTTGGGGCGTGGGCCTCACATCGACGCAGGCAGCCCACGTCGTCATGCGGAGAAATTCGCAGCACCCGTTGCCCTGTTCCACGGGACGCTGGACGTTAATGTGGATGTGCGCCACTCCAAGGGCATGGCCGATGCGCTGAATGATGCGGGCAAGCCGGTGACCTATGTGGAGTTTGAAGACCTTCGCCATGGCCTTCGCGACAGCGATGCCCGCACCAGGATGCTGGGATCAATTGATAGTTTCCTGACGCAGAGCCTTGGCCGCTAAATCTGGCGGTCGAAATTGTCATAGAAACCCCTCTCGACAAATCCGCCGCAAGAGGCCAAGTGCCTTTGCATGAACGACACTTCCGCCAGACTGCCCGAGACTGCAAAACTCCCTGAACAGTGCGAAACCATGATCGATGTGCGCGCCGGAGTTGATGCGACCGACCGCGAACTTGTGGCACTTTTGGAACGGCGCTTTGGCTATATGCGCGCGGCCGCCCGGATTAAGCCAACGCGCGATGCGGTTCGTGATGAAGACCGCAAAGCCAGCGTCATTGCCGCCGCCGTTGCGGAGGCAGAGGATCGCGGACTTCCCGGTGATTTGATTGGCGAGCTTTGGGAGCAGTTGGTCGAAGGCTCCATCGCCTATGAATTTGTCCATTGGGACCAAATTCGCGACTAGCCTTTGCCAAGGAATGCGGCGAGACGAGATGTCTTCATCTCAGGTGATTTCGGGCGGATTGAGCGCGCCATTTTCTCAATCTTGGCTGTCCATTTGTCGATGTGCTTCTCTGTGCCACCGCCTTTGATTACACCGCAAGGTAGGAACCGCACTGGGGCGAAGCCGACAAAGCCTAAGATCTGACCCTTCCAGCGTCTTATAATGGAGTTGCCGTAGAGAAGGCGCAGAAAGAAGGGCGGGGTGTCCATCGTGGCGATCACATCCGCTGAACGCCCCTCAAGATATTTGTCCCACAGCATCCCTTTCTCGTGAAACTGGTACATAAATCCGGGCAGGAAGAGGCGGTCGATCAGGCCCTTAAGCTCAGCTGGTTCAGCGCCCCACCACATCGGGAAGGCGAATACTGCGTGATCGCAAGCGTCGAACTTTTCTGCGAGCAATTGAATATCCGGCTCCCAATCGGTGCGCTTGAGATAGCCATGCTTGAGGTTGGGTTTGAATTCCATATCGCGCACATTCACGCGCGTTATCTCAGTGTCTGAAGGCAGAGCGGCTTGGTAGATATCAAGAAGGTGCGATGAAAAACGTCCCTCATCGGGATGGCCGTCAATCAGTAGTATGTTCATCTTGTTGATCCCTTTTCATGCCAACCTTGCAAAAAGAGCTCCAAAAGAAAAGGGCGGCCCAATCGGACCGCCCTGAATTCTTGTCTGATGTTCGCTCACGGTAATTAACGCGAGTAGAACTCGACCACGAGGTTTGGTTCCATCGTTACCGGGTAAGGCACTTCGTCAAGCTTCGGCACGCGGGTGAACTGCACCTTGTCGTTGCCATCCGGTGCAACGTAGTCAGGAATTTCACGCTCTGGCAGGCTTTGCGCTTCGATCACGAGGACCATTTCCTTGGCCTTGTTGCCGAGGCTGATGACATCGCCCACGTCACAGCGACGCGAAGGAATGTTACACTTTACACCGTTTACATAGATGTGGCCGTGGTTGACGATCTGACGCGCTGCAAAGATCGTTGGCGCGAACTTGGCGCGGTAAACGATCATGTCGAGGCGGCGCTCGAGCAGGCCGATGAGGTTTTGGCCGGTGTCACCCTTCAAGCGGGTTGCGTCTTTGTAGGTTGAGCGGAACTGCTTCTCGGTCACGTCGCCGTAATAGCCTTTGAGCTTCTGCTTTGCGCGAAGCTGAAGACCGAAGTCGCTCACCTTGCTCTTACGACGCTGACCGTGTTGGCCCGGGCCATAAGAACGCTTGTTCACTGGAGAATTTGGACGGCCCCAGATGTTTTCGCCCATCCGGCGGTCGAGTTTATGCTTGGAGCTCTTACGCTTCGACATATGTCTTTCCTTTAAATTTGCCTGGCCTACCCCCCAGTCACATTGACCAGCGGCAGGCGTTGAACCCGGCATCGCACCACTAAGCCGATTTGCTCAGTGCGGTCGCCGCTTCACCGGGGTGCGGGACCAATCTTGCCAGCGCGCGTATACAGTGCCGCGCGTCTAAATCAAGTTTAATCGGAAACGTCTTTGTCGGGTCGGCCCAGAGAGGTGAGAACCCCGCGCAAGGTGCGCACCTCAAGGTGGTTCCAACCCGGCTTTGTCAGCACCGTGCGAAGGGTGCGCCTTGTCGCTTCTGCACGGGCCTCTGGATAGAAATACCCCTTTGGGCCAAGCATCCCTTCAAGATGCGCGATCAGGCCCTCAAGCTCGTCCTGCGGGGCAGGGGGAAGGGTGTCTTCCTCGGCTGTAGGCTGGACCAGATCGCTTTGTTCAAGCTCACGCCCGATGCGCGACCATTCATAAGCGGTCAGGATTACCGCTTGCGCAAGGTTCAGCGAGCCAAATTCAGGATTGATAGGCACCGTCAGGATATGGCGAGCAAGCGCCACGTCTTCGGTTGCCAAACCAGATGCCTCCCGCCCGAACAACACCGCATGCCGCCCGTTTTGCGAGTGCATCAGGCGGGCTGCATCATCTGGGCCCACGACAGGCTTGGTCACCCCCCGCTTGCGCACCGTGGTGGCGTAAACATGCTCGCAGTCAGCGACGGCCTCTGCAGTCGTTTCGTAAATCTTCGCCTCGTCCAGAACGGTATCGGCACCCGCTGCCGCTGGCCCGGCGCTCGGGTTTGGCCAGCCATCACGCGGGGCAACGATGCGCATTTCCGTCAGCCCAAAGTTGAGCATGGCGCGCGCAGCTTTACCGATGTTCTCACCCAATTGCGGGCGCACCAGCACGATGATCGGCTTATTGCTCACAGATCAGTCTTTAGCCGCATCAGCAATCGTGCTGGCAAACTCTTCGAAGTCCTTGGCCTCAGAGAAATCGCGGTAGACGCTGGCAAAGCGGATGTAGGCGACCGAATCCAGCTGCTTCAAACCATCCATCACCATCTCGCCAATGCGCGAGGAGGGCACCTCGGAATCGCCAGCGGTCTCAACCTGGCGTTGAATTCCGGAGACGAGCTGATCGATGCGTTCCTGTGATACCTCGCGCTTGCGACAGGCGAGCGAAACCGATTTTTCAAGCTTGGAGCGTTCGAACGGTTCGCGCCGGGGTTCAGAGCCGTCGAGGCCCGTTTTCACGATGACAACTTCGCGCAATTGCACGCGTTCGAATGTGGTGAAGCGTGCGCCACACGAATTGCACTGACGACGCCTGCGAATCGAGGTGTTATCCTCGGTCGGGCGACTGTCTTTCACCTGCGTGTCGTCATGGGCGCAAAAAGGGCAGCGCATATGGGGTGCTTAGCTTTCCGGATAGACCGGGAAGTCAGCGCACAGCTTGGCGACGCGGCCCCGCACGCTTTCTTCGATCTGTGCATCACCTTCCGGGCCATTCTTCGAAAGCCCGTCGACGACTTCGGCGATAAGCTGGCCAATCTGACGAAATTCAAGCGGGCCAAAACCGCGCGTCGTGCCCGCTGGCGTTCCTAAGCGGATACCAGAAGTCACAAAGGGTGAGCGTGTGTCGAAGGGAATGCCGTTTTTGTTGCAAGTGAGCCATGCGCGGTCGAGGCCAGCTTCTGCCGCTTTACCAGTCACATCCTTCGCTGTGAGGTCGACCAACATAGAGTGGTTGTCCGTGCCGCCTGAAACGATGCGAAGACCATTTTCTTCAAGGCTCGCAGCCAGTGCGCGGGCGTTTTCAACGATGCGGTGCGCGTAGGTTTTGAACTCAGGCGCCAGCGCTTCTTTGAACGCCACCGCCTTGGCGGCCACGACATGCATCAAAGGACCGCCCTGAAGGCCGGGGAACACCGCCATATTCAATGGCTTGGTAAATTTCTCGTCATTCCATAGGATGATGCCGGAACGCGGGCCACGAAGGCTTTTGTGCGTTGTTGAGGTCACAATGTCGCAATGCGGGAAGGGCGAGGGATGCGCGCCGCCAGCAACGAGGCCGGAAATGTGGCTCATATCGCACAGAAGGACCGCGCCCACTTCATCGGCAATAGCGCGGAATGCCGCAAAATCCCATTGGCGCGAATAGGCGGTGCCGCCGCAGATGATGAGCTTTGGCTTGTGCTCGCGCGCGGTAGCCGCAACCGCATCCATATCGATCAGTTCTTCGCCCTCGGTTACGCCGTAGCTGACCGGATTGAACCACTTGCCGCTCATATTGACGGGCGAACCATGGGTCAGGTGACCGCCAGAATTGAGGTCGAGGCCCATAAAGGTGTCGCCGGGCTCAAGCATGGCAAGGAACACCGCCTGGTTCATCTGGCTGCCCGAGTTTGGCTGCACATTGGCAAAATTGCATCCAAACAATTGCTTGGCGCGCTCAATTGCCAGTGTTTCGACCACGTCGGCATAGTCGCAGCCGCCATAATAACGCTTGCCCGGATAGCCTTCGGCATATTTGTTGGTGAAGACGCTGCCAGTCGCCTCAAGCACAGCCTTCGAGGCGATATTTTCCGAGGCGATCAGCTCGATCTTGTCCTGTTGACGCGCGAGTTCCTTGCCAACGGCTGCCGCGATTTCGGGATCGGCTGTCGCCAGATCATCATGCCAGAAGCCGCTCATCGGGTCGGTTAGGGTCGAAGGGTTAGTGCTCATTGGTGTGTCTCGATGTGATCTGGGCCAGAATCTGGAGTTGCAGGTGGATTGCCGAGCTTTGCAACGCGGCGTTGATGACGGCCAGCCGGATCACCTTCATCGGCAAACTGAGTGGCAAGAAACGTAGCTACGCAAGACTTCGCCATTTCGATGCCTGTTAAACGCGCACCCAAGGCAATGCAGTTTGCGTTGTTGTGTTCCCGCGCAAGGGCTGCGGACAGTGGCTCTGACACAAGCGCGCAGCGAACGCCGGGATGGCGGTTGACGCTGATCGAAATGCCAATGCCCGATCCGCACAAGGCGACACCGAATTGGGCTGTTCCATCGGCAATGACACCAGCAAGCTTGTACCCATAATCGGGATAATCGACGCTTTCCCCGGCTTGTGGGCCCAGGTCAGCGACTTCATGCCCTTCTTCCATCAACCATT
The DNA here is from genome assembly GCF_000715015.1 of Erythrobacter longus. Classification (GTDB taxonomy): domain Bacteria; phylum Pseudomonadota; class Alphaproteobacteria; order Sphingomonadales; family Sphingomonadaceae; genus Erythrobacter; species Erythrobacter longus. Next base: position 264,915 of record NZ_JMIW01000001.1, read on the forward strand.
CAGCAAGCTCAGCTTTCAGGTCCGTGGCGGCATGATCAGAGGCAATGGCAATACGCATGACGCGCTACATAGTGTGGTGATGCGTTCGACTCCACCCCGATATCATGGCTTTTCGACGTTTCCGGCCATGCAAAGGCTCTAACGCTTGATAGCAGGCGCGCGATGTTTCATGCCGTGCGCTTGATGATTGGTCAGCTTTCAGGTGTAATCCCATGCGTTTCGTGATGTTTTGTGCTCTTTTGCTCGCCTTGGGTGCCATGGGGTCGGCAGGTGCACTTGCCCAGACCGCAAATGAACCCGCCCTCGAAGCTGCACAGGTAAAACGCGCATCCGCTATTGCTGCCGGCCATGGCGCTGTTGTCCTTTCGATTCGCAGCGAGATTTATCTGGAAGAGCCGCTGGACGTATATTTCCTGCGCGAAGGCGGCGATGTTACCAACGCAGCCGATGTGATCAGTTTCAGGCGCAAACAGAGCTTCTTCGCCTTTGGCAATTCCACCGTTGAGTATCAGGTGCGCGCCTACCAGTTGAGAGCGGGCACATATCGTTTGATAGCCCACGGTATCGACTGCCCCAAAATCCCGGCTGAGGATGAACGGTGCTTGGTTGATCGCAGAGGGCTGACGGGTACGGTCGAAGTGTCGCGTCCTTCGCGTGGATACGGCGGGGGCGCGCCCACTTTTGAAGTCCGAGAAGGAGTGCTCACCAACGCAGGCGAATTTGCACTGACCGCGCGCAATACTATCGAATGGTCAGCAATTCCGCCCAAGGAATTTGGCAAGGTCAGCCAGCGGTTTCGAGGTCTGAAAAGCGGCCCTGACCCGGTGATCCCGGATGGCTTTAAGCTTAAATACGGGCTCTTCCCGCGCAGTTTCGAAGATGATCGCGGGCGCCGCTATTAAGGGCAGGACCCTAAGTCAGCGTGCAACTCAGCCCTTCGACTTTTTGAGCGATTTGTTGAGCCATTTCCAGAGCATGTCGATTTCGCCGGCGGCCTTTCCGTCAGGTGCAAGCTCGCTGGCGGTTTCGCCCTTTGCGCTTGAACGGTGGAAGTCGGCGCGCTCTCCCAATTCTACCGGGCAAATCTCGAGCCCCATTTGCCGAGCTGCTTTGCGGGCGTCTTCTGCAAGCTTGGTCGCGCCAGTGGGCACCGCGTTTAACACCACATAAGCGGGCGTCTTCGCGTAATTCACAAGGTCAGCGATGGGTTCAAGTGCGGCCAGATCAAAGGCACGCGGGCGAGTTGGGATGAGGACGATGTCCGCTGCCTTGATCGCCTCGCGCGCTGCTGCATCGGCGTGGGGAGGGGTGTCCACCACCACAAAATCTACGCCGTTTTTCTTCGCGCTTTCAATTGTGCGGCCAAGCCGGGCAGGGGGAGCTGTCACCACAACGGGCAGGAAATCCCCGCGCCAATCGCTCCACGCAGCCGCCGTTGCCTGAGGGTCGGTGTCGACCACGCAGGATTCGTGTTTCGCCGCCGCCGCGCGGGTAGCCAAATTGACCGCAAGCGTGGTCTTACCCGAGCCGCCCTTCTGGCTGACGATGGCGACAGTTATGGAGTTTGACTTTGGCATGGGATGTTCCCGTGATCTTTAAGCGTTCACGATCCCCCAACTGGCTATATATTGCAAGTGCGAAGGTAAAAGCCAGCCTAGCTGCCTTAGCCTACGCCTGCTGCTTGGAGCCGTTCAATCACTTCAGGGTTTTTTTGAAGATAGTCGACCACTTTGGCCTGGATTTTCTCGACCTCAACCTGCTGCGCAGCGTTCACATCTGAAAAAAACGCCTCATTAGCCGCAGCAACCGCGGGGTCTGCCAAAAGCCCTTGGGCGCTGGAAAAATATCGCTGTCCGCTTGGAGTGGTGGCAAAAGCACGGATGTCTTGAAGCTCGGACAGAGTAAACTCCCGCGTGTAAGCAATCGCGGTCGATTTGATCATGCTGGGCAGATGTTTGACGATCATGGGCCGCATCACCTCGGGCAATGAAGCGAGAAAGTCGTCCATGATTGCCTTGATGCCTGGCTCTTCAAAGATCGGACCAGTCATAAACGATCCCGCCATCTGGTTGCCCATGGTGGTTGCTGTGTCGATCATCGCTTGCTCGCGTGTGTCGGGCGGAAACACGACTTCCATAATCGCCATGGCTTCAGCAAGCTCATCAGCAGGAGGAGTGTAGGTGTCCGTTTGAGCAAGAGCGGGGGTGGTGAGCAAGAGAGCGCCCGCTCCCAAAGCGAGAGTTTTCAGGAACTTCATCTTCGGTCCTACTACTGATCCAAGAATGACCGCATCTTGCGGCTGCGGCTCGGGTGCTTCAATTTGCGCAGCGCCTTTGCCTCGATCTGACGGATACGTTCACGGGTAACGGAGAACTGCTGGCCCACTTCTTCGAGCGTGTGGTCGGTGTTCATACCGATACCAAAGCGCATCCGCAGAACGCGCTCTTCACGCGGGGTGAGCGAGGCGAGCACGCGGGTGACGGTTTCCTTGAGGTTTGCCTGAATAGCAGCATCCACAGGGATGATCGCGTTCTTGTCCTCGATAAAATCACCAAGGTGCGAATCTTCTTCGTCACCGATTGGCGTTTCGAGGCTGATCGGCTCTTTGGCGATTTTCATCACCTTGCGAACCTTCTCCAATGGCATGGAGAGACGCGCTGCCATTTCTTCCGGCGTCGGCTCGCGGCCTTCCTCGTGAAGGAACTGGCGGGACGTGCGGACCAGCTTATTGATCGTCTCGATCATGTGGACCGGAATACGGATCGTGCGTGCCTGGTCGGCAATCGAGCGGGTGATCGCCTGACGGATCCACCACGTCGCATAGGTCGAAAACTTGTAGCCGCGGCGGTACTCAAACTTGTCGACCGCCTTCATCAGGCCGATGTTGCCTTCCTGAATAAGATCAAGGAATTGCAGGCCACGGTTGGTGTATTTCTTGGCGATAGAGATCACCAGGCGAAGGTTGGCTTCGACCATTTCCTTCTTGGCGATACGCGCTTCGCGCTCGCCTTTTTGCACCATGTTGACGATGCGGCGGAACTCCTCGAGCGCCATGCCGGTGTTAGCCGCAATATCGGTGATTTCGGTGCGGATGCGGTCAAGCGCGCCTTCTTCCTTCTCAGCGAAGGCGGCCCATTTCTTGTCCTTGGCCGCACGCTCAGCAATCCAGGCGTCGTCGAGCTCATTGCCGACGTAGGATTTGAGGAAGTCAATCCGCTTGATCTTGTGGCGCTCAGCAAGGCGCAGCATCTGGCCACCCAGGGCGGTCAAACGGCGGTTAAAGGCATAAAGATTGTCGACAAGAAATTCGATTTTCGCAGCATGGAACTGCACGCTTTCGACTTCTGCGGTGAGCTCTTCAGAGAGCTTTTCATACTTGTTTTCTTTGGCTTTCGGGAACACGCCGCCATCCGCGAGCACTTGAACCCGCTCAAGCTGAAGCTTTTCGAAGCTTTTGAAAAGCTTGGTAATCCGGGCAAAACGCTCAATCGCGTCTGGCTTAAGCGCCGCCTCCATTTGCGCCAGAGAAAGAGTGTTGTCCTCCTCCTCTTCATCGTCTTTTTTGGAGCCTTCGCCCTCCTCGCCGTCTTCGTCATCTTCTTTGTGATCTTCAACTTCATCGTCGTCGTCACGGATGGTCGGGCCAGCGGTCTCTTCGGAGATCTCGCCGCCTTTTTCAGCTTCCTCGTTTTCCTCTTCCATCTTGTCAGGCGGAGGCTCTTTGGAAAGCATCGCGTCAAGATCGAGGATTTCGCGAAGCTGCATGTCTTCGGAATTTAGCGCTTCGGACCATTGGATGATCGCGTGGAATGTGATCGGGCTTTGGCAAAGGCCCATGATCATCATGTCGCGGCCCGCTTCAATGCGCTTGGCAATCGCTATCTCGCCCTCGCGGCTGAGCAGTTCCACCGCGCCCATTTCGCGCAAGTACATACGCACAGGGTCATCGGTGCGCTCACCCGTGCCGGTCTTCTTGGCAGCAGGTTTCGCAGCAGCGGCAGGCTTTTTCTTCTCGTCGTCGACTTCCATCGCTTCGACTTCGGCTTCCTGTTCAGCCTCAGCTTCCGCTTCCTCGTCGTTTTCGACAATCTGGACGCCCATTTCGGACAGCGCGGTCTGGATATCCTCGATCTTGTCTGGGCTCATCTCTCCCGAAGGCAAAGCAGCGTTGAGCTCATCATAAGTGATGTAGCCCTTCTTCTTTGCCTTGGTCATGAGCTTCTTCACCGAAGCTTCATTGAGGTCGATCAGCGGTGCGTCGTCTTTGTCGGTCGCTTTTGCACTCGAGGCCATATATCTCGTCAGTCCGTATAGCTTGTGATTGTTTGGGCCTGGGTCCGCTATCGAACCGCAGCTTTTGCAACCACCTAACTGTTTATCCCACTCCGGATCGCAAAACCCGGAGCAACTCAGATCAGCCGGCTGTCCGGCTCTTCTTTCGCCCAAATTCCTTGAGCCGCTCTTCAACTGTGAATAGCTGTTCTCGCAATCTGACTTGCTCTGCCAAAGCCCCTTCCGGGTCTTCATCAAACCGCGCGATCGTCGCTGCCATAGCAGCTTCGAGCGCTGGCTTTTGGGCCAGCAGCGATACAGCTTCAGCCAATTCCTCGCGCGCTTCACCGGGGTCTGTGCCTTCTCGAAGAAAGGCGAACTGTTGGTTTACCGGTGGGGCAGGAATGCCTTCATCGCTCGATATGGCGTTTGTGGTGTGCGAATCAAGTGTTTCCGAGAGCTCCATCAACGATTCTATCGCAGGGGCGGCATTTGGGTCGAGCTGCGCAAGGCGTGAGAGTGCCTCGGAATGGGCCGAAATCTGTTCGGGAAAGCGCACAAGCCCGGCGATAACGGCGGACATTAGCGAGGCGCGTTGCCCGCCTGACATGGCGCGGCCGAGGCGTTCACGCCCCTCTTGCGAAAGACCGGGTTGCGGAGCCTTTCGGTTTTGCCAGTTGCCGCGGTTTTGAAACTGGCGCTGCGGCCCAAGGTTGTCACGGCGCGGGAAGGCAAATGCAGAAAACCGGTCGAGGAGTTCGCGGCGGTAGAGCGCCTGAATGTCCTTGTTCTCGATCGTATCGACATGCTCCATGAGCCGCGCTTTGAGCCCCGCTTTGGATTCTGGACTGGACAGCGGCTGTGCATCGCGTTCCCCTTCCCAAAGGGCATCGAGCAGGCTTTTGGGATTATCGAGCAGATCCCCCATCGCCTTGGGACCATCGCGGTTAATGAGGTCATCAGGGTCCATGCCGCTGGGCAGGCGCACAATCGAAAGGGATCGCATGGGAGCAAGCAAGGGAAGGGCGCGCGAAATTGCCCGCATCGCGGCACGCTCGCCTGCTTTGTCTCCGTCAAAGCACAGGATCGGCACTTCAACCATGCGCCACAGCATCTCAAGCTGTGTTTCCGTCAGAGCCGTTCCTAGAGGCGCAACCGCATCCCCGAACCCGGCCTGAGCCAGCGCGACCACATCCATATAGCCTTCGACCACAATCACGCGGCCAGATTGGCGCGAGGCAGGCGAGGCACGGTGGAGATTGTAGAGCGTGCGGCCCTTGTCGAAGAGCGGCGTGTCGGGGGAGTTCAGATATTTGGCAACCCCGTCGCGTTTATCCATGATCCGACCACCAAAGGCGATCACACGGCCCCGTGCATCCTGAATGGGGAGCATGACCCGGCCACGAAAGCGGTCATAGGTGGTGCCATCGTCGGTCTTGATCCGCATGCCGGTTTCAACCAGCATTTCGTCATCATACCGGGCAAGCGCACGGTTTAATGCCTGCTTGCTCTCTGGTGCGTAACCAAAGCCGAACTCTTGCAAGGTTTCAGGCTTAAGCCCGCGACCTGTCAGATATTGCATCGCCTCGCGCCCATCGGAACTGCGCAGATTGTCAAAAAACCACGCTTGCGCATCAGTGGTCACATCGATGAGTTCAGCGCGTTTCTCTGCCTTCTTCGCCGCGATGGGATCAGGGGCAGGGACCTCCATTCCCGCTTCCGCAGCAAGTTCCTTGCACGCATCGATAAACGACAGCCCCCGCTGCTCCGTCATCCAGGAGATTACATCGCCATGCGCCCCGCAGCCAAAGCAGTGGTAAAACCCCTTCTGATCATTGACGTAGAAGCTCGGCGTTGCCTCGTTATGGAACGGACAACAGGCCTTCCATTCACGCCCCGCACGGGTGAGCTTGGTCGAGCGATTGATCACGGTTGATAGCGTGATCCTCGCTCGCAGCTCGTCCTTCCATTGCGGGGTGATCGACATAGGTTCAAAGATGCTCGTGTAGGCGCGCCTCAGCAAGCGCGGCGGTGGACAAGTCTGTGTTTAGCTCAGCGCCGCCTTCACAAGCCCGCTCGCCAGTTTCCCGTCGAGAACCGCGCCGTGCTTCGCCTTAAGAGCACCCATAACCTGGCCCATGTCCTTCATGGATGAAGCGCCGGTTTCGGCCTTGATCGCCTCAATCGCGGCCTTGGTTTCGTCCTCGCTCATCATCTGCGGCAGGAACTCCTCGATCACGGCAAGCTCAGCCGTTTCCTTGTCGGCCAGTTCCTGACGGCCGCCGGTTACGTACATCTCAATCGATTCGCGCCGCTGCTTGGCCATTTTCTGCAGAACGCTGGTCACCAGAGCATCGTCTTCGATCTCCTTACCAGAGGTGCGTTCTTCAATATCGCGGTCCTTGATCTTGGCGCTGATCTGGCGAAGCGTTGCTGTGCGCTCCTTTTCTTTGGCTTTCATCGCGGTAATGGTCGCTGCTTTGATGTCGTCACGGATCATCGTAATTCACGTCTTTCTTGTGGATGGATTGGTTTGATGCAGGGCTTAGCCGAAATATAGCCTGTGAGATAGGTTGACGTGAGGCCCCCACAAGCTTAGCCGGTGAGACTTAGCGACATTGCTGTAAAACCTTTGCTTGGAGAGCCCCTAATGGCTTCTGCTCCCTCTCGTCCTGCGCAACCCAAAGGTGCGACAGGTTGTCTTGTTCTGGCCGACGGAACGGTTATCTGGGGACGGGGCTTTGGCGCGGTCGGTGATGCGGTGGGCGAGGTGTGCTTTAACACGGCCATGACCGGCTATCAGGAGGTGATGACCGATCCCTCTTACGCCGCGCAGATCGTGACGTTCACCTTTCCCCATATCGGCAATGTCGGCGCGAACAGCGAAGACGTCGAAAGCGTGGTGGAGGGCGCAGTGGGCTGCGTCGTGCGCGAAGATGTGACCGAGCCATCAAACTTCCGCAGCCTCGAACGCTTTCAGGAGTGGATGGAGAAAAACGGCAAAATCGGCCTTTCCGGCGTAGACACCCGCGCTCTAACCCGCCGCATCCGCCAGTCAGGCGCGCCCAATGCGGTGATTGCGCATTCGACCGATGGCAAATTTGACATTCCCGCCCTTATCCAGCGTGCGCAAGAGTGGGCTGGGCTGGAAGGCATGGACTTGGCGGTCCGCGTAACCCGCGCGGGTCAAGAAGATTGGGAAGGCGGCTATTGGCGCTTGGGCCATGGCTACGGCCGCGCCGCTCACGATGCGACCCCGCATGTGGTCGCGATCGACTATGGCGCGAAGGACAATATCTTTCGTAACCTCGTTCGCGCTGGTGCCAAGGTGACTGTGGTGCCTGCCAAAACCGCTTACGACGACATTATGGCGCTAAAGCCTGACGGCGTGTTCCTCTCCAACGGTCCCGGAGACCCTGCGGCGACGGGCGAATACGCGGTGCCGGTTATTAGCAAGCTGCTCGCGGCCGATATGCCGCTTTTCGGCATATGCTTGGGCCACCAAATGCTGGCTCTCGCGGCAGGCGCTAAGACGATCAAAATGCACCAAGGCCACCGGGGTGCAAACCACCCGGTTCAGCGTGTTGGCGAGGGCTGGGGCGAGACCACGGGCATGGTTGAGATCACCAGCATGAACCACGGCTTTGCGGTGGATGCGGACACTCTGCCAGAGACGCTGGAGCAGACCCATGTGAGCCTCTTCGACGGCTCCAACTGCGGGATTGCGGTGAAGGGCAGACGCGCGTTTGGCGTGCAGTATCACCCGGAGGCGTCACCGGGGCCTCAGGACAGCTTCTACCTCTTTGAGAAGTTTGTTGGGGGGCTGGGTTAGTTGAATGCAAGCCGAATGCGCCGTCCATGTTTTGACTGTCCTATATGTGGCTTTTGACAGCGATCAGAATTGGGCTGACCCAAAGAAGATCGCAGGTCAACTGCGCGCGAAAGGCTTTGGAGGCCGACGTGTCGAGCACGCGTTTCAATTACTGGTTCAACTGCAAATGGTTGATGAAAAAAAGTTTGAAAGCGGATTGGTCGGATATCGGATCTCGTCGTATGGAATTGATTGGATCGAGAAATGCATGCCTTTAGCTGAAAAAGAGGGTGGAAATTACTCGTTTGACCTTCCTGTCTTCCGTACACTCAAGCTGGTTCCCCCGGACCAGTTCTATGCCCAGAAGGGCAGCAGGCCTGCTTGGAGTAACTCTGCCGTTAACTGGACGAAGTGGGGCGCAGTTGCTGCGCTCTTAGCCTTACCCACGATGATTGGCCTCTGGTGGTTTTCATGATGCGTTTTGTCCTTTCATCTTTGGCCCTCCTCAGCCTCACCGGCTGCCACATCCTCTTCCCCGAGGACCCGCGCGAGGGCTCTGAGCTCAGCGCAGATTGCCCCACCCGCGTCGCAGGCCTCCTCGGCCCGGCCTCCCAATTCGCCAATTACACAGAAGAAATGGGCGTCCCCACCTTCACCTTTGACATCACCAAGATGGCGTTTGAGGACATGCAGCGCCTGATGGTGGATGGCAGCGACGACACTGCTGGCAACCGTGCGATGACGTCCACCAACGAAACCTCGACTGCTGTCGATGTGTTCATGCGAACACCGGTCGATGAGAAGGGCGCTTTTTTCACAGGGCGCGACCCGGCGCTTTACCGGGTGCGCGGCGGGCTTCAGCCCAAGTCGACCATGATCGCGACCGGCTGTGCGCGGCAGCAAGAGGGAATGCGCCTCATCATGATTGATGTGGGCGCCGTCCCTGCCAACCAAGAAGCCAAAACCGACAACACCGAAACACCTCCTGAAAGCGAAAGCCAATAATGCCCAAACGTAATGACATCTCCTCTATCCTTGTGATTGGCGCAGGGCCGATCATTATCGGGCAGGCGTGCGAGTTCGATTATTCGGGCACGCAGGCGATTAAGGCTCTCAAAGAAGAGGGTTACCGGGTCATTCTGGTGAACTCGAACCCGGCAACGATCATGACCGATCCCGAGTTTGCGGACGCGACCTATATCGAGCCGGTCACGCCGGAAATCGTCGCCAAGATCATCGCCAAGGAAAAACCCGACGCGCTGCTCCCCACGATGGGCGGGCAGACGGCGCTGAACTGCGCGCTGGCTCTGGAGGAAATGGGCGTCCTTGAAGAGCACGGCGTGGAGATGATCGGGGCCAAGGCCGATGCCATCGACAAGGCAGAGAACCGTCAGCGCTTCCGCGATGCAATGGACAAAATCGGGCTGGAAAGCGCTCGCAGCGGCGTTGCCAACACCATCGAAGAAGCGCGCGAGATTGTGAAGCGCACAGGCCTTCCCTCGATTATCCGCCCAAGCTTTACCCTTGGCGGCACAGGCGGCGGGATTGCTTACAATACTCAGGAATTTGACCGGATCGTGCGCGAGGGGCTCGATGCCTCGCCCACCACCGAAGTTCTGATCGAAGAATCACTGCTGGGCTGGAAAGAATATGAGATGGAGGTTGTGCGCGATAAGGCGGACAATTGCATCATCATCTGCTCGATCGAAAACGTCGATCCGATGGGGGTCCACACCGGCGATTCCATAACGGTGGCCCCGGCGCTGACGCTGACGGACAAAGAATATCAGATTATGCGCAATGCCTCGATTGCGGTGTTGCGTGAGATTGGTGTTGAGACAGGCGGTTCCAACGTTCAATTCGCGGTGAACCCTGCCGATGGTCGTCTCATCGTGATTGAGATGAACCCGCGCGTTTCGCGCTCATCCGCTCTCGCCTCCAAGGCAACCGGCTTCCCGATTGCGCGTGTCGCGGCGAAACTGGCGGTGGGTTACACTCTTGATGAGATCACCAATGAGATCACCGGAGCAACGCCGGCGAGCTTTGAGCCCACAATCGACTATGTCGTCACCAAGATCCCGCGCTTTGCCTTTGAGAAGTTCAAGGGCGCTGAGCCATTGCTCGCAACGGCGATGAAATCGGTGGGCGAAGTCATGGCAATTGGCCGCAACTTTCAGGAGAGCGTGCAAAAGGCGCTTCGCGGGCTCGAGACGGGTCTTGATGGGTTTAACCGTATGGTTGATCTGGAAGGCGCATCAAAGGACGTCATCACCGCCGCTCTTTCAAAGCGCACACCGGACCGTCTTCTGCAAGTGGGACAAGCTTTCCGCGAGGGGCTCTCTCTTGAGGACATCCAGGACGTCACAGGCTACGACCCGTGGTTCCTGCGCCAGATCGAAGGGATTATTGAGGCGGAGAAGGAGGTTCAGGCCGATGGCCTTCCGCGCGATGCGCAGGGGCTTCGCCGCCTGAAATCCATGGGCTTTTCCGATAGGCGCCTTGCGACCCTTGCTGTGCGCTCTGTCGGTGTAAAGGACGGCCTTGCCGAAACGCAGGCGAAACGCTCTGGGCTTCTTCATGACGCGCTCCAGGCCATGGCCGGTGCTACCAGCGAAGAAGAAGTGCGCGCACTTCGCCAAAAACTTGGCGTCAATCCGGTGTTCAAACGCATCGACAGCTGCGCCGCCGAATTTGAGGCGATCACGCCCTACATGTACTCGACCTATGAGGCCCCGAGTTTTGGTGAGCCCGAGTGCGAGGCGGACGTTTCCTCCGCCAAGAAGATCGTCATCCTTGGCGGCGGCCCCAACCGGATCGGGCAGGGGATTGAGTTTGATTATTGCTGCGTCCACGCCTGCTTTGCGCTTGCCGAGCAGGGCTATGAGACGATCATGGTCAACTGCAACCCGGAGACCGTTTCGACCGATTATGACACTTCCGACCGCCTCTATTTTGAGCCGCTGACAGCAGAAGACGTGCTCGAAATCCTGCGCGTGGAACAGCAGTCGGGTGAGCTTGTTGGTGTCATCGTACAGTTCGGTGGGCAAACTCCGCTGAAATTGGCGCAGGCCTTGGAAGATGAAGGCATCCCGATCCTTGGCACATCGCCGGACGCCATCGACCATGCCGAAGACCGCGAAAGGTTTGCCAAGCTCGTCAACGAACTGGGCTTGAAACAGCCCGACAACGGCATCGCCTACACCCGCGATGAAGCCGCTGCCGCAGCTGCGCGCATTGGCTATCCGGTGCTCTTGCGACCAAGCTTCGTGCTGGGTGGGCGTGCGATGGAAATCGTCGATAGCGAGGCGCAGCTTGATGATTACATCAAGACCGCCGTGAACGTGTCGGGCGACAGCCCCGTGCTGGTCGATCAATATTTGCGCGACGCGATTGAGTGCGACGTCGATGCCCTGTGTGATGGCGACGAAGTGCGTGTTGCTGGCGTGATGCAGCACATCGAAGAGGCGGGCGTTCATTCCGGTGACAGCGCGTGCACGTTGCCGCCCTATTCGCTGCCAAAGGAAATCATCGAGGAGATGGAGCGTCAGGCAGAGGCGCTTGCCTTTGCGCTTAAAGTGCGGGGCCTTATGAATGTGCAATTCGCGGTGAAGGACGGTGAGGTCTACTTGATCGAAGTGAACCCGCGGGCAAGCCGGACCGTGCCTTTCGTTGCGAAGGCAATCGGGCAACCGGTTGCGAAAATCGCTGCGCGGGTAATGGCGGGCGAAAAGCTTGCCGATTTTGAACCCTTCCGCCGCGACTTGCCTTACATGGCGATCAAAGAAGCCGTGTTCCCATTTGCCCGGTTCCCCGGTTCGGACCCCGTCCTGTCGCCTGAAATGAAATCCACTGGCGAGGTTATGGGACTGGATTGTGCGTTTGAGCCTGCCTTCTTCAAATCACAGCTTGGCGCCGGGATGATACTTCCACAATCAGGCACTGTGTTTGTCTCGGTCAAGAATTCCGACAAGGTCAATATCGTGCCAGCGGTCAAAGACCTGCTCGATTGTGGTTTCACAGTAATCGCCACGGCGGGCACGCAAAAATACCTCTCGGAACAAGGGCTTGCGGTTGAACGGGTTAATAAAGTTGCTGAAGGGCAGCCGCATATTGTCGACAAAATCATCGACGGCGAGATCGCGCTCATCTTCAACACTACCGAAGGGTGGCAGTCTTTGAAAGATTCGAAATCCATCCGGGCAGGGGCCCTGGAAAAGAAGATCCCTTACTACACAACGGCTGCCGCATCGCGCGCGGTTGCTGCGTCAATAAAGGCGCTTGAACCCTCACAGCTTGAAGTTCGTTCCTTGCAAGACTATTATAGCTGAGCACTTACGACGTATCTCCCATAATTTCGCTGTTTCAAAGCTGCCTCGACCGGAGCGGCTGAGGGTGAAATTTCACGATTGCAAAGTGGGGATGCGTCCAGACTGAAAGAAACAGGAATGGCTACGATGGATAAGGTTCCGATGCTCGCTGAAGGTTATGAGCGTCTGACCGCAGATCTCAAAGCGCTTCGTGATGAACGCCCCCGGATCGTTGATGCGATCGAGGAAGCGCGCGCACACGGCGACTTGTCGGAGAATGCCGAATACCATGCCGCAAAAGAGCGTCAGGGCCAGGTCGAGGCGCAAATTGGTGATCTTGAGGGCAAGATTGGCCGCGCACAGATCATCGACCCGACAACATTGTCCGGCGACAAAGTGGTTTTTGGTGCCACAGTCACGCTGCTCGACGAAGATGATAAGACTGTGAAATATCAGATCGTGGGCGAGACAGAGGCGGATGCTGGCAAAGGGCGTATTTCCTATTCATCGCCGATTGCACGTGCCTTGATCGGTAAGCAGGTCGATGAAGAGGTCGAAGTGACTGTCCCATCCGGCGACAAGTTCTATCTCATCGAAAAGATCGAATTCATCTAAGCTTTGTCTGGTTAAGGCCTCAAATAAGGGGCTTTTCCCTTAAAACCTTTTCCATGGCATAATTGTGGATCCGGGTGCCGCGAAGTTCAAAGTCGCGGCGCTCAGTCACAGCATATCCCGCGCGCTCGAATGGTGTGCGGGCAAGCTCGCTCGCCTCGGTATAAAGCCTCGTCACGCCAAGCCTGTGCGCCTGCTCTTCGGCGTGCGCCAGCAATTGCGATGCCAGACCGCGCCCTGCGTGGGTGGGAGAGCGATAGAGCATATCGAGATGCCCGTCGGGCTCTAGCAAAGCGTAGGCGACAGGCATATCCGCGTCATCAGCCATGACATAGATATGATGGCCAGCCTTGGCCCTCTGCGTGAACCGCTGCGCACTGGTGTGTCCCGATGCCCAGACTTCGACCTGCTCAGGTGAGTAGGCCCGAGCACCAATGTTTCGGATCGCGTCCAAAGTAAGCGCGGCAAGCGCAGCGGCATCGCCGCTTAAAAACGGACGAATGGTGTAGGCCAATTGAGAAACGCTTAGTCTTCTGGCGTCAGCAGCTTGTGGATGTGGACGACGACATATTTCATTTCCGCATCATCAACTGTGCGCTGTGCTTGTGCGCGCCATGCATCGACCGCTGCGTCGTATGAACTGTAAACGCCAACGACGTGTACGCTTTCAGGGTCTGCAAATTCGTGCCCGCGCGGATCGGTTACACGGCCACCCATGACAAGGTGGAGACGTTGGCTTGTGGTTGCTTCTTCCATGATAGCTTCCTTGGGGAGGAGTTGGTGGGCAATCGCCCCTATTGTCTCGCCCGTTAAGCGATGCCTGCTTTTAGCACAAGGCGTGTGCATACCAATGTCTAAGGCTGCTTGTTCTTTAGTGGCTTATGCGGTCAGTCAGATCGCGTACGGCACGTTCGGCACGGCGCTTTGTCCGGCGCGTGGCACTGCGGCTCTTGTCCGCTGCACTTCCGGCAAGATAGCTGGCTTCGCGGCGCAATGAGCGGGCCTTCGAAGCGGCGGTGTCGCCAAGGTCTTCCAGAGTGTCTTTGGCGGCATTGGGACCGCCGAGCGCATCATCGATCAGCTTGATCGCATATCCTACAAGCGCATCGCCAATCAGCACCCAAACCGCATTTGTCCGGTCTTTGGCCGCAGTCTTCACCTTGCTCGCAGCCGCTCCCGTAGCGCTGCTTGCTGCGCCGCCGACTTTGCTGGCAGCACCGGTCGCAGCACTTGCTGCGCTTGAGGCAGCCTTTCTAGCAACCCGCCGACCCGGTTGCGTCATCAACCCAATGGCAAGGCCAATCACGACGGCACCCCCGATCACTTTAAGCGGGTTTTCCCGGGTGTAATCAACCGCAGCATCAATGGTTTCCTTGGCCTGTTCGCCCAAGGTACGTTCTGCAATACGGCGCTCGTTGGCTTCAATCTTTTGGCGCAGCGCATCGCGCTTTGTTTCATCTTGTGAAAGCTCAGGTGTCATTGGTACCTCCGCCAAGGGGCGTGTCTGTTAGTGTGTCTGAAATGGTGTCTGGAACCGTGTCGGTTTCGCTTGGCTGAACAGGCGCGATGTCACTCGCATCCGCGCTAATTTCGTCTACCTCTATTTCCTCAGCCCCAATTTCCTCACTCATCGCGGCGAGCAAAGGTTCGCGACTGAACCATAAGGCGAGTGCGCCCAGAACAATGGCAATGATACCGCGATTGTCGACAGTTTGGACCTTGGCGATCTCAAAGACGTCTTTGCCACCCTCGATTACTCCGCCAAAATAGCGGGAAGTGAGCCCTTTGGCAGAGAACGTCGTGCGAGCGTGTTCGACATCGGCCATCAGCACTTTTCTGGAGGAATCGCGAAGCGATCGATAGTCGGCAAGGCGTTCTTCAATCTTGCTCATGAGCTTTCCTCATCAGGAGAAGAGAACAGCGATGCGAGCTTTTTCGCGCGCTTAAATGCGCCCCATCCCAGCAATACGACGACCGCGATCAAGGCGCCAAACACAATAGCGATTGAGCCCCAAATGCCGGCCAATGGCTCGAACGCAAGCACAAGCCCGACAGCAAGCGCGAGGAACGCGATGTGCAGAAGGATAAGCGCGACAATGACAAGCCCAAGTGAAGCGCCCACCAAGCGACCGGCAAAAGCGGCCCTGGTCTTTTGAAAGCCCAGTTCAGCTTCGGCATAGGTGCGCGCGTTGTCAATCAGCGCTGAGGCCTCTTCCAATAACGAGGGATCGAACTGAGGATCGGGAGTTTCTCCCGTGTCCTCAGTCACAATATCGTTAGGGTCAGGCGAGCCGTCCCCGGCACCCTTGGCGCCGGTCTGGCCATGAGCCTCCTGCATTCAGTCCCCCTTCGTAAGCTTAAGGGCTTGGTTATTTCCGATTGCGGAAAAGGCGGGCGAGAAGGAAACCGGCAACCGCAGCAATGCCAACAGCTGCTGCCGGGCTCTTGCGGATCGCTTGGCGTGTGTCTTCGCCAAGCTCTTCAAGGCTTTTTGCTTCAAGCTTTGCCGAGGTTTCAACAAGAGTGCGCGATGCCGAACGGGCGTAGTCACCATATTGTTCGCCGAAGCGTTCATCCAACTGCGTAGCGGTGTCGCCCAGCGCCTTGCCAACCGATGCAATGGCATCGCTTGCCGCAGCCTTGCCGTCAACAGCAAGCTCGCCTGCTTTCACTCTTGCTTTTTCACCATATTCTTTGGCTTCAGCCATCACATCATCTCCACGGCTCTTGGCCTGTTGGCGCACTTCACCAGCGCGTGTGTTTGCTTCACTGCGAAGCGCTGCTGCGCCCGCTTTTGCTTCTGCAAGAGCTGCGTTGAAGCGGCTCTTGGCTTCGCCAGTGCCTGAGACAGCCTCTGTTTCGGCTTTCTTTGCGCTTGCGCCCGTTTTCTTGGGTGCAGCTTTTTTCGCCGTGGTTCGCTTGGCCGGTGTCTTAGCCGGGGTCTTGCTCGTCTTTGTTTCTGCCATGTGGTTTTAGCCCTCAAGTTTTGCGCGTTGCAGCATAACGCAAACGCGGCTGTGTGTCATGAAATTCTATGTCACTTGCACCGATCTTTTCTCCCGCATAAGGCGTGCAGCAAAGAAGCGATACAGACGTCCTTTGCGGGGTATCCGCGCGGGCATCATACCACTGATATAATCTCAACACGCCGGAGTTCCAATAATGACAGCGATAATCGACATACATGGACGTGAAATTCTCGACAGCCGGGGCACTCCGACGGTTGAAGTGGATGTTTTGCTCGACGACGGCAGTTTTGGCCGCGCGGCGGTTCCTTCGGGCGCATCGACCGGCGCACACGAGGCGGTTGAGCTGCGCGATGGTGATAAGGATCGCTATAAGGGCAAAGGCGTGTTGAAGGCGGTCGAAGCCGTAAACACAGAAATCCGTGACTTGTTGATCGACGCATTCGATGCCGAAGACCAGCGTGATATTGACCTCTCGCTCATTGCCTTAGATGGCACCGAGAACAAGGGCCGTCTCGGCGCAAATGCCATTTTGGGCACCAGCCTCGCCGTGGCCAAAGCTGCCGCTAATGCGCGCGGACTTCCGTTGTATTCCTATCTTGGTGGAGTGGCGGCACATGTTTTGCCCGTGCCGATGATGAATATCATAAATGGCGGCGAACACGCTGATAACCCAATTGATATCCAAGAATTTATGATCATGCCCGTGGGCGCTGACAGCATCGCAGAAGCGGTGCGTTGGGGTTCGGAAGTGTTCCATACTTTGAAAAAGGGCCTCCACGACAAAGGCCTTGCAACCAGCGTTGGCGATGAAGGCGGCTTTGCCCCTGACCTTGCCAGCACGCGGGCTGCGCTCGATTTCATTATGGCATCGGTTGAGCAGGCCGGGTTTAAGCCGGGCGACGATATTGTTCTCGCCCTCGATTGCGCCGCGACTGAATTTTACCGCGATGGCAAATATGAGATTTCGGGCGAGGGGCTGAGCCTCGATGGCCAAGGCATGGCAGATTACCTAGCCAAGCTGTGTGATGATTATCCCATCCTTTCCATCGAAGACGGCATGAGCGAAGATGATTTTGAGGGCTGGGCGGCTGTAACCAAAGCGATTGGTGACCGGGTACAGCTTGTAGGTGATGACCTGTTTGTGACCAACCCAGCGCGTCTGGGGCAGGGGATTGCCGATGGCCTCGCCAATTCGCTGCTCGTGAAAGTCAACCAGATCGGGACGCTCACCGAAACACTGGCCGCGGTCGATATGGCGACGCGTGCGCGATACACATCAGTGATGAGCCACCGTTCGGGCGAAACCGAGGATGCGACCATTGCCGATCTCGCGGTTGCGACCAATTGCGGTCAGATAAAGACCGGTTCGCTCGCACGCTCAGACAGGCTGGCCAAATACAACCAGCTCATTCGAATTGAAGAAGAGCTTGGCGATAGCGCCGTTTATGCAGGACGCGGCTGCTTTGGTTCGCTCGGTGCTTAGAATTGGGGCAAAGGGGTGGCCGCCTTCGATCAGGCGGCTATCCCAGTGCTCGCAAAATACTCATCCATCGCCCTCAGCCCTTTGTCAGTCAGACAGACAAGGACGCGGCGTTGATCCTCTGGATCGTGTTGCCGCAAGATGAGGTCATGCTCTGCCAAAACGCCGAGCCAGCGAAGGCCCGTGGTCGGCGGTGCGGCAGAGCCAATACACGCACTCGATACCGAAACTGGCTTGTTTTCGACATGAGCGATGTAAAGGTCCAAGAGAATATCCCACGCCGGTTCGCCGAAAATTTCATCGTTTTCGAAGATTTCAGACCGGCGGCGGCGGACGGCATACGCCTCCCGTGCTAAGCGGGCATATCTCCTCCGCTGGACCGTGATGTCCGCTGAAAAGAAAGGGGATGGAACAAGGCCCGCTCTTCTAGAAAGGGCCGCGCCCGCTTGCTGCTCGTTCTCTTTGCTGAAAAGCGCGCTGGCGGCTGTCTGAGAGGTTCTCTCCAAGCCAGGAACGCTGTTGGTCGTCCGGCGCAAAGCATCAGCGATAATGGAAAGGTGTTCTGCCAATGCGCCCAAATCAGTTTCCGCGTTGGAGCTATTTTCAGGTCGTGGGTGAACAGTCTCATTGAGCATCGGCCCCTCCTTAAAGTCGTTGACGGTGGCATCAAATGAGACGCCACCAGGTCAAGGGAGGCCTGGCGCCAAGCCGGTTTTGCCTGGATCGAATGAACGCCTGTGCCCCACACAAACTCTAGGCAGTTGTACGAGGCGATACATTACGTGGGACTGCGTAGAAATGGCTTATGATTCAGCCAATTCCGAGCAAATACGGTTAAAGACCATTCATATCGGAGGTATTAGTCCAGGTCTTCCTCAACGAAGAAGGCAGGCCTTCCATTGCCCGACTGAGGGGCCAATGCTGCGAGGTTCCTTTTAAGCTGCTCAATCGCGGCATTCACATGGATTGCAGCAATCCCAGCGCCCGCGTGATCAAGGATTTGCAAGACCGCTTCAAGCTCCTGCTTGCAGTGTTCGATATCATCTATTTCATACGAAGTGAGTTGGATCATAGCACCCTCCTTCTCTTAACTTCTTTGTTGATTGCACCGAAGGACCTCTAGGTAAGTTCCCTCAAGGTCGCCTTAGGCCCGTTTCGTAAAATGGTGCATCCGTAGAAATACCTAACCCTCGGGATAGGTCATCAATTCGCGATTATCTGTGAAGTGTTTGGGATGAAGCGAGGCCTGCAGACTGGCTCGATCAGTTACCGCTTCAGGCGTCGAAGCGTGCGGCCAATGACAACAAGGCAAGAGCCGCTTTTGCAGCCTCTCCGCCTTTATCCTTTTGCGCAGGATCAGCTCTGACCAAGGCCTGCGCGTCGTTTTCTACCGTCAGGATGCCATTGCCAATGGCAATGCCGTCCATGGTGAGAGCCATGATCGCCCGGGCGCTCTCACCTGCGACGATCTCGAAATGATAGGTTTCGCCCCGGATCACGACGCCAATCGCCACAAAGGCGTCATATTCTCCGCTTTCCGCTGCAAGAGCAATCGCACCGGGGACCTCCAGCGCGCCTGGCACAGTGAGAACTTCAACCTCATGGCCCGCCGCCTCAATCACAGCTCGGGCGCCAGCGATCAGCATGTCGTTAAAATTCTCGTAGAAACGCGCTTCAACGATCAAGATTTTCGCCATGGGTCTGTCCTTTGCTGCAATTGGATAAGCGCTCAAAAAGGGATGTGCCAAAGGTTTGAACGCGTTGATTGGGTAGGGGGCCGCCTATGATGCGTGACGGTGCGCGAGGCAAGCCGCCTACCACCATTCTTGTTCACATCATAACCCAGCAGATCAATCAGGGATGGACTGGTGTCCGGCAATCGAAATGCCATAGCCTTCGAGCGCGACCAGATCAGGGCGCGAATTGGAAAGCAGTACCATGTCCTGCACACCAAGGTCGGCGAGGATTTGAGAGCCGATACCGATATTGCGGTGCTCTTCATCGGGCGTCCATTTTGCACCTTGTCCAACGCGCTGGGTCAAGATGACAATGATGCCCGCACCCTTTTCGCCGATCGCTCCCATGGCGCGCTGCAGTGTGCGTTTGCGCGGCCCAGGGGCGCCAAGAACATCGTCGAACACAGAGATAGGGTGCACACGGGCGAGGGTAGGCTCATCGGGCGTCACATGCCCTTTTTGGAGGACGTAGGCCATGTTGTCAGAGACCGTATTGCGGTAAGTGATCATGCGCCATTGGCCACCGTAATCGCTTTCAAAGCTGCTTTCATCGACGCGTTCGACCAGATGGTCATTGCGCATCCGGTAGGCGATCAAATCGCGGATGGTGCCGATTTTGAGGCTGTGCTTGCGTGCAAACTCGATAAGGTCATCGAGCCGTGCCATTGTCCCATCTTCATTCATGATCTCGCAGATCACGCCTGAGGGGTTAAGGCCAGCGAGCCGCGAGATGTCCACCGCCGCCTCTGTGTGCCCAGCGCGCACCAAAGTGCCACCTTCACGCGCCATCAGGGGGAAGACATGGCCTGGCGTCACGATGTCATCTGCGCCCTTGCTCGCATCAATAGCGACTGAAATGGTGCGCGCTCGATCAGCGGCGGAAATCCCTGTCGTCACCCCATCCTTCGCCTCAATCGAGACGGTGAAAGCGGTTTGCATGCTTTCCTTATTGTTGCGGCTCATTGGGTCGAGGCCGAGTTGGTCCACGCGCGCCTTATCAAGAGCCAGGCAGATCAGCCCGCGGCCGTGGGTCGCCATAAAGTTGACCGCAGCAGGCGTTGCCATCTGGGCAGGAATGATGAGATCGCCCTCATTTTCGCGGTCCTCATCGTCGACAAGGATGTACATGCGCCCGTTGCGCGCCTCGTCGATGATCTCTTCAGCGCCCACAAGCACAGGCGTGCTATCGTTCGCGTCGAGGAACTTTTGCAATTTAGCGAGAGTTTCTGCTGTAGGGTTCCATTCAGGCTCGCTTGCATCGCGCAAAGTGTTGGCATGAAGGCCCGCTGCACGCGCAATTCCGGCTTTGGTGTATGCGCCTTGGTCGATCAGGTCACGAACCTGTGTGATTGTTGATGTGCTCATGATGTTCGAATAGCACATTTCAATGTGATTGCAAGTATGGCGCTGTGGTGCGATGGTTTGAGCACATATCGGGGCTGTCGTGCTTTGGCCCGCGAACTGGCGCCCTGATGGCGGTGTTATCTCGCCTTCGCCTAGACTTGAAGTGGTTTGGCCACTTGTTCCCTCAGGCATCTGTTTTAAAGTATTTTTGTCCCGATTTAGTAGTCCCAAGGTTATGCTGGAAGTGGTGCGATAAGTAAGGGTTGCCGCATCGCCTGTTTGGCGCTCTTTCCCAAAACTCCGGTGCTGCATCGCAGAGTTGTTCAACGGATTAACGGCGGTATCGTGCTGGATATTTGCGCCGCCGAATTTCTCAAGCGCGTTGTTTAGTTTTTGCTCGAAGTGCTGCAAGACGTCTTGAAGACTACGAGATCGGCCAGATCGCGCATAAAAAATCGACCGGTTCACCCGGGCCGCTTTGGGAAAAAGTTGCGCTGCAGAAGCGCCGGGATTGCGCTTCCATGCCGTCATGAATCGCGATGCGCCGCCTGTCCCAAGGAAATGCGCCAAGTAAAGCTCCGTGCCATTGGCTCGCCTGCCCAGCACTACCTCCAGACGTCTTCCGTTCTCTAGGGCATAGGCGGCCGCAACGATGGAGGCGAGCTCGGGATCAAAGCGCCAATCGAGCCTCTCTCGCCGCGAAGCGCTCTGCCCTAGATCCGCAGCAGTGCCGATCTGAGCTTGATACCGTTCCAGACTGCGCAGCCACGTTCCCTCGATGAATTGAAAGAGACCAGCGGCGCTAGAGGATGACGCCTTGGCGTCAGCGTTGAGGCCCGATTCAATCTGCGCCTTTGCAAGCAGATACTGATAGTCCACGCCCGTCTGCTGCGAAGCTTTCCAGATTGCGCGCATGACGTGTCTTTTCGATGGCGAAAGCGCCCTATTTTGCCCCTTGTTCCGATTTTGGCGCAGGTCATAGCCAGGCATCAGGTTAGAGTGCTTTTGGGGCTGCTGGCCAAACGCTTCATAGCTTGATCGCTCTGGGGAAAGGGGGGCGATGGACCCGGCGTTTGCAGGCAGCGAAGCGCACATAAGGCACGCCAGCACCATAACCCTGAAAATTGCAGCTGCCCTCACCATGGAAGAGCGGTAGGCGGCCTCGAGTTAAGAAGCGGCTGTTGGAAATTGGTGAATTTTGAACAAACAGCCTTGAATCTTTAAAACGATATGGGATCAGGCAGGGGTGGCGGACGTAAGAGTATGGATGCCAAGCGCTTGCTGATCGGGCACCTCCAAACGCCTTGGAGCCCTCACACAGTGGTGTTCGAGACGACCTGAAGAATGGTGTGTAAAGATCTGTTTATAAACGCAAATGCCGTTTAATCCATCTGTCAAAGCGTGCCTTTAGCTTTCGACATTGAGCCCATTACGAGCTCGCAATAAGGGGTTCGATGATAGGGTGTTTCTCCCTTGGCTCGGCACCCAACCAGGCCCACGCATAATCCTCTTGACCCAGTTCAAAGGTTCGAATTTCCATCTTGATCAATGGTTGCAGCGTGGTGATCCATTTCTCCATCCATTTAGGAGCACCCACCACCGCGTATTTCTTTAAGTCGCTGAACATCGCCAGCTTCATGCGGATATAATCCATGTGGAAGGCACCCGAAGGTTCAAATCCGGCATAGTTGCGTAAGATCAGGATCATCCCTTCGGGCGGGGCTGACTTGTGCCGCTTGTTAAGCTCAGCAGCGATAGCGTGAAGCTCTTCGGCAGCGATTTTGCCATCGACCACAAAGCCTACGATGGTGTCGCAGTCCGTCTCAAGGATCTCGACGGTTTGTCCTCTTGGCAGCGCAGAGCTGCCTTCGATCCATTCTCTGGCAAGGTAACATTGGTCCTGATGGAATAGTTCATAGCTGATACCGGGTAAGAGTGCGCTTTCAGCTTTGGAAAGAGCGCGCATCAAGGTATCATCGCTAACAATTGCGACACGCCCCAACTGATCGCGCCGAACAAAGATATCGAGGGCATTGCGCAGCCCATGAACGATTGCCCGCACGGACATCTCAATGTCTTTGTCCAGTTCGTAGTAGAGGTTGACCGGTCCGTCATTTTCGAACGCCAGCTGGAGCTCGTGCGTGAGTTGGTCGGTGTCCTCAGGCTCAATTCTCCGGTTCAAGCGGCATGCGACGACGCCGGGTGTTGTTGAGAGAAACTCGATCATCTGGACCTCCTGCGTCTCGCTTTGTCATCGGCATACTATCTCCGCTTATAGCCTCGGACGTTACGCAAATATCCGTAGGCCCGACTTGCGCCGCACGCCTTAACAGTGCTCACTTTTTGCCGCGCGACCCTAGGGGGTTTCCTTAGTGAGCTGTTGAAGGCCGCGAGCTATTCCGGTTCAGCAAACTTAACGCAAAGGAACACGGGCATGAAAATCGCGACAGGCACGCTGGTGATGGCGATGGATGGAAGCAAAGCGCATCTCTTCAAGAACGCCGGGGATACGCAAAAACCCTTGCTCGAGCCCATTAGTTCGCATCAAGCGGCCAATCCGCGGTCGAGCGAGCAGGGCACCGACCGGCCTGGACGCTCTTTTTCGAGTGGATCGCCGCGCCGAAGCGCGATGGGTGAAACCGATCTGCACGATCTGGCCGAAACAGACTTCGTGCGCGAGGCTTCACAACTCTTGGATAAAACACAGCAGGAGCATGATCGCGGCGTCATTCTACTGGCTTCCCCCACAGTCTTGGGCGAGTTTCGCAAATGCTGCCCCGAGCGGCTGAGACCTTCGATCTTGGCGGAAATAGGCAAAGACGTGGTGAACCACGCACCAGACAAGATCGTTTCAATCATTGATGCAGTCGATGGCTGACATACTTTACCCCACGAAATGTCGGAGTTGAACATGGCCACACAGCCTCCAAAGCCGGATCGCATTGAACCTGCCGCGCCGCCAGAACGTCCACAGCGCGAGCCCGAGCCGGGGCCATTTAGTCCACCGGAAACCGAACCCCTTGCGCCGGACATTTATGAACCTGATGGATCGCCTGATGAGTTTCCCACACCAGAATGATCTCTAGGGTCCTGACCCTAGTGCGAGCGCAATTATCGGTTGTTCGCAGATGGCTCACTCTTGATCAGGCTGCGGTGTGTCTTGAGAAGGGGTTTCCTCGATAGGAAGCTCCCGGACAGGTATCTCGGGCAAGTTCACCTGCACACCCTCTTCGGGGGCCGTCGTCCATTCTGAAGATGGAGGTGCAGGCTGCTGTGCCGATTGCTGGGTGCCGAAAATGACATCTCGAAAGAGCACCAGACCGCCCACAATGGTCAAGAGTATGAGGATGAGCGCCCAGAAGGGAGCAAATTTGCTTCTTTGATTGCTTGCCATGTTGGTTTCCCAAGTTTCACGAATGCGCCCAGTATCGCTGGCAATCAGAGGGCGCTTTATCCGGAAACCTCCTTAGTCGCGTGGGCCCACGAGCCATGCGGAACAAAGAGTGCTAAGGTGCAGACCTTGGTGTCACCTTGCTAAAAACAAAGCCATGATAGCGGCTCTTATTGAGGATCGGGCCTTTTGGCCGGGGTCTTAGTGTCTCTATCCTCTCCAATACCTGCGGCAAATGCTATCCGCAAAAGGTCAGACAGATTGTACACGTCCAGCTTCTTCATCGCGTTAGCGCGGTGTATTTCAACCGTGCGCGGGCTGATGTCGAGATCATAGCCGATGGTCTTGTTTGGATAGCCCTTGGTAAGCCCTACTAAAACGTCGTGCTCTCGCGGTGTGAGAGCGTTTACAAGCAATTCCGCTTCCTTGCGGCGTTTACTCTTTTGGCCAGATCGCTCAAGCTGGTCGAACGCTTCCGCAATGGCATCAAGCAGTGTTTCTTTTGCGAACGGTTTTTCGATAAAATCAATCGCTCCGCCCTTCATTGCTTTGACGGCGATTTCGACATCGCCATGGCCCGTCATCACGACGACAGGAAAGGCAATGCCGCGGTCGCGCAGTTCAGCTTGAACTTCCAAACCATCGATCTCAGACATTTGGATATCAAGCAGCGCGCAGCCCGGATCGAGCGATCCGGCTTCTTTCAGAAATGCGGTTCCACTTTCGAAAGACCTGACGGTGAGGCCCGAAGTCTTGAGCATAAATCCAACAGAGCGGCGAACGCTCTCATCGTCGTCAACGAGATAGATGGGATACTTAACCGTCATCGCCCGATACCTCTGCCAGTGGGACTGTAAAGTGGAAGGCCGTGCCGCCAAAGTCGGATGGCTCGACCCAGATTTTGCCGTCATGCGACTGAACGATTGAGTGGCAGATCGAAAGGCCAAGACCCATTCCATCAGACTTGGTGCTGTTGAATGGGTGGAACAAGCGCTCTGCTACATTCTTGTCGAGCCCCGGGCCGCTATCAATCACGGATACTTGCGCGAAAGCACCACCCTTGCGCTGGGTTTCTACTCGCAAGTGCTTGTGTTCAGAATCTAGCATTGCTTCGAGCGCATTGCGGATGAGGTTAAGAACCACCTGTTGCATTTGGACGGGGTCCACGATGACCTGATCTGCATCGGTATCGATTTGAGTTTCAAAATCGACGCCTTTGCCATCGCCATTCATCAGGGCAAGGGCGGATGCCTCTTGAATAATCCGTCCAAGGCTGGCCACCTGACGCTCTGTTTCGCCCCGCTTGATAAAGTCGCGCAGGCGATGGACAATCTGCCCTGCCTTTAATGCGGCTGATGCACATTCGTCGAGCGCTTCGCGAACAAGTTCAATGTTGTGCGCCGTTGGGTCTGCAAGCAGATCGCGCGCAGCATTGGCATAATTGGAGACCACGGTGAGCGGCTGATTGAGCTCATGAGCCAACGATGTTGCGAGCGAGCCCATTGATGAGATCCTCGACACATGCGCCAATTCATTTTGCAGCGTGTGAAGCTCTCGTTTGGCTTCTACGCTCTCAGTCAAATCGCGAATGTAGGCAATATATGCCTTGTTACCTTCTGATCCCAGATCACCAATTTCCAGCTTTATTGGAAAGGTGCTTCCATCGCGGTGCCGGGCCGTCGTGACCCGGCCAGAGCCTATGATCTTTGCTTCACCGGTTAAGGCATAGTTGTGCATGTAGCGATCATGCCGCTCTCGGTCAGGTGAGGGCATCAAAATGCCTACGTTCTCTCCAAGAACGTCAGCCTCGTGATAGCCGAAGATGTCGTGTGCGCCCTTGCTGAAGGTCAAAATCGTCCCATGCTGGTCAGAAATGACGATGGCATCAGGCGCTGTGTCGATTAGCGCGTGCAACTCTTCTGCACTGCGCAGTGACAAAAACGACTTAGGGTCTGCTTTTTCTTGTCCGGCCATGGTCACAGCATTCCTTTGGATGGACGTGTTCAAAAACCTGCCCACGGTCCTGTTCCTAGGATATTTACCTATATTAGGCCAGTCTGGCTTTGGGGCATTCCAGCCTCATGAAACGCATCGCGATCATTGATGGACACCCCAGCGGGGAGCCAGATCACTACATCCACGCGCTTGCAGATGCTTATCAGAAAGGCGCAGAAGAGCTCCACGAAGTGAGGCGTATCAATATCGCCGAATTGGATTTTGCAATTCTTCGCGAACCACGGGTGTGGCATGAGCTTGAACCGGAAGAGGATATTGCAGAAGCCCAGAAAGACATTGCCTGGGCTGACCATCTGGTCATCCTTTACCCCTTGTGGATGGGCGATGTTCCCGCGCTACTGAAAGCGTTTCTGGAACAGGTATTTCGCCCCGGTTTTGCGATTGAGATTACGGCGCGCGCAAACTGGCGAAAACTGCTTACAGGCAAAACGGCCAGAGTCATCGTCACCATGGGAACGCCTGCGCCGATCTATCGCTATTTCTTCTTCTCGCACAGTGTGAAGAGCCTGAAACGTCACATCTTGCACTTTGTCGGGATAAAGCCAGTTCGAACAACCATTATTGGGCGGGTTGATAGCTGGGCTGGTTATCGCAAAAAATGGCTGAAGCGTGCTGAAACCATGGGACGGCGAGGGCGGTGACTATGCTTTCCCGAGATGTAACCGCGCAGACCATGGAAGCGATGCAGTTTTCTCAGGTGGGAAAGCCTCTTGCTTTTGTAGAAAAGCCTTTGCCTGTGCCGGTCGATGGTGAGATATTGATCGAGGTTGCGGCGTGCGGTGTTTGTCGCACTGACTTGCATATTATTGATGGAGATATTGAAGATTGCTTGCCGATAGTGCCGGGCCATGAGGTCGTCGGCCGCGTCGTGGGGAAGGGCGAGAAGGTGAAGATTGCTTGCCGATAGTGCCGGGCCATGAGGTCGTCGGCCGCGTCGTGGGGAAGGGCGAGAAGGTAACACGCTTTGAACTGGGAGACCGGGTTGGGGTTCCATGGCTGGGCGGGACTTGTAAGGAGTGCTCCTATTGCACGAGGCGCGCCGAAAACCTGTGCGATAAGCCTGTCTTCACCGGTTTTACGATCGACGGCGGATACGCCACGCATACCATTGCAAATGCCGACTACTGCTTCGCAATCCCGGACGAATTGAACGACATCCATGCTGCGCCTTTGTTGTGCGCTGGTCTGATCGGTTATCGTGCATTCGCTATGTGCGGTGATGCGATGCGGATTGGCTTTTATGGCTTTGGGGCATCAGCCCATATCCTTGCCCAGCTGGCCACCGGTATCGGATGCAAGATTGCAGCGTTCACGCGGCCAGGTGATGAAGAAGGGCAGAAGTTTGCGCGTCAAATGGGCTGCGTATGGGCGGGCGGGTCCGATATGCTGCCTCCGTTCGAACTAGACGCTGCGATCATCTTCGCACCCGCAGGCGAGCTCGTTCCGCAAAGCTTGGCCGCAATCCGCAAGGGAGGCGTAGTTGTTTGCGCAGGTATCCACATGAGCGACATTCCCGCCTTTCCTTACGAGCTATTGTGGGGAGAGCGAAAGTTGCGTTCCGTCGCCAATTTGACCCGCGCAGATGGCGATAGCTTTTTTACCGCGATTGCAGATCATCCGGTTCAAACACAGGTCGAAACATTTGCTTTGAAGGATGCGAACGAGGCGCTGAAAAGACTACGCGAAGGATCGATAAGCGGCGCAGCGGTGCTCATACCATGATCCGTTTTGCCTTCCTCTTCCTGTCGGCTCTGTTGGCTTTGGCAAGCCCCGCACAAGCAGACAACCGTTGGTCTACCGCGCAAGCCGAGAACCTGCTTACCTGGGCCCAACGCGTGTCTGATGAAGGTTTGAAGCTTCCATCAGCGCAGGCACGCGAATTGCGCCTTGCGATTGATGCCGGTGATCTTGAAGCCCTCGCGCCTGTTGCCGATAGGTCGGCCATTACCCTCATGCGGGCATGGAGCGGCAGGTGTTGTGGGCCTGCGCGCCCATCGTGGTGGCATATCTCAGGCGTGGCAAGCGATGCGGAATTGCGCAAGGGCCTCGCAGATGCACTCAAAGCTGATCAGCTTGACCTGTATCTTCGCTCCGTTCGCCCGGTGCACCCGCATTATGCCAGCCTGGTTAGCGCGCTTGCCGATGAAACCGACCCCGTTCGTCACGCAATCATCGAAACCAATCTGGCGCGCTGGCGGTGGATGCCCCGGACGCTGGGCAAACGCCATCTCCTCGTAAACATCGCCTCGCAGCAACTTACCTTGTGGGACGAGGGCAGGCCCGTAGGTCGCTGGCGTGTTATTGTTGGAAAACCCGCGACAAAAACGCCGGTATTCTCCGCTCAGGTCAGCGGCGCGGTCCTAAACCCTTGGTGGGAAATACCGTCGAGCATTGCGGCAGAAGGCATCGGCAGCTTCGTCCGGCGAAATCCGTCGGCGGCCCGCGCGCGCGGATATGTCTATCAGAACGGCCGGTATCGTCAGATGCCGGGCGATAACAACGCGCTGGGACGGATGAAACTGTTGATGCCCAATCCCTACAGCGTGTTTTTGCACGAAACATCGAAACGCGAATTGTTCGACGAAGAGCGCCGGTTTTTAAGCCATGGCTGCGTCAGAGTGGATAACGCGCTGTCATTTGTCGCGACGTTGTTTTTTAGGGATGGTTGGGACCAAGAACGGGTCGATGCCGTGGTTGGAACAGGCAAGACGCAGACCATTTCACTGGCTGAAAGTGTTCCGCTTTACGTAACCTATTTCACTGTTGAACCCTCGCTTGGGCGGCAGGGGGTTCAGTTTTTGGAAGATGTCTATCGCAGGGATCCAGCACGGCTTTCGGTTTCACAGACCACAGCAGCCGGAGTTCAGTTTGCACAATCTGGCTTTGGCGAGCCCGGCGATGCGTCTGCGAATGCCGTAGACCCTTCTTGCCGTGCAAACTAGATGACCCGACTTCTAATGCATTAGGTATTACTAGATTATATATTGAAGCTAATGACAAAGACCATCAATCCCCGATTGGTTGAAATGCGGGAAAGGTCAGGTGAGGCGGCTGAATTCTTGTGAGTCCTCTCGAACCAGCCTCGGCTCCTTGGCCTGTGCCATCTCGTTGAGTCGCAGGAACTCAGCGTTGGCCAATTGGTCGAGAGGGTGGGGATCAGTCAGTCTGCGCTTTCCCAACATCTTGCAAAGCTGCGAGAACAAGGCATTGTGGCCTTTCGCCGGGAGGCGCAGACCTTGTTTTATCACATTGCAGATGCTCGGTCTTATGCTCTATCTTTTGGTTAGCATCGCGCCCGGAGAGCTTGGAGGCGATTAATCACCGGCTTGCCGATGCTGAAATCAGCCTGCATCTATCCGAAGTCAAAGGGCCCGTTATGGACAGCCTGGATCGCATCAGCTTTCCGGACGAGCTTTATGGCAAGGTCTTCCTGTCACACGACAAGGCGATGGCACATCTTAAGAAATTGACCGAGATATCTCCCGAAGGGGAAGACCATAGGCTCGCACGGGGTTTGATATAGTTTCTCGGGGCAAACCCTCGGAGGTTTACTTATATCCTCCCGGCTTCGAGCATCGCATTCTTCAAGCCTCCCTTTCCAAGGTAGAGGAAGCTTTGCGATGGCGTCGAGAACCAAATACATTCCCCTAACTGCGGCGATCGCTGGCATCCTTGCCACTATGGGATGCGCGGGGAGCAGCACTCCGTATCAGCCATTGAGTGCAGGCAGCCGCGTATCGGGTGGGTATTCCGATCTTCGCATTGACGAGACCCATTACCGCGTCACCTTTACGGGCAACCGCCTGACTTCGCGGGAGCAGGTGGAAAGCTATTTGTTATTCCGCGCAGCTGAACTGACCCTGCTCAAAGGCTACGACTATTTTATCATTCAGGACCGCGAGGTAGAGCATCAGATTGAACGACAGGTTCGGCGCGATCCGTTCTATGATCCGTGGTATGCGCCCTATCACACCTACTGGCGGCCTTATTGGCGTTATTATCGCTCCGGCCACGGTTGGTATGCATGGTATCCATATTATGGCGACCCGTTCTGGGCCGACCGCTATAATGTGCGCACCATCGATCGTTACGAGGCAAGCGCTGACATTATCCTAGGCAAAGGCGATAGGCCCAATGGCATCGTTCGCAGCTTTGATGCAAGAGAAGTGAGCGCGCGGCTCAGGCCTCAGATCAAGTATCCATCAGACTAGAACTGGCGCATTAATTCGTGAGAGAAATCAGCAGTCCGACACCGCCGAAATACACGATGATTGCAGTCAGGGAATCCTCCCCCATGCGCAGAATGGTCCGGTCCCGACGTTCTATCAACCCGATGACGAATATACCGGTCAGCCCAAGCGCCAGCATCGTTCCGGTGATCTCAAACCCTCCCGCGCGCGACAGCACTCCTGGGCTCGGTGTGACGAGATCAATCGCGAGGATGATTGCAAGATTGAACATGTTCGAGCCGAAAATCTCGCCGATTGCCAATTCGTATCGATGATGCCGCATTGCGCTGATGATCGCGCTTGCTTCGGGCAGGGATGTTGCAATTGCGATTATGAGCAAGCCGACGATGCCAGTGCTCAGCCCGGTTTCGCGCGCGATGGTTTCCCCCGAATTGGCCAACGTCACGCCGCCGATCAGGATGACAGTGGCCAGCCCCAAAAGCACAAAAGCAAGCTTGCCGGTTGATATGGGGGATTTGCGTGTTTCTTGTGCTGCTACAAGATCGGGCGGATTGATGACCTGCCACATCGGACGCTGTTCGGCGCGGTGAGAGATGAATAGGGCGATCACTACGCCTGCAAAAATTGCCAGCGACCATGCGCTCGCAGGCCCACCCCAATCGCCGCCACCAATACCAATCGCGGCCGCCACCAGAGCAAACAGCGTCATGCTCAATACCCCCTGGATCAGCGTTACAGGGCGAGCCACCACCGAGGTAAGTGGCCGGGCTCCGATCACCATGTCGGCAAGAGCCAGCAACAGGAGATTAAGACTAGCGCTGCCGAGGATGTCGTTAAGTGATAACAGTGGCACTCCGATTGCTGCAGCAGTCGTACCTGTGGCGAGCTCGGGTAACGAGGTTATCCCGCCAAGGACCAGCATCCCTGCGATACCTTGGCCAAGCCCTGTCCTCTCGCTCAACGCGACCACATAGGCAGGCAGTCTTGTCCCGGCCCACCACACCGCAATCGCTGCCAGGGCAAAAACAAATGCCGTCTGCCACAAGACTGTCATGGACGCCCGCTTTCACCGCAGCCGGATATTGTCCAATAAGGGCAGGTGGCGGTTTGGGAAGAGGCACCGCCAAGCCCGAGATTGGCAATCATGCCATTGCAGGCGAGCCGGTCGATGTGTGATCCGAGCTGGACAACATACCGGTGACCTGCCGCCCGAATGCTCCCAATCCGAATAGCATGGCAAGAAGCATTACCAACAGGCCCACCAATGGGATCATGGCTAGAAGCAAGAGAACCACCACGCCCCCAAGCGGCCACAGGAAGCGTTCCGCAGTAGTTTCAGGATCATCGGTTTTCTTCGCAATAATTCGGCGTGCGCTCATGCCGAGGAAATGCGCGGTCACGGCCACTGCAATCGGAGTGAGAGCGAGGGAGGCGATGAATAAGAATACCGCCAGTGGAATGCCAAATCCGGTCCAGAAAAACAAAAGTCCAAGCACCGGCACGATCACGGCAAACAGGACGCCGATAGCCAGAGCTGGCAGCGGCTTTGCGGCGAGCATATTTGAGGTCGCTCTCATTACACGCGGTACTGCAAAGACTAACGCTGCAACGATGACGAAATAGCTGATGAGCATGGACAGGCCGAACGAGAGGAGAAATTGCCCAATGCCTTTGCCGTATTCCTCTGCGGTAAAAGGCTCAGACGCTGTCAGCTGCGTCCGGCTCCCCTCGATGACAGCCGCAGGATCAATTTCAATGCTGGAGCCGCGATACAGCAGATCACCCGCGATGCGAGCGTTAGGGCCAAGTGTAATTGAGTCGCCCGACAGGCGCGCGTTACCGGGAACGATGGAGTTCACGTAGATCTCGCTTGCACCAATTCGCAAGTCTCGCCCAACAGGCGCATCAAAGCGCACTGTCCCGCCTGCGATGACGGCGGAACCGCCGATTTGAACTGTATCCGCGGCAACAATCTCACCGCCTGCAAGGACAATGTCATCCTCGACTATTGCTTGCTTGAGATCGATTTCGCCAGCCGCAGCAATGATGTCGCGAACACTCGCATTCGCGATGGTTAAGTCACCGCCAGCAATGATCAGGTGGTCGGCACCCGCGCCATCGACCGTCATCTCACCTGCTGCTGCGAAAAGATCGTCGCTTGTTTGCTGACGAATGACGAGCTCGTCAGCGGCGAGGAAAACCATGTCCTGAGCCGCAGTCTCGGCAGCTTGTGTTTCAGCAATTCCTGTTTCAGCAGGCGCAGTCTGATCTTGTCCAACTGAACTTGTGGGCAATGCAGCTGCGCCCAGTGCCACCAAGCAGCCAGCGGCAATGCTCTTTAGCGAAACCGTTTTCAGTAAAGCCATTGTGAGTGCCTCCTTTGCGGGCGCATTGCCCGAACATGGCGAACTTCAAGGATATTGGCGCGCGCGAATATCCGTAAATGTCCTGAGGCAATCAGCCCTTAAGGGGTCAGGATGCGCAATTGATGCAGCGCGATGCGATCGGCCGGGCCTTCAAACGCTGTGCGCCGATGTCTTTGCCGCACTTTGCGCAAGTGCCGTAGGTCCCGTTGTCGATCCGTTTCAAAGCATAGCCAATCTGGCGAATTTCAGAGCGCAAAGCCTCGTCAATTCCTTCGAGCGCTTCATCATCGGCAAGATCGACTGCCTGTTCACTCCAGTCCGCATCAAGCGGATGGCGCAGATCATCCTCGATCACTTCCGCGCGTTCCAAGAGGTCTTGCAAGCGGCTCTTTAATTTTGCGGCAAATTCGGAATTGTCGGTCATGTTTGCTTCCTCATCAACACGATTGATCGCAAGTTCCGACGATTTTGAGAGACTTGCTTGTGCCAAGAGTAGCGCAGCCACACGAATGATGGCTCTACGGCAATTTACGTAATTCGCTGATCCGAGCGCAGACTATTCTTAGTGGCAGTTTC
Organism: Erythrobacter longus; assembly: GCF_000715015.1. Classification (GTDB taxonomy): domain Bacteria; phylum Pseudomonadota; class Alphaproteobacteria; order Sphingomonadales; family Sphingomonadaceae; genus Erythrobacter; species Erythrobacter longus. The sequence goes on from NZ_JMIW01000001.1 coordinate 297,985, forward strand.
CAACACTATCAGGGTGAGTGAGAGCCATGAAATCCATTCTTCTCCATGTTTATGACGATGATTGTTTCGAAGCCCGCCTTCAGGTGGCCTTGGACCTTGCCCGGCAGTGCAAAGGGCGCATCACTTGTGCGCAGGCTGTTCCCTATGATCTGGGAATGCCGAGCGACTTTTACGGGATGATGTCGGCTGAGATGATTGTCGAATATGACAAGATTGCCGAGGACGCGAAGAAGGCTATCGAAGAGCGGCTGTCCCATGAGGATGTTCAATGGGAATGGAAACGATCAAGAGGTTCAGCCGCTGCGCTGATCGGCTCGTGCGCTCCGATCCATGACGTTGTGATAGTGGGCTCACATGATCCACTCAAATTGCCCAAATCGCCCTCGCGCTTTGTTGGAGAGTTGATTGAGCGGGTCCGCGCGCCGATCATAGTCGTGCCTTCGGATGTGCGATCATTCGACCTTGAAGTTCCAGCAATCGTTGCATGGAATAGCTCGGCAGAAAGCGCGCATGCACTGAGGGCTGCTATGCCGCTTTTGAGCCGGGCGAAGGAAGTGCACGTATTGAGCGTGAACGAGAAGAAGAGGGCTAAAAAGCACGCGCCGCACTTCGACTTACCCTCTCTCAAGGCAGCGGAATATCTTGCTGAGCACGGCGTAAAAAGCGAGATTACTGAGCTTCCGAAAACCAAAGGCCGCTCAATTGCAGATACGCTGGTGGCCGCTGCAAAGGCACGCGAAGGTGGCTACATCGTAATGGGTGCCTATGGCCATTCACGCTTCCGCGAACAGATACTTGGCGGGGTGACGCGCGATATGCTCAGGGATCTGAAGTTACCGCTCGTCCTTGCCCATTAAACCTTGATAGCAAGGGCATAGCCGAGCTGTGAGCGAGGGCAGAACGGGGCCGCGTGCCAGAGCATTCCTAGGGCTCAAAGCAAACCTGTCGCTAGCAACATGACGCTTGAAATTGCGCCTAATACTGGAACGAAACGCGGCACTGAAAAGCAGCCCGTGGGCGGTACTTTCTCAGAGCGCTTCACGCGGATCAGGGCCACGTTGACCAACGTAAAAGTAAACAAGACGATTTGAGAGGTCCGCTGCGCCAAAATCTCGATGGGGAACAGTTGAGACAAGGCGATGATGATCCCTGCCACCACTGCTGTCGCCAATATGGGTGTGTGCGTGCGCTTTGAGATCACAGCAAGCGGCTTTGGCAGATATCCTTTGTCGGCCAATCCGTAGAGCATTCTGGATGCCATTATGATCTGTATCAGGATACCGTTCACTGTGGCGACAATGGCGATTAGCCCGAACCCTTCGCGCAAAAACGCAGGGGCGTTTGCAAAAACCAGTAAAAGCGGAGAAGAGCTGACGGCCAAAGTCTCGAGCGGGATCGTCATCACAACAGCAGCCGTGGTTAGCGTGTAAAGCAATGTCGATATGAGCAGGGTCAAAATGACCGCGCGCGGATAGGCCTTGAGCGGGTCTTTCACTTCCTCTGCAACGCTTGCCATGTCCTCAAAACCGATGAATGCAAAAAAGGCGAGGGTGGAGGCTGCGACAATGCCGAACCAATGGGCGGCTTTGAACGAAGGAAGGAGCTGCGCTGTCTCGATTATCGATTGGGAGGGCCCAGCCATTGTCCAGCCAATTACCAGAAGCAATCCGGCGATTTCGATCACGGTAATGACTGCTGCTGCCGTGACAGATTCGCTTATACCCCAAGCCGCAAGCAGCCCCATGCTAATGACTGTCAAAAGAGCAAGTAGCGGCACGGGAAGTCCGGTGAGACCGCTGAGATAACCACCGGCACCAATTGCGACTGTTGATGCTGATACCATACCGGAAATCGCGATAAGCAAGCCGGCGCCGATTGTGAGCCATCGCCGATCAAATCCGGCCTCGATATAGGCCGCAGCGCCCGAACTGACGGGATATCTGGTGGCAAGCTCGATGTAGGAAAGAGCAGTGATTGCAACCACAAACGCAGCAATCAGGAACGAAAAAGGGGCGTAAAGGCCAGCTTGTGCTGCTGTTGCACCGACCAGGACATAAATCCCTGCTCCAAGTGTGACGCCCAAACCGTACAAAGTAAGCAGCGGCCAAGAAAGGGCACGTTTAAGCCGGACGGGGCCATCTGCACCGTCATGCGAAGTAGGTTTTGATTGTGTCCCTGCCTTCGTCATCGCCGCCTCCTTTATGACCCGCTAGAACCGCATCCTTGCCCACACAGGCAGGTGGTCCGATGCACGCGTTGCCAGCGAACTGCGATGCACGCCCCATTCGAGCGCCTCGATGCGGTCACAGTGCATTATTCGATCAAGGCTTGCGACAGGGCGGTTGCTGTGAAAGCTGCGTCCGCAATCCAGCACTGTGAAATTCTTGGCAAAGACTTTCAGACACCCGGCATTGCTGCGCCATTCGTTGAGGTCGCCGGTTAGGATCGTGGGGTGTTGCCTTTGCTGTTCTTTGGCAAGGTCCGCGATCACATTCGCCTGACGGTTGCGCCAAAGGCCAGACAGATCGAGATGCATCCCAAAGATCGAAACGCGCTGCCCGCTGATGTTTAGTGTCGCAGTCACAACTCCCCTTGGTTCCAAATAGGGAATATGGATAATGTCGTGATGCTCAACCGTTATGGTCTTGCGCACAAGAATGGCATTGCCGTGCCATCCCATTGAATCGCGCTGAACATCAAGGGGTACGGGCACGTAATTGGTATGCGCTTCAATCTGGAAAGCGGGCAGGGCGCTTTGCCGCCTACCGAACCGGCGATCCGCTTCTTGCAGCACGACAATATCGGCATCAATCTCTTCAAGGACATTGAGGATACGCAGCGGCCGACGTGTGAAATCGGTCCCGATTGCTTTTTGGATATTGTAGCTCGCAATTTTGATTTCGGTTCGTGCCATCAGATCAGATCAGCCATCAGACGTGCTGTATTCTCCAAGATTTTAAGGTGAAGGGGGCGCTGTGACCATTCATCAAGGCTGAGCCGCTCACACTCGCCCAAAAGCGCCGTTTCGAATTGTTGCAGCCTTTCTGCAAATTCAGCGTCATATGTCACCAAATCGATCTCTGCATTCAGCTCGAACGATCTGACATCCATATTGCTGGTCCCCACGATTGAGACTTCGTTGTCTACGCGAAAATGTTTTGCGTGCAGGAAGTCTGGGCCATGCAAATGGATTTCTGCCCCAAGGCTTAAGAGCTGCGAATAATAGCTGCGCTGCGCCAGCCCAACGAGGCGATGGTCGCTTTTTCTTGGCGTAATCAGTTTGACCCGGACGCCCCCGATGACCGCAGCTTTGATTGCAGAGATCACGGCATCGTTCGGGATGAAGTATGGCGTTGTGATGACCACTTCAGCTTCAGCGTTATGCATTGCACGGGCAAAGATCAGGTCAACGCCCACGTCCGGATTTTCAGGGCCTGTGGGAACAATTTGCGCTGTGCAGTCGCCGCTGGTGGCGGGCGAAGGATAGAACTGCTCGTGCGATAATTCCTCAAGTGTTTCAAGATACCAGTCGGCAGCAAAAACCGCCTGAAGCTGAGCGACAACGGGGCCTTCAACGCGCAGCAAAAGATCTTTGTTTGCCCGGCCTGATTGTTCAAGCACGTCCCACACATTTTGCGAGCCGGTGTATCCGATCATCCCATCGACCACGACAATCTTGCGGTGATTGCGCAAATCGACCCTTGAGCTGCGTAGCCTTCTGCGAAGTGGCAGAATGTCATGGACTACCACGCCAACGTGCCTCAATCGCCGTTTCAGCCGGACCAGCGACCAGTAAGAGCCAAGCGCGTCGACCAAAACTCTGCATTGGACGCCGCGCAAAACGGCCCGTTCGAGCGCTGCGATGATCATTTGGCCCATGCGATCATCCCTGAAGATGTAGAACTCCAGGTGAACATGAACCTTAGCCGCATCGATATCTTTGACGATGGCATGATATGCGGCGTCGTAGTCACCAATCATCTCAATACGATTGCCCTTAGTCGCCGCAAACCCGCCAATTCCATACGCCATGCGCTCGACTGAGCGATTATCGGATGACAATTCTGGCGGCTTGCATGACCCATTCACCAGCGGCAGAATACGATCATTGAGCGAGGGCAAGGCTTCGAGATGTTTCTTTCTTTTTGCTGAGAAATAGGGACGTCCGATCAACCCATATCCAACCACCGCGAGCCATGGCAGGGCGAAAAAGACCAGCAACCAGCTGCGTGCTTCGGAAGGGGCGCGGCGAAAGGGGACGGCCACGAAAGCGACAATGGCGATGATCCATCCGCCCACAGCAAACTTGTTCGCCCACAGCCAAGAGCTGGAGGTCAATAGCAGGTCTGTCACGGTCGTTGGATCAATAAACTTCAGAGCGCTCCTCCTATTGGAGAGATAGTCGAGGGCGGCATAGTAACGCAACGCGCAACCCAGCTACTCTAGCTTATGAGATCAAATACCGCTTCCCATGAGCCAAAACCCAAAAATATCCTTCCTGCCATCATGGATAGAAGCATAATCAGCAGGATCGCCCATACGAACAAGATCCCGCCTGTGATGCGCCAACTCTTGGGAGGCAGGCCCTGAAACAGGAAAGTCGCGATCCCAGCCACATTTACACAAACCAGATTGACCGCGAAGAGGAATGCCGCGCTCGCACTGGCACCAGGGAATCCGGCGCCAAGGTAAATGCCAATCGCTGTCAGTGGGGGAACCAATGCAACCGCTATCATCACACCAACCAGCGACAATGACGCCCCACGACTAAAAGCAAGAACGCCTGCCGCACCGCACGCAAGAGCCAGCGCGACATCGGCAGGCTGAACAAGAGTGCGGTTCCTAAGTTCCGGGGTAAGGGGATCAATCTCGACGAATATCCCAAGTATCAGCCCAGATACCACAGCGAACAGGCATCCGATGGCGAGTGTAACGGAGGCTTTCTTTGCGAGCTTGCCATCACCCACCGTCGCAGCCAGCGCAACTCCCATTGTAGGGCCCAGCAGTGGCGCGATAATCATCGCACCGATCACCACGGCGGTCTGGCCGCTTCGCATACCAAGACCCGCAATTATCGCGGAAAGCGTGACTGTGATGAGGTATGACGGCCTGACATGGAGGCTTTCTTCGATGTCATCGTAAAGCTCGTCAGTGCTAAGCCTGTCACGGCTGAAAAAACGCTCCAGCATTGTCGGCGGAGGCAGGTCAGTGCCGAGCGGCAACTCGGTCGCGGGCGTTTCCTCGATCGGCGGGATAATCGCCTCAAGTGCCTCAACATATGCGGTGAAATCGGGATCGTCGGCAAAAACTTCGTAAAGGTCTTTCAGCAGGCGCTCGGTATAACGTTGCTGGACAACGCAGCTAAGCTTTTCCTGCCCGCCCGGGACGGTCTCTCGCCAAAAGCGCCGCGAATGTTTTTGTACAATCCCCTCCAGCTCGCCAATACGCGCCTCGGGTAGATAAATCTTTACAATCCTTGCGGACATCCAACCTCTTTCGCAAGCCTGCCAGTGGCCCCATCACTTGCTAGTAGCGAGGGCGCGAAGGCTGTCTCTATGGAAATATCCTTATCCAGTCTCAAGAGCCAGCACCGATCACAACCATCTGCCCAGATCAGACCATCAAGATGTACAATGGCGGGATAAGGCGGGTGGGTGCTGAGCCTCGCTTTGCGAACCCACGCACAACCGCGCTAACAAGTCTGGCACCAAAGAAGAAGGGCGTGGTGGTGGACGCACCAGGGTTCGAACCTGGGACCCGCTGATTAAGAGTCAGCTGCTCTACCAACTGAGCTATGCGTCCACACGAAATGCGAAGGTTGGATTGGTGCGCTGAACGCGCATCACATCGCCAAGTGGCGTGCATATAGCGCGCCTTTTTGCGATTTAAAGGCTCCTCTTGCGATTATTCTATCCCGACAGCCCATAGCGGGGCGCCTCGCGGTTCCAACGGTTCACCATCATTAAAGCGCCAATACAGATCATATTGGTCAACATCGACGAACCGCCGTGGCTCATAAAGGGCAAGGGGATGCCGACAACAGGCGCCATTCCCATCACCATCATCAAATTGACAGCCACGTAAAAGAAGATGGTCGCCACCATCCCAGCGGCCAAAAGACTTGCAAACCGATCGCGGGATTCGCGCGCCACCCGCAGGCCCCAGCTCAGGATAATGGTGAAGACCGCAAGGACGAACAGGCCTCCGACAAGGCCCCATTCTTCTGCCATGGTTGAAAAGACAAAATCGGTCTGTGGTTCGGGCAGATACTGCAAGTGGCTCTGCGACCCGTTGTTAAAGCCTTTTCCGAAGATCCCGCCTGATCCGATTGCAATCTTTGATTGATTGATATGATACCCTGCACCCAGTGCATCGGCTTCGGGATTGAACATCGTGAGGACGCGGCGCTGCTGATAATCCTGCAACCCGAAGAAAAAGACAATTGGCGCTACGGCCATCGCAGCAAGTCCTCCGCTAACAAACCATTTGAGCGGAAGGCCGGCAAGCAGCATGACCACGGCTCCGCCAAAGGCAATCGCTACCGAGGTGCCAAGGTCGGGCTGAAGCAGAACGAACGACACCGGCAAGGCTATCAACGTCCCCGGTATAATCAAAGCGCGCCATCCGGTGATCATGCCAAGGGGCAGGCTTGCGTAAAACTGCGCCAAAGTCACCACGATGACGGGTTTCATGATCTCGGAAGGTTGGAGCACCATAAAGCCCAGATCAAGCCACCGCTGGCTCCCCCCGCGCACGTTGCCAATTATCTCGACCCCAAGGAGCAAAACCAAAACAACGACATATGCAGGGTAGGTCATAAACCGCACAAAGCCGCGCGGAAGCGAGGCAATGATCGCGGCCATTACCAGGAAGACGCAAAAACGGATGAGATGGGAGGAGGCAAAGGGGTCCATGCGACCGCCTGCTGCTGAATAGAGAACGGCTGCACCAAACAAGACGAGCAGGAACAGTGGGACTAACATGCCCCACGGCTGGCGCGCAATTGGCTCTGGGATGACGCCGGTGTTTGCGCTCACGGTATTGGCTCGGGACTGGGCGCGGGTGCTGGGCTTGATGCTGGCGCTGGGCCTGATGTTGGCGCTGGGCCTGATGCTGGCGCTGGGCCTGATGTTGGAGCCGGGCCAGGCGTGGTCACAAGAGCATCGGGTGGCGGGGTAGACCCTCTGGCGGCTTGATCCTCGCGCGGCACCACAAAAGTCTCACCGATCTCCTGTGTTTGCTCTGCTTCAAGCCGGGCCTCAGCCTCGACCCGGTCAAAGATGTCCTCATCGCGCTGGGGAGGCGGCTCGACTGTTGCACCGCGTTCAGCAGCATAAGCAGCATAGCGGCGCTCTAACCGTTCTTGCGCGGTGCCACCCCATTGCTGCTCAAGACCGCGCAGGGCCTCAAGACCTTTGGCCGGATCGAACATGAACGTCATCACATCGCGAGCGATTGGATAAGCTGCACCTGAGCCCCCGCCATGCTCAATCACAACTGCGCCGGCATAGCGCGGATTGTCGGCAGGGGCATAGAAGGTGAAGAGCCCGTGATCGCGATATTTCCACGGCCCGCTTCGCCCATCGGACACGCTGAGGGAGACGACTTGCGCAGTTCCGGTTTTCCCGGCGATCTGCACGTCGGGGATCGGCAGCTGCGCCCGGCGGGCGGTACCGGCGCCGTTCACAACATTGTTCATCCCCTGATGCACGTGAGCGAGTTTCTCCGGGTTAAAGCCATAGCTTTCAGGTGGCGATGCCGGACCATCCAGAAGCAGACGCGGGATCACGCGTTTACCCGTGGCAAGCCGCGCACTCATCACTGCCAATTGCAAGGGACTGGCCAGATAATACCCTTGGCCAATCGAGGCGTTCACCGTGTCAAACGTCTCCCATTTGCGGCCAAACTTGTTGAATTTCCAGTCGGATGTGGGAACGGTGCCGTAGAACTGGCTGGTCACGGGAAGGTCAAATTCCTGCCCCATGCCAAGGTCTTTGGCCAACGCTGCCACCTTATCGAAACCGATTTTCTGAGCGAAATGGTAGAAATAGCTGTCGCAGCTTTGCGCGATAGCTTTGTCCATGTTCACGACGCCGTGATTGGAGTGGCAATTGAAGAAACGGCTGCCGATGCGCCGCCCACCGCCGCAAACAATCGTTTCATCCGGGGAGACACCCGCTTGGAGAAACGCGAGGCAGTGCATGGGCTTTACAGTTGATCCGGGTGGGTAAAGTCCTTTGAGAACCTTATTGCGCAACGGCACACGCTGGTCATCGCGAAGCATCGAATATTCGACCGAGCCAATGCCATCGGAAAAGCTGTTTGGGTCAAAACTTGGCATGGAGGCCATGCACAAAAGGTCGCCCGTCTGACAGTCCATGACCACGACCGAGCCGCTTTCGAGCCCGATTCGGCGCGCGGCGTAGTCCTGCAACGGGCCATCGATCGTGAGTTTGACCGCTTCGCCTTGAATATCGTCGCGCGTTTCAAGATCGCGCACGATACGGCCGCCGGCGGTCACTTCGACACGGCGCGCTCCCGGTGTGCCGCGCAGGCTTTGCTCAAATTGTTTTTCAAGACCATCCTTGCCGATCTTATAGCCGGGCGTGATCAGGATAGGGTTACGGTCCAGCTCGTACTCTTCGGCTGATGCGGGCCCGACATAACCAATCAGGTGGCCGACAGAAGATGCGGTGGGATAGAATCGCGAAAAGCCGCGCTGTGGAACCACACCCTGCAAATCGGGAAGGCGCACGCTTAGCGCTGCAAATTGTTCGTATTTCAGCCCGCTTGCAACTTCCACAGGGGCAAACCCGCGCGCGCTGGTGACCTTCGTTTTGAGGTCCGTGATCCTATCTGCTTCAAGGCCGAGCAACCCGCCAATCTCATCAATCATCGCTTCGGGGTTGGCCAGGCGTTCCGGCACAACGTCGACCCGGAAATCAGCCCGGTTGGAGGCGAGGGGGTCGCCGTTGCGGTCCAATATCCACCCTCTGCGCGGGGGGATCAGCGTAAGGTTTACCCGGTTGCTTTCTGATTCGAGGCGATATTTCTCGTTCTCGGCAATCGCGAGATAGCCCATCCGCGCAGCCAGCAAGACCCCGATAGAAGCCTGAATCCCGCCGATCACAACCGTGCGCCGCTCAAAAGTGTTGCGCATCGTCGATGCATTGACCACGGGGCCACTGCGCTTCGTACCGCCTCGAAGTTTGAAAAACCGCTTCACCCGATCCTCCGGGCCCGAGACAGGCGGAAACGGTCAGCGAATGCGATCACCCGCGCAATCAACGGATAAAGTAGGATTGAAAGCGCGATCTGAGGGAGGATCACGATCAATAATTCAGCAGAAAGAGTGGCCCCGGACACGATCATCGCCGCAACAATATAGAGCAAAATACCAAAACCGGCGGTGAACCAGTCCTGCCAAAACCCGCGCCAGGGGAAGCGTGTCTCAATAAGCTCCAGCGCGATCATCGTAAGCGACCACAAAAAGATAGCACTGCCAAAGGGTTGCCCGCTGAAGAGGTCGTCAAATGCGCCAAGCGGGACACCAACCCACAAAGGCATCAAACCTGGCCGCATTAGCCTCCAGCCAAGAAAAAGGATGAAGCCCAAGGGCGGGGCGATTGGCATGGTGTCAGCAATAACGAACAGCGGAAGCAGCGATCCCAAAACGATAGTGACGTAGTGAACCGAATTTGTGCGCCATGGATCTTGAACGCGGTTGATTTCGTCACCGCCATACGCGCGGCGTTGTAGCGGAGGATCAAGCCGGTCGATCAATTGGCAAGCTCCTCTTCGGTGAGCTCGTCGCGCTCACGCACCCCTGCGGCCTCCACCGCCAAGGGCTCATAGATCGGCTCAACGCTGACATAATTGGTCGCAGCAGGCTCTGCAATTAACTGCGCGATACCTCCATCGGGTGTGATCTCAGACAGCACTGCGACCGCAACACCAGGGCGGTAATATCCGCCAGCCCCGCTGGTCACGAACACGTCTCCAATCTCGAGCGGGTTCAGGCCGAGGTTTATCAGGCGGATGCGCAAAAACCCGTCGCCGCGACCTTCTGCAAAAGCCACCGTTTGGTCAGACGCGCGCCTCACGGGAAGCACACTTTCGGTGTCGGTAAGGAGCAGCACGCGCGAAGAGGCGAACGAGGTTTCGAGTATGCGCCCGATCACGCCGCGCTCTGAATGGACCGGCATGCCAATCTCCACCCCGTCTGCACGGCCAACGCCGATATAGGCGAACCGGCGCACCGACGACGAGCTGGAGGCGACAAGCCTTGTGGTCGCGACAGGCGGATTTTCCTGATTGTAGAGGCCCAAAAGCGCCTTCAAGCGGTCGTTCTCAGCTTCCACAGCCTGCGTCTCGGCAAGGCGTATGCGCGCAATCTCGACTTCTTCCCGCAAGGCTGCATTCTGGCTGCCCGCTCTCCAAAACCCGCTGATCGTGGCCCAGATGCCGTTCTTGCCTGCGCGCGCTGTTGCGGTCGCTTCGCCAGCAGGACTGGCAATGGTCGTAGCTGTGCCGCGCAAAGGCTGCATGATCGCAGGCTGCCAAAGGGATATTGCCAACAGAGCGAGCCCAAGCACCGCGCCAAGGGTCGCCAACAGATACCCGGTAAAGACCGAATACTGCTGCTTTTTCGAAAAGCCCGATCGACGCGATTTGGGCGACGCCATGGCTGAAAGTGACCCCTTACTTCAAATAGTGCCTTACGCGGTCATCAGCACGCCGCGATAAACCGGGTCTTCCATTGCACGGCCAGTGCCGATTGCAACGCAGGTGAGCGGGTCTTCAGCGATGGAAACGGGAAGGCCGGTTTCTTCGCGAAGATGTTCATCCAAACGGCGAATAAGTGCGCCGCCGCCGGTCAAAACGATACCCTGATCCACGATGTCAGCGGCCAGTTCGGGCGCGGTGTTCTCAAGAGCGATACGCACGCCTTCAACAATCGCGCCAATGGGTTCCGACAAAGCTTCTGCGACGTGCGATTGGTTGATCGTGATCTCTTTAGGCACGCCGTTCACAAGGTCGCGGCCCTTAAGAGTGATCGTTTCGCCGATCCCGTCATCCGGGCTGATGGCGATGCCATAATCCTTCTTGATCCGTTCAGCGGTGCTGTCACCGATCAAAAGGTTGTGGTGTCGGCGGACATAGGAAACGATTGCCTCGTCCATCTTGTCGCCGCCGGTGCGAACCGATGTGGTATAGGCAAGACCGCGAAGCGAAAGAACGGCGACCTCGGTTGTGCCGCCGCCGATATCAACGACCATTGAACCTACAGGCTCTGTTACAGGCATATCAGCGCCGATCGCCGCGGCCATTGGTTCAAGGATAAGATGCACTTCCGAAGCGCCAGCGTTCGATGCGGCATCGCGGATTGCGCGTCGTTCAACCGAGGTCGAACCCGATGGCACACAAATAACGATTTCGGGATAGCGGAACAGGTTACGCTTGCCGTGAACTTTACGGATGAAGTGCTTGATCATTTCTTCCGCGATTTCGATGTCGGCAATAACACCATCACGCAGCGGACGGATCGCTTCGATTGAATCCGGCGTCTTGCCCATCATCATCTTTGCATCATCGCCAACCGCCTTGACGCGCTTGATCCCGTTAATCGTCTCGATCGCAACCACAGAAGGCTCGTTCAGGACGATCCCTTGATCCTGAACATAGACCAGCGTGTTGGCGGTCCCCAGATCGATCGCCATGTTTTGCGACCCGAATTTGAAAAGATTGGCAAAGAAGCTCATTTTCGAAGTGTTCCGTGATATCCCGTAAGTGCGATCCCGCCGTGCGGGTGCACCAAGTCCATATGTGCTCACACTCTTTGATGTGTTCACACGTCTTGTGCATTCCGCCTAGCGAACCCCGCGCAAAAAGGGAAAATTTTTTGTTGACTGTGGAGCGGATTTTCCCCCGCTGCCCTCGAATTTGCGACGCTTTAGCGCTAGCATGAGACAAATGCCCGAAATTCGCCGCCTTCCTGAAACTCTCGTCAACCGTATTGCGGCCGGAGAAGTCGTTGAAAGGCCTGCTTCTGCCCTAAAAGAGCTGGTTGAAAACGCGATTGACGCAGGTTCTTCGCGAATCGCTGTGTCGCTTGTTGATGGGGGGCTTACCCGGCTTGAGGTAACTGATGATGGCTGCGGGATGAGCGCGGATGAGATGGCGCTCGCGCTTGAACGTCATGCGACATCTAAATTGCCGGACGAAGCCATTGAAATGGTTGCAACCCTGGGATTTCGCGGAGAAGCGCTCCCTTCCATCGCCAGCGTCGCTCGTCTGACGTTGGAAAGCCGTGTTCGCGGGGCAGAAGAAGGCCAAGATGCGGGATGGCGCCGAGTGGTGGATCATGGCGATTTGGTGGAAGAAGGGCCCGCAGCGCTTCCCTATGGAACGCGCGTTCGGGTTGAGCAGATTTTTGCCCGCATCCCTGCGCGCCGCAAATTCCTTCGCACGGCGCGCAGCGAGTATATGGCCTGCCTCGACAATGTCCGGCGTCTTGCGATGGCCCGGCCTGATATTGCATTCACTTTGGAAAATGTCACTGACGGGAAGGTCCGAAAAGGACTGAACACCCAAGGGAATGAGCCACTTGCGACGCGTGTTTCACAGATCGTCGCGCGCGAGCTTAAAGACAATGCGGTAGAGATCGACCTCGCAAGGGAAGGGCAGCATGGCCCCATGCGGCTGACAGGGTTGGCGGGGCTACCGACGTACAACCGGGGCGTTGCCGATCACCAATATCTGTTTGTGAACGGGCGCCCGGTCAAAGACAAGCTGCTCACGGGCGCAGTACGCGGGGCCTATTCCGATATGCTTGCGCGTGATCGCCATGCGGTGCTTGCTCTTTTTCTGGACATCCCGCCGCAAGATGTGGATGTAAATGTCCATCCGGCCAAGACTGAAGTGCGCTTCAGGGATGCCGCCGGGGTTCGCGGGTTTATCGTTTCTGGCTTGCGCCAAGCGCTGGCAACAGGCGACCGGCGTTCTGCCCAAGGCCCTGACCGCGCCGCCATGGGGCGCTGGGTCGCTGAACCCTCCCGGCCCATTCCGCACGAAGACGCGCCCGCCATGCGCTCGATATTCGACGCGCCAGACAGGCAGGCGAGCGACGCCTATCTTGCAGAGACGCGTCCCGGCTTTGCGTCACCTTATGCGGCGTCACAGCAAGGCGCTTCGGCGCAACACTCCGCTCTGCCCCAAGGGCGCGCTGAAGAGGCCGTACCGCTGTCAGAGGAAACGCAGGACTACCCCTTGGGGATTGCGCGGGGACAGGTCGCCAACACTTACATTGTTGCTGAAAGCAAAGACGGGCTGATCCTCGTTGATCAACACGCAGCGCACGAACGTCTGGTGCTTGAACGCCTGAAACGGTCCGGTGCAGAAGAAGCCGTCCAGCGCAGCCAAGCTTTGCTTGTCCCCGATGTCGTCGAAATGGACGAAGCGGACTGCGACCGGCTTGAAGATGCAGCAGAAGGCCTTGCGCGCTACGGCCTTTCGGTTGAGCGCTTTGGGCCAGCGGCGATGCTTGTGCGCGCTGTTCCTTCGGCCATCGCAAAGGCTGACACGGGCAAGCTTTTGCGCGATCTTGCCGATGACATTGCAAAGCATGGCAAGCAGGCGACAAGCGGCTCGCTGCTCCTAGCTGAGCGCCTTGAATACGTGCTCGCTACTATGGCTTGCCACGGATCGGTAAGAGCAGGGCGGGTTCTCAGCGTTGCCGAGATGAACGCGCTCCTTCGCGAAATGGAGGCAACTCCGCGTTCCGGACAGTGCAATCACGGGCGGCCCACCTGGGTTAAACTGAGTATGGAAGACGTTGAAAAACTGTTCGGCCGCCATTGAGCCGGTCACTAATGCTTCAAGTTAGCCGCGCAACTCACGCAAATGGTCCACCAAGTCATTGAAAGGTAGAGTTCGCTCTAAAGTGGACCCAAAACTATACCATTTTGAACATAACTGTGTTAGTCATTCCAATGGATCGCTCGCCACAACACAATTAGGCGGCTTTGGAGGATGCCTTGCGCTGCAGGGGCGCGTATTGCGTTCTGGTGCAGGAATTCCTCAGGCTGACCCTTAGAGGTTTGAGTGCATTGCGTCCCTGCGTGGAGGCATTGCTAGTCTAGCACTATGAAAATTGCGTTTGGTGATACTAGCAAGGGCTGGACCGACAGGCTTGGCGATCCTGTCGTCGCTCAAGCCGAGCGGCTCTTTGCGTATCGGCAGGAACGCATTCAATTGATTGATCCTGAGCTTTTGGGTGAACCAGGTTGGGACATACTTTTGTATGCTTTCATCACCGCCGGAAGTTCGAGAGTGTGCCGGCCAGAGGCCTTGGCAAAGGAACTGCGCCTATCTTCTGATGCCATCCGCAACTGGATCGAGCGTCTTGCGGAGCGAGATTTGTTACAGGATTGCGGTGCGACCACGCGGATCACCCCGCATGGCGAGGCAATAATGCGCAGATTGCTTAACGCGCACCTTAAGGATATGGCGAGAGAATTGGGAGCCGGAGACGGGCTCATCCAATTCTCAAGCGGATCTGTTCCTGAAGGCGAGTAACGGTGCGGGGGACTTTCCCCCTTACCCCAAGCTCTACACGTTGAATTTGAACAACAATATATCGCCGTCCTGGACAAGGTATTCCTTGCCTTCCTGACGCAGCTTGCCCGCTTCGCGCGCCGCAGCTTCCCCGCCAAGTGCGATGTAATCGTCATACGCGATTGTTTCTGCGCGGATGAAGCCTCGTTCGAAATCAGTGTGAATTTCGCCTGCCGCTTGGGGCGCTTTTGCGCCGTTCGGGAATGTCCACGCCCGCGCTTCTTTTGGGCCAGCTGTGAAGAAAGTTTTGAGGCCTAGCAGCGTGTATCCAGCGCGGATCACCCGTGCGAGCCCACTCTCTTCAAGGCCAAGTTCGGCGAGGTATTCCGACCGATCTTCTTGCGGCATCGTCACAAGCTCCGCCTCAATTGCGGCAGAGACAACAACGGCCTGTGCGCCCTCAGCCTCAGCCTTGGCGAACACTTTTTGCGAAAGCGCATTGCCGCTGGCCGCTTCGTCTTCTGAGACATTGCAGACATACAAAACGGGTTTTGCCGTCAGAAGCTGCGCCTGTTGAAGGACGCGCGCTTCCTCTTCGTCATTGGGCTCCACCAAACGCGCGGGCTTGCCATCTTTGAGAAGCTCAAGTGCCTGACCCAAGACAGAGGCCATAATCTTGGCCTCCTTGTCGCCAGCCGTGGCCCGCTTTGCCGCGTTGGCAACGCGTTTTTCAAGGCTTTCCAAATCAGATAGCATAAGCTCTGTCTCGACCACCTCGGCATCGGCAATCGGGTCGACGTGGTTGGATACGTGCTGAATGTCGTCGTCTTCAAAACAGCGAAGTACATGCACAATCGCATCAACCTCGCGGATATTGCCCAGGAACTGGTTGCCCAACCCCTCACCTTGGGCAGCGCCCTTCACAAGACCAGCAATATCCACAAAGGCGAGCTGTGTCGCGACAACCTTCGCGCTTTTTGCAATCGCGGCAATTTTGTCTAGCCGTTCATCCGGCACAGCGACCTGACCCACATTGGGTTCAATCGTGCAAAACGGATAATTCGCAGCCTGCGCGGCCTGCGTTTCTGTGAGAGCATTAAACAAAGTGGACTTGCCAACATTGGGCAAGCCAACGATCCCGCAACGGAAACCCATGGGTGCGTTCTTTCGTATAAGAGGTTTTCGCGCGCCTTAGCTTGGGGCAGGGCGCTTGACCAGCCTGCTTGGTCAGGAGTTGTGAACCGCCTTGATCCAAGGGCCATAAGGGCTCCCGCCAAGCCAGCCGACCTGAACTTCGGAACTGACCTTGTTGATTGCCATCTGCGGTTTGGCACCAGGGTGCACTTCGCGCCGAAGCGGGCGCGTGCCAGCCGGCATCGCGATAATCTCAGCCATAGCGTTTGGCACATCCATCGGATCGGTCGAACCACCGCCGGTGCGCCCACCCAATTGCGCGATCAGAGCCTGATATCCGGCAGTGTGCTTTTCTTCAGCGCGTTCGAGTAGCGCAAGGCTGTTCTCGTTCGAGTTTTTCCAGATCATGGTCGGATAGCCGCCTGGCTCGATGATGTTCACATCGATACCGTGGGGTACAAGCTCATAGGCAAGCTGTTCGCTCATGGCTTCAAGAGCAAATTTGGTCGGCGAATATTGCGCGTAGGCCGGAACGATCACGCGGCCCAGTTGGGATGTGACGTTGATGATAAGGCCGCTTTTCGCCTTGCGCATCGCGGGAAGGACCGCGCGCGCCATGCGGTGCGGGCCAAAGACGTTCACATCGAACAGGTGCTGCGTTGCCTCCATGTCCTGAATTTCAATCGGGCCGCCGTAAGACGTGCCCGCATTATTGATGAGGACATCCAAAGTGCCGCCTGTCGCAGCAAGCGCTTGTTGCACGCCGCTTTCCACTTGGCTGTCCGAGGTAACGTCAATCTCGATCACTTGCAGGTCGAGCTTTTCATTCAGGGCAAGCACACGCAGTTCGTCCGCTTCTGCCCGCGGCAGGTTGCGCATTGTGGCAAAAACCTTTGCCCCCTGGCGCGCGAACTTTTCAGCTGCCAGCCTGCCAAAACCCGTGGAGCATCCGGTGATGAGGACCGATTTGCCGCTCATATCGTGATCAACGCTGATCTTGTCCTCAGCAGCGACATAAGCGCTTGCCGCAAGCGCTCCTGTGGCTGCGGCGCCTGCAAGAAGGGTGCGACGGTTCATATTAGGCATGGGGTCAATCTCCGGTTTCGGGGCAACGGCCAATCGGACCGTTTGCGCAATTGGCACCATACTATCCCAGCTGCGCCGCTTCGTCGATATCGCTTTGCAACTCATCAAAAACACCAAGCCGGTGCATTTCATTCTGGACGTACCAAAGCGCCCAAATGTCGTAGAGCCCGTGTCCAATCATCACGGCAAGCAGGCTTTCCAGCGTTAGATAGAGCCCCGCAAAAACACATCCTATCACAGCGATCAAAATTGCGACCTTAAGTTTTGCAAGGTGGATCGCGGCGAACATGATTGAGGTGCCAATCACCGCGAGCCACATGGGCATGTAATCGCCTGCAATGATGAGCAATCCGCCGCGGAAGAATGCCTCTTCCCATATGCCTGCGCAAAGCGAGATAACGATGATGGGGCCTATGCCCAATTTGTTCTTGAGGAAGGCCAGACTGTGCGCTTGATCGCGCACCAGTTGCTCTGAGAACCGGGGGAACGCTTTGAACAGAGCAAAGCCGCTTGCGATCATCGCGGCTGCGATTGCTAGTCCATACGCGACCTGAACAAGGTCAAAGGTGACAAAGGCCAGTATATCGCGCCCTGACGCGTACCAGATCAACGCTCCGATCCCTGTGAACAATGCTGCTTGAGCACAGGTCGCGGTTAGCAATTCGCGCGTGCTCATTGCCGCCATTTCGTCGCTTGGATGGCTCACGCTTGCTGCCTCAACGCCACATCGCTCATAAAGCGGGGATCATTGCCCTCGGCGAGCCACTTCGCCTCTGCGCCAATTGCTCCAAGCATCTCGATCAAGTCATCCTGCTCTGCTTTGGCATAATTGCCCAGAACGTAAGAGTTGACCTGATCCTTGTGCCCCGGGTGCCCGATGCCAAGGCGCACGCGGCGGAAATCTGCGCCCAAATGCCTGTCGATAGAACGAAGGCCATTGTGCCCTGCATGCCCGCCGCCGTGCTTTACCTTCACCTTGAACGGGGCAAGGTCCAATTCGTCATGAAAAACGGTGAGGGCATTTAGCTCAAGCTTATAAAAGCGCATCGCCTCACCAACGCTTCGCCCGCTCTCATTCATAAAGGTCGCAGGCTTCAGCAGCAGGATTTTCTCTGAGCCGATACGACCCTCTTTGACCCAACCTTGGAACTTCTTTTGTTCAGGGCCAAAGCCATGCATCTCGGCGATCACGTCGAGTGCCATAAAACCGACATTGTGCCGGTGGAGCGCATATTTTGGGCCGGGATTTCCGAGGCCTGTCCAGATTTGCATGGTGCCGCTCTAGCGATACCTTCCACAAAACAAAACACCGAGCCCCTTTCGGAAAGCTCGGTGCCTTGGTGATTTCAACAGTGTGAAGTGGCTTTTTCGCCCTTTATCACTCAGCGTCGTCGTCGCTCTTTTGTGAAGTTGCTTCGACTTCGTCAGCTGCTGGAGCCGCATCGGCCTCATCAGTGGTGTCGCCTTCAGACTGCTTGAGAGCAGATGGAGCAACCAGCGTGGCGATTGTGAAGTCGCGGTCTGTGATCGCGCTTTCGCTGCCTGCTGGAAGCTTGACTTCGCTGATGTGGATCGCGTCGCCAACGTCTTTGCCAGCAACCGAGACTTCGATTTCGCCGGGGATCTTGTCCGCTTCACAAACCAGTTCAAGTTCGTGACGCACAACGTTAAGAACGCCGCCTTTAACAAGGCCGGGTGCATCGGCTTCGTCAATGAAGACAACAGGGATCGATACTTCGATCTTGGAGTCTTTTGACAGACGGAAGAAATCCGCGTGCGTTGGACGATCATTGACCGGATGCAGAGCGACATCTTTAGGGATGGAGCGAACCGACTTGCCGTCGATTACGACCTGCACGACCGAGTTCATAAAGTGACCGGTGTTCAGCTGACGCACCAGTTCCTTTTCCTCGACGTGGATCATCAGGGGTTCTTCCTTGCCGCCATAAATGACAGCGGGGACCCGACCTTCGCGGCGAAGTGCTCGGGAGGCTCCCTTGCCAGCCCGTTCGCGGCGCTCGGCGGGCAGATTAAGAGCGTCGCTCATAACAATAGCCTTTCGATTGCATATTTAACTAATGGTTCTCAGCGCCCCGCCTCCAGGGATGACCAGTGCGCCAAGAGGCGGGCACATACAGTGTGGGGGGCGAAATACAACTGAATTCTCAGATGGGGGGTACTAAAGCGCAGGAAGACGCCGCACTGTGTACCCTTGAGCCTTGAGCATGGTGACAAGACCATCAGGGCCCACCAGATGCGCGGCCCCCACCGCGATAAGGGGGCGGGGCATTTCGTTTAGCTTAGGCGCAAGCTGTGCCATCCAGCTGGAATTGCGCTGCACCAAAAGAGCATCGCGCAGTTCAGGGTCCGCCATAATCCCCTCGATTGTCGCTGCCTCAAGGGTCTTTTCATCCCCCGAAAGCCATGCCCGCAAAAGGCGTTCGGGGTTGGCTTTGGATGCGGCCCAGTCTTCAACAGTCCCCTCGAGCAATTCACGCTGATCTTGCGGCGCCAATTGATCGAAAATGCCAAGCTGCGTGCGAGCGGTTTCAAAACCAATGACTTCGCGGTCGCTGAACTGCGCTATCAGCGCTCTATCAACGCCATATTGGGGATCGCCGGGGGCATCGACCTGCGCGAGCATGATCGCAGCGGCCCAATCCTCTGATGAGCGCAAAATCGCGCGCGATGTATTCAGCCGAGCAACCATTGCGTCCAAGTCCGGGCGCAGATCGGGAGCGACGCGGTCTTCGATCGGTCGCAACCCTGGGCTTTGCGAGAGCTCAAGGAAAGCCTGCCTGACCGTATCACCCTTACCAAGGCTCGCTACCTCAACCGCCAAGAAGTCAGCCTCCTCAACCACTCGGTCGATTTGGGCTGTTCGCCATGAAACGCCTTCGGGGAGGGCGTGAATGGTGCCTAGCAACCATCCCTCGACCTCCCCGTCAGCGTTTGCGAGCTCATAAAAAAGAGGGTTGGGAGGGGGATAAGGCTCCACCTCGTCCGTCTTTTGCTCCTCGCTGCACGCCGCAATGGCAAGCAGCAGGAGAACCAAAGCAAAGGCCAGCACCGCACGCGCCGATTGGCAGGTTAGATCAGCGGCGCTGGCGCTTTGGTAGGTCATTACTGCACACGCTCGATTTCGATGTCGCGATCAGCGAGATAGTCCTGAACGCTGTTGTCGCCAGCAAGGTGGCCTGCACCCACAGCGATAAAGACAGTGCCTGGTGTGCTCTCGAGACGGCTTTCGATCCAATCCGCCCATGTCGCATTGCGTGAATAAAGGAGAGTTTCTGCCAGAGCTTCATCTTCAAGATCAGCATTCATCACTTCTGCCAAGCCATCAGGATCGCCCTCGACCCACTCAGCCACCATAGAATCGATGGTTTCCTTGACCTTGCCCATGCCTTCGACCGCTTCCATCATGAAGGAAACTTGCGCCTCCTGGGGAAGCCCGTCGAAGATGTTGATCTGAAACTCGGCCGTTTCCAGAGCGTCCTGCGTGCGATCACCTGCTTTTGAGATAATCACTTTGTCGACGCCAGAGTTTGGATCATAGCCTTGCTGCATCAAGGGAACCAAGGAAAGCGTGAGCCCTGCAAGCCAAGGTTTCATCGGATCAAAGACCGATGGTGGTGCGCCAAGCCCTGCGAGAGCGGCTTCGAAGGTAGCCGTTTGTTCTTCATTCAGGAGAGAGCGCAAGGTTGTGCCATCGGTAAAGATGCCGCGCGCCTGAGCGAGTTGGCCCATTGCCGCCTCGCTTTGCGGGTCCATCTTGATTTCGGTTACGACGGTGTCTGAGCTGTTCAAGGCTGCGTCGATTTCAGCGTCGTACCATTGCAGTTCTTTGGGAAGCACGTGAACGGTGCCGAACAGGTAAATGGTTGTGTCTTCGTCGGCGACTTTCCAAAGGGCGGGCCCCTCTGGGCCGCTCGGAAGTTCCATTGCTGCCTCGGCAGCGGGGCTTGCGTGATCGTCAGCGAGAACCGGGCTCGAAGCTAAAAGAGCAAAGCCTGCAACGCCGGATGCAAGGATAGAGGCAATTTTCATAAAGGAAGTCCTTTCGGAAGGTGGGGTTAGTGTGAACGTGTTAAATGTGAAGTGAATGAAAGAGCGGGTGCGTGCACGATCAGCCTGACCGCTTGAATGCCCAGATGAAGAGGAAAGTGAATGTAACGATGAGAAACATCACTTGGTGATCGAATTGGGGGAAAATTCCGCCAAATGCACCGATAACCCAAGCAATGTATCCGTAAAAATAGACGTTGAAAGTCCAGAATGTTGCGTCTTTCATCGCCGCTTTCTGAAAATCGTCAAACTGCCTCCATTGATAGAATGCAGATGGGATCATGGCAGCCAAAATGACCAAGGCAACGATTGCCTCAGTTCGGCTTGGCTGGAACGTTCCGTCGAGGATGCTGTCTGTGTGAAAAGCATTCACGTAGATCCCGGCAGCGCCGCCGACGACAACATAAGTCAGCAGTAACAGCTGTGACCGGCCCGTTTTTGAAGACAATGAAGGTGGATCGAAATCCCCGAAACGAATGCCAGCGTAGGTCATGCCACCGCCGATTGCCAGCAATGCCGCCGTGACACCAATTTCTATGCCGCCAAGATCGCCCCGGTTCATGAACATGAAGGCAGCGCCTATGGCTCCTGCGAACAGGGAAAAGCCGAAGTAAAACAGCACTTGGCCAAGAAATGGACGAGCCGCTGGCCGGTCCACTTTGTCATAAGATGTTTGATCAGATCTGGTCATTGAAAATCTCTTCAATTTTCATGTCGAACAGGCGGGCTATTCGAAAAGCGAGTGGGAGGGAGGGGTCGTGCTTGCCGGTTTCGATGGCGTTCACAGCCTGGCGCGAGACATCGAGATGTCCAGCCAGATCAGCCTGCGACCAATCGCGTTCCGCGCGCAGCACTTTGAGACGGTTTTTCATGGGCTGGCGCTTTTCAAGCGATCCGCGAGGAAGCGGCAGCGGAGTTAAAAATGGTACGCATATGATAGGCTCCGATTAGCAAACTGGGCAATAATGTGTGATGAACCTTACGAAATGTCAGGTTACCCTTACTTTATGTAGTGATTCGCTTACAATGTCAACAACACCTTACATTTTGTCGTGCTTCAATGACGAAAAGCGCAGAATGGCTGACTTTTTTGCGCATAGATTTGAGCCTTGTGCGCCGCACCATTGACGCCTCACGGGGCATCGGTCATTGGCTCCAACCCATGGCGACACAGCTTTCTTCTACGACGGCGAATCCGACTGGGGTTCCTGCACGCGATCCTTCAGGCAGCTTCCAGGACATGATCCTGACGCTGCATGATTTTTGGGCGGCCAATGGGTGTGTGATCCTGCAACCATACGACATGCGCATGGGAGCAGGGACGTTTCACACCGCAACCACACTGCGCACGCTCGGACCTGAGCCTTGGAATGCTGCCTTTGTGCAGCCTTGCCGCCGGCCAACCGACGGGCGTTATGGTGAGAACCCCAATCGGCTCCAGCACTATTACCAGTATCAGGTGATCCTGAAGCCAAGCCCAAGCGATATCCAGGACCTTTATCTTGAGAGCCTGCGCGCCATCGGCATTGACCCGCTGGCCCATGACATTCGCTTTGTCGAGGATGACTGGGAATCGCCGACGCTGGGCGCTTGGGGTCTGGGTTGGGAAGTGTGGTGTGACGGGATGGAAGTCACCCAGTTCACTTACTTTCAGCAGATGGGCGGCTTTGATTGCAAACCGGTCGCGGGCGAGCTGACATATGGGCTAGAGCGGCTTGCCATGTATATTCAAGGCGTTGATAACGTGTACGATCTTGCCTTCAACAAGCAGGGCGTAAGCTACGGCGATGTGTTTCTTGAAAACGAACGCCAGATGTCGAAATGGAACTTTGAGGTCGCGGATACTGACGCTTTGTTCGACCTGTTTGCAAAGGCTGAGGCCGAGTGCAAAAACGCGATTGCTGCTGACGTTCCCATCGCTGCTTATGAGCAAGCGGTAGAGGCAAGCCACGTCTTCAACCTCCTTCAGGCGCGCGGCGTGATCAGCGTGCAGGAGCGCGCGTCATACATGGGCCGCGTGCGCGATCTTGCTCGCTCATCTTGCGAGAAATACGCTGAAAAAATGGCGCCTGAATGGGCCGAGAAATACCCGGGATGGAGCATCCAGGATAAGGGGGCGTCTAATGGCTGATTTCCTCCTTGAACTTCTCACCGAAGAAATCCCTGCGCGCATGCAAAAAGGTGCGCGCACTGAGCTGGAAAAGCTCTTTACCCGCGAATTGTCGGCAAGCGGCGTTTCAGCTGGCGACATCACCGTATGGTCGACCCCGCGCCGCCTGACTTTGGTTGCCCGCGATCTCCCGACCGAAACCGAAGCGGTGCGCGAGGAAGCCAAGGGGCCTCCCGTGGGCGCCCCCGATCAGGCGGTGGACGGTTTCTGCCGCAAGAACGGCGTTTCGCGCGACAGCCTCGAGGAGCGCGATGTTAAGGGCCGGACCACCTACTTCGCAGTCATCGAAAAGCCAGGGCAGCAGGTCTCCGACCTCTTAGCCGCCAGCATCCCCACGATCATCCGCGACTTTGCATGGCCCAAGTCGATGCGCTGGGGCGAGGCGTCTATCTCTAGCGAAAGCACGCGCTGGGTCAGGCCTCTATCAGGCATTGTTGCGCTGCTTGGGGGTGAAATTGTTCCAGTGGTGATGGACGGCCTGTCGAGCGGGCGTGAGACGATGGGGCATCGCTTTCATTCAGCTGGCCCGATCCGCATTGACGGCGCGGACGACTACGCAGCGAAACTGCGCGCGGCCCATGTGATTGTCGACCATGAAGAGCGCGCCGCGATCATTCGCGATGGCGCAAAAAGTGCGGCTGAGGCTGCGGGGCTGGTCCTTGTCGTAGACGAAGGGCTGGTGGTTGAAAACGCTGGCCTGACCGAATGGCCCGTGCCTTTGTTGGGCCGCTTTGACGAGGAATTCCTCGACGTGCCGCCCGAGGTCATCCAGCTTACCGCCCGGGTGAACCAGAAGTATTTTGTGTGCGAGGATGCATCGGGCAAACTCGCCAACGCCTTCATCTGCACCGCCAATATTGATGCAGCGGACCCCGCCGTGGTGGTCGACGGCAACCGCAAGGTGCTCGCAGCACGATTGGCCGACGCACGCTTTTTCTGGGAGCTTGATCAGAAGACGACGCTTGCTCAGCACGCGACCAAGCTGGAGCGGATTACCTTCCATGAGAAGCTCGGGACGGTCGCTGACAAGGTGGAGCGGGTGGCGAAGCTTGCGCGTTGGCTGTGTGAAGAAGGCATTGTCACCCCCCGCTCTCCTGCGAAAGCAGGAGCCCAGCTCCAAAACGAAGATGATGGACTCCTGCGTTCGCAGGAGATCACAAGGGAAGAACTCGCAGACTTAGCCGAACAAGCGGCGCGCCTCTGCAAAGCGGACCTTGTGACCGAAATGGTGGGCGAATTCCCCGAGCTGCAAGGCCTGATGGGCGGCTACTACGCCGAGAAAGAGGGCCTGCCGCAAGAAGTCTCCGACGCCATCCGCGATCACTACAAGCCCGTGGGGCAGGGCGACGAGGTGCCGACTGCTCCTGTGACGGTGGCGGTGAGCTTGGCGGATAAGTTGGATACGCTCGTAAGTTTCTTTTGGGTCAACGAAAAACCTACAGGATCGAAAGACCCTTTTGCTTTACGAAGAGCAGCAATTGCCGAAGCTAGGTTGACCCAAGATAACCTGCTTCGAATTCCACTCTTGCACGCGATTGCTGCAGCGACTGCCTGCCTCGTTGAGACTGCGATGAATTGGGCAGGCAGGACTCAAGCAATCTCGATGGACACGATCAAAGAATGGCGGAGTGTAATTGATGGCCGCGATTTTCCAGGCCGGTTGGAACTGCTCGATGAGGCGAAGGTCGATCTAGCGGAAGTCCGAAGTGAAGCCGAAGCAGCCATGGCTCTCCTTCGCACCCTAAAAGTTGATGCCGAAGCTGCGGTTGCGAAGTACGCCGAAATTTTAGACTTCTTCGCCGACCGCCTCAAAGTCCAGCAACGCGAAGCTGGCGTTCGCCACGACCTGATCGACGCTGTATTTGCGCTCGGCGGAGAGGACGACCTTGTCCGTCTCCTTGCCCGCGTCCATGCCCTCCAAAGCTTCATCGCAACAGATAACGGCGCAAACCTGCTCGCTGGCTACAAGCGGGCGGCGAATATCCTCAAGAAAGAGGGCCACGTCACCCCGGCGCAGGCCGGGGTCCAGTCTAGCGATGAAGACCAAGCCGTTCTGGATTCCGGCCTTCGCCGAAATGACGATGCAGGGCTTTCGCACACTCCCGAACCTGCCGAAGCTGCTCTTATCGCAGCGCTCGACGAGGCGGAACCCAAGGCGACTTCGGCCATTGAGGCTGAAGACTTCGAAGCCGCGATGGAAGCGCTTGCATCCTTGCGCGGCCCGATTGATGACTTCTTCGAAGCTGTGATTGTGAACGCGGAAGATAAGAATGTGCGCGCGAGCCGCCTTTCTCTGTTAGCGCGGCTTCGCGACGCGGTTCACAAGGTCGCAGATTTCTCAAGGATTGAAGGTTGATGGTCCAGACAGTCTACCCCTTTGGCGGAAGCGCCGCCCATGACGACCCGCGCCAAGGCGACAAGACAATCACCGGGGGCAAGGGCGCAAACCTTGCCGAAATGGCGAGCATCGGCCTGCCGGTGCCTCCCGGTTTCACCATCACCACCGAAGAATGCGTCGCGTATTTGCAGGACGGCGCGGAATTCTCTGATGCTCTGCGCGAAGCGGTGACGGGTGCGATCGGCCATATCGAAAAAGCAGTTGGCAAAAAGTTTGGCGACGCTTCCGACCCGATGCTGGTTTCGGTGCGCTCAGGCGCGCGGGTTTCCATGCCGGGGATGATGGACACGGTCCTCAACCTTGGCCTTAACGACGCGACCGTCGAAGGGCTTGCAGCAACGTCTGGCGACGAACGTTTCGCATGGGACAGCTATCGCCGCTTTATCCAGATGTATTCCGATGTGGTGCTGGGCCTTGACCATGGCCTGTTCGAGGAAGCGCTCGAAATCTGCAAGGAAGACAACGGTTATTATGCCGACACAGAGCTTTCTGCCGAAGAGTGGAAGGCGCTGGTTACCGAGTTCAAAGGCATTGTTGAGGCCGAATGGGGCAAGCCATTCCCACAGGACGTGACCGAGCAATTGTGGGGCGCGATCCGCGCTGTGTTCGACAGCTGGGATAGCGACCGCGCCAAGGTTTACCGCCGATTGAACGACATTCCCGGTGACTGGGGCACGGCCGTCAATGTGCAGGCGATGGTGTTTGGCAATATGGGCGACACGTCCGCGACCGGCGTCGCCTTCACCCGCGATCCAGCCACTGGTGAGCGCGCCTATTACGGCGAATATCTCATCAATGCGCAAGGCGAAGACGTTGTCGCGGGCATTCGCACGCCGCAATATCTGACCAAAGCCGCCCGCGAAGCAGCAGGCGCAAAACCGCTCTCCATGGAAGAGGCCATGCCCGACGCCTATGGCGAGCTGGCGCGCGTGTTCGACCTTCTCGAAGGTCACTATAAAGACATGCAGGATATCGAGTTTACCGTGGAGCGCGGTAAACTGTGGATGCTGCAAACCCGCTCTGGCAAGCGCACAGCGAAAGCGGCGCTCAAGATGGCGGTGGATATGGAAGCCGAAGGCCTCATCACGCAGGAAGAGGCCGTGCGCCGGGTTGATCCCATGGCATTGGACCAACTGCTTCACCCAACACTTGATCCCGAAGCAGAACGCCATGTTCTGGGCAGCGGCCTGCCAGCGTCGCCCGGTGCTGCTGCGGGTAAGATAGTGCTCGATGCCGATACGGCTGAGCAATGGGTTGCGCGCGGTGAGAAGGTCATTCTCGTGCGGGTCGAAACCTCGCCCGAAGACATCCACGGCATGCACGCAGCACAAGGCATTCTGACCGCACGCGGCGGCATGACCAGCCACGCCGCGGTCGTGGCGCGCGGCATGGGCCGGCCTTGTGTTTCTGGCGCAAGCGCGCTTTCCATCGACCGGGCCTCGCGCACCCTTCGCATCGGGAACCATGAGCTTAAAGAAGGTGACGAGATCACTCTCGATGGCGCTAATGGTCAGATTATGCTGGGTATTGTGCCAACGGTTGAACCTGAGCTTGCCGGTGACTTTGGCACTTTGATGGTGTGGGCAGACGCGCTTCGCCGCATGAAAGTGCGCACCAATGCCGAAACGCCAGCAGACTGCAAGATGGCGCGGCAGTTTGGCGCAGAAGGCATTGGCCTTTGCCGCACAGAGCATATGTTCTTTGATGCTGGCCGGATTAAAGCTGTGCGCCAGATGATCCTGGCCGAAGAAGATACGGCGCGTAAAGCGGCACTGGATATCCTGCTGCCGGAACAACGCGCCGACTTTACAGCGATCTTCGAAGTGATGGCGGGTCTTCCTTGCACGATCCGCCTGCTCGACCCGCCATTGCATGAATTCCTGCCAACACAGGACGCTGACTTCGAAGAGCTTTCCGATGTGACCGGGCTTGGTGTCGATCACCTGAAACGGCGGGCGGCTGAGCTGCATGAATTCAACCCGATGCTGGGCCACCGTGGGTGCCGTTTGGGTATCACTTTCCCCGAAATCTATGAAATGCAGGCGCGCGCCATTTTCGAAGCGGTGTGCGATGTGAAAGCGTCTTCTGGCGAAGCGCCTTTGCCTGAGATTATGATCCCGCTGGTAGCGACCAGGAAAGAGCTCGCCATCCTGAAAGCGTTGGTCGACCAGGTGGCGAAAGAAGTGTTCGCAGAGATGGGCACGAGCGTCGAATATCTGGTCGGCACCATGATCGAGTTGCCCCGTGCAGCGTTGATGGCAGGCGAGATTGCCAAGGAAGGCGCGTTCTTCAGCTTTGGCACGAATGATTTGACGCAAACCACCCTTGGGGTGAGCCGCGATGATTCCGCCAAATTCCTCGCCCCCTACGTTGAGAAAGGCATTTTCGCACGCGATCCTTTTGTCAGCCTCGATGTCGAAGGCGTTGGCCAATTGGTCGAACTTGCGGCCGAACGGGGCAGGGTAACACGTCCAAATATAAAGCTTGGCATTTGCGGTGAACATGGCGGCGATCCGGCTTCGATCGCCTTCTGCGAAAAAGTTGGCCTCGATTACGTCAGCGCGTCGCCTTACCGTGTGCCGATCGCTCGGCTCGCGGCGGCTCAAGCAACGCTCAAATAGGTTTTATCGCCACCCTGTGAGGACGAGGATGTTGAAGGTTTCAGTGACCTTCCCATCCACTTCACGCCTTTGATCAAACGCCGCTTCTGCGCGCTTTAACCAGGCACGCGTAAGAGGCGGAACCGGAGTGTTCAAAGACCGTGTCAAACCGTGGTCTCTAAGGTCACTGATAAGCTGCCCCAGCGACGAAAAGCGGACGTTGAGCGGGAAGCTGTCAACCACTTTGCGGGCAAATCCTGCACGTTCAAGCAACGCTGTGCCTGCGCGGTTATCGACGAGCGGGTGCATCCGGGCCGCAGGTTGATCAACGTCAGCCTCAAGCGCAATCTGGCGCAACACTGGAAGTGAACCGGCTCCCGGAAAGGCTGCGATAAAAAGACCACCCTCTTTCAAGGCAGCGCGTACGTGAATTAGCGCGCCTGGCAGGTCGTTGACAGTGCCAAGGCCAAGGATGTGGGCGATGAGATCATAACCCTCAAAACTGGCGGGCACCTCTTCGTCAAACTCACCCAGCTGAGCCCGAGTAGTAGCGCTCACTCCGCCCGTTTGATCCCCCACAACCAAAGCTGCCTCAGCATCGAACCGCATAAAATCAAGCCGGTCGGCAATGTCATCAGCAATCGCGTAATAAAGGTAGGACGCGCTGTCCTGGAGCTGAAGGCGGGAGCGCGCTCGCGCCCATTTGGCGGCGGCAGCTTCACGGTCGAATATTCGGGGAACTTGGGTGGTTGGCATTTGGGTTTCCATGGACGCATTCCTTGGCCCGCTTGCCGCGCCTGCGCAAGAGGTGCACAATAGCGCGCAATGGCTTGGGGCGCGCATCTTACCAAAGAGATCACGGAAGGTCTGCGGCCTCTGGTCGATCTGGTCTATCCGCCACGCTGCCCATCTTGCGGGGCTGCGACGGCTTCGCAAGGATCGCTGTGCAGCGATTGCTGGAGCGAGCTTGAGTTTCCCCGCGCCTATGCAACGCCTGAGGGTGCGCGGCATTCCGGCATCATTGCGGCAACGATCTACAACGATATGTCGCGCGCGCTCGTGCTGAAATTCAAGCACGGGGGCAAGATTGCACTTGCTCCTCTGCTAGGGACCATGCTGGCCTCTCGAATACACAGCGAGCAAGATGAGCAGGGCGATGTGGGCGAACAGCCGCTTATCGTGCCGGTGCCGCTCCACCGTACGCGGATATGGCAGCGTGGGTTCAACCAGTCGGCTTTGCTGGCACGCGAAGTTGCCAAGGCGGGGAAGGGTGAGCTGATCCTTGATGCCCTTATCCGGCAGAAGCGCACACCCAGCCTTGGCAATTTGAGCGCGGAAAAGCGCAAGGCTGTTCTGGCAGGGGCGATAGCGGTTCGCGCCAAGGCGAGGCCCTTGATCAAGGCGCGCAGGGTCATCCTAATCGATGATGTACTCACCAGCGGCGCGACGAGTGATGCGTGTGTTGAGGCATTGCTGGAGGCAGGGGCGACAAGCGTTCAAATAGGGTGTTTTGCCCGCGCAGACCACGGCGCTTTGGGTTAAAACCACCCCGGGCCTGCGGAGAAATCTATCCCAGAAACCGAAACGCCCGAGGCCGTTAGACCCCGGGCGCCACGTGACGAAACGGTTTAGATCCGCTCAAAGAGCTCAGAAAGCGACCCCCTAACTTCGCTTTCAGGACCCTATGCCTCATTCGTTCAATCGGCCACTCCGACACCCCGCTGTTGGCTCTGACCGACAACCCCCTGAACCCGGCGTTTGACAACACCGCTTGTTAGGTGGATGGACGCTCTTGCGTCGTCCGTGAGGAGCGTTGTTCCATTGTAGTTCCAGTTCTTAAAGTCGATTCACGGATTTTTGCGTATTTTGGCGCTCATCTGTGGTTATCATGCAACAATCTGTCGCGTCAGATGAACCGCTGAACGCTAATCGTCTCAATTTGTTACGCCGAGGGAGAGCATTCTTGTCCGCAGCTGCATCTATTAACGCCCAAGAGCGCGAAGAGGGGACGCAGTTCGCTCCCAAGTTCGATGGCAATGGTCTGCTGAGCGCGGTGGTGCTGGATGCTGAGTCGAAACAGGTGTTGGTGGTCGCATTTATGAATGCAGAGGCCCTTACGGCGACGCGCAAAACCGGCAAGGTTACCTTCTGGTCGCGTTCAAGGCAGAAGCTTTGGATGAAGGGGGAGACCTCTGGCCATGTCCTTCACGTTGAAGAAATCTTGGTCGATTGCGATCAGGACGCGCTTGTTATCTACGCCAAGCCAGCAGGTCCCACGTGTCACACGGGGCGCACATCATGCTTTTACCGAAGGCTCGACCTTGAAGCCGATGATGCCACCGCGCTTGAGAGCGTGTTATCGTAGGCGTAAGGACTTGACGCTCACGTAAAGGTAAGGTAGTCCATTTGCTCATGGACACTCAAACCAACTCGCTCGCTGACACGCACAAGCTTGCTACAAAGGGATCTGCTGACGAGCCGCGCCGCAATGGGGCGCATCTTGATCGGCCCGACGATCTTGCGCGTGAACAATTTTCCATTTCTGACCTCACTTCTGAGTTCGGCTGCACGGCCCGCGCCTTGCGGTTTTACGAAGATGAGGGGCTGATTAGCCCGGCCCGTGTGGGGTTGACCCGTGTGTATTCCAAGCGTGACCGTGCGCGGCTTGCGTGGATTATGCGGGCCAAAAACGTGGGCTTTAGCCTCACCGAAATCCGTGAGATGATCGACCTTTACGATCTCGACGACGGCCGTGTTGAACAACGCCGCGTAACGATTGAGAAGTGCCGTGCGCATATCGCGAAGCTGAAAGAGCAGCGCGATGACATCGACTCATCAATCAAAGAGCTCAGCGATTTTGTGGTCGAGATCGAGCATCTTGACCTTGGCTAAAGCCAGGCTTTTGGACCAATTCTTATATAACCCGCTCAGATAAAGGGATCACCTGATGCCAACCTATACCGCCCCAACCAGAGACACACGCTTTGTCCTCAATGAGATGCTTGATCTTGCTTCCTACGGCAATCTGCCGGGTTTCGAGAACGCCACGCAGGATATGATCGACACGATTGTGAACGAAGCGGGCAAGTTCTGCTCCGAAGTTCTCGCGCCGATCAATCAGTCGGGCGATGAGGAAGGCTGCACCCGCCATGAAGATGGCTCGGTCACCACTCCCAAGGGCTTCAAAGAAGCCTATGACGCCTATGTTGAGGCGGGCTGGGCGACGCTGGCAAAGCCGGAAGAGTTTGGCGGGCAGGGACTGCCGCACACACTTGCGATGGTGGTGGAGGAGTTCACTGCGTCTGCAAACCAGGCTTTCGGCATGTATCCGGGCCTCACCAATGGCGCATCTGCCGCACTCGAAGCCGCGGGCACGCCGGAGCAAAAAGAGGCCTATTTGCCCAAAATGATCACCGGTGAGTGGTCTGGCACGATGAATCTGACAGAGCCGCAGTGCGGGACTGATCTCGGCCTCATTCGCACCAAAGCAGAACCGCAAGCAGATGGTTCATACAAAATCACCGGCACGAAAATCTTCATTTCGGCAGGTGAGCACGACCTTACCTCCAACATCATTCACCTTGTGCTGGCAAAGACGCCGGGCGCACCGGATTCATCAAAGGGCATTTCGCTCTTCATCGTTCCCAAGTTCATCCTCGATGAGAACGGTGAGCCGGGTACACGCAACGGTGTGACGTGTGGCTCGATCGAGAAGAAAATGGGCATCCACGCCAACTCCACCTGCGTCCTCAACTATGACGAGGCGACCGGCTATATGCTGGGCGAAGAGAACAAGGGGCTCGCCGCCATGTTCGTCATGATGAACGCAGCGCGTCTGGGAGTGGGCCTCCAAGGGCTCGCACAGGCAGAAGTTTCTTATCAGAACGGCGTCACCTATGCGCTTGACCGTCGTCAGGGCCGCGGGCTTGCAGGGCCAGCTGAACCAGAGGCAAAAGCCGACCCGATCTTTGTGCACCCGGACGTGCGCCGGATGTTGATGGATGCCAAAGTCTTCAACGAAGGGATGCGCGCTCTGTGCTTGTGGGGCGCTCTCCAAGTGGACCTTACCCATGAGGCGCAAACCGAAGAGGAGCGCCAGCTTGCCGATGACCTCATCGGCCTCATGACCCCGGTCATCAAAGGCTATGGCACCGACAAGGGCTATGACATCGCCAACAATATGCAGCAGGTTTACGGCGGCCACGGTTACGTCAAGGAATGGGGCATGGAGCAATTCGTGCGCGACGCGCGCATTGCGATGATTTACGAAGGCACCAACGGCGTTCAAGCAATGGACCTTTGCGGGCGTAAACTTGCCAGCAAAGGTGGCCGCGCAATCCAGGCCTTCTTCAAGATGATCGATGATGAGATCGCAGAAGCCAAGACCAATGAAGCGCTTAGCGACCTTGCCACCAAGCTTGAAAAAGCGCTGGGCGAGCAGAAAGCGGCGACCATGTGGTTCATGCAAAACGCGATGGCCAACCCCAATCACCTTGGCGCGGGCGCGCACCACTACATGCACATCATGGGCATCGTGACGCTAGGCTTTTTCTGGCTGAAACAAGCCAAGACGGCTTCCGCAGCGCTTGCCGGTAACCCCGAAGACAAGGCGTTCTACGAGGCGAAGATGACCTCGGCGGCATACTATGCCGAACGTTTCCTCCCCGATGCAGGCGCGCTGCG
Source organism: Erythrobacter longus (assembly GCF_000715015.1). Taxonomy (GTDB): domain Bacteria; phylum Pseudomonadota; class Alphaproteobacteria; order Sphingomonadales; family Sphingomonadaceae; genus Erythrobacter; species Erythrobacter longus. The sequence goes on from NZ_JMIW01000001.1 coordinate 330,680, forward strand.
TCGCAAGCTTGAAGCGGGCAGCGACAACATGATGGCGCTTCCAGAAGAGGCATTCTCGACCGCCGCTTAAGCGTAGCCTTTTGAGATATCAAAGCCCCCGTCAGCCGAGTGCTGGCGGGGGCTTTTGTCTTGAAGATACGCTTGCCAGATGGGCGCTCTCCCAATAGCCTTTGCGACGAGAGAAAATTGGGGAGAGTGATTATGCGCGTTATGGCACACGGTTTGGGAGCTTTGCTGGCATCAACCGCATTGGCGGCCACAGCGGCCGCCGATGATCACGCGGCGTCTGAACAAGGGACGTTTCAGGCTGATATCACCCGCACCACGCACAACATCGCTCATATTGAGGCCGAGACCTGGGAGGGCGTGGGGTACGGCGTTGCCTACGCGTATGCGCAGGACAATATCTGTATGCTCGCCGAAGAATTCGTCAGCGTGCGCGGCGAACGTTCGCTCTATTACGGGCCCGAGGGACGCAACGAGCTTGGCCTGAGGGGCGCTGACAATCTTACGTCCGATGTATTCTTCCGCAGTCAGATCAATTTGCCCGCCCTTCGCGAAGGGTTAGAGGGCTCCAGCCCGATTAATCAGGCGCTTATTGCGGGCTATGTGGCGGGATATAACCGCTTCTTGTTCGACAATCCGGTTGCAACCTTGCCTAAGGAATGCCGCGATGCGCAGTGGGTACGCCCAATCACCACCGATGATATGCTGCGGCTGAACGAAAAAACGATGCTTTTGGCCAGTTCGCTTCAATTTGCAGGTGCGATTGCCAACGCAGCGCCGCCCAGTGACACGGTGGCCATTGCAGACCCACAGGCCATCACATTCCCCGATCCGCCCGAACCCAATTACGGCAGCAATGGCTGGGCCTTTGGCTCAGAGGCGACTGCCGACGGAAAAGGCCTTTTGATCGGTAATCCGCATTTCCCGTGGGAAGGGCCAGCGCGCTTCTGGCAGATGCATGTGAGGGGCCCGTACGGGTATGATGTTATGGGCGTTGGGATCGCGGGAACACCGCTTCCAACGCTTGGTTTTAACAAAGATGTTGCCTGGACCCACACGGTGACCGCCGCGCGCCACTTCACCGTTTACATGCTTCAACTCGCTCCCGGTGACCCCACCAGCTACATGGTCGATGGCGAAGCGGTACCGATGGAAGAGACGCTTGTCAGCGTGCCGATGCCAGGAGAGGAAGAGCCTTTTGAAACTGTGCTTTACTCGACCCAGTTCGGCCCTGTTGTCTCCCTGCCCAGTGCAGGGGCGCAGTGGACACGGCAAATGGCTTTCACCTTGCGCGATGCAAACACCGGCAATCAGCGCGGGATGGATGCATGGCTTGGCATCGGCTTTTCGAGCACAGTTGGCGAAGTCGAAAGCGCGATCAGCGAGACGCTCGGCATTCCGTGGGTGAACACAATTGCTGCTGACCGCGAAGGCAATGCTCTCCACGCTGATATCACGGCTGTCCCTAATGTGAGCAAAGAGTTCATTCATGGCTGCTCAACCCCGTTCACCCAGATGGTCGAAGGGCAAATCACACTGCTAGATGGCAGTCGTTCTGAGTGCGATTGGATGTCACAACCCACAGCTGCGTCGCAGCCCGGCCTGATGCCCGCAAACGATCAAGCCTCCCGCATTCGCAAGGACTATGTCACCAACTCCAACGACAGCTATTGGCTGAGCCACGCAGGCGAGCCTTACCGCGAATTGTCGCCTATCCTTGGGGGGCACAAAACCCAGCTTTCTCTGCGCTCAAGGTCAAACTTTATCGAAACAGAGGCAATGCTGGCAGCGGGTCCAATGGATCATTCCCGCGCACAGGAACTGGTGTTCGGCAACAAAGTGCTGTCCGCGGAAATGGCGTTGGATGCGGTTCTGGACCTTTGCGAAGGCAACAACGCGCTTGCAGAGGCGTGCGGCGTGCTCAGCCGCTGGGATCGCCGGGTGAACAATGAAAGCAAGGGCGCGCATCTGTTCGTTGCTTTCTGGGAAAAAACACCGGGCGGGCCCAATTTTTGGAACACGAAGTTTGACCCCGAAAATCCGGTTGCGACACCAGCGGACCTCAATATCGAAGGGGACGCAGGCGAGAAGCTGCTGACCGCTCTGCGTGAGGCGGTGGAGCAGCTTACCGAGGCTGGCATTGCTCTTGATGCCTCATTGGGAGATGTGGTCACACGCGCCAGTGGTGATGAAAAAATCGCCATCCACGGCGGTCCGGGCGGTCCCGGCATCCTCAATATGCAGCGCTCTCGCCTGATTGAAGGCGGCATGACCCCGGTGCACGGCTCCAGCTACATCCAGATCGTCGGCTTTGATGAAGACGGCCCGGTCGCCGATGCAATCCTCAGCTATTCGCAAAGCACCGATCCGGCTTCACCGTTCTACGCGGACCAGACGCGGCTTTATTCTCAGAAGAAATGGCACCGCCTGCCGTTTTCTGATGAGGAGATCGAGGCTGCGCGCATTGGAGAAACGCTGACGATCAGCGAGGAAGCTGCCGAGTAGGGCGCAGCGCGCAGCGCACCGCGCCCCTTCGCGTTATTCCACCGGCAGGAAATCAGGCACCGACAGGTACCGCTCGCCGGTATCATAGTTGAAGCCCATGACGCGTGAGCCTGCTGGCAGTTCGGGGAGCTTCTTGGCAATCGCGGCGAGTGTTGCGCCTGAAGAAATGCCGATCAGCATGCCTTCCTCGCGCGCGGCTCTGCGGGCCATTTCCTTGGCGTCTTCGGCATCGACCTTGATCGCGCCGTCAATCGCATCGGTGTGGAGGTTGCCGGGAATAAACCCTGCTCCAATCCCCTGAATCGGGTGAGGGCCGGGCTCGCCGCCATTGATAACAGGCGAGGCCTCTGGCTCGACTGCGTATGCTTTGAAGCCTTTCCAGTGCTTTTTAAGCTCTTCCGCGCAACCCGTTAGGTGGCCGCCCGTGCCAACACCGGTAATCATCACGTCAATCGGTGTGTCGATAAAGTCCGCCAATATCTCTTGCGCAGTCGTTCGAGCATGAATGGCCGGGTTCGCGCCATTGTCAAACTGGCTTGGCATCCAGGCGCCTGTCGTCGTCTCAACAATCTCGCTTGCACGCGCAATCGCACCCTTCATGCCTTTTTCCTTGGGCGTCAGATCAAAAGAGGCACCATAGGCAAGCATCAAACGGCGGCGTTCAATCGACATCGATTCTGGCATAACGAGGACGAGCTTGTAGCCCTTAACCGCAGCCACCATGGCAAGGCCAATGCCAGTGTTGCCAGACGTGGGTTCAACGATTGTGCCGCCGGGCTTAAGATCGCCCTTGCTCTCCGCATCCTCGACCATGGCAAGCGCGATACGGTCCTTGATCGAACCGCCAGGATTGCTGCGTTCTGATTTCAGCCAAACTTCGTGGTCAGGAAACAACTTTGACAACCGAATATGCGGCGTCGCGCCAATCGTTTCGAGAATGTTTGCAGCTTTCATCGGTCAGGCTCCCTGAGAGTGTTTTGTTGCCCGTTCTTCTAACAGATCAACCTCTAGAAGGTCATCGGGCGGATCGAAGGTTTTTGTGTGTCTTAATACGGGGAATATACGGCTCCACAACGCAACGGTTACAATTGCGCCCACACCGCCCGCCACCAAAGCGGCAACTGGCCCGATCGCAAAGGCAAGCGCGCCGGAGAAAGCATCGCCGCCTTCATTGGAGGCGCTGATTGTGAGCATGCTGACAGATGAAACTCGCCCGCGCTTGTCGTCCGGGGTGTGCAATTGGATGAGCGACTGTCGCACATAGACGCTGAACATATCAGCCGAACCGATGATAAAGAGCATCGCAAGGCTCAATGCCATGTTGCGCGAAAACGCAAAAGCGATTGTCGCAAGGCCAAAGACGAACACCGCCCATAGCATCTTGGGCCCGACTTGGGTCCTGAGCGGGCGGAAAGAGAAATAGGCAGCGGTGAGAGCAGCTCCGATACCCGGCGCCATGGCAAGCTGTGCCAAACCATCTGCGCCCACTTGCAAAATGTCCCTTGCGAAAACCGGGAGGAGCGCATTTGCTCCGGCTAAGAACACGGCAAACAGGTCTAGCGTAATCGCGCCCAGAACCATCTTGTTTCGGCCGACATATTGCAGGCCATCAACAATGGCACCGATAGGGCGTTGGTCCTTGCGCATCGCGGGTTGAGGGACTTTGCCAACACTGCTCAACGCCAGAAATCCGACGATGTAGAGCCCAAAGGCAGCCACATAGGGAAGGGGGGCGCCGAGCGAATAAAGGTATCCACCCATAGCCGCGCCCAGGATCGTGCCCAATTGCCATGCAACCGTGGAAACCGCGATCGCCGTTGGCAAAAGCTGTTTTGGCACAAGGTTGGGGGCAAGCGCGGAATAGGCCGGGCCAGCAAATCCGCGTGCCACCCCTAAAAGCACAGCAACCGCGAACAGGATCGGCAAAGAAATTGTGCCAGCGTAAGTGAACCAGCCCAGCACGCCTGCGCAGACCATCTGCAAAAGAATGGTGAGCAGCGCCAAGCTGCGGCGGTCAAATCGGTCTGCGGCAAGCCCGGTAAAGGGGGTGAGCACAAACAGAGGCAGGAATTGCAATAGCCCGATCAAAGCAAGCTGGCCGGAGGCAGCGGGAATGCTCATCCCCGCATCGCGTGCCAGATTGTAGGTCTGCCACCCGATGATCAAAATCATTGCATATTGGCCAAGCGTCATCGCAAACCGCGACGTCAAATAGGCGCGGTAATTGTGGACCTGAAGGGGATGGGTTGGGTCTTTAGAAGTCACCCATGCGCCATGACAGGCGCGCGAAGGCTTGCCAAGCGAAGGGTTTCAACGCGGGGCTAAACTTAGGGTTCTAGCGGTTTTTCCAGTGGCTGTTTTTAGCGCCCGCGGCGAAGGCGTGGATTGGGTTGAAGCGTGTCAATCATTGCGACGAAATCGTCGAGACGGATGATGCGCTCAAACTGGAAACCAGCACGTTTTTCACGGGTCCAGATCACATAGGCTTCGATCCGGCCAACAACCGGCAGGCGAATAATTACCCGCTCACCCCTGCCAAGACTGTCAGCATCATCGACCATAAAGCCGTGCGCCGAGATGTTGCACACGTGCAGATTGATATCGCCTTTGGAATAATGCTCGACGATCACCGGGAAATCCACGGGGTGACGCGCCGCGCGCCGCATGTCTGTTACGCTTAGATTTGCTCCGCCTGCCACAGGCCCAGCCCTCCATTAAACCTTGCCCGAACCCATGCGGACAATCTGTAAAATGAGAGAAAAAGGCTGATATTTGGTAAAGCGCGTGGGACAGTTTCAAAGTTAACTGTCTTTCCTAGGCATCTTCGCCTCTTTTCAGTTACGCTCAAAGCTCCTGCGCAGGTCGTCAATCGGGCATGCTAAACCGTTATGAGGCCGTGCTTTTTCTTGCCAAGGCTAAGTTTTAGCGGGTGCCCGTCTTGCGGATGCACGACATATCCTGCGTCCAGGATGACATCCCCGTCGATCTTGACCGCGCCTTCGGCAATCTTGCGCTTTGCCTCTTTATTGGAGGCGGTAAACCCAATCCCTGTGAGCACTTCCAACAGGCGCGCGCCGCCGTTGCCAGCAGCAAAGCTGGGCAGATCTTCACCAGCACCGCCGCCAGCGAAAGTTTCGCGCGCGGTTGCTTCTGCGCTCTTTGCTGCATTAAGCCCGCGCACCATCGCGGTCACCTCATTGGCAAGCACGGCCTTGGCATCATTGATCTCAGCACCCTCAAGCGCTTCCAAGCGGGAAATTTCATCCAAGGGCAAATCGGTGAAGAGGCGAAGGAATTTGCCCACATCACGGTCATCGGTGTTGCGCCAGTATTGCCAGAAATCATAGGCCGGAAGCGCGTCTTCATTAAGCCAGATGGCCCCATCAACCGATTTGCCCATCTTGGCACCGTCGGCCCGCGTGATGAGAGGCGCCGTCACCCCGTAAACCTCGCGCGCATCAATGCGGCGGTTAAGTTCAATCCCGTTGACGATATTGCCCCACTGATCGCTTCCGCCCAGTTGCAGCGTGCAATCATAATCGCGCGCCAGCACAAGGAAATCATACGCCTGCATGATCATGTAATTAAACTCGAGGAAGCTCAAAGGCTGTTCTCGATCAAGCCGCGTCTTCACCGAATCAAATGTCAGCATCCGGTTGATCGTGAAATGCGGCCCCACATCGCGCAGCATCTCGACATAGCCAAGCTTGCTGAGCCAATCATCATTGTTGATGAGCAGCGCGCCGGTCTCGCTATCGTTGAATTCAAGGATACGTTCAAAACTGCCTTTAATGCCCGCGATATTGGCCGCGAGCCTTTCATCCGTCATCAATTGCCGCGTTTCATCCTTGCCCGAAGGATCGCCGACTTTGGCGGTGCCGCCGCCCATGATCACAATCGGGCGGTGGCCTGCCTGTTGCAGCCGCTTTAGCAGCATGATCGAGGCCAGGTTGCCAATGTGGAGCGAGGAGGCTGTGGGATCAAATCCCACATAGCCGGTGATGACCTGTTTTTTGGCACACGCGTCCAATGCGCCCGGATCGGTGATTTGGTGCAAATGGCCGCGTTCTTCGAGCAGGCGCAACAGGTCGGATTCGTAAGTCATAAATGCGCGCTTATCAGTGTGGGCCCAAGTGGGCTAGGGGGCGCGGGCTAGGGGGCATGCGCCAAGGGCGCATCCTTGGGGGAAAGTCACTTGCGCAAGCTATCTCTCTTGGCGATAGGAAGGGTCATGAAACCTTTGATGCTCCACAACTCTTGCGACCTTGGCCCGATCCGTTCTGTCACTGCCGAGGTGAAGGATACAGATGTCGGGTGCGAGGCCCGCTTCAGGCTTGAGGGCGGGGTCGATCGCATCAAGATACCCGCAGCTGCACCATCGGTCAGGACCGATGATTTGTGGAAGACCACCTGTTTTGAGATTTTCTGGCAACCTGTAGGCGGCACCTATTACCGCGAGTTCAACCTATCGCCTTCGGGACGCTGGGCCGCGTATGATTTTGATAATTTCCGCGAAGGAATGCGCGATGCGCCCGTCGATGCGATTTCATTGAGCGTTGCCCAAGGGTCATCGAACGGCGTCGGCGAGCTTGAATTGATTGCGACCATTGCCTCTGAATTGCCTACGCCAGCGCAAGTCGCCTTGAACGCGATTGTCGAGCACGAGGATGGTAGTTTGCAATTCTGGGCGCTCGCCTTCGCGCCGGGCAAGGCCGAGTTCCACTCCGAAGCGTGCCGTCAATGGGTCCTCGGGGGCGAATAGGAAGATCTCGCTTCTAAGGGGCGCTTGCATCCCCAAATGGACGGTTCCGGCGCACGATCTCAAGGTTGAGAAGCAGCGCAAAACTGACCCAGCAGATGTACGGAACGTTCAGCCACCCGGCGAGCGTGGAATAGCTGGGCAGGAACAGGCACAAGGATAAAACCGAAAGCCAGAGAAACACGTTTTCAAACAAGGCCCAGTCGGGCCGCTTAATTTTGAAAAACAGCGGCGACCATGCAAAATGCAGGATAAAGTTGATCCCGAACAAGGTGCCGATGAACATCACATCGCTCGATGTTTGTGCCCCTGATACGGCGAGGTAAAGGCTCCAGCCCGATAGTCCAAGGATCAAGGTCCATGCAGGACCAAACAGCCAGTCAGGCGGCTGCCAGCTTGGCTTATTGAGGTTGCGATACCACTCACCAATATCGGTAAGCAGGCCGCCCGCGCCGCCAAGAATTATCGCCCACGATGCCGCGACAAGAGCCAAGGTCCAATTAATATCCATGCGGTTTCCTACACACTTCGAACTGGATTAGATACAGCCAAGCTACGCATTTGCGCGCGCAAGCTATGCATCCGGCATTGCGTTTGAAGTGCCCTTGCGCCAATTCGCTTGTCATGACTTCACAAGTGAAATTCGGAATTGACCGCCTGCTCGAAAATGCCGAGCTTTTGGATGAGCTAAAAGGCCGCCGTGTCGCCCTTGTCGCGCACCCTGCCAGCGTGACGCAGGATTTGACGCATAGCCTTGATGCTCTGATCGCGGCAGGCGTCAATGTGACCGCCGCTTTTGGCCCACAGCACGGGCTTAAAGGCGACAAGCAGGACAATATGGTCGAGACGGCTGACGAGATGGATGCCGAATACGGCATTCCGGTCTTCTCGCTTTATGGCGAAGTGCGCCGGCCAACGGGCCAGATGATGTCTGCCGCGGACGTGTTCCTGTTCGACCTTCAGGATTTGGGCTGCCGGATATACACCTTTGTGACAACGCTGCTCTATCTGCTGGAAGAGGCGGATAAGCTCGGCAAAGAGGTGTGGGTATTGGACCGCCCTAACCCGGCAGGGCGTCCGGTAGAAGGCGCCATGCTGATCCCGGGGCATGAAAGCTTCGTTGGCGCTGCTCCCATGCCGATGCGCCATGGGCTGACTCTGGGAGAAATGGGCCACTGGTTTGTTGAGCATTTCAACCTTGGTGTGGCGTACAAGGTTGTCGCAATGCAAGGCTGGAAACCGGATGAAGGCGGCAAAGCGATTGCAAGCGGTTATGGCTGGCCGGAAGACCGCATTTGGGTGAACCCGTCACCCAATGCCGCAAGCCTCAACATGGCGCGCTGTTACGCGGGCACCGTAATGATCGAAGGGGCAACCGTTAGCGAGGGCAGGGGGACAACGCGGCCCCTGGAGGTCCTGTTCGGAGCGCCTGACATCAACGCCAAAGCAGTGGCGAAGGAAATGCTCAGCATGGCGCCCGATTGGTGCGCGGGTGTGACAATGCGCGATTGCTGGTTTGAGCCGACATTCCACAAGCATCAGGGCAAGCTATGCAACGCGCTTATGCTCCATGCCGAAGGGCCAGACTACGATCACGATGCGTTCAAGCCGTGGCGGATGCAAGCGCTCGCATTCAAGGCGATCCGCAATCTTTACCCGGACTATGAGCTGTGGCGCGGAACGGATTTCAAATACGAATACACCAATGACCTGCTTGCGATCGACGTCATCAATGGCGGGCCTTCCTTGCGCGAATGGGTCGATAATCCGAGCGCGGCTCCCGATGATCTGGACGCGATGGCCTCTGCTGATGAAGCGGCGTGGATACAAACCGTGCGGACACATTTGTTGTACTAAGGGCGTGATTGATGAGCATTGAAAAGCCCATTGCCGCCTTCGACGAGGCAGAGGCCGACCGCAGACTGACGGCAAACAACCGCGATGCGACAGCAATGCTGGCCAAGGCGGACAACCGTATGTTTGCTGGGGACAGGCGGGCTGCGGGGGCCTATTATCAAGCTGCCCTCCAACTGCTTTCACAATCAGGGCAAGGGCAGGGGCCGGACGCTCAGCGCGCGTTTGAAGCGATGCAGTGGATCAACGCGCGCTATGTCGAGCATATGGTCAAAGGCGTCGAGGAAGCCGGGCACCCGCGCAAGGATTGGCATCCGCGCTTCACCCGATCACTGGCGATGATGATCGGCCAGATCGAGCGCCCACCCGAAGCGCGGCAGTACCCTCAAAATCCAATGACCATGTTCTACGCCGACATGAAGTACTGCGAATTTGCATCCCGCGATGCATTCGATTGGGCCGAAGCGTTAGAAGCACGCACAGATGCAATCCGGGCGGAAGGTGCAAAGCTTCTAAAAGAGGGCACGCATCTCTCGGCTTACGTCAAGAAAGTCGGCGACCGACCGCAAGGCGATGTGCACGGCATGCTCGAGAACGAGGATTGGTCGAGCTTCGAATTGTCGCAAGGCGGCGAATTTGTGCCCGAACGCACCGCTCTTTGCCCCGATACCTATGACGCTCTCAAGGACCTGCCGCTGTGCCGGATTAAGGGACGCGCGCCCACGCCGATGTTCTCACGCCTTTCCCCCGGCAAGCGCATCCCGCCTCACACCGGCATGATCAATGTCCGCTACATCTGCCATCTGCCACTGATCATCCCGGGCGAGGGCGCGCTGCGTGTTGGACATACGACGAAAAGCTGGACCGAGGGCGAGCTTATGATGTTCGACGACAGCGTTCAGCATGAGGCTTGGAACGATGCGGACAAGGACCGCCTGGTCCTGATCTTCGACGTATGGCGCCCGGAATTGGAACAGGCCGAACGCGAACAGCTAAACGCGCTTTTCCAGGCGGTCGATAGCTATTGAGGGTGCAGTCTGAGCACCCTGTCAGGCCCCTGTTTCCTGTTCAAATCGCACACAGTATCACGGCTTCGCGGGCAACAGGTATGGTCCGTTAGGATCTGCTGAAGGAAGCGGTTGGATGTCGCCTTGTGAACCCATCATCACCATAACCGAACATCCGTCTTGCTCTCGGTGTACGGCGTAGATCGCATAGGGTTTTTCAGGTGACGCGGGCTCGCGCTCAAGGAGAGGGCTCTGGCCTATTGCCTTGCGAGCTTGTGATATGTGGTCACGGCATTTTTCGACTTGAGCCTGAGTAGCTTCAGGATCAGATGGGAGAACACCTAGGCCAATTTGCGGTGAAACAGACCCTCCCCCGGTTTTTGTTGCCGTGTCCAGCGTAACAACTTCATTTGAAGCTGTTGCTGACGCTGTGCCGATCAAGGCTAAAGAAGAAACCAGAACCAAAAATTTGCTCATCATTGCCTCCGTTGAGTACACTTGCAAGAATCAACTATAACGCGCTTGGATCGAAGCTTAATGTCCTTGCTTCCGGCTCAACTCGCGCATGGCATCATCCAATCCCTCAAGCGTTAGGCTATACATGCGGTCGTTCACGAGCTCTTTGAGCATCTTGGTCGACTGCGAATAGCCCCATTGTTTTTCGGGTACGGGGTTTAGCCACACGGTTGCAGGATAGGTGTCGGTCACCCGCTTCATCCAAAGCGCGCCGGCCTCGTCGTTCATGTGCTCAACGCTGCCGCCTGCATGGGTGATTTCATAGGGGCTCATCGCCGCATCGCCCACGAAGATCACTTTGTAGTCGTGGCCATATTTGTGGAGGATGTCCCAGGTCTTGGTGCGTTCCTGCCAGCGGCGCTTGTTGTCCTTCCACACGCCTTCGTAAAGGCAGTTATGGAAGTAGAAAAATTCGAGGTTTTTGAACTCGGTAGTGGCCGCACTGAACAATTCTTCGCACAGCTTGATAAACGGGTCCATTGAGCCGCCGACATCAAGGAACAACAAGAGTTTCACCGCATTACGGCGTTCGGCTCGCATGTGGATGTCGAGAAAGCCTTGCTTGGCCGTGCCATCAATGGTCGCGTCCAGATCCAGCTGATCCTGCGCTCCTTCGCGCGCAAAGCGGCGCAGACGGCGAAGGGCCATCTTGATGTTGCGGGTGCCAAGCTCTTTGGTGCTGTCGAGGTTTTTAAACTCGCGCTTCTCCCACACCTTTACGGCGCGCTTGTGCTTGCTCTCGCCCCCGATCCGCACGCCTTCGGGATTGTAGCCTGAATTGCCAAAGGGGGAGGTGCCGCCCGTGCCAATCCACTTATTGCCGCCTTCGTGGCGCTTTTCCTGCTCGGCGAGGCGTTCCTTGAGCTTTTCCATAAGCTCGTCCCAATCGCCGATCTTCTCGATCTCGGCCATTTCCTCATCGGTGAGGAATTTCTCGGCAACCGCCTTAAGCCAATCCTCGGGCACGTCGACGGGGTTTTGGCCGTAATCGGACATGATGCCTTTGAAGACCTTGTGGAACACCTGATCGAACCGGTCGAGCATCCCTTCGTCTTTCACAAAGGTCGCGCGGCTGAGATAGTAAAACGCCTCGGGCGTCTGCTCGATCACGTCCTTATCTAGCGCCTCAAGCAGCGTCAGATGTTCTTTGAAACTTGCGCCAATGCCAGCTGCGCGCAGCTCATCCATGAAATTGAAAAACATGGACGCTTTCCTAATCGCGAAAAACCGCTCTTACTAGTCCCATTGCACAGCTGCCCATCTTAAGCCTTCGATAACCATCTTTTGACAAAGCAGTCTGCGTCTTAAGGGGACCAAAAACGATGAAGCCTATCACAATCGATACTGACCATGCCTCTGCTCTTGGCGCTATACCGGAGAAATGCGGGGAAGTGACAGTTGGCTGCACCGATGTGGCGGGCATTGTCGATGCGGTGATTACCTCATCGGAAAAGCTTCGCAAAGAACACGAGGCCCTGCGCGGCACAGTCGCAGCGCTTGAGGGTGACCAGATCAAGGTTTCCGAGGCAAGCGACGAAGCCCGCCTCCTTTCTGAACGGGCCATCGAACGATTGAACGAAGGGACCGAGCTGATCCAATCATCGCTTGGTCAGATTACTTCGATGCTCGAATTGGTCGGCGCGCTTGGGGAGCATGTTACCGGGTTTGCTGCAGCGATGGAGCAAGTTCGGCGGAGCGCCAAGGACATCGAAGAGATTGCCGAGACAACCAATATCCTCGCATTGAACGCCACAATCGAAGCGATGCGCGCAGGCGAGGCGGGGCGCACTTTTGCCGTGGTCGCGGATGAGGTGAAAAGCCTTGCCAATGACACCCGCAAAGCAACCGATGAGATCGCTGCGACTATCGACAAGCTTGGCGAAGAAGCCAGCTTCGTGATCACTCAGGTCGAAGAGGGGAGCCGGGCGAGCAAGGACGCGAAGGAATCCGTGTCTCAGATCGAAAACACCATCGCAAGCGTCGGGTCACTGGTCGAGGAAGTGGACCGCCAGAACGATGTTATCGCAAGATCCACCGGAACGATCACAGGCCACGTCGATGCGGTTCAAAAGGTCCTGATAAGCTATGAAGGCGCTACCCGAGACAACGAAAACCAGCTCAACGGCGCAAGCAAGAGGATGGAGGAGCTCGAAGCGACGGCAAACGATATGTTTGACAGCCTCGTAAAAGCTGGGCTCAGCCCGCACGACAACATAATGGTCGAGCAAGGCCAAGAGCTGGCCCGGAAGGTTGCAAAGGCATTCGAAGCCGCCATTGAAGCGGGCGATCTTGAAGAGGCGCAAGCCTTCGATCAGGACTATGTCGCGATACCTGGCAGCAACCCGATACGGTATCGCACCGGGTTGACCGACTGGGCAGATGCGAATTTGCGTCCGCTGCTCGATGAATTGAAAGCGTCAGATAGCCACATCATTGCAGCTATTTGCACCGATACGAAGGGCTATCTGCCAACGCACCTCACCGAAATGTCCCGCACGCCTACTGGCGATGTAGTCCATGACACAAAGTATTGCCGCAATGGCCGCATCATCCTTGGCGCTATCGACCAGAAAGCCAAGGACAGCACCGCGCCATACATGATGTGCGTCTATCGCCAAGAAGGCGATGGCACCCAATATCGCGTGGTCCGGAACGTTTACATCCCGGTTTATATCAACGGTCGCCGTTGGGGCGACTGCGAAATTGCATATAGCCTTAGGTGACGATTTAGCTTGGATTGCGGCGCGCCATAAAGGCGAGACGTTCAAACAGCATCACGTCCTGCTCATTCTTGAGCAATGCACCATGAAGCGGCGGAATTGCGCTGTTTGGATTGGAATCCTGCAGGACTTCCAAAGGCATGTCTTCATTCAGAAGAAGCTTGAGCCAATCGAGCAGCTCGCTCGTTGAAGGCTTCTTCTTCAGGCCTGGTACTTCGCGCAGCTCGTAGAAGATATCCATCGCCTTTTTGACGAGCGTTTTCTGGATGCCGGGGAAGTGCACATCAATGATGGATGACATCGTGTCACGGTCGGGAAACTTGATGTAGTGGAAGAAACAGCGGCGAAGGAACGCATCGGGCAGTTCCTTTTCGTTGTTCGAGGTGATGACCACAATCGGGCGTTCTTTGGCCTCGACCCGCTCCTGTGTTTCGTAAACATCGAAGCTCATCCGGTCGAGTTCCTGCAACAGATCGTTCGGGAACTCGATGTCGGCTTTATCGATCTCATCAATCAAAAGCACGGGAAGCTCCTTGCTGGTGAAGGCTTCCCAGAGCTTACCCTTCTTGATGTAATTGCTGATGTCGTGAACGCGCTCGTCACCAAGCTGACCATCGCGAAGACGGGCGACCGCGTCATATTCGTAAAGGCCTTGCTGCGCTTTGGTGGTGGATTTGATGTTCCACTCGATCAGCGGGGCATTCAGAGCCTTGGAAATCTCATGAGCGAGAACCGTCTTGCCTGTGCCCGGCTCACCCTTCACCAGAAGCGGACGACGAAGAGTAACCGCTGCGTCCACCGCAACTTTAAGGTCGTCGGTCGCGATGTAATTGCTGGTGCCTTCAAAGCGTTGGTTGTTCGTGTCGCTCATGGGTTTTCCTTCAAAACGTATATCTTTGCGCACCCCGATACGGATGCGAGGGGAGGTGTGCAAGAGGGCAGTATTCTAGGCCTATGGCTGATACGCAAGAAGCCGCTGAGCGATGAGTTCAAGCGAGCTTGGGTCAAACCGCACGTCATCATCGCGCTGGCTAAGGGTCAATGCGTAATCGCGGCCTGCTTTGTCTTGGAGCAGCCAGGTCAGGTTGAGGACGCCCGGTTCCGAGCCTCCCTTGTAGCCGACGTAGTGGAATTTCTCGCGCCGCTCTTTGGACATGGAAGGGTTTATCGCCATGATTTCACGGGCCTGCGGATCGGCGGTTCTACCCATATATCCGAGCAAATTCGCAAGATCGCGGGCGCTTGCAAACCACTCAACGTCCAATGCCACCGGTGCGCCGGAGAAAGCGGCTGCGACCTTGTTTGGAGGGACGTCCACATCTTCGATCCCCTCCAAAATCTGTTGACGAACGTCCGCGTCGCTTCGTTGATAGGTTTCCAGGCGGCCCTTTGGCCCAGCTTTCAAAAGAAACATTTCACGCGTTTTGAGGAAGGGATTGTTGAGTTCGGGCTGTGAATGCCCACTGTCGATCACTGTCTGAAAAATCGCATCGCGCCCGAGTTCCTCAATCAAGGTGTCCGTTGCGGTATTGTCGCTGATTGAGATCATAAGACTGGCAAGAGTGTGCAGCGATAGCGGCGCATTTTCCGGCCAATCCTGGATCATCCCGCTTGGAAAACTTCGAGCTTGGCCAAGGGTCACCTGATCGCTCCAGCTGCGTTTCCCCTCCGCAATCTCGCGGGCAAGGGTCGCCAGCACATAGAGCTTGAAGGTCGACCCGATCGGCATTTGCTCAGCGGCTCTGGAGGATGCGATGGGCGGTGATGTTCCATCAAGGGGGCCAAACCACCATGTGACCTTGCCCGGGAGCGCGGCAAGATCGGTTTCGATTTTGGCGAGGCTATCATCGACCGGATCGAAGGTCTGGAAGAGAAGCTCGCTCACCCGGCTGGCGCTGCTTGGGTCAATCGCGATGGCGCCCTTGGTAATGGCGTGTTCCATCCGGATAGAAAGGGCCGAGCGCGTTGCGCCGGGCGACCCAAGGCTTTCAACGGAGAGAGCAGCCCCAAACTGCGAGGTGAGCTGGCTTGCAATGGCCTTGAATTGGTCTGGAGGGACTGCGCGCAGGAACGCATCGGTGAAGACTTCTTCCGGCTCAATCTCGCCATTCACAAGTGCCACGACTTGCTCCGCTCGATCGCGCAAAGGGGAAGTTTCAGATTCGTCAGCAATCGTGGTGGGCTCTTCTTGCGCGATCACTTGAGCAGGAAGCGCCGACACGAAAAACAGCCCGGCAAGCGTTTTAAGAACGACCTTTTTCACAGCGTTTCTCCCGATTACAGCCGGGCGCTGGCGCCAAGGCACACAAAGGCGAGTTGCGCGATAAGGACCATAATTGTGGCAATGCGCCAGCCAGTGCCCGCATCGCGCATCCCGCGCTCCCATGTCCACATCCCAATTGCGCCCGTCGCAAGGCTGGAAAGCGCAATGGTCAGCCAACCGGTTTGACCCACCAGCAGGACGAATATCGCGAACAGCACGACCATCTGAACCAAAAAGGCAGCCGCAAACCATGCGATGGGGATGGGCCGATATTTGGCGTCCGGAATATGCCAATCGGGGATCGCGCTATCAGGCCGCGAGATACGCCTGTCGCCAGCATAGATATCCTCTTCGCGCGGGTCGGGGTAATCGCCCACTCTATTGGAGCCCTTATCAGGCATCAATCATATCGCGGTCCATTTCGCCCGCGCGGTTCTGGATGAAGTTGAAGCGGTGCTCCGGATTGCGGCCCATCAATTGGTCGACCAATTCCTTGACCCCGGCACGGTCTTCGAATTCTTGGGGCAGGGTAATGCGGATCAAGCTTCGCGTTTCCGGGTTCATCGTGGTTTCGCGAAGCTGCTGCGGGTTCATTTCGCCCAGACCTTTAAACCGGCCTACTTCGACTTTCTTGCCCTTGAACACCGTCTCTTCAAGCTCAGCCCTGTGTGCGTCATCGCGGGCATAACGGCTCTCTTTGCCAGAGGTCAGACGGTAGAGCGGCGGTTGGGCAAGGAACAAATGCCCTTTGCGCACAAGCTCAGGCATTTCCTGGAAGAAGAACGTCATCAAAAGCGTCGCGATGTGCGCGCCATCGACGTCCGCATCGGTCATAATGATGATCCGGTCATAGCGCAGGTTTTCAGGATCGCAGTCCTTGCGCGTCCCGCAGCCCATTGCGAGGGTGAGGTCCGCGATTTCCGAATTGGCGTTGATCTTGTCCTTGGTGGCGCTGGCCACGTTCAGGATCTTGCCCCGGATCGGCAGGATCGCCTGCGACTTGCGGTCGCGCGCTTGCTTGGCAGAGCCGCCTGCAGAATCCCCTTCGACGATAAACAGCTCGGTTTCCCGCTCCCCTTCGCCCGAACAATCGGTAAGCTTGCCAGGCAGACGCAGTTTCTTCGCATTGGTCGCGGTCTTGCGCTTGATCTCGCGCTCTTGCTTGCGCTTGAGGCGTTCATCCATGCGCTCCATCACTTCGCCTAGAAGCGCTTTCCCGCGGTCCATATTGTCGGTGAGGAACAGGTCGAACTGATCGCGCACGGCGTTCTCGACGAGACGCACCGCTCCGGGAGAGGTCAGCCGGTCCTTGGTTTGTGACTGGAACTGCGGATCGCGGATAAAGACGCTGAGCATGACCTCAGAACCGTTCATTACATCGTCAGCGGTGATGTCCTTGGCTTTCTTGACGCCGGTCAACTCGCCAAAACTCCGAAGCGCCTTGGTCAGTGCTCCGCGAAGGCCCTGTTCGTGGGTGCCGCCATCGGGGGTTGGCACAGTGTTACAATACCAGCTTGTCGAGCCATCGGAATAAAGCGGCCATGCAATCGCCCACTCAACGCGGCCAGCCTCATCGGGAAACTCTTGGCGACCCGTAAAGGGCTGGGCCGTCACACATTCGCGCCCGCCAACTTGTTCTGCCAAATGGTCCGCAAGCCCGCCGGGGAATTTGAACACGGCCTCTTGCGGTACGTCATCGGATGAAAGCGATTCCACGCATTTCCAGCGGATTTCAACACCAGCGAACAAATACGCCTTTGACCGGGCAAGTTTGAACAGACGGTGAGGCTTGAAATTGCGCTCTCCGAAAATCTCTGTGTCGGGGACGAAAGTGACCGTGGTCCCGCGCCTGTTCGGGGCAGCGCCAACCACTTCGATAGGGCCAAGAGTTTGCCCCCTTGAAAATTCCTGCGCGTAAAGCTGTTTGTCGCGGGCCACTTCGACGCGGGTTTTGGAGGAAAGCGCGTTCACCACGCTCACCCCGACGCCGTGAAGGCCGCCGCTGGTCGCGTAGGCTTTACCCGAAAACTTTCCGCCAGAGTGCAATGTGGAGAGGATCACCTCCAGCGTGGATTTGCCGGGGAACTTGGGATGTTCATCCACCGGAATACCGCGCCCATTGTCCGAAATGCTTAACCGGTTGCCTTCTTCAAGGCGGATTTCGATCCGGTTCGCGTGGCCAGCAACGGCTTCGTCCATCGAGTTATCGAGGACCTCTGCCGCGAGGTGATGGAGTGCGCGGTCGTCGGTGCCCCCGATATACATACCGGGGCGGCGGCGCACCGGCTCAAGCCCTTCGAGAACTTCGATAGAGGAGGAATCGTAATCGCCGCTGGACGCAGGCGCATTTTCAAACAGGTCATCGGACATAGGAGGGATATAGGCACGGGCCCCGCCTGCTCACAAGCAGGGGGGAACCCGTTTTGCGCCGTTATTGCGCGAAATCCTAGTCACCAAAGCTGCGCGGAGCCGCGTCAACAGCGACAACCTGATTGCCTTTCACTTGCCGCACTTCGAGGGCGCGCTCTGCAACGCCGTTGCGCATAAAGCGGAACGGGCCATCAACGCCAAGAAAACCACCGCTGTCATAAAGCCGCGCCACAGGGAACCTGTCACCCACCCGCCAATCGCGGGCGATGCGCAAGGTCAGAAGAACAGAATCGTATCCCAAAGTGGCAATCCGGAATGGTTTTGTGCCAAAGCGGGCTTCGTAACTGTCTGAAAAGCGGCGAAAACGCCCATCAGACACAGCCGAGAACAAGGCACCATCGATCGATGCCGAACGGGTGAGCGCGCTCTCACCGCTCCACAATTCGGTCCCCAAAAGCCGGGTGCCTTGCGCCCCCTGACTGCGCAATTCACCAGCAGCCTGCATCGATAGGCGTGCTCCATCTGCGATAAGGACTGTGTCATAACCGCCCCGTTGACGAAGTCGCTGCGCCGCGCCGACAATCGACGTGTTACCGCGGGCATAGCGTTCAAAGCCGATCAGATTGCCGCCATAGTCACGCAAAGAATTCTGCAAGGCGCTGTACGCTTTTTGGCCATAGTCACCCTCGGGCAACAGGGCAGCAAAGCTCGACGAGCCATTGGCTCGGGCATATTGAACCGAGCGAGCAACAGATTGTTCGGGCACATGACCCATCACAAACACATCATTGCCAGCAACGCTTGCATCGTTGGAAAAGGCAATCGCGGGCACTCTTGCACGCGCTGCTGCGGCTTGAACGGCTGGCACATTATCAGCCATCAGCGGGCCAAGGATCAAACGGTTACCATCGGCAATCGCCCGCTGCGCTGCGGCGCCTGCACCGCCCGACGTGTCGTAGGTCGTGATGCGAATGTTGTCTGCATTTGTGTCCAAAAGCGCCATAGTGGTCGCATTGGCAATCGCCTGACCCACATCAGAAGCAGTTCCACCCATAGGCACAAGCAAAGCAACCCGGTGCCGTGTCGTATCGCTTGGCAATGCGGTCGCGCTTGGCTGAGCCGTGGGTGTTGGGTCTGGAATACTCGCCACTGTTTCTGTGCGCGGAACCACCTGACACCCGGCCAAAAGCGCAGCAGAACCCGCAATCAAAGCGGTGCGACGATTGAAACTGCGCTTCCAAATATCAGATGCAGCGCGCACCCACTTCGTGCCGAAAAACGACTTTTCCTTAACCTTCATTCTTGAAGACCCCTCAAAGCTCTATACTAGGATGGTTCCAATCACGAAGAAGGCCCGCTGAGCACACTGTGAGCACGCCGCCCCCAGAATCACCCGACCCATCGTCTGTTACCAAACCTCTTGATCCGGGGTTCTATATTGTTGCGACGCCAATTGGCAATCTTGGCGATGTAACGATGCGTGCAGTCGACGTATTGCGTTCGGTCAGCCTAATCGCTTGTGAAGACACCAGAGTTACCGGCAAATTGCTGAAGTATTGCCAGGTTTCCACCCGAATGCAGCGATATGACGATCATGCTTCGTCTGCGGTCAGAGAGCGCTTGATCGACATCGCCCGGCGCGAACCGGTGGCTTTGGTGAGCGATGCAGGTACGCCGCTTGTGTCTGATCCCGGATACCGTCTGGTGCGCGAGGCGAGGGAGGCAGGCGTTTGTGTCACCACCATCCCCGGCCCATGCGCGGCGATTGCGGGGCTGACACTGTCGGGCCTCCCCAATGACCGCTTTCTTTTTGCAGGCTTCCTGCCGGTCAAGGAAAAGGCGCGCAAAGAGACGCTTGAGGAATTGGGCGCGGTGGAGGCCACGCTGATATTTTACGAAACCGGCCCGCGTCTGTTGCGATCATTAGAGGCGATTGCGGAGCTTTATGCGACCCGCGAAGTGTCCGTTGCGCGCGAATTGACCAAAATGCACGAAGAATGCCGATCTGGCAGCGCAAGCGAATTGATCGAGCATTACACCGCGCACCCGCCCAAGGGTGAGATTGTCCTGATGATCGGTCCGCCAGTGCCCAGCGATGAGATCGTGGACTGCGACGCGCTGTTGCAAGAGGCGCTCACAGAAATGAGCGTCAGCAAGGCGGCAGGAAAGGTCGCGAAGGCCACCGGACTTGATCGGCAAACTCTTTACACCCGCGCGGTGGAGATCAAAAGCCAATGAGCGACAAACGCATCATTGCCGATCGCAAAGGGCGCGAGGCCGAGGCGCAAGCCGCGCAGTTCCTGATGCAGCAAGGTTTTGAAGTCGTTGCTGAACGCCGCAAGACCAAGCTTGGCGAAATTGACCTGATCGCGCGAAAACCGGGCCTTGTTGTCTTTGCAGAGGTCAAATGGCGCGCCCGCAAAGCTGACCTTGCAACGGCCATAGACGAACATCGTTTGGCCCGCGTGGCCGCCGCTGTAGAGGTCGTCGCACATGAATATGCGGGCGGCGGTGAGGACATAAGGATCGACGTGATCCTGCTTGCACCCGGATCACGCCCGACCCACATTGAAAACGCCTGGATGCCTTAGGAAACACGACATGACATTGAAGATCGCGGTCCAGATGGACCCCATCGAAGACATCAACATCAAAGGCGACAGCTCTTTTGCGCTCATGCTGGCGGCGCAGGAACGCGGCTATGAGTGCTTTGAATATCATGTCGAAAGCCTGACACTGGATGCCGATGACCGGCTGATTGCCGAATGTTTTCCGGTGAAGGTGAAGCGCGTCGTGGGCGATCACTTTGAAAAAGGCGCAGCGCAAAGGCTGGACCTTGGACGCGATATTGATGTTGTCCTGATGCGTCAGGACCCGCCTTTTCACATTGGCTATATCACCGCGACGCACATGCTTGAGCGGATCAAGGACGAGACCCTCGTGGTCAATGACCCGGCGAGTGTCCGCAATGCGCCGGAAAAGGTCATGGTCCTCGACTACCGCCAATATATGCCGCCCACATTGGTCACGCGCAGCGTCGATGAGGTTCGCCGCTTTATGGCTGAGCATGGCGCGGTTGTGGTGAAGCCCATCCACGGCAATGGCGGAAAAGCGATCTTTCGCGTGCCAGCAGACGGCGATAACCTCACAGCCTTGTTTGAGGTCTTCAACCAGACATGGCCCGAACCTCATATGGTGCAGCCCTTCCTTCCCGAAGTGGCGGAAGGCGACAAACGCATTGTCCTGATCGACGGGGAGGTAGCAGGCGCAATCAACCGCATCCCTAGCGAGGGTGAGTTCCGCTCAAACCTTGCAATGGGAGGCAGTGCAGAACCGACGGGCCTTACAGAGCGCGAGAAAGAGATTTGCGCTGCGATGGGACCAGACCTGAAACGCCTTGGCCTGACATTTGTCGGGATCGATGTGATTGGCGGCAAATGGCTGACCGAGATCAACGTGACCTCGCCCACGGGCATTGTTGCGATTTCGGAGTTTGACGGGACTGATCTTCCCGGGATGATCTGGGATGCGATTGAGGCGCGGTTGGGCGAGTAGGACCGCTTTTGATTTACAGAAAATAGTTTGGGACCGGCTGCTTCTGGGGATGATTGCTGTCGCTTAATCAACGCAAAGAAAGTGGCTGGCTATCCTGCCGCGTCGGACTTCGGCGAA
This sequence comes from Erythrobacter longus, assembly GCF_000715015.1. GTDB lineage: Bacteria > Pseudomonadota > Alphaproteobacteria > Sphingomonadales > Sphingomonadaceae > Erythrobacter > Erythrobacter longus. The sequence goes on from NZ_JMIW01000001.1 coordinate 352,352, forward strand.
GCAGCCAAAGGTGAGGTTTGAAGCCTCACAAGTCCCACTAACCTTGGTCCCGACAGAAGGTGGTCGATCACTGTCCCAGTCATCCACGATGCAGCGTCCGTCGCATTCGGAGCTGTCTTTACATCTTTTCCCGCCGTCGCTTGTGGGCACAACGCAAGCAGGCGAGCGGGTCAATCCCACCGGCTGCATTGACCCGCCCGAAGCTTCGCATTGTTCGGCCGGGGGAACCTGCAAAGTTGAGGGCGACGGATCACGAGTTTGACAGCTAGCCAAGAGCAAAAAAAGAGCAGTCGCCCAGAGGGTTGTGAGGGTTCGCATGAGTTCAGCGATACCGCTTTCGCAGACCGGCGACAATGGGGTCGAGAGCGGAAGGTCGGCTTTTTACTAACATCATCCTTTCCTCGCCCTCGGATGCGCCCCGCGATACGTTTCCAGCAAGCTCGCAGCATCGACCTTCGTGTAAATCTGTGTCGAACCCAGCGATGCATGACCCAAAAGCTCCTGCAATGACCGCAAATCCGCACCAGCGCTTAGCAAATGCGTTGCAAAGCTGTGCCGCAAGGCGTGGGGCGTTGCCGTGTCCGGTAAACCCAATGCCCGCCGCGCTTTGGCCATCGCCTTTTGCACTATGCCGGGAGAAAGCGGCCCGCCTTTTGCGCCTTTGAAAAGCGCTTCGTCCGCGCCCATTGGATAAGGGCACTGGCCTGCATATTCCGCCACAGCTTCTGCCGTGATCGGCAGGATGGGTACGACCCGTTGCTTGCCGCCTTTGCCCGTTACCATAAGCGTCTCACCCATTGGCACATCGCGGCCTTGCAGGGACAGCGCCTCGGCAATCCGCAGGCCCGAGCCGTACATGAGCAGCAAGACCGCACGGTCCCGCGCACCGATCCAGTCTTCTGCCGCTGTCCCGTCGATCAGGTCAGCGATGTTGACCGCATCATCGGGCGTCACAGGGCGGGGCAGGCCTTTTTTGAGGCGCGGGCCCCGAAGGCGAGGGGCGGCGGGGTCGGGGTCGCCGCTTTCAGCGCGGGCAAAAGCAATGAGCGCCTTTAAAGCGGAAAGCTCTCTTGCAGCGCTTGCATTAGCAAGCCCCTCTGCCCGGCGCGAGGCAAGGTGTGCGCGCAAGTCCTGCGCTTCGATTGCGGCGACATCTTCCCATGAAGCAAGGCCGCGAGCACGGATCAATCGCTGAGCCGCAGAGACATAGGCGCGCACCGTATGGGGGGAGCGCCGCCGAGCATCGGTCAAATGCGCGCGCCAGTCAGCAATAAGCGCGGCTTCCTTCACGACAGCACCAGATCTTCTGCAACAAGCTCGCCAAGGATAGCATCAAGAAGGGGCAAGCCTTTACCTGTCACCCCGATACGGGTTTCGTCAGTCCACAAGAGGCCAAGCGAGCACAAATGTTCGCGTTTTGCCTCATTGATCAGTGCGCCAGCATTCACCCCAAGCCGCTCACCCAGAGCGCTCAGATCAAGCCCTTCAACAAGGCGAAGGCCCATAAGTAGCGCTTCGGATGCCTGTTCGCCTCGCGTCAAATGGCGTTGCTCGGCGATGCCATGCCCGCGCTCGCCAACGGCTTTGAGATAGTTCTCCGGCTTCTTGTGCCGCGTTGTCGCAAATCCGCCCCGGCGACCGTGCGCTCCGGGGCCAATGCCGGCGTAATCCTGATACCGCCAATAGGTGAGGTTGTGGTGGCTTTCCTCACCCGGCTTCGCGTGATTGCTGATCTCATAGGCGGGAAGGCCCTGCGCCGCGGTCATTGCTTGCGTGATGGCGAAAAGCTCGGCGGCTTCATCGTCGTCCAGCGGCGTGAAGACCCCGCGCCGCACATCGGTCGCAAATCTGGTGCCGGGCTCAATCGTGAGCTGGTAGAGCGAGAGGTGGGAAGTGCCGAGGCCAAGCGCGCGGGCAAGCTGCGCCTCCCAATGCTCCGGCGTTTGACCCGGCAGGGCATAGATCACATCGAAATTGACCCGCGAAAAATGCGCCTGCGCCACTTCCAAAGCCGCCAATGCCTCATCCGCTCCATGAAGTCGGCCCAGCCATTGTAAGGTTTGATCCTCAAGTGATTGCACACCCAGCGAAACTCGGTTCACGCCCGCCTGCGCGATGCCAGCAAAGTTGGCGGCTTCGACTGAAGAAGGGTTGGCTTCAAGAGTGATCTCAATGCCAGCATCAAAGCCCCAAAGCGTCTCGGCTTCTTTGAGAAGGCTTTCCACAAGGCGTGGCGGCATGAGTGAAGGCGTGCCCCCGCCAAAGAAGATTGACGTCAGCGTGTCACCCCCTGCTACCCGGCCCGCGACCCCGCCTGCAACTTGGGCTTCGGCGCGCATATCGGCGATGAGCGCGCGCTCCCATGCGTCCACATCAACGCGATCGCGTACGTGACTGTTGAAGTCGCAATAAGGGCATTTCTTGGCGCAAAACGGCCAATGAATGTAAAGAGCGCGGGCCAAAATTGGGGTGTCTCAGTCTTTCATTAAGGGTTGATCGTCCATCCTTTAGGGCATGGTCACCCGCGCGACAATTCTATCTGCCGTTGCAGCGCTCGCTTGCGCCTTATCAATTGGCAGCAACGTCAGTGCGCACGGTGACCTTTCGGGCGAAGAGGCCGCTTGGCTCACCGCGCATAATGACGCGCGTCAAGAATTTGGCACAGCTCCCCTGCAATGGTCGGATAAGCTTACGAGAGAAGCGGAGCAATGGGCGCGTCAGCTTGCGCGTGAAAACACGATGCGCCACTCGCGGCCAGAAGATCGCGGCCGAACGGGCGAGAGCCTGTGGATGGGCACAAGCGGGTATTTTCACCCCGCCCAAATGATCGGCTTTTTCGTCGAGGAGCAGCGATATTTTCAAGCTGGCCGGTTTCCCGATGTATCACGCACGGGAAATTGGGCAGACGTCGGCCACTACACGCAGATAGTGTGGGCTGACACGCGCGAAGTGGGATGCGCCAAGGCTAGCAATGGCCGGAATGACGTGCTGGTGTGCCGCTATTATCCCGGCGGGAATGTGCTGGGCGAGGTGATTGCTCCGCAGCGTAAGGTCGCGCGTCGCTAAGACTTCATGGTCTAAGCGCCGAACTGATCGGCAACCATCTTCGCAAATGCATCGGCGCGGTGGCTGATCGCGTGCTTTTCTGACGGCGCAATTTCGGCGAAAGTCTCAGAGCCATCGCGCGTCGAGGGCACAAACACTGGATCATATCCGAAGCCCATTTCGCCGCGTGGTGGCCAGGTGAGCGCGCCGGGGCATTGCCCTTCGTAAACCGCGTGCTCGCCATCGGGCCAAGCCAGCGCGAGAACGCAATGAAACGCCGCCGAGCGGTCGGTATCAGGGCCCAATTGTTGAAGCATCCCTTCAACCTTGCCCATCGCCATGTACCAATCACGGCCAGGGCTCCCCTCGAACCATTGCCGCTCTGCCCAATCGGCGGTGTAGACGCCGGGACGCCCGCCAAGCGCATCAACGCTAAGCCCGCTATCATCGGCCAGAGCAGCGAGGCCGGATGCCTCTGCCGCAGCGCGCGCTTTGATAAGCGCATTCTCTACAAATGTAGTGCCCGTCTCGGGTGGTTCAGGCAGGCCCAAAGACCCGGCCGATATGCACTTGAGCCCGTAGGGACCAAGCAAGGCCGAGATTTCCTTGAGCTTGCCTTCGTTATGGGTCGCAATGACAAGCGACCCGCCACCCAGTCTGCGTGTCACTTGCTCGCTTCCAACTGCGCTTTGAACACCGCGTCACAACCGATGTTGGCAAGACGCAGAAGGCGCAAGAGGCCCTCTTCATCGTAAGTCGCGCCCTCGGCTGTGGCTTGAACTTCGGCAATTTGCCCGCCGCTGATCAAAACAAAGTTTGCGTCCGCATCGGCGTCGCTGTCTTCGGGATAGTCGAGGTCGAGCACGGGTGTGCCCTTATAAATCCCGCAGGAAATCGCCGCGACTTGCGCTGTGATCGGATCTTCCTTGATATCGCCTGATGCCATGAGGCTGTTCACCGCAAGACGCAGCGCAACCCATGCGCCCGAGATCGAGGCTGTGCGTGTCCCGCCATCGGCCTGAATAACATCGCAGTCGAGAGTGATCTGACGCTCGCCCAGTTTCTTCAAGTCCACCACGGCGCGCAAAGAACGCCCAATAAGACGCTGAATTTCCTGCGTACGGCCCGATTGCTTGCCCCGTGCAGCTTCGCGACTGCCACGAGTGTGGGTGGCGCGTGGGAGCATCGAATATTCACCCGTGACCCAGCCTTCGCCTTTACCGCGAAGCCATGGCGGAATGCGTTCTTCAACAGAGGCTGTGCACAAAACGCGCGTGTCGCCAAAACTGATCAGGCACGACCCTTCTGCGTGTTTGGTAAAGCCTGTTTCGATTGTGATAGCGCGCATTTCATCCGCGCTACGTCCTGAAGGGCGCATGTATGTCTCCAAATAGAATTTGCTTTGACTAGAATTTACGGGGGTCACTGACAGCCAAGGCTTGCCGCCGCAAGCGCAAACACTAAGATTAGCCACATGAACGGCCCCTCGATCACCGAATTGACCACCAGAGCGCGCGACATCTTTCAGCGCGTGGTCGAAGAGTATCTTGAAAATGGCCAGCCCGTGGGGTCCAAAACACTTGCTACGGATGGCGGGATCAATTTGTCGCCTGCCTCCATTCGCTCCGTGCTCGCAGAGTTGGAAGGGCTGGGCTTTCTTGCCGCACCCCATACAAGCGCCGGGCGTATGCCAACCGATGCGGGGCTTCGCATTTTTGTCGATGGCATGATGCGCGTGGCCGAACCCTCGCGCGAGGAACAAGCCCAGATCGAAGCGCGGCTTTCCGAAAGCGGGCCGGTAGAGCAAGCCTTGCAACAGGCGAGCGCTTTATTGTCAGAGCTTTCCGGGGCGGCGGGCATGGTCATGGTGCCAACCCGCGAACAGCGGCTTTCTCAATTCAGCCTTGTAAGCCTTGGCCAGGGACGGGCACTGGCGGTTCTGGTGGGCGAGGATGGCGGTGTGGAAAACCGCGTTCTGGAACTGGGCCCGTCTGAAATGGGCTCGCTTGAAGCGGCGAGCAATTACATCAATTCAAGGCTCGCCGGGCGAACTCTTGCCGAAGCAGCCCAAGCGATGCGCGCCGAGATCAACGCGGGCAAAACCCAGCTCGACACCGCAAGCCGGGACCTTGTCGAACGCGGGCTTGCCGTGTGGAGCAAGGATGCCAATCAGCGCCCCGTCCTGATCGTGCGCGGCGCGTCCAACCTTATTGACGAAACCGCGATGGATGACATTGAACGGGTTCGTTCGCTGCTTGATGACCTTGAGGACAAGCAATCCGTCTCCGCCCTTCTTGAAAGCGCGCGCGAAGCAGAAGCCACGCGCATTTTCATCGGCAGCGAAAACCGATTGTTCGGTCTTTCGGGCTCCTCGGTCATCGCTTCGCCTTACCGCGATAGGGAGGGGAGGGTGGTCGGTGTTCTGGGTGTGATCGGTCCCACGCGCTTGAATTACGCCCGCGTGGTCCCCATGGTGGACTTAACAGCTCGCTCGCTCAGTAAATCTCTGGGTGGTCCGTCGGGCAAATTGATCGCGTAAACCGCAGGAAACACAAAGACATGAACGATGAAAATAAGCCGCAAGCAGATGCGGCCGCTGAAGCTGAATTGAAGGGTGTGCCAGAAGAATTCCTCGATAATGGGGAATGCGAAGCGGAAGGCGAGGGCGACCCTAGCAACGCCATGGCCGAAGCGCTTGAAGCTTTGCGCAATGATCTTGAGGCGGCCAAGCAAGATGTTCTTTATGCCAAGGCAGAAGGGCAAAACGTGCGCCGCCGCGCGGAAAAGGACATTCAGGATGCCCGCAATTATGCCGCAACCGGTTTTGCCCGCGATGTCTTGAGCGTGTGGGACAATCTTTCGCGCGCAGTTGACGCAATCCCCGATAGCCTTCGCGAAGACGAAAAGATGAAGGGCCTCGTGGTCGGCATCGAAGCGACCCAGCGCGAGCTTGAGAAGGTTTTCAAACAGCACGGTGTGGAACGCATTGCCGCAATGGGTATGCCGCTCGACCCCAATCAGCATCAGGCGATGATGGAAATCCCGTCAAACGACCACGAAGCCGGCACTGTCATTCAAGAAATGCAGGCAGGCTGGATGATCAAGGACCGCCTGCTGCGCCCTGCCATGGTGGGTGTAGCGAAGAAGCCGGATTGATAAATTTGTGAGCGGGTCTGGGGCTTTTATCGGACTGGCATTCATTGGACTGCTGGCTCTGCTATTTTGGTGGAGTTGGCCATTTAGACCAAAAGTAAAGCTCCCCGAAGACAGACCGGACATTGCATACCGCCCATTCACCATCCGTTTCGATGTGGAATGCAGGGGAGATGATGCTGCTAAGATTGTTGAAGATCATGCAGTTTCCAGCGAACTCACGAAATTTCTGAAGGGGATTTCCACCGAGCAGCGCGAGCAAATGTTTTCCTTCGCGTACAACGCTAGTTCGAAGGAGCTAACAGGGAGAGCGTCCGGTGAGCTACGCGATACAGCTGTTTTGCTCCTCGTCGACCTATCTGGTTCGATGGCAGAGCAAATTTTCGGCATAGCAGGTGAAATCGAAGCGATCCGCGACCACCTCAGCAAGCAAGGTAGCGCTGTGATGGTAGCCGGCTTCACGACTGTGGGCTGGAAAGGCGGGCAATCACGACAGGAATGGCACTATGCTGGAAGACCTGCCCATCCTGGGCGTTTGTGTGATCTACTCCACATCATCTATCACGATTTCGGCGAGCCAAGCCAATCACCACAGTTCGAGCCCTGGATGCACGTGCCCCTTTTCGAAAATGTGGATGGCGAGTCGCTTAGGTGGGCGAAAGGGAAGCTTCTAAGTAGGCTTGAGAGCAAGAAACTTCTTATCGTCGTGAGTGATGGTGCCCCTGTTGACGACAGCACTCTTCAAGAGAACGGTCCACTTATACTAGAGCGTGACCTTCGCATGGTGCCCCTGTTGACGACAGCACTCTTCAAGAGAACGGTCCACTTATACTAGAGCGTGACCTTCGCAGCGTTGTTCACGAATTGGAGGCGACACCTGCGATCCGGTTGGGTGCGATTGGAGCAGGATTCGATGTCGCTCGATACTACGATTGCTCTCGCAGCGTTGAATATGGGGAGCCAGTCACTCAGGCATTCACCGAGTTGCTGGATGAAATGATTGGCTGTGCCTAGTTCTGCGTCGCACCCTTGAACCGGACGAGCAAGTCGTAAGCCGACTTATCCGCCACTCCGGACAATTTGGCCCCGTGTCTCAGAAGAAATGCATGAGCCACAATTTCGGCCTGCTGCTCTATTCCATAGGCCGTCAACGCAGCGCCGGGTTTCAGGGAATAGCTGTAGCGGCAAAATGGGTGGCGATGCAGGATCAGATACCAGCGCCCAAAGGTTTGCGTCTGCCACACATGGGTAAGCTCATGGATGAAAAACGCCTGAGTGGTTAGCGGGGCGTTTGAAAAGTCATCGCAATACGCCTCACCCTTGGGGTGAAAATACAGATGACCATTGGGCGCCATCGTAATGCGTGATGGTTGAAACGGCCACCATTTGCGGCGCCGTATCCGAATGGGTGCATAATCCAGAGCATCCCCAAAAATGGTGCGGGCAAGCGCAATTTCCCCTCGGCTAAGCGGACGCTCACCCCCAACTGGGCATGCGACTGGATAGGGCTCAGTCAGCGTTCTTCCCCGGCCGCATTGACCTCTGCTTCAAAAGTGTGGGTTGAACCATCCGAAAGAGTGATGGTGACACTGGTGGTTTGACCGGCCTTGATGTCAGGCGACATTTCCATCGCCATGACGTGATACCCGCCGGGTTTAAGTTGGAATGTCTCACCTGAATTAAGGGTGATAGGCCCAGCCATCATCATGGCGCCTCCGGTTCCATCCTCGCCCATCTGGTGGATCATAGCGTTTTGCGCCCCTTCGACGGTAACGCTATCCAATGCGACGGTTGCATCGCCGATATAAGTGAGGTCGAAATACACCGCAGCTGGATTGCCCGACACAGGGGACAGCATCAGGCGCGGATTTGCAACCATAACGCCTTTGACAAGCTGCGTTTCGCCAGATTCGTTGAGCGTGTCATCCTGCGCACCGGGTGCTCGTGTGTTTTGGTCGCAAGCACCAAGCGCCAAAGCGGACATCAAAACCAGAGCAGGGGCTGCAACCCGGCCAGCTGCGGCATTCTTCATAAAAACTCACCTTAATCCTTGGAAAGAGCACTGGAAGGAAGTCATCCCTCTTGTGGATGATGCAAAATCTAGGGCCTCCGGGTTCTTGTGCCAAGCAAAACCACACCTATATCCGCCTCATATTCGAGCCGCCGAGCTGTCTCGCCATATAAGGGAGGCGCAAGGCGCGGTGTCCAACTATATCCTCAGAGGATGGAAAAAACATGGGTAAAGTAATCGGTATTGACCTTGGCACAACCAACAGCTGTGTCTCGGTAATGGATGGTGGCAAACCAAAGGTCATCGAGAATTCAGAAGGCGCACGCACGACGCCTTCGATTGTCGCTTTCACAAAAGACGGCGAACGTCTTATCGGTCAGCCGGCCAAGCGCCAGGCGGTCACCAATCCCGACAATACTCTTTTCGCAATCAAGCGCCTTATCGGTCGCCGGTTCGATGATCCGCTGACGAAGAAGGACATGGAAATTGTCCCTTACGACATCGTCAAGGGCAAGAACGGCGATGCATGGGTTGAAGCCAATGGCGACGATTACTCGCCTTCACAAATTTCTGCCTTCATCCTGCAAAAGATGAAGGAAACAGCCGAGAGCTATCTTGGCGAAACCGTGACGCAGGCGGTTGTGACCGTTCCTGCATACTTTAACGATGCACAGCGTCAGGCAACGAAAGACGCAGGCGAGATCGCCGGTCTTGAAGTGCTTCGTATCATCAACGAGCCAACTGCCGCAGCGCTTGCTTATGGCATGGACAAAGAAGACGGCAAAACCATCGCGGTTTATGACCTTGGTGGTGGTACGTTCGACGTCTCGATCCTCGAGATTGGCGACGGCGTCTTCGAAGTGAAGTCGACCAATGGCGACACCTTCCTTGGCGGTGAAGACTTCGACAATGCGATTGTTGAGCACCTTGCCAGCGCGTTCCAGAAGAAAGAAAACATGGACCTGAAAGCCGACAAGCTCGCGCTTCAGCGTCTGAAGGAAGCAGCCGAAAAAGCGAAGATTGAGCTTTCCTCTTCGGCCACAACCGAAGTGAACCTGCCCTTCATCACCGCACGCATGGAAGGCGGCGCATCGACCCCGCTTCACCTTGTTGAAACAATCACCCGCTCCGACCTTGAAAAGCTCGTTGGTGGTCTGATCGACCGCACGCTTGAGCCTTGCAAGAAGGCGCTCAAAGATGCTGGCGTTTCCAAGAGCGAAATCGACGAGGTTATCCTTGTCGGTGGTATGACCCGTATGCCGCGTGTTCGCGAAGTGGTTGAGAAGTTCTTCGAAGCCAAGCCGCACACCGGCGTAAACCCGGACGAAGTGGTCGCGATGGGCGCGGCCATTCAGGCAGGCGTGCTTCAGGGCGATGTTAAAGACGTTCTGCTGCTCGACGTTACCCCGCTGTCGCTGGGTATTGAAACGCTGGGCGGTGTCTTCACCCGTATGATCGACCGCAACACGACGATCCCGACGAAGAAGACGCAAACTTACTCGACCGCAGAAGACAATCAGAACGCTGTGACGATTAAAGTCTTCCAGGGTGAGCGCGAGATGGCCGCGGACAACAAAATCCTCGGCAATTTCGACCTTGTCGGCATCCCGCCCGCACCGCGCGGTGTTCCTCAGATCGAAGTGACCTTTGACATTGACGCGAACGGCATTGTGTCGGTCAGCGCAAAAGACAAAGGCACCGGCAAAGAGCAAACGATCAAGATCCAGGCCTCTGGCGGTCTGTCGGACAGCGACATCGACCAGATGGTTCAGGATGCTGAGAAGTTTGCCGAAGAAGACAAAAAGCGCCGCGCTAGCGCGGAAGCGCGCAACCAGGCGGACAGCCTTGTCCACGCAACCGAAAAGCAGCTTGAAGACAATGGCGACAAGATCGACGCTGACACCAAGACCGCTGTTGAGGAAGCAATTGCTGCAACCAAAACCGCGCTTGAAGGCGGCGATGCTGACGAGATCAATGCGAAGGCTCAAGAGCTGACGCAAGCAGCCATGAAAATGGGCGAGCAGATCTACAAGCAAGAGCAAGAAGCAGGCGCAGATGGTAGCGATGCTGGCGAAGATGCCGGCTCTGCTGACGAAGCCGATGAGGACGTTGTCGATGCCGAGTTCTCGGAAGTCGACGACGAAAAGCCCAGCGATAACTCGGGCAAAGAGTAACCTTCATAATCTCCCTGTCCTCACTTGCCCGATCAGCGGTGAGGGCAGGGATTTTTCAAAGGCGTTCTCATGGCTGATTATTATCAAACACTTGGTGTGTCGCGCGATAGCGACGCGGGCACTCTGAAATCTGCCTATCGCAAGGCTGCAATGAAGTGGCACCCGGACCGCAATCCAGGTGATGCGCAGGCTGAGGCGAAGTTCAAGGCATTGGGCGAGGCGTACGAAGTCCTCAAAGACCCACAAAAGCGCGCGGCCTACGACCGGTTTGGTCACGACGCCTTTACCCAAGGCATGGGCGGCGGTGGTGCTGGCGGCGGTTTCGGCGGCGGCCAGGAAGGCTTTGGCGACATTGGCGACATCTTCGAAACCATTTTCGGCAGCGCCTTTGGCGGCGGCGGTGGAATGGGCGGCGGACGCCAACGTCAACGCAGGGGCGCTGATCTTCGTTACGATATGGAGATCACCCTCGAAGAAGCATTCGACGGCAAGACAACCGAGATCGAAATCGAGGTTAGCACCGAATGCGAAACCTGCGATGGCTCTGGCGCAACCCCCGGCACGTCCGAACGCACATGCAATATGTGCCACGGTCAAGGGTCTGTGCGCGCCAAACAAGGGTTGTTCGTGGTCGAACGCCCTTGTCCCACATGCGGCGGGCGCGGCTCTGTTATCGAGGACCCTTGCGGTGATTGCCGCGGTGAAGGCCGCAGCGATCAGGCGCAAACGCTCGAGGTCGAAATTCCGCCCGGCGTTGACACTGGCACCCGCATTCGTCTGTCCGGCAAGGGCGAAGCTGGCGGCCGCGGCGCGCCTCCGGGTGACCTCTACATCTTTATCCATGTCAAAAGGCACGCTCTGTTTGAACGCGAGGGTACAACGCTCGCAACACGTGTGCCAGTGACCTTCACAACGGCTGCATTGGGCGGATCGGTCGATATCCCCGATCTCGATGGTTCGACCAATACAATCGACATCCCTGTGGGCATTCAATCGGGCAAGCAATTGCGTGTGCGCGGTGCCGGTATGCCGGTTCTGCAAGGGCGCGGGCGCGGCGATCTGGTGGTAGAGATCAAGGTCGAAACCCCGACCAAGCTCACCCGCAAGCAAAAGGAAATCCTCGAGGAATTCCGCGAGACGGAAACCGGCGATGAATGCCCTGAAAGCCGCACCTTTTTTAGCAAGATCAAGGACGCATTCGGAGCCTGATGGATGAGCGGCGAGGTTCCAATGTCGCCGCTCAAACACTCCCTCAAGGATAGGGCGCTCAATGCCTTTGAGCGCGGCGAAGAGGGCGCAGCCCAACTCCTCGAACAGGCTTTGGCAGAAGGCCCCAATGATGGCCCTCTGCTGATCGCGCATGCTGCGGCCTTGTTTCGTGCGGGCGCGCCCGAACCGTTTGCCCGCCTTGAGACCATGTTAGAGAAAGCCCCTGACTGGGTTGAGGGTCATAAAGCGCTTTGCCGGTTGCGGGCCGAGGCGCGTGCTCCCAATCCGCTTGCGAGTATTGAAGCCGCTTTGGAAAAAGCGCCCAAGAGCCCGCGCCTGTGGATGGCCTATCTCACATTGCTGGGGTCTGCGGGACGGCACGAAGAGGCCGCCGAGCACACAGCCAATTTACGCAAAACAATCGCGGACTTGCCGGAACTTCGCCTGGTCGAGGCCCGTCATAGAGGCTTTGCCAAACAGTTTGAGCAGGCGCAGCGCCTTCTTGTTGACCTGCCAGCGGGCCTGCCAGAACTTGAATTCGAGCGGGCGCGCAATGCAATGCGGATGGGCAAATTGGACAGTGCGAGCGCCGCGCTTGAAACGGTTCTCAAAGAACACCCTAAAGACATCGGCGCATGGGCTCTGGCCGAACTCACGTGGCGCGCGTCTGATAATTCTAGGCACTCATGGCTGTGCCCAAGTGATGCGCTCTTTACGCAAGCGGACTTAGGACTTTCGCAAGGGGAATTGGACACCTTGAGAGACACGCTGCGTGCGCTTCATGTCACCCGCTCGGCGCCGCTCGGTCAAAGTGTCGAGGGCGGAACGCAGACCCACGGCAATCTGCGCTTGCGACATGATCCCGCGATCTCGCATCTGTTTGAAGCCATTGATGCGGCTATCGCTGATTACAGCAGCGGTTTACCCAAACTGCCCGAAGGTCACCCTATGGCTGCGATCCAATCGCGGCGGCCCCAGATTTCTGCCAGCTGGTCAATCCTGCTCTCCAAAGGCGGACGCCACGTGCCGCATTTGCACGACGGAGGGCTGATCAGCTCGGCGGCTCATATTTCCATCCCCGATGACTTGGCGAAAAACGAAGGTCTGCTTGAGCTGGGACGGCCGCCGGAAGATATTCCTCTGAAGGTTGAGCCCATCTCCTCCTTTGCGCCTAAGCCAGGCCATCTCGTGCTGTTCCCGAGCTTTGTCTATCATTCCACATCACGCTTTGCCGAAGGCGAACGGCTGACAGTCGCTTTTGATGCGGTTTGAGGGAGTGGCTCGACACAGGTGCCATGGGATTATAGACCACGGTCTCACTTAAAGGACATCTTCCCATGACCCGTTTGGCCCATCTGGCGATCATTCCCGCCGCTCTTTTCGCGACAACCGCAAGCTCGCAAGGCGATTTTTCAGGCGTCGAGGTCACTGCACAAGAGATCGCGCCGGGTATCGCCGTGCTTTTCGGGGCAGGGGGCAATATCGGGGTCAGTTATGGCGATGAGGCGACCTTGATTATTGACGATCAGTTCGCGCCCTTATCAGCCAAGATCGAGGCGGCCATCGCGGACCTAGACGCAAAGCCAGTCAAATATGTCGTCAACACGCATTGGCACTTTGATCACACCGGAGGGAATGAACATTTTGGCAAAACGGGCGCGACCATTTTCGCTCATCAAGATGTGCGTGTGCGCATGGCTGAGGGGAACCCGGACGGGCCGGGCGGGCGCAATATCCCGCCTGCGCCGCGAGTTGCATTGCCGATTGTCACCTATGATCAGGGTCTTCGCATTCACCTCAATGGCGACACGATCAATGTGATGTTCCTTGGCGGTGGTCACACCGACGGTGACAGCGTCATCTTCTGGGAAGAGGACAACGTCGTCCACATGGGCGATCTCTATTTCAAGATTTCAGGTTACCCCTTCATCGACGTCAAATCGGGCGGCAATGTTTATGACGCGATGCGTTCGCTGGACCTCGTCATTGCCCGCATTGATAGCGATACAAAGGTGATCCCAGGCCATGGTTCGATGTCGAATAAAGCGGAACTCACCGCCTATCGCGCGATGATTGGCGAAGTCGTGCGCCGGGTAGAGGAGCTTCGCGGGCAAGGATTGACCCTTGAAGAAGCGCTTGCGACCAAACCTCTGGCGGACATCGACCGGGGCGAGGGCGGGTTTATCGGACCCGATGCGTTCGTAACGGCGGTCTGGGACAGCGCGCGCTAAGCGGGACTAGTCACCCAGACGCGCAATCACTTCGCCGCGCAATTGTTCGATCAATGCGCTGCTGCACCGTCTGGTTTTCGCCTCTTCGTCCAAAATGGCAAGGAAGGCCGAGCGTTTGGCGCTGCGAACGGCGTCTTCGCCCATGGGTATCTCCAAGGTCGAAACCACAAGATCAATCATCCGTTCAGCCCCGTGCAGGCGGCCCCAGATGTAGTCGTTCTCCCGGTAAGACCGGCTGAAAAACGCGCCGAAGTTGTAAAACTCCGTGCCGCGCAAAGTATCATTCGTGCCCCCTTCGCGGATAGAGCGGGCATCATCAGGTGAGATGCGGTCGATCTTGACCGGGTTGTATTCATCAAGCCGCTCGCTTTGGAGCAAAGGCAAGGTCGCGACATCGTAGAAGGGAAAGCCGAGATAGGTGAGCAGCATCCGGCGTTTCAGATTGCGCGGCATTTCTGAAAGCGCTTCTGCAAGAAGGTTTTCTGCCTCAATGTCGATTTCTGGCGGCATACGATTGCGGGCAAGGAAATCGAGAACAGCGCCCGGGTCCTCAATCGCAGTAGCGGCGATGGGCGCAAAACCTTTGCCCAAATGCGCCACATCATCGACACCTTCGTATAGGCTGAGGATATGGTAGATTTTGCCGCGCGCTAAATCGAGCGCATCGTCGGGGATGTCGGGGTCGATTTCCCAGTCACGCGATAGCCTGCGGGCAAGGAGCTGCAATCGCCTGATCCGAAAGCCGACATCGTGCGAGCGGAAGAAAGCAATCGCTTCCGGTGAGGCTCCGCTGTCGTCGCACAGCCGTGCAAGACCGCGGGTGGCCAATTCGCGCCGGAAATCATTCGCCACCCGGTCGCAATCAGACATCGCAAACCCCGGCACAGCTTTACAGGTGAGCTCCGCAAGCCGGTCCAGAATTACGCTGAACTTGGTTTCGGCATAAGCGCTAAAGGTATAGCCCGCCCGGTCCGCTGCTGCGGTCTGGGCCTTGGCGCGCCAACTGGACAGCCGCTTGGGCGTGGGACTGTCGAGGAAGAATGTGCGCCCGAACAGCTTTTCTACCGCGCGGTCGATATCGGGCCGCAAACCCATCACGATCTGGCGAAGTCGGTGCGCATCGCGTGATTGTTTCTCAATCCGTTCCAGATCATCTCGGATCGGTTGTTCGCGCGGGATCGTGGAGAGCGCGCCAAAAATGGTACTAAACCAGCCAAGAGGGCGGATGGTGGTTTCACCTTCCGCATTCTCGCTTTCAACAGGTGAACGATCAGGGCGCGGCTCAATATACACAAACCGCCGGTCCACTTCGCGCTGCGACGTGCGTCCTTTCATCGCTTTGAGAGCCGCACCAAAAGGCGCGTTGACCAGAACCGCACCGTCGATGAGCGCGACATCATTGACCGTTCCTTCGTGCACATGGGCTGGCATGATGCGTGAAAGAAAGCTGCCGCGCGTGGCCCAGTGGTGGCCCTCCATCGCTGCAAGCCGGTCGATCTCATCCAGCATCACGGGCGGGAAAGCTCCGGGAAAGCTCGCGGTTGCGCGTGCGGCAAGAACCAGTTCCAAGGGATCTGCCAATTGCCCGCCCGGTTGGAGGAGTGCTTTCGCCTCAAAGGCAATCGGCATCCGGTGCTCGGTCTCTTCCACTTGCGGAGGCGAATTCAGGCGAAGGGTTTCGGCGTGCCCTCTAAAATCGGTTGCTGTGACAAGCAGATTAACCGAGTGGGAGGGCGGGAGCAGAACCGGTCCCGGCTTTGTGTCCTCCATGCTTTGCAATGCCTCAAACAGCATCTCTGAAAACCGTTCGCCCGAAAAGGGCGGGCTAAACCAGCGGCCACGAACAAGCGATGAAACCTTTTCGCGCACCTCTTTGCGTGTTTCAGGGGAGACCGTTTCATCAACCGCATTCCCGCTGCGCCGCAAAAGCCAATCAGCAAAGGGTTGAGCCCAGAATTTGGCAAATCGCCATCCTGGCCGGGCTTCGCGCGCGGTAAGTTCGGTTACGTCTGCATTCTTCAGCCACAGATCGGTAACCGGCTCAAGCGAGCCGCCAGAATACAGCGCCTGCGCCAGAAACACCGCGTTAATCCCGCCAGCGCTTGCGCCTGTCAAAATATCCGGCAGGACGCGCAGCCTGACATCTTGCTCACTCTCTATACGCGCCAGAAGATCGCGGTAGACACCCGCAACCCCATCCAATTCTTCGCCGTCAAGATGCGCGCGGCTGGCTCTGGCAAGGTGCCAGACTTCCTTTGTCACGCCGTGCATATAAACCGCGAGACTGACGCCGCCGTAACAGACAAGAGCAAGACGAAGTTCTTTTTGCCGCATAGTCACTTGTCCATGCCGGGAAATCACACTTCACGCAATTGCGTTCCTCAAATGTTCTGGTTAAAGATCACCCATGGCAAAGGCAAAGAAAAGATATGTGTGCTCCAATTGCGGCGCGGTGAGCCCGCGTTGGCAGGGACAATGCGGTGACTGTTCAGAATGGAACACGCTTGGCGAAGATGTGCCTGCGACCGTTTTCTCGCAAAAGCATGACCTTTCCAGCGGGGGCAGGGGGATTGAATTCATCCCCCTTAATCGCCCTGCTGAAATGCCGATTCGCAAATCAACGGGTTATGCCGAATTTGACCGGGCGCTGGGCGGGGGGATCGTGCCGGGCTCCGCTATCCTGATGGGCGGCGATCCGGGGATCGGGAAGTCGACGCTTCTTTTGCAGACCGCCGCGACGATTGCGCGCGGCGGAAATGACGTTGTCTATGTCAGCGGAGAGGAAGCCGCAGGCCAAGTGCGTCTGCGGGCACAGCGGCTGGGCGTGGTGGATGCACCTATCAGGCTGGCCTCTGAAACGTCCGTACGCGATATTCTGACAACCCTGGGGCAGGGGGAACCGCCAGCGCTGCTGATCATCGATTCTATTCAGACCATGCACTCCGACACCATCGAGGGCGCGCCGGGCACGGTTAGCCAGGTGCGAGGATGTGCGCTTGAATTGATCCGTTTTGCCAAGGCGACAGGCACAGCGCTTGTGCTGGTTGGCCATGTGACCAAGGACGGCAGCATCGCTGGCCCGCGCGTGCTTGAACATATGGTCGATGTCGTGATGAGCTTTGAGGGCGAGCGCAGCCACCAATACCGCATCCTTCGCTCGCTCAAGAACCGGTTTGGCGCGGTCGATGAAATCGGCGTTTTCTCGATGGTCAGCGAGGGGCTGGAAGAAGTGTCCAACCCTTCCATGCTGTTCCTGTCAGGCCGCGATCACCCCTTGGCAGGAAGCGCGGTGTTCCCCGCCCTTGAAGGCACGCGGCCCGTACTGGTCGAGATCCAGGCGCTTATCGTGCGGCTCCAATCGGGCGCAACGCCGCGCCGCGCGGTCGTTGGCTGGGACAATGGCCGATTGGCGATGCTGCTTGCGGTTTTGGAATCGCGCTGCGGGCTCAGCTTTTCAAGCGCAGAGGTTTATCTCAATATTGCGGGCGGATACCGGCTTGCTGACCCTGCGGCCGATTTGGCGGTGGCGGCCGCGCTGGTCTCGGCCTTGGCGGACAAGCCATTGCCGCAAAAATCAACGTGGTTTGGCGAAGTTTCTCTGGCTGGAGAGATTCGCCCCGTCGCTCACGCTGATCTCAGACTGCGCGAGGCGGCGAAACTTGGCTTTGCAAAAGGCTACGGTCCGTCGGATGCAAAGACCGGCTCGTCGAAGCTTGATTACAAAGGGCTAAGCCAACTTTCCAATCTCGTTGACCATGTGGTGACGAACGCATAACTCGCATCCTGTTATGACCGTGTTTGACATCATCGTTCTCATTATTGTTGCAGTAGCGGCGGTTGGCGGGTTTTTAAGGGGCCTTGTGCAAGAAGTTTTAAGCCTCGCGGCTTGGATCTTGGCGGCTTGCTCGGTCTATTACCTGCACGGCGATTTCACTCAATTCTTGCGCGGGTTCTATGACCTTGATCCAGGCGCTGGCATTCTCGCTTTCGCAATCCTGCTCCTTATCCCCTACGCCGCGATGAAGCTGATCGCTGGCAACGTCGGAGAGGCATCGCGCGGTTCCATCCTTGGTCCCATCGACAGGGTGCTGGGCTTTGGCTTTGGAGCAATCAAGGGCGCACTCATCGTGATCTTTGCGTTTTCGCTGCTCGTGCTCGGCTTTGATACGGTGTGGGGCTTCAAAGGGCGACCTGACTGGATCGCGCAGGCGCGGACCTATCCCGCAGCCGATGCTTTTTCGCGCGAGCTGGTAGACATGATCGCGGTGCGCCGGGACAAGATTAACGCAGAGCGGGATAGCGCTGCGGATGAATAGGCGCCTTGGCGGGCAAGCCCGTGGCTAATCAACCGGCGAGCAAGCTCTACACCCCGAACCTACTCGCCTTGGCAACGCAGCTTGCGGATTATCCTTTGGACAAGGAATTCTCCCACAAGGCGCAAGTACGCTCGCGCACCTGCGGGAGCACAATGGAAATCGGGGTCGATCTTGACGCAGCAGGGTGCGTTGCGCGCCTTGGCATGCAGGTGAGCGCTTGCGCTGTTGGACAAAGCTCGGCTGCGATCATGGCAGCAGGGGCGACGGGGCGAAGCGTCGAAGAAATCGCGGCAGTAAACGACGCGCTTTCGGCTTGGCTTCTAGCGGATAGCGAAGACGAAACCGGCTTACCGGATTGGCCAGGGCTCGATGCGCTCAAACCCGCGCGCGAGCACAAAGGGCGACACGGCGCTTTGTTATTGGCGTGGGATACCATCACAAGGGCGCTTTCCACCGAGGCGGGCACACGTTAAGCCTCTCGCGCAAAGAGCCGCAAACAATGATCATGGCTTAAGTGAACGGGGAAATATGTCATCACCATCTGTAATAAGTGATGCCGCTGCACTTGCAGCGCGTGAGCCGACAAAGAAGGAAATCCGTCTTGTCGTTGGCGCGTCCAGCGCGGGGACCATTTTTGAATGGTACGACTTCTTTATCTACGGGACACTTGCCTACATCCTGAAAGACGCGTTTTACGATGTGGATGACCCGACTCTTGGACTTCTGCTCGTGTGGTCGACCTTTGCGGTTGGCTTTGCCTTCCGGCCAATCGGCGCGATCCTGTTCGGGTTTTTGGGTGATAAGCTGGGGCGCAAATACACCTTTCTTGTGACGGTTACATTGATGGGGATCGCGACGGCCGGGGTGGGTTTTATCCCAACGGTCGACACTATCGGCGTGGCTGCGCCCATTATCGTCATTATATTGCGCGTCCTTCAAGGCCTTGCGCTAGGCGGTGAATATGGCGGCGCGGCAATTTATGTTGCGGAACACTCTCCCCCCGATCAACGCGGTTATTACACCAGCTATATTCAGGCGAGCGTCGCGGGCGGATTTGTGCTGTCGATCATCGTGGTGCTGGCGTGCCGCTTCCTTATTCCAGAGGCTGAATTTGAGGCATGGGGCTGGCGCGTGCCGTTCCTGCTGTCGATTTTGCTGCTCGCGATCTCGCTCTGGATGCGCCTCATGCTTTCAGAAAGTCCGGTATTCCAGGCGATGAAAGAAGCGGGCGAGACGGCCGGCAATCCGTTCGTTGAAAGCTTCACCTACCCCGGCAACAAAAAGCGTATCTTTGTAGCCCTGTTTGGTGTGACCGGTATTCTGACAACCATTTGGTACACCGCCTTCTTCTCGGGCATGAGCTTCCTTCGCGGGCCCATGCATGTGGAGGCTTTTACGGTTGAACTCATCCTCCTTGTCGCAGGGTCAATCGGGATGGGTTTCTATATTCTGGTGGGCAAATGGTCGGACAAGGTCGGGCGCAAGCTGCCGATTATGATCGGTGCGATTGCTACTTTGGCACTTCTCTTCCCCGCATTCTGGGGTTTGGGAAGCCTTGCCAACCCTGCGCTTGCCGAAGCATCCGAACGCACGCCCATTGTGGTCAGCGGTCCAGAATGCGTAACCGATCCGTTCGCAGAACTGTTTGACCGGGACCAGACCGATTGCGGCAAGATCCTCGGCACGCTGACCGCGTCGGGCGTGACCTACACATTGACGCCTGGCGATGAGCTCAAGATTACGGTTGCCGGCAACGCAATTGATCAGGAGCCGCAATGGTTCGAAAGCGGCACAGCGCGGACCGAAGGCGTGCAGGCGGCTTTGAGCGAATACGGCTTTGACTTCTCCAAGCAGCAGCCATCCTTTGCCAACATTGTCGGGATCATAGGGATATTGCTCGTCCTCGCGATGCTGTCTGCCCTCACATATGGCTCTGTCGCTGCGCTTTTGTCGGAGATGTTCCCGCCCAAAATCCGCTATTCCTCCATGTCGATCCCCTATCACATCGGGGCGGGGTATCTGGGCGGGTTCCTGCCGCTTATCGCAGGGGTGATCGTGGCGAGCACGGGCGATATTTACGCCGGGCTCTGGTACACATGGGGCATTGTTGCATTCGGTATTGTGGTGGCATGGTGGGGCATTCCAGGCGGCCCGCCCAAAGACTTTGCAGACGATGTTGCCACCTGAGCCCACCCTTCGGCTAAGCATCGACAGCCACGCGCTGGCGCACAATTGGCGTGAGCTTGATGCGCTCTCAGGAGATGCCGCAGCAGGCGCTGCGATAAAGGCCAATTGCTATGGTCTTGGCATCGACCATTGCCTGCCGACTTTGCGCGATGAGGGTTGCGAAAACTTCTTCGTCGCCCATTGGAGCGAGGTTGATGCAGCCCGCGCCCACGTGCCTGCGCACAAAATTGCGGTCCTGCATGGTCCCATGCGCGACAGCGACGTCGCCTATGCCAAGGCGACCGGGGCCGTGCCGGTCATCAATTCGCTTTCACAGGCGCGGCGTTGGACACAAGGCGCAGGGCAAACATGCCACCTGATGATTGATACAGGGATCAACCGGCTTGGCATATCACCCGGTGAGATCAGCGATCCTGCTATCAAAGCGCTCAATATCGATACCGTGATGAGCCATCTTTCAAGCGCTGATGAAGAGAGCGACGCGAACAGGCAGCAGCTAAAAGCCTTTCGCGAATGCCTGCCCCATCTCTCTTTCAAAAAGGCCAGCCTCGCAAACAGCGCAGGGATTGCACTTGGTGCAGATTATGCGTTTGACCTGACCCGGCCTGGCCTTGCGCTTTACGGCGGGGTTCCGCGTCCCGAATTGCAAGACACTATCCGCCAGGTTGCCTACGTCGAAGTGGCTGTGATCCAGACACGTATTCTGAGCGCAGGCGACGCTGTTGGATATAATGGAGCCTACATCGCTGAAACACCGATGCCGGTGGCGACGGTCTCGCTTGGCTATGCCGATGGATTTTTGCGGGTGCGAGGTCCCGGAAATGCGTTGATGTATGGCGAGGCAAGGCTCCCCATTCTTGGCAAAGTGTCGATGGACATGGTGGTCGTCGATCTTTCAGCCGCGCCCGGCATTGCCGAAGGGGACTGGTTGCAAGTGCCGTTCAACCTTCCCGATGCTGCGCAGCAAAGCACTCTTTCGCAATATGAATTGCTGACGGTTCTGGGTTCGCGCTGGGGTTGAGATTGCCGCGCTATCGCGGGTTTGTTCACAGATGTAACGCAATTGTTGCACCGCACATTGTGCAGGTGCTAAGGCTGCAGCATAACTATTTCGGGAAATGTTATGCCTCGCAAGAACGCTGATCCGGCGATGAATGTCTCTGACGATACCATTGTCATCAAAAAATACGCCAATCGGCGCCTCTACAACACTGCTTCCTCCAGCTACATCACGCTAGACGACCTTGCTTCGATGGTCCGCGAAAACGTCGAATTTGCGGTCTTCGATGCAAAATCGGGCGATGATATTACGCATTCGATCCTGACCCAGATCATCATGGATGAAGAAGCCAATGGCGAGCAGATGTTGCCCGTCAGCTTCCTTCGCCAGTTGATCTCGATGTACGGCAATTCGATGCAGAGCATGATGCCATCCTACCTTGAGGCAACGGTCACAAACTTTCGCGAAAAGCAGACCGAAATCCGCGAGGCCTTTGAAAAGGGCATGGCCAACAACCCGATCAGCGCGATCCACGAAACCAATATGGCAATGATGCGCGCAGCAGCCGAGACTTTCATTCCGGGCGTCAGCGGGAAAAGCAGCGCGAAGAAAGCAAAAAGCGGGCCCAAAGAAGGGTCCGGCGATGAAATCGCAGCCCTGCGCGAACAGATGGCAGCCATGCAAAAGAAGCTGGACGATCTTAGCAAATAGCGGCAGGCGCCACGGCACAATTACAAAGCTCAAAAATAGGAAAAACCCTCGTGTCCAACATTAGGCACGCGCTCAACGTGAAGCGCGAAGACGATTTTGCCAAATGGTATCAAGAAGTCATCAGCGCCGCTGACCTTGCTGAAGAGTCGGGCGTGCGTGGGTGCATGGTAATCAAGCCGTGGGGCTATG
Source organism: Erythrobacter longus (assembly GCF_000715015.1). Classification (GTDB taxonomy): domain Bacteria; phylum Pseudomonadota; class Alphaproteobacteria; order Sphingomonadales; family Sphingomonadaceae; genus Erythrobacter; species Erythrobacter longus. The sequence goes on from NZ_JMIW01000001.1 coordinate 374,578, forward strand.
GCATTTGGGAGCGCGTCCAGCGCTTGATGGATGACCGGATCAAGGCCGCTGGCATTGCGAACGCCTATTTCCCGCTGTTCATCCCGCTCGCCAATTTTGAGCGTGAGGCGGACCATGTTGATGGCTTTGCAAAAGAAATGGCCGTCGTCACTCACCACCGCCTGATCGCGGACGGGAAGGGCGGGTTGATCCCCGATCCAGAGGCGAAACTCGAAGAGCCTCTGGTTGTGCGCCCAACATCCGAAACCATTATCGGCGATGCAATGGCGCGCTGGATTCAGTCCTGGCGCGATCTGCCTTTGATGCTCAACCAATGGGCCAATGTTGTTCGGTGGGAGATGCGCACGCGGATGTTCCTGCGCACGAGCGAGTTCCTTTGGCAAGAAGGCCACACCGCCCACGCCACGCGTGAAGAGGCGCTGGAGGAAACGCACCGCGCGCTCGAAATGTACCGGGCCTGCGTTGAAGAAGACCTCGCCATGCCGGTGATCGCGGGCGAAAAGCCTGAGAATGAGCGTTTTCCGGGAGCGGACGAAACATGGTCGATCGAGGCCATGATGCAGGATGGTAAAGCGCTCCAAGCGGGCACATCGCATTATCTGGGCACCAGTTTCGCAAGCGCGGCGGGCATTCATTATCAGGACAAAGAGGGCCAACAACAGCTGTGCCACACGACGAGCTGGGGCACGTCCACGAGGCTGATTGGCGGGGTTGTGATGACCCACGGCGATGACGATGGCCTGCGCGTGCCCCCACGCATTGCGCCGCATCAAATCATCATCCTGCCAATGCTTCGCGACAAGCCAGAGGATGAGGCTGTGCTCGCCTATTGCGAGGAGGTTCGCAAATCCTTGGCGGGCGTTTCTGCCTTGGGTGAGCCGGTCCGCGTGCTGCTTGACAAGACGCCGGGCAAGGCGGCCGCAAAGCGCTGGAACTGGGTCAAGAAAGGCGCACCGATTATCGTCGAGGTTGGCACGCGCGATATGGAAAACGGCAAGGTAGCTGTGCTTCGCCGCGATGCTTTGTGGAACATGGACAATGGCAAGCCTGCGATGGCTTTCACCGCGCGCGATGAATTTGTTGGGGGCGTTGCGGCCTTGCTCGAAGACATTCAGGCGGGACTTTTCAACGAAGCCAGAGAACGCCGCGATGCGAAGATCACTCGCGGGATGACTGATTGGCACGATGTCGTAAATTCCTTCCGCAAAGGCGGCAAATATCCTGGCTGGGTAGAGGTCCAATGGGCAAAACCAAGCGGCGCTGAACTCGAAGCGGTGGTTGAAAAGCTGAAGGCTGAAAAACTCACCTTCCGCAATGTGCCGCGTGATCCATTGGGTGATGGAACGCCTGACGACGGTGTTTGCATCTTCTCTGGCAAACCTGCGGTCGAGCGGATTTTGATAGCGCGCGCCTACTAGATGGCCAATCGCAATCCCAATTACTCGCCCAAAATGCCTCAGGGCATGCCGACGAAAAAACAGATCCTTGAGTTCATCCAGTCGAGCGACATTCCCGCTGGAAAGCGCGAAATTGCGCGGGCTTTCGGGCTTAAAGGTCAGGAAAAGATCACACTCAAACGCCTGCTTAAAGACATGGCGGAAGAGGGGCTGATCGATGGGAAGAAGACCGCGTACCACCAGATGGGCGGCGTGCCCAAGGTGACGGTTCTTCGCGTGGTCGAGATCGAAGATGGCGAGGCCATAGCGATACCGGACAATTGGTCCCCCGAAGCGCCAAGCGAACCTCCGCGCCTCACCATGAAAGAGATGAAGGCACCCAAAGGCAGGGGAGGCGGCAAGAGTGCGCCTGCCCTCAAGCGCGGCGACCGGGTGCTGAGCCGGACAGAGGAAACAGACGCGGGGTGGGTCGCCTATCCCATGAAGAAACTGCCCGCGCGCACAGAAGGCCTTATGGGCGTGGTCGAGCTTGACGGCACGGGCACACCGTGGCTTGCGCCAGTTGATAAACGCGTTCGCAATTCAGCAAAGATCGTGGATCTGGGCGGGGCCGAGGAAGGCCAATTGGTGCTCGCAGAAAAAGCGGGCCGGTCAGAACGCGCAGGCGTCAAAGTAATCGAAGTCGTGGGTGATCCGCTCGCGCCCAAAAGCTTTAGTCTTATCGCCATTGCGAAACTTGGCATTCCCCATGTCTTCCCCGACACAGTCCACGAAGAAGCGCGGCGCGCAGCGACATTGCCACTGTCAGAAGACAAACGCGAAGACCTGCGCCATGTGCCAATCGTTGCGATTGATCCCGCCGATGCGCGCGATCACGACGATGCAATCTGGGCAGAGCCTGACGGGGAGGGAGGCTATAACGCTCTCATCGCGATTGCGGACGTCAGCTTTTACGTGCGCCCCGGCTCCGCGCTCGACAAAGAGGCAAGGAAACGCGGCAATTCAGTGTATTTCCCCGACCGCGTCGTGCCGATGCTTCCCGAAGTGCTCTCAGCCGACGTGTGCTCTTTGCGCGAAGGCGAGGACCGTGCGGCGATGGTGTGCCACGCGCATATCGATGCAAGCGGCACAGTCAAAACGCGCAAATTCACCCGCGCAATCGTGCGCATCCACCACAATATCGCTTATGAAGATGCGCAAAGCGCCGTGGATGCAGGCAGTCCGCCGGAATATCTCGCCAACCTTTGGGGCGCGTGGAAATTGCTCGCGGAGGCGCGCGAAAAGCGGGAACCTCTCGAACTGGAGATACCCGAACGCCGCGTCATGCTGAACGATGAGGGTCAGATTGCCGAAATCGCCGTTCGCGAGCGGCTTGATGCGCACCGCGTCGTCGAAGATTTCATGATCGCAGCCAATGTGGCGGCGGCCAAAGCTCTCGAGGCCAAAAACTCACCGGTCGTTTACCGCAACCACGAGGTGCCCGCGCGCGAAAAGATGATTGCCCTGCGCGATTACATGGCGACGCTTGAAAAGAAGCTCTCGCTTGGTCAGGTGATCAAGCCGTCGCTGTTCAACCGCCTGCTTTCGGACATCACGGATGAAAGCGAAAAGGCGCAATTGATGGAAGCGGTGCTGCGCAGCCAGACGCAGGCCTATTACGGTCCCGCCAATACGGGGCACTTTGGCTTGGCGCTGGGTTCCTATGCCCATTTCACATCGCCCATCCGGCGGTATTCCGATCTTCTCGTGCACCGCGCTCTGGTCGATGCCTACAAGCTTGAACAACCCAAGCCCCCCGGTTCGCTCCCCGATACAAGCGGTTTGTCGGACAAGGACCGCGCCAACATCCAGGAGGTGTGCGACGCCATCAGCCAGGCCGAACGCCGCGCGATGGAGGCGGAGCGCGACACCATCGACCGCTATGTCGCAGCATGGCTTTCAGGGCGCGTGGGCGAACAATTCGACACGCGCATCACTGGCGTGCAAAGCTTCGGCTTTTTCGCAACCATCGAGAGGCTTGGCGGAGACGGTCTGGTGCCTGTTTCAACCTTGGGCCGCGAACATTTCCGTTATGAAGAAGCCGCGCAAGCATTGATCGGTGAAGACAGCGGGAAAACCTACAAATCAGGCGACCGGCTAAGGCTGCAACTGGCAGAGGCGAACGCGCTCACCGGCGCTCTTAAATTCGCGGTACTTGATGCCGATGGCAATGTGATCGAACCGCGCGGCGCTCGGCCAGCACCACGATATGGCCGCGGGGGTGACCGGAAAGGCTCTGGCCCCAAGAAAGGCAAGTACCAAACGAACAAACGCGGGCGTCCCGGCAATATCCGGCACCAGGGGCGGCGGAAATAACGGTTCAACGCAGCGCTTAAGCTTCGTGGTCGCTGTTCTTTTCGTCATAGCCTTCGGGCACGATGTAAAGCGGACAGGGCAGGCTCCCGGCCACTGTGGCAAAGTGCGACACCAATGGCCCCGGCGCGCTCCCTTTTGCAGCCCCTAGAACAAGCGCTGCGACTTCTTTGTGGCCTTCCAGAAACTCGGTCACGATCTTTGGGCCGTTGCCGATCTTCACCGAAATCGTGGGCATAACCCCGCTTTCCGCCAGCAAATTGCCTGCGACACCATGGGCTAGCATCTCTGCCCGGTCGCGCGCTTCCTGCTCGATTGTGGCCTGAACCCCGCCAAATGCGCTTACGCTTTGCTGCGCCACGAAAGCGAGCAAATGCACCGCGCCGCCCACCGCAACCGCGCGCCGCGCAGCATATCGCAAAGCTGCGCGCGCTTCGTCACTTTCATCAATGATGACTAGAAATGTGCGCATCAATGCCTCTCCGACCCGCTCCCAAGTCGCCGGGTATCCCGCCAATCGGGCAGTATTGCAAGTGAGCGTGCGATAAGAACTGGTGAAGTCGTATGCAAACACTTGCCCCATGTGGTGCCAAGCCGTAACGGAAAGAAAGACGGTCAAACACGTGATGGGGATCATCAAAGCCAATGGCGATTGAACTGAAAATGCCTGCTCTTTCTCCAACCATGGAAGAAGGGACGCTGGCCCGCTGGCTTGTTAAAGTGGGCGATAAAATTTCCTCCGGCGACATTATGGCCGAGATCGAAACCGACAAAGCGACGATGGAATTTGAGGCCGTCGACGAAGGCATTTTGGCCGCGATTGTTGTCGAAGAGGGCACAGAGAATGTGGCTGTGGGAACAGTCATCGCAATGCTCGCCGAAGAGGGCGAGGATGTTGGCGATGTAAGCGCACCATCGGCGTCTGCTGCTGCGCCAACTCCTGCATCTGAGTCTGCACCAGCCCCAACACCAGCGCCCGCAACCGCTTCGAGCGGCACGGCTAAGGCAAGCCCGCTCGCACGCCGGATTGCCGCCAATGAAGGCGTTGATCTTGGCTCTGTCTCTGGATCAGGTCCCAAGGGCAGAATTGTGAAAGCGGATGTCAAGGCGGTTGCTGGCGGCGCGTCTGCCCCAACACCTCAGCAACACGGCGACCGAGTGATTGCATCCCCGCTTGCCAAGAAACTTGCAGGCGAAAAAGGGATCGACCTTGCGGCAGTCTCCGGCACTGGTCCGGGTGGCCGCGTTGTGAAGGCCGATATCGACAATTACGTTCCAGCACCCGCAGCCACCGCACAGGAACCCAAGGCGGCACCATCTGCGAAGGTTTCTCCTGCCAACGATCTCGACGCGCCGTATGAAGAGCAAAAGCTCAACAATGTGCGCAAAGTCATCGCGCGCCGCCTGACGGAAGCGAAACAAACCGTCCCGCATATCTACCTCACCGTGGATATCCGGCTCGATCCGCTGCTCGCCATGCGCAAGCAATTGAACGAGGCATTGGAAGCGGACGGCGTGAAGCTTTCGGTCAACGACCTCATCATCAAGGCTCTCGCCCGCGCTTTGACGCGTGAGCCGCAGTGCAACGTCAGCTTTCAGGGCGATGTGATGCACCAATACGCCCACGCCGATATATCGGTAGCGGTGGCCGCGCCCTCGGGCCTGATCACGCCGATCATCCGCGATGCCGGGCGCAAGAGCCTGTCGGAAATCTCTGCCGAGATGAAAGAGCTTGCGGGTAAAGCGCGAGAGGGCAAGCTGCAACCGCATGAGTACCAAGGTGGCACGGCGAGCCTTTCGAACCTCGGCATGTTCGGGACCAAGCAATTCGATGCGGTCATCAACCCGCCGCAAGGCATGATCCTCGCCGTGGGTGCTGGTGAGCAGCGGCCTCATGTGGTCGACGGCGAATTAACCGTCGCCACCGTGATGAGCGCGACAGGCAGTTTTGACCACCGCGCGATTGACGGCGTGGACGGGGCAAAGCTGATGGATCAGCTCAGGACCCTGATCGAGAACCCGATGGGGCTGGTGGTCTGATTAAGGTTGAGGGCGGCTCAAAAGGGGCTGTCCTACACGGATAGGAAAATGCGAGGGGTGAGGCGATGAACATGCGTCTTCTTCCCTTGAGAAACACTTGAGAATGGCACCGGTTTCGGGTGGTCAGATTTTCTACCCCTGGACAGTGTGTCAAGTGTGTCAAAAAGTGAAGGTTATTAAGCAATGTCAGAAGCTTACGACGTTATCGTATTGGGTTCGGGGCCGGGTGGTTATGTGGCGGCTATTCGCGCATCTCAACTGGGGCTCAAAACCGCGATTGTTGAACGCGAGCTTCTGGGCGGGATCTGCCTCAATTGGGGCTGTATCCCGACAAAAGCGATGCTACGCTCTGCCGAGGTCTTCCACCAGATGCAGCACGCGAGCGATTATGGCCTGAGCGTTGCGGGCGAGATCGAGGCGGACTTGGCCGCGATTGTGAAACGCAGCCGCGGGGTTGCAAAACAGCTTAATCAGGGCGTCACGCATCTGATGAAGAAGAACAAGATCACCGTCCATATGGGCGAGGGGGTGCTGACCGGCCCCACCTCTTTGACGGTGACGAGCGACAAGGGCGAAGAACAGCTCAGCGCCAAGCACATCATCGTGGCAACCGGCGCGCGGGCCCGCGATCTGCCCTTTGCACCAGCGGATGGGAAGCGCGTGTGGACCTACCGCCACGCGATGACACCACCGGAGAAACCGACCAAGCTGTTGGTGATTGGTTCGGGCGCTATCGGGATCGAATTTGCAAGCTTCTACAACGACATCGGGGTCGATGTGACGGTTGTGGAGATGCTCGACCGGATCGTGCCGGTGGAAGATGCGGATGTCTCAACCTTCTTGGAGAAGAGTCTTTCCAAACAAGGCATCACGATCATGACGGGCGCAGGCGTCGAGGACCTGAAGGTTGGCGACAAAGGCGTGACCGCGACGATCAAGGACAAGGCTGGCAAGGTTGAAACCACCGAATACAGCCACGTCATCACCGCGATCGGCATCGTGCCAAACACCGAGAACACTGGGCTCGAAGACCTTGCCGACATGGACCGGGGCTTCATCCAGATTGACGACTATGGCCGCACCAAATCAGCAGGGCTCTGGGCGATTGGCGATTGCACGCCGGGCCCGTGGCTTGCTCACAAGGCCAGCCACGAAGGTGTGACCGCCGCCGAAGCTATCGCTCAGGAACTGGGTAATTCCGAGGTTCACCCGCATGCGCTCGACCGGTCGAGCATTCCGGGCTGCACCTATTGCCACCCGCAAGTCGCGAGCGTCGGCATGACCGAGGCGAAAGCCAAAGAGGCAGGATACGAGCTGAAAGTCGGCAACTTCCCCTTCATCGGCAACGGCAAAGCGATTGCCCTTGGCGAAGCGGAAGGCTTCATCAAGACCGTCTTTGATGCGAAAACCGGAGAGCTTTTGGGAGCGCATATGGTCGGCGCAGAAGTGACCGAGCTGATCCAGGGCTACACCGTGGGTAAGACGTTGGAGACGACTGAGGCAGAATTGATGCAAACCGTTTTCGCTCACCCGACACTGTCGGAAATGATGCACGAAAGCGTGCTCGATGCCTATGGGAAGGCGATCCATATCTGATGGGTGAAACCGACGAAAAGCAGGCGAAATACGATTGGGCCGGTGAACAGGGCGAACGCTGGCTTTCGCAAGTGGACCGTTTCGAAGCGATGCTGGCACCGATTGGCGCGGCCTTGCTTGAACGGGCGGCGTTTGCACCGGGGGACGCGGTTCTTGATCTTGGTTGCGGTGGCGGCGCTTCAACGCGCGCAATTGCCGATGCTATTGGTCCAGAGGGACGCGTGCTTGGCGTGGATATCTCCCCCGGTCTTATCAACCATGCCTCAGCGATCTCAGCGGGGAAGGGCAACATCGCCTACACCTGCGCCGACGGAGCCAGCTTAGACGCGGGAAGCGAGCGGTTTGAGCGGCTGCATTCCCGCTTTGGCTCGATGTTCTTCGATGACCCGCATTGCGCCTTTGCCAATCTGCATTCGCAATTGGATAACAGTGCGCGCATCGATTTGGCGGTTTGGGCAAATCCGCGTGACAACCCATGGATGATGGAAATGATGGGCGTTGTGCGCAACCATGTTGAAGTCCCGCCGGCCGAACCGCGCGCGCCAGGTCCCTTTGCTTTTGAGGATTTGGACTATCTTCAAGAGGTGCTCAATGCGGGCGGCTTCAAGGACATGCAGGTTGACCCGTACGAAGGCGCGCAAGCCATCGGTGGTCCTGCAGCAAGCCCTGAGGAAGCGACGCGTTTTGTGCTCTCATCGCTTGGGGTAGGGCAGATCCTTGCCGAGCAGGCCCAAGACATACGCGATGCTGCGGCGCGCGATTTGACGGCGAAGTTTGAAGAACACCACAAGGCGGGCGAAGGCGTCATGCTGGGCTGCAAGGCGTGGCTTGTCACCGCCCGCGCATGACACGGCTTTGAATTGTGAGGGTAGGTGGCGGACAGTCAGGGATTCGAACCCTGGAAGGGCTTGCACCCTTGCCGGTTTTCAAGACCGGTGCATTCGACCACTCTGCCAACTGTCCGCTTGGGGCAGCGAGCTAGCGATGTAGTTTGATTCTGTCACCCCGTTTTTTGCGAATTTGGAGAGAATTCCCTTGGCCAAAGGCACACATGACTACCAGGCAGACCCGCGCAATGACGCGATATTGATCGATGTAAACGGCACTCTCGTCCCGCGCGCAGAGGCCAGCGTCTCGGTTTTCGATAGCGGCTTTATGCTGGGCGACGGGGTCTGGGAGGGTCTTCGCGTTCACCGCGGAAAGGTTGCCTTCCTCGATGCGCATATGGACCGCCTTTTCGAAGGGGCCAAAGCCATTGCGATGGATATCGGCCTGACGCGCGACGAGCTTGAGGCGCGGATTGATGCGACGATTGATGGGAACGCCATGCGTGACCAGGAGGGTGTGCACATCCGCTTGATGGTGACGCGAGGTATCCGCTCAACGCCTTATCAGGACCCGCGCGTGGTCATATCGCCTGCGACGATTGTCATCATCCCTGAGTACAAGTCTCCGCTCCCTTCGACCATTGAAACCGGCATTCGCCTGTTCACGGTGCACGTGCGGCGCGGCGATCCGGCGGTTCAGGACCAAAAGCTTAACTCGCACTCCAAACTGAACTGCATCACCGCTTGCATACAGGCGACGCAGGCGGGCGCGGATGAGGCATTGATGCTGGACCCGCACGGGTTTGTCGCGACCTGCAATTCCACCCACTTCTTCATCGTGCGCAAGGGCGAGGTATGGACCTCGTCTGGAGACTACTGCCTTGGCGGTATCACTCGCAGCAATGTCATCCAGGTGTGCCGCGAGGCGGGCATCCCGGTTTATGAGAAGAACTTCTCGCTCACCGATGTGTACGGCGCGAATGAGGCTTTTGTGACCGGAACATTTGCAGGCGTTGTACCCGTAACAGATATCGACGGGCGCGCCATGACACTGGCTCGCGGGCCAATGGTTGAACGCCTGCAAGGGCTCTACCGCGACCTTATGGACCGGGATGTGGGTGCATGAGCGAGACGATCAGGATCGCAATGTGGTCCGGCCCCAGAAACCTCTCCACTGCAATGATGCGCAGCTTTGGATCGCGCGCCGATACTGCGGTCAGTGATGAGCCGTTCTATGGTGCCTATCTCAAAGCAACCGGCGATCCACAGCCAATGGCTGACGCGATTATCGAAGACATGGATTGCGACTGGCACTCCGTCGCAGAAGAATTGCGCGGTGATGTACCCGGGGGCAAGCCGATCTGGTATCAAAAGCATATGCCTCACCATATGGAGGGGCCGATCAGCATCGCCGACTTTCCTGATATGCGGCATGCCTTCCTGATCCGCGATCCCGTGCGCGTTGCAGCAAGTTATGCGGGCAAGCGCAGCAAGATAAACCCGGGCCATCTGGGGATTGCGCGGCAAAGGGAATACTTCGATCTCATCGCGGATAAAACCGGCTCTGCGCCGCCTGTGGTTGACAGTCATACGATCCTTACATCGCCCGAAACGGTGCTGCGCAAACTGTGTCAGGCGATTGGCATTCCGTGGGATGCAGCGATGCTCAAATGGGCGAAAGGCCCGCACCGTGACGATGGGATCTGGGGGGCGCATTGGTATGACAAGGTCAACGCCTCAACCGGATTTGGCGATCCACCCGGCGCGCTGCCCGAACTTGATGAGGCATATCTCAAAATTGCAGAAGAGTGCCGCGAGGACTATGCCTTTCTTGCCAGACATGCGATCACAGCGGGCAGTAATGATGAATAATATCAACACGCTCATTGACCGTTCAACTTGGTTATAAGAAACAATACAAATGAACCTTCGTAAATCTGCTTCGCTTGGCCTACTTTCCGCAGCGACCCTCTTCGTAGGAGCAGCCTCACAGCTTGCCCCGGCGCAGCCCGCCAATGCACAGGTTGCCGCACGCGATGGGATCGAATTTGATGCCTATCTGGAGCTTATAAAAGCAAAGGCGCGCGCGCAGGGTGTGTCTGAGGCGACGCTGCAACGCATGACCTCTGGCCTGACGCCTAATGAGCGTGTGATCCGCCTCGATCAGGGACAGCCCGGCCGGCCAACAGTGCGCGGCTATCCTGCGATGGCGCCCTATATTGCGACCCACGTCAATTCGACCCGCATCAGCAGCGGTCGCCGCGAATTTCAGAACAACCGCAGCATCCTTCGCGCGGTGGAGCAACAATACGGCGTTCCGGGCGAAATCGTCATTGCCATCTTCGGGCATGAAACAAGCTATGGCCGCATCCGGGGCGACTTTGACCTATCACGCAGCCTTGCCACCCTTGCTTGGGAAGGTCGCCGCCGTGCGCTCTTCGAAGGCGAATGGATCGCTTTGATGAAGGTCGCGGACAAGGGATATTCTCGCTCTGATTTGGTGGGCAGTTATGCAGGGGCCTTTGGCAATCCTCAGTTCCTGCCGTCCGTCTACCTGCGCCTTGCCACCGATGGTGATGGCGATGGGCGGGCAAACATCTTCAACAATCGCGCCGACACATTTGCCTCGATTGCGAATTATTTCCGCGACGCCGGATGGCGCACCGGTCAACCATGGGGCGTGCGGGCCTATGTCCCGGCTGGCTTTGATGTCGATGCCTATAAGAACAAGCTTGTCTCTCCTGTCTGTTCGCGGGTGCATGAACGCCATAGCCAATGGAAAACCGTGGCCGAATGGCGCGCGCTTGGTGTTCAGCCACAGCGCCCCTTACCCGATGATACAATGACCTCGCTGTTCCAGCCCGATGGTCCCGGGCAACCGGCGTATCTGCTGACTGGTAATTACCGCGTGATCCTCGAATACAATTGCTCGAATTATTACGCGATGAGCGTCGGGCTTTTGGCTGACGAAATCGTGAACTAAGCGCGCGGGCGCTCTCGCTTCGAAGGCATAGACCTCCTATGGTCCGCCGTGTGATAGGGAATACGCAACCGCGATGCGCTGCTGTGCGCTTTCTTGGCATTCTTGCCATTGCGCTTCTTGGCGCGGTCTTGCCGGGCACTGCCTTGGGGCAAAGCCCTGCGCCAATTGGCTCTGAAGAGGATGTGCCCATCGCGCTTCTGGTCGATGTGACCAGCGACCAGGTCCTCTTTGCGCGAGAGGCGGATCGCAGATTTGTTCCTGCCTCAATTACAAAAGTGATGACCCTGTTTCACGCCTTTGAGCTCATCGAAGAAGGCAACCTTGACCCGCGTCAGCAATTCCAGATGGCCCCTGAAACGTGGGAGGAATGGTATCGCAAGGGTTCAACCATGTTCATTGGTGCCGAGGACCGGGTATTGGTGGACGATCTCTTGATGGGAATTGCCAATGTGTCGGCCAATGACGGATCGATTGCGCTTGCCGAAGGGCAGGCCGGTTCGGTTGAAAACTGGCTCGATGGGATGAATAGCCGGGCGCGGGCGCTGGGCATGACGAACAGCCATTTTGGCACCCCCAACGGTTGGCCTGACGAGGGACGCACTTTCACCAATGCCTTCGACCTTGTGAAGCTGGCCAAAGCGATTGCCCGGCGGCATCCGGAAAAATACGCGCGTTATGTCGGGAGAAACGGGTTTCGCTACAACAACATCGCGCAAAACAACCGCGATCCGATGATTGGCCGGGTCAAGGGCGCTGACGGGATGAAGACAGGCTACACCAATGAGTCTGGCCTGGGATACCTTGGGTCAGCCAAACGCGGCGATCAAAGGTTGGTTGTCGTCGTGGCTGGAACAAACCGCCAAGACATACGCGCAGCCGCTGCCCGAGGACTTATCGAATGGGGATTTGCGGCATTTGACCGGGTACAAGTGGCCCGGAAAGGGCAATGGGTGGGGTCGGCGCGGGTCCAAAACGGCGATGCGCGCAGTGTCAGCCTAGAAACTGTTCAACCCGTCTTCGTGAATGTGCCTGTCGGAAGCGAGAGGGATGTGAAGCTCTCGATTGCCTATGACGGCCCTCTTCGTGCTCCGATTGCAGCCGGATCACGGGTCGCTACGCTAGTCGTTGAAGTGCCCGGCGGCGAGCCTGCACGCATTCCGCTTGTTGCTCAGGATGCCGTCGGCGAAGCTGGCTTTTTTACCCGAATCTGGAATGGCATCGCGGGATGGTTTTCATGAACGGCGATCCGGCCCAAGGCAAATTCATCGCCCTTGAAGGGGGCGAGGGGACCGGCAAATCAACCCAAGGGCGAATGCTTGAACAGGCTCTTCGCCAAAATTACGGCCTTGATGTCATTATGACCCGCGAGCCGGGTGGTACCCCTGGGGCTGAGGCGATCCGCGCGCTTTTGCTTGATCCTCCGGGGGAGGGTTGGGAACCGGAAGCTGAGGCACTTTTGTTTGCTGCTGCACGCGCTGACCACGTGGCACGGCTTATACGCCCACAATTGGAAGCGGGCGCTTGGGTCATCAGTGATCGGTTCGTCGATTCAAGCCGCGCTTACCAAGGCGGTGCAGGGGGGCTGGGCGATCACGCGATTGCTGCGCTGCACGATTTTGGCAGCCACGGCATCCGCCCGGATTGCACGATCCTGCTCGAAGTTGATGATGCAGTTCGCGAAAAACGCCTTGCGGCGCGCGACGGCGATACAAGCGATGCCATCGGAGGGCGAAGCGCGTCATATCACAATGCAGTTGCGGCAAGTTTTCGCAAATTGGCCCAAGGCGACCCGGAAGGCTTTCGCATCGTTGATGGGACGGGCACCGCTGAAAAAGTCCACGAAAACGTGATGGCAGCGCTCGCCCATATACTTGAAGGTCGCACCGCATGACCGCTTGGCCCAATCACGAAGATGCATGGCGGCAATGGCGCAGCGCGATGTCGGGCGCGCGGATGCATCATGGCTGGATCCTTGCCGGTAAGAAAGGACTTGGCAAAAACGATTTTGCCCTCGCTGCAGCGCGTGAATTGGTCGCGGAAGACGGCGTGCCTCAGCCAAGCGGCGATCATCCCGATATCATGACCGTCACCTACGGCCCCAAAGACAAAAAGGCGGTATCCGCACAAGAAGCGGGCAAACCCTTTGAACTCGCCCGTAGCATCCGCATCGCCCAGATCCGCGAGATGCAGCGTCGGTTAACGGTGCGCCCGACGCTTGGCGCGCGGCGTGTGGTTATTATCAATCCGGCCGATGATATGGAGCGAGCGACCTCGAACGCCCTTCTGAAAAGCCTTGAAGAACCCCCGGCGGGCACGTTTTTCGTCCTTGTGACACACCGCCCTGCGCGCCTGTTGCCCACGATCCGTTCGCGCTGCCGTATCTTGCGCTTTCCGGTACTGGATAAGGCACAGATGCAGCGGATGCTTGGCGATGCAGGGGTACAGGGCGACACACAGGCGGCGATTAGCGCGGCAGAAGGCTCTTTTGGCGCGGCGCTTGAATTTGCAAAGCAGGACTTGGGACCGGTCGCATCGCATATCTCAAGGCTTTTGAGCGAGGGTGATGCAAGCATGAGTGGGCGGGGCGACCTTGCGCGGCTTATCGGCGGGCGGGCTGATCGTGACCGCTTAAGCGCCATTTTTGAGCTTGCTCAATCCATTGTGGCACAGCGCGCCCGCACATCGCAAAATTCTGCCGAGCGCGCCGCGTTGGTCGATGCGCATTCCCAGTTGGTAACGCTCGCCAGCCAAGCACCCAGCTACAATTTTGACACCGGATTGCTATCGCTTGAAATCGGCACCTTGCTCTCCCGCGTCCACGTCGCTAGCGAGCATTCCCATGCCAGAAGCTGAGAAAACTCCCTATTACATAACCACCGCGATCAATTACCCCAACGGCCGCCCGCACATCGGGCACGCTTATGAGGGGATTGCCGCTGATGTTATCGCCCGCTTTCAAAGGCTGCAGGGCCGCGAAGTGCGGTTCCAGACGGGGACCGATGAACACGGCCTCAAAATGGCGCGCAAAGCCGAAGAACAAGGCCGCACAGCGCGTGAGCTTGCCGATGAAATGTCGGGGTATTTCCATGAGATGGACGCGAAACTGAATATCAGTTTTGACCGCTTCATCCGCACCGTAGAGCCCGACCACCACCGCGCCAGCCAAGCCATCTGGCAGCGCATGGCGGATGCCGGGGACCTTTATCTTGACCGCTACGAAGGGTGGTATTCGGTTCGCGATGAGGCCTATTATGACGAAAGCGAGCTGAAAGAGGGCGAGGGCGGCGAAAAGCTCTCCCCGCAAGACACTCCTGTCGAATGGACCGTTGAGGAAAGCTGGTTCTTCCGTCTTTCAAAGTATCAAGAACCACTGCTTGAGCTGTTGAAATCACCCGGTTTTCTAGAGCCTGCAAGCCGCCGGAACGAAATGATTGCCTTTGTCGAACAGGGCCTTCGCGATCTCTCGGTTAGCCGGACGAGCTTTGACTGGGGCGTGAAGGTGCCCGGTTCCGACAATCACGTCATGTATGTCTGGGTCGATGCGTTGACCAACTATCTCACCGGTCTCGGTTTCCCCGATGAGACGGAAAATATGGCCAAGTTCTGGCCCGCCGACCTGCACTTGATCGGTAAGGACATCGTCCGGTTCCACACAATCTACTGGCCAGCATTTCTGATGAGCGCCAAGCTGCCCGTGCCAAAGAAGGTGTTCGGGCACGGTTTCTTGCTCGCCCGCGGCGGTGAGAAGATGAGCAAAAGCCTTGGCAATGTCATCGATCCGCTTGAATTGGCTGAGACTTTCGGGGTCGACACCTTACGCTATTTCCTCATGCGCGAAGTCGCCTTTGGCAAGGACGGCACCTATTCTCCCGAGGCGATTGTCGAACGATCCAACGGTGAGCTTGGCAATGCGTTTGGTAACCTCGCACAGCGCACGCTTGGCTTCATGGCCAAGAACCTTGATGGCAATCTGCCAGCGATCCACGGCCATACGGATGCCGACAATGCGCTGTTCCAAACTCTGGACACAGCGATTGCGAAAGATATCCCGCAAGCCTTTGAACAATTGGCACTTCAACAAGCGGTTGAGCTTTGGCTTCAGGCGGTTTTTGCCTGCAATGCCTATATTGATGCAGCGGCTCCCTGGGCGCTTCGCAAGACCGATCCAGAGCGGATGGAAACCGTTCTTGCAACGCTCTACATCTGCATTGCGCAACTGGCGGTTGCGATCCAACCCGTCATTCCGACAAGCGCTGGTAAATTGCTCGATATGCTGGGTGTTGGGGAGGAGCTTCGGACCTACGAGGCTATTCGCTCTCACTGGTATTCGCCGCTAGCGGAAAGCGATTTTCAGATTGAAAAGCCAACGCCGCTGTTCCCGCGCCTGGAACTTCCCGCAGAGGTGGAGGAGGGCGCCTGATGCTCATCGATAGCCACTGTCACCTTGAGTATAAGGGGCTTGTCGAGGATCAAGCAGGCGTGTTGTCTCGTGCACGAGACGCAGGGGTGGGGGCGTTTCTCAATATCTCCACCAAACAGTCCGAGTGGGCACAAGTTGTCGCCACCGCGAACCGTGAGCCGGACGTTTTTGCCAGCGTCGGCATTCACCCGCACGCAGCCGACGACCACAAAGAGCTGGACCGGGCCACGCTTTATGAAGCAACCCAAGACCCGCGAGTGATCGCAATTGGCGAGACCGGGCTCGACTATTTCTACGAATATTCAGACCGTAAGGTTCAAGCCGACCTGTTCCGCATGCATATCGATGTCGCGCGTGAGACGGGTTTGCCCGTTATCATTCACACCCGTGATGCCGAAGACGATACCTATGCAATTCTCGCTGAAGAAATGGAGAAGGGGGCCTTTCCCGCTCTCATCCACTGCTTCACCGCATCGGCGGAATTTGGCCGCAAGGTGCTGGAATTGGGCCTCACCATATCGTTGTCCGGGATCGTAACTTTCAAGAATGCCAAAGACTTGCAAGCCGTGGCAAAGGAAGTTCCTGAAGATCGCCTGCTTGTGGAAACGGACAGTCCATTCCTCGCCCCGGTCCCGCACCGGGGGAAATCGTGCGAACCTGCTTTTGTCGCGGATACGGCGCGGTTTGTGGCAGACTTGCGCGGCACCGATCCAGAGCAGCTTGCCAAAGAGACCACGCGCAATTTCACTAAGCTTTTTACAAAGGCGGCCTTGTGAAAGTCATTATGCTTGGGTCTGGCACGTCGACGGGCGTACCACGCGTCGGCGGCGAAGATGGCACTGGCGATTGGGGAGCATGCGATCCAGATGAACCGCGCAACAGGCGTTCCAGGGTCTCAATTGCGATTGAAAGCAACGATGGCGCGCGGGTATTGATCGACACAAGCTCTGATTGCCGGGCACAGCTTCTTGCAAACAAGATCAACCATTTAGATGCCGTATTTTGGACGCATGATCATGCCGATCATTGCCACGGGATCGATGATCTTCGCGTCCTTCGCTATGGCCGCGGCGGTCCCATTCCCGGCTATGCGCACACCGAAACCGTCCGCCGCTTGCGCCAGCGTTTTGGCTATGTTTTTGCAGGCCAAGAAGACTATCCCACGATTTGCACAATCGACTCTCTCGACCGATTGCGCATGGTCGCAGGGTTTGGTGTTGAGTGGTGCCAGATGGAGCATGGCCCGGGCGAAACCACTGGTTTTCGCTTCGATGCCGACGGAAAGTCTATCGCGTACACTACTGATTTTTCACGTATTTCAGAAGATATGATCGATCTTTGTGATGACGTCGACATTCTTGTGAGCGATTGTCTCCGGCGCGAACCACATCCAACCCATGCGCATTTGGCGATGGCTATCGAGCTTGCGCAGCGTTCGGGCGCAAAGAAACTTGTTCTCAGCCATCTCGACAAGAGCATGGATTATCGGACATTGTGCGATGAAGTGCCGGACTTTGTGACAGTCGGCTATGATGGTTTGGAGATGACAGCATGAACGAAGGCATGATTATCTCGATTGTGGCGATGATCGGTTGGCTGATCCTTGCGGGCGGCGCGTTGGCAAGCTTTCGTCTTGGGTGGAGCAAACTCGCGCAAATGGCGCTGGTGTGGTTTGCGATCTTTGCAGGTTTGTTTGTGGTTGCCGATTTGTTGGGGGCACGGCTGCCGAGCTGAACCCTCTGCGCCATGGCACTCTATTTAACATAATATATATTATCAACCCGGCGTATCAGATTGGAACCCTTCGCACGTGACCCAAAATCCTGAGTCCCCTCAGATCGAACGGCTGCTCAAAATTATGGCCCGTTTACGCGATCCTGTTCACGGCTGTGAATGGGACACCGCGCAAAATTTTGGAACAATCGCGCCTTACACCATCGAAGAAGCCTACGAAGTCGCCGACGCTATCGAGCGTGACGACATGCAGGATCTAAAGTCGGAACTCGGCGATCTCCTTTTGCAGGTCGTATTCCACGCGCAGATGGCAGCCGAGGCTGGACATTTCACTTTTGAAGACGTTGCCCGCTCGATCAGCGACAAAATGGAAAGTCGCCACCCGCACATTTTTGGCAGTGAAGATGGAACCATGACACACGAGCGCTGGGAAGACATCAAGGCAAAAGAGCGTGCGCAGACAGGCGACGTGAGCGCACTTGATGGGGTCGCCAAAGCTTTGCCTGCGTTGATGCGGTCCGATAAACTGCAGAAACGCGCGGCCCGCGTCGGATTTGAATGGCACGATCTCAAAGGCCCATTGGCCAAACTTGAGGAAGAACTTGAAGAGCTTGACGCTGCTAATGTCGCTGCAAATGACGATGAAAAGCTTATGGAAGCCGGCGATGTTCTTTTCGTCGCCGTCAACATCGTTCGCAGATACGGGGTTGATCCGGAACAAGCGTTGAGAGCCTCAAACTCCAAGTTCGAAAGCCGTTTCCATGCAATGGAAGCCTTGGCCAAGGCGGACGGGACGGACTTCGCCACGCTTTCGCTCGACCAACAGGAGGCCTATTGGCAAAGGGTCAAGGCGCAGGAAAAAGCCAAGAACCCAGAACTATAACGTCGTGTACTGACCCATTTCCTTAGGATTGAGGCGAACGGTCATACGCCGCATGGGGCCTTGCTCCCCTTCCCCAGCGTCCTCATCCACAATCACCTCACCGTGGGCATGAAGCCAAGCGATGCGCCGGCCATCCGAGACCGGAATGGTAACCGTTACCTCGCTGGCTTTTTCGGTGAGAATTTCTGCAATGCGCGCCTCAAGATCCTCTAATCCTTGACCATTGGCCGCCGAAACAAGCACCGCATCCTGGCTTTGTGCCGCCTCGCGCAGCTCCTCGGCTCGCTCCTCGTCGAGAAGATCGGCCTTGTTCCACACTTCAAGGATCGGAACTTCGCTGTGCCCGCTGTCTGCATCAACCACGCCAAGGTCAGAGAGGATTTCCATCACCTGCTTTTTTTGCGCAGCATGGGCCGGATTGGCCATATCGCGCACGTGGCAGATGATATCGGCGCCCGTGACCTCTTCGAGGGTCGCGCGAAAAGCAGCGACCAGTTGTGTCGGAAGGTCCGAGATAAAGCCCACTGTGTCCGAAAGGATGGCTTTTTCGACGCCTGGCAAGCTGACCGCGCGCATTGTCGGGTCCAGCGTTGCAAACAAAAGATCCTCCGCCATCACGTCCGCACCGGTCAAGTGATTGAATAGCGTTGATTTTCCAGCATTAGTATAACCGACGAGCGCAATCACGGGCCAAGGTGCCCTTCCCCGCCTTGCACGGTGAAGCTGCCGGGTCTTGCGCACCTGCTCCAACTCCCGGCGCAGGCGTCCCATACGCTGACGGATCATCCGTCTGTCCGCTTCGATCTGGGTTTCGCCGGGACCGCCAAGGAAGCCAAAGCCGCCGCGCTGGCGCTCAAGGTGGGTCCACGACCGGACAAGCCGGCTTTGCTGGTAATCAAGGTGGGCAAGCTCGACCTGCAGTCGCCCTTCGGCAGTGGCCGCGCGCTCACCAAAGATTTCAAGGATTAGTCCTGTGCGATCAATGACTTTGCGCTTGAGTTTGTCTTCAAGATTACGCTGTTGAATAGGCGTTAGAGCGCCGTCAACAATGACAAGCTCGCACTCATATTGTTCACAAATGGTCGCGATATTTTCGACCTGACCCGAACCAAAGAGGGTGTTGGGCTGCATCTGACGCACGGGCATGACGGCGCTGTGTGCGATGATTACCCCGATCGCCAAGGCCAGTCCTTCTGCCTCTGCCAATCGTTCTTTGGCATCAAGGTCGTAGGACAAGCTCCTGATATCAGGGCACAAAACAAGGCACCGCGCACCGCGCGTTACCTCGTCCATCAAGGTTTCATCAAAGCTCAGTAGTCGTCCTCAAAGCCATCGTCGGCGTCATCGACGTCTTCATCATCGCTGCCATCATAGTCAGGGTCGTCTGACAAATCGACTGGGCTTGCTGGCTGGATCGTTGAAACAGCGTGCTTGTACGCAAGTTGCACCGCGCCATCACGCTCAAGCAGCATGCAGAACAGGTCAAAAGCAGCAATTCTGCCTTGGAGCATGACGCCGTTCACGAGGAACATAGTCACTTGCACGCCTGAATCGCTCACACGGCTCAAAAATACGTCCTGAAGCAGGCGTTGTTTGCCTGAGCCATTGCGATTGCTGAATTGTTCCGCATCTACGCTTGCGCCCGGCATGATTGTCGAGATCGCATGCTTGTACACAAGCTGCGACTGTCCGTCGCGCCGTAAAAGGATCGAGAAATTGTCGAACCATGTGACAATCCCTTGAAGTTTCACGCCTTTTACAAGGAACATGGTCACAGGCGTCTTATTCTTGCGAAGAAGATTTAGAAACGCATCCTGCAGATTGCCTTGTGGCTTACCGCCGCCAGAGCGGCTCGGTTGTCCTTCACCAGAGGCTGGACGGGGGCGTGGAGAGAGGGTTCGCCCACTGGACATATTATATGCTCCTATTTTTGGTAGCCGTCTTTACGGTCCACATTCTCATTACTCCCTCATGAATTTTCGGAGCAACTCAGAGGTATAATGGCGATTGTGCAACCAAGCCGCAATGGCTGATTTGCTTAATAGCGCGATAATGCGCTTTTCTTCGGGCGAACAATTTGAGTTTACTTGCGCTCGACTTCGCGTCGGTCCGCCATCCCTAAAAGCTTGAGTTTACGGTGCAATGCCGAACGTTCCATTCCAATGAAAGTGGCCGTTTTGGAAATATTTCCCGAGAAACGGCGGATCTGAATGGTCAGATATTCGCGTTCAAAACTTTCACGGGCCTCGCGCAAAGGCACGCCCATCATGGCGGTTAGACCTTCGCCCGAATTGACCATTCTGCCGCCAGTCACTTCAGCAGGAAGCATGTCCGTTTCCACGCTCGTCAAGCGTTCGCGCGGGGTCATGATGATGGTGCGTTCCACGACATTGCGCAATTGGCGCACGTTGCCAGGCCAGTCGTACGCCTGGAGCGCTGCCATGGCCTCTTCGCTGATCGCAGGAGGCGGGATGCCCTGATCGCTCGAATAGCGGGTAAAGAAATGTTCAGCCAGAGCAGGAATGTCGTCGCGCCGGTCGGCCAAGGAGGGGACGGCCACCGGGACCACGTTAAGGCGGTAGAAGAGGTCTTCACGGAACCGCTTCTCTTCCATTTCAAGCGGAAGATCCCGCGATGTCGAGGAAACAACGCGCACATCCACCCCGATTTGACGGCTGCCGCCAACGCGAAGGAAGCTTTGCTCTGTCAAAACCCTCAAGATGCGCGCCTGTGTGGAGAGCGGCATATCGGCCACCTCATCAAGGTACAAAGTGCCCCCATCAGCCAGTTCGAGAAGGCCGGGCTTCACCTGCCTCCCGTCGACCTCTTCCCCGAAAAGCTCTTGCTCAAAGCGTTCAGGGGTGATGCGTGCAGAATTCACGAGGACAAACGCAGCATCAGCCCGGTTGCTCCACGCGTGAAGCATTCGCGCAGCAACTTCCTTACCGGCACCCGCTGGGCCTGTAATCATTACCCGGCTGCCGGTGTTGGCAACGCGTTTCAGGGTCGCGCGCACCGTGTTGATTGCTGGCGAGTTACCGGTGAAATCCGGATCACCCCATTTGGATTCGCGCAGCTGCGTGTTCTCACGGCGCAAACGCTCGGTTTCTGTCGCGCGTTCGACCAGTAGCAGCAGGCGCTCGGCCTCAAACGGCTTTTCGATAAAGTCCATTGCGCCGCGCCCGACGGCAGAAACAGCGGTGTCGATATTCCCGTGGCCTGAAAAAATGATGACAGGAAGGTCAGGTTCGCGCGCCTTGATCGCATCAAGAGTTTCCAGCCCGTCCATCTCGCTGCCATGCAGCCACACATCGAGCAAGACCAAGCTTGGACGGCGTTCATCAACCGCAGCAAGCGCGCTGGTGGAGTCGGCAGCGGTGCGGCACTCATAGCCTTCATCACCCAGAACGCCGGCGACAAGATCGCGAATGTCGCGTTCATCATCAACAATCAGGATATCAATCGACATGCGCCCCTCCGTAAAATGTATTCAGTCCAAAAGAGGGGTTCGGGTTTGATCGAAAGTACAACAGGTGGTCACTCATGTAATTGTGGTCGGTCATGATGGGTCGCCCTCCCCCTTTGGTTCCGGGGCTCTGGCAAAGCGCAATGTGACGCGTGTGCCGCCATTGCTTGCACTTGCAAAGCTCATGTCCCCGCCATGTTCGTCAACGATCTTGTTGACGATTGCGAGCCCAAGGCCGGTGCCTTTTGCCCTTGTGGTCACATAGGGTTCGACAATGCGTTCACGGTCGGCAGGAAGGCCAATGCCGTTATCTTCGACAATGACCGCGATACGGTCGCCGTCATCTGCCATGATCACCGATATTCGGCCGCGATAATCGGGTTCCGCAGATTTCGCGCGTGCTTCGACCGCCTCAACCGCGTTCTTGACCACATTGGTCATGGCTTGGCCCAATTGATGGCGGTCGCACGCAATCTCGCGTTCCGAGAGCTTTTCCGCATTCACGTCGAAAGCGATGTTGGAATGGGCGACCTCCTGGAGAAAGACCGCTTGGCGAACCAGATCAAGCGCATCCTCGGGCCGGAATACCGGCTTTGGCAGACGCGCGAAGGATGAGAATTCATCCACCATTTTGCGAAGATCGCCAACCTGGCGAACAATCGTACTGGTCAGTTCATCAAACAGTTCGCCTTCATCATCGGCAACCTGCTTGCGGTACCGGCGCCTCAGGCGCTCTGTTGCAAGCTGGATGGGGGTGAGCGGGTTCTTGATCTCGTGCGCGATCCTGCGCGCGACATCGGACCACGCAGCTTGACGTTGGTCCAGCAATTGGCGCGTTATGTCCTCGAAAGTGATGACATAGCCGCTGGTGCCGGGCGCCATCGTTACCGCAAGTGTGAAAAGCTCGCCTTTGTGCGCGTGGCTGATGATGGAGCGTTCTTTGCCATCGCGGATCATCTGGACAATTTCAGGCGACAGCGTGGCAAACGAATTACCTTCTGGATTGGAGGCTTCGTCTTCGCAGAACAGGCGCTGCGCGGTGCCGTTCATAAGAAGGACACGCATCTCCTCATCCACTGAGATCACGCCAGCGGTCACAGATTGGAGCACGGCCTCCATAAAAGCGCGGCGTTCGTCAATTTGGTGGTTGGCACTGACCAAAGCATCGGTTTGCTTTTCAAGCTGCGATGTCATGCGGTTGAATGCACGGTTCAAAAGGCCGATTTCATCCGCGCCCGTGCGTCCCTCTACCCTGAGGGAGAAATTGCCCTGGCCCACTTTGTTGGCTGCACCGATAAGCTCAGTCAGAGGCTGAACCTGCCGGTCCGCAAAGCGAAGCGCGAACCACACAGCAAGGCCCACCAAAAGCAGGCTCATCGCAACAAGCGCGATGTTGAACCGCAATTGAAGCGTGCGCGCTTCATTAGTGAGCGTTTCATAAGCGGTGCCAATGGCCTGCGCCCGCTCCCAGGAATTGAACATCGTCTCTTCGGTGGTGCGCGCATTGTATAGGTAAATGCCGCTTTCCCTATCGATAGGCGCGATCGCTGCGATGCGTTCGGCGCTGCCCTCGACGACCACGAATTCGCCCGCATCCAATTGCGAGAGTGCGGCTGTGCTGAACGCAAGGGGGCTGTTGTCCTCCATCAGATTCATGATGGCAGCGGTGCGCAGGCTCCCATCTTCCAAACGCTGGAGGATAGCGCTTTCACTGATTTCGCGACCTTGCGCCTGAAACGCGTAAAAGTCGGGAAAGTCAGGATCGCTGATCGGCACGCGTCGCAATATCTCGCCCATATCCACCGCCATTGTGATGGTATGCTGCTGCACGTCGCGTTGGTTGGCATCGTAATAGCTTTGCGCCAACGCATTGGCATTTTGAAGCAAGCCGCGCGATTCATCAGAAAACCAGAACGCAACGCCTGTCTGGAACAGAAACGCGGCAAACCCGGCGACGAGCAGCGTCGGCACGGCCGCGACCATAGAGAAAAAGAACACCAGACGCACATGAAGGCGCGCTGTGCTGCCCGCGGCCCTGCCAAGCGCCACGCGTCGGCCGATAAAGACCAATATCGCCATTGCTGGCACAAGGATCGCAACGAGGAGGATGGACACCTGAAGCGAGGGAAGAGCACCTGCGTCTTCAGGCGTGTTCATATAGGCAATGTAATTGGCAACAATTGCTAGCAATAGCGCAGCAACCGAAAGCCATTCCAATATCCGGAAAACATTGGCCCGCCTGAGTGTAACGCTGAATTCACGCCACCACCGCGGCGAATGGCGCGTGGCGTTCGCAGCTTCTTCGCCGCCTTCGCCAACCGCATCCTGCGCGCCGATTGCTGTTCCAACGTCCATTGTGGCGACGTTACAACTCGACTGTTGCATTTAGGCAAGTCAAAAGTGACATTTATGCCGCAAACTGCGTTAGAGCGGTCTTGCGAAGCGATCAGGCTCTATCGAAAGTTCGGTAATGCGCTTGCGCAGAGTGTTGCGGTTAATGCCCAGCAACTTGGCCGCACGCAATTGGTTGCCACCTGTCTGCCTCAACGCATATTCGATCAATGGCTTTTCAAACGCCGAAAGCGCGCCGCCATAGACTGTGCCATGGGGTGGATCTTGCCGCAAAAGCCACTGTTCTAGGGCCGCTGCAATCCCGGCGTCCGGGTGGTCTGCGTCATCCTCAGGCGTGAAAATCGCGCGTTCTTCTCCGAGGGTGTCGATCAAGACCTCATTGTCGATCTCATCTTTGCGGCTCATCACCGCCAAGCGATAGATCGCATTGCGAAGCTCGCGCACATTCCCGCGCCAATGCCGCTTGGAAAGCGCTTCGAAAGCCTCCTGCGTGAACACCCTCGGTGGCAATCCTTCATCGACGGCTTGCGCAAGGAAATGGCGCGCGAGAACTTCGATATCCTCACGCCGCTCGCGCAATGGCGGCAGCTCAATTGGCACCACATTAAGGCGATAGAACAAGTCTTCGCGAAAGCGGCCCGCTTCGATCAGCGGTAGAAGGTCGCGATTGGTCGCAGCGATAATGCGCACATCAACAGCGATCTCCTGCCTGCCTCCGACCCGGCGCACCCGGCCCGATTGAAGAGCGCGCAGCAAACGGGTCTGCGCCTCGGGTGGCATATCGCCGATCTCATCAAGGAAAAGTGTCCCGCCATTGGCTTGCTCGAATTTACCAATCGCTTGATTAATCGCGCCGGTAAACGCGCCTTTTTCGTGCCCAAAAAGCTCGCTTTCGATGAGGTCATGGGGGATCGCCGCTGTGTTGACCGCAACAAAGGGGCCCGTCCTGCGGCTCCCCAATTGGTGGATCGCTTCGGCGACAAGCTCCTTACCCGTCCCGCTTTCTCCGGTGACAAGCACGGTCAGATCATTGCGCAAAACGCGCGTGATCATCCTGTAAACGCTTTGCATTGCCGGACTGCGGCCAACCAGAGGCATACCGTCGCCCTCAGCGTCATGGGACAGCGCGCTTACAACTTCCTTCCGGCTGTCAGCAGCTTGACGAACAGCGCGAACAAGCTCGTCCAGGTCGAAAGGCTTTGGAAAATACTCAAAAGCCTCATTGTCGCTTGCCCGGACGGCGGTATCGAGCGTGTTCTGCGCTGAAAGCACGATCACCGGCATTTCAGGAGCCTCGCGGCGCACATCAGGCAGGCTTTGCAAACCATCGCCATCTTCAAGCATGACATCGGTGAGCATCACGTCGAAATAGCGCGCGCCTACATGCTCATCACGCCGCGCGATGGATGTGCAATGCGTTATTTCAAATCCCTCATCTTCGAGCGCAGCCGTGATAACAGTCGCAATCGCGTTATCATCTTCGACGAGGAGAATGGATCGTGCCATCGTAACGCGTGCTTTCTTTGTTTATCGTGATTTGCTGTTGGCCATGGGAAGATGCACGCGAAACCGTGTGAGCCCCTGCTTGGCATCGCGTTCGTGGCTGACTGACCCGTTCATGTCGTGCACCAGCTTTCGCACCAAAGCGAGGCCAAGGCCCTGCCCCGATTTTTTGGATGACACAAAAGGTTCAAAGATATGATCGCGCATACCGCGCTCTACGCCGGGACCATTGTCGCTGATCGTGATTTCAATGGGCAAACGCACCGCACGGCCAAAACGGATCGCGCTAAATGCAAGACCGCTGACAAATCGGGTACGGACAGTGACTTGCCCCTGCCCTGATGGACCGACCGCATCGCGCGCGTTCGAAATGAGGTTGATCAAAACCTGCTCCAACGCATCCCGATTGGCGATGACGGGCGGCAAAGAAGGGTCAAATTCCTCGATAATCTCAACCTTGGCTTTGTTGGCCGCGCGCACGGTCGCGATGGCTGAACGAATGGCTTCGTGCGGATTGCACGGTTCGCCCGTTTCCGTGCTGCGCGCGCCCAATTGCTGCATCCGGTCAATCAAGCGCACGATCCGGTCCACCTCATCGGTGATCATCGTCGCAAGCTTTGTGTCAGAGCCCGTTAGCTTTCGCGCCGCCAATTGCGCCGCGCCGCGAATGGCAGCGAGCGGGTTCTTGATTTCATGCGCAAGAATGGAGGGCGCGCCCATCGAAGAGGCCAATTCTTCGTTATTGCCGGTTTCATCATGGCCGACCTCTGACAGCGTAATGACGCGCCAGCCCGGATGACTGGCAAGGGGTGATACCGTGAGGTTGATGCGTCTCTCGGTTTCGTCGGTCGAGATCATAATTTCGCGCGCAACCAAGGCTGCATCATTTGTACCAAGGCGATGTTCTACCCGTGGATCGATCGGCCCGATGACTTGCAGCAGGCCTTGCCCAAGCAAGCGCTTGGCCCCCCTTCCGAGCATATTTTCCGCCGCCTGATTGACTTCCACAATCTGCAGATTGGGATCGACCAGAATGAGCGCGAACAAAAGCCCAGCGATTTGTTCTGAGCTGCCGGGGCGCGCGGGGTCGAAGTTTGACAGGTCAGAGGGCTGCGCCATGGGCCGGGCTGTTCTTATCAAGCGGCTTTGGCAGTGCGGCCAAGGAACGGCTCAAAAAACCGCTCAATCTCGCCTAGCACTTCGTCGGGATTGTCGATGAAATTGGCCTTGTTGCGGAAGTCGGCAGAGCCGTGCATCCCTTTGGTGTACCAACCCAGGTGCTTGCGCGCGATTTTTGTGCCGACATCGCGGCCATAGTGGTCAAGCATCCGGTGATAATGCTCAACCAGAACGCTGTATTGCTCATCAAAACTGGGCGTGGGGATCACCTCGCCGGTGCGCCACCAGTGCATTACCTGACCCAAAAGCCATGGTTTGCCATAAGCGCCCCGCCCGATCATCAGACCATCGGCGCCCGATTGTTCCAGCGCTTTTGCCGCATCATTGATCGTGCAAATATCGCCGTTCACGATGACCGGGATGGACACCGCCTCTTTCACCTTGCGGATAAAGGACCAGTCGGCACTGCCTTTATACATTTGGTTGCGGGTGCGGCCATGGACCGTGATCATCTTGACGCCCAAATCCTCGGCAATGCGGGCCATTTCCGGCGCATTAAGGCTTTGATGGTCCCAGCCCATGCGCATTTTGACCGTAACCGGCACATTTACCGCCTTAACGGTGGCTTCCATAAGCTTTGTCGCAGTAGGCACTTCGCGCATCAAAGCAGAGCCGGCAAGCTGCCCCACAACTTTGCGCACCGGGCATCCAAAGTTGATATCGATGATCGCCGCGCCATTGCCCTCTTGCAGCTTTGCCGCCTCACCCATTGAGGCAGGGTCACATCCCACAAGCTGCATCGAAACGGGCTCTTCGGTTTTATCCCATTCCGTTTTTTGCAGCGATTGGCGCGTCTCACGAATGGCCGCTTCACTTGCGACCATTTCTGTCACATTCAGGCCTGACCCATAGCGCCGCACAAGCGTGCGAAACGGCATATCCGTCACACCCGTCATCGGCGCGAGCAGGACCGGCTCATCAATTGTCACAGGACCGATGTGGATCGGCTTTTGAGGAGGAGGTGCTGGAATGTTTGACATGGCTGTAACGGGTGCCGCTCGATAGGGGTGCTTAAATTTTGTGCAGCGCATAGTGGATTGCTAAAGAGGCGTCCAGACCTTAAGCGCTGCGAGTGTATGGTCAGTACCCCGCCCCTCCCCCTATTTGGAGCGCTCATCGTTGCCGCTGGCAAAGGATTGAGAGCGGGCGGCGACACCCCCAAACAGTTTCGCGATTTCTGCGGAAAGCCGGTAATCCGGCACTCGGCCAAGGCTTTGCTTGATGCAGGCGCTGCGCCTTTGATCGTCGTAATTGCAGATGGCGCAGAAGAAGACGCCAGGGCGGCTTTGGCAGGGCTGGATGGATATAGCCTCGTCAAAGGCGGTGCGACACGGCAGGAATCGGTGCGCGCTGGGCTTGAGGCGATGGCTGGCGACGTGCCTGATAGGGTGCTTATCCACGATGCCGCGCGCCCTGATTTGCCTTTCGCCGTGATTGAACGGCTGCTTGATGCGCTCGATCATCACTCTGGCGCGATCCCCACGCTGCCCGTGGTCGATAGCCTTGCTGTGGCGAGCGCGGACGAGACAATGGCAGGTTCGGCTAGCCGCGAAACCTTGCGCCGGGTTCAAACACCGCAAGCGTTCCGCTTTGCCGATATTCTTGCCGCGCACAGGCAATGGGCCGGGACAAACGATGCGGGCGACGATGCTCAAGTGCTTGCAGCAAGCGCAGGTTCAGTCGCGCTTGTCCAAGGGGATGAGCGACTAAAGAAAATCACTTTTGCGGAAGACCTTATGAGCGCCCTTACGATGCCGCCAATGCGTGTCGGCCAAGGATATGATGTCCACCGCCTTCAAGAAGGCGAGGAGCTTTGGCTTTGCGGGATCAAACTTGAGCACACTCACGGGCTTGCGGGGCATTCCGATGCCGATGTGGCGCTCCACGCGATCACTGACGCGGTTCTTGGCGCGGTTGGCGACGGCGACATCGGGACACATTTCCCGCCCAGCGATCCGCAATGGAAAGGCGCGCGTTCCGGTCAATTCCTGGAACACGCGGTGAAGCTCGCCGCGCAAAAAGGATATGCGCTTGGCAATATCGACCTCACCCTCATTTGCGAGGCCCCGAAAATCGGCCCGCACCGCCCTGCTATGCGCGCTGAGGTTGCGCGCCTGACAAGGCTTGGCGAAGACGCGGTTAGTATCAAAGCAACCACCACAGAAAAGCTCGGCTTTACCGGGCGCGGCGAAGGGATCGCTGCGCAGGCCATAGTGTCGTTATTCCTATTGGAGAAAACATCATGAAAACCAAGATTGCCAGCGCTGCCCTGGCTATCACCGCGCTTGCCTCTGGACAGGCCCTCGCAGCACAACAAGCCTGCGTCGAACCTGCCGATCTGGGCGACACGATCACTTACGCCATGCCAATGCTTTACGAAGCGGTTGAAGCGCCGTGCTCTGCCATTTTTGCAAAGAGCGATTTCATGACGAATGAAGCGGACGCCTTCCTCGACCAATTCCGCGAGCGTCAAGACGACGCATGGCCGGGCACTTTGCGCCTTTTGAAAGTCTTTATGGCTCAGCAAGGCGAAAAGAACGGCGGCGAGGATGCTATGGCATCGGCGATTGCGATGATGCCGGAAGACTCGCTGCGTCCCATCGTTGATGTTATCATTGGTCAGATGGTCACGGAACGGATTGCAAAAGAAATCAAGGTGAGCACCTGTTCAGATGTCGCCGAGGCCATGGAACTTATCGCGCCATTGCCGCCTGAGAATATCTCGGGCCTCACAGTGTTTCTTGCCAAGCAGGCGAAGCTTGACGATCCAAAAATCTGCGGTGTGGCAACGTCGCCCGGTTCACCGCCGCCCGTTTATTACGCTCCTGTCCCGCCGGCCGGTCAGTGAGCAGATAATGAGCAATTACCTGCTTGAAGACGAGATCAGCGAACTTGCCGCGCGCGTAGTCGAAGAAAACGCGAAGGCGGGTCGCATGGTCGTAACCGCAGAAAGCTGCACGGGCGGCCTTGTCGCCGGTGCAATTACCGAGATTGCAGGCTCATCAGTTGTGCTTGATCGGGGCTTTGTGACCTATTCGAACGATGCGAAGATGGAAATGCTCGGGGTTGCACAAGACATCATCGAGACCTTTGGCGCGGTGTCGATCGCGTGCGTCTGGTCCATGGCGCAAGGCGCGCTGGAGCGCTCGAATGCTGACGTTGCCGTCGCAGTTAGCGGTGTGGCAGGGCCCGGCGGCGGCACACAGTTAAAGCCTGTGGGAACGGTGGTGTTTGCGCGCGTTTACCGCAATCAAAAAGGTGAGCCTGAGGGTGAACTTAAGCATTTTGAAGGCGGCGATGGCCCAGGCGGGCGCGCTGCGATCAGGCGTCAGGCGACATTGTGTGCGCTTGAGCTGTTATTGCCGTAGAGTTCGCCCGCACGCATTTCAAAGGCGGCCACCATCTTGCGAAAGGCACGGTCGAAATATTGGCCTGCGATCGCCTGAAAAACGCGGTTTTTAAACTCAAAATCGACAGCAAAATCGATCTCGCAAGAGGTGTCGTCGATTGCGCGAAAGGTCCACACATTGTCGAGATCGGACAAAGGTCCATCGACATAATGCACTGCAATTTGCGAGGGCCTCGTCTTCATCACGCGCGAGGTAAAGGTCTCGCGAATGGACTTAAATCCCACGACCATATCGGCCAGCATTTCGGTGTCGCTATCAGAGCGCACTCTTGTGGCGATCACCCACGGCAAAAACTCGCGATACTTCGCCACGTCCGCGACAAGGTCGAACATCTGTTCAGCGCTGTAAGGCAGCCTGCGGGTTTCGCGAATTCCAACCATCAAAGAGCGATACGGTCCGGCTTGCGCGATTTGAGCAGCTTTTCTTCTCGCGCCTTTTTCATAACCGCAAAATCATCGCCAGCATGGTAGCTTGACCGGGTAAGCGGGCTGGAGGCGACCTGAAGGAAGCCTTTGGCACGGCCGATTGTGCCATAGGCTTTGAACGTTTTGGGCGTCACGAACTCTTCAACCTTGGCGTGCTTGGGCGTGGGTTGAAGATATTGACCCATCGTGATGAAATCGACTTCGGCAGAGCGCATGTCGTCCATCACCTGGTGTACTTCCAACCGCTCTTCGCCAAGGCCAAGCATGATGCCGGATTTGGTAAAGATCAATGGATTGTGCGACTTCACCTCTTCGAGCAAGCGGAGCGATGAATAGTAGCGCGCACCGGGTCGAATGGTCGGATAAAGGCGCGGGACCGTTTCGAGATTGTGATTGTAAACGTCAGGACCAGCCTCGCAGATCGCCTCCACCGCTGCGCGCATTTTACCGCGAAAATCGGGCGTCAGAATCTCGATCGTCGTGGAGGGTGTGTTGCGGCGAAGCGCCTCGATGACCTTTACAAACTGCCCTGCCCCGCCGTCGGGCAGATCATCGCGGTCAACGCTGGTGATGACGATGTGTTCAAGCCCCATTTTCGCAGCAGCAACGGCTGTGTTCTCAGGCTCCATCGGATCAACCGCGCGCGGCATTCCGGTCTTAACATTACAGAACGCACAGGCCCGTGTGCACACGTCGCCCAAAATCATCACGGTTGCGTGCTTCTTGGACCAACATTCCCCGATATTGGGACACGCAGCCTCTTCGCACACTGTATTGAGATTAAGCTCACGCATCAGCTTACGCGTCTCATGGTAGCCCTTGCTCACCGGAGCACGGACGCGAATCCAGTCAGGTTTGCGCTGACGCGCCGTTCGTTCTTGGGGGCGTTCGCCTTCGGGAGCGTTTGAAAGGTCATTCATGGCCGCTCATTTAGGCACCTTACCCCTCGCCTGCAAGCCGAGTGAGCCGTAGGCCGCGCGGCCTATACCCAAATTGCAGAACTCGCGATGCCGCCCGATCGTGCGTGATCGGGTGTGTAAGCGGAGGATAAGGGCTCAAGGCTCTTGCCCAAGAGCTTCCACCTATGCTTACAAACCCGCACGATATCCTGAGCATGGAGTGTTCAGGGTTCTCGGGGCGAACGGTTCAAATGAGCCGGCGTCCTGCGCATTTGGGAAGGATTGGGACGTGCCGGAGTATACCGAGCTGCTAAAAGGTTATCGCCGGTTTCGAGAGGACACATATCCTCGTCAAAAAGCACGTTTTGATGAAACCGTCGCCGAGGGTCAGCACCCCAAGTTGATGATTATCGCTTGTTCGGACAGCCGGGTGGACCCTGCGCAGATATTTGACGTTGACCCCGGAGATATCTTCGTTGTCCGCAATGTCGCAGCGCTGGTTCCACCGTTTGAAACATCGCCGGGACAGCACGGTGTATCAGCCGCTGTCGAATTTGCGGTGCAAATGCTGGGGGTGCGCCAGATATTGGTCATGGGCCACGGCAGATGCGGTGGGTGCAAGGCGGCTTTGGCGCAATCGTTTGATGAGGCAGATCCGGGCGAAGGTGCATTTGTCGCCAAATGGGTAAGCCTTCTGAAGGAAGCGCGTGAACCTGTTGCCCGCAAACACGGGACAACAGGTCGAAAGGCTGAACTCGCGATGGAGTTTGCCGCTATTCGCGCCAGCCTCAAAAACCTTCGGACCTTCCCTTGGGTGGCAGAAAAAGAGGCCGCAGGTGAGCTTAAGCTGCGCGGCGCACACTTCTCGATTGTCGAAGGGGTACTCTATTCGCTCGATGAAGAGACAGGCGAGTTTCTCCCCGAGGATTAGGTTGGGACCAACCGCGAACCACAAATAAGAAAGGGGCGCTTGGCATGAAACCCAAGCGCCCCTTTTTATTGTTAGCCTAGCCCGTGTTTATTCGCTTGCGGTCGCCGGTGCAGCCGACGGCATGACAGCAGGTGCTGCGCCTGATTTTGCCGCTTCTTGGTCGATAAAAGCCATCCAAAGCATCGCGATCGGAGCGCGAGTGCCCGAAACGCGGGCAAGCGTCGTGCGAGCAGCGGTGTAATCACCCATGCCAGCCTGAGCGATAGCAAGGCGCGTCAGCTCTTCATTGGTTTCAACCCCAGGCATAGTCAAAGCACGCTCATAAAAGCCTGCTGCCTTGGCGTATTGACCATAGCTGAGGAAGGCATCGCCCGCTGCAACAATCGTGCGAAGACCGGCACCAGACGCCTTGGCATCGCGCTCAAGAGCAGGCAGATCAGCCCGGTCAGCCGCGATACGGCTATTGGCAATGTCCAGGGCCTCGGCAAGGTAAAGGTTGTTTTCCTTCACCACGCCAGATGCCTTGCCCTCTTCAATGACCGTTTTTACCTCGCTTGGGAGGCGACGAGCATCTGCGACTTCGACGTAATAATCGTAGTCCGCTGGATCAATCAGCGCGCCAGCGCTGCGTGAAAGGCGGAACAGGTCCAACATTTCAGCGGGCTGGAAATCATTGAGGTTACGGGCGATGTTGATCGTATCGCGCCAGTTTGTGGAGCTTGGATAATCATTAAGCCACATTGCCGCGACTTCATAAACCTGCGGTGACAGCTCGTTTTCATAAGCCACAGTAAGCCCGCGGCGATACCATGTTTCGTCGACTGGTTGACCTTGTGCCTTTTGCGCCTCGATTGCCTGGGTCAGATAGTCGAAACCGGCGCTATACTCACCGCCCGAAAAGAAGCTTTCCATCATCGCGACGCGCAAACCAGATGCCGTAACGCCTTCAGCGGTGAAATTATTGTCCATCGCAGCCTGAAGATAAGTGCGCGACTTGGGCAGTTGGCCCAACTGGTTCGCAATCTGATAGGCGATGAAGTTATAGCGGCCCAGATTTTCAGGCGGAAGCTTTCCGCTCGCAATCATGAATTCCATACCGCGCAATTGCAGCGCTTGATCCTGCAATTGCGTCCCAGAATTGTAGATCATCTGCCCGCCAGCAAGCTTCTCATCGCTCGAGTTCAGGAAGCCAGCAAGGTTTTCAAGCTTGTTCTTCAAGCCGGTAAGATCGGGGTTCTCGCTCTTGAGCAGTTCATCAAGAGGGACGTAAACTTCGCGGAATTCCGCAGAATAGCCACCGCCGTCGTTTTCGTCCTTCTTCTTTTTGCGCTGCGCCGCTGCCTCAGTCGGGTAAACGGCTGTTGCTACAACCGCGCCGCCTGTTGCCAATGCAATAGCAAGAGCAAGCGATGAGGTGCGTTTGCGTGAGAGAAGCGTAATCATTCGTAGTGCACTCCAAAAAGTCATTGATGGGTCCGCAAAACTGCAATGGGGTGCGGACTGGAATTGTTTCAGCGTGTAAATCGCCCTGCACCGGCCAATGGACGAGCGCGAACATATTTGCAATTTCGAACTAGCTGAAATGGGCTGAATGGCGTTTGAATGGGGATGCCTTGAGCCAATGGCCTAACGCACCTTTTACCAAATGTTACACCCTCCCGGTAGGCGTCCACGCAACCCGTTTTTGCCCGATTGAGGGCTGCCTGGTCCCATTCGCCAAACCAAGTGTGGAAAAAGGTCGAATGTCGCTGCAATGGCGGCTTGTGCATGTGGCGGAAGGGGCAATGAACGCCTACATTGGAACTTCCGGATTTTATCATTGTAAGTAAACAAAAAGGCTCATCAGCTTTGAGTGACGAAAACGACATTATCGACACCCCTCCAGCGTCTCCCGCAGGAGTGTATGAGCGCATCGACATCGTCGATGAGATGAAAACGAGCTATCTCGATTACGCGATGAGCGTGATCGTCAGCCGTGCTCTTCCCGATGTGCGCGATGGATTGAAACCGGTGCACCGCCGGATTTTGTACGCTTCAAAGGTTGGCAATTTCGTTGCCGGGCGCCCTTATGTGAAAAGCGCAAAGATCGTCGGCGATGTGATGGGCGATTACCACCCCCATGGCGACAGCGCGATTTACGACGCCCTTGCCCGTCTGACGCAAGACTGGTCGATGCGAGTGCCTTTGATCGATGGTCAGGGCAATTTTGGTTCGATGGACCCCGATCCACCCGCATCCATGCGTTATACAGAAGCGCGGCTTGCCCGGGTGGCTGATACGCTGCTTGATGATCTTGATAAGGACACGATTGATTTCGTCGACAACTACGATGGCCGTAAGAAAGAGCCATCGGTCCTGCCTGCTCGTTTCCCCAACCTGCTTGTTAATGGCGCAGGCGGTATTGCGGTGGGTATGGCGACCAATGTGCCGCCCCACAACCTTGGCGAGGTGATCGACGGCTGCTTTGCCTTTATGGACAATCCCGCGATCACTTCAGAAGAGTTGATCGAATATATTCCCGGCCCCGATTTCCCGACGGCCCCGTTGATCCTTGGGACAAGCGGCGCGAAGTCGGCCTATACGACGGGTCGCGGCTCTATCCTGATGCGGTGCCGCCACGAGATTGAGACACGCAAAGGCGACCGGGAAAGCATCGTCTTCACCTCCATCCCTTATCAGGTGGGTAAAGCGGGTCTGGTCGAAAAGATCGCGGACGCCGCCAAGGAAAAGCGGATCGAGGGCATTTCCGACATTCGCGATGAAAGTTCGCGCAATGGCGTACGCGTGGTCATCGACCTTAAACGCGATGCGACCGCTGAGGTGGTGTTGAACCAGATCTGGCGTCACACCCCTGCGCAAAGCTCTTTCCCGGCAAACATGCTGGCCATTCGCGGTGGGCGTCCTGAAACGCTGATGCTGCGCGACTTCATTCAGGCGTTCATTCAATTCCGTGAAGAGGTCATCACACGCCGCACCAAGTTTGAGCTTAACCGTGCCCGTGAACGTGCGCACATTTTGCTCGGCCTTGTGGTTGCGGTTTCCAACCTTGACGAAATCGTGGCGATCATTCGCGGCGCGCCAAACCCGGCGACCGCGCGTCAGCGCCTGCTCGCCAAGGAATGGCCGATTGGCGATATTGCGCAATATATCCGCCTGGTTGAGGCGATTGAGCCGTCCGCTGACCAGGAAGGCGGCACTTATCGCCTGTCAGTGCGCCAGGTGAAAGCCATCCTCGACCTGCGTCTCCACCGCCTGACCGCGCTTGGCCGCGATGAAATCGGTGATGAGCTTAAGGAACTGGCCGACCGGATCGAAGAATACCTCGCGATCCTTGGTGACCGGGTGAAGCTTTACGAAGTTATGCGCGAAGAGCTGGAAGAGATCCGCGCCACTTATGCGACGCCGCGGGTGTCCGAGATTGCGCCTGCGTGGGACGGGCTTGACGACGAAGATCTTATTGAGCGCGACGACATGGTCGTGACGGTCACTCTGGATGGTTACATCAAGCGCACGCCGCTCAGCACTTTCCGCGCGCAAAATCGCGGCGGCAAGGGCCGCGCTGGCATGTCGACCAAGGACGAAGATGCAATCGCCGAAATGTTCGTCACATCGACGCACAATCCGGTGCTGTTCTTCTCCACCGCTGGCAAGGTGTACCGGATCAAGGTGTGGAAACTGCCTGAAGGTGGTCCAACCACCCGCGGACGTCCTATCGTAAACCTGCTGCCCGCCTTGGACGACGGGGAGACAATTCAAACCGTTCTGCCCCTTCCCGAAGATGAAGAGACTTGGGGCGCGCTGTCCGTGGTCTTTGCAACCGCCAAGGGCAATGTGCGCCGCAACTCCATGGACGCGTTCAGCAACATTCCATCAAACGGTAAATTCGCCATGCGCTTTGACGAGGATAGCGAAGACCGCTTGATCGGTGTGCGCCTTGTCGAGAACGGCGATGATGTGATGCTCGCATCCAAAACCGGCAAGGCGATCCGCTTTGCCGCCGAAGATGTGCGCGAGTTCACCTCTCGCACCTCGACCGGTGTGCGCGGCATGAAGCTGGCCGATGACAATGAAGTCGTCTCGCTTTCGACCCTCGTCGCAACCGGCACCACTCCTGAAGAACGCGAGCAATACCTCAAATACGCCCCATACAAGGGCGATAAAGAGGGCGAGCCTGACATGACGCCGGAACGCTTTGCGGAGCTTGAGGAGAAGGAGCAATTCATCCTCACCGTATGCGCCAATGGCTATGGCAAGGTCTCAAGCTCTTACGAATACCGCAAGACGGGCCGGGGTGGTCAAGGTGTCGTGAACATCGACAATATCGAACGCAACGGCCCTGTAGTCGCAAGCTTTGTGGTTAGCAAAGGCGATCAGCTGATGCTCGTCACCGATCAGGCGAAACTTATCCGCATGGGACTGGAATCCTTGCGCATTCTTGGTCGCAACACGGCCGGTGTGCGTCTCTTCAATGTCGGCAAGAACGAGCATGTCGTCTCGGCGGTCAAGATCGATGAGACCGAAGAGCCTGAAAACGAGGCTGAAGAAGTGATCGTTGAGGAAATGGTTGAACGGCGTGGCGGCGGGGATGAAACCTCTCCTGAAGGTCCGACCGAAACCGAGTAACCTTGCACCGAACGCTTCCTCCCCTTAGCCTTGCCGCTGAGGGAGAGGGCATTTGGAAATTCAACCATCAGGGCAAGCCTGCGGTGCGACCGTGCGAGGCGTCGACTTGGCAGGCGAACTAACGCCAGCGCTTATGGCCGACATTCACAAGGCGTGGCTGAAGCATAAGGTTCTTGCCTTTGCGGGTCAGCGGATGGACGATGATGCGCTTGAGAGGTTCAGCCTTGCGATGGGTGACTTTGGCGAAGACCCTTTTTTCGACCCTATCGACGGGCGCAAAAACATCGCCGCCATTCAGCGTGAAGCCGATGAAACCAGCCCGTTATTTGCCGAACAATGGCATTCGGACTGGAGCTTTATGGAGCACCCTCCCAAGGCGACTTGCCTGATGGCGGTCGAAATTCCGCCCGTTGGCGGCGACACGATGTTTTGCGATCAGGCGGCAGCCTTTGCGGCGATGCCAGAGGCTCGCAAGGACGAGCTGCGCCAGATCAAGGCGATCCATTCCGCGCGCCGTGGTTATGCGCCCGACGGTCTTTATGGTGACAGTGACAAGGGCCGCAGCATGGCGATTCGTCCCGGCAAAGCGGCCATGGCAACATATACCCACCCCCTCATCAAGCCCCATCCTGAAACGGGCGAGGAAGTG
Organism: Erythrobacter longus; assembly: GCF_000715015.1. Taxonomy (GTDB): domain Bacteria; phylum Pseudomonadota; class Alphaproteobacteria; order Sphingomonadales; family Sphingomonadaceae; genus Erythrobacter; species Erythrobacter longus. The sequence continues at coordinate 412,247 of NZ_JMIW01000001.1, forward strand.
CTTTTTTGCTCGATCAGCTATACCATCGGGTTCGAAGGTATGGACGAACAGGCCGCGATGGCGCTCCTCCTCGATCTCCACCAATGGTGCGATCAAGAACGCTTTCACTACCGCCACAAATGGGAGCCCGGTATACTGGTCATGTGGGACAATCGATGCCTTAATCACAAGGCAACCGGCGGTTATGAAGGGCACCGGCGCGAGCTCCACCGCACCACCATTGCGGCCTAATTCAACGCCTTCTTTGTAAACGCGCTATGCCGTTTGTCAGTACAATAGCGCAATTGGTAGAATACGGACTGCTTGCCGTACTCCGTTTTGCAACTACAACCATAAACGTAAAGCCGAAGGAGGGGCTTTTCCATGCTACGATACGCCTTTGCCGCGAGCCTGTTGGCTTTCTCAACAATGCCGGGACAATTGTCTGCGCAGCAAAACGACGAAGCCGTATCCAAGCCATCACCGGCCAGAATTGCTGGCTACCACGCTGACCTGAGAGAGCTTGGTGCACGCATTAAAGCAGAGCATCCCCGCCCGTTCCGCGTTATTACCGAGACCGATTTCGACGCCCTTATCGAGCGCGAAGTCGCCCAGCTTACCGAAAACTCGACCCGCGCCGATTTCCTATGGGCGATGTCCCATGTGATCGCCTCTATCGGATGCGGGCACAGCGCGCTGCCCTTCTTCAACCAGCAAAATCAGGAAATCTCCATCACGCAGCGCTTCCCGGCGAAAGTGCGCTTTCACGCAGGGCGCCTTTACGTGACCGATCCGATGACCAATTCAGACAGCCTGTCAAAAGGGCAAGAGATCGTCGCAATCAACGGCATATCGGTTCCCCAACTACGAGAGACCATATTCGCTCGGATCACAGCAGACGTCCATCTTCCCACTGCCAAGGATCTGGCTACCAACGTTTACGCAACCGCATATCTTACGTATGCGCTCGAATTTCCGGAGCGATATGCCGTCACCTTGCGCGGGCAAGCAAAGCCGTTGACGCTGAAACCGCTCAATGAGTTTGCTTCCGACCCCGTACTTAGCCCGCTTGATCCGTGCCAAGAGGAGCTTTGCTACGAGCGCGACGAGACGCGCAATATCGGGATCGCGACCCTTAACCGCTTGGACTATTACGGCGGAGAGCGGGCCGACCGTTTTGTGGCGTGGTGGGCGGAGGTCATGGAAGATTTGACCACCAATGATCGCAGTGGATTGCTAATTGATATGCGTGGCGTCCTTGGCGGGTCAGGCAATGCGGGGAGCTATATACTGCGTCATCTGACCGATCAGCCATTCAAATTTTATTCTGCGAACTCTGACAAAAGAGGGCGTGAAAGCCTGTTTCTCACCCAAGAGCCGATCGGCCAAGGATACAATGGAGAGGTTTACATTCTGATCGACGGGATGACCTACTCAGCAGCCCCCCACCTTTTTGCAATCGCACAGTCGAATGGCATCGCGACCCTGATTGGCGCTCCTGCTGGGGGCGGAAAATCGACTAATGACGGCAAACTTCGCTTCACGTCCACCAATGAAGATGTCGAGTATTTTGTCGCTCGGATGATCTTTGAAGTGGAAGCGCCAGAGCTTGGGATTGATGAGGGTGTGGAGCCAGACATCACGCTCACCTACTCGCTTACAGACACGCTTGACCGAACAGACTCCATGCGAGATCGAGCCGTTGATCTGCTTGGGATTGCCGCTTCTCGCCTGTAAAAACGCGAGACTGTTTGAAGCAGGTGGGAGCATGCAGTGATTGGACCGACAAGGCCTATGGGACAGGTTCTTCCCCGCGCAGTGTTTGCACAACTCCCGTTGCGATCATCAATTGTCCTGCGAAATAGAGCGGCCAAATGGCCAAGTCCGGCAATTGTCCCAAATCATATGGTCCCATTCGGCTAAAGATCAGCCAATCGCTGATCACAAACAGGATAGCCCCGATCCCCACCCGGTAACGCGGAAACCGGCTCGTCCACGCTGCTGCTGCCATGGCGCCAAGGGTAACCGAATAAACCGCAATAAGCGGATTATTGCTCAGCAGATACGAAAGTGCAGGTACCGCAATCAAGAGCGTTAGCCCCAAGAGGTTTTGACTGAACGAGGGGTTCTCGCGCCGATTGCGCAGATAAAGCGCGATGGCAACGCAGTGCGAAAGCGCAAAAAGGCCCCCGCCCACTTCAAACCAAAGCTCCAACGCCATGTCCGCAAGCGCCGAAATTGCCAGAGCCGCAGCCACGATGAACCCATCCAGGCCCGGTGCGCGGCGAAGGGCGTAAATCGCCAGAGAGCCCACCCCGGCCCCTTTGAGCAGGATCAGCCAAATCCCGCCAATCGGATTGTCTGACAAAAAGTAATGGGCAAACGCCGCAATCACCCCGGCCAGCAGCAATGGACGATGCTCTACAAGCGCGCGTTTGGGCATGGGTCCCTTCCTCCAACACCGAACAGTCTTGAAGACGGCTTAGCACGAGGCTAGATCGCCCGCCATGACAACACTTTCTAAAACGTATGATGTGCACATCATTGGCGGCGGGCTCGCCGGGTCTGAGGCCGCGTGGCAATTGGCCAATCGCGGTGTGAAAGTGCGTCTTTCTGAAATGCGTGGAAGTGGAGAGATGACCCCCGCCCACCAAACCGATGGGCTTGCGGAATTGGTGTGCTCCAACTCCTTCCGCTCGGACGATGATACCAAGAATGCGGTTGGCCTGCTCCACCACGAGATGCGCCAGCTCGATTCCATTATCATGCGCGCAGGCGAGGTCGCACGCGTACCCGCAGGAAGCGCGATGGCGGTGGACCGAGATGTGTTTTCACAGGAGGTCGAGAAAGCCCTTGGCGACCATCCCAATGTGGAAATCGTGCGCGAGCGGGTCGATCAATTGCCGGATGCTGGCCTCACCATTGTCGCAACAGGCCCTCTGACCGCGCAAAGTCTTGCGGAGAGCATTATCGGCACCACCGGCCACGACCGACTCGCCTTCTTCGATGCCATCGCGCCCATCGTTCACCGCGACAGCATTGATATGTCCAAATGCTGGATCCAATCACGCTGGAACAAGACAACGGCGGCCTCCAATGAAGACGGCGATTACATCAATTGCCCGATGACCAAGGAGCAGTACCTCGCTTTTCATCAAGGTTTGATGGACGGCGAAAAGGGTGAGTTTCAGGAATGGGAAAAGGACACGCCCTATTTCGATGGCTGTATGCCAATCGAGGTCATGGCAGAGCGCGGGGTTGAAACGCTTCGCTATGGTCCAATGAAAGGCGTTGGGCTCGACAACCCGTTTGATACCAATGACGAATTCCCTCAAGGCAAATGGCCTTATGCCGTGGTGCAGCTGCGTCAGGACAATAAGCTGGGCACGCTCTGGAACATGGTGGGTTTCCAGACCAAGCTGAAATACGGCGCTCAGGTGGAGCTTTTTCGCACTATTCCGGGCCTGGAAAACGCAGAGTTTGCGCGGCTTGGTGGCCTGCACCGCAACACTTTCCTCAATTCGCCCGAGGTACTGGACCGCCAGCTTCGACTAAAAGCTGCGCCCCATATCCGTTTTGCCGGCCAAGTGACCGGTTGCGAAGGCTATGTCGAAAGTTCGGCGATTGGCCTTGTCGCTGGCCTTATGACAGCCAAGGAATTGGCGGGCGAAGAATGGACATCCCTTCCGGCAACCACCGCGATGGGTGCGCTGTTGAGCCATATTACCGGCGATGCCGATGCGGCGACATTCCAGCCTATGAATGTGAATTTCGGCCTCTTCCCGCCTTTGCATGAGGTCAAGAAAAAGCAGCGCAAGGAAGCCTATACTTCCCGCGCAAAGGCCGATCTGGCATCATGGATCAACGGCGCGCGCGAGGCCGTGCCCGCCTAACAGTTACAGCGCGGCTTGCGGCTGGGTTTGGGCGCACTTGTCGCAAACTCGGCCTGTGACAACTCGCGATTCCCGTCGCCATCCATTTCGGCAAAGCGGTCTGAGGTGCGCACCGCCCATTCCTCAAAGGTCAGCAGATTGTTGCCGTCCTTATCAAGTTTACGAAAAGCATCTGCCCTGCTCGAAAGCATTTCATTGCGCGTAATTTTGCGGTCGCGGTTGCGGTCGTAGCGGAAAAAACGGCGTTCTTCGCGGGTCAACTCGCTCGCCTCAGGCGGAGCGGGTCCCACCATTTCGCCTGGGTCGCCTTCCGGCAAAGCATCCGGATCGACTTCGACAATCTCTTCGGGCTCAGGAGGCGGCGGCGCATTTGCCTCGACCTGAGCGCGGCCCTGCCACCAGAATACCCCAACACCGGCAAAGACAAGTCCTAACAAAACTCCCAGTACAGTCTGACGCATTGTGACCCTTTCGCTGTCTCACAATGGTTAGAATACATAGGATTAGCGCCCGAAGATAGCCGCTCGTAATGCAGTGATTGATGCACCGCGCCCTTCCATTAGGGGGCGGCCGCCTTTTTCTAATGATCTCAATGCCAAAGCGCCCAATATGGCCACGCCTTTGTAAGGGGCTGACAGTTTTTCCACCCGGTCTGCTCCGCTCAATCCGACTGTGACAAGCATTTCGCGCTCATCTGGTCCTGAGACACTAGTCGCAAGGTCTGCGATAGCCCAAAGCTCAGCCGAGGCGGCCACGCCAGAAGCGCCTCTGACACCCCCCTGATGACCAAATGCAGCCGCCATCGCGCGGCTGCGGCCTTGGGCAAACCTTCGCGCATGGTCCTCGCCAAGGGGCGGTTCTGCCAGAAGTTCCTCCCAACAATCAACAAGAGCAATGAGAGCGGTTTCGCGGCCTACCCAGTGCTTGCCGATAGCGTCCAGCACGACGTCGCCACTGGGGCGCTCCTCGACTGGACGCATCAAAGTCTCGCGCCACCAAGCGAGGCGCATTTGGCCCAGCATTGGCTCGGTAGTGCCTGACAAAATCCGGCCAAGGCGCAAATCGAAGTCAAAGAAAATCGTTAACGCCTCGCGGTAGGCTCGCGGCGTATGGGCCAGTGCAAGCCGTATTTCGGCGGGCAAAATGTCATCTGAAATGGGGGTCATTGCGCATTTGCATAGGCGGTGAGAACGTTGGTTTGTCAAGTTGACGATGATGAAAGCCAGGGGTGACAAAAATGGTTAAAGCGCGGCTGTAAAAGCAATATCTTGTTAACCACCTTACTTCGTAATCCGCTTACCTGCCCTGCGCTATTGCCGTGTCCAATAAAAGTAATCTCGCGAACCAGGCGCGCAAACCCAACTGAGGACGTAGGCAGATGAGGCGGCAATTGAAGCAGCAAAAAGATCATAGCATGTCTTTCTTTCGCAGATTGGCGAAGGATCCGACTGCGAACACGCTTGCCATTTCTGCTGCGTCCCTCGTCCCTGTCATGGCAATGGTCGGCGGCGGCGTCGATGTCAGCCGTTTCTACATGGCCCAAACCCGCCTTCAGGCCGCGTGCGATGCCGGCGCCCTTGCAGCACGGCGAGCCATGGATAACGAGGAATTTAACGACACCCACAAGAAAGTCGGCGAAGACTTTTTTGACACCAATTATCAAAGCGGTCTGTTTGGGCTGACAGAGCTGGAGCGCGATTTCATTGCAAGTGACACAGGTGAGATCGAAGGCACCGCAAGCGGCACTATGCCAACCTCGATCATGGCCGCCTTTGGCTATGACGAATTCGAAATCGAGGTAGGCTGCGAGGCAGACATCAACATCGCTGACACTGACATTATGCTGGTGCTTGACGTTACCGGGTCCATGGCCTGGCGACCTGATGGAACAGACTGCGGTTCGAGCGCTGGCCGCTGGATTGAATGCACTGATTCACGGATTTCAGCTTTGCGGTCCTCCGTGCTCAACTTTTATGACACCGTTGAAGGCGCAGGCTCGTCCCAAGCGCAAATCCGCTACGGCATCGTTCCCTATTCGATGCAGGTCAATGTCGGGAAGCTGCTGAAGCCAGAATGGCTGAAATCCACCCACGAATATGAATCGCGCGAGACGATCCGCACTCTCGACTATAGCTCTCCGGTCGAGCTTAGCGTCGATGTGGTGCGCACTGGCGGTGCTGTTAGTGGAAGCTTTGTCGATACAGGTGACGATGAATCCTTCGACCAGGTCCTGCCGACATATAGCGCTTGTGTGGATGTTGCTTTTAACAATCCGCCGGGCAAAGACGACTATATCGAGCACGACATCGACGATTTCACCCTTGTGTCACAGTCCGATGGCAATCCAAGGGTCTCTGTTTATCAAGGGCCGGCGCGCTTCAAAAGCCTACAGCTTTCTGGAGGCACTTGGTATGGCTCGACCAGCAACACCAACCGCAGGTGCGAGCTAGACTGGAACATCATGTCTTACGAGGCCCCTGCAACGGTCACGATTACCGAAGAAATTCCCTACACGTGGGAGTTCCGCTATGGCGAAGTCTCTTGGCCAATTTCTTCGGTTTACACAAACGATCAGGTCTCCCTCCCAACCGGCAATGACATGGCCAATGTCATACATCCGTGGGATGGCTGTGTTGAAATGCCGCGCACTGCAAACACCGGCACTTTTGATCCGATGCCCAGCAATGCTTTTGACTTGAACATCGACCTTGTCCCATCAACGGAAGAGCAGAAATGGGGCCCTGTTCTCAGGACTGCCACGTTCCAGCGAAAGAACGGATCTGGCAATAACGTTGAGGCCGACGTCAATACCAAGTCAAACTTCGCCAACCCATACACGTCATGCCCTAAACAGGCACGCAAGCTTGCCGAGTTCTCAGCACGCAGCGAGCTGGATGATTATCTAAAGGCCTCCAATGGCTTTATCGCAGATGGCTCGACCTATCTTGATGTCGGGATGATCTGGGGGGCGAAATTGCTCACTCCCAACGGGATCTTCGCATCCGAGAACGCTGCGGCTCCCGACGGGTCGACAATCTCGCGCCACCTGGTGTTCATGACGGACGGCGAAGCTTCTCCAAACGTGACAAGCGCGTCGGCCTATGGCGCTGAATTCTGGGCTCGCAAAATCACCACTGATGGAAACTACGACACCGCTCTTGCACGTCACGAAGCTCGCTTGCAGGTTGTCTGTAGAGCGGTGCGCAACAAGAACATCACCTTGTGGGTGGTCGCCTTTGGCGAAACCTTCCAGGATGCCCTTGGGAACCCGGTGGTCCCCGCTAACCTGCGAAACTGTGCGACCCCAGGACGCTCTTATGTCGCCGCGAACGAAGCCCAGCTCAATGTGGCTTTCCAGGATATCGCTGAAAAAATCGCAGACTTGAGGTTGACGAAATAATGCCAAACTTCCTCCAAAAACCCCTGCGCTCTGATGAGAATGGGGCAACGCTCGTGGAATTTGCGATCGTTGCGCCGGTTCTCATGATGGTGATCATGGGCATTTTCGACATGGGCCATACCCAATACACCTCTGCCCTGATGAACGGCGCGATGCAAAAAGCAGGCCGCGACCTCACCTTGCAAAGCGCAGGCGCCACTGAGAGCGCTGTTGACGCAGCAGTGGTTAATCAGGTGACATCAGTGGTCCCAGCCAGCGCCGAGATCGAGCTCGTCAAGCTTTCTCACTATGAGTTTGAAGATATTGGCGAGGAAGAAGAATACACCGATGATAACGGTGACGGAGAGTGCAACAACAACGAACCCTTCATCGATTACAACAACAATGGCGTGTGGGACGACAATCGCGGAACGGCGGGTCTTGGCGGAGCGAAAGACGCAGTGCTTTACACCGTCAACGTCAGCTATGACCGTTTGTTTCCCATGGCCGGATTGGCTGGGCTCCCTGAAAAAGTTGAATTGAGCGCTTCCACAGTGCTGCGCAACCAGCCCTATGCCGAACAGGTAATCGTACTCTCCCAAGGAAATTGCTCGTGATGAAAGCAAAACAATCTCCCCTCGCGCGTCTGCGCGGCTCGGTCAGCAAACTGCGCGGCCTTGGCCGTGACACCTCTGCCGTAGCCTTGGTCGAGTTCGCCTTTGCCGCTCCGCTCGTCCTGGGCATGGGAATGATGGGAACAGAGACCGCCTATTTCGCTGTCTCTCATATGCAAATCAGTCAGATTGCCATGCAGGTTGCCGATAACGCCTCGCGCGTGGGGGTGAGCGATCTGGCAGCTCAACTTGTTTTTGAAGACGACATCAACGGCACATTTGTGGGCGCTGAACGCCTTGGTGAACGCTTCGACATTTTCGGACGTGGGCGCATTATCATCTCCAGCCTTCAGGAGAATTCGGTCGGCGGGCAATGGATCGCATGGCAGCGTTGCCGGGGCGCCAAGGTTGTGCAATCCAAATATGGACCTGAGGGAACAGGCGCGGGCGACGTGTCGTTTCTGGGCATGGGGGATGACCCCTCCGCACTAATCAAAGCGAGCCCGAACACCGCTGTGATGTTCGTGGAAGTCTATTACGACTATGAGCCGATCACGCCATTGGAGTTTTTTGGCGATCAGTCGCTGAGATACACGGCCGCATTCAATATTCGCGACGTTCGCGACCTGAGCGGCCTGCGCCAAACGAACCCGGCTAGCCCGGTCTCTTCATGCAGCGTATACTCAGCGGATCGGCCTACATAAGAGCCGGGGCCCTAAGCATTCAGGAGAGAGCAGCTCTCGCGTGCCCTCTCCCAAACGCTCCTACTTGTAGCAAACCTTCTTGACCGCTTCGACGATGCGCGGCGCATCAATCAGCGCAAGCTTTTCAAGATTGGCAGCATAGGGCAGCGGCACGTCCTCGTTGCACACGCGCGTGACGGGTGCATCAAGGTCGTCAAAGCCTTCTTCCATACAGATCGTCGTGATTTCCGAAGCGATCGAGCACGTCGGCCAACCCTCTTCGGCGATGACCAGACGATTGGTCTTGGCAAGGCTTTTGAGCACGGTTTCCTTGTCCAGCGGGCGCAGAGTGCGAAGGTCGATAACCTCTGCATCAATGCCTTCTGCCGCCAGTGTTTCTGCCGCTTCAAGCGCAAGCCCTACACCGATGGAATAACTGACGATGGTCGCGTCCTTGCCCTCACGCATGATCCGCGCTTTACCGATAGGCAGGACGTGATCGTCAAGGTCAGGCACATCAAAGCTGCGACCGTAAACAAGCTCGTTTTCAAGGAAGACAACGGGGTCTTCTGAACGGATAGCGGCCTTCATCAGGCCTTTCGCATCGGACGCATCATAGGGCGCAATCACGATAAGGCCGGGAACGCTGGCGTACCATGGGCCATAGTTCTGGCTGTGCTGAGCGCCCACACGGCTTGCCGCGCCGTTAGGACCCCTGAACACGATAGGGCAACGCATCTGGCCACCAGACATATAGTTGGTCTTGGCCGCAGAGTTGATGATGTGGTCAATCGCCTGCATTGCGAAGTTGAACGTCATGAACTCGACGATAGGACGAAGCCCGCCCATCGCAGCCCCTGTACCGATGCCGGCAAAACCGTATTCGGTGATCGGCGTATCGATTACGCGTTTAGGGCCAAACTCGTCGAGCAGACCTTGCGTGACCTTATACGCGCCCTGATACTCGGCGACTTCCTCACCCATGACGAACACACGCGAGTCAGCGCGCATTTCCTCGGCCATACCATCGCGCAATGCCTCGCGGACGGTGGTCGGGGTGAAGCTTGTGCCTTCAGGGATCGCGGGATCGCTTGCACGTACGGCAGGCGCTGAAGGTGGTGCCGGCGATGGCGCCGGGGAAGGTGACGGCGCGGCTGTCGGCGCAGGGGTGGGAGCGGGCGTCGAAGCGGCCTCTTCCCCCTCGCCTTCCATATGAGCAATGACAGTACCAACCGCGACGTTTTCAGTGCCTTCAGCGACAAGGATCTTCGAGAGCACACCCTCATCGATGGCTTCAAATTCCATCGTTGCTTTGTCGGTTTCGATTTCAGCGATAATATCACCGGGCTCAATCGTATCGCCTTCCGATTTCAACCAGCGGGCGAGTGTACCTTCTTCCATCGTAGGAGAGAGCGCAGGCATTTTGAGTTCAATAGCCATGGATCAATACTCCTCCACCAGAACATCGGTGTAGAGTTCGCCTGGAGCTGGCTCGGGTGAGCTTTCGGAGAAGTCAGCCGCTTCGGTCACCACCTTGCGAATATCCTTGTCGATTGCCTTGAGGTCCGCTTCATCATGGCCGCCCTCGATCAGAGTTTTCTTCAACCGTTCAATCGGGTCGTGCTTCTCGCGCTGTTCTTGCACTTCGTCGCGGGTGCGGTACTTGGCTGGGTCGGACATAGAGTGTCCGCGATAACGATAGGTGTTGAGCTCCATCAAGACCGGGCCCTTGCCCTCGCGCACGTGCTTGAAGGCGACTTCGGCTGCGGCGCGTACTTCGAGCACGTCCATGCCGTTAACATCCATTCCGGGGATGCGGAACGCGGTGCCGCGGCGGTGAAAGCGGGTTTCCGCAGACGAGCGTGAGCTTGACGTGCCCATCGCGTATTGGTTGTCTTCAACCACGAACACGATTGGCAGCTTCCAAAGCGCCGCCATGTTGAATGTCTCGTAAACCTGTCCCTGGTTCGCCGCGCCATCGCCGAAGTAAGCAAGGCACAGCCCGCCGTCTTCATTGTACTGGTGAGTAAGGGCAAGGCCCCCACCCAGAGCGACCTGCGCACCCACAATGCCGTGGCCGCCGTAAAACTTATGCTCGGTCGAGAACATATGCATCGAGCCGCCCTTGCCCTTGGAAATCCCGGCTTCGCGGCCCGTAAGCTCTGCCATGATAACCTTGGGATCAATCCCGTAAGCAAGCATATGGCCGTGGTCGCGGTATCCGGTGATGACGCTGTCACGGTCATTGTCGAGCGCCGATTGAAGGCCAATCGCAACCGCTTCCTGTCCGATGTAAAGATGGCAAAAACCGCCAATCAGGCCGAGACCATAAAGCTGGCCCGCTTTCTCTTCGAACCGGCGGATGAGAAGCATCTGCTTGTAAAACTCCAGCATCTGCTCGTCTGTTGCGGCAAAGCGCTTTGCTTCTTCAAACTCTTCCTGAAGCGAATGCAGGATGAAATCCGTGTCATCCGATGGTGCGGCAGAAGCAACCGGCTTCTTCGCGGCCTTAGCGGCTGGTTTTTTGGCCAAGTGGAGATCCCTTCTCTCTCAATTCCTTCGTTTTGATGATTTCACCAAAACGACCGTCTCAAAAAGGCTATAGGCACCACAAACAGGGTTACGCAACGGCAACAGGGCTGAATAGGTATTAAATTACCAATTAGGTTATTCTTGTGATTTCGCGCAACCAAAAGAGCGCAAAATCAATCACTCATCCTCGAGCGTGACCACAATCTCGTCTGGATGAATCACGCCAAGGTCTTTGCGAACCAGCTCACCAACCAAATCCGGATCCGCGCCATTGGGGTCGAGCAGGTCAACCCTGTTCTTCAACGCATCACGCTTATCCGAGAGCATCGCAATGCGCGCCTCACGTTCGGCCAGCACTTCGGAATTTTCAGCCCAAGCCAAAAGCCCCGTTGGCCCGGCAATCGCGCCAACTGTCAGCACGACAAGCAAAACAAGCGCGAAGCTTTGTTTCACATGTTCTCTTGGCTGTTTGCGCATTTAGTCCCAATCCCCTGAAGGGCTCCTCGTCGTCCCTGATCCAAGCGCACAGAATCACAGTTAACGTGTGCTTGCAAGCGAAATACGTTCAGGCAAAGGTTTTGACGGCCAATTGCCCGAAAATAATCCCTAATATGAGCGCGGCAGACCCAAAACGTGTTCGGCCAGATAGGACAGGATCAGATTGGTTGAGATCGGAGCAACCGTGTAGAGCCGCGCCTCGCGGAATTTGCGCTCAACGTCGTATTCCTCGGCAAAGCCAAAACCGCCAAAGGTTTGAACACACATATCCGCTGCGGCCCAGCTTGCCTCTGATGCCAGGAGCTTGGCCATATTGGCCTCTGCCCCCGGATTGCCGCCTTCATCATACACTTTGGCTGCGTGCTGAACCATGAGTTCTGCTGCACAGGTTTGCGCATAAGAGCGAGCGATTGGAAACTGGACGCCCTGGTTTTGGCCAATGGGCCGGGCAAAGACATTGCGGTCGCTGGCATAGGTCTTGGCCTGCTCGACAAACCACTTGGCATCGCCAATGCACTCAGCCGCGATCAGGATGCGTTCTGCGTTCATGCCAGAAAGGATGTAGCGAAAGCCCTTGCCCTCTTCGCCGACAAGGCTGCTTGCCGGGATGCGCAGATCATCGAAGAACACCTCGCACGAGGAATGGTTCATCATGGTCCGAATGGGCTTGATGCTCATCCCGTTTTTAAGCGCCTCTTGCATATCGACGAGGAAGATCGAGAGGCCCTCGGTCTTTTTCTCCACCTGATCGCGCGGCGTGGTTCTGGCCAACAGCATCATAAGGTCGGAATGCTCTGCGCGGCTGGTCCAGATCTTTTGGCCGGAGACGACATACTCATCCCCGTCCCGCACGGCTTTTGTCTTGAGGCTTAGAGTATCGGTGCCGCTGGTTGGCTCTGACACGCCGAACGCCTGCAGCCTAAGATCGCCCGATGCAATACGCGGTAAATACTGCGCTTTCTGCTCATCAGAGCCATAGCGCAGCAGCGTGTTCATAATGTACATTTGCGCGTGGGCCGAGCTGCCGTTGCAACCGGTCGCCTGAATCTCTTCCATAATGACGCAGGCTTGATGCAAAGTGAGGCCGCTTCCGCCGTATTCTGCAGGGATGAGAGCGGCGAGAAACCCCGCCTTGGTCAGAGCATCGACAAACTCACCCGGATATTCGCGCGCAGCGTCCTTGGTGCGCCAGTACTCGCCTGGAAACCCCTCACACAGTGCCCGCACTGAGCGGCGGATTTCAGCCAGATCTTCGGTTTCATTCATTCTCGTTTATCTCAATCCCTATCGTCAGGCTCTACCGCCCCTTCGCCGCAACCAATTCCACCACTAAGCTTTGCATTGCAATGGCGGGTTTGTGAAAATTTGGAACGATCCCCGATGAGAGCGGGTTGATGTGGCAAAGAAGGACCCTCGACACACCTATGTTTCAAACAGTTTTTGACCAAATCGATGCGATGGCGCAGAGCGCTGTCGCCTCGCTTCCCTCGCTTGCAATCGCGGCCGTTATTCTGGCCATTACGTGGATGATCGCCAAATCTGCGACCAAGATAAGCGCGCGCCTTATTGGCAAAATCGATCTGCGCCCATCTTTGCGCGAAACCCATATCCGCGCCCTCTCCGGCGAACTCCACGTGCTTCCCAACTCAATCCTGTTCAAAGCCCCCCTCGAAGTCGTAACCGACCTTGATGAAGCAGGTATAGAAATCCCCTTCCCCTATATCACACATACGTTCAAAGAGGCTGTGCCATTGGGAGAGCGGCAACGCAAAGCCGCCTGATTGGGCGTACTCTGATAGTGGATGCGATCTCTCCCCGAACGAAGATTGGGAGAGATTGCCCTTGCAGATCATCAAACACGACCCCGCCCGTTTTGCAGAAATCCCTGATTACCCTTTTGCTGAGAATTGGCAGGCCGTCGATCTTGGCGAGGGGCTTACGGGCCGGATGCATTATGTCGATGAAGGGCCCAAAGACGCGCCCGCCGTGCTTTTGTTTCATGGTGAACCCAGCTGGAGCTTCCTTTATCGCAAGATGATCCCGGTGCTGGTCGATGCAGGTCTTCGCTGCCTTGCGCCTGACCTTATTGGTTTTGGGAAAAGCGACAAACCCGATGACATTGGCTTTTACACTTACGACCGCCACGTCAGCTGGCTTAGCCAATGGCGCGATGCGGTTGTGCCACAGGATGCTGGGCTTTTTTGTCAGGACTGGGGCGGGCTCTTGGGTCTGCGCATGGTCGGCGAAGCGCCGCATCGTTTCCAGTATGTCGTAGCAAGCAATACGTTTCTCCCAACCGGAGGCACGCCCTCGCCCGCATTCCTCGCGTGGCGCGAATTTGCCAAGTCATCGCCAGAATTTCAGATCGGTGAGCTCCTGCAACGCGCAACCGCGACCGAACGAACCGTGGCTGAGATTGCCGCCTATGACGCGCCCTTCCCCGATGAACCGAGCAAAGCGGGCGCACGCGCTTTCCCTGCGCTCGTCCCGGTTGAAGACGGGATGGACGGGATTGAACAGAACAAGGCTGCCTGGAAAGGGTTAGCGGGCTTCGACAAGCCATTCCTGACACTTTTCGGAGAAGATGACCCGGTAACAGGCGGCCTTGCACAGCCCCTGATCGACAAGATCGAAGGGGCCAAGGATCAACCACACGGTATGCTTTCAACCTGCGGCCACTTTTGTCAGGAAGACCGTCCCGTGGAACTTGCTCAAGCCGTGATCGATACAGCCAAGAAGGCGGGCGTACTCTGACCCAAGACACCCACGCGCAGAGCAGCGGCACGATCGCCGCCCCTGCGCCAACTTATCTCACCAAACGGCAAGAATACGCTCTTGCAGTCACGATTTCGGTCGTGTGTGCAAACGCCTATTACATCCATCCGATCATCAGCGAGGTGGCGGATGCCTTTGGCGTGGGCAAAGCGGAAATCGGGATTGTGCCTGCGCTTAACCAGTTGGGGCTGGCGCTTGGCATATTTCTGCTGCTCCCATTGGGTGATCGATATTCGAACAGACGCCTTACGCTGATTTTTGTGTGTGCGCAGTGCGTGTGCCTTCTTGGCATGGCATTGTCTGGTAGCTTTGCGCTTTTCACCTTTGCCTCGACCCTCTTGGGCTTTGTGACGATTGCGCCTTACCTGATCCCGGCGTTTGCCTCCAAAAGGGTGGCGCCCGAACGCCTTGGTCAGGTGACAGCGCTTTTGACAGCAGGGCTTGTCTTTGGCGTCCTTTTTTCGCGCGTCATTGCAGGTGTTGTGGCAGAACAATTCGGCTGGCGGACGGTCTATTGGGGCGCTGTCACCTTGATGGCATTGGTCAGCATTGTGCTGCCCTTCGTAATGCGGGTAGAAGACGCGCAAGGACCCAAGGCAAGCAAAGAGCCGCAGGAAAGCTATGGGGCGCTCCTTGCCTCTGTTTTCTCCTTGGCAAAATCGCACAAGGACATGGCGCTATCCGGGGTCATACAGGGCCTGAACTTTGGAAGCTTTATAGCGCTGTGGCTTGGTCTAGCCTTGCATTTGACGAGCGAGCAGATGGGATACGGCGTCGATACGGTGGGTTATCTTGCCGGGATCGGGCTGGTCAGCGTCTTTCTAACCCCGCGCCTTGGCAAATGGGCAGATCGCATTGGAGCCAGACGCGCAAGGCTCACCGTCAGCTTTATCCAGCTTGTCGGCATTGCCATGCTTTACCCATTGGGATGGAATGTCTGGACGCTGATTATCCCGCTGGTCATTATCAATGCGGTTGGCCCCACGGTCGATGTGACCGGACGCATGACGTTCCTTTCCCTTGAACCCGAAATCCGCACCCGGCTTAGCACCACTTATGTTGTGCTGATGTTTATCGGCGGGGCGATGGGAAGTATCCTTGGAACAAGCGTCTTTGATTGGGGCGGATGGGCAGGCACCTATGCATTGGTGCTGTCCATGTCGCTGGGCAATGTAACGCTTTGCTTCCTTGCGCAAGGTTCCCGGCAAAAGCCCCTTACGTAGCAGTCCCTATGCATTTGGTAGTGTTCTTTAGCGTTGATGCGTCTAGAGAAATGAAGAGCTCGCTACGGGACACACCGAAAGCAGAAGTACCTAACGCTTCTTCTCTCCGGTGCGGTTAAGTCCGATTTCGCCCGAACGTTCTCAAAGCCACCCCGGCCTGTTCGTGAGAGCAGCCGAAATATGAAAAGGCGCTTCGGCATCCATTTCCGAACGGTACGATCTTTGGTCGAGCCGCTCCTTTTGCGGAAATTGCCGAGCGCCTTTTTGTTTTGGCGCAATGCATTCTCTATTCTGCTTGTCGTTCGTCCTGCTCTGGGCGTCGTTGGTCGGATCAATCTTGCCCCGCAGAGCCAGAGACGGTCGATCATTTTACAAATACGCATAAGACTTCGGCTTTCCGGTTGATGAACTTTCGACCAAGCCCTAGCTTTCTTGCGTTCGGGAGACTCGGGCGCTCTCGCGTTTTTACATCACATCACTCGTGGGGAACTGAGACCCACGAATGGGGGGCTGAATGTCGCTACAAAAACTCTTCCTTACATTGCTGGCTGCGCTTGGTTTGGCCATATCTGGTCTTGGCAGCGTTGCCTTTGCGCAGGACGATGAGGATCAACCGGCCCTTTCAAGCGGCACATTCGACGCTTTCAAACTGCGCGGCATTGGCCCTGCATTCATGTCAGGGCGCATCGCCGACATCGCGATTGTTCAGGACGACCCGGCAACATGGTATGTGGCTGTGGGCTCCGGCGGTGTCTGGAAGACCGAAAATGCGGGCACCACATGGAAAAGCCTGTTTGACGGGCAAACCTCCTATTCCATCGGTTCGCTTGGCCTTGACCCAAGCGACCCGAGCCGCATTTGGGTCGGCACAGGCGAAAACCATGGTGGACGCCACCTTGCCTATGGCGACGGCATTTATCTGTCGGAAGATGGCGGTCAGACCTGGGTCAAGAAAGGCCTCGAAAACTCTGAACGCATCGGCAAGATTATCGTTCACCCCGAAGATTCCAACACCGTCTGGGTAGCAGCACAGGGCCCGATCTGGAGCGCCGGCGGACAGCGCGGCGTTTACAAGACAACCGATGGCGGGGACACGTGGGAGCAAGTGCTCTCTTCAGACAATGGCCACACGGGCGCAGGCGATCTGATGATCGACCCAAGCAACCCTGACCGCCTGTATGCCACCACTTGGCAGCGTCACCGCACGGTTGCCGCCTATGTTGGCGGTGGTCCCGAAAGCGGCATCTGGCGCAGCGAAGACGGCGGTGAGACTTGGACTGAGCTCAAAACCGGCCTTCCCGAAGGAAACATGGGCAAGATCGGTATCGCAATCTCTCCCATTCAGACCGATGTTGTGTACGCAGCGATTGAACTTGACCGGCGCGAAGGCGGCATCTGGCGCTCTGATGATCGCGGCTCCAGCTGGACCAAGATGTCTGACACCGTTTCGGGCGGTACAGGCCCGCACTATTATCAGGAGCTTTACGCAAGCCCGCACTTTTTCGACCGCATCTATCTGATGTCGAACACGTCACAGATTTCCAACGATGGCGGCAAGACATTCAGCGACCTCAACAACGAGTTGAAGCACGTGGATGACCACGCGCTCGCTTTTCGTCCTGATGATCCCGACTACGTCCTGTTTGGTTCAGATGGCGGTCTGTATGAAAGCTATGACCACACCAAGACGTGGCGTTTCATCAACAATCTGCCTGTGACCCAATTCTACAAGGTCGCGGTCGATGATGCAGAGCCATTTTACTACGTCTATGGCGGGACACAGGATAACAACTCGCAAGGCGGTCCATCGCGCACGGACAATCGGCACGGTATTCGCAACGATGACTGGTTCATCACGCTGTTTGCCGATGGTCACCAATCGGCGACTGAGCCGGGCAATCCCAACATTATGTATGCCCAGTGGCAACAGGGGAACCTTGCGCGCATCGACCGGATCACCGGCGAAGTTGTCCATATTCAGCCGCAAGCTGCGCCCGGTGAGCCGATCATGCGCTGGAATTGGGATGCCCCTATTCTGGTGAGCTCGCATGAACCAACGCGCATCTATCATGCGTCACAGCGCCTTTGGCGTTCGGATGATCGCGGCGACACGTGGCGTGCGATTTCACCTGACCTCACCCGCGATGAAAACCGCCTGCGCCTGCCCATTCAAGGGCGTCAGCAAAGCTGGGATGCAGGCTGGGATCTTCTCGCCATGTCGCAGTACAATACGATTGCAAATGTGGGGGAGAGCCCGCTTGACGAGAACCTTCTTTACGTTGGAACCGACGACGGCTTGATCCAGGTCACCGAAGATGGCGGCAACACATGGCGGCGTTTGGAAGTGGGCTCAATGCCCGGCGTACCGGACACAGCCTACGTCAACGACATTCGCGCCGATTTGTTTGATGTGAACACGGTCTATGTCGCTCTCGACAATCACAAATATGGCGACTTCAAACCGTATTTGCTGAAAAGCACGAACCGGGGCCGCACTTGGACTTCGATCAAGAGCAATATTCCAGACCGTCACCTTGTTTGGCGCATTGTTCAGGATCACGAAAATCCCAACCTCCTGTTCACCGCGACAGAATTTGCGCTGTTCTTCAGCGTGGACGGCGGAGCTAAGTGGGTGAAGATGACCGGCGATGCTCCAACGATTGCGTTCCGCGATCTGACGATCCAGCGCCGCGAAGATGACCTTGTTGCGGCAAGCTTTGGCCGGGGGTTCTTTATCGTCGATGATATCTCGCCCTTGCGCGAGGTCAGCGAGGCGAGCCTCCGGTCCGAGGCAATGCTGTTCCCGGGCCGTAAAGCGTGGTGGTACATCGAACAGCACCCGCTCGCCTTTGATGCTGGTGGTTCGCAAGGGCACGGTTACTACCGCGCACCGAACCCCGAATTTGGCGCAAACTTCACCTATTATCTGGCCGATGACATTCAATCGCTGGAAGACATCCGCCAAGAGCGTGAGAAACCCATTGTTGAACGAGGCGGTAACACCCCATTCCCCAGCTTTGATTCTCTCACTCAGGAAATTCTGGAAGAAAAACCAGAAGTGCATCTGACCGTGCGTGACAGCGCAGGGAACGTCGTTCGCCGGATCAAAGGGCCTGCCAAGAAAGGCTTCCACCGTGTCAATTGGGACCTTCGTTTCCCAAGCCAGTCTGCACTTACGCGGATGCCGGGAGAGGACGATGATGGCAGCGGTTTCCTTGTGAGCCCGGGCCAATACACCGTCTCGCTTTCCAAGCGGGTTCGCGGTGTAACAACCGAGCTTGTCGGACCGCAGGCCTTTAACGTCGAGCGGCTTCGTGATGGGGCATTGCCAGCGCAAGCGGATGCGAGCGACTTCTGGGCCGAGATTTCAGCCTTCGACCGCTCAGTTACGGCAGCAGCTGCAACGCTTAACGACGCGCAACGCCGGATCGACTTGATGAAAGTCGCTGTAGCGCGTGCTGGTGGTGATGTGACGGCTCTCGACAATCGCCTGACGGCGCTTCGTGATGAGGCCAACGCGCTTGATGCCATGATGAACGGCAATCAGGCGCGCAATGCCATCGCAGAGCGCACACAGCCAACCGTTCGCAGCCGCCTTGGCCTTGTGATGATGGGCGTAGGCGCATCCACCTATGGTCCGACGCAAACGCACCGTGACCAGTTCGGCTATGCTCAAGCAGAGTTCGCCAGCGTTCGTGACCGCCTGCGCACCTTGACCGAAAGCAGCATCCCTGCCTTCGAGGCAGAGCTTGCAGCGGCCGGCGCACCTTGGGTTGCAGGAAGCGCGCTTCCGCAATAAAAAGTTTGGCTATCAAACCAACTATGGGGGCTTGCCTTGGGGCGGCCCCCAATTCACATGAGGGATCATGAACGCAAAACGCCTGTTTCGTCAGGTTCACTACTGGCTTTCCGTCGCTGTTTTCATTCCTGCTGCGATCATGTTTGTCGCAGGCGGCTTTCTGATGCTCAAAAAAGAGGTTGAGTGGATTCAACCGGGCACTGAACGTGGGAGCGTCGAGGACACCATACCAACAGTTTCCTTTGAACAAATGGTCGAGGCGGCGAGCGCTCACCCGGAGGCGGGTATTCAGGACTGGACTGACATTGATCGCATCGACCTTCGTGTTGACCGCGGTATCGCAAAGCTTCAGGCCAATTCGGGTTGGGAGGTGCAAGTCGACACCAGCACCGCAGAGGTCTTGAAAGTCGCCTATCGACGCTCTGACACGATCGAGGCGATCCATGATGGCTCATGGTTTGCCGACTGGATCAAACTCTATGTTTTCCTGCCGGTTGGCGTGATCCTCATCATTATGTGGGGAACCGGCGGCTATCTGTTTGTGTTGCCATATTTAGCGAAGTCCAAAAAGAAGCGCGCCAAGAAGGCCGCCCAAAATTCCAGCACTCCCCCTGTCACCAATTGAGGGCCACCCCATGAGAATTCTTGCTGCTGCCACCTCACTCCTTGCTCTTGTTGCTGCGCCAATCGCGGCGCAAGAGGCCCAACCCGTCGAGGAGCAAATCGGCGCAGGCGGGCGTCCGGTGGGCGCCAATTGGTCGCGCAGCCCGGTTTATGCTGAAAACGGCATGGCCGCGACTGCTCACCCATTGGCGACACAAATCGCGCTTCAGGTGCTGCGCGAGGGCGGGAATGCGGTTGACGCAGCGATTGCTGCAAACGCCGCGCTTGGCCTGATGGAGCCAACGGGCAACGGCATAGGCGGCGATCTGTTTGCGATCGTCTATGATCCTAAAACCGATCAACTCTACGGCCTTAATGGCTCTGGCGCTTCGCCGCGTGGTCAAACGCTTGATGATCTTTTGGAAAAACTGGGCGGCGCAGACGCTCTTCCCCCGGTCGGCCCCCTGCCCGTCACCATTCCCGGCACAGTCGATGCCTGGTTTGCCATGCACAAACGCTTTGGCAAAATGCCAATGAACGAGGTGCTTGCACCGACAGTCGATTATGCCCGTAAAGGCCACCCGGTTGCGCCCGTGATTGCGATGTATCTCGACCGGTCCTTGCGTTCCTACACACAGCGGCTTGAGACAACTGCGTTCGAATTCGACAACGCGCGCGCGACCTATTTCGCCGATGGCGCGCCCGAGGCGGGCGACATTTTCAAGAACCCCGATCTTGCAAACACGCTGGAGACAATCGGGCGCGAAGGCCGCGATGCCTTTTACGAGGGCGAGCTGGCGAAAGTCATGGTCGATTACCTTCAGCGGCAGGGCTCCGCCTTCACGCTTGCAGACTTCGCCGCCCATAAAAGCGAGTGGGTTGATGTCGGCTGCGCGGAATACCGTGACGGGTTTGAATTGTGCGAGCTTCCGCCAAACAGCCAGGGTTTCGCAGCCCTCCAGATGGTCAACATCCTTCGCAATGTGGACCTGCGCCAATGGGAGCGCGGTAGCCCAGAGGTCATCCACTACATCACCGAGGCAAAGCGCCTCGCCTATGCCGATGTCGCGCGTTTCTATGCCGATCCCAATTTCTCTGCTCTGCCGCAAGAATTGCTGACGAAGGAATACGGGGCACAGCGGTTCGCTCTGATCAACCCGAATAAAGCGGCACCGGAATATGACGCAGGCGAAATTGCGGTTGCACCAAAGCTCGAGGGCGAAGGCGACACCACATACCTGACCGTCACGGACAAAGACGGCATGATGGTGAGCCTCATCCAGTCAAACTATCGCGGCATGGGCGGAGGGCTCGTGCCCGATGGCTTGGGCTTTATGCTGCAGGATCGCGGTGAACTCTTCAGCCTCGATCCAGAGCATCCCAATGCTTACGAACCGGGCAAACGTCCATTCCACACCATCATTCCAGCCTTTGTTAAGAAGGACGGTAAGCCGTTTATGACCCTCGGCCTGATGGGTGGCGGGATGCAGCCTCAAGGCCATGTCCAAGTGCTGATCAACATGGTCGATTTCGGCATGAACATTCAGGAGGCTGGCGATGCAGCGCGCATCAATCACGATGGCGGGCGTCAACCAACGGAAGGCATGACCGGCCCTTCGGCTGATCCACTGGGCACTCTGAATGTCGAGCCGGGCATCCGAGCTGAAACAGTCGAAGCCCTGCGCGCCATGGGCCACAATGTTCGCGTTGTCTCCAACGGCATAATGTTCGGCGGATACCAGGCGATCATGCGCGATCCCGAAACCGGCATTTACGCAGGCGGCACAGAGATGCGCAAGGACGGGCAAGCGAGCGGGTACTGACAGCACGTCCCAACGGTCGCTAAGCGACCGCAAGGGCGACCGCCCGCCCGCAGCGGTTCCGAAGCGTAGCGCAGGAAGTCTAGCGAGGACGCACCCGCGGATGCGGGTGCGAAAAACAATAATGGTGATCCCGACAGGATTCGAACCTGTGGCCTTTGGATTAGGAATCCAACGCTCTATCCACCTGAGCTACGGGACCAGCTCGGGTGCTCCATAGCATCATGTTCCGAGTGATCAATTCAGTTTGTCAGGTGGTGCAATTGGCAAGGGCAATGGCGCAACTGCCACGCCCTCTTCGACAAGCTCCCTGGCTTCTTCAAGGCTCGCCTGCCCGTGGATTGGCGCTACATCGCGCTCGCCATAGTGCATTTCGCGCGCTTCCTTGACGAAATCCTTGCCCACATAAGTGCTGTTTTCCAGAGCCTTGGCCTGCGCTTTTGCGAGCGCTTCGATGGCCTTTTGCACTTCGGCAGGTGGCGGGGCGTTGCTGACGGCCTGCTCTTTTCCAGCCTCGGAGGCTTGAACAGGCTGCGGCTGCACCTGCTGTTGGCGCGTGCGCTCTGGTCCGGAATCCGGTTTGGTGTTGCTCTTGGCCGGGACCGCTGGCGCCATGGGAGCCTTGCTGACCGCGCTTGTTCCACATTCAGCGCACGACACCAGCCCGCGCGCCTTTTGGTCCTCAAAAGCAGAGGAAGACTTGAACCACCCTTCAAAGCGGTGGCCGTGTTCACAATGGAGGTCGAATACGATCATCTTGCTCAGTTAGCCCATTCGGTTGTCCCAACCCGATTTGGGCATTTCTCGCCGATTAGCAAGACTGGGAATCTGGCCCCTCACCTCAGCAATGCGGGCCAAGTCAATGTCGCAAAAGCCGAGGCCTGCTTCCTTGCCGCCCATATCAAGCAGCACTTCTCCCCACGGGTCCACGACCAGCGAATGACCGTATGTTTCGCGGCCGTCCTCGTGTTTGCCCACTTGTGCTGCCGCGATCACGAAGGCGCTTGCTTCGATGGCGCGTGCCCGCAGCAAGATGTGCCAGTGTGCTTCGCCAGTGGGCTTGGTGAAAGCGGCAGGCACCGCAATCACGTCGCAACGCGCTTTTCCAAGAGCATCGAACAATGCCGGAAAACGAAGATCATAGCAGACAGTAAGACCCATGGTTCCCAACGGTGTGTCGGGTTCAGTAACCACAAATTTGCCAGGCTCATATGCATTGCTTTCTCGCCAACTTTCCCCTGATGCGAGATCAACGTCAAACATATGGATCTTGTCGTACTGGGCCGCCTGTTCGCCGTCAGAGTGGAAGTACACGGAGCGGTTCGCGTTCTTACCACCCTCGAGAGGCACTGGCATTGATCCCAGAGCAAGATCGGTATGCCCGCTCATAGCAAGGTCATTCAAGCGCGCACGAATTTCTAGGTAGTCCGGCGAGGCCATGGTCTCGGCGGCGCGCGTTCGATTGCGGTCGAGCAGGAGAGACATCTCAGGCGTGAAAAGCACGTCCGCACCTGCGGATTGCGCCTCTTTAAGCGCCTTTTCGATAGCCTGAAAATTCGCCTCGGGATCAATTCCCGATGTCATTTGCAGGACGGCAATTTTGGGCATTGCCAGCGCGCCTTAAGTGGCCAGCAAAGCGTCGAGTTCGCCTTTGGCCTCTAGTGCGGCCAGATCGTCCGAGCCGCCTACATGGGTCTCACCGATAAAAATCTGCGGCACGGTGCGTGCGTGGGGCGCGCGGGCAATCATCTCGTCGCGCTTTTCACCGCCCATGGTGATGTCATATTCGTTGTAAGTGGCACCCTTTTTGTCGAGCAAATGCTTTGCCCGCACGCAAAATGGGCATGCGAATTTCGTGTAGATATCAATCGTTGGAGCGGTCATTTCTCAATCCCGTTTAAGGCTGCCAAGACCCTCTTGAAAGCCGTTTTCGAACCCCTAACTAATGTGTGTTGCCGCATTTCGCCAGTCTTGGGAAATGCACCGGCAACAAACGCTAGCAGGCGCTGCACGAAACGCAGGTCTGCATTTGAACCAAATTGCTCAAACAAGAGGATTTGCACATTATGTCACGTCTTGATTTTACCCCCTATCGCCGCAGCACCGTTGGCTTTGACCGTCTGTTTGACATGTTAGAGAGCCAGGCGCGCGCGTCTTCGGGTGACAATTATCCCCCTTTCAACATCGCCCGCAATGGTGAGGACAGTTACCGGATCACGCTTGCTGTCGCAGGCTTTCGCCCGCAGGATATCGACATCACTGCGCAGGCCAATTTGCTGACCGTTCAGGGCCGCAAGCGCGAAGAGACCGATGAAGGCGCAGAAATGCTCCATATCGGCATTGCGAACCGCGGGTTTGAACGCCGGTTTGAATTGGCCGACTACGTCCGGGTCGAGAACGCGGCTCTTGCCGATGGCCTTCTCGTCATTGACCTCCTGCGCGAAATTCCCGACGCGATGAAGCCGAAGAAGATCGCCGTGAACGGTGCCACCACTTTGAGCGCTGTGCCCCATGAAAAGGCTTTAACTGAAGAAACCTCGCCTGAGGGCAAAGAGGCAGACGCTGCCTAACCGCAGCAAAGATCACAACAACTCTAACTGAAAAAGTGGGGGCGGCTCCAATGGAACCGCCCCCGCGACTTATGTCGCCCCGACCAGGTTTGACCATCCGGGTCGCAGTAGATGATCAATCCCCAGCTCGAGCTCGGTGAAGGAGGAGGCGTTTGATCGCGCATCCAGCCTTGGCATCCCAACTTTGCCGTTGAACCAATTGTAAAATCCTTAATGTGGTTCTGCGCGTAGAGTGATTGTTGCACAAGATGCAAGAGCAAACTTACAGACTTGTAAGTACGCGACTCACAATTCGTCGAAGCGCTATCAGCGCCCGAGGAACACCGTCAAACGAGCCGCGATTGCTTCAAAGCTGCGGCGATAAAGCCTGCGAACAAGGGATGCGGGTCAAAAGGTTTTGACTTAAGCTCCGGGTGGAATTGTACACCCACAAACCACGGATGATCCGGACGCTCCACGATCTCTGGCAAAAGGCCATCGGGCGACATTCCGGAAAAGACCAGACCGCCGCTTTCCAATGGCTCGATATAGGTGCTGTTGACTTCATAGCGGTGACGGTGACGCTCTGAAATCGAGCTTGCCCCGCCATAAATGCGCGATGTGTGGCTGTTTGCGCTGAGCTTTGCCTCATACGCGCCAAGCCGCATCGTCCCGCCGAGATCGCCGCCCTCTTCGCGGCTTTGCAGGCCCTCTTCGGTCATCCATTCAGTGATGATCCCGACAACCGGTTCACTGGTGTCGCCAAATTCAGTGGAAGAGGCCTCTGAAATGCCAACAGCGCGCGCCGCCTCGATACAGGCCATTTGCATTCCAAGGCAGATGCCGAAAAATGGAACTTTGCGTTCACGCGCGAAACGGACAGAGGAAATCTTGCCCTCGCTGCCCCGCTCGCCAAAGCCGCCAGGCACAAGGATACCGTCCATCGGCTCTAGCGCTGCGACGATGTCGCTTTGATCTTCGCCTTCAAAAACCTCCGCATCGATCCACTTGATGTTGACCTTTACCCGGTTGGCAAGGCCGCCATGGACAAGCGCTTCGTTGAGGCTTTTATAAGCATCGGGCAGGCCGACATATTTGCCGACAACACCAATCGTCACTTCGCCTTCGGGGTTGAAGTAACGGTCGGTCACATCGTTCCATGACGAAAGATCGGGATCAGGCGCATCGGTAATGCCAAATCCGCGCAGGACTTCGGCATCGAGGCCTTCCTGATGGTATTGCAGCGGCACCGAATAAATCGACGGCGCATCGAGCGCTGGAATGACCGATTCCTTGCGCACGTTACAGAAGTTCGCGATCTTCTGACGCTCGCCATCGGGGATCGGGTGTTCTGCGCGGCACAAAAGGACGTCAGGCTTTATTCCGAGGCTCGCCAACTCGCGCACCGAGTGCTGTGTCGGCTTTGTCTTAAGCTCACCAGCAGCGGCAATGTACGGAACCAGCGTCACATGGACGCTCAAAGTCTGAAATGGCTCAAGCTCGTTACGGATCTGACGGATGGCTTCCATGAAAGGCAGCGATTCGATGTCGCCAACGGTGCCGCCAATCTCGCACAGGATAAAATCGTGATCGTCCTGATCGGCAAGCGCGAACTCTTTGATCGCGTCAGTTACGTGAGGGATCACCTGCACAGTTGCGCCCAGATAATCGCCTCGGCGTTCCTTGGCGATAATGTCGCGGTAAACACGTCCGCTTGTGATGTTGTCGCTCTGGCGCGCTGATACGCCGGTAAAGCGTTCGTAGTGCCCCAGATCAAGGTC
This sequence comes from Erythrobacter longus, assembly GCF_000715015.1. Classification (GTDB taxonomy): domain Bacteria; phylum Pseudomonadota; class Alphaproteobacteria; order Sphingomonadales; family Sphingomonadaceae; genus Erythrobacter; species Erythrobacter longus. The sequence goes on from NZ_JMIW01000001.1 coordinate 438,375, forward strand.
GGTTTCCGCGCCGTCGTCGGTCACATAGACCTCGCCGTGCTGATACGGGCTCATCGTTCCCGGATCGACGTTGAGATAGGGATCGAACTTGCGAATGCGGACCCTATACCCGCGTGCCTGTAGGAGAGCAGCAAGACTTGCTGCCATGAGACCTTTGCCGAGCGAGGAGACCACGCCGCCGGTGATAAAAATGTACCGCGCCATGGGAGTTGAGCCTTAAGCGTGTGTGGGGATTCGGGGCAAGCAAATTGGTGAGGCAAAGCGCCGCCAATCCACAGGGTTTACGATTTTGATGCAATTTAAGGCGAGATTTACTCGCTGAGAGGGTCTGCGTCCGCTGCAGGTGTCGCAGGAGCATCGGTGGAAGCGCTACCACTGTCTTCACCAAGCAGATCATCGCTTGATGCAGCCCCGCCCTCGTCCGCTGCGCCGCCGAGAATATCCTCAGCACTTGGCGCCGCTGCGTCGCGGTCAAGGGTCGATGAAATTTCGCTAACGCTAGATGAGCTCACCGCGAGTGCCGCCAGAACGATCGACATCACCACAAACGCAACCGCCAACCACTTGGTCGAACGGGTCAGGAAGTCCGCAGCCCCGCGTGCGCCAAGTGCGCCCGATGGATTGCCGCCAATGCCAAGGCCCCCGCCTTCGGAACGTTGCATAAGCACAACTGCCACAAGTGCAGCAGCGATCATGGCCTGAATGACGGTAAGAATAAGGAACAGCGACATATTGGCTTCTTTTTAGGTTTGCGTGTTTGTAATCATGGGTTCTTGGCCACGCACTTAGGCATAAGCGGTTCGAACGACAAGGTTTGAGGTAAATCCGTTAGACGTCGGTGGTCTCGCCCGCCGCCAGGGCAATGCCCATAAAGCTGTCAGCGGTAAGGCTCGCCCCGCCAACCAAAGCGCCACCAACATTAGACGCCGCGAAGATTTCAGCCGCATTTTCAGGCTTTACCGAGCCGCCGTAAAGAATGCGCACTTCTTCCCCATGTTCTTCGCCGTAAAGCTTGATCAAAAGCGCACGAATGGCCGCGTGCATTTCCTCGATATCGCTGGGCTGTGCGGTCTTGCCCGTTCCAATCGCCCAAACAGGTTCATAAGCAACGGCAAGCAGTTCGGTGGGGTTTTCAATCTCGGGGGGCAGCGAGGCTTTGAGCTGTTTTGTTACAAAGGCAACGGCATCGCCTGCATCGCGGGTTTCTTCGCTTTCGCCGCAGCACATGATGACGCGCAGGCCCACGGCCAAAGCCGATTCGGCCTTGGCTCTGATGAGCGGGTTGCCTTCGCGGTGGTCTTGTCGACGTTCCGAATGACCAAGGATCACGAATTTGCCGCCCGCATCCGCAACCATGGAGGCGGAAATATCACCTGTGTGAGCGCCGCCTTCTTTTTCGTGGCAATCTTGCGCACCAACCGCGATCTGCTCTGCTTCGCGGTGAATCGGATGAATCAACGTGTAAGGCGGAGCGATCGCCACTTCGACCTTCATGAGGCGCTGTGCCGCCCTATCGATGGCGCGCGCTTCGGAGAGCATGGCCCGTGTGCCGTGCATCTTCCAATTGCCAACGATGTAGGGGCGCTGGGGCATTCATGTTTCCTGAAAATCAAATGATACGAATCTGGACGCAAAGATGTAGGGTCAGACGGCCCGGTCCGCTAGCCGAGCGTGCAAGTTTAGTCAAAACCCATCCAACCTGTTGCCGCGAGGTCGCAGGCCCGATAAAGCGCCGCGTCAGTCATGCTAAATGGGTAAAGCGTGTTTTTCACCCATTTTAACAGCGCCAATTGCGGGTTCCAGCTTCCTGTCACCCGTTTCGGCCGTTATGGGCATGACGATAGATATTGGTGCGCGGGACGCCTGTACGGGATCCAGGGGCGCAATGGCTTAAAACGTACTGGGAATTGACTTAAATGATTTCGCTGTTTCGTAATTTTTTCCAGTCGAAAATCGGCCTCCCGATTTTTATCGGCTTTCTCGTGATCGTTGCTTTGGCATTTGCAGCCAGCGACATTTCGGGCTCTGCGACCTTTGGCGGCCTTAGCGGTGACGACAAGATCGCAGCGGTCGGAGGGGAAACCATCTCCGCTAACGAGGCAAATGGCGCCGTCAACAATGCTCTAACTCGCGAGCGTCAGCAAAACCCGACGATCACGATGCCCCAGTTTGTGGCCGATGGCAGCTTTGACGCCGAGATTTCCGTGCTCATCGACCGCTATGCCCTGGGAACCTTTGCCAGAAAATACGGCCTTCGCGCAGGTGACAATCTTGTGAACAGCGAAATCCTGAAAATTCCGGCTTTCCGCAGTCTGACAGGTGAATTTGACCCCGATACTTATCAGGCAGCTCTTCGCCGCCAAGGGATCACCGACGCGATTTTGCGCAAGGATATTGCCGATGGCCTGTTGGCCCAACAAATCCTGCGTCCCGTCCTCGGGGCACCGCGTCTGCCCAAAGCGGCGGCCAAGCATTACGCATCGCTTGCGCTTGAACGGCGGCGCGGGCAAATCGCGCTCGTCTCCAGCATTGCTTACGCGCCAGAAGGCGATCCAAGCGACAAAGTGTTGAGCGCGTTTTACGAACAGAACCGCGCCAATTTCATTTTGCCGGAGCGTCGCACACTGCGTTTTGCCCGGTTTGGCGCAGAAAACGTCTCAGGCGATTTAACGCCGAACGAGGCACAGATTGCCGCCCGCTTTGAACGCGATGCAGACACCTATGCAGCACAGGAGCGGCGCGCTTTCACCTCTTTTGTTGTCCCAACCGAAGATGCCGCCAAGGCGATCACCGCGCGTATCCGGGCTGGCACAAGCCTTGAAGCGGCCGCTGCCCAAGCTGGCTTTAACGTATCGCGCGGCCAACTGCGCGATCGGGAACAGACCGGCAGCGCAACCAGCGCGGCTATTGCAGAGGCTCTTTTCGCAGCTGACAGGGGCAGCCTTATCACCCCTGCTCGAAGCTCACTTGGCTGGTATGTCGCGCGCGTTGATGAGATCGAACGCACCCCTGCCCGCACACTTGCACAAGTGCGCGGCGAGATTGCGGAACAGCTTAAGGCAGAGATGCTCGCGGCTGAATTGGAAGAGCTAAGCTCGAAGATTGAAGGGCTTGTCGACACCGGTACATCGCTCCTTGATGTGGCTGAGCAGTTTGGCCTTACTGTCGATGTAACGCCCGGCCTGCTCGCCAATGGTCAGGTGTTTGGTGCGCCGGGGCAAACCGTTACCCCCGCCATACGCCCGGTGATCGAAACCGCGTTCCAGATGGAAGAAGGCAACCCGCAATTGGCCGAAATCGTGCCGGGCGCGCAATTCCTCGTCTTTGATGTGTCAGACATCACCACAAGCGCAGCGCCTCCGCTTGGTGAAGTGCGCGATGCGGCAATTTCTGCTTGGCGTATCGCAGAAGGCAGCAAAAAGGCGAAAAAGGTCGCAGAGGCAGCGCTTAAAGCGATCCGTTCTGGCACCCCTGTTGCCAAGGCGCTAAGTGATGCCGGAAACACTGGCGGCCAGTTGGAGCAGATTGACCTGACCAGAGCGGAGCTTCTCGCCAATGCAAACCAGCGGCTGCCCTCGTCATTGGTGCTCATGTTCTCCATGGCGCAAGGGTCCGCCAAGCTTTTGGAAAATCAGAACGACCTTGGCTGGTTCATCGTCAATCTTGATGAGATCGTGGTCGATGACGTCGCCGATGATAACCCGCTGCTGGCCCAGACACAGCAACAAATCGCACGCGCACTTAGCGGCGAATATGCCGAGCAATTGTCTGCCGCTGTCCGCGAAGAGGTTGGCGTTGAGCGCAATGAAGAAGCCATTGAAGCGTTGAAGCGCCAGCTCTCAGGTGAGAGCTGATAGGCCTCTTACAGCTTTGGGATAGGTCCTCGCAGTGACGCTTGCCACGGGTTCACAATCAAATCTGGAGAACGCAGGCGATGCAGCCCGCGCTCTTGCATCGGGCAGGCCTTCGCTTGTCTGGCGCAAGGTTGTGGCGGATTGCGACACTCCGGTGGGGGCTGCGCTCCGACTGATTGAGGCTGGGCGCGGCGATTTCCTGCTGGAATCGGTGGAAGGCGGCGAAGTGCGCGGACGTTACAGCCTGCTTGGCCTTGATCCCGACCTTGTGTTTCGCGCTGACAAAAGCGGGGCGGCGATCAATGCGCGCTGGAAATCGGACCGCGACGCGTTCGAGCCTTGCGATGGCGATGCGATGCAGGAACTGCGCGCATTGTCACAGCGGTGCCGGATTGATGTGCCAGAGGGGCTTCCCCCCGCCCTTGCGTGCCTTGTCGGGTATTTCGGGTATGAGACGATTGGTCTGGTCGAAACGCTTCCTCGCGCGCCAGAAGGAGAGCTTGCCCTCCCCGATATGTTGTTCGTGCGCCCGACGATTATCCTGATTTTCGATGGGCTGTCCGATGAATTGTTTTGCGTGGCGCCCATTTGGGAAGCCGGCGCGCCGGATGCTGCCATCGGACGCGCGGGCGAGCGTATAGATGAAACCCTTCGCGCTCTGACCCAGCCCCGTCCAGAAGACCCCCGCGTCTCAGGAGATACCGCAGAACCTGAACTCACGCCCGTGATGTCCGGTGATGACTATAAGGGCATGGTCGCAAAGGCGAAGGATTACATCCTTGCAGGCGATATCTTTCAGGTGGTTCTTGCTCAGCGCTTCACCTGTCCTTTTGAATTGCCACCCTTGGCGCTTTACCGGTCATTGCGCCGCGTAAACCCGTCACCTTTCCTCTATTTCCTCGACCTTCCCGGCTTTGCGATTGTCGGGTCGAGCCCGGAAATCCTTGTCCGTGTGCGAGACGGCGACGTTACCATTCGCCCCATTGCAGGCACTCGCCCCAGAGGAGCCACGCGGGCCGAAGACGACGCCAACGAAGCCTCGCTTCTGGCTGATCCCAAGGAATTGGCCGAGCATTTGATGTTGCTGGACCTTGGCCGCAATGACACCGGACGCGTCTCTGCGCGCGGCAGTGTCGAGGTCACCGACAGCTTCACCATCGAGCGATACAGCCATGTCATGCACATCGTCAGCAACGTCGTGGGCAAGCTCGCCGATGATAAAGACGCGCTTGATGCTGTTTTCGCAGGCTTTCCCGCAGGCACTGTCTCTGGCGCACCCAAGATCAGAGCGTGCGAGATTATCGCCGAACTGGAGCCGGAGACACGAGGCGCATATGCTGGCGGGGTCGGCTATTTCGCGCCCGATGGTTCGGTTGATAGTTGCATTGTTTTACGCACCGCCGTTGTCAAAGATGGTACGATGCACGTCCAGGCGGGCGCCGGGATCGTGGCCGACAGCGATCCCGATTCAGAGCTTGCCGAATGCCGCGCCAAAGCGGGCGCATTGATAGCCGCTGCTAAAGAAGCGGTCCGTGTCGCGAGTGAACCAGGGTTTGGCCAATGACGCGTTTTTCGATTGTTCTTTTGGGCGCGCTTGCCCCTGCCCTTGCTCTTACCGCGTGTCAGGAACAACCTGCGGGCGAACCTGTCACGCGCGCTGAAATTGGCGATGCTGTTCCGCGCGATACGACCGAGACGGTGCCCGAGGTCGCTGATGCGGGCAAGGATAACGCCGACGCAGTGTGCCGCACGGTAACCTTTGAAAGCGTGCCTCTTACCCATTGTATTGCCGACCCCGAAAAACACCGGATCAAGACCGATCTTGCGCCTTCGACAGGTGACAAATTCGGCACCATCGAAGGGTGGGCCGCGGGCCGCGATGAAAGCCGCATCGCCTTTGTCATGAACGCCGGGATGTACGGCGATGACCTGAAAGCCATCGGCTATTTCGTGCGCGACGAGGATCGCCTGGTCGAACTCAATCGCGGTGAAGGAAGCGGCAATTTCTATATGAAGCCCAATGGCGTGTTCTTCGGGACCGGCGGCACCTGGCGTATTCTGGATAGCGACACCTTCCTACGCACTGTGGGGACGCGGCCTCAATTTGGCACGCAGTCGGGGCCGATGATGGTGATCGGTGGAAAGCTTCACCCCGATATTCAGGAGAACGGCCCCTCCAAGGCAATTCGCAACGGAGTCGGCATTGCCTCAGATGGCAAAGCGCATTTTGTGATTTCCAACGAACCGCTTAGCTTTGGCCAGATCGCACGGTATTTCCGCGACGAATTGAAAACGCCCAATGCGCTGTTCCTCGATGGCAATATCTCGTCGCTCTGGGACCCGGCCAGTGGCCGCATGGACGCGCGCCGCGTGGGGCCTCTTCTTGTGGTGGAGAATAAATAGTGAGCAATAGCAACATGCTAAGCTACGAGCGGACACTCTACCCTCAGATTGAGCCATACGAGACGGGCATGCTCGACGTTGGTGAAGGTCATTCGCTCTATTACGAGCGCGTCGGCACGCCCGGCGCAAAGCCTGCGGTGTTTCTGCATGGCGGGCCCGGCGGCGGGATGTCGCCATCGCATCGACGCCAGTGGGACCCCGAGAAATACGACGTTCTCCTGTTTGATCAGCGCGGCTGCGGGCAATCGCGTCCGTTTGCCGAAATTGAAAACAACGACACATGGCGGATCGTTGCCGATATTGAGCGGCTTCGCGAAATGTGCGGGCATGACAAATGGCAGGTCTTTGGCGGAAGCTGGGGCGCGACGCTCGCGCTCGCCTATTCACAGGCCCATCCCGACCGCGCGTCTGAAATCATCCTTCGCGGCGTGTTCCTTGCACGCCAGAATGAAAAGACGTGGCTCTACAAATATGGCGCAAGCGAGATCATGGCAGAGCAATGGGATGCGTTCTCGGGCCATATCCCAGATGCTGAACGCGGTGATCTGGTAAAAGCCTATTACGACCGCCTGACCAGCGAGGACGAAGCAACGCGGCTTGCGGCGGCAACGCAGTGGTCCTTGTGGGAAGGCACGGTTGCGACCCTTCTGCCGAATGACGATTTGCTTGCCGACTTTGAAGACCCGGCCAAAGCAGTGCCATTTGCTCGCATCTGTGCGCGGTTCTTCCTCAATGATTTCTACCTTGAGGAAAGCCAGCTGCTTCGCGACATGGGCAAGATCGGCCACATCCCGATGATCATCGTTCAGGGCCGCCACGATATATGCACGCCACCGGGCGCTGCATGGGCGGTGAAAAAGGCGCATCCGACGGCTGAGTTATGGATGGTCCACGACGCGGGCCATGCGGCAAGCGAACCGGGGATTATCGACGGGCTGGTGCGCGCGACGGACAAGTTTGCGGTCTGCTAAAATGCGCCTGCATCGCGGCTACGCGCTCGCCGCCCTTTCAATCTTCGCCGTGGAGGTGGTGATCGCGCTGTTCGTGCGTGACGCTTTCATTCGCCCTGTCTTCGGAGACGTGCTGGCTGCGGCCCTCGTCTATTGCGGCTTGATGGCCATTTTCGACACGCCGAAGACCGCCGCAGCAATGGTAGCCTTTGCCTTCGCTTGTTTGATCGAGGCGTTGCAATATCTCGACGCGCTCACGTTTCTGGGCCTTGAGCAAAACCCGATTGCCCGTGTTGTCTTGGGAACGACGTTCAGCTGGGGAGACATCATCGCCTATCTGGTCGGAGCGATTGCAGCGCTCTTGATAGATAAGCGACTTTCGAAACCTTGAACCACCATGGCAAATCAGCGAAAGCGTTCCACATGATCCTAGTCATCGACAATTACGACAGCTTCACATTCAACCTTGTCCATTATCTGATGGAATTGGGCGCCGATGTGCGGGTGGAGCGCAATGACGCTTTGAGCGCGGCTGAGGCGCTTGCCACCAATGCCAGCGGCTTTCTCATTTCGCCCGGACCCTGCACGCCCAATGAGGCCGGTGTCAGCCTTGATCTGGTCGCGGCTTGTGCAGATGCGGGCAAGCCTTTGATGGGGGTGTGCCTTGGTCACCAGAGCATCGGTCAGCATTTTGGCGGCACGGTCACGCGCGGCGGATTGATGCATGGCAAAACCTCGCCTGTGACCCACGATGGCAGCGGGCTTTTCGAAGGTCTCCCCAGCCCCTTCACCGCCACGCGCTATCACAGTCTTGAGGTGATCGATGTGCCGACAAGCCTGATCGCAAATGCTCATGCTGATACGCCGGGCGAAGATCACCCCAGCGTCATGGGCTTTCGCCACGTCGAGCTTCCGATCCATTCTGTGCAATTTCACCCCGAAAGCATCGCGACCGAGCACGGCCACGCGCTGCTTGCCAATTTCATGAAGATTTGCGGGCTTGAACCGGAGGAACTGCCGTGAGCGTCCTACCCCTTGATGCGCCTCACCTCACCCGCGCCGAGGCGGATGAAGTCTTCGCCAATATCCTCGACCTGAAAGCCAGCGCGCAGGAAATCGAAGCTTTCCTCATCGCCCTGTCCGAACGCGGTGAAACTGCCACGGAAATCGCAGCGGCGGCAAGTGCCATGCGCGCGCGCGTGAACGGTATCGAAGCGCCAGACAATGCGGTCGATTGCTGCGGCACGGGCGGCGATGGACAGCACACACTCAACGTCTCCACCGCCGTCAGCCTTGTCGTCGCCGCTTGCGGAGTTCCTGTCGCCAAACACGGCAACCGCGCCGCATCGTCCAAGTCGGGCGCAGCGGACACGTTGGAAGCACTCGGCCTTGATATGGATGCAGCCGTTCGCTGCGCACAAAAGACGCTCGACACAGTCGGCATCTGCTTCCTCTTCGCGCGCGTCCACCACCCTGCCCTTGGCCCCATTGCGCCGATCCGCGAGAAAATCGGCAAGCGCACGATCTTCAACCTTCTTGGCCCCCTCACCAATCCCGCAGGCGTGCGCCGCCAGTTGATCGGTCTTGCCCGCCCTGAACTCGTGCCAGCCTATGCCGAGGCGAAGGCGAGCCTTGATACAGACCCCGCCTTCATTGTTTCCGGTGATGAGGGGCTCGACGAACTCAGCCTTGCAGGGGGCAACACCCTTGCCGATGTGGCTGGCGGGCAGGTCACCATGCGGCGCGTCGACGCTGGCGATATTGGCATTGCCAATGCTCCGCTCGAAGCCATTCGCGGCGATGATGCCGCCTACAACGCAGCCGCGCTCACCCGCCTGCTCGACGGTGAGAAAGGTGCATATCGCGACGCTGTCCTGCTGAACGCGGCAGGAACCCTGGTTGTCGCTGGCGTTACCGATGATTGGACCGAGGCTGCCGCCAAAGCTGCCGAAGCGCTCGATAGCGGCGCGGTGAAAGCCCTGCTCGCCAAATGGATCGAATTGACGGTATAGCGCCCCCGATGAACAAGCTCGAAGAAATCTGCCAGACGAAGCTCGGCGAAGTTGCCGCTCGCAAAGCTGCGACCTCCACCGCTGACCTTGAGGCGCTGGCTGCACAGCAAACGGCCCCGCGCGGGTTTGAAGCAGCGCTGCGAGCAAAGGCCGAAACCGGTTTTGCCCTGATCGCGGAAGTCAAAAAGGCAAGCCCCTCAAAAGGCCTCATCCGCCCTGACTTTCACCCCGCCGATCACGCGCGCGATTATGAAAAAGGCGGAGCGGCGTGCCTATCCGTTCTTACCGACGCGCCCTACTTCCAGGGCCATGAAGATTACCTCGTCGAAGCGCGCAACGCCTGCACGCTTCCCTCACTTCGCAAGGATTTCATGGTCGATCCATGGCAATGCCTCGAAGCGCGCAGCATTGGGGCCGACGCAATCCTCATCATTGTCGCAGCGCTCGACGATATCGTGATGGCGGAAATCGAAGCAGCGGCCAGCGACTACAACATGGATGTGCTGGTCGAAGTGCACGATGAGGCAGAGATGGAACGCGCCCTGACGCACCTCAACAGCCGCCTGATCGGTGTGAATAACCGCGACCTCAAAACCTTCATCACCTCGCTTGAAACCACAGAACGCCTCGCGCCAATGGTGCCGCAAGGCACAATGCTGATCGGGGAAAGCGGCATTGCCACCCATGCCGATTGTGTCCGCCTGTCGCAAAGCGGGGTGCGCGGGTTCCTCGTCGGGGAAAGCCTGATGCGCGCCGATGATGTGGCGGCTGCGACTTCCGAGCTTTTGAACGGATAGCCTATCGGCAAGGCCCGGTTCCCCCATGCTGCACTGTCCTACAACTGCGAAAGATGGCATCAGGTGATCGCAATGACCATTCAGCCGCCTCTTTCATCGATCCAAGCGATTAAAGCGCGCATCACTGAACGATTGGTTTTTTGCTCTTGAACAGTGTGTCAAGTGTGTCAAAAAGTGCCGAAAAGGAAGTAAAATGAGCCGCTTAACGCATATTGCCGAGGACGGCGCGGCGCACATGGTTGATGTGGGCGGGAAAGCCGAAACGCACCGCGTGGCGATCGCGAGCGGGCTTATCACCATGTCCAGGGACGCGCTTGAAGCGATCCGCCAAGGCGATGCACCCAAAGGCGATGTTCTTGGCACAGCGCGCGTGGCCGCAATTATGGCAGCCAAGCGAACGGGCGACCTTATCCCCCTGTGCCATCCGCTGGGCCTCGAGGCGGTCACGGTGGATTTCACCGTTGAAGAAGCGGGTATCCGCGTCAACGCCAGCGCCTCTCTGACCGGCAAAACCGGGGTCGAGATGGAGGCAATGGTGGCCGTATCGACCGCGCTCCTCACGATCTACGATATGGCCAAGGCAATCGACAAAGGAATGGTCATTGGCGAGGTTCGCCTGATCGAAAAACGCGGCGGCAAGTCTGGCACGTGGAAAGCGGATGTCTGAATGAGCGGCTGGCTTGACCTTGAAGAGGCGCAAAAAAGGCTGCTTGCTCTTGCCCCTCGCATGGGCAGCGGACAGGTCGCCGTGGACGCAGCGCTTGGCCGGGTGCTCAGCGCCGATGTAAAGGCCCGCCGGACGCAGCCACCGGCCGATCTCTCCGCCATGGATGGCTACGCGGCAGCAGGAAACGGTCCATGGCAGCTCATCGGAGAAAGCCGCTGCGGCGCTCCATTCACGGGCACCCTTACACCGGGTCAAACGGTGCGCATTTCCACCGGTGCCCACATGCCAGAGGGCGCGGACAGAGTGCTGCTCCAAGAGGATGCGACGCGCCAAGGTGAAAGGATTGCCGCTAACGAGGCACCTGTCCCCGATCGCCACATCAGAAGACGCGGATTCGACTTTCAGAAGGGCGACACGCTGCTGACCGCAGGCACCGTAATGGGCCCTGCACACATCGCGCTCGCGCTGTCAGGTGGCCATGCGAAAGTGCCCGTCGTGCGTCTTCCCAAGGTGGCAGTGCTCGACAGCGGGGATGAACTTGCCGCTGATCCCGCCAATTGCGCCCCCGATCAAATCCCGGCGAGCAATGGCGCGATGATCGCGGCCATGGTGGCCCCATTGGTGGGAGAGCCGATGCGTATCGGACCGGTTGCGGACGAAATGGACGCCTTGGCAAGCGCGCTGGAACAAGCGCGCGATTGCGACATCCTGATCACATCGGGCGGCGCATCGGTTGGCGACCATGACCTTGTTCAAGACGCCTTGCGTCAATGCGGCGCGGCAATCGACTTTTGGAAGGTCGCGATCAAACCGGGCAAGCCCTTGATGGTCGCAACCCGCACATTGGGTGAGCGCCGGCAATTGATCATTGGATTACCGGGCAATCCCGTCTCCAGCTTTGTGACCGCGTTTCTCTTCGCCCTTCCTGCTATCCGCAAAAGCCTTGGCCTTGCGCCTGAATTGCCCACGCCTCAAACCCGCATCGCTGGCGAACCTTTTGCCGCTGGCGGGCCAAGGCGCGAGTTTGTGCGCGGGATCAGCGATGGCACTTCGGTGGTCAGCGCGAACTCACAAGACTCAAGCGCGCTTGCTTCATTAGCCAGAGCCAATTGCCTCATTGAACGCGCTCCATACGCCGCCAAAACCGCGCAAGGTGAACTTCTCACCGTCTATAACCTCCAGAATGGCGGTTTTGCGCCGCTCTAGCGTCGCTGCGCGCTTGACTTGGCGAATCAAGTTGCCTATTCGTTCCGCATTCGTTCACCATAATGGTCGGACGGTTAGCGTTCTGTATCGCGCCTGTTCCGTTATCTGGTTCGGTGCCTCTATGGGATGCGCAACTTTGGCACTGTGCCGCGGGACCCTATCGTTCCGGTGCACGTAGAGTGCGGCTGATGGAGTTTGCCCATGCTAACGGCAAAGCAACACGAACTGATCCGTTTCATTCAGCAGCGTCTGGAAGAAACCGGCATTTCACCCAGTTTTGAAGAAATGAAAGAAGCGCTCGATTTGAAGAGCAAGTCTGGCGTTCACCGCCTGATTTCTGCCCTTGAAGAACGCGGCTTCATCCGGCGTCTGCCCAACAGGGCACGCGCGCTGGAAGTGATCAAAAACCCGGAAGATTCCACCCCCATCCCGCGCAGCGCTCCTGCTGTTGCGGCGAATGACCGGGTGGTTGCGGCTGCTGCGTCTGCTCCCAAAGCAGCGCCAGAGCCTGCCAATGACGTGATAGAGATCCCCCTGCACGGCCGGATCGCTGCAGGCGCTCCGATTGAGGCGATCGAGGGGCAAAGCTCGCTTCCGGTTCCTGCGGCCTTGCTTGGCCCGGGTGAGCATTACGCGCTTGAGGTTTCTGGCGACTCGATGATTGAGGCCGGGATCTTTGATGGTGACTTTGCACTTGTGCGCCGGACCAACACGGCGCGCGATGGCGAAATCGTGGTCGCTCTTGTCAACGGCGAGGAAGCAACGCTCAAATACCTTCACAAAGACGGCAGCCTTGTGCGCCTGGACCCTGCCAATGCGAGCTATGACCCGCAGGTCTATGGTCCGGGCGAGGTTGAGGTTCAGGGCAAGCTTGCTGGGCTTTTGCGCCGTTACCACTGACGGGCATGAATTGGGCGGGACTAGCCTTCGTGGTGGGTCCTGCCCGTCAATCCTGAGCCGCAATCCACCAACCATGCTCGCCTTGGCTCTCGCCGACGCTGGTGATGGTTTGATTGTTCAGGTCAAGCGCAAGACCGCCTGACTGCTCAAGGAACCCTCGGTCCGCTTTAAGCCAGCGCGGGCTGCAGGAGCGGGGCAAATATCGGTCAGCGACCACAATGTCGGCCCGCTCACAAGCAGCCGCCAACGCACGTTCTTCGATAAGCTCCCGGTTGCGAGCAAGCAGTAGCGACCAATCGCGCCCTCCCCGCTCAAGGACAATGGTGCAAAATTCAGGCGAGCAGCGCGCGCCCTCCCATTCAGCCAGCGGTATGGGTTCAGAAGTAACGCTTGCAAGCTCAAGCAGATTATCGCGCGAATAAGTCGACCGGCTATCGCGCAAGGACAAAAGGCTTCGGCTACCGTCGGGCGAGTTCACTGTAAGCCCAACATGGCGCCCGTCCCTGCCGATCAGGACATCAGGGATTGGCGTCGTGAGCAGCAGGCCCGTGGCAATGATGGCCGGTACAAACCCTAAGAGCCTTGCCTTTCCGGTCCACAATGCAAGCCAGAGCCCGCCGCTTGCAAAAAGGGCGATCGTCAGGCCGCTCATCTGCGGCATAAGCTTGACCGCCCCGGGCTGTGCTGAGGTGAAGTGAGCAAGTGCAAGAAGAAGATTGAGCGATTGCTGGGTAAGCCACCAAAACGGTGCGCCAAGCCCGACAATGTCAAATATCAGCCCAAGCGCGATCAGCGGCATCGAGACGAAGGTCACAAGCGGAATTGCGATCACATTGGCGAACGCACCGTAAAGCCCGGCTCTGTGAAAATGAAACAGTACGACCGGCATAAGCGCAATCTCAATCACCAGCCCGGTCAAAAACAGCATCGCTGTACCGCGTCCCAACCGGGCAATCCCACTCTCCTCGCGCGGCGCAAGAAAGGCCCGGACCGGCGCGCTTGTATGCAGCGCCACAATCGCGAGCACTGCGGAAAAGCTCATCTGGAAACTCGGCCCAATCACGCTCTCTGGCCAAAGCAAAAGGACAAAGATCGCCGCCATCGCCACCATTCGCAGCGACAAGGCATCGCGCCCACTTGCAAGCGCCACAAGGACCAACATCGCGGCAGCGCAGGCCCTTACCGTGGGCACCTGTGCCCCTGTCAGAAGGGTGTAGCTGATGCCCGCAAGCGCCCCGACCCCGGCGGCGAGCACCGGCAGGCGCACCCGAAGCGCCAGAGCGGGGAACAGGGCAAGGAGCTTGATTGCAAGAAAGTACGCGCCTCCGATAACCGCGCTCACATGAAGGCCGCTGATCGCAAGCAGGTGGGTCAGTCCCGCATCACGCATCGCCTCTCGGTCTTCTTCGACAATGGCGCCTCGGTCACCGCTGGCAAAAGCCGCAGCGATGTGACCCGCAGACCCATCAACCTTGCTTCGAACGTGAGTTGACAGAGCCCTTTGCGCTTGGGGGATAAAGCCAGTTTGCTTGGCCGAAGTGACGATTTCGACCCCGCCAATAACGCTTCCCGATGCAGCGAGCCCCTTGAACCAGGCCGCTCGTGCAAAGTCATAGGCGCCAGGCAGCATCGGGCTTGCAGGAGGCATCAATCGCACACGCATGCGCACCACAGCCCCTTCGACCAAGGCGCTGCCATCATTGACAAACCCGGTCGCATCATCCGGCTGGGTCAACGCGTCGAGTGGGATATTGACCCGTATCTTCCGGCTCTCACCGCTTTCGGCATCTCGCACGGCCATGGTGAGCCGTATGCGGTCTTGGGCTGGCTGATCCTCCCGCGCGAGGATGTATCCTTGCACTCGTTCGACTTTTGGCCGCTCAATTGCGCTGGCGCCCACGAACTCGGACCGCATCCAAATGACGCTTATGCCCGCTGCGAATATCAGCGCGCAGGCGATGACAGCACTGCGCAAATGATCGCGGTGGTCCTTGTCGCGCCATGCGGCAAAGGCAAACAGAGCGATGAGAAGCGCCAGGCCGATTGCGCTTGCCCATTGCCACGGTAATTTAAGGGTGAACCAAAAGAGTATCCCGCTAGCAAAGACCACCGCCAACCAAGGCGCGCGGTCAAATCCGGCTTGCGCCAGAAATCGTTCGGCCCGCTCGGCCATGGCACCGCCAAAGGCGCTCCAAATGCTGGACAATCCAGCATCCCTTTGCCACAGGCCACCCAAAGCCTTTCGGGGCGTGGCTGGGATCTGGCCCGAGGCGGTGTCAACGCCTGCGGGTTCGTCTCCCATCGGAATAATCGGCGCATCGGCCATCGGCTCGCTTCCCCCCGGGGTAGGCACCGCTCCTTTTGCACCAAACGGATAGGAAGCTTAATTCTATGACGGCCCCTGCGTCAAATTCTTTGGACAATACGCCTTCGGCAACCAAGGCGCCTGTGGTTACCAGGTTTGCCCCATCGCCCACAGGTTTCCTGCACATTGGCGGCGCGCGCACCGCTTTGTTCAATTGGCTTTATGCCCGGCACCATGGCGGCAAGGCGCTGTTGCGGATTGAAGACACGGACAAAAAGCGCTCCAATCAAGAGGCGATCGACGCGATTTTGGACGGGCTGGATTGGCTCGGCCTTGATTACGACGAAGAGCCCGTTTTTCAGTCTCAGCGCGCCGAACGTCATGCTGAGGTTGCTCACAAGCTGCTCGAGGCGGGCCACGCCTATAAGTGCTTTGCGACCGCCGAAGAGTTAGAGGCGATGCGCGCAGAACAACGCGCCAATAAACAGCCGATGCGTTATGATGGCCGGTGGCGCGACCGCGATCCCTCAGAGGCGCCAGAGGGTGCGCCCTACACCGTGCGTCTCAAAACGCCGGTTTCAGGCGAGGAAACCATCGACGACTGCGTTCAGGGCAGCGTTTCGGTTAAAAATGAAGAGCTTGATGACTACATCATCCTTCGCGCCGATGGTACGCCAACCTATATGCTTGCAGTTGTTGTGGATGACCATGACATGGGCGTGACGCACGTCATCCGGGGCGATGACCACCTCAACAATGCGTTCCGACAATTGCCGATTTACCGGGCTATGGACGAAATCGAAGGGGGATGGCCCGTTCCCGTTTACGCCCATGTCCCGCTGATCCACGGGTCAGACGGTGCCAAATTGTCAAAACGCCACGGCGCATTGGGCGCGGAAACCTACCGCGACGAATTTGGCATCCTGCCAGAGGCTCTGTTCAATTACCTGCTCCGGCTTGGTTGGGGCCACGGTGACCGTGAAGAGATCACGCGCGATGAAGCGATTGAGCTGTTCGATCTGTCTGGCGTTGGGAAAAGCCCATCTCGCTTTGATATGAAGAAGCTTGAAAACCTTAACGGCCACTACATTCGCGAAGCAGACGATGCAAAGCTTGCCGATCTTGTTGCAAAACGGATCGGCGAAGGCGCGGATCTGGAGCTTCTTGCAAAAGCCATGCCCGTGCTCAAAACGCGTGCGAAGAACCTCGATGAACTGGCTGAAGGGGCTGGATTTCTGTTTGCAAAACAACCGCTCGAAATCACTGAGAAGGCGGCCAAATTCCTTGATGATGAATCAAGAGGTCTCTTGCGACGTATTTCTAGCGCATTATCGGGCGAAAAGAACTGGACAATGGAGGCTCTCGAAGCCACTACCAAATCGCTTGCAGAGGAACTGGATCTGGGCTTCGGCAAGCTGGCGCAGCCAATGCGCGCTGCCCTTACTGGGACGACAACCTCGCCCGGAATTTTTGACGTACTGGTCCTTTTGGGACGGGAAGAATCCTTGGCTCGCATCGACGCGCAAGCTTCCTAGGAAGTTGGGTAAGAAGCTGGGCCAACAAGGTTCTAGGAAAGATTGATTAGGAGACACATGGTGGCTGACAAGCAAGCGAAGCTCGAAATTGGAGGTGCGACACACGAATTTCCCGTGCTCGAAGGGAGCACAGGGCCCGACGTTATCGACATTCGCAAGCTGTATGGCGCAACCGGCGCTTTCACCTTTGACCCCGGTTATAAATCGACGGCAAGCTGTGAAAGCGCGCTGACGTATATCGATGGCCAGGAAGGCATTCTGCTGCACCGTGGTTACCCCATCGGACAGCTTGCCGAGCATTCCAGCTTTATGGAAGTGAGCTACCTCCTGCTCAATGGCGAGTTGCCAAACGCAGATGAGCTGAGCACTTTTGAACACACGATCACCAACCACACGATGCTGCATGAGCAGTTGATGACCTTCTATCGCGGTTTCCGTCGTGATGCGCACCCGATGGCCATCATGTGCGGCGTGGTTGGTGCGTTGTCGGCATTCTATCACGACAGCACCGACATCTCTGATCCAGAGCACCGCAAGATTTCGTCCCACCGCCTCATCGCAAAAATGCCAACGATTGCGGCAATGGCGTATAAATATGCCGTGGGTCAGCCATTCCTCTACCCGGATAACTCACTGTCTTACACTGGCAACTTCCTGCGTATGACGTTTGGTGTTCCAGCAGAAGAATACGAAGTTCACCCGGCGATTGAAAAGGCAATGGACCGGATTTTCATCCTCCATGCCGACCACGAACAGAACGCATCGACATCGACCGTTCGCCTTGCAGGGTCTTCGGGCGCAAATCCGTTTGCGTGTATCGCAGCTGGTATCGCTTGTCTTTGGGGTCCGGCCCATGGCGGTGCGAACGAAGCGGCGCTCAACATGCTGCAAGAGATCGGCACGCCTGACCGCATTCCGCATTATATTGAGCGTGCAAAGGACAAGAATGACCCGTTCCGCCTGATGGGCTTTGGTCACCGGGTTTACAAAAACTACGATCCGCGCGCGACAGTCATGCAGCAGACACTTCGCGAAGTGTTTGAAGCGCTCAAGACGACTGATCCGGTATTCGAAACCGCTCTCAGACTTGAAGAAATCGCGCTCAACGACGACTATTTCAAAGAGAAGAAGCTGTTCCCGAATGTCGATTTCTATTCTGGCATCATTTTGAGCTCGATCGGCTTCCCAACCACCATGTTCACCGCGCTGTTTGCACTTGCACGCACCGTTGGCTGGGTGGCGCAGTGGAACGAAATGATCTCTGATCCAGCTCAGGTTATCGGCCGTCCGCGTCAGCTCTACACCGGGCCAACGCAGCGCGATTATGTGCCGGTTGGACAGCGCTAAGACACACCCAATCTTCAAACAAAACGGGCGCGGTCTGCATTGTTGCAGGCCGCGCCCGTTTTATTGGCAGATGAGGCTTATTCGGCGGGCATGACGGGCAGGCTCAACTTGAACTGCGCACCGGGCATATCTGTGTTCTGTTGCTGTGGCAGAACCTCAAGGTTCCCCTCCATCGCAAGCGCCAATTTGCGAGAAATGAACAGGCCAAGCCCTGAGCCAGTGTCATTGCCACCATCGCTATCCCGGCCAAGGCGTTCAAACTTATTGAAGATTTTGCCCGCCTGCGCCTTTGTGATCCCCGGACCTTGATCGGTCACCGTGACGCTCACCATGCCAAGCGAACCCTCGTCAACATTGACCGAAACTTGGCTCTCTTCGGGTGAGTAGGCAATTGCATTGCCGATGAGGTTGATTAGCACCTGAAGCACGCGGCGAAACTCTGCCTGGGCGTAGATCGGCTCTGCCAATTTATCGACTTTCACCGAAATACCGCGCGCCTGCGCCCTCACCCCCAAAATGCCGGCGGCCCGCTGAGCAACATCGGCCAGATCGACGCGCTCCTTTGCGGCCTTAAATCCAGGGGCTTCCACCACTTCGAGGTCGGCAAGGTCATCCAGCATCCCGGCCAAGTGCTGACCCGCTGCCGCGATATTGGCGGCATATTCGCTATATTCGTCACGCAACGGGCCTGCGAGCCGTGCATGGATTGTCTCTGCATTGGCCACAATGCGCGCAATGGGCTGGCGCAAAACAGGCGTCAAAGCGCTTCCCACCAAGCGCGAGTGCTGAAGTTCGCCATTCTCGAGCGCTTCTTCCCGGTGCGCATCACCTTTGAGGGGTTCATTCGCGATGAAAAGCAGCTCAAACCCGCGCGGTGCCGATGCAGAGGGGCCCACAGGCAGAACGCGCGCTCGCCAGCTGCGGTCAGAGCCGGGCACAGTCACCTTTGCCCCATCAAGCAAACGCCAATGGAGCGGCTGTTCATGCGCAATGCCATCAAGCTCCACATACTCGCTCCACAGCTTGCCGGGAGCGGCCTCAACCGCTTCACACAGTGCCTCAGCATCGCTGCTGAAGGATGTGATAAATTGAAGCTTTTGCCGCGCGTCGAGCTGCGCTGTGATCTCGGCCGATGCACGATCAGCAGCGTCCAGCCAATCTACGCTGGTCCGGGTCTGTGCATCGCCTTGCGCGCCGCTTAGCCAGTTTTCGATGATGATCTCGCAGCCGCCAATGACGTCTGTGTCGTCTTCACCAGTTTCGAGAACCGGATGCACTCTTACAAAGCCGCCTACCTTGTCCTGCCCGTCAAACGCGCTGAATTCTCGGGCGATGCGAAGGCCCCGCTCGCGGCATTGGCGGACCAGTTCGCGCAGTTCAGGCACAGCCAGAGCGCCCGGCAAACGGCCACCGCAGGCCTCCTGCAATTCTGCCAGCAGCTCGTCCGCTTTGACGAGCCGGTCGTGTTCGTCAGTCAGGCCGTGCGCGGCGATAATGGACTGTTGGCGGTTCATAAGCGCGATCTAAACCTCGCTCATTTCGCGCAAAGTGTCCTGTGCAACGCTCTGAGATAACGCCGCAAAACCATCGGGCAAAGGTTTGGTCCCACCCAAAACGGCCAACTGCCCTTCGATGGCATGCGCGCTGAGCCCCGCGGCTTTGAGCATGAGGGCAAGTCTTACAATTTGAGCTTCGTGACAGGCAAAGACGGCGTGTTCGCGTGGCTGGCCGGTCAATGATGCCATAGCGCTTGCGAACAAGGCAAGCCCCGCATGGCTAAGATCGAGAGCCGCAATGGCGCCCCCGTGCATCGACGAGCTTAGCCGCGCAAGAAGGCCAATGCGGCCCGCCCCTTCGTCATATGCGCGTTTGAGCTTTGCGATGGCCGCGTCAATGTGATGCTTGCCAGCCCCAAGCGGAGCCGCCTCAAACAGGTCGAGAACCCTGCTGAACACTTCAAATGGAAGCTCGCCCACGGGCATTTCCATCCGGTTCTGGCTTTGTGCAAAACGCGATTGAGCCGCCATGGTACTCATCGCAATTTCTGCAATTTCGGGTTTATCAGAAGCGATGAGCTCCTGCATTAGAGGGCTGAGCACAGGGTCAATCGAGGCGGTTTGCTTGAGCTTTGCCGTCAGATGCCCTTCGAGCGCTACGGAATACAGGTGGTCGACCACCGTTTCATCCGATGCCAATTGCTGCGCCACCACATCCACAAGGGCTTTCAACATTTCGGAATTTTCGGGGTTTAACGGCAGTTCGCCTACAAATTGCGCGGCGATATCGTTGATCATCCCGCGCAGCCGTGCAACGATTGCGTCGCCAAAAAGGCTAGGCCCCTCGCTATCAAGCATATGCCCAATAACCGGCGCAACAGAGCGTAGCGCACGGTTGCCGCGCGCCATTTCATCCCGCAGGAATGCGTCCACCAAAGTGGACTGAGATCGGTCGATCGCCATCTTGCCCATTGCGTAGCACCTACAGGCTTAAGGTTAAGCCCCGGTTAGCCTTACATAATAGCTTTTTTATTGCGGACGCGCAGCAGCAATTGCAAAAGCGCCCCAAGAGAGAACACAAGCAAAGCGTTTTGAAGAAGGCCAAAGAAGGCTGCGCCTGCAAATATCGCCAAATGAAGAGCATTATCGCGCCAAAATGCCTGCGATGGTTTTGAGCCGGTGCTTCCAGCAAGATACGAAAGCCCTATCGCAAGCAATGGGATGGAAAGGCTCACCAGCATGGCTCCTGCCTCCCAATTGGCAATCATCAGCACCGCGCAAGAAAGCATAGTCGTCACTGGTGCAATCCAGTTTGAGAGCGCAGATTGGGCAGCGTGGAGTGATATTCCGCGGCGCAATCTTCCCGAGCTATCTGCAAGCGATGCGGCAAATGCGCCCACGCTGGCCAAGGCAATGCCTGCAGGAGCAAACCCAATACCGGCCAAGATTGCCGCAACCAAAAAGCCTGCAACTGCCGCTGCTGCTGCGATTTCGCTACCCGCGCCAAGCCACCGGTCGGCTGTTTGGCGCACGATTGCAGCAGCAATCACCGCGCCCGGCCCTGCCCAGCTTGGCTGCGACAGATTTGCTTCCATCAAGGCTTTGCCGCGAAGGTTCAGGCTCTCGGCATCGCTTGCAAGCACCCATTGGTTGTTTTCAAGCAGCGTTATTGGCACATCTTCGCGCACCACCCTTGCTTGAAGCCCGATCCGCAAGAGTAGCGAAACCGCATCGGCATCTTCTGGCATTTCCTTAAGCGCCGCGGCGCATTCCCCTGGAAGAACAGCAACGCCGCCCCAATGCTTGTCCTTGTCGATTCTTTGAAAATCAGCGGGATATGCCGCGCTTAACGGGTGATCCGAGCTGATTTCAAAGATGCAGTTTTGCAAAGCCGCGTCGGCGCCGCAATCATCGTCTAGCGCGTCCTGATCAACAATAAGGCCGTCGAGCTGGACAAATATCGCATCATCCGCGCGCACTAGATTTGTCAGCTGAAGGTGATTGCGCAGCGCATGAAAAGAGAGCCCCTTGCCCTCGACCCTGCGCTGCTGGGCGATGATAAGTTCGCTGGCCGGCGCAGTGCACAGGCAGATGATCCGTTCACATTGCAATCGAAGCGCCAGATCGACCTGCCATTCAAGCACGCTTCGCCCTGCAAGCTTTTGCTCAGCTCGCAATGCACCGTTCGATGCACGCTCGGTCGCCGACAATAAGGCAATGCGCAAAGCCAAGCTCCCTCAAGGATGGGCCCAATTCCTCTGAACATGAGGCAATGCGCAGTCGCTACGCCGCTTACCCCTCTTGCATCAAGCGTAAGGGGAGAAGTCTTTCCACGATTTTGAGGCAGTTAGCGCTAGAAGCGTCCCGGAGCGTTGCCGCTGAAGCGGGCGAGCACAGTTTCGATTTCGCGAATTGCCGCCGGTTCGCCAGGGGCTGAACACAGCGCGTTTTCTGCCGCATCAAGCAGGTCTTGCGCATGAAAACTGGCCGCTAGCCCTTTCAAACGAAGGGCCGCAACGTTCCAATTTCCATCGCAACGTGAACGCTTTAGCAGATCGAGGAGCTTTTCAGCGCTCTCTAAGAACGCGCCGCGCAGTTCGCTCAGCAGAGCCGAGTTATCACCCGCTGCCGCCGCGAGAGTCGCATCAAGAGCACCACTTTCATAAGCCATAGTTCGCACGTCTAAACGGATTCGGGTTAATGTGGGGTTTATCCTTGTGCCCGCTGTGTTATTCTGTGGCTATGGCAAGTGGAAAGCACATTCGCGCGGTCGGCCAAAACGCTCAGACCAAGGCGCAATCTGATAGTGGTTCGGCGGCTGTTGATGCCGATGCGGGCGATGGTGTCGATTTTGCTGATGCAATCGAAGCTGATGCAATCGCAGCTGGCGATGAGCTTGATCTGGCGGATTATGACCTGGACGAAAGCGTTGAAGCGCAAGAGGCTTCACCACGCGCTTCGTGGTTTGCACCAGCCTTGGCGATTTTGGCGGCGCTTGGATGGTCCGGCTTTTATGGCTGGGCGCTGCAAGATCAGCTTTTAAGCGCAGCCACCGCCCCAAGCGAATGGACACGCCTGTTCGTTGACTGGTCGGTGCCAGTCTTGTTGATTGGTGTCGCATGGCTTTTGGCGATGCGCAATTCGCAAGCGGAGGCAAAAAGGTTTGCACAAAGCGCGGCGCTTTTGTCGCAGGAAAGCCGGGAATTGGAGAGCCGCCTCACAATTGTGAACCGCGAGCTTAGCCTTGCGCGTGAGTTTCTGGGTGCACAATCGCGCGAACTTGAAAGCCTTGGCCGGATCGCGAGTGAGCGTATTTCGGCTCATGCTGATACTTTGCAGGGCCTTATCAAAACCAATGGCAAACAAGTCGAGGCGATCGGAAGCGCCAGTGAAAGCGCGCTCGCCAATATGACCCGGCTGCGTGATGATTTGCCAGTGGTCGCCAACTCTGCGCGCGATGTATCGAACCAGGTTGGCGCTGCGGGGCGCACAGCGCATGAGAATCTCGACAAGCTGGTGAGCGGTTTTGAGCGGCTCAACGAATTTGGCAGAGCAAGCGAGACGCAGGTCAAATCCCTCGATAGCCGGGTTAGCGAGACGCTGAGCCGTTTTCAGGAACAGATCGAAGCGATCGAAGAGCGCGCGGGTGCAAGGCTTGATGAGATCAAGGCAAGCGCAAGCGAATATCGCGGCGAAGTTGAAGACGCTGAACGTGCAGCATTGGAAGCGCTCCAGGACCGTGTGGCCACACTAAAGTCCAGCACAGACGAAATGGGCACGGCGCTGCGCCAATCGGAAGAGCAGGCCATGACGCAGCTGGAGGCATCCAAGCAGCGCTTCTCTGATGAAGTGGTCAAGGCGATCAATTGGCTCGACGAAGTGGACGCCAAGGCAATCGGTCTTGCGAAGAAACGGGTCGAGGAACTCAATTCCAAGGTCGCCCTGTTTGTGGAACAATTGGATACCCGCGACCGTCAGTTCAACGAACAGGTGGTCCGCGTTCAAGAGGCGTTTTCGACCAATGAGGCGCAGGCGAGCGAAGTTCTGGCTCAACGCTTGGCCGATCTTGATGATGCTTTGGCACAGCGGCGCCAGGCGCAAAGCGCACAAACAGAGGAGCTTGTCTCTCATTCGGGCGAGCTTAACGAGAAAGTTGAACAGCTTACCGCTCTAATCGCAGCGGCCAAGGACGAGTCTGCGTCTGCTGAAACGATGCTGTCTTCGGGCCTCAATTCGCTCGACGAACAACTTGAAGATAAGCGCGCAAAACTGCGTGAGACACAGGCCGAGATCGATAAGTTGACCGAGGCCGGGGTGCGCCTGCTTGAGATTATTCAATCCAGCGCAACCTTCTCCCGCGAAGATTTGCCAGAAGCGATGAAGAGCACGCTTGGCACTCTCACAAACGTTGAAGAACGAGCGCATAAGGTCTCCACCCTCATGCTCGCAGCCAATGAGAAGGCAGATGCGCTGACCAACTATTTGATCGAAGCGCGTGGCAAGGTCGATGAGAGCGACGCATCGATAGAGGCGCTGCATTCCAAAACGGCCGAAAAATCAGAAGAGGCCCTTGCGCGCATTCAAGGGCTGCAAAGTGGGCTCGCGCGGCTTGCCGAGGAGAGCGAAAACCTTGCTGGAGGCACGCAGGAGCGACTTCGCGAAGAGCTCGCCAAACTGGATGCTGCGACAAAAGACGTGTTCGAAACGCTTGAAACAGGCGCGCGTGAGAAAGTTGGCGCCCTTGCCGAAACGCTTTCGAAGCGTGCTGTGGAAGAGCTTGAACGGTCCTTGCGCAACAATTCAGCCGAAGCCGCAGGCAAGCTGGAACAAGCCGCCGCGCATGCTTCTGGTGTCAGCCGGGAGGCAACCGCCCAATTGCGCGATCAATTGAGCAAGGTGAATGAGCTTACCAAAAACCTTGAACAGCGCATTGCCCGCGCGCGCGAGCTCGCCGAAGAGCAGGTCAACAATGACTTTGCCCGCCGTATGGCATTGATCACAGATAGCCTGAATTCATCGGCTATCGATCTGACATCGGCATTGTCGCAGGAAGTTTCTGACACGTCCTGGGATGCTTATCTCAAAGGGGATCGGGGCATTTTCACAAGGCGCGCCGTGCGCCTGATCGATAATAGCGAGGCACGCGAGATTGCTGAGCTTTATCAGAATGATGCCGATTTCAAGGCCAATGTAAGCCGCTACATCCACGACTTTGAGGCTATGCTGCGCTCCGTGTTGTCCACCCGCGATGGCAAGGCCTTGGGCGTGACGGTGCTGGGCTCTGATGTCGGCAAACTCTACGTCGTGCTGGCACAGTCGATTGAGCGGCTCAGACAATAATCCGTGCAGCAATAGAGTGATCAGCGCGGCGATGTGACCGATGCAGGTGGCTTTGGCAAAATGTCGAGGTCACTCGCGCTCACCCAGCCATACTCGAAATTAAGCACGAACAGGCTCGTCAGCACAATCGCGATCACGGTTGCGCGGATAAGAAGCTTGCCCGGTTTGAATGTCGCTGGTGCGCTTTCGGCTTGTCCGGGAACCATGGCCTCTCCCGCTTCCTCAGCCGTGCGCACGCCAAAGGGAAGCATGATGAACGCGCTCATCACCCAAATCAGGAAATAGACCGCAAGGATGGATGTCCACTGCATCAATCTGCGTCCTTCTTAAGTCCGGGCATAAGCACGCGCACTTGCGGATTCTTGCCAGACCAGCGGCGTGCCGCGCGCCGGGCAGCAAGGCGCGCTGCCTCATGAACGGCGCTTGGATCGCTTGCATCGCGGCCTTTCAGCCTGCCGATGGCCTTGAGGATATCCTCACGCGTTTCCTCAACAAAATCGGGCAAGTCCTCATCAAGCGGAAGCCCGATTGCCTCGATCAAGGGAGCTTCACCGCGGGCAAGAACGACGATCACCAACCCTTCAAACGACACCCGGCGGCGCGTGTTAACTGCATCGCCGTCGGCTGGTGAAATGATGTCTCCATCAAGCACAAGGCGACCATTGCGCACTTGCGCGATTCTACCTGGCTTACCGGGGGCAAGGCGCACGATATCGCCATTGGATTGCACCACATTGTTGGGAATGCCGGATGACTTTCCAAGCCGCGCCTGCTCCTGCATATGGCGCATCTCGCCATGCACAGGGACCAGAATGTCAGGCGTCAGCCAGCTGTAAAGCGCTTCCAGTTCGGGGCGTCCCGGGTGGCCAGAGACGTGGATGAAACTTTGCCGATCGGTGATCATTTCAATCCCGCGCGCGGCCAATTGGTTCTGCATCTTGCCAACCGAAATCTCATTACCGGGGATGAGCCGCGATGAAAACAGCACCACATCGCCAGAGACCAGTTCAAGCGGATGATTTTCATCAGCGATCCGCGCAAGCGCTGCGCGAGGTTCACCCTGCCCGCCGGTTGCCAGGATCATAACATCACCGCGCGGCAAACGCATGGCGGTGTCGAAATCCACAGGTGTCGGGAAGTCTTCGAGATAGCCATTGTCCTGCGCGACCTCGAGAATTCGGTCGATTGAGCGGCCAGCCACGCACACTTGGCGACCTGTTTCGCGCGCGACCTCTCCCAAGGTATGGAGCCGCGCGACGTTGCTCGCAAAGGTGGTAACGAGGACGCGCTTGCCTTTGTGCTTGGCAACCTCTTCCATAAGACCCTTGTGAACCGCGCCTTCAGAACCCGATGGGTTGGGATTAAAAACATTGGTGCTGTCACAAACCAGCGCCAATACGCCTTCATCGCCAATCGCGCGAAGCTCTTCTTCGGTGGTGGGCTCGCCAATGATGGGATCTTCGTCGAGTTTCCAATCCCCTGTGTGGAAAACGCGGCCATAAGGCGTGTCGATCAGGAGCGCATTGCCCTCTGCGATGGAGTGAGCAAGCGGCAGGTAGGTGACATTAAACGGGCCGATGTCGATCTGGCCGTGGTCTTCCTCAATGATATTGAGTTCAACCTTGCCCAAGAGCCCCGCTTCTTCGAGCTTTCGCGCAACAAGGTCGGCTGTAAACGGCGTTGCATAAAGCGGTACGCCAAGCTCGCCCGCGAAGTAGGGCACAGCGCCAATATGGTCTTCATGCGCATGGGTCAGGACGATGCCAAGCAAATCCTTGGTCCGCTCTTCGATAAAATCGAGATCGGCAAAGACGAGGTCAACGCCCGGGTATTCTCCTCCCGAAAAGGTCATGCCCAAATCGACCATCAGCCATTTGCCGTCGCACCCGTACAGGTTGACGTTCATGCCAATCTCGCCCGAGCCGCCAAGGGCCAGGAAAAGCAGTTCTTGCTCTGGTTTATAATTTTTATTCACGAGCTTGTTGTTGTTCAATCCTCAAGGTCTGACAGTCAGGCGGCGGCCAGTTTGGCCAAAATCGCGAGCCCTTCAATCGTCAGATCGGTGTCTACTTCGTCAAATATCTGTGTCGCATCATCGAACAGAACCGCAAGCCCGCCGGTTGCCACCACTTTGGTCGGGCGTCCGATTTCGGCCTTCATCTTCTCAACGATGCCTTCCATCATAGCGACATAGCCCCAGAACACGCCAATGAGCATTTGGTCTTCGGTGTTGCGTCCAATGACACTGTCATTTTCTGGTGCGCGGATAGCGATGCGCGGCAGCTTTGCAGTTTTGCCCACTAATGCGTCGAGCGACAAATTGATCCCGGGCGCGATGGATCCACCTTTGTAAGTGCCGTTGAAATCGATAGCCTCAAACTTCGTTGCGGTGCCAAAATCAATGCAGATAAGGTCGCCGCCATATTTATGGTGCGCGGCCAGGATATTGAGAGCGCGGTCCGCGCCCAAAGAGCTTGGCTGATCAACGTCCGCCACAAATGGCCAGGACGCCTTGCCCTCGCCCGCTCTCAAAGGTGTGACGCCAAAGTATTTTTGACAAAGGACGGTCAGATTGTGATCGGCACGCGGCACAACCGAGGCGTAGATTATCCCCGTAATGTCTTCGCGCGCGACGCCCTCAATCGTCAGGAGTTGCAGCAGCCAGACGGCATATTCATCGCCCGTACGCCTTGGATCGGTCGCAATGCGCCAGCGCGCACGCGGAGGCGTGACAAAACCGCCCTGCCCATCTGGCTCAAACAGAGCAAAGACAACATTGGTGTTTCCGACATCAGCCGCGAGCAGCATCGGGTACTCCTTTAAGTAACATCACCGGCTCGAATGACACGTTCAGAGCCATCCGCCAAGCGTAGCCGCAATGCGCCGTCACTTTCTTCCAGACCTGCGAAGGTTCCAGAGAGGGTGGTGCCGTCGGTGTCGTGCACTGTCACGCTTGATCCGCTGGCATGTATCGAGCGTTCAAGAAACTGCGAAAGCAGCGGGGTGAGGCCATCCTCTCGCCACTGTTGGAGCCAATGTGCAAAGCTCGCCACGAGAGTTTCGGTAAAGCTCGATGGCTCGACCGGTCCAGCAATATCCGAAAGCGCCGAAGTCTTGCGATCAGGCAAATCGGGAGCTTTCGCAAGATTGACGCCAATCCCCACGACGATGTTCTGGCCCACCATTTCGAGCAGGATCCCGGACAGCTTCCCCCCATCCAGAAGGACGTCATTGGGCCATTTGAGGCGCAGTTTGCTTGCATCCGGCAAGGCGCTCGCTGCCGCATCGTAAACCGCCATTGCCGCAACAAAGCTTAGAGAAGCTGGAGGCGGATCGCCTGCGTTCAGGTTAACGACGCACGACCCCATAAAGTTGCCGGAACCATCAAACCACTTGCGGCCCTGACGCCCTTTGCCAGCGGTCTGGCGCTTGGCAAGGAGCCAATCGCCTTCCACTGGTTTCGCGTCCGAACGAAGTGCGCCTGCAAGGTCCGCGTTAGTCGAGCCGGTTTCTTGGACGACTTTGACTGATGGATGGCGGATCAAATTGCCAAAAACAGCGAGGACGCAGCCTTATTGGTGAGGTCGGTGAGCGATCCGGTGAGCAGATAACCAAGCGGCGATACGATCACAGCGCAAATGCCCAAAAGCACCCAATGCGAAGTCTCGGCTTTCCCGGTGGCAACGCCTGCGGGTTCATCGAAGAACATGACCTTCACGAACTTGATGTAGTAGAACGCACCGATAACGCTTGCTGCAATGGCGATAGCTGCGAAGACCACAAGGTCAGCGTCCACCACGGCCTGGAACACCACAAACTTGCTGTAGAAGCCCAGCAACGGAGGAATGCCCGCAAGGCTGAACATGAATACAAGCAACGCCCATGCGATTGCGGGACGGGTCACAGCAAGCCCAGCAATATCGCCGAAGGTCTCAAACAGATTGCCATCTTCGCCGCGCAGCAACAGCAATGCGGTAAAGCTGCCGAGGCTCATCACGACATAGATGAAAAGGTACACCAGCATCGAACTTGCACCAGCGGGCGTCGCAACAGCCAGACCCAGCAGGATAAAGCCGACGTTGTTGATCGAGGAATAGGCGAGAAGACGCTTCAGATTGTCCTGACCAATCGCTCCCAGCGCGCCGAACACGATGGAGGCCAAAGCGGTGAACATCACGATTTGCTGCCACGCCTGAACTTGCCCGCCAAACACTTCGAACACCACGCGCGCGGTGAGCGCTACGGCTGCGACTTTGGGAGCCGTCGCAAAGAACAGCGTCACCGGTGTTGGCGCGCCTTCGTAAACATCCGGCGTCCACATATGGAACGGCACGGCGGAAATCTTGAAGGCAAGGCCTGCCATCACAAAGATGAGGCCGAACAGTTGTCCTGTCGAAAGCTCGCCTTCGAGCCCTGCGCGAACGCTGGCGAAGTCGGTTCCGCCGGTAAAACCGTAGAGCAGGCTCATCCCGTAAAGCAGGATGCCTGAGGCAAGCGCGCCGAGGACGAAGTACTTAAGCCCCGCTTCGGTTGAACGCTCATCCTTGCGCAGGATTGCGGCCAGCACATAGGCGGCGAGCGAGTTCAATTCGAGGCCCATGTATAGCGTCATAAAGTCGCTTGCCGAGACCATGATGCTCATGCCCACGGTCGCGAACAGGATCAGGACGGGGTATTCAGCGCGCAGCCCGCGCTCGCTCGATGCGGCGGGACCGTTGAAAAAGGCTGGCGCGACAACAAGCGCACCGATCCCTGCAAGATAGATCAAGGCCTTTGAGAAAAGCGCAAAGCTATCGACTTTGAGAAGCGTGCCGAACGCATAGCTGTCAGGGCCATCGACCCCGAGGTGGAGCCCGGGGATCGTGAACAGCCCCGCCACAAACAGCGCACTGGCAGCAACAATTGTCACAGCGCGAGCGGCCTTGTCGCCGACCCATGCAGCAACCAGCAACAGGACAAGGCCCGTGCCGATAAGGATCAGCTCTGGCGTGATGAGGGCGAAGGATGATGGGAAATCAAGCATCAGTG
This sequence comes from Erythrobacter longus, assembly GCF_000715015.1. Lineage (GTDB taxonomy): Bacteria > Pseudomonadota > Alphaproteobacteria > Sphingomonadales > Sphingomonadaceae > Erythrobacter > Erythrobacter longus. The sequence continues at coordinate 468,215 of NZ_JMIW01000001.1, forward strand.
TTGGCCCTCCCCGTCATGGCCCTCGAACTCCATGGCATTGGCCGCCTCCGAGAGTGGCTCACCGCTCGCAAGCGCAGCGTCGCTGGCAGGAGCAGCAGCGGCAAGTTGCGCATCAAGCGCGGCAATATCGGCGCGCATTGGGGCAAGGAAGCTCTCCGGATAGACGCCCATCCACAGGACTACGGCAGCAATCGGGGTCATCATAATCCATTCGCGCGCGGTGATGTCTTTCATTGCGGCGGCATCAGCGTTCTTCTGATCGCCGAAGGCCACGCGGCGGTAGAGGTAGAGCATGTAAGCTGCGCCCAGGATGATGCCGGTGGTGCTGACCAGCGCCACGAGGCTGGAAGTTTGGTAGATGCCTGCAAGCGACAGGAATTCGCCCACAAATCCGCTGGTGCCCGGAAGGCCGATTGAGGCCATGGTGAAGAGCAGGAAAAACAGCGCGTAATACGGCATGTTGATGCTGAGCCCGCCGTAGCGTTCAATCTCACGAGTATGGAGCCGGTCGTAGATGACGCCCACACACAGGAAGAGCGCGCCTGAAACAAGGCCGTGCGAAAGCATGACGATCATCGCGCCCTCAAGCCCCTGCACGTTGAATGCGAACAGGCCCACGGTCACAATCGCCATGTGAGCAACCGATGAGTAAGCGATAAGCTTCTTCATATCCGCCTGAACCAGCGCGACGAGAGAGGTGTAGATCACAGCGATCATCGACAGGATGAAGACGAACCACGCAAAGTCCGCGCTCGCCTCCGGGAACATCGGCAGGCTGAAGCGGATAAAGCCGTATCCGCCCAGTTTCAGCAGAACACCCGCAAGGATCACAGACCCCGCAGTCGGAGCCTGAACGTGCGCGTCGGGAAGCCAGGTGTGGAAGGGCCACATCGGGACCTTCACCGCAAAGCTCGCAAAGAACGCCAGCCATAGCCACGTTTGTGCCCCACCGGGGAAGTCGTATTGCATCAGCGTCGGAATGTCCGAGGTGCCCGCCTCGCTCACCATCCAGAACATCGCGATCAGCATCAGAACAGAGCCGATCAGCGTGTAGAGGAAGAATTTATACGAGGCGTAGATGCGGTTATCCCCGCCCCATACGCCGATGATAAGATACATCGGGATAAGGCCCGCTTCAAAGAAGATGTAGAACAGGAACAAATCCTGCGCCGCAAACGTCCCGATCATCAGCACTTCCATAAACAGGAAGGCCGCCATGTATTCGCCGATGCGCTTTTTGATCGAATCCCAGCTGGCGAGAATGCAAATTGGCATCAGGAAGACGCTGAGCATGATGAGCATCAGCGCGATGCCGTCGATGCCGAGAGCATAAGAGAAGCCCGCGACTAGCTCATACTTTTCCTGAAACTGCCACTGCGCGCCGCCAATGTCGTAATTTGCCCAGAGCATGACGCCCAAACCAAAGGTCACAAGCGTTGCGCCCAATGCGATCACTCGCGAGGCTTGCCCGGCGAACAGACATGCGATGGCTGCCGCTAACGGCACCAACATCATCGTGGTGAGGATGGGAAAGTCCATTACGCTCAAAGACCCCTAGAGCAGCACATAAGTGACAGCGGCGATCAGCCCGAGAAGCATGATCAGCGCATAGGTGTAGAGATAGCCCGACTGGATCGTCTTGGCCGCGACCGAACCGCGCTGAACCACAGCAGCGATGCCGTTTGGTCCAAAGCGGTCAATCACGCCGATATCGCCCAGTTTCCAGAACTGGCGGCCAAGCCAGAAGGCAGGCTTCACGAAGATCGCGTCATAGAGCTCGTCGAAATACCATTTGCGGAACACGAAGTTGTGCAGCCAGCCAAAGGTGCCCACGAACTTCGCAGGAATGTCAGGCTTCGCGATGTAGGCGATGTACGCTCCGATAAAGCCCAGCACCATGACCACAAAGGCCGAATACTTCACCCAATAGGGCACTTCATGAAGCGCGTGGATGAGGTTTTCGTTGTAGAAGATCGAGCCTGCCCAGAAGCTTGCATCATCAATGAAGCTCGGCGCGAACACCTGGCCAGCCAGAACCGCGCCCGTAGACAGCACCACAAGCGGGATAAGCATCGCAATCGGGCTCTCATGCGGGTGATAGCCGCCGGTTGTGTCCTCGCCTGCTTCCTCGGGTGTCTTGTGGACGGTGTGCTGAATATGCTCACTCTCGATCCAGCGGGGCTTACCCCAGAAGGTGAGGAACATCAGACGCCAGCTGTAGAAACTGGTGAGGAGAGCTGCCGTCACACCTGCCCAGAAGGCAATCGTCGAAGTGGTGGTGCCACGCGCGAAGGCCGCCTCGAGGATCGCGTCCTTCGACCAGAAGCCAGCGAAACCTGCACCGAGGTGATAAACACCCAGCCCCGTGATCGCGAGCGTGCCCAACAGCATTGCGACAAAGGTAATCGGGATCGCTTTTCTGAGACCGCCATAATAGCGCATGTCCTGCTCATGGTGCATCGCATGGATGACCGAGCCTGCCCCCAAGAACAGCAGCGCCTTGAAGAAAGCGTGCGTAAACAGGTGGAACATCGCAACGCCGTATGCGCCAATGCCGGCTGCAAAGAACATGTAACCCAGCTGCGAACAGGTTGAGTAAGCGATAACCCGCTTGATGTCCCACTGCGTTGTACCGATGGTCGCTGCGAAGAAGCACGTTGCCGCGCCCACGATAGTCACGATCATCAAAGCAGTCGGAGCCGCTTCGAACATTGGCGAGAGACGGCAGACCATAAACACGCCCGCTGTCACCATGGTCGCTGCGTGGATGAGAGCGGACACAGGCGTCGGTCCCTCCATCGCGTCAGGAAGCCATGTGTGGAGACCCAATTGCGCCGACTTACCCATCGCCCCGATGAAGAGTAGGAAACACAGAATATCCATCGTCGGCAAACGCATGCCGAGGAAGCCGATGGTCGATCCGCTCATGCCAGCAGAGGCGGCCAATATCTCTGGAATAGAGGTCGTCTGGAACACCAGGAACGTGCCGAAGATACCGAGCATAAAGCCAAGATCGCCTACGCGGTTGACCACGAAGGCCTTGATCGCAGCAGCGCCCGCAGACGGCTTTTTGAACCAGAACCCGATGAGCAGGTACGAGGCAAGCCCCACCCCTTCCCAACCGAAGAACATCTGAACGAGGTTATCGGCGGTCACCAGCATCAGCATGGCGAAGGTGAAGAGCGAGAGATATGCGAAGAAGCGCGGTTGATCCGGGTCTTCCTCCATATAGCCCCAGCTATACAGGTGGACGAGCGCGGAAACCGAGTTGATCACCACCAGCATCACAGCTGTGAGAGCATCAACCCGCAAAGCCCAGTCGAAGGTCAAATCACCCGACTGCACCCATTGCAGCACGGGCACGACCTCGGCAGTATGCGTGCCGGTCAGAAACCCGATGAAAATCGGCCAGCTCAAGGCAGCCGACAGGAACAGACCGCCGGTCGTAATCGACTTGGCAATCGTATTGCCCAGCATCCGGTTGCCCAGCCCTGCAATAATCGCCGCGACCAGAGGCGCGAAGACGATCAATAGGATTTGCGTTTCCATGGCGGCGCTTATCCCTTCATCCGGTTGACATCATCGACCGCAATCGTTCCGCGGCCGCGATAGTAGATGACGAGAATGGCAAGCCCGATCGCTGCTTCTGCTGCCGCAACGGTCAGAACCATCATGGCAAAAACCTGTCCCACCAGATCGCCCATGAAGGCGCTGAACGCGACAAGGTTGATGTTCACGGCGAGCAGGATCAGCTCCACCGCCATCAGGATGACAATCACATTCTTCCGGTTGAGGAAGATGCCCAGCACGCCCAGCACGAAAAGGATCGCGCCCACGACTAGGTAGTGTTCAACGCCCACGGGTCCCATTAGAGTTCGACCCCTTTGCCAATGTCTGGATTTTTCATAACCGTCGCCTCTTCCGGGCGGCGTGCAATTTGTTTGCCGATGTCTTGCTGTGCGCGGCTTCCTGGAGGCGGCGGCTGGAACGTCAGCACAATCGCGCCAATCATCGCCACCAGCAGGATGATGCCAGCGATTTCGAACAGCAGAATATAACGGCCATAAAGCAGCGCGCCGATAGCCTCGATATTAGAGACACTGGCGCTCGCAGCGGCGGTTCCATCGGGCGTGCCAAGTTCAATCCCGCCAGCACCATAAGCGCCCAGCCCAAGGCCAAGCTCAGCGAGAAGGATCAGCGCAATCGCAATCCCCAGCGGAAAGTTCCTGATAAACCCGGCCCGCATCGCCGCAAAGTCGATGTCGAGCATCATCACCACGAACAAGAACAACACTGCGACCGCGCCCACGTATACAATGACGAGCAGCATCGCGATGAACTCTGCCCCCACCAGCACCATCAAGCCCGCCGCATTGAAGAACGACAGGATGAGCCACAGTACGGAGTGCACAGGGTTCCGCGACATGATCACCATGACCGCGCTGGCCACGACAAGCGTCGCAAAGAGATAAAAGGCGAGTGTCTGAATCATGATCCCTGTTTTTCCGTCCAGCCCGTCAAGACTTGGCCGCGCCCTTAACGATAGGGGGCGTCCGCTTCAAGGTTAGCCGCGATGGCCCGTTCCCATTTGTCACCATTTGCGAGCAGTTTTGCCTTGTCATAAAGCAATTCCTCGCGCGTTTCGGTGGCGTATTCGAAGTTTGGCCCCTCGACCACGGCATCCACCGGGCAGGCCTCCTGACAAAAGCCGCAGTAAATGCACTTCGTCATATCAATGTCATAGCGCGTGGTGCGGCGGCTGCCGTCTTCGCGCGGCTCGCTCTCGATCGTGATCGCCTGAGCCGGGCACACCGCCTCGCACAGCTTACACGCAATGCAGCGTTCCTCGCCGTTCGGATAACGCCGCAGCGCGTGCTCACCACGAAAACGCGGGCTAAGCGGCGATTTCTCGAACGGATAGTTGATCGTCACCTTGGGCTTGAAGAAATACTTCAAGGTCAGCACGTGTGCTTTCAGGAATTCCCAAAGGGTGAAGCTCTTAAGGAGCTGTGTTGCGGTGGTCATCAGTCAGCCTTAACATTCGTCATTACACAGTCGCCCTGCCAGACAGGCGGATTGCGATCGGTTGATGTAGTAACTTCTTCGATTTTCAGTCGAAAAGTGATCGTTTGATCAATCTTAAACGAAGTCTCGCCAATTCGCTCGGTTACAGGAAAGCTCGTCACGCTTTGAATTTCATAGACTGTATCCGCAATCGTAAATCCGGTTGGGATGTCGTCATCAGATTGGCGTTCCTGAAGGTCGCCAAAACGTCCGGACGAGTTTTTCATATCAGCCTGAGTGATTTTGGGCTGGCTAATGAGATAGCCTTCGTCGCCCCCTTCAAACACTAACAAGCTCTTGTAGAGCTTTAGGCGCTTCTCAGAACTCACCAAATGAAATGGGGTCGGGATCATGATGCGAGCAGTTGGGAAGTCAAACGGTGAACCAGCAGCGGCTGCAACCGTTTCGCAATCCACTTGCATGAGCGGAAACGAGGGCTTCACGGGTTCCTCTGCGTGTAACGGTTGCTGGCCAAGTATCAGTGCCAGACCGAGCGCCATAGGTCTTAGCTTCATGTCTGACCTCCTGACGGCTGCGCTACTGGCGCAGCTTCAACGATTTCGCCAGGCGTCACACTTGCCGGCTCAACCACTGGCGCAGCGCTCGTAAAGTGACCGGTCGCCATCAGATAGCCGCTGATCACTGCGACAAAGCCAAGGCTCATCGGCAGGAACACCTTCCAGCCAAGCCGCATCAACTGGTCATAGCGATAACGCGGCACAGTCGCCCAGATCCAGCTGAACAGCAGGAAGAAGAAGAAAGTCTTCAAAAGGAACCAGATAAAGCCCGGCACATAATACAGCGGTGCCCACTCAAACGGTGGCAACCACCCGCCCATAAACAGGATCGCGCAAAGCGAACACATCAGCAGGATGTTCGCATACTCACCCAGCCAGAACAGCGCGAAGGCCATCGACGAATATTCGGTCTGATAGCCAGCGACGAGCTCGGATTCGGCCTCTGTAAGGTCGAACGGTGCGCGCGCTGTCTCAGCCAAGGCCGAGATGAAGAACACCACAAACATCGGGAACAACAGCGGGTTAAAGAAGAACCCGTTGACGAAGCCAAGCCCGTGGCCGCGCTGTGCCTCGACAATACCGTTCATATTGAACGTGCCCGCCCACAGGACAACGCACACGAGAATAAAGCCGATAGAGACCTCGTAAGAGATCATCTGAGCCGCCGCGCGCATGGCTGAGAAGAAGGGGTACTTCGAGTTCGACGCCCATCCAGCCATCACCACGCCGTAAACGCCCAGCGAGCTGATCGCGAGGATGTAGAGAAGACCCACATTGATGTCTGCAAGCACCACGCCATCACCAAACGGGATCACCGCCCAAGCGGCGAGAGCGACGGTAAAAGTGATGATCGGCGCAAGCAGGAAGATAACCTTGTTCGCGGCGCTTGGAATAATGGTCTCTTGCAAGAACACCTTAAGCCCGTCAGCAAAGCTTTGCAGCAGACCAAACGGCCCCACCACATTGGGCCCGCGCCGAAGCATAATCGCGCCCAGCACCTTGCGGTCGACATAGATCACCATAGCAACGGCCAGCATGACGGGAAGCGCGATCAGGAGGATGCCCGAGATCGTGGCGATGAACCAGGCCCACTCATACGGAAGGCCAAGAGTTTCAAAGAACGCGGTCATTTACTCGTCCCCTTCGTGATCTCCTGCGAAAGCAGGAGCCTATCTCCGGAGTTCGATGATGGCTTCCTGCTTTCGCAGGAAATCACAGGCGCGAGGGAAAGGCTCATTCCGCAGCCTCCTTCATTTCTTCGCCGTGGAGCAGTTCTGCCGAACATTGTTGCATCACAGCTGACGCGCGGGCGATAGGATTGGTGAGGTAGAAATCCTTGACCGGATAGGCGCTGATCACGCCTTCGGCCTTGGCCTTGCTGTCCGCTTTCGGAAGAGAGCCATAGTCGGCGAGAGCCTCTTCACCCAAAGCAGGCACCTCGGCAATCATAGCGCCTTGAAGCTGCTCAAAGCTGTCAAAGCCAACGCTTACGCCAATGGCATCGGCGAGAGCGCGCAGGATCGTCCAGTCTTCGCGCGCATCGCCGGGCGCAAACACCGCCTTTTCAGCGAACTGAACACGGCCTTCGGTGTTGACGTAAGTGCCATCTTTCTCGGCGTATGATGCGCCGGGCAGAATGATGTCAGCGTTATGCGCGCCCTTGTCGCCGTGGTGGCCGATGTAGACCTTGAGGCTGTCCGCAAACGGCGCAAAGTCCATCTCGTCCGCACCAAGGCTGAAGAGCACTTTGGGTTTCGCCGCCGCGATATCCGCCATGCCGCCTTCTTGCGCATAGCCGAGCATCAACCCGCCCATGCGCGCCGCGCTCATATGGAGCACGTTGAAGCCGTTCCAATCGTCTTTCACGAGGCCAAACTTGTCGACAAGCTTCAGAGCTGCGCCAAGAGCACCCGCAGCCAAAGCCGCCCCGCCAAGGATCACCGCAGGGCGTGTCGCTGCCTTCATGGCATCGCCGAGAGCTTTTGGCACACGGTTCAGAACCTTGAGGTCTTGCCCAAGGAATTCCGCCGGATAAGTGGTCTCCCACTCTGGCCCCACTACAAAGACCTTCGCGCCGGCTTTCACAGCCTTGCGAATGCGGGCATTCACCAAAGCTGCTTCCCAGCGGATGTGCGAACCAACGATCAGAATACAGTCAGCGGTCTCAATCCCGGCAAGGCCTGAGTTAAAGTTCACCGCCGCAAGGTTCGAGACGTCGTATGTCATGCCCGTTTGGCGACCTTCAAGCAGCGTCGATCCGCAAGCCTTCAAAAGAGCCTTGGCCGCAAACATGGTCTCACAATCGACCATATCGCCAGCGACCGCCGCGACGGAGGACTTGTCGCCCTCTAGCGCGCCAGCAATCGCCCCAAACGCCTCTGACCAATCAGATGCTGCAAGTTTGCCGTCTTTGCGAACGAACACCTTGTCCAAGCGCCGTTTCGTCAGGCCATCGACCTGATAGCGCGCTTTGTCCGACAGCCACTCCTCGTTCACATCATCATTGATGCGAGGCAAAGCGCGCATGACTTCGCGGCCCTTTGAGTGGAGCGAAATGTTCGCGCCAACAGCGTCGGACACGTCAATGCTGAGCGTCCGCTTCAATTCCCAAGGGCGCGCTTCAAACGCATAAGGACGCGAGGTGAGAGCACCAACTGGGCAAAGGTCGATCACATTCGCAGACAGCTCATGCGCCGCCGCCTTTTCCAGATAGGTCGTGATCTGCATATCTTCGCCGCGATACAGCGCGCCGATTTCATCCACGCCCGCGATCTCTTCAGAGAAGCGCACACAGCGGGTGCAGTGAATGCAGCGGGTCATCACCGTCTTGATCAGCGGACCCATGTACTTTTCGGTCACCGCGCGGCGGTTTTCTTTCGTGCGCGAGGAGCCGCGACCATAGGCGACCGCCTGATCCTGAAGATCGCACTCACCGCCCTGGTCGCAAATCGGGCAATCAAGCGGGTGATTGACGAGCAAGAACTCCATCACCCCTTCGCGCGCCTTTTTGACCATTGGCGTGTCGGTGCGGATCTCTTGCCCCTCGCTTGCAGGAAGCGCGCAAGACGCCTGAGGCTTAGGCGGCCCCGGCTTCACTTCGACCAGGCACATCCGGCAATTGCCCGCAATGGAAAGGCGCTCGTGATAGCAAAAGCGCGGAATTTCCTTGCCCGCTTGCTCGCAAGCCTGAAGGACAGTCGCGCCCTGGGGGACTTCGATTTCCTGACCGTCTACGGTTACCTTAGGCATATTATTCTGCCAATCTCTTTAGACGTGAAGAATACGCCTCACAGCCGCCGATGTTACCGTCGAATTCCCAGTTCTTGATCCTGTTGTCGGGACCGACTGCAATGCGAACATTGCAATTGTAATTAGTCGGCACGTATGTCGTAGTGCCGGTGTTCGCCGAAAAGCTTGTGCCTCCGACTTGGCCATAGGTGTTTGAGGTCTGATACTGCGGCATGTTCACGGTGAACTCACGGCCCCATCCATAAACAGTATCCTCGCCGACGTGCATTTGGCCTTGAGGATACCCGAGCGTATCAATCGCTGCTTGTAGCGGTTGACCCATAAGCGTATTTAGGCCGGTCTCCATGTTTGAAAACGTGGCGCATCCTGCGAGAGAGAGTGCGCCAATAGCCGAAGCAATTCCGAACTTAATCTTCATTTCAGTTCCCCTCATTTTCGGCGCTGATGTAAAAATTCGTCATTGCGAGCGTAGCGAAGCAATCCAGAGCGAAGCGCGAAACGGCTCTGGATTGCCGCGTCGCTTCGCTCCTCGCAATGACAATGATTTAAAGCAATACACATCATTCCGCAGCCTCCCGGAATTGTGCGTTGTGTTCTTCGATCCGGCGCTCAAGCTCGGGGCGGAAGTGGCGGATGAGGCCTTGAATTGGCCACGCTGCAGCATCGCCAAGCGCACAGATGGTGTGACCTTCGACCTGCTTGGTGACTTCATGGAGCATGTCGATCTCTTCGATCTCGGCATCGCCTGTGCGAAGCCGCTCCATCATGCGCCACATCCAACCGGTGCCTTCACGGCACGGCGTGCATTGGCCGCAGGATTCGTGCTTGTAGAAATAGCTGAGGCGAGAAATTGCGCGGACGATATCGGTGGACTTGTCCATCACGATAACTGCCGCCGTACCAAGGCCCGAGCCAAGCTCTTTCAGCCCGTCAAAATCCATCGGTGCTGAACGGATTTGCTCAGCAGGCACCAGCGGAACCGAAGAACCGCCCGGAATAACCGCAAGCAGATTGTCCCAACCCCCAGTAATCCCACCGCAGTGCTTTTCAATCAGCTCTTCGAACGGAATGCTCATCTCTTCTTCAACCACGCAGGGTTTTTCCACGTGGCCGCTGATCTGGAACAGCTTGGTGCCCGCATTGCCCTCACGCCCGAAGCCCGCAAACCACGCACCCGAACGGCGCAGGATCGTGGGCACAACCGCGATGCTCTCAACATTGTTCACAGTCGTCGGACAGCCATAAAGCCCAGCGCCCGCCGGGAACGGCGGCTTCAAGCGCGGCTGACCCTTTTTGCCTTCAAGGCTTTCGATCATCGCGGTTTCTTCACCGCAAATGTAGGCGCCAGCACCCCGGTGCATGAACACATCGAAGTCATAGCCCGAACCGCTGGCGTTCTTGCCAATCAGTCCAGCGTCATACGCCTCGTCAATTGCGGCCTGCAGCGTCTCAGCCTCGCGGATGTATTCGCCGCGAATGTAGATGTAGGCAGCGCGTGCTCGCATGGCGAAACCGGCGATCAGCGCGCCTTCGACGAGCTTATGCGGATCGTGGCGGATAATTTCGCGGTCTTTGCAGGAACCCGGTTCGGATTCATCAGCATTGATGACGAGGAAGCTTGGCCGGCCATCCGCGCTGGTCTTGGGCATGAACGACCATTTGAGACCGGTCGGGAAACCCGCCCCGCCCCGGCCACGCAGGCCGCTAGCTTTGATCTCTTCGATGATCGCATCTTGTCCGCGCTCAATCAGAGCTTTCGTACCATCCCAATCGCCGCGCTTTTGCGCCGCTTTAAGGCCCCAATCTTGGAAGCCATAAACATTGGTAAAGATGCGGTCTTTATCAGCCAGCATCGTTCGATCCTTCTCTCGTATTTGCCCCTTTGCGAGCCATCCGAAGCTGCCGCAAAGTCAAAACCTGAAACAATAAGCCCATCGCCATAAGACCAATGCCAATCGGACGCTCACCGGTTGCCGACAGGTATGCGCCCGCGCCAAAGCCCACGAGCCCTGCAATCATAAAGGCGATGACGGCACCGTTCATTTGTCGTCATCCATCGTCTTGGCGTTGACGACAAACAGCACCACCGCAAGCGCCAGCATGACGGAACCAAGGGCAATCCAAACGGCCATCACCCGATCACCCCTTGTTGATACAGCCCCGTTGTGACGCCAAAAATCAACACAATCACTGCCACGCGCAGCAAGCCCATCAACGCCTTGTAGGCGATGAAGGCACCAGCGAGGGCAAGAATGATTGTGACGATGTCCATTACCGCGCATCGTCCTTGCTCAACAGCTGACGCGCTGCGCCAACTCCGCCGAACAACACGCCAAGCAGGACCCAAACGACCCAGCCATCGCCAGAGAGGAATTCCCACACGGCGAGCGCAAAGAACAACAGGCCCACAGCGCCCATGCCAAGGTTGGTTTTGGGATTGGCCATTACCGATCTCCCCCGCTTTTCTGCCCTTCGTCTGCCTTAGGCAGGAAGATAAAACCAAGCACCGCAAATGGCAGGCCGATACCGATAAAGGCCGGGCCAAGTGTAAGGCCGAAGGTGACACAAAGGCTCAAGCCAAGGACCAAAAAGGTAATGGCGAGCGCGCGCTTTCCGGCGATTTTATCAGCTTGGGTGTCACCCATCACCATTCCCCCCGGTAATCGTGATTGGCATCGACCATTTCTTTAAGAGTGGTGGGTCCGCCCGAAGGTTCTGACGTGTGACGTCCAGGCTCCTGCGTGCCTGCTTTCGGCGTTTCGCCAGCGGCGAGCGCATCAAGCACGGCGTCGAGGCGTTCAGGGGTCAGATCTTCGTAATTGTCATCGTTGATCTGGACCATAGGAGCGGTGGCGCAATTGCCCATGCACTCCACCTCGGTCAGCGTCCAAAGACCATCTTCGGAGACGTGGCCCATCTTCATGCCGCGCTTCTTGCAAGCGCTGATGATGTCGTCAGACCCGCGCAGCATACACGGCGTCGTGCCGCAGACCTGCACATGATATTTCCCGACCGGCTTCATATTGTACATGAAGTAAAAGGTCGCGACTTCGAGCACGCGGATCACCGGCACATCGATATATTTCGCAACATATTCGATGACAGGAAGCGGGAGCCAGCCTTGCGTATCGGTCTCTTCGCCCACCTGACGCTGAGCCAGATCGAGCAGCGGCATCGTCGCCGACTTCGCCCGGCCTTCGGGGTATTTGGCGATGTGGTAATCGGCCTTTTTCTTATTCTCTTTCGACCACTCAAAAGAGCCCCAGCGCGCGCGCAGTTCGGGGGTATCGGGTGCGGGTGTACGGTCAGCCATTTAGTTTCCTCCAACCGTCACCCCGGCGAAAGCCGGGGTCCAGAGCGGAGCCACTAGTGTTGCAAACTGGATTCCGGCCTTCGCCGGAATGACGAGAGATGGGTTGTGCGCGCTCATTCGAACGTCTCACTTTCGTCTTCTTTGTTACGCAGGGAGAGAAGCTGCCAACACACGGCCACGATCAAAGCTCCAATGCCATAGGGAACAATTCCAGCAGTCCAATTGATCGGGCCGCCATCAGCGCTCCCGAATGCAAATAGGGCAACAGCCAGCACAAAAGCGAACACGACCGTGGTCAGGCGGTATGCCGTACCTTCCTGAAAACGTCGCGTAAGCAAGCTAACCAAAGCTGTTAGCAGCGTCATAGCTATGGCTGATCCGATTAAGAATGCAATCACCGGTCACACTCCCCAAACACGACATCAATCGCGCCAAGGATCGCGGTCGCATCGGCCAACATATGACCCTTCGTCATCATTTCCATGGCTTGAAGGTGTGAGAATGCCGTCGGGCGGATTTTGCAGCGGTAGGGTTTGTTTGTTCCATCGCTGACGAGGTAGACGCCGAACTCGCCCTTGGGGCTTTCGGTTGCGACGTAGACTTCGCCCGCTGGCACGTGGAAGCCTTCGGTGTAGAGCTTGAAGTGGTGGATCAAGCTTTCCATCGATTGCTTCATCTCGCCGCGCTTGGGCGGGGAGACTTTGCCATCGGTGCTCGCAATCGGGCCTTGCGGCATATCGCGGATACATTGCTTGATGATCTTGGCGCTCTCACGAACTTCCTTCACGCGCACCATGAAGCGGTCGTAGCAGTCCGAATTGGTGCCGACAGGAATGTCAAACTCCATCCGGTCGTACACATCATATGGCTGCGATTTGCGCAGGTCCCATGGAATGCCAGCGGCACGGATCATTGGCCCCGAAAAGCCCCAGGCAATCGCATCATCGCGGCCCACAATGGCGATATCGACATTGCGCTGCTTGAAGATGCGGTTGTCGATCACGAGGCTCATCGCGTCGTCAAACAGCTGGAAAAACCGGTTGTCGAGCCAATCGCCAATATCGACGAGAAGCTTCTCGGGCACATCCTGATGCACGCCGCCGGGGCGGAACCATGCCGAGTGCATGCGCGCACCCGATGCCCGTTCAAAGAAGTTGAGGCAATCCTCGCGCAGCTCAAACACCCAAAGGTTAGGCGTCATCGCGCCCACATCCATAACATGCGCGCCGATGTTCAGCATGTGGTTGCAGATACGGGTTAGCTCAGCAAACAGGACACGCAAATATTGCGCCCGCTCTGGAACTTCGATGTTCAGCAGCTTCTCGATCGCGAGCACGTATGAGTGCTCCTGACACAGCGGCGAACAGTAATCCAAGCGGTCAAAATACGGAAGCGCCTGAAGATAGGTCTTCTGCTCGATCAGCTTTTCGGTGCCGCGGTGGAGCAGGCCCACATGCGGGTCCACCCGCTCAACCACTTCGCCATCCAGCTCCATCACCATGCGAAGCACGCCGTGGGCTGCCGGGTGCTGTGGCCCGAAGTTCAGCGTGTAATTCTTGATGACTTCGCCGTTATTGGTGGGCGATTCTTCGATTTGGACGCTCATTCTTCGTCCTCCTCTTCAATTTCGATCTCGATCATATTGGGCGGAACAGCATCCGTGCCTTCCGCCGCGTTCTCCCCAGCCCTGGCACCAGCGCCGGTGTCCGCCGGTTTCTCGGTCACTTTGGGCTTGTCCACCTGCGGCGCACCATCCGCCTTCTCATCACCGGGCAGCACGTAGTCCGAACCCTCCCACGGCGAGAGGAAGTCAAAGGTGCGCATATCCTGCGGCAGCTCAACCGGCTCGTAGACAACGCGCTTTTCTTCTTCGGAATACCGCAATTCGGTATAGCCGGTCATCGGGAAGTCCTTGCGGAACGGGTGCCCTTCAAAGCCATAGTCGGTGAGGATGCGGCGAAGGTCCTGATTGCCCGCAAACACCACGCCATACATGTCAAAAACTTCGCGCTCCAACCAACCCGCATTGGGCCAAAGCGTCGTCACCGTAGGCACAGGGGTACTCGCATCGGTCGAACACTTCACCATCACCCGGTGGTTCTTCGTGAGCGAGAGCAGCATGTAGACAACCTCGAACCGCTCGGCACGGTCGGGGTAGTCAGCGCCCGCGATTTCCATCAACTGCTGATAATCGTGATCGTCTCTAAGCGTGCGAAGGACCGTCTCGATGTCGCCGCGCTTGGCGGAGAGGATAATCTCGCCGTGCTGCTCGCCCGACCCTTCAAGCCAAACGCTCAAAGAGCCGGCAAGAGCGTCGATCACGCCTTCATTAGAAGCGTATTTCGGAGCGGAGTGTACAACTGTCATGGCCTAGTCACCTGCAAAGAACCCCATGAACGCACAAAAATATCTGAAATCGCCGCCTCAGCAGCCTCGCTTCCGTCCGTTTGAACATTCAGCATCACTGTACGGCCATCTTTCAGATCGACGATACCAACCGCGACCTTGCCATCAGAGGCGCGGCCTTCGCTGTAGAAGGCTTCATAGCCGCTAACCGATCCGTCGATGAGATAATCGGTCTCGGGGTCCTGCTCTAATCCCTGCCGGAGTACCTCCACAGACGCACCCGGGAAACCGAACCTCGAAAGCATATCGTTCTTCAGAACGAAGAGGAAAACCGTCACGCCGGACACATCACAGCGGACCGCCTCCACACCTTCGCGCTCTTTGACCTGAACAGCCTCTTTCGCACACGGCATTTCTACCGACGCCGTGTCGAACGTGGTCTGTGCGGCGCTCCACTGGACTGGCTGAGCCGCCAAAGGCGCTGCGAGCGCCGCGAGCACAATTGCAAGGAAGGTACGGTAAATCCTCACCGTTCAATCGTCCCGACACGGCGAATTTTGCGCTGTAGTTGCATCACACCGTACAGAAGAGCCTCTGCCGTCGGAGGGCAACCGGGCACATAGATATCAACCGGAACAATCCGGTCGCATCCGCGCACAACGGAATAGGAATAGTGGTAATAGCCGCCGCCATTAGCGCAAGAACCCATGCTGATCACATATTTGGGATCGGACATCTGGTCGTAAACCTTGCGCAGCGCAGGCGCCATTTTGTTGCACAACGTGCCCGCCACAATCATCACGTCTGATTGACGCGGGGATGCACGCGGCGCTGCGCCAAAACGCTCCATATCATAACGCGGCATGTTCACGTGGATCATCTCCACCGCGCAGCACGCAAGACCAAAGGTCATCCACCAGAGCGAGCCTGTGCGCGCCCATTGGAACAGGTCTTCTGTCGATGCGACGAGGAAGCCCTTGTCATTCACCTCGGATTGAAGCGCGCGAAAATAGTCCTGATCCGGTGCACGCACTTCGCCGCCTTTGGCGGTTTCCAGAGCGCTTACGTCGGGGAGACTTGCTGGGGGAGTAATCGTGTTCATAGCTAATCCCTTAGGGCCGATACCCTATTGCCAATACCTCATTGCCAATCGAGGGCACCCTTCTTCCACTCATAGGCAAGGCCAATGGCGAGGATGGTGAGGAAGGTCATCATGCCGATCCAACCGACCCAGCCTGTCTCACCCAGGCTCACGGCCCAGGGAAAGAGGAACGCTGCTTCGAGGTCGAAGATGATAAAGCTGATCGCTACCAGATAAAACTGTACGTCAAACTGGCTGCGCGAATCTTCAAATGCGGGAAAGCCGCATTCGTACTCGGACAGCTTTTCCTCGTCCGGATTGTGCGCACCGGTAAGGCGCGAGACGCCCATCGGCAGAAACACAAAAAGAACCGAAAGCCCAAGAGCTATACCGATGAAGAGCAGTATCGGCAGATACTGACTAAGGTCGACTGTCTGGTCGATCATTACGCTGTCCATGTGTTTTTATCCCAGTGCGCTGCCCCCTACGCCTGAGCCGCCCTGTGTGCAAGGGGCAGAAACGCGTAAATCACGGCATTATTCGTGCACAAAATCGAATGGTCAAACCTCGTGCTTGCCCGTTTCGCAAAGCGAACGAGGGACACGGACCATTCGCGGCCCTGACCAACATTATGCCAAAGCGGACCAATCTCTAGATTTTAAAGCGATCCTTGCCTGAAAATCCGGCTCACTTCATCATGCCGGCAATCGCCTTGTCGGTTGCCTTGCCATAGGGCGGCTTGAACCCGCCAAGCTTGGCAATGTCGATCTTTGGCTGATGATAGACGGCGCGTGCGTGGCTGAATTCTTTAAAGCCCTCAATCGCGTGATAGCTGCCCATGCCCGATGGCCCGACGCCGCCAAAGGGCAGGTCTTCCATTGAAATATGGAAGATCACATCATTGGTAGTCACACCGCCAGAGATTGTGCGGGTAAGAACGCGTTCTTGCTCTGCCTTGTCATCGCCGAAGTAATAGAGGCCGAGCGGGCGATCATTTTCGTTCACATAATCAATCGCTTCATCGACCGCGCGATAGGTTTTGATCGGCAGGACCGGGCCAAAGATTTCCTCCTGCATCGCCTCCATTTCATCATTCACATTCTTGAGAATGGTCAGCGGCATCTTGCGCTGATTGGCGTTGCTGAAATCTTCGCCGGCCGGATTGACCTCGATCACCTCTGCACCCTTGTTTCGCGCATCTTCGACCATACCCTGAAGCCGTTCAAAGTGGCGGTCGGATACGATGGAGGCGTAATCATCATTCTGGAGCAGCGTTGGATACATCGCGCTAGCGCCTTGAACGACGCCTTGGACCGCTTCGTCTTCGCTTTCCTGGGGCACATACATGTAATCCGGCGCAAGGCAGATTTGCCCTGCGTTCATCATTTTGCCCAAAGCAATGCGTTCACCTGCCTTGGCAAAGTCTGCGCTTTTACCCATGATAACAGGCGATTTTCCGCCCAATTCCAGTGTGACCGGCACAAGGTTCTTCGACGCGGCCTCCATCACGCGCCGCCCTGTTGGGGTGGAGCCTGTGAAGACCAGGTGATCGAAAGGAAGCGAAGAAAACGCCGCTGCGACCTCTGGACCGCCGGTGATGACGGTCAGTTCATCGGGTGTGAAATATTCCGCCACAAGTTCCGCCATCAGCATGCTGGTGCGCTCTGTAAACTCGCTTGGCTTGATCATCGCCCGGTTACCAGCGGCAAAGATCTGCATCAGCGGGCCAAAAGCCAGTTGTACCGGGAAATTCCACGGAGAAAGAATGCCGATCACGCCCTTGGGCTCATACCGAAGCTCAGCCTTCGCCCCCAAAAGTCCCAAGGGAAACTGCACGCCGCGCTTTTCGGTCTTGGCCCATTTGTCCATGTGCTTGAGCGAGTGTTTGCCTGCACCAACGGTTGTCGCAATGTCGGTCAGCATCGACTGTGTCATCGAACGATTGCCGAAATCTGCCGCCATTGCTTTACACAAGTTCTCGCCGTGGTCTTTCAAAAGCGCCATCGCGCGCTTCACACGATCCTTGCGCATCGACATCGGCTCTGGCCGTGATGCGGTAAAGGCGTTTCGTTGCAGTTTCAGCGCCGCTTCTTGTTGTGCTCGCAGATCATCAGCCATGGTCGCTCTCTCCCAAACCCGGTCTAGTTTCGATTTGATACTCACACTGCGCGAACTGTGCGCGCCGTGCAAGACTAATACGAAAAGCCGAGGTGTATGTGCGTTGCCTTTCGCGTAAGCTCTCCCTAATTGCTCTGGCAAATCCATGACCCCTTTCAAAAGGACAAAAGCCATGTCTCAATTCGCCGCGTCTGATCCGATTGTCATTCTCTCCTATGCCCGCACCCCGATGGGCGGCATGCAAGGGGCACTTTCCGATGTGTCTGCAACCGATCTGGGCGCGACGGCGGTGAAGGCCGCGGTGGAGCGTTCCGGCGTTCCCGGCGACAGCTTTGACCGCGCATATATGGGATGTGTCCTGCCAGCTGGCCTTGGGCAGGCGCCAGCGCGTCAGGCAGCGCTCAAAGCAGGACTTCCGAAATCCGTTCAAGCAACCACCGTCAACAAGGTGTGCGGTTCGGGTATGCAGACCGTCATCATGGGCGCAGAGGCGCTGGCGAGCGGCACAGTCAATTATGTCATTGCAGGCGGAATGGAGAGCATGACCAATGCGCCGTACTTGCTCAAAAAGCACCGCTCGGGCGCGCGCATCGGCCACGATACGGCCTATGACCATATGTTTCTTGATGGGCTCGAAGATGCCTATGAGGAAGGCCGTGCGATGGGCACATTCGCGCAGGATACAGCGGACGAATATCAACTGACCCGCGAAGAGCAGGACGCCTATTCGATTGAATCGCTGACCCGCGCCAATGCGGCGATTGCGAGCGGAGCATTTGCCGATGAGGTGGTGCCCGTGACGTTCAAAACCCGCAAAGGCGAAGTCACCGTCGACACCGACGAACAGCCCGGCAAAGGCCGCCCGGACAAAATCCCCGCCCTTCGCCCGGCTTTCGCCAAAGACGGCACAATCACAGCGGCCACCTCAAGCTCAATCTCGGATGGTGCAGCCGCAGTCGTCCTGACCCGTGAAAGCCTTGCCAAACAAAACGGTCAGGAACCTGTCGCAAAAATCGTCGCTATGGCTGCCCATGCGCGTGAGCCCAAGGATTTCACCGTAGCACCCGTCGGCGCGATTGAAAAAGTGCTCGCGAATGCTGGCTGGACAATCGATGATGTGGACCTGTGGGAAGTGAACGAGGCGTTTGCCTGCGTCGCCATGTTCGCGATGCGCGACATCGGCATCGACCATGCAAAGATCAACGTAAACGGCGGCGCGACGGCTCTGGGCCACCCCATCGGCGCATCGGGCACGCGCATTATCGTGACGCTTCTCAACGCGCTAAAATCGCAAGGCAAAAAGCGCGGTGTCGCAAGCCTTTGCATTGGTGGCGGTGAAGCTACCGCTGTGGCGGTTGAATTGGTTTAAACCGGTAAGGGGGGCTCTTGGCGATTTGCGAAGAGCCCTTCCCCTACATTTCGCCCGCACCCCAGATGCGTGTCGCAAGCACCCATCCGGTTTTTCCGGCAATATCGATCTCGCAAAAACTATCGCTGCAACGCAAAAGCTCCCCGACAACCCCGGGCTGAGCCTTCCACAGCAGGGCAGAAGTCGCCGAGGCTTCTGCACGAAGCTCTGCAACGCCATCGCCGATGATAAGCGCACCCAATTTGGGGCTAAGCTGGCTTGATGCGATCCACCCTTGAGTGCCATCAGGGTCCTGAACGAGACGCCAGCTTTCACGCAGGCGGATGACTTGCACCGGCAAACCCTTGCGCTTGTAAACCCAATCAATCGGATAGTTTTCACTCGGGCCTTTGCGCATATTGACCTCGTCAAAACGCAAAGTCGCCCAATAGGGCACCTCGCGGTTTTGGGCGTATGCCGTGTCATGGGCCACGCCTGTCCAAACCGTGAGGACAAGTGCAAAAACACCGAGGATTCGCAAAAGTTTCATTGTGCAGTGATAGCCAGAGTGCCGCCCAGGTTTCAAGATCGCCGTTGGCTCCATCATGGCATCTTGTGCCAATTCGGGAACCACTCGGCCCACAAACCATCTTCTTGACGCTTTGGGGCCATTGGTCCTAGCGCATGAGGCACAATGTCTCAGATCGATAACCCGCCGCAATTTGCCTCTGGCAAACCCAAAGTCGTCGTCACGCGCCACCTTGCGCCCAGCGTTGAGGCCCGGATGAGCGAGCTGTTTGACGTGTCATTGAACACAACCGACGAACCCATGACGCGCGAAGCGTTGATGGATGCGATGGCCCGGTGCGATGTGCTGGTGCCTACGGTCACCGACCGGATTGATGCCGACATGATTGACGGCGCTGGCGCAAACCTTCGCCTGATCGCCAATTTTGGCGCTGGGACCGAGCATATCGACCTTGCCGCTGCCGCTGCGCGCAAGATCATGGTGACGAACACTTCGGGCGTTTTCACCGACGATACCGCCGACCTCACCATGGCCGGGATCATCGGCGTGCCGCGCCGTATACGCGAAGGGGTCGAACTGATCCGCACCGGTCGATGGACCGGATGGGCGCCAACAGGAATGCTTGGCCGCAAAATCGGTGGCAAGGTTCTTGGCATAATCGGTATGGGCCGGATCGGACAGGCGGTTGCCCACCGTGCCAGAGCATTTGGGATGGAGATTGCTTACACAGGGCGAAAGCCGCTTCCCGCTGCGATGGAATCCATGCTGGGCGCGCGATTTGTGGCCGATGTCGATGCGCTTATGGCTGAGGCGGATATTCTCACCCTGCACTGCCCTTTGACGGATCAAACACGCGGCATGATTGATGCACGCCGCATCGCTTTGATGAAACCGGGTTCCAGTATTGTGAACACGGCGCGCGGTGAGATTATCGATTCTGAGGCGCTGATCGCAGCGCTTCAATCAGGGCATCTCGCGGGCGCTGGCCTCGATGTGTACCCGGATGAACCATTGGTAGACCCGCGCCTTATCCGGCATCCCAATGTGATGACCCTCCCCCACATCGGCAGCGCCACAGTCGAGGGCCGCGAGGCATCGGGTGAAAAAGTGATCGCGAATATCCAGTTCTGGGTGAACGGCCACAGACCGCCCGATCAGGTACTGACGGCGCTGGTCGGCGGCTGAACCTTCACAAGCTCACTTGAGACGATGCGTGTCACGGCTTGGGCGGCGCGCCTGCCGCTGCCAAACGCCATATGCGATACATCGAGACAATGCGCCGCATCCCTCTCATGCTCCATTCCCCAAGCGCATTCTGGCGGGACAACCCCATCGGTTCGGGAATAAACCGCCACGGTATGCACGGGCGGCTTCGCGCTAAAATCATCAGCAAGCCTGGGCGCATCGACCGTATGATCGTTTAGCGCATTGTAAATGCGCCAAGCATTATTTGCACGCCGATTGCCCGAAAACGGCGTACCCAAAGTCACAACCATCTTGGCAAGCTCCGGGTGCCTCTGCGCCAGAACCCGCGCATAAATCCCGCCAAGACTCCATCCAAGAATAATTGCTGGTTCGCCGTGGATGTCGCAAACCTCCTCAAGCCGCCGGTAGCCTTTCTCGAGGCGTTCGGGTGTGACGCCGGTGACAAACCCCAATCCCGACGGGTACGCGGCAAACCCGCTCGCCGAAAAAGTGCGTCGCAGAAGGCTCGTCGAGCTGTCGTGTGAAAGAAGGCCCGGGAAAACGACAACGGGCGGCGATTGGTCGCCCAGATCGCCCGCTAAATCCACCTTATCCGCGCGGCGAAACCGGCTGGCTGCAATGAGCGGAAGCCATGGCAATTCGCGCAGCAGGAGCGCCAATGAAGGGGGTCGGGCATCGCTCATTAAAGAGCGAGCGAATAAAGCTTGTTAAACTCGCCCGGTTCGTATCCGCCAAAGGCTTCGCACGGTTCAAATCCGAAGCTCTTGTAAAGCCCGACGGCGGCTTCAAACAGTTCGCCCGAACCTGTTTCGAGTTTGACGGCGGTGAAGCCCAATTGGCGCGATCGCTCGATCAAATGGACCAACATCGCCTTGCCAGCACCCGTCCCCCGCGCGTCAGGATGGGCGCGCATGGATTTCAGCTCACCAAAACCATCGTGGTGCTTAAGCGCGCCGATGGAGAGCAAGCTATCGCCATTCCAAGCAGCATAGACCTCAACCTCGGGCACTTTGAGCCCCGACAAATCGAGGAAATGATTCGTGCCGGGAGGAGACCCAGCGTCCATCTCGCGCCCGTGCAGCTCGATCAGCGCAATGACTTCGGGTTCGGATAGGTCAGTGCGCCGGATTTCCATGTGGTTCTATCCCTGAAATTTGCTCATCAGCATCGAGCCATTGGTGCCGCCAAAGCCGAAGCTGTTGGTCATCACCGTATCGAGCCCGGCGTTCTCAACAAGGCTTGTCGCGATTTCTTCAGGCTTCAATGCCGGATCGAGGTTTTCGACGTTGATCGACGGGATGATGAAGTCATCTTTCAATGCGAGCAGGCAGTAAACCGCCTCTTGCGCGCCGGTTGCGCCTTGGCTGTGGCCCGTCATCGACTTGGTCGAGCTTACCGGAGGGGTCGAGCCCTCTCCGAATACGCGGCGAACCGCTTCGATCTCGCCAACGTCGCCGACGGGCGTCGATGTGCCGTGTGCGTTGATGTAGGAGACCTTGCGGCCCTCTGGCAGGGTTTTGAGCGCTCCAGCCATCGCCCGCTCACCGCCCTCACCCGAAGGCGCGACCATGTCGGCCCCGTCGGAAGTTGCGCAAAAACCGGTGACTTCGGCGTAGATCTTCGCGCCGCGTGCCTGAGCATGCTCAAGGCTTTCGAGCACAAGCATCGCGCCGCCGCCGCCGATGACAAAGCCGTCGCGGTCCGCATCGAAAGCGCGGCTGGCGCGGGTCGGTGTGTCGTTATATTTGCTCGACATCGCGCCCATTGCATCGAACAGGCACGAGAGCGTCCAATCAAGCTCCTCGCCCCCGCCACCAAACATCACGTCCTGTTGCCCAAGCGCGATCTGCTGCGCGGCCATGCCGATGCAGTGGAGCGAGGTCGAGCACGCCGAGGTGATCGAGAAGTTCATCCCCTTGATCTGGTAAGCGGTCGCAAGGTTTGCGCTCACGGTCGAGGACATGGTTTTGGGCACGGCAAGCGGCCCAATCCGCTTGGTCGCGCCCGATTTCAGAACCGTCTGGTGCGCAGCAAACATCGCCGATGTCGAAGGCCCGCCAGAGCCCGCGATCACACCCGTCATCGGGTTGATCACGTCTTTCTCCTCAAGGCCCGCATCGGCAATCGCCTGACCCATGGCGATATAGGCATAGGCAGCGCCCGGCCCCATAAAGCGCAGAGTGCGTTTCTCAACGTGCTGTGTGATGTCGAGATCAACCGCGCCCGCAATTTGCGAGCGAAAGCCATGCTCGGCCATATCCTCGTTGAACGAAATGCCGGATTTGCCAGCTTTCAAAGAGGCCGTGACCTCTTCAGCGTTATTCCCAATCGAGGAGACAATCCCCAAACCTGTTATCACTACGCGGCGCATTGTATCCCCTGAATGCTAGTGCGAAAATTTCACGCTTTGGACCAAATCAGGCCTCGGACAGCGCGACTTTCATGTCTTTAACCTGATAGATGACTTCGCCATCGGCTTCGACGATACCGTCTGCAACGCCCATGGTGAGACGGCGCGTTTGCACAGCCTTGGTGAAGGTTACGTGGTATTTCAGCATCTTGCGATCAGGGCGGACCATGCCGGTAAGCTTTACCTCGCCCACGCCAAGCGCATAGCCGCGGCCCTTCCACCCGCGCCAACCAAGGTTGAAGCCGGTAAGCTGCCAAAGGCCATCAAGCCCAAGACAGCCCGGCATAATCGGATTGCCCGGAAAGTGGCATTCGAAGAACCACAGGTCGGGGTTGATATCATATTCAGCCACCACATGGCCTTTGCCATGTTCGCCGCCATCGCCCGAAATGTCGGTGATCCGGTCCATCATCAGCATCGGCGGCGCAGGCAATTGCGCATTTCCGGGGCCAAACAGCTCCCCGCGCGAGCATTTGAGCAGAGCCTCGCGGTCAAAGCTGGTGGGAAAATCTGTCATGTGCGAACCTTACTCCTAAAGCTTTTGCTCTTTTTTTATTGAGGCGCCGATTAGCACCGTGCCCCATGGATGGAAAGGCCGGGCGCTGCTCATCGTTGATAAATGGGTTATGACGAAGACCTAGCCGTTAAGGCAAACTTTGATCTGATCGGGCTCTACCCGCGCTTCGCCTCGCTCAAACCGGGAGAAGTAACTGCTCAGATCGGGGCGCTCGACAAATTCAACCAGCTTGTATCCGATCGCTTCCATCTCGCAAAAAAGTAAGGTTGGCGGGATGCCGCCTGCGTGGGTCGCTCGATCATATTCGACCACGATGATTTGGCCACCTTGCGCAAGCGCGGGCCACATACGCCACATGAATGCATAGGGTTCGGTCACCTCGCTATAGACATGGACGAGGAAAATCCGGTCGAAACTGTCCGTAGGAAGGCGCGGATCGTCGACTTCGCCCAGCTTGATGAAGGTGTTTTCAAGCCTTTCACGCTCCACCCGCTGGCCAAGTCGGGCGAGCGCTTCGCTATCGATGTCCTGTGCAAGAACGCGTCCGCCTGCTCCCACCTGGCTGCCGAGGCGCACGGTGTAATACCCTTCGCCCGCGCCAATGTCGGCGACGGTCATACCCGGAGTGATGTTGGCAAGATCGATGATCGCCTGCGCCTCGCCGCGTTCTTCGCGCGCGTCCTCATCGGGAAAAGGATCGGCTTCACTCACACCGTTTTCAGGAATAGCGCGGTCGGGGGCAGGAAATTCAGCAACGCTTTCAGGCCGGTCGGAGACGTCCGCCTCGCACCCGATCAGCGCGCCTGCGCAAACCGCTGTAACAATAATGCGCAAAATCATGGGATAGGCGGTCATGGGATGGGAAGCGCCCGCATGCCAGAGATGAACACATCAAACGCCAGATCCCCCTGCCGCCACGGCGATTGGCGTTCATCGGTGCGCTTGTTCACTGCGATAGCGGTCTTGCGAAACACCTCGTCCAAGGACTGACGCCGGTCGATCTGCTTGGCAAATTCAATCGCAAAGGGGCTGCCTTTGCCCGGTTGATCGCCATCTTCGGCGACATTGCCCGGCTCGGTCGAGAAGAACGCAACCGCCGAAAGCCCGCGCAGATTGCCAAGCTGTGCCAGCCCGTCGCCTGCGCCCGACATATCTTCTAACCGGATAAACGAAAGGCTGCGTGTGGTCCCGTCGATCTCGATTATATCCAGAGCCGCCTCCGGCTCTGCATTGAAGAACGGATTGTTGCGGCAGGCATCAATAATGATCACGGCCCCGCGCGCGCGTGCCGTTATCTGACCAACCAGCGCATCCAGAGGGATAAGCGAGACACCGTCAGAGCTAAGCAGATAATTGAGCCCATCAAATTGAAACCCGTGGCCCGCATAATAGAACAAGCCGATATCATCGCCCGATAGCGTATCGAGCCACGCGTCGAACCCTTCTTGCCAGTCCTGGGCGGTTGGTTCTTCCAAGACGGTCAGGTCGCGCACATTGGTAGAACGCAAGGACGAGCGGATCAGGCGCAGATCAGCAATTGGATTGGCGAGCCGCAACTGTTCATCCTGAGCCTTATCGTAATTGGACGCGACAAGGAGCGCTTTCACCTCGGCCTGTGCGACGCTGGGCGAAATCAATGCAGCAAAAGCGAGTGCTAAAACGCCGAGGAGACGCACGCTCAAGAAACGCATAACCACCATCACAATCTCAATGACAAGCCTAAGTTTAACCCATGATTGACGCGCGCATCGGAGAAGCTTTGCTCCCCTGTGACCGGAAAGAAGAGCACAGCGCGATACCGCACATCAAGCGCCAACTGATCTGACAGGATAAATTGAGCGCCAACCGCAATATCGGGTCCAAAACTGAATTCATCGGCGTTTTCGAAGTCGGAATTAAGCTCGGCGCCGCCTTGCGTGATCGGCCGGGTGATGACCCGCGCGGTGTAGGCGGGCTGATAACTTGCGTGCACCATGCCGTTTGCAAAGGCGACGGCGTTGTCACCAAAGGGCGCGAACATTGTGACCCCTGCCCGCGCGCTGGCCGTTGTCAGCTGCGCCTCGTTCGTCGTCGCAAATTCCAGCACGCTGGATTGAGGGGGAACAAATGTGCCGGTTTCAACGGTCTGTATCTCGGATGCGATATTCCCGGTTTGGGCGCTGCGCACATTGATCTGTGCATCGGCTTCAATCCGCTCAAATCGAACGCCTGCGAAAATCGCAAACTGTTCATTCTGGCGCCTTTGCCAGGTCGCCTCGAGGTCGATCCGCTTGTAATCGACATTGCCCGAAAGCGTTTGCGTGGCGATATCGGTGATGGTGCGATCGCCTGCGGTTAACGTCGAAGTCGCTGCGGAAAGAAGCTCGATTTCGCCTGACCCCTCGCCATAGCCAGCGCTAAAGGTAAAACGGTCGCGATCATCGCCAAAATTGACCATGCCGCCATACATCGCAAAGCCGATCTGGTTCGCGGTCACCCCTTCCCCTTCGAAAGAGGTATCAAGCGCAACATCATCGGTCTGAAACAGGTCGCGCACATTTTGCAGGAAAGCCTCGTCCGGCTGCTGCACGATGAGCGCCTGATCGCTGCCATCAGAGGTGCGAAGGTTTGAGTTATCAAAGTAATAGGCGACCCGCGGGCCAATAATCACATCGGCCGCTGCTGGGCTCGCGCTCGCAATGGCGGCCAGGCAAAGGCCGCTACGCAGCAGCGCTCTATTCGACATCCTCAACATCAACCGTTTCTCCTGTCACACGCTGGGCAAGTGCCGCAGATATGTAGCCGTCGATTTCCCCATCCAGCACTTTGTCCGGCGAAGAGCTGGTGAAGCCTGTTCGAAGGTCTTTCACCATTTGATAGGGTTGCAAAACATATGAGCGGATTTGATGGCCCCAGCCAATCTCGCTTTTTTCCTGATATTCGCCAGATGCCTCTGCCTCGCGGATCGCCATTTCGCGTTCAAACAGGCGCGCTTTGAGCATATTCATCGCGGTGGCGCGGTTCTTGTGCTGTGACCGGTCGTTCTGGCTTGCCACTACAATGCCGGTGGGCTGGTGGGTAATGCGAACGGCGCTGTCGGTGGTGTTGACGTGCTGACCACCTGCGCCCGACGCCCGGTAGGTGTCGACCTTGAGGTCGGCGGGGTTGATCTCGATGTCGATATCGTCGTCGATCACGGGGTAAACCCAGACGGATGAAAAGCTGGTGTGGCGCTTGGCCGCGCTGTCATACGGGCTGATCCGGACAAGGCGGTGGACGCCGCTTTCGGTCTTGGCATAGCCGTATGCGTTCTCGCCCTTGACCAGCAATGTTGCCGACTTGATGCCCGCCTGATCGCCTGCCTGATATTCGACTGTCTCTACCTTGAACCCGCGCCTTTCGGCCCAGCGGCCATACATTCGGAACAGCATTTCGGCCCAGTCCTGGCTTTCAGTGCCGCCTGCGCCTGCGTGGATTTCGATATAGGTGTCGTTGGCGTCAGCCTCGCCCGAAAGCAGCGCTTGAACCTTGTCGGCGTCGGCGCGCATGGCCAGTTTCTCAAGGCTGGCAAGACCATCTTTGATGATGCTTTCCTCGCCCTCAGCCTCTCCCATTTCGATGAATTCCACCGCATCGCCCATTTCGGCGCTGATGTTGTTGACCGTATTGACTGCCGTTTCGAGCAGTTTCTGCTCGCGGCTGATCTTTTGTGCTTCTTTGGGGTTGTCCCAAAGCGTGGGGTCCTGAACCCGTGCATTCAGTTCATCCAGACGCCGCAAAGCACTGTCCCAATCAAGCGATTGGCGAACGAGACCGAGCGCTGCTTCGATCCGGTCAATATAAGCTTGGGCCTCGGCCCGCATGAGAATTCCTTTGGATTTGTTTGGCCGCCTGCGATTAGCGAGCGTAGGTCAATTGTAAAGCGCCGGATCGGATGATCCGACGGGTTAGCCAGATTACTTCGAAATCGCGCGAACCGCCTGAAGCGTTTTGGAGACATGGGCGCGGTAATCGCTGTCCGAGTGCACAAGCGCAATCCGGCCATCGGGCGCGATGACGTAAGACGTGCGACTGGCAAGGCCCGAAGACCCGAGCGCGACGTCATAGGCGGAAATCAACTCCTCTCCCGCAACGCCGACGGGAAAGGCGTCGCGGCACTCTTCTTTGCTGAACCGTTTCAGGGTTTCAATATCGTCATTGGACATGCCAATCACGCTTGCCCCTTCTTTGCGAAACTCAGGCATTGCCTCTGCAAAAGCGTTTGCCTCCAACGTGCAGCCAGAAGTGAAAGCCTTGGGGTAGAAATAGAGCACCACCGGGCCGCGGCGAAGGGCCGCCGCGAGCGAAAAACCCATTTCCTTGCCTGCGAGCGCGGCCCTTGTCGTGAAGGCAGGTGCCTGCTCTCCAACAGGGAGATCGGCTGCAGCAGGGGTTGCCAGGCCAAGGCTCGCAACCAACGTGAAAAGAGCCAATTTCGATCTGCGCATCAGTAGATTCCACCCTGTTCTTCGGCAAAGTTTTCAGGCTGCGCCTCTGTGCGGCGAGCCGAATTACCACCCTCGCGCCCGGCCTTGATCAAAGCAAGAATTTCATCGCGCTTGGCGGCGATTTCGTCCTGACGCGTCGAACGCTCTGGTTCGGTATCAGGTTTGAACGCCTCCCATATGACATCTGATTTCGCATCGTTGCTGGGCCAGCCTGCTTGCACACGCTTGCCCGTGCGCCGGTCCACCCGGACCATGCGGATGCCCTCTGGTGCAACAGGCGGCAGGTCCGACCAATGATCGCGCGAGTTTTTGATCAAATCCTTGATAATTGGGGCAACAATCGTCCCGCCATAAGCATAGCCGCCCATATTGCGCGGGTTATCAAATCCCACGTAAGCGCCAGCAACGAGCCGCTGCGTACCTCCGACAAACCAGACGTCTTTTGGACCAGAAGTGGTGCCGGTTTTGCCAAACAATGGCAGGCCAAGGTCGTTCAGAACGGTCGCTGTCCCGCGTGTGACGACGCCTTCAAGCATATGCATGATCTGAAACGCGGTGCGCGCATCCATCGCCTGACGGCCCTTGATCCCGAAGCGCGGCATGGATGAACCATCGTAGGCCGCCATATTGCAGCCATTACAGGGACGATTGTCTGCACGCCAGATCACCTTGCCCATGCGGTCTTGCACATAGTCGATGACGGTTGGACTGTTCAAACGCCCATGGTTCGCAAGCGCACCGTACGCCGCCACAAGGCGCGAAACGGTTGTCTCTTCGGACCCCAAAGAAGTCGCTGCATAAGGGTCTGCATCATCGCTGATATCAAGCGCTTTGATCGTCTTGACCACATTTTCCATGCCCGCCTGCATCCCGATCTGGACGGTCATAATGTTCTGCGATTGCTCAAGCCCGTAACGCATCGGGAATTGACCGGCGCGCCCGCCGCGAATGCACTTTTCGCCCAGCTGGCGGCCCTGATAATAACAATAGCGCGTGTTATCGATCTCAGTCGATGGGGTCATCCCATTGTCGAGACCTGTTGCATAGACGAACGGTTTGATGGTCGAACCCGGCTGACGCATGGCCTGTGTCGCGCGGTTAAAATCAGACAGCCGGTCATCGAACCCGCCCTGCATCGCAAGCACACGGCCCGTCTGCGCGTTTTGAACCACAAGCCCGCCTTCAGCAGCGGGCGGAGTTTCAACGCGGAAACCATTGCCGCTCGGGCTGACCGTGATGACATCGCCCGCTTTCAAAGCATTGGGCAGATTGGTAAGCGGCGCTTCAACGCCATCGGAAAAGCCCACAGTGGCAGACGAACCCGTGCGCGTCGTCACAACGCCCACCCGCCAGTCTTCGTATCGAACCGAAAGGAACGAGCTGGCAAGCTGCCCTGCCCAATTGCCTTCACTCATATCAATGGTCGCAATCGGGCCAGACCATGCGCGCCCACCCTGATACCGCATAAGCCCTCGGCGAAGGCTGTCTCGCGCTGCTTTCTGCATCTCCACATCCAGCGAAGTGCGCACCCACAGCCCGCCTGCATAAACGCTGTTTTCGCCATCTTCTGCGGTTTCGCCAAAATCTGCGATGAGCTGGCGGCGGACTTCTTCGAGGAAGTATCCGGCATCCGCGCTGCGCTGACTGCGTTGCTGTGCAAGGCCCAGAGGCTGCGCTGCAGCCGCCGCGCGCTCAGCCTCGGTGATAAAGCCATTGTCTTCCATCTGGGCGAGCACAAAGTCGCGCCGGTTCATCGCCGCTTCTTCCTGACCAGAACGACCATAACGCTCCGGCGCTTTGGGAAGGATCGCCAGGAACGCCACTTCATGCAGTTCCAGATCGCCGACATCCTTGTCGAAATACGCGCGCGCTGCTGCTTGAACACCGAAAGACCGGCGGCCAAGTGGGATTTCATTGAGGTAAAGCTCAAGGATTTCCTCTTTGCTCAGCACCCCTTCGATCCGGCTTGCAAGGATCATCTCTTTGAGCTTTCGGGTTACCGAATATTCGTCACCCAAAAGCAGGATTTTCGCCAATTGCTGCGTGATGGTCGAGCCCCCAACGGCGCGCTCCCCCGACCCGTATTTGGTCGCATAATCGAACACTGCGTTCGCCGTGCCGGTTACATCCACGCCGCCGTGGCTGAAAAAGGTTTTGTCTTCGGCAGAAATATACGCCTGAACCAGCCTGTCAGGAAAATCAGCAAATTGCAGCTGAACCCGGCGTTCGCGCGCGTATGAATGCACGATCTCGCCATCGGCCCCGCGCACAACGGTCGGCAGCGGGGTTTGATATTCCACAAGGCTTTCCGCCTCAGGCAGGTCGCTTGCGAGGAAAAACCACATGGCAAACCACAAAACCGTCGCTGCGGCCAAGCCGGCCGCCAACAGTTTGAACAAAAGGCTCGAGCGCCATTTCTCCCTGAACCACGTTGCCAACCCGCCCAGATCGCGGGAGACGCGGTAGCGGAAATAGTCAGGAAAGGAGAGTTCGCTGGGATCAGCTGTAGGAGTATCGCTAGACATTACTATGCCGATTTACGTGGGTTCGATCAGAATTGCTAGCACCTAGGCTCAGGACCTATTAATCCCTCCATCGAGGCGCCGGAATGACGAACATATCGGGCGAAAGCGCCCGCGTCATAAAGGTTTGAAAGACCGCCGGTATTCCTGCGCCTTTACTCCTTGCACAAGGCCATTTTGGTTCAAACCTCGAAGGTGGGATTAATAGGTCCTGAGCCTAGATCGCGCACTTTTGCCAGCGCGGGTTTAACCTATGTTTCGGCGCGCCTCGCCAGGTACACTCGGATCGCGCGCTCCAACGTGTCCACATAAGCGCGCCGTCCATCCTCGCTCATCAGCCGCGTCAGATCGTTTTCATTGGTAACAAAACCGCTTTCAAAAAGGACGCCGGGAACATCGGGCGCGCGCAGCACGGCAAGTCCTGCTGATCGTTTGGCAAAGGGGTGAAACCTGATCTTGCCCTCGCCTTCGCGAAGGATAAGGGTGGCAAATTCGATGGCCTCTTCCTGAGTGCGTTCCTGCGACAATTCGACCAGAATATCGCTCACTTGCGAATTGTTGGTTTCTACGCGGATGCCGTTCAAACGGTCGGCTGCGTTCTCACGCTCGGCAAATCGTGCTGCCGCCTCGCTCGATGCTTCGTTCGATAGGGTGTAAACGGTTGCGCCTGAAACTTCTGCGCGCTCACCCGCGGAATCGATGTGGATCGAGACAAACAGATCCGCCTCCAATTGGCGTGCGATTTCCGGGCGATAGGCAAGCGGGACAATCCGGTCATCCTCTCGCGTCAGAGCAACACGCACCCCGCCGCCTTCCAACAAGCGGTCACGCAGTTCGAGCGAAAGCGCGAGCACCAGGTCTTTTTCGTAAACCTCTTTGCCCCCTGCCATTTTTTGCACCTTGCCCGGATCACGCCCGCCGTGCCCTGCGTCAATCACGATCAAGGGCCGTGTCGGATCATCCGGGCCTTCGATATCGGGAAGTTGCAAGGGCGGCGCATCGGTCGCAAACGCAAGACGCACGACATAATCACGCCCCCATTCAGGGACAGGTATCGTCATGCCCAACGCCTTTGCCCCTCCCAGCATAAGCGCTGGAACAGCAAGGATCAGCAAAAGGAGCGTTCGTACACTCATGGCACCCATTGGATTAGAATGTTGCGCATGGATAGCGCAATAGTGTTGCGGGTAACTACCCACGGTGCTAGTTGTTGGTAGGAAAGAGGAAAGGATCGCCCTGTTAGGGTGCATTTGATATTCCTCTTTGTTCACAAGGCCTACTTATCGCGGTACCCACCGCACCTTGGCCCCACACAGGTTGATGCAGTGACGAGACGCTCCTCCTCGCAAAAATTCACACAGCGCTTTGCTGCTTGTGGAATTGCGAGTCGCAGCACGGGAGATACCCGCAGCTCGCTCACAGCAGACACGTTCATGACGCTTTCCCCAAAAATTGGGGAAAGGGTTGATCTTAAAATCAGCGCACACAGCAACAGGCTGAAACACTGCGCTGTTTTCCCACACAATTTGGCCCCCACCCCCTGCCGATCGGTTCGCATAACTGCTCACCGACCGGGACGAGCGAGGGGCCTCTGGAGAATTACTAATGGCAACGCGCATGCTAATCGATGCGCGCCACTCGGAAGAAACCCGGGTGGCGGTCCTCAAAGGCAACCGAATTGAGGAATTTGATTTTGAATCTGCTGAACACAAGCAGATAAAAGGCAATATATATCTGGCCAAAGTCACGCGGGTTGAACCCTCGTTGCAGGCCGCATTTGTGGATTTTGGCGGCAATCGCCACGGCTTCCTAGCCTTTAACGAAATCCACCCTGACTATTACCAAATCCCGCAAAGCGACCGCGAAGCGCTTCTCGCCGAAGAGGCTGAGGCCGCTGAAGAAGAAGCGCGCCTTCGCGATGAGGAAGAGGAAGACGGCGTTACCCCCGGCGACGAATACGACGCCGATGAGGAAAGCTCTGAGGCTTTGGCCGAAGACCTGGCCGAAGATGGTCTGGAAGAAATCGACACTTCGGAAAAAGAGAAAGTCGCCACTATCGAAGACGGCACATCGGATGATGATGGCGACGACGATGATGACGACGACGATTCTGACGAAGACGGCGATGATACCGCTTCGGGTGATGATGGCGATGACCAAAAGCAACGCCGCGGACGCCGTGGACGTGGTCGCCGCCGTCAGGGTCGCGGCAAAAAAGGTGGCGGGCGTTCACGAGCCAAGGAAGTCGACGAAGTGCGCGCAAAGCGTATGGCGCTGCGTCGTCGCTACAAAATTCAGGACGTCATTCAGCGCCGTCAGGTTCTGCTTGTCCAAGTGGTCAAGGAAGAGCGCGGCAACAAAGGCGCGGCTCTCACTACCTACCTCAGCCTTGCTGGCCGTTACACCGTGCTCATGCCTAACAGCAGCCACGGTGGCGGGATCAGCCGCAAGATCAATTCATCCAGCGATCGCAAGCGTCTGAAAGAAGTTGTGAGCGCGCTCGAACTGCCTAAAAGCATGGGATTGATCGTGCGCACTGCGGGTCTTTCGCGCACCAAAACCGAAATCAAGCGCGACTTTGACTATCTTGCCCGGCTTTGGGACGGCATTCGCCAGAACACGCTGTCATCCACCGCGCCATCGTTGATCCATTCAGACAGCGACCTTATCAAACGCGCGATCCGCGACATCTACAACCGCGAAATCGAAGAGGTCGTGGTCGAAGGTGAGGAAGGCTACAAATCCGCCAAGGCGTTTATGAAAATGCTGATGCCGAGCCACGCGCGCCGGGTAAAAGCCTATTCTGACCCTGTGCCTTTGTTCCAGCGTTACGGCGCAGAGGACCAATTGCGCGCGATGTATGATCCGATGGTTCAGCTGAAATCCGGCGGCTATCTCATCATCAACCCGACCGAGGCGCTGGTCTCGATCGACATCAACTCCGGGCGCTCCACCAAAGAGCACGGGATTGAACAGACCGCGCTTCACACAAACCTTGAGGCCGCGCGCGAAATCGCACGCCAATTGCGCCTGCGCGATATGGCCGGTCTGGTCGTGATCGACTTTATCGACATGGAGTATAACTCCAACGTGCGTAAGGTCGAAAAGGCGATGAAAGACGCGCTGAGAAACGACCGTGCGCGCATTCAGGTAGGCCGCATTTCGGGCTTTGGCCTGATGGAAATGAGCCGCCAGCGCCTTCGTACAGGCGTTTTGGAAGCGACCACCCGCGAATGTCCGCACTGTGATGGCACGGGCCTTGTGCGCACAGCGTCCTCTGCTGGTCTTTCCGCTCTTCGCCTGATCGAAGACGAAGCGGCCAAGGGCAAAGGCACCTCCATCAAGCTTGCTGCAAGCGCAGAAGCGGCGTTCTATCTCTTGAATGAGAAGCGCGCCGAATTGATGGAAATCGAACAGCGCTACGGCGTGACGGTTGAAATCGCTCCGGGCGGAGAGGATGAAGGCGCGAAGATGAGCGTTTCCAGCTCTGGCCCGCGTCCAACACAAGCGCCCAAGTTTGAGCCGATCATCGATGATGATGATGACGATGACGACTATGATGACGATGCGGCAGAAGAAGACGATTTCGATGCTGAGAATGATGGGGACGACGATGATCAGCCCCGCAAGAAGAAGCGTCGCCGCAGGCGCGGTGGCCGAGGCCGCAACAAGAAGCGCCAGGATGAAAATGGCAATGACAACGATAACGATGAGGCGTCGGACGAAAGCTCGGACGACAAATCGGATGCGGAAGGCCAATCCGACGACAATGACGGCGATGAAAAGCCCAAGCGCCGCCGTCGCCGTGGTGGCCGTGGACGCCGCCGCAAGCAGGACGACGATGGTTCAGCAGCAAATGATGACGCGCAAGGTGCTGATACCGACGCGCTAGAAGAGGTTGCTGAGAAGGTCGAAAAAGACATTGCCGTCGTTGCCGCGCCAGACGGTGAAGAAGGCGCCGTTGCAGAACCTGTGGAAGAAGAGAAGCCCGCAGAGAAACCCAAGCGCAAGCGTGCTCCTCGCAAGAAGCCTGCACCCAAGAAGGCAGAAGCCGGGGCAGAAGCAGTAGCTGGGGCAGAAGCTGGGGCAGAAGCTGAAACGACCAAAGAAGCTCCCGCTGAGGAAGCTGCTGCGGAAGAGAAGCCGAAGCGCAAGCGTGCGCCGAGGAAGAAAAAGGTCGAGCCCGAGGCCGAGGCCAAAGCCGACGAGGCATCTGCACAGGAAGCGGCTCCTGCCAAAAAAGCAGCGCCTGCAAGGAAAAGGGCACCGGCCAAATCCAAGGCCAAAACAGCAGATACTGCGTCAGGCAGCGACGACAGTGCCAGCGCTGTCGAAGCCACTGACGCTGGAGCTGCAACGGACGCGGTCAAAGGGGGCGCCGATGAAGGGGGCACCGATGATGGAGCGCCTAGGAAACGCGGCTGGTGGCAACGCACTTTTGGTGAGTAGCCATACGGCAGACGGTACAGAGATCGGTCATGTCTGAAACTCCAGTCAGCGTCATTTTGCTGGCGGCGCAGCGCTCTGGCGTGACCAATCCTCTCGCACAGCGCGCCGGTGTCGTTAACAAGGCACTGGCGCCTATCTGCGGGCGGCCTTTGATCGAGCATGTGCTCGAAGTGCTCACCACAAGCCCGGCAATCGAGAGCATTCGTATCGTCCTCGAACCCGAGGGCCAGAATGCTGTCGATGCTGTGCTGGAGCCATTCCGGGCGCGCGGCATTGCGATAGAGCTGATCAACTCCGATGCGAATATCGTCGAAAGTGTGATTGCCGCAACGAAAGGCGAGGACCGCCCCTTCATCATTACCACGGCGGACAATGTGCTGCTTACCCATGATGGATTTGAACAGGCTCGCGCGAAACTCCTTTCGTGCGACGCCATTATCAGCCTGTCCACGCGCGAGCAGGTTTTGGGCGTTCACCCGGATGCGCAGCGCGGATTTTATCATTTCAGGGACGCCGGCTACGCCAGTTGCAACCTTTTCGGACTGAACGGTCAAAAGAGTTTGCGCGTCGCAGAGGTGTTTCGCGAAGGCGGCCAGTTCATGTCGAACAAGGGCAGAATGGTGCGCGCCTTCGGCTTGTGGAACATCATCCTTGTGGGCCTGAAACTCGTGACAATGCGCAAAGGTATCGAGCGGCTGGGCAAACGCTTTGGCCTGCATGTCGAAGCCGTTTTGTTCGAAGACGGCGCGCTTGCGGTCGATGTTGACAATGAAAGGACCTATTCGATCGCCGAATGGGTCCTGGGCCAGCGGCTCGGGATGGACATCCCCAAACCTGTCATTGCCCCTGACGCATAACGCAAACCCGCGCGCAGCTTATCGC
This sequence comes from Erythrobacter longus, assembly GCF_000715015.1. GTDB lineage: Bacteria > Pseudomonadota > Alphaproteobacteria > Sphingomonadales > Sphingomonadaceae > Erythrobacter > Erythrobacter longus. Next base: position 504,233 of record NZ_JMIW01000001.1, read on the forward strand.
TGATCTCTTGCCAGAATCAGGCGCAAGGCATAATTCCCGGCAATTCATTTCAGGCAAAGATTTTCCCATGACATCATCGATTGAGCCTCTTCGCATTCCTGACGAGGCAAAGGAGCGGATCCGGACCCTCTTCATGGCGAAACATGCGCTGTGGGGCGGCGGGATGCATCCTGAAGATGGCAATCATGCGATCTATCACCACGAGGTTCGCACAACGCTCGAAAACCTCGGCCTCAACCTGCAAATGGCGAACAGCTACGATGTGCTTTTCCAGCAGCCGGAGGGCATAGATTTCGTGTTCCCGCTGCTCAATCGCGGGGGCTTTGTGAACAGCGAGATGCTGATCCCGGTGCTGTGTAATATGCACCGTATCCCGTATCTTGGCGCGATGCCGTTTTTGCGCGGACTGGGCGATGACAAATCGGTCAGCAAGCTTGTCTGCACCCATGCCGGTGTACCAACCGCGCCATGGTTTTGTTATCGCCGTGGTGCAGAAGTAAGCGAGGAGAACCTGCCGCCATCGGCCGATGGTCGCTGGGTCATAAAACCCAATGCGTCTTCTGCCAGTTGGGGCATATCAGATGCGTTCGACTGGTTCGGTGTGACCAATGCGATTGCCCACATCCATGAACAGGGGCACGATGCCATCGTCGAACCTTATCTCGATGGCTATGACGTGCAATGCGCTTTCATCACGTTGGACGGGAAGCCGACCGCTCTCCCCATGCTTTGGTATGAACGTGAGGACACGCAAAAACTGTGGACCTATTACGAGAAGCGCGACCTTGTTCCCAATGCGGAAAAAGCGACATTGAAGCGTTTCGATCATGCGGAACTCGCCCCAAAAATCGAACAGATGGCCAATGCAGTGGCAGCCGAACTTGTGCCTTTCGATTACGGCCGCATCGAATTTCGCGTTGATCTGAAAACCGGCGAAATCAATTTCATAGAGATCAATCTCAACTGCAATCTATGGAGCGAAAAGGTCATGGCAAAGGCAGCGGCGCAGGCCGGGTTCAGCCATGCCGATCTGCTTGAAACACTTCTGGCGGAAAGCTGGCGACGTTACGGAATGATCAGCGCTTAAGGGCCGCACCCCATTCGTTCCACATCGCAAACTTTGGCGTTTTGGGCATGTAGCCCTTGCCCAATAGATCGACATCAAACCCTGCCCCTTCAAAGGCGGCCGCAATCGGGCGGGTCAGGTTGCAACCGCCTGCCAATCGCTTCCAAACGGGCTCGATCCGGTCCTGCCACTTGGCAACATTCGCGTCCGGTGCGCGCCCGTGTTCAAGGAACAGAGCCGTGCCGCCTGGACGAAGAATACGTTTCATCTCTGACAGGACGCGCTCGGGCTCCTGGACCGAGCACAGCGTAAATGTGCAAACAACGGTATCGAAAGATTCGCTGGCGAATGGGATGTCTTCGCCGACCCCCTGCCTCAAATCCAACGCGGGCATGTTGCTATCCCAGCCCTTGGCGGCTGCGGCCTCACGTGCGGTTTCAAGCATCCCTTCGTGGGGGTCGATGCCTGCATAGCTTTTAACGGCTTTGGTATCATAAAACTGTTGGTTGATGCCGCAGCCACAGCCCAGCTCAAACACATCGCCTTTGGCAAGCGGGACCACCATCGATCGCCGTTTGAGAACCTGACCCGTCCCGCATGCACAACCGATCAACTTCGGCATGACGTTCGCCTCGTACCAGGTCCCAAGTCCCATAACTCATCTCTCGCCTCATCGCTTGACCGCAAGGTTCAAGCAAAACGAAGGTCTTGCCAAGCCCCCTTGGCGCAAACCGCAAGAATGCAGCGAAACGGAGCAAAGCTGGCGGTTCTAGACAGCCCCCACCGCCAATGTCTGATCTTCACACATTGCCTTGGTGCTCTGGACAGTGACCGTGGAAATTTCGCCTGCCATCACTGCAGTCTCGGATTTTGAGCCCTTCCACCCAAATTCGAATGTCACCGGACCCGTCAAACGGCACACCGCGCCGCCATCTTGCGCCGCGCACATGTCAGAGGCACGGCGATAATCATCAACTGTTGCTGGTTCGACTACGGCGACGTCCACCGAAGTTGTGGCCGTCCCACCAAACAGCACTCTTTGGCCAAGGTTAAGCGCATTGGCTTTCCAGCTTGCCTTGCCATCGCGGACCTCGACATCGTCGATCCCAATATTGGCGGCAAGCCGCGCACAAAAGCTTGGATGCCCATCGCTCGCCTGTGAACCATCATGCCCTGCAAGCGGAAGCGACGCAGCAAGCAGCGCAAAAATCATGACGCCCTTAGCCGGACGAACACACTCAGAGACGGTCATGGAAAGAAACTCCACGGCCCGGACCGCACCATTGCGCCGGGCCGCAGTGACAATATTTATTTCTAACCGAGGTGGCAGACAAGAATTATTTGAACCCGCCATTGAACCCGCGTTTCTCAGGCCGGGATTTCTTTGCCTGAAAAATCAAAGACACGCCCGCTTTGTTCGGGTGTCAGCGATGCAAGAACCCGCACCAGATTGTCCGCTGCCTGCAAAGGATCGGTCAATTGCCCCTCGGCCAAGCCTTTTTGAAAAGGTGCGGACAAAGCGGTATCGACCGTGCCGGGATGCAGCCCGACGATTACCCCCTGGGAGTGAGTGCGCCCCACCTCGATTGCGAAATTTTTGATCAGCATATTGAGGGCCGCTTTAGATGCGCGATAGGAATGCCATCCGCCAAGGCCATTGTCCGAGATTGACCCCACCCGTGCGCTAAGCGCAGCAAAGGTGAAGGCGCGCTCTCGCGGCATCATTGGCAGCATATGCTTTGCAATCATAGCAGGGCCAATGGTGTTGATCGCCAGAACCTTGGCCATGACGTCAGGGTCCAGCCTTTTGTACGTCCGCTCCGGCCCCTTCCCATCGTCAAGGGTGAGCACGCCGCTGGCAACAATCACCCATTCTGGCACCCATTCAGGCGGCTCGGCGCGCATCATTCGTGCGGCCTCTGCAATGCTCGCCTCATCGGTAAGATCAAAGGCAAACGGGACGATCCCCGCTCCTGATACATCACCGCTTCGCGATCCGGCATACACGCGCTCGCACCCTAAAGTTGAAAGGTGCGCGGCCAGCTTTGCGCCAATCCCTCCGCTTGCCCCAAAGATCGCAGCGGTCCGGGGCACTGACGGGCGCTCGTTTGCGCCGATATTTCCTACATTGGTCATGACAGCTACAGTGATGCAACACGCATTGAGTTCCCGCTTTTGCGCGCTTGCGTGCAATGTGTCTTATAGGGTTAACAAAGCAAGGCATTGAATTTATGAGAGATGTAGGAAAGGCAGCAGCATCCTATGAGACACTGGTGTCTCATAGGGTTAATTTTTGAGCGCATCAGTTGAGAGAGAAACAAGCTCCGTATCAATTCTCGCAACACCCCGTCTCTTGCCACTCACGGCCAAGGCGTTAGATAGGGTGTAACGCAAACAGGGATTAAGCGATCATGGCGACTTTCACGCTACCGAAAAACTCGAAAATCAAGAGCACCGGCCAGGTTCACAAGGCATCGGGCGGCGGGCGCGTCAAATCGTTCAAGATTTACCGCTATGATCCCGACACGGGCGAAAACCCGCGCTATGACAAGTTTGAAATCGACCTTGATGAATGTGGTCCCATGGTTCTGGACGCTTTGTTCAAGATCAAGAATGAAATTGACCCGACGCTGACCTTCCGCCGTTCGTGCCGTGAGGGGATTTGCGGGTCGTGTTCAATGAATTTGAACGGCAAAAACGGTCTTGCCTGCACCACCGCGATTGAGGATTTGAAAGGCGAGATTCGCATCACGCCTCTGCCGCATATGGACGTGATCAAGGACCTTGTGCCTGATTTCACGCATTTTTATGCGCAATACGCATCGATCAAGCCATGGCTGCAAACGGTCAGCACGACGCCTTCGGGTAAAGAGCGCCTGCAAAGCCCGAAAGAGCGTGAAAAGCTCGATGGCCTGTATGAGTGCATTTTGTGCGCGTGTTGTTCGACCTCTTGCCCGTCGTACTGGTGGAACTCGGACAAGTTTTTGGGGCCAGCAATCCTGCTTCAGGCCTACCGCTGGCTTGCCGATAGCCGCGATGAGATGACGGGTGAGCGTTTGAACGAGCTTGAAGATCCGTTCCGTCTTTATCGTTGTCACACAATCATGAACTGCGCGAATGTGTGTCCAAAAGGCCTGTCACCAGCCAAGGCGATTGCGGAAACCAAGAAGATGATGGCCGAACGCGCGATTTAAGTCTGCGTTTTCATGTCCCTTCGCGAAGAGTATTTCGAGGATGGCCCCTGCCCCGATAATCCGGGTTGGCGGCAATGGAACATACGCGACAAGACCATCTTTAACGGCGCAGTAATGGGGCATCTCATCACGCGGGTCGATGATGATGGAAAAGCCCGCCTTCGGATGTTTCCGGAGCGGCACCACGAGAACCTGCAAGGGATGATCCACGGCGCGATCAGCCTGTCACTGATCGACATATCCATGTTCACCACCATGCATATGATCGGCGGCGGGAGTGCCGGTCCCTCTGTGACGCTGGAGCTGTCCACACAGTTTGTGGGTGGCGGTGATCCGGCGCTGCCGCTTGATGCAGTGAATGAAATCGTGCGCGAAACTGGAAAGCTTGTGTTCGTGCGCGGCCAGGTTGTTCAAGGCGACAATGTGGTTGCATCGCATTCTGGCATTGTGCGTAAGTTTTCGCGCACAAAAACCGATGCGAAACAATGATGGGCACGTCCAATACTTCTACATTGGCCCGTTATGAAAAGCTGATCGCGAACAAAGAACTTCGCGCAGACCCCGACCAAAGGCGAGCAGCAGCCCGGCTTGATGCATTGCAAAAAGAGCTGGAAGCGGAACGGCCTGGTGGTTTGCTAAGCCAGCTTTTCAGCCGGAAAACACCGCGCGCGCAGGGCGTTTACATGTGGGGCGGCGTTGGGCGCGGTAAATCCATGTTGATGGATCTGTTCCACGATGCTTTGCGGATCAAGGAGAAACGCCGCGTCCACTTCCACGCCTTCATGCAGGAGGTCCATGAGGCCATGCGTGAGGCGCGCAAAAACCATGGGGGCGACCCAATTCCGGCGGTTGCGGCCAAGCTTTCTGACGGCGTGCGCGTCCTCGCCTTTGATGAGATGGTGGTGAACAATTCCGCAGACGCCATGATTATGAGCCGACTGTTCACGCAGCTCATTATGGAACGCGATGTGACGATTGTGACCACGTCAAACAGGCCGCCAGATGACCTTTACAAAGACGGCCTCAATCGCGAGCATTTCCTACCCTTTATCGACCTGATACACGCGCAGCTTGATGTGGTAAGCCTCAACGGCCCGACCGACTACAGGCTTGACCGCATCGGCGATTTGGAAAGCTGGTATGCGCCCATGGGTGATGAGGCGACGGCCAAAGTGCGTGAGGTGTTTTTCAGGCTGACCGACTTTGATCCCGATGATGCCGCCAATGTGCCCAGCGGTGAATTGGCAGTGGGCTCGAAGCGTTCGATGTATGTGCCCAAATCGCTGAAAGGTGTGGCGGTCTTCAGTTTTAAGCGATTGTGCGAAGAAGCAAGGGGCGCGCCTGATTACCTCGCCATAGCGCGGGCCTACCATACAGTGATAATCGTTGGAATTCCGCAGCTTGGCCCTGAAAAACGCAATGAAGCGGCGCGGTTTGTGACTTTGATCGACGCGCTATACGAACACCGCGTCAAACTGTTTGCGACCGCCGCAAGCGAGCCGGAAACGCTCTATGAATCAGGTGATGGCAGCTTCGAATTTGAGCGAACCGTCAGCCGGCTTAATGAGATGCAAAGTGATGAATATATGGCGCTTGGCCATGGGACGGACAGTCAGGTCCAAAGCAATTAAGGTGCTAGGCTCAATCTGGATCAAGCCGCAATCTGGATCAAGCCACCGCCTGACGGTCCGCGATCCGCCCTTGCGCCGAGACGAGGCGGTTCATAACTTTCAAGTCGGTGTCTGTAAGCTTGAGCGCAGTTTCCGCCCATAGCTCAGTGATCGCATTGAGCTCTTGAAGACTAATAGTGCTAGCCATTTTGCTGGCAGTGCGCGCTCCCACTAGACCCGAGTGACGCCTCTCGGATTTCTTGATGAAATCACGCACAGCGCTTTCGCCCTCACCCGGCTCAACGATTTCATGCACAATGCCAAGATCGAACATTTCCTCAGCCGTATAGGTCTTGTTCGATACGATGATCCGATCAGCCATAGCTGAACCCAATTTGCGCGAGAGAAAAACATGCGCTCCCATACCGGGGAAAAGGCCAAACATGATCTCTGGCAAGCCGAAGGTGGCTTGGCGTTCAGCAATGATGTGGTCAAAAGACAAGAGCGCTTCAAACCCTCCACCAAGCGCCGAGCCCTGAACAAGGCCAATTGTGAGCATAGGAATATCAAGCGAGCGCATATTGCGCTCCAGAATAGCGCAGCAACGGTGGCCGTATTCGACAAGACCTGCACGGTCATTTGCGCGGATTAGCTTTTGGAAAAGATGCAGATCGCCGCCGTAACAAAAAACATCCTGTGAACGGCTCCCAAGGATAAGATAGCGCAAGGGTACTTTGCTGGCGCCAAAACCTTCAGAGATCAGGTCTTGCCAGCTTTCAAAATCAGAAAGCATGGAGGAGGTGAAGCTTGGCCGCCCTTCCGGTCGCATGTAAGACCAAAGGGCGCCAACACGATCGTCGTATAAAACGTCCAACTCTTTCAGCTCGAACAGGGCACCGGGAACTGCACCATTCAGCTCGCTTTCACTGAGCGCGTCATCAGCTCCCGATAACAGGATTGGATTTCCGGCGCTGCTGTCCATGAACGTTTCTCCGACTGCGACCCAAGTACCACCGACCCGAACAAGTCAGTGCGTGCGCGCCCTTATTTTTTGTCGACGCTTTAACGAAAGGTTACTCCGATGTTGTTCGGTTTTGCAAACACATATTTTACATGTTTGGGCAGTCATAATCATCACTGTGACAATATGGCACAGTTAGATGAAATAAGATTCCAAGCCTGACGAGGATTTATCTATGCCCTCTCGCTACTTAGCCTTGGACACCCATTCTTGAGATCGACTTTTCAAGCATCAACAATTGCCACAAAGTGCGAGAGTGATCGCTTGTTCCGGAGATATGCGCATCTGCAAGTGAGGCCACCGTCCTACTCTCAATCCATCCAGATTGGACCAAATTCGAGTTTCGCGCGATTGAGCGCACCTCCTTGGCCAAAGGCCCACGCATCCACGATGCGATCGGCGTAACAAAACCCTGCTTAGGACGGTAGAGGACGTCTTGTGGCAGGTACCGCTCCATACATTTCTTGAGCAGATATTTACCCGTGGTACCCCGCACGCGCATCGCATCGGGGAGCTTTGCAGCAAACTCGACCAAGCGATGATCCAGCAAGGGTTCGCGCGCTTCAAGGCTCACAGCCATGCTCGTGCGGTCCACCTTGGTAAGGATGTCCCCAGGCAGCCAAAACGCAAGATCGGCATATTGCGCCCGGTCAAGCCCACTGCGCGCAGGGGCCTTTTGCATGATAGCGATCAGTTCGTCCTCGGGCCGAAACCCCCCCAGTTTCTGGCGAAAGTCAGAAGTGTAGAGCGATGATCGGATGGCTGGATTCGTGACGCTTAACGCGTTCGCGTACCCCTCCTCGCCGCTATGAGCCAAAGCCAGCAAGGTGGTCTTTGCCCGCAACGGGCGCGGTGCCCAATCGGCTTTGGGCCATATCCGGCCCAGTCCGCCAAACAAACTTCCCCGAACACTTGCAGGAAGAACGGAACGCACGCGCTCTTCGTTGTGATGGAAAACCTGCCTGCGGTAGCCTGCGAAAGCTTCATCCGCGCCATCGCCAGAAAGCGCGACAGTCACTTTCTCGCGGGCCAACTGGCACACACGCCATGTTGGCAGCGCCGAGGCATCCGCGAATGGTTCATCGAACATCGCTGCAAGCGCATCGATCTCAGCGAAATCATCCTGGCTCACCGTTCGCGCCTCGTGCAAGGTCCCGAATTTGTCTGCGATTGTCCTGGCATAGCCCGTCTCATCGAGCGCTTGGACATCGAAACCGATCGAACAGGTTAGCACAGGTTCGCCGCTGGCTTCGCTCATCAAGGCAACAACGCTCGACGAATCGACCCCGCCAGATAGAAATGCGCCCAAAGGCACATCTGACACCATCCGGGACTGCACCGCTTCACGCAGCAAGTGCACCAGCTCTGCGGAAAGGTCCGCCTCTTTGCCCTCGTTTCTCTCAGCAAAGCTGATGTCCCACCACCTGCGCTGCGCAGGCAACGGCTTACCCTGCTCAAGCAGCAGGAAATGCCCCGCTTGAAGCTTTGATACGCCTTCGAGAATGGAGTGCGTGTCAGGGACATAGCCCCAGGTCATAAACGCATCGAGCGCTTGGGGATTGAGCCGCCGGCGCAACAGCGGATGAGTGAGGAGGCCCTTTAGCTCAGAGGCAAAGATCAAGCTGCCATCGGAAAGCTGGCTTAGGAAAAGCGGCTTTACCCCAAACCGGTCACGGGCAAGAAAAAGCTGGCGTTTGTCCAAATCGTAGAGCGCGAAGGCGAACATGCCATCGAGGCGGGAAAGGCAGTTCGGCCCCCACCGGCGCCACGCGGCAAGAATGACTTCGGTATCGCCTTGCGTGCGGAAATGGGCCCCTTCCCGCTCCAACTCCGCGCGTAGCTCGCGAAAGTTGTAAATCTCGCCGTTGAAGACGATGACTGCCCGACCATCAGCCGAATGCATCGGCTGGGGGGAGCCTTCAAGGTCGATGATTGACAAGCGGCGGTGACCAAGGCCGACACCAAGATCGGTCCAAACGCCCGCGCCATCTGGCCCGCGGTGAACCATAGCCTCACACATCCGCTCAACCCGCAAAGGGTCGACCGGTTTTGGCGTCTCAGAGTGAAATATTCCAGCGATCCCGCACATTACAGGTCGCGGTTAGCTTATAGTCGCTTGGGCAGCAATCATCGCGGTGACGCCTGCGCAAACGCACAAGGTCAACACGCCTGCAAGCACAACGATTGGCCGGGTGAATCCAGAATTGAGCAGAGGTGAAGACGTGAGGCGATCCACTTCTACCGCAGTCCAGCCATAGTCTTCTGGTTCGCGATCAAAAAATCGCCAGGCAAGGCCAAGGATGAGGGCAACAACGAATGCGAAGAAGAACCAGCCATAAAAGACATGATCAAATCCGGCAGCAAACTCAACGCCTTGGCTCTGTGCGATATAGATAGTCCCCCACGCTCTGATCCCGTTCGCGATGATCGGCACGATGATCGAAACGGCCATGAACGCGATGCGATGGGACCATTTGGTAAACCGGGTAAAGGCAACCAGCACGGCCAGTGTCACCATCGCGATCAGGAACCGCACCCCAGAACACGCTTCGGCAACTACGAAAAGCCCGACAGGTGTGTCGATATAGATGCCATCGAATTGGGCTGGAATGCCGCTCCATTTTGTCAAAACAATTGCGATATGGGCGGTGATAACCTGCAAGGGCTCGATAATCTCATCCCCGAACGGCACGAGGAAGACACCAAAACATAGCGGCAATGCAATGACCGTTGAGACGCGTGGCCCAAGGGCCGTGATTGCCAGACCTTGAAGCGCGCCAACGGCCCCTGCGTGAGCGATGAGATTGGCCCCTGACACCCTGCCAACAAGCCAAAGTCCAAGGCCGGCTGCGAGGACCAGGAGGCCGGGAAGCCATGGACGCGGATCGACTTTGGCAAGCTCACCCACTTTGAGTGCGATAAGCCAACCGATGATAATCGGAACCAGCAAAATGTGCGAATAGGTGTCGATGTTCCACCATTGGTGCACCATCTCTACCCACTCACGCATGGTGACAGTCAGAAGCGCCAAAACGCCAAATACAAGCAAAGCAATCGCCTCACGCCAGGCTTTGCTCAACCGGCCGGGCGATGAAGGTGTGCTGATGTTTTGCAGTGAAGCCTCATGCGGCATTGCGCGGCTCCTCTTCGCCCAAATCAACCAGCATATCGAGCGGCGCGAGCATCGCGTCCCAATCGTGGTTCTCGAGTACAAATTGTCGGGCATTCTTGCCGATCACTTGCGCCTTTTGCGGGTCTGCCATGATCGCGTCAAAGCGCTGCGCCATCGCCTCAGCCTCGCTATCGCAAAGGAGCCAATGCGTGTCGTTTTGCCCGTCAATTCCGGTCGCCGCTTCAGGTGTGAGGAGAACCGGACGTGCCATCGCCATGGCTTCCAGCACCTTGTTTTGTACGCCGCGCGCAATTGTAAGCGGAACCACAACGCAATCAGCGCCTGCAATAAAGGGTCTTACATCAGGGACCTCGCCCCAAATGGTTACGCCATCGCGCGCCTGATCTTGCAAAAGCTTTGTGGGATTGCGGCCTACGATATGGATTTCTGCGGTGGGATAATCCTCGCGGTATGCCGCCCAGAATGCCCCAATCGCCCAAAGCGCCGCTTTTTCGTTGGGCGCGTAGTCCATTTGCCCTGTAAACACGAAATGGGGACCGGGCCGTTTGGCAAGCGCTGCATGTGCCTGCGTCGTAGAAGGATCAAAGAAGCGGGCATCAATCCCGTTTCCGATAACCTTAACATTGGCTTTTGATGGATCGTTCAACCGCGAGCGAAACAGTTCCGCTTCGTTTTCGCTGATCAGAATGGTTGTATCGGCGCGCCTTGCCAGACGCTCCTCCTCGCGGGCCAGCAGGCGCCCCTCGCGCGCGTTGAGCCAAACCCGCTGCCCAGCATCGGCATAGTTTTCAAACTTGGCGCTATCCACATCGCACAGGTCGATAACCACGCGTCCGGCAAAATCATCGGGAATGTATTGCCCCATTTGCCCAGAGAAGACGAAGATCGTCGTGATGGGCCGAGTTGCAAGGGTTTCGCGAACCCAGTTTTCTAGCCTTGCCCTATGAAAAGCAGTGAGGCTCACCGGTTTTCCTGAAAGCACCGCTTCGACGCCTGCGAGCACGAGCGGCTTTGTGCGGTTAACGATGCAGTGCGATGCGGCGAGCGCGGCGACATCTTTGCCCCCCGCCCTATCCTCGTCCGTTTCAGCAAAACATCCGACGTGCACTGGCGCCAGGCTCGCCAACTTCTTGAGCAAGTGCGCGCTTCGGATCTTATCCCCCCGATTGGGCGGAAACGGCACGCGGTGTGCAAGAAAGAGAATGTCGCCCATCGACCCGCCCCTCTCACGCAAGTCCGCGGGAGATAAATGGGCCAAGCGTATTGGCAATCGGCAAGGGCAGCTTTTTCCAAAGCTCGATCTTGCGGGCATAGGCCTCGCTAGTGGGGTCCACATCGCGCGCCTCAACACCCTCTGGCGTCCATGTCGCATAGGTCAATGGTTGGGGCTCAAACCCCCAATTTTTCTTATATTTGGCAGGCCCGCTGCCTACTTTGGAACGGCCAAAATCAAACCGTTCCATCCCGCATTTGCGAGCGTGCAGCATCAGCTCATAATACATCAGCTCATTCGCCCTTGCCCCGCGTGCGGCGAAACTGCCCCCGCCCCAGAACGGTAAAACAGCGCCATTGTGATAAAAGGACAATACACTCGCCAATGGCTTGCCATCGCGAAGGATCGTCAGAATATCGCTCTCACGAGGGAACGCGCTTAGCATTTCGCGGAACAAGGCCTTTGGAAAAACCGGCGTGCCCAAATTGCGGACACTTTCGGAATAGGCGGCGTAATGCATAGCAAGGTCGTTGTCGGTGCTTCCGATGGCAAGCGTAAGCCCATTATTGAGCCCCTTGCGCACCTCTGCTCTGGATTTGCGCGGGATTGCGAGCAATTCTGCATCGTCATCGGCGGCCAGAGCCCGTTCGAACTCGCAGTGTTTATCGGTGACCGCCTGCCAGCCTTCGGGCACGTCGCCGCCGCGCAGTTCGACGCTGCCAAAGCCATGTTGGGTGGCATAATCTTGCGCTGCGCGGGCAAGCGCGTTTGCAGCTTCCGGGGATTCTGCGCAAATGCCGCCGCCAACGCCAAATCCGCTGGAAACCAGCGCTTTGCCGAACAGGAAAGAGCGCACCTCTGTAAGAGGCAGCCACCCTCTCACCACGCCAAGCTGCTGCGCTACAAAGCCGCTCGCCCGCTGGCCCGTCGCCCGCTCTACTGCGAGCAGCCACGGCGTTCGGTGAAACAGGCTTGCACCCATTTCTTTGACAAAGTCATCCACCAGCAGACGGCTTTTCGCGTCCGCAAGGTCGACGAGCTCAATTTTGAGAGAGAGGCTGACAGGGACATTCACTGCGCTGCACTCATCTCTGGTCTTGCCACAGGAAAGTCGATGGCACGGCGCGCTTCGATTTCGGCCAATGCATCCATCCGCCCCCACTCAAACTCGCGCATCAGTTTGCCGAGCTTACCAGCCATTTTATCAAGGTTGGTGTAGTGGCGCAGTTTTGAACGCAGCGGCGCGTTGTCTAAGCGCGGCTGTGCTGGATCAACTTCCCATGGATGGAAATAGAACACCGCCGGGCGTTCGTCCTCGCTGTTCACTTGAGAAATGGCCCAGCGTGAAAAAGCGTAAGGCAGGACACGGAAAAAACCCCCTCCCCCTGCGGCCAATCGGCGCGAACCGAGAAGGGCCGTGGTAACCGGGATTTCAATCAAGTCTGAGCCTGCAACGGGGCGAAACGTAAATCGCGGCGCCTCGCGCCAACCATAATGGTCGTGCACAACAGGGGCGACACTGGAGGAATATGCATAGCCCTGCTCAGCCAGGACCTCGAATGCCCAAAGCGAACGCGGATCAATCGAAAAACTGGGTGCGCGGTAGCCGATGACCGCTTGGCCAGAGGCGTCTTCGAGGATTTCGCGGGTGATCCGAATGTCGTTTGCGAATTTGGCCGCATCCAATGTAAACACCCGTGCATGGTCGTATCCATGGCTTGCCACTTCGTGGCCTGCTTCTGCGATCCGGCGGATCACCTGAGGACAACGCTGTGCCACCCATCCAAGGGTGAAGAATGTGGCGCTGACCCCTGCTTCGCCAAACAGGTCAAGGATACGATCAACGTTCCCTTCAACCCGGCTTTTGAGGCCATCCCAATCAGCGCGCTCAATTACACTTTCAAACGCACCAACTTGAAACCAGTCCTCAACATCGACCGACAGGCCGTTGATGATGGTCTGGTTTTCAGCATCCTCGAAAGGAATTGGGCTTTGAGCATTCATAGCAAAAAGGTCACTCGCAACTTAGGCCGCCTCGCGGGACCGATCATCCTCAAGCCATTCAATCAGCATGGTGAGCACGTGGCGGAAAGAACGCTCTTGCTCTTCCAGACGCGCTTCAATCCGGCCGAGTGCCTCGTTCAGATCCTCATCAGATTGCGAATGCGGCATGTTAAGCGACCGGTCAGCGCCCGCTGCCTGAAGTTCGCCAATGGCCGCTTCGAGTTCGGCAGTGCGCGCATCGCGCTGTGCCATGATGGCAGCGACTTCCGCTGCGGGAACGCTTTCGATCTCGGCCTCGGCTTCTGGCGTTACTGGTACAGCTGGAACCGCCATTTCGATGTCGCCTGCAAACGGATCTGGATCGCCGGATTCGTATTGGGCCATTTCAGGCTCAACCGTTTGCGTCTCTTCAAGTTCTAGCGCTGGCGAAGGCTGATCGACCTCGACTGACGCTGAAGGCGCGCGGCTTCCACCAAGGTGATCTTCGTTCATCTCCTCCAGAACGGCGTCGAGCATACGAACGCCGATTTCATCGCGTTCTTCGATCGCACCAAGCAGAAGGATGCGGTTCATAATCTGGTTCACCCGGCGCGGAATGCCATCGGTGGCTTGGTACAAAGCCGGCAAAAGACCCTCGCCAAGCGATGGCTGGTTCTCCCAACCCACATGGGTCAGCCGGTGGTGGACGTAGTCTTCCAATTCCTCTTCGTCGAGCGCTTCGAGGTGATGCGAGGCGATGATACGCTGGCGCAATTGGTCAAGGTTGGGATGATGCGCCAAAGTGCGGCGGAACTCTGGCTGACCCAGCAAAAGGCTTTGCAGCAGAGGGTGCGATCCCAACTGGAAGTTGGACAGCATCCGCAACTCTTCAAGCGCGGTGAACTCAAGGTTTTGACACTCATCCACGATCAGCAGACAGCGACGCCCTGCACGCGCCTCATCCTGCAAGAACTGCTCGATAGCGCCCAAAGCGCCGGCCTTATCCTTGCCATCAACAGCAAGGCCAAAGGACTGAGCCACGACTTGAATAAGCTCTTCACCATCCAAAGCGGATGTGACCACATGTGCCACGGTCAACGCCTCTGGGTCGATCCGCTCCATCAAATGCGCCACAAGCGTAGATTTACCCGCGCCCACTTCGCCAGTGATGACGATAAAGCCTTCACCCTGATTAAGCCCATAGCCGAGATAGCTCATCGCCTTTTTGTGGCTTGCGCTCTCGAAATAGAACTCAGGATCAGGGGTTAGCTGAAACGGTCGTCCGCTGAAGCCGTAATATTGATCGTACATGTTTCCTAACGCTCCATGTCTCTCTTAGAAATCGTACCGGAGGCCCAGCAAAGCTGTGGCCGTGGCGAAATCTTCGTCTGAGAATTCACTATCAAAGTAATCCACTGCAACCGCAGCGCGTGCTGAAAGCCGTCCGGCGATCGCGCGGCTGTATGCGGCCGATGCGCCAAATGCGGTGAGGTCGCCATTGGGGTCGCCGCTGGTTTCAAACAGGCTGGCGTAGGCGTTGGCAGCGATTGTTCCGCTGCGGCCGATGTCACGGCTAAGCGCGCCGGTGACATAATAGCTTTCGTCGACAAGGCCATCGACCGATGCAAGAACGCTGTCTTGTGGTGCGATGAAGCTGCGACGGTCATAGCCTGCGCCAATGCTTGCGTTCAGACGGCCAATGCGCTGCTGATAGCTTGCTGCGATACCGCGACCACGAAAGGCAGAGCTACGGATAGAACCGAGCGGGTTGATAATGCCAACGCCGTCATCGCTTTGCACTAGGCCGCCAAAATCGCCCGAAAGCGGATTGCGCTGCGCCTCGAAATCGCTCGAAAGCTGTGAAAGCGAATTGCCAAGCACGCCGCCGAAGCCCGAAATGCCGTCATAAACATTGACCGCAAACGAACTGCGCTCGCTTGGGACATAAGTAAAGGTGCCGTAATAGGTTGTGCTGTCGTACCGGCGACCAACACGGGCCTCCAGGCTGGTGCGTGACGATGGGCGCCAGAGGATCCCAGCGTCCCACAAAAGCCCATCGACCTCAAATGCGATCAAGCGATCAGAAGCCGTATCAGTGATCAGGCGACCATCATCGCCAAAGACGGGATTGCCATCGATATCACGGACCGCATCGCGGCTTGAAACCTCGACGTCTTCATATCCAACGCCGCCGACCAGAGCGAGGGTTGGCGAAACAGGAATGGTGACATCACCGCGCACGAATACATCGCGCACGCGCTGATCCAGGTTTGACACGTCTTCCTGAAAACCGCCCGCACTCACCGCAACGCCAATCGGGAGAACATCGCCAGGGCGAGTGCCCACTGCAAGGCGTCCGCTGTAAGTGGTGCTGTCGTCGAACACATCGACCTGTTCGCCAGCAGAGTTGAACACCGCATCATTGGCTTCGAACCGGTTGTATCCAACCCGCGCATTACCGGCGATCTCAAGCGGACCGGCGCGGGTTTGGAAATCCGGGCCGACATAAACGCTGTAAATCTGGTTCGTGGCATCATCGCTAACCAGTGGGTTGGCAGAGACAGCGCCCCCGCCATCGACGCGTGTGCGACTTGCCAGCGCGCCTGCCTGAAGGGTCAGGTTTTGCGGGATGATAGACAGATATCCGCGCGCGATCCCGCTCACCGTGTCGGTATCAACTGCATCATCGCCATAGCCGATATTGCGCTCGTAACGCACGGAAACAGAGGCGCCGCTGTTGCGGCCTTGAATATTCGTATCGACGCCCGCTGCGACCTGCGTGAAGGTCAACGTGTCGCTTTCAGGCGACAATTGCGCCGTCAGGATTTGCGAAACCTCGATGTAAGGTTGGATAGTGACCGCCCGATCTTGAGAGCCGCCTTGCGAACCGGGGCGATTACCGCCCTGCCCATCTTGCGCAAATGCAGGGTTTGCAGTGGCAATTGCGGCAATTGCGACCATTCCGGCGAACAGGGTTCCAGTTGTGTGACGCATGATCAATCCTCCCTCTCGCCATAGTCGCCAAAGCGGCGACCGGACGGGCTGAACTGTGTTGCATTGAGTAGTAATTTGATGTCCGAGCACGCGGACAGAAGCTGGACCGCATCATCCAATGCGGCGCGGCTTGTTTCGTCTGCACGCACGACCAACAAAGCCTGGCCTACGTGCGCCGCAAGTTCTGCGGCAGGGGATGCAGCCAAAGCTGGCGGCGTATCGAATATGAGATAGCGATTGGGCGCGCCGCGTGTGAGGCGGTCGAGCACCTCGCCTGTGCGATTGCTGGTCAGATATTCTGAATCGCGCGCGCTGCTGGTGCCAGCTGGCAGGATAAACAAGCCATTGATATCTGTAGGTGAGACGAGGTCTTCTGGACGCAAGGATTTGTCGACAAGCGCATCCATAAGCCCCAGGCCTGGATCAATTCCAAGCCGGCGCGTGACCGAAGGGTTGATCACATCCGCGTCAACCAAGATGACCTCAACATCGCGCTCAGCCGCGAGCGCGATTGCAAGGTTGGTCGCGCAATACGTCTTGCCCTCGCCCATATGCGGTGAGCTGACCAGAACGCGCCTTGCCAGATCATCACCTGAATGACGTGCATCGGCGAGAATCTCGCGCTTGATGATGCGAAACTCTTCCAAAAGGCCGGTCACCTGATCGTCAGGCGATATCAGACCCTCTTTCTGAAGCACTTCGCGATCAATTTGAACACGAGGGCCGCGCAGCGCGACAGCATGTTCAGGCTTTGGTGCCGGTTGAGCGGGTTCAAAGCCCTCTTTAGCGTTTTCCTTCTCGCCGCTGGGACGAGCAAGTGGCTGGTCTGCTGTGGGCGTGTGATCGGCAGGTGCAGCAGCGTGTTCGCGAGGCGGCACGAAGGGACGCGGGGCGGCAGGCAGGTTCTTGGGCACTGGCTTTGTGCCAAACCCATCCAGACCAAAGGCAGCATCCGCTCTCTCGAGAAGCGAGGAGCGGCGCGCACTTTTGCGGGTGAAGTTGCTGTGCTCAGTCATTCAAGGTCTCCTCACACAATCGTCCCGATCGAGACGACCTCGATGACCAGCAGAATTGCTAGAACGCCGACTAAACCCGCACAGGCTCCGGCAAATTGTTTGGTGCGCCGCTTGCGCAAGGATTGAGCGGCTTCAGATAGGTTCAATGAAACCGAACCAATGACCGGCAGACCCATGGATCTCTCAAGCTTTTGCGCAGTGGCAAATGCAGATCGCAACTGACCCATGATCCACGCGGTACCAACGCCTGCGCCAAGTCCTGCAATCAGCACGCCCAGCAAGAGCAGTGGGCGGTTTGGCGCTGCTGGTTTCTGCGGAACAACCGGGGGGTCCACGAGGTCAAATTTGTATTGGCTCGTCTCATCCACGACATCACTGCGCGTGCGCAGTTTCTCGCGGTCTTCGAGAAGCTTTTCATAGTTATCGCGAAGCACTTCGTAATCACGGCTTATTCGGTTTGCTTCGGCTGCCACTGCGGGTTCTGTCGCTTGGCTCGCGGCAAGCGACGCCAATTGCGACTGCAATGCCGCGCGCCGTGATTGCAGCGATTCAATCGACGCCTGACGATCTGCACGAAGCGCGATCAGTGACGAATATGCAGGGTTCGGCGTGCCGCTCACATCATCGGGACCAGCAGCTGCCGCTTGCTTTGTCAGCAATTCAACCTGCCGCTTTGTTGAGACCACATCTGGGTGGACTTCGGTAAGCCCGCGCGAGCGAAGTCCTGCCAATTGCGTTTGCGCTTGCAACAAGGCGGCTTGCGGCCCCCCTGAGTTGGCTGCGCCGATAATCGTGCGCTGCGTGCTGCCAATCTGATTGTTGAGCGCCGCGAGCGCGCTTTGCGCTGCGGCCAGGTCTGCATCAATATCGCGCAGTTCGGTGCGTGATTGCTGAACCCGGGTTGAAAGAGTCGCGGTCCCCCCAATCAGATCGGGATATTGTGCCTCAAAAGCCAGACGCCGTGTCTCAGCCTCTTCAAGCTCCGCTTTACGGTCGTCCAATTGGTCGTTGAGATCGTTGATAGCGCCGCTGATTTCGGCCCGGTTTCCGGAAATGTGTTCCTCGCGGAAAATATCGAGCAGTTTCTGCACAACATCGCGCGCAAGAACGGCGTTTTCGGAATCGCTCAGCCCGCTTTTGCCGACAGTCGCGCTGATAGAAAAAAGCGTGTCCTCTTCGCTTTCGACTTGAACATCCTTGGACAGCGCAGCAATTGCGGATTCAAGCTGAGTGCGGTCCGAAATGCCATCGCCAAGTTTTGTGGTGGTGATGACCTTTTCCAGGTTCACCGAGCTTAATAACGTCTGGCGAACTTGTGAAATTTCATCCTTGCCATCTCCTGCAATGCCAAGTTGCTCTGACAGAACATCGTCCACGTCGACAAAGATACGTGCCTTGGATTCGTAGGTATTCGGGATAAGGGCAACGACAAGCCACCCCAGAAGGCAAACGCCCCAGGCAACAGCCAGCGCCAGCCAACGGCGGTGCCAGACCGAATAGAGCGCTGTGCGCAGTTCTTCGAAAAGCTCGTTCATTGTCCGGTCCGCGCTCCTTTAGAACCGGCTCTCGGGGATGATGATGGTATCCCCTGGACGAAGCATGACATTGGCAGTGCTATCCCCGCGTTTCAGCAGGTCTGATAGACGCAGGCGATATTCCTTTTGCAGACCAGTCTCGCGGTTGATGCGCAAAAGTTTTGCCCGATTGCCAGCTGCAAACTCGCCCAAACCGCCCACCGCGATCATGGCATCGAGCACAGTCATGTTGGCACGGTAAGGCAGCGACGCCGGCTGTTCAGTCGATCCAACAACCCGGATCTGTTGATCAAAGGTCGAGTTAAATTCGTTGACGATGACAGAGACGATTGGCTGTTCGATGTATTGAACGAGCACTTCTTTGATGTCGTCTTGAAGCTCAGTCGCGGTTTTTCCAACAGCGGTCATGTCGCGCACCAGCGGGATAGTGATCCGGCCGTCGGGGCGCACTTGAATGTCTTCTGCACTCAGTTCCGGATTACGCCAGACGTGGATTGTCAGCTGGTCAAGCGGGCCGATGATGTATTCGTCGGTCGAGGCCGTCTGCGTGTCCGCATAGCTCGCCGAGGGCAGTTCAGGACCCGTTCCTGCGCAGGCCGCGAGCGCTGAAGTCGCAAAAAGGGCACCGGCAATACGGGCAAAAGTGGGCGAAGTAGGCATCGATGCAAATCCTTAGGTCAGCTGATGCGGAACGCTTGCCAATGTGAGGAGCGACCCCACGCAAACAGGTATTTCCGCGAATGACCCGGACTATCTCGCCGATAATGGTGAATATAGTGTTAGTAATGTTGGGACTATTGGTGCCTCATCCCATTTCGGGACAGGCAAAATAGTGAAGTTTAAACAACGACCTCTGCCGCTGGACCATGCCCAAGAAAGTTAATTGGAGATGCTGTGGCGCCGTAGGCTCCTGCACAAAATACCGCGACCAGATCACCCACTTCAGCGTGCGGGAGCTCGGCCATATCGGCAAGCCTATCAAGCGGCGTGCAAAGACAGCCAACCACATTGACGGGCTCTGCAGGAGTAGCGCCGAAGCGTGAAGCAATCGCTACTGGATAATTGCGCCTCACCACAGTTCCAAAGTTACCAGAGGCCGCCAATTGGTGATGCAATCCGCCGTCTGTTACCAGATATGTCTGCCCATGGCTGACCTTGCGATCTATCACACGGCATAGGTAAACCCCTGATTCCCCAACGAGATAGCGGCCAAGCTCAATACAAAGATCGGTATCACCAAGGCCAGCATAATGTTCAAGCAGGCCGTGCAACGCTTCACCCACAGCGGCAAGATCAAGCGGCTCATCACCCGGGAAATAAGGAATACCAAAGCCGCCGCCCATATTGAGCTTTGGCAGTGCTTCGCCGATCTCATCAGCCAGCGACTGAGCCAGATTGAGGACATTGCCCTGCGCCTCGATGATTGCATCTGCGCTAAGCGTTTGGCTCCCGGTAAAAATGTGAAGCCCGCGCCACTGCGCACCTTCAGCGATCACTTTCTTCGCAAGCGCAGGCACTCTTTCCGCGTCAACTCCAAAAGGTTTCGCGCCCCCGCCCATCTTCATGCCCGAGCCCTTGAGCTCAAAATCTGGATTGACCCGAATGGCAATACGCGGACATTTACCAATGCGTTGGCCAATGGCTAGCGAACGCTCTGCCTCCCCTTCGGATTCGCAGTTTAACGTAACCCCAGCGGCAATTGCCGCTTCTAACTCGTCATCGCGTTTGCCTGGTCCGGCAAAGCTGACCAAAGCGGCATCTATCCCGGCTCTCTCGATCATGGCGAGCTCACCCGAGGAGGCAATATCGAAGCCATCGACGAGCCCCGACATATGGGTGATCACCTCAGGGTGCGGGTTGGCTTTGACAGCATAATTGATCCCGATCCGGTCTGGCAAAGCCGCTCGCAGATCGGCCACGCGCGCATCAAGCCTGTCTTTGGAATACACAAACAAGGGCGTTTGCCCGGCCGCCTCAACCAGATCGCTTGCCTTGTGGCCACCGATTGCAAGCTCACCGTCAATAGCTTGATAGCAAGCAGGGATTGGCCCCAGCGGCTTAGTCTTTGATTTGGTCTTCACGAGCTCTTCCCCTCCGCCAGTTCACGGGTGAGCGCGGTTCGGTCGATCTTGCCGTTAGGGTTAAGCGGCATTGCTTTTCGCCAATGGATTTCTTGAGGTTGCATGAAAT
Organism: Erythrobacter longus; assembly: GCF_000715015.1. Lineage (GTDB taxonomy): Bacteria > Pseudomonadota > Alphaproteobacteria > Sphingomonadales > Sphingomonadaceae > Erythrobacter > Erythrobacter longus. The sequence continues at coordinate 525,188 of NZ_JMIW01000001.1, forward strand.
TGGGAAGCTCCCTCAATAAAGCCTTGGGAAGTTTGGATTGCTCTTGTGGATCGAGGGTGCCCCTTACCACCAGATGGACACGGTGCCCAAGCCGTTCGTCAGGAATACCCAAAGCGACCGCCTCAGCCACCAATCCCGTTGCAATGGCAGCCTCTTCGATTTCCTGAGGGCTTATACGGTTGCCTGCGCTTTTGATCATCGCGTCGCGGCGTCCAACGAAATAAAGCAGGCCGTTGTCCTCGCGTTTTACCCGGTCACCAGACCACACAGCGGTGCCGCCATAGTGTGAGCCTTCTGGTGCAGGTTTGAACCGTTCAGCGGTGCGCACATCGTCTTGCCAATACCCTTGCGCCACCAATGGGCCACAATGGACGAGTTCTCCTTCTTCACCCGGCCCCGCGACCTGACCGTCATCATTGATGACCATGATCTCTGCAAATGGGATCGCTTTGCCCATGCTCGTGGGATGATCGTCCACGAGAGCAGGGTCGAGATAGGTCGAACGAAATGCTTCGGTCAGGCCATACATCGGATAGAGGTCAGCCTGCGGAAAAACCGCCCGCAAGTCGTCCACCAATTCCGTAGTCAGCGCGCCGCCGCTATTGGTGAGCCGCCGCAAGGGCGTGCACGCTTCTTCGGGCCAATCCAATTCGGTCAGTTGCACCCACAAGGGCGGCACAGCAGCAAGCGTGGTGATGCCGTGTTTCGCGCAGGCTTTGGACACATCGCGTGGGAAGAGGAAATCGAGGGGAACCACGCTGCCCCCCGCATACCACGTCGAGAGCAGCTGATTTTGGCCATAATCAAAGGAAAGCGGCAGAACCGCGAGGGTCACATCATCTTGCGCCATCCCGAGATAATCCGCCACGCTCACTGCACCGAGCCACAAATTGGCATGGCTAAGCATTACGCCTTTGGGACGCCCGGTTGACCCACTGGTGTAAAGGATAGCGCACAGATCGTCGGGGTCAGCCTTTGACGGTTCCAGTTCAATGCGAGCCTCATATGCCGCTTCCAAAGCCGCTGTTTCTTCCAATTGAACGCACCTGGCCGGAACATCGCCATCATCCAATGATTTGAGCCGCGAAGGCGTCGCGATCAGCATTTTCGACCCGCTATCAGCCAAAATATGAGCCACTTGCGCACGTTTCAGGAGCGGATTGATCGGCACATGCACGAGCCCTGCCCGTGCTGCGACAAGGGGCAAAAGACAAGTCAGCTCGCCTTTCGCCGCCCAAGTGGCCACCCGCGCGCCTTTTTCCGGCACCTGACGGGCCAACCAACCAGCAAGAATTGCCACACGCTCTTTTAACGCCTTGTGGTTAAGAACCCCATCCCGAAGCACCAAAGCCGGTCTTTCGCCAGAACCATTGGCACACGCTCGCTCAGCGAGGTAATCTAATGGCAAAGGCGCAGGATTGGGCTCAGCAGTCATCAGCTTCCTTTAGGGGCTCACACTCTAGTGATCGAAACGCGGTATCACGACACAGTTAACGTCTTGCAAGAGCTGTTTGAAGACAGCCCTTCAGGAATTGTGCCTGATGCACATGGGTGTGCACCCTTTGACCGCAGCGAGTGGTATGCGCTTCTGGCCAAGACAGGTCTTCGCCCTCTGATTGTCACTGCTACGGACGCAGAAAGCACCGCCGCTCTCGCTTTGACCGAAGAGCGCGGGCACATCACACCCTTGCGCAATTGGTATAATTTTACATGGCGGCAGTTGGTACAAAAAGGTGACAATGGCGACCGGCTGTTGCGCGAAGTGGCCACACAGCTAAAAACCAAAGCGCACCGTGTGACGCTTGAGCCTGTGCCCGACGAGGATTGCTCGGCAACCCGGCTTGCGCAGGCCTTTTGCGATGCAGGCTGGCGGGTTGAGGTGACGCGGTGCGACATCAATCATGTTCTGTATGTCGCTGGTCGAAGCTTCGAGGAATATTGGGCATCACGCCCAGGGCCACTTCGCACCACCCTCAAACGCAAAGCCAAAAAGGTCGAGACAAAGATCGTCACCCATTTCGACCCGGAACTTTGGGCAGATTATGAGGCGATCTATAATTCGAGCTGGAAGCCGGGCGAAGACCATCCCCAAATGCTGCGACAATTTGCGCAAAGTGAAGGCGATGCGGGCCGTTTAAGGCTGGGCTTAGCCTTCCGCGAAGGCGCAGCCGTTGCTGCCCAATGCTGGACTGTCGAGAACGGGACCGCCTTCATCCATAAGCTCGCCCACTTGGAGAGCATGAAGAAGCTTTCAGCGGGAACAACCCTTTCAGCGGCCCTGTTCAAGCACACAATCGACAAGGACCGTGTTGATGTGATCGACTTTGGGACAGGCACACAAAGCTATAAAGCAGACTGGATGGAAGACACCCGACCGCGCTATTCGATTGATTGCCTTGACCTTTCCGCACCGCGCGCATGGATTGCTCTTGCCCGCCTCACTGCAAAACGCTTAACCTTGCCAGACGTCCCGGAACTTGCACGTTTACCACAGGCTAGTTAAGGCGCGCATCGCTTTGGTACATTCGGGTGTGCCACAGGTTTAAAGGCCTCTAGAAAAGGACAACCAAGCAATGGGGCAAGCAATCAGCTCTCAAAAAGCGAGTGCAGACGCCGCAACGAGCGAAGAAGCGGGCGAAGTGACGGGTCAATCGACAGGTGAAGCCTCTGGCGCAGAATCCGACAGGGAGGCGCTCGATGGTGAACTCAAGTCGATCATCGCCGATGTATTAGGGCTTGAGCCCGAGCAGGCTAATGAGCTTGACGAAGACAGCGGTCTGTTCGGCCACCTTCCCGAACTCGACTCCATGGCCGTTGCAGGCCTTCTCACAGAGATCGAAGACCGCCTCGATATCGTCATCGAAGACGAAGATGTCGACGGCGAAATGCTTGAAACTTATGGCGGATTGCTGGCCTTTGTTGAGGCCAAGTTGAGCGAGGCCTGATCCAAATGGATGTGCCAGAGCCGCGCATGATCGCGACTTGGCAAGCTCCTTTGGGGGGCGGCAAGACGTCGGACGAATTGCTCGTCTCCTTTGACCATGGGCGCGAACGCCGCATTCTCATTCTGCCAGCGCTATTTGATGAAGCCAACAAGCTGCGCCGCTTTACAGTCCAGATGATGCGCGCCCTTGATGAGCGCGGCGTGGATACATTTTTGCCTGATCTTCCCGGCTGTAACGACAGCCTCGTCTCTTTTGAAAGCCAGACGCTCGATTCTTGGCGCGATGTTGCAGCGAATGCAGCACAAGCGTTTGAGATCACTCATATTCTGACCATCAGAGGCGGCGCGCTAATCGCTCCTGAAACCCTGCCCGGATGGCAATATGCGCCGGTTACGGGGGCTAAAATCTTGCGAGCCATGGTCAGAGCACAAACCATTTCGGCGCGCGAATCGGGCCGAGAGATCAGCTCTGAGCAATTAATGGAACGAGGCCGCCAATCTGGTTTAACCCTCGCCGGGTGGAACATTGGCGCTAACATGCTGCGCGAGTTGGAAAGCGCTGCCCCGATCGCTGCGAACACACAAAAGGTGATTGAGCAAAAGGACCTTGGCGCAGCTGGCCTATGGCTTCGCGCTGAACCTGATGAGGATCAAGCCGGTTCGCAGGCGCTTGCTGCGATTGTCGCAGGCGATGCGGGTGATCCGCAATGAGCCGCCTGCAATTCGATTTTGGCTGCCGTGGTCTCAAACTGGCGGGCTCGCTTGATACCGCTCCCGGTGTCACTGGCCTGCTGATCGTAAATGGTGGGAATGAGATCCGTTCGGGCGCCTTTTCGGGGCAATCTCAACTGGCTGCGTCGATTGCGAAAAAGGGCTTTCCCGTTCTGCGTTTTGATCGCCGGGGCACCGGAGACAGCGAAGGAGAGAACCGGGGTTTTCGCAAAAGCGCGGGCGATATCGAAGCCGCTCTGGAGGCCCTGCGGGCTATGGCGCCGCAGGTTGAACGGGTTTTTGCATTTGGCAATTGCGATGCGGCCTCGGCCCTTATGCTTATGGAAGGCAGAGGGTTTGAAGGGCTCATCCTATCAAACCCATGGACGATCGACGAGCCGGCAGAAAAGAGTGCCGAGCCACAACACAGCCGCGATGCGATCCGGTCGCGGTACGCCTCAAAGCTGAGAGATCCCCGAGAAATTGCTCGCTTGCTGAAAGGCGGAGTGAACCTGCGAAGGCTGGCGCAAGGCGTGGTTGCTTCCATGCGGACTTCGCCACCACCCGGCGGTCTTGCTCAAGACATGCGCGCTGGGCTTGAGGCGTTTGGGGGGAGCGCGCATATTCTCCTTGCCGGTGCAGATCGTACCGCGCAAATGTTTGAAAGCGTGTGGGACAAGGGCGATGCCCGGATAAAGCGCTGCGCTGGTGCAGGTCACGCCTATGTCGAGCCCGAGCACCGCGAATGGCTCGAAAAACAGGTGCTAACGGCGCTGCGCAGTTAAACGCAGTTAGCGCTCAAAAAGACTCACCAATTCGACATGGGTGGACCAGCGGAATTGCCCCACAGGACGCAGTTTCTTCAGCTTGAACCCAGCCTCTGCCAGCACAGCGCCATCACGCGCCCAGCTTGACGGATTGCAGCTGATATAGACCACACGCAAAAGCGAGCTTTCTGCGATTTGGGCGACTTGCGACCGTGCCCCTGCGCGCGGTGGATCGAGCAGGACAGCGTCAAAGCGGTCGAGTTCCGAAGCCTGCAAAGGGTTGCGGAACAGATCGCGGTGGAGCGCAATCACGCGGCCACCCGTTCGCGCCGCAGCCGCTTTGCACGCAAGGTGCGCCGCTTGATCCGCTTCTGCGGCAAGGACCTTGCGCGCCCCCTTCCCCGCCTTGGCCATCGCGAAGGCAAAGGTGCCGAGCCCTGAAAACAAATCCGCGACAATGCGCGCATCCCCAAGCCACTGCGATGCATCGTCGATCATGAGAGATTCTGCATCAGGGGTAGCCTGCAAAAATGCATTTGCAGGAAGGCCAACGGGCAAGCCGGACAAGGTGACAGTCGCAGGCTCAGGTTCCCAAATAGTCTCGGGCCCGTAGCCTTGATCGATGGTAAGCCGTGCCAAGCCATTGACTTGCGCAAACTCAAGCGCCGCCTCTGTTGCGGCAAGCCCTTCCAGCGGAAAATGGGTGAGGCCCAGATCAATCCCCTGGTCACACAAGGTCAAAGCGATATCGACATTGCCCTTTGGGCCATGCGCCGCGACAAACCGCCGCAAGGGTTCGATCAATCCAGCAAGCTTCGGGTCCAGCACCGGACACTGCGCCAAATCGACGAGCGTGTGCGAGCCGCCTTCGCGGTAGCCGACAATCGCCCCGCCCCGCGTTCTTTGCGCATGAAGGCCGGCGCGCCGGCGCGAAGCTGGCGGCGAAAGGTGCTCTGGCAAAAGCTCACCGATGTCGAGGCCTTGCCCCGTGGCCGCATTGACTACCCGCTCACGCACAAACCGGCTGAGCACTTCATCATCGCCATGCTGCAATTGACAGCCACCACAGGTGCCAAAATGCTCGCAAGCAGGCGCTATGTGATGCGGTCCGGGAATAATGGTTCCATCTGCCTCAACGCTGTCGCCCGGCACAGCGCGCGCGAAATGCGCACCTGATTCGGTTACGCCGTCGCCCTTTGCCGCGATGCGGACAATGCTCTGTTGGTCTGTCACAAACACCTCGCCAAAGCGCGTCCCACACTTTGCGCCAATTCGAGCGAAGTGAACGCTGGTCCGCAAATCCTTGCCGCCTCACCGTGAAGCCATACCGCCTCGCAAGCAGCTGTGAACGGGTCCGACCCATTGGCCATGCGGCTGACCGCGATCCCTGCGAGCACATCACCCGTTCCTGCAATCGAAAGCCACGATGGCGCAGGCGGAGCAATTGCCACCTCACCTTGCGGCGAGGCGATGATCGTATCGGGGCCCTTGGCACAAATGACCATGCCGCTCATGGCCGCAAGCGCCTTGGCGCGAGCCATCCGGCCATCGGCGACAATTGCGAATTTGCGGCACAGGGCATCAAGCTCCCCGTCATGCGGCGTTGCAAGCACGGACATTTGCGGATCAAGCATATGGGGCTCAACCAGATGCAAAGCGTCGGCATCCAGGACGAGAGCGCCCTTGCATTTAAGCGCCGTCTCAAGAGCCTTGATCGAGCCCTCATGGCGCGCCAGTCCGGGCCCGATCAGAACCGCATTGATCCGCTTGTCGTCAAGTGCGACCCGCACATGCGATGTGTCCACGACAAGTTCCGGTCCCGCATTTGGTGCCTCATGCACCGCAAGTTTGACGTATCCTGCGCCTGCCCGCATCGCTGCCTGGGCGGCCAAAACAGAGGCTCCCGGCATGTCACCACCGACAATTGCCGCGAGACCTCGGGAGTATTTGTGATCGGCAAAAGCGGGCGGCGCGAGCTTTGGCTTTGTAACGCGCACAGCCGCTTCTTCGAGCGCGCTAACGCCAATCGGCACAAGGCGCTGCGTCCCCATCTTGTCACGCGCTGGCAAGAGGCAATGCGCAAATTTCCACGCACCAAGCGCCAATGTCACATCGAAGCGGGGAAGCCGCTCATTCAGAACTGCGCCGCTATCACTGGCAATTCCGCTGGGAACATCCAAAGCAATCGCCATTTGGTGACGCTCGGCCAGATCGCGCAAAAGCAATGAGTGCTCACCGCTGAGCTTTCTGGTGAGCCCCGAACCGAACAGGCAATCGACGAAGACCTCGCCTTGGACAGAGCCTCCCGACGTCAGAACATCGTCGCCCCAAAGGGCAAGTGCCTGTTTGGCCGAGGGCGTCTTGGGTGCCTCGGGCGCTACAATCGTGACTTCTAGACCGGCTTTTTGGAGGCAATGCGCAATGACGTATCCGTCGCCGCCATTGTTGCCGGGGCCACACAGGACCGTGACACTTCGGCCGGCGGCAATTCTTCGAACCCACTCCGCCGCGCGGCCGGAGGCCAGTTGCATCAAGTCAAATTCGGGCATGCCTGCGTCAAAAATGCGCTGCTCGGCATCACGCATTTGCTGCGTGGTGAGGATTTGAGAGAGAGCGTTGTCGCTGGCCATTACACGCCAGAAGGCGGCGGGAGAGGCATCAAGTATTGGTCACCCGAGACCGAAAACTGCCAGAACCCATCAGGCGCTGGCTCAATCATTTCAACATCTTGTGCGCCGTCTTTAACGGTCACTCCGCTGGCATCCTCGTTGAGGACAAAGCGCCGAAAGCCGCCTTCAGGATCGTGGATGAGGAACTCTTGACCCCACTCTTCGCCAACCCATTCAAGCGTGCAGACTTTGGCAAACTCTGATCCCGCACCAATAGCGCAGTCAAGCATATCACCTTCTGGCTCAGGCGATTGGGTTGCTTCGCAAGCCGTTAAAGCGCCGAGTGCACAAACGCTGCTAAATATCCGCAAATACATGAGTTTCTGCCTTTGCTCCGGGATGGGTAAGCGCGCCATCGCGCGCTGGTCCAACGTTTTGAGCATAGCGCCAAAGTGCGCCGGATTGATAGTCATTGCTGCGCGGTTGCCAAGCTTCTTTACGCTTGGCGAGGGTCGCTTCATCCACCTCAAGATCAATTGTGCCAGCCTCGGCATCAATGGAAATGGTATCGCCATCCTCGACCAGAGCAATTGGGCCGCAATCCGCTGCCTCTGGACCCACGTGCCCGATGCAAAAGCCCCGCGTCGCACCAGAGAAACGGCCATCGGTGATAAGCGCCACTTTCTCGCCCATGCCCTGCCCGTAAAGCGCAGCGGTGGTAGAAAGCATTTCGCGCATTCCGGGGCCGCCCTTGGGCCCTTCATAGCGGATGATGATGACGCTGCCCTCGGTGATATCGCGCTTCTCGACCGCAGCAAATGCGTCCTCTTCACAGTCAAAAACGCGCGCCGTGCCGGTGAATTGCAACCGCTCCATCCCAGCGACTTTCACAATCGCCCCTTCGGGTGCGAGCGAGCCTTTGAGGCCCACAACGCCGCCCGTTGGAGTGATCGGCTTTGCCACGTCGTAGAAGACTTTTTGATCGGGGTTCCAGGTGATCTCGTCGATATTCTCACCCAGGGTTTTACCGGTCACCGTCATCGGATTAGGGTCAAGAAAACCGCCTTCGAGCAGCGTCTTCATGCCCATGTAGATGCCGCCTGCCTCGTGCATGTCTTTGGCGACATACTTGCCGCCAGGCTTGAGGTCCGCGATGTAAGGCGTTGATTTGAAGATTTCGGCCACATCGAACAGGTCAAAATCGATTCCCGCCTCGCTCGCCATAGCAGGCAGGTGAAGCGCGGCATTGGTCGAACCACCGGTTGCCGCCACAACGCGCGCGGCGTTCTCGAACGCAGCCTTGGTGCAGATATCGCGGGGGCGCAGGTTCAGCTTCAAAAGCTCCATCACCTGAGCGCCAGCAGCGCGCGCAATCTCCTCGCGTGATCTGTACGGAGCCGGTGCCATATTACTGTTTGGCAGCGACAATCCGATCGCTTCGCCAACGCAGGCCATAGTGTTGGCGGTAAACTGACCGCCGCAAGCACCGTGGCCGGGACAAGCGACTTTCTCGAGAGCGATCAGCTCTTGCAACGGGCAATTGCCAGCGGCGTGTTGACCCACAGCCTCGAACACGTCGACGACGGTCACATTCTCACCCTTATAGGTGCCGGGAAGGATTGAGCCGCCATAGACAAAGATCGACGGCACATTGAGGCGCAGCATCGACATCATCATGCCGGGCAAGCTCTTGTCACAGCCTGCAAAGCCGACCAGCGCGTCATAGCAGTGCCCGCGCACGGAAACCTCAACGCTGTCGGCGATAATCTCGCGGCTGATCAGCGAGCTTTTCATGCCCTGGTGGCCCATGGCGATGCCGTCTGTGACGGTGATCGTATTGAACCGGCGCGGGGTTCCGCCGTTTGCGATCACACCCTCGCGGCAAATATCCGCCTGCGCGTTCAGAGTGGTGTTGCACGGCGCAGAATCATTACCAGCGCTGGCGACCGCCACGAAAGGCTGTGCGATCTCTTCCTCTGTCATCCCCATGGCATAGTAATAGGAGCGGTGCGGTGCGCGCTCTGGACCGACGGAAACGTGGCGGCTTGGCAATTTGGATTTGTCAAAAGACATATTATTACTCTTGGAGTTAGGTTTGCGTAACGCCCACTGCCTTTAGTCGAGCGCGAGTGCAACCCTTCCGCACACATCAGCAACCATAGCGGCCCAGCGCGATTGATCGGCTCGGGTGGAAATCAGGTCGTTGCGGATCTCGATCGCGCAATAGGGACGCCCGTGCGCCTCGGCGTGACGGTTCATGGTCGCGTTCAATTGCTTGCCCGAATAGGGCTCATTGTCGCCGACATTCAGGCCCTCTTCGCGGAAAAGCCGGATCGCATGGCGCGCTGCGCGGTCGTCTTCGTTGTAGAGCAGGCCCACTTGCCAGGGGCGCTGCTCCCCGCCGCTTTCAAGCTTGGGTGTAAAGCTGTGAAGCGAGATAATGAGTTCAGGCCGTGCTGCATCGAGACATTTGGCGAGCGCCTCGTGATAAGGGCGGTGATAGTCCCTGACCCTCGCCTCGACATTGGCGCCGATATTGCCGGGAATGAGATGCCCGTCGCTTTCCGTGGGCACCACATGGGGATGGTCTTCCTCGCGGTGGAGGTCGATCACAAGGCGGCTCACCTGCGCCATATGGGCCGGAATACCGTGGCGGCGCGCCATGCGGGCAGCGATACCGCCGGCACCGATATCAACCGCGATGTGCGTCTCGAGAAGGCTCGCCGGGATGCCAAGCGGCACATCTTCGGGCACAAAGTTCGACGCGTGGTCGCATACGCAGACGATACCGCCCGGCTTTACAGCGCCAACGTGCTTATACGGCAGTCCGTCGATCATCTTAGTTTCCCCGCAAGCGTCCACCAGCCGGGACGCTCCTGTTGAAGCCTTGCCAGCGCCTCGTCGCGGGCGCCTTCGTGCTCATACAACGCAAAACAGGTCGCTCCTGATCCCGACATTCGGGTGAGCCATGCGTGATCCTTGGCCAATTCGCTCAGCACCTCGGCGATTTTCGGGCAAAGACCCATGGCGGGTGTTTCAAGATCATTGCGCCCTTCAAGCGCAATTTGACGCGCCGTGCCTTGGGGGAGCGGCCCGCGATCGGTCTGGTCCCAGGCCTTGAACACGGGGCCGGTCGAAAGCGGCTCGCGCGGGTTTACCAGCAGCACGGGCGTGCCTTTAAGGTTGTCATCAAGCGGCTCCAACTCGGTCCCCGTGCCCCGACCGATCACCGTCTCGCTGCGCACACAGCACGGCACATCTGCGCCGAGCTTTGCCGCGCGCGCCTGCCAATCATCGGGGAGGCCGTGAAGACGCTCAACCAGCCGGAAGACCGCGCCCGCGTCAGCAGACCCTCCTCCAAGGCCAGCGGCGACAGGGAGGTTCTTTTCAAGGGTAATTTTGATACCCTGAGGGCGCGGGAGGGCGGACAGCGCCTTGGCCACGAGATTGTCGAAGGGACCGTCAATCCCGCCTGCAAACTCGCCAACAGTCGTGACTTCGTCCTGCTCGCTGGTTTGCGCGGCTAACTTGTCGCCCGCATCGACGAAGGCGAACAACGTCTCAAGCTCATGATAGCCATCCTCGCGGCGCCTGCGGACATGCAGCGCAAGGTTGATCTTGGCGTAGGCGGTTTCGGTGAGGGTCAACGGGAAACCTAAGCGAGTCCATTGCAGACAAGGGTTTCAAAACTCTTGGTTTTTGGCTGATAAGTGATGGAGATAAAACTGCACCCGCCATCCAGTACAAAGGGAAATCCTTCTTCACTGTCATGCCAAATCACTTGGCCAGCAATTCCATCGCGTGACTGAATTTCTTCAAGATGTTTGCGTCCCTCTGCAATCTCTTGAGCATCACATGGCCGGGACCCGAAGTTCTTGAGAGCAACCTCGCAGCCTTGCTCAACTGAGCTTGTAGCGGATGGAATGAGATAAACAGCCACTACATTACCCTCATGATCCATGGCATAGTGCCTTGCGTAATTCTCAATTGGATCAGCCTCTGAAGGAAGCACAACCGCGGCTTCAATCTCCCTAACTATCTGCGAATGCTTGGGCAAAATATCCGCAATGTCTTCAGATACGGGGGATTGGGCACACCCAAACAAGACGGTCACGATCCCAAAAACCGAAAATACTGGCGCGACGAGGTTCATCTTACATCACATATTCGGATAGTTAGGACCGCCCGCCCCCTCAGGCGTCACCCAGTTGATGTTCTGGTTGGGGTCCTTGATGTCGCAGGTTTTGCAGTGGACGCAGTTTTGCGAGTTGATCTGGAACTTGGGCTCCTTGCCCTCTTCCTCGATCCATTCATAAACGCCCGCCGGGCAATAGCGCGATGATGGGCCTCCGAAGACATCGAACTCACTCGACTTCTGCAATTCGAGGTCACCCACCTGCAAGTGAACCGGCTGGTCCTCTGCGTGGTTGGTGAAGGAATACGCCACATTGGTCAGGCGGTCGAAGCTGATCACGCCGTCGGGCTTGGGGTATTCAATCTTAGGATAGAGGTCCGCGCGGCCCGTTTGGGTGTAGTCGGCGTGGTGCTTCATGCTGATCGGAAGGCCGATTTTGAGCGTGCGCATCCACATGTCTGCGCCCGCCAGAATAGTGCCGATGTCCTCACCATATTTGGCCACCGCAGGTTCTGCGTTCTGGACGAGCTTCAATTCCTTGGCGATCCAGCTTGAGCGCACGGCCGGCTCATAGCTCTGCAGCTCTGGCTGGCTTTCGTGACCTTCGATCTCGGCAACAATAGCCTCGGCACACAGCATCCCGCTCTTCATCGCGGTGTGGCTGCCTTTGATGCGCGGTACGTTTACGAAACCAGCCGCACAGCCGATAAGAGCGCCGCCGGGGAACGCGAGCTTTGGCACCGATTGCCAGCCGCCTTCGTTGATGACGCGCGCGCCGTAAGCGACACGGGTGCCGCCTTCGAGCATTTCTCGGATCGCAGGGTGCTGCTTCCAGCGCTGGAATTCTTGATAGGGCGAAACCCAAGGGTTTTTGTAATCCAGAGCGGTGACAAAGCCGATCGCGACCTGATTGTTCGCCTGGTGATAGAAAAAGCCCCCGCCCCAAGTGTCGCTTTCAGAAAGCGGCCAGCCTTGGGTGTGGATCACACGGCCAGGAACGTGTTTCTTGGGGTCGATATCCCACAGCTCTTTAATGCCAAGGCCATAGACTTGCGGCTCGCAATTGGCCTCAAGGTCGAATTTGGCCTTGAGGCCCTTGGTAAGGCTTCCGCGCGCGCCTTCTGCAAAGAGCGTATACTTTGCCTCGATTTCCATGCCGGGCTGATAGTCGGGCTTGTGGCTGCCATCTTCGGCGATGCCCATGTCCTGCGTAATGACGCCTTTGACCGCGCCATTGTCGTCATACATGACGCCCGAAGCGGGGAAGCCGGGGAAGACCATGACGCCAAGCGCTTCGGCCTGTTCGCCAAGCCAGCGGGTCATATTGCCCAAAGAGCCCGTGTAGCAGCCATGGTTGCTCATCAACGGCGGCATGATGATGTGCGGGATAGAGGTCTTGCCGTTCTTGCTGAGCGACCAGTGCCAATTGTCGGTCACCGGCGTTTCGGCCATCGGGCAATCCATATCGCGCCAGTCGGGGAAAAGCTCGCTCAAAGCTTTTGGATCGACAACCGCGCCTGAGAGAATATGTGCCCCGATTTCAGAGCCTTTTTCAAGGACTACGACTTCGAGTTCTTCGTTCAACTGCTTCAGACGGATTGCAGCGGAAAGGCCGGCTGGCCCGCCACCCACAATCACGACGTCGCATGGCATTGATTCCCGTTCGCTCATGAGCTTTTCTATCCCAATCTTTCGTCTTGCGAGTTATCTCGCTCATATGTGTAGCACTGCACTTGCTAAGCGAGGCGGTGACAGTCAAGGGGGGCATTGAACAGTATGAACGCATCCAATCCCACTTTGAGCTACGAATTGCAGGCGGCCCTGGATTGGTGGCGGCTGGCCGGTGTGGACAGCGACTTTACCGATGACGCTACGGACTGGCTGGCCCGGTCAAGCGATCTGGGGGCGCAAAATGGGGCAGATGCGGGAGCTGCGGCTGGAACTGGCGGGCCTGATCAGAAAAAGCCGCTCGGCGGCCCGCTGCGGCAAGAAACACCTCCGGAAGCGGTTGCCGCCAAGCCGGTCAATCTACTGGGCGCGAATCCCCCGCAAACCTTGGAAGAGTTTCGTGAATGGTGGTTATCTGCGCCCGGTCTTGATGCCATTGGTCCGCGTGGCCGGGTTGCGCCGCGCGGGGGCAGGAACGCTGAGCTAATGGTTCTGGTGATCGATCCAGAGCAAGGCGACACGAACACGCTGTTAAGCGGGCCGCAAGGGCGGCTTTTGGCGCGAATCATCAAGGCGACCGGCATTAACCAAGAATCGGTTTATTTCGCCTCTGCCCTGCCCCGGCACACGCCGATGGCGGATACAGCATCGCTTGCCGCGTCTGGAATGGACGAAATCACCAAGTTTCACGTTAACCTTGTTTCCCCGCAGAAACTCTTGGCCTTTGGCGCAGGCATTCCACCGCTTTTGGGCCACGGATTAACGAATGACCTCTCGCATTTACGCGAAATCAACCGAAAACCCTCACCAATACCGCTGCTTGTTACTGAAGGACTGGACGCCATGATGGCGATGCCCCGTCTAAAGGCAAAATTCTGGCGGAGATGGATCGAATGGTCGGTCGAGGGAAGACGTTAAAACATATGCGCGCACTCATTGCTGGCCTTGCCCTTCTGGGCACCGGTGTTTCCACTTTTGCACTGGCCCCGGCTGCGTTGGCCCAAAACGGCAGCCTGGTGGCACAATATGATAGGCAAGACAGTACAATCCCCGCCCAATTGAGCGCGGGCGAACGTCAGCATTATCAAAACCTCTTCGCAGCGATCGATGCAGAGCGTTGGGATGATGTGCGCGCGATGCTGTCTCAACAAACCGATAGTGTTCTGCATCAGGTCGCGGTTGCCGAGTTTTACACTCACGCAAACAGCCCCAAAGTGTCTGCCGAGCAGATTTCCGAATGGTTCCGCGACGGGGTTCACTTGCCTCATTCAGAGCAGCTTGGCCGACTGGGGGCGAAACGCGGGCTTGAAAGGCTCCCCGAATTCCCGAGCGCGATTGATCTTGCCCGCCAGCCCGACATCACGAAACGCATCCGTCCACGCACTGTCGATGATGGCACTTTGTCTGCGCAAAGCCGCTCTGCGATCCTTGATGCGATCAAGAACGACGACCCGATGAGCGCATACACGCAGCTTCAGGAGGCTGAGCCATACCTCAGCGCCGAAGCGCGCGCCGAATGGCGTCAGCGGGTTGCGTGGAGCTTTTATATCGAGAACGATGACCAGAACGCTCTCGCCTTGGCACAGATGGTTGCCGAAGGATCGGGCGCATGGGTTGCCGAAGGAGAATGGGTCGCGGGCCTTGCTGCATGGCGGCTTGGGTCTTGCCAAGAGGCGGCGGATGCTTTTGCGCGCGCTGCTGATCGTTCGACCAATGCAGAACTGACTTCAGCGGCGCATTATTGGGCCCATCGCTCACTTGTACGGTGCCGCGAACCGGGCGCAGCACAAGCGCATCTGGAAAACGCGGCGCGCTATGATGAGACGCTTTATGGGCTGCTTGCCGTTGACCAATTGGGCATTGAAGTGGCCTCTTCTGCCCCAGCACAGCCGCTTTCCAGCCAGGAATGGGGCGCGATCGCTGACCGGGCCAATATCCGCATCACTGCCGCATTGACAGAGATCGGGCGTCCTGCGCTTGCGGACGAAGTGTTGCGCCACGAAGCACGCATTGGCCGCGCCCAGGATTACTATTCAGTTGCCAAACTTGCCCGCACGCTTGGCCTTCCATCAACGCAGCTTTTCATGGCGAATTATGCGCCGCGCGGATATCGCGCTGATCCAGCGCTGCGTTTTCCAGTTGCCCATTGGCAACCCCGCACGGGATGGCGCGTGGACCCATCGCTGGCCTTCGCCCACGCGCTGCAAGAAAGCAATTTTCGCGCTGGCGCTGTATCACCAGCAAACGCGCGCGGCCTCATGCAGATCATGCCGGGGACCGCGCGTGATCATAACCGCAGCCTAAACCTTGGCGCGAGCTATGCCGACCTTAACGACCCAGAGGTCAACCTTGCCTATGGTCAGCAGCACCTTGAAATGCTGCGCGATAGCGGCGCGACGCAAGGGCTCCTTCCCAAGATCATGGCAGCCTATAACGCCGGGCTTACGCCCGTCAGCCGCTGGAATTATGAGATCAACGACCAAGGCGACCCGCTGCTTTGGATGGAATCGATCCCCTATTGGGAAACGCGCGGCTATGTCGCAATCGTGATGCGCAATTACTGGATGTATGAACGCGCCGCAGGCGTTCCCAGCCCAAGCCGCCGCGCTCTTGCACAAGGCCAGTGGCCGACCTTCCCCATGCCTGCTAGGACCCGCTCTGCACGGATAGACTATCAGCAGTAGCAGGAACTAAAGCAGTGGCGATTGACCAAGCCCGCCCCTTCACCCCGATCAATATCGCTGTCCTCACCGTCTCGGACACACGCACGCCGGAAACCGACACATCGGGCGATATTCTAGCTGCACGGGTAGAGGGTGCAGGCCACACACTGGCCGCTCGCACCATCGTTAAAGACGATGCGAAATTGCTTGCCGCGCAGTTTGATCAGTGGATCGAAAACGAGCAGATCGACGCCATCATCTCCACCGGAGGCACTGGCCTCACCGGCCGCGATGTGACGCCAGAAGCCTTCGCCCGGATAGAGGGCGCGCGCGATATTCCCGGATTTGGCGAACTGTTCCGCTGGCTCAGCTTTAAAAGCATCGGCACAAGCACGGTCCAGTCACGCGCCTGCGCCATTGTCGCGCGCGGAACCTATCTCTTTGCCCTGCCCGGCTCCAACGGAGCGGTCAAAGACGGCTGGGACGGCATCCTCGCCGAGCAATTGGACAGCCGCAATCGCCCCTGCAATTTTGTGGAATTGATGCCGAGATTACTAGAGACATAGGGACTTTTGTTCTATATATGTTCTCCACATGAGAACAACAGAACATCCCGATGCACAGCATGGACGCGGCGCGGCTTCTGCCAAGGTTCCCACACGCTTTGGCCTCGCAAGCCGGGAGACCGATGGCGATTGGCGTGACTATGTGGCGGGCCTTGGCGTGGATGATGCGCCGCCGGTCAAACTGCGCACCCATGTCACGGAAGAACACCCCAAGACGATCCTCTCGTTCAACTCCTCACCAGACATCCCCTTTGACCGCTCGATCAACGCCTATCGGGGGTGCGAGCATGGCTGTGTCTATTGCTATGCGCGCCCGACCCATGCCTATCACGATTTGTCGCCGGGGCTCGATTTTGAAACGCAGCTGTTCGCCAAGCCCGGTGCAGCAGAGCTTTTGCGCAAGACACTGAACAAGCGCGGATACAAGCCAGCGCCGATTGCACTTGGCACCAACACCGATCCGTATCAGCCGATTGAAAAACGGTATGAGATCACGCGTGAGATTTTGGAAGTGTGCCTTGATGCGCGCCATCCGGTGACGATCACAACGAAGTCTGACCGCGTGCTTCGCGATGCGGATATTCTGGAGGAGATGGCGCAGGCCAATCTGGTCGCGGTGGCTATTTCTGTGACCACCCTTGATGCAAAGCTCTCAAGCAAGCTTGAGCCGCGCTGTGCCACTCCGGCGAAGCGGATTGCGGCGCTGGGCAAGCTTATAGAGCACGGCGTTCCGGTGCATTGCTCGGTTTCCCCCATCATCCCCGCGATTACGGATGAATTTATGGAAGGGATTATCGAGGCGGCGGCGGGCGTCGGGGTTAAAAGCGCCAATTGGATACCCTTGCGCCTTCCCCATGAAGTCGCCCCGCTTTTCCGCGAATGGCTCGCCGTGCATTATCCCGACCGCGCAAGCAAAGTCATGCGCATTGTCCAATCAATCAGAGGGGGAAAAGACAACGATCCCGACTTCTTCACCCGCATGAAGCCTACAGGCGTATGGGCAGACATGTTCCGCGCCCGTTTTCGCATAGCATGCAAGCGCAGCGGTGTTGGTCATGGTAAGACCGCGCCAAGATTTGAGCTGGATTGTTCGAAGTTTCGACCACCAGAATTGGGCGGTCAGATGCGGTTACTTTGATGCATCTCAATTATTTTGGTCACCAAATGTGGAAATACACTCATAACGGCGCTCTTCGGGACCGGTTTAACTCTAAATTAACCCCGTTTAAGGACTCGCTAAGTAAATCGACGTATGAACGTCTTGTAACTGGGGGTGCAGACCATGACAGAAGCAACAGATCCAAAGAACGAGGAACAATCTGATCGTCGCAAAGGCGATCGAAGACAAGGCGACCGCGGCGTCGAGGATCGTCGCAAGGGTGAACGTCGCCAGAGCAATGAGCCATATTCCGGACCTGAGCGGCGGAAGCATCCGCGGGGTTAAAGCATTGCACAAAGCTGCGGGCGCAGTCGTGATAAGTATAGGCTCGGTTTCTCCGGGATTAGAACGCGGCCCTCCGGATCGCAGCGACTTTAGTATGCGTCAGCAGAATTGATGACCAGCGTATCGGCATCAAGATAGCGGAGCAGATCACTGGTGACGCTGCCGATTGTGGCCTGACGAAACCCGCTTGCGCCGTGACTTCCCAAAACGACAAGCGCGGACGGATTGAGTGCTAACCCCTGGCGCAAAGCTTCCACCGCATCACCGCGAACAAGCTGAGTGGTTGCATCAGCGAGGTTGCTGTTGCGGGCCACCAGCTCTTTCATAAACGTGGCCATTGACGCCTTGCTCTCGGCTTCGATTTCATCGGCGACATAGGCGTCCTTGTTAAACGCCTGGAACGGGACGCTCCACGCATGCATGATATGAAAGCGCGCTTCGGGAAACATTTCGGCAGCGGTCAGGATAGCGTGGGCTGAACCAGGTGAAAAATCGGTTCCTGCGACGATCTCCTGATATTCTTCGTTCGCCCGCGCCTTAACCACCAGGACAGGCTTGGTGACGGAACGAAGGATGTAATCGACCGCGGTCCCTAGGAAAAAGTCGCCGAGAGAGTTGTAACGCGCCGGCCCGACCAGCAGCATGTCGGCACCGCCTTCTTCACACGCCCGCGCAATTGCTGGCGGAACGGAGCCGGACGGGTAGAGAAACGTGACATCTTCATCCGATCCCGAAAGGCCGGTTGCGCAGCGCATTTTTCGGTCAAGCTCAACCTCGTCAGGCGCGTCATCGACCGGCAGAGCGGTAGCGTGGATAATGCAAAGCTTCCCGCCCAATTGTCGCTGGAGCATCTTTGCACGGTCAATCGCCCTGTCAGCACGGGGGCTAAAATCTGTCGCAACGGCAATGCGTAGCATAAGGGGTATCCTCTCACACATGGAATCCTAGTGTAAAGGTATCAGAGCACTTGGTTCAGGCAAGCTTAGTGGACACAGTCGGGTGCTGCTTTATTTACCTAGGCCATATGGCCTAGCGACCTCTACCTCACCCAAAGCCCCCGCCAGCCTCGCCCGGCTTAAACCGCATCAATCGGCTGTCGAGCAGTGCCGCTGTCCGGTTCACCACGGCAAGCTGGTAATCCGGGTCCTTGATCATCGCAAAGAACGCGCCCGAATTGGGGTATTCGGCTACAAAGCCATCATGCCAGACCTTGTCGTCGGGCTCCGGCCCTGTGACCATCGTCTGGAATGCCCCTCGCCAGACCACTTTGCCGCCGACGCCTGCGAAGATGGCGTGTGAGGTCTTGCCGTATTCTTCATAAGCCCGCCGCCCGGTCCAGCCATTGCCGTGGTGCTCATGGCCTTGCGGATACTCGGCAAGCTCGCGATACCGCAGCAGGTTGAGCATATGGATCGGCTCATCACGCGGGAGGTCTTTGAACGCCTGAAAGTTGGTAGGGCTCGGGTCGATATAGGCTTTGGCCATGTTTTGTATCCCTGTGCTTTGTATCCTGATGCTTTGGCCGCGCCGTTACGAGGCAGCGGGGCCGTGGGTTGCCCAGATACGGTGGCGGCCATCGCGCATGATCAACACCACTTGATAACGTTCCACGCGGCTGCCCTGCTCCATTCCGGGTGAACCAATTGGCATTCCCGGAACGCTGAGCCCGACGGCAGCGGGGCGCTCGGCAAGCAGGCGTTTGATGTCTTCGGCGGGCACATGGCCCTCGATCACATAGCCTTCGACCATGGCAGTGTGACACCCGCGCAAGTTTCGAGGCACCCCTGCGGCATCGGCAACTGGATTAAGGTCATCGACATTGCGCACCTGCATGGTGAAGCCTGCTGCTTCCATCCGTTCCACCCAAACCGCACAGCATCCGCACCACGCAGTCTTTGCCACGTCGATCACGCTCGCTGCGGCAGAGGATGTGCAAGCCAGCAAGGCAAAAGGCGCCATCACGGCGGCAAAGCGGGAATGCGCGCGTCTCATGGTACTCATCCTTCCAGTTTGTAGTCAGAGAACCGCTCGCGCAGGTCTTTCTTCGAAATCTTGCCGGTTGCTGTGTGCGGGATATCGTCCACGAACTCGACTGCATCGGGCAACCACCACTTGGCGATCAGCGGTTTTAGATGCTCGACGATCTCTTCGCCGGTCACAGTTGACCCCTCATTACGGACCACAAACAACACGGGCCGCTCGTCCCATTTGGAGTGGTACATACCCACACACGCCGCCTCGGCAACTTCGGGGTGGCCAACGGCCGCGTTTTCAAGCTCGACCGAGCTGATCCATTCGCCGCCTGATTTGATCACATCCTTGGTGCGGTCGGTCAGTTGAAGCGTGCCGTCCGGGTGGATGATGCCAACGTCGCCTGTGTCGAACCAGCCATCGTTATTGGTCGCATCGGCCTCGGCCTTCAGATAGCGGCGGATGATCCAAGGCCCACGGATTTGCAGCGCGCCAGATGCCACGCCGTCACGGGGCAATTCGGTGGTCATATCGTCAAGATCCACAATCCGCAGTTCTACGCCGAAGATTGGCCGTCCCTGCATCGCGGTCTTGTCGACCTTCTCCTCGAAGCTGAGCTGATCCCAGTCCCAGGTCGGCCCGCCAACGGTGCCAATCGGCGATGTCTCGGTCATGCCCCATGCATGCTGCACCCGCGTGCCGTTTTTCATCAGGCGCTCGATCATAAAGCGCGGACAGGCGGAACCGCCAATGGTTGCAGCCTTCAAAGGCGGCAAATCAAGGCCTTCTTTATCGCAATATTGGAAGTGGGCAAGCCATACGGTGGGCACGTCTGCGCTATCGGTCACGCCTTCGCGCAGCATGAGTTCGTGCAGCACCGCAGGGTCGTTGACGGCAGAGAATACGAACTTAACCCCCGCCATAGCGCCCGCATAGGGGAGCCCCCAAGAGGCTGCGTGGAACATCGGGACAACCGGCAACATGACCGACGCGCTTGAGAAATTGAACGCAGCGGGCTGTAAACCGGCCTGCGCGTGCATCATGGTTGAGCGGTGCTCGTACTGGACGCCTTTGGGATTGCCGGTCGTGCCCGAGGTATAACAGATCATGCAAGGATCGCGTTCATCGCCCAGATACCACTCATACTCGCCATTTTGCGAACCAATCCAATCCTCAAACGATTGCGTATGTTCGCCTGAATCGTAGCAGATATAGTGCTCGACCGTGGTCCAGCGGTCTTTCATCTTGTCGACGATTGGCTGGAATGCGGCATCGTACAAAAGCACGCGGTCCTCTGCGTGGGTTACGATGTATTCAAGCTGATCCTCGAACAGGCGCGGGTTTACGGTGTGGAGCACCCCGCCCATGCCAGCGACCCCGTACCAGCTGACAAGGTGGCGCGAGTGGTTCATCGCAAGGCTGGCAACGCGTTCACCCGGCTTGATGCCGAGCGCTTCCAAAGCCTGCGCCATCTTCAACGCATCGCGGCGGATGCCCGCCCAATCGGTGCGGGTCTCGCTTCCGTCGGCCCAGCGGGTCACAATTTCGCGCGAGCCTGCCTCGCGGGCTGCGTGATCAATCACATGGGTGATCCGCATCGACCAATCTTGCATCGCACCAAGGGTTTGCGTGGGCATGGGGTTTTCTCTCCTCAATTGCATAATGCATCCATCCAGACGCACGAATTTACGCAGCGACAATGGCGCGCACGATTACCCTTTGCAATCATCATGTTTTCCCGAGAAGGCATTGGAGCGTAGCGGGATGGTCAGACCCGACATTCTGGCTCAATGGACAATTGCCCTGATTTCCAATCCTAGCTCTCGAGTTTCTCCAAACAGCCCTGTCAATTCGGCGCTGCTGGAGCACAGGTGATCTCAAATCGAACAATTGGAAGCAAATGGAGCAAGATTTTTCACGAATTTTCAGTATTTTTTGAACGATATGAGTAATAGAGAGTACCTTGGGTCTTAACCCCCCTCCCCCCCGAACAAAACAAAGGGCATATCGTGAACAAGAAACTATTATTGCTAGCTGGAGCGGCTGCAGTCGTTGCTGTGCCGGCACAAGCCCGAGAAGGGCAGCCATATATCGGCGTTGATGCCGGTTTCGTGCTCGGAACCGACATTGACATGGATCTGGAATCGCCGGTTGAGGAAGATCGCGCAGCGCGCATCGACCGCGATGACGGCTATGAAATCGGCGTGGTTGCAGGTTACGACTTTGGGGCGTTCCGCCTTGAAGCTGACCTCAGCTACCGTGAAAATGATTCGGAACGTCTCGAAATCATCACCCCTGGCCTCAGCAATGCGACCGGCCTCCCCATCGCTCTTAATCAAACCGACATTGGCAATGCTGATGTTTTTGCGGCGATGATCAACGGGCTTGTCGAATTCGGCAACGATGACGGATTTACCGTCTTTGCAGGCGGCGGCGCGGGTGTTGCCCACGTCGAAGTCAGCGCAGGCAACGACACGATTGGCGTTCCAATCAGCGATGGTGACACCGGGTTCGCTTATCAAGCACTCGCAGGTGCCCGCGTTGCGGTTACCGACAATGTCGATCTTGGCCTGAAGTATCGCTATTTCGTGGCACAAGATGTCGGCATTGATGCCCGCAATGTAACAGAGCTTGAGGCGGATTATGAATCGCACTCAATCCTCGCAAGCCTGATTTACAACTTCGGCGCGCCAACACCGCCGCCACCACCGGCACCGGTTGCACCTCCGCCGCCACGTCCGGCACCAGCTGCACCACCGCCTCCACCACCACCGCCTGCACCTGCATGCAACACTGGCCCGTACATCGTGTTCTTCGATTTTGACCAATCGAATATCACTGCGGACGCAGCGACCATTCTGGACAGTGCTGTGACGGCTTACTCAAACTGCGGCACGGCTTCTGTCATGCTCGCAGGTCACACTGACCGTTCAGGCAGCGTGACTTACAACCAGGCACTGGCTCAGCGCCGCAACGCAAGCGTCACCCAATATCTGGCTGGCAAAGGCATTCCATCGGGCCGCATTTCTGCACAAGCCTTTGGCGAATCGCAGAACCGCGTCCCAACCGAAGACGGCGTGCGCGAGCTGCAAAACCGCCGCGTGGAAGTCACTTACGGTCCGGGTTCGGGCATGTAAGGCAAGGCTACACAAGCCAAATAAACGAAGGGGCCGGAGTGATCCGGCCCCTTTTTTATGGGTTCAGGCAACCGCGCCCCATCGTTCGGCGCGTTGAGCGAGTGAAGTTATCGGATATAATATCCAGCGATATCAAAGCCGTCACCATTGCGGATCAAGATTACGGTTTCCGTCGAGATCTCATCCACTTTCGAAAACTTGGTTTGGTATTGCAGGATTTCATAGTCACCTTCAGGCGCCCCGGGCAAGCTCGCTGCCTTTTGGACGGTGGCCAGCCTGCGCTCTTCTACCTTGCCAAGAGGTCCACGCACCGGCTCAACAAGAGCGGTCCATTCATCAGCACCAGCCTGAGACTGAAAGAAGGTACCTGCCACTTCCCAGCTTCCTGTCCAATTGCCGGCATCAACAGCGCGGATAAACTGGCGTGCACGGCTTAATGCCGCCGCACTTGCGCCGCTTGATTCAGTTGAAGATGCCGCCTGTGGTGAAGAACCCCCGCTGGAGCTGGCTGCTCTTTCTTCTCCACCCGTGTTCGAAACAGCGGCAAAAATTGCGATGGCGATAAGTACTGACATGATAAGCATTCCTCCTGCTAGCCAGACGTAGCGATTGGGCGCTTTCTGACTTCGTTGATCGAGGATTGCATTATCCGCAGCTCCTTCTGCAGCCGCCATCCCGAAAGATGTGTGCGCAGAAATTTGGGGTGGGTTTTGCGGTATGGTTTGGGGTGTCTCCCCCTCGGCGTCCCGCAAAATTCTTGCGGCCTCGCGGCTGCTCGACACACCCAATTTGCGGCGTGCATTGCGCAGGCGATCGTTGACCGTATGCACCGAAAGGCCAAGCAGGTTGGCAGACGATTTCGCATCGTGGCCCTCGACAAGCAAGCGAAGGGCCTCTTTCTCCTTTTCTGTGAGGTCGCCAATTTCCTGTGCCATTATGCCACCAGTTTAAGGTTTGCTCGCCCACGTGCAGGCGTCAGTGTGACATTGGCAAGGCCTTCCATCTCGGCCAGGCGTTCAGCAAGATCGCCATTGAGAACGAAATCAGTGCCAAGCCGAACGTGGGCGTCTTCGTTCTCACCAAGGATAAGGCGCAAGAGCACCTCGCCTTGGGCAGCTGGATCTTTCGCAAGCTCAAGCTTCAATTCTGCAATTGCATCAAGGCTATGCACGTCCGCTCTTAGAACCATTGGGATTGAGCCGGAAACGGCCGCCAAAGGACGCGCGCCCCGAACCGTCAGGCGCGGGGGCTCCCCGGGATTGGGACTGTCTAGCTCCACGGTGAGCAGCACGCATTCGCCACTCGCGGCCCATTCGGGGAACTTATCAACCAGAGATTCCTCGAAGCAAGCGCTGGAAAACTGGCCTGAGCTGTCAGAGAAGTCTGCGCGGATAAATTCAGCCCCGCGCTTGGTTCGCCCTTTGCTTGCGCCCTCGACCATAGCGGCGATCATCGCGGTAGAGCGGCCTCCTGCAGGCGCGCCGCCTTCCATCAGGCTTTGATAGGTGCGCGCGCCATGGGCGCTGGCCGCTTCGCGATATTGCTGGACCGGGTGGGCGGAGAAATAAAAGCCGAAGTTTTCGCGCTCTTTCGCCATTTGCTCAATCCGGGGCCAAGGCTCGCTTGTTTGCAATCGCAGGTCGTCTTGCGGCGCATTGTCGCCTCCGAACAGCCCGCCCTGCCCGCTCGAGCGCTCACGCGCCGCGGCGTCGGCTGTCGCAAGCAGCAAGTCGGCATTGGCGAAAAGCTCCCCGCGATTGGGGTGAAGGCCGTCCAACGCGCCTGCACAGATCAACCCCTCCAGCTGACGCCGGTTCATGGAACCTTGCGGGATGCGTTCGAAAAAGTCTTTGAGGCTTTCAAATTTCCCGTTGGCGTCGCGCTCGGCAACGATGGCGTCCATCGCCTTTTCGCCGACATTGCGGATACCGGCGAGCGCGTATCGCACAGCATAACCATGGTCGGTTTGCTCGGTCGTGTATTTCGCCTGGGAAAAGTTCACGTCCGGCGGCAGGACTTCGACACCAGTTCCCCCTTCCCGCTCTGCCGGATAGCGGCGCGCATCGTCGACAAAGACGGAAAGCTTATCCGACTGATGCATGTCAAAACACATTGAGGCGGCGTAGAATTCTTCCGGGTAATGCGCTTTGAGCCAAGCGGTCTGGAACGCAAGCAGAGCGTAAGCCGCCGCGTGAGATTTGTTGAAGCCGTAACCTGCGAACTTGTCGATCAAATCGAACAGTTCGTTAGCCTGTTTCGCCTCAATATCAGAGACTTCCTTGCAGCCTTCAACAAAACGGCCGCGCTGGATATCCATCTCGGCCTGAACCTTTTTACCCATCGCGCGGCGCAGCAAATCTGCGTCTCCAAGAGAGTAGCCAGCCAATATCTGGGCTGCCTGCATCACCTGTTCCTGATAGACGAAAATACCGTAAGTTTCGGCCAAAATGCCTTCCAGTTTGGGGTGCGGATATTCAATCGGCACCTCGCCCGCCTTACGCTTTCCGAACAGCGGGATGTTGTCCATCGGGCCGGGCCGATAGAGCGAGACGAGCGCGATAATATCGCCAAAGTTCGAAGGCTTCACCGCCTTCAGCGTGCGGCGCATGCCTTCCGATTCCAGCTGGAACACGCCGACCGTGTTACCGCCTTGCATTAGGTCATAAACGCCTTTGTCATCCAGCGGCAGCGCGCCCAGATCAATCTCGATGCCCCGTTCGGCGAGCAGGTCCACCGCCTTGCGCAACACCGAAAGCGTCTTGAGGCCCAAAAAGTCGAACTTTACAAGGCCGCTGCTCTCGACATTCTTCATGTCGTATTGCGTCACCGGCATGTCGGAACGCGGATCGCGGTAGAGCGGCACCAATTGCGCCAATGGCCGGTCGCCAATCACAACGCCCGCTGCGTGGGTGGAGCTGTTTCTTGGCAGGCCCTCAAGCTGCAAAGCCAGATCAACGAGGCGTTTTACCTCATTGTCATTGTCATATTCCTTCTTGAAATCCGCCGCTCCGTTCAATGCGCGCGGCAGCGTCCATGGGTCGGTCGGGTGGTTGGGCACCATTTTGCAAAGCCGGTCGACCTGACCATAGCTCATCTGCAAAATCCGCCCGCAATCGCGCAGCACCGCGCGCGCTTTCATCTTACCAAAGGTGATGATCTGCGCGACGTGATCGGCCCCGTATTTCTCCTGTACATAACGGATAACCTCGCCGCGCCGCGTCTCGCAAAAGTCGATGTCGAAGTCGGGCATGGACACACGTTCCGGGTTCAAAAACCGTTCAAACAGCAGGCCCAACTGAATGGGGTCCAGATCGGTGATCGTCAGCGCCCATGCCACAATCGAACCCGCACCAGACCCGCGCCCCGGCCCCACCGGAATGCCCTGGTCCTTGGCCCATTGGATAAAGTCCGCAACGATCAGGAAGTAGCCGGGGAACCCCATGCCAACGATGATGCCGATCTCGTAATCGAGGCGGTCAAAATAGGCCTTTCGGTCTTCCTCTGAGAGGTCCTCATAGGTCGACAACCGGTCTTCGAGCCCCGCTTTGGAAAGGTCGGCGAGCATCTTGGCCTCGCCCTCCAGGTCGCCGGCAAGGCTGGGCAAAATCGGATCACGGTAAGGCGGCGCAAAGGCGCACCGCTGTGCGACGACGAGCGTGTTGGAAATGGCCTCCGGAATGTCGGCGAAGAGCTCTTCCATCATGCTTGCTGATTTGACGAAGGCTTGCGGGTTGGTGCGCGGGCGGTCTTCGTTTTCGATATAGGTCGAATTCGCGATGCACAGCATGGCGTCATGCGCCTTGTGCATATGCGGCTCTGCAAAGTTGGCAGGATTGCTCGCCACCAATGGCAGATTGCGGGCATAGGCCATGTCGATAAGCGGTTCTTCGGCGCGTTCGCACGCCGCATCGCCTGACCTTGCAAGTTCAATGTAGAGGCGATTTGGGAACAGATGTTCAAGCCGTTCGATCAGCTCGCGCGCCGCGTCATGCTGTCCTTCAGCCAAAAGCCGCGTCAAAGCCCCCTCGCCAGCTCCAGTCAAAGCGATCAGGCCGTCAGAATGCCCTTCAAGTTCAGACATTTGCACATGGGGTTCGAGTTCAAGAGGCCGGTCCAGGTGCGCAGCAGAGACCAGATGGCAAAGGTTGTCATACCCCGCCTCATCCTTGGCAAAGAGCGGCAAGTAATCGACAAGCCTGCCATCAGACCCTTCTCGCGCCACGCCGAGCAATGTGCCGATGATCGGCTGCACGCCCTCGCCCTTGCAGGCATTGGCGAACATGACCGCGCCATAAAGCCCGTTTCGGTCACAGATCGCGATAGCGGGATAGCCGCGTTCTTTCGCGAGTTTGGCAATGGCCTTGGGATCAATCGCCCCTTCCAGCATCGAATAGGACGACAAAACGCGAAGGGGTATGAATGGGGCGTATGGCATGGGCGGAAATATGCGCGCTTCGGGCAGCTAGGCCAAGGGCAGCTTCCACAGGATTTTGCCACAATTGACCACGTCATCCTGAACTTGTTTCAGGATAACCGTTGATGCTTGGCGCTGATCCGAAAGCGTTATCCTGAAACGAGTTCAGGATGACGAAATGGGACAGGTTTAAAGCAGCTTCTCGATATCCTTCACGATGGTCTTTGGCGCATCTTGCGGGCCATAGCGTTTCACCACATTCCCCTCACGGTCGATCAGGAATTTGGTGAAGTTCCATTTGATCGAGGTCGAGCCCATCAGACCCTTTTTCTCCGACTTCATCCAATCGAACAAAGGCGATGCGTCATCGCCGTTTACATCGACCTTTGCCATCAATGGGAATGTGACGCCAAAGTTCACTTTGCAAAATTCAGCGATCTCATCGGCATTGCCCGGTTCTTGCGCGCCGAACTGGTTGCAAGGGAAGCCGAGAACCTCGAAATCCTGATCCTTGAACTGCTGATACAGCGCTTCAAGCCCATCATATTGCGGGGTAAATCCGCATTTGGACGCCGTGTTCACCACCAGCAGCACTTTGCCCTTCTTGGTCGCAAGATCGAGCGTTTCGCCCCGATTGGTGGTGACGGTGAAATCAGCGACAGTGGTCATGGCTGTGTCCTTCGAGCGATTATCATGTGCAAACGTAGTCGCGAGCTAACCAAATTCAAGTTGTCGCGATGTCCACTCCGCCCTCACCCCCGCTTATATAGCGATGCGCATGGTGCCCTATTCGAGCACGCCGTCATGCAGGCGCACCACCCGGTCCATGCGGGCGGCCAAGCGTTCATTGTGGGTGGCCACCAATGCGGCACTGCCCTCCCCGCGGACAAGCTCCAGAAATTGGCCAAGAACGGCGTCAGAAGTCGCCTCGTCAAGGTTGCCCGTCGGCTCATCGGCAAGAACAAGCGTGGGACGGTTTGCAAGCGCCCTTGCAACGGCCACACGCTGTTGTTCACCACCGGAAAGCTGGCTTGGCCGGTGGGTCAGGCGGTGACCCAAACCAAGGCTGGTCAGCAGGCTCTCGGCGCGAGCGATTGCCTCTGCTTCGGGCGTGCCCGCCACCATTTGCGGCATCACCACATTCTCTGTCGCATTAAAGTCGGGCAGCAGATGGTGGAATTGATAGACAAACCCCAAATGCTCACGCCGCACACGGGTCCGGCCGTCTGACGCGAGGTTTTCGGCCGCCTCACCTGCGATATGGATCGACCCTTCAAACCCGCCTTCCAGAAGGCCAACAGCTTGCAGCATCGTCGACTTGCCAGAGCCAGACGGGCCCAAAAGCGCGACAATTTCGCCCGGCATAATGTCGAGATCGACACCGCGCAGGACATCAATGCGCATGCCCCCTTGTTCAAACGAGCGGCACAGGCCGCGTAAAGAGACAATGGGACTACTCATAGCGCAGCACCTGAACCGGATCGGTGTTGGACGCTTTTAGCGCGGGGTAAAGCGTTGCAAGGAAGCTAAGCCCAATGCCAAGTGCAACGATCCCGGCAATCTCCCATGGGTCGACCCGAACCGGCAAAGTCGTGAGAAACCGAACCTGAGGGTCCCAGATCTCAACGCCTGTAACGGCTGCAATACCGTTAACGATCGGGTTGCGAAAATAGAGGAGGACAAAGCCAAGGATCAGCCCTGCTACCGTGCCCAAAGAACCAATGGTCGTGCCTGTGGTGACAAAAATCTTGAGCAATGACCGCCGCGATGCCCCCATGGTGCGCATGATCGCGATATCGCGGGTCTTGGCGCGCACCAGCATCACAAGGCTTGAGAGGATGTTGAACGAGGCAACCAGCACCATGAAGCTGAGCACAAAGAACATTGCGACCCGTTCAACCTCAAGCGCCTCAAACAAGGTTGAGTTGATCGTTTTCCAGTCGGCAATAACGGCGCGGCCCGTCAGCTGCTCTTCAATCCCGCCAAGAATATCGCCGACGTTATCGGGGTCCGTCACCGTCACTTCGATCAGGCCGATCTTATCGCCCAGAAGAAGCAGCGTTTGCGCATCGGACATCGGCATGATGACGAAAGTTTCATCAAAATCATAAAGGCCGATTTCAAAGATCGCGCCCACCTCATAACCGACCTGCCGGATCGAAGTGCCAAAGGGTGTCGCGCGGCCTTGCGGATTGATAATAGTGATCGTGTCCCCGACCCGGATGCCAAGGTTCGTCGCTAACTGTACGCCAATTGCTACCTTGCCGCGGCCCGGTACAACGCTGGCCATATCGCCCATAATGACCTTATCGCTCATGGAGGCGATATCTTCGTTAGTATTGCCGCGCACAAAGATTACATTGCTTCGGCCATTGAAGGCACCCATCAAAGGCTGTTCAATCAGGGGCGATGCATTTATGACCCCATCGGTCGCCTGAACATCGGCAAGCACACGCTCCCAATCGTCAAGCTCGCCGCCATATGCCTGGATCACGGCATGGCCGTTCAGCCCGGCAAATTTGTCCAGCATCTCGCTGCGAAAGCCGCCCATGACGCTCATCACGAGCACCAGCATCGCGACCGACAGCATGACGACGCCCACAGAAATCCCCGCGACCAGCGCGATAAACGCCTCGCCTTTGCCCGGCCATAAATAGCGCTTGGCGATCATTCTTTCGAAGGGGGTGAGCATAAGTGTCGGCGTCTTTGAAACCTGTTTGGTGAACGGGAGCTTTAAGCGGCCATCCGCGCGCGCACAATGTGCAAGGCCGCGCTAACTGTGTGTAATCTCAAAGGTCGACTGCACGCCTTACTTTGGTGGCAAATTAGGCGATTACGCACAAACTCGTGGAGTGGGTTAGCATATTGCCTGTCATTGGGGTTGTAATTGGACCGTAACACAGCCATTGACGCCCCCATCGGCGGGCTTCAGTGCGGCGGGCACAAGACGTCGGGGCAGCGGGCGAGGAATCGATGGCACTTACCGGGTCAGATCAGTTCGACGGAAATCTCACACATCCTTTCCTTGATGAAGACGGCGATAAGCTGCGCGAGGAATGCGGCGTTTTTGGCGCAATCAATGCTGAGAAAGCATCGGCTGCCACCGCGCTCGGGCTTCATGCGCTCCAGCATCGCGGGCAAGAAGCGGCCGGTATTACCAGTTTCGACGGCAAGGATTTCATCTCGCGGCGCGGGCTTGGCCATGTGGCGGAGAACTTCTCCTCCCAAGAGGCGATTGACGAGCTTCCCGGCAATATGGCAGCGGGCCATGTGCGCTATTCGACCACCGGAGGCGCAGGCCTTCGCAATGTTCAGCCGCTTTACGCAGAGCTAGCGAGCGGAGGCTTTGCCATCGCGCACAATGGCAATATTTCCAACGCCCTGGCGCTGAGAAAAGACCTTGTTGGCAAGGGGTCTATCTTCCAGTCGACATCGGACACCGAAGTCATCATCCATCTGGTCGCGACATCGCGTTATCCGACGGTCGCTGATCGCCTGATTGATGCGCTGCGTCTGGTAGAGGGCGCCTATGCTCTCATCGTGATGACACCCACCGGCATGATTGCTTGCCGCGATCCCTTGGGCATTCGCCCACTTGTGATGGGCAAGATGACCAATAGCGATGGTTCTGAATCCGTCCTGTTCGCCAGTGAAAGCGTGGCGTTTGACGTGGTTGGCGCGGAAATGATCCGCGAGGTGGAGCCGGGCGAAATGCTGACCGTTGGCTTTGATGGCCACGTCGAAAGCATGCGCCCCTTTGGCAGCCCTGCACCGCGCCCGTGCATTTTCGAACACGTCTATTTCAGCCGGCCTGACAGCATTTTCGCCGGTCAAAGCGTCTATGAAGCGCGCAAAGCCATCGGCCGCGAACTTGCAATCGAAGCGCCCTGCGATGTCGATCTGATCGTGCCCGTTCCCGACAGCGGCGTCCCTGCGGCTATCGGTTATGCGCAAGAATCGGGCGTACCGTTCGAACTTGGCATTATCCGCTCACACTATGTCGGGCGGACCTTTATCCAACCGGGCGATGGGGCGCGCGATTCCAGCGTGA
The DNA here is from genome assembly GCF_000715015.1 of Erythrobacter longus. Classification (GTDB taxonomy): domain Bacteria; phylum Pseudomonadota; class Alphaproteobacteria; order Sphingomonadales; family Sphingomonadaceae; genus Erythrobacter; species Erythrobacter longus. The sequence continues at coordinate 556,268 of NZ_JMIW01000001.1, forward strand.
AACGCAAGCACAACGCCAATCGCGGTCTGGTCGAGGGCAAGCGTATCGTCCTGATCGACGATTCCATCGTGCGCGGCACCACCAGCCTCAAGATCGTTCAGATGATGCGCGACGCAGGCGCAAGCGAAGTGCACTTCCGCGTTGCCAGCCCGCCAACGGCGCATTCCTGTTTCTATGGTGTCGATACGCCAGAACGCTCCAAACTGCTGGCGGCGCGCATGGATCTGGAGCCGATGCGCGAGTTTATCAAAGCAGACAGCCTCGCTTTTATCTCCATCGACGGCCTTTACCGCGCGGTGGGAGCAAAGGGGCGCGACAGCAAGTGCCCGCAGTTTTGCGATGCCTGTTTCACGGGCGATTACCCCACCTCTCTGACCGATCTTGCAAAGACCAAGGAAGGCAGCGATGAGCTCCCTTTTGCTGATCCCAAAGCTGCCTAAGGCACACCACACATGACAGATACAAAACCCCTTTCCGGTCAAACCGCGCTCGTCACTGGTGCAAGCCGGGGCATTGGCGCTGCGACCGCTATCGCCCTCGCTAAGGCTGGCGCACATGTGATTATCACGGCGCGAAAAGTGAAAGAGCTTGAGGCGGTTGAAGACCAGATCCACGCCATCGGAGGAACCTCGACCATTGCGCCTGTCGACCTGATGGAACCCGATGCCATCAGCCGTTTAGCAGCAGCCATTGCGGGGCGCTGGGACACGATTGATCTGATGGTGATTTCAGCAGCTTACCTGCCAGAGCTCACACCACTTAGCCAGATTGATCCCAAGCAGTTCAACACCGCAATCCTGACCAATGTGGTCGCAACGCAAGCCTTGCTAGCGGGTTTTGACCCTCTGCTGCGCCGTGCCAAGGCGGGCAAGATCATCGGCCTCACCAGCAGCGTTGGCGCGGACCCGCGGCCATATTGGGGCGCTTATGGGTCGACGAAGGCTGCGTTTGACAATCTGCTTTTGACCTACGGAGCAGAGGTCGAAAAGCTCAGTGAACTGCGCGTTGCGATCCTTGATCCAGGTGCCACACGCACAGCGATGCGCGCGCGCGCCTATCCGGGCGAAAATCCCGAAACGCTCAAAGTGCCTGACGTTGTGGCAGAGCGGATTGTAGCGCTCGCAAGTGATGGATTTGAAACGGGTTACCGCGAACGGGTCGACTGATCTCGCTCTTCCACAAATCGTCCTTAGCGGCGCGTTAACCAAAAACCGAAACTCTCCTTAAGGGAAAATTGTGGCATCGCAGCCGTCATCAGAGACCAAAAACTGATGAAAAGAAGGTATTTGCGACCATGCCTACTGGAAGCACTCGTTACCAGACAGCAGCACAAGAAGACCGCTGTTCCCCGCGCACACGGCTGATCATTCCTGCAACTTTGCGGGCATCAGGCGGCCGCGCGTTTCAAACCAATGTGCAGGACCTGTCGATTTCGGGCTTCTCGGCAAGCTCGATCAATCGGATGCACGATGGACAAATGTGCTGGCTCACCCTGCCCGGCCTCGAATCGCTCCAAGGCCAGGTCGTGTGGTGGGAAAACTGCGTGGTCGGCGTCGCGTTCGAAGAGCTGCTCAGCCCTATCGTGCACGACAACCTTCTGCAGCGTTACAGCAGCACCGGTGTGAGCCGCACGATCATCTGATCGCAACCCGGCTTTTCAATCCAATGCAGCAATCTTGTCCGCGACATCGCGCCATGCGGCGCGGTGCGCGTTGCTGGTCGCGGTTGACCAATTGCTGACCACAGTCAGGACAAGCTGTTTTTCAGGAATGATGGTGATCGACTGGCCAAAGATGCCCTGCGCGCCGTATCCTTGCGGGTAGGTCCACCATTGGTAGCCATAGCCAAAGCCCGTATCGCCAAAATCGACAAGGCTGTCGCCTGCCTCGGCAAACCAGCCTTCGGGAACGCTATCCCCGCCCCCTTCGAGAGCGAATATCCCCATACGGGTGTAATCGCCGAGCGATAGCGAGAGGCAGCATCCGCCAATGCTCCCGCCACGCGCATCTGCCATCCAGAAGAGGCCGTCTTTGAGGCCCGCTGGCTCGACAATTTTCTCTTGTGCATATTCGGCGAGAGAAAGACCAACAGCGTTCTCGACGACAAGACCGATCAGGTTTGTCTCACCCGTCTTATATAACCATTTTTCCCCCGCAGGCGCCTCGCGCGAAAGGGCGCGCATCTGGGCAACGGTTGCCTCGGCCCCGAATTCGAGGATGAAATTGTTCATCCGGGCAACGTCGCTATTGGGATCGGTGTAATCCTCATTCCAGGCAACGCCGCTGGTCATGGTCGCGATCTGGCGCAGGCTCACGCCTTCATAGGCAGAGCCCGCAAGGCCGGGCACATAGGCAGTCACGGGATCATCAAGGCTCGAGATAAAGCCATCGCGCACTGCTGCGCCAAGCAAGGTTGAGGTAAAGCTCTTGGCGACCGAAAAACTGGTCCAACGCTGATCAGGGGCAAAGCCAAGACCATAACTTTCAAACCGCACCGCTCCCTTGTGATAAACCATCACGCCTGCGGCATTGGTCTCGGCCATAACGCGCCTGATTTCTCCAGCAAGGTCTGCAGGCAATGCCTCGCCCTCGGGAAGCTCTCTGGGGGTGGTCGACGCTGGCACTTCTTTGCCTGCGAACCAGTTTTCCATCTCACGAAAGCGGGCTGACCGCTCCTCATCGCTCCAGAACAGCACTTGCAGTTCAGACGGATCGCGTGCGGGAGGCGCAACGTCCTCGACCGAGGCCAGCGGAACCGGCCCGCTGTCAAAACCTTCCGCTGCGCCATAGCTGCATCCGCCAAGCGCAAGAGCAGCCGCGCCTGCCAACATCATTGAAATTCGCTTCATCGTTCCCGCTCTCCCGTCGGCGTGCGCCCTATTGCGCGACATCGCCTGTTTTGTCTGGTGCGCCCGCATCGGTTTCTACCGCAATTGCGCGTTGCACCGCGCGATAGAATTCGAGCCGCGCGGCCGCCTGTTTCTGCGGCACTGCTTCAGGCCAATTGGCATTGGATGCAATCACCAAATCGCGCGAGGGATCGATAAAGATGCCCTGCCCGAAAATGCCCTGTGCCGCGTATGAACCATCATCATAGGTCCACCATTGATAGCCATAACCCTCGCCAGGTGTCCCGATGTCGGCCTGCTGCGTGGTGGCTGCTTCGATCCAGCCTTCGGGCAGAACCGCCTCGCCATTGATCCGCCCGCCGCCCAGCATAAACAGCCCGAAACGCGCCATGTCGCGCGTGGCAGCCTGGATGCAGCAGCCGCTGATTTCATTGCCTGAATTGTTAAGGAGCCAGGTCGCATCAGCCCCCATTCCAAATGGTTTCCAGATTTTCTCTGAGAGGTAGTCAGCCAAAGGCTTACCCGTCGCCTCACTCACCAAAATGCCAATGAGGTTCGTCTCGCCGGTTTTATAAACCCACTTCTCCCCCGCAGGAGCCTCTCGCGGGAGCGAGCGCATATAGCTGACCGTGGTGTCCATCCCGCCTTCGGGTGTGTGGTTGTTGAACTTGGCGACATCGGAATTGGGGTCGCCGTAATCCTCATTCCATTGAACGCCGCTGGTCATAGTGAGCAATTGCGCGACCGAGACATCATCATAGGCGGAGCCTTTGAGGTCGGCGATATACTTGGTCACGGGATCATCAATCGAGGCGATCGAGCCATCTGCAACCGCCGCCCCGACAAGGGTCGATGTGAGGCTTTTCGCGACGGAAAAGCTGGTCCATTTGCCATCCGCCGAAAAATCGAGGCCATAGTCTTCAAAGACCACCTTGCCTTCGTGCACAATGACCAGAGCCGAGGCGCGTTGATCGGCCATATATCTTGCAATATCGACCCCGATATCGACCGGCTCACCTTGGGGAAGCGGTAAAGGCTCATCGCCTGCCTCAATCGTGCGTGATCCGGCAAGAAAGGGAAATGCGTCGAGCACGCGAAAACCTGCGTCGCGTTCATCAACTGACCAGAACAGGACATCAGGGCTCGTCTGACCCTTCGCAAGAAAGTCGCGCGCGTCCTTATCGAACGAGAACCACACCACCGATGCGCCCAGCACCAACAGTGCAAGGACGATGAATATCGCTTTTCTCATGGTGCTTTTTGTCCTCTCAAACTCCCAAGCCTTCATAGGCTTAGGGCAAAAGGACAAGCAAGAGCCCCAAGCGGGCCTCTCCCCTAATCGTCCTTCATCGCTTTATAGGCAGCCAAGGCCCGTTCGCGCGCTTCTTTATGGGCGATCATCTTGGGAGGATAGGCCTTGGGAAGACGCCCGAATTCTTCCGGGTCGTGGATATATGGCTCATCAAGCCCGGCGAGCTCTGGCACATATTTGCGGATATAGGCTGCACTGTCGAATTTCTCCGACTGGGAAAGCGGGGCCATTATGCGCACAAACATGTTGGAATCGACGCCCGTGCCCGCGGTCCATTGCCAGTTTGTAGCGTTCGAGGCGTAATCGGCATCGACCAACGTGTCCCAGAACCATTGTTCCCCGTGCCGCCAATCGATCAACAGGTGCTTGATAAGAAAGCTTGCCGTGATCATCCGCACCCGGTTGTGCATCCATCCCGTCTGCCACAGCTCGCGCATGCCAGCATCCACGATTGGATAGCCCGTGCGGCCCTGCTGCCATTTCTTGAGGTCTTTCGCAGCCTTTTCATCCGTTTCCGGATCGCGCCATTTGATCTTGTCGAAATCCTCACGGTAATTGTCGCGTGCATAAAGCGGGAACTGCGCCACGGTGTTCTGCGCATAATCGCGCCAGATCAGCTCGCTTTCGTAGGTGTCCCACCCTTTTGAGCGCTTGTGTTTGAAGTGATGCCAGATTTGCACCGGGGTAATCTCGCCAAAATGTAAGTGCGGGGAGAGGCGCGAAGTCTTTTCGACCGAGGGGAAATTTCGCTTGTCGTCATAGTCGTCGACGTGGGTCTCCCACCACTCGAGGCGCTCATGCGCGGCAGCCTCGCCCACTTTCCAGAAATCGCGCATCCCCGCTGCCCAGTCGGGCTTGCTGGGGAGAAGCTTCCAGTCTGCAATGTCATCGCTTTCGGGATAGGTTTCAGGGGAGGACAGCGTTTCGGGTTCAGGCAATTCATCACGCGGTGGATACTGCGAACGCACAGCGCGGCTAAAGGGGGTGTAAATCTTATACTGCCCGCCCGTGCCCGTCTTGATCGAGCCCATGACCGTCAAGAAGTTGGCATCGTCATAGCGCTCAAGGTCAATCTTCTCGCCAAGCGTTTTTTCCGCATTGCGCCACCATGGTTCAAAATGGCGGTTCGCATGAATGGTCTTTGCGCCAGTTTCCTCAGCAATTTGCAGCAGATGCTCGACCGCATCGCCGCGCCGAAGGACGATCTTAGCATGGCGGCTGGCAAAACTGTTTTGCAAGGCTTCAAGCGAATGATGCAACCACCAGCGTGATGCCCCGCCATATGCGTGGGTGCTGGCACGATCGTCATCGAGCACATAGACCGCAACAACCGGGCCTCGCTTGGCGGCTTCATAAAGGGCGGGATTGTCGGCCATGCGCAGGTCGCGCCGCAGCCATACGATTTGTGTTTCACTCATGTCCTACCAACGCCGTCATGCTGAACTTGTTTCAGCATGACCGTCAAAAAAAGGGCATCACCGGTAGGGGGGCGAACAGTCATCCTGAAACGAGTTCAGGATGACGAATGGGGCAATGGCTCACATTTCACATCTGGCAGTGCAAGAGAGAAACGTTCGCGCGCACGCGGGTCGTAAAAACGCGCATCATGGAGCACCAATGACCCATCCTTAGCCCGCGTACCAAAGGGTGCCCGTGACCAGAAAAGAAAGGCGTCAAGCTGCGAATTGTCGCGGCTCTGTTCAGACAGGTCAGGCAGCAGGCACTGGGTTTCGGCTGAATGGCGATAGCCGTAACCTGCGTCCTCACCTTCCCATGTGCTTGAGACCCAGCGGCCGTCGTACAACCTTGCGATTCGCTCGCGGCCAAGAGAGAGCACAGGCTGTGGTGAGGCAATGAACTGTTCGGGATAGGGTTCTGCCGTGACGCCCTTGTTCTGGTACGCCATCCAGGTGATCGTCCAGTTGAGCGCAATATAGCCAAGCATGATCGCAATCGCGCCGCGCGCAATCGGGCGCTGGTTACCGCCAGATTTCTCTTTGGCGTAGCCCCACCACACCGAGACGATCAAAAGCGCCCAAAGCCACACATCGACAATGAACAATGTATCGCCATATGCCCATGTCGGGGCAAACGGCTCCCAGAACCGGACGCCATAGACATTCATCCAGTCAAGCAGCGGATGGCTGAGCGCGCCAAGGAAACTGAGCGCATAGAGCCAGCCAAAATGGACTGTCACGCGCTTTTCGGGCCGCATGCCACGCTTGGCCTGCCAACGGTCAAAACCCCACAGCAACCCCGCCAATATCAGCGGCAATATCACCAAGGCGGGCGGCCCATGCGTGATCCCGCGCCGGAACCCCAGATGCTCTGTCCCCTCCAGCCAGAAGAAACACGCCGCATCAACATCAGGCAGATTTGCCCCGATAATCAGAGCAGGCATCGCAAGCCCGGTTTTCCGCTTAAGGCCCGCTTGACCCATAACTGCGCCGACAAGGCTGTGCGTCAGGTTATCCATTTGCGTTTTCCATTTGCGGGCGATTAGCGATGGTGCATAGGCAAAGTCAAAGACGAAGCGGGAAAGACACAGAAAATGACCGACACACCCTTCATCCGCCCGGATATGAAAGCCTTTTTGGAGGCGATTGCCGCAATGGCTGGCCCCACTTTGGCTGAGATGACATTGGAAGAAGCGCGCGCATCTTACGTCGCGTTGCACGGTATGGCTGACCGACCGGCGCGCGAATTGGCGGTGATCCGCAATCTTAGCTGTCCGGGTCCTGCGGGCGACATACCGCTTCGCCTATACGATGCGCGAGAGAGCCGCGAGGCCGGCCCTGTCATTACCTTCTATCACGGCGGCGGCTTTGTGATCGGCGACCTTGATACGCACCATAATCTCTGCACCGAAATCGCCGCATTGATGGACCTGCCGGTGGTCGCAGTCGATTACCGCCTTGCCCCCGAACACCCCTTCCCCGCTGCGATTGAAGATTGCGAAGCGGCCACGCGCTGGGTTGCCTCATCACCTTCCGAGCTTGGGCGCACGGCGTCGGGCGTCATTCCCATCGGCGACAGCGCAGGCGGAAATGCGACCATCGTGGTGAGCCAGCTGCTCGGCGCAAAGCCCGCCGACGTCCCCGTGGTCCTGCAAGTCCCGATCTTCCCGCTCGCAAGCGATGCGGTGGGCTCGGCCAGTCTTGAAGCCTTTGCCGAAGGCTTTGTCCTTACCAAAGCGTCGATCGAATTTTTTGATACAGCCTACAAGGCAGATCGCGCCGATCCTCGCGGTTTTCCGATCCTTGGCGATCACACTGCCGCGCCTCCCACCATTGTCGCCACCGCCAGCCTTGATCCGATCCGCGATTCCGGGCGCGATTATGCGAAAGCGCTGGTCGAGGCGGGCCGCGATGTGGTCTATCTCGAAATGGAAGGGGTCACCCATTCTTTCACCAATATTCGCGCCGCCGTGCCCAGCACACAAGGCGACCTTGAGCGGATTATTGCCGCAATGAAGATGATGTTGGGGACTGCCTGAAATGACCGACCTTCCCTACAGACCCTGCGCAGGTTTTATGCTGGTCAACGCCGAGCGGCGCGTCTTCGTAGGTGAGCGCATCGACAAACGCGCGCATGGGTTCTGGCAAATGCCGCAAGGGGGCATTGATCCGGGCGAAGACCCGCAAACTGCCGCTGTGCGCGAATTGCAGGAGGAGACAGGGGTAGGCCCCGATATGGTCGAAATCGTCGCGCCTGCGTCCAGAACATTCAAATATGACCTTCCGCCAGAGCTATTGGGCCGCATTTGGAAGGGCAAATATCGCGGGCAGGAACAGCATTGGTATCTTGGCCGGTTTCTGGGGCAAGATGCAGACATCAACCTCGCCGCGCACGATCCGGCAGAGTTTCAGTCATTCCGATGGGTGGGCGTGCACGAGCTGCCTGAGCTCATCATCCCGTTCAAACGCGCCGTTTATGAAGAGCTTGTCGCCGAATTCGCGCCGCTGATCTGATCAGTTCGTAACAGCGCTTTCATCGCCACTATCGCCCATAGTCTCCACCGCAAGACGCGCTGGCGGGCCTGCGGCAATGCGTTGCTGCAAGGCCATTGTTTCAGGGCAGGATGACCCGCAAAGGCTTTCAAGCCTCGACAAATTGCGCTGCGCTTTTTCAACCGCGCCGCGTTCCACCAATGCCTCGCCCTCGCCTGAGATTGCGGCGAAGTTGTCAGGGTCGCGTTGCAACGCCTCGCGGTAATAGGCGATGGCTTTGCCCTGCAACCCGTCCTGACGCGCGGCTTCTGCGAGTTGCAGAAAGATGGGGGTGTAAGATGGATCGACTGCAAAAGCGGACTCGAACGCGTCAATCGCGCCTTGTGTGTCGCCATTTTCCAGAGCCGTCTGACCAAGTGCAATCAATTGCGCTGCACGCGGATCAGGAGCCCTGTCGCTGGCGCTCGTCACGCTCGCGGTGGTAGCAAGAAACAGTGATAGGGCAGCGGCAACGGGCGCAAAACGCATGAACAGCTCCTTGAGGTTGGCAGGCGAAGATATACCAGCCGGGAAAGATGATGGCTTAGCCATGACCTATATTGCTATCATCGCAAATGCAGGTTGGCGACAAAAAATCCATCCGTGCCGTCGTGAAACGGTGTGAGACGCTTTCCTTCACCGCGTTTACGACCAAGCGGAAGGTCGAGCGCGGTCGCACTCCATCCCTCGTGGCGAGAAAGGAATGAACCAATCCGCGCTGGCCCTTCGTCATCGAGCACAGAGCAGGTGACAAAGGTCAAAGTGCCACCAGGCCGCACCAGCTCCGCGCCCAAATCCAGCACATGGTCCTGCAGCTTGGTAAGCCGCGTCAGTTCTTTCCTATCGAGCCGCCAGCGCCCTTCGGGGCTACGCCGCCAAGTGCCGCTGCCAGAACACGGCGCATCAATCAGCACCCGGTCCGCTTTTCCGATCCAAGGGGCGAGAGCATCGCGTTCTTCACCCGGATTGAGGAGGACCGTGTGGTCAATCTGAGCGCCAGCACGCTCAGCGCGGGGTGCCAAATTGCCCAGACGCCGTTTGTCCGTATCGCACGCCACAAGGCTTGCAGCATTGCCCAGCTTAGCCGCTAGAGCGAGGGTCTTGCCCCCGGCACCAGCACAAAGGTCGATGATGGTTTCGCCTGCCTGCACGTCCATCGCCTCGCACACCCATTGGCTGGCGTGGTCCTGTATTTCGATGAGACCGTCGCGATATTGCGGCCATTGTTCGACCTGTGTGCCGTTTGGAAAGCGCAAGGCATTTGGCGCTGCCAAGACTTCGCCCTCTTCGGGCAGTTCAAGGTCCTCACGCGACGCTTTAAGCGTGTTCACCCGAATATCGAGCGATGCGCGGCCAAGCAGCGCCTCTGCCTCATCGCCGGTGATGCCTGAATCGGTGAGCTTCTTTTCCAGCCATTCTGGTGCCACGCCGATGAACGCCGCCATTTCGCCGTCGCCAATCTTTGCGGGGCCATGATCTGACCCATCGAACAACGGCACAAGATTTTCATCCTGAGTTGCAACCGCCAACATCGCAGAGCGCCCGTCATGCGGCACTTCGCCGCAAAGCCGAATGGCCTGATACACAAGATCACGCACCGCCCGCCGGTCTTTGGACCCTGCGTAACGGCGCGTTTTGAAATAGGCCGATATCAAACGATCGGCAGGCGCGCCTTTGGAATTTGCGCCTTCAATGATCTGGTCGAGCAGCTCAATCGCTGCCTGGACGCGTGCTGCAGGGGTCATTTGAGGGCGGGATGGGTGCGTTTGAGAAGTTCGCTATATTCCTCGCGATCCGGGAAGACAATGCATCGCGCTGTATATTGTACACCGCTCGACTCGCTTTGTGTCTCCGTTCTTTGAGCAGCGAGCTTCGCACCGTCAGCCTCGCAATCTTCCATTGAAGCATAAAGAGCGGCATGACGCACAAGCTCTACATCGCCGGGACGGTCTGGATGGATGCCAATCAGGAACAACATTACTGGAATAAACTCTATGAGCATGGCAGCCTCCTAACGCGTTGGATAATTCGGGGCTTCGCGGGTGATCGCGACATCATGGACGTGGCTTTCGGAAAGCCCGGCATTGGTGATGCGAACAAATTGCGCGCGTTTTTGCAGGTCGGCGATTGTTTCGGAGCCAGTGTAGCCCATAGCCGCTTTTACCCCGCCCACCAATTGGTGGATGACGTCTGCTGCTGGACCCTTGAACGGAACCTGTCCCTCAATCCCTTCAGGCACCAGTTTAAGCGCCGAGACGTCTTGCTGGAAATAGCGATCAGCCGAGCCGCGCGCCATTGCGCCGACACTGCCCATGCCGCGATATGCTTTGTATGAACGACCTTGATAAAGGAACACTTCGCCCGGGCTTTCGGCGGTGCCGGCCAACATGGAGCCGACCATCACGCTGGAAGCGCCAGCAGCCAATGCCTTTGCCGCATCGCCCGACGTGCGAAGCCCGCCGTCTGCGATCACGGGAACACCGGACTTGGCCGCTTCTTCCGCGCTTTCCATAATGGCGGTCAATTGCGGCACGCCGACCCCTGCGACCACGCGGGTGGTGCAGATGGAGCCCGGACCAATTCCGACCTTCACCGCATCTGCGCCTGCATCAATCAAGGCGCGCGTTGCCTCTGCGGTGGCGACATTGCCCGCGATCACCTGAACCGAATTGGAGAGCGCTTTCACACGCTCAACCGCGCGGCCCACATCCTTGTTGTGGCCGTGCGCTGTATCGATCACGACGACATCGACTTCGGCATCAACAAGCGCGGCAGAGCGCTCAAAACCCTTGTCACCAACGGTGCTCGCCGCTGCGACGCGAAGGCGGCCTGCGGAGTCTTTGGTGGCATCGGGATAGGTCACGGCCTTTTCGATGTCTTTGACCGTGATAAGACCGATACACTTGTAATCATCATCGACGACCAGCAGCTTTTCAATCCGGCGTTGGTGAAGGAGCCTGCGTGCGTCTTCCTGCCCTGTGCCAAGCGGCACGGTCGCCAAATTCTCGGTCGTCATCAACTCGCGCACGGGCTGAGCGGGGTTTTCCGCAAAGCGCACATCGCGGTTGGTGAGAATGCCGACAAGCTTGCCAGCATTATCTGTAACCGGAATGCCGCTGATCTTGTGCAAGTCCATCAGTGCTTGCGCATCGCCGAGAACTGCGTCTGGGCTGATCGTGATCGGGTTCACCACCATTCCGCTTTCGAAGCGCTTCACCACGCGAACGGCGGCGACTTGCTCTTCTACGGTCAAATTGCGGTGAAGCACGCCAATGCCGCCCAATTGCGCCATGACGATGCCCATATCGGCCTCTGTCACTGTATCCATAGCAGACGACAGGACCGGGATATTGAGCGCAATATCTCGCGTCAGCTTCGTATGCGTTTTCGCCATGCTCGGCAGAACATTGCTTTCCGCAGGACGAAGCAGGACATCATCAAAAGTAAGGCCAAGAGGGATTTGGGTGTGCACGTGGGTCAGCTTTCTATGGCAAGAGCGAATCGTGCAGGTCCCTGTAGGACGCATCTCGTCATCGCGCTAGAGGACGAGAGCAGGTAATCGCCGGTTATTGTGAAGCTTGTGTGTCAGCGGCCGGATATGACAGCGTGTTTGCCACGCGTTTCACCAATGCCTCATGCAGCAAAAGGTCATCCACTGCTCCGCCCAACTCAATCCCGGTAATTTCATCACCCGGTCGGTGGTACCGTGACGCAAGATAAGGCCCGAGCACAATTTCGGACGAAAACGCGGTGGAAACAAGCACGGATGGCACGCCCTTTTCAAGCAAAGCCCAGCCATCGTGGCGTTGCAGGAAGGTGGCGGCAAATTCGCGGTTGCCAAGCTGACCGCCGCGTTCGCGCACAACCTCTTGAATCACGCTATCAAGCGGAGTGCGCCCCTCGCCCACAAATCCAAACGCCTCTCCTGCGCGGGCCACCGCGACGGAATCGAAGTTAAACGAGGCTACAATGCTGTCGAGAGGGATCGCGGGTTCTTTTACAAATGCTTTCGCGCCCAAAAGCCCAGCCTCTTCCGCGCTGGTTGCAAGAAAATAAATGTCGCGTTCAAGCGGTGGACCTGCCTTCAACCGTTGAGCAAGCTCCAGCATGAGCGCAAGGCCTGAGGCATTATCAACAGCGCCATTGCAAATCGGATCAGGCGTCCCTGCCGCGCATTCGCCCAAATGGTCCCAGTGCGCCATCAAAAGAACCGTGCCAGAGCCGGGAAGCGATCCGGGGATCATCCCGATGACGTTAGAGCTGGTAAATTTGCGGCGGATAGAATGCACATCAATTGCGATGGTTGCGGCAAGGACTTCAAATTGAAAATCCCGCTCGTCTGCGCGGGCGATGAGCCTGTCCCATTCGCCAGCAGGCAAAGCAGCGGCAAACGCTTCGCTGGTGACAAATGCGCTCAACCGGTCCGAGGCTTCTGAGGCAAGGATCAGCCTTTCGCGGGCAAATCGGCTGCGTTGCCGTTCCAGCGCAACGCGCCCTGGCACCACCGAAAGGATTGCTGCGGGGTTAGCGGCAAAAATGCTTTCTGCCACCAATGGATCATTGCCAGCATCAGCCAGAATAACGATCCGGCCTGTTAGCTCGCTATGTGGAAGGCTGCGAAGGCCGTTGCCCACGAACACGACCTCGACCCCGTCGATCAGCACCCTGCTGCTGAGGGAAAAGGCAAGACTGCTCTCAATCGGAAGGACAGAATTGCCCCTGTTCGTCCGCACGGTGATTTCATGATCGAGCGGGACAGAGCTCAAAAGCTCAACCGGCGCGCGCCACGCGCTTCCGGGATCATTGGTGCCCGATTGCAGGCCGACCGCTTGCATTCGTTCGATCAAATAGGAAACGGTCTGTTCACCGCCCGGAGTGCCCGGCCTGCGACCACCAAACTCTTCGCTTGAAAGCACTTCGATATCGCGCATCATGCGTGCAGCGATTGCATCGCGCTCTGCCTGTGGATCAGGCCCAGACGGCACCGTGGCGCAGGCCGAAAGGCCCGCACACACAAAAACGGTCAGAAAAAGGCGCACCCAGACGCTCATCCAGCGGTCCAGCCCCCGTCGATGCTCCAATTTGCCCCTGTCACATTGCCCGCCTCCTCGCGGCACAAGAACACTGCAAGAGCGCCGATTTCGTGAGGCTGAACGAACTTCTTGGTGGGTTGTTTGGCCAAAAGGACATCGTTGATGACTTCCTCGCGGCTAAGCCCGCGCGCGGCCATCGTATCGGGGATCTGCCCCTCGATCAGAGGCGTCCAGACATAGCCCGGCGAAATGCAATTGGCGGTCACGCCCGTCTCTGCAAGTTCAAGCGCGATGGTCTTGGTAAAGCCATCGACCGCGTGTTTGCTGGCGTTATAGGCGCTTTTGAACGGCGATGCGGTTTTGGAATGGGCACTGGCTGTATTGATAATCCGGCCCCAGCCTTTTTCCTTCATATACGGCACAGCCATGCGCGTGGTGTGAAACACGGCGCTAAGATTAAGGCCGATGATCTGGTCCCATTTCTCAGTTGGGAAATCCTCAACCGGCGACACGTGCTGCATCCCTGCGTTGTTGACGAGGATATCAACCCCGCCAATATCCTTCATCATTGCCTCAATCGCGCTTGTATCAAGCAGGTTTGCGCCCGTGTGGCTCGCGCCAAGTTCTTCGCAAAGCTGCGCAATATCAGCCTCGTCGCCAAATCCGTTGAGAATGACTTCAGCGCCTTCGCTTTGCATGGCGCGAGCCATCGCAAGACCGATCCCCGAGGTTGAGCCTGTTATGAGCGCGCGTTTACCGGTGAGCATTGCCGAGTTCCTTTTCCCATTACAGCTTGGATTTTAGGCCATTGCGGGGCCCACCAAGACGTGTACCATGTTTCCCAATGCTTTTGCTTTGCTGGGCCGCTGTGTCCAGAAAATTGCGATGTGACGTAAAGTTTGGGCAAAGCTTGGGCGCAAAATTATCAGTGACCATACGGGCTCTTGGATGGCCCGCAATTGGACTTTTAGGGGAATTCGCAGTGCGGCTTGGGCGGTATGACACATCGAAGATCAAGGTCCGCTCCGGCGGAGGAAGCGCTCGCGGCGCAATGGGTGGCCGTGCTGGAAAAGCGGGAGGCGTGGGCTGCGGAACCATCATAATCGCGATTATCGCTGCGCTGGTCTTTGGGGTTGACCCCGCGCAAACGATTGGCGTTCTTTCCGGCGCTGAAGGTTCCGCGCCTCAAGTAAGCCAACAATCGGGCCTGAGCGAGGATCAACTGTGCTCGAGTGGCCCATATGCCCAAGAGGCGTGTGAGGCGATGACGAGCTTGAATGGCACATGGGCACCGCTTTTCCGGCAGGCAGGCTCGCAGTTTCAGCAACCCGAACTTGTGTTGTATCCCCCCGGCCCGATCACCACGCAAGGTTGCGGCAATGCAAGCTCTGCATCCGGCCCGTTTTATTGTCCTGCCGACATGGGCATCTACATCGAAACAGGTTTCTTCGATCAGTTGGCGCAAATGTCCGGCACCAATGGCGATTTTGCGCGGCTTTATGTGATGGCGCATGAATATGGCCACCATATCCAGAACCTGACCGGAGTTTCCAGCCAGGTGCGCAGCGCTCAGGCGCAAAATCCGCGCCGCGCCAATCAACTGCTCGTGCGGTTGGAATTGCAGGCCGATTGCTATGCCGGTGTGTGGGCGGGCATGAACAGCAATTTGATCGAACCGGGTGATCTTGAAGAGGGCATGCGCGCAGCAAGCGCTGTTGGTGATGACACGCTTCAACGCGGCGCAGGCCAAAGGATCAACCCCGAAAGCTTCACCCACGGATCAAGCCAGCAGCGCATGGAAGCGCTGAGACGCGGATTGAAAAGTGCGAATGCAGGAGCGTGTGATGTCTATTTCGAAGCCGGTTAAAGCGATCGCACTGGGCGGCTTTTTTGCGCTATTGGTGCCGCTTGGTGCGGCCAATGCGCAAACGGTTCAGGACGATCCGGACATGGCCGATGTCGCGCGAACACCGCTTGAAGACTTCAATATAGATTCAGAAGACGTCCCGGAGATATTGCTTACAGCGGCCGAAAATCCCTATGACGATACCGGCATCACCAATTGCAACGCCGTGGTTCAGGAAATCGCCGCGCTTGATAATGTCCTTGGGCCTGACTTTGATATCCCGCAGGAAGAAGCCAGTCGCATCAGCGCTGGCCGTGTTGCCAAGAGCGTGATTGGTTCGTTCGTGCCGTTTCGGGGCATCGTAAGAGAGGTTTCGGGCGCTAATAAGAAGCGCAATGAAAGGCGTCTTGCTATCACCGCTGGAATGGTGCGCCGCGCGTATCTCAAAGGTATGGGCGAAGCGCGCGGGTGCGCTTATCCTGCAAGGCCGCGCGAACCGGGCACCGAAATGCTGAACGCCGGATCATCCAACATCCCGCCCAATATCGAAAGAGACGCAGGCGATGATCCCAATCAGGACACTGCCCCGAATGAATGAAAAACCGGCGCAGGAGACGTATTCCTAGCGCCGGTTCTTTCATGTCACATAGCCGGGACTGCCGTTGGCAGGCGGCGGCTCGTCTGCATTAGCGAGCCTCGCTCTCCCAGCGGGAAATCACACGGTCAATGTCGCGAAGAGCAGTGCTCCTTGTGCCGCGATCCATGTCCGAACTCTTGATCGAACGGCGTGCTTCGCGAAGACCTTCAAGAGCCTGGGCCATCACGCGCTCTTGGCAGATGCGGATGATTCTTACGCCGTCAGAGCCCTCTTTTTCGGTTACGATCTGGCCTTTGTTGCCGCTGCAGCTTGATTCCACGCGGATCTCCTGACGACCCGCTTCATCACGCGCAGCATCTGCTTCAGACCGGGCTTTTTCGATGATTTCAGGAAGGTCTTCCATCACCTTGTTCGCTTCTTCAAGGCCCTCGCGCACTTCCTCAAGGATCTCTTCGATTTCCTCGTCGCTGAGGCGGCCTCGTTGGCCTTCCAATTCAAAGCGGTCGAAGAGTCGGCGTACGCTTTCGCGATTACGCAGCATAACCTTGGAACCCTCTGAACTCTCGAAAAAACGCTTGAGCTCTTCCCTGTTTTTATTGCTGCGGCCGGGGAAATCGGAACGGTCGAACAAACGAGACAAACTCTCTTTGCTGCGAAAGACGATGCGCGGCCCTTTGTCTCCATCTTCGGAGTTTAGGATAAACACGCTATCGCCTCGCGTCTCGATGCTCGATACCTCGCCATCGGGGTCAACTACGATGATCTGATCATCGACCAAAGGCGCGGCAGGGGCTTGCGGCGCGACGGGTGCAACGGGTGCTGCGGGATAGGCGGGCGGCGCTGCGGACACGCTTGGCGCTTCGGGGAAAGCAGGGGCAACTGGCGCT
Organism: Erythrobacter longus; assembly: GCF_000715015.1. Classification (GTDB taxonomy): domain Bacteria; phylum Pseudomonadota; class Alphaproteobacteria; order Sphingomonadales; family Sphingomonadaceae; genus Erythrobacter; species Erythrobacter longus. The sequence goes on from NZ_JMIW01000001.1 coordinate 572,781, forward strand.
TCACTTGCGGCATAGCTGATCGAAGCGGTCATCGGCAGAGCCACCACAGCCGCACCCAGCAGGAATTTGCCCGCAGCGCGGCGCTTTGTACTCGTGTGGTCCATTTTCAGGCTCCTTAAACGGTGAATGATAGATTTATCGCCCAAAACCGGACAGGCCATCGGGGCGGTCAATGCATGGCTTGGGGCCACGGTAGGAGAGGCCACAAAGCTGACGATGAGGTTGGCGTAAATCTCACGCTCTTCGGTCTTTGCGCTCGCCATAACGCGGGCATCGCACGCAGCCTCTTGATCACGGCGAAGCGCCAGCCAGCCCAACCGGCCAAGCGGGTTCCACCAGTGAATGGCAAACAAAGGCTGGACCAGAACATTGGCCAACAAGTCGCCGCCTTTGTGGTGGGCAAGTTCGTGTGACAAGGCCAGATCGCGCGACTGGCGGTCAGGATGAGCCAAGAAGCCTTCGGGCAAGGCCACGACCTTGTCGATGACGCCAAAGGCAAGAGGCGCGTTGGTTCCTGGCGTTTCAACCAAACGAACCGATCCTTCGCGCCCAACTTCGCGGCCCTCTTCCAACAGCTCATCGCGGAGGCGGAAGTAGGCTGAAAAACGCGAGATCAGGAAAATGGCGGCGCCGACAAGCCACAAACTGACCCCTAGATCGACAAGCAGACCAGTATCGAAACTGCTTATGTCGAAACCAGAAGTGTGGGTAAGCGGGGATGTGGTATCGGACACCGCCATCCATGAACCATCAGGTTGCGCCACACTCGCGTTTTCAAGACGCGCGGGGGATGGTTCAAAGAGGGTAGCGGCAATGGGTTCTAACGGTTCAAGAGCCGCCAGCGGGGCTGCGGCTGTTGAGGGCTCAGCAAAGCGCATCCATGAAGGAAGCTCAATCGGGGGCAGCACCAACCTTAGCGCGGGCAATGCCCACAAGGCATACGCGATCTGCGGGCCAAAGGCGCGCGAAACCGGGCGACGGACCAACAGGACAAAGACGATCAGCACCGCTGTCCAGACAAGTGTTTCCAGCATCCAGCCATTGATCGCGGCGCTCATGACTTGAGCTCCTTAAGCAAAGCCTCGATTTCGCTGAGGTCATCATCGGTAAGCGCTTCTGTTTCCGCCAGATGAGCGACCAAGGACGCCGCGCGGCCACCAAACAGGCGATCCACCAAACGCCGCGATTCCCCGCCGACGTAATCAGAACGAGCGATCAGCGGTGAATAAATAAAACGCCGGCCATCAGGCCGCGTTTCAATCGCACCTTTTTGCACCAGCCTTGAAAGAAGCGTTTTGACGGTCGCCAAGCTCCATCCGCGAGCCTCGCACACAGTCTCGCATACATCCGATGCGGTCGCAGTGCCCTTGTCCCACAAAGCTTCCATGACCGCGTGTTCAGCTTCACTGATGCGCTCTGGGCTAAGCCGCTGCGAACTATTGTTGCCTGACTTACTCAAAACAGCCTCCTCTATTTTGCGAAGAAGGAAATGTGATTACGTGTGTAGTCATATCGACTACGCCTGTAAACATTGCTCCCAGATGAACATGCCTTTGCCCCCTTTGTTTCTCGGTAAAAGGCCGATATTGAGGGACGAATGACATGGAATGATTGTGTAAGGCCCCTTTTTGCTTTTGCGCTCGCCATAGGCTTGTGCCTTCCTGCCAACGCGCAGGACGAAATCTTTGCAGAGACAACGCCCGTTGCGCTCAATCCTGATGACCGCGCACAAGAAGAGGTCGGTGAACTCATCTATCGCGGTGGATTGGTGATTGCGCCGGGGGATGAGGATATCGGCGGCATTTCGGGATTAACCTGGCACGAAGACCGGCTTTATGCGGTAAGCGATGATGGCCATTGGCTTACGATTGAGCCCGATGAGATTGATGGCAGGCTCATTGACTTGCTCACTATAGAGCGCGGCCCTTTGCTCGATGAGCGCGGTAAGCAGCTGAAAGGCGAGGACGCCACTGACGCAGAGGCGATTGAACGTGTGGCCATGGGTGGTTGGGTGGTCGCATTCGAGCGTGATCACCGGATTATATATTACGCAGACCTTGATAGCCCGGGCACCTTGGTGAACGAAGCCGAAGCGGCCGACGCCCTTGCTCTTGTCATCGGAGCCGAACCAAACGCCGGGCTGGAAACGCTCAGCTTTACCCGTGACGCTTTTGTCGCTTGCGGAGAATGGGCCCGCGTCGGCGAAATGAACTGCGTGCGCTCTTCAACTGCGGGTCCCGTCAGGTTCGAACTTCCAGCTCCATCTCAGCTCGCTGAACACGGCGGAGCGCCCACCGATGCAGCCTGCCAGGAGGATGGCACTTGCTTTGTCCTTTTCCGCAGTTATCTCGCCCCTGAAGATAGTGGCGAAGGCAACCGGGCAGCCATCGTAAAACTGCCATTGGAAGGCGACCCGGAAACGCTCGCCATATTCACCCCGCCCTTCACCCTCGACAATTTTGAAGGGCTTGCGGTTCGCCAAGAAGAGGGAAAAACCGCACTCTATATCGTCTCGGACAACAATTTCTCTGACGATCAACGCACGCTCTTGATGAAGTTTGAGGTTAAGGCGCCGGAACCGGTCATTATCCCGCCCCCTCCAGAACCAGAAATCGTCTATGAGACAACTGATGTGGTCCTTCAAACCACAAAAGGCGACATCACTATCCGCCTTGAGGTCGAACGCGCGCCGATCACTGCTGCCAATTTCCTCGCTTATGTTGATGAAGGCCGCTTTGATGGGACCACCTTCTATCGCTCGGTCAAATTCAGGCTTGAGCCTGACCCTTACGGCCTTGTCCAAGGGGGCACGCAATATGATCGAAAGCGTATGCGGCCCAATATCGCGCATGAGCCGACCAATGTGACCGGCCTAAGCCACACAAATGGCGCGGTCTCCATGGCGCGGGTTGGTCCAGGCACCGCCAATGGCGATTTCACCATCATGCTTGGTGATTTGCGCAGCCTTGATGCAAAACCCGACAGCGCCAACCGGGACGAACGCGACGGGTTCGCGGTGTTCGGCTATGTCATCGACGGCATGGACGTGGTCGCCGCCATCCACGCAAGCGAAGCGGATCCGAGGGAAAAAGGCGCACTCGCCGGGGAAATGCTTGCGCGGCCCGTTGTGATTACAAAAGCCGTGAGAGCTGAAGTTCAGCCGGAATAGCTATTCCGCAACCGATGGACGGCCCACCGGCTCGCCCACTTCTTTTGGAATACCCGCCTCAAGCGGCGCAAGCCAATCGCTTACCCCTGCCCCAAATGCGCTTTGCGGGAGCGAGGCGAGAAGGCGCTGCTGTGCTTCCCAACCGGCAATTGTCAAAGACGCTGCGCGCGCTGCATCATTGAGGCTTTGCGGTTTGCGCAATTCCCGGTTGATCAAGGCATCGCCAAAGAAGGTCCAGTCGTTTTCAGGCTTGCAGCCAAACGAATTGCGCTGAGATGCAGAAGCGGTGAGAATTGCGGTATCGCGCGACGACAAAGCGGGCACAAACACGCCCGAATGGCACGCGCTGATGATCAAAATTCGCCGCTCTATGCCAAGTTCTTCAAGCACCGATTTAAGCCGTGCAGGCGACAAAATTCCGTAGCCTGTATCGCCATAATGATAGGCCAGCCCCAGCTTGTTGCCATGGCTGGTGGTGTAAAGGACGAGCACGTCTTCTGAGGTGTCCATCACCGTCGCCACATGAAACAGCGCAACAAAAAGGTCTTCAATCGATCCTTTTGCCAGATCGTTGCGCACCCCGTCAGGCCCGGCAAGAGTGAGAACGCGTCCACTCGCCTGGTATCGGTTTTCCAGAACGCGCGCCGCCTCACGCGCCTCTCTGGCAAAGACGAGATCGCTATCAAGAGCGACCGAGATGACGAACGCGTCCACAACGCCGGGGCGTTGCGGCTGGATCGCTGAAAGCTGTGCGTCAAGGCGGCGGCGTTGTTCGACGATCTCACGGATGGGGACCGCGCGTTTAAGCTGGGGTGCGCCTTCCATGCTGGCCGCCTGCTCTGCCGGGCTTTGGCCACTCGCGATATTGGGCCAAGGCTTGGAATGCGCGGACGGATAGTTGGGATTATCTTGCGCGGTCGCGATTTTTGGCAGGATAAGTGACGCACAACACAGCACGCTCGCAAACCCAATGCTAATCGCTTTGACCATGGACAAACCATCACGAAGCGTCGGCCTTACGTCAAGCCCAAGCTCCGGGATAAAAACAATCCGATTGTACCGAGGCGACAATGTGAAATTGTGTCGCGGGCGTACAATCCACAAGCGCAAAGCGCGCGTAGAGCGAAACTCACGGGTGCAAGCGACGAAGTAGGGGGATTATTATGAACAGCGAGACAAAGACGAAGCAAAGTGCAGCGCAGGCGAAGGCACCTGCGCAAAGCCTCGTACATGGCCTGTTTGGGCGCAGGATTTCCGGCCCGCTCGACGCCGCCGTTGAAACAGGCGAGCTCACAGGTAAAGCGGCCTGATTGCAGACGTTACCAATTTCTGGTAACGCTTGGCGCATGGGAAAGAATACCAGCATATCGCTCAGCGAGCGCCACCAGAAGTATCTGCAATCCAAGGTCGATTCCGGCGAGTTTGCGAGCGTGAGCGAAGTTGTGCGTGATGCCGTGCGGCGTTTGGAAGAGCGAGACTTGCGGATTTCAAACCTGCGGGAATTGATCCGTGAGGCCGAGGAAAGCGGGCCTCCTATGCCGTTCGACTGGGATGCTTTCATGGCCGAAAAATTCCCGAATGCTTGAGATCGAGTACCTGCCCAGAGCGCTATCGAAAATCGCCGAAATCTCTGATCAGACAATTGCCGATTGGGGCGAGGCTCAGGCCAAGAGATATATCGCGGGTTTTCGGGAAACTATCGAGCTAGCGGCGGAGTTTCCCGGCATGGGTGCGCGGGTCTATGGCCTTCCCGCGCAGTACCGCAAGGTTCCGTCAGGTGTGCGTTTCATCATCTATCGAGCGAACGACGATGTCCTGACCGTGGTTCGAATTATCCATGAGCGGGAAGACGTGCCTGAAGGTCTTGATGATATTTAATGCAGGTCTTTAGCATCGACGAGGCCGGTGCGATGCATAGGCGTTAGGAAGATCAATCTTTCAGCGACGAAATCTGATCATCAAGTTTCGGATAAAAGCGAGACCACATTCTTGCTGCAAGGCAAACTTTGCTAGCCCTATCTTCGAGATATGCGAGCGAAAAAGGCTCATGTCTCATCTCAGCTCCACCTCGCACCGCAAAGAAATCTCTGAACTTGACGACGGTCTCTTTACTTGTTGAGCCGGAGAGCGCCGACTGCGCGCCATGCGCAAGGATATCTCTCAACGGTGCGTACTTTTCTAGCAACGCTACAAAGCGCAGGACACGGCTGGAGTTCGCGTCAAGAGGGCCTTCGATTTCGCATGCCTTGACGAGAAACTTGATCCGATCAGCTCGCCGTGAAGGAAAGCTGTTCCGCAGGCTTAAGTATTCTTCATGCATCGAAAGGCGAATGGACAACTCGGTTAGACCGGTCTCTATGGTGCCAACACCAGCTATGTAGGCACCTCGTGCCAACAAAATCCGCTCAAGATCAGGAATTTGCAGCCAAGGCATCACCTCAACACGGTAGGGGTGAGATGACCAGTCTCCCGATATCAAATCAATAAACCCGCGCTTTCGGCTCGATGTAGCTCACATCTTCAGTGAGCGTGTACTCATGCACCGGACGATAATCGATGCGGATGTTGCTGCCTTGGCCGCCCCAGCCTTCGAACCATGCGACCGTGTGCTTCATCCACTCTTTATCGTTGCGATCCGGGAAATCTTCGTGAGCATGCGCGCCGCGGCTTTCTTTGCGGTTGGCGGCCGATGCCATGGTGACATTGGCCTGGCTCATGAGGTTATCAAGCTCGAGCGTTTCAATGAGGTCGCTGTTCCAGATAAGCGATTGGTCGGAGACGTGGATGTCTTCCATCCGCTTGTTCTGCTCGGCGAGCAGTTTGACGCCTTCGTCCATCAATTCGGTGTCGCGGAACACGGCGCAGTGTTTCTGCATCGCTTTTTGCATGTCCGAACGGATTGCTGCGGTTGGTGAGCCACCTTTGGCATAACGGAAGTGATCGAGACGCGTGAGAGCGAAGTCTGCGCTGTCGGTTGGCAACTCAGGCTGCGATGCGCCGGGAGTAAGGTTGTCCTTAAGGTGCAGACCGGTTGCGCGGCCAAAGACCACAAGGTCGATCAGCGAGTTTGAACCCAGACGGTTCGCGCCGTGGACCGACACACAGGCCGCTTCGCCCACGGCATAAAGGCCCGGCACAACCTCGTCAGGATTGCCGTCCTTGCCGATGGTCACAACCTGGCCGTGATAGTTACACTGGATGCCGCCCATGTTGTAGTGAACGGTCGGCGTCACGGGCAGAGCTTCGCGCGTCAGATCGACGCCTGCGAAAATCTTGCCGCTTTCGGTGATGCCGGGAAGACGCTGGGCCAGAACGTCTGGCGCAATGTGGTCAAGGTGGAGGTGAATATGGTCGCCGTCTGCGCCAACCCCGCGCCCTTCGCGCATTTCGAGAGCCATTGAGCGGCTGACAACATCGCGCGATGCCAGGTCTTTTGCGGAAGGTGCATAACGCTCCATAAAGCGCTCGCCTTCGGAGTTTGTGAGATAACCACCCTCGCCGCGTGCGCCCTCGGTGATAAGAACGCCTGCGCCGTAAATGCCGGTCGGGTGGAATTGCACAAATTCCATGTCCTGCAGCGGGAGCCCTGCGCGCAGCACCATGCCGCCGCCATCGCCTGTGCAGGTGTGTGCAGAGGTCGCGGTGTAGTAGCAACGGCCATAACCGCCGGTTGCCAGCACCACGCTCTGCGCGCGGAAGCGGTGGATCGTGCCGTCATCGAGGCACTGCGCCATAACGCCAACGCACTTACGCACGCCATCGACGTCGGCCATAATCAGGTCGAGCGCGAAATATTCGATAAAGAAGTCGGCGTCATACTTCAGGCTTTGTTGGTAAAGCGCGTGAAGCATCGCGTGGCCGGTACGGTCGGCAGCCGCGCAGGTGCGCTGTACCGGCGGACCATCGCCCATGTTCTGCATGTGGCCACCAAAGGGGCGCTGATAAATCGTGCCATCTTCGTTACGCGAAAACGGAACGCCCGCGTGCTCAAGCTCGTAAACCGCCTGGGGTGCTTCGCGCACGAGATATTCAATCGCATCCTGATCGCCCAGCCAGTCTGACCCCTTTACGGTGTCATACATATGCCAGGTCCAGTGATCGGGCGTATTGTTGCCAAGCGATGCCGCGATCCCGCCTTGCGCCGCAACAGTGTGGCTGCGGGTGGGGAAAACCTTGGAGATGTTTGCGGTGCGAAGCCCAGCTTCGGCAGCGCCCGTGGTTGCACGAAGGCCAGAACCGCCTGCCCCTACAACCACCACATCATAGGTGTGATCGATGATCTTATAGGCGTCGTTTGCGGGCTTAGTTGCCATCAGGCAGCTCCTGTAAGGGCTAGACGCGCAATGCTGAACAAAGCGAATGCGCCGCCGCCAAATGCGGCAAGGTTAAGGGCGGTTAGCGTTCCGAACTTCAGGCCCGCTTCGTGGACATAATCCTCAATCAGGACCTGAAGGCCGAGCTTTGCGTGGTAAAACACGCTGATAATCAAAAGCATCATAGGTACGGCAGCAATCGGCTGAGAGATCCAGCCAGTGACCGTTTCATATGAGAAATTCGGGAGAAGGACGAAGCTTACGATAAGCCACGTCATCAAGATGAGATTGCCCACGGCGGTCGTGCGAGCGACCAGCCAATGATGTGCGCCTTCGTGTGCAGAGCCAAGCCCGCGAACGCGTCCGATTGAGGTTCCATTACCCATGGATCAAGCCCCCTTACCCAGAATAATGTAGGACCAAAGCGCGATGGTCAGGACAATCGCGATGATCGGTGATGCAATCGACCAGAACCGGTTGGTGTCGAGTTCATAACCTGCACCAATATCGAGGACGAAGTGTCTCAAACCGCTCATCATGTGGGTAAAGAACGCCCATGTAAGGCCGACCAGCACAACATAGCCGATGGGCGAAGTCGCAGCCCACAAGAAAGTTTCATATGCCTCAGGCCCGCTCGCAAGCGCGCCAAGCCACCACACCAGAACGCCAAGGCCGACCAAGGCCATGCCGTCTCCGGTTGCGCGGTGAAGGATCGACACCAGCATATGCGGTCCCCACCGCCATATCTGGAGGTGCGGCGAAAGCGGTCTTTGGCTCATACTCGTCTCATGTTGATTGTTTATCCCCCAACCCACTTAGCGAAGTGGGCCCCACAAGCAAGCCTAGACCCGCTCGACTTTACTTGCAATTTTCCCGATAGGGGGTTGCATGAGTTACATTCTTCTCACCGGATCAAGCCGCGGCATCGGGGCGAGCGCCAAGGAAGCGCTGGAAAAGCGCGGGATCACAGTAATCGGGCACAGCACGCGCGGCGAAGAGCCCGATACGATCGCGGCCGATTTTGCCGACCCGATGGCTACACAAATGCTGTGGAATGAAGCACTCGAGAGGAGCGGCGGCGATATAATCGCGCTCGTCAACAATGCCGGATTGTTCGAACACAACTCGCTTGATTCGTCCGATATTGAATGGCTCGACCGGTGGGAGGATACCCTGCGGATCAACCTCACCGCCGCTGCACAACTCAGCCGGTTTGCCGTACGCCATTGGCAAGGTCGCCTTGCCGGCAAGAACGGCGAACGCGGGCGTCTTGTCCATGTTGCAAGCCGCGCCGCATATCGGGGCGATTCGCCCGCTCACTGGCACTATGCCGCTGCCAAAGGGGGCATGATTGCGATGCACAAGACCATCGCGCGCGCCTATGGTGCAGAAGGCATTTTGAGCTTTGCAGTGACGCCCGGTTTTACCGACACATCCATGGCAGGAGATTACCTGCAAAGCCGCGGCGGGGCCGGGCTTTTGGCCGATATCCCGCTTGGCCGGGTGGCAACTCCCGAAGAGATCGCGTCCATCATCTCCTTTTGCGCACTCGATGCGCCAGCCAGCATGACGGGCGCGGTTATCGATGCCAATGGAGCAAGCTTTGTTCGTTAGGATTGCGCGTGCACTTGCCGCATCGCTCATTACCCTTTCCGCTGTCGCTTTTGCGCAAGAGCCGAAGGTGGATATCCCCGCCGATCAACAGGCTTTTGTCGATATCTGCAAGCCATGGGACGAATGGGACAAACCTGCCCCACCCTTCGAGATTTACCGCGACACCTATTATGTCGGGACCTGCGGCATCGCCGCGATCCTTATCACCGATGAGGAGGGCCATATCCTGATCGACAGCGGGACCGAGGCAGGCGCGGATGTGGTCATGGCCAATGTGGCGGCGCTGGGCTTTGACCTTAAAGATGTGCGCTATCTTTTGTATAGCCACGAACACTTCGACCACGTCGGCGGCATGGCAAAGCTTCAACGCGCAACCGGCGCACTGGTGGTCGCTTCAAAAGCCGCAGAGCCCGTGCTGACATCAGGCGAAGATTCGCTGGCGGACCCGCAGCACGGGATGCACGAACCGTTCGAAGGGGTTGCCGTAGGACGGATCATGGCCGCAGGAGACATCCTAGAGCTGGGCGGCACCACCATTCGTGCGATCGAAACACCCGGCCACACCCCTGGCGCGATGAGCTGGTGGTGGCAGGAATGCAAGGAACGCTGCGAGAATATCGTCTACGCCGACAGCCTTTCTCCCATCAGCCGCGATGACTACCGATTTGGCGATCACCCCGAATATGTCGCCGCATACCGCGCCGGACTGGTCGCATTGGGGCGTGAGGACTGCACCGTTTTGCTGACCCCGCACCCTTCGCACAGCCGCATGATCCGCCGGATGCAAGAGGGTGATCTGATCGAAAACAGGCAAGGGACGCGGCCATGTGCCCGCTATGCAGGGCAAAAGCTGCTCGACCTTGAAACGCGACTTTCCAATGAAACGCTATCCGAAGAAGATCGGGCCCAATGAAAAGCTGGAAACTGATTGCCCACGCGCCCAAAGAAACCGTGCAAGCGGCTCTCCTCGCGCATGACGAGATTGAGGAATGGGATTACGATCTTGTGATTTCCGGGCGGGAGATCAGCGAGGACCGCCCCCAGGATTGGGTTCTTGAAGGGTGGTTTCCCACCAAACCAACCGCAACCCAAAAGCGGGCGCTCCAAAGCCTGTTTGAAGGCAAGGCCCCAACTATTTCAGTGGAAGAGCTGCCCGATACAGATTGGGTGAGCGAAAGCCAGCAAGGCACCCCGCCCATAACCGCTGGCCGTTTCTTCGTGCACACGCCGGATTTTGATCCCGACCCCGACCTTATCAATTTCACCATTCCCGCAGCACAAGCGTTCGGCACCGGCCAGCACGAGACAACCGCAGGATGCCTTGAAGTTTTAAGCGCGATGAAATCCACCGGGATGCGCGCGCGCAGCATCGCTGATATCGGGACCGGCACCGGACTGCTCGCCTTTGCCGCTGCCAGATTGTGGCCCTCTGCCCGTGTCACCGCATCCGACATCGACCCCATCTGCGCCGATGTCGTCCACACCAATGCAGAGCTTAACTCGGTGGCGATTGGTCCCCTGCCCAATCAGGTGACAATGGTGATCGCTGACGGGATGGACGACCCGCTTTTGCGATTGCGCGGGCCCTATGATCTGTTGATCGCCAATATCCTTGCAGGGCCTCTGGTCGAGCTTGCCCCTGATTTTAGCGGTTCGGTTGCTCCGGGGGGAAGCCTGCTTCTCGCGGGCCTTTTGAGCGGGGATCAGGAAAGCGCTGTGCGCCGCGCATATCGCCGCATGGGCTTTCGCTTGGTCGCCAGACTTGAGCGGGGGGATTGGGCGATTCTGTGGTTCAGGCGGAGGCGTCTGACCTAACCGACTGCATTTTCGAGAAAATTCAGCGCATTGCGCGTAAAGGCATACATATTGGCGATCCGGTCATCGCTTGCCGTCTCCAAAACGGTATGCGCTTCAAACCCGTCAGGACCGGCCACTGCTACAACGCTAAGCCCCGAAGGCGCGCCGCCGGGATGGGCGGAACCACCGACCGACCCGCTTTCGGCAAGGCCCCAATCGGCCTGCATATTGTCCCTGATCGAACGCGCCTGAAGCGTCGCATATTCCTTGCACGGCCCGCGAATGCCTTTGTAAGCCTCGCGCGGCTGATCGAACAGGACATCGCGCGCGCGAAAGGAATAGACCACGCCGCCGCCAACGAAGAAATTGAGCGCTCCGGGAACCGTCAAAAGGCTCGCCATAATCAGCCCGCCGGTCGCCCCATCAGCAACGGCGAGTTTCTCCCCGCGTGCGCGCAGACCTTCTGCGATACGAAGCGCTTGGGGGTGAAAGTCGCGAAGCGGGTCCATCAGTCTCCCTTACCCGCGCTATCATCCACGTCTTCGTCGGCGTCCGACTTGCCCGCCCCGGTCATTGAAAGAGCAGCCCCGATCGCAACGCCTACACCGATGCCAAGCGCCAGATTGTCCAAGGCCACTCCCAAAGCGACCCCGATTGCAATGCCGGCTCCCAAACGGGCGCCCTTATTATCGGCCATACTCATCCTGCTGCCTCCACAATCGCCGCCCATCCCGCTTCATCAACCACTTCGATGCCGAGGCTCTCAGCCTTCTTGAGCTTCGATCCCGCTCCCGGTCCTGCGACCAGAAGGTCGGTCTTGGCGCTCACGCTGCCTGCCGCCTTTGCGCCTAAGCGTTCGGCCTGCGCCTTGGCTTCATCGCGGCTCATGGTTTCGAGTTTGCCGGTGAAGACAACCGTCTTGCCCGCGACACGGCTTTCCACCGTTTCCACTTCGTAACGCGGCGGGCTCACAAGGGAGAGCAAATCTTCCCACACCGCGACATTGTGCGGTTCGTGGAAGAAGTCGCCCAGCGCTTCGACAACGCTGGGGCCGATGCCGTCGATTGCCAGAATATCCTCCCCGCTTCGGGGAGGGGGACCAGCTTTGCTGGTGGAGGGGCTCTCGCCGCCCTCACCATGATCTTCGCCTTTCCCCCCCCCCCCCCCCCCCCTCTCGCCGCCCTCACCATGATCTTCGCCTTCCCCTCCCCCATCCTGCGGATGGTCCCCCTCCCCTGAAGGGGAGGATGCGGGGTCCACGGCTGCGCGGAGCGCCTCCAACGTCCCGAAATTCTTCATCAAATCACGCGCCGTCACCTCGCCAATGTGGCGAATGCCAAGGCCAAACAGCAGCCGCGCAGCATCGGGTTCGCGCTTGCTATCCACAGCTTCTAACAGCTTATCGACAGACTTATCCTGCCACCCTTCAAGCGCCAGAATATCCTCGCGCCGCTGCCGAAGCCGGAAGATGTCTGCAGGACTTTCAAGCCAGCCTTTTTCAAAGAATTGAGCAATGGTCTTCGTCCCGAAGCCATCAATGTCGAGCGCCTTGCGACTGACAAAATGTTCAAGCCGCTGTGTGCGCTGTGCCGGACAGATTAGGCCGCCAGTGCAACGCACGTCGACGTCATCATCCTGCGCCACCGCCTCGCTGTCGCAAACGGGGCAATGGTCGGGGAAGATGAAAGGCTCGCGCGGTTCATCACGGGTCAGGTTCTCGACCACTTGCGGGATAACATCGCCAGCACGCTGGATCACCACCCGGTCACCGGGACGAACGCCAAGCCGTTCAATCTCGTCGCGGTTGTGCAAGGTAACATTGGTCACCGTCACACCGCCCACCAGCACCGGAGCAAGCCTGCCCACAGGGGTCAGCTTACCCGTGCGCCCGACCTGAATGTCGATGGCTTCAAGAGTGGTTTGCGCACGCTCTGCCGGGAATTTATGCGCCAGCGCCCAGCGCGGAGCCTTCGCCACAAAGCCGAGGCGCTGTTGGTAATCGAGCCGATCGACCTTATAGACCACGCCATCAATTTCATAAGGAAGGTCAGGCCTTTGACGCCCGATTTCTTCATAGTGCGCGATCATTTGATCGACCGTTTCAGTGCGCGTGAGGAAGGGCGACAAGGGGAAGCCCCAGCTTTCGATTCTGCGCATCATGTCGCTTTGCGTGTCGCAAGGAACCTCGGACGCCGCGCCCCAGCCATAGGCCCAGAATTTGAGCGGACGCTTTGCGGTCACGCTCGCATCCTTCTGGCGGAATGACCCAGCGGCGGCATTACGCGGATTGGCGAAAAGTTTTGCGCCTGCCTCTTCCTGAGCCGCGTTCAGTGCAGCAAAATCGGCGCGCGACATATAAACCTCGCCGCGAACCTCGAAAACATCGGGAACGCCGCCCTCGATATTGGCCGGTAACTCTTGTGGAATGTCAGAAATATGCCGGGCATTGGGCGTCACATCCTCGCCCACCTGCCCGTCCCCGCGCGTGGCGGCGCGGACCAACTTGCCCTTTTCATAGCGAAGCGAGCACGAAAGGCCGTCGATTTTGTCCTCGGCTGTAATGACAACCGGATCGCTTTCGGACAGGTTAAGATAGCGCCTCACCCGCGCCACCCATTCGGCGACTTCTTCGCGGTTAAAGCCATTGTCGAGGCTCATCATGCGAACCTCGTGGGTGACTTTGCTCAAAGGCGAAGCGGCAATTTCGTGTCCCACCTTTTTGGATGGACTGTCATCCCGGATCAGATGGGGGAAAGCCTCTTCAATCTCGCGATTGCGGCGCACCAGTGCATCATATTCCGGGTCCGAAATCTCGGGCGCATCTTCGGCATGATAAAGTTTGTCGTGATGAGCGATTTTTCGCGCAAGCCGCATCAGTTCATTGGCGGCATCGACTTCAGACATTTCTTCGGGTTCAAGAGACATTTGTAGCATTCAGAAAGATGATGGCAGCAATAACGCTCACCATGGACTGGATCATCCAACGCTTCCACCCACCGGCAAGAAATTCCTGCGGGCGAAGCGCCAAAAAAAGGTTCAGCAGGCCCAGAACCGTGATCGTTGCCATAAGCGCAAAGCTCAGAAGCGTCGCATAAGGGAATATTGAACTGACCCAATCGGGCGCTGTGCGACCGTTTGGGATCATCAACTCAGCAGCACGAATTCCCCACATAAGAAGGCCAGCAAGACCAAACAGGGTACCAGCAAGGGACAGCAGAACAGCCGGAATGACCACCAGACCGCGGGCTTGCTTTTCGGATTGTCTCATTGACCATTCCCCACCGACGACCGCTGATTGCAATCGAGCGTTCACTCCACCGGGACGCTATGCCTCAGCCAGGCTTTTGAGAAAAGGGGCTCAAGCAGCAGAGGCTGCGCGCTTCCACTGTACCGGCCGTGAGGGGATCAACCATAGAGCTGCGACAGCAAGGCTGGCGAGAAGCGCTGTGCCAGGGCCAAAGCCAGCAAGCGCGCACAGGGCAATCACTGGAAAATGGATCGCATAAAGGGGAAAAGACATCGTCCCCAAGACATGGCTGATCCGTTGAGGCGCGTTTGGATCGAGGCCCGAAATCATCGCAATCGGTGCAACAACAAAGATAAAGGGCACCGGCCAAAGCGGGAACTGAACCACCGAAACAAGGACGATATAGCCGACCATCAAAGCGCATCCGGCAAGAACGGGTATATGGAACGGGGCGCGGTCCTTGAGCAGGCGATAGGCAAGAACGCCCATGATATAAGAAACAAGCGCGCGGAAAATGACAGCCACCTGCATCGTGATCGTCGTTTCATGCAGGATGCGCGGGAACCCCGTGACGGCAAAGCTTGCAATGAATAATGCGCTGCAAATGCCCAACACGCCGATCATGGCACGGTCGCTTAACCGGGCGAGCCACGTGGCGTGCACGGCATTGGCAACCAGCTCATAAAAGATCGACCAGGCCGGAAGGTTCAGCAGATACGGCGTCACTGCGCCTGCCGGTAAAAGCAGCATTGCAAAAATGAATGCGACCCCAAGGTCAGCGGATGGACCACCAGCGACAAGCGCGACATTCAGCCCGAGCACAGCGCCAATTGCCATTACAGGCCAAAGCCGCTTCACCCGCATCCACATGAATTTAGGGGATGACACATCGCCGGACCGCAGGCGCGTCTCATAAGTGCGCGCCATGACATAGCCCGACAGCATAAAGAAGAAGTCGACCGCCAGATGCCCGCCTTTAAAGCCCGCAATATGCATCACCAGAACAACGATCGCGGCAAGACCACGCAAGAGGTCTAGTCCGTCCAATCGGGTTTGGGGTCTGGTTTCAGGCCTCTCCATGCGCGCATGGTTAGCAGGGGGTTATTAAAGAATATTGAGCAGGTACGGGGGCGCTTCAAACCTCGAAGGTGGGTTTAATAGGTCCCGACCTTAGTTGCGGTCTTGAGCCTCAACGCCTTCGGGCAGTTCCAGTGGGACGCCGCTGTCATCGTTCCTGTTGCCCGGCCCGATGACCACGCCGTCACCATCGAATGTGATCTGCAAACCTTCGACATTGCTGATGATTTCGCGCGCGCGGCGTTCTGTTTCTTCGTCGGACAATTCGCCGTTTTCGTTCTGACGCGAAAGCTCTTGCAGTTCATCAAGAGACTCGCGCCATCCCCCTCCAAGGCCGTCACCGCTGCCTTCGGGGATTTGGATAATATCGCCCAGTTCGGTGCCCATTTCTGCGCGCAATTCCCGTTCGAGCGAGCCGTCGGCAATGGCGCCGGAAATCGCGAGTCCCAGGAAAATCGGCGCCAAAAGCCCGATCCCGGAAGAGATGAGGAATACCTTTTTGAAATCCATTTCTGTGAGGAAATAGAGGACACCCATCGCTGCCAAAGCGACCAGTGCCGCAATGCCAATGCCTGCGAGCAGGGCCATAACGCCCAGCCCGACAAGAAGCCCACCCAGAATTTCCATCAAACGTCCTCCAGCAGCCGATCTGCTTGCGCGCGTGCCTCTGACGTGATTTCTGCGCCGGACAGCATGCGGGCAATCTCTTCTTGCCTGCCTTTGGCGTCGAGCTCAATGACACCGGTCTTGGTGACTGTGCCCTTGGACGATTTTGCAATGAGGTAATGCTGTGACCCGCGTGCGGCCACTTGCGGGCTGTGCGTAACGGCGAGCAGCTGCCCCTCTTCGCTTGCAAGGCGGGCAAGGCGTTCACCAATGGCGCTTGCCACAGCGCCGCCGACACCGCGGTCAATCTCGTCAAAGATAATGGTCGCCGCGCCGCCCTTCTCTGCCAGCGCCACTTTCAATGCGAGGATAAAGCGGGACAGCTCACCGCCCGACGCAATCTTGTTAAGCGGCGCAAAGTCCGAACCCGGATTGGTCGAGATCAGAAACTCTGCCCCGTCCATGCCCGACGCGCCCCAGCGGTCTTCGGGCAGAATGGTGATCGATGTCTGGAACCGCGCTGCGTCCAGTTTGAGCGGTGCAAGCTCACCCGCCACCGCCTTGTCGAGCTTTTTCGCCGCTTTTACGCGCGTGTCATGCGCCTTTTCAGCGGCCTTGAGATACGCCTCACGCGCCTCGCGCGCGCCCGCTTCGAGCGCAACCAGCTGCGCCTCGCCGCCCTCAATCGCATCAAGCCGCACGCGCATATCGCGCATGAGTTCAGGCAAGGCATCCACTTCGCAGCGGTGCTTGCGGGCCAGTGCGCGCAGCTCAAACAGGCGCGTTTCGGCTGCATCCAAGGCTTGGGGATCATGCACCAAGGCCATCGCTGCCGCTTCAAGCTTATCCTCTGCCTCGCCCGCCTCGATCACCGCCCGGTCAAGCGCTTCGAGCGCCTCTTTGAGTAAGGGGTGCTCTTCGGCGATCCGGTCAAGTTTGCGCGCTGCCACGCGCAGATTGGCAAGCGGGGAATCGGACCCCTCCCAAAGGTGGCGCAGCTCTTCAAGGTCGCCCGAAAGCCTCTCACCCTTTTGCATATCAGCCCGCGATAGAGCGAGGCGGCTTTCCTCGCCCGCCTGCGGTTCAAGGGCTGTGAGTTCGGCCAGATGCGCAATCAGCAAATCCTGATCGGCGCGCGCTTGTTCAACCTGATCACGCGCTTCAGACAGTTGCGCCTCAGCCTTGGCCCATGCCTTCCAGCGGCGGCCAAGCGCATCGAGATCCGTGCCTGCAAACCGGTCCAGCAAAGCCATATGCCCGCGCGGGTTCACAAGGCCCCGGTCATCATGCTGTCCATGCAGCTCGACCAGATTGGCGGCAAGCTCTCGCAAAAGTCCGACGCTGGTCGGTTGATCGTTGATGAAGGCTTTGGATCCACCATCGGCCTTGACCTGGCGGCGTATGATCAAAGGCTCGCCCGGTTCAAGTTCAATGTCTGCATCATCCAGCGCGGCCGCAATCGCGGGTGGAAGCTCAGCAAACTCAAAGCTGGCCGAAACGCTCGCCTTATCTTCCCCGCCGCGCACGAGCGATGTTTCCGCCCGGTCGCCCAGAACAAGGCCCAGAGCATCGAGCAGAATCGACTTACCCGCTCCGGTCTCGCCTGTAAGCACACCCAGCCCGCGCCTGAAATCTAGGTCAAGCGCTTCGATCAAAACGATATTGCGGATGGAAAGCCGGGTTAGCATTGCGGAAATGGCTTACCGCAATCCATACGCGGCGTCACGCAGGAGATGTGCGGAAACGAACAGGTTTAATCAGACGGCTTTTTAAGGCAGTCGCAACGATCAGCTTGGCGTTACGTCGCTCGCGTGGTCTTGCACGAGTTCGTAGGCTTTCTCGTACCATTCCGTGCCCGGATAGTTCGCGCCAAGAACAGCGGTGTATTTCACCGCTTCTTCGCGGATGCCCAACGCAAGGCTGCTTTCCGTCAGGCGGTAGAGAGCTTCGGGAGTGTGGCTGGTGGTCTCGAAATCCTCAACCACATTGCGGAAACGCAATTGCGCCGCGAGCCAGCGGCCGGAACGCTGATAAAACCGGCCAATTTCCATTTCCTTGCCCGCCAGGTGGTCAGCCACAAGGTCAAGCTTCAGCCGCGCATCTGCTGCGTATTCGGTTTGCGGGAAACGGCGGTTCACTTCGCGAAGCGCGGTTTGCGCTTGCTCGGTAATCGACTGATCGCGGTTCACATCGGAGATTTGCTCGTAATAGCACAGCGCGATGAGATAATAGGCATAAGGCGCGTCTTTGTTACCCGGGTGGATCGACAAGAAACGCTGAGCGTTCGAGATCGACTTGTTGTAATCGCGCGAAATGTAATAGCTGAACGCGCTCATCAACTGCGCACGGCGCGCCCATGGCGAATAGGGGTGCTGACGCTCAACCTCGTCAAATAGAGCCGCGGCCACTTGCGTATTGCCGCTATCAAGGCGGTTCTGCGCCTCGGCGTAAAGCGTTTCAACATCGCGCGCGACATATGCGACGTCTTCATTGGCCGAGCCGCCTCCGCACGCAGCGGTGGCAGCAATGACGCCGCCAAGCAGGGCAGCGCGAGTGATTTTTGAACGAATTGAGCGTGTCATAGGCGCGGGATATAGCCAGCCTCAAGGTGAACGCCAAGTGAAGTTCGCTAGGTTTTGCGCCGCTCATTGCGAACGCAGCCCGGTTAAACCTTGATCCAGACAGATTCAGAGCCCGATTTCGCCGACCGATCAGCCTTCCAGTTCAGCAATTTTGGCCATCACTTCAGGTACTTCACCCGCCTCGCGGACAAATCTGCGGTAGCTGTCAAGCGCAAGGCCCTTGTTCCCAAGGGCCGTTTCAATCTCTGCCACGAGCAGCATGAATTCGGTATTGTCAGCAAACACCCGCGCGACCCGGTCTTTTGCCTCACGCGCACCTTGAAGGTCACCTGTTGCCAGCTTGTAGCGCGCCACCTGCCATTGCAGGAACGGGAAATCGCCGAAATTCTGCACAGCCACTTTGATGACCTTGCCCGCTTCGTCAACCTGTCCCAGATCAAGATGCAGCCCAACCACATTCGACAAAGGCGATGCCATTGCCGGATTGATTTCATGAGCTTTTTTGTAGTGACCGATGGCCTCTTCCAATTTACCATCATAAATCGCTTTGCGACCGGCCACCATATTCGCCTCGAAAATACCGGGTCCATTTTGCAATGCACGATCCGCAAATTGCTTGGCTTCTTCAGGCAAGTCGAAATCATAAAGCTGATCGGCGGCAAGCGCATTCAAGTATGGGCTGTTAGGGAATTTCTCCAAAGCGTAATCCATCCCGCTGGCAAAATCTTCAGCCTCGCCCATGTCGCGCAGCGCCCACAGAACCATTCTGAAGTCCTGCTCTGTATAGTCTTCTTCGAGCAACGGCGCATAGATTTCAGCCGTCTTTTGAGGCGAGCCTTGCAATATCTGAGCATGAGCAAGCGCCACACGGCGATCAACACCACCAAATTCGGCTTCGGACAATTGGTCAAGGGCCGCAATCGCGCGGTTGCCGTCGCCCATTTTGAGCATCAAATCCAATTGCAGCTTGCGCACAGCCGCATTGGTTTCTCCGCGTTCGAGGAGGTCAGCCAAATGGGCATTTGCGATGCGGTATTGCCCTTGTTCAAACGCGCTCTGCGCATCTTCGATGGACGATGAGGCGCTCATCATGCCTTCGCACCCGCTCAACACCAAGGCAATCGCGGCCGCAAATGCAGGAGACACCAGCTTGAATTTGGTCGTTGTCATGCCCCGTGCATCTAGTTCTCAAAATCTAATTTTTCGCTAAATCTGCCCGACACCAACCTTTCCTGTCCCCGATCCGCGCAAGCCACATGCTCAGGGGTACAAGACCCAGGGGTGCAATACTCAGGGGTGCAATACTCAGGGGCGTATGCAGACCTTTACCCAGCGCGCTTGGCTCAAACGCGAAAAAGGCCGATCCCGCGCATCGGGACCGACCTTTTGAATAATCGCGAAACGCGCAAAAATCGCGCGCGTCAATTATGCTTTTTTGGAGCGCTTCTTGGCGAAGCGGCGACCGCCAACAACGCCCGCTGCAGCAAGACCAAACAGCGCCATGCCACCGGGTGCCGGAACATTCGTACCGCCGGTGCTTGAACCGCCAGATGTGCTGCCGCCCGAGGTTGTCGTGGTTGTGCCACCTGAGGTGGAACTGATACCGCCCGATGTGCTGCCGCCGGTCGAGGTAGACGTACCGCCACCCGAGGTAGAGCCGCCAGAAGTAGTACCGCCAGAAGTGGACGAGCTGCCGCCAGAGGTCGAAGTCGACGACTTCGTTGACTTGGTCGATTTGGTCGATTTGGTCGACTTCGTGAAGAACGACTTGCTAAAGGTCGATTTTGTCGTGTTGGTCTTCGAGAAGAACCCCGAGTTCGTCGTCTTGAAGAAAAACGCATTCGCATCAGTCGGCGTAACCGCGGCGACCGATGTCGTGGCCACCGCAGCGCTCACAACCGCTGCCTTGGTAAGTTTCCGATATTGCATTCTTGTCACCCCATAACCGGCTTGTTTCGTCATTTCTGAGATCGCCCGGAGGCGCATCTCGGTTCAGGGATTGGTAAAGCAAAGGCCGTGCCAGTTGCCAGAAACCCCACGATCAGCGCGGATCGCAATGGTTAAGGCCCCGGCGCTCTTTCACCCAACTGTCAGAAATTCCGACATATCCAAACACCGATTGTACGCCGTCCCGCCGCCGGTATGTCACGCGTTCCAGATACCCAGAATGTGGGCCATCGGAGTGATATTGGAAGCTTCGAATTGTTCATATTCTTCAACGCGTTCAGGATCAGGGAAGTAATTTCCGCTGATTGAAACGCGCTTTTCATTGCTCATGTTGCGCCGTGTGTAATGCGGCGCATAGCTTGGGAAGATAACCAGATTGCCGACCTCAGGATTGACCTCGACCATCGTGCGGCGTGCGACGGCATCGAGCGCAAAAACAAGCTCGCCGCTGTGTTCGGGATATTGCGGATAATACACCCACGACAACCCATCAGGCCAACCACCGCGCATATGCGTGTGGTAGTCGGTGTTTTGCCCCGGATTAAGGATATGGCCCCAGCTTTCAGCCTCTTCGAACGATTCAAAGTGGGGGTTTAGTGTACGGAAAAAGCCATCAATCCGTTGCAACAATCCCGCCACGTGAGGATTGTCATATGGAAGGAGCGAGTCTTCGGATTTGGTGTCCCCTATCTCTTCGCTGCGTCGTTGGTCTTCCATCGCAATCACAGCGTCAGAGATAGCAGCATTGTCGAGATCAACACCGATTGGCACGATCAAGTGACCCACTGAAACCATCGGCATGAAATACGCAAACGGGTCTTCTGAAACCGGAGTGACGTTTTCAGGATTGGAATTGAAGGGCTTATTCATAAGAGCTTAGATCCGGCAAGCATTGAGGTTGCCGGAAGCTTAACCATGAAGCCTTAAATGTGGGTAAAGCGCTGACCGACAGCTCCGCAGCGCCTTTACGCGACCGCGACTTCCTTCTCTTTTGGAGCGACGCTCACCGCTATGCCATTCAGAACGGCATTTCCGGTGAGCGCATCATAGCGCTGTGTCCCAACCAGATCGTTGAATGATACACCTGCATGATCGGCGGCCGTTTTCCAACTGAGCCCGCTGCGATTGTGCCCCCACCCATGCGGGAGAGAGACAACGCCTTGCATCATGTCATCGGTGATTTCGGCTGTGGTTTCGATCACGGTGACATCGGATTGGATGGCAATTGCCTGTCCATCTGCGATCCCCCGCAGCTTTGCGTCTTCGGGGTGCATCATAAGAGTGCAGCGGTCCGGCCCTTTGACGAGGCGGTGCGAATTGTGAAGCCAGCTGTTGTTGGAGCGAACGTGGCGTCTGCCGATAAGGCGCAGCGCGTCTTCGGGAACTTCGTTCAATGTTTGCGCAAACCGCTCGATATCGGCGAGCAATTCTGCGGGCGCGACGTGGATTTTCTGATCGTGCGTTTTGACGCGGGTCTTGATGCAAGGTTCTAGCGGGCCAAGGTCAACGCCGTCTGGCATGGCTTCCACTTCGGCGAGGGACATTCCGGCAGGCGACGCTTTGAGCAGAGCGTCCAATTGCTCGCGGGGCGTTTGCATATTGGGGGCAGAGCTGCCCTTGGCCGCATGAACCGCAATGGCGAGCTCGCTGACGATTTCCCAGTCGGTTTTTGCGCCTTCTTCCATCGGCAGGGTCGGCGCAGAGTAGGCGCCGAAATTGCGCACGGACAGTGGGCCAAAAAACATGTTGAAATGGTCTTTTTCAAGCGGCCCGCATGGCGGCAAAACGTAATCCGCATGGCGTGATGTCTCGGTGATATGCGGATCAAAAGCGACCATCAGGTCAAGTTTTTGCAGGCCCTCTTCGGTCTTGCGGCCATCGGGGGCAGACAGCACGGGATTGCCCGATTGGACGAACAGGACTTTGATGCGCCCATCATCCTCGCGCAGCATTTCATCGGCAAAGGCAACCATCGGGGTTTCGCCCATGACAGACGGAAGCGTGCCGCGAGAGGTTACTACCGTGCTGACGCCGCCCGGGCCATTAAGGCCGACCAGATCGAACAAGGGCTTGGGGAACATGGTCCCGCCAACGCGATCAAGATTGCCCGAGGCCAGATTGATAAGCTGGACGATCCAGTGGTTGAAAGCGCCAAATTCGCAAACGGAAACACCCATGCGCCCGTAAATGGCGGCAGGCTCATCGCCTGTGAACGGCGCAGCCATGGCGCGGATATCGTCCTCGCTCACCCCGCAAAAGGCAGAGAGGCCAGCGATTTCAAACTGCGCCAGAGCATCGCGCACAGCGTCAAGGTTCTGATCACAAACCTCGGCCAGACCGGGGCGCAGGTCCGGCTTCGCCTCAAGCACAATCTTTAAGATCGCAACCAGCAATGCGGTGTCCGTGCCAGGCTTGATCGGCACCCAGTGATCGGCGACCTTCGCCGTCTCGGTCTTGCGCGGATCCACCACCGTCATCGTCCCGCCGCGCGCGTGAAGCTCGCGCACTCTGCCGCGAAAATCGGGCACCGTCCACAAGCTGCCATTGGACGCCATCGGATTGCCGCCAAGGATCAGGAGGGCTTGCGTGCGATCAATATCAGGCACCGCGGCCAGGCTCACATGGCCATACATCTGATACTGCACATAATGGTGCGGCATCTGGTCGAGGGTGGAGGCGGAATAGGACCGCTTTGCCCCAACGGCCCGCTGCAAATGGCGCGATTGCAGCACCAGAGCATAGTCATGCGCGCTCGGGTTCCCGCGATAAAAGGCCGACGCCGTCCCAACAGGATCAATCGCCGCCACCTTCGCTGCAATCTCGCGGTAGGCCTCGTCCCAATCCATCTCTTCCCAGCCGTCCCCCACCCGCTTCATCGGCGTGCGCAAGCGGTCAGGATCATCCTGCAGGTCAGCAATCGCCGTCGCCTTGGGACAGATATAGCCACGGCTGAGCGGATTGTCGGGATTGCCCTTGATCGAGAGCACACGCCGCCCCTCAACCTCAACCAAAATCCCGCAATTCGCCTCGCAAATGTGGCAGGTGCGCTTGTGAATAACAGTCATGTGTTGGCCTCTCTCTTGAGCCCCCTTTTGCAGCCGACCGCGCCCAAGAGCAAGCGCCTGCGCATTTTCCTACTTCGCCCTTTTCTGCTCTCCTCCCTTCACCATGACCCGCCGCGCCGATCCCCGCACCTCCCGCTCCCTCGTCCCCCGAGGCCAGCTCCCCTCCTTCACACCCGTCCCGCGCCAGTACGAGCGCCACGACGGCTGGACGCCTGAGCGCCAGCAAAACTTCATCGAAGCCCTCGCCGATACAGGCTCCGTCGCAAGCGCCTGTAAAAAGGTCGATATGAGCACAGTGGGCGCCTATCACCTGCGCCGTCAAGAAGGCGCAGAGAGCTTTCGCAAAGCCTGGAAGAAGGCGCTCGACCTCGGCATCCAGCAATTGGAAGACGTCGCAATGGAGCGCGCGCTCCACGGCGTGGATGAGCCTGTTTACTCCTATGGCGAGCTTGTCGGCGTGCGAAAGAAGGTCAACGACCGCCTCCTTATGTTCATGCTCAGAAACCGCGCACCCGAACGCTTTGGCAACGCCGCTGCAAAAGGAGGGGGATCGCTCAAGGGTCTGAACGCGGTCGGCAGAATGGAGAAGCGCCGCCTCAAAAAGAAATGGCGCGCCAAATTTCGCGCAGAATGGGAGGCCGAGCAGGTCGATGAGGCCAAGAAACGCTCCGCCCCCGTCACCGTTCAGGCCATCCGCGAAAACATCGACGCCAAAATCGCAGGCATCCGCCGCGAGGTCGAGCTCACCCGCCAGCGCGAATGGGAGCAATTCTCCGAAGAAACCCGCAAGGCATGGAAGGCCTTCGAGGCCCTACGCAACGCCGATTTCGAGCGCTTGGAGGCTGACGAGGCGTTTCGTCGTCGGCACGAGCGAGGCTCGCGCGAGACGGTGAACTGCGAGCCGTTTGACTGGCGCAAGAAGCCCGAGCCGCCAAGGCCGAGGAAGACGGTGCATGGGCTTAAGGATGATGGGTGGGATGAGAGGGAGCCCGAACAACCGTCATCCTGAACTTGGGAGGCCTATGGCCGTCTGCGACTCCAGGATAACAGAGGTTGGCGCTTACAAAGAGGGTTATCCCGAAATGAATTCGGGATGACGCATGGATGGTCCCCTCCCGCTTGCGTGAGGGGATAGCCATTTTCCATTCAACGAGGACCGTACGCCATGAGCCAGCCGAAGGGATCTTCGTGTGTTTATGCAGCCAATAGGCGAGTCGTACGACACCCGGCTAAGCGTGGAAAACTAGCACCATTTCGGCCTTAAATCAGAGTCTGACCCTTGCAGATGTTCCACTAATGTTTCACCATGTAATTGTATTTAGTGGAGACCAAGATGCGACCAATTGGTGTGGACCTATTCGCTGGCGCAGGCGGCATGAGCCTCGGCTTCGAACAAGCGGGTTTCGATATCGTCGCAGCGGTTGAAATCGACCCCGTCCATTGTGCGACTCACAAGTATAACTTCCCGAATTGCGCAATCCTCCCGCGTTCGGTTGAGGGTCTGAAGGCAAGCGAGATTAGGGTCGCTGCTGGAATCGGCAACCGCAAAGTGGATGTTGTTTTTGGAGGTGCTCCTTGCCAGGGCTTCTCTATGATCGGCCAACGAGTACTGGACGATCCGCGAAATAAGTTGGTTACGGATTTCCTGAAAATAGTCGCTGATCTCGATGCAACATATTTCGTTTTTGAGAACGTTAAAGGTCTCACAGTTGGCAAGCACAGAAGGTTCCTTGAAGAGTTTATCGAGCATGCTGGCGATTTGGGCTACGAGGTATGTCAACCCTGGCAAGTTCTAGACGCGGCTAATTTTGGTGTGCCACAGCATCGCGAACGACTCATATTGTTTGGCACAAGGCGTGGTGAGCTTGCCCCGTCCTATCCCAGTCCATGGACAAATCCTGCAGACGGTAAGCGGCAAGTCTTTGACGGGTTGTCAATCGGACCAACGGTTGAGGATGCATTGGGCGATATTCCGAATGCTGAGGAATTTGAGGAGCTTCGCGTGACAGACGAGGTCCGCTGTACCAACTGGGGAAGCCCCTCACCGTACGCCGAAGAAATGCGTAGCCGGACTAACACTGCTTGGCATCACAGCCAAACGCGCGTCTGGAGACCGGACCTCTTGACCTCAAGCGCCCGTACGGAACACACAGCCATTTCAAGACGGCGGTTTTCGGAGACCAAAGGCGGTGAAACCGAACCAATCTCTAGATTCTATAAACTGCACCCTCGTGGTTTAAGCAACACTCTCCGCGCTGGAACAGATGGAGCAAGGGGCGCCTTCACAAGTCCTCGTCCAATCCACCCGAAGTATAATCGTTGCGTAACTGTAAGAGAAATGGCGCGGCTTCACGGTTACCCCGATTGGTTCCGATTTAATGAAACGAAATGGCACGGTGCGCGGCAGATCGGAAACTCAGTTCCGCCACCACTTGCAAGAGCTGTTGCGACGCAGGTATTTGAAGCAGGTGGCTTCGCCCTTCCGACCACGAGCGACACTGTCGATCTCGGAGACCCCAAATTGTTGCGGATGACCGTTGGTCAGGCAGCACAGCATTTCGATGTGAGGCCACCTGAAACGCGCCGGAACATGAAGAGCGGAGCGACAAAGCGAAAGCAGGAAGATATTGAGGTCGAACGGTTGGCTAGACAGAAGGTCGCCCATGGCTAGGGCGCGTAGGTCAAACCGCTATCAAGTGTTGATAGAAAATATTTTCTTCGACCACTTTGCCGAGGGCGTGAAATCGTTTGAATTTGATCGAGAGGATTTGGTAGCGAAAGCAGCAGAGCTTGAATTGCGCCTTCCAAGAAACCTCGGGGACGTAATTTACAGCGTTCGCTATCGCACACCGCTTCCCGAGAGTGTCCTAGAAACTCAACCTGAGGGTCAAGAGTGGATCATCGAGGGTGCCGGTCGGGCGCGATATCGATTTCGTTTAGTGCGAAAAACTCGAATTGTACCCCGCACGGACCTTGTCAAAATAACAATCCCTGATGCCACACCCGAAGTTATCAGGGCATATGCCCTCGATGATGAGCAAGCCCTCTTAGCTATTGTCAGATACAATCGCTTGATCGACACGTTTCTTGGGTTGACCACTTACAGCTTGCAAAACCACCTACGCACGACTGTAATCGGTGTTGGTCAAATTGAGATTGATGAACTCTATGTCGGGATGGACAAGCATGGGTGCCACTTCGTCATCCCTGTGCAAGCCAAGGGTGGAAATGACCAGATTGGGGTTGTCCAAACCAGTCAAGACATCGCATTCGTAGAAGAGAAGTTTGCCGGAATTCGATGCCGTGCCATCTCGGCGCAGTTTATGGACGATGGGGTCATCGCATTGTTTGAACTCGCAATACAGGATGACAGTGTGTGTGTCGTCCAGGAACGGCATTACAGGTTGGCTCCCGCAACGGAACTGAACGCGACTGCAATACGCGACTACCGCGATTAGCTACTCCTCCCCCATCCGCAACGCAGCAATAAGCGTCATCCTGAACTTGTTTCAGGATAACAAGGGTGGCGCACTACTTTGAGGGTTCTCCCGAAACGAGTTCGGGATGACAGAAAAGATTTTCGATACATTGTCCCCCTACCGCTTGCGGGAGGGGTTAGGGGTGGGCCTCCGATGGTGGTGGCTTACGCGCCGACCCCGCTGCGACTAGAGCCCGCTGGTGCGGGCTAAGTCTCGCTGCCGCTGGCCCTGCGGGCCGTCTTCGACTCCCCGCTCGCGGGAGGGATTTCCAAAGGAAGCCGTCATCCTGAACTTGTTTCAGGACAACAGAGTGCGGCGCTTTCCTGAGAGGGTTATCCCGAAACGAGTTCGGGATGACGAAATAGGCGGTGCCCTCTTCGTGTCTTCGTGTGAGGATAGGCGGGCGGAGCGCCACCGAGACATCCCCTCCACTATCCTGCGGATGGTCCCCGTCCCCGTTGCCGGGGAGGACTTACTCCTCCCCCATCCTGAGCGCAGCGATAAACGCCTCCTGCGGAATACTCACATTCCCATATTCGCGCATCCTCGCCTTGCCCTTCTTCTGCTTCTCCAGCAGCTTCTTCTTACGCGAAATATCGCCGCCGTAGCACTTGGCGGTCACGTCTTTGCGCATCGCGGCAATTGTCTCGCGGGCGATGATTTTGCCGCCGATGGCGGCTTGCACGGGGATTTTGAACAAGTGGCGCGGGATTAGGTCTTTTAGGCGTTCGCACATGCCGCGGCCGCGCTCTTCGGCGACGCCGGCGTGCACGATCAACGAGAGCGCATCGACGGGTTCGGCGTTCACGAGGATGTTCATCTTCACAAGGTCGCCTTCGCGGCTGCCGATTTGTTCGTAGTCGAAGGAGGCATAGCCTCGCGAAATTGATTTCAACCGGTCGTAAAAGTCAAAGACCACCTCGTTCAAGGGCAGCTCGTATGTGACCTGCGCGCGCCCGCCCACATAGGTGAGGTCGGTCTGGATGCCGCGCCGGTCCTGACACAGTTTCAGGATTGAGCCGAGATATTCATCGGGGGTGTAGATCACCGCCTTGATCCACGGTTCCTCGATCATGTCGATGCGGTTTACATCGGGCCAATCGGCCGGGTTGTGGATGTCGATCGTCTTTGCGTCCTCGGTCTTCGATTTGGAGAGGTGGACGCGGTACACCACGGATGGCGCGGTGGTGATAAGGTCGAGGTCGTACTCGCGGGAGAGGCGTTCCTGAATGATCTCGAGGTGCAGGAGCCCCAGGAACCCGCAGCGGAAGCCAAAGCCCAATGCCGCGCTCGATTCCATCTCGAACGAGAAGGAAGCATCGTTCAGGCGCAGTTTGGCAATGCTTTCGCGCAGTTTTTCAAAATCGGCGGCGTCCACGGGGAAGAGGCCGCAGAAGACGACGGGCTGGACTTCCTTATAGCCTTTGAGCGGCTCGGTTGCGCCGTTTTTGACGGTGGTGATGGTGTCACCGACGCGGGCCTGTTCGACCTCTTTGATCTGGGCTGTGATAAAGCCGATTTCGCCGGGACCCAGTTCTGGCAGTTGCTCGATCTTGGGGCGCATGCAGCCGACGCGGTCGACAAGGTGCTGGGTGCCGCCTTGCATGAATTTGATCTGCTGGCCCTTGGTAAGGACGCCTTCGATGACGCGCACGAGGATGACGACGCCGAGGTAGGGGTCGTACCAGGAATCGACGAGGCTGGCTTTGAGCGGTGCGTCGCGCTCGCCCTTGGGGGGCGGGATTTTGGCGACGACGGCTTCGAGCACCTCTTCGATGCCGATGCCGGTTTTGGCTGACGTCATGACCGCTTCGGATGCGTCGAGGCCGATGACCTCTTCGATCTCGGCCTGGACGCGCTCTGGCTCTGCGGCGGGGAGGTCGACCTTGTTGATGACGCAGACGATTTCGTGGTCGTGCTCGATCGATTGGTAGACATTGGCGAGGGTTTGCGCCTCGACCCCTTGGGCAGCGTCTACGACAAGCAGCGCGCCCTCGCATGCGGCAAGGCTGCGGGAGACTTCATAGGCGAAGTCGACGTGGCCGGGGGTGTCCATCAGGTTGAGCTGATAGGTTTCGCCATCCTTGGCGGTGTAGTTGAGGCGCACGGTCTGCGCCTTGATGGTGATGCCGCGCTCTTTCTCAATATCCATGTTATCAAGGACTTGCTCGGACATTTCACGCGCGGTGAGGCCGCCCGTGAACTGGATCAACCGGTCGGCGAGCGTCGACTTGCCATGGTCAATATGAGCAATAATAGAGAAGTTGCGGATTTTTGAGAGGTCAGTCATTTCCCCCGCCATCTAGCGGTCATAAAGCCTTATGTCATTCGCGAATATTGCAACATACAAATGCGTTACAAAGTTAAGCAAGAAGGCGCCAGTCAGGCCGCTTCAAAACGCGCCTGCGGGGCATAGGTAAACTGGGGCACACTGCCCTTCCCTAATGCTCCCCCTTGCATCTTGTGATAGCTTCCCGGCGACAATGCCGCGAGCGGCGCACCGGCTGAGGCCAGCGCATAGGGCGAGACCCGGTTGCGAGTGCACAAACCGCCTGATCCATCGTCGATCAAAGGCTGCTCAAATTCGAGCCCTTGGGTATCGCCGTTTGAGCGGATGACGGTTGCAACCGCCAGCTGTCCGCCTCCCAGATCAACTACGAATTGGGTGCCCTTTGGAACCTCATCCAGCCCCTGAATTAGCGCGCCGGTCTTAGACAAATTGCGCAGCACCACCTCGTAGGAATGATCATCGTGGATCACATTGATGCGGCGATAAACTGTGCGGCGTTTGGAGCGCTTGATCCGGTCGCCGCTGGGAGTGATTTTCCAGTTCTCACCGACCAGTTCCTTGGCCACAACTTCCACGCCCACAGGGTCTGAATAAACCGGGCCTTCCATGCGTTTGACCCCGCATGTCTTCAGCCGAGCCAGCAATTCCGTACTTTCGATCCCATTTGCGATCGTGTCCATTTCAAGCGCGCCTGCAAGAGCGACTATGGCACGCACTAATCCAAGCTCCGAGCTATCATGCCTGCCGGCTTCTTCGATCAGTTTTTCATCAATCTTGATCGCATCAAACGGCGCGCGGCGCAGATAGGCGAGTGAGGAATACCCGCTTCCAAATTCGTCCAGCGTCAGTCGAACACCCAATTTGAACAAGCGGCCAAGTGTGCGGTCAACCGCATCGGTATCACCAAAGAATACCGCTTCGCTCACTTCCAGCTCGAGGCGATGTGGGGATAAATCGGCTTCTTTGAGCGCTTCACTTACCGCATCGATAAAGCCATCTGAGGCAAACAGGGCGACAGGGACATTCACAGCGACCCTGATCGTGTCTGGCCATTGTGTCGCATGGGTACATGCCTGCTTGATCGCCCAGGTTCCAACTTCAGCAACCTGGCTGGAGCCGTCCAGAATGGAGGCGAACTCTTCTTCGTCTATCTCGCCTCGTTGATCGTGCATCCAGCAAATGTGCGCCTCAAGCGCGCGCACGGCCTCGCTGCTTGCATCAACGATAGGCTCATACTTCAGGAACAGTTGTTCGCGGCGCACTGCATCGCCCAGATTTTCTTCAAGCCGGCGGCGGAAGATCGCCTCGTTCTCAAGCTCGCCTGAGAAAAACCGATATTGCCCACGCCCGCCGTTTTTCGCCGCATAAAGCGCAAGGTCAGCAGATCGGACAACCTCGTCCATGGTGACACCGTCATGGGGCGCTACTGCGATCCCAACCGAACACCCAATGACGCACCGCCCCTCTTCAAGGGTGTAGGGCTGTTTCAGCATGGTGATGATCTTCATCGCGATCTCACCCAGCTCGCCCCGGTCATCAACATCAGGGATCATGACCTGAAATTCGTCTCCGCCAAGCCTGCCAATCTCGCATTCAACCTCGATTGAACGTCTCAGGCGATCCGACACCTGCTTTAAAAGCTCATCGCCCGCCGCATGACCCAAGGTGTCATTGACGTGCTTGAACTTGTCGAGATCAAGCATCATCAAAGCACAATTGCGCTTTGCCGCCTTGAACGCGGTCAAGGTCGTTTCGATCAGGCTCTTCATGCGATGGCGATTTGAAAGGCCGGTGAGCGAATCGTATTTCGCCAGCCGCGCCGTCTCTTCTTCGCGGTAATATTCGTCCGTTATGTCCCAGCCGGTGCCGCGAAAACCTTCATAGGTACTGCCGCGATGCGAGGGTTGTCCCGACAACCTTAGAACAGCGCCATCAGGCCTTTTTTCAGCGCGCACGGCAAAACCGGAAAACGATTTTTGTGCGCCAAGCATCAAAGCGAGCGATTTGGTCCGCCCATCGCGGTCCACAGGCACAAACACACTTGAAAGCGGTTGGCCGATGATCTCTTCAAGCGGGACATTCAGGCGATCGGCAATCGTTGCGCTCAGATAGGTCAGATTGCCTTGGGGATCGCTGGCCCAAAACCATCCGAGGCCAGATTGTTCAAGGTCATCAAGCATCGCAAGCTTTTCTCCATCGGAGAGCCTGCTAACCGCACCGCGCGAACCCGCGCCGCTTATCGATGACAAGAAACCCTTAAGGGGCACCCCGCGCCTTTCCTTTCCAAACCGCGATCACGTTAAATCCCGAAACGCTGTGTTTTCAAGGCGTAAACCCTGTTGGTTATTTTTTCGCTAATACGAGAGGTTAAACCGTGCAGAATGTCGATGTTCCCCGGTACGTTTGGGGGCACGTTTGGGGGTACGTTTGAGCAATCAGAAATGTGAGGTGAATTCATGCACGACACCGCACAATCTATCGTCTGATTTGAGCACTTATATCCACTTCGACGAAGGCTTTGGGCGCGGTCGGCATAGCGCCCGTATAGGCTGCGACGGCCGAGTTTGTGAGCGCGCCAAGCGGCTTTCCAGCCGCTTCGATCTGATAGGGAGAAACGCGGTGGCGAGTGCAAAGACCTTTTGCCCCATCGCTAATCAACTGGGTCTCAAATTCGATACCCTGAGTAAAGCCTTGAGACCGCCTGACGGTCGCGACAGCCAACTGACCATCACCCAGATCAAGCACGAATTCGGTTCCCACCGGCACGTGAAGCAAGCCTTCGATACGCGCGCCCGTCTTGGAGATGTTGCGAAGAAACACGTCATATCGGCTGTCACCATGGATCAATCCGATCCTACGGAACTCAGTCCGCCGTTCCGCACGGTATTTTTCCGGCCCACGGGGCTTGAACTCAAGCTCTTTGTTTTCAAACCGAACCAAAAGCTCTTCGATGGATATCGGGCTTGAAAAAATATAGCCTTGCAAGTGAGTGGCCCCGTGCCCCGTGACCATTGCAAGCTCGTCCTTGGTTTCAATACCCTCGGCCACTGTTTCCATTTTGAGCGCTTTGGCCATGCCCACAATCGCCGATACAAGGGCGCCGTTGTTATTGTTTTCAACCGTGCAGCCCCGCACAAAGCTCTGGTCAATCTTCAGTTTGTCAAACGGCGCATCGCGCAAGTAACTTAATGATGAATAACCCGTCCCAAAATCATCAAGCGACAGGCGCAACCCGCGCCGTTTTAGCTGTTTGAAGAGCTTTAATGTGCGCTCAAGATCGCCAACGAAGACGCTCTCAGTGATTTCCAACTCCACACGCGCAGGATCAACCCCTGTCTTGGCAAGGATGCGGTCGACGGCTGAGTAAAAGTCGTCCGATGCAAATTGAATGGGCGACACGTTGATTGCCGCGCGCACTTCATCAGGGCAACTTTGAAGCTGAATGCACACCTGCTCAAGAACCCATTCACCGATTTCGGTAATGATCCCAAGTTCTTCGGCGACAGGAATGAATTCAGCGGGGGAGACCTGTCCGCGCTCGGGATGCTCCCAACGCAAAAGCGCCTCAAGCGAGGCGACTTTATGCGTCTTTGCATCCACAATCGGCTGATACTTGATAAGCAATTCCTTGCGCGCGAGCGCGTCGCGCAGGTCGTCTTCGATCCGCTGGCGGAAATCGGCGCTCTGGCTGAGCTGACTGGAATAGAAATGATATGTTCCCCGGCCTGCGTCCTTCGCGGCATACAAAGCAAGGTCCGCGGCTTTGACAAGATCGCTTGCATCAATCCCGTCATAGGGGGCCACAGCCACACCAATCGAACAACCGATAATGGCCCGCGCTCCGTCGACCGAGTACGGCTGAGACAGCATTTGGACCAGCCGCTTTGAAAGTTCAGCAAGATCGCCGCGATCATCCATATCGGGCAGCAATATCTGAAATTCATCGCCGCCAAGCCGCCCGATTTCGCCCATGTCACCGACCATCTTCTTGATGCGCACGGCAACCTGTTTGAGCAATTCATCTCCTGCCGGGTGGCCGAGAGTGTCATTGACCTTTTTGAACCGGTCAAGATCGAGCAGCATGATCGCACAGGAGCGTTTGGCCTGCTTGAAAGTCTTGAGCGTTTGCTCAAGCTGGCGCGCCATGCGGAACCGATTGGCTAGCCCTGTGAGCGAATCATATTGAGCCGCGCGCTCTGAATCGCGCGAGTGCGCAAGGCTGCGGGTGATATCGCGCGCAGTGCCATAGAAACCCAGGAAGTCACCATGATCATCGAGGCGAGGCGTGGCAGAGATTTCCCACCACATCTCTTTCACACCGCTTGCCACCACTTTGACGTTCAGTCGCGAAATCGGGCTTCGCGAGGCAAGCCGAAATTTGAGCGGTCGCGATGTTGTCTCACCGCCTGCACCATCGTCAGTCGCGAAAACCTCAGTGAGGCACGCCCCCAGAAAATCGCCCGTTTCAGCCCCGCTAGCGACGATCGCGGCGTCCGTGAGGTAGGTAAGGTGACCAGTCCCGTCACTTTCCCAGAACCAACCCAGATTCGCAGCTTCAAGACCTGCGAGCAAAGCGGCACTGCGTTTGGGGTTATGCTGAACCGGTTTGCTTCGCGCAGGCGCAGAAGCAAGTTGTTGCCCCCCAGACAATTTTGACAGCAGACCACTCATTGGTGCCTTAAATCCTCATTGATTCACCGTCCTCGTAGTCAGAATGGGTGAAGGAAGGTTAAACTTGGCCATCACAACATCGACCATTTTCACCCGTAAGGGGCTATGGACTTATGTAAGGGCAGGCAGTTAAGTCTATCTTGCAAAGCGCGAGAGCTACGCGCATCAAGGGCTCATAAGAAAAACAACAGAAACAAGCCTATCATAAGGGGATACATGGATGTCTGGACCGAAAGTCACCTTGGAAAACGAAGCGGCGCAGTCGACCAATGCTTTGGGGCCGTTGGTGGGCCTTGCGCGTGAAGACTTTGTTGGAGCGGTTGCGGTGCTCTTGCGTGAAACCGCTTCTGACCCCAAGCGCTTGATGAAACACGCGCAAACCATGGGCGAGGACATGGTCAAGATCGTGACCGGCAAAAGCGATCTTGCGCCCAACCCCAAGGATAAACGGTTCCACGACCCCGCATGGCAGTTTAACCCATTCTTCCGAGCGGGAGCGCAATATTATCTGGCGATCCAGAAGGGCATGAACAACTGGCTCGAAGACCTTGAGCTTGATGAGCTTGAACGCAACCGCGCCAATTTCATCTCCAACATCATCATCGACAGTCTTGCCCCGACAAACACGCTTGCCGGAAACCCGATTGCGCAAAAGCAGCTGATCAATTCGGGCGGACTTTCGCTCATCAAGGGTTTGCAAAACGCCTATAACGACATCGTCCACAATCGCGGCATGGTTAGCCAGGTGGACAAGCGCCCGTTTAAGCTGGGTGAGAATATCGCGACATCCAAAGGCAATGTCGTGCATCGCACTGAAATGTATGAGCTCATCCACTACGCGCCGACCACGGACGAAGTGTATGAGATCCCCCAACTCACGATCCCGCCGCAGATCAACAAGATGTATATCAACGACCTCTCGCCTGAGAAGTCGATCATCAAATGGCAGGTCGACAATGGGGTACAGACCTTTGTGATTTCCTGGCGCAACCCGTCCAAGGATCAAGGTCACTGGGACATGTCAGACTACATTGCCTCGTGCGAAGAAGCGCTTGAGGTTGTGTCGACGATTTCGGGCTCCAAGAAGGTCAACGTATCGGCTGGGTGCTCGGGTGGTCAGACCGCTTCCGTGCTCGCCTCAAAGCTGGCTGCGACCGGCAATCCGATCCTCAACACGCTCACCCTTATGGTGTGCGTCCTCCACCCCAAACCCACCGACATCGAAGCAGGCTCTTTGGTAAGCGAGAACGGCATTCAGATCGCAAAGAAACGTGCGGCCAAGAAAGGCATCATAAAGGCCGATGATCTGGCGCGCGGATTTGCGTGGCTGCGGCCCAATGACCTTATCTGGAACTATGTCATCAACAACTACCTGCTTGGCATGGACCCACCGGCGTTTGACGTTCTTTACTGGAACTCGGATGCGACCAACCTTTCGGCAAGCCTGATGGGCGACTTCCTGACGCTTTACGAAACGCTCGCGTTCTCAACGCCGGGCGAGACCGAGATGGCCGATCACAAGATCGACCTCACCAAAGTGACAGCGGACCTGTTCATCCTTGGCGGTGTCACCGATCACATCACGCCTTGGAAAGCGACCTATCGTTCGACCCAGCTGTTCGGGTCTAAAGACGTCACTTACGTCCTGTCGCAAAGCGGTCATATGCAGGCGATCCTCAACCCGCCAACCAATCCCAAGGCCAAATATTTCGTCCAGAAGAAGAAGGGCAAACTGCCTGCAA
This sequence comes from Erythrobacter longus, assembly GCF_000715015.1. Lineage (GTDB taxonomy): Bacteria > Pseudomonadota > Alphaproteobacteria > Sphingomonadales > Sphingomonadaceae > Erythrobacter > Erythrobacter longus. Next base: position 608,380 of record NZ_JMIW01000001.1, read on the forward strand.
CCGCCGATGAGTGGCTCCAAGGCACCGAAGAGGTCAAAGGCAGCTGGTGGCCGTACTGGATGGAGTGGATCCAGAAGCGTTCGGGCAAGAAGGTCGCCGCGCCTCAGATTGTGGGCAATGACGAATATCCAGCGCAAGAAAGCGCGCCGGGACTCTACGTTATTGAAGAAGTCTGATAGACACCCGATCTAAAGCGCATCCAAAAGAGCTTATGGGAGGCACAGCCCGCAAGGGATCTGCGAGCCGTGTCTCCCACCCTCTTTACCCAATGAGATGCAGGCTGAAGGGTTGGAATGGACGTGAATGAATTTATGAAAGATGCGGTCGTCACCATGAAACAGGTGGCGGGACGGACGCTACGGGTTGCTACATGGAGGCTGGATCAGCCTTCCGATCATCTGCCGGTTTTGTTCTTCAATGGTATCGGTGCAAATATCGAAGCGGTCGCCCCGCTTGCCGATCATTTGAACGAGCGGCCTTTCATCATGTTCGACATGCCGGGTGTGGGCGAATCGCCTGATCCCTTGCTGCCCTATAACCCCTTCACCATCAGCTGGACCGCGGCCCAATTGCTTGACCAATTGGGTGTTGGCGATGTGGATGTCATGGGCATCAGCTGGGGCGGCGGGATCGCACAGCATTTCGCCATGCAGCACGCAGAGCGCAGCCGCCGCGTCATCCTGATCGCGACGAGTGCGGGCATGTTGATGATGCCGGGAAGCCCAAAGGCGCTTACCAAAATGGCTAATCCGCGCCGCTATGTCGATGCCGATTACATGATCAAAAACTTTGAGACATTGTACGGTGACGGCCTTGGCAAGAGCAAAGGCAAAGGCGGGCATATGTCGCGCCTTAAGCCCCCATCCCCGCGCGGCTATATGTATCAGCTGATCTGTATGCTCGGCTGGACCAGCGCGCCTGCTCTGCCATTCTTGCTGAAACAGGAAACGCTCATCATGATGGGCGATGACGATGCGATTGTGCCACTTGCCAACGGCAAGTTTCTCAACATGCTGATCCCGAATTCAGAATTGGTGGTGATGGAAGGCGGCGGACATTTGTTCCTGCTAAGCCACGAGGAAGAAAGCATTTCAGCGATCCAGTCTTTCCTTAACCGGAAAGAAGGTGCGGCCGGGAAAAGCCAAGCCGCTTAAGCGCCCCTCCTGAGTGCGACGTCTAAGAGCGGCGCCTAAGCTTGGGGCAACCACTCTTCCAGGATAGCGTTCACTTCATCAGGTGCATCTTGTTGCACCCAATGCGACACACCTGGCAGGCGTTTCAGCGTGAAATCGCTCACCCATTCATCTGTGCCTTGCGTGCAGTGAATGTTTAGTGCGACGTCCTCTTCGCCCCAAACCATCAATGTCGGCACGTCCACTCGCCCATCGCCAAGGTCGATGGTGTCACGATGGCGCAGCAAAGCCCGGTAGTAATTGACCATAGCGGTGCGCGCACCGGGCCTGCGACTTGCATCGCTGTAAACCCTGCGTTCTTCGAGGCCAAAGCGTTCCTTGTTGCACGATGTTCTTGCGATCAAATCGCCCACCGCATCACCGCCTTTGCGCGCCAGCATCTTCTCTGGCAGCCAAGGAAGCTGGAAGGCAAATATGTACCAGCTTTTCTTGAATTGCCGCCATTTCCTGATCTCGCGCCGGGCAACCATGGGATGGGGCACATTCATAATCACGAGCCGTGTAAGCGGGCGCAGCTTCGTAATCGCAAAGGCCCAAGCAATGATCGCGCCCCAATCATGGGCAAACAAAGTGACCTTTTTGGCCCCGCTTGCATCGATCAAATCCGCGACATCCTGCGTCAGCCGGTCGAGCGCATAATCGCGCACTTCACCCGGCCGGTCTGTCGCGCCATATCCGCGAATGTTCGGTGCCCACACGCGGTATCCCTTGTCTGCAAGCAAAGGCATTTGATGCCGCCACGAATAATGCAACTCGGGAAAACCGTGGAGCAATAGCGCCAGATGATCGCCCTCTCCCGCCTCCGCGACTTCAAAGGTCAGCCCGTTTGTCTCGACAAAACGGATCGCGATCCCGCTGTCTTCAGGCGGGGTCCAGCTGGGCGTCCTATCGGTCAACCGCCTGCTCGCGTAATGCCGCAGGTGCCTTCCACAGGCAGCCGCTTTGCCTGCGAAAGCGCCGCAGCAGCAGCACGTGGGCGGTCGGTGGCAATAATGTCCACCCCGCCCTCACCCAGTTCAGCATAGCGTTCATCGGTGCCAAACCGCGCAAAGATACCGTCCAGCGACCTGTCCGGACGCCCCAGCGTGCCAAAGATCACTTCGACATCCTGGCGATCAAGATCGGTGTAGAGATCAGGGCGCACCGTGCGCGTGCCGGTAAAGGCGACTATGCTTTGCGCCGGAATTCCTGCCTCAACAATTTCGGCCAGATCACCCGGTTCATTTACCGAATAGGAAATCAGCATCTCTGGCGCGAGCTCGTAAAGCCTCAATGCCTGCTCTTTGGTATAAGCGATCAGGATCACCCCTTGCGCCATATCGGCTGCGCGAATTTCTGAGATGACGGTCGCGAAATCGGCTGTGCGCTTGAAATCGACCTGGAGCACGCTCTTGCCCCTCGCCCACTCAAGGGTGTCCGCAAATGTCGGCACCTTATAGGGCGTCACCCACCCTGCCTCATCCACCAGATTGAGCTGAGACACCTCAGCCCATGGCACATCGGTCACAGCGCCTTTACCCGTGGTCGTGCGATCCAGCGTTCGGTCGTGCATGAGGTAGTGAACGCCGTCCGGGCTGGACGCCACGTCGATTTCCATCATAGCGGGGAGCGCATGTAGCACCGCATCCATAGTTTCAATCCCGTTTTCAGGAAGGCCCGGCGAAGGTCCCCCGCGGTGCGCCGAAATGATCGTCGCATTTGCCTCCTCAAGGCAGTCGAGCGTTGCCGACAAATCACCCTCAGTAGGCATTCCCCAAGGCCCCCCTTGAAATTGTCCCATCGCAGGGGTGGACGCAGCAAGCACAGCAGTGCTGACCGCCATCAATAACGCTTTCGATTGCACGGATTCGTTCTCCTTCACCCGCCAGATTAGCGCCCTAACCCGTCTGGACAAGCTGGTTGCCAAGACAGTTTTGATGTGAGACTTTCTCACACAAGAGAGACAGGAGAGAAACCATGCCCGCATTCGACCTAATCATCAGGGGCGGAACCATTGTCGATGGTACCGGCCAGGCGCGTTTTACCGGCGATGTTGCTGTAAAAGACGGCCTGATCGCGCAAGTCGGAGAAGTGCGCGGTGATGCAACGCGCGAGATTGACGCGAGCGGCAAAATCGTCGCGCCCGGCTTTGTCGACATCCACACCCACTACGACGGGCAGGCAACATGGGATCAGGAAATGGCTCCCTCCAGCTGGCACGGGGTCACGACAGTCGTAATGGGCAATTGCGGCGTGGGCTTTGCCCCCGCCAAACCCGACCGCCACGAATGGCTGATCAGCCTGATGGAAGGGGTAGAGGACATCCCCGGCACCGCATTGGCCGAAGGGATCACTTGGGATTGGGAGACCTTCCCGGAGTATCTCGACGCTCTCGAAAAGCTCCCTCGCGCGGTTGATGTGGGCACCCATGTGCCGCACGGGGCGGTGCGCGCCTATGTGCTGGGCGACCGTGAACAACCGGGCGCTGTGCCAACGGACGAAGACATCAAGGCGATGTCGGACATCGTCGAAGAAGGCGTTCGCGCCGGTGCTTTGGGTTTCTCCACCTCGCGCACAGTCCTGCACAAGTCCGTCGATGGCGAACTTGTGCCCGGCACCACTGCTACGGCAGAAGAACTGGTCGCGATTGGCCACGCTATGGGACGCGGCCAGAAAGCAGGCGGTCATGCCGTCTTCGAAATGGCCAGCGACCTCAAGCGCGAATGGAACGAATTTGAATGGATGGGCAAGCTAAGCCGCGAGGCGGGCGTGCCGGTAACCTTTGCAGCGCTCCAATCCATTGCCAAGGAACTGCCGCTACAAGAGCAGATCGACAAAATGCGAGCCGAAAATGACAATGGCGCCAATATCGTTGCGCAGATTGCCCTTCGCGGAAACGGTATCATCATGGCGTGGCAGGGGACAGTCCACCCCTTCGTTTATCGCCCCAGCTGGATGGCCATCGCAGATCTTCCGTGGGAAGAGCAAAAGGCGAAACTTCTCGACCCTGCGTTCAAAGCGCAATTGCTCTCTGAAACCAGCGATTACACCGACGCACCGCAGGACATTATGGAAGTCGTCGCGGTCATCACCATGGGCTGGGCGTTGCAGTACGAGATGGACGATGATTTCGACTATGAACCCGATGCAACGGCCAGCATCAATGCGCGCGGGCAAGCGGCGGGGGTTGACCCGCAGGAATACGCCTATGACCTGCTATGCCGCGACGAGGGAACCGGCTTCATCTATTTGCCGATCCTCAATTATGCGGATGGCAATCTCGATTTCCTCCACCCCTTGCAGCATTCCGATGACACGGTGAATTCCCTGTCTGATGGCGGCGCGCACTGCGGCACGATTTGCGATGCCGCATCGCCCACCTTCATGCTTGAACACTGGGTCAAGAACCGCAAACGCGGCGACCGGATCACTCTGGAAAACGCGATTAAGCGCCAGTGCCGCGACACAGCGGTGCTCTATGGCCTTGAGGATCGCGGTGTGATTGCGCCGGGCTATATAGCTGACCTTAACGTCATTGATCTGGAGCGCCTGAAACTGGGCCGTCCGTGGCTCGCCTTTGACTTGCCCGCAGGTGGAAAGCGCCTGCTGCAAACAGCACAAGGCTATGATTACACGATCAAGAATGGCACGGTGACCTTCGAAGATGGCAAGTGGACGGGCGAGGCACCGGGTGGCCTGATCCGTGGCCCACAACGCGCTGAGCTTGCCGAAGCTGCCGAATGAGCGCGTTTGTGCCCAACGCCGGAGACTGGGCCGTCATCACCGGCGCAGGGCGCGGGATTGGGCGCTGGCTGGCACAGCATTTCGCGGCCAAGGGCATGCGGATATGTGCGCTTGATATCGACGCATACGAAGCCGAGGAAACCGCGAGATTGTGCGGCACAGAGGCGCGGGCCCATGGCTGCGATGTATCGGACGCGAAAGAAACGCAGCGCGTCGCCGCAAAGCTTATCGCGCAAGGCATCGAGCCCTCGCTCCTTTGGATCAATGCGGGCGTCGGCAGCGCAGATACCTTAAGCGAAGCCAAAGCGCGCACCCTCGATTGGCTGATGGGTGTAAACGTGATGGGCCCTATGCACACCGCAAGGGCGTGGCTCCCCGTGCTGAAGGCGCAAAATGGCCCCTGCCATGTCGGCATCACCGCGAGTTCCGCCTCGGTAACGCCGGTCAGCGGACCCTTCACGCTCTATGCCACCACAAAACAGATGACCGCCGCCATTGGCGAGGCGCTCATGGCTGAACTTGCCGAGGATAAAATCGGTGTGACGATCCTTTGCCCCGGCATCCTCAACACGCAGATATGGAACGCGGCTCAAGCCCGGCCTGAGCGGTTCGGCGGTCAACGCCAGGCCCCCGATGAGGCCGGCGACCACTGGCGCGCACAGCCCGGCCCCGAAGTTCTGCAGCAAGGGCTTGAGGAAACGCTCGCCAAAGGTGGTGGATGGTGCATCATCCCAACCGAGAATGACACGGCTGAAAAAATGGCAGAGCGTCATGCCGCGCAAACAAAGGGCTTGTTCGACTACGCCGTACAATCAGAGGGCAAGTAGCACCCCTCTCCAACGGTTTCTGGATCAAGCAGGTTTGGGAACGGTAAACGCGCCCGCGCTTGCTTCGACGATGCGGCGTGCGGTTCCGCTCGCAATAGTCATCCAATACGTGCCGCCAGGCCCAAGCTTCATGCGCGCTCCCGACATCGCGAATACCTTTGCTTCCTCGACAACCAATCCGTCCCACCGAATGAAGATCGGGCTGCTTAATGGTGCGAACAGTTTCCAGATGCGCACCCGCAAACCGCGTTTACACACCTCAAACGTCACGCATCCTCGATACGATACGCCAAGCTTTTCCTTGCCGAGATAAAACCCGTTGAAACGCAAGGTCTGGATCGCCGCCTCATCACGGTCAGGGTAGTGTTCCTCAAGCACTGCCCAACCGGTCAACTTGGGCAAAAGAGCGGTCACGACGAACCAGATCGCTGCCACCAAGACCGGCGTTGCAGCGGCGTAGATCCAGACGTCCTGCGATCCACCGTTCATGGTTTGACCACGATGCCCTTGGCCGGGTCAATTTTCCCACTGATCATCTCAAGATAGGTCGCGCGCGCTGCGTCTAGTCCCTCGTGGACCTCAATTGCAACTGTGCCATCCACAGCATCAAGGAACGCGTGCCAGGTCTTGGCGATCATCTGACCCCCTTTGGCCGGGCCATGTTCCTTGAAGAACGAGACAAAGTGGTCGGGCGCAAAGAACAAAGTTGGCTTTGGCCCCGGAAGCGCGCCGGCGTCGCCGCCCATAGAGCTACGCGCCTCGATATGGGTCGCCCCGACAAGACACGAGTATTTGAGATTGTCGGTAAAGTGGTGGTGCAGCTTGCCCAAAACGTCTGCATTACCGGCAAAATCGACCGTCACACATGGGCCAATCGGCAAAGTGCCGATCGCGTCATAGGTGTGCACTTCATCATAAAGCCCGGTGCTTTCCGTAAAATCGACATTGCCCGGTGAGGTAAGGCCAATCCGTTTGATGCCCGGCGAATTTTGCTTTGCGACACTGGCAAGGCCCATCGCAGTTTTTGACGATGCGCTGGTGAGGATCACGGTCTCTGCCCCGAACCAATCTTCAGAACGCATGAAATAGTCGATCACAAAGCCGGTTTTGAACAACGGGCCATAGATCATCCGCTCGTTTTCGCGCGCTGGATCATGCTCTGGGTCCGCAGCCAAACGGTTGTAGCTGTTGTAAACCGGGCTCATCGGCTGGCGATAATCGGTCATGTCAGAAAAGCTTGCGGCGCTAATATTGCCCGGCACCACATCAAGCTGGGTTCCCATTGGAAGATAGCCGTAAACCCGCTCACCCACGGCGATTTCAGCGCATTTGCTCTCAGTCACAACAGCATGCCCCCACATGGGAACGATGCCGAGACCCTCTTCATCTGTTTTGGGCGGGAAGAAATTCCAATAGCCAAATCCATCACCCACAACCGCGTAAGTGATGTTGTTTGCCGTTACCGAAAAGCTTTCAACCTTCAGCCGAATGGAACCTTCGGCGAGTTCGCCCGACGGTACTTCGACGAGCTGCGCATGGGTCAATTCTTTCTTGCGGACGTGGACTTGTGATACGTGGACTTGTGATAGGGTCATTGGGAAAATCCTCCTCGTTCGAGGAGAGACTTAAACCATCAGCCTTCGATTTCCCAGCGCGTTGCGGCAATTGCCGGGCGCTTTTGCAAACGGTCCAGCCACGCCTTGAGCTCATCGCATTGGGCGATCCCGACCTCGCCCTGCGGGGTGAGTTCAAGCGAGCGTACGATGGGATAAAGAAAGACATCGGCAAGCGTAACCTGCGCCGCCGCATCCCCAAGCGTCCAAGCGCCGTCTTTCTGCAATTCGGCCTCAAGAAAGCCCAAAGCCCGGCTGATCTGCGGAAGCGCGCGGTTGATCTTGTCTGGATCAATGGGAAACCCTGCAACCCGGTGCATGACCCAAGGCATCACCAATCCCTCCTCAAACAAAGGGAAAATGTAGTTGTTCGCAAGCGCGATCCATTTGTCCATCACAGCGCGGTGTGATGGCTGTGCAGGCTGAAGCGCGCCACCATTATGCGCATTGTCCAGATATTGCGCGATCGACACGCTCTCGATCAACTCAAGGCCATCAACCTCCACCACGGGCACCTTGCCAAACGGGTGCCGGTTTTGGGGCGAGTTGGCAGCTGTCGCGATTGTTTCGTGAGTTAGTCCGCACTCTTCAGACGTGATCTGAACAATACGGGTGTAAGTAGATATAACTGTGCCAAAAATTTGGACCTGAGCAACATTCGCCGCACCCATTACCGGACTCTATGGCGCTTCGGGAGCATCAGTGGATGATTGCTGCTCGGCTTGCACCTCAACCATGACCCTGCCCAAATCTTCCATCCGGCGCGCAAATCCGCGCGCGCGAAGGCCGCAGGTCTGCTCAAGCTGGGTTGAATCGTTTTCGAGATATGCCGGGTAACGCTCTGCCAAAGCGACATTAATTGGCGTTCCGCGCTGCGCTTCATAACGGCCAAGGAAATAGGTCATCGCACTCACCAAACCCGTTTGCGCATCAGAGGTCATAACCCCATCATCAGACCCCAAAAGCCCGCCGATATATAGCGCGCAGTCCAGATCATCCTCTGGCGAAAAGCCTTGCCCAGATTGTTCTGTGTTTAGCGGCTCTTGGTTGTCCTGTGCCGAAACGGAAAGCCCGCTCGACATCAATGCGCCTGCGATGATCCCCCCAAGAATGCGCATTACACGCGCATCGGCATCAGCACATAAAGCGCTGGGCTCGCATCATCTTCGCGGATCAGTGTCGGAGCACCGGCATCAGCCAGATGAAGCTCAATTTCCTCTGAATCGAATTGCCCAAGAATGTCCTTCAAGTAGTTGGCGTTAAAGCCAATTTCGAAGCTATCACTGTTGTAGGTTGCCGCGAGCTCTTCGGCCGCATTACCGTTGTCTGGCGATGTGACGGACAAGGTCACCCGGTCTTTATCAAGCCCCATTTTCACCGCGCGAGTCTTCTCCGTTGCGATGGTGGCCACGCGGTCGACACCTTGGAAAAAGAGCTTGGGATCGACTTTCAAAAGCTTGTCGTTTCCGGTCGGAATAACACGGCTGTAATCGGGGAATGTTCCGTCGATCAGCTTGCTGGTCAGCACGACGCCGCCCTCGCCCGACAGAGTGAAGCGGATCTTGGAGGCTGAAAGGTCGACCATCACCGCGCCGTCCAGCGCCTCTTCAAGAAGCTTGCGCAGTTCGGCGACCGCTTTGCGCGGGATGATCACATCCGGCATCCCATCGGCGCCATCAGGCTGTGCAACGGTAAAGCGCGCCAGGCGGTGCCCGTCAGTCGCAGCCGCTTTTAACACGGGGCCGTCATCATCACTGACGTGCAGGAAAATGCCGTTCAGGTAGTACCGCGTTTCCTCGGTCGAGATCGCAAACCGGGTCGCGTCGATCATTTGCGCCAACGTGCGTGCAGGCAGTTCAAACGAGGTCGGCAGGTCGCCTTCGACGATCACAGGGAAGTCGTCGCGCGGCAAAGTCGGCAATTTGAACCGGCTGCGCCCGGCTTTCACCACCATCTGATTGTCAGAGGCATCAAGGCTGACCTGAGAACCATCGGGAAGTTTGCGAGCAATATCGAACAGAAGGTGCGCCGACACGGTGATTGCGCCCGGCGAATCCACCGAGGCCGCGCTCATCGTTTCGACCACCTGCAAATCGAGGTCGGTCGCCATCACCTTCACGTTGCCACCCTCGGCTGCTTCGATCAGCACGTTGGAGAGGATCGGAATGGTGTTACGGCGCTCAACCACTGATTGAACATGGGAGAGACAACGCAGAAGCGTCGCGCGTTCGATCGTAGCCTTCATCAGCGTAACCTATCGTCTTCGTGTTTCTGGGCCTCACAAAAGGCGCGGAATCGCCTTTAAAGAGCCTGAGTATCGAGAAAAACCTTAGCGTCACTGGCACTATGGGCAAGATTATAGCCGCTCTGGGGCAGATTCCCTTGGGGATAAGGGCGCGATGATTGCTCCATCATGGTCCAACGAGCCCATCAGAGCGCGATTGCGGCCCCATCAAAGCCCCATCAAAGCCCCATCACAACATCGCCATGCCGCCGTTCACGTGAACGGTCTCACCGGTGATGTAACCCGCCTCACGGCTTGCAAGGAATGCGCAGGCAGAGCCGATGTCGTCGCCCTCGCCCATTTTGCCCATGGGGATTTTGGCGTTGATTGTCTCGGTTTGCTTTTCGTCGAGCGCCGTTGTCATCGCCGTGCGGATGAAACCGGGAGCGACACAGTTTGCGGTGATCCCGCGGCTTGCAACTTCCTGCGCAAAGCTTTTGGTCATGCCGGTAAGCCCTGCTTTGGCCGCGCAATAATTCATCTGGCCCGGATTGCCGGTGTGGCCAACGACGCTTGTGATGTTGATGATCCGGCCAAAACGTCCCTTCATCATCGGGCGAGCAGATGCGCGCATCAGGCGGAAAGCAGCCTCAAGATTGACCGCGATAACGCTTTCCCAATCCTCATCCTTCATCCGCATCGCCAGACCATCACGCGTAATGCCGGCGTTGTTTACGAGGATATCGATCCCTCCCAGCGTATCAAGCGTTGCAGGGATAAGCTCATCCACCTGGGTTTTATCAGACAGGTTGCAAGTGATCTCGACGTGATCGCCCGATTCTGGCGATCCGACTTCCGAGATCAACTGTTCGCGAAACGAGCGCAGCTTGTCTCCGTTGGAACCTGAAAGCGCCACACGTGCACCTTGTTTGGCAAGAGCGATCGCAATCGCCGAACCGATTCCACCACTTGCGCCCGTCACCAGCGCGTTCATTCCATCCAATCGAAACATTGTCGGCTCCTCACCAATCAAAATAATAAATCACAGCGTCTTCGCGCTCGTGCTTGAAGCCCTGATAGAGACCATTCGCCGCATCATTATCCGGTTCAGTCCCCAACCAAATCTCTTCAATGCCTGCCTCATCTGCCCTGTCAAAAACAGCCTGCACAAGTCTGCGCGCTATCCCTTTGCGACGCCAATCGTCCCCTGTGCCGATCTCGTCAAGGAAGAGTTCGGTGGGTTTATCAGGATGATTGTGGATGACGGCCATCACCATGCCGACAACAAGGCCCTCGTGCAGGGCCAGGCACATCCAATTCACCGGTTGTGCCAAATAGGCAGAAAGCCGCTCGGGGTCTATCGCGTGATCGAACACTCCTGCGGCAGTATTGCCAAGCAGATGCGCGTTTTTAGAAGTTATCCAAACAGCTTCCAGCTCACGGTGCAAAGCTGACCCTGCGGGCTTCCCGGATTCGGCCATCAGACATGTCTCCCTCGACAATCTCATAGCCCATCAGCGCAAAAATGCGATTTCCCATAAAGATCGGCCGCGCATTGCCATACCAATCGACGCAACTGGCGATGCAGGCATCATCCACCGCATCTTGGGTGCGTGCAGCCAATTCACCCGCTTTTGAAAGCTTCCGGTCGTCGCGGCGAAGGAAGGCAATCGCAGATCCGCTGCCAAGGAATTCTGCGCCATCGCGCTCCAACCGCCGGGTGACAGGCAATCCAAGCGTGCCCGACAGCCCCTCTGCGCTGCCCCGATCAGGTTTGAAGAAAAACGCCTGACTGCGGGTTTCGCCCTCACCTGCTGCTGCCAGCATATAAGTGTCCTCAAGCGACGCCTTGCTCGCCAGTTTAAGCGAGCTGAAACCCAATGCACCATCGCTCGATGGGCCGACCACGATGCCGTCTTTGCCCATTTTGTCGAACCGGGTGACGCCGTGCGGCATAGCGATTTCCTGCACATCGCTGCCATTTAGCGGCACGGCATAGACCATAGCGGTCTCGTCCTCGCGGCCATATCCACCTGCGGCATAGAGCAGGTAATCCCCGACAAAGCGGTTGTGGAGCCGCCATCCTTCGGGCTCTGGCAATTTGCGATAGTGTTGGCGCACCAACATTCCATTGCCGCTTCCGAACGCGTCAAAAGGAACGCTTGCAAGCGAGACATTGCCCGCCGAAAACTCGCTTGCCCACATCCCATCACCATTGCCAACCTCACGCAAAGCCACGCGCAGAACGCCGCCGTCTGCATCCTCGGCAAAGGAGAACTGATCAATGGGCGAGCCCGCCACTTGAACAGAACCGGGGCGCGATCCGTCGAGGGGGATGCGGTACAATTGGCCCGGCGTGCTCGATGAGCCTGTCCGCCAACCACTGCGCGCAAGTCCCGTCCAGGCATAGACCGCCTCGCGCGAGACATAGAACGCATGGCTCCATGTGCCAGCAATGGCTGTCGCAGAGCAGTCGAACTCTGCGGCCGCCACATTACAGCGCGTGACCGTGTGAAGAACATTCACTTGGAAGCGCCCGCTGCGATAGGGCGCGGCCACAAGGAAATCTTCGGGCTTCACCAGCACTTCGCCCTCATCCACGCCGTCCTTGCGCATAGCGGGAAGCGAGGCGTCCAAATCGTACCAATTGGCATAAACCGGCGTGTAAAAAATCAGCTCATCACCGATCAGACGCGAGGCATAATTGGACGACGAATAGTAATCGCCAGAACGCATATAATGCGTGTCGCGATACGTGAACTTGCCATCATCAGAGATGTCGAAGCGATTGATCTCAGTGCCAAAATCGCCGTAGGAATAACCGATCACGATCACCTGATTGCCGCGCACCAGCATTTCGTCATACCACGTGTTGCCGGGGTATTCCTTGCTAGGGGGAAAGGCGTTGGCGGTGTCGACGGGTTCAAGCGCGCCCCCGCCTGTGCGCACAGTGAAAAGCCGCCCTCGCCGCAGGACAACAAGGTAATCGCCAACGTTCTTGACGATGCCACCTTCATCGACGCCCGCTTCCTGCGTGTTGGTGATGCTTTCGTTTTGAGCGGCGACAGAATCTTCGCTTTCCGCTAACATTGCGGGCGCACTCGCTTCTGAAGCCATCCCTTCATACCGCCGCCGCCCGCGCTCTTCGAGGTCCCGCATTCGTTTTACGAAGGCTTTGAGCTCGTCCTCGCTGGCAAAGCCGCTCAGGCCTTGCGCATCGCTTGGTGTGCTCAGTTTCAGGTCACGCGGCGCATCGTCAGCCAAAGCCACAGTGCCAAGCGCAACCGCGCCGATGCTCGTGAAAGTCAGACAAAACGCGAGTGCAGAAGCCTTTTTCAGCATGAAACCCCTCCTTGGCCCAAGTGGCAAGGATCATGCTGCATTTGCCCAGCTTAACGCAGGGTTACGCGTGGGTTTTGGCGAAGGTTTCGAGGTCTTCCATAGTGATTAGGCTGGTGGTTTCAGCCTCGCCGGCAATTTTGCGGATCATGGGCGAGAGGACTTTGCCGCCAAGCTCGACGAAGTGCTCCACTCCATCTGCGTGCATCGCAGCAACGCTTTCGCGCCAACGCACACGGCCCGTCACTTGGCTGACAAGCAGGTCCTGCTCCTCAGCCGGATCGCTCACTTTGGCAGCGGTCACATTGGCATAGAGCGGCAAAGCGAGCGCGCCCGGAGGTGTTTCGGCAAGCGCCTCTTTCATGCGGTCGGCCGCTGGCTGCATGAGCGAGCAATGGAATGGGGCAGAAACCGGCAGCAAAACGCCGCGCTTGATCCCGTGCTCTTTCACCAGCGAAACCGCACGCTCAATCGCTGCCTTGTGACCAGAGATCACGACTTGGCCCGGATCGTTGTCATTGGCGACTTCGCACACTTCGCCTTCAGCCGCCGCCTCGGCAAGTGCAGTCGCTTTGGCAATATCTGCACCCAGAAGCGCCGCCATAGCGCCCACGCCTACCGGAACAGCGGCCTGCATCGCAGAGCCACGCAGTTTCAACAGACGCGCCGTGGTCGAAAGGTCAAACGCGCCCACTGCACACAGAGCCGTGTATTCTCCCAGCGAGTGGCCCGCCACACAAGTAGCCGCATCCTCCAGCTTTACCCCGAACTCAGCTTCAAGCACACGCAAGGTCGCAATCGCATTGGCCATGATCGCTGGCTGCGCATTTTCGGTAAGGGTGAGCTGATCCTCAGGTCCCTCAGCCATGATCGCAGAGAGCTTGAGGCTGAGCGCATCATCGACCTCTTGGAACACCTCGCGCGCAGCAATGCTGGCTGCGGCAATATCCACACCCATGCCCACTTTTTGGCTGCCCTGCCCCGGAAAAACGAACGCTTTCATGCAAAATACTCCTCTTACCGCGCGCCGTTACGAAGACCCGGCGGGACCTGCAAGCCCGAAAGGCACAACCCTGTTGGCAGCTGTGTGCCCGATCTCGGCCCGCCCAAGGTAGGGAATGCCCGCCCGCGCGCACCAGAACTTGGCGATTTCCTCTTCGGTGGAGCCAAAGGGAATGTCGTTTTCCGGAATATCCGTCACAGCGCCAAGCCTAAGGCCCGCGATGCGCGGCAAGCTTCCTGCAAGGGCGAAAAACACGCGGTCGATGGCGTAAAGCTGCTCGCTCACTTCCTCAACCATCACCACGTGCCCTGTAAGGTCCGGCATAAGCGGGGTCTTTGCCAGCATCGCGAGTGTGATGAGGTTGAAGGCTGCTGCTGGCGTAGCGCCATCAAGGCTCGCCTCTAGCCCTGAATTGTCGCCCCCAAACCACCGCAGGACGCGCCGCACGGATTCAGGGCCGCTTGAAGAACTGGCGCTGATTGGCATGGAACCATGGGCGCATTGGCCAATCCCCGCCTTGTAAAGCGCGCCGAGCAGATACCCGCAATCTGAATACCCGACATAGGTCTTTGACCGGGCGCTTGCATTCATCCGCGCAATCGCGGCCTCTGCAATGCGGTTTGAACCATAACCCCCGCGCGCAAACCACACTGCGTCAAACGATGGATCATTGGCACAATCCAGCAGGCCGCCCAGCCGCGTCAGATCATCGCCTGCAAAATGGCCCACACGCTCAAAGCATTGATCGTGGAAGGTCACTTTATGATCGGGAAACTCAGCCTCGACCAAAGCTTCCAACGCGCTTGCGTGATCGCGGGTGATCGCTCTTGCCGGTGCACAAATCGCAATATTTGTCATGAAGCCAGCCTAGGGCGCTTGTAACTCACGTGGCAAGCCCATAACCATGCTTCCCATGAGTGGAACAGTGGATGACGCGGCGCAGACAGGTCCTTTGGGGATGCGTCCTTTCTTTTTCTGCGGAATCGGCGGTTCTGGAATGCTGCCGCTTGCCCAGCTTGCGCAAGGTTTTGGGCACGAAGTCGCAGGGTCTGACCGGTCCTATGACCAGGGCCGCACGCCCGAAAAATTCCAATGGCTTGCCGAAAATGGCTTCACCATGTTCCCGCAGGACGGAAGCGGTGTAGTGTCCGCCAACCAGACGCTGATCGCTTCTGCCGCAATAGAGGACACAGTGCCCGAAGTTGCCCGAGCCAAGGAATTGGGTTGCAAGCGGATGACGCGCGCTGAACTGTTGGCGGAGCTTTTCAACGACGCGGGCTATTCCATCGCGGTTGGCGGTACGTCTGGCAAAAGCACTGTTACAGGCATGATCGCCTGGATTTTGGCCGATCTGGGTCACGACCCAACCGTGATGAACGGCGCGGTGATGAAAAACTTCGTTGATGAGGCAAACCCGTTTGCCAGTGCGCGGGTGGGTAGCCCGCGTATATTCGTCAGCGAAGTGGATGAAAGCGATGGCTCCATTGCGCTTTACCGGCCCACAATCGGCGTGCTCTTGAACGTTAGCCTTGATCACAAGTCGATCGAGGAACTGCGCACTTTGTTTGGCAATTTTTTATTTGAGGCAGGCTGCGCCGTCATCAATATGGATGACGAAGAATCGCGCTTTCTTGCTGGCCGTGCAACGCAAAAGGTCACTTTTGGCATTCACCACCAATCCGCCAACATTACGGTTGAGCCTGAAAGCATTGAGCAAGGAGCGTTGAGCATCCGCGCGGTGCTGCTCGACAATCGCTCGAAAGAGGTCTTTCCGCTAGACCTCCCCATGCCAGGCCTTCACAATCTCGCAAACGCATTGGCCGCAATTGCGGCGATGAGCGCTGCGGGGATTGAAATCGCTCGCTCAGTTTATGCGCTCAGCCGGTTCAAAGGGCTTGCGCGGCGGTTTGATGTTGTGGGCACCAGCCCCTCTGGCATCAGCGTTATCGACGATTTTGGCCACAACCCAGAGAAATGCGCTGCCACCTTGCGTACCCTGAAAGCAACCGAAGGCCGCGTGATCGCTTTCTTCCAGCCGCACGGGTACGGCCCATTGCGCCAGATGGGCGATGAGCTTGCACAGACTTTTGCGCGCGAGCTTGGCGATGATGACATCACGATCATGTGCGATCCTGTTTACTTTGGCGGAACAGTGGACCGCAGCGAAGGAACAGAGCGGATCATCAAGCTGATCGAAGACAACGGCGGTTCCGCCGAGCACATTGCAACACGCGAGGCTTGCGGCGACCGGATGGTGGAACTGGCCCGGCCCGGTGACCGCATCGTTATCATGGGCGCGCGCGATGACACTTTGAGTGCGTTTGCAAAGAGTGTTTTCGAGCGGCTGAAATGACGATTTACCGCCTTGCCGTGCGCCATGCGCAACTGATGCTGTTCGCAACGCTGGCGGCATTTATGTTTGTGATTACGATCGACAAATGGTTGGGCCATTCGACTTGGGCCTTCGCTGTCGCGGTGCTGCTCTTGATCGTGGTCAATGTGCGGATCAGACTCTTCAACTGCCCCAAATGCGGCAAGAACCTGTTTTTTCGAGGGTCCCTGATCGTGCCTTGGCCAAACAAGACCTGCGGTCAATGCGGGGCGGATTTGGATGAGCCGGGCTAAGGCGCGCCTGCTTTTTCCTTTGCAATTGCAGCTTTGTAGGCGTCCCTTGATGTCAGCCTTTCGCGGTATGCCTTAAGCGGCTCTGGTATCCGCTCATCCAGCCCGACCGATTTGGCCAAAATCAACGCATAGCCCACACAGATATCGGCCACGGTAAAACGGTCCGCGCACAGATATTCACGCGTCTTCAACCGCTGTTCAATCTTCACCAGCCGCTTTTCAAACCAATTGGCATAGGCGTGGCCAGCGTCCTCCCAGCCCTTATGCTTCTCGAACAGGGCAAATCGCATATAGACCGTCTGGGGAAAAGTGATCGTGGCGTCGGCGTGATAGGTATAGTCGAGATACTCACCGTAATCTGCTTCGCCCGGCTGAACGATCAGAGCGTCCGCTCCGCCCTTTACCGCCAAGTAATGCGCAATCGCGCAGCTTTCGGTCATCTGCGTTTCGCCATCAATCAACATAGGGATCGTGCCGAGCGGATTTGTCTCAAGATATTCGGGCGCTTTGTGGCGCGGCGGGAATGGAAGCATTCTGAGGTCGAGCTCAACCCCTGCCTCTTCGGCTACCCAGGTACAACGTTGGCCGCGCGAGCCTGCGCAGGTGTAGAGGATGGGCGCCCCCTGTTGATCTTGAGCCATCAATGCGCCCCCTCATAGCCGATGACTTTGTGCAAGACGAAAGCGATCACCGCTCCCAGCGCGAGGCCGATGACCCCTGAAATCGCGGCATAGGTGACCCAGCCAACCACACCCGAAAGCGCGCCTGTTGCGCCTGCGACCGCGTATTCGGCCCCGTGGGCAATATCATAAAGGAGGTGGATACCCACCTCATGCGTGCCGTGGACGATAATACCGCCACCCACCCACAACATCGCAATGGTGCCGATAAAGGACAGGGCAATGAGCAGTTTCGGCATGGCTCGAAGCAGGAAGACGCCGAACCGGCGAACATTGGTGACTTCGCTTTCGCGCAGCAATCGCAGGCCCACATCGTCCATCTTCACAATCAGCGCCACCGATCCGTAAACCGCAACCGTCACCACAAACGCAACCAATGCAAGCCCAAGCCCGCGTTCCCACCAGGTGGGCAGATCAAGCTCGTTCAAGGTGATCGCCATGATCTCAGCAGACAGGATCAGATCGGTGCGAATGGCGCCTGCGATGCGTTGGGTTTCAAAAGCCTGCGGATCGGCGATTTCATCCTCGACCGTCTTGCCGTGCTTTGCCCCGCCCAGCTTCTCCATCACCTTTTCCGCGCCCTCGTAACACAGGAAAGCGCCGCCCAGCATCAGGATCCAGATAATTGCTTGCGGCAAGAATTCGGAAAGCAGAATGGCACCGGGCAGCAGAATGATAAGCTTGTTGAACAAGCTGCCCTTGGTGATCGCCCAGATAATTGGAAGTTCGCGTGAAGGGGAAAGGCCGGTCACATAACTTGGGGTCACCGCCGCATCGTCGATCACGACACCTGCGGTTTTCGACCCCGCTTTGCCCGCTGCCACTGCTATATCGTCAACCGATGCCGACGCTGCACGCGCAATCACCGCGACATCGTCAAACAGCGCCACTAATCCTGATGGCATTTTTGAACCTTCCTTATAAAAGCGCTCATGCCATGCCCCACAGTGTGCGCAAGGCCAAGCTCACAAAGCTTGCATTCCCCATCAAACTCGGTATGTGCGCGCATCCCCTGTTGATAAGGGGATACAGAAGAAAGCCGGAGGGGCCCTGCAATCCCGCAGACAAGCCAGCGATCGGCATTACAGTGTAAGGACGTGGATATGGCTCTTTATGAGCACATCTTCCTCGCGCGTCAGGACCTCTCGCAGGCCCAAGTTGACGCGCTGGCGGCCTCGGCGACCGAAATCGTCGAAGCGAACGAAGGCAAGGTCACCAAGACCGAAACATGGGGCCTTAAATCCCTCGCCTACAAAATCGACCGCAACCGCAAGGCGCACTTCGTCATGCTCAATATCGACGCGCCTGGCGCGGTTGTTGAAGAGCTCGAGCGCCAAACCCGTATCAATGAAGACGTCATCCGTTACATGACTATCCGTGTTGAAGAGCACGAAGAAGGTCCTTCGGTAATGATGCGCAAAAACGAGCGCGATCGTAAGCGCCGTTCAGACCGTGAGGAGCGCGACTGATGGCCCGTCCTTTCTTCCGCCGCCGCAAGTCTTGCCCGTTCTCAGGCAAGGAAGCCCCGAAAATCGATTACAAAGACGTGCGTCTGCTGCAGGGCTTTATGTCCGAGCGTGGCAAGATCGTGCCTTCGCGCATCACCGCCGTCTCAGCCAAGAAGCAGCGTGAATTGGCCAAAGCCATCAAGCGCGCACGCCACATCGGCCTGCTTCCTTACATCGTGAAATAGGAGAAGAGCACATGGATATCATTCTTCTCGAACGCGTCGAAAAACTCGGCTCGATTGGCGATGTCGTCACCGTCAAGGATGGCTATGCTCGCAACTTCCTTCTTCCACAAAAGAAGGCCCTGCGCGCAAACGATGCCAACAAGGCTGTGTTTGAAGCCAACCGTGAGCGTCTTGAAAAAGAAAACGCCGAAAAGCGGACTGAAGCAGAATCCGCTGGTCAAAAAGTTGCAGGCGCTGAGGTTATCCTCATCCGTGCAGCATCGAACACCGGTCAGCTTTACGGTTCGGTCAACGTCCGCGACATGGTCGCCGGCCTGACTGCACAAGGTCACGAAATCGACAAGAAACAGGTCATCATGGGCGCACCGATCAAAACGATCGGTATGCACGATGTGACCGTTGCTCTGCACCCGGAAGTGCATGTAATTGTGAAAGCAAACGTTGCCCGCTCTGACGATGAAGCCGAGCTTCAGACCCAAGGCGTCGACGTTCTTGCGCAAATGTTCGAAGACGAACAACGCGAGATCGAAGAAGCAGCGGCCGCCAACACACGCGATCCAAGCCTTGAGCCTGGCGAAATTCCCGAGGAGCTCTTCGAAGAAGGTGCTGCTCCTGAGGAAGCTGCCGAAGGCGACGACGCTGAAGCGACTGGGGAGAGCGAAGGCTGATCGCCTTGGCTTACCACAGGACCCAATTAAAGGGCGCGAGAGTCACAAGACTTTCGCGCCCTTTTTGTAAAAGGGGCCAAAGACCCTTAGATGTAATGAAAACAACAACGGACAAAACTATATGACCCCAATCCCCACTATCCTTGAACAATTGCAGCAGCACTACGACCAGGCCGTCACCGCTTTGCGCGAAGACGTCATCGCCTTTGGAAAAAACGGCACCATACCGCCAGAGCGCAAGCGCCACGATGGCTCTTACGCCTATCCCCAGCTGACATTGCATTATTCAGGAGTGGGCGACCCCCAGGATCGCAGCCGCGCGTTTGGCCGATTGGAACTGCAGGGAACCTACACAACAACAATCACACGGCCCGATCTGTTCGCGGCCTATCTCGAAGAGCAACTCGGGCTCATTGCAGCTGAGTACGAGATTGACGTGACCGTCAGCCGGTCGCGCCAGGAAATCCCCTTCCCATACGTATTGGACGGCGAAGCGGGCGCCGCGATGCAGGGCATTGCCCCGCAGGATATCGCACAGCATTTCCCTTCGACTGACCTTTCGCTCATCGGGGATGAGCTGGCGGATGGGATCGAATTTGACGAAAACGCTGACATGCCATTGTCGCTATTCGATGGCCTTCGCACCGACTATTCGCTCGCTCGTCTCGCGCACTACACCGGGACCAAGGTTGAGGACTTTCAGGACTTCATCCTTTTCACAAACTACCACCGCTATGTCGATGAATTCGTGAATTGGGGCGCACAGCTGATCGGCAAAGAGAGCTACACGGCTCTCAAAGGGGCTGCTGGGCTCAATATCGAAGAATGCACAGACAATGCGCAAGGCCAGCTCAACGACACCGCTTGGCGCAAACACCAGATGCCAGCCTATCACCTCATCCGAGAGGACGGGAAAGGCATTACCCTTGTCAATATCGGTGTGGGGCCGTCCAATGCAAAGACGATCTGCGACCACCTGGCGGTCCTTCGCCCGCACGCCTGGATGATGATCGGCCACTGCGGCGGAGTGCGCTCGAGCCAGAAGATCGGCGACTTCGTGCTTGCTCACGCCTATTTGCGCGATGATCATGTGCTGGACGGTGTGCTTCCTCCAGAGGTGCCTATCCCGCCGATTGCAGAGGTTCAGCTGGCGCTTGCAGGCGCAGCAGAGGCCGTCTCAGGCGTCCAAGGGGCAAACATCAAACAGCGGATGCGAACCGGCACGGTTGTCACCACCGATGACCGCAATTGGGAACTCCATTACTCAACCTCCGCCAAGCGGTTTTCGCAAAGCCGCGCGATTGCGGTCGAGATGGAAAGCGCCACCATTGCTGCTCAGGGATATCGTTTTCGGGTGCCTTATGGCACGCTGCTATGTGTTTCGGACAAGCCGCTGCATGGCGAGATCAAGCTGCCGGGTCAGGCCAACAAATTCTATGAAGAGGCGATCGCTGCCCACCTTCAGATCGGTTTGGAAGCGTGCAAGCATCTGCGTGATGAAGGCGACCGTTTGCACTCTCGCAAATTGAGAGCGTTTAACGAGCCTCCATTCCGCTAGGAATTTGTGGCGGACCGCCCAGTAAAGCGGTCTGCCACCATAGCGACAATCACGCCAATGAACGCTGCCATAAACGCAGCGATTTTGATCGGCTGCATGAAGGCTGCGATCCCGGCCAGGGTGTCGCTGCCTTCGCCTTGCAGCAATTGGATGAACTGCGAGATGGTTTCGGTGTAATCGGTGATGCCGAACACTATGGCGGCCGCGCAAATGAACAGTCCCAAGAAGCGCAGAACACCGCGCCGCTTCGTCGCAAATTCGCGGCCTGCCAGGTAACTTCCCAAGGCATAGATCCATATCCATGCCAAATCTGCCATCATGGCGATAATCGCTAGGCTCAGGACCCCGCCTTCGCGCCATTGGGCCTGAATTTCGTCCACGCGGCTTGCCGTGCCGGCGGCTTGGTGGTCGATGATGCCAAAGGTGACGTCGCCTTGCGTGATTGACGCAGACGCAGCCATCACCAGAGCAAAGACCGCAAGGCTGATCAGCCACATTCGTATGCTGATTGTCTCATTCATTGACCCGCCCCCGAACGTCACCTGTTAGTTCATGAAAAACTCGACGAGAGCATCGCCAAAAGCGCCATCGGCAACGCTGCTCATATGGGTGCCCGGAATTTCGCGGTAACGACCATCGCGAAGCGCCAATGCCAACTCTTTGGCTGAACCGTTGTCCTGATCCTTATCCCCGCAAATGAGAGCTGTTGGCATAGTGATTTTGGCAAGGTCCGCGCTGTTCACATCGTCCACCGCGCCCAGCAAAAGGCGAGCGGCCTCACGGTCAATGCCCATCGTTTTCATGAAAGACTTGGCCATAAAGGCCCGATCACCGCGCTTGATTTCATCAAAACGGTCGATGGCATCGATGAAAAAGGCGGACCGGTTCTTCCAACCCGATAGCCCCTGCAAACCCATCCCGCACAGCGCCAAACGGCGCGGGGCAAGGCCGTCAATCACGCCCTTGGCACAGGTACGCGCTCCCAGAGAAAATCCCGCCAAATCGTAATCATCAAGCTCAAAATGCGCGACGAGCGCAGCCAAATCCTTGGTCAGCACACCAACAGGATAGTCGCCTGCATGATGCGACTTTGCGCTTGCCCCATGCGCGCGAAGATCAGGCATGATGACCTGAAAACCAGCCTCGACCAGCTTGGCCGCATGACCAAATTTGATCCAGTTCATTTCGGCAGAGGAAAAGAGCCCATGCACAAGCACAAGCGGGCGCCCCTCGCCCATGACTGTGACCGCCAGCCGTGCGCCATCGAAACTTGAAAAACTTGAGGCACTCACCGCTTAACCAGTCCCTTTTGTTCCATGCGCCATTTGGCCATGTCCACCCGGTCCTGACCAAAGAAGGGTTCGCCATCGACCACCAGAGTGGGCACGCCCCAATGGCCCGCTTCCTCTAACGCTTTGGTGTTGCCTGCGATCTCTGCATCCAGCGCGTCCGCATCGGACGCTGCTTCAGCCTCTAGCTCGGTAAAGTCGAGGCCCGCCCGCGTCGCAGCGCCCGCCAAGTGATCGCCCTCGTGCCAATTGTCGGTCGAACCGTCCCAGATGATCCTGGCTACTTCGGCGGCAAATTCCAGGCCCCTGCCCCGGCGCGTTGTGGCCTGCCCCAAACGGCAAATACGGAAGATATAGGGCTGGTCTTTGGCAATGTCGCGGGTTGCAATGTCCTGAACAATCGGATCAGGGCGCGGCCAGCGGAAGGGAATTTTCAGCATCTGCGCTGATCGAAAAGAATCCATAAAGATATAGCGAGGAGCCGCCGGATTGCCTGTAAAAAGCAGATCGGGATCGCGCACCGCGATCGGTAGAACCGTGCGGAGCGTAATGTCGAGATCATACTCGCGCGCCATGTCCCGGTACCGTCCCACAGCAAGATAGGAGTAGGGTGAGCGGAAACTGAAAAAGAGGTCGGCTTTGATTGTCATTCCGCAAGCCTAACGCCAATTGCCGGAAAAAGCACTGTTACCTGAAAAAGCATTGGGCCCCTGCATAAAGCATGCTGACAGCGCCGGAATCGACAAATCCACCCATTGTGTTGCTAAGAGCAAATTCCTCACCCAAGGTGCTGCCTTCAATCGGGGTATAGCCCGTGGCAGCCGCAAGATCATCGGCGGCCATCCCAATTGTGACGTCAGCATCGATCTGGATATTTTCCCCTTCGCCTTCGGGCGCAGAGCCTATGTTCCAGCCCACGAGCGAGCCTGACTGAAAATTCAGCGTCAATTCGCCGGCATAGCTGGTCATCTGCATGGGCCCTGCCCCGCATTCTTCGATCTCGTTGCGGCTGACAGGTTCGCCCAGCACCTTTGTGAGCGCGGTTTCGACCTCATTGCGACCCGCTGCGAAAAAGAAACTCTCAGCGCCCGCAACCACGCCTTCGCCGTGGAGCGCGACAAGACCCTCATCGACGGTATCGACAGGGATATCCCCTGCCATGCGGTCCGCGGGCGAAGGCACCTGGCCACTGTCACACGCAGCAAGCGCCAAAACCATCACACCCAAAGCAAGCCTACGCATAGTTACTCCTCCTGTTTCGAGCGTTCTATCATCCAGATCGCAAAAGCAGCGATAAGAGCACCTGCAAACGCCAGTGCCATATCTTTTTGTGCGTCCCAGATATCGCCTTGCTGACCATTATAGGCCTCAACATTGTCAGGCGCGAGGAGGATGGACAAAAGCCACTCAAAAATTTCGTAAATGGCGCTGATACCCATGACAAATTCGACGCCAACATAGAGCGCAAGCACCTTGGTCACGCCCACATAGCGGCGCAGGATTTCCGCCACCGGGAGCACCATGAGAAGGCCAAAGCTGAAATGGACGAGGCGGTCGTAGTGGTTGCGATCCCAGCCCATGATTGTGCTCAGATCGCTTCCAAAAAGCGCCGCGACCCACGCATCATAGGGAGTGTTGGTATAGGTATATCGCCCGCCCAGCGTGTGCAGCGCAAGGAAGGCAAACAAAGACAACAGCGCTGCATTCGAAAGCGGCCACCGCCGCAGCAAAGCAGGCGCTGCAAGGATGACCAGCAAAGTGGGTACATGATGCAGCGGGGCGACGTGCGGGAATGGCTGATCGACCTGAGCCAATGCCAGGCCAACAAGGCCAAACCCCAAAAGCCAGCCTTGAAACTTCGTCAAATGCGACAGATAGCCCAAGCCGCGCTTAGCCTTTCTGCAAGTGGCGCCGACCCAAAAGCTCTGCGATTTGCACGGCGTTCAAGGCTGCGCCTTTGCGAAGGTTGTCGGAGACACACCACAGCGCAAGGCCGTTCTCAACCGTTGGGTCTTCGCGCACCCGGCTGATATAAGTGGCGCTGTCCCCCGCAGCTTCGACCGGTGTGACGTAGCCTTCGTCTTCGCGCTTATCGATCAGCATGATGCCGGGCGCCTCGCGCAGGATTTCCTGAGCGCGTTCAGCCGTCATCTCATGCTCGAATTCAATGTTCACCGCTTCTGAGTGGCCCACAAACACGGGGACCCGCACACAGGTTGCGGTCAGCTTGATCTTGGGGTCGAGAATTTTCTTGGTCTCGACCATCATCTTCCACTCTTCCTTGGTCGAACCATCGTCAAGGAAGACATCGATGTGAGGGATCACGTTGAAGGCGATCTGCTTGGTGAATTTCGCAGGCTCTACCGGATCACCGACGAAGATCGCGCGGCTTTGTTCGAAAAGTTCATCCATCCCCGCTTTGCCTGCGCCGGAGACAGACTGATAGGTCGAGACGACAACGCGCTTGATTGTCGCTGCATCGTGAAGCGGCTTCAGCGCCACAACAAGCTGCGCGGTGGAGCAATTGGGGTTCGCGATGATGTTGCGCTTGGCATAACCGTCGATCGCATCGGGGTTCACCTCTGGCACGATCAGGGGCACGTCAGGGTCCATGCGATAGAGCGAGGAATTGTCGATCACAACACATCCCGCAGCCGCCGCCTTGGGCGCATATTCCTTTGCCGGGCCAGACCCAGCAGCGAACAGAGCAATATCCCAGCCAGACCAATCGAAATGTTCAATATTGCGGCATTTGAGCATCTTTCCGCTGTCGCCGTACTCAACCTCAGAGCCGTGGCTGCGCGAGGATGCAATGGCGGCGATTTCGTCAGCGGGAAACTCGCGTTCGGCCATGATCTGCATGACTTCACGGCCGACATTTCCGGTCGCGCCGACGACTGCTACACGGTAGCCCATTCTGGTATTCCTTCACATCAACTGGGTTGCGCCGCCAAGATGGTCGGCTAGCACCATTCCACAAGATCATCTCTGGGGGAGATTTCATGGCTGCCGATACACAGGTTTGGCGACAAAAGGCCAAATATTTCGACTTTCAGGGGTATCAGATTGCCTATTGGACATCTGAGAATACGTCTGCACGCCCTTTATTGCTCGTACATGGCTATCCGACCTGCGCGTGGGACTGGGCGAGCGTGTGGGATCAATTGTCGCAAAAGCACCATCTGATCGCCTGCGATATGCTGGGATTTGGGCTCTCGGATAAGCCTGGCTCAGGGTACTCCATTCACAAGCAAGCGGACATCCAAGAGGCTTTATTGGCGCATCTAGGCATAACCGAGTTTGACGCGCTTGTGCATGATTACGGGGTGTCGGTAGGGCAGGAACTGCTTGCCCGGCAACAAGACGGATCCGGGGCGGCGGGGCTTGGCAAATGCGTGTTCCTTAATGGAGGCATCTTCCCGGACCAACACCGCCCAGTGACAATGCAGAAGATCGGCGTATCGCCCATTGGGTTTGTCCTTGGCCTTTTGATGAACCGTCAGAGGTTCGGGAGCAGTTTCAGCCAAGTCTTTGGCCCGCACACAAAGCCTTCGTCCGGTGAGCTAGACCAATTCTGGGAGTTTATCGCACACAATTCCGGCAACCGGATTATGCACAAGCTGCTTCACTACATCGCGGATCGGCGTACGCACAAGGAGCGCTGGGAGGCCGCATTGGTGGGCGCTGAAAGTAAGATCGGCCATATCAACGGCGCGCTCGACCCGGTGTCTGGCAAGCACGCTTATGACAGGTGGCGCGAAGTGGTGCCGGGGGCGCGGCACCATTTGCTGCCCACCATCGGCCATTATCCGCAGGTTGAGGCGCCCGATGAGGTGGCAGCGAAGGCGTTGGAGTGGCTAAAATCACCCTCAACGTCATCCTGAACTTGTTTCAGGATGACAGCGGCAATGAACCAAGATTAGACGGTTATCCCGAAACGAGTTCGGGATGACGACATCGTCACTCCGGCGGTGTCACCCCATGCGCCTCAAGAAAGCGGAAGATCGAGTTCCACATATGCGGTGAAATCTGCTCACCCGACACACGGTGCGTGTAGCCGGGATAGAGCATCATATCGAAGGGCACATTGTTCTCTTGCAGGACACTGATCAGCTCTGAGGAGTTTTCAAACACCACATTGTCATCGGCCATGCCGTGGATGAGCAGCAAAGGGTCGCTGATCTTGGTCGCATCGGGAATGGCGCTTGCGGCCTCGTAAGCCTCAGGCACCTCACGCGGGTCGCCCATAAAGCGTTCGGTGTAGTGGGTGTCGTAAAGCTCCCACTTGGTCACCGGCGCACCGGAAATGCCCGCTGCGTACAGCCCAGGATCGGCCTGCAACTGCTTCAGCGTCATATAGCCGCCATACGACCAGCCATAGAGCGCGATCTTGTCTCCATCGACAAAGTCCAGCGTTTTCAGGAACTCAGCCCCGGTCTTTTGATCAACCACTTCAACCCCGCCCATCGCGCGGTAGATCGGTTGTTCAAAATCCACGCCGCGATTGGCCGTGCCCCGGTTGTCGAGCGCGAAATAAATGTAGCCTTTATCGACGATGGCCTGTGCGAGCGCCCCGCCCCAGCCTTTGTCCACGATCTGCGGGCCCGGCCCTGAATAATGGTAATAGAACACCGGGTAATTCTTGCCCGGTTCCATATCGGGTTTGAGCATCATGTAATGCAGCTCAGTCCCGTCTTCAGCCGGGATAGTGCCATATTCCGGCATTGTGTGGCCAAGCAGGAAGGGCGTGTAGGGATGCTCTTGCGAAAGCGCGTTTTCTTCAACCCAGGTGAGGCGCTGACCAAGGTCGCCTGCAAGATAGCTTTGCGTGGGCTGATCGGGCGCGGAACGGCTGACGAGCATCAGCGAACCGGTTGGGTCCATGCTGGCGGTGTTGGTGTAGTCGGTGTCGGTCAGGCGCTTGGGCTCTGAGGGTCCACTAAGCGACGCGGAATAGACCTGCTCGGTGAGGACGCCCTCAACGGCGGTGAAGAAGAGTTGGTCCTTGTCTTCATTGATACCGACAAGCTTCGTCACCGGCTCTTTGAGGCTGGTAAGCTGCGTCCATTCGCTGCCGTCGAAGCGGTAGAAATTGCCAAAGCCATCGCGCTCCGACCACCACAGCAGGCTGCCGTCGGACAAGAAGCGGTAATTATCGCTAAGATTAATCCAGTATTCTTCGCGGGCTGCTTTCTCCGTGAACCATATTTCGCTCTCACCGGTCGAAGGATCGACCTTGAGCATATCGAGCACGGTCTGCTCGCGGTTCTGACGCTGGACATAGAGGTAATCGTCTGGCCCCCAGTTGACCCGCGCGATGTAAATGTCAGTGTTCTCGCCAAGATCGACTTTCACGCGGTTACCGCCATCGGGGTCCATCACGTAAAGCTCGACAATGGCGTTGTCAGAGCCCGCGACCGGATAGCGCTGATCGAAGACCTTAGTACCAGTCGCCCCAATCGCAGCCCGTGTGACGATACCAACCGGGCTCTCATCGGTGCGCTGCACCGCTAGGCGCGTGTCATTGCCGTTCCACCAATAACCAGTGAGCCTCCCCATCTCTTCCTGAGCGACGAATTCCGCTTCGCCCCAGCGGATTGTGTCATCTTCTTTCGGAGTAATCGGAGCCGCATCCCCGCCAACTTCGCCAACCCACAACTGGCGGTCGCGGATGAAGGAAACGTAGCCTGCCTTTGGCGATAGTTTGGGGTTGAGCTCGCTTTCCTCGGTGTCGGTCAGGCGCTGAACGTCGCCGTCGAGTTTTGCGAAATAGAGGTCCCCATCAATCGGCACCAGCACGCCAGAGGCATCGCTTGCCCATTGATAGGTGATAATGCCTTTGAGGCTCCCCACCCGTTCACGCTCGCGCTGCATCTTTTCATCTTCGGAGAGCTCGCGGCCTGTGCCGATTGCCTCTGAATCCACCAGCATCCGCCATTCGCTCGTCTGAAGGTCAAAGCCCCACAGGTCATAGCGCGAGGAGTCCTCAGCGCGGTTCCGCAGGAGCGTGAGATACCGACCGTCAGGCGAAAACTGCACTGCGCGCGGGCTCGGGCCGTTCAAGGAAGGCGAAGCAAAGACGCGCTCAAAAGTGAGCTCGGGTGTGGATGTCATATGATCGTCGGCCAAGGCTGTGGTGGAGAGAAGTGCGGCAGAAGCAGCGGCAAGAAACAGGCGCATCGCGTATTATACCTTCAATTGTCAGAGCATTGTTCGAACGCTCAGCTACGTGGCGTTGTTCCTTGCAATGGCTGACCTCAAACGCAAGCCCTGGAAACGAAAAAGGGCGGCCCTTGCCGGACCGCCCTTTCTGATAATTCGTTCGCCTAAGCTCTTATTT
Source organism: Erythrobacter longus (assembly GCF_000715015.1). Lineage (GTDB taxonomy): Bacteria > Pseudomonadota > Alphaproteobacteria > Sphingomonadales > Sphingomonadaceae > Erythrobacter > Erythrobacter longus. The sequence goes on from NZ_JMIW01000001.1 coordinate 637,155, forward strand.
CTTAGGAGCGTTTTCCCGGCGTTCTGCGATACGCGCACGCTTACCGGTGCGGCCACGCAGATAGTAAAGCTTCGCACGGCGCACAACGCCGCGGCGAACAACAGTGATGCTGTCAACGATTGGCGCATAAAGCGGGAACACACGCTCCACACCTTCGCCAAAGCTCATTTTGCGCACGGTGAAGTTGGAGCCCATGCCGCGATTTGAACGCGCGATTACGACGCCTTCAAAGTTCTGAATACGCTCGCGTTGGCCTTCAACCACCTTCACGCCGACACGAACGGTGTCGCCTGCGCGAAATGATGGAATTTCTTTGGTTACCTTGCTGATTTCTTCAGCTTCGATTTGCTGGATCAGGTTCACTGGTCCGTTTCCTTTTTCTTTCGCCGCGCGCCAGAGGCAGACTGGTCCCGAACACTGTTATAGCGTTCCCAAAGGTCCGGCCTGCGTAACCTAGTATCGGTTTCAGCCCGAGCTTTACGCCAAGCCTCCACCTTCGCATGATCCCCAGATCGCAGCACTTCGGGGATCGTGCGCCCTTCCCATATTTGAGGTCGGGTGTATTGCGGGTATTCCAGAAGGCCGTCCTCAAACGACTCTTCAGTCCCACTAGAAGCCGCGCCCATTACGCCGGGAAGCAGCCGAATGCAAGCATCAAGTATGGTGATCGCGGCTGTTTCGCCCCCGGAAAGGACGATGTCGGCAAGGCATACTTCTTCGATTTGCGGGCGAGCCTCGAACAGGCGCTCGTCAAAGCCTTCAAAACGGCCGCATAGGATGGTGACGCCGGGCCCCTTAGCGAGTTCGCGGATGCGGGTTTGCGTGATGGGTTTGCCGCGCGGCGTCATGGCGAGAACGGGAACATCCTCCCCAGCATGGGGAGGGGGACCAGACGCAGTCTGGTGGAGGGGCAGATCGCGCCCTTCCGAAAGTTCCCCTCCACCCCGAGCTTCGCTCGCGGTCCCCCTCCCCGGTCCGGGGAGAATTGAGTCGAGCGCCCGCGCCATCACATCGGCCTTAAGCACCATTCCCGCCCCGCCCCCAGCGGGAGTATCATCAACGGTGCGATGCTTGTCCGTGGTAAAGTCACGCGGGTTGACCGTCTCAAGCGACCAATCGCCGCGCTCAAGCGCCTTGCCCGCAAGGCTTGCGCCGAGGGGACCGGGAAACATCTCTGGATAGAGTGTGAGGATGGTGGCGGCGAAGGTCATCAATCGTCCGCAACAGTATGCACGCCGCGGAAAAGCCACTCCTTGGTCCATTCTGGCTCTAGCGGCTTATGCGACCAAACGATTTGGACTTCACACCCGTCGGCGAATGACCACCGATGACCCGTTACTCTGACTGTGAATGTTGGTTGTTGCGACAGGGCAAGGCATTCACGCTCTTTGGCGGTGGTATACATATTCCAACCGTACAAGCCCACGAGCACCACAAGACAAATTGCAATCACGATGATCCATGGATTTGATCTACTTCTAGGCTGCTGCAAATCTTCACTCACGCCCAATTCACCCCATCCTTCGCCCGTGTATCCACATTGAGCTCAAACACATCAGGCCGCGAATAGTGACCGTCGGTATCGAGGCTGGTGAGCCCCTGCCCGCGCTCTGATAGGTCGAGTTCGGCGTACAAAACCTCCTCGCTTTCGCCCGCTTGCGCCAGCACCCGTGCATCGGGCGCGATAATCATCGAGCCACCGCGATTAAGCGCCGCGCCCTCAATCGCCTCGAACAGCTCCTTAGCCTCGGCAGAGCCGCCTACCCGCTCCAACCCATCAAACAGATCATCGCGGTGCTGCACCAGCCCTGCGGCAAGGACAAAGCACCGCCCTTCCATCGCATAGTGGCGCGAAGCAATCGCATATTCCTCGCGCACCGTGGGCCAAGCGGCGACATGGACCGCCTCGCCCAGATTGTGCACCGCCGCGCGCGCTAGCGGCATCCAGTGTTCCCAGCAGATGAGATTGCCAGCATTGCCCCATTCCGCCTCGTGCACGCCCAAGGTCGAGCCATCGCCGCGCATCCAGATCAAGCGCTCGCCATGCGTTGGCACAAGCTTACGGTGGTCAAGCGGCGGCAGACCGGGGCGGAAAAGCAATTGATTGTTGTAAAGGCTGGAGCGAAGCCGCTCATGCGCGCCGATAGAAATGCAAGCGCCGCTCTCATCGCAAAGCTCCTGCAATGGCAGCAGGCGCTCATCCCCTGGCACAATCGCATTATCGAGCATAATCTGGTGGCACGCCTTGGTCCCCGGATGGTCCCAAAGCGCCGCGCCCGGAGCCTCATCCAGCCACAGCGGATAACCGCCGAGAAACGTCTCCCCAAACGCCACAAACCGCGCGCCTGCGTCAATCGCCTCTCGGGATAGACGCGTCGCTTTTTCAATCCCTCCGGTGAAATCCAGCGGGATCGGCGCAGCTTGGCAAATGGCAACGGGCAATTGGGTCACGTAAACGTCTCAATGTCGAATTCGGTTAGCTGGTCGAGGCGGCGTGTCACGAAATGCGCGGGCAACCATGCGACGACCATACAAAAGAACAAAAGCACGGCGATAACGCCAAAAAACTCGCCCCAACCACCAAAACTCTCGTCCGCGATCCCCACAATCATCACGGGTGAGACCATAACGAGACAACCGCTCAAGGCGGCAATCATTGTACGAACCCCGCGTGAAAACCGGCCAAGCCAGAGCTTTGTCAGAAGAACACAGCCAAGCGTCGCCGCGACCTGGATAAGAGCACCGGAAACAAGAAGGAGAATGACCATAAGGGCGTCAGAATTCATCCTTGCCCCTTAAGGCGCAAAATCAGCCCCCGCAACCGCCACAGCCACCGCCCCCGCAGCCGCCTCCTCCGCCATCAGAGCCGCCATCGTCGCCGCCGTACACACCGCCTGCGCCCCCGCCTGCACTCGCCGCACGCGCGGCATGGACCGCTTCCCACGGAGTACCGACCAAGACCCCCGTCCCGAACAGCGCCACGGCAAACCCTGCCTCATTCGCCTGCGGTGCGCGCCTTAGACGGCTTTTGCTTTCTTCAAGCTCCATAACCACCTCTTGGCCCGCGATGGTGCGTTTTGTGCCGGTGAAAAACCGGATCAGGCCCAGCACAAAGGTGACAATCAACAGCGCGATCAAAATGCCTGTCGGCTCACCCAAAGCCGCGCCTGCCTGTTGGCGATAGAGCCCGATCACAAAGAGCACCGCAAATGGCAAGGTCGAGAATATCTTGAGACGCAGCCGTTCCTGCTCGCTCATCATAAGCCCGCGTTGGATCAGCCGCTGTTCAACCTGCGCTGCCTGTTCAAGCAAGGTCCGTTTGGCATCGGCAAGGCTAAACCCGCCAACCTTGGACAGCACTGCGCGCTCGGCCTCGCTCTCTGCCTGATCTTTATCTGTCGAAAATAGCTTTTTGGAATTGCCGGATGTGAGCGCTCCCTTGGCAAAAAGCGATGACAGCACGGCGAGGTTCAATCGGTCCGCCCCGCCATTCAGCACTGCGACTTCTTCCAGGTCCTCAACCTCGCTGCGCTTGCCCAAAGGACGCAGATTGGCCGGGATCCAAAAGCCCGCGGCAACACATGTGGCGAGCATCAGGGCATAAAATCCCAGGAAGCCCGCACCCGAATAAGAGCTGAAAATTTCCATCAGAAAATCACTCCAATCATAACAGCGATCACAATGCCAAGCGCAATCCAGCCCGCTGCACCCAGAAGCGCGAGCCGTTTATCAAGGATCATAACATCATTCGGGTTAACGCGAAGTCCGCGCGGATCAACGCCAAAGCGGCGTCCTGCACCGGGCCAGATGTCCGAAGGCGGCGGTTCGCCGAATGCGTCTTCATACGACCGGAAAGTCTGCGCATATTGGTCATAATACCGACCGCGTTCGACCTGCCCGCCTGCTGTCGGTCCATGGTGCAGCTGTGTGCCCAAAACTTGCGGGCAAAACTGGCCCCAATAATCGCGGCTGTAGGTAAGGTGGAGGTGCCACACCTGATCGACCGCATCAGAGGGCGTTACCTCGTGCCCAGCGGTGCAGGCGAGATAGCAAAAGCGCTTGTATTCGCCGATCACGCGCTCGGTAAAACCAGGCGACCATCTGTTTTCGCGGGTGAGCCGGGCAGCAAATGACAAGGAAGCGTCCTCTGGGCCAATGGTATAGGCCTCAAGCCGCTCCCAAAGCTCGCTCGACATTGCGGGTTTCGGATGATTTGCCCCAACGCTCATATGCTATTGGTCGGCGAAATCCTCGGCTATGACAAGTCTGGAGGTGTCCCACTCGATAACGGCCTGCTTGGTCATGGGGACCATAATGGTCTTCAGGCCCTTTACAGGTGGAGGATCGAGAGTAATTTCGATGATGTCCGTCGCGCCGTAATTCTGGACCGCTGCAACGGTCCCAATTACACGGCCTGAATCTGTATGCGCTGCAAGGCCGATAAGATCGGCGTGGTAATATTCGCCCTCGGAAAGCTCTGGGAGCTTCTCTCGCGCAACGCTTAAGGTGGTGCCGCGCAGCTTTTCCGCTGCACTGCGCCCCTGCACCTCGGCAAAGCGCGCAATTGCGCCGCCTTTATTGTCAGAGCGTATCTTCTTGAGGGTGAGCTTCCCCCCCTCAACATTGGCACTGAAGGACTTGTGGCTTTTCAGCGCATCAAGCCCATCGCCGAGCAATTTGAGGCGCACCTCACCCGCAATACCATGCGCGCCGGTGACGGCCGCAAGGACGATGGGTTCATCGCTGCTCATACACAAAACTCCGTTCGCCCTGAGCCTGCCTGGCGGCGCGCGATTGCGCACGCCAACCGTGCTTCGACAAGCTCAGCACGAACGGTGTTCTTCATGGAAAAGCTTAGCCTTCGTTCTTTTCTTCAGCGGCTGTTTCAGCAGCGGCTTCTTGTGCAGGCGTTTCCTCAACAGGAGCTTCTTCTGCGGCTGCTTCTTCAGCGGGCGCTTCTTCAGCGGGTGCTGCTGCTGCTTCGGCTGCTTCTGCTTCGGCCGCTTTCGCTGCTTCTTCTGCTTCTTTCAGCTTTTCAGCCTTCTCTTCAGCACGCTCGACAGCTTTTTCGCCGGGCTTACCCTTGTTCGGGTTGTTGCGCGCATCGCGCTCAAGAATGCCAGCGGCATCAAAGAAACGGTGCACACGGTCCGAAGGCTTTGCACCAACCGAAAGCCAGTGACGCGCACGGTCTTCGTTGAGCTTTACGCGCTCAGGATTGTCTTTCGCGAGAAGCGGGTTGTAGGTGCCGATCTGCTCGAGATACTTACCATCGCGTGGACTACGCGAGTCAGAGACGACGATGCGGTAGTAAGGACGCTTTTTGGCGCCACCGCGCGAAAGCCGGATTGCAACTGCCATTGTAGATTACCTTTCGAGTTATTCTGTCTGTATTCGTTTGAATTTGTGAGTTATTTTTGCGCTATTTCTTCTTGGGGCCGCCAAGGCCGGGGAGACCAGGCGGGAGGCCGCCCATTCCGCCACCGGGACCGCCCATACCGGGCATACCGGGCATACCGCCCCCAGGACCACCGGCCCCAAACATGGCAGCAAGGCTTTTCAGGCCGCCCATTTTCCTCAATTGCTTCATCGCCTTGGACATCTCCTGATGCATTTTCAGGAGCTTGTTCACCGTCTGCACATCGGTGCCAGAACCAGCGGCCACGCGCTTTTTCCGTTTGGCATTCATCAGGCCGGGCGAAATGCGTTCCTTAGGCGTCATCGAGCCGATGATCGCATCCATATGTACCAGAACCTTGTCGTCCATATTGGACGCCGCCATCGCAGCCTTCGCCTTTTTCATGCCCGGCATCATGCCCGCCAGCATTCCAAGACCGCCCATATTCTGCATCTGCTTCAATTGCATACGCAGATCGTTGAGGTCGAATTTGCCCTTCTCGAAGTTTTCAGCAAGCTGAGCTGCTTCCTCTTCCTTGATGGTCGCTGCCGCTTTTTCGACGAGGCTGACAACATCGCCCATGCCAAGGATACGATCAGCAACCGACGCTGGGCGGAACGTCTCAATCGCGTCGAGCTTTTCGCCGGTACCTGCAAATTTGATCGGCTTGCCTGTAACTGCGCGCATCGAGAGCGCTGCGCCACCTCTGGCATCGCCGTCCATCCGGGTCAGCACCACGCCAGTAAGCGGGACTTCACCAGAGAAGCTTTGCGCGACATTTACTGCGTCCTGGCCGGTAAGGCTGTCGACAACGAGAAGCACTTCGGTCGGCGCTGAGACTTGGCTCACCGCCTTCATTTCAGCCATCAGCGCTTCGTCAACGTGCAGGCGGCCCGCGGTATCGAGCAGGAGCACGTCAAAATTCTGGAGCTTGGCTGCGCCCATCGCGCGCCGCGCAATATCAACCGGCTGCTGACCCTCGATGATCGGCAAAGTGGCAACATCAACCTGCTCACCCAGAACCTTAAGCTGTTCCTGCGCTGCTGGACGGTTGACGTCCAATGAGGCCATCATGGCCTTCTTGCCGTGGCGTTCGCGGATCAGCTTGCCGAGTTTTGCAGTCGTTGTGGTTTTACCCGAGCCTTGAAGGCCCACCATCATGATAACAACCGGCGGGGTCGCATTGAAGTTCAGCTCCTCGCCAGCTCCAACCTGGTCGCCCCCATCATCTTTGGCACCCGTGAGCATCGAAACGAGCTCATCATGGACGATCTTGACGACTTGCTGGCCCGGAGTGACCGATTTGAGCACTTCAGAGCCCACAGCCTTTTCAGTCACCGCATCGATGAACCGGCGTGCCACGGGAAGCGCGACATCGGCTTCGAGCAAGGCAACGCGCACTTCGCGCATGGCATCGCGCACGTCTTGCTCTTTTAGGGCGCCGCGCCCTTTGAGCTTGTCAAAGACGCCGCCTAAGCGATCGGACAGATTGTCAAACATCGTCTTCAACTCCTCTCAAGACCGTTCAAGCCCTGATAAACGCGAAAAACGCCGGCGGACGAAACCTCGTCGGCCAGCGTGCGGAAATCCTCGACGGACAACCGGCTTTTCTAGTGTGATGCCATCGTGCCGATTTCCGGTTTTGGGCGGAAGCGAAAATCGTGGGGTTTCGTGACCCGGAGCGCAGCGATCTAGAAGATCGTGAGCACCGAAAGTGCGAAATCCCGCGATTTGCAGCCCGCTCAGGGCCGAAAGGCGGTACGATGGTGGAGCCTAGCGGGATCGAACCGCTGACCTCAACACTGCCAGTGTTGCGCTCTCCCAGCTGAGCTAAGGCCCCATTTATCCATCGTGTTGACCTTACATCGAAGTAAGATCGTTCCTTGCCTTCGCAAGGGTGCGCTTCCTTAAGACCGCACCCGGCGAAACGCAAGAGCAAAATCAGGTGTCGTCGCTGCTGTCGTCGTCTTTCGCAGGCTTCACCCCAAGATCATCGTCGCCGCCAAGGTCAACGTCGTTGTCTGGCGAATCTTCTTCGTCATCGATGTTCTCGATGTCTTTCAGATCATCATCATCATCCGCAAGATCCGCATCCGGCTCTGCCGTCTTTGCCTTTTCAGGGTCGTCGATCGGGATCGGTTGCTTGGATTTGAGCACGGGCTCTGGATACCATTGGTGGCCATTAGGGCTGGTCACCGGGTTATCATTACCAAGGTCGTAGAAACGCTCGCCCGTCTGCGGGCAGGTGCGCTTGGTTCCCCATTCGGGTTTAGGCTTTGATATGGTCCTTATCTGGCCCTGTCTCACCGGACAGGCAGCTGGTCAAAACTGTGAAAATGGTTCGCGCGTGCGTGGAATCAAGTATCGCAAACCTTTGATCGGCGCGCGCCTTGCCATAGCGCTGTACCGCTGTCAAAGACCTGCCCCAATATGCCAGCTCATACCTTCACCTCTTCCGCCCCTTTAATCGGCCGCCTGCGAGTGCCAGGCGACAAGTCGATCAGCCACCGTTCCTTGATGTTTGCAGGGCTTGCTGTGGGCAGATCTCGCATCACTGGCCTTCTCGAAGGCGAGGATGTGCTCGCCACGGCGGCTGCGATGCGGCAATTGGGCGCTCACATAGAGCGCGAAGGAGACGGCACATGGGTCGTTCACGGGGTTGGCGTTGGCAGTCTTCTGGAGCCCAGACAGGCGCTTGATATGGGCAATTCGGGTACATCCACCCGGTTGATGATGGGGCTTTTGGCCAGTCACAGGTTGAAAGCGACCTTTGTCGGTGATGCCAGCCTCTCTGGTCGCCCGATGAACCGGGTTATCACTCCTTTGAGCGAAATGGGCGCATCGTTTGAGGCATCGGCAGGCGGCACCCTCCCCCTTATGATGCACGGTGCGTTTCCAGCTGTGCCAATCACGTATCGCCTTCCTGTGGCGAGCGCTCAGGTCAAAAGCGCGGTTCTGCTTGCGGGGCTCAACACGCCGGGCATCACCCGTGTGATCGAACCCGTTGCCACCCGCGACCATACGGAACGCATGCTCACTGGCTTTGGCGCAAAGCTTGAGGTGGGCGAGGAGAACGGCGAGCGCGTGATTGCGATCCACGGCGAGGCTGACCTTAAACCAATGGATGTCGTGGTCCCCGGCGACCCTTCGTCTGCTGCCTTCTTCCTTGTCGCTGCCAGCATTGTACCGGGAAGCGACCTTGTGATCGAAAACGTTGGCCTTAACCCGACCCGCGCGGGGATTGTGACTGTGCTCAAACAAATGGGCGCAGACATCGAAGAATTGGACAGCCGCGAGGTTGGCGGCGAACCTGTTGCAGACCTGCGGGTGCGTCATGCGCCGCTCACAGGCATCGATGTCGACCCCGATATCGTGCCCAGCATGGTTGACGAATTCCCCGTCCTCTTCGTCGCCGCATCTTATGCGCAAGGGACCACACGGTGCACAGGCCTTGAAGAATTGCGCGTCAAGGAAAGCGACCGCATTGCCGTAATGGCCGCTGCCCTTACCGCTGCGGGCGCACAGGTCGAAGAACTCGAAGACGGCTTGATCATCGAAGGCACCGGCGGCGAACCCCTTCGCGGGACTTCCAACGCCAGCGTCAAAACCCATCTCGATCACCGGATCGCAATGAGCATGGCGGTTGCGGGTCTGGCGAGCAAAGACGGCGTCGAGGTCGACGATACCGCGCCGATTGCCACAAGCTTTCCGACATTCATGGAATTGCTTGAAGGCGCGGCGAACACCCCATGACAACCCCGCTCGACATCTACTCGTTCATCGGCTTCATCGGGACCGCCTGCATCATTGGGGCCTATGCCTATTTGACGTGGGTCAATGAGCCCAATCCGTTTATCCTGCACGGCACCAATCTTACCGGAGCTGCCCTGCTCACGATCAGCCTTTTGGTGCACACCAATTGGCCAAGCCTTGTGCTAGAAGGTTTCTGGGCAGCTATTGCGCTATTCGGGCTTTGGAAGGCGCTTCAAAAAAGGAACGCGGCACAATGATCATCGCCGTCGATGGGCCAACCGCCTCGGGCAAAGGCACAATTGCCAAGCGTCTGGCGGCGCATTTTGGCGTGCCATGCCTTGATACCGGCCTCCTTTACCGCGCTGTGGGCCGGCAGGTGGCGATCAATGAAGGCGACCCGGACAATCCCGCAGAGGCGCTTGCGGCTTGCGCGTTTCCCGATGAGCTTCTCGATGATGAAGTCCTGCGCACCGAAGAATCGGGAGGGCTTGCAAGCCGCGTCTCCGTCCACCCAGAAGTGCGCGAAGCCTTGTTCAAACGCCAGCGTGCCTTTGCAGAGCAGCCCGGTGGCGCGGTGCTAGACGGGCGCGATATCGGAACCGTCATTGCGCCGGATGCCGATGTGAAGCTTTTCATCACCGCAAGCGTCCAATCGCGCGCTCGGCGTCGCTGGATGGAAATGGTCGACAAGAAGCTCGACCATGAAGAGGAAATCCCCTTGTCAGAAATTGAGAAGGATGTGGTGGCCCGCGATGCCCGCGACATCAATCGCAAGGATGCCCCGCTTAAAGCTGCGCCGGACGCGTTTGTCATCGACACCACCAGTTTGGACCGTGAACAGGCCTTTGAAATGGTGCTCGAAACGGTCGAAGAGGCTCTCAAAAACCGGTAAGACTTTCCTACTCGCCGCCGCCAAGGGCAAGATGCGCGAATTAGGCAGTTTTGCCTGAACCACAGCAGCATTTTGAAAGTTGACACTCCAATCCCTTATTCGCCTTCCAAACGACTGTATTTGCGAGACAAGGGGCAAAGCCGGATATTTCTAAAGAGCCCACATGGGTGTGTCATCCACCATCCCCCGAGGTTCCAATCGCACTCCATCGGCACTCCATCCCCACTCTATCCGAACGGGCCAAAACAGCGCAAATCGCTTGCATTTGCCCCCTTTTGCCGCTAGGCGCGCGCCCGTTCTCTTGATCTTTATTGGTGAAAAGAACCTGTGCGGTATGCATTCGGCTCCGTGCAGTCGTCGGCCTCTTGCCCTGCAAGTCCCAAGCAATGGTGCCTGGGAGGCAGTTTAAGACCCGGAGATAAACTCCGTGGCCGGTAGCAAACAAAACCAAGGATTAGCCAAAACCTATGGCAACCTCACCTAACCCAACGCGCGACGATTTCGAAGCGCTCCTTAATGAACAACTCGGCGGCGCCGGCGACGAAGGCTTTGAAGGCCGCGTTGTCATGGGCACGATCACTGCAATCGAAGCAGGTCACGCCGTAATCGACGTAGGTCTGAAATCAGAAGGCCGCGTCAACCTCAAAGAATTTGCGCGCGGCGAAGACGATCACGGCCTTTCGGTCGGCGACGAAGTCGAAGTCTATGTTGACCGTGTCGAGAACGCAGACGGCGAAGCCATGCTCAGCCGCGACCGCGCCCGCCGCGAAGCTGCCTGGGACAAGCTCGAAAACGAGTTTGGCGAAGGCAAGCGCGTCGAAGGCCGCATCTTTGGCCGCGTCAAAGGCGGCTTCACCGTCGACCTCGACGGCGCCGTTGCATTCCTTCCCGGCTCACAAGTCGACATCCGCCCCGTGCGCGACGTCACTCCGCTTATGGAAGTGCCTCAGCCGTTCCAGATCCTCAAAATGGACCGCCGCCGTGGCAACATCGTTGTCTCGCGCCGTGCCGTGCTTGAAGAAACGCGCGCCGAACAGCGCAGCGAGCTCATCGGCGATCTGGCCGAAGGTCAGGTCATCGAGGGCGTGGTCAAGAACATCACCGATTACGGTGCCTTTGTTGACCTTGGCGGCATCGACGGCCTCCTTCACGTCACCGACATGAGCTACAAGCGCGTCAATCACCCAAGCGAAGTGATCGCCATTGGCGACACCGTGAAGGTCCAGATCGTGCGCATCAACGCCGATACACAGCGTATCAGCCTTGGCATGAAGCAGCTTGAAAGCGATCCATGGGATGGTGTTGCTGCAAAGTACCCAGTTGGCATGAAGCTCACCGGGAACGTTACCAACATCACCGAATATGGTGCATTTGTTGAGCTTGAAGCGGGTATCGAAGGTCTTGTCCACGTCTCCGAAATGAGCTGGACCAAGAAGAACGTCCACCCAGGCAAGATCGTCAGCACTTCTCAGGAAGTCGATGTGATGATCCTCGAAGTCGACAGCGACAAGCGCCGCATTTCGCTTGGCCTCAAGCAGGCTCAAGGCAACCCATGGGAAGAATTCGCAGAGAAATTCCCAGTGGGCGCGGAAGTCACCGGCGAAGTCAAGAATGCGACCGAATTTGGTCTGTTCATCGGCCTCGACGGCGACGTCGATGGCATGGTTCACATGTCGGACATCGCTTGGGGCATCTCGGGCGAAGACGCATTGGCACTTCACCGCAAGGGCGAAGAAGTCAAAGCGGTTGTTCTCGACGTTGACGTTGAGAAAGAACGCATCAGCCTTGGCATGAAGCAGCTTGAAAAAGGTGCTCCAACCGAAGCAGGCGCAGCAGCCGCTGGCTCACTTCGCAAGGGTGAAACCGTCACTGTCACTGTTCTCGAAGTTCGCGATGGCGGCCTTGAAGTGCAGGTTGGCGACGATGGCGCAACCGGCTTTATCAAGCGCAGCGACCTTGGCCGCGACCGCGACGAGCAGCGTCCAGACCGCTTCCAGGTTGGCAGCAAGGTCGATGCAATGGTCACCGGTTTCGACCGTTCGAAAAAGCCAAACTTCTCGATCAAGGCGCGTCAGATCGCCGAAGAGAAAGAGGCAGTGCAGCAGTTCGGTTCATCCGACTCAGGTGCATCGCTCGGCGACATCCTTGGCGAAGCGCTCAAGGGCAAAGAAGACTAAGTCTTCGCTTGGGTTCATCCTTAGGGATGGACACCAACAGGACAAAAAGGGCTCGCTTGCATTCGTGCAGGCGGGCCCTTTCCTATTGTGGGCTGGACGAGTAGAATGCGAGTTGAAAAAAGGATCCCGACGCCATGCTTCAAGTCCATCAATTCCCCTGCCTGTCCGACAATTACGGCTTTCTGCTTCATAACAGCGTAACCGGCGAAACCGCAGCAATCGACACGCCCGACGCAGGCGAATACCTTGATCAAGCCAAGGCCAAGGGTTGGACCATCACCCATATCTGGAACACCCACTGGCACCCGGATCATGCCGGGGGCAATGTTAAGATCGTGGAAGCGACCGGTGCCCGGGTGCTCGCGCCCAAAGAGGTGGAGAAGCTCTCGCCTGTCGACCGCGTGATCGAGCATGGCGATGCGGTCAACCTTGGCGAACACCGGGCAGATGTGATCGACGTATCGGGCCACACAAACGGTCACATCGCTTTCCACGTTGTCGAGGAGGGCATCGCGTTCGTGGGTGACAGCGTCTTTGCGTTGGGATGTGGACGCATGTTCGAGGGCGAGCCTGAGCAATTCTGGCGCAGTCTTGAGCGCATCAAACGGCTTTCCACCGCCACCGTCCTCTATTGCGCGCACGAATACACGCAGGCGAACGCCAAGTTCGCGCTCCATGCGGACCCGGACAACACCGAGCTTCAGGAGTATGCGGCTGAGATCGATGCAAAGCGCGCTCGCGGGGAATGGACGGTGCCAACGGTCCTGAAGCGAGAGCTTGCGACCAATCCCTTCTTGCGCGCTGATAACCCCGCAATGCAGGCCCGTTGGGGCGGCAATGCCCCGCATGAGACCTTTGCTGCGCTAAGAGCCGCCAAGGACAACTTCTAAGCGCTATGCAGGCCTTACGCGTTGAGGAGCTGTCGCAGGACCTCTCTGGGGTGCGTCTGGTCGAAATGCCGGAGCCTGCCCGCGCACCCGGCGAGGCGCTGGTGCGCGTGAAAGCTGCTTCGCTGAACTTTCCCGATCTCCTGATGACCAAAGGTGAGTATCAATTCAAACCTGAAGTGCCCTTCACCAGCGGCCTTGAGATGGCGGGCGAGGTCATCGAGGCTGACCCCGGCAGCGGATTTGCTCCCGGTGACAAGGTCATCGGCGGCAAAAAGACGGACGCCTTTGCCGAAGTCATAAGTGTGCCTGCGCGCGGGCTCTCTCCGCTCCCAGACGGCCTGAGCTTTGCACAGGGTGCAGCGATGGGAGCAGCCTATCAGACCGCCTACACGGGCCTTGTCGAATTGTGCGATGTGAAGCCGGGCCAGTGGGTCTTGGTCCACGGCGCAAGCGGCGGAGTGGGCCTTGCGGCCTGTGACCTAGCCAAAGCTTGCGGAGCGCGTGTGATCGCAGCGACGGGCGTTGAGGCCAAACATGATGCGATCAAAGCCGCAGTTGCCCCCGATGCCGTCATCGCAGCCACAGGCCGTTTCAGAGAGGCTGTGGCTGAAATTACCGGCGGGAACTTGTGCGACATCGTATTCGATCCCGTCGGCGGCGATGTGTTCGACGAATCCACCCGCTGTGTGAGTTTTGCTGGCAAGCTTGTTGTGGTTGGGTTCACCAGTGGCCGCATTGCTGAAATCGCCACCAACATCCCTCTCATCAAGGGCTTTAGCGTTGTTGGCCTTCGCGCCGGGGAATACGCGCGCCGTTTTCCAGAACGCGGCAAAGTCATCAACGAAGCGATTGCCGAGCTGGCGGCTTCGGGAAAGATCACACCGACCATCGACCGGGTCTTGCCGCTATCTAAATGGCGCGAGGGCTTCGAAGCGATGGCCGCGCGCGAACTCGTGGGCAAAGTCGTGTTTGAACCAGGTATCTAAGCCCAATCGCAATCACCCCTAATCCAAACAACCCAAAGAAAAAGGCGGCCCAAACGAGCCGCCTCTTCGAGTTACTGGTTGTAGCTTCGATACTAGAGCGAGCCGATAACCTCGTCTGCAAGCGCCTTGTCAGCGTCTGCGCTGTGCTTCTCAGCGATCAGGATGCGCGAGGCGTTGGATGCGGCATCAACCGCAGTTGCACGAACACCGGCAATCGCCTCGCGTTCAGCGGCAGCGATCTTGTCCTCGGCCATACGCTTACGGCGAGCGACCATCGCTTCGCTATCGGCTTCGGCCTTTACAAGGATAGCGTCGGCTTCACGCTGAGCGCCTTCCATCATGGCTTCGGCGTCTTTTTCAGCACCAGCAATCTTGGCGGCATACTCATCGCGCAGCTTTTCAGCCTCGGCACGAAGGTTCTTCGCTTCATCAAGCTGCTTCTTGATCTCTTCGATCTTGCTGTCGAGCCCGCCTGTGACGAGACCTGGAACCTTCTTCCAGATAAAGACACCGATCAGAATAAGCATCGCAAGCGACACCCACTGATAGGAGTCCACCCCAAAGGCGGAAGGGCCATCTGCTACAAGGAGAAACGGGATATTAGACATTGGCCAAAGCTTTCTTCACAGCCGACCGCGCAGAACGCTTGTCGATCTTTGTGCCTGCAAGGCGTGAGACAATATCTTGGGTCGCTTCAAGGGCAACGTCCTCGATTTCGGCCATTGCATTTGTGCGTGCGGCATCAATCTCGGCTTCGGCCTTTTCGAGCTTGGTGTCGAGACGTTTTTGCGCGGCTGCAAGCTTCTTTTCGGACGCTGCTGCCGCTTTGGCTTTGGCCTCAGCAATCAGCGCTTGTGCTTGAGCACGATTGGCGTTTTCACGCTCGCGCCAAGCCTCTTCTTGTTCATCAGCCGCATCGCGGGCAGCTTGCGCACCCGCAAGATCGTCAGAAATCTGCTTATCGCGCAGACCAACGGTTTCCATCACCTTGGGAACCATGCCCCGGCCGATGAGGAAGAAGGTGATGCCAAAGAACACCAAAGTCCAGAAGACTTGGCTAGACCAGGTATCAAGCAGTTGAGCTATTTGAGGCATGACAGATGTCTCAGAACGAAGAGGAAATCAGGATGGTGGATGCCCTGCCGAACAAGACCGGCAGGGCATAAACCAATTTAGGCAGCTGGGTTGGCGAAGATCAGGATCATCGCAACAACGAACGCCAGCAGGCCGAGAAGCTCGGCAGCAGCAAAGCCGATGAAGAGGCGGCCCTGTTGGCCGTCTGCTGCGCCAGGATTGCGAAGCGCGCTCTCAAGGAACGAGCCGAAAACATTACCCACGCCGATGGCGGCCATACCGGCACCGATAGCTGCGAGACCTGCACCGATAAGGGCTGCTGAAACAGGATCCATTTTAAAAACTCCTTGGAAAAATCAAAAAACGTGAAAATCAAATAAATTAGAAACGGTTGTAAAAAACTTAGTGCAAGTGCTCTGCGTCATTGATGTAAAGCGACGTGAGCAGCGCAAAAACATATGCCTGAATGCCGGCAACCAGTATCTCGAGCGCGCTGATTGCAATCATCAGCACAAAGCTTGGAGTGGCCACCAGAAGGCTGGTGCCAATGCCGCCGTTCATGCCATCGATCACGAAGCTTGAAAGCACCTTCAAAAGAACGTGCCCTGCCATCATCGCAACGAACAAACGCAGCGCGAGGCTGAATGGGCGGATGAGGAACGAGAACAGCTCGATCACGAAGATCGCCGGGATCATAACCACTGGCGTACCATGGGGCACGAACAGGGTGAAAAACTTGATGCCGTGCTTCCAGAATCCAACGATCAAAACAATCGAAAAGCTGATCGCGGCGAGCACACCGGTGACAGTGAAGTGGCTGGTGAATGTGTAAGCGTGAACGCTGGGGATAATGCCGACCGGCACGAGGCCCAAAAGGTTGGCAAAAAGGATGAACATGAACAGGCTGAAGACGTAAGGCACATATTTGCGCCCTTCCTTGCCGATGTTCGCCTCAAGCATATCGTCGATAAAGCCGGTGAAGCTTTCCACCGCCATCTGCCAGCGACCGGGCACGAGCTCACGCTTCATGCCGACGAAGACGAAGCCCCAGATGAGCACAACCGTTATGGCCATCCACAATGCGGAGTTGGTGAACGCGATATTGAAGCCAGCGATTTCCCAGGATTCTGAACCGAACAACGGCTCAACCTGGAACTGCTTCATCGGATCGACTTTGCCCTCTTCGGCTGCCACGATCTCTGGTATCCCTAGTAACTGTTCAAACGCTAGCGGTTTTGGGCTGGACTATGAAGGGTCCGAATTGCTCTGGTCGCTTTGCGTATTTGATGCGCGAATAATGTTCCTGAAAGCAACGCCAATCCCAAGGAAAAGCCCAACCAACAGACCCCATGGCAGAGTGTCGAAGACCCAATCAAAGAGCCATCCCATCACGCTGCCACCAAAGACACCACCAAGCAGGTCCGCCAAAGCCCGGTTGCCGCTGCGATAATTCGCATCGACCCCTTTGACTTTTGGCTGAGTGCGTTCCTTTTCGCGCTCTGTCGCAGCCTTAAGCCGCGCTTCGAGCGCATCAATTCGCGCATCCTCACCGATGGGTTCTTGAGCGGGTTTTTCTTCGTTCATGCCGACCTCTTTCAAGGGCCTCCTTCAAGGGATGCACGGGCGCGAACAAAGACGTGTGCCCGCCAAGGGCGAGTGCCCCCTAGAAGAGCGCGATTCTTGAGTCAATGGTGCGGTGCGATACTTTCCGCATTGCTCACCAGAATGTGAGACCGCTTATGGGCAGATAGGCAGGCGCTCAGGCGGCGCCGAGGTGCGTGTCTTCCAGCTACCATCGGGCGCTTGATACTTTTCACCCGGAACCGTGCGGGCAATCGCCTGACACCCGGCGGTTGTCGCATACTGCTCTACCGTTGCGTTATTTTCGCTCGCCTTGCGTGTGTAAACAGTACGGCGTTTGATGTTGATATCATTCACCATATCCTGAAGCGCAGGCGTCGCTTGGCCGACAATGCCCAGATAACCGTCGATCTGTTCGCCCACGGTCCCGTTCGATCGCGCTGCTTCGTAAGCAGGGTCGCGCTGCGCCATGGCGGGGGCAGCAAAGCCAGACATCACGACAAGCCCCGCAACAGGTGCGGCAATAGCGGCCAACATGGTTTTACGGATCATAGTCATCTCAAGTTCCTCCTATCTACTGATCAACCCAAAAAATGGTGATCAGAAGATATCTGCATTCTCATCAATCGTATTGCTGGCATCTTCAGCCAGCCGATAAAGCACTTCCGCCCGAATATTGACATTGAGTTCGATCACAATCGGCTCTTCGGGCGCGGCGACGTTGATACATCCGCCCAATCCCAAGAGACACGAGACCATCAACCCGGCATGAATTATCCTTCGGTCCATTTTTGCTCCCCGACCTGCTCTGCACATTTGTGTGGCATTGCCGCCGGTAGAGGTCAATTTCTGCCTAGTCATAAGTCAGGATCGCTTTCTGGAGGTTGAACGAGGGGTTCATTGCGGCGTTCAGCTTCGCCCGGTGTAGGATTATCATCGTCGTTGGGAACAGGCTCATCAGGCGCTGGCCCTGGAGCCGGTTCTGGAGCCGGTTCTGGAATTGGGCTAATGATCGGAACCACGCCGCCACTGCGCGGAACAATCTGCCCTCCCTCAATTTTGAAAAGGCCCCGATCAATCGGATCGCCGAAGACGGTGGGATCAAATAATCCGCGCACGATGGTCGCAAGCAGATAAAAATTCTCAGAGCGCACATTGATCTTAAATCGGATCGGCAAATCGGCCAGCTGGCGCGTAATGAAGTTCTGACTTGTCCCTGCCCCCTGACGCACGCCGTCAATATTGAAATTGGTAACAATCTCGCCTGCAAGATTGCCGTTCAATTCAATGGCCATTTGGTTGTAATCAAGCGAGCGAAGCGTCTGAAACGCATAATTGGCCATAGTGCCAAGATCTTCATACGTCAGCTCTCCGACATAAGAGACATTTCCGCCCGGCGGTCGCGAAATCAGAAGCCCGCCCTGAATTGTGCCATTGCCTTGCGCATCAAAGATGATGGGTATGGTCCCGTCAAAACGCCCGCTTGCGCCAAGGTTTGAAAGCTCCATCTGGGTCACGAATGTCGCCGCATCGAGAGCAACGATTTCAAAGATATAGCTTTGGCCCTGCCCGCCGCCATAATCGAGCTTAACCGGGCGCAGGATCAATTCGCCCCCCATGAACGGCCAACGCCCGTCCTCAAGGGAAATCAAGGTGCCGTTCTCGATCGAATACACAAGCCGTCCATCAAGCACTTCGATACCGGTGTTGACCGATCCGATCGTCGCCACCTGCGAAGGCGCGGTTGTAAGAGCGATGAGATCGGTGAACTCAATCGTCCCCTTAACCTGGCGCACCGGACCAAAAGCTGCTGCAAAGTCAAAGCCATCGGTTGAGAAAGTGCCAGTGCTGGTCAGTTCCTCGCCTTCCCACGCAAATTGTCCGCTTCCTTCGATTACGCCGTCGGCAAACGCGATCAGACCTTTGGTCAGCGAGGTAAGCTCTTCGGGCTGGAAACCTTCGTCAAACTCGATGCCCGGCACAGTAAAATCTGCGCGGCCCTTGGCAGTGTCGAGGTCGTGGTTGAACGCCACATTGGCGAGCCTGCGCCCGCTCCAAGGGTTCTCAATCCCAAGCTCACCGGTAACCACGCCATCGATCAGATCAACGCTTGCGCCTGTGCCGTTCACAGGTTCGAAACGCGCCTCTCCCCCCGACGACAGATCCGGGCGATCTGACAGTGTGAATGAGCCCCCACGCAATTGAAATGCGTCCTCGGCATATTTCCATGTCCCCGCTATATCGGCGACATTCACCGGCACGCTCCCAAGGCCAGCAGAGCCACCGCTAAATTGCCCCTCAAGCGGTCCTGACAAGCTTCCATCAAAGCATGCAGCAGCAAAGCGCAGAGCATCTTCGCCAGAACCAAGGCTTGCCTCAATCCCTTGAACATCGAACCCACCAGGATAGCGAAGGCTTGCCCCTGATATTGCAAGGCTTACCGGCTCATCGCCATAGCGCCCGTTCAAGGAAAGCGCATTTGTCCGGGCCGAAATTTTAAGCTCGTCATCGTAGCGAACTATCGCAGGCGCGCCGTCAGGGCATAGCGATAGGCTTTGATTGGCAAGCGACAAATCATACGCTTCGAGTGATGCAAACCTCGCCTCAAGGCAGCGTGAACCGACAGTGACGCCCGACCCTTGTGCCCAGCCCCCTTCAACCGGGAGCGAGAGCCCGCGCACACTGCCCCCCGGAACGCTGCCTTGGGCCTGGATCATGCCAGTGAACGCAATGCGTCCCGAAGCATCCTGGCGCGCATCAAGCCGGGGGATCGCAATTGCGTCATTGCCCTGGCGATATTGCGCCATCGTCATGCGAAGGCTTGCCGTGCCATCGCCCGATTGTTGAAGCCGCGCATTTATCCGTGGCAGGCCCGCGCCGCCGGTCAAGATATTGCCTGAAAGGCGGTCCGGTTGATCCTTCGAAGCGCTGGCATAGCTAAGCCTCGACAAGGCGAGCACAGTGTCGCCGCTAGAGCTTCTCAACCGCGCTTCGGGGATGACAAATCTTAAGCTTCCCGGCTGGCTTCGCAGCGAGAGATTACCAGCAAAAGACGCATCGTTTACCGCGCGTGCAATCGCATTTTCAAACTTTCCGATCAAAGAGCCAACGAAGGTTCCCGCGGCCGCTTGGCGTGCCTCAGCCATGCCTGATCCGCGCACAAGTTGTCTTGCATCAATCCCTTGTCCGGTAAGCCTTGAGTTCCATTCACTGCGCGTAAAGCCATCCCGGCTGCGCAATGTGCCCTCAGCGCCAATATCTGCAAAGTCGGCAAAATCGGTCGAAAGGCCCTGGGCATCAAGATCGTGGCGCAAGCTGAATTCCCCATCGAAGCGCCAAGCGACATCTGCGCTCCCGCTAATCTTGGAAAGTGCAAGGTTTGCTGCGCTCAGGTCTTGCGCTGCCAATGCCAGATCGCCTTCGACCGAGGCAAAATCGCTGGCGAGAATCATTTGCACGCCGATGTCAGCGGTGTTGATATTTGCACCCTCACACACACCCTGGCGAAGCCGAAGCGGTCCATCAAAGGTCAATCGCCCGCTTTCACTGGAAATATCGCCATAAAGCGTCGCCGCTTGAGCTGCGCACCCTTCGATCCCAATTCCCGGCGCGGTCGCTGCAAGCTTTCCTGCAAAGCCATCGTCAAGCCGCCCTGCCCCCTCAAGCTTGGCACCAATATCGCCATAGTCGCTTTGCACCAACGCCCGGCCGTCGATTATTCTCAAATCAAGCGCTGGAAGCCCCGCAGGCTCATCGCTTTCAGCAAAAACTAGCGGATCAAGGCTTCCAAAGCTGAGCGTCCCATCGCGAAAAGTGGCGAAAAGCCTCGGGCGAACAAGTTCAATCCGGCCAATCTCGGGCGGCCCGTAGGTATACGATACGTTGAGCGAAACACGCTCAGCGGTAAGGTCGGGCGCGTTCGGATCACCGATCACAAGATTACGGATCACCTGCCGCCGCGTGCCGATGTCTTCGATCTCGTAAGTCGCCTCAAGGCCATATTCGCGCAATGTGTCGTCTATAACGTCTGCTGCGATCTGGTCCCGATTGTACCAGGCAAGCCCGCCTGCAATCAAAAGCAGCAGCGCCAGAACCAAACTGACCCGCCACCGCCAGCGCTCAGGCCATAGCGTGAGCCACTTCTCGCGTCCCAGATCGGGCAAATCAGGTTCAGGCTTCACCTTTGTCATTGATGTCATCACTTGCGCGTCTGGCCTGCAAAGGCAATGATGGCTTCAAGTAAAACAGTGTGTGAGGCGCGAATTGCCCCAAAGTAACGACGGATTTGACTTTGGTGACGGTAACGCATCCCCCGCCGCACCCGTTTCGGACTCTGGCAAGCATGCAGGCGCCGGCCACCGCGAACGTTTACGAGAGCGGCTCCTTAAAGGCGGGGCAGAGGCGCTCGCTGATTATGAAGTGCTGGAATATCTGCTGTTTGCTGCGATCAAGCAAGGCGATACCAAGCCCATTGCCAAAGCGTTGATTGCTCAGTTCGGATCGCTTGCAGGGGTTCTGAACGCCGATGCAAACGCGCTCCAACGCACGAAAGGCGTCGGCAAAACCAGCGCCGCTGCACTTAAGAGCGTCGCGATCGCTGCAAGGCGCATGGCAAGGAGCGAGGTGAGCGAAAAGCCAATTCTTTCAAGCTGGCAGGCGCTGATCGATTATCTCGCAATTGATATGGCGCATCTTACGGTTGAGCGTGTACGCGTGCTTTATCTCGACACGAAAAACCGGCTGATTGACGATCACCATGTCGGTGATGGCTCAATCGACGAAGCCGCGATCCACCCGCGTGAAGTTATCCGGCGGGCGATGGATGTGGGCGCAGCCGCTCTCATTTTGGTCCACAACCACCCTTCAGGAAGCCCGGAACCCAGCAAGGCCGACATCCAGATCACTCAGCGCATCGCGGAGGCGGGACGCCTGCTTGGCGTGACGGTCCACGATCACGTGATCGTCGGGCGCGAGGGACATATCAGCATGCGCGCCAAGGGCTTGATCTAAGGCCGGGAACCCAAGCTCACAAATCAAAGCCCCATTTGCGGTATCGCGCGGCAAGACTGGGGGAGCGTGCAAGCGCCTCGGTGATATCGGCCTGCCCTTCCTTGTCGCCCAACTCCAGCCTGACAAATCCGCGCAGCAGCAATGATGCCGAAAGCGCAGGATTGATATCAAGAGCCGCATCAAGGTCGCTGAGCGCGTTTTCATAACGGCCTTGGCGGTAATATGTCATCGCGCGGCTGTCCTGGGCATCTGCGGTTCCATTGACCTCAACAGCGCGGGTGCAAACCTCCTCCGCTGTATCAAGCTC
Organism: Erythrobacter longus; assembly: GCF_000715015.1. Taxonomy (GTDB): domain Bacteria; phylum Pseudomonadota; class Alphaproteobacteria; order Sphingomonadales; family Sphingomonadaceae; genus Erythrobacter; species Erythrobacter longus. Next base: position 659,223 of record NZ_JMIW01000001.1, read on the forward strand.
GACCTGCCAAACGCCCATAAACCAGCATTTGTTGTTGATCACGCCAGCATTGTTCGGGTCATCCAGCAAAAGCAATTCATACCGCTCAAGCCCGAGCGCCGCATTGCCTTCCTGCGCCTCGATATCGGCCATCCAATACGCAAGGCTTCGGCGCACATCTTCATCGCCATCTTCATATTCGATAGCCTCGCGCGCAGCCTGCGGGTCTTGCATATCGAGCAGGATAGCAGCGAGGTTCATCGCGCGGCTGGGTGTAGGATCAAGCGCGTAGGCTTCTTCGAGGTCTGCTCTTGCCCCTTCGTAATCAAGCAATTGCTTCTTCACAGAGGCGCGCTGCGAATAATGCTGCGCGGTGCCTTCGATTTCGATCACCTTGTCCATATCGGCAAGGGAGCCAGCAAAATCGAATGTGTCATACAGATATCCCGACCGCTTGAGATAAGGCAACGCCTTTTCTGGATCGAATGCCACCATTTGGGCGTATGCTTTATCAAGGGCGGCCAGTTCGCTTCGGTCTTTTTGAAGAGCAAAGCGCCACAAGCGCGGCGTGTCCTGCGGGGCGAGGAGCTTTAGATCATTGCGCGCTGCACCCATGGCCTTGCGGCGTTCAGCCAGCACGTCTTCGGCCGCAACCTCCCCGCCTCGGACCGACATTTTGCCAAATATCTTGTATAGATTGCCTTCTAGTGAGGCGTTTCTGGTGATCTGATGGCCAGCGGCTTCGACCTCGACTTCGGGTTCTCCGACCATTTCGAAACCTGACAGATCATCTGGCAGAATTACGAGCGACGAAATTTCCGTCGCTGAAGGCCCTTCGATTGCGACAGGGACTTCGCGCCAATCACGGCGCGAACGGTTCGGAGAAAATTCAATATTCCCAAACGATCCTTCTCCGCCCAACTCTCCGCGACCGCTTTCAAAATCGAAGACAGGTTCTGAAATGCCCTCAAACTGCATGATCGCTTCGCTGTTGGTTTCGCCTTTGATAAATTCGACATTGATGATGTCGAATTCGGAAGAATTGCCACGAGCAAAGCGGCGTTTGGCATCGTCGGTCCACTGATCCGCGACAGCATTCATCTGCGCCGCTGCCGGACCAAACATACGCATTTCAAACTTGGTCAACGCAGGAAGATCAGCGCCAGCAGAAGCATCCAGCGTGACCAGCATTTTCATTTCGGGTGCTCGCGGGAGAACCTGAACAATCGGCTCCAAATCGGCCCCGGCATTGCGGATCGGCAAAGCGAATTGAAATCCGGGAACATTGCCGACAAGGTCGATGTTGGCGCCAATGGATGTTCCATCGAGATAATAAAGCTGACCATCAATCGTCGCGCGAACCAGAACATGGTCGAACGCGCCGGGCATAGGCAGCGACGCTTGGACGCCGTCGCCCGCATCGACGTCAACCAGAACTGGCTCAGCTTCAATCCCAATGCGGTCTAGCAAAGCCAACAAGATCAGCGTCTTGGCTTTGCAATCGCCATATTTCTTGTCCCAGGTGGTCGAAACATCTTGCGGAATGTAATTTCCGCCATCAAGCCCATTCAAGAGATAGCGAATGTCGCTTTGAACAAGGTCTAAAGCCGCCACCGCGCGCTCCAAATCCGTATCATGCTGTGACCGGATGGCATCTGCACGTGCGAGCAAATCGTCCAGGCCCGAAAGCGCGCCTGCAACCGAATAATGCGGAGCCATGGTTGCAGACACTTCGCGCCAGTCTGCAAATGTGCCCACCTGCAGGATCGACGACTGGCGAAACCGTGACGGTGCATCGTCGGGCATCTCAATAGCTTCGGCCAAAGGCAGTTCGACATTGAGCCAATTGTATCCCTTGCGGGTTTCAACCGGGGCCAATTCGGTTTGCGGCCATGCTTTGTAGCTCACATCCAGCTTCTCGGGCCACGACACAAGAACGCGCGCAAAATCGGCGGTTCTGTCTGGCTTTCGCCACAGATAAGTTTGGCTTTGCACCTCATCGCCCAAAGCCTGATCGGAAAGTGTGACCGAATAGCTGACCCGCAATTCGTCACCAATTTGCAGGCCCGGTACGAACAGCGTTGCCGTCAAAGAGCCGTCGACGACTGCGTCTTCCAACCGGCGTTCGCGGCGCAAAACCTCGAACTTCTCGCCTGACGCCAGAACGTCAATGACCTGACCCTCGCGAACGATCGCAATATCGTGGACGATAAGGTCGCCTTTATCAGGGTACCATACGGCCTTAACCGTCCCGGCATTGGTCAGTTGCTGCGAACCCGCGATGTGAACAACTTCGTCGACATATTCCCAACGTTGGCCTTGCTCGATCCGGATCTGAGTGTCGGCCACGAGAATGGTGTTGGCAGGATCACGCTCAAGCTGAGAGATATCGGCAGGTTCCACCCAATTGGGCGCAGGCTGATATAGCGGGGTCTCACCGGCGAGAACCACCGATGACCAACCCAGAGCGAGGAATGAAATCGAACGGCACGCAATAGAAAAACGCATTAAGAATCCCTGTTTTTCACAGTTCTAACAGTAAATGATTTCGCTTTTCTAGAGGTTTTTGCCGGGCATCACCGATTTTGCATGACTATTTGCAAAAGAGCTTAAGAACCGTGTTTTCCGGTAATCAGGCGCACACCCGAATGCTTTGCAAAAAAGCTCCACACCCAGTTTACAACAACTGTCACGCGATTGCGCGCGCCGGTGAGAAAGCCAACGTGCACCAGGCCCCAAAGCCACCATGCGAGCGTGCCAGACATCTTGAACCGGCCAAAATCTGCAACTGCTGATTTGCGCCCGATTGTCGCAAGGCTTCCCTGATGTTTGTAGGCAAAGGCGCCGGGGCATGGTTTGCCAAGCAATTCTGCCTCGATCACGCGGCTGACATAAACGCCCGCCTGCTTGGCCGCTGGCGCAAGGCCGGGAACGGGCTTTCCCTCCCAAGCGGTGCTGCCTGCGGTGTCGCCAATGGCAAAGACGTTGGCGAAGGCTTCGTCGTCTTCTCCGATGACGCGCATATGGTCATTGACCTGCGCGCGCCCTGCCCGGTCCGACTTTGCACTCAGCCACTTGGCCGCAGGCGATGCAGCAACGCCTGCGGCCCACAGCACAGTCTCGGTCTCGATAATGGTGTCTTCGCCAATGCGCACGTGGCGTTCAGCGATCTCAGTCACGCGGCCACCGGTACGGATCTCCACCCCGAGGTTTTCGAGAGACTGGGCCGCCTGTTTCGATAGGCTTTCTGGAAAAGCGGGGAGAATACGGTCACCTGATTGCACCAGAATGACCCGCGCAGATGCAGGATCAATTGTCCGAAACTCGCGCTCCACACTGACTTTGGCAAGTTCAGCAATAGCACCGGCAAGCTCAACGCCTGTGGGGCCTGCGCCGACAATTACAAAGGTGAGAAGGCGCTTGATCCGCTCTTCATCGCCGGACGCCTCCGCTTCTTCAAAAGCATTCAGGATAGATGCGCGCACTTCGACGCCGTCTTCGATGGTTTTCAGGCCCGGCGCAAATGCGCCCCATTCGTCGCGCCCAAAATAGCTGTGCGTGGCACCAGTTGCGAGCACCAAGCGGTCGTAGGAAAGATCAGCGCCTTCTTCATTGTGCTTGGTGCCATAAGTGAGCGTGCCAGCTTTTGTGTCGATCCCGGTCACTTCGCCTTTGAGGACGCGAACATTCCCATCGCCTCTGAATAAGGAGCGGATTGGGGCCGCAATATCGGCAGGGTTCAGTGTGGCGGTCGCGATTTGATACAATAGCGGCTGAAACAGGTGGTAATTGCGCTTGTCGATTAAAGTGATGCGCACTGGCAGGCGCTTTAACCGCTCAACGGCTGCGAGCCCGCCAAACCCTGCGCCAACCACAACCACATGGGGCCAGCGGTCCGGAATTTCCGAATAATCGCGGTCGAACAAAATGTTCTTTTCAAGCCATGCAAGAATGCCGCGATCAGCGGAGAAGGTTCCTGCGCCTTTGGATTCGTAAATGGCAAGGTAGAGAAACGGGAACAGCGTCACATGAGGATGCGCCCCTGCAATCATGAAAGCAGCGATCAGGAAGAACAGACCATAAGAAACGATGACCGCGCCAAATCCAGTGAAGAAGAACGCAGCTGTTACCAGCGCTAGCCAATCGGGGAACCCTGCAAAAATCGTCACCGGCAACCATGTCATCACGGCAATCGGCGGCTCTATTACATCGGCATAGGTTAGAAGACTGACGCCCATCCAAATGCGAAGGATCGCCATAATGATGGGCGCTAAGTGTTCGCGCGAAAATTCGCCTGCCACAATCGCGGGCCGAGCCAATGGAACCGCTGAAGATTTGAGACCTGAGGATAAAACCCGGTCTAACGAGAAGGCACCCGCCCCTTGGAACGTATACCAGATCAGCATCGCGCTCACGATGAGATTGGTCGTGGTCGGGATGTAGACCGCTTGGCTCACGATCGTAAGAGCCGCCATGGCAAGCGCCGCTGGCCGGGTAAATAGCCCTGCAATCAATAGGACCGACCCGATAAGCTCAATCGCGACCCCTGTCATCGCAGCATTTGCCGGGCTCATCCAAGTGACCGGATATTCCTGTGTCGCCAGTAGCAGCGCAGTGTCCCAATCGGCCGCCTTCACAAGCCCGGAACGCAAGAACCACATCGCAATGAAAAAGCGGACCGCAAGATCGCTGAAGGGCCAGAATGTCTCTGTTCCTTCAAGATACCACTTGGTCCACCGCCTCAGTGTGACCCGAAGAAACGGTGGGTAGCGCTCTTCTTGCAGGGGCGCAGGTGCAGCAAATGCACCGGGCGGGCTAGCCGGGTCGCTTGTCATTGAAATGTCCTCCTGCCTTGCCCATTCGTACCGGCACCCCCTTTCGGTTACAGTTGATAGCGCCGTATTGGCTCTTGCCAATGCGAGCGTGGCCGCATAGCCGCGCCCACATCGCTTTTTTCCACACGAAGGACGCCTGACATGGTCCCCCGTTACGCCCGCCCCGCAATGACCGCTCTTTGGGAGCCGGAAGCCAAGTTCCGCATCTGGTTCGAGATCGAAGCCCACGCGACGCAGAAGCTTGGCGAATTGGGCGTTGTGCCGAAAAGCGCTGGTAAAGCGCTGTGGGACTGGTGGGCAACGAACCCCAAGATTGATGTCGAAGCCATCGACGCAATCGAAGCGGTGACCAAACACGATGTGATCGCCTTCCTCACATGGGTTGCAGAACAGGTGGACGCGGCAGGCTACACCGGTGAAGCGCGGTTTATGCACCAAGGCATGACGAGTTCAGACGTGCTCGACACGACGCTGGCGGTGCAATTGACGAAGGCGACCGATCTGCTTCTGGGAGATCTCGATGCGCTTCTGGCCGCAATCAAAACCCGCGCTGAGGAACACAAGTTCACCCCAACTATCGGGCGCAGCCACGGCATTCACGCAGAGCCCGTGACGTTCGGCCTGAAGCTTGCACAAGCCTATGCCGAGTTTGATCGTTGCAAAACGCGTTTGATCGCCGCTCGCGCAGAAATCGCGACCTGTGCGGTGTCAGGCGCGGTGGGCACTTTTGCCAATATTGACCCCGAGGTTGAGGCCTATGTCGCTGAAAAACTTGGCCTGACCGTTGAGCCTGTCAGCACCCAAGTGATCCCGCGCGATCGCCACGCGATGTATTTTGCAACTCTCGCCGTTATCGCTGGCTCAATTGAGCGTCTGGCCGTTGAAGTGCGCCATTTGCAGCGTACCGAAGTGCTGGAGGCAGAAGAATTCTTCTCCAAGGGCCAAAAAGGCTCATCGGCAATGCCGCATAAGCGCAACCCGATCCTCACCGAAAACCTCACCGGTCAGGCTCGCATGATCCGCGCCTATGCCCTGCCTGCATTGGAGAATGTGGCTCTGTGGCATGAACGCGATATTTCCCACTCTTCGGTGGAGCGTTTCATTGGCCCGGACGCGACGATTACCTTGGATTTTGCTCTCGCGCGCCTCACGAGCGTTGTCGAAAAGCTGCTGATCTATCCTGAGCGCATGATGTCCAACATGGATTCGATGGGCGGCCTTGTGCACTCTCAGCGCGTTCTGCTGGCACTCACCCAAGCAGGCGTCAGCCGCGAGGACGCCTACCGCCTCGTTCAGCGCAATGCGATGAAGGTGTGGGAATCGGGCGGCAAATTGATGCTTCTCGATCTGCTGAAGGGCGATGAGGAAGTCACCGCTGCGCTTTCACATGAACAACTCGAAGAGAAATTCGACCTGGAATATCACTTCAAGCATGTTGATACGATCTTCAACCGCGTGTTCGGCTGATACCGCCGCGCTGGACTTGAGCGCCAAAAGTCCTAGGCTTGAGGCTTTCGCGGCGATGAAGAGGGAACCTACATACCCATGCAAATAGTACGCACCATTTTGTGGGTCATGCTCGCATGTGCGATCATGCTGTTTTCGTTCCTCAACTGGACCCCGGTTGAAGTGACCTTGTGGGACGGCCTTTTGGTCGAAACCAAAGTGCCAGCGCTCGTCATCCTCGCCTTTGTGCTCGGCATTGTGCCGATGTGGCTTTACCATCGCAGCGTCAAATGGGGCCTTGATCGCCGCATTCGCAGCCTTGAGAACTCAATCAAATCCGCAGCCCTTGCCCGGGCGCGCGACAATCCGTCAGCGGACCCTGTGGATAAGCCCGTTGAAGAACCGCAGGATAAGTCTGGGGACAATCTTAACTTGGTCGAAGAGAAGCCAGCATGAGCAACCCCGTATTTTTGGCGCTCGATGTCCCACAAATTGACCCTGCCAAAGCTCTGATTGAAAAGGTGAAAGCGCATATTGGCGGAGTGAAGCTTGGCCTTGAGTTCTTTTGCGCGCATGGTGGCCACGGCGTCCACGAAATCGCGCACATGGGTCTGCCGATCTTCCTTGATCTGAAATTCCACGACATCCCCAACACCGTCGCATCCGCGATGATGGCGATCCACGTCTATGAACCGAAAATCGTCACCATCCATGCAAGCGGTGGCCGCGCGATGATGGAGGATGCGAAAGCAGCTGCTGCTGAAGGCTGCAAGGTGGTCGCGGTCACGACGCTGACCAGCATGGACGCATCCGACCTTGCCGCCACAGGCGTTGACGGAAGCGCTGAAGATCAGGTGATGCGTTTGGCGGAGCTCGCCCATGCATCAGGCCTCGATGGCATTGTGTGTTCTGGCCGAGAAGTGGGTAAAGTGCGCAAGCAATGGAAAGACGGCTATTTCGTCGTCCCCGGCCTTCGCCCCGCTGGCACCGGAGCCAAAACGTTCGGGGCCGACCAAAAACGCGTCGTCACCCCGCGCAAGGCCCGCGATGATGGTGCAAGTGTGCTTGTCATAGGCCGCCCGATCAGCCGCGCTGATGATCCAGAGGCCGCTGCACGGGCGATCGAGGCGACGCTTTAGTGGGTGACGCTTTGTATTTTGCCGTTGTTTGTGCGTTCTCCCTCCTTGCTTTTCTTAGCGGCAATCTGAGATACTGCGTCAAGGACCGACTGCGACCGACACAATTGCATTTATACACCGCCGCGACATTGGCGCTGCCCTTGGTTCTCATCGGGCTCGTCCTATTGACTTCAATCGTCCTTGGTCCGGCTCATCAATGGAACCAGGCTGGCATTGAAAGTGTAACAGTCTTTGAAGCGGCACTCATATTTCTGGTCGGTGTGACGCCTTTTTGGCTTGGATTTTGGTTTATCGGCCTCGCCTTTGGAATGATCTTCGAAAATAGAACCTCATCATGAGCGTCCAGATCAAGATTTGCGGGCTTTCCACGCCTGAGACCACTGCGGCCTGTGCGGACGCTGGCGCCACGCATATCGGGTTTAACTTCTACCCGCCTTCACCACGCTTCGTCTCCACGCATCAAGCCGAGAAGCTTTCGCAAAACACACCTGCAAAGCTCTTGAAAGTTGGCGTGTTTGTGAACCCGGATGACGAATTTCTCGAAGAGAGCGTTGCTGCAGGGCAGCTCGATGCGATCCAACTGCACGGCAAGGAAGATCCGCTCCAACTCGAAGCGATAAGGTCGCGTTTTGGTCTGCCTGTTTGGAAGGTGCTAAGCGTGGAGACGGTCGAGGACGTTGCACGGGCCAACGATTTCGCCAATGCCGATTTTCTGCTGTTCGACACCAAGACACCCAACGGCGCGGCGCTACCTGGCGGCATGGGTCTTGGTTTCGATTGGAGCCTGCTTGAAGGCTACGATGGGGCTGTCCCATGGGGGCTTGCAGGTGGGCTTAACCCAGACAATGTCGCAGACGCAATCCGGTCGACTGGCGCCACTCTAGTGGACACCGCTTCAGGCGTCGAGAGCGCGCCCGGCATCAAGGACATGGACAAGATTGCCGCGTTCTGTAAAGCGGCGTTAAACCCCTAACCACCCTCGTTCGCCCCAAGCTTTTCGAAGGGCGCGCGCAGACAAAATGGCTGGGTTGGAGGCCGAGACAAGGCTTCGACACGCTCAGCCCGAACGGATTTTTGTTTTGAACGACTTGCCCAACACTTTCAGAAACCAACCCGATGAGCGCGGGCATTTTGGCGATTTTGGCGGGCGCTATGTCGCTGAAACGCTGATGCCGCTGATCCTCGAACTGGAGCGCGAATATCGCGCCGCGCAGCAAGACCCCGCGTTTCAGGCCGAGTTTGACGGTCTGATGGAGCATTACGTCGGGCGCCCCTCCCCGATGTATTATGCCGAGCGTCTGACCGAGGAACTGCGCAAAGATGCTGAGCCGGGCATGGGCGCGCAAGTGTGGTTCAAGCGCGATGAGCTCAATCACACCGGCGCGCACAAGATCAACAATTGCATTGGGCAAATCCTGCTTGCGATCCGCATGGGCAAGACCCGCATTATCGCGGAAACCGGCGCTGGGCAGCACGGCGTTGCCACCGCCACCGTGTGCGCGCGCTTTGGCCTGCCTTGCGTAATCTACATGGGCGCAGAGGACGTGGCGCGCCAATCGCCCAATGTCTTCCGCATGAAATTGCTCGGCGCGCAGGTCATTCCCGTCACCAGCGGCGGCGCGACGCTCAAGGACGCAATGAACGAGGGGCTTCGCGATTGGGTCGCCAATGTGCACGACACCTTCTACATCATCGGCACCGCCGCAGGGCCTCACCCCTACCCCGAAATGGTCCGCAATTTCCAAAGCGTGATCGGCACCGAAGCGCGCGCCCAATTGCTTAGCCGGACTGGCCGCCTGCCTGACCTGCTGATCGCTTGCATTGGCGGGGGTTCGAATGCGCTGGGCCTGTTCCACCCGTTTCTGGACGACCCGGAAGTCAAAATGCTCGGCGTGGAAGCCGCAGGCCATGGGCTTGATGGCGACGAACACGCGGCAAGCCTGCTTGGAGGCGCACCTGGAGTGCTCCACGGCAACAAGACGTACCTTTTGCAAGACGAAGACGGTCAGATCACCGAAGGCCACTCGATTTCTGCTGGGTTAGACTACCCCGGCATCGGCCCCGAGCACGCATGGCTCAAAGACACAGGCCGCGTCGAATACACCGCCGTCACCGATGATGAGGCGCTTGAGGGCTTCCAACTGCTCTGCCGCACCGAGGGGATTATCCCTGCGCTGGAACCCAGCCACGCGCTTGCCGCCGTCGCCAAACGCGCACCGCAAATGCGCGAGGACGAGATCATCTGCATGAACCTATGCGGCCGGGGCGATAAAGACATTTTCACCGTGGCTGAAAAGCTTGGGGTGGAGATGTGAGGCAGGATCTAAGGCTTCTAGCGGGTATCTGCATCGTAGCCCTTATTCTTGGCACCTTTATTCGTTCACAAAGTGCGATGGCGAACGCTCATCCAGCATTGCACTTTGGCATCGGGCTATACATCGCTTTGATCGCCCTAGTCATCACAGCAGTTACAAACAGGCGTCGTGTTGCTGATCCCATTTCGAAGGGTAAGCAGGTCGACTTTTTGATCCGACCTCTAAAGGCAGTCGAATATTTGACAGTGCTGTCGTTGGCAATGGTTGGTGCAATTGCACTTTTAGCTGCCGCCAAAAGTGAAAGTCTGTTCGATCTCGGTTCAATGCTGATTATCTTCCCTGTCTTGGCAATTGGGCCAGCGATCTATCTTTCGGCCTATCGGAATCCAACTTCATGACCCGCCTCCAAAACGCCTTTTCCAAACCCCACGCCGCTTTCGTTGCCTTCATCACCGCTGGCGATGGCGATACCGCTGCAAATCTCGATGCGCTCGTCGAAGGCGGCGCTGATGTGATTGAGCTGGGAATGCCGTTCACCGATCCGATGGCCGATGGCCCTGCGATCCAGGCAGCGAATTTGCGCTCGCTGGGCGCAGGCACCACCACCGCCGATGTGCTGCAAATCGCCTATGATTTCCGGACACGTCACCCCGATGTGCCGCTGGTCCTTATGGGCTATGCCAACCCGATGATCCGCCGGGGTCCGGAATGGTTTGCCGAAGCGGCCAAGAATTCCGGTGTCGACGGCGTTATCTGCGTTGATATTCCGCCCGAGGAAGACGATGCGCTTGGTCCGGCACTTCGCGCTGAGGGCATTTCCCCCATCCGCCTTGCCACCCCGACCACCGATGCAAAGCGCCTTCCCCAAGTGCTCGAAGGGTCGAGCGGCTTTCTCTATTACGTCTCCGTCGCCGGGGTCACGGGTTTGCAACAGGCCGCGGCAGGCTCCATCGAAGAGGCTGTCGCAGCACTCAAAGCGGCCACCGACCTTCCGGTCGCGGTCGGCTTTGGCGTGCGCGAACCTGCGCAAGCTGCGGCAATTGCCAAGCATGCAGACGGGGTTGTCGTAGGGTCCGCCTTTGTTGACTTGGTAGGCGAACATGGCGCAAAGGCTCCGGCAAAGCTAAAAGAGCTGACCGCTGCCATGGTTGACGCCATCAAAGCGGTGTAAAGGCCGAGGCGCTTAAGGGATCATAAGAAATGAGCTGGTTAAACCGCGTCCGCAATTCTCTGGGCTTTGGCACAGAGAAATCGAGCACTGAAAAAGACCTTTGGATCAAATGTTCCAATTGTCAGGAAATGCTGTTCGTTCAGGAATATGAGCAGAACCTCAGCGTGTGCCCCAAGTGCGGGCACCACGGGCGGATCAATGCCGACGCGCGCCTTGCGCTGCTTTTGGATGAGGGTTTTGAGCTTCTCCCCGTGCCGACGGTGACCGAAGACCCGCTCAAATTCAAAGATTCCAAGAAATACACCGACCGGTTGAAAGCCGCGCGCGCCAAAAGCCCCCATGCCGATGCGTTCGTAACCGGCTCAGGCGCAATCAACAGACAGCCTGCGGTTGTCGGCGTGCAGGATTTTAGCTTCATGGGCGGCTCTATGGGCATGGCCGTGGGCGAAGCGTTTTGTCAGGCTGCGCAAAAGGCTTTGGACCGCAAATGCGCCTTCGTCGTGGTGACAGCGGCAGGCGGCGCGCGGATGCAAGAAGGCATTCTCAGCCTCATGCAAATGCCGCGCGCGACCGTTATGACGCGGCGTTTGAAGGCGGCTGGCCTGCCTTACATCGTCGTCCTCACCGACCCCACCACAGGCGGCGTTACCGCAAGCTATGCGATGCTCGGCGATATCCATATCGCAGAGCCCGGAGCGCTGATCGGCTTTGCTGGCCAGCGGGTTATTCAAGACACCATCCGCGAGCAATTGCCCGAAGGCTTCCAGCGCGCAGAATATCTGCACAAGCACGGCATGGTCGATATGGTTGTGCCGCGTAGCGAGCTCAAAGAGCGCCTCGCAACTGTCCTCGACTTCCTTCAGCCGGCAGATGAAGCTGCCTAAGAACCATGGATTTTGGCCGCTCGGATGACCCGCGCGTCCAGGCGCAACTCGACCGTCTAGGTGCGCTTAGCGTGCCGCAAGGGCGCTTGGGGCTGGAGACGATACGCGCTCTGATGGAGCGCCTCGGCAATCCGCACCGTAAACTTCCACCGGTGTTCCACGTCGCTGGCACCAATGGCAAAGGCTCGGTCTGCGCGTTTCTGCGCGCCATGCTCGAGGCCGATGGCAAGCGCGTCCACGTTACCACCTCGCCGCATCTGGTGCGCTACAATGAGCGGATCAGGGTCGCAGGAAAGCTGATCGAAGATGGGCCGCTGGCGGAGCTTCTCGAAGAGGTGCTGGATGCCAGTGAACAGGGGGGCGAGGACCTTGCGCCCAGTTTCTTCGAAGTCACCATCGCGAGCGCCTTCCTAGCCTTCAGCCGCACGCCAGCCGATGCCTGCGTGGTCGAAGTGGGCCTAGGTGGGCGCTTTGATGCGACCAATGTGCTGGAACCCGAAGCGCTTGCCGCCTGCGGGATTGCGGCGCTTGGCATTGATCACGAGCGGTTCTTGCTCGCGCCCGAGGAAGGTGTGCCGGAAGAGCCGATGGCACGGATCGCGTTTGAGAAGGCAGGGATTGCGAAGAGGGGTGTTCCATTGGTGACGATGGGCTACCATTATCCACAGGAGGCCGAACGTGAAATTGAGAAGGCATCGAAGAGGAGTGGAGCTCACCACTTCCCACTCGGTGACGCTAATTGTGGTGAATCCTGGCACTGCGATGACATGAATGCTGAGCTGTTTTACCGCGAAAGCATCCACGACGAACTCTTTCTGCCGGCTCCAGCGATCCCCGGCGAACATCAGATCTTCAATGCTGGGCTAGCAATAGCCATGATCCGATCGCAAACGAACGTGCGGGTAGGCGAGGCCGCATTCGCATTGGGCCTGCGAAAAGCCCGTTGGCCTGCCCGGATGCAACTCTTGTCAAAAGGACCGCTGACCGTGCTTGTCTCGGACGAGAAGGTCTGGCTCGACGGTGGCCACAATCCAAGCGCAGGCGAGGCAATTGCCGAGGCCATAGTTGGGCCGCTCCACCTTGTTATTGGAATGCTCGATAACAAAAACCCGTGGGCGCTGCTCGATCCTCTGGGCGACCGGGTGCGCACGCTTCAGGTGGTTCCGGTGCCCGATCACGATTGTCATCCCGCACACGCCTTTGGCGAGGACGCGGTGGCGCGAGAAGACCTTGAGGATGCGCTTTTAAATGTCCCTTCGGACGGCTTCCCCATCCTTATCGCAGGCTCGCTCTACCTTGCGGGTGAAGCTTTGCGGTTGAATGATGAGATCCCGGACTAGGAAACTCCGCTCGCCCTGAGCTTGTCGAAGGACGCTCGCAAGGGTGGCTGTGCTTCGGAGTCGAAGACGGCCAAAGGCCACCGGCTCAGCACGAACGGGGAGTTAGTTTTCCCTACCAGCACTCCCCATTGCCTCATCGACCAATCCGGTGCGCATCATCCACCAGAACAGAGCTATCCCCGGCAGCGCCAGCAGCGTGGTGAGCAGGTAGAAGTTCACGTAGCCAATACCCTCGATCAATCCGCCCGCCGTGGTGCCTGTGAGCAAACGCCCCACAACGCTCGCGCCTGCGGAGATCAGAGCGTATTGCGCAGCCGTAAAACGCAGGTCGCAGAGCGCTGAGAAATAGGCGACCACCACCACGCCGCCATATCCGCTGGCGAAGTTTTCAAACCCGATTGCTCCTGCCATTGCCCAGTTGGAGTGCCCGACCACGGCCAGCCCTGCAAAGCTGACATTCGACACTGCCATCAAGATCAGTGCGATCATCACCGAGCGTTTAAGGCCCAATTTCGTGTACAATATCCCGCCGAGGAATATTCCGATCATGTAAGCCCAAAACCCCAGCCCCACATCGTAAAGCGCGATCTCGTCATTGGTAAAACCGAGATCATCAAACAACAGACGGAAGGTGAGATTGGCGAGTGTATCGCCGATCTTGTGAACAAGGATAAAGGCGAGCACCAACCACGCCCCGTGCCTCCCCAGAAACTCTCGGAATGGCCCCGCGATGGATTGCCACACATCGGCAACACCCTTCTTGGCGATGGTGACGGTGCGCCTTGCGGGTTCTCCCATGATGAGCGCGGTCAGCATGGCGGGAAGAGCAAAGGCGGCGCAGGCGAGATAGCCCGCTGACCAGCCGTACCGCGCCGCCACAACCAGTGCGAGCGCCCCTGCTCCGGCGGCTCCGATACGCCAGCCATATTGGCTCATGCCGGACCCTGTGCCGAGTTGATCAGGGCGCAAAGTCTCGATCCGGTAGGCGTCGATCACAATGTCGAAAGTGGCGCCCGCTATGCCCACTAAAACGGCGGCGATGATGGTTGCCGTGAGGCTGCTCTGCGGGTCAATCAGCGCGAGGTTCACGACGCTTGCAATCACCAAAATGCCGGACAGCAGCATCCACGAAACGCGCTGCCCCATGCGGCCAATGACCGGCAAGCGCACGCCATCCACCACCCAAGCCCAGAACACTTTGAGATTGTAGACGAGGAAGGCGAGCGTGAAAGCGGTGACGGTTGCCTTGTCGATCCCGTCTTGCGCAAGCCGCGTGGTCAGCGTTGCGCCGATCATCGCGTAGGGAAAGCCTGATGAAACCCCGACGAAGAAGGCGGCCAAAGCCTCTTTCTCGAGGTAGGGCGCTACCGCTCCCCAAACCCCTCGGGTGGGAAAGCTCACTGCGCAGCTTCAACCTTTGGCTCAGGCCCTACATCGTCGGTGCCCATGACCGACTGGCGATACCATTCGGCCAAACACAGCACCACCGCAACAAGCCCGATCAGCGTGGTAAGCACGAAGACATCGAAATATCCCTGGTTCTCGATCATCTCGCCCAGTGCCCCGCGCCCGAGCGTGCCCACGAGAAGCGTGAGCGATGACAGCAGCGCATACTGCACAGCCGCATATTTCTTCGACACAATCGAGGACAGCCACGCGATATAGGCCGCTCCCGCAATACCAATCGCAAGGTTCTCGAACATGATCGTGAAGGTAAGACGCGGAAGTGCGTCCGAGCCAAACGGCGCAAAGGTGCTGATAAGCCATGTAAAGCCGATCATGTCGCTTGCCGCCTGCATATTCGCACCGCCCACGGCCATGTCGGCGTAGAGCAAATTGGTGAGCGCTGCGAGAAGCGCGCCCAAGGTCAGCGTCAACATCCGTCCGAGCACGGTCAGCATATAGCCGCCCAGCGCAAGGCCTGCGATAATCGCGCCAATGCCAAAGAATTTGGACGCAAAGGCGACCTCATCATTGGTGTAGCCAAGCTCTCCCAGATAAAACGGATAGGCAAAGGTTCCCCAGATCGCATCGCAAATCCGATATGTGAGGACGAGCGCCAGGATCAGGATCAGCGGCCAGCCAATTCGCCCGACAAACTCCACCAATGGCGCAAGCAAGGCGCGGTAGAGGTGGTCGACTGCACTCGAAGCTCTAACGGTGCTGTCGTTTGCTGTAATCACGTCGTCACCGTTTGCTTTGCGACGGTGGAGAACGCCTGCAATGCTGGCCGGGATAACGATAGTTGCAGCAATAATCAGAGGGCCCATCTTGGCGGTGAATTCGGTCGGATCAGGCCGCCCGCTTTCATTCAAGGGGAACATCCCAAGGAGCCAATTGGGATCGAGCGCGAAGGTTCCGAGGTCGAGCACGCCCATCATCGGCACATAACCACCAAGCGCACGAACCATGAAAATGCCGAGGATCGTCAGCGCCCACACCCACAAGCCAACAACCACCCAAAGGTAGTGACGGCGCACTTCCGGGCGCACTTCGCCCACTGCATAAAGCTCTTCGATTTCAGCTTCGCTTGTGATGGGAGTGGCCCTGTCACGGTCATTATCGGGCGCAAAAAGCCCTGCAATTCCGACGGCGAGAACACTCGCACCAAAGATCATATAGGTTTCAGGCCAGCCGATGCGGGCCGCGATAATGAGGCCCAATGCCCCGCCAAAAAGCGATGCGAGCCGGAAGCCCATTTGATAGATGGTGGACAACATATCTAGCGTGGCTTCTTCGTCTGCCACGTCAATGCGCCATGCGTTGATGGCAATATCCTGCGTCGCGCTGGCAAGCGCGCCGATACCTGCGAGAAGCGAGAACCAGCCAAGCTGTGTCTTTGGCTCCAGAAGCGAGAGCGTCACAAGGATAATGCCAAGCGTAAGCTGCATCGGCGCAATCCACTGCTTGCGCTTACCCAGCTTGCGAAGGCCGGGGATGTCCACCTTGTCCACCAATGGCGACCAGATGAACTGGAAAGCGTAAGCTAGGCCGATCAGCGAGAAGACCCCCATCGTCTCCAAATCGACCTCAGCCTCGGACAGCCATGCATAAAGCGTGCCCAGAAACAGCGCGAAGGGCAGACCGCTGGTAAACCCAAACAGCGCCATAAAGGCCGACTTGCGGTTTTTTAGCGCGCGCAGGACTTCGCGAATGCCGGGTTTTGTGGGCTTTTCAGGCTGTGCAGCTTCGGCTGTTGTCACGTCTTTGCTTATCCCTTTTGATTTACGCCCGAGTGTGAGGCATAACTTCATCAAGGGGAATAGGGAGAAGGCGATGAACGCCGCAACAACGCAAGATTTGCCCAGAGAATTTGCGCAGCTCAAGCCGACAGCAGGCCAATTGGCTCTGGCTGATAACATAAAGACCGGAACACCGCGCGAAATAGACGCCATCGGGACGGTCCCGGCCAGTCGCTACACCTGCCCCGAACACTTCGCGCGCGAGAAATCCGCGCTGTTTGATCGCCTGCCGCAAGTGCTTGCTCCATCCGCCCTTCTTCCCGACACTGGAATGGTGGTGCCGCATGATGATACCGGTCGTCCGCTGCTTATAACCCGCGATCGCGAGGGAGCCGTGCACGTCTTCCTCAACGTGTGCCGCCACCGGGGAACGCGCCTTGTCGAAGGCGGCGAGGTGCAATGCGCCAAACGGATGGTGTGCCCTTATCACGCCTGGACCTACAGCACTGACGGCAAGCTGTTGGCATTACCCCGGCCAGAGACGTTTCCGGGCCTCGATAAAAGAGAGTATGGTCTTTTCGAGTTACCTTCATGCGAGACGGGCGGATTGATCTGGTTTTCACCTGAGCAAGGCGCAGACTTCACGGATGCGCACGCCATCAGTGCCGATTTCGATGCTTTTGGAATGCGTGACCTGCACCTTTTCCGGCGCAAGACCCATCAGGTGAAGGGCAATTGGAAGCTCATCATGGATGCGTTTCTGGAAAGTTATCACGTCCAAAGGCTCCACGCTGACACCATCGGCCCTTTCTTCAAGGACGGGATTACAAGCGGTGACAACGTTGGCCCGCATATGCGCTCTGCCGTAGGGCGGATGGAGGAGATGGAAGGCGTCGACTTTGCCAATATGGCTGAGCTGCGCAAAATTGTGACCTTCGCTTATCAGCTCTTTCCCGCAACCGTCATCATCCCCAGCCCCGACTATGTGAATGTCATGGTGCTGATGCCGACGGCGCATAACTACACTGTGGTTGAGGACTTCATGCTCATCCCCGAAGATCCCAAAACCCCGAAGGCACTGGACCATTGGGAGCGCAGTTGGAAGCTGCTTGATGGCGGGGTTTTTGCATCCGAAGACTTCCGCGCAGCAGAGCTTGGTCAGCAAGGGCTTGAGACAGGCGCGGTCAGTGAGATCACCCTTGGCACTTTGGAAAACGGGATCGTGCAATTTGATGCGATTGTGCAAGAGCATTTGCAACGCTAGGCCGCTTAACCGACCCATGACTTACCAAATACAAGCCTTCGGCCATGAGCGCGAGCCTGTTATCGTGATCGACGACTTCTCCGGTCATTTATCGGGGCTGGTCAGCGCAGGCAGAGCCGCACGCTATGAGCGCGCGAATGGCTACCCGGGAATACGCTCTGCCATCGACCCCAAAAGCTATGTTGGTCATTGCATGCAGTCATCCATCCTCGCGCGGGCAGTGAAAAAGGAGTTTGGCGCGGGCCAAATCCGCTTTGAATCTTGCGCATTCAGCATCGTCACGCTTCAACCCGATGAGCTTTCACCCGACCAACGCATTCCCCACTTTGACGAGGCACAATCCAACGTCGTCGCCTTTGTGCATTACCTCGACACCGCCCCTGATTGCGGCACGGCTTTCTATCGTCACCGCAGGACGGGATTTGAAACTGTCACGCCAGAACGACTCGATGAGTATTTTGCAGCTCGCCAGGAGGATGAAACAGAACATGGGCCCCCGCCCCTCGCCTATCACACCAAAAACACTCCCCGATACGATCGGCTTGGCACCGTAGCCGCAGCGCCCGATCGCCTGATCGCCTATCGCGGGCGACAATTGCACTCTGGCGATATTATGACGCCTCCACCTCTGAAAAATGTACAGGCAGAGGGGCGATTGACGGTTACCGGTTTCCTGCTTTTGGCCTAGGAGCTTAAATATGGCAGGTTGGCATAGCGAGCTTGCAGCGCCGCGCGCGAAGGCCTAGCGGCTAGCTTATGCCCACCAATCCCAAGAAATCAGACGACCGCCCCGAAGGCGACCGTATCGCCAAATTGCTCGCCCGCGCAGGAATTGCCTCGCGCCGCGAGATTGAACGTATGATCGCTGACAAACGCATCACTTTGGATGGAAAGCCGGTGGAAACGCCTGCGACCTTCCTCACCAGCCTCAAAGGCGTGAGCGTCGATGGAAAGCCTGTTGCAGCGCCTGAACCAACGCAGCTTTTCGCCTTTAACAAGCCAACCGGCCTTATCACAGCAGAACGTGATCCCGCCGGACGCGCAACGATTTATGCAGCGCTCACCAATGCCCTTCCCAAGGACACACCGCGCCTGATGCCCATCGGGCGGCTCGATTTTAACACCGAGGGGCTGTTGCTGCTGACCAATGATGGCGGGCTTAAACGCACGATGGAACTGCCTTCGTCTGGTATCCCGCGCACTTACCGCGCCCGCGCGTTTGGTGAAGTTACACAGGAACAGCTCGAAGCGTTGAGCGAAGGGGTTGAGATCGAAGGCATGCGTTATGGCTCCATAGATGCGAACCTCGACCGAGGCTCTGGCGGAAAAGGTCACAAAAACCACTGGATCGAGATCACCATCACGGAAGGGAAAAACCGTGAGGTTCGACGGGTCCTCGAATTTCTGGGACTTGAAGTGAACCGATTGATCCGAGTGGGTTATGGGCCATTCTACTTGGGAGACCTCCCCCGCGGCCAGGCTACGCGCATCAAGAAAGGTGACCTTGATCGTTTTGTGAGCAGCCTCAAAGGCGGACGGAAGAACTGATGCGCATTATTGCAGGGGATTGGAGAGGCCGTAAACTGGTGTCACCAAAGGGCGATGCTACCCGCCCCACCGCCGATCGCACACGCGAAACACTGTTTTCCATGCTGACAAGCCGCCTTGGCAGTTTTGAAGATTTGCGGGTTGCTGATCTTTTTGCGGGGTCAGGCGCATTGGGGTTGGAAGCGCTTTCAAGGGGCGCTGCGCATTGCCTGTTTGTTGAACAAGACCGCGCCGCAGTGGACACAATTCGCGCGAATATCGCCAGTTTTGATGCGCGAGACCGCGCCGCTGTGGAAGCGACGTCGGTTATGACCTTGCGCGCTGCACGCGAACCCTATGATCTCTTGCTCCTCGACCCGCCCTATCACACCGGCGCTGGCGAAGTGGCCCTGGACAGGCTCCATCGCCTTGGCTGGATCAATAATGCGACATGGATCGCGCTTGAAACTGCGTTCAATGAAGAACCTGCGATCAAAGGCCTGACGCTAGAGGCGTCTCGCAAAGTTGGCAAAGGCAGGCTCACGCTTTTCACACGCGAGCCTGCCCCCGCCTCGGCCTCAGCTCCGGAGTGAAGGGGAACCGGGCTGAAGAAGCCCCTCCCTTAGCGTGAGGAAGACGCCCGGCCCTCGATCTGCTGCCACGCAGCATCACGTTCTGGCCCAGTCATCGCGGTGAGCGCAATTTTCTGCTCATCGGTCAAACGCCAGAAAAGCATCTGCTGGCTGGGTTCAAGCGACCAATAGTAGCTCTTTGTTTCGGCCGGCCAGCCCATATAGGCGGTCTGCTGTTCGACCGGCCAACTGTCCACTTCTGCCTGTTGATCGCTCGACAGATCGGGATCGGATGGCTGTGCCGGCCCTGCATCAGTCGCCCCTTCGTCTTGCGGTGCAAAAGCCATGGAGGGCGTTGCGGCAAGAAAGCCAAGCGCTGCTGCTGCAACACCTGAGACTTGATATTTGGATTTACGCATTGGGATACTCCTTAATGGTGACACCCAAACGATGACGAACAATGATTTGTCGGGCGAGAATCCCCGCTGGTTGTTCCCGCTTTCTCCGACACACGCTTGATGGCAGGCTTTTGACGCCATGCGAACCGTCGGCATTTGCGTGCATCGCGGTTTGAACCCGGCTTGCCGAAAGACGTTTCCAAAATGCGATGAGCCGCGATTGTGTCCATTATGGGGGACGATTTTGGGAATAGGTGCCCATCGGGGGTGCACGCCGCGAGCGAATATGCGACATTGCATCCTGCAATTTTGTTCTCTAATTGTTCTGGTGCGATGAACCCTAATCTACCCCATCCTTCCGGCGGTGTGCCCGTTGATTCTTCGGTGCCACCCTATGCGCAAATGCTAAACGCACCTCAGCGTGAAGCTGTGCTGACGACCGAAGGGCCTGTGCTCATGCTGGCGGGCGCTGGGACAGGCAAGACCGCCGCTTTGACCGCAAGAATGGCGCATTTGGTAGCGACGCGGCGCGCTTGGCCAAGTCAGATATTGTGCGTGACCTTCACCAATAAGGCAGCACGCGAAATGCGTGAGCGGGTGGCGGCGCATTTGGGCGCACCGGGAGAAGGCCTCCCCTGGCTTGGGACCTTCCATTCGATCTGCGCGAAGATGCTGCGGCGTCATGCGGAACTGGCTGGCCTACAAAGCAATTACACCATTATCGACACCGATGATCAGCTGCGCTTGCTGAAACAGATTATCACAGAGCACGAGATTGACGAAAAGCGCTGGCCCGCGCGGCAATTGGCAGGCTGTATCGACCGGTGGAAGAACCGGGGGCTGAACCCTGCGGACCTCGATGCGGCAGAGAATGAGGCTTATGCGAACGGCAAAGGCGCTCAGATGTATGGCGCATATCAGGACCGGTTAAAGGCGCTAAATGCCTGCGATTTCGGCGATTTGATGCTGCATATTCTGAATATTTTCCGCAAACACACCGATGTGCTGGCCGAGTATCAGAGCTGCTTCAAATACATCATGGTGGACGAGTATCAGGACACCAACGCGGTTCAATACCTGTGGCTAAGACTGCTTGCGCAGAGCCACAAGAACATCTGCGTTGTTGGCGATGATGATCAGTCGATCTATTCATGGCGCGGGGCAGAAGTTGCCAATATCCTGCGGTTTGAGAAGGATTTTGCCGGCACGCATGTGGTCCGGCTTGAGCAAAACTATCGCTCGACCCCGCAAATTCTGGGCGCTGCATCTGGCCTCATCCGCGCCAATTCTGAGCGGCATGACAAAACCCTTTGGACACAGGTCAATGGCGGCGACAAGGTCAAAGTCATCGGCGTATGGGACGCCCCCGAAGAAGCGCGCCGATTGTCCGAAGAAATCGAGAGGTTGGAACGCGAAGGCGCACCGCTCGACCAGGTTGCCATTCTGGTACGCGCGCAATACCAGACCCGCGAGTTTGAAGACCGCTTCATACAAGTGGGCATTAACTACCGGATTATCGGCGGTTTTCGCTTTTACGAGCGTGCCGAAATCCGTGATGCGCTGGCCTACCTTCGCGTCATTGCACAGCCTCAAGATGATCTCGCGTTTGAGCGGATTTATAATCAGCCCAAACGTGGCCTTGGCTCCAAAACGCTTGAGAAAATGCACATTCATGCCCGCAGGGTGAACTTACCTCTGGCGGCGGCCTCTTTGCAATTGGCCGATAGCGATGAGCTGCCCAAACGCGCGGCGAACACTATCGGCACGCTTATGCGGCAGTTCTTGTCTTGGCGTGAAGCGGCTGAAGTCACATCGCCTGCTGACCTACTTCGCCTCGTCCTCGATGAGAGCGGCTATAACGACATGCTCGCGAAAGACCGCTCTGCCGAAAGCGCCGGGCGGGCAGAAAACCTCTCCGAACTTGCCCGCGCAATGGAGGAGTATGAGACGCTCGGCGACTTCCTCGAACACGTCAGCCTCGTCATGGACAATGACCGGAACGATGGCGAGGAAACCGTCACAATCATGACGATCCACGCGGCCAAAGGTCTCGAATTCGACCATGTCTTTTGCGTCGGATGGGAAGAAGGCGTCTTCCCTTCACAACGCGCCATTGACGAAGGGGGCCTTGCCTCACTTGAGGAAGAGAGGCGCTTGGCTTACGTCGCGATCACTCGCGCGCGGCGAAAATGCATCATTATGCACGCGGCCAACAGGCGAATTTATGGGCAATGGACCAGTTCCATCCCCTCGCGTTTCATCGAAGAATTGCCAGAAGAATTCATCGACCAGGAAAGCACAATGACAGGCGGTGCATCGCTGTGGCGGGCCAATTGGTCAGAAAATGAAGACCCATTTGCCCACGTGGCACAGCAGAACCCCGGGCGCGCTGACACCCGTGGTCCGGGCTGGAGGCGCGCGGTTTCGGGCGGATATGACACCCAGCCAAAACGCCTCGCTGAACCGGGGCGTTCTGCCGCCAGTTTCGCCGCAAAACCCCGATCAGACATCGCAATTGGCGCTATGGTCGAGCACGCAAAATTCGGCCTAGGCTGCGTGATTGATCAGGAAGGCAACAAGCTCACCATTCAATTCGAGGAGGCGGGAGAGAAGCGGGTCATTGATAGTTTTGTCAGTGTGGTGAGCTAGGGCGCTGCCCTTCCCCCGCCGTGAAAGGTCTGCAATATATGGCGGTGTGAGGGGAGAGATGATGGGTTGGAAACTTGTGATCAGTTTGGCAGGGGCACTGATTGGGGTGTGCAGCGCGCCGGTTTTTGCACAAGACGCGCCCGGTGTTACTTTGGGCGATGGTGAAAATAACTGGATCGTCATGGACGGTCTTACCCGCTCACAAGACGCCACCTACACCGAACAGCGCATCACCTCAGGCAATAGCACAGTCAGGCGGGGCGACGGCGCGACGCTTACGTTCAGCGAGGTGCACATCGAGGGCGATGGCTGGCTGGTCCTACACCCGTTTATCGATGGCAAGCCCGATGGCGACTGGGTCGCAGGCTATCGCTTTGTCAAAAGCGGCACCAATAAGGACGTCTCGATTACATTAAACCCGGCGCCAAAGCCGGGGACAATGTTCCTCGTGATGCTTCATTCGGACAGCAATAATGACGGGGTGTTTGATTTCGTCTTCCTTGAAGACGGAATCAACGTCGAAGACCGCGCCGTGTTTGAAGGCAACCGTATGATCGCTCACGTTTTTGCGGTGCCTTGAAGGCCGCGTGCGAGGTCAAGCGATCAACGCCACCCCAATACTCGCACACAGCGAGACACCACCCAAAGTGCCCCATGCGTGCCAGATGGGATAGCGAAAGCGCATCTCTTTCTGGCGGTAGAACCAGGTTCCGACGGTGTAAAAGAATGCGCCTGCGCCTATGGCCGCCGTGGTGAGGAAAGGAAGTTCCTGCCAAAAGTCAGGCATGGCAGAAAGGCCCATCGCACCAAGACCCAGATAGGATAGGATCGACCAGCGCGGGTCCATATTGCGGGCTGCAAGCTTAAAGAGAGAGCCGACCAATGCAAACACCCAGATCACGATCAGAATAAGGTTTGCACTGGGCGTATTTGCCATGATCAAAAGCGGGCTGAACGTCCCTGCGATCACAATGTAAATCGCAGCATGATCCCAGCGCCGCAGTACCGGGCGCAAATCATGGCGCGGCAGCAGGTGATAGGCAAAAGAGATGCCGATTGAACACATGGCTGCCGCTGCATAAGCGAGAACCGCGATCAAAAGGAACGTGTCACCGCGCTCAAAAGCCCATTGTACGAACAGCCCGCTCACCGGGACCATGAACGCAAGGCTCAAAGCATGGATGACAAAATCAGCCTTGCGCTCAGCAGACCTCTTACTGGGATACATCAGGATGTCGACTGGGGACTAGTGCCCTAGCCGGTAAACCCGACATCAAGAAAACCAGGCTTTGGCCCGTTCCACTCACCTTGTGCGACGGGCTCTTCGTCCTCGTCGCGTTGGCGTGCTTTACGAGGCTTCCGCGGTTTCTCGTCTACTTGTTCGTCGCGGACCCGTTTTGGACGCCGCGGCTTATCATCGGCCGATTGTTCATCGACCGATTTTGTTCGCTTCGCCTTTGGTGCCCGCTCTTTCTTGGGGCGCTCCGCGCGCTCTTCCTTTACAGGCTTAGCGTCAGGATCAGCGAGTTCAACGCGCACATCTTCCTTGCCGAAGACTTTAACCGGATGGCCGGTTAGTTTTTCGACGTTTGAAATCGCTTCTGCATCTTCATCAGAAACAAGCGTAAACGCGCGCCCCTTTGCCCCTGCACGGCCAGTGCGGCCGATACGGTGGACATAATCGTCCGGGTGCCACGGCGTGTCGAAGTTAAAGACGTGGGAGACACCTTTGATGTCGAGCCCGCGTGCCGCCACATCAGAAGCGACCAGAATGTTGACATCGCCAGACTTGAAACGCTCAAGTTCTTTAAGACGCGACCCTTGGTCCATGTCGCCGTGGATCTCGCTTGAGGCAAAACCGTATTGCTGAAGACTTTTGTTAAGTTCGCGCACAGTCGTCTTGCGGTTGGCAAAGATGATCGCGGTTTCAACCTGGTCGTTCTGTAGCAGCCAGCGCAAAGTCTCACGCTTTTTGCGCGCAGGGACAGGCACTTTAAAAGCAGTGATATCTTTGTTCGTTGTCGCAGCGCGCGCTGTCTCAATCCGCTTCGGGTTGTTCAGAAACTTCTTTGCAAGCTTCTCAATCGGAGCCGGCATTGTTGCCGAGAACAGCATCGTTTGGCGCGTTTCGGGAAGCTTGTCACAGATAAATTCAATATCCGGGATAAAGCCCATGTCGAGCATGCGGTCCGCTTCGTCGATCACCAGAAGCTCACAGCCCGAGAGCAGGATTTTGCCGCGCTCAAACAAGTCCATCATCCGGCCCGGCGTCGCAATCAACACATCCACGCCGTCATTCAAGGCCTTGATCTGATCGCCCATCTGAACGCCGCCAATCAAAAGCGCCATTTTAAGGTCGTGGTTCTTGCCGTATTTTTCAAAGTTCTCAGCAACTTGCGCTGCCAATTCGCGCGTCGGCTCCAGAATGAGCGAGCGCGGCATCAATGCGCGGCGACGACCAGAGGCCATGACGTCGATCATCGGCAGCACAAAACTTGCGGTCTTACCCGTTCCTGTTTGCGCAATGCCGATGATATCTTTCATCATCAAAATGGAAGGGATTGCTTCGGCTTGGATCGCCGTCGGCTCAGTGTAGCCGGCTTCTTCCACCGCTTTGAGCAATTCAGGAGAGAGGCCGAGATCGGCAAATGTCATGTTGTCGAGAATGTCCGGATAAATTGGAGCGAAAAATGCTCTTGCACAAACGGCGAGAGGCGAAAGCGCCGGCCGCCATGTGTGAAAGAAGCCCCCGCTTGGCCAAAAAGGCGCTGAGAGTCAAGAAATCGCCAACCAGTGACTCATTGCGGTTCCGAGAAAAGCGCTTTCAAATACGCCCGCGCGCTCTGGATTATTCGTCAGCAGCGACAAGATGGCGCATGCGTTCGACTTCGCATTTGGCACCGCTGCGCGATTGGAGCTGATCGCGTTTGACGCAAAGTCGTCCATCTTCATTGCGCTCAACATAAAAGCCGGAATAAAAGTCACGCGCCTCACACCCGCGCTCCAGATTGAGGCTGATTATGCGCTGATCACGCAGGAACAAAAGCAAGCGATTGCCCGTCCCCGTTTGAACTCCAGCAATGCCAGCCACAGGGATGCAGCCATCCATCTTGCGCTCTTCATAAGCGCGGGTAACACCGCGCCGGGGGAGCTGGGCCAGCAGGCTGTTGCGGTTGCCTTGACGAAAGGGTGCTATGCGGATCGTCACGCGCCGCTCTATCCGCACCTGATTGGCAGTGCGAGACGCATAGAATGCCTCAAGCGGAGTGTATGCACGTCCCTCGGACGAAAGCGGCAATGGCAATTGGGGCTCTGTCGGTTCGCTGTGCTGCACGGGCTCGACCTCGGTGGAATTGCCCAGATCGCTCATCATACACTGAGGGGCAGAGGTCACGGGCGCGTTGCTTGTTTGCCCAAAGAAAGGCAAAAACAACGCTGCAGACGCGGCCAAGGCGTAAAGGCTAGACATCAAAGTCTTCCGGACCCTCCAAACGGGAATTCAAGTCAGGCACCACCCAAGGCCTTCATCAACACAGACACCGGAGCTAGCATGAGTGATTGAACGCTGCCTTAACCCAGCGCTTTAACTCGCCAAAGTGCTAGCGCATTCAAGCTGGATTGTGGCATAGGCGCAACAATGACAGCGCTTGAAACCGATATCGGAACCGGCACCAACCACTTTGCTGAACTGGCCGCCGATTTGCTTGGTCCCAAGGGTTGGACCGCGATTGCCGATGATTTGGAACCGTGGCTTACCGACTGGCGCGGGCGATATTCAGGCAAAGCGATCGGGCTTGCATCTCCTGCCTCGACGCAGGAGGTGTCGGCTCTTGTCAAACTTTGCGCGCGCTTCAACGTGCCCATCGTGCCCCAAGGCGGCAACAGCGGTATGGCCGGTGGGGCCACTCCTGATGCGAGCGGCTCGGCAATCCTTTTGTCACTAAGGCGGATGAACACTATTCGCGAACTGGACGCTACCGCTGGCCTTGCCGTGTGCGATGCCGGCGTCATCCTTCAAACATTTCACGAAGCGGCTGAAGACGCTGGCCTGCGCTTTCCCCTCACCCTTGGCGGGAAAGGATCGGCAACGATAGGCGGACTGATTTCCACCAACGCAGGCGGTACGCAGGTACTGCGCCATGGAACCATGCGCGCTCAGGTTTTGGGGCTGGAGGCCGTGCTGGCCGATGGAAGCGTGTTCGATGCCCTCACCGCGCTTAAAAAAGACAATCGCGGGTTTGACTTAAAGCAGCTTCTTATCGGGTCGGAAGGGACGCTTGGTATCGTGACAGGCGCAACATTGCGACTGCTCCCTGCACCAAAAGCCCGTGCGACCGCTTGGGTTGGCTTAAAGTCGATCCTTGATGCGCGCGCTTTACTGCGCCGGGTGGACCGCGCGTTGGGCGATACTTTGGAAGGGTTTGAAGTCGTCCCCGATCATTGCCTCGACAGTGTTCTGGCGCATCTTCCTGCTGCAAGATCGCCCCTGAACGAGCGTCACGCATGGCACGCCCTTATCGAATGTGTTGGGGTGGACGGCGATGATACGGAGTTGCGCGAAAAACTGGAAGGCGCGCTCGCTGATGCTGCTGAAGACGGACTCTTAAGCGATGCGGTGATTGCATCAAACGAACGGCAAGCGGACGATTTCTGGACCTTGCGCGATTCCATTTCAGCAGCAGAGCGCGCTCTGGGCCCCGCGATGCAGCATGACATCTCTGTTCCCGTTGAAAAAATGCCAGAGTTCATCTTGGCCGCTTCCCCTGCAGTGGAAAAGGAATTTCCCGGCACACGGGCGGTTGCCTTCGGCCATTTGGGTGATGGCAATGTGCACTTCCATATCCTTGCCCCCAAAGGCGCAGTGCCGGGTGAATGGGAAGAAGGGCAAGGCAAGCAAGTGAGCGCGCGGGTATATGATCTGGTGACCCAATGGGGCGGTTCGATCAGCGCCGAACACGGCATCGGTCAGATGAAAGTGGGCGAGCTTGGCCGCCTCGGCGACCCGGTTGCTTTGGCAATCATGCGCGCTGTTAAACAGGCGCTTGACCCGCAAGGATTACTCAATCCGGGTAAGCTTGTGCCAATGGCTGTTGAATAGCGTTGCGTTGCGTGCTTGCCCTTGGGTCGCTGAACGCCTAAAGCGCCCCACAATTATTGCGCGGGGACATTGCTGATGGCACGCGCCGCCCAAAAACAACATTCACTTAAGGGATCTAGGAGACTATCCATGGCGACCGCGCCGCAGCCGCAACTACCGCTTTTTTACAAAGACTTGCTCCCGCTCAACAGCAAAGATCACGCTGACTGGTCAGTAAGCAGCTTTGATGATGCATCCTTCATGGCCGACACGCACGCCATTCCGCTTACGGTTGACGAGTTTGTCGATGCACAGCGCCACTACCCAATCGTTTTCACCGCGAACGATGCACCGCTGCCGATTGCTCTTATGGGCCTTAACGAGGGTGTGAACACTTTCATCGAGGAAAACGGCAAGCTTGAAGCGGGCGTTTATGTCCCCGCCTATATCCGCCGCTATCCCTTCATCCTCGCCAAACTGAACCAGGGCAGCGAAGAAATGTCGCTTTGCTTCGATCCAGAATCCGGCGTCGTTGGCAAAGACAATGAAGGCAACACCTTGTTCGAAGCCGATGGTGATGAGCGCAAGCCAACCCAATACACCAACGACGTGCTCGAATTCTGCCGCCGTTTTGAAACATCGGGGCAGCGCACTAAAGCGTTTCTTGAACAGCTCATCGCTCTTGACCTGATGATGGACGGCGAAATTGCGATCACCCGCAATGACATGCCTGAAAAGCCATTCGTTTATCGCGGCTTCCGCATGGTGAACGAAGAGAAACTGCGTGAGCTTCCTGCTGAAAAAGTTGAGGAACTTAACAAGAGCGGCATGTTGATGCTGATCCACGCGCACCTGTTCTCAATGAACCTGATGCGGATCATTTTTGAGCGTCAAAGCGCGCAAGGCAAGCTGCCTATGCCTGAGAACAAAGCCTAAATTCAAGGCTTTCGAGTTTAAGATTAGCGGACGCGCTTTGCGTCCATAATCGATGTAATTGGGGCGGCCCGCAGCTTGAAAGCGGGTCGCCCCTTTATTATTTGGGTTTTTGGAGCGGTGACCCCCTCATGAGCCGCTCCGGAATGCGCCATCATTGGCGTGATCCTCCCTGAACTTGGCCACCTCGTGCTCCCCCCTTTCGCGCGAGGTGGCATTTTTTTGCTGCCCGTGTGAAAATCCGGGTTTGTTTTGGGTCAGGAAGCCAGTGTGTTTCAACGAAAGGGTTTCACAGAAGGTTCGCTTGATGAGAAGGCCTTACTCGGCGGCCTGGGGAAGCTGACCGCCAGACCCAAGGCCAGCGGTTTCCGCACCCAATACGCGCACCAAACCTGTAAGCATTTGCGCCAGAACCCCAGCGTTTTCGCCGGTTTGGGAAAGGGCACTATCAAGATAAGTGGTGCGACAGACTTCAACCTGGATAGCGTGGATCCCGCGTGCAGGGTTCGCATGGCGATCTAACACATACCCCCCTGAATAGGGTCGATTATGCGCCGTTACACAACCATGGTGCTCAAGATATCTGAAAGCGTGATTGGCAATCGTGCTATCGCATGAAACGCCGAAACGGTCGCCCAGCACAATTTTTGCCGCCAGCCCTTCACCTTCACGCCTGCGCAAGGGTGGCATGGAATGCAGGTCGATCAACAAGGCCGCCCCCCAGGCATCGCGGATGCGGACAAGTTCGCGCGCGAGAAAATCATGATAGGGGCGATGGATTTGCTCCACCCTGCGCGTCATCTCATCGACAGTAATTTTTGAGCGCCATATCTCCCCAAAACCGGGCAATCGCCGGGGCACAAGGCCCAAACCACTGCGAGATCGGGCATTGCCGGAACCAACCGGGCGTCCAGCCCCAATCAGCGTGTCAACCAAAGCGTCCTTATTAAATCCCTTGGGCTTTGTGACCATGCCCCAGTCGATATCATCGGCCGCCCTGTTCAGATCAATCATCGCGCGCGGTGCATGGGCGACCAGAAGGCCCGTTCCCGTTGCCCGGGCAATCTCAACCCCTACAGTGTCGATAAGCCTATCTTCAAGCCGCAATTGGCTGTGTTCAGGATCGCGCATTTGTGCATTTATTTCAGCCGGATAAACCCGGCCAGCATGGGGCACGGCGATGAGTACAGGAAGCGGCATATGACGCGGGGCAACATGGACAAATGCATGCCCCCCCTCGCCCAGCGATACGCCCGCGACAGAGCCGCCCTTGCTGGTCACAAGGTCCTTGTGCACAGCGTTAGACCGGCTGCGCGAAGCGATTTTTGACTGAGACGATGCCCGAGAAGGGGTCAGTGAAGACATGTTATCTCAGTGCTGCCCGGTTTGCTGTTGCGAGTCAAAGACGGAATCACCCGTATTGTTCCACATTTTGGCATGATTTTAGGTACGACAACGTCTGTTCAATCCGACATGATAGGACAAGGTTAATCCGCTTCGGATGCGAAAACGCGCGATTGACCGTTTCAAAGCAGGTCACCCGTGTGAAAGGCATAAGATTTATTAAGCGATTGGTTGTAACACGATGCCCATGACAACACCGCCAAACCCGCGAATCCTTCTTGCCGAAGATGAAGAAGCCATGCGCGCTTATCTTGAGCGCGCTCTTACCAAAGCTGGCTTTGACGTGGTTAGCGTCGACCGCGGAACAGAGGCTGTGCCGCTGCTTGAGCAAGAGAGCTTTGATCTGCTTTTGTCAGATATTGTGATGCCTGAAATGGACGGGATCGAACTGGCCCAGCGCTGCGCCGAGGTTAGCCCGCGTACAAAAGTCATGTTCATCACCGGCTTTGCCGCAGTTTCCTTGCGCGCAAGCCGCGAGCAACCCCATGCAAAGGTTCTGTCAAAGCCATTCCATCTGCGTGACCTTGTGCTTGAGGTGGAACGCGTGTTCGAAGAACAGCAAGAAGCGCGCAGTCAATAAAACTTGCACGCGGCCATCGCGAATCGCTTGCACTTGGCCAAGAGCTTCGCTAACTCGCCGCTTCTCGCAGCCGTAGGTTGTGGGTTTGATGATGGTGCGGGCGTATAGCTCAGGGGTAGAGCACTATGTTGACATCGTAGGGGTCCCAAGTTCAAATCTTGGTACGCCCACCATCATCCAAAACGAGCCTCTCGATCGGACGTCCAAATTGGATCGCCGCTTAAAAGGCGTCGCAGTTGCGGCGCTCTTTGCGTTTGAGAGCCCTTTTTGCGTTTGGCGAGGCGGTGCCCTACCTT
Organism: Erythrobacter longus; assembly: GCF_000715015.1. Lineage (GTDB taxonomy): Bacteria > Pseudomonadota > Alphaproteobacteria > Sphingomonadales > Sphingomonadaceae > Erythrobacter > Erythrobacter longus. The sequence continues at coordinate 690,214 of NZ_JMIW01000001.1, forward strand.
TGCAAAAATGAATGCCGCGCAAGATTCTGACTGGGTTGAAGACGTCCTCCACTTTTGGTTTGAGGAATTGGAGGCTAGGGACTGGTTTTCCAAGAACGCAGCCGTCGATGCTGAGATCGAAAAGCGTTTTGGCGCATTGCATGAATATCACTCCGACAAAGATGCTGCAGACTTTCTAGGTTCTTTCAAAGAAGCGTTGGCCGCAATCATCCTGTTTGACCAGTTTTCGCGCAATTTGTTCAGAGGTAACCCACTTAGCTTTGCAAGTGATCCGCTTGGTCTCGCCCTTGCCCGCGCAATGGTAGCCAAAGGCTGGGATGACGACTTGGCGCCAGAGCAGCGAATCTTTGCCTATCTCCCATTAGAGCACAGCGAAGATTTGGCCGACCAGAATACAGCCGTTGGGCTGATCGCGGCGCTGGGTAATGCAGAGTTTACCCGCTATGCGAAGGCTCACCGAAACGTGATTGCCCGGTTTGGCCGTTTCCCGCATAGGAATGAAGTTTTGGGCCGCATATCGACACCCGAAGAACAAGCCTATTTGAGAAAGCCTGGAAGCGGGTTTTAATGCCAGTTGGCCTAGGGAATATGGCCTGATTTAGCCCCTGACCTGCGCCCTCTCTTGCGCAACGCCACTCCTCTGCTAAAGCCGCGTCACAGGGATGGGATCAACATCCGCAAAAGCAAATTTATGACTGTCCCCTGGACGGAAGGAACAGGCGTACGCCCATGCAAAAAATTCAGGTTAAGAACCCCGTTGTCGAACTCGATGGCGATGAGATGACAAAAATCATCTGGCAGTGGATCCGCGAGCGGCTGATCCTGCCATATCTCGATATTGATCTGAAGTATTACGATCTCTCTGTCGAAAAACGTGACGAGACAGACGACCAGATCACAATCGACGCAGCCAATGCTATCAAAGAGCACGGCGTTGGCGTTAAATGCGCAACCATCACCCCTGATGAAGCGCGCGTTGAAGAATTCAACCTCAAGAAAATGTGGAAGTCGCCAAACGGCACTATCCGCAACATCCTTGGCGGTGTGGTTTTCCGTGAGCCTATCGTGATCGATAACGTGCCGCGACTGGTGCCTGGCTGGACCCACCCGATCGTGGTTGGCCGTCATGCTTTTGGTGACCAATACCGCGCGACGGACACGCTGATCCCAGGCCCAGGCAAACTGCGCATGGTCTATCACGGCGATGACGGAACTGAGATTGACCTCAACGTCTTCGACTTCCCAAGCGCTGGCATTGCGATGTCGATGTACAACCTCGACGATTCGATCCGCGATTTCGCGCGCGCTTCGATGAATTATGGCCTCGACCGCGGTTGGCCAGTGTATCTTTCGACCAAGAACACCATCATGAAGGCCTATGACGGGCGCTTCAAAGATCTGTTCCAGGAAGTGTTCGACGCCGAATTTGCGGATAAGTTCAAAGAAGCCGGCATCACTTATGAGCACCGCTTGATCGACGACATGGTCGCATCTGCGCTCAAATGGTCGGGCAAGTTTGTTTGGGCTTGTAAAAACTATGACGGCGACGTTCAGTCTGACACCGTTGCGCAAGGGTTTGGCTCGCTGGGCCTTATGACTTCCGTTTTGATGACGCCCGATGGCAAAACCATCGAAGCAGAAGCCGCCCACGGCACCGTCACCCGCCACTTCCGCCAGCACGAGCAAGGCAAGGCGACATCGACCAACCCGATCGCTTCGATCTTCGCGTGGACGCGCGGGCTGATGTATCGCGGCAAGTTCGACGACACACCTGACGTGGTTCGCTTTGCTGAAACGCTTGAGCGGGTTTGCATTGAGACGGTCGAAAAAGGTCAAATGACCAAGGATTTGGCGCTTCTGATCGGTCCATCGCAAAACTGGCTCACCACTGAGCAGTTCTTCGAAGCGATTGTGCAGAACCTCGAACAAGAAATGAAAAGCTGGGCCTAACCCACCAAGCATATTCAGAATTTGCTGGGGGCGGCTGGTTGGAACAAGCAGTCGCCCTTAGTCGTTTTAACAAGAGTAATCTTCCACACAACGCCGAAGATCGCATCAACGCGGGTGGAAAAAGCCGGCACATTAGGGACACAACACAGAACAAATCATGGCAGGCGAACTAACTCTCTCTCCCGTGATGCAAGACGCCCTTGTGATCCTTGGATCAGCGGGCATTGTTATCCCTGTGTTCGCGCGGTTTCGCATCACGCCGATCATCGGTTTCATCCTTATTGGAGTGGCGGTCGGGCCCTTTGGCCTTGGCGCGCTCGTCAATGAAGTTCCATGGCTGCAATATGTCACCATATCAGAACCGGAACGATTAACCCCCTTTGCCGATTTCGGCATAATTCTGCTGCTGTTTGCAATCGGGTTGGAGTTATCCTTCAACCGTCTGTGGCAATTACGAAAGCTGGTGTTTGGCCTTGGTAGCCTAGAACTGCTCATTATCGGCAGCATATCGGCGGCCTTCTTTGGCCAATATTCAGGCCTCGACACAACCGCAGCGCTCGCCCTTGGTTTTGCCCTCGCCTTTTCCTCCACTGCGATCGTGCTTCCAATATCGGGCACAAAAAGCCCCGTTGGACGCGCCGCGCTCTCGATGCTTTTGTTCGAAGATATCATGATCGTCCCGATCATCTTCATCCTCGGTGCGCTTGCCCCCAATGCCGCAGGAGGCGGTGTTGAGGGGATGACAAACACGCTCATCTACGGCGGGCTCGTTATTCTGGTCCTTCTGGTGGCGGGCCGTTTTCTGCTTCCGAGCCTGTTCAGTCAGGCAGCGCGCACCAAAAGTCCTGAGCTCTTTTTGGCCGCCACTATGTTGGTGGTCATCGGGGCCAGCCTTGCCACTTCTGCAACCGGCCTGTCCCCGATCGTTGGTGCATTGATCGCCGGACTCTTGATCGCCGAGACCGAGTATCACAGCGAAGTTGAAACCATCATGGAGCCTTTCAAGGGCCTCGCGCTGGGTATTTTTCTCATCACCATCGGCATGTCGGTCAATCTCCTTGAGATATGGGCCAATGTGGGCGAAATCGCCGCGGCAGTGGTCGGCGTTCTGGTTTTCAAAGCAATTGTCACAGGCACTCTTTTGAAAATGATGGGCGCACGCCGCAGCACGGCTGCTGAAACCGGCGTCCTCATGGCGAGCCCGTCACAGAAACCAGCCTGATCGTGCTTGCTGCTGCGACAAGCGCTTTGGTCATTGATGCTGAAACCGCCCAATTCTGGCAGATTGTGACCGCAATCGGGCTAACGGTGACACCGCTTCTTGCACGGCTTGGCCGGGTTATCGCTCGCCGGATTGAGGCAACGCCAGAGCTTCCAGAAGATGATGAGGGTGAGGCACGCACAATCATCATCGGTGGTGGGCGGGTTGGACGCCTGATTGCCGATATGCTAACGGAGCATAAACAGCCCTATGTGATCCTAGATTCCGATCCCGACCTGATTGCGGGTGTCAAACGCGCAGGGTACCGTGCGACCTTTGGTGATGCGGTGCGTGGGGATGCGCTCACAAGGCTGGGCATAGAAACTGCGCCTTCGGTCGTACTCACGATGGACGAACCTGTTCTGGCGCAAAGGTTGGTTGCGAAGCTTCGCGCTGAGTACCCTGACCTCTTGATCGTCGCCCGTGCCCGCGATACCGATCACGCAGCCCAGCTTTACCGCGCAGGCGCAAGCCATGCCGTACCCGAAAACCTTGAAAGCTCGCTGCAGCTATCCGAAGCGGTGCTGGTTGATATTGGTGTTCCCATGGGCCCAGTTATCGCCTCCATCCATGAAAAGCGCGACCAGTTCCGCGAGAAGCTGGAGATTGACGGCGGACTTAAAGAGCGCCCGAAGCTGCGTACCTCTCGGCTCGAGAGCTGATTATTCGGGCCATTTGCGCCGAGTCAGTTCAACCTCGAAATCTGAGCTTCCAGCAAAGGTCTTGGTCTCGCCTTCTGCGATTTCAACAGGGAGATTGAGCCACACCATCTCGCTGCGCATCTCTTCGCAGTCGGGCAAACGGTATTTCCAATATGCCTTCAATCGGAACCGGTAACCCTCGACAAGGTCGACCGGCGCGAGGGTCAAAACGAGTGCGCTGTTGCGAGACGATATCCGCCGCTGGTCAAAGCCGCAGGCGGGATTAACGTCTTGAAGATCGGTTTCGAGGCGAGCGCCATTGTATTCAGCAAGGTAGAGCTCGCCGGACCAAAGCACGCGACCACCGCCCTTAACCGACACGAAGAACGCAAAGTCTTGCTGCGCGGTATCGCGCCGCGGCGTATCGGTCAGGACGTGGTAATTGGGTATGGCGCGGGGCTGATCACGGTCGCGTGGAGGCTGTGCGTTCGCGCCTGCATAGGCGGGAACTGCGATCAACAGAGCACAAGCAAGCCCCCGCAAAGGAAAGCTTTGCAGCACCTTCTTATCGGCGCGTAAGCTCGACACGAAGGCCCCCGTCCCCTTCGATCACGCGGGTTTCGCCTTTGTCCAGTTCCACCTGGACCTCAAAGCCAGTGGCGAGCGATCCTTGCTCTGCGCACGATGCGGTTGGCCGCGTCCAATTGGTTTCAACGGTGTATCTCGCGCTATTCCGGCCATACCCCCGGCGAACCTGAAATTCGACCGCATTGCGCCGTTCAGCAAAGCGATCATTCTCTACTGGGCATCCTATGTCGCTGTCCTGCACATCGATACGCACCTGCGCCCGGTTTGATGCCGACATTGCAAGATCGCCTGCCCACAATTCGCGGTTCTGTCCCAAAATGCGGACAGACATGGTGAAAGGCTCAGCTCGCTGTTGGGCCTCAACTACAGGCGCCTCATCAGGTATTTCCAATACACGTGGCGGGGAGATCGGATCTTGCGCCGCTACGGGCCCTGCCAAAGTAAAGCAACACGCCCCCACAAATGCCGATGCATACTTGCGCGTCTTAGTCTTCATCTGGCCCGATCCTTCACTTGCATTGAAACGATTTCAAAGAAGTCGGACAGAAAAGTTGAAAAATCTTGAAATATCGGAGCTTTGTTTAGCCGAGCCTAGGCAATAACGGCTTTTACGGCGGCTATTGCATCCGCCGCTTTTGTGACATCTGGACCACCTCCTTGCGCCATGTCGGGGCGGCCGCCACCACCTTTACCACCAAGCGCCTCAACGCCTGCGCGAACCAGATCGACCGCGCTAAACCGGTCGGTAAGGTCGTCAGTCACTGCCGCTGCGATACTTGCTTTGCCGTCATTTACCGCAACGATTGCGGCGACACCGGAGCCAAGCCGCTGCTTGGTCTCGTCGAGCAATGGCCGCAGCTCTTTGGGATCAAGGCCTTCTAAGACCTGTCCGCTGAAGGCGACGCCACTGATCTCTTCGTCTGCTGGACCAGGGGTCTCGAGCCCTGCTCCACCACCACCGCCCAGCGCTAATGCTTTTTTGGCCTCGGCGAGCTCTTTCTCAAGGCGCTTTCGCTCCTCCATCAAGGCCGTAATCCGACCCGGCACTTCCTCAGGGGTTGCGCGAATCACACTGGCCGCAGACTTCAGCGCTTCTTCGCGCGCGACCAGCCATTTGCGTGCTGCTTCACCCGTGAGCGCTTCAATCCGGCGCACACCAGAAGAAACCGCGCTTTCAGAAATAATGCGAAACAGGCCGATATCGCCGGTCGCTTTCACATGGGTTCCGCCGCACAGTTCAACTGAATAGTTGCGACCTGAACCACCCGTGCGGCCCATCGATAGCACCCGAACTTCATCGCCATACTTCTCGCCAAACAGGGCCAAGGCGCCAGCCTCAACCGCATCATCGGGGCTCATCAACCTCGTGCTGACATCCTCATTGGCGAGAATTTCCGCGTTCACCTCGGCCTCGATTGAGGCGATTTCTTCCGCTGAAAGAGCCTTGGGATGCGAGAAATCAAAGCGCAGGCGATCATCGGCGACCAGTGACCCTTTTTGCGTGACATGATCACCCAGTTGGCCGCGCAATGCGGCATGAACAAGGTGCGTGGCAGAGTGGTTGGCGCGGACCTGATTGCGGCGCGTGATATCCACTTCAAGCTGCACATTGTCACCAACTTTGACCTCTCCTGAGTTCACCTTTGCGTGGTGCGCGTGAAGGCGACCCAACGGTTTGCTCGTATCGGTAACTTGCGCGGTCAGGCCTTCAGGCGTGCTGATAGTGCCGGTATCACCGGTTTGACCGCCGCTTTCACCATAGAAAGGCGTCTGGTTGGTCAGGATGACCACCTCATCGCCTGCCGATGCGCTTTGCACTTCTGCGCCATCCTTGACGATTGCAACTACACTGCCCTCGCCCGAGGTCGCCGTGTAGCCGGTGAATTCGCTAGCCCCTTCGCGATCGGCAATGTCGAACCAGATTTCGTCTGATGCCGCATCGCCTGACCCCTTCCACGCTGCGCGCGCTGCTTCTTTCTGGCGGGTCATTGCCGCGTCAAAGCCTTCCCGGTCAACCGAAATGCCGCGTGCGCGCAGGGCATCTTCGGTAAGGTCATATGGAAAGCCGTACGTGTCGTAGAGCTTGAACGCGGTCTCGCCATCAAGCCGACCGCCCTCGCCCATATCGCCGGTTTCCTCGTCGAGGAGTTTCAAGCCCTTATCGAGCGTCCTGCGGAACTGTGTTTCTTCGCGAAGAAGCACCTCCTCAATCAACGCCTGTCCGCGTCCCAGCTCAGGGTAAGCCTGACCCATTTCGGTGACGAGCGAAGGCACAAGGCGGTGCATCAAAGGCTCGCCCGCACCCAGCAAATGCGCATGACGCATAGCGCGGCGCATAATCCGGCGCAGGACATAGCCGCGCCCTTCGTTAGACGGCAGCACTCCATCCGCCATCAGGAAGGAGGTAGAGCGCAAATGGTCTGCGATGACACGGTGGGATGCTGTTGTGTCGCTAGTGGCTGCAACGCCAGTCAAACCTTCAGATGCAGCGATAAGAGCCTTGAATGTGTCGGTGTCGTAATTGTCGTGAACACCTTGCATAACGGCTGCGATCCGTTCGAGGCCCATGCCGGTGTCAATCGACGGGCGCGGCAATTCCTTTCGCATGCCGTCGGCCGCTTGATCGAATTGCATGAACACGAGGTTCCAGATTTCAATAAAGCGGTCGCCGTCTTCATCAGGGCTACCCGGAGGGCCACCCGGAATGTGATCGCCGTGATCGTAGAAAATCTCTGAACACGGGCCGCATGGTCCCGTCTCGCCCATGGACCAGAAATTGTCATTGGTTGCGATGCGGATGATGCGATCTTCGGGAAGGCCTGCAATCTTGCGCCACAAATCGAAGGCTTCGTCGTCTGTGTGATAGACCGTGACCAACAGTTTCTCGGCCGGAATGCCCCATTCGCGGGTCAAAAGAGTCCAAGCGTGCTGAATTGCCTGCTCTTTGAAATAGTCGCCAAACGAGAAATTGCCGAGCATCTCAAAGAAGGTGTGGTGGCGCGCGGTATAGCCGACATTGTCGAGATCATTGTGCTTACCGCCAGCACGCACACATTTTTGTGAAGATGTTGCACGTGGTCCTGGAGGCGTCTCCAAACCCGTAAACACGTTCTTGAATGGCACCATCCCCGCATTCACGAACATAAGCGTGGGATCATTATAAGGAACGAGCGGCGCACTTGGCACAGCAAGGTGGCCTTCACCTGCAAAGAAGTCGAGAAAGGAGCGACGGATATCGTTTGTTGAAGTCATGCCTATAGCCGAACCACTGAATGTTGTTGGGCGTGCAGGTAAGCCATGCACTCCGCAGCGACAAGGGAAAGCTCACCTGTGATTTGCGATCAGCGTAGCCATGTTGCAGCATGGCACGGTCCTTAAGCGCTGCATGACCCCATAGGCAAGCAACGAAAGACCGGCGCAAACCCTAATTCCGCCAATAAAGGAGGAAGCGATCTGCGCCGGTATTCCATGTTTCCGGGCAGCGACACACTAGGTCTCGCTCTTGTACTGCTCCAAGCCAATCCGAGGCATCAGGAGCGCCCGCTTGAGGATATGAACTCTCAGTCCGCGTCCGGACCGGTCATCATTTCCTCGGCGACCTCATCAGTTTTACCGCGGATAGCGGCTTCCAATTTGTCGCAAACTTCAGGGTTTTCCTTAAGGTAAAGCTTGGAGTTTTCGCGTCCCTGGCCAATTCGCACGCTGTCATAGGAATACCAGCTTCCCGACTTTTCAACGATACCAGCTTTTACCCCAAGATCGAGAATCTCACCGATTTTGGAGATGCCCTCTCCGTACATGATGTCAAATTCGACCTGTTTGAAGGGCGGGGCAACTTTGTTCTTCACCACTTTAACGCGGGTCGAGTTGCCGATCACTTCATCGCGGTCCTTGATCTGACCGGTGCGGCGAATATCAAGGCGAACCGAGGCGTAGAACTTGAGCGCATTACCGCCCGTCGTTGTCTCTGGGTTACCGTACATCACGCCAATTTTCATGCGCAATTGGTTGATAAAGATAACCATGCACTTGGAACGGTTGATCGAGCCGGTGAGCTTGCGCAGCGACTGTGACATCAGACGCGCCTGAAGGCCAACGTGGCTATCGCCCATCTCACCTTCGATTTCTGCGCGCGGCACCAGAGCCGCAACCGAATCGACTACCAAGATATCAACCGCATTCGAGCGCACCAATGTATCGGTAATCTCAAGCGCCTGCTCGCCTGTATCAGGCTGAGAAATGATCAATTCATCAATGTCCACACCAAGTTTTTTGGCATAAACAGGGTCAAGCGCGTGTTCTGCATCAACGAATGCCGCCGTGCCGCCGGCCTTTTGCGCTTCTGCAATGCAGTGCAGCGCAAGCGTTGTTTTACCAGAGCTTTCCGGGCCATACACTTCGACAACGCGGCCCTTTGGAAGGCCGCCGATGCCAAGCGCGATGTCGAGGCCAAGCGAGCCGGTCGAAATCGATTCAACCTGCATCGCCTCTTTCGAGCCGAGCTTCATCGCAGAGCCTTTACCAAAGGCACGATCAATTTGTTGCAGAGCAGCGTCCAGCGCTTTTTGACGGTCCACGTCTTTTTCCTTGTCTACGAGCTTCAGTTGCGTAGCCATCGCATGCACTCCTTCGCTTGCCTAGGCCGGATTACGAACTTTTAACCGGCCTTTTGGGAAAGCACCTTTGCCGCCCCCTGTTGGAAAGCATGTATCGCATTTGTTCTTATGGAACAAGAGGGGAACATAATTTTTTTCTTATGGGCCAGTGGCAGGGGGCCTTTGGGAGGTCGCTTTAGGCGCTCTTGGCCTCGCTCTTGGCTTCCTGTGCTTCAGCCATCACCATGGCGACTTTGTCTGTGATCACCGCAACGCTAAAGGGTTTGGGAAGGAAGTGCATGTGCGGGACATCAATGTCTTTGCGCAACGCCTCTTCGGCGTAGCCTGACATGAACAGAACCGGGATTTGCGGGTTTATCTCACGAATGGCGCGGACCATGGCGGGGCCATCCATACCGGGCATGACCACATCGCTGACGACAATGTCGAACGCGCTGCCTTCCTGAAATGCCTCAAGCCCCTCTTCGCCATCAGCGCAGGCCGTGATTTGATAGCCCGCGCGTGCAAGCGCCCTTTCCGCAACCGCGCGCACCATATCCTCATCTTCCACCAACAGTATCCGTCCACCTGCCGACCAGTTGGAGGATTTTTGGGGGGCTGAGTCCTTACGGCGCTGCGGCGCTTCGCCAGCGTGAACGGGCAGATATATCGTAAAGCGTGCGCCCATCGGACGGTTTGACGAATCCATCACATTATCGGCGAAGATAAAGCCGCCTGTCTGCTTTACGATCCCGTACACGGTCGAAAGGCCAAGCCCTGTGCCCTTGCCCAGCTCCTTGGTTGTAAAGAAAGGTTCGAAGAGTTTAGGCAGAACCTGAGCCGGAATCCCGCCACCGTTATCCTGAACAATCAGGACGGTGTAATCGGCCGCTGGCAAAATCTCTGAGCCAAGCTTTACCACTTCATGCGATTTCACGCTGCGGGTTAGCAGCGAAATGCGCCCCTTCCCATCTTCTTTGCGTGTACGCCCACGTGCACCGTTCGTGTTGATTGCATCGCGCGCGTTCACGGCAAGGTTCATAATCACCTGCTCAAGCTGCTGAGGATCAGCGCGCACTTGACCAAGATTGCGGTCATGCTGGACATGATAGTCGATTTTCTCGCCAAGCAGCCGCTTGATAAGGGGACCCACTTCGCTGACCACATCGGGCAGTTGCAGGATCTCTGGCCGCAAGGTTTGCTGGCGCGAGAAGGCGAGCAATTGGCGGGTCAATGACGCAGCGCGGTTGGAGTTGGCGCGGATCTGCTGGATGTCGTCATAGTCGCTATCGCCCGGCGTATGGCGCAAGAGCATCAGATCGCACGTCCCGATAATTGCGGTGAGCACGTTGTTGAAATCATGCGCCACACCGCCTGCCAATTGCCCCACGGCTTGCATTTTTGTGGCCTGTGCGACCTGGCGTTTAAGCTGAGTTTGTTCCGAACTGTCCGCAAGGCTGAGCAGGACGGCCGCTTCACCAAGGCCGCGCACACCTGCAAGACCAAGCGACACTGGTTCATCGGGTTGGGAGGACAGTCGCACCGCCATATCGCCGCGCGACGCAGGACCCCGGCCATAGCGGCGCACAGCATCGGAAAGCGGTGTTTTATCTTCGCGCACCACAAGGTCGGTCGGGAAAGCCGGCAATTCACCCTCGTCCCTGCCAACTGAGCGAAGGAAGGCTTCATTGCCAAACAGAAACCGCCCATCGCGGTCGGTCATCGCAAGGCCCAGCGGCAATTGCGCAAGAAGCGCCTCTAGCTGAGCGACGCCGGCCTGTGCCGATCCATCCCAGCCGCTACCAACGCCAACGCCGCTATCGACCAGGAGCATCAGGGTCGTGCCCTGCTCTGGTGATGGCGCGGTGCCAGCAAGGGGGGCTTCCGATAATGGAACATCAATCAGCGTTTGAGGGGTTCCGCTGCGCCCTTCGCGGGCAAAGAAGATGCGCTCACGTTCATCAGCGCGAAGGAAGGATACGAGCTCTTGCCCAACCAATGTAGCGGTCGGATCACCAACCGCCCTCTCCGCAAAACCAGCGCCAACGCTGCGAATGGTACCATCGGAACCAGTGATCACAGCTTCAATCCCTGCACGGCTTAAAATACCGCTCAGTGGTCCGGACAGATCAACTTGAAGCGCCTCGCTGGCAGTTAGGACAATCTTGCGCCTAAAGCGCCATATGAGGTGATCGTCCCCTCGCCCTGCACGCGTTGCCTGAACAGCCCACGTGCGCAGCTTGCTGTCACTAAATTCTTCGATCACCGCCTCACCATCGCGCCAAGCATTGCGCGAAGCACGGTTGAGCGCTTCTAGAGCAGGACGCTCGGCATCCAGCATGGGCGGAGAGGCCTCTGTACCAAAGGCGCCAAGAAACACTTTGTTAGCGCAAACCAGCCTGTTTGCCCTGTCGGTGATAGCGATCGCCACAGGGAAGGTATCGTTCTCCGATTCAATCGCAGCGACGGTCACGGACCAATCCGGGGTGGCGATCTCGGCTTGATGAGACGTGCTGGTGAACCGTTCTGCGGCGAACGCCCCCAGCAACAGCACGAGAAGACCTCCGATATAGGCTCCTGTCATGACCGGGCTGGCAGTGACTGCAAAGATGAGCCCGGCACTCACCAAAAGTGCGAGCCCGACGATGATAGTGAGAAGCTTGCCGGGATTGTTATGCTGGACATTTCCAGCAAGGATGCCGCTCACATCTTTTTGGGCAATTGTACCATTTGCCGGAATCGTTACCGGACCCGTTGTTGGCTTGTCATCAATGTGTGCAGATGTGCCAGTCACGCCTTCTCCGGTCACGCTTTTGCCGCTCGCGCTCTAAATTACCATAATCACAAGCAGACACTGACCATTGGCGGTCGGCGTCTATCGTATCTGGCAAAGACTATTACTTCGCGCCGTGCCCCGGGTCGAGGCTTGCCGTCTCAAGATCGAGGCGTTTTGCCCGTTTGCGTGCAATTTTGCGGGCAACAATCACGCGCCAGATACCGCTGGCGGCGAGATAGCCGATGGAGGATGTGACAACTGCCAACACAAGAAAGCCAAGGACGGTAACGCCAGCAACCTGAAAGGCATCGACGATATAAACCCACCAAGTGCTATCGGCCTGCGCCAGGACCATTTCGGTTGCGGTTGAATCGATCCGCAAAATGAAATTGCCGACGCGGTTCGCAACCACTGCCCAAAAAGCAATGGTGAACGGGTTTGTGACGAAGGTTACCGCCGCGGCCAAAGGTACATTGGCGCGTGCTGGCCATGCCAGAAATGCCGCCAGAAAAATCTGACCCACAGGGATAATGAACGCCGCGAACAAACCCAAGGCCACACCGCGGGGAACCGAGCGGCGGGTAAAGCGCCACAGCTCCGGGTTCAGAAAACGGTGACCGATAGGTGCCAAATATCTGTTTTTAGCCATTTCCTCACGGCTTGGCATGGTGCGGCCAAGACGATGCTTCATCCAAATCCACGGATTGGGAAAGAAGCCAGGAGATGATGGTGAATGCGCGCTCATTTACAGAACCGCCTTCCGCAAGCACGCGAGAGCGCTGCAGAGCGATGGCTGAAAAGAGAAGTGTGTTCCACCATGGTCATTCATATGGGTAGCACAGGTCATCTGACCAATGGGTGAATTGGAATAGCGACAAAATTACTTTGTTTTGCGTCAAAATGATGACCGCCCTAGTGGAAAGCGACCCTAAGACCGCTCTCGCATAAGGCGCGCTTTATCGCGTTTCCAATCGCGTTCCTTGACGCTGGCGCGCTTGTCATGGGCCTGCTTACCCTTACCCAGAGCCAGCTCAACCTTCGCCCGGCCTGTCCGATTAAAATAGATTGAAAGCGGCACCAAAGTCATGCCTTTACGCTCGACCGCGCCAAACAGCTTGTTGATCTCGCGCGAATTTAGCAGCAGCTTGCGAGGGCGTTTGGGTTCGTGGTTCAAGCGGTTGCCGTGGCTATATTCGGGGATGTTGGCGTTGATTAGCCAAACCTCGCCATCGCGCACTTCGGCATAGCTTTCGGCAATAGTCGCTTGTCCAGCGCGCAACGCCTTTACCTCTGTCCCTTGAAGAGCAAGCCCTGCCTCAAACTTGTCTTCGATATGATAATCGAACCGCGCACGGCGATTTTCCGCGACGGTTTTGAGTTTATCAAAGGTTTCGGGTTTGGGTCTTGCCATGGTGGTGTGCCAGATAGGCGCACACTTCTCGCTTGCCAAGCGGCGTGATTGAAGCGCAGTGAGTTCCAAGCATTAAATCAATGGCATGAAGGTTCCTCAGTTGACGGATTTTACCATAGGCGGCGAGACGGTTTCGCCGGGCAGTCAGGCCGATATCGGTTTGCCCATCACAACAATGGCAACCGGCTACAGTTCGCAGCTCGCCGTTCGTGTTCTGCATGGCGCAAATCCGGGGCCTGCCGTCTTTGTGAGCGGTGCCATCCATGGCGATGAGATTATCGGGACCGCTATTATCCAGCGCCTTGCGACCTATCTTTCGCCCGAAACACTAGCAGGCACGCTTATGCTGGTGCCGGTTGCCAATATCTTCGGTTTTCTAAGCCACAGCCGCTACTTGCCCGACCGCCGCGATCTCAACCGCTCCTTTCCCGGCAGTGCCAATGGTTCGCTCGCAGGTCAGGTCGCCAATGTGTTTTTCAACGAAGTGGTCGCCCGCGCATCTCTTGGTATTGATATTCATTCTGCCGCGATCCACCGCTACAACCTCCCGCAAATCCGCATTGCTGCCGATAACAAGAGGCTGGTCGAACTTGCCATGGTTTTTGGCGCGCCTGTGATTATCGAGAGTCCTTTGCGCGATGGGTCAATGCGTTCGCTTGCGGCGAATGAAGGCGTCGACATGCTCTTGATGGAAACGGGCGAGGCGCTTCGCTTTGACCGTTTCTCAATCGATGCTGGTGTATCGGGCATCACGCGCGTGCTTGCCCATCTGGGAATGATCGAGCCAGACGAAACCCTTGCCCAAATGAAAGCGCCTGCCCGGTCGAAAAAGACCCAATGGGTTCGTTCACCGCGAGGCGGGGTTTCGCACCGTATGCGCAAATCGGGCGATGCGGTGAAGAAAGGCGATCTGTTGGCAGCGGTATCGGGACTATTCGGCGAAGAGCCTGCAGAAATCCTTAGCCCGATTGACGGGATTGTCATCGGGCATGCGACGCTGCCGGTGGTGCATCAAGGTGATGCGATGTTCCATATCGCCCATGTCGACCACCCTGAGCGCGTGGGTGCACGGATCGAATCCTTGAGCGATGCGATCTATGCCAGCGAACCGGAAGGCTTTGCTGAGACGCTTCTCGATGAAGACGAAGTGCTTTAGACGAGCCCGGCATGCTCTAACGCTGCATCCACCGCCCTGCGCGATTCTTCGGAAGCCTCCACAATCGGCAGGCGCACGCTGGGCGAAAACCAGTCGTGCACGCGGCTTAGCGCATATTTAACAGGCGCAGGGCTCGCGTCTGAGAACATTGCATAATGCAGCGGGAAGAGGCGGTCATTCAGCTCGCGCGCGCGCTTCAATTCATTATTGTTGATCGCCTCCTGGAACTCCGCACACAGAGCCGGCGCAACATTGGCAGTCACCGAAATCGCGCCCCTGCCCCCTGCAGCATTGTGCGGCAGCCAGAGTTCATCATTGCCCGACAGCTGACAAAAATCGCGGCCAATTCCCATGCGGTGGTCAGCCACACGGCTCAAATCGCCGCTGGCATCTTTGATCGCCACGATCTGTTCGGGATACTTCTTGACGAGCTCCACCACAGTTTCGTCTTCGATGTCGGTCACCGTGCGCGAGGGGACATTGTAAAGGACGATGGGAAGGTCGCTTGTTTCTGCCAGATAGCTGAAATGCGCGATCAGACCTTTTTGGCTGGGGCGATTGTAATACGGTGCAACGCACAGCCCTGCTGCTGCGCCTGCTTTCTTTGCAAAGTTCATATGCAAGGCAGCATTGCGGGTGTCGTTTGACCCGCAACCGGCAATCACCGGCACGCGCCCTGCAGCTTGTTCGATGCACACCTCAATCACGCGGTGATGCTCAGCATTCGACAAGGTCGAAGCCTCACCAGTCGTCCCGCATGGGACAAGCGCCGAGCTGCCATTTTCGATTTGCCAATCAACGAGTTTGCGAAAAGCGCTCTCATCAAACGATCCGTCCCGAAAAGGAGTCGCTAGAGCGGGAATGGAGCCGCTGAACATTGCTAATTTCCTGTATTGATCAATAGATGCAAAATTGGTTGAAAGGGGCATCAACCGCCCTCTCGTTCAGCGCCTACTAAGGAGCCCAGCGGCATTATGTCCAGCATGGTCAGAAAATTGCTTACATCACCGCCAGTTCTCACAAGCGCTATGGCAGCTCTTGCCGCCTGTTCTTTGGGAGCGATTTCAACTGCGTCTTTTGCGCAGACGGGCACACAATCCCCGCGCGGCAACATGGTCGCTGGCCAGCCGCAATTTGCAGGTGCCGCGATTGCGCGATGGGAACAATTGCAGGGTGACGCGACGTACACCTTCTCAACCTATGCGGGCTTTGCGCTCAAATATCCCGATTTTCCGCGGATGGAGATCATTCGCAGCAAGGCCGAAAGCCGCCTTGACGAAGAAGCGCCTTCGCAAGCTGAAATCCTTGCGTTCTTTGATGCCAATCCGCCGCTCACGAATGCAGGGCGTGCGCGTTACGCCTTGTCGCTTGCGGCGGCTCAGCGCGGCGATGCCTTTGAGGTTGCGCGCGAAGCATGGCGCGGCGGCGAAATGTCTGGCCCTACAGAAGCCTATTTGACTGGCCTTTATGGATCACGCTTTACGCCAGAAGATCACGCGGCGCGTGTCGATGCGTTGCTGTGGCAGAGTGATGCTGAAGCGGTTGAGCGCAATCTGATCAATCTTGCCCCCGGTGAGCGCGATCTGGCGCTTGCAAGGCTTGCGCTGGTTCGCGGTTCTTCGCCTTCTGCGGCGGGTCTGGCAACACCTGCTGGTGCCATGAACGATGCGGGTTACGTGTATAATCTTGCGAGCTATCACCTTAAACGCGGGGATCGCAGCGCTGCGATCAACCTTTTGAAGAACCGTCCTCAACTCGCCTCGCCTGCCTTTGATGCAGAAGGGCTTGTGGGTGTCATGCTGACAAGCGCTGAGGCGGCCAGTGTTTCAGACACGGTCAGGATCGCGAGCAAGGTTGATGATCTTTTTGCGCCGGAAACTGACATTTCCAAAGGCTCTTTCCGGCTGCGCGACCGCTATACCGATCTTATGTGGAAGGGGGGGCACGAATGCCCTCTGGCGCCTTGGCGATGGCGCAACCGCTGCGCCTATGTTTGACCGCTATGGTGATGCAGCGCGCACACCTTTGACCAAGTCCAAAGGATATTTCTGGGCAGGTCGCGCGGCACGTCAAGCCGGTATGCAAACGGATGCCGCCCGCTATTTTGAGAAGGCGGCGGAATATCCACATTACTATTACGGACAACTTGCGCTTGGCGCTCTGGGCCGTCCGATGCCTACATTTGCTGAACTTCCAACGGTCACGATGGACGAGGCCACGCGCGCTGAATTCGAAGCACGTCCGCTTGTACAGGCCATCCGCTCCATCGCGAGCAACCGTCAAAAATGGCAGACCGAACGCCGTTTCTTCCAAGCCATCGGCGCAAGTGCAAAGACACCAGAAGATGTCGCAATGTACGCGCAGCTTGCCGAACAAACGGCTCTGCCTGAAATGGCAGTGGTGCTTGGCATGGAAGCAGGCGCCAATGGCATTAAGGGCGTTGAGCGTGCAGGCTTCCCCATCGTTCCAACCCCGCGTGTCAACGATTGGACCATGGTCCATGCTATCGCCCGGCAGGAAAGCGAATTTGACCGCACTCGGCAAAGCCACGCGAACGCGATTGGCATGATGCAACTTTTGCGCAGCACCGCGCGCGAGGAAGCGGGTATTCTTGGCATCCAATATATGAGCGCTTCACTGACAGAAGACCCGCTCTACAACATCACTTTGGGCGATGCTCACTTCTCACGACGGATGAACCTTTATGGCGGCGCTTATCCGCTTGCGATTGCGTCTTACAACGCAGGTCCTGGGCGTGTGCGTCAATGGGTTCGTCTCAACGGCGACCCACGCAATGGCGGCATCGATTGGGTCGAGTGGATCGAGAAGATCCCGGCCAATTTCGAAACCCGTTATTACGTCATGCGAGTCATCGGCAATGCGGTCACATATTCGCATATGTACCCGAACGAAGCTGGCCTGCCGCGTACTGTCGATCGCTTCCTGCCCTAAGGCCAGCATCCATGGCGAGTAAGCCGGGCCCACCCATCACGCCAAAAGGCATGGCGGCGCTAAAGGCGCGATATGACCATTTGCTCGGCAAGGAACGACCCGAGATCGTCGAGATCGTCAGTTGGGCCGCAGGAAATGGCGACCGCAGCGAAAACGGCGACTATCTTTATGGTCGAAAGCGTATGCGCGAGATCGACCGCGAGCTTGGCTATCTATCGCGGCGCATGAAGGCGTGCCGCGTCGTTGATCCGTCTGAGCAACCCAACAAGGCCCGCGTGTTCTTTGGCGCCCGGGTAGAGCTTGCCGATGAAGATGATGAACGCATGACGGTTCAAATCGTGGGCGATGATGAACAGGACGCTGGCACAGGTAGAGTTGGGTGGTCCTCTCCCATCGCCAAAGCGATCAAAGGCGCATCAATCGGGGATTTGCGCACAGTCAGGCTTCCCGGCGGCCTTAAAGAATGGGAAGTGATGGCGGTGCATTATGATTAAAGCTGCCCCTACGCTCACCGCCCTTATCGCAGTTTGCGCATTTGTTGTGCCCGCACAGGCGCGTGATAGCCTTGGCGTCTATTCCAATTGGGCGGCCTTTCGCGATGACAGTCCTTCGCGCTGCTATGCCATTGCTAAGCCGCGTTCTGGTTCACCCGGCCCGTATGCCAGCGTAGCCACTTGGCCGGACAAGGGCCTTCGCGGGCAAGTCTATTTTCGCCTCTCGCGCGACGCGGGAGAGGACACCGGCGCAACCCTCACCATCGGTGACAGGAAATTCGAACTTGTCACTCAAGGCCGCAACGCTTGGGCGACAAACGCCTCGGTGGATGCAGGGGTCATTGCCGCGATGCGCTCTGCCACGCGCATGACCGTCACCGCCCGCAGGGCCAATGGCGCGCGCTTCTCCGACCGCTACAGCCTGGCGGGGGCCGCCACTGCGATGGACGCAAGCGTCGTCGGCTGCGCCAACAATCGCTCGAGAGGTTAGAGGCTGACAAACTGCGCGCGCACGCATATATGCGCGAGGCATCATGGCAGATACGAACCTAATGACTATTCCCGGACAAGTTGATCCGGTTCCCGTCGCGCGTGACATCACGCCGCGCGAAGATGGCCGTCTTGACCTTATGGGCGTTTCTCGTGCGCGCATCTGTGAGATTTTTGTAGAAGCGGGCCTTGATCCGCGTCAGGCAAAGCTGCGGTCCAAACAGGTCTATCACTGGATTTATCACCGCGGCGTCACCGACTTTGACGCTATGACTGATATTTCCAAGACAATGCGCCCGTGGCTCAGCGAACGGTTTGTGATCGGCAGGCCCCATGTGGTTGAGGCGCAGCATTCATCGGATGGCACCCGCAAATGGCTGCTTCAGACCGATGACGGCCATGATTTTGAAATGGTGTTTATTCCCGACGCAGATCGCGGGACGCTGTGCGTATCCTCTCAAGTGGGCTGCACGTTGAATTGCACCTTCTGTCACACCGGCACCATGCGTCTTGTTCGCAATCTCACCCCGGGGGAGATTGTCGGACAGGTGATGCTGGCCCGTGATGCCCTTGGCGAGTGGCCCAAAGGCGTCATGGACGGCCTCGATGAGGCGGAGGATGCCGGTGACTACACATCTGATGGCCGCCTGCTCACCAACATCGTCATGATGGGCATGGGCGAGCCGCTCTACAACTTCGACTATGTTCGCGACGCGTTGAAGCTGGTGATGGATGGCGAAGGTCTTGCCCTGTCAAAGCGCCGGATAACCCTGTCCACCAGCGGCGTCATCCCAGCGATGGAGCGTTGCGGTGAGGAAATCGGCGTCAATCTCGCGGTGTCGCTCCATGCCGTTAACAAGGAAGTGCGCGACGAGATCGTGCCCTTGAACAAGAAATACGGGATCGAAGACCTGCTACAGGCATGTGCCGACTATCCCGGCGCCTCCAACGCGCGGCGGATTACGTTTGAATATGTGATGCTCAAAGACAAGAACGACTCAGATGAAGACGCGCATGAGCTTGTCCGTCTTCTCAAAAAGTTCAATTTGCCTGCCAAGGTGAACCTTATCCCCTTCAACCCGTGGCCAGGCGCAGAATATGAATGCTCGACGCCTGAACGGATCAGGGCATTCAGCAACATCGTATTCGAAGGCGGCATCAGCGCGCCGGTTCGCACCCCTCGTGGCCGCGATATCGATGCAGCATGCGGGCAATTGAAGACGGCGGCGCAGAAAAAGAGCCGGGCGCAAAGAGATCGTGAAGAGCTCGACCGAGAGGCGGCAGCACAAACAGGTTAGTCAGGAAGGACCCTTGAATGACGAGTGATCTTGACAAGGCAATGGCCATTATCGGGCAGTCTCAGCAGACAATAAATGCGCAGCTGGTTGAAGAATTTGGCGAAGAGGACGACTTCGGTGAATTCGATCCCTCTAGCCTTCCACGCACCGGGTGGTTTATCGACAATGACCACCCGCAACTGCGTGCTTCCCACCTTGGAGATGTGCTGGCGCTTGACTATTACGGTCCTGATTATGGACCAGGATGGGATGCGTTGCTCAAGACCCTTTGTGAGCCGGAAGTCGCCAGAACCCTGGGCAGTTTGCGCATCGGTGGGCCAGATCAAGGCGCAAATGGCTCGCGCATCTACATGTTCGAGGATGTCATCAGCAGCGATGTAACATTCCCGAATTTGAGTACCCTGTGGATTAGACCAACCGACCCGGGCGATCACAACTGCAGCTATCTTGAGGATGGCGAACTAGAGGCAATGCTATCACAAATGCCTAGTCTGCAGTTGGTTACATTGCCTCAACCACTTGATCTTACCAAGCTGAAAACGCGGTTGGAGAAGCTTGAGTATCTCGAATGCGCATCAACTTACAGGCATTATCATTTCATCACAGGGCTTGCCGAAAGCGACCTTTTTCCAGCCCTCACTTTCCTGGATTTTGGCGACTCTTGGGGAGCATGGAATTCACTTCAAGAGCTCGCTCAAGGCGATGTCGCGGCGACTTCCTTTGCCGACTATGAGAAACTTGCGCGATCCGTGGTCGGCGAGCGCATGCGAGGCCTAAGGCTGCGAAACGCCCGGCTCAGCAAGGCAGAGTATCAGAAGCTGCAGGCGATCAGGCCAGACTGGCAGTTCAGTGTCGTTCTCGCCCCGCCTCACGTCTATGTGTCGCATTGGGATAAGACGGATTTCCCTTACGAGCACCTTTTGGTCGAGAAATAGCATCATCCAATGCCAGAAATCGATCCGGCCACTTTTGACTTCTACCAGTCTCAGGCTCCGCATTTCTCATTGAGCAGCGCCGCCGCGCATTCGCGCCATTTGGATGGGTTTCTTGATCGCCTACCCGAGGGCGCTCGTGTGTTAGAGCTTGGATGTGGAGCAGGCCGCGATGCTGCGCGCATCAAAGAGCGTGGCTTTGACCTAGATGCAACCGACGGCATTCCGGCAATGGTTGCCAAGGCCAATGAACGCCATGACGTTAATGCGCGTTTGTTGCCTTTCGATCAACTGGAGGCACACGGAGAATATAATGCAGTCTGGGCGCACGCCTGCCTGCTTCATTGCCCGCGCGCAGAGCTACCCCACGTCCTTGCCCGCATTCACCGCGCCCTGCGGCCCGGAGGATATCATTATGCGAGCTACAAATTGGGCGATGGAGAGGCCAAAAGTGACGGACGCGACTTGCTGGGCCGATTGCACAATTTCCCCTCGTCCGATTGGTTGATCCAAACCTATGATGAAGCCGCGTTTGAGCGCGTTGACAGCGAAGTCTTTGCAGGCAAAGCCAGCGATGGAACACAGCGCGACTGGTTGGCCGTCACGGTGAGGAAGATTTGAAACGCACGCTCGAAGCAATCTGCACCGGCACCGCCCGCCCCTTTAATGGCGCGGAACTGAGCGCATTTTTAAAACGCCCGCGCGAGGGCGTGGTGCAAATCCTTGAAGAAGGCCTCGCACCCGACGAACAGGCCGACCGCAAGAACCACGGCGGGCCGGATATGGCGGTGCATCTTTATCCGCTTGCACACCATGATTTCTGGCGCGAGAAAATCGGCGCGATTGATCTGCTCGATGAACCGGGCGCATTTGGTTCTAACCTTGCCATAAGCGACCTTGTGGAAACGCAGGTTCACATTGGCGACCGCTTCAGACTTGGCACCGCGCTGCTGGAGGTCAGCCAGCCGCGCAAACCATGTTGGAAGATCGAACACCGTTTTGGCGCAGCTTTAGGCGACCCGGACACATCAAAAGGCATGGTCGCAACCATCGTTAAAACCGCGCGGTGCGGATGGTACTTTCGCGTCCTCGAAATTGGCGAGGCCGAGGCGGGCGATGTTCTGGAACGCGTGGAAACTGGCAACCAGGACTGGACCATTGCGCGCGCCTCTTTCGCCTTGCACGCTGGGAAGGGTTCACAGCAAGACTACGCTGAGCTTGCAGCAATAGAAGCCTTGTCACCTAAAGAGCGCTCAAGGGCACGCGCGAAACTTGCGTAAAAACGAACGCACGCACCATTTGGTCGCAGGCGGCAATCGCTTCGTCTCTAAACACGGATTCCAACGCGTCGTTCATCTGGCGTTCGCCTTTGATGAACGAAATACCGATTCACGCCCATGAGGGGCTTGAAAGGAAACGCCGATGAAAACTGTTGCTATGATTGCCATGACAGGCTCACTCGCCGCTTTGAGCGTGCCCGCACAGGCCGCCGAGATTGCCCCTGCATCAACCGCTCCACTGATCGATATGAGCCTGACATCCCACTATGCGGATGATGACTGGGATGATGATGATCGAGATTATCGTCGGGGTCGCGGCTACTATAATGACCGGGTCTATGACCGGGACGGACGTTATCGCGAACCGCGCCGCCTTCGCAGCCGTGATCGCGTCTGGAGAGGCCGCGATGGCCGTTATTATTGCAAACGCGATAATGGAACGACCGGTCTTGTCATCGGCGCAGGCGTTGGAGCGCTTCTTGGACGCACGATCGATACACGCGGCGACCGTACCGTGGGCACACTGCTTGGCGGTGCACTAGGAGCGGTTCTGGGCCGGGAGCTCGACCGCGGCGATGTTCGCTGCCGCTAAACGCTGCTAAACATGACAAAAAGGGACGTACGTTCAGGCGCTAAGGCGCTCAGGCGAGCGTCCCTTTTTTGCTGACGATCTGGCACCGTCCTCCAATCCAGACATCGCCGTTTGCATCCTGCTCACACAAGACCAGTCCGTTCGCGCCGATCTTTCGCCCCTGCCCTGCACGGTATGAACCTGTTGCGAGGCCGGTGCCAAACAAATGGATCGCGACGCCTGCGTTAAAGCTACCCGTCACAGGGTCTTCGGTCAGGCGTTCGTGGGTATCGGCAAAGAATGCTCGCAATTCCCAATCGCGTTCAAATCCGGCCTCATGCGGGCCAGCGACTCCAATATCAGTGCCAAGCGGAGCCTTGGAAGCAGGCGTGGCTGCAAGCACATCTTCGGCGGATTTCAGGCGCAAAAGCTGCCATTTGGGGCCATTCACCACATGCACCGCCTCGACAAGTGACGCTTCGTCAATGCCCGTCGTGGCAATCGCAAAAGCACGCTCATCATCGGTTAGCGGTTCGTATTTCAGAAGCTCTGGCGCTTTGAAGGCAAGGTTGTTGCCGTCCACGCGCACTTCGACAAGGCCGATCCCGCATTCCTGCACCACGGTTCCTTCGCGCGCCGGTTTCCCGCCAGCGGCAAGCCACGAATGGCACGATCCCAAGGTCGGATGCCCCGCAAAAGGAAGCTCACCGCCGGGATAGAAAATGCGCACACGGTAGTCCGCCCCGGGCGCCGTGGGTGGCAGCAGAAAAGTTGTCTCCGAAAAGCCTAGCCAATTGGTGAAGGCCTGCATTTCCTCCGGTGACAGATTGTCGCCGCCATGGACCACGCCCAAAGGGTTGCCCGACAAAGGGCCATCACAAAACACATCGACCAGATCGCAGGTTGGCAACTTTCTCTCCTCTTCTTCGTATTGCCTCATGTGGCACCGAAGCACAGCTAGGCAAGACGAGAATTTTCTGCTCCATGACATCCATGCAAAAGCCAGCCGTTCTGATCACCGGAAGCGCCACGCGCATTGGCGCCGAAATCGCGAAAGGGTTCGCGGCGTCGGGCTGGCATGTGGTGATCCATCACCTTACCTCGCATGATGAGGCAGAGGCTTTGGCCGCCTCCTTGCCTTCGGCTGAAACTGTTTCCTGTGATCTCAGCGACGAGACGGCATCGACCGGGATGATCGAAGACCTCGCCGCGTGTCTTCCCGGATTTCGCTGCCTTGTGAACTCGGCGTCGATTTTTCACTATGACAGTGCAACCAAACCCGACGCCGATACGAACCGGCAAGCAATGCAAGTGAACGCGCTGACCCCTGCCCTGATGACGCGGGCCTTTCTCGACATCGCGAAAGGTGATGCGCCTTTGTGCGCGATCCAGGTGACCGATATGAAGATCGAGAACCCCAATCCTGATTTCTTCAGCTACACCATGTCGAAACACGCGCTTGCTTCAACGATCGAGATGTTTGCGATGGAAGCAGGCGACACAGCGCGCGTCTATGGCATTGCTCCCGGAGCAATCCTGGCAAGCCATGATCAGACCGAGGATGAGACCGAAACTTCGCACCGCCTTAACTTGCTAGGACGCAAGACGGGCGCGGATGAGATTGTGGATGCAGCGCTGTTCCTGAGCACAGGTACGCTTAAAAGCGGCTCCACACTCTTCATCGACAGCGGTCAGCACCTGCTATCCCAGCCGCGCGATGTGATTTATCTGGCGCGTGAGCGGCAGCAGGCATGAAGCGTCACGCCCTCACGACCCGGCTTTGGCATTGGGTGAATGCGATCGCCTTCATCGTGCTATTTATGTCGGGCCTCAATATCTCCAACGCGCACCGGTTTTTATACTGGGGCGATTATGGCTTTGATCCCGCAGACGCATGGCTGGTGGTTCAACGCTTCCCTGCATGGATGACCATCCCTCAGCGCTATGACCTTGCCGAAAGCCGCGATTGGCATAATTTGTCTGCTTGGGTGTTTGCGCTGGGTCTATTCGTCATGTGGGTGATGAGCCTTATCAACCGGCATTTTGCCCGCGATATTGCGACCACGAAGAGCGATTGGAGTCCTCGCAATTGGCTCACCGCGATTAAGGAACATGCGCGCCCAGGTGCACATGGTGACCGCTCGTACAACGCGGTTCAGAAGATCGCTTACGGTCTTGTCCTTGGCGTGGGGCTCCCGATGATGATCGCAACCGGCCTTGCGATTAGCCCGGGCTTTGAAGTCATTGCCCCATGGCTGGTCGATGTTCTGGGCGGCCGTCAAAGCGCGCGGTCGCTGCACTTCCTGTTTGCCTGGGGTCTTGCGGGATTTGTCCTTATCCATCTTGTGATGGTTCTGTGGTCGGGGCCGCTCACGCAGATCACCCGAATGATCACCGGCGGGAAACGCTCAGGAGAGATCAATGCCTGATATTAGACGTCGCTCTTTGCTTGCCGGGATTGCCGCACTGCCTGCCGCAGGTTGCACGCAATTGGCAGAAAGCGAACCGGTGAGCGACCTGTTCGATGCCGCCGAAGATTGGCACCGCAAAGCCCATCGTACCCTCGCTTCTCGCCAAGCGCTCGCGCCCGAATATCCGCCCGATGAACGATCACCCGACATCAAGGGCAACGGCACGGTGCGGATCGATGATGCGAGCTACCGCGAGCAATTTGCGCAAGGCTTCCCCGATTGGCAGCTTCAGGTTCGCGGATTGGTCGAAAACCCACTCGCGCTTTCGATGGCTGACCTCAAAGCCCTGCCCCAACGCACGCAGATCACCCGCCATGACTGCGTCGAAGGATGGAGCGCGATTGCGGAGTGGAAAGGTCCCGTGCTCTCTGACCTGCTTGATGCGGCGAAGGTGAGCGAAAAGGCAAACTTCATCGTCTTTCGCTGCGCAGATGTGCTGTATGGTCGCGACTATTACGAGAGCGTCGATATGGTCGATGCCTATCACCCGCAAACCATCATCGCGCATGAGCTGAACGGAGAGCCCCTGCCCGAGAAAAACGGCGCGCCGCTGCGGGTGCGGATTGAACGGCAATTGGGGTACAAACACGCCAAATATCTGACCGCGATTGAGGCGGTGGAAAGCTTTGACGAGATCTACGGCGGCAAAGGCGGCTTTTGGGAAGATATCGGCGATTATCAGTGGTATGCGGGGATATGATTGCGCTTACTCGGGATATTTCCGGTTCATTGCGCCCCAGCACTCGCCGATAATCTCTTCTAAAATAGCCAGATCAATATCGGCAAGCTTATTCACATACACACATGACGCGCCTGTCTTGTGCTTTCCCATTCTCTCAAGCAGCCCATCGACCTTCTTGCCCGTCGCTTCGTCGCAATACCGGCCCATGAGATAGAGCGAATGCTTGGCTTTGCGCGGGCTAAAGCCGGAGCGGCACATATCGCCCTCGCGCCCACTTTCGTATTTGTAGTGATAACAACCATATCCAATGATCGTAGGGCCCCACATCTGTGGCTCCTCGCCCGTCACCTTACGAAAGAGCGCATCAAGCAGCTTGGCATCTTCGCGTTTTGATTGAGGCTCCACAGCCTCAATGAATTCGTCAACCGACATCGTTTTCGGAAGCGTTTTGGCCTCTCCCATGCTCTGCCCTCCCCATCCAAATCCCATTCTAGAATTGACAGGGTAACACATCGCACTGCAGACTTCGACAAAATGCAGAAGGGGACTGCGCGGGATATGTGGCTACTCGACAAATTCTTGGGCAAAGCGATCAAGCACGGAAAGCTGATCGTCACGGATTACCACGGGACAGAGCATTCCTATGGCCCCGGAGGAGAGTACGACCCGCTTGTCGGCGGGCGCGCCGGGCCAATCCGGATCACGCTGACAAACAAGAAGGCCGCCAATCACATTGTGCGCTATCCGCAAATGGGCGCAGGCGAGGCTTTTATGTGGGGCTGGCTGGTCGTCGAAGAGCCGCACGATATCCGCGACATGATCCTGTTCGTCACCATGAATGCAAAGCGTTTGGGCGACAATTCTCTCAAAGCCAAAGGCCCGCTGCGCAAGGCCTTGCAGAAGATGAAGGCGGCAGTTGATGGTATAAATTTGCGCGGTTCAGCCAGAGCCAATGCCGAACACACATACAACCTCACCCGCGAATTGTACGAACGCTTCCTCGATGAAGATCGCCAGTACACCATGGCCTATTACCGCGAGGATGATCCCACCAAAACGAGCCTCGAACAGGCGCAGATGGACAAGAAGGCGCATCTTGCCGCCAAGATGTTCCTGAAGCGGCCAGAGGACAATGGCGGCAAGCCTATGCGCGTGCTCGACATTGGCTGCGGCTGGGGCGGTTTCGCGCTTTACCTCAATAAGATGTATGATTGCGAAGTCCTTGGCGTGGCGCTGGCGCCTGACCAGATCGCCTTCTCGAACGAGCGCGCGAAGGAACTTGGCGTCGATGACAAGGTCAAGTTTGAGCTGTGCGATTACCGCGATGTTGAAGGGCAGTTTGACCGTATCTCGTCCGTTGGCCTGCTCGAACATGTTGGCACTATCCACTACCCGCAATTCTTTGAGCATACGAACAGATTGCTCAAGAACGACGGCGTGATGATTTCACACTGCTGCGGCCGCAGCGGCGCGCCGGGTTATACCGATGCCTGGACCCGCAAGTATATTTTCCCCGGCGGCTATATCCCTGCCCTTTCCGAGCTTGTCACCGAAAGCGAGAAGAACGGTTGGCAGGTGATGGACGTGGAAGCGATGCGCTATCACTACAGCCACACGCTTCAAGAATGGTACAATCGCACGGTCATGCATCGGCAAGAGATCACCGAGATGTATGACGAGGTCTTCTACCGCATGTGGCTGTTCTATCTTGCCGGGGCTGAGCAATCATTCCGCAACGGCACTATGGTCAATTGGCAGCTGCAATATGTGAAAGATCGCAGCGCCATCCCGATGACGCGCGAGTATCTCGAAGAGGAAAGCGCCAAACTGCGGGCACGCGGCGACATCCCCAGCTGGCGGTTTGATCCCGAGATTAAGGAAGCCGCAGAGTAACCGCTTGCCGCAAGCTATCTGTCGCTGGTCCGACATAGCCTTCGCAAAGCTTGCTTGATGCCACCAATGCTCTCACGGTAACCTTTCAGAAGAGGGAGCCGAATGGGAGACCATGAGCAAGAGACTTTTCGAAACCTTTCTGAAAAAGGGCATTAAGCATGGTAAGCTTGGTGTAGTGTACGCCGATGGCAGCTGCGCTGTGCACGGCGAGCCTGCTGACGGCTTTCCAGAGATCGTCGTGCGAATGGCAGACGATAGGGTGCCGCGCGACATCATCATGGACCCGCGCATTGGTGCCGCAGAAGCCTTCATGGACGGACGCCTTATCATCGAAGAAGGCGATGTGATGGGGCTCATCACATTGCTGCGGGCGAACAGCAAGTGGGAAAAAGGCGGAAATATCTCGCGGCCAAAGCTTTCGCGCAAACTCGTCAACAAAGCCGCCTTCGCCTTTGAGCAGGTCAACAGTGCGATCCGTTCAAAAGACAATGTTGCGCACCATTATGACATCGGGAACGATCTCTATGCCTTGATGCTGGATGATGAGCATTGGCAGTATTCCTGCGCCTACTGGCCAAATGACGATATGACCCTGGGCGAAGCACAGACAGCGAAGCTGGCGCATATTGCGGCCAAACTGGCGCTCGAACCGGGGCAAAAAGTCCTCGACATCGGGTGCGGCTGGGGCGGCATGACGATTTTCCTTGCCAAGCACCATGATGTCCACGTGACCGGCATAACCCTGTCAGAAGAACAAGCCACCCTCGCCCGCGAACGGGTTGAGGATGCGAGCGTTGGGGAAAAGGTCTCGATCGAACTCGTTGACTACCGCGACTTTGCAAAAGCTGGCCGCAAATTCGACCGCATCGTCTCTGTCGGCATGTTCGAACATGTCGGCAAAGCTCAGTTTGAAACCTTCTTCCAGGCGTGCGCCAACCTGCTTACCGACCAAGGCGTGATGCTGCTGCACACGATTGGCCGTATGGGTACACCGGGGATGACCGATGCCTTCACGCGCAAATACATCTTCCCCGGCGGCTATATCCCCTCGCTTTCCGAGACGATGATGGCGAGCGAGAAATATCGATTGATGGCAACCGACATCGAGATTTTGCGCATCCACTATGCCAAGACCATCCGCCAATGGTACGCCAACTGCATGGCGCACCGCGACGCGATCATCGACATGTATGATGAGCGCTTCTTCAAAATGTGGACCTTCTATCTTGCAGGCGCCGCGACCGTGTTTGAGTACGGCGGAATGTGCAATTTCCAGATCCAATACACACGTGACCGGCACGCCCTCCCGCTCACACGGGACTATATTGGCGAAACAGAAAAGACCCTTCTGGGCGGTTGAAAGTAGCTAGGCTCAGGACCTATTAATCCCACCTTCGAGGTTTGAAGCAAAATGGCCTTGTGCAAGGAGTAAAGAGGACCTATTAATCCCACCTTCGAGGTTTGAAGCAAAATGGCCTTGTGCAAGGAGTAAAGGCGCAGGAGTACCGGCGGTCTTTCAAACCTTTATGACGCAGCACGGGGCCATTTTGGTCAAATCCCTACGGGACGACGGAGGGATTAATAGGTCCTGAGCCTAGGCCGCCTTCTCCCGCCGCCGCGCGATGAATTCATAGACCGGACCAAACCCGAGCAGCGCTGCGCCCACAAATGGGGCGGCCACCACCCATATGCGCAGGCCTGTGATCCCTTCCGGGCTCGCAATGGTGATGCCCGCTGTGCAGCCGAGCCCGATACAGATCAGCAGCACGCCTGCGACAACCCGCGCGCGCGGAACAGTGCGGCCACCTCTGATCGGCCTGAATGTGCGCTCATGCTTTGCAAAGACCGCGATGAAGGGAAGCAACGCCGCAATGTAAATGCCAAGCCAAAGCGGGCGCGATGACCACCATTCACCGGTGCCCGGAACGCTGTCCAACCCGATCCCGCCAAGCGCGATCCACACGAATGTCATCACCAGCACAAAGGCGGTGAGGTGCCACAAGAACACCGTCATAATCATTCCGTTCATCAACACTGTCGCGGTCCAAACACCGACTTTGTCCAGCATCCGGCGGCCCGCAGGCTCAAGCGCGAGCACCAGCCCCACCTGCACCACACCCAGCGCCAGAAGCGCGAAGGTCGGTGGCAGCGAGTTGGAGAACCCGTCGGGCGCTGACACCATTGAAACCGGATAGAACCCGTAAACGGTGACAGAAATCAGAACACCAAGACCAATCGCAAACCACGCGATGGCGGACAGGCGGCTATCGAACTTCCCGTCCCTCCACGCAAAACCCAGCTGGTGGATCGCAAGGAACACCCACAGGAAATTGGTGAAACTGATGTAAGGCACGCTGTGCTCAAACCTCAGCCAATCGACCATAGCCGTGACAGGAACAAGAACCGCAAAGCTGAGCCAGCCGAACCGCTTCCACGCCTTCATGGCAAGCGGCGTGCAGGCCGTGACCAACAGGTAAACCGCCAGGAACCACACTGGGATAAGCGCCGCTTCTGTCGCCATGCGGATTTGATCACGGGGAAAGGCCACTTGTGTGAGCACCACGGCGATAACCGCCCAGACCAACAAAACCGGAAAAGTTGGCGCAATCAGCCGCTGTACGCGCGCAGCCAGCCAATCGCGGTAAACGCCTGTCTGTCCGGGCTCAGCTTTTCGCAAGGTCCCCTCCCAGCTCACCGAATTGGAATAGCCGCCAACGAGGAAAAACACGGGCATCACTTGGAAACCCCATGTCAGCCAATGCGTCCATTGCGATGTTTCGATCAGATCGCCGCGTTGCAGCGCGCCGGCGTCATCAACGTAAAGCCCCGCCATCAACCAATGGCCGAAAACCACAGCAAGAATGGATACCGCCCGGAGAAAATCGACCCAGCGATTGCGCTCTGGCGGCGTCATTTGCGCCATCTCGCGCGCTTTGTTCCACATAGCTAACACTAAGGTCTCTCCGATCCCGCTCTTCTATACCGCTCGTCTATCCCAATCGCCTATCAAAGCGTGCAGAAAATATTGGTGGCGCGCGGCCCCCTTGCAAGTTTAAGGGGCATCTGAACTGTGCAATAAGAGCCTGCTTCCCCTAAGAAATCGCTCTTGAATATTGATGAACAAAGGCTCCCAAATGTCCGATATTAAACGCGTTGTGCTTGCATACTCTGGCGGTCTCGACACGTCTGTCATCGCCAAATGGCTTAGCACCGAACGCGGGCTTGAGGTCGTGACCTTCACCGCCGACCTTGGCCAGGGCGAAGAGATCGAGCCTGCGCGCGACAAGGCCCGCGCCATGGGCATTCCTGATGAGCACATCTTTATCGAGGACTTGCGCGAGGAATTTGTTCGCGATTTCGTCTTCCCGATGATGCGCGCCAATGCCCGCTATGAAGGCGACTATCTGCTGGGCACGTCCATCGCGCGCCCGCTGATTTCAAAGCGTTTGGTCGAAATCGCCCATGAGACGGGCGCTGATGCCATCGCCCACGGCGCGACCGGCAAAGGCAATGATCAGGTCCGCTTTGAGCTGTCGGCCTATGCTCTTGACCCTAGCATCCAGGTGATCGCCCCGTGGCGCGAATGGGACCTTACCTCGCGCACCGCTTTGATCGCTTGGGCGGAGGCACACCAGATCGCTGTGCCAAAAGACAAGCGCGGCGAAGCGCCCTTCTCTACCGACGCGAACCTTCTGCACACCTCGTCAGAGGGCAAAGTGCTCGAAGACCCGTGGGAAGAGACACCGGATTACGTCTATTCGCGCACGGACCACCCGGAAAACGCGCCTGATACGCCGGAATATATCGAGATCGGTTTTGAGCGCGGTGACGGCGTTTCACTGAACGGCACAGCGATGTCGCCCGCCACATTGCTAACCGCGCTTAACGAACTTGGCCGCAAGCATGGTATTGGGCGCCTCGATCTGGTTGAAAACCGCTTTGTCGGCATGAAAAGCCGCGGAATGTATGAAACACCGGGCGGTGAGATTTATGCGGTTGCTCACCGCGGGATTGAACAGATCACCCTCGACCGGGGTGCGGCACACCTCAAAGACGAGCTGATGCCGAAGTATGCAGAGCTCATCTACAACGGCTTCTGGTTCGCGCCCGAACGCGAGATGTTGCAGGCTGCCATCGACCTTTCCCAAGAGAAAGTGAGCGGCACCGTGCGCGTGCGGCTCTATAAAGGTCTTGCAAGCGTCGTTGGCCGCAAATCACCCCACTCTTTGTATTCAGAGGCGCATGTGACCTTTGAAGATGATGCGGGCGCATATGATCAGCACGATGCAGAAGGCTTCATCAAGCTCAACGCGCTGCGCTTGAAGCTGCTTGCTGGCCGCGACCGGTAAACCGATTTGAGCATATCGACTCCGATTCGGACGAACTTTTGCGAGTCGTTTTAGGCTATTTCTCGGGCTAGTAATTTCGTTTAAGCCGAACTTTCCGAATAGAACCAAGCCGGAATCCTATCAGAGCCAATAGTTCCCGCTTTGACCAAGTAAATGCGACAAGGCGTTGAGTTGTCCACCGATGTCCACAAGTGATCTGGGCAAAAGTGGATAAGTCGCTCTTGCGCGGCTTGCGAAAAGCCGAATTCGGGCCCAATTTCAAATTGTCTTCGGGACGAGAAAGACTTCGAAAAAGGAACCGCAAGGCTCTGATTTCAGGAAGGTTTTTTCGAAACAAGGACACGGTTGTTGCTGTCCACGCAACTCTTGAGAAAAGACATGCATAAGACCTCGGTCAAGTGCGAGTCCGATCATTGAAAGAGAGGCGAAGCAAAACAATCGTTCAAGGCCGAAATAATGGCTGGCAATAGCTGATGGGTAAGAGCCTTTAGGGGCGACCACTTACCAGTGCTTGACTTGCCAACACCAGAATTGCGGTCTCGGCTATGCCAAGCGGCAGGTCCAAACAAGGGAAAGGCTTCGGCCAGACCTGAGGACGGGCAGGCAATGCGAAGCAAAGTCGGATGCCGGCGCGAGCGTCGGTGAGGAACCCGCGAAGCAAGGCGGCGATGGAAGGCGAAAGCTCGCAAGAGCAGAAACTGAAAGACGCAGCTGGACGCGGATTATACACCGATTGCCAAGTGTGCATCGGGACATGCGAGAGGCGAGGCTTGCCGAACCAAACGCAAGAAACGAAGCGCCCACGCGCAGGTGAGAGTGGGGTCGGCAGCAATGCCGGCCCCATTTGCATTGGGCCCCAGGTTGGCGTTCGGGTCCATGTGCCCGAACCCCTCACCCGAATCCCTCACCCGAATCCTTACCCGAATCCTTACCGTCGGCTCCTTGTTTCTGGACCTTGCTCTTTCCTACATCAGCTCAATCTGATTGAGTTCTTTGCGCTGGAATGAAAGCTGAAAACGGCCAGCAGAGCTCAGCGCAATAGTAATTTATGCTGCATTTGTGTATCGATTGGCCGCAATGGGAGAGAGATCGAACCTTTCGCGGGCACCAGCCCGGCCCTTTGCAAAAGGGCGCGGCCGTATCCGCATAGCGCAGTCTTTGACGCTTGCAGGTTGCTTGCTTCTAGCGCCGCTCAGCGCCTCATCGGCGCAAACGACCGACCTCTCCGCGCAATTCACAGCCACAACCGAGCCGGGTCTTTCAGCGACTGAAACCGATGCTTTTGCGCAGCCATTCGAAGACGCATTTGCCCCTCTCGAACAAGAGCTCATCGACGTTGACCTTGCTCTTCCGAACACAGCAGTGGACCTTGGAACTTTCGAGGCACCGCTTGAAGAGGAGCCTGATGAAAACGTTGGGTTGGACCTCGGAACGGGGGTTGCCTCTTACTACGGGCGCAAATTTCACGGGCGGCGCACAGCAAATGGTGAACGCTTCGACATGAACGCCATGACCGCCGCTCACAAGACGCTTCCCTTTGGAACGCGTGTCAGGGTCACAAACCAGCGCAATGGCCGCTCCGTAACGGTCCGCATCAACGACCGCGGACCATTCATCCGTGGGCGCACCATAGATCTCTCGCGCGCAGCAGCTGAGGAACTGGGTATGATTTCAAGCGGTCACGCTCAGGTCGAGCTCGACGTCTTAGCCCGCTAGAGTCAGAAGCGAACCGGATTTCGCTGCTTCAACTCCCCCAATCTGACGAACCGCCGCTTTCCTCGCCCCACCCATTGTCGCCCGCAAGTGAACTGTCGCTGCCTTGCGCATTCCAGACGGCCTCCGCCTCATATGCCGATACGACGGGCGCCATGCACTGATCATAGAACGCTTCCGCCTCGCTTTCGCGAAGCTCGAACTCACCACGCGCCTCAAGCGTTGCGCGCCCCTGGCGGTACATGCATTTGCACCCCGAACGGCTTTTGTGTGAGGGCAATCCTGCTTTCGCCAGTTCGTTTGTGCAAAAGGTGACGTACTCGCTCTCGCTCTTGAAACGCTGGTCCGGTCCGCCCGCTGCCATAATGCCGACAACGCCCACAACCACCAGCCCGATCGCGCCCCAATACCCGTTCACTGTCAATCCCCTCTTTCCAGACCTCACAAAGCTACGATCAGGGCATTGCGTTTGGGTTAACCCAGCCGTGTCACCCTGCCCACGCCCGGCACCACCGCTTGACAAGCCAAGCGCGGAGAGGAACGCTATTGCCCGTCGCTCGTACATTCAGCGAAAAGGGGCAAAAGCTTGGAAGGCTTCAACTTTCTACTAGAGGCGTTCATCCTCCTCATGGGCCTTGCCATGGCGCAGGTTCTGGGCGGCTTTGCCCGCGTCCTCAAGCTCAGAACCCGCAGGCGAGCCAGGAATCTCAGGGGCATCGACGACACCAACGCAGTGCGCATCGGCCTTCTCACCCCGCTGCTTGGTCTGTTCGTCATCGTCGACCAATCGACCTTTTTCCTCCACATGTTCAGCTTTCGCGAGGTCATGCCCTTCAACGGCGGCACGGTGATGGGCATCCTCCTGACCATCGGCTGGTACTATCTGATCGCAGCGATGACCTTCCCGGACGAGCCCGGCCTCTGGCCCGATTTCGACGAGTGGTTCTGGCAGCAGAAACGCTTTGTCGTAGGCGGCGTTATCGGAGTGAACGTGCTCAGCACCGCGGCCCAGTTCGCTTTCATCACGTCGGAGCAGAACGCCAAGGCCATTGAATCGATGACCCCGCTAACCGGCGTGGCGCAGCTGTTTGCCTTTGCCGCCCTGCCCATGATGATCTGGCTGTTCTTCAGCAAGAGCGCCCGCGTGTGCCAGTTCCTGCTGATCGGCATATTGCTGTGCACCGGCATTTTCGGCGCTCTCACTTTCACCACACAGCAACCCGGTTAAGCTCCTGAAAACCCGCGATTAACACCAAGTTTTGACACACTTGACACACTGTCCAGGGCCAAAAAAGTCGCACCCCCCGCACGCCCCCCTATTCCGTCGCCAATTCGCCGCGCTCCGGTGCCCATTCACCGCGCTCCGGCGCATCACCCAGCACCTCCAGCTGCTGGTCAAAGCCATAGGTCGCCTCCACCACCCGCCGGTCCTGCTCCAGCCGGTCCAGCCGCCCCAAGTGTGCCAGCAGCAGGCGCGAATCGTACCGCGTGCGCGTCGCCACCTCTTCGCCGTGATAAAAGACGGTCTCCTGCGTCCCGTTAAGCGCGCGGTCGGCCAGCACCTCTTCGACCTGCGGGCGCGCGCACAAAAGCGCTGCATCCCACAATTCGGAGAACAACAGGCACTCGCGCCGCATCCGGTACGCGGCCGAGCGCGACACCCCCACCGCCCGAGCCGCCTCCCGCACATTCCCCCACTGCGCCAGCACCCGCAAAAACTGCGCCTGAAGCTTGCGGGGAAAGCCCTTGCTCGTGGGAAGCTGCTCGCGGGCTTGCGCAAGGACGGGGGAGAAGTTTTGTGCGCGGTCGGACGTTTGAGGCATGGGGGCGGCTCCGGCTGGGGATTTGGGAGCCGGGGTATTTACGCGCAAAGCGCGGTGTAGGAAAACTCGAAGGTCGAGCGCCGTCCAAGTGCCCAACCCCTCCCGCTTGCGGGAGGGGAGCGAGACTTACTGAGCCGAAGGCGAAGCTAGTCGCAGCGGGGTGGGCCGCCATCCTGCCCCCTCGTCCGTCATCCTGAACGCCCCCACCGTCATCCTGAACGCACCCACCGTCATCCTGAACTTGTTTCAGGATAACCCACCACCGTCATTGCGAGGAGCAAAGCGACGCTGCAATCCAGAGCTGTGGCGTGCGCCGCCCTGGATTGCTTCGCTCCGCTCGCAATGACGAAAATGCCCAAACCGTCACCCCGGCCCCCGAGCCGGGGTCCAGAGCCACAAAGCACCGAGCCCAGCCGCCCTAGACCCCAGCCCCAGAGATTTCAGGCGCTGGGGTGACGAGGTTGTGTTTTGTGGAAACAGACCACCAAGCCAAGCCCACCCCCAACCCCTCCCGCTTGCGGGAGGGGAACGAGACTTCGCGAGCCGCTAGGCAAGCGCTCATCACAGCGGGGTGAGAAGGTTCCGACCACGCCCTAGATGGTCACGTAATGTCAACAGTCTGGCACCACCTTAGAACTCGTGACAAACCCCGATTGAAAACTTCGGGTGCCAAGTCTTCAAGTGGCACGGCTCCGCTCTTTGTTATCCATTTCGGACGTCGTCCGTGTGCAGCATCCCCGCGAGCAATCCAGATAGCTCGCAGCTGCTCAAAAGTTTCTGGTTCTTCATCCCTTAAGTTTCTTCCAAACAAAGTACCCAATCCAATTGAAAGGTGCTTTAGCAAGTCAGTTTCTGAAGTATTGAAGTCTGATTTCTTCTTGCCTGCTTTGTCGAGAATTTGATCGCGCAAACTCTCGATTGCGCCGCACCCAAGGACACAACTTCCGAAGTAATCTCGAGAAGCAAAGTTATGGTAGGCCTGAAGCTCCAATGTGCGCCATGAACTAGATTGCTTGAAGCCGATATAATTCGATGCCTTCTTCCAAAGCGCTGCGTCGAGAGGTACTAAATCATCACTCGCAGTTCTGACTCCGCAGATCGGAATGGCCGAGCCTTCTAAGGTGCTTTCCGCATTTACGGGGATGATAAAATGAAGCGCGCCGGTCACTGCTTCATAAGACCGTCCCCCCCACCACTGACCAGTTAGGTTGCGAACTCCGTCAAGCAGCGGTTCAACAACGTATTTTGGCACCTTCTCGTAGAAGTCGGTCAGATCATTTGTAAATACCCGAACTCTAAGCGAGTCTGCCGGGAGAACCTTGGCTTCATCCGCAAGCTGATCACCTTCTCCGTAACCGCCATAGAATTGAATTGAGGCACTTGCATCAGCGTTAGTTTCCGGTTGCGCAGCTACTTGAAGTGGGAACTGCATATCAAAATCTGGCATGAACTTGTTTGCATTGACCAGATTGAATTGAGGATTTGCACGAAAACTCGGGTGCGAAAGCCTAAATGGCTGGCCGACAATTATTTTTGTCCCGTCCAAATCAAGCTCAAGTTCTGGAAGCTCTTCGTTGATTAAGAGGACGCCACTAAAGCTAAAGAACAACTCAAAATACTCTGCATTATTCCTTGCTATGGTTGGACTCTTGGATGTCACGAATTTTTCGATATCAAACATGAGAAGCGGCCTCGTATGACATAGTTTTTCGCACCTTCGACCATAGGCGGAGTGCAAGCACGACACCGCATCCGGCAGCGCCCGTAGTATCAGTTTCAATGCTCGGACTCAGCAGTCTTATGCGGCCCCTCAAACTTCGTCACCCTGAACTTGTTTCAGGGTCCATTCCAGGCTCAGAGCTCAGTTTTCGCGATGGATGCTGAAACAAGTTCAGCATGACGGGGTGGTCACCCCACCCCCTACTTGCCCCGCTCCAACATCGGCGCCAGATACTGCCCGGTAAAGCTGCGCGGCTCTTTTGCGACCACCTCGGGCGTGCCAGCGGCTACGATCTCGCCGCCGCGCACGCCGCCTTCGGGGCCCAGGTCCAGGATCCAGTCGGCGGTTTTGATCACGTCGAGATTGTGCTCGATCACCACCACGCTATTGCCCTGCTCGACCAGGCGGTGGAGCACTTCGAGAAGCTTGCGCACATCCTCAAAGTGAAGGCCGGTCGTCGGTTCATCTAGGATATACAAGGTCTTGCCGGTCGAACGCTTGGCCAGTTCCTTGGCGAGCTTCACCCGCTGCGCCTCTCCGCCTGATAGCGTGGTCGCCTGCTGGCCGACCTTTACATAGCCGAGCCCCACCTCGCACAGCATCGCCATCTTGTCGCGGATGGGGGGGACGGCTTTGAAGAATTCGGCCGCGTCCTCAACCGTCATATCGAGCACATCGGCGATGGAGAGGCCTTTGAACTTCACCTCCAAAGTCTCACGATTGTAACGCTTTCCGCCGCATTCCTCGCAGGTGACGTAAACGTCGGGGAGGAAGTGCATCTCGATCTTGCGCACGCCGTCGCCCTGGCACGCCTCGCAGCGCCCGCCTTTGACGTTGAAGGAGAAGCGGCCCGGTTTGTACCCGCGCGCTTTGGATTCGGGCAGGCCAGCAAACCAGTCGCGGATCTGGGTGAAGGCGCCGGTGTAGGTGGCGGGGTTGGAGCGCGGGGTGCGGCCGATGGGGGATTGGTCGATCTCGATCACCTTGTCGCAGTGGTCGAGGCCTGTGACCTTGTCATGTTTGCCAGCGATGATGCGCGCGCCGTTGAGGGTCCGTGCAGCAGCCGCGTAGAGCGTGTCGATGGTGAAGGACGATTTGCCCGAGCCTGACACGCCGGTGATGCAGGTAAAGGTGCCAAGCGGGATGCTGGCGGTCACGTCTTGCAGATTGTTGGCGCTCGCCCCGTGGACGGTGATGGAGAGGCCATTGCCCTTGCGCCGCTCTTTAGGAACAGCGATTTCACGCTTTCCGGTCAGATAGTCGGCGGTTAACGAGCCCTTGGCTCTCATGATCTGTTTGAGCGTACCTTGCGCAACGATCTCGCCGCCGCGAACGCCAGCGCCAGGGCCAATGTCGACGATATGGTCGGCGGTGCGGATGGCGTCTTCGTCATGCTCGACCACGATGACGGTGTTGCCGAGGTCACGCAGGCGTTTGAGGGTTTCGAGGAGCCGGTCATTGTCGCGTTGGTGGAGGCCGATGGAGGGCTCGTCCAGCACGTAGAGTACGCCGCTAAGCCCGCTGCCAATCTGGCTGGCGAGGCGGATGCGCTGGCTCTCCCCGCCCGAAAGCGTACCGCTAGTGCGGTCGAGGTTGAGGTAGTCGAGGCCGACGTTGTCGAGGAAACCCAGCCGCTCGTTGATCTCCTTGAGGATCGGCTTGGCGATCTGGCTTTGTTGATCGGACAGGTGATTGTCGAGGTCGAGGAACCACGCTTTGGCATCCGAGACGCTCATGCGCACAGGTTCGGCGATATCGGTCGGGCCATTGGCACTTGGGATGCGCACAGCGAGCGATTTTTCATTGAGGCGTTTGCCACCGCAAGCCTCACACGGCTGCGCGGTCTGGAACTTCGACAGCTCCTCCTGCATCCACGCGCTTTCGGTCTGGGCCAGACGCCGGTTGAGATTGCCGATCACGCCCTCGAACGCCTTGTTGACGGTGTATTCCTTGCGCCCGTCCTTGAACGTCAGAGGCACCGGCATTCCGCCTGTGCCGTGCAGGATGATAAGCTTTTGATCCGGCTCCAGATCGCGCCACGGGGTGGTGATGGTGAAGTCATACGCCTTCGCAAGACTGGTCAGCACCTGCATATAATAAGGCGACGGCGGGTTAGACTTTGCCCAAGGAGCAACCGCCCCCTGTTTCAAGGTCAGCCCCTCATTGGGGATGACGAGTTGCGGGTCGAACAGCTGCTTTTCACCGATGCCATCACAGGTCGGGCATGCGCCTTGGGGCGAGTTGAACGAGAACAGGCGCGGTTCGATTTCTTCGATGGTAAAGCCGCTTACGGGACATGCGAATTTCTCTGAAAAGACGATGCGGTTGGCAGGGATGCCCGCCCCCTTCATCGCTCCCCCAGAGACGTCCTCATCCTCGCGCCCTGGTACCACGCCGTCGGCAAGGTCGAAATACGCCAGCCCGTCGGCAAGCTTGAGCGCCGTTTCAAAAGAATCCGCCAACCGCGTTTGCAAGCTGCCATCGCCCTTGTGCTTCACCGCGATCCGGTCAACCACCACCTCAATGTCATGCTTGAACTTCTTGTCGAGCGCGGGCGCTTCCTCAATCGGGTACAGCTCGCCATCGATGCGCACACGGGTAAAGCCCGCCTTCTGCCATTCGGCCAGCTCGCGGCGATATTCGCCCTTGCGGCCCCGCACCACTGGCGCAAGCAGATAGGCACGCGTCCCCTCGGGCAATTCCATCACCCGGTCGACCATCTGGCTGACTGACTGTGCAGAGATCGGCTTTCCGGTAGCAGGCGAATAGGGCACCCCCACCCTCGCCCACAAGAGCCGCATATAGTCATAAATCTCGGTCACCGTAGCGACGGTCGAGCGCGGGTTGCGGCTGGTGGTCTTTTGCTCAATCGAGATCGCAGGCGAAAGCCCGTCGATATGCTCAACATCGGGCTTTTGCATCATCTCCAGGAACTGGCGCGCATAGGCGCTCAGGCTCTCGACATAACGCCGCTGTCCCTCGGCATAGATCGTATCGAAGGCGAGGCTAGACTTTCCCGAGCCCGACAACCCCGTCACCACGATCAGCGCATCGCGCGGCAGGTCAATATCGATACCTTTAAGGTTGTGCTCACGCGCACCGCGGACAGAAATTTTGGTTAGAGACATGAAAGAGCGTGTTCCGCAAATGTTCTGATTGGTCAAGAGGAGGACAACCGCAAACGGTCCCTCATCCCCCACTTGGTCTTTAGGATGTCCGAATGCAACGCGCGGGCGGGCGGTTGGTTGCGCACTTTTTGGGGGTAGCGAGACTTCAAAGCAAAGTGGAACAGGCCATCGTCCATCTCGCAAGCCATCAGGCGACCTTAGACTTCCTATCCCAAGCCCAGCGCCAGCACCTCTGCCCGCTCGCGTACCAGCACCGCCTCAATCGGGTCCAACACTTCGCGCACCTCCGGCA
Source organism: Erythrobacter longus (assembly GCF_000715015.1). Lineage (GTDB taxonomy): Bacteria > Pseudomonadota > Alphaproteobacteria > Sphingomonadales > Sphingomonadaceae > Erythrobacter > Erythrobacter longus. The sequence goes on from NZ_JMIW01000001.1 coordinate 730,679, forward strand.
ATTGGCGGATATCGTTATACAGCGGATTGCCTGTGACCAGCCCGACCGAGGCGGTGTCGATATGCCCCATCGTGTACGGCCAGCCATATTCGGGCAATTTGCGAACAGCGGCGATGGCGCGAGGCCCGTCACCTTTCACAGCGGCAAGCTGCAGGTCCCACAAAACCGGTTTTATCCAGCCCGTGTCCGCCGTTTGCCATTTCGCCAGATGCTCTTCCGCCAAGCGCAGGTGCTGCATGGCTTCCTTTTCGCGCCCGGCCTTGCGCATGATGTGCGCGATGTAGGGCGAAAGCGCGGGGATGATCTCGGACGAATAACGCGTCTCATTCGCCATCGCCACATATGCTGCATGATCGGCAAACGCCGCATCATAAAGCGCACGCAACTCAGCCTCGCGGCCCGACTTTAGATAGAGCGGTAAAGAAGGCATCAGAAGGGTCGGTGATTGCCACAGCCTTTGAGGCGTCATCCCTTCTGCCTCCATCTGCTCGCGCGTGGGCAACTCTCCGCTCAAAACCATGCGGACCAGTTCCAATGGGGCCTCGCGCGGATTGATTTCCTCGCCCTCAACCGGAAAGCCAAGCAGGACGCGGATCATCCGGTTTTGGAGTATGACCCCGAACCGTCGCTCGCCTGCGCTTTGTGTCGCTGCAGCTCTGCTGCTGAGCACCATGAACCTCGAGAAATCCCCCTGAATGCGGGCAATGCGGGCCTCGGCAAGCAGTCGCTGCGACGGGGTAACGGCCGCAGAAAGGATGTCATCTTCGATCTGGTAAGCGGCCTTAAGGTCGCCAAATTCCGCAGCAAGGTCGGACGTTCGCCAGCTTGCTGGCCACAGCGGGTCGATCTTCACCATTCGCATGGCCGGCTCAAGGGGGTCCTCACCGCTCAGCTGCAGAAGAAATTCGTGCCGCGTTATGCCAAGCCAATGCCACGCTTCTGAATCGCCCGGATCAAGCTGTGTCGCCCGGTCGAGCATCGCGAGCCGTTCGGCCGGATCATCGTCCAGCATGCCTGCAACCTTGAGCGCATCGACCGAATTGGGATCGAGTGATAACGCGCGGCGCGCAAGTTCGCGAGCGCTGTCCATATTGGCCATCCGCTCGGATTGATCCGCCACGGGGTAAAGAAAGGTGGCTTTCGCAAATCCTGCCCAGCCATCGGCGAATTGCGGGTTCTTCTTGGTGACTTCATCAAGGATCGAATAGGCGGCTTTGCGTTCCTCAAGGCCTCTGGTCCGCAACAGGCCGCTTGCGGTAAGGTAGAGGTTAAAGTCGCCGGCCGAGACTTCGGCACGCGGTATGCGGCCCGAGACGGGACGGCCAAGCGAGGTGACAATGGCGCGCGCCGATCTCAGGGGCAGATATTGGGCGTCATCAGGGGCGCTTGTGAACTCTTCGCGAAAAGTGGTCTCTTTGGTCGCGGACTCGATCAGACTTGTGCGAAGGCTAACCCTGTCTGCCCCAACGCTCAAACTGCCGATCCAGGCGTAGTCCGCGCCAAGGCGCTCGCATATTTCTGCCGCGCTAAGGCCCTCTTCAAAAAGCTGGCGTGCGGTGTCAGAATTGGAGACTTCCATCTGGCCGACCCGGGCAAGTTGCCCACGAAGCTCAGCTTCAAGCCCTCTTGCATAGAGTGGGTCCACATCTTCGTCGAAATTGAGCGGGAGCATGGCCACGCGAATGGGCGGCAGGGCTGCATTGCCAGACGGCTGCAGCGCAATAACTGCGACCACCAAAGCAATAACCGCGAGCACGCCGCCTGCTGCCCATCCATAGATGCGCCGGCGTGATTTTGCGGGTTCGTTTGCGGGTTCGGGTGAGGGCTTTGTTTCGCTCTCTAGTGTGCCTGGCTCAGGTGATGCAGGCTGCGACACCATCAATCGATACCCAACCTTGGGCACATTTTCGACCACCGCATCTTCACCAGCCACCGCCTTAAGGCCGCTGCGCAAAAGAGAGATAACCCGGTTGGTCGAAGTATCGCCAACTATGCGCCCTTCCCAGCATCTCTCGATCAAATCATCGCGCGACAAAATAATGCCTTGGCGCGCAACCACCACCGATCCCAGCGCGACCAGAACCTGCATGACCTTGGGCTCGAGCATCGCTTCGCCAAGGGGGCCTGTGATTTTTCGCAAAGACGGCTGAACCTGAAGATCCCCGATGGAAAAATCCGGCTCATGCGCAAGGTCAATACGCCGTGCGCGCGCATCAATCTCTTTATCCGTGCCAAAAACAGGCTCGTTCACGTTGCACTCCCAATCGGTCTTCACGCTTCCGTTCAAGCGCCGACCACCCACAAAGAGTAGTGCATCAAATCGCGCGCCTGTCACCCAATTTTCCGCAATATAAGCTTTCCATAAGCGCAAAATCACTGGAATCACAGCGTTTGTGTGCAGCGCGATAAGAGCGCGTTCGGCATTCTCCAACTCGTTCAGCAGGCACCGGCACAGTCCGGTCAAGCCCGCCAAACACGACACACACGACGATCAACGTCCGCCAGTTTTACACGCCTTCTATCCTTCATGGGGGAAGGATGAAGGGCGGTCACACCAAAGGAGAATATCAATGAACACTCTTATCAAAACCGCCGCCACTATTGCTCTTGGTACTGCTGCAGCTTTCGCAAGCCCGGCCGCTGCTGGGGGCGCGCCGCAGGTTTCTGTCAGCTATGCCGATCTGAACCTGTCCAATGAAAGCGGCGTCCAAATCCTTGATCGCCGGATCGACAAGGCAATTTCGAACGTATGCGGCGGCATGGCTCCGCGCGATGTGAGCCGCAACCTGCAATTCAAGGCGTGCGTCAAAGAGACCGCAGCCCTGGTTCAGCCCAAGCGCGATCTTGCCGTGAGCGATTACCGCGAAGGACGCCTTGCCATGCGTGAACGCGTCATCCGCTTCGCCGCGCAATAATCCAGGCTTTCAAGAATTCGCCTCTCACCTGTTCTCCCTCTCCGGTCAGAACTCGTGAGGGGCGGACCCTTTGCCCGGCCCCAAATACCCGGCCCCAAATACTCGGCCCCTAATACCCGGCCCCTATTACCCAGATGTGCGAGATTTCTCTGTCTTGGCGCATCACAACCTCGAAAGCCCCGGATGCCAGGTCATCCGGGGCGTTTTTTGTATTGGGTGACGCGGCTGGCTTTAAAGCCCGACCATTTCGTAGAATTTTTCGACCAGTTTCTCAGCGATCTCGGTCAGTCGTTTATTCTCAGGCGTTGATCGAAGCGTGGCCAAGGACGCAAGAACCGTAAGCGTCTTCAATCCGAACCCGCCGACATATCGAAGGAAGCTTTTGCGGGCGGCGTCCGGCTTCTCGTTTGCATTAAGCGCGCCCGCTTCAATCGCGAACTCTCGTCCCTGTTTTACAAGATTGCGTGCCTCGATGTCATATTTGTCCGTGCTCGCATCGCCCTCACGCGCTTTTTCCTGCAATTCTTTGAGATTGTCGATCAGGCTCTCAATCGCGTCAGGGCTGTCATCCTTCACAGGAACATTGGCAAGCTCACGGGTTTGCTCATCTGCTGACGCAAGCGCATCAAAGCACTCGCCATGCGCTGCGATAAGCTGTTCCAACGCTGCCTTTTCTTCGCGCATGGTGGCGGACGAAAGGTCCGCAGCCCCTTCGCCAAGCACTTTGATGTATCGATCAAGCCCGCGCCAGCTGGAATCGCGACCATACTGCGTGAAATGATCATCATAGAGCCTGAGCGAGCTTTGCATCATGCTCGACAAATTGCGCTCGTTCAGGCGAGCGAGATCAAGCATCATTCGAAGCGCATCCATGGCGCTTGCAAGCTCTGAGGGAAGCTCGGCAGCGTTGAGAACAGCATCGGGCGCAGTATCAAGCTTCCCGTCCGCGCTCGCAATAACGCCGGGGTCGAGATGCGTGGTCAGCGTTTGTTCGACATTTTCGCGGGTGAGCGCACGCGGCTTCCACTCGATCCACTTGGCCATGGCCTGTTTGCGCCGGTCAGGCAGCAACCGTGTGAGATCGCAAAAACTCAAACCATTCATCAAGGGCTTGAGATCAGCCCGGTCCAGCCGGAAGGCGAGCATACGTTGTTCCGCAGTGCTCGCATCAAGGTAATAGGAATGCATCCACTCGTCCGCGCATTCGTCCGATTGAACATAGCCATCGGAGTAGAGGGCAATCACTCGGTCGGCGCGTTCGATTGCCTTGTAAGATTGCCCCTTGGTGCCGCCGCGTTGGGGGAGGATGTAGGTCTTGCCCATCAGATCCAGAACGGTGATCAAGTCGTTGAGCGTGGCCGTGTCGCCTTGGGCATGGCTGATGAAGAAGTCGGCCCGCGCTTCCGGTCGTTCTATGGGCGTGCGAAGGCTGTCGACTTTGGCCTTGATATCCGCATTGACCTCAGCAGGTTCGCGGGACCACCAGTCGTTGTCTTGTTCGATTATCCAGCGGTAGAATGCCTCATCGGCTGCATCGTCGAAATCGGCGAAAGCGTGCGGCAGTCCTTCGATCCGGCCGTAATACCACTCGCGCCAGATTTCGAAACCTTGCCTTGAAGCGGAGAGCTCACGAGCAGCCCTGCCCCATGTTTTTTGAAACCAATCGGGTTTTTCTTTCCAGAGCGGGGTGGCGGCTATTTTCTCCGGAGCGTCCGTCTCCTTTAACGCGCGACATTCGATGCCTAGTTGTTCCCAGATAGTATCACCAGCATCTGTGACGGAGGCAGCTTTTGCGACCGCGTAGGCAGCAGTTCGGGCGGCATCGACTTTAGTGCGCATAGCAAGGGTGACGGCGGCGCCAGAAGCACTTTGGGCACAGGCGATGACTTCTGTGACTTCAGAGTTGAAAGACCGTTCGTAGGAAGCCGTAAAAAAGGCAGCCAAATCTGCAGCCTTGCGGACATTATAGTCGACCGGAATCTCAGTTGCAGCCGATGATACTAATAATGATCGCAGGACCTTTACGGTCAATTCAGGGAGCCTTCTGGATCGCTCCCAGTTCCACGGGTCAGCCACATGCGGAAACACTCTCAAGGCGGCGCGCAAGGAAAGCACCTGCGCCCACTCGTCGGGCCTGAACTCAAGCCACTCTTCAAGCTCTTTACGTGATCCAATCTCTACCGCCATCCCACGACTATCCCGGCTGCGAAACCTGTTGGCAAGGGTCTATCTTTGCGCATCGCTTGACCGGTTCACGCATCGACTCGAATGCCCCGTCAATCGCCCGCCAAAACCTCAATTACAGCCCTTTAATTGGCCCTGAGGCCCCTATTGCCGTAGCGACAGCACAGCACCTTCGGATAAGACCCTTCTAGCCAAGCCACTGGAAACACTGCACTTTCTCGCCATTTAGGGGGTACAGAAAATATGAAGTGTCGCGTTTTTACATTTTCGTCGATGCTTAACGCCTCTTTTGCACAACCTTGCCAGGCGCTCTTCGGGTCGCAACGTGAAGGCGCGGGGTAAACCTGTTAAAGAGATGCGGCGCTCCTAACCCGCCGCGCTGGGCTGGTGTGTCATTGCTCGTAAGAAGGTTCGTCGCTGCACCCGGCGCCCCTTTCTTGCCTTCAAAGCATGACGCATCAGTCCGGCAACCATCCTGAAAAGGTGTGAAATAGGCAACGTCGGCTTCGGCCCCTAATCACGCCTCTTTCATGATTGTGCTGCCCTTTAAGGAATTGTGTCTGGATGTGCGCGGATGGGACATGCCCGCTCATGTCCCTCGCCAATGTGGTCCCCTCCCGATACGCGCACATTGCGCAATGACTAACACTCGCTCCTTTACCTTTGGCCATAAGCCAATCTTTAGGTCCGCCTCCAGGGTGGCCTCACCGCCTGCGGTGATCTATCTGGGCGATGCTAGCCAGGATGCTAGCCAGGACGCCAATAGGGGCGCTAGTGGACGACGCGCAACCAGTGATAGGACGCAAACGACAAGCGAACCTGCCCAAAACACGCAAAACTGGTCCCTCAAACGCCGTATCGCAGCGCTTTTGGCGGTGATCGCAGTGCCCGCAATGGCGGCTCCTTCCGATTTTGGCGCGCTGCCCGGCGGCGCTCCGACAGAGGCGCAATTGGTCAGCGAGCGCCTGCAGGAAAGCCTTGCGAAAAACCCTGCAATGCCGTTTGAGCGTCCAGGAATGAGCTTTCCGGGCTCGGCCTTCTTCTTCCTCGCAGACCCGCCGTCCGATGCGCTGATCGCGTTGCCGACGACTGATGCGCTTTCGCAAGAAATTGGCGAGGCTGGCCGCGAAGTGGGCGCCTTGATTGACGCAGGGCCAGGCGCAAGCCCGTTCTTTGGGACAGGCGGCACTGATCTGGCGCGCGCGCAAGACTGCTTGGCTCAAGCCATCTGGTACGAAGCGGCAAGCGAGAGCGAAGCAGGCCAGCGCGCCGTTGCGCAAGTGGTGCTGAACCGCGTCAAACACCCCAACTGGCCCAGCAGCGTTTGCGGCGTCGTCTACCAAGGGTCAAGCCGCAGGACCGGGTGCCAGTTCACCTTCACCTGCGATGGCAGTTTGCGGCGCAAAGCCAGCGGCAGCACGTGGGCGCGCGCGCAAAACATCGCCAGCGAAGCCTTGTCTGGCCGCGTCTATGAACCCATCGGGCACGCAACCCATTACCACACGCTTTGGGTGAACCCTTACTGGGCCTCCAGCCTCGACCACGTCGGGACAATCGGCGCCCACCGGTTTTATCGCAATCGCGGGTCTGGCGGGCGCAAAGATGCCTTCACACAAAGCTATGCCGGAAAAGAACCGGGCGCTGGCGAGCGCGTGATCGCTGCGCCGCGAATTGAAATGCCGGACTTCATCCAGAATTCTTCTGTGGTTGCGCCTGCAAATGGCGGTAATTCCACAAGGATTCCGGCGCCAGCGGCCGGACAGCGAGGGCGATCATCGACCTCTGCAGACGAGATCAACACGGTCATCATCAGACCCGAGGTCGCAGGCGCAGGGCAAGTGCGCGACGATTATGCCAGCGCTGGCCAATGGAAAAGCGATGCTGCAAGAGCCGCCTTACAAGCGGAACAACGCCGCCTCGCCGAAGAAGGGCCTAAGTAGGCCAAGCAGGCGCCCAACCCAAGCCAAGCGCCCACCCAAAGCCCCCCGGTCCTATTGCACCGGAACTCCTGCACGCAGCGTCAGCAGGGTTAACGCTCCCTAAACCTTAGCTTCACACTAAGCCTTAGGTAGACCGCGTCTATATCCTCAATCGACGATACACCCCACCCTCTCCGGCAAGCCGCGTTCAATTGCGAATGTGAGCACCCGGGCGGCGACCCTAGATTGGACAAAGACGCCCCATGTCGATCCATTTTGCTGCTGCAAAACCTGCTGGTTTGACCGCGACCAGTTCGCCCGGTGCAAAAATTCTTGTGGCGCGCGCACAAAAACGGGTTGCCAATGATAATGCCGATTTTGCCGAAAGATCGCAGAATAATGACCGCGTCATGCGCGCCGCATTGCGCCATTTTGCCACTCACGGCATGGGCGCTGCCAAGGTCGCGCGCGAGCAGGCGGAAAAGGCATTTTTTAAAGGCGACCGAGACACTTACGATTGGTGGGTGGATATCACCCGGACCCTCGATCGGCGCGTTGCGGCAAGCGTGTCAGGTCAAACCGAACCCTTAAGCAGCACGCCAGGCCCAGGCGCACGCTGAACCAGGGTGCCATCCCGCTCACAAAGGCGGCGCTTCCACTCTATGGTTAACGGGAGTTGACAATTTTTTAACCCTGTTCCAGCGATGGGGGCATGGGCAACGCAATTGATGATAAGCGTCCGCACGACCTGTCGCTCGAACAGGCAAAGGGACAAACCGGGTCAGCACCTTCGTTTCTTTTGAAAGAGGCGGGCGGCACAGAGGGCGATACCATCTCGCCCGGCCTCCTCCTTCGTACAACGCCCGATGGTGTCGAACACGTCCCCATTGTTCACCCCGATCGCCAGCCTGCGCAATTCCAGTTCGGCAAAGCGTGGCAGCATTTTCAGAATTTTCGCAAAGACAAAGAACAAACCGATGAGATCATCGCTGTTCTGGATGCTCTTCCGTGGCGCGGGATGGCAGATGCTGCAGCGGCATTTTTATCGACCAAGCGCGGCCGCGAAATTTTCAATTCAGAGCCCTATCTTCCCGATTTTCTTGACGATCACGCCGCTCTTCGCAAAACACCAAAAGGCAGCTTTGCCCATGCCTATTGCGATTTCATGGAGCGTGAACAGCTAACCGCAGCCGGAATGGTCGAGGCCAGCAATGCCGCGCGCAAAGAAGACGTGGTGCGCTTCGATGACGGGGTGGACTGGTACAACGACAGGCTCCGCGATTTTCACGATATTTTGCACATCGTCACTGGCTATGGTCGCGACCTTTTGGGTGAACAGTGCGTCTTTGCCTATATGTATCATCAACGGCCCAGCCCGGGACATTTGCTGACTGCGTGGCTTGGCACTTTAATGATGAAATCCAAGATCAAGACCGATGCACCCATCATCGGAGCATTGCTTGAAGCGCGCCGGAATGGGAAATCGTGCCCACGTATCGTCGAACAGCCCATTAAGGAGCTGTTTGCATTACCGCTTGAGGAAGTAAGGGCCCGTTTTAACACGCCCCACCCCCATGTTTATCATAAGGTTTTGGAGACTTACCGCTCTGAAGGGATCAACCCCCACGCTTTCATGGCGGCAGAAGCAGCCTAAGCGCCGAGGCTTTTTACACTTATACAAAGGCTTAAACGGAGCGCCGTCCGATAGTCGTTTGTGTCAGGCTGATGTTAACCACTCTGTGACCTCTTTGCCCTAGTTTTTATGCAAAGAATAACGAGGAACTCAGTCATAAAAAGCGTTCGCGCCTTTTTCTCCCGCTCAAAAGCGGACAATGCAGTCGATGCCCAGATCCGAGGGACGCTGGTCGATTCACTGTATTCAAGCCCATTGAATTTGGCCATCGGCGCGATAACTGGCCTCGTCATCGCTTTCTACACCGCCTACAGCATCGACGATGTTGCGTTGCAATCAGTGGCCTATGCTCTTGCCGCGGTCGTAGCATTTCGTTTCTCAATCATCGTTGCGCACCGATTTAGCAATGGCGAGGATTCTCGCACTCTTGAGCTGTTGTTCGAAATCGGTGCGTTTGCCTATGCTCTTGCGGTTGGGGCAATGGCGACCCTCGCGATTGTCGAAGGGGTAGATCCGCTCGCTCAGATGGTGCTGACAGTTTACGCGGTTGGATATGCGACTGCGATTGCACCGAGAAATGCAGGTCGCCCTGTGATCGCTTTGGTGCAAATGTTGCTTATATTGGGGCCGATTTCCGTTGGTCTTTTGTTAAGCGAGGCCTCTCTTGCACACGCCTTGGGAATTGTTGCCCTGCTGCATATTCCATCCGTCACCACGATCACCTTGAAGGTGTACAGGTCGCTTCGGAACTCTATCATTTCCGCTCAGGCAAATGCCGAATTGGCAAATGAAATGCGCGAATTGGCGCGGACTGATGTCGTGACGGGGCTCGCCAACCGCGCGGGTCTTGACCATGCTGTCGCAGAAACGATTGAACATAGTGAAGAGGGCGCGAGCCTTGCTTTGATCTGGATCGACCTTGATCGTTTTAAAGAAGTCAACGACGTGCTTGGACACCCGGTGGGCGACAAGGTTCTCAGAGGCGTTGCAAATCGGTTGATTGATGTATCGCCTGACGGCAGCACGGTGGCACGTTTCGGTGGCGATGAATTCATTGTGTTCTGCCCGGTAGATAACTTGAAGCACGCCGAACTTATCGCAAGCGAGATCCATTTCGAGATCATGTGTCCGTTGCGTGTCGACGGTGAATTGCTGGAAATCCGCGCATCCTTGGGCGTTGCCATTATCCCGGACAATGCAGTGGATGCTGACCAGCTGATGCAGCGTGCAGACTTGGCCTTGTACCACGCGAAAGTGGGCGGCCGGGCGCAAACGTGTTTCTATGACCCCTCAATGAGCCGCGATCTTGTGCGCCGCCGCGAAATCGAAGCCGAGCTGCGCATAGCCATTCAGCGCGATGAGCTTTCCATTTTCTTCCAGCCGATTGTCGATCTGGAAACAGGCCGGATCAGGTGCTTCGAAGCGCTTGTGCGCTGGTTCCACCCGGAAAAGGGAGAGCTTAGCCCCGGCGAATTTATTCCTGTTGCGGAAGAAACCGGCGTCATCGTCACCCTTGGCAATTGGATCACGGTTCAGGCTGCGCGCATTGCTGCAACCTGGCCCGAGGATGTCACCTTGGCAGTGAACCTGTCGCCACTGCAAATCCGTGCGCCGGGCGCGGCGCTTGGCATCAAGAATGCGCTGCGAGAAGCAGGGCTTGATCCCCACAGGCTAGAGCTTGAGGTGACAGAGAGCCTGTTTATCGAAGACAACCATTCCACATCTGCCTTTATCGAAGAGCTTTCAGCGCTCGGCGTTCGCTTTGCGCTCGATGACTTTGGCACCGGTTACTCCTCGCTTGGCTACATCAACAAATTCCCCTTCTCCAAGATCAAGGTAGATCGCAGCTTTGTCTCGGGTTCGGAGGCTGGACAAAAGAGCGATGCCATCATTCGGGCCGTTGCCAAAATGGGTGCCACCTTGGGCATGGATATTGTGGCCGAAGGGCTTGAAACACCAGAACAGGTGAAGACGGTGCGCGACGCAGGCTGCAATCTGGGTCAAGGGTACCACTTCAGCCGCGCCGTGCCCGATTATCTGGCCGCGATGCTATTGGCTCAGGAACGCGAAAACACCGCTTTCCGGGCGATCGCCTGAGGCCTTTCAACTACAACACAGGGTAAAGCGGCGGCCAAGGACTTTCCCTTAGCGCCTTATTGCAATTGCAAACTGTTTGCAAAGATAACCGCCGCATAAGACCTTTTGCTGGTTGCAATCGCTTCTAACCATGCTTAATCCCACGGCCAACACGGGAAGATGGCGAGTTGGGACGGTCGCCTCTAACACTTTCCAAGGTTCCAATTCTCCGTCCTGAACGTTCTGGGAAGGATCACCCCTCTATGGCCCGCAAGAAAATCGCGCTTATCGGCTCCGGCATGATTGGCGGCACGCTCGCTCACCTCGCCGCAAAGAAAGAGCTTGGCGACATCGTCCTGTTCGACATCGCTGAGGGCATGCCTCAGGGTAAAGCGCTCGACCTGTCGCAGTGTGGCCCGGTTGAGGGGTTTGACGCGAAGATCACCGGCTCCAATGACTATGCCGATATTGCGGGCGCAGATGTGGTGATCGTCACCGCTGGTGTTCCGCGCAAACCCGGCATGAGCCGCGATGACCTTCTCGGCATCAACCTGTCCGTCATGAAGTCCGTTGGCGAAGGCATCAAGAACAATGCGCCCGACGCTTTCGTCATCTGCATCACCAATCCGCTGGACGCGATGGTTTGGGCTCTGCGTGAGTTCTCTGGCCTTCCGCACAATAAAGTCGTCGGCATGGCCGGCGTCCTCGACAGCGCGCGTTTTGCAACCTTCCTCGCTTGGGAGTTCGATTGCAGCGTTAAAGACGTCAACGCCTTCGTTCTTGGCGGCCACGGCGACACTATGGTTCCGGTGAAGAGCTACACCACGATCAACGGCATTCCGGTAGACGACTACGCCCAGATCAAGGGCGTTTCGGCGGACCGCATCGACGAAATCGTAGACCGCACCCGCAAAGGCGGCGGCGAGATCGTTGGCCTTCTCGGCAATGGTTCAGCTTACTACGCACCGGCAACTTCGGCGATTGCGATGGCTGAAGCCTACATCGGCGACCAAAAACGCATCCTGCCATGCGCAAGCTATGTCCAAGGCAAATACGGCCTCGACGGGCTTTACGTTGGCGTCCCCACAGTGATCGGCGCAGGCGGCACCGAAGAAGTGGTCGAAATCGAACTCAGCGACGAAGAGAAAGCCAACCTCAAAGTCTCAACCGACGCGGTCGAAGAGCTGCTTGAGGCGTGTAAGGCGCTGGATAGCTCGCTGGCGTGATGCCCTTCACCGCCGCTCTCTCAATTCTTGTTGCTTTGGCAAGTCCGCAGATGGACTCCGACACGGAAACCCGCCTGCGGGCAGCGCCGATTATGGTCGCGCACACTCATTGTAGCGGTGAGCCCGGTAGTGAGTGGGTTCGTGTCGAGGGCGATGATCCATACGTGACCAGCGTGCGTGACTATTGGGATGCCGCACGGAAAAACTCTCGAACTAAATACCAGCAGGAGTTCTTTCGCGGGGTCGATGGCAATGGCGAACCTAACGGTGCCTACCTGCAACACGCCATGCTTGGCACTGCCAAATCAGGCCAACATAGCTGCATCATCCACTTCCTTGACCGCGCGCCTGAGGGTGTAGGTAAAACGGAAATGGAACTTTTCTCTCAGGGATCAGCCAGGGACGAGATGATCCGGCTTCTGTGGAATGAAACCACTTGGGAGGTCACGCTCTCGCCCGGTCTTGGGTACGATTTTTTCTCGATTTCAACTTTCACGGACGGTGAGAAGCCCAATACTTCGATACCCAACCATCCTTTCCGCGGTACGCAATATCGCTTTTTAAAGCTCGGAGCTTTTTGATCAATGTCCATCCTCATCAACAAAGACACCAAGGTCATCACCCAAGGGATGACCGGCAACACCGGCACCTTCCACACCCAGCAGGCGCTCGATTATGGGACCCAGATGGTTGCGGGTGTCACGCCCGGCAAAGGCGGAACCGAGCACATCGGCGTGCCGCAATTCAACACCGTGCGCGAAGCCAAGGCGGCGACCGGTGCGACCGCAAGCTGCATCTACGTCCCCCCACCCTTCGCAGCAGACGCGATTTGCGAGGCGATCGATGCAGAAGTTGAGCTCATCATCTGCATCACCGAAGGCATCCCCGTGCTCGACATGGTGCGCGCCAAGGCTGCTCTTAAAGGCTCCAAATCGCGCCTCATCGGCCCGAACTGCCCCGGCGTTCTGACGCCAGATGAGTGCAAGATTGGCATTATGCCGGGCTCGATCTTCAAGAAGGGCTCTGTTGGCGTGGTCTCGCGCTCCGGCACGCTCACTTATGAAGCGGTGCACCAGACCACTATGGTTGGCCTCGGCCAGACCACGGCGGTCGGCATTGGCGGAGATCCGGTCAACGGCACCAACTTCATCGACGTGCTTGACCTGTTCCTCGACGATCCTGAGACCAAGTCGATGATCATGATCGGCGAGATCGGTGGCTCGGCGGAAGAAGAAGCCGCAGCCTTCCTCAAGCAAGAAGCCGCCAAGGGCCGCTCCAAGCCAACGGTCGGCTTTATCGCAGGCCGCACAGCGCCTCCGGGTCGCCGTATGGGTCACGCAGGCGCGATTGTGTCAGGCGGCAAAGGCGGCGCGGAAGACAAGATCGCGGCGATGGAAGACGCCGGCATCCGTGTATCGCCCTCACCATCAGAGCTGGGCACGACGCTCGACGCCATGCTCAAAGAAATGGCCTAAAGCTGAAGGGCGCTTTGCCGATGATGGCAGAGCGCCCCGCTCCTCCTCCCCGGGACAACGCACATGAACAAAGAAACCGCCAATTTCATCCCTGAAATGACCGATCAGGAAGGCCCGCAGCCCGGTCCTTCATGGGCCAACCCCAAATGGATGGCAGAGGTTGCCGACGCGGGCGCTGACCTAAACGCGGCAATGGACTCCACGCAAATGCGCATAGTGGTCGAAGAGGCGGTTAAGTCTGCATCCAAAGCGGCGGGCAAACCCACCGATGAAGAGGCGCTTCGTTACGCATCGGATTTGTCCAACAAGGCAATGACGCTGGTGCGGCTTTACCGTGTGCGCGGGCATTTGGCGGCTGATCTTGATCCGCTGGGCCTGTCCCAAAAACGCGATCCAGCCGACCTTACTCTCGCCTTTCACGAGCTCGACGGCAAGGAGAACGAAGAGGTCTATGTCGGCGGCATTCTGGGCATGGAATGGACCACCGTTGGCGCGCTCTACAATCGCCTGCGCGAAGTGTATTGCGGCAATGTCGGCCTTGAATATATGCACATCGCCGACACGGAAGAGCGGCGTTTCCTGCAAGACAAGTTCGAAAGCCCCGGCGACACAATCGAGTTTACGCCAGAGGGAAAAAAGGCGATCCTCGCTGCCGTCCTTCGCGGCGAAGGTTACGAGGAATTCCTCGGCAAGAAATACGTCGGGACCAAGCGTTTCGGCCTTGATGGCGGGGAATCGATGATCCCGGCACTTGAGGCCGTCATCAAGCACGGCGGATCGTCCGGCGTTCGCGAGATTATCTATGGCATGGCGCACCGGGGCCGTTTGAACGTCCTCGCCAATGTGATGGCCAAGCCATACAAAGTCATCTTCCACGAATTTTCCGGCGGCACCGCCAACCCCGAAGACGTGGGCGGTTCGGGCGATGTGAAATATCACCTTGGCACAAGCACCGACCGCGAATTTGACGGCATTTCGGTGCATATGTCGCTGACCCCCAACCCCTCTCACCTTGAGACGGTGAACCCGGTTGTTCTGGGCAAAGCGCGCGCGCAGCAGGCGATCCGCGATGATCTGACCAAGAAGCAGCAAGTGCTTCCCGTCCTTATCCACGGCGATGCGGCCTTTGCGGGACAAGGCGTTGTTTGGGAAAGCCTCTCGCTCTCAGGCGTGAATGGCTATGACACGGGCGGCTGCATCCACTTTATCATCAACAACCAGATTGGCTTTACCACTTCGCCAAAGTTTGCGCGCAATTCGCCTTACCCAAGCGATGTGGCGAAAGGCGTGATGGCACCGATCCTGCACGTCAACGGCGATGACCCCGAAGCGGTGACTTTCGCATGCAAGCTTGCAGTGGAGTATCGCCAGACCTTCCACCGCGATGTTGTGATCGACATGTGGTGCTATCGCCGCTTTGGTCACAACGAAGGCGACGAGCCCAAGTTCACCCAGCCATTGATGTATGACGTCATCAAAAATCACCCCAAGGTCAGCCGAGTTTACGAAGAGCGCCTGATCGCAGAAGGCGTGATCGACGAAGGCCACCGCGAAACCGTCGCACAGGAATTTGTCGACCTTCTCGAAGAAGAGTTCGAAGCGGCGAAAAGCTATTCAGCCAATGAAGCAGACTGGTTTGGCGGGCGCTGGGCCGGGTTGAACAAGCCAGCCGATGACGAAACCGCGCGCCGCAGTATTGAAACCGCGCTTGAGCGAAAGACGTTTGATGCGCTTGGCCGCACTCTGACCGAAGTTCCAGAAGGCGTGAACATTCACAAGACCTTGGGCCGCGTGCTGAATGCGAAATCTGAGATGTTCAGCTCTGGCGAAGGCTTTGACTGGGCCACCGCAGAAGCGCTCGCCTTCGGCAGTCTTGTGATGGAAGGCTACAACGTGCGCCTGTCCGGTCAGGATAGCGGGCGCGGCACTTTCTCGCAGCGTCACGCCGTCTGGGTCGACCAGAAAACCGAAGACAAATACATTCCCCTGACCACCCTGCCCCACGGCAAGTTTGAGGTCTATGACAGCACTTTGTCGGAATACGGTGTGCTTGGGTTTGAGTATGGCTTTGCCATGGCAGACCCGAAAAGCCTCGTGCTGTGGGAAGCGCAATTTGGCGACTTTGCCAATGGCGCGCAGATCATGATCGACCAGTATATCGCCAGCGGCGAGGCCAAGTGGCTTCGTGCAAACGGTCTGGTGATGCTGCTGCCCCACGGGTTTGAAGGGCAAGGTCCAGAGCACTCCTCCGCCCGGCTTGAACGCTTCCTTCAGCTGTGTGCGAGCGACAACATTCAGGTCTGCAACATCACCACGCCTGCCAACTACTTCCACGTTTTGCGCCGTCAGATGCTGCGGTCGTTCCGCAAGCCGCTCGTGATTATGACGCCAAAGTCGCTTTTGCGTCACCCGATGGCGAAATCTCCGCGCGAGGAGTTCATTGGTGACTGGCAGTTCAAGCGGATCAAGTCCGACCCATCCATGGAGCCGGGTACCCCTGCTGATGAGAAGATCAAGCGTGTCGTCCTGTGCTCAGGCAAGGTCGCCTATGACCTGATTGAGAAGCGCGATGCAGAAGGCATTGACGACATCACGATCATTCGCATCGAACAGCTTTACCCCTTCCCGGGGGACCCACTGGGCAAGCGCTTCAGCCGCATGAAAAACCTGAAAGAGGTGATCTGGTGCCAGGAAGAGCCCAAGAACAACGGCGCTTGGTTCTTTGTTGAAAGCCGCATTGAAAAGTCGCTCGAACTGGGCGGACATTTCGGCATGCGGCCGTTTTATGTCGGGCGCGAGGCCTCTGCTTCGCCAGCGACAGGTCTTGCCAAACGCCACGCCGAGCAACAAGCGACACTCGTCGCCGAAGCTCTTGGTCTTGCTGAATAATTCAAGCACATTTGCATTTAGGGAATACGAACAATGGCCACTGAAATCACAGTCCCGGTCCTTGGTGAATCGGTCACAGAAGGCTCCATCGGTGAATGGCTGAAACAGCCCGGCGACGCGGTCGCGGTCGATGAACCGATCTGTTCGCTTGAGACCGACAAGGTCGCGGTTGACGTGCCCTCGCCCGTTGCTGGCATCTTGAGCGAGCACCGCGCTGCAGAAGGCGACACCGTCGAAGTGGGCGCGGTTATCGCGGTGATCGAAGAGGGTGCCTCTGCCGGTACGCCTGCTCCTGCTGCCAAGGCCGATCCGGCTCCTGCGACAAGCGCGCCTGCTGATACAGGTGCAGCGCAAACGCTGTCCCCCGCCGTGCGCCGCGCGGTTCTGGAACACGGCGTTGACCCCAGCACAATCAAGGGCACGGGCAAAGACGGACGCCTTACCAAGGAAGACGTGA
Organism: Erythrobacter longus; assembly: GCF_000715015.1. Taxonomy (GTDB): domain Bacteria; phylum Pseudomonadota; class Alphaproteobacteria; order Sphingomonadales; family Sphingomonadaceae; genus Erythrobacter; species Erythrobacter longus. The sequence continues at coordinate 747,453 of NZ_JMIW01000001.1, forward strand.
TCGCCGCTGCCAAAGCGAAGGGCGATCCGGCTCCGGCCCCATCGCCAGCGGCAAGCTCTGCGCCCGCAGAATCATCGTCGCCGGTCACCGGCCGCCGCGAAGAGCGCGTCAAAATGACCCGTATGCGCCAGACCATCGCCAAGCGTTTGAAAGGCGCTCAGGAAGAGGCGGCGCTGCTCACCACATTCAACGATGTGGACATGAGCGCGGTCATCGAGGCGCGCACCAAATACAAAGACATGTTCGCAAAGAAGCATGATATCCGTCTGGGTTTCATGGGCTTTTTCGCGAAAGCGGCGTGTCTGGCATTGAAAGACGTGCCGAGCGTCAACGCCTATATCGAGGGCGACGAAATCGTTTATCACGACTATGTCGATATCTCGGTCGCAGTCTCGGCGCCTAACGGCCTCGTGGTCCCTGTGATCCGCGATTGTCAGGACAAGGGTTTTGCCCGGATCGAGAAAGACATCGCCGACTTCGGCAAGCGCGCCAAGGACGGCACGCTCACCATGGCGGATATGACCGGCGGCACTTTCACCATCTCCAATGGCGGCGTGTTCGGCAGCCTTATGTCGACCCCGATCATCAACCCACCGCAGTCCGCAGTGCTGGGTCTCCACCGCATTGAGGACCGCCCGGTTGCGATCAATGGCGAGGTCGTGATCCGCCCGATGATGTACATCGCGCTTTCCTACGACCACCGCCTGATCGATGGCCGCGAAGCTGTGACCGCACTGAAAATCATCAAGGAAGCAATCGAAGATCCGACCCGGATGCTAATCGACCTCTGATCCCTCTATCCAACGACTAGGACCTACGCCCATGCGCGCAAACTCACTCATCCCTCTCGCTCTGGCAGCCCTGTCATTGACAGCCTGTGAGGCAGCGACCGAAATGGCAGGCGATGCCATCAAGGAGCAAATCCGCACCGAATTTGTCGCGCAATGCGAACAAATCGCGCAGGATAATGGCTTCGCCTCGGAAAAGGTTGGTCCAGCGTGCAATTGCGTCGCTGATAATCTTGCAGCGGATGCCGCCGATGGTTCGCTTGAGGTAGACACGCAGAAGGTCGAGGAGCTGCTTCGCACTTGCGGTGCAGAAACCGGTGAGACCGGTGAGAGTGCTCCTGTGGCGGATGCTGCGTAAGCTGCCTGTGCGTTCCTGCGACAGTTGAACACCCGAGCCGCCTTCGACGAGCGCCGCTACACACATTCTGTCACCAACACCCTGCCCCAATTCTGGGCGCGGTTTGGTGGGTTGCCTGATGTGGCGGGCAAGCATGTGCTCGACTTTGGCTGCGCGCGTGGGGCGATGGTGCACACTGTGCTCGAAGCGGGAGCCGAGAGCGCTGCGGGGATTGATATCAACCCTGACTATATCTCCTTTGCGACCGCCAAGCATGCGGACCAATGGAGCGGCAAAGCCCAGTTCATCTACGGCGATATTCGCGAAGAGACGCTCGAACCTGCCGACATCATCACCTCGTGCAACGTGATGGAGCATGTGATGGCTCTGCCCGAGACGCTCGCGGCCCTCGTCCAATGCGCGAAGCCGGGCGGCGAGCTTTTCATAGGGTTCTCGCCCTTGTGGCACTCACCCTTTGGCCATCACCGCCTGATGGAAACACGCCTCCCCTGGGCGCACCTTCCCCGCAAGAACCGCGCCTTTCTCGACCGGCTTATCGACGACGAAGGCAACTCGCCCGAGAGCATCCAAGAGCTTGGCTTCAACGGCGCGACGCCAGCCGACTTTCGCGCGGCCCTAAAAGGCCTCCCCGTCGAGATCATCTCCGCGCGGCGCAACGTTGCCACGCACCCGCTCAAGCAGCTCGCGATGAAGGCAATGCTCGCACCTTCCCTCATCCCAGCACTAGAAAAATACGTCACAATCGGCATTTACTGGCATTTACGACGCACAAAATGACAAGTCGTAGGGCAAAAGTAGCAATGGCCAACGCGCGCCAAAGTGCCTAAATGAACACCGGATCTTATTTCATGCCATCAAAACGGGATCATACGAACCATGGCTGACACTGCTTACGACTTCGATTGCCTTATCATTGGCGCTGGCCCCGGCGGCTATGTCGCTGCTATTCGCGCGGCGCAATTGGGCCTTAAGACGGCCTGTGTGGAAAGCCGCGAGACGCTGGGGGGCACCTGCCTCAATGTGGGCTGTATCCCGTCAAAAGCGCTGCTCCACGCGTCTGAACTCTTCGAAGAGGCAGAGGGCGGTCACTTCGCCACCTGGGGCATTGATGCCAAGGCGACCTTCGACCTGTCGAAAATGATGGGCGAGAAATCAAACGCCGTGGGCGATCTCACGGGGGGAATCGAATTTCTGTTCAAGAAGAACAAGGTCACATGGCTAAAAGGCCTTGGCTCTTTCGTGGATGCGCACACCGTCAAAGTTGGCGATGAAACCTTCACCGCAAAAGACATCGTCATTGCAACCGGCTCTTCCGTCACCCCCCTCCCCGGTGTCGAGGTCGACAACGCAGGCGGGCGCATTGTGGATTCCACTGGCGCGCTTGAGCTTTCCGAAGTGCCAGAGCACCTTGTCGTCATCGGCGGCGGTGTCATCGGACTTGAGCTTGGCAGCGTCTGGCGTCGCCTTGGCGCGAAGGTCACTGTGGTCGAATTCCTGCCGCAAATCCTCCCCGGCATGGATGAGGAAGTGCGCAAGGAAGCGAACAAGATCTTCAAGAAACAGGGCCTCAACTGGATGCTCGGCCACAAGGTCACGGGTGCGCAGGTCAAGGGTAAGAAAGTCGCTCTCACCATCGAGAAATCGGACGGAGGCGATGAGCAAACGCTTGAGGCAAGCCACGTGCTGGTTTCCATCGGGCGTCGTCCAAACACCGAAGGGCTGGCGCTCGACAAGGCGGGCCTTCAGGTCAACAACCGCGGCCAGATTGAAATCGACCACGAATTTCGCACCGGCGTCGAAGGCATCTGGGCAATCGGCGACGTTGTGCCCGGCCCCATGCTCGCCCACAAGGCCGAGGATGAAGGCATTGCGGTCGCTGAAAACATCGCTGGCGAAACGGGCATTGTGAACCACGATGTGATCCCGAACGTCGTCTACACCACCCCGGAAATCGCAGGCGTTGGCCTCACGCAAGAGCAAGCCATCGAGGCAGCGGGCGGCGACAAGTCCAAGGTCAAAATCGGCAAATTCCCGATGATGGCGAACAGCCGCGCCAAGGCAAACCGCGACACCGATGGCTTTGTAAAAGTCATTGCGGACGCAGAAACCGACCGCGTTCTGGGCGTGTGGATGATCAACAGCCTTGCTGGCACGATGATCGCACAGGCAGCCCAAGCGATGGAATTTGGCGCAACGAGCGAAGACATCGCCTACACCTGCCACGCGCACCCCACCCATGCTGAGGCCTTCAAGGAAGCGGCGATGGCGGTCCAGGGTAAGCCTATCCATATGTGAGGGTAGACCAATTGGAAACGAGGCAGGACCATTCGGGGATCATCGCAAGATGGCACGCTGGCCTGCCTCTTATGCTTCCTGCCCTTGCTGGCATAGCCTATCTTGTCGCGGCGGGCGCTCCCGGCTCCTTTGCGATTGTGAACGCAGGCGCTCTTGCGGTCGGGCTTGCTTTGATCGCATTGGTGCGGTTCCCCGCCTCCAGCCGCGCACGGATTGTGGTTCTCTTCGCGCTTTGCTCAATCCTAGCAATCCCGCTCACCTTCGGGCCATGGATCGACGGCATCTCTCGCTGGATCGCGGTGGGAGGTTTCACGCTCCACACCGGCTTTCTCGCCGCGCCTTTGCTGGTGCGCATTGCAGCTGGTGAGATCGGGTCCGGACCTTGGTTTCTGCTTGCCGCCATCCTGCTGGCATTTGCGCAGCCTGATTTTGCGACTTGCCTTGCCCTGTCCTGCGGCGCGCTGACAATCGCGATCTCCAATCGGAATGGTACGATGCTGGCTGTCACCGTACTCGGATTTGCCGCGAGCATTGGCGCGAGTTTTGCTGCGCCCCTTCCACCGCAAACATTCGTCGAGAGGATATTGCCAGAACTCTGGGTCTCATCACCCCTGGCTGCAAGCGCGCTGGCCTTGTCACTGATCGCAGCTGCGGGCGCGCTTCTGGCGACCGCGCGCATTGCCCTGCCCCAACGTTTGGCGCTGCTGGGCTGCATGACAGGCTTCGTGATAGCGGCGTTCCTTGGCGATTATCCCTATCCCTTAATCGGGTATGGAGCGGCATCGCTTTTGGGGTTCGCTATTGCGCTGATCACGCCGCGTCCCGCTGCTAGGAGCTAAATCATTGGCCCGTTCAGTTGCAATCATCGGAGCGGGCCAGATTGGCTATGCGGCGTATCATGCTTTCAGCAGCTCGGGCTTTGAGTGCATACTGTTTGCCCGCACCGAGCCAGAGTGGATCGGCGGCTGGAAGGGTGAATTCAGACCATATGTGCTTGGCGAAGATACGGCTCCCGAAGCTGACATCGTACTGGATACTATTGCATTCGATCATGGCGATGTTGCCCGCTACGATCCGGACAAAGTCGGCCGCTACATCGCGATCTCTTCTGCCAGTGTCTATTGCGACGACGAAGGTCGCACACTCGATGAAGGGCCAGTCAATGGCTATCCCCGTTTTCCGGACAGCATTGCCGAGGATCAGTCCATTGTCTCACCCGGGCCGGAGACATACTCGACCCGTAAGGTCCGTATGGAAAACAAGGCACGGGAGATGTTTGGCGAACGCGCGACCATATTGCGACCCTGTGCCATATACGGAGCCGAAAGCCGCCATCCGCGCGAACTGTGGTTTGTCAAGCGGTTCCTTGATGGACGCAGGCGCGTGCCGCTGATTTATGAAGGGCAATCGCAGTTCCAGACAACCGATGCGTGGTGGCTCGGCGACATGGCCGTTGCTGCGGCGGAAAAAGAGCTTGGGGGCATATTCAATGTAGCTGACCAAACAGCGCCGACGGTCACCCAAATCGGCCAAGCCATCGCGCAACATATGGGCACGGTGATCGAGATCGAGCCTATTGAAGGGACGGGTCCGGGATTTGTCGGAAGAACACCATGGTCGCTACCTTTGCCTATGCGGGTCGATGCATCGAAAGCGGTGGAAGCTATCGGCGAGCCTGCGACGAACTACATCTCACAGGTGAAAATGGCCGTGGATTGGCTCACCGAGATGAACCCGACCGACTGGCGCGCGGCCTTTCCTCAGCTCGCCGCATAACCTTGGGATCTGTTCGATTACGAGGCCGAAGATCGTTTTCTTGCCTCGCTCTGACTGAGAGTTACCAGGCACCGCTTGTATCTTTCAGCTTGTGCTGAACTCATATCACTGTATGTGTATTGGTGATGTCATACACCAATACAGGATGTCTCCTCATGTTGATCTCTCGCACCTTGCTTCGCTCGACGCTTCCAATTGCCCTGGCGTTGACCCCGTTTGCGGTGCAGGCACAAAGCACCGAGGAACTCACCGAGATGGTCGAGGTTGAAGCTGCCAGCGGCGCTTACATGGGCTCTGTCCTTGTCGCGAGGGGCGATGAAGTTCTGCTCGACCAGGCGTGGGGATCGGCAAATCTGGAGTGGGATATCGCCAATACCAGCGACACGCGCTTCCGGATCGGCTCTGTCACCAAGCAGTTTACAGCCGTTTCTATCCTGCTTTTGCAAGAGCGCGGATTGATCAATATCGAAGATCCGATCAGCAAATACATCGAGGATGCGCCGGAGAGTTGGGCCAAGATCACCGTGCGCGACCTGCTGCAACACACATCAGGCATACCCAATCTGACGTCGCTGGACAGCTTCGGCACGCAAAAATTCCTGCCCACCTCACAAGATGAATTGATCGCGACGTTCTCAGGGCTGCCGCTGGAATTCGAACCGAACTCTGAGTGGCGCTATTCCAATTCAAATTTCGTTCTCCTTTCGCGGATGGTCGAGACGGCCAGCAAAATGAGCTATCAAGACTTCGTCAAAACGAACCTGTTTGATCCGCTTGGGATGAAATCGACCGGCATTGATCGAAGCGCAGAAATCCTGCCAAAGCGTGCGGCGGGATACTCTCCTTCAGATGACGGGATTATCAACGCCGAATACGTGAATATGGCCATCCCCACCGGGGCAGGGGCGCTATATTCATCCACCGGCGACCTGTTGAAATGGCAGCGCGGCCTTTTTGGAGGTAAGGTGCTCTCCGAAGCCAGCATGACCCAGCTGACAACGCCCAGCGAGTTTGAGGCTGTCGCAGGCGCAAAATATGCGTTGGGCTTGTTGGTGACCGACACGCCTGAGGGGCGCTCGATCTGGCATGGCGGCGGGATCGAAGGCTTCAACGCATTTCTCGGCTACGATCCAGACACAAAAGTGACTGTTGTTGTGCTTGCAAACTTAAACGGCGGATCGGCGTCGAAGCTGGGAATGGGCTTGCTCGAGGCCACCCGGGAAAAGTGAGCTTGCCTGTGTTCAGCACAGAAAGATTGCACACGGGCCAACACTCTAATTGATCCCATCCCTTCTGGTCCTTAGAACCGGACGTGAGGGGATGATAATTTGGCCTATCCGAAACTGACCGATAAACCCGGCGCGCTTGAAACTGCCGCTGCGATCCGTGCTGGCAAACTGTCTGTTGCCGAGGCGGTGGACGCAGCGATCACACGGATCGAGCAGCTCGATGCCGAAATTGACGCGCTGGCTGTGCCCGATTTTGAGCGCGCGGCGAAGACCGCCAAGGCGATGGATGAGCAAGGCCCGCAAGGCCCGCAAGGCCCGCAAGGCGACCAGCCGTTGTTCGGTGTGCCAATGACGGTCAAGGAAAGCTTTGATGTGGCTGGCCTGCAAAGCTGTTGGGGGCACAAGAGCCTCACCGATTATGTGCCCACCAAAGACAGTGAGCTTGTGCGGCGTTTGAAAGCAGCAGGCGCGGTGATCGTTGGCAAGACCAATGTGCCGGTCGACCTTACCGATTGGCAGAGCTTTAACCCGGTCTATGGCCGCACGAACAATCCGCACAACACGGCCCGCTCTCCGGGAGGTTCCTCAGGCGGCAGCGCGGCAGCGGTCGCCTCTGGCATGGTGCCTTGTGAGTTTGGGACAGACATCGGCGGATCGGTGCGGGTCCCTGCGCATTTTTGCGGGGTGTGGGCGCACAAACCTACTTGGGGCCTTGTTTCAAAACGCGGGCATGACCACCCGCAAATGGCGAGTGCCAAGGGATTTGTGACAGCGCACGATGGCGTTCTATCGGTGGCGGGGCCATTTGCCCGCAATGCGCAAGATTTGAACCTGATGATGCAAATCGCGGCACAATATCCCCTCGCCAGCAAGGGCAAACCGCTCAAGGATTGCCGCGTCTTGGCAATCACCGAATATCCCGGTGCGCCCGTAGACGCTAGCGTTGCAGAGCCGACTGAGGCCGCGATTGAGGCTTTGATCAAAGCGGGCGTGACAGTGGATCGCAGCCCTGACGTGTCGTGCGATCTCATCCCGGACCTCGCCAAGCAACAGGCCGACTATATGCTCATGCTCAATGTGGCGATGGCGCGCGGGGCGCCCTCTCCCACTGGATCACGGGCAAGTGCGACCGACTGGTTCGATCTGCTCGATGCGCAGGCGGTGAACCAGGCGCAGTGGGCAGCGCTGTTTGAAACCTACGATTTCGTGCTCGCGCCCCCTGCCCCCGTGCTTGCCATCCCTCACAGCGACAAGCGCGCGTTCGATCAGCCCATGCGCATCAATGGACAGGATGTGCCGGGCGCTAATGGCCTTGCATGGTCAGGCATCGCAACTTTCCCCTGCCTTCCTTCAACAGTGCTCCCCATCGGCTCGGGCACGTATGAGGGCGCTGAGCTTCCTTGCGGAATGCAGGTGATGGGGCCACTGATGAGCGATCTCGACTGCATCGACGCAGCGCAGGCCATCGGGAATATCTTGCACAGTTGACCCCTCCACGCCATGGGCGCTGAGACATGAACGACGCGATCCTCACCCCTATTCTCGACTGGCTTGATGTAGCCGGGATTGCGGTTTTTGCGCTGTCTGGTGCGCTGGTGGCCGCGCGTGAGCGGCAGACATTTGTGACGATGGGTTTTTTTGCGCTCGTCACCGGTGTTGGCGGAGGTACGATCCGCGATCTTTTGATCGAAGCGCCGGTGTTCTGGATGCACGATCCATGGGTGGCTGCGGTGTGCCTTGGGACAGCGCTTATCGTGTGGTTTACCCCGGTCAGATGGTGGGATGGCAAGCTGCTCGATTATGCCGATGCGCTTGGCCTTGCCGCCTATGCTGTGCTGGGAAGCGCAAAGGCACTTGCCTACGGTATTCCCCCTGTTCCAGCCGCGCTCATGGGAGTGATCACCGGCTGTGTCGGGGGCGTGATCCGCGATGTTGTCGCAGGGCGCCCGTCGATCATTATGCAGCCTGAGCTTTATGTCACCGCCGCAGCGTTAAGCGCAGGGATCACGGTTGCAGCGATGCAGATTGCAGGCACGACCGAAATCGGCGACTGGGCGATTTGGATTGCCGCTTTCATCGCAGGCTTTGTGCTTCGCGCAGCAGCGATCCGGTTCGAATGGGGTCTGCCAAGCTATGGCCGGGCCAGTTACGGTGTCCAAGAGAACAGGGGCCAAGAATATGGGGCCCAAAAGAATGGGGAAGAGCCTGCGCCCTCCCCCAACACTTCACATGAAGATCACTCAGACCCTTCTTCACCCGGCAGGGGACCACCCGGATAGGCGGGGAGCCGCTCGTCATTAGGGTCAATCGCAAGGTCAGGCCGCGTGGTGCCGCCAACATCAGCGCGCGCGCTGGCGTAGCGATCATCGGACAATTGTCCTTCAGCGCGGGCCCTATCGACGCGGGCCCCATCGACGCTGGCAAGACGCTGTGTGGTTGGAAGCGATGAGCTTCTCACACCGCGCCCATAATCAACGCCAGAGATCTGGCCGGAATTGTCAATCTCACATGAAAAGCCCGAACCATCAAAGAGCGAGCCGGTCACAATCCAGCCAGAGCCAACCCGGCTTGCGCCATCGACGCTGTCGACACGGATGTTCTGTTCAATTTCGTTGAGGCACATGGAAACCGCATTGTCGATGCCAGAGCCGCCCGAGGTCGAGCGGGTTGTTGTCCGGCGATTCTCTGGACGGTAATCATAGTCGCGGTCGCGCACACGATCACGCTCAACCACCACGACTTCGCGGTCACGGCGGCGGTTGTTGTTCGCAGCGCTTGCAATCGCGGCAATCCCGCCAAGCACGAGAACGCCAGCAAGAATGTCACCACCGCGCACACCGCGCCGGTGGCCACGCCATCCGCGGCGACCACGCCAGCCCCAGCGTCCCCATTCCTGCGCGGTATCAGCGCCGGGAACCGAAGGAGCGCCAAGCGTGCCTAGCGGGTTTGCAATGCCGTTATTGGCTGTTGTGCTGGCGATAAAGCCGGTGGCGTATCCTGCCGTACCGGTCGGCGCAATTTCAGCCGCCTGAGCCTGCGCTGGTGTAAATGCGAGGCTGGCGGCGGCGATAAGGCCGGAAATGCCTGCCAAGCGTGATTGGGCGATCCGTGAGTGTTGAGCCATGAAGCTCCCTCCTGTTTTTATTCAATTGGAGGGGCACCCACCAACGCCCCTGATGGTCACAATAGCTAGGCGGCCCAGGCTTACGCAAGCCTGAACCGCCCGGTGGTGGAGAGTTAGAAGGTATTGATTGGGTTCTTCAAAGACCGCGAATGCCTCTGAAGTCGACTTGTGGACGCCCTCTGCCGTCGACGAAGCAGGTGAAACGGCCTCGATCAAAGTTCTGACCCCGGAAGCCACGGTTGCCCTGGACTTCCATCCGGCCCTTGATGCGCCAGCCATAACGGGTGCGGTCAACATCGCGGATCTGTGTCACATCGGCAAAGCGATAGCCTCCAAAACGGCGGGCCTGACGTTCGGCGACGCGGATACAGCGTTCAATCGCACGCTCGCCGCCGCCCCGACCCCGGAAGTTCCCGCGGAAATTGTTGTCAAAGCCGCGATCATAGCCCCGGAAGCGCGTGTCACGGTGGCGGCGATCCCTGTAACGGTCGCGGTCGCCATCAAAGGCCCCGGCAAGCGCGGCAATACCGCCAATAATGACAGCGCCAGCGATCACATCGCCTGCATCAATGCCGCGATCACGGTGGCGATCATTTGCCATGGCAGGACTTGCCGATGCGAGAGCCATTGCGCCAGCCGCGACAGTCCCGAGCGTGGCTCTGGTGAGAGTCTTGTTAAGATCAGTCATTGAGTTCATCCTCGGGTTCTTAGTGGAAGGGATCATTCCCGTTCACTGTGGAACCCTTTTAGATGAACAAACCTGAGGTGATTCTGAGCAAGCCTTACAGCCGGTGTTCAGATAAGTACGCACTTACCTGAATGCGCTGAGTTCACTCCTCCAACGCCGCGAGTACGTCGCGGGTGAAGGCTGCGATATCAAAGCGGGTCCCCACCATATCCTCACCCCGCCGCACGATCACGACATCGCGTGAGGGAACAACAACGACATATTGCCCCCGGTTGCCCCGCGCAGCAAAAGCGTCATCAGGAATGCCCTCGAATGCGTTGCCCTCAGGCCGGCGGAACGTCCACCACCCCGCGCCATAGCCCCATTGCGTGCCTTCAGGCTGAGGGCCGCTGGGGTCGGAGACGTATTCTACCCAGCCTTCCGGGAGGATTCGCGTGCCGTCGGGCAGAACGCCGTCATCGAGGTAGAGTTGGCCAAGCTTGGCCAGATCGCGAGCGGTGGTCCACGCCTGGCTCGACATGATATACTGACCGCGCCAATCAATCTCCGCGACCGTATGCGTCATGCCCAATTTGGCGAACAATTCGGAAGGCGGATGATCGTCAAACGTGCCCGCAATCGCCTGAACAGCGGCGAGCGTATCATTGTTCGCGTAGCGATAAACCGTTCCGGGCTTATAGACCAACGGCCAACCCAATGCCGTCTCCAATACGCTTGCCCCGCCCCAATAGAGCGGATCAGTACGGTTTCCCGGTGTGTCGGAATAACGTCCCGAAGCCATCCGCAACGCGTGGTCAATTGTTATCTCCTCGCGCGGTTCGCCGCGCTTGAAGCCCAAACCAGCAGAGCTCTCGACCGTGGCATCACCGCGTTGGACCGCCGCCCCTATGACAGTTGCAGCAATGCTCTTTGCTACCGACCACGTGCGCTGAGGCGTGCCGTAATCGAATTCTTTGATATAACGCTCGCCCACGGTTTTGCCTTTATAGCGAACCAGGACCACAGTGGTTCTTGCTCCCTCTCCGTATGCGCCTGAGAACGCCCCTTCAAAAGAAGGCCGAAGTGTTCTGGGTGCTTCATTAATGGGTGGAGGGACACGCAAACGACTTTGAACTGGGTTTGCCGGGCGACCGTAATAATGGCCCGGCCCCATAATCGGATTAAGAGCGCAGCCGCGGTCATTGTCCAAGTGGATCGCGGCTCGAGGCTGAGAATCTTCGGCCCAATCGACCTTGACCCGTTCGACTGTCCCGTTGTCATGTCGCAAAATCTCAAATGGTAATTCCCGCACTATCTGATCGAGCGGTGCCTGAATGCCGGTGAGTTCCCACTGCATCACGCTTTCTGGTGAACGGGACGCACCATTTGCCTCGGCATGAGAAATCGCACTGCACAAGAAGAGCGCTTTATAGCCCGCTGCAAGCGCGCGGTTGTATCGCTCATCGAGGCGCTCTTGGGCGCTTTGGGCGACGCTTGGTGATGTTGCAGATGTTGTGAGAGCTAGAGCCGTTGCGGCGAGGATCAGTTTCTTCATGGGCGCAGACACTACCCGTACCCGCACAAAAGAAAAGGGGCCGGTGGATCGCTCCACCAGCCCCTTATTGTCTCTTGGAAAAAACGCTTACGCTTCAGCTTCGGCGTATTCACCAACTTCGGCCATGTTCGGGCCTGAATCCTGGCCGCGCGCGTCTTCGTCGCGGTCGACCAGTTCGATCACTGCCATTTGCGCGCTGTCGCTGGCGCGTGGGCCCATCTTGATGACGCGGGTGTAGCCACCGTCGCGGTCCTTGTAACGCTCCGCCAGAACTTCAAACAGCTTCTTAAGCTGGGTTTCGTCCTGGAGGCGGGTCATCGCAAGGCGACGGTTTGAAAGGCCACCGTGCTTTGCAAGCGTGATGAGTTTCTCGATGTACGGACGCAGTTCTTTCGCCTTTGGCGCAGTCGTGACGATCTGTTCGTGCTTGATGAGAGCGGCCGACATATTGCGGAAAAGAGCCTTGCGGTGGCCCGATTTACGCGAAAGCTTACGCTGTGAAATTCCGTGACGCATTGTATTTTCCTTTGTTCGATAAGGGCCCGTATCAGGTAGCCCAAAGCTGGTCGGTTATGGGGCCAACCTTTCCCCTTTCGTCATCCCAGACTTGATCTGGGATCTAGAGCTTCAAGCGCGGAGCCTGCCGCCCGAGACCCCAGCGTTGGATCGAAGATCCGTCTTCGACTCCGCTGGGGTGACGGTGGTTACTTAACCAAGCAGCTCTTGTTCAAGCTTCTTAGCCATTTCTTCGATGTTCTCAGGCGGCCATCCGGGGATGTCCATTCCGAGGCGCAGACCCATGGATGACAGCACTTCCTTGATCTCGTTCAAGGACTTGCGGCCAAAGTTCGGGGTACGCAGCATCTCGGCTTCGGTCTTTTGAACCAGATCGCCGATGTAGATGATGTTGTCGTTCTTGAGGCAGTTTGCCGAACGCACAGACAGTTCCAGCTCGTCCACCTTCTTGAGAAGGTAGCGGTTGAGTTGGTTGGCATCGTCCTCTTGCGGGGTCGCTGCCTGACCGATCATTTGCGATTGTGGCTGTGGAATGCCGTCTTCGAAGTGTACGAAGAGCGTCAGTTGGTCCTGCAAAATGCGGGCAGCATATGCAACCGCATCTTCAGGAGTGACCGTGCCATCGGTTTCAACGGTGAGGCTGAGCTTGTCATAGTCAAGCTCTTGACCAACACGTGCGTTCTCGACCTTGTAGCTCACCTGACGAACAGGAGAGTAGAGCGAGTCCACAGGAATGAGGCCAATTGGCGCATCAGCCGGACGGTTTTGTACCGCAGGCGAATACCCTTTACCCACGTCAGCGGTCAGCTCCATGTTGAGCGTTGCGCCTTCGTCGAGGTGACACAGGACAAGGTCCTTGTTCATCACTTCGATGTCACCGGTGACAGCAATGTCGCCAGCTTTAACGGTCGCAGGCCCAGTTACGGAAAGTTGAAGACGCTTTGGTCCCTCGCCTTCCATCTTGAGAGCGATCTGCTTGACGTTGAGCACCATATCGGTGATGTCTTCGCGCACACCTGCGAGCGATGAGAATTCGTGCAGTACGTTCTCAATTTTGATCGAGGTAATTGCCGCGCCCTGAAGCGATGAAAGAAGCACACGGCGCAAAGCGTTACCAAGCGTCAGACCAAAGCCGCGCTCAAGCGGTTCGGCGACGAAGGTGGTTTTGCGCTTTTGGTCGCTGCCTTCTTTAATTTCGAGAGCGTTGGGTTTCTTCAGTTCCTGCCAGTTCTTCATATTGACGGACATGGATTTCCCCTAATTCGCTTACGTTAGCGGTTCGATTTCAGAATTCGGGTCCAGAGCGCTCGTCAGCAGCATATGAACCCGTTGGAGAGGTTGGGCCGCATTAGGCAGCCCGCCCTCCTCAATCGGATCAGCGTCGGATTAGACCCGGCGCCGTTTAGAAGGACGCACACCATTGTGCGGGATCGGCGTCACATCGCGGATGGAGGTGATGTTAAAGCCCACTGCTGCAAGACCGCGAAGCGCGCTCTCACGGCCAGAACCTGGGCCTTTGACTTCGACTTCCAGCGTGCGAACGCCGTGTTCAGCAGCCTTCTTGCCTGCATCGTCCGCTGCAACCTGTGCGGCGTACGGGGTAGATTTACGACTGCCTTTAAAGCCCATCGCTCCTGCCGAAGACCAGCTGATCGCATTGCCTTGTGCATCGGTGATGGTGATCATCGTGTTGTTAAAGCTCGCATTGATGTGAGCAACACCACTGGTGATGTTCTTTCTGTCGCGCTTCCTGACTTTTCCGGGTTCGCGTGCCATTACATATATTCCTTTAACTCGTCCGAAGGAAAAGCTTTGAGCCTAAGCCCGAAGCTTACTTCTTCTTGCCGGCGATCGGCTTGGCCTTGCCCTTGCGGGTGCGGGCATTGGTGTGAGTGCGCTGACCGCGAACAGGCAGGCCATTACGGTGACGAAGACCACGATAGGAACGCAGGTCCATCAAACGCTTGATGTTCATCGCGGTGTCACGGCGAAGGTCGCCTTCCACCTGATGATCAGCATCAATCGTCTCACGAATGCGAAGAACTTCCTCATCGGTAAGATCTTGCACGCGTGCAGAATGTGCAATGCCAAGCTTGTCAGCGATTTGGACAGCCGTTGTGCGGCCAATCCCGTGAATATAGGTGAGCGCGATAATAACACGCTTGTTGGTGGGGATGTTTACCCCGGCAATACGAGCCACTTAATTCTCCATGCTCCACAAAGGTTTGAGTGAACGGTCACCGACCTTTATCTCGACGCTAAAAATATTCGCGATTTCGAAAACCCGCCAAGACGGCAAAAGTCCGGGTTGCACTACAGTGAGGCAGCGCTTGCCAGAAAAGAATCGAAATATCGAATAGAGGCGCGCTTACGGACTTTGAGAAAGCTCGTCAACCGCAAGACGCACAAATCCGAGCGAGCCGCCTAAATGGGCAGCCGCCGGTGGATTGCAAGACCTTGATACACGAACAGTGAGAGCGGGTCAAAACAGGCTGAAACTCAGCCCTGATCCCCGCTCAGATCACCAAACGCCTCGTCGACGCTTGGACCTTCAGGTCCCTCGCCCGAATCCTCGACCGCAGCGCCATCCTCCTGCGCTTCACCATCATCCAAAACCTCTTGCGCTTCGATGGTCGCAGCGCCCTCCTCTTCGGAAAGTTCAGCTGACGCACTTTCTTCGGCAGGAGCCTCCTCCACATCTTCCTCAGAACCGGGCAGCTCAACAGGCCCGAGAAGCTCGGCAAGGCGTGTCAGCTGGAGCGTCATCACCCCATCGACCGCATTTGAAATAACGGGCACAGGGTAACGCATCTTACCGCCAACATTGTATTCCCAGACAATCTTGGTCCGGGCCTCGCCATCTTCGCCCGCATCCGCCTCACTCAGCGCAATGGTGAGGATGCCGGTCACAGGCTCGCTTTGCAGCGGGCCAAGCGCGCCGGACATGCGCAGGGCAACCTCGGGATAGGCCTGGATCACCCGCATATGTTCAACACTGCCCTGCAATGTGAAACGGCCAGGCTCGTCAACTTCGGGGATGGTTTCGCAGAAACAGCCGCCCGCTTGCGGGGTGAGCTTCAGATTGGCGGCGTCTGCCGACCATGTGTGCTCGCTCGACCACCATCCCGCAGGGCTGATGAGCGCAAGCCACGTCTCTTTGGCGCTTGCATCCACTACCGCCTCGGTGCGGGTGATGAAGTGGTCGTCACGCGCCTCGACCACTTCGGCCATGGCGGGCGATGCCACAATCGCAACCGTGCCCAAAGTGAGCCCGACAAGTGAACGGTGAAAACGATGCAAAACGGATCTCCTCCCAGAAGCTGCAGGGTTAGGAGATCGCGCGCGCCCTGAAAACCCCGCTTGGGGCCAGAGCCGCAAGTTACCCGGCGAGGATCGCGTCGATGTCTTTTGCAACAGCGTCAATATCGGCCATGCCATCGACGCGCTTGACGATACCGCGCGCTTCATAGCCCGGCAGGATCGGCGCGGTCTTCTCGCGGTATTCATTGTTACGAGTGCGCACGGTCTCTTCATTGTCGTCAGGGCGACGTTTGAACTCAGTCGATCCGCAATTGTCGCAAACGCCTTCTTTCGAAGGGGTGTTGGCCGTGTCGTGGTAAAGTGCGCCGCAGTTTGCGCAGGAGAACCGTCCGGTGATGCGTTCAACCAGTGCGTCAATATCAACGCCAAGTTCAATCACGTGGTCGAGCTTGCGGCCATGCTTTGCCAGAAGCGCATCGAGCTGTTCGCCCTGCGCCGCAGTGCGCGGATAGCCATCGAAGATCGCGCCTTGATCGGCTGGCATTGAGCCCAAGTTTTCGTCGATCAGGTTCGAGACGATTTCGTCTGAAACAAGCTCACCCCGGTCCATCACGGCTTTGGCTTCGAGGCCGACAGGCGTTCCGGCCTTGACCGCAGCGCGAAGCATATCGCCGGTCGACAGTTGCTTCATGCCATGACGTTCGACGAGGCCGGCACTTTGCGTACCCTTACCAGCGCCCGGAGGACCAAGAAGAATGATGTTCACGAAACGCCCCTAATTTTCCCCCGCGCAGCTATCCAAAGCGAACGCGGCATATTCGATTATCGTTCCTGCCCGCGCCAGCTGCTTAACGCATCCGGCCTTTGAGCTTCGCCTTCTTGATAAGGTCACCATATTGGTGCGCCAAGAGGTGCGACTGCACTTGGCTGATCGTATCCACGGTCACGTTCACCACAATCAGCAAGCTCGTACCGCCAAGGAACAACGGAATGCCGGTTTGCGCGATCATGTACTCGGGCACAACACAGACAAAAGTCAGATAGGCCGCGCCCACAACCGTGATCCGGGTAAGCACATATTCAAGATATTCAGCCGTCCGCTTGCCGGGGCGAATACCCGGAATAAAGCCGCCGTTCTTCTTGAGGTTCTCCGCGTGCTCTTCCGGGTCGAAAACAACCGCGGTGTAGAAGAAACAGAAGAAGATAATGCCAACCGCATACAGCAGCATGTAGATCGGCTCACCATGAGCGAGATATTGGTTGAGCGTCACAATCGCGCTGCCAAAACCGCTCGTGGTGTCCACTGAGTTACCAGCAAACGAGCTGATCGTCAGAGGCAAAAGCAAAAGCGAGCTTGCAAAGATCGGCGGGATAACGCCGGCTGTGTTCAGCTTCAAAGGCATGTGCGACCGGTCCGCCTGCATCATGCCGCGCTGTGTCGCACGCTTTGGATATTGGATGAGGAGCCGCCGCTGTGCGCGCTCTACCCATGAGATCAGCAGGATCAGGCCCACGACCATCACAAGGAAGGCGATGATGATGCCAGGTGCGATCGACCCAGTGCGGCCACCTTCGAACATGTTCATGGCGAACACGGGGAACTGGGCAACGATACCGGCCATAATAATAAGGCTGACGCCATTACCAATGCCACGCGAGGTGATCTGCTCACCCAGCCACAAAAGGAACATGGTGCCGCCCACAAGGCTGATCACCGCGCCGATACGAAACATATATCCAGGTTCAACCACAGCCGCGATTCCCTGTTGCCCGGCATAGCTTTCAAGGCCAGTGGCAAGGAAATACCCTTGGATAGCGCACAGGAAGACCGTGCCGTATCGCGTATATTGGTTGAGTTTTTGGCGCCCGCTCGCGCCTTCTTTCTTGAGAGCGGCAAGCGTGGGGTGCAGCGCTGATGCCATCTGCACCACAATCGAGGCCGTAATGTAAGGCATCACGCCAAGCGCAATAAGGCTCATATTCGCCAGCGCGCCGCCTGTGAACATGTTGAACATATCAAGGATAGTGCCCTGATTTTGTTCAGCCAATTGGTCCAATGCCAGCGGGTTAATCCCGGGCAAAGGCACAAAGCTCAAGAAGCGGAACACGATCAGCGCACCAATGGTGAACCAGATGCGTTGGCGCAATTCGGTCGCTTGAGCAAAGTTGCCCAGATTTAAATTGCTGGCGATATTATCGGCGCGTGAAGCCATTTTTGGTGTCGATCCTATGGATGTCTCTCGGCCTGTCCCAATGCGGGTGCCGAGTACCAAGACAAGTGTGAGAGCCTAGATAGGAACCACTGGGCGACTTGTCGAACCCTGCGGTGCACTTTTCATCATCCCGAAGCGCTCAAAAGAGGCTTCGGGAGGATAAAATGCGGCTTACTCAGCGTCTTCTGTCACTTTCGCAGGCGCGGTCACTTCGACGCTGCCGCCAGCTTTTTCAACGGCTGCAATCGCGCCTTTGGTCGCGCCGGTGACGACGAATTTGGCTTTTGCCTTAAGCTCGCCCTTACCAAGAAGACGCACACCGTCTTTGCCGCCGCGCGCCAAACCGGTTTCACGAAGAACTTCTTCGGTGATGTCTTTTTTGGCGTCGATCTTCTTAGCATCGACCCATTTTTGGACCATGCCGATGTTCACTTCGGCAAAGTCCTTGCCAAATGGGTTGTTAAAGCCACGCTTTGGAAGACGCATGTGAAGCGGCATCTGACCACCGCCAAAGCCCTTGATCGCGACGCCAGAACGGGATTTTTGACCCTTCTGACCGCGGGCTGCGGTTTTGCCTTTGCCTGAACCGATACCACGGCCCACACGCATACGTCCCTTGCGGGCACCATCATTGTCACGGATGTCGTTGAGTTTCATCGTTGCACTCGCTTTCGCTTTCAGTACGGCCCCACCATGGGGCAACGCGCTATGGAAGCGGGCCCACTAGCGGAGTGTTAGCGGTGGTGCAAGTGGAAAGAGGGAGGGATGGCGCTACCTTGCCCTGCCTTACCCTGCCCTGACTTGCCCTGCCTCGAACGCACCTAGGTCAGGACCTATCGGCGCTGGCAAAGACCGAACAAAATCACAATTGCGGATCAAAATCCAGCAATCCGGGTTCGGCCTCAGGTATGCTCAGCTTCTGTACCAGCATGTTGCTGGGCCTCAGCCTGTGCCAATTCTTCTGCTTCGCGCCGCGCTGCCCGTTCGCTTTCCAGTTTCGCGCGGTCGAGTGCTGCACTGCGCGATTGTTCCGCCAACCCGCGCCAAGTCCTCTCAGCGCGCAAGTTTCGCTCCCTCACATTGTCGAGCGTCGCTTCTTTTGCCGCCGTGGCAGCTTCGGTTGCTCTTGCATCATAAAACTCAAATGTCGCGTTCATGACACGCCTCGCAATGCTGGTAGGAGTGGGAGAAAGTGGAAATCTCCCGCCCACTGTTCGACACAGGGGCGGGAGATGACCGTGTTTTTGGTTAGTCAGCAGCCGACAGGTTGACGGCGCTTTCTTTGCCGTTCTTGCCAGCTTCAACTTCGTAGTTGAGGCGCTGCTCTTTATCGAGCGTCTGCATGCCAGCGGCTTGTACAGCGCTGATGTGTACGAAGCTGTCGTTTGATCCGTCGTCAGGCTGGATAAAACCATAGCCTTTGTCGGCGTTGAAGAATTTTACTGTTCCGGTCTTGCTCATAATGGTTCCTTTCAAGAACACATGAAGATTGCCACAAGGCGATATGCCCAGTGGTCGTGCGTCAAATCGTGAATTGAAAGGAAGTCGTCGTCTTCTGCGCCAGTGGTACTGAAACCACGTGGCGGTCGTCAAAAATTCGAAGTCCGTCGCAAATTTCGACGTCGGCAGAAAGCCCTATAGCAGACCGCAAGTCATACACCTAATGAATAAACTTGAGAGGAAATTGCATTTCTGGCTGATCGCCACTCCTCCTTGCCGCTTGCACCAACCCGCACCTAGGCCGCAGCGCCGAGGAGCTCACGCCGGGGCTTCGCCGGATTAGGCGGCAGGCGCATGTTGTTTTCTATCTGCTGACAGCGGAGGAAATCCTGATCGCCCGCGTGCTGCACCACCGCGTGGATTATGAGCGGCATTTGTAAATCATGACCCTCGGTGCCACGCCCGACCAACGATCACTTGCTAGTGTCAGCAAGATAACGACAATAGGCGCTCGAAAGATGGACGATTAACTGTGCTTGTTGCGGTGTCGGTTGATTTGTCGGACTGACGTGCCGACCAGAATTGGAAGCGAAACCCCACATTTTTTCCAATGCCTGATCCAGTGGTTTTGGAAGACCAATTTGTGACGCAAGTTTTGCAAGTCCGTCGTTGCTACCAGTGATGTAACGGGCAGTCGCTTCAAGTGCCCCAAGGGCGTGATGTACCGCGCCCGTCAAATCTGGATCTGGACGCCTGGAAAGATCACCAAGGGCTTCTTTGATCTCTTTGGCTGCGACATCATATCCTGTCTGCAACAAAGAATCGCGCGAAGATGCGACAGCTTCTTCAAAATCACCATCTCCCCGGATAATGATACCGTCCCCGGCAACGAACTGCCAACCAGCGCCAGTGTCAGAGAATATCATGTTGACGCGATCCGCGAACCCCTCGGTTGCAGCGTAACCTATCGTTCCTTCGATGAAGACCACTAGGCCTTCAATCACGTCATAGACCTGATACCATTCGACCCCCTGAATGATGTCTTCAACCTCATCTCTAATATTTGGAATTTCACTCCAATTGCCTTGGTTCGGCACCAAATAGAGGGTCCGACATATCGAAGTGCGGATTTGGCTGTAAGAGAGGTGTTCATATGCCGCTTGAATGACAGCGTGACGCAATCCACCCGGTGCATCATGTCGAAATTGTATAGGTGGTACTGTCGCAAACCCATGTCGCTTAGAGAACATAATTGAGGACCTTATCTCTTACTTTAGATGGCAATTTGACAGTCAACGAAGTCGGCTGCAAGGAATAGCAAACTTCTCCAAATCAGTCGCGCGCCATTACGCCCCAATCACTCCTGATACACCCCAATCCCATAGCGACACGGTTCCAAATCACACCGGATCATCTTCACCCGAAACACCGCCAAGCCGTCCTCCTCAGGCGCAAGCTCTAGGATCGGGATCGCATCCTCTTGGCGGTCGCTGGCGATCTCGTTGCCGCTTTCATCGTAGACGCCAAGGTCAATGTCCTTGCATTGCTTATCGCACAGGCCAATCGCGATGGTTCGTTCGCCGCCTTTGAGGGTGTAGCGAAGCTCTCCTGTCTGACGCTCATCAAGAACGCCGCCGTTGAATACTTGCGAGCCTGCATAGCCACGCCCCCGCGCAATGGCCCTCGCCTCGCGCCCGAGGTCGTTCACGCCTTGTGCGGATGTCTTGGGCGAAGCTGTGCTGACACAGCCCATAAGGCTGATGCTCACCGCCACACAGGCCAGCGTCTCAAACGTCCCCGAATAGCTCAAATTTTCAGTCCCTCAACCGCTTCACGGTGAAACCGCAGCGTAGCACTGCGTCGATCCTTGAACCACCCTCGTGATCTCCTGCGAAAGCAGGAGCCCATCCTCGAAGTCCGGATTTGGGCTCCTGCTTTCGCAGGAGATCACAACCCCCGTCCCAGGCCCCCAAACGCAAGCGGGCCCGCCATGCGGATTTCGCATGACGGGCCCGTCTTGAATGTCAGTGCCGACTAAAGCCTAATTGGCCCTATTAGTCGATAACGGTCACCAGATGCGGGATCTTTGCGATCGCGCCGCGCACTTCAGGGGTGTCCTGACGTGTCACGACTTTGTGCATCTTGTTGAGGCCAAGACCGATAAGGATCTTACGCTGGCTCTCTGGGCGACGGATCGGCGAACCGATCTGTTTGATAGTGATAGTAGCCATTATGGATTACTCCGCAATTGCAGCAGCATCGACCGCTGCTTCTGCTTCACTTGCACCGCCGCGACCCAGAAGGTCTGCAACCTTTTTACCGCGACGCTGAGCCACAGACTTCGGCGAAGTCTGATCGCTGAGCGCATCGAAGGTTGCGCGGATCATGTTGTAAGGGTTCGACGTCCCAACCGATTTGGTCACAACGTCAGCAACGCCAAGGCTCTCGAACACAGCACGCATTGGACCACCGGCGATGATGCCAGTACCCGGAGGCGCTGTACGAACGGTCACCTTGCCAGCGCCAAAACGGCCATTGCCGTCATGGTGAAGCGTGCGGCCTTCTTTCAAAGGAACGCGGATCATCTTCTTGCGAGCAGCTGCTGTTGCCTTGGTGATCGCCTCTGGAACTTCGCGGGCTTTACCGTGACCAAAGCCAACGCGGCCCTGACCATCGCCAACCACTACGAGAGCGGCAAAGCCGAAGCGCTTACCGCCCTTAACCGTCTTGGAAACACGGTTGATGTGCACGAGCTTTTCGATGATCCCATCGTCTTCTTCTTCGCGCTTGTTGTCGCGGCCACGGCCACGACCACGTCCACGACCACCGCGATCATTGCCGCCATCACGGTTGTTACCACCGCGACCACGACCGCCCCGATCATTGGCACGGCCACGTTGCTCTTCAGCAGGAGCCGCCGGAGCTGCCTCAGCTGGGGCCGCTTCCGCAGCAGCAGGTGCTGCTTCGGCAGGAGCCGCCTCTGGTGCAGCGGTTGCTTCAGCCGGAGCGCCTTCGGTTTCAGGTGTTTTGTTTTCGTCAGCCATCATCAGAACTCCAGCCCGCCTTCACGAGCGGCATCGGCAAGCGCTTTCACGCGGCCATGAAACAGGAACCCACCGCGATCAAACACCACAGTGGTCACGCCAGCCTTCTTGGCAGCTGCTGCGATGTCCTTACCCACTTGGGTAGCGGCATCGACATTCGCGCCAGATGTCTTCGCACCAAGAGTTGATGCCGCAGCAACGGTCTTGCCGGCTGTGTCATCAATGACCTGAGCGTAGATGTGGCGACCTGTGCGGTGCACCGAAAGACGAGGCTTGCCACCTGAGCGCGAACGCAAAGCGGTGCGGACACGGCGACGGCGACGTTCAAAGAGAGAAAGTTTTGCCATCTTACTTCTTCTTCCCTTCCTTGCGGAAGATATACTCGCCGCGATACTTGATACCCTTGCCCTTGTAAGGCTCAGGTTTACGCCACTTGCGGATTTCGGCGGCAAACTGGCCAACGGCCTGCTTGTCGATACCGGAAACCTCAACAGTGGTTTGATCGGGCGTGTTAACGGTGAGACCTTCTGGCACATCAAGGTCGACATCGTGACTGAAACCCAGTTCCAGCTTCAACGTCTTGCCTTGCGCCTTAGCACGGTAACCAACGCCGGTGATCTCCAAAGTCTTGGAGAAACCGTCGGTAACGCCTTCAACCAGGTTCGAAACCAGCGTGCGCTGCAGGCCCCAGAACGAGCGTGCTAGCTTGGTGTCGTTGGCCGGGTTGACCTGGATTTCACCGTCTTCAACTTTATAGCTGATAAGGTCAGACATACCCATCGAAAGCGAACCCTTGGGGCCCTTTACGGTGAGTGTGCCATTGTCGATTGTGGCCGTAACCCCACCAGGGATCGGAACAGCCCTTTTACCAATGCGGCTCATCAGAAGACCTCCGCAAGCACTTCGCCGCCGACCTTGTTTTCGCGCGCTTCGTTGTCCGAAAGAACACCGCGAGGGGTCGAGACGATGGTGATGCCAAGGCCGTTGCGAACAGTCGGAAGTTCTTGTGAACCCGAATAGACGCGCCGGCCCGGCTTGGATACGCGAGCAACGTGCTTGATAGCAGGCTCGCCTTCGAAATACTTCAGCTCAATACGAAGCTGCGGGTGCTTGCCCGAAGTGTCATCGGAATAGCCACGGATGTAGCCTTCACGGGTAAGCACTTCGAGAACGTTCGCACGCAGCTTGGAAGCAGGAGAGACAACGCTGTCCTTCTTCGCACGCTGGCCGTTGCGGATGCGGGTGAGCATATCACCCAGTGGATCGGTCATAGCCATCTGTTAATTCCTCACCAGCTCGACTTGGTCAGACCCGGGATCATGCCCCGGTTGCCGAGATTCCGCAGTTCAATACGGTTAATACCGAACTTGCGATAATAGCCGCGTGGGCGGCCGGTGGTGGCGCAGCGGTTGCGCACGCGAGTGGGATTCCCGTTGCGGGGAATCTCAGCCATTTTCAGGCGGGCCATAAGGCGCTCACCCTCATCAAGGCTCTCGTCATTCGCGATTGCCTTCAGCTTCTCGTACTTTGCTGCGTACTTCTCAACGAGCTTCTTACGCTTCTCGTTTTTGTTGATCGAACTCAGTTTCGCCATAGGACTTAAGCTCTCTTCCTAAAATTGATTGTCATGAGAACAGCTTACGCTGCCTCTTTCT
Source organism: Erythrobacter longus (assembly GCF_000715015.1). Classification (GTDB taxonomy): domain Bacteria; phylum Pseudomonadota; class Alphaproteobacteria; order Sphingomonadales; family Sphingomonadaceae; genus Erythrobacter; species Erythrobacter longus. The sequence goes on from NZ_JMIW01000001.1 coordinate 771,374, forward strand.
GATCGCCCGCTTCACCTTGGAAAGGGAAGCCGAACAAACGCAGAAGCTCACGAGCCTCTTCGTCGGTCTTAGCGGTGGTGGTCACGATGATGTCCATACCCCGGACCTTCTCGATCTTATCGTAGGAGATCTCTGGGAAGATGATCTGCTCTTTGATACCCATGGCATAATTGCCACGGCCGTCGAAGGAATTGGGGTTGAGACCACGAAAGTCACGAATACGTGGCATCGCGATGGTCACAAGACGATCAAGAAATTCATACATGCGCGTGCGGCGAAGGTTCACCTTGCAACCGATTGGCATGCCATCACGCAGCTTGAACTGCGCGATAGATTTCTTGGCTTTGGTGATAACCGGCTTTTGACCAGCAATCAGAGCCATTTCTTCAGCAGCTGTCTGGATCTTTTTCTTATCCTGACTTGCTTCGCCCACACCCATGTTGAGCGTGATTTTCTCAATCTGAGGGACCTGAAGGCGGTTGGTGTAACCGAACTTTTCAGTCATCGCCTTGACGATTTCTTCCTCAAACTTGGTTTTGAGGCGTGGTGTATAATCAGCCATCGATCGTTTCCCCACTCTTTACAGCCACACGCACCTTCTTGCCGTCCTTTTCTTCGAAACGGACGCGGGTGGGCTTGCCATCCTTGGGATCAGCCACAGCAACCTTGGAGATGTCCATTGGCGCTGGAAAACGCTCAATGCCACCTTGCGGGTTTGCCTGGCTTGGCTTGCGGTGACGGGTTGCGACATTCACGCCTTCGACGATGACCTTGCCATCTTTCGGCATGACTTGCTGGACAGTGCCCTTGCGGCCCTTGTCCTTGCCCGACAATACGACGACTTCGTCGCCCTTCTTGATCTTAGCAGCACCCATCTTAGAGCACCTCCGGAGCAAGCGAGATAATTTTCATAAAGCCGCGGCCACGAAGTTCACGAACCACTGGGCCAAAGATACGAGTGCCGATCGGCTCTTCGCTCTTGTTGACCAGAACAGCAGCATTGCTGTCAAAGCGGATCACGCTGCCGTCTTTACGACGAACGTCCTTCTTGGTGCGCACGATGACGGCGCGGTGTACGTCGCCTTTTTTCACCTTTGCGCGCGGCTGGGCCTCTTTAACCGAGACCACGATCACGTCGCCCACGGAGGCAAACCGGCGCTTAGACCCGCCCAGCACTTTAATGCACTGGACGCGCTTTGCGCCGCTGTTGTCCGCGACGTCGAGATTGGATTGCATCTGGATCATGGATCCGTTTCCTTCTCTTGGCTTGCTGGGACACCCGACTGTGACCGGGGCTCAGCAGTTCCGTCGTTGATTGTCCCTGCAAGAACGCAGGAACGCGTCAATTAGTTACCAGCTGCCTCGACATCGAGATCAGCTTCAATCGCTTGCACTCCGCCAGCCACAACACGGTCTTTTACAACCCATGTCTTGGTCTTGGAGATCGGCTTGGTCTCTTCGATCCGCACAACATCGCCAATGGTGTACTCATTGGTTTCGTCATGCGCGTGATACTTCTTCGAACGACGGATGATCTTCCCATAAAGAGGGTGTTTCACCTTACGCTCAACCAGAACGGTCACGGTTTTGTCGGTTTTATCAGAGCTGACAGTTCCGATAAGAATACGCTTCGGCATAGTCTGCTCCTTACGCTTTCGCTGCCGCTGATTTCTCAGATGCACGCTCGTTTTGGAGCGTTTTGATCTGAGCGATCGTGCGGCGAACTTCTTTGATGCGAGATGGTTTCTCAAGCTGGTTGGTCGCAGCCTGGAAGCGCAGGTTATACTGCTCACGCTTAAGCTCTGTCAGGTCAGCAGAAAGCTGATCGTCGGTCTTAGCGCGCAGGTCTTCGGTGCTGAGTGTGGTCTTCGCCATTACTTGTCACCTCCCAAGTGCGAGGTGTCGCCAAAACGGGCAACAACCTTGGTTTTGATCGGCAGCTTCATCGCAGCACGCTCAAACGCGAGCGCAGCAACTGGACCGGGCACACCGTCAAGCTCGAACATGATGCGGCCTGGTTTCACGCGGGCAGCCCAGTATTCAACTGAGCCCTTACCCTTACCCTGACGCACTTCAGCAGGCTTCTTTGAAACCGGCACGTCTGGGAATACGCGGATCCACAGGCGGCCCTGACGCTTCATTGCACGGGTAATCGCACGGCGAGCCGCTTCGATCTGACGTGCAGTGATACGGTCAGGCTCAAGCGCCTTGAGGCCATACGAACCGAAGTTCAAAGTCGTGCCGCCTTTGGCGTCGCCCTTGATCCTGCCTTTAAAGGCCTTGCGGTATTTGGTTTTCTTTGGTTGCAGCATTTTTCAATTACCTCAACGAGCAGGACGCACGCCGGAAGTCTGAGCTTCCATCATGAGACGATCCTGCGCAGTTGGATCATGGGCCAAAATCTCGCCCTTGAAGATCCAAACCTTGATGCCGATGATGCCGTAAGCGGTAAGCGCTTCGGTTTCAGCGTAATCAATGTTTGCACGCAGAGTGTGGAGCGGAACGCGGCCTTCGCGGTACCATTCAACGCGGGCGATTTCAGCACCGCCCAAACGGCCACCACATACGATCTTGATGCCTTCAGCACCCAGACGCAGAGCCGACTGAACAGCGCGTTTCATGGCACGGCGGAAAGCCACACGGCGGATAAGCTGGTCTGCAATGCCTTGAGCAACAAGCTTCGCGTCGATTTCCGGCTTGCGGATTTCAACGATGTTCAGCTTCACTTCGCTCGAAGTCATGGTCGACAGCTTCGTGCGCAGCTTTTCGATGTCTGCGCCCTTCTTGCCGATGATCACACCAGGACGAGCCGCATAGATTGAAACACGGCAAAGTTTCGCCGGACGCTCAATCACAACCTTGGAGATCGCTGCTTGTGGCAGGTTCTTCAAGATGTACTTACGGATCGCGATGTCTTCCTTGAGAAGGTTCGCATAGTCACGCCCTTCGGCGTACCAGCGGCTATCCCAAGTGCGGTTGATCTGAAGACGCAGACCAATTGGATTACTCTTCTGACCCATGGTTTATGCCTCTTCCTGCTCGCGAACAACGATGCGCAGCTTGCTGAATGGCTTGAGAATGCGGGTAGACTTACCACGACCGCGCGTATGGAAACGCTTCATCGTGATCGACTTACCAACACTCGCCTCAGCAACGACAAGCGCGTCGACGTCGAGATCATGGTTGTTTTCTGCGTTGGCCACTGCCGATGCGAGCACTTTGCTTGCATCGCGCGCCATTGCTTTCTTCGAGAAGCTGAGGATGTTCAGAGCTTCCTCAACTTTTTTGCCGCGAATGAGCTCTGCAACGAGATTGAGCTTCTGAGCAGAACCGCGAATTTGCGTGCCTACTGCGAGCGCCTCATTGTCAGCTACGCGCCGGGGAGACTTTGCCTTACCCATTATCGCTTGCCCTTCTTGTCAGCCGCGTGGCCGGGGAAGCTGCGCGTAGGCGCAAATTCACCGAGCTTGTGACCAACCATTTCTTCCGAAACGGCAACAGGAATAAATTTCTGGCCGTTATATACGTTGAATGTGAGCCCAACGAACTGCGGGAGAATTGTCGAACGACGCGACCAGGTTTTGATCGGCTTCGAGTTTCCAGCGTCCTGTGCGACTTCTGCTTTCTTAAGCAGACTGAGCTCGACAAACGGACCTTTCCAGACGGAACGTGCCATCGTGTCTTACCTCTTCTTCTTGGCGTGACGCGAACGGATAATCATCTTGTCCGTCTGCTTGTTCTTACGAGTGCGAGCACCCTTGGTCGGCTTGCCCCATGGCGTCACTGGGTGACGGCCACCGGATGTCCGGCCTTCACCACCACCGTGGGGGTGATCAACCGGGTTCTTGGCAACACCACGAGTAAGAGGACGACGCCCCTTCCACCGGGTGCGGCCAGCTTTACCAAAGTTCTGGTTCTGGTTGTCGGGGTTAGAAACCGCGCCAACCGTGCCCATGCAATCGCTGCGAAGGTAACGCTGCTCACCTGAGTTCAGGCGAACAATGACCATACCGCGGTCACGACCAACAATCTGGACGTAAGTACCGGCAGAACGGGCAATCTGACCGCCCTTGCCTGGCTTCATTTCCACATTGTGGCAGATCGTGCCAACCGGCATTTGACCAAGAAGCATGGCGTTACCAGGCTTGGTATCGACCTTTTCACCTGCAATCACGCTGTCACCAACGGCGAGGCGTTGTGGTGCAATGATGTAAGCAAGCGTTTCGTCTTCATACTTCAGAAGAGCGATAAAGGCAGTGCGGTTTGGATCGTATTCGATCCGCTCTACCGTTGCTGCCATATCCCACTTGCGACGTTTGAAGTCGATGATGCGATACTTCTGCTTGTGACCACCCGCGATACCGCGTGAGGTGACATGGCCTTTATTGTTACGGCCACCGGTCTTGCGCTTACCTTCGCTGAGCGCCTTGACCGGGCCACCTTTGTGGAGGCCGGTTTTGTCGATCAGAATAAGACCACGGCGCGCCGGGCTTGTCGGGTTGTAATTCTTAAGTGCCATTAGCCGACCTGCTCAGTGATATCGATCATCTCACCTTCGGCGAGACGGACCACTGCTTTCTTGAAATCGGAACGCTTGTAGGGCTTGCCCTTCCAGCGCTTGGTTTTGCCTTTGGTAAGGATGGTGTTCACCGAGACGACTTTCGTCGAATAGATGGCCTCCACCGCTTCCTTGATCTGCGGCTTGGTCGCGTCATTGGCCACCTTGAACACCACAGCGTTAGCTTCAGAAGCCATTGTGGACTTCTCAGTGATGTGAGGGGCAACGATCACGTCATAGTGCCGCGCGTCGATGCTATCTTTCTTAGCCATTGAAGCGCGCCTCCAGCTTAGCAACCGCGTCCTTGGTAAGGACCAGCGTGTCGTGGTTGAGAATGTCGTACACGTTCGCACCAGCAGCCGGCATCACATTGATGCCAACCAGGTTGTTCGCTGCACGAGCAAAACCTGCATCCACCGCTTCGCCGTCGATCACGAGGACCTTGCCAGCAAAACCGTGCTTGTCGAGGTGACCTTTAAGAGCCTGTGTCTTGGCTTCTTTAAGTTCAAGGCTGTCGATAACAACGAGGCCGTCCTTAGCCTTGGTAGAAAGAGCCATCTTCAAACCAAGCGCACGAACTTTCTTGTTGAGCGACTGGTTGAAGTCACGCTTGCGAGCACCGTGCGCCTTACCACCACCGATAAAGATCGGAGCAGAGCGAGCACCGTGACGAGCACCGCCGGAACCCTTTTGGGCGCCGAACTTCTTACCGGTACGAGCAACATCGGAACGCTCACGCGTTGGACGTGCAGTCGCGCGGCGGTTTTCAAGCTGCCACGTTACAACGCGGTGCAAGATGTCTGCGCGAGGCTCAACGCCGAACACATCATCGTTAAGCTCGATGTCACCGGACGCTTTACCGTCGAGTTTTTGGACCTTCACCTTCATGGTTTAGCCCTCCTTATTTTCGTCAGCTGCAGCTGCGTCAGCGGCGGGCGCTTCAGCTTCTGGAGCAGGTGCGGCAGCTTCAGTGACCGGAGCTTTGGTCTCGACAACAGCACCCGGGAACGGGAGGTCGTCAGAGTGCTTGAGCTTCACAGCGTCACGTACGAGGAGCCAGCCATTCTTCGATCCGGGTACAGAACCCTTGATGAAAAGAAGGCCACGATCAGCGTCGGTGCGAACCACTTCGAGGTTCTGCTGTGTGCGCTGACGGTCGCCCATGTGACCAGCCATCTTCTTGCCTTTAAACACGCGGCCCGGATCCTGACGGTTACCCGTCGAACCGTGCGAACGGTGAGAAAGCGAAACACCGTGGGTTGCGCGAAGACCGCCGAAACCCCAGCGCTTCATCGCACCGGCAAAACCCTTACCTTGGGTATGCCCGGTGATGTCGACTTTCTGGCCATCCACAAAGTGCTCAGCGCTGATGAGAGCGCCGACCGGTACAAGACCGTCTTCGCCTTCAACACGGAACTCAGCCATGCGTGCTTTGAGACCAACGCCGGCTTTCGCGAAATGCTCGCGCTGCGGCTTGTTTACATTCTTTTGTTTTGCTTCGCCTGCACCAAGCTGAACAGCAAAGTAGCCGTCCGTATCTTGTGTGCGGTGGGAAACGACCTGGCAATCTTCCAGCGAAAGAACAGTCACAGGCACGTGCTGTCCATCCTCCTGGAAGAGGCGGGTCATCCCAACCTTTTTCGCGATCACGCCAGTGCGCATCGTCTTGTACTCCTTACAGAGGCACCCAGAGGACCATCCCCAAGGTGCGTGCCAACCCAAATTTTTAACTGAGCCCCGCCTGGGCTGATGCCCTCCAGACCAATTGGCCTGTTGAGCGAGACGGAGGACTCAGCCCGAGCATGCTCGGCGGTATCCATATGTCTTGCCGATCTTTCAATCAGCGGGGCCAATGGCGGCCCAAATTCGCAAGAGTGTTTAGCGTCCCCCTGAAGGACGAAGAGATCGACTTACGCCAGCTTGATCTCAACATTTACGCCAGCAGCAAGGTCGAGCTTCATAAGCGCGTCCACCGTCTGGGCGTTCGGCTGAACAATGTCCAGCAAACGTTTGTATGTGCGCACCTCGAACTGCTCGCGCGACTTTTTGTCGATGTGCGGGCCGCGGTTCACGGTGAACTTCTCGATACGCGTTGGCATAGGAATGGGACCACGAATAAGAGCACCCGTACGACGTGCAGTATCAGCGATTTCGCCAGTAGCCTGGTCGAGTACGCGGTGGTCGAACGCCTTAAGGCGAATACGGATATTCTGTGCTTCCATTACCTATTACCAATGCGAAAGAGCCAAGGAACAAATCCGAAGGCGGACCGCTCCCAAAAAGTAAAAGGCCCGCCCTGCCCCGCCCCATCAAAAAGATGAATGGTCCGGAATCGGAGGCCCCATGAATTTCGTTTCATCAGCAACTGAATCGCTGACGTGATGGCGCGCGTATATCGAGGGAGTAGGATTCTGGCAAGCCAGAAATTCCCAAGATTGCACCCTAACCAACAAAGCCTTCATTCCGCGCGGTCAAACCGGCAGGAAATTGGGCCTACATAATAAGAGGCCCGGCGCACTTTCGTGGGCCGGGCCTCGTTATTTCGTATCAGCCGCAAGGCTGATGGTCGATTAGGCAGTGATCTTAGCCACAACGCCTGAACCAACGGTACGGCCGCCTTCACGGATAGCGAAACGCAGACCTTCGTCCATAGCGATCGGTGCGATCAGCTTGACGTTGATGGTCACGTTGTCGCCAGGCATAACCATTTCCGTGCCTTCAGGAAGGATCACTTCGCCGGTTACGTCAGTCGTACGGAAGTAGAACTGCGGACGGTAGTTTGCGAAGAATGGCGTGTGACGGCCACCTTCGTCCTTTGAAAGGACGTAAACTTCTGCCGAAAACTCTGTGTGCGGGCTAACCGAACCAGGCTTACAAAGAACTTGGCCACGCTCAATGTCGTCACGAGCAACACCACGAACCAGAGCGCCGATGTTGTCGCCAGCTTCACCGCGATCAAGCAGCTTGCGGAACATTTCAACGCCGGTAACGGTCGTTTTTGCAGTGTCTTTGATGCCAACGATTTCAACTTCGTCGCCAACGTTAACAACACCGGTCTCAACACGGCCGGTAACAACTGTACCACGACCAGAGATCGAGAACACGTCTTCGATTGGCATGAGGAAGTCTTTGTCAATCGGACGGTCGGGCTGTGGGATGTAAGTGTCGACAGCGTCCATCAGAGCCCTGATCGAAGTCTCACCGATTTCAGGATCACGGTCTTCAAGAGCAGCAAGAGCCGAACCCTTGATGATTGGAATATCGTCGCCGTCAAAGCCGTACTCGCTGAGGAGTTCGCGAACTTCGAGTTCAACCAGCTCGAGGATTTCTTCGTCGTCGACCTGATCGACCTTGTTCATGTAAACAACAAGCTGCGGAACGCCGACCTGACGAGCAAGCAGGATGTGCTCACGCGTTTGTGGCATTGGACCGTCAGCTGCGTTCACAACCAAGATAGCGCCGTCCATCTGAGCCGCGCCGGTGATCATGTTCTTAACATAGTCAGCGTGACCTGGGCAGTCGACGTGTGCGTAGTGACGTGCGTCTGTTTCATACTCAACGTGTGCCGTTGAGATGGTGATGCCGCGCTCACGCTCTTCTGGAGCTTTGTCGATGTTTGCGAAATCGACAGCCGAACCCATAACCTTGGTGATTGCCGCGGTCAGAGTGGTTTTGCCGTGGTCAACGTGACCAATGGTGCCGACGTTCACGTGCGGCTTATTACGCTCAAACTTTTCCTTCGCCATGTCTCTAATAACCTTCTTATTGAATTTGAATTTAGCGGGGAGAATGGGGGCGCCCGCATCAATGTGGCGCCGCCCATAGATTGTGTTGCTCGCTTACGCAAGCTTCTCCTTAACCTCTTGAGCAACACTCGCAGGCACTTCGTCATAGTGTGAGAACTGCATGGAGTATTGTGCACGGCCTTGCGTGAATGAGCGAAGCTCGTTCACATAACCAAACATATTGGCCAGTGGGACCATGGCTTCGACGACCTGGGCGTTGCCCCGGCTGTCTGTACCCTGGATTTGACCACGGCGGCTGTTGAGGTCGCCGATCACATCGCCCAGATAATCTTCTGGCGTCACCACTTCAACCTTCATAACAGGCTCAAGCAGCTTGATGCCGCCACGTTCAGCCGCCTCACGCATTGCACCTTTACCACAGATTTCGAACGCCACGGTGGACGAGTCGACGTCGTGGTAGGCGCCGTCTGTAAGGTGGATGGTGAAGTCGATGATCGGGAAGCCGATGAGATAGCCGCTGTCGGCTTGCTCACGGATACCTTTTTCGAGGCTCGGGATGTATTCCTTCGGAATGTTACCGCCTTTGATGCTGTCTTCAAAGACGATGCCCTGACCACGCTCACCCGGCGTGAAGGTCGCTTTGGCCCGGGCAAACTGACCCGTACCACCCGATTGCTTCTTGTGGGTGTAATCGACGTCGATCGTGCGGCCCAGCGATTCGCGGTATGCCACCTGCGGCGCACCAACGTTTGCTTCAACCTTGAACTCACGACGCATCCGGTCGACCAGAATGTCGAGGTGAAGCTCGCCCATCCCCTTGATGATCGTCTGACCGCTTTCGTGGTCAGTCGTCACGCGGAAGCTGGGGTCTTCAGCAGCCAAGCGATTGAGCGCAACGCCCATCTTTTCCTGGTCAGCTTTGGTCTTAGGTTCAACCGACAGTTCGATCACGGGATCCGGGAATTCCATCCGCTCAAGAATGATCGGGTTCGCCGGATCACACAGCGTGTCACCGGTGGTGGTCGCCTTCATCCCTGCCAATGCAACGATATCGCCCGCAAACGCCTCTTCAATGTCCTTACGGTCGTTGGAGTGCATTTCGAGGATACGGCCGATCTTTTCCTTCTTGCCCTTTACTGAGTTCAAGACGGTACCCTTGGTCAGTTCACCGGAATAGACGCGGGTAAAGGTAAGCGAGCCCACGAACGGATCGTTCATGACCTTAAATGCCAACGCCGCAAACGGCGCAGCATCGTCGGATGCACGCGTATCTTCGACGTCGCTGTCAGGTTTAACACCCTTAATCGCAGGAACATCAAGTGGGCTCGGCATATAGTCGACAACGGCGTCAAGCAGAGGCTGAACGCCCTTGTTCTTAAACGCAGAACCGCAAAGCACAGGAACAAAGCTCTGGTTGAGCGTACCTTTGCGGATGAGACCTTTGAGCGTTGCCGCGTCAGGCTCGTTACCTTCAAGGTATGCTTCCATCACATCATCGTCTTGCTCAACAGCAAGTTCGATCAGCTTCTCACGATATTCCGCCGCTTCATCAGCCATATCCGCAGGGATATCGCCGTAAACGTACTCAGCACCTAGATCTTCGTTCTTCCAGGTGATCGAACGCTGGTTCACAAGGTCAACAAGACCCGAGAGGCTGCTTTCGATACCGATCGGGAGATACAAAACAGCAGGCGTTGCACCAAGGCGCTCGATGATCGAGTTGACGCAGTATTTGAAGTCTGCGCCGGTACGGTCGAGCTTGTTGATGAAGCACATGCGGGGGACTTTGTACTTGTCCGCCTGGCGCCATACGGTTTCGGACTGGGGCTCAACCCCTGCCACACCGTCAAAACATGCAACCGCGCCGTCGAGCACACGGAGCGAACGCTCGACTTCAATGGTGAAGTCAACGTGGCCAGGCGTGTCGATGATGTTGATGCGGTGTTGCGGTGTCTTGCGCAGCTCTTTTGGATCGCCCTTTGGATCCATCGTCGGATCTTCCGGGTTCCAGAAACAGGTCGTTGCAGCAGACGTGATCGTGATCCCGCGCTCCTGCTCTTGCTCCATCCAGTCCATCGTCGCAGCGCCATCGTGCACTTCGCCGATCTTGTAGGATTTACCGGTGTAATAAAGGATACGCTCGGTCGTGGTGGTTTTACCAGCATCGATGTGCGCCATGATGCCGATATTACGATAACGCTCCAGCGGATATTCGCGGGCCATATCTAATTCCTTGGGTTTAACGAGAGGCGGGTTTGTCCGCGCCCCATATAGTTACAATTGTGACAACCCCAAGACTTTTGCCTGGGGCTGTCCACAATGATTAGGTTACCAGCGCCAGTTACCACCGGTAGTGCGAGAACGCGCGGTTGGCGTCTGCCATGCGGTGCGTGTCTTCACGCTTCTTCACAGCATTGCCGCGGTTGTTCGCTGCATCCATCAGCTCGCCCGAAAGGCGCGCGCTCATGGTTGTCTCAGGACGCGAACGCGCCGCACTGATCAACCAGCGGATAGCAAGCGCCTGAGCACGCTCTTCACGCACCTCAACCGGCACCTGATAGGTTGCACCACCCACACGGCGCGAGCGAACCTCGACCTGAGGCTTCACATTGCCCAGCGCATCATGGAACAATTGCACCGGATCGGTCTTGGCCTTCGCCTCAACCGCATCAAGAGCTGTGTACACGATACCTTCTGCAACGGCTTTCTTACCGTCGAGCATAAGGTTGTTCATGAATTTCGACAGAACCTGATCACCAAACTTGGGATCCGGCAAGATTACCCGCTTTTCGGGCCTACGACGACGTGACATATTTCTAAACTCCTTCGGAGTGGCCGTTCACATCCGTGAACGTCCTTGCTGCGCCGGCCCTCTCCCCCGCCCTTCCACCCGGAAATTATCCTTATGGGTAGAAGGGCGGGGGAGAGGCCCGTCACAGCGCCTCAATTACTTCGGACGCTTGGCGCCGTACTTCGAGCGGGATTGCTTGCGGTCCTTGACCCCTTGCGTATCGAGAACGCCGCGAAGGACGTGGTAACGAACGCCGGGAAGGTCGCGAACACGGCCACCGCGGATCAGCACAACAGAGTGCTCTTGCAGGTTGTGGCCTTCGCCCGGAATGTAAGAGATGACCTCACGGCTGTTGGTGAGGCGAACCTTGGCCACTTTACGCAAAGCGGAGTTCGGCTTCTTCGGGGTCGTCGTATAGACGCGTGTGCAAACGCCGCGCTTTTGCGGGTTCTGCTCCATAGCAGGGACCTTGGATTTGGCCTTCTGCGGAGTGCGGCCCTTGCGGACCAGCTGGTTGATAGTTGGCATATGTACTCTTCACCTAAATTGGCGCCGATGATTTTCGATGAAGAGAAAAAGGGTCGTGCAAAAGAACCGTTCGTCCTGAGCGTGTCGAAGGGCGAACCTTCAGCCAAGGACCGGCTTGCACGAGCCTGAAACGCTCCACCCAAAGCCAAAAGCCCCGGATTACTTTGCCGGTCGCCCTCGCTCCGTCGTCATCCTGAACTTGTTTCAGGATAACACTGGAAGAATGCACAACCGCCAATGTTCAGCTCATTTTTGAGATCAGGGAGCGTCGCGAAACGAGCCCTGCCCTCAAGATTGGGCGCGCTTAGGGGGAATTTGGGGCGGGGTCAAGAGGCTTTAGAGCCAGCTCAAGGAGCACTAGCCAGCATTCGCATCCTCTATGTTCCGCGTCAATTCTCGTAAACGTGAACTCAGATCGAGGACATCAATGTCTGGCTCTAGTTCAGCGATGAAATTGGCCACCTTAACCTTATTGGCGTCCTTGAAAATCTCTCTTCGCTTTCCTTCGAGCCTGTAGAAATAGAATGCGTGATCGAACTGGGCCGCATCAATTGGCTCATGGAAAACCTGTGGGTGACAGGACCTTAGAGCAGCGTGCATTTGAGACTGTGGTAGATAATTCTCAATTTCTCGCCCCTTTGTCACCCAAACCATCCCACCATGTTTCTCAAATTCATCTCGGATTCGCCGTTTGGTGGAATTTATTCTGGCGGTCTTCGATGGCCTATCACTATCCATGATGAGTGCGGAGTTTCTGTTCAGTGATCGCAGCTTTATGAAATCACCGACATCGTCATCCCCTGCCGACAGATGTGATAACAGCCCTCCCCCGTAGAACATTATTGTGTAGTGAATTCCTTCGACAAGATGTGCTGCAACTTCTTGAAGCCAGTGATTTAGGTAGATTCTCTCTGATGGCCCCTCAACCCAGATAACAAAATTCGACTGAATTATGTCGGATGCTCGATAGCCGAGTTCAGCGCAGATGCGGTGACGATCTGCGTCCAATGTAGCTCGGCTAATGTGAGTTGCATTGTCTCGAAGCCTAACATGAAACAGGCTTGCATCAGGGGTGTCAATCAATTGCGCCGAATGGGTCGCGACGAAGTATGTGTTTGATGTCGATTCATTTAGGTAAGATACTAGCTTACGCTGCAAGACTGGATGCAGGTGTATCTCTGGCTCTTCGATACAAATGACCTCATTCTCGATAAGCGTGCAGAATGCCGCAATCACGACGATCTCGTGAATACCTGTACCGAGTGAGGCAAGAGGCAACGTCCGACCGTTCATGTGCACGAGGATGTACTCTCGTGTGCTTGGCACTTCAATTTGAGCGTTGCACTCACCTACAACAGTTTGCAGGAACCGATTAATTCTCTCAAACTTTCGAACATCTGCGCGACGCTCCAAGACCGGATTTTGGATCTCCGCAAGCCGCTTGATCAAGCCATTGCCACTCAAGTCGCCACCATCAAAGTCTACTTCACCCTGCGAGATCTTTCTGATCGCTGGGATCAGATGGGTATTCGTCGAAAAAGAAGGAGCGAAGCGATTGACGACCTCCAAAGAGTGCTCAACCCACGCTTTGGGACCTCCACCAGAGTACGGTGTTGCCTTGACCATAAACTGATCAAACGGTCTGGCCTTGCTGGAATCTGAGGTGTATTCATCAACTTTTGGAAACCGAAGTCGAGGCGCAGCTCGCGACTGAAGATCATAATCCCACCAAACATAACCCGTAGGATCCGCCAATTTGGCCACAACTGCGGTTATCACGGACTCCCACTGCGCGTCATTTTCACGAGTTACACCGTCCAATATCTTTTCAGCGACCCTTTCTAGCCGAAATCCGAGGCCAACGCGTGGGCTCCCGCCTGTTTGCTGATTTCGATCCAATTCAACAAAGCTGTTCTTGAATGTTGTCTGTGACCGGTCTTTTGATGCAGGAAAATAATGGCTGATTAATCGGAGAATAGTAGACTTTCCCGCGTTGTTTGGACCAATGAAAAAGTTCATCTTCGCGATCTGAGAAACCAATTGTGGGCTTCCACCAATCCCGCGAAAATTCCGTACTTCTAAGGCATCTACATCAAAGGTCATATGCTATTACTCTGGAGCTGCGAACCGGGCCAACAATCACTACTGAGAGATTAGGTCTCTTGACCGCCTTAGTAGCCGCTGAGCAAATGAAATCCAATTTTCCTACACGCCAATAATCTGCAATATCCCCCGGTCCTTGCCCTTAGTCGCCAAAGGACCGCCCGATGCAGAGTCTATTTGTTGCGCCCTCAAGCGCCGGGCGCGACGCATCCGCGTCGCTTGGCTACGGCCTAACGGCCGACGCGCTTGCAGGTGGCCTACGGCCGTCTGCGCCTTCGGCTTCGACTCCGCGCTTGCGGTCGGCTAGTCGCCGACCGTTCCACCTTACCCTCGTAAGGTCACGAAACAGCCCACCCCCAGCCCCTCCCGCACGCGGGAGGGGAGCTATGTTACGCCCTTCTTCACCCCTCCCGCTTGCGGGAGGGGCAGTGAGACTTGGGAGCTTGCTTCCTAGTCGCAGCGGGGTGGGCCCTGCTCCGGTCGGCCCAGCGCTTCGCGCGCCCACCGCGTCTGCCTCGCCCACCCAATCCCCCTCCCGCAAGCGGGAGGGGGATTGGGTTGCACCAGAACGGGCCGTAGGCTCGCAAGGGCGGAGTCGAAGCGAAGCGCAGACGGCCGTAGGCCACCTGCAAGGCCGCCCGCAGCGGGGCCGCAGCGTAGCGAAGGCCGTCTAGCGAGGACGCTCGCCCGGATGGGCGAGCATGAAACAAGGAATCCCACCAATGCCCCGCCCCGAAGACCCATTTGACGAGCCCTTTGACCCCGCCGACCTGCCCGAGCCTTTTGCCGATTACCTCGAAGAACACCGAGAGCGCTGCGGCCCCGCGTGCGGCCCCTCATATGCCCCCGCGCACGACCCCGCTCATGGCCCTGCACACGGCCCTACAGCGGGCGACCCCACCATCTGCTTGAGGGCGACCGAGCGGCAAGCGACCTCGGCAGTTGCGCATATTGGCTTGCCGCCCGACCCTGACGATCCGCTGCTCCAGTTCAAACCCTATCGCCACAAACAGCCGCGCGCGAACTCGATTACGCCTGATCTTCAGCGCGCTTTTGTTGCGCATTTGGCCGCGACGGGGATTGTGACCTCCGCCGCGCTGGCCATCGGGAAATCGATGGAGGCGCTGTATAAGCTGCGCAAAATGCCGGGGGCTGAGGGGTTTGCCGAGGCCTGGGATGAGGCGGCGCAGTGGGGTATCTTGCGGCTGGAGGATTGCGCGATTGAACGCGCAATGGCGCAAGGGCTGTACAACACGCGCGCCAATTCGATGCTGGCCTTTGTCCTGAATTATCGGCGCAGCGAGTGGGTCGATGTGAGCAACCTTGAGGCGGGGCATCCCGTCTATGAAGCTATCCGGCGTGAGGTTTTGGAAGAATTGGGGCGAGAGCCTGATCCGGCCTCAGGGGACTAGGGCGCGGGATTAGAGCGCGGGATTGGAACGCGCGTCAGCTTTCCGCGTCATCCTCAAACACCGCCAGTTCATGCGGCTGGAGGTTGCCCATGATGCCGTATCGCGCGGTCTTGATATTGCTTTTTAGGATCTTGCCCGGATTGCCGGCAACAACGCTGCGCGCAGGGACATCCTGTGTAACCACGGTTCCTGCCGCGATGACGCAGTGGTCTCCGACGGTTACTCCGGGAAGGATGATCGCGCCTGCCCCGAGAAAGCAGTTGGAGCCGATATATGTGCTGACATGTTGGCGTTTGACGAAATCGTGGGTAAAGATGTGAACGCCGGGGGTCACGATGGTGTAATCGCCAATGTGGACGCCCTTGGGGTGGGTGTAGTCGAGATGGGCCTTGCGCGAGATGCGCACGCCCTCACCAATCGTCATCCCCCACACCCGGCGCAGCCACGCGCGGGTGATCCCCTGACGGGCGACGTAAAGCTGGGTGCGGATACGAGCGAGCATTGTTGTGTGGTGACCCCTAACGCAGCGCTCAGTCAGAGCGCAGCTTGCCGTACCAATAGACGTCGCACATGCCAATATGGGTGGCGTCATGTTCGCGAAAATGCGCCTCTCTGGTGAAGCCGAGGCTTTCCAGGAGGCGGACGGACGGCGTGTTGCGGGTGTCGACTTCGGCGGTGAGTTTGCGGGCACCCTCGGTCCAGAGCTGTTCGATGAGAGCTTGCGAGCACTCGCGGGCGACGCCCTGACCTTGCGCGTGCATGGCGACGATATAGCCGATCTCGAACACGGGGCCGTGAGTGTCGTCGGAGCCGTGGCCGGGGGTGGCGACAAAGCGGCCGGCGACCTCTCCATTGGCGTCTTCGGCGATCCATGTGCGGCCATCCCAGTCGGGCGCGGCGAACCAGTCCCACAGCTCCTGTTCGCTCTCGAACTTGGGGCGGGTCAGGTAAAGCGACTGCTGCTCATCGGCCATGGTGGGGAACATCGCGACCTCGTCCCCGCGCCTCAGCGAACGCATGGTGAAACGCGGCGTGGTAAGGGTGGGAACCTCAACCATCACTTCAGGCATCGGTCAGGAACTTGACCAGCGCCTTCACCTTCTTGGAGCGCCACTGCGGCACCGGCGCGACCAGCCAGTATGCGCGCTTGGCCTCCACCGGCTCATCCAATGCGATCAAGCGCCCGTCTTCAAGAGCGCGCTCAACCAATGCGAGCGGGAGTACGGTGCGGCCCATCCCTGCAAGCGCGGAACTCATCGCCTGGCCAGCGCTGCTTGTCTTGACGCACGGCTTTGTGCCCTCTGGCAAACCAGCCTCAGGCCAATCAATCCACGCATCACGCGCATCGGGAGCAGCAACGCTCACCTGCAACGCGGGCGCCAGTTGCACACCCTCAAGCTCTCCCGGCCCAGAGATAAAGCGGATCGCGAGATCAAGGTTCGCCTCGGTAAAGTCGGAGGCTTCATCAGGGGCCAAGATATATTGCACCCCCGGCGTGCTCACTTGAAACGGAGCAATCCGGGGAGCCAGCCACGAGGCATAAAACTCGCGCGGGGCGGCAATGGTGTAGCGATCACTCGCCTGCCCTGCCTGCATCGCCGCGACGCTTTCTTCAAACCGCAGAAACCCTTCGCGCAAGGGATCGAGCCCAGCCTCACCCTCAGGTGTCAGCTCCAACCCTTTGGACGTGCGGCGAAAGAGCACCACGCCAAGGTGATCTTCAAGCGCGCGGATCTGCTGACCCACAGCCGCCGGGGTCACGGCCAGCTCATCAGCGGCCCGCGTAAAGGACAAATGCCGCGCAGCAGCGTCATAGACGCGCAAGGCGTTTAAAGGGAGGTGCGTACGTTTCACGTGCGCCGACTTAGGTTGCCGAGCCGCTCACCGCAAGCATGCAAACAATGGTTTAGTGCCGGTCGGCTGTCTCTGGCGCGGCGAGAGGGAAAAACGGGATGCGCACTTCCATCTGCGATCCATCGGCTTTTGCAAAGGTGTAGAACCCTTCCATCGAGCCATGCGTCGTCGTCAAAGGACAGCCCGACACATAATCGTGGCTTTCACCCGGCAACAATAGCGGCTGTTCGCCAACAACGCCTTCGCCATCGACATGGTTCACCATGCCGCGCGCGTCCGTGATGCGCCAATGACGGGTGAGCAGCTTCGCCTCTTCGTGAGAACCGTTTTCGATCCGGATATGATAGACCCAGAACCACTTACCCGCCTCTGGGTGCGATTGTTCAGGCAGGAAATTGACCGCGACGCGCACGGTGATGCCGTCGGTAGTGGCTGCGTGTTGGAAGAGCTCTTTCATATCATGTCCCAAGGTAGCGAGCGCTTGTTCGCCTCACAAGGGTATCAATGCAGATAATCCCCTTAGTATCCCATGAATGCGAGAATTCGTTATGCTGGAGCACACGGCCGGACTGCATCTTGCGCATGAGAACGCTGTGGGTCTGATCGCAGCACGTGGTGAGCTGAGCGAGGCGCAGATTACGGCGGAGGATTTGCTGATCGCGGCGCTGCGGATGCGGCCTGACCGGATTATTCTGGGAGAGCTGCGCGGGGTGGAGGCCTTCACCTTCCTGCGTGCAGTTAACACCGGGCATCCCGGCTCCATGACCACCATCCACGCCGACACGCCTGCCAGAGCCATTGAGCAGCTTGCCCTGCTGGTGCTGCAAGCGGGCTCCAAACTCAGCCGCGAAGACGTGCGGCACTATGTGCGGCAAAGCGTTGATGTGTTCGTGCAATTGGAGAGACGCGGCGGCAAGCGGCGGGTGGCGCAAGTGTTGGCGGCGGTTTGATGGAGAGCGTGATGTTGAAGCTGCTGGCCGTGCAGCCGAGCTTGTTTGAGCCGAGCGGTACCTCGCCTTTGCAGGGCGCTGCGGGTTGGATCAGTGAGCTTATGCAAGGGCCACTGGTGGTGACGCTGTGCGTGATTGCGGTGGCGCTTGTGGGGTTTGCGGCGTTGGGTGGGCGGTTGCCTGTGCGCATGGGCGCAAGAGCGGTTCTCGGGTGCTTTGTGGTGCTGGGCGCGCCGGTGATCGCCTCTGCGCTTCTGTGGGGGGGGGAAGAGCCTTCGTCCCAAGTGGTTTACCAAGCTGAAAATGTGGCAAGCGAGCCCGCAAGGCCCGAGCTGCCACCTGCGGACTATGATCCTTATTCTGGGGCTTCATTGCGGCGGGAGTGAAGAGGTGATGAGAGTGTTTTGGCGGAGGCTCGGCTCCCGCTTGTTGGAAGTTTGGCACACTTGGCACACTGTTCAAGGAGAGAAATCCACTTGATCTAAAAGAAGCGCTTTGATCGGAGAAGGCGATTGAAGGTCTTTGGGTGGACAAGGACGCGTTGCGGGGCATTTGCGGAGGTTAGCGATGTGGAGCGGAGTAGGAAAACCCGGCTCTGCTAAGTGTAATTTCGGTGGCATTTGCGGGATTTGTTACGCTGGGTGGGCGCTTGCCTGTGCGCATGGGCGCAAGAGCGGTGCTGGGATGCTTTGTAGTGCTGGGCGCGCCAGTGATTGCTGTTGTCAATAAAGCAAATCTCTCAGTTTTCGGAACAAAAAGCTCGCCGATCGAGTCTCCAGAGCCATTTCTTCCCTACTTTCTCCAACCAGGGTAGACGGCGGTCACTACGCATTGGTCATCAAACTCGACAATTATCTGGCTGATTATACCTTCAGGAATGAAGTATGCCTGCCCTATTTCGCTACAGCGCTCGATCAAATCTTCTTCATCGCTTGGGTATGTTAGAAGGTGCCCTTGTTCCTTGAGTTCTTTGGTCACAGCAATAGCGTTGTCGCCCACGTAGTGACCGTACGAGAACCACCAAAATGAAGCGCATAGCAATCCAAGCACAGAGAGGCCGACCAGGTACTTTCGTAATTTCATGCGTGAAGTACTTCTCTCAGAGGAACGTACATGGCTTTCCGCAAGCCTTAATTTTTCAGTCTTGTCGCATAGAACTTTCTATTCTGGCTAGCATTATTAAATCTCTCTGATGCTCTGCGTTCCGCTGGGGTTCTAACTAGAGGGTCAAGCCGACTTCTGGATGCACGGCCAGGCGCAGCCTGCGCATTCGCAGGCGCTGGATGCCCCCGTCCACCCTCTGCTTGCACCGATTCGTCTGCAATAATTCCGGCAGCGCAGTTGCTGTTACAACTATTGCTTTGAGTCCAAGGATAAGGAACGTAGTCAATGTCATTGATTGTCAAAGCTTCATTGTATGCGTTACCGACAGCAAGGACAGTTTCATCAGACGCATTTATCCGGTTTCCTGGTACGCTGGTTGGATCTTCGAGAAATTTTTTGAAATAGGCTTCATCATTCTTGTACGTACCATCCTTGACGTTCGGGTCTGATGGACGCAGCGCGCCGTCTTCGCCCCAATCGAATGAGAAAATGACAGGGTCTTTGCCGGGTTCCTTCACCGCAACAAATGCGTGATCGAGGAAAAAGCCGTCAAAATAAACCGGACGACTGATGTAATATGCTTCCAGTCCACTAGGATCCACCCCATTAATCGGATCATTTCCGACATAGGCATAGAGGTTGTACTGGTCCTCATACCCGATGGGGTCGGTCTGGAGGAAGCGTCCGAGCGTTGGCGAGTAGATGCGGGCCCTTCGGCTGCCTGCAAAGGCAGGCGCTCAGGACGAAGCTTTGTAGTAATAGCGCAGGCGACGGCAGCGCCGGGGGCGCTGCCCCAAGCCGAGCCCCAGCTCTGGCAGCCACATCTGCGCTTGCTTCTCGAAGTGCCCCCGGCACTTGCTGCGTGGCGCGCGATACCTAAACCGCCCCTTGGTCGCGATGTCATTGCCGCTGGCGGCGAAGGTGAGAGGCTTGCACCGGGATCACCTACCGGCAAATCCGGGTACGCATCGTTATCCTGAAATGAATTCAGGATGACGAAGGTGTTTGAGGCAATGTCGACACATTGGGTACAGCGCCGTGCCTCCCCTCACCCCTTCGCCAATTCCTCTTCGATCTGTCCCAAGCGTTCCTTGCCAAAGAACATTTCGGTGTCGCCGCCTTTTTGTCGTACGAACATCGTAGGGATACCAAAGCCGCCGCGCTCCACCGCGTGGCTGGTGTTGGCAACAAGGCCGTCTTTGACCTCTTGGCTTTGGCTGCGCTCGAACAGGTCCTTTGCATCAAATCCCGCATCGGCGACCGCTGCGCCAAGGCTTTGCGGGTCAAGCACGTCGACGCCTTCTTCCCAGATCGCAGGAAGCATCATGTCGACAAATTGCACCCCGCGCCCGTCTTGATCGGCTGCATAAAGCATGCGCTGCAAGGTGATGGAATTGAACGGAAACTGCGGGTGCATTTTGAACTTGGCCAGGTTGTGTCGGGCGATGAAACGGTTCATCTCAAGCATGTCGTATTCAACCTTGCCCTTCACATCCTTGTTGCGGATCCTCGGGGGCGCATTGCCGGTCAGCTTGTGCATTCCTCCAAGGAAAACCGGCGTTACATCAAGCTCTGCCCCGGTGCGCCGGACCACTTCGCGCAACGGCCCCCAGATCAGATAGGCATTGGGACTAACGAAATCGAAGATGAGCTCGACGCGGTTTGCCATGAAGTGTCCTCTCTCACCACAAATGGGTTCATTTCGGTTCACCAAGCAGATCGGAATGTCCCGAAGACGCCAGTTCATCGAACGTGATAGGCCGGGTTGTTGCACCCCGTTCGATCCGGCGCAAGTCATAGCCAAGCTCATCCACCAACAGAGCCCACAGCTTTCGCATGGTTTCAGGCTGCGTCTCGTGGAAAGAGGGAAGCCATTCGAGAATCAAGCGGGGCCGGTGTTTTTTGATCGATTGCCTCGCCCCCAAAAGAGCTGCATATTCATAGCCTTCGACATCAATTTTCATCAAATCAATGCGCGAAACATTGTTCTGCGCGATGATTGTATCAAGCGTGCTGCATTCGACCTCGCGCGTGGTCACAGTCTCACCGTAATTGGCCTGCGCCGCCTCAGCGACGGAAGCGACAGCCGAATTGCCGCCGCGCCGGGTTGAAAACTCATAGAAAGTAATCGTGCCCGGTTCATCACCCACAGCGCATTGGGCAACCGTGGTGCGCGGGGCAAACCCGTTCATGACGACATTTTCGAACAATAAGGTGCCAATTTCCGGCACGGCTTCGACGGCAATCACCTGCCCTGTTTCGCCCACAGCGCCTGCGCCGATCAATGTGTAGGTGCCAAAGTTCGCACCCACATCAATAAAGGTCATGCCCGGCGCCAGAAGGCTCAGGATGAAATCGGTCAGATCACGGTCAAACCAACCGTCCCGGATAAGGTGGGGCACGATCGATGTGTCCGCGCCATCCACAAGCATCAAGTGACCGAACGCCGTTTCCAGCAGGACGTGCCCTTCCCCAACATAGCTTGCCGGCATACGCGGCCGCTGCTCGGCCTCAGGCTCAATGCGGGCCAGCGCTTTAAGGGCACCAGTCAACAACGCATCGCGCCCCGCAAAGTGCGGATTGTCATCGCCAAGCTGTTCGCCTTCGCGCGTCAGCACCACGAACACTTCGTTCGCAAAGGTCGGCGTGAAATCATCCAGCGCGCTTACCAGAACGTCGCCCGGCACCTCTTCCAATCGCCCTTTGTGAAGAACAAGGCCTGCGACTGTGGCGGTGCCCGGCGGTCCAGCGGACGAAGACACAGCGCACCCGGGCAGCACGGCTGCAAACCCCTTGGGAGCAAGCACGGTGTGCGGGTCGAGGTTAAGGGAATGGAGGTGTTCGGCAGCAGCCTGCCAGAACGGATCTTGCGTATCAGATATGCTGCTGAATTCGCACTATACCAAAAGTATAGCAAGCAAGTAATCCAACAAAATGGGCCGATCCATCATACTAAAATTCCCGTTAAGGCCGTTCTTCTTCAATTCTTTAGGATCATTTTGTAAAATGGTCCCACGTACCGCCAATGGGGGTACAGGCTGATGGCCAAAAGAAATGTCGTTCCGGCCGCCCGCAATGGTCCTTCCGATGGGTCATACCGATTGGGGCGGATGTGCTTAGGAGCCGGGGTGCTGCGCCGATGCGTAGAACCTCGGCTCTTTGCGTTTGAGGCGCGATACGCCGAAGCGCGATCAATGCGGCGCAAGACCAAGCTCAAGGCCAGTACGATCTTCCAGCGCATATTTGTCAAACAAATCGGCACTTGCCTTATTAAGCCCGACAACGCGCGTATGGCGGCCATTGCGGCGCATGCGTTCGACCACTTTTTCGAGCGCGCCGATGGCCGAAATGTCCCAGAAATGCGCTTTGGAGACGTCAACCACGACATTGTGCGCGGCGTCTTCATATTGGCTTTCCGGGCCAAGCATGTCCTGAAACTTCTCAACGCTGGCAAAGAATATCTCGCCAGTGACGATGTAGACCGCACTGTGGGGACGGCGCACGCGTTCGACGGTGAAGAGGTTCTTGACCTTCTGCGCAAAGAAAATGCCCGAAAGCAGCACTCCAACCAGCACGCCCATAGCAAGGTCGTGGGTCCACACCACCACCACCACAGTGGCCAGCATCACAATCGAGCTGCTCGCCGGGTGACGGCGAAGGTTGGGGATCGAATTCCAGCTGAATGTCCCGATGCTGACCATAATCATGACCGCAACCAGCGCTGGCATCGGCACTTGTCCCACATAGGGGCCAAGCACGGTCAGCAGGAACAAGAGGAATGCGCCCGCGGTAAAGGTCGACAAACGCCCGCGCCCGCCAGAGGCCACGTTAATCACAGACTGACCGATCATCGCGCACCCGCCCATGCCGCCAAAGAAGGCTGCCACAATATTGGCGATGCCCTGGCCTGCGCCTTCGCGCTGTTTGTTGCTGTCGGTGTGGGTCATATCATCGACGATCTGCGCGGTAAGGAAACTTTCAAGCAGACCCACCGCCGCCATGGTCGCCGAATAAGGCGCGATGATCTTCAAGGTTTCCCACGTCAGCGGTACATCTGGGATGGCGAAACTTGGAAGGCCGCTGGGAAGCTCGCCCGCGCCCGCCACATTGTTTACCGGAAGGCCCCAATAAATGGCCGCAGCCGTAAGCAGAACGATCGCCACCAGCGGACTTGGCACAACTTTGGTGATGCGCGGGAAACCGTAAATAATGCCAAGACCAAGCGCGACCATCGCCCAGGTCCACGGGCCCACGCCTTCATTACCGGGCAAAAGCTGGGGCAGCTGCGCCATGAAAATCAGGATCGCGAGCGCATTGACAAAGCCAGTGATCACGCTGCGCGAGACAAATTGCATCAACAGGTTGAGCCGCAAGATCGCTGCAATCCCCTGGAAAATCCCCATAAGGATGGTCGCGGCAAACAGGTATTCCACGCCGTGATCGCGCACCAAGGGGATCACCACAACAGCGACAGCCGCCGTCGCAGCCGAAATCATACCCGGACGCCCGCCCGTAAAGGCGATCACCATCGCAATTGCGACACTGGCATAAAGGCCAACGCTCGGATCAACGCCTGCGATCAGGGCAAAGCCGATAGCCTCGGGGATCAGCGCAAGCGCAACAACAATCCCCGCAAGGATATCAGCGCGCGGCTGAGCCAGCCAATCACGGCGAAAAGTATCCGCGAACGTAGCGGTTTGGGTCATTGAGGCGGTGTCCTGATGTCTTTCGTGACATCGAAGGGAATGCCACGTGAGGTGAAGCGAGCCTCTAGGCGTTTACGCTGCAATGCACAAGAACGGCTGTCAGCGCGCGGCCTCATGTTATTGATGGACCCTCGGCAGACCGTGCTTTCACCTTAACCCGGCAAAAATCGGGTCCCGACCATCTCTAAGGATTTGAAGCTTCCATCCCCAGCACGTCGCGCGCGGTTTCAACGCTTGCCTCTTCGGGCGTTTCACATGCCTGCCCGGCCAGATACCCCTTGAGGAAGCTTCGCCGCGCCACGCCAGCAAAAATGGCCGCTTCCCAGCGTTTCCTTTCAGCCCTTGCACCAGACAGGCGGCGAACAATGCTGCGAAAAGGGATCATTCCTCCCAAAACATCGCCGCCCACTTGAAGCCCGCGATTTACCAATCCGCGCCGTTCTGCCGGTTCATTTGCGTCCGGGCCAAGGACCGCATCAAGCCGTGCAATCTCTGTGCGCACAGCGTCGCATCCCGCGACCTCTGTGAGGTTGTATGGCTCCTCTTGTGCCAGAGTGAGGATCAGCGGGATCTCTTTGCTGCGAAGGTTGAGATCGCTTAGCGGCTGCGTCACAGCATCGACCGCATCCTCACCAATGCTATCCTCTTTTGCACCGCTTTGTGCATGGGCGGTGCCGGGGGAAAGCAAGGATAGGGTTAGGCTCATGGCTATCAGGAAAGTGTATCGCGTCACGCCGGTTGCTCCTTCTTTTCGGCGTTTTGCATATTCGCGGCATCAGCTTTCAACAATTGCAGCTCGCGTTTAAGTTCTGCTTTGTCGGTCAGTCGCGCTAGACCGCTGTTGGTTAGCCCTGCTAATGCGATCCCGCCGTGCACGATGAGCGGGATCATCGCGCCTTGCTGAATGAGATTTGCGGCAAGGCCGGACAAGCCGACCAGCAGCAGAAATTCGGCTGAGAATATCGTCAGAACCCGAATTCTGAAAAGACCGCCGATGAACAGCAAACTACCGAAAACGGCCCATTGGATTGCAATGATCTGCGCCGCGACCCCGCCTTCAAAACCGGTCATCGGATTGACGAGCAAAGGAACGAATATCTGCGTAAAGCCCAGACCTGCGACAAACATTGCTGTCACCGCCGCGATATGATCGACCGCGCCGCCTTGCTTCACCGGCTTTGGTGCCGGAGCTGGCACGAATGGCGCTGCTTGGTTGGTGTTTACGGACATATCTTCTCTCCTCGTCATCGCTTCTTGCAACAAGCATGGCCTCGCAGGTCAGGACCTTAGATGCGTGCCTGTCGCCTGCTAGCACGCTCAGCTTCGGCTTTCAGCGCGCGCCCTTCCTCGATCTTGGCCTCGGCCTTTTGAACTGCGTCCTGTGCATCATTTTGCCGATCTTGCGCTTTCTCAAGATCGCGGGCGCCCTTTTCGCTGCGCTCGGAAAACTTTTCCCAGTCAGAAGAGAGGCGTTCCGCTTGCTTAGCCCAGTCGCGCGCTTCCTCGGCATCGCCAACGAAGGGGCGTGCAGCAAGGCTTTGAAAAGCGGCTTGCGCGTTTTCAGCCCGGCTGAGCGACGTATCGCGCAAATCCTGAGCGTTCACGACCGCAGCGCTGTGTTTCACAAGATCGCGCTGTGCCTTTTGAAGATCGCTTAGGCCCTCCGCTTCAAGCTGATTGCCGCGATCCCAGTTTTTCTGGAATTCACCCGACACGATGATGCCAGCAGAGCCCTGCTGGTCTTGAGCAAAAGCGACCTGAGGTGCTGCAAGCGAGGCAAGAGCAAGTCCGGTGGCAATCATAAACGTTTTCATCAGTTATTTCCTTCGATCTGTTGGAGAGGCGTCTAAACGCCATTTTATATTTTGAAAAACGCGATTGTCTGAATTTTGTTTTTGGATTATCCGAATTGAAATGGATATTACCGCCTTTCAAACCTTCCTCGCTGCAGCTGCTACGGGTAGCTTTTCGGGCGCTTCACAGAGGGTCAATGCCAGCCCGTCGAGCGTGACAGAACGGATCAAACAGCTTGAACATCGCCTCGGCACTAAGCTGTTCATTCGCGACAAACGCGGGTGCCAACTGACCCCTGCTGGGGAGAAATTCATGGGCCCTGCGCGTCAGGCGGTGCGAGCATGGGAGGTGGCGCGCTACGAGGTTTCCTTGCCTGAACGCTTTGAACGCTCGCTCTCATTTGGCGGCCAGTATTTCTTGTGGGATCGCTTGCTTCTGGGCTGGCTTGATGATGTGCGCGAGGCTGCACCTGATTTGGCGCTGCGTGTGACCGCCGGGGCATGGGCAAGGCTCAACCGTGACTTGGCAGAGGGTATTTTGGATATGATCGTTGTCCACGACCCCATTTTCCGCCGCGATATCAGCGCTGAGCGGTTATTTGAGGATCAATTGATCCTGGTAACGGCAGGCGATCCGGCAAGATGGAGAGAGGACTTTGTGCGGGTCGACTGGGGGCGCTCGCTTGGCCTTGAAATTGCTGCTCGCCTTGGCTTGAGGCCAGAGTCCGGGCTGGTGCTCGACCTTGGGCAGCGTTCTGCCAGATGGCTGATTACTAATGGAAAATCCGGCTATATGCCCGAATATCTGGTCAAGCCGCTGTTGGAAAGCGGGAAGCTCACCACGATCGAAAACGCGCCAAGTTTCGAATTTCCCGCCTATGTTTGCTGGCGTGAAGATGTAGATCCAGACCTTGCAAAAGAGGTTGTCGAGAGCCTTAAGCGAAGATCGCCAGCCCCCTGAAAGAGCCGCCTGAAAGAGCCGCCTGAACCAGACCCCTGAAAACGTGTCAGATGCCCGCAGCGGCGAGCGCCTGATCCATGTCTTCGATGATGTCTTGGATATCCTCAAGGCCCACATTGATCCGCAAAAGCCCTTCGGTGACGCCCATTTCAGCGCGGCCTTCCTCGCCCATATTGGCGTGAGTGGTGCTGGCCGGATGGCACATCAAGCTGCGCGCATCGCCGATGTTGTTGGAGATGTCGATCAGTTCCAACGCATTGAGAATTTCAAACGCCCGCTCTCGTGTCTGCACATCAAATGCGAAGATCGGCCCTGTTGCGTCCATCTGCGTCATCGCCAGATCATGGCGCGGGTGGCTGGGAAGGCCGGGATGCTGCATCAGGCCGCCCGCTTCTGTGACGCGCGGCTCCATAAATTCGCCCAATTGAACCGCATTTCGGCTTTGCTGATGAGCCCGCAACGACAGCGTCTCCAGCCCCTTGTGCACCACCCATGCGTTGAAGGGCGCAATATTGGGTCCGGTGTTGCGCTGAAACGGGAGGAGCACCTCATTGATCCATTCCTCGGTTCCACAAACCGCGCCCGCCAGCACGCGGCCTTGTCCATCCATAAGCTTGGTCGCGCTGTAGGCGACGACATCTGCGCCAAACTCCATCGGGCGTTGCAGCACAGGCGAGGCAAATGCGTTGTCCACCACCGTTGTGATCCCGTGCGCCCGCGCCAGGTCGCAAACGAATTGCAGGTCAACAATGTCGAGCGTGGGGTTCGCAGGGCTTTCGAAGAAGAACACGCGTGTATTGGGCCGGATCGCAGCTTCCCAAGCGGCATTGTCCGCGCTGTCGATCACGCTCGTCTCGACCCCAAAGCGGGGCAACAGGTGATCAACCAGCCAGCGGCAAGAGCCAAAGGCGGCGCGCGCCGCTACCACATGGTCACCTGCTGACACCTGACACAAAAGCGCCGCTGTCATCGCTGCCATGCCGGATGCCTGAGCACGGCAGGCCTCGGCCCCTTCCATCAAGGCAATCCGTTCTTCCAGCATCGCAACGGTCGGATTTTGCAAGCGCGAATAGGTCATACCTTGCGCCTCGCCTGCAAAGCGATCTGCCACGGTTTGGGCATCGTCATAGGTATAGCCCGAGGTGAGGAAGAGCGCCTCACTCGTCTCGCCATGCTCGCTGCGCCATGTACCGCCGCGCACAGCTTGTGTTTGCGGTCGCCATTTGCGCGTTACCGCGCGGTCCATTCCGGTGGTCTTCTTCATATCGAGCGCGGCTTAATCGCCCTTAGGCTCGCCTGCAAGCGAACTGGCGAGCGAGCTGGCAAGCAGTCCTTCTAGCGCGGTCTGCTTGTGACCGACCGTCCCAAGCATCAAAGTGCCCTCAAGAAGCGTCAACAAATAGCGCGCCCCGCCCTCTGGATCAGGGTCATCTGCAGGCATTTGGGATTGCAGCCATTCAAGCTGTTTTGTGATCATCTCCCCGGCCGCCTCACCATATCCAGGAAGGCCGCGCGCAGACCCTGCGACAATCTCCCACCACAAGACCATAAAGGGCTGCATCGCGGGTTGGCGCCCTTGTGCAAGGACGCGCTCAAAGCACTCTTTGCGCGTCTTCGGCCTGCTATCGCCCAGCGCCATGTCGAGCGCCGTCGAATACACCTCGGCAATATAGGCGAGCAGTTCGCGGATCAGCGCTTCCTTATTGCCGAAATGATAAAGCAGCATCCGATCGCTTGTTTCCGCCGCCTTTGCCAAAGGGCGAAGGCTCGCCCCGCCAAGCCCATGTTGCAGCACATGAGCGGCCAGCTTGGGGAGGAGCGTTTCCTTGGACATTTGTGTTTTGGTGGAAGGCATAATATTGGTCTTGTAGCGAATGCTACATTAGAATAGAAGGGATTGTAGCAACTGCTACATTATTGGAGTGTGACCGATGGACTATCTGCAAATTCTTTTCTTCCTCGTGTATGCCGCGACCACCTGTGCCGGGGTTTACCTGCTCATCGCCAAACCCACGAAAGGCAGCGCGCTTGCGGCGGCAAGCTTGTCAGGCCTGTTTCTGGGCTACACCCTCATTCAGATCTGGCAAGAAGGCGTGATGATGTTCTTTATCAATCATTCCGCCAATCTTACTGGAATTCAAGTTTGGTGGGATTTGGTCATGGCAACGCTAATAGCGCTATTCTTCATTCTACCGCGCGCACGCAAAGTGGGTATGAATGTCATCCCTTGGGCTTTGCTGGTCGGGAGCACGGCCAGCATTGGTCTTCTCGCGATGTGCGCCCGCCTGTTCTGGCTTGAGAATGCGGCCAGTGCTTCGAATGCAGCCAGCCACGCACAGCCTGCCGCATAATTCGAAAGACCCACTTGCCCAGTGGCGGGAGCTTGGCCTAAGCCTCCCGCCGCGATGGCTGAGCAAATTCCTCACGAAAATCCGGACCTTGAGGGGGCTTGGCCCAGCGAGGCGGCCACACGCCCCCCATTTCATCCTCGCGACCCTTGGGTTTGGCATCTGGCGATTTGCGCCCTTTTTGCGGGGCTCGCCAGCATCCGGCTGACCATGCCGACCATTCCGTTCTTTGATGAAGTCCACTATCTGCCAGCCGCGCGCGATTTGCTGGCGGTTTGGGACGGGGGCGAAGCGATTTATCGCAATAAAGAGCATCCGCTTCTGGGCAAGACGCTGATCGCATTGGGAATGGCATTGTTTGGCGACAACCCGCTTGGCTGGCGGTTTATGTCGCTGGTTGCCGGGGTGGTCGCGGTTGGTGCATCCATGCGGGCCCTGTGGCACGCGAGCGAAGACCGTTTTGCCAGCCTTGCTTTTGGCGCGTTGTTGATCACAGGGTTCCACCTCTTCATCCACGCCCGCATCGCCATGCTCGACATCTTTATGGTGAGCGCGCTCGCAATCGCTGCCTGGCAATTTGCCGCCGCTATTCGCAAACCGGAACAAGGACGCTGGCGACTGGCGCTTACCGGCATTGCGATCGGGCTTGCGATGGGAGCCAAATGGAACGCTCTGCCGCTTGCCCCGGTGTTTGGCCTTGCGTTTTTCGTTTGCCGCCTGTCGGCTGGTCGTCGCCGCCTGTTGTTGAGCCGCAGGGGCGCGCCTGTACCCGGGATCAGCCTTCTCGAAGCGTTCGTGTGGCTCGCCACCCTTCCTTTGGCGATCTATGCACTCACCTTTGCCCCTGGCTATTGGCTGGGGACTGAGGTTGAACCATCGCTTCTTGCACAAGAAGGCATCGTCGCCTTCCACGGCGAAATCCTCTCACTGCAGCGCCAAGTGCTCGAAGCGCACCCTTACCAAAGCACATGGGATCAATGGGCGCTTAATACGCGCGCGATCTGGTATTTGTATGAAGACGTCGACGGGGCGCTGCGCGGCGTTTTGTTGATCGGCAACCCGCTCACCATGCTGCTGGGATTGTCTGCGGTTTTGTGGTGCCTTGGCATGGGGCTTTACCACAAGGACGCAGCCAAGCTAGCGGTGGTGATTGGATATGCGGTGAGCCTGGGCTTCTGGATCATCGCGCCAAAGCCTGTGCAGTTTTACTATCACTACACCATCCCAAGCGTATTCCTTTTGGGGGCCTTGGCCCTCAGCTTGAGCGATGTGAGGAAGGCTGGATGGCCATGGGTGAGCTATGGCGTATTGGCGGCAAGCCTTGCCGTCTTCGCGTGGTTCTTTCCCATTCTCTCGGCTGCACCATTGGAGCCGCCAACGACGTTCGAAGACTGGATGTGGCTCGATAGCTGGGTGTGAGCCAGCCCCTAAGAACGGCCCAAAAGATCGGCCCCTAAAACCTACCCCAGACAAAGCGGCTGGAGAGCGCGTAGTTCCAGACCGAACCCACAAGAATGCCCGCCAAAGCCGAGGCGAGCCAGAACAATCCTTGTGCTTCCAGCAGGCTCGCAACAGCCACATTGGCAAGCGCGCCGACCGAGCAGGTGATGCAAAAGCTCACCCACCCTCGGAGAAAATCGCCCCAGCGCTTTAACCGCCGGTCGCGGTAGGTTAGCCAATTGTTGAGCCAGAAATTGAAGCTCATCGCAGCAAGAACGGCGATTGTCTGGCTGAACGCAAAACCCTCACCCGCAACAATCAAAAGCGCATAAAGCACCGCCAAATGGACCACGACGCCCAATGCGCCAACCGTTCCAAACAGGGCAAAGCGGGTCGGGATCACGCGGCCAAGTGTCTTGTCGTAAAGCCCTGCGAGAAAATCGAACAGCACCGCCCGGTCAAGCTTGCTCTCCCCTTCGCGGCGCCGTGCGAATTGGAGCGGGAATTCCTTCACTGTCATCGGCGCATCAGCGGTCGCCAACAGGTCGAGGAGGATCTTGAACCCGATCCCCGACAATCGCGGTGCAAGCGCGCGTGCGGTTGGCGCCGCAAGCATGAAATAGCCGCTCATCGGATCGCTTAACTGTACCCCGGTGATCCAGCGCGCGGCTTTATTGGCGAGGCTAGAAAGACGTTCGCGCTCTGGCTGGTCCCAATCTGCTGTGCTTGCCCCTTCGATAAAGCGGCTGGCGACACAAATCTGCGCGTCGCCTGCTTTCAACGCCGCGAGCATATCGGCCAGAAGCGCAGGGTCGTGTTGGTGATCGGCATCCATCACCGCGACAAAAGGCGCAGCGGTCGCGCAAAACCCCTCAATCGCAGCGCTCGCAAGGCCGCGTCTGCCGATGCGTTGGATCACTCTGATGCGCGGGTTATTCAACGCAAGCGCGCGCGCCTCATCTGCGGTGCCATCTTCGCTGTCATCGTCAACAATGAGCACTTCCCAACCTGCCGCGCCCAATGCCGCTTCAATCCGCTCCACCAATGGGGTCAGATTGCCGCGCTCGTTCAGCGTCGGAAGGATGATCGCAAGCTCTAGGGACATAGCGTCAGTTGCGCGTCAAAGCCGCTCGCGCACTGCCTCGCCAATGGCCTGTGTGCCATGGGTGCCGCCAAGGTCTCCGCCGTGAATACCGTCCGCCAATGCGCCCGCTACTGCCGCCTCAATCCGCGCAGCCTCCGCCTCAAGGCCAAAGGAATGGCGCAGCATCATGGCAGCGGAAAGAATTGTCGCCATCGGGTTGGCTTTGCCCTGTCCGGCGATATCAGGCGCACTGCCGTGGATGGGTTCGTAAAGGCCAAAGGTGCCATGCGCGCTTTGGCGTTCCCCCATTGAGGCGCTTGCAAGCAGGCCGATAGAGCCGACCGCTGCGCTCGCCAGATCGGACAGGATATCGCCAAACAGATTGCCAGTCAGGATCACACCAAAAGCTCCCGGATTGGTGATGATCTGCATCGCGGCATTATCGACATACATATGGTCAAGCGCGATATCAGGATGCGGGGCTGCCGCCTTGATAACCGTATCGCGCCACACCTGACTGGTTTCCAGAACATTGGCCTTGTCGACGCTGGTCACGCGGTTCTTGTCATCGCCTGCACGCGCAGTGCGAAAGGCGACATGGGCAATGCGCGTCACCTCTTTTTCGGAGTAGGACATCATGTCCCACCCTTCTTGGCTGCCATCCGCGCCAATGCGCGTGCCCTTGTCGCCGAAATAGACATCACCGTTAAGCTCGCGCACAAACATCATGTCGATTTGCGCTGCTTTTTCAGGGCTCAAGGGCGAGAGATGTTCAAGGCCGGGGAACACCTTTGCCGGGCGGAGATTGGCGAAGAGTTCGAGCTCTTTTCTCAGGCCCAGGATCGCCTGTTCGGGGCGCAAATGCCGCGCAAGTCCATCGCAGTCGGGATCGCCCACCGCTCCAAACAACACAGCATCGGATTCGCGCGCCATCGTCAGCGTTTCTTGCGGCAATGGATGGCCGTGACGTTTGTAAGCCATGCCGCCCACATCGGCGTCAAACAGCGTAAGACCCGGCAATGACAGCGCTTCGAGCACCTGAACCGCCTCGCGTGTTACCTCAGGACCAATTCCGTCACCTGGCATAACTGCAATTTTCATCGGGGCACCCTCATTCGATCATCCGTTTAAGCCGCTCTCCCAAAGCGGTTCGAGCGGCCATAACATCGCGGGGGCTGCCTGCAAGCAAGTAGTCCCGGATTGGCCGGTGGAGCTCGCGAAACGCCTCGAATTGTTGATCAAAACCCGCTGACAGGTCCGGTTTCGTCCCGCCATAACCAAGTTCGCGCAGCAACATCGCCTCATAACCAACCATCGCGGCAAGCCATCCGCGCGCGCTTGGCGCTGAACAAATCGCATCTAACAACCCATCCAATGCGCTGTAGAGCGAGGGGTAGGGATTGCGCTCTGGCAGGGTGCTGGCCGATAATGCGCAGGCCCAATTGATTGCGGCGGCTGGCAATGGCTCTGTCATCCAGGGCGCGCGGCTTTTGACAAGCTCAAGCCTTGCAAATGGCAATTGCGCCTCGGACTTGGAGCGAAGGTCCACCTCCACTGCATTGCCCGGGATCATCACTGGCCCCATGCGCTTTCCCCGCCCGCCCGCGACATAGCCTGCGACCATGCCGTGATCTTCCGTCAGCATCCGCGCGATGCTCGCATTTTCGCCATGCGGGCGGCTAGCGATGAGGATAGCGGGAGTGTTGAGGTTCATTGTCTAAAGAGAAGAATACTGCAGATATTTGCGATAGAGCGCATCGTGCCCGCCTCGCTGATATTCAACGTAGGCCGTTCTCTTTGCCAGACCAAAGACAAGTGGAATTCCCACCCAAAAAGATGCGCTTAAGAGAACATCGAGCCAAACTGAGGGTTTCTGAACCAAAACTAAGAGCCAAATAGCTCCCCAGAATATGCACCATCCCAAAGCAATCAAGTGAGTTAAGCGATTGGGCGACCGAGTTTGATACCTTCGCATCATCCACCCCCAGAACCAAGCCTTCAACCGGTTCATATCACTGGCCGCTCAGCCCCAGCTTCTCTTCCAAAAACTCGGCCTGCTTGCGGAAATAGAACAATTGGTTTGAAAGCTTGCGCCAGCCGTGGCCCTCATCCGGAATGCGAATGAAGGGTGCTTCCACACCGTTGGCGCGCAGGGTCTTCACCATCACTTCTGTTTCGTAAATGTCGATGCGCGGGTCCTGGACACCGTGGGAATAAAGCACCGGCACCGTGATCTGGTCCGCTTTGCGAATGGGCGAATTGACCTTGTAAAATTCGCGCCAGCGTTCCTCGGTAATATCGCCATATTCGATTCTATCCGCCGCTTTCAAAGCAGGCGATGCAATCTCGAGCGCGGTGACCCAATCGGCCACCCCGAACAGCGAAACGCCTGCGATAAACTCGCCCGGATATTCGGCCAGCACGGCATTCACCGCATAGCCTCCGTAAGAGCCGCCCATGACAGCCGCCCGGTCGCCATCGATCAGGCCATCGGTGGCAAGCACCTGTTTCAGATCAACCAGATCGCGCACGGAATCGAGCCGCTTTTCGCGGTCATCCAATGTCGAATAGGTCCGGCCAAGCCCGGTTGAGCCGCGCACATTGGGTTCAAACACGGCCACCCCGCGCGCCACATGATATTGCGCAACCGGGTCAAAACTTGCCTGTGATTGGGCAGAAGGGCCGCCATGAACCGAAAACACAACCGCCGGCGCGTTTTCGCCCTTCTGCGCGCCTTTGGGCAGGTACAGCAATCCCTGCAACTCCACCCCGTCGCGCGCGGTGTAGCGCACGACTTGCGGGCGGATCAGGCGGTCTGCATCAAGCCCGGCAAGGTTGGCAGAGAATATCTTCTTCCCCGTACCGGCGATGGGATCGATCATCCAAAGCTCACCCGGCGTTTGCCATCCGTTGACGCGCACCAAAAGCCTGGGATCACTGGTCCCTTCGCAATCGAGGGAATACTTGCCCTCTGGCAAATCAGGCACCAGACGGTCATTGCCATTGACCGCGTTGCGAATGCGAAGGGTATCAAAACCGTCGCGGTTCTCGGTGTAGATGACGAGCTCGCTTTGTCCCTCGCCGCAAACTTCGAGATTTTCAATGTCGGCATCCGGCTCAGCGATCATCTGAAGCCTTTTGGAGTTCAACGAATAGGTAGTCAGCGCGCCAAATTCGCGATCAGCATTGGTGGAAAAACCAACGCTTTGCGAATCCGCCCGCCATTCAAATCCGGCAAGCGTGTGGCTTGCTCGGTCGTCTACTGGCGGCTTGGAAATGGTGGTCATTTCGCGGGTGGTGAGGTCGAGCAGATAAAGGTTGTCGCCATCCTCGCCCACGGTTTCGGTCACAATCGCATATTTTCCATCTGGAGAAATCGATCGCGCCGCAAGGCCAAGCTCGGACTGGATGATCATTTCACTCTCGCCCGACATGGTGCCGCGGTAAATGTCGAACACGCCAGCCCCGCGCGCAGTTGACGCGTAGAGAAAGCTGCCGTCAGCTGCAAAACCGCCAAAGATGCGGAAATCGCCGCGTTTGGCGGGCAGAATTTCGGTCTCGGTCTTTCCATCAGGCGACAGCATGAAATAGCCCGGCTGTTCGTTCCCATCGCGGTCGGCGGAATAAAACAGCCCCTTGCCATCAGGTGTCCACACAGGCGTAGATACACCTGTCTGAAACGTCAGCTGCTGCGGCACTCCGCCGCTTGCAGGCATCACCCAAAGCTCGGATTGGCCGGTCACATCCCATGAAAAAGCAATCGTCTTCCCGTCAGGCGAAAGGTTGGCAGCCCCCGGCCCGCTGGCAAGCAGATAGCGCGCAATGTCGGCTGGATATTCACCCGCCCGGCCAAGCGTCACAGCAGAACCATCAGGCTCCATCGCCTCGATGGAAAGGTCAGCGCCCTTGGCCCCGCCAAAGCTCTCTTCCTTGTCTTGGGCGTGAACAGGGACAGCCACCGCCGCCAAAACAGCAGCATTCGTCAGCAGGAATGTACGGGTCATATCGGGGGCTTTCCTAGATTGCGTGTGTGCGCAACCTAATGAAACCGCTCCTTGGCGCAATGCCGATTCTCCACACCAAAAGGCGTGAAAGACTATTTCTTGGCGAGCTTCGCTTCGAGTTCCGCGACCTTTGCCTCGAGCGCGTCGGCCTGTTCACGCGCTTTTTGCGCCATGGCTTTGACCGTGTCGAATTCTTCGCGGCTCACAAAATCCATCCCGCCAAGCGTCTCACGCATACGTTCACGCGCATTATCACGCGCTTCACGCGACATACCGGCAACCGTGCCAGCAGCGCTGTTAGCGATTTTCACAAGATCGGCGAGCAGTGGGTTTTGACTTTGCATAAGACGCTATTTGGCGATGAGAAAGCAAAAGGGCAAGAGTTTCGCTAGAACTCGACCCGCTCCACCGCGCCTGCTTCGCCTGCATTGGCCCCGCCATCGGGGTTTTCGACCATGAATTGCCAGTTGAGCACGCTCGCGAAACCGACCCATGCAAGGTAGGGGATCAGCAACAAGGCGGCGGACCTGCGCACCCGCGCGAACAAAACGATGACCACCAAAAGTGTAAGCGTCGTGTAAACCAGAACGCCCAGGCCGGCGGTCATGTTCTGCATGCCGAAAAAGACAAAGGTCCATGACAGATTGCCGACGAAATGGATCGCAAAACCGATGATCGCAAGCCCGCGCCCGTGTGCGCCCCAAGCGCTTGCCACAAGAGCGACGGAAAACCCGATCATCACATAAAGAATGGTCCACACGATGCCGAAAGCGGCCGGAGGCGGAAAGATCGACGGCTTTGTCAGGCTTTGAAACCAGAGGGTGTCAGGACCACCCAATTGCCCGGCAAGAAAACCGAGCAAGACGATAAGAGGAACCGTAAAAAGCGACCACCGAGCGAAACTTGCCCGCAATTGCGCTTTGGAAGCCAGAAAGTTCATCGCGTCTCCTGAGGGGCATTATTCCCCGTGTGGCTTTGGATGAGCCGATTCGCCCAGCCCTTCTCCCAGCCCTTCTCTTAGCTGCCTGCGATACACGAGCCAGTTTTTCGTGCAAATCTTCGCGCCGTGATGCGACCCAATGTCGCGACCGACCAATTTACGAAGGCGGGAGAGGGTCGCACCGAGGGCACGCTTGACCGGATTTGGACAAGTTTTTGCCACATTTCGCAAGAAGAGCGTTCGCGCTTTTGCAACATTGTGTTAGCGTCGCCACATTCTTGCCGCGATTCGGGGCGCTGCGGCATGGAATTATCCTCGCGCTCCACGTACCAACTGGGATGGCTCTATCGGGTTTTCGTTCCATTTGAGGGGAATATTTTGATGAAAAAGACCAACTTTGCTTCGCTTCTCGCTGTTTCTGGCGGTCTGGCACTTGCAACTGCTGCATGTTCAGCTCCTGCTGACGACGCTGCAACCTCAGCCGACGAAACTTCGGTTGAAGAAGTTGCATGTGAAGGCGCTGCTTGCGGTGCTGCTTGTGAAGGCGCTGCATGTGAAGCTGCTTGTGAAGGCGCTGCATGTGAAGCTGCTTGTGAAGGCGCTGCATGTGAAGCTGCTTGTGAAGGCGCTGCTTGCGAAGCTGCTTAAGCTAACGCACGCCCAAGTCATTGGGCACAAAGCATTTCAATTCGGCCGGGGGCAACATAAGTTGCCGCCGGTCGTTTTGTATCTGGGCCCATTTAGAGCCCGGAATGATCGCGTCTGAGTTTGAGTCCGCGCAAATTGGCAGGCCGCGCGATAAACTGGCTGTAACTTTCAAGTTGGATCGCTAGAAAGACATTCTATGACGACCGACACCAAGATCAAAAAGCCGATGACCCCCGAACAAGCTGCCCATACGGTGATTGAGACGATCACTCAGATGGCGCAGGAGCAAAAGCCGCTTATGCTGCGCGTGGTGCCAGAGGATGGGGCGACATTCTGGACGCATTATCCAAAGAACGATGCGCGCGACAAATATTGTAAAAGCCGCTGGTATTACCACGTTCACGCAGCAGGCAGCCGCGATGAGGGCGAACACGGTCACTTCCATCTGTTTTTGCACCGCACGCAATTGCCCGAAGGGTTGGAACCAAAAGTCTGGCCTCCGCAAGGCGAAGATGCACGCGCCCACGTCACCCATCTGATTGGGCTATCGATCGACACCAACGGCATCCCGCGTGCCTGGTTCACCGTTAATCGGTTTGTGACCAATGAATTCCTTTATCCCGCCGATGTGATGATTGAGCATTTGCCCGATTTTGACGTTGATCACACCAATCAAGACGATCTCGTCAACCGCTTCGTCACCGCAATGGTCGCCCTTTACCGCGAAGAAATCGCAAAGCTGCTGCGCGAACGTGACACACGCCACGAACAGCTTGTCGCCGAGTTTGGAGATGATGCCTACAACAAGGAGAGCGGCGTTGAGGTTTTGAGCCAGATCCCGATTGATCTTGACGCAAAGCTGAGTTCGCTCGACCTCGAATAATGCGTCAGCTGCGGGTTGCCGAGATCAGAAATTCCACATTGCCTTGAGGGCCGGTGATCGGGCTTTGGACAATGCCTTCAATATGCCAGTCAATCCCTTCCAACCAATCGCGAACTTCTCCGCACACCCGCTCGTGTAGCGCGCTGTCTCGTACCACGCCGCCTTTGCCGACCTCGTGCTTTTCCACCTCAAATTGAGGTTTAATCAGCGCGACCAATCGGCACTCTTGCGCGGCCAGCTCGAGCGGGCGTTCAAGCACTTTGGCAAGCCCGATAAAGCTTGCATCGCACACGACCAGATCGCAGTCGCGGGTGATGTGATCGCGGGTCAAAACGCGCGCGCTGGTCTGTTCAAGCACGGTGACGCGTTCATCCTGGCGCAGTTTCCAGGCAAGCTGATTGGTGCCCGAATCCACCGCAAAGACATGGGCCGCCCCGCCCTGAAGCATCACATCGGTAAAGCCGCCGGTAGAGCTGCCAATGTCCATCGCCACCGCGCCGTTCACATCAATCTCAAAATGCTCGATTGCGTGCGCGAGTTTGATCCCGCCCCGGCTCACCCAAGGGTGATCACGCCCGCGCACCTCTAATTCGGCGTCACTGGCGATTTGTTGGCCAGGCTTTGCAATCTTGGCCTCGCCTGCAAACACAAGGCCCGCCATCACGAGCGCCTGAGCACGCGTGCGACTTGTCGCAAGGCCGCGCTCAACCAATAGGTGATCCACGCGTGCCTTCTTGGGGGAATTGGGTGATTTTGTCGCTTTAGTCATAGACGCGAAAGGCGTTAGCGCGCATTTATGCGGTATGAAAGCTGTCTACTTCCAAACCGCTGGCGCACTCGCGCTAACGCTAGTCATTGCCGCCTGTGTTGGAGGCCCTGACCTGCCTCCGCCGATCATTGCGCCTTCTTCCGCACCTGTGGCCCGGCCCGCACCGCCGCCTGCTCCGATCGTTCGTGAGCCCGTTTTCGAAAACTATCTCGACGCACCGCAGACGCCGGGCACGTGGAGATATGCCAATGACGCAGGTGAAACTCTTGCCCTTTACGGTGTGGGTGATGCGTACCGTTTTATCATCCGCTGCGATAAATCCTCTCGTCAGATCGGCCTTGGCCGCGTCGGCGAAGAGGCATTGTCGCCGCCGCGTGTGATGGAGATCAGCACGGAAACAACAAAGCGCAGCCTTACGCTGGAACAGGTTACTGACACCGGGCGACTGGTTGCTGCATATCTGTCACCCAGCGACCCGCTGCTTGATGCGATGGCGATTACAAAGGGCCGCTTTGCTGTCGGGGTTGAGGGTGAGCGCACGCTCTACCTGCCCGCTTGAGCCGAGGTCAGCCGGGTGGTCGAGGATTGCCGCTGACCGGTTTTCCCGATTCTATACATTAATATCCACAGGCTTGTGCACGCATCGTCCACAGCCACCAGGCCTCACGCCCCAAAGACACAACAAACCACTGAATCAAAAAGCGCCCTTGGTTTCCCTTGGGCGCTTTGAGCTCTGTTCATTGAGTGACGGCGGATGAGTATGACGTGGGAAAAGATATTTTCAAGTCTTGCGAACACGGCCATCGTGATTCACATATAGTGACGAGGCCAGCGGCACACGCGGCTCTCGGCTCCCCCCGGTGATCGGCTGGAGTCTTGGCTTACTAGCGCGAAAGGAGGTGATCCGATGTCTCATGGTTCAGTAGAGAGGTCGGCAAGTTTCCGCACGAGGCATATTCGGTAATTTATTACCTGAGTAAGGCATCGTGAGCGGCGCTTACCGCCGCTGACCATGAAAGGGCCAGACTTCCTACGGGCGAAGTCTGGCCCTTTTCATTTGGAGTTTTGTTTTGTGCACGCCCATCCGGGCCTATCCGCTTTTTTGGCATCCTCGCTAGACGGGCAGGCAAGCTGCCCCCGCTGCGGGC
This sequence comes from Erythrobacter longus, assembly GCF_000715015.1. Classification (GTDB taxonomy): domain Bacteria; phylum Pseudomonadota; class Alphaproteobacteria; order Sphingomonadales; family Sphingomonadaceae; genus Erythrobacter; species Erythrobacter longus. The sequence continues at coordinate 811,144 of NZ_JMIW01000001.1, forward strand.
GGACAGTCGCCCTTGCGAGCCTGCGGCTCGTCTTATCATCCTCCCCGCTTCGGGGAGGGGGACCGCGGCGCGAAAGCGGCGCGGTCGAGGGGCACGAAGCTTGCTCTTAAGCGCGCTCACTATTATCGGCTTTTAGCATGGAATTCACGTCACTCCCCCACCCCTCGCCCACTCCCGATGCCGAGCGCAATGCGCGCATCGCTGACCCCGGTTTTGGCAAGGTGCACACCGATCACATGGTGGTGATCGACTATGACGCGGAAAAAGGCGGCTGGCACAAGGCGACCATAGGCCCGCGCGAACCCATCCCCCTCGATCCGGCGGCATCGGTGCTCCACTACGCGCAGGAGATCTTTGAAGGGATGAAGGCCTTCCGCCACGAAGACGGCGGGCTTGCCATGTTCCGGCCAGAGCAGAACGCGCGCCGCTTCAATGCGAGCGCACGGCGCATGGCGATGCCGGAAATTCCGGAAGAGCTGTTTCTCGATGCGGTCAAGCTGCTGGTCCAGAAAGACGCTGCATGGATGCCTCCAGTTGAGGGCGGCTCACTCTACATCCGCCCCTTTATGTTCGCCTCTGAGGCATTTTTGGGCGTGCGTCCTGCAACCCAGTACAAATTTGTCGTGATCCTTGTGTCATCGGGCAACTACTTCAAAGGCGGCGTGAACCCAGTGAAAATCTGGGTGAGCCAGGATTACGTGCGCGCGGCTCCGGGAGGCACGGGCGCTGCCAAGACCGGCGGCAATTATGCGGCTAGCCTCGTCCCTCAAGCCGAAGCGATCAAGCAAGGATGCGATCAGGTCGTTTTCCTTGATGCGGTAGAACACAAATGGGTCGAGGAGCTTGGCGGCATGAACCTGTTCTTCATCCGCCGCGATGGCTCTGTCATCACGCCTCCGCTCACCGGTACGATCCTTCCCGGCATCACCCGCGACAGCCTGATCGCGATGCTTCGCGAAGAGGGCCTTGAGGTGCGCGAAGAGCCCTACTCGATCACCCAGTGGCGCGAGGAAGCGGAGAGTGGAGAGCTCTTGGAGACGCTCGCTTGCGGGACAGCGGCTGTGGTCACCCCGGTTGGCACGGTAGCCTCCCCCTCTGGCGAGTTCACCATCGGAACCGGCGGCATCGGCCAAATGGCCCAGAAAATGCGCGAGCAGCTGGTAGGCGTGCAGAACGGCCGGATCGAGGACCAGCACGGCTGGGTGATGCGGGTGTAATGGTTCGGCCAAGCGGCTACCACACTCCCTTTTGGAGAACTCCGTTCTTTACCCTGTCAGCTGCTTTCTTGATAGCTGGAAGCCTGTACTTCGCCGCCGATGCGTTCTGGCAATCGTGGCTCTCCAAGACGCCCAATCGGATCGAGGCAACAATAATCGGCATTGAGCCTGTTAGCCACACTGCTGCATTGACGACAACAGACCGACAACGCATTTTTCAGGTGCAACTGCCCGACGGCACCAAGAAGCGAGTGCGATCACGCCTTTCAAATGTTTCGAATTGTAGGCTGGGAAGTAAAATTATTCTGTTAGCACGTCTGCCAGTTTACACCCTCCCTCCAGTTGCATGTCCAAACGAGGCCAGCGGTCAGGACCAAACTCAAGACAAAGTCAGATGACATTCGAACAACAATACACCGTCGCAGCCCTTTACTGCTTCACGCCGTTTGAAGACCCGGCGGCCACCATCGAAACTCTCCAATCAAACCATGCCTGATCCCACGTCCCCCAAACGCAATGCTGAAAGCGGCTATTGGGGACGAGGGCTTCAGCGCCGGACCGTGGGCCGCGCGACCTTCCAGCTGCATGAGGCTAGCGCGCCTCCCGAGGCGGTCACACCTCACGGCCACGACCACGCGCATATCGTCTTTGTAACAAGCGGCCCATACGTCACATCTGTGACCGGCGAGAACGGCTTTATCGATAGGCCAGTGGCCGTGCTCAATCCGCCAAGCACCTATCACAGAGACCATTTCCTGACCGGCCAAGGCTCTTTCATGACCGTCGATTTGAAAGTCGATGGGCTGTGCGAAGACTATGTCAGGCACTGCGAGAAGGCCGGGGTCATCCAATTCTGCAATCATTTGGCGAGAACTCTTGCTGACAAGACGGCGATTGAGCTCGAAGACGATTTGTCGACCCTTGCTAATCTGTATTTGTGGCAGCGGCCCCAGGATATTGCAGGCGTTCCACCAGGTATTGAACGCGCGTACGATGCTATTCAGGATTCGCGCGAACCCTGGGCACTTAGCATGGCCGATCTTGCTGCAATCGCAGGCGTCCATGAAAACCATCTGCCCCGCGCCTTTCGCAAGCGATTTGGAAAGACTGCCTCGCATTTTGCCTCGGCGCGACAAATTGAGCTGTGCACCGTGGCCATCGCCACAACCGAAGAGCCCCTTGCAGACATTGCGGCGCAGTTCGGGTTCTATGATCAAGCGCATATGAGCGGAAGACTGCGCCAACGCCTCGGCCTGTCACCGTCGCAATGGCGCGCGCAGGCTCTGCGTCAATAGGGCTGGTTGGCAATAAGCGCCGCCGCCAACAAAACGCACCGCAGGTTAGATTTCTCCAAGACGCATTACTGGCTTCTGGCCTAAGCGTATTGCATGGACAACACACCTCGACTAGCAGCTTTGGCCTGCGCCGCCGTGCTTTTTTCAAGCGCCCCTCAAACCCACGCCCAACAGGAAACTGACTTGCAAAACGAACCTTCTTGGGAAGCGGTCAATCAAGAGATCGCGAGCGGGCAATTCGGGCAGGTGACAAGCCTTGTGGTCAGCCGCGATGGTGAAATTGTCCACGAACACTATTTCGATGATAGCCCCGAGGCTGCTCGTAATACGCGGTCGGTTACAAAAACGATCACGGGAATGTTGGTGGGTAAAGCGATTGAGGAAGGCCATATCGCATCCGCGTCGGCCCCCGTCCTCAACCACATCAACCACACACCGTTGAACCCCGATCCGCGCAAGGATGCTATGTCGTTTGATGCGCTGCTTTCCATGAGCGGGCCACTTGAATGCAATGACTCGATGCCTTGGTCGCGAGGCCATGAAGAACGCATGTATTCGATTGAGGATTGGGTGGGTTTCTTCCTCGACCTGCCTATTCGTGGATTTCCCGCTTGGCAGACAAAACCCGAAGACAGCCCCCATGGCCGCGCGTTTTCCTATTGCACAGCGGGCACAGTTGCATTGGGCGCAGCGGTTGAGAATGCGACCGGAGAAAAGCTCGAAGACTATGCCCGCCGCACGGTGTTTGACCCTCTGCAAATCGAAACTGCCGAGTGGCAATACAGCCCGCTGGGTCTAGCTATGGGTGGCGGGGGACTTGGCCTTTCAAGCCGGAGCCTGGAGAAAATCGGCCGCGTGTACGCGTCGGGCGGTGTTTTTGAGGGTCGGCAAATCCTTTCATCAGAATGGGTTGAGACCTCGATCACGCCAAAAGCCGTGGTGCCTGACCAAGACGGCATGGAATATGGCTATTTGTGGTGGCTGCGTGACTATGCCGCTGGGGATACCGCATACAAAGCGGCACAGATGAGCGGGAATGGAGGGAACAAGGTGATAATCATCCCCAAGCTCAAGCTGGTCACGGTCATCACCAAAACCGACTTTGGCCAACGCAATGCCCATCAACAGGCCGAGGAACTGTTTGAAAGCCGGATCTTGCCATTGATTTTGGCAGATTCGAACTGAGGCAGGAATACACGCAACTCTGCCCGTTGCTCTTGCCACGGACAGCGACTAAATCGACGGCGCTATGGACGACGCTGTATCAAAATCAGGCAACAATCGACATGCGCCTTTCACGGTCGCAGCCTTGTATTGCTTCACTCCGTTTGAAGACCCGGCGGCAATCCGCGAGCCTCTGCTCGCGCTTTGCGAGGAAGCGGGGACCAAGGGTACGCTGTTGCTCGCGCAGGAAGGCATCAACGGCACCATCGCTGGCAGCGACAATGCGATTGGCGCGGTGCTTGACCATATCCGCTCGCTCCCCGGCTGCGCGGGCACCGATGTCAAATTCTCCTACGCTTCCGAGGCGCCCTTCGCCCGCATGAAAGTGCGCTTGAAGCGCGAGATTGTCACCATGGGTGAGCCCGGCGTTGACCCGCGCGAGAGTGTCGGCCGCTATGTTGCGCCAGAGGATTGGAACGACCTCATCTCCGATCCCGACACCATCGTGATCGATACGCGAAATGACTATGAGGTCGCGGTGGGCACGTTTGAAGGCGCGGTCGACCCGGAAACCACCTCTTTCCGCGAATTTCCCAAATGGTTCCGCGACAACCGCGAGGAATTGCTCGAAGGCAAGAAGAAGGTCGCGATGTTCTGCACTGGCGGCATCCGCTGTGAGAAATCGACGAGCTTCCTGCGCGGTGAAGGCGTCGAGGATGTCTACCACCTCAAAGGCGGCATTCTGAAGTATCTCGAAACCGTGCCCGAGGAAGAGAGCAAGTGGCACGGCGACTGCTTCGTCTTTGACGAGCGGGTAACGGTCAAACACGGCCTTGAGGAAGGCGATTATCACCTGTGCCGTGCATGCCGCCGCCCCATCACCGACGAGGACATGGCGCACGATCATTATGCTGAAGGGGTCTCTTGCCCCTATTGCTATGATGAGAAAAGCGAAACACAGCGCGCCCGCTATGCTGAGCGCCAGCGTCAACGCGAGCTTGACAAAGAGCGCGCTGCCAGAGCGAAATGAGCGCCGCGCCCATCCTTTACTCCTTCCGCCGCTGTCCCTATGCGATGCGCGGACGCATGGGACTTTGGATAGCGGGGATCACGGTGGAGCTTCGCGAGGTTAAGCTCGCCAACAAACCGCCTGAATTGGGCGAGGCGTCCCCCAAGGCGACCGTGCCCGTGTTGGTGCTGCAAAACGGTGAAGTGATCGACGAAAGCATCGCAATTGCCCGCTGGGCGCTGTCCCAGAACGACCCTGAAGGTTGGCTCGAAGGCGACGACACAGACCTCATCGCCGAGGCTGACGGCCCCTTCAAGCACCACCTCGACCGCTACAAATACCCCAATCGCTATGAGCACGAAGAGGGCTTTGGAACGGTCGATCATCAGGCAGAGGGTCTTACGATCCTCAAGAAATGGGACGCTCGAATCGCCGAGCAAGGCCAAATGTGCGGTCCGAACCGCACGCTAGCCGACATCGCGCTCTTCCCCTTCATCCGCCAGTTTGCCAACCACAATCGCGCCTGGTTCGACGCGCAGGACCTGCCGCATCTCCACCCCTGGCTAAAAGCGCACCTCGCCTCCGACCTGTTCAAAAGCATCATGCCTAAATTCACTCCATGGCGAAACGGCGATGCACCAATTGCGTTTGGCCCTTATGTTGAAGCGGGCGGCGGTTAACCAGATTTTTCCGCTCTTGCGCTAAGCCAAGGCGCATGACGACGCTTACCCCTACCCACTCGATTTCGGTCAAAGAACCGCATGCAGAATTGCACTTTGCAATCGCTGGGTTCTGGACGTGCGAGGCGATGGAAGCGTTTCTTTACGACCTTGGCGACGCAGCAAAGCTGTACATGCGCAAAGGCATCCGCTTTAGCGTTCTTGGTGATTTGCGGGGGTTTGTCCCACAGGACCGCGCTACTGCCGATGCAATCCGCACAAGCCTGCTGATGGCACAAAAGAATGGGATGCAGCGATTTGCGCTTGTCACGGATATGACCCTCGTAAAGCTGCAATACCGCCGGATCACCGCCGGGATGGAGGCCGATTTCTTCGATACGCCCTCTGCTGCCGAAGTGTGGCTTCGCTCATTTTGAAAGCTGGGCTGATTACCCAACCTTTCTCATCAGCCACACCGTGGCAGACCCCCAAGGGCCCGCCGTTTAAGCTAATTTTACCACATCGGGATAAGCTGCAGTTATGCAAACTCTCGCACCCACCTTTTCGGTTGTCCCCGATCTGAAACGAAACGAGGTGTTCTTCACAGCGTCGGGACTGTGGGACGCCCAAGTGCTCGCCGACTTTTCCCGCGAATTGCTGGCAAGGGCCAAGCCTTTCTACTCGGCAGGGATCAAGATGCGCGTGCTCGGCGATCTTACCGGTTTCGTAACCCAAACACGCGAAATCGCTGAAGGTATCCGCCTTGTCGTCAATGAATCGGCGAGGCTCGGCGTTGTTCGCACAGCCATCGTCTCTGACTCAAAACTTGCCGAAATGCAGTACAAGCGCATCAATGACGGTATCAATCTTGAGGTCTTTGCAAACAGGGCCGAGGCCCTTGCCTGGCTTAGAAGCGCTTAGGCGGAAAGTTTCTCTTTAAACGCGTCGATCAGCCAGCTGGTTGCCGGACCCAGCCGCATATCGCGCCGCCACAAGGCGTAGAGCGTGTATTTATCGCCCGGTTTCTCAGGCAAATCGAGCTCAACCAGACGCCCTTCTTCCAAATCACGTGCAACCATCTCGCGCGGCATATTGCCCCAGCCAAGGCCGTGCCTCAGCAGCGAGTGCTTCGCTGCCAAATCTCCGAGCCGCCATGTGAGCGGGCTTAGCACGGAAAATTCCTTACCCTGCGTCCGGGTCGAGCGATCCGACAAGACCAGCTGCAAGTGCTTTCGCGTTTCGCCCGGCGCGACATTGTCGCCTGCCAGCGGGTGGGTTGGCGCTGCGACCGGGATAAGCTCCACTTCGCCAATGGCCTGGCGTTCCAGTTGCAACTCTTCGCTCACCACCGGCCCACCAATGGCCAGCTGCGCGCCTTCATCGATCAGGCATTCGGCCACCGCTCCAAGGCCTTCCACCCGCAAGCGCAGGGCAACCGTGGGAAAACGCTCACGGAAAGTCGCTAGCACCTGCGCCGTCACTTCGCCCGGCATCATCACATCAATGACGAGCGCCAGATTGCTTTCCAAGCCTGCGTGAAGCGAGCGGGTTTTTGCAAGCAGGCCGTCAACGCCGTCTGCCACATGGCGCGCCTCGGCAAGCAGCCCTTCGCCTGCCTCGGTAAGCACCGGTTTGCGCGAACCCTCCCGCTCGAACAGCGTAACGCCAAGCTGCATCTCAAGCTGGGCAATACCATAGCTTACCGCCGACACCGCGCGGTTCATACGCCGCGCAGCCGCGCCAAAGCTGCCTTCTTCGACGATGGCCAGAAAGATGCGCAAATGATCGAGACTGGGATCGCCGAGTTTCATCAGAGAATGTTCAGATATTTTGAACATTTTGACAAGTTTTATCTCACTTATCCGAATTAGCGTGTTGGCCTATCTGTTGTTCCAACGCAGCAAGAGACTTCTCGCAAACGCGAAGCTTCTTGCCAGATTCAGGAGCAAGATCATGACCAACCACGAAACCAAGCCCATCATTGAACTGCGCCCTTTTGAAAGCCTTGGCAGTGCAAACCATGGCTGGCTTGATGCACACCACCACTTTTCCTTTGCCGGCTATCAAGATCCAGCACGCGTCAATTGGGGCTCTTTGCGGGTCTGGAACGATGACATTATCGCGCCCGGCAATGGATTTCCTACACATCCTCACTCGGACATGGAAATCATCACCTATGTCCGCAAAGGGGCGATTACGCATACGGACAGCATGGGCAACGAAGGCCGCACCGAAGCGGGCGATGTTCAAGTGATGAGCGCTGGCAACGGTGTTCGTCATTCGGAATACAATCGCGAAGATGAAGAGACTGAGCTTTTCCAAATCTGGATCATCCCGGACAGTCGCGGTGGCACTCCAAATTGGGGCGCAAGGACATTTCCCAAGGGTGAGCGGGCAGGCGCTTTTGTGACCCTCGCAAGTGGCCAAAAATCGGACGGCGCCAACGATAATGACGCCCTCCCGATCCGCACCAATGCGCGTGTTCTGGGCGCTACGATCAAGGCAGGCGACAGTGTCACATATGACATCGCCGATGCCTCGCGCCACCTCTACCTTGTGCCAGCCAAAGGCAAGGTTCGGATCGAAAACGTCGAGGCCAAGGCGCGTGACGGCGTGGCGATCACCGGCCTGACGTCGTTGAGCGTCACCGCGCTCGAAGACAGCGAAGTCGTTCTGGTCGACGCAGCTTAACCCTTCCCCTGGGGCCGGCCCTCCCCCTCTCTCCCCTAAGGCCGGCCCCACCCCAATCATTCCCCATTTATTCCTCATTTTTAAGGAGCCATTCCCATGTCCAACATCCTCCATATCACAGCCAGTATTCGCGGTAATGAGAGCATTTCCACCCAGCTTGGTAAGGCGCTTACAGACGGTCTTGTGGCCAAATCAGGTGCGAGCGTTACTCACCGCGACTTGGCCCAAAACGACCTTCCCTATCAAAGCGAAGAGCGTTTTAGCGCAGGGCTCACTGAGCCGGGGGAACGTAGCGGCGAACAAGCCGAACTCGCAGCGATTGCCGACACATTGATCGCCGAATTGATGACCGCCGACACCATCGTCATCAGTTCACCGATCTACAATTTCGGTGTGCCAGCCAGCGTCAAGGCATGGGCCGATCTGGTCGCGCGTGCTGGAACGACGTTCAAATACACCGAAAACGGCCCGCAAGGCCTGCTGGACGGCAAGAAAGCCTACATCACGATCGCGTCTGGCGGCACGCCGGTGGGTTCGGACATGGACTTTATGTCGAGCTGGCTCAAATTCTTCCTTGGGTTTCTCGGCATTCACGACGTCGCAGTGATCGCAGCCGACGGAATTATGGGCACTGATGCAGAATCCAAGATCGCGGCGGCGCATGAGAAAATCACATCCATCACGGCCTAGGCTCAGGACCTATTAATCCCTCCATCGAGGCGCCGGAATGACGAACATATCGGGCGAAAGCGCCCTTTACTCCTTGCACAAGGCCATTTTGCTTCAAACCTCGAAGGTGGGATTAATAGGTCCTGAGCCTAAGTCGCAGGCCTCCCTCTCAATCGAGAGGGAGGCTCGACTTCAATTCCTTAAGCCACACATCGGCCACACCATCACTTGGCGCGCGCCAGTCACCTCTGGGGCTCAGCGCGCCCGCAGATGACACTTTTGGCCCATTGGGAATGGCGCTGCGCTTGAATTGCGAAAAGCCGAAGAAGCGTTTCAGGAATTGCTCAAGCCATTTGGCGATTTCGGCAAGGTCGTAATCATTCTTGCGATGTTCGGGGAAACCTTCGGGCCATGCGCCAGCCGACGCATCGCGCCATGCGTGCCACGCGAGGAAGGCGATCTTGCTGGGGCGTTGACCAAAACGGATGCAGTGATGGATGAAAAAGTCCGTCAGCTCATATGGGCCAACGGTCGCCTCTGTATCCTGTAAGGCTCCATCTTCGCTCGCCGGTATCAGCTCAGGCGAGATCACGGTGTCGTAAACGCTCAGCAAAATTTCGCCGCACTCATCGGTGAATTGCTTGGTCTGGGCCGTCCAACGGATGAGGAAACGGATCAGCGTTTTTGGCACCCCTGAATTGACGCCGTAATGGCTCATATGGTCACCAACGCCGTATGTGCACCAGCCAAGCGCAAGCTCACTGAGATCGCCGGTGCCCACGACAAAACCTGAATGCTGGCCCGCAAGGCGGAAGAGGTAATCGGTCCGAAGCCCGGCTTGAACGTTTTCGAACGTCACGTCGTGAACGGGCTCACCGCTTGCAAAAGGATGGCCGATATCTTCGAGCATCTTTGTGGCCAAAGGTTTGATATCAATCTCTTCAGCCGTAATGCCGAATGCTTCCATCAGCTTCCATGCGTTGGATTTTGTCCCGTCCGACGTGCCAAAGCCGGGCATTGTGTATCCACGCACAGTGCTTCGCGCGAGCCCCAAGCGGTCGCACGCCTTGCACGCCACAATCAGCGCATGGGTGCTATCAAGTCCGCCTGAAATGCCAATCACAAGGCTCTTTGCCCGCGTCGCCTGTATCCGGCGCATAAGCGCATCCACTTGGATGTTGAACGCTTCGTAGCAATCCTCGTCCAGGGTCTTTGCGTTATTGGGCACAAATGGGAAACGGCGTGAGGGTCGCTCCAGACCAATATCGCCCGGCGCATACCCATGTTCGAATACCACGCGGCGGAAGGTATCTTCAGGGCGGCCATGCGCTTCTGCTGCATCAGAGAACGTCTGATTGCGCATCCGCTCGCCCGCGATGCGGTCAGTGTCCACGTCGACCACGCAAAGTTCGGGATCGAGGTCAAAGCGGGTGCTTTGCGCCAGCAAATCGCCCAATTCATAAACCACTCCCTGCCCGTCCCAGGCAAGATCAGTGGTGCTTTCGCCGTGACCGCTGGCCGAATAGACATAGGCACAAATGGAGCGCGCCGAGCTTGACCGGCAGTGCAAGTGACGATCATCCGCACGCCCGATGGTAATGGGTGATGCAGACAGATTGCACAGGATCAATGCGCCCGCCATCGCCGCCAGAGTGCCGGGCGGATTGGGCGCCCAAAAGTCTTCGCAAATTTCAACGCCAAAGGTGAAACCCGGAAGGTTTGAGGCAGAGAACACAAGGTCAGTGCCAAAGGGCACTTCTTCGCCGTTCACTCCGATCCACAAGTCCTGACAACCCCGGCCATGGGCAAAGTGGCGCTTTTCATAAAATTCGCGGTAATTGGGGAGATAGGATTTGGGGACCGCCCCCAAAACCTCGCCGCCTGCGATCACAATCGCACAATTGTAGAGCTTGGCATTACGCCGCAGCGGTGCGCCTACGATCAGGACCTGCGCCAAATCCGCGCTTGCCTCGGCGATGGCCCCAATCGCCGCCTCGCTTTGGTCAAGCAGCGCGTTTTGCAGCAGCAAATCATCGATTGCATACGAAGAGATGCACAGCTCAGGATAGACCACAAGGTCCACGTTTCGCGCTGCTGCTTTCTTGGCTTCTGCGAGAATTCCCTCGACATTATAGTCCACATCACCGGTGCGATGACGCGGGGTTGCGGTGGCCACACGGACAAATCCGTGGGCGTGCATATCGTAAAAGGGGTGCGTGTTTTCAGCCATATGCGCCTCCTAGCGCCTAACCGCCCAAGCTCCAAGCATCTGCACAAGGTGCGCTTTACCCGCTGACAGTGAAAGCTTGTACGGGGCCGCTTGCAACAAGCTCAAGAACACGCCACCTTTTGCATCATAACCGGCAGCAAAGAACGCACCTTGCCCCGAGAAAAAGGATACGAGAATATGGCCGATCCAACCTACACACCGCCTGCCGTCTGGAGCGCCGACACGACAAGCGGTGGTCGCTTTGCCAGCATCAATCGCCCCACCGCTGGCGCGCGCGAGGACAAGGCCTTGCCACGTGGTGACAATCCGTTTCAGCTGTATTCGCTCGCCACGCCCAACGGCGTGAAGGTGACTATCATGCTCGAGGAGCTGATCGAAAAGGGCCATGCGGGCGCAGAATATGACGCTTACACGATCAATATTGGCGAGGGCGTGCAGTTCACCAGCGGTTTTGTCGATGTGAACCCCAACTCCAAAATTCCTGCGATGGTCGATGCAAGCGGCGAGAAAGACGTTCGCGTTTTCGAAAGCGGCGCAATCCTTGTCCATCTGGCAGAAAAATTCGGCGAATTCCTCCCCACCGACCCAGCCGCGCGTGCTGAAACGCTTAGCTGGCTGTTCTGGCAAGTGGGCACCGGCCCCTTCATCGGCGGCGGCTTTGGGCATTTCTATGCGTATGCGCCGGAGAAGTACGAATATCCGATCAACCGCTATGCGATGGAAACCAAGCGTATCTTTGACGTGGCGAACCAACAGCTTGCCAAGACGCAATTTCTGGCCGGTGATGAATACACCATCGCCGACATGGCAAACTTCCCATGGCTTGCCCCCTTCTTTGCAGGCACGATCTACAACGATGCCAAAACCTTCCTATCTATCGACGAATATGAAAATGTCGCGCGCTGGGCGCGCGAGATTGCCAAGCGCCCCGGTGTCCAGCGCGGCCGATTGGTAAACAAGGTTTGGGGCGATGAGGACCAGCAGCTTTTGGAGCGCCATTCGCCAGCAGACTTTGACGGCAAGAACCTCGATTTCACCTTCTGAGGGACGCTGGCTGACCAAAGCACCCTGTGATCAGACGAATGGGCTGGAAGTTTAGCGGCTTCCAGCCCATTGTCGTTTGAGCGATGAGGGACACTTAACTTGGCCAATACGCTGCAACACCAAAAAGACGGGCGCGTAGGCCTTGGCGAAAAGCTGGGATATGGCGTCGGGGATTTGGCTTCCGGCCTCATGCTCAATTTCTTTGGCTTCTATCTCCTTTATTTCTTTGTCGATCTGGGCGGTCTTGCCCCTGCTGCAATCGGCCTCATGTTCCTCATTACAAAGCTGATCGATGCGGTGACCGACCCTATGATGGGCGTGCTCGCAGATCGCACGCGCACACGCTGGGGGCGCTACCGTCCTTATATTCTGTTTGCAGCAATCCCGCTTGGCCTCAGCATGATCCTTATCTTCAGCGCGCCTGAAGACATGGGCGGAACAGCTCTGTTGATCTGGGCCTATGCGACATATTCGTTGTGCATGCTGGCTTTTACAGCGGCAAACGTGCCCTATGGCGGGCTGCTTGGCGTAATCTCGCCTTCATCTGAGGAACGCAGCCGGGTCACAGCCTACCGAATGTTCTTTTCCGCCCTTGGAGGCATTCTTGTGGGGGCGCTTGGCACAACCTTGGTGAGAGAATTGGGCGCAGGGGATGAGCGGCTGGGCCTTCTCCTCACCATATCGTGTATCGCCGCCGTATCGGTCGCCTGCCTTCTCACCACGTTCGCCACCACCAAAGAGCGCATCCCGCCCGTTGAACAAAACGGCTCTGTCGCGGGCGACCTTGGCGTTCTTTTGCGGACCGGACCGTGGATCGCTGTCGCAATCGCGGCAATTCTTGGCGTCACCTCCATCGCTGCGCGCGCAGCAACCGCGCCGTTCTTCTTCAAATATGTTGCGGGCGATGATGGGAGCCCGGTGTTCCTGTTCTTCGATCGCCCGGCCTTGTTTCTGACTTCGCTCGCGCTTGGTCAGGTTTCGGGCGTTATCCTTGGCAGTATCGCGGCGAGGTGGTTTGAAAAATCGCACATGCTGATCGTAGCAGGCCTCGGCATGGCGGCATTCATTATGGTGTTTTATGCCCTGCCCTTGGATGCGGTGTGGCCGCAGACCGCTTTGCAGTATGTCATCGGCATAGGCTTTGGGATGCTGATGGTGCTGTCATATTCGATGTTCACAGACATCGCGGAATATATCGACTGGAAAACCACCCGCCAGATGACCGCTCTTGTGATCGCGGCATCGGTGTTCGGGGTGAAAGCAGGCGTCGGTGTGGGGTCATTCATCCCGGGCGCGGCATTGGACCTTACCGGGTTCGTGGCAGAAGGTCAGCAGAGCGAATTGGCGCTTATGGGCATTCAATTTGCGTTTGCCTTTATCCCGGCAGCGCTCCTGCTTCCCGCCGCATTCGCGCTCGCATTTTATGGGATAAATCGCGAAGTGTTGGCCGAGGCAGAGATTGATCTTTCGAGGCGACGCGCAAGATTGGCGTGATTTTGTCAAAATGAGGCCTTCACATCCGCGAAAGACCCGCTATATCGCGCCTTCCTGCTGGGGTGTAGCCAAGTGGTAAGGCACCGGTTTTTGGTACCGGCATTCGCAGGTTCGATCCCTGCCACCCCAGCCACTTACCATTCAATTTGAAGCGCTTACACCCCTCTTCAAGAGCGGGAGCGAAGCACGCGTGCCGCAAGCGCTTGTCCCGATACAAACGCACCTTCAACGCGCGGGCTGTGCAAGTAATCGCCCGCTATGCCGATTCTAAGATCAGCGTCATATCGCGCAGGTTCCCCCGCAACCGCCACGGGCATGGCGTATAGCCAGCGGTGGGCAACCAAGTGCTCAGGCTCGATCTCGTCGATGCGTGTTTGCGCAAAGAAATCTGCGAGCAGGACTTGCGCCGCTTCCTCTTTTGGAAGGTCGATGATTTCACGTGACCTTGCTGGGCTTGCGTGAAGCACCCAGCACTCTTCGCCGGCGCGCTGTGGCTTTGCCGAATTGCGCGCAGCCCATGAGATCGCTGCCTCAGAATCGCGAAGGCCGTCTTCTGCTATCGGTAGGCGCTCCCCAAACGCCGCCATGACGGCCCAGCACGGTTCTGATTGCACTGATGCGGGAACCCTGGCCAATTCGGGCGATATATCTTGCAGCAATTCCGCCGCTTGTTCAGCCGGGACAGCGACCAGCACAGTCTTCGCGGTAAAGCTCTCGTCCCCTGCATCCACAAACCAAGCGTCAGCGTCACGTTTGACCGCCAGAGCCCGCGTGCCCCAGCGCACATCCGTTTCAAGACCCATGGCGCGAATGGGACCGTTCATTCCGGGAGTGCCAACCCACGCCTCTTCGCCTGCCGCTGGCCAGCGTGAGACGACGCCTTGCCCCTCCCACGCTTTGACAAGCTTTTGAAATCCGAGAGTACGCGCGGTGAAGTATTGCGCACCGTGATCAAACGATACGGTTTCGCCTGCGACCTCAGCGCGCCTTGCCGCCATCCGGCCACCGGGTCCGCGCCCCTTGTCGAGCACGCACACGTCGATCCCCGCCTCGGCCAGAGCACGCGCACAAGAGAGCCCCGCCATTCCGGCGCCGATGATAAGAATTTCGCTTTTGTTTGTTTTCATGTCCGCTCAATGCGCAGATCACGCATTGGTTGCAACCATATCGAGAGGACTTTAGGGGGCGCTGCGATTGGGCCGTGCTTCGGCAAGGATGAGCGAGAACAGCCCCTTGCTGTCAAGCCAGCGCGCCTGCGGCTCCCATCCGCCCGCCAGCAGCATCATGGCGGACGTGCGGCGGTTGAACTTGTGGCTGTTCTCGGTGTGAATACTCTCACCCTTGGCGAGCGAGAATTGCGTGCCAGCCACGGTGAAATCGAGGTCACGCCGTGCCACCAGATGCATCTCGACCCGCGCATAATCATCGTTCCAGCGCGCTTCATGGACAAGTGCGCCAAGATCAACATTGCCCTCCAATTCGCGGTTGATGCGCCGGATGAGGTTGTAATTAAACTGCGCCGTCACCCCGGCCGCATCATCATAGGCGGCTTCCAGAACGTCGGTGTCCTTAATAAGGTCCATTCCGATAAGTAGCTTTGCGCCTTCGCCCAAAGTCTCTCGCATAGAACGCAGCAGATCAACCCCGGTGCGTGCAACCATATTGCCAATGGTGGAACCGGGGAAAAAGCCAAGCTTGGGAAGCTTTGCAACGTCGCTTGGCAATTGGACCTGCCCCATGAAATCGGCTTCGACCGGATGGATGGGAAGATCGGGAAATTTGCCCGCCAGCTCCTTTGCCGATGCGCGCAGGAAATCGCCCGAAATATCCAGCGGGACATAGGCGGCAGGATCAATCGCAGAGAGCAGGAGCGGCGTCTTAACAGACGATCCAGAGCCAAACTCCACCACCGCGCAGCCCGGCGCGATCATGTTAGCAAAGCTGTCTGATTGCCCCTTCAATATCTCGGTTTCCGCGCGTGTAGGATAATATTCGGGAAGCTGGGTAATATCCTCGAACAATTGCGAGCCCGCATCATCATAAAGCCAGCGCGCTGGGATTGCCTTTTGCTCTTGCGCAAGACCGCGCAGCACGTCCTCTCTAAAGGCCGTGACAACGCCGCCCTCATCGCGTTGGACCAATTTCAGACCTTCAAGAGTGCTCATGGAAGTTAAAGGTCCTTTGCAAGCCTCAGCCCGGTGAATTGCCAGCGCTGATGCGGATAGAAGAAGTTGCGATAAGACGCACGCGAGTGGCCGCGCACCGTGGCGCAGCTTGCGCCTTTGAGGACGCACTGGCCGCTCATAAACTTGCCGTTGTATTCGCCCACCGCGCCCTTCGCAGGGCGAAATCCGGGATAGGGCAAATATGCAGAGCGAGTGAATTGCCAGCAATCGCCAAACAGATGTGAACCACCAGAGGGCAAAGGCGGTGACGCTTTACCAAGCTGATTTCCAGCTTCCGCATTATGTGCCTGAGGCAAGCCCTCGCCATCCTGACCTCGCGCAATGGCTTCCCATTCGAATTCAGTGGGAAGCCGTGCGCCTGCCCAGGCGGCAAAGGCGTCAGCCTCGAAATAGGAGATGTGTGTTACCGGCGCGTTTGGATCGCGGGTTTGCCAACCGGTGTGGGTGAAATGTTCATCCTCCCGCCAATAGAGCGGCGCTGAAATCGCATTTTCGCGCACCCATGCAAGCCCATCGGACAGCCACAGCGAGGCGGTTCCATACCCGCCATCAGCGATGAATTCCTGCCACTCACCAACCGTCACAAGCCTATCGGCAAGCGCGAAGGGTTCGAGCAAAACACGGTGACGCGGACCTTCATTGTCGAAGGCGAACCCGTTTTCATCATCGCCGATCAAAGCAATGCCGCCGGGGTGTTCGTGCCAACCCGCCTCGCCTGTTTGCGGCGCAGATGCCGGTGCAAGATCGGCATCCCACATGGCCGGGCCAAGCGGGTTTTGAAACAGGGCGTG
This sequence comes from Erythrobacter longus, assembly GCF_000715015.1. Lineage (GTDB taxonomy): Bacteria > Pseudomonadota > Alphaproteobacteria > Sphingomonadales > Sphingomonadaceae > Erythrobacter > Erythrobacter longus. The sequence continues at coordinate 827,593 of NZ_JMIW01000001.1, forward strand.
CTTGATGTCGGTTAACAGCAATTCGATATGCTGCTGCTCATGCGCAATGCCGAGCGCGATCAGATCACTCAGTGCGCGGTTGTCGAGAAGCGCCTCCATCGCGCGGGTAACATGGGCACGCCATTCCAGCACTTCACCCAAGGTCGGCCGTGACAACATCCCTCGCGAAAACCGAGAGATGCGCGCGCCTTCTGCCTCGTAATAGGAGTTGAAGAGGAAGGGCCATTCTTCATTGTAAAGCCGGTATCCGCCCGCACCGCCCGCATATTCGCGCCCATATTCGCGCAGCAGAAACGTCTCCCAAAACCATGTCGTGTGCGCCAGATGCCATTTTGCAGGGCTGGCATCCTCCATCGACTGGACCGTCGCATCCGCATCTGAAAGCGGTTCGACCAGGCTTTCCATCAGCGCGCGCGTGTGAGCAAAACGCTCAGCGAGCGAAAGCTCAGCTTGGTTCGCGGCCAGCGAGGAGACGGGATTGGGCAAGCTTCGATCCTGTGTCGGGTGTCTGAGCCCCAACCATAAGCGAGCTTTACTGCAAAGTCATTGTTCGATTACGCAACGAACTGTCTCATATCTATGACAATCATTCACGCCTGGGCCAAAACCGGGGCCTCGCTGATGATGGCAACAACGCGCTGCACCTCGCCGCTGTGCCCGCGAAAATTGCACGCTCTAAGGACCATGGCGCGCGCCTGGGTGTCCTCGGTTTTCAGAGCAAACGTCGCTTCATATGGCTGCGTTTCGTCGAAATGATCGCGCGCAAGCTTTGCCAGGTTGAGCCCCGCATCTGCCAACATCGCCTCGATCTGTTCGTCTGCTACAGGTCTTTGCGCAATCCCCGACAGAACCGCGCGCAGGTTCTCCGAGTATTGCTGCGTGCCGGTTGCAAAATCAAAGTGCCACATACCCTGTTTGGCGCTGGCCTGTCCTGCCCTTACCGCATCAAGGAAGCTATGCATCGCATCGAACTGCGCCCGCGCCATACGGCTCGCCTTGCCAGCTTGGCGGCGCCTTGATGCAACCTTTGCTACGGTCGCAAATGCGATAAGCGCCATCGCAAGACAGCCCCACAGGAGCGTATCATTGCCAAGAAATGCCCGCAGCATATCGGCGCTTGTCTCGGCGACCTCAGGCTCCAGGGCCACAGCATCATCGCTGCCCTTGGAAAGAGCCGCAACAGGGAAAAAAGAGGTGATGGCCGAAGCAGGCATAACCCTTGGGCCATAGCCAAATCAGCCGCAATAAGCCGCCCCGGTAAGACTACCTAGGGTCCAGACCCTGGCTTTGCACTCAATTACGCCGCGTCGGCTGCGCGTTGGTCCTTGACCTCCGCGTTCAACATCTCTGCCAAGGCAAAGGCCAGCTCCAAGGATTGTTCAGCGTTAAGGCGCGGGTCGCAATGCGTGTGATAGCGGTCGCCCAAACGTTCGTCCGTAATCGCAACCGCGCCGCCAACGCATTCGGTCACGTCCTGGCCGGTCATCTCGATATGGATGCCGCCCGGATGTGTGCCTTCGGCGCGGTGGACATCGAAAAAGCCCTTTACCTCTGACAAGATGCGATCAAAGGGCCGCGTTTTATAACCGCTTTCCGATTTGATCACATTGCCGTGCATCGGATCGCATGACCACACAACCGGGTGCCCTTCCGCCTTCACAGCGCGCACCAATTTGGGCAGGCCATCGATGACCTTGTCATGGCCATAGCGCGCGATCAAAGTGATGCGACCGGCTTGGCGTGATGGGTTAAGCTCATCCAGCAATTTCAGGAGCACATCAGGCTCAAGCGAGGGTCCGCATTTCATGCCCAGCGGGTTTTGAATGCCGCGCGCAAATTCGATGTGAGCGCTGCCCGGAAAGCGGGTGCGATCACCGATCCACAGCATATGTGCAGATGTCGCATACCATTCGCCTGTCAGCGAATCCTGCCGGGTCATCGCCTCCTCATAAGGGAGCAGCAGCCCCTCATGGCTGGTGTAGAAACTGGTTCCCTGCAATTGCGGCACTGTGTTGGGGTCAACTCCGCACGCTTCCATAAAATCGAGCGCTTCACCGATGCGATCGGCGGTCTCGGCAAATCTTTCCGTCCACGGCGTGCGGCCCATGAAATCAAGCGTCCATTGGTGCACCTGGCGAAGGTTTGCATACCCGCCGCCTGCAAATGCGCGCAGCAGGTTTAACGTCGAGGCGGCCTGCGAATAGGCGCGGACCATCCGGCCCGGATCATTGCGGCGCTCAGCCGGGTCAAAGTCGATCCCGTTGATGTTGTCACCGAAATAACTTGGCAGGGTCAGATCGCCGATTGTCTCGGTCGCAGACGAGCGCGGCTTGGCAAACTGGCCCGCCATGCGGCCCACCTTGACCACAGGGCGCTTGCTGCCAAAGGTCATCACCACCGCCATTTGCAACAACACGCGGAAAGTGTCGCGAATGTTGTTGGGGTGAAACTCCTTAAAGCTTTCGGCGCAATCGCCGCCTTGCAAAAGGAAGGCGCGGCCATCGGCAACCTTGGCCAGATCTGATTTCAAAGCGCGTGCTTCGCCCGCAAAGACAAGCGGGGGATAGGCCGCAAGTGTTGCCTCTGCATCGGCCAATTCGGCCGGGTCCTCGTAATGAGGCAAGTGCTTTGCTTCGAATTCTTTCCAGCTTTCTGGTTGCCAGTTTTGGGACACTTTTAAACTCGTTTCTTCTGAGACTATTTGGTCGTTATTTAATCAAGTGCGGGCGCGCGCCTTAGCGCGTGCGTACTATATGTAAAGGCATCTGGACGCCCGCAACACCTTTATTTCAAGGACTGTCTGATCGACGCTGTCGATTGTGGCTAGCGCCCTTGGATCGGGACCACCGCTGGCCTTGGCGCTGGCCTTGCTGCTGGCACAGGGCGTACAGCGGGTGCGGCTGCAACAGGAAGGCTTTGTCCTTCAGGCACTTCTGCCAATTCCTGCCCCTCTGGGATCACCGCCAGTTTAAGCGGATTGGACCTTGCAAAGTAACGATCCGCTAAAAACTTCATCACGTCGGGCGTGGTTTGCGAATAATCGACCAGCAACGACCGTAAAAGCTCAATGCGTTGAGGATCATTGCTCGCCCCTTCGAGATTATAGAGCCAGAATTGATTGCCGGTCGATGCGCGGCGCACACGCTGGCTAAGCGGTTCGGTGACACGCGCGATCTCATCAAGTGTAGGCGGTGTTGTCGCAAGGTCGCTTGCGATTTTTTCGGCCTCGGCAAAGAAGACTGGCACAAATTCCGGCTTTAGCTGAGCCAGAGCGACAATCTTGCCGCCCGCGTCAATCTCGGTTGGCCAGTCGGAGAAGGCCTGGGGTGCATAGCTTGCCCCGACCCGTTCACGCATGGATTCGAGCAGGCGGTTGCTGAAAATCTGGATGAGAATCTCAAGCTGGCGCGATTCGCGAATGCGGGTCATGCCTGCACCGCTTGGCCAGATGATTGCAGCCGCACCCTGATCGGCATCGCCGCGGTGATTGAGCACCATGGGCGCGGGATCAACGTCAGCGAAAGAGGGAACGCGGGCCGCCACTTCTGGTGAAATCGGCGCGCGCTCTGGCAAAGCGCCAAAGGTTGTGCGCAATTTTTCGACGATGGCGGCTTGGTCGAATTCGCCAAACACCAGCACCTCGATCGGCCCTTGCGAGAGCAGCGGCTCCCACACCTCGCGGAAACCTTCCGGTGTCACGGTTTTCAACATCGCAGGCGTCGGCGTTGCAAAGCGCGGATCGCCGCCTGTGGCCAGAAACTCCAGATCGCGGTTCAAGACAGGACCAGGCCCCGTTGAATAGGTGTTATAGGCAAGCTCTGACGCAGCCTTTGCCCGGATAACGGGGTCAGCATCCCAACGCGGCATACCCAGCTTTGCCGCAAACAGATAAAGCTGATCTTCGACATCGCTCGACCGGGTTTGCGCGGTGAAAGTGAAAACCGCATCATCCACGCCAAAATCGAACCCAAGCTTTCGCCCGGTGGCAATTCGGTCAAGTTCATTTTGGCCAAGCTCGCCAATACCAGAGCCAACCAGAGCCGATTGTCCAAGCGCTGCGTAAACGGCGCTGTCTGCGTCAAAAGCGCGGTAGCCTGCGCCAAAGCGCACTTTTACTGTCACGCGCCCCGGCTCTGCATCATTGGCCCAAAGGATCGCGTTTACACCATTGGCGAATTTGACCTTTTGTATTTCAAGCAGTCCCAAGGGGCCTTCTTCGACGATCGTACCGGGTTTGCCGATGGGAGGAAGTTCATCAAAGGAAATGCTTTCCGCAGCCAGCCGCGCTGTCGCATCAACTGTCACTTCGCTTGCCAGCGCCAATTGCAGTTTCGCCTGATCCGCTTCGCCAATCGACGGCGTCACATAGACAGAGCGGACAACATCGCCCTCGAACAAGGCTTTGGTGCGGGCGTGAACCTCTTCCGGGGTTCGCCGCGCTTCCATCCCGCGAAACACGTCAAGCACGACCTGCGGGCTTGCCACGGTCTCGCGAATATCGACGGCGTTGACGATATTATCTGCAAGGTTGCGCCCTGCTTGCACGCTTTCCTGCTCAACCGAATTGACAAAAGCGACTTCGAATTCAGCCGCCTCGCGGTCGATCTCTTCCTGGGTTGGCCGGGTGGCAATCGCATCGGCGATCACGCCGCGCACATCGGCCAATGCCGCTTCCCAGTCATCGCTTAAGGGGGCGAAGGTCACAAAGGTCGCATCGGTTGAACGCGACACATCATCCTGACTAACTTGCGCGTAAAGATACGACCCACCACCGCGCGCGCGCGCTTCCAACCGGCGGTTGATGATCGATTGGGCCAACGCATCCAGCAGCAGGCCTTCATTGTATACAATCGTGTCCTGCACTTTGCGCCATGGACGCATGATCGCATAAGTGAGGTTGCGCGGAAGATCGGGCTCTACCGCCACGCCAAGTTCACCAATGGGCAGATCGGTGCCGCTGATTTTCGCTGCGCCTTCTGGCGCAACCGGATCGCCAAAATCGGGGTCAACACCCGGCTCGCCCGTTCCATCCCAATCGCCGAACCATTGTTCGACCAGCCCGGCAAGCACCATGGGATCCGCATCGCCAGAGACGACAATCACCGTCTTTTCAGGGCGATACCAACGGTCATAAAAGGCCCGAACCTTCGAGCCGTTCGCCGCGATCAGCGTTTCATCAGTGCCAATCGGATTGCGAACAGACAGGCGCTGCCCTGCAAAAAAGGTCCGTCTGGTCAGATCGCTAACCCGCAAAGCCGCCCCGCCGCGCTCGCGCTTTTCCGCAAGCACAATCGGCAATTCAGCCGCAACATTCTCATCACTCAAAACCGGTTCACGAACCATGCCGGAAAGCAGTTTGAAACTCTCGGTCAGTTTTTCCGGTCCAATATCGGGAATATCAAGCTTGTACGCGGTGTGTGTCGGACTTGTCTCAGCGTTTGCGTCTGCGCCAAAGGTCGCGCCCAGTCGCTGCCATGCGGCAATCGCCTCGGCCTTGCCCAGATATTTGCTCTCCCGGAAAAGGAGGTGTTCGAGAAGGTGGGCATAGCCTTGCTCATCATCGGTTTCGTGCAGGGACCCTGCATCAACCCGCACCCGGATCGACACCTGATTGGGCGGCACACCATTGCGGCGCACCGCATAGCGCAGGCCATTGTCCATCTCGCCAAAGACCCATTCCCGGTCGACCGGGACATTGCTGTCTTCATAAAGCCAAGGGGTCTCCCCCTCACCCTGAACCGCTTTGGGTTCGGGCACATCATAAACCGGCCCAAGCGGTGAGATCAGGTCCTGCGCCTGTGCATGAACAGGAAGACACACAGCAAAGGTGGTGACGGCAATGGAAAGGGCAGCACTAGCCCGGATCAGAACATTCATGGGAATGAGTATAGGGAGCCAAGGCATGAAGGACCAGTGAATGATATGTGTAATTTCCCGCGTCCACACACCATCTTGCCGCACGCGCCCATTGCGCCTATTTAGAGCGCATGTTCATAGAAACCGAAACCACCCCGAACCCCTCGAGCCTCAAATTCCTGCCGGGCCGCACTGTCATGCCCGCAGGGACGCGCGAATTTGCCTCGCCCGAGGCAGCAGAAGCCAGCCCGCTTGCAGAGGCTATTTTCAACACTGGCGAAGTGGTGAATGTCTTTTTCGGCTATGACTTTGTGACCGTGACGGCCGCGCCCGGCTCTGAATGGAGCGCGCTGAAACCGGAAGTGGTGACGATCCTGCTCGACCATTTCGTTTCGGAAGCGCCGCTGTTTGTGGGTGGAAGCGCCGATGGCATTTACGTCCCCGGCGAAGAATTGGGCCTGATGGTCGAAGACCGCGAAGAAGATGCCGAGATTATCTCTTCAATCCACGAACTGCTCGAAACCCGCGTCCGTCCCGCTGTTGCAAGCGACGGCGGCGATATTGCCTATCGCGGGTTTTCCGAAGGCGTCGTCTACCTCACCTTGCAAGGGGCCTGCGCTGGCTGTCCGTCCAGCACTATGACGCTCAAGCAAGGCATCGAGAGCCTGCTGAAGCACTACGTCCCCGAAGTAACCGAAGTGCGCGCTGCGTAAATTGCGTCCCAAACCTCTGGACGACTTGCGAATAATGCTTGCCTGAGGCAGGGCGCTGTCATGCAATTTGCGGGGCGCACACTTGTCATTGAAACGGCCAGCGAGGCCTGCTCTGTCGCTTTGTTCGACGAAGGGCAGTGCATTGCCAGTGACCACCGCGAACTTGGCAGAGGCCATGCCGAACGCCTTATCCCGATGATCGAGGCGCTTCCGGGCAATGGGCGCGCAGACCGCATTCTGACATCGCTTGGCCCCGGCAGCTTTACCGGCGTTCGCATCGGCATCGCGGCGGCCCGCGCGCTGGGCGTTGCATGGGGCGCGCCGGTGCTGGGTTACCCTACACTTTCGCTTGTGGCTGTTCGCAGCTGGCAACCTACGCCGCGCCAAGTCACCGTGTGTATGAATGGCGGGCACGGCGAATGGTTCGTTCAGGATTTTACCAATGACCGCGCCGAGGGGCCGGTCCGATCGCTCAAACCTGAGGAAGCTCTAGCCCGCGGCGCGCAAGACGTCATTGTGGGCAACCGCGCAAAAGAGTTCGCCAGCCTGTTCGAGGATGAACGAATGGCATTGGAGCTTTTGCCCGATGCAAGCGCTGCGCATCTCCTCGATGAAACTCGCCTTTTGCACGATCTTTCCCCGATTTATGGCCGCGAACCCGATGCAACCCCGCAAGGCTCCAAGGGATCAAAGGCGTGACGACGTCCAGGCATCATATTGCGCGCATTATGGCGGTGATGGAAAAGGCCTTTGACCCGGCTTTTGGCGAAGCATGGAATGTTCGCCAGATTACCGACGCATTGTCGATGCCCAGCACGAGAGGCCTTGTCATTGATGCCAATGGCACAATCATTGATGGCGACTCGCCAGAAGACGCCGCCCTGCCTCCTGCCGGATTCGTTCTGACACGCCAAGCAGCCGATGAAGAAGAACTGCTCTTGATTGCAGTGACGCCAGATTTTCGTCGTCGCGGGCTTGGGGAGAGTCTTATCCAGAAACTTTTTGAAAGCGCACGATCCAGAGGCACAACCCGCATTTTTCTAGAAATGAGGCGAGGCAATCCCGCTATCCATCTCTATGAGAAAGTTGGATTTAAACCAATCGGAGCGCGCCCCAATTACTATCGTCTCACCAATGGCGAACGGGTTGATGCGATTACTTTTGGCTGCAGCATCTAAACAATAATTGTATCCAATTATTGGACAGAACCAAGGTTTTTTGCCACGGGTGCTGGAGGCATACTTGCAATTAACACTCTTGTAAGTCATGGCCCAAAAATCGGAAAAATCCGAACTAAACAATCGAGGAACTCATGCAAAACTTAGAGATAGAGATGAAAGAGACGCTGATAACGCTAACCAGCGACATCGTCGCAGCCCATCTCAGCAATAACAGTGTCGATGTCGACACCGTGCCTGGGCTGATTACCAAAGTTTATGGAGCGCTTGCGGCCCTGGGCGAAGAGCCTGAGGCGGTTGAAGTACGCCCTGAACCTGCCGTGTCGATCCGTGCATCGGTGAAGCCCGACTACATTGTCTGCTTGGAAGACGGCAAAAAGCTCAAAATGCTCAAGCGTTACTTGCGCACCAATTACGATATGACCCCAGAGGAATATCGTCAGCGTTGGGACCTGCCATCTGATTACCCAATGGTAGCTCCAAACTATGCGGAAAAGCGCCGCGATCTTGCCAAGAAGATCGGTCTGGGACGTAAGCCCGGCGCATCACGAGGCCGCCGCAAAGCCGCCTAATCACAACTGGAACGCAAATGGGGCGTTGCCTGCCATCGAGTGCCGGCAACGCCCTTTTTTTGAAACTGGCCAGCCCCTTGGAGCCCCGGGCACATCTATCGACAGGCACCATGCGCGACCAAACTTGAGCATTTGCGCAACCCTCGGTAAGGAACAGTGTGATTTCGGCTGGAGTGATCCGGCAGCTCGTTACCAAGGATGAAATGGCGTGAGCCAGAAAATCGATCTTGAACAATTGTGCGCCGAAAAAGGCCTGCGCATTACCGATCAACGCCGTGTCATCGCAAAAGTCCTTTCGGAAAGCGAAGACCACCCGGACGTTGAATTGCTTCACGAACGCGCATCGGCAATCGACAACCGCATTTCAATCGCGACCGTTTACCGCACCGTGCGCTTGTTTGAAGAAGCGGGCATCCTTGACCGCCACGATTTTGGAGACGGTCGTTCGCGCTATGAACCTGTGCCAGAGGCTCACCACGATCACCTGATCGATGTTGAAACCGGCAATGTGGTCGAATTTGTCGACCCCGAGATCGAAGCGTTGCAAAAACAGATCGCTGAAAAGCTTGGCTATCGCTTGGTTGATCACCGCATGGAACTTTACGGCGTGCGCCTCTCGCGCGGCGACTAAAGCACTGTCTCATGAACGAGGAACCAACCGTTAGCCCGTGTCCAGGTGCGCTTACCCAAACGCATGGGAGCGAAGTTGCTTGGAGCCTTCGGGTGGCAGCTGCTCGCGGAGAAACCACGCCCATTTCGCTAAGGGGCTGGCTGAGGATCATCACCCGCTCGCTTCTTATGGCGACGTTGATTATCGTGTTTGTTCCGCTGCACTATCTATACAGGGTCTTTGCCTACGGTTCTCCCTTCCCCATGTGGTTCCTGCGCTTCACGGCGCGAATTGCGGGCGCCAAGGTCCATATTCACGGCACTCACCTCAAACGCGATGTCTTCTACATGGCAAACCATGTGTCGTGGCTCGACATCTTGAGCCTGGCGGGAGCTTGCGGGACAGCTTTTGTTGCGAAGGCCGAGCTTGAACAGGCCCCGCTTGTTGGTTGGCTTGCAAAGATGAACCGCACCGTATTCGTAAAGCGTGAGGCGCGCATGAGCGTTGCCGATCAAATCAACGCTCTCAAAGAAGCACTTGCGGACAATTGGTCGGTAACGGTGTTTCCGGAAGGGACCACAACCGACGGGCAATCCTTATTGCCGTTCAAGACCAGCATGCTTTCTGTGCTTGAGCCGCCACCTCCCGGCGTTATGGTTCAGCCGGTTCTGATTGACTATGGCACGGTTGCAGAATGGATTGGTTGGATCGGCGAGGAGGATGGCCTTAACAACGCCAAGCGGGTCCTTTCGCGCAAAGGCACATTCCCACTCCACATCCATTTCCTCGAACCCTTTAGCCCGGCCGAATATCAGGGCCGCAAAGCGATCAGTGTTGAGGGCCGCCGGCGTATTGAAGAGGCGCTGTGCGAAGCGCTGGGAAAGCCGCTGCGTAGCTTTGCACATGACGTGCCCCCCATTCGCTACTCAGCGAGCGGGGGCAAAACCGTGCATGAGATAGAAGGGCCGTAGCGGCCTCTTGCCTACAAGCTCCTTTCTGCAAGCCCCTCTCTACAAGCCAGCTCGCACCAGCCAATCGTGGAAAAGCCTCACAGGCCGTGTTTCAAGCGCGGTCGGCTTGCATACGAACCAATAGCTGTAGGGGCTATGCACCTCGGGTCCGGGCAAATTCGTCAGGCGGTTGTCTGCTGCACGGCGAAGGTGGTCATCGTGCATAATCGCAATGCCAAGCCCTTGCGCTGCCGCTTCGAGCATGAGCGCGCCTAAATCGTAATGATCAATCGCCGCCGGTTCCAGATCTTCAAGATCGTTGGCTTTCTTCCAAGCGACAAAGCTTTCAGGCAATTCGTTGTGGATCAGGAACGTCTGCTTGGCGAGCACCTCTGCGTTCATTTCCTCGCCAATTACGCCAGCTGCTGCGCGTGAACAGATCGCATGGACGAGGTTGTGGTCAAGCCGCACTGCGTGAAGACCGCTAGCCGGGCCGCGAGACAGGATGATCGCGGCATCGAGCGTATCACCAACACGGTCCTCAAGATGGGGCGCGGTGTCGATGTCGATGTGCAGCAGCGGATGCCTTTTGCGAAGCTCCCCAAGACGCGGGAACAGGCGCTGGCTGCCAAACATCGGAAGCACGCCCAGACGCAGCCGCAGCAGCGCGATATTGTCCGACTGGCTTTCAACAGCACGGGCGAGCGCTTCCATATGCGGGTTCACCGCCTCATAGAACGCCTGCCCCTCATCGGTGAGTTGCATCGATTGGCGCGCCCTTGTGAAGAGCTTTTTGCCGACAAACTCTTCCAGATTTGTGATCCGGCGTGAAAGCGCGGACGGGCTTAGGCCGATCTCCTCTGCAGCTGCTCGTGCAGAGCCCAGGCGAACCGTGCGCATAAAGGCTTCGAGCGCGCGAAGAGGGGGAAGACGACGTGATGGCATGAAACTAACGCTCCTTTAGCAGGAGCTACGCAAAGTGCACCGGGTTGGATGCAAAAATGCGAAGGGAAATCGAAAAAAAGTGAAAGTCTGTGCGATTATTGCAAGTCATTCTCGACTAGAGATGTCTCGGGTGCGTGCAGGCGCAGTCGCTTGACGTGGGTTTCGTCCCCTGCTGTGACTTCAATGCGCCAACCGCTTTGATGTTCCAACATCGCGCCCACTGCCGGAACCGCTTCTGCCAGAACGAACGCGAGACCGCCCAGCGTATCGACCGCTTCCTCGACCTCAGCCAGGCGCGGATCAACAATACTGGCGACATCGTCAAGCTCAGCGCGCGCATCGCAATCCCACATGCCTTCGCCAATTGGCACGATCAGTTCTTCGGGCGTTTCGTCATGCTCATCCTCGATCTCGCCCACGATCTCCTCGACAAGGTCTTCGATCGTGATGAGGCCATCGGTCCCGGAAAACTCGTCCACCACAACCGCCAGGTGCACCCGGCGAAGGCGCATATCGGCAAGCACATCCAATGCGCCGCGTGTTTGCGGAACATAGAGCGGCTGACGCATCAGAACGGTCCAGTCGCGCGGTGGCGCTTTGCCTTTCGCAAGATAACCAAAGACGTCCTTGATGTGCACCATCCCGATCACTTCGTCCAAAGTGTGGCGGTACACCGGCATGCGCGAGTGCCCGTGTTCGGTAAAGGCGGCGACCAGTTCGTCCCAGCTCAGGCTTGCATCCACCGCGATGATCTCCCCGCGCGGGACGGCGACATCATCGGCGTCATGCTCTGAAAAGTGCAAGAGATTGCGCAGCATCTGACGTTCGACGGGCGAGAGATCGCCATTGTCGCCACCGCTGTTGCCGGTGTCGTCGGAGTTGTCGCTGTTCTCGCCTTCGTGCTCGTCGATTTTCTCTTCGAGAGTTTTGCGCAAAGAACGGTTTGCCTCACCGGCTCCAACCACCCTTTTAAGGGCGGTCCATATGCCGCTGCTACTCTCCGCGTCTCCCGCGGGGGCGCTGCTACTGCTATCGGGCATTTTGCTCCTTGGGCCCTTCCGATGTGCCCTCGTCTTGAGGTCTATCCCCATATGGGTCCGCGATCCCCATTTTGGCAAGAGCCGTTATCTCCAATTGCTCCATCGCCTCGGCCTCTTCATCGCTGTGAACGTGATCAAAGCCGGCAAGATGGAGCAAACCGTGGATGATGAGGTGCGCGGCATGATGGTCCAGAGCAATGCCTTTCTCCCCCGCCTCGCGCGCACACGTTTCATGGGCAAGCGCAATATCCCCCAGCATCACCGGCGGTCCGTCTGCTTCAATCTCTAACAGCTCGTCCCGGCTCAGCATCGGAAAGCTCAGCACATTGGTCGGCTTGTCGCGCTCGCGCCATTCGCGGTTGAGCGTGTGGACTTCTTCGTCAGAGGTGAACAGCACGCTGGTGTGCAGGCGCTCGTTCGCAAGCTCGGGCGTGACCGTCGCAATAGTGCCCGCGCAAAGCTGCGCCAAAGCCTCCCATTTTTCAGGGGGCCAGCCCCCTTCTGGCCAGTCTTCAAGATCGATATCTAGCTGCAACGGCATTCCATTGAATTAAAGCGATTTTCGCCAAGTTTTGACACACTTGACACACTGTCCAGAGGCCAAAAAGCTTTCGGTGCAATTTGCAGGCGAATTGGCAGCATCAAATAAGGTGCAATGGCAGGGTTCATAACGCGCTACATAGTCCAACAGGGGTGCAGTAGGAAAGCGCGCGTTTCAGCTGCGCCAAACGCAACTGACTACTCCGGCCCGTTCCAGCCCCACGCCTCCGCCTGTTGGAAGGCGGCGGCGTTCTGGCTGGCGAGCATCTGAAAGCGCGGGCGCAAAGCTGGCGGTATCAACTGCGGGTTCGGAAACCGCTCGATGAACTCTGTGCGTAGCAATTCGCCATGTGCAGAGCCACGTGTCAGCATGGCGTGAACATCGGTCGGGTAGTATTCGAGAAGCACGTCTGCGACCGCTATGGCTTCATCATAGCGGCCTTCGCTCATCAACCATTCGGTGACGGTGCTGGCTATGACGGCAATGCTCTCACGCTTGGTGAGCACGCCGAGGTAGATACCGCTGTCCACCTGCGCCTGTGTGACGCCCATCTGCTCGAAATATTCGCTCTCTCGGGCGGGATGGCCTCCGCTCGTCGACTCTATCGCAATGCGGCGCCCGTTGGTCGGGTTGGTGTAGCGCATGAACACATGGAGCGGTGCGGTCGATAGCGAGACGTTCAGCCCCAGCCTCTCGGCCACAATAAGCTGCAAAATCGGCATCGAGACGCAATTGCCTCGGCGCGTGTCGAAGTATGTTGCGAGGAGCTTGTTGCGTAAGGTTTGCCCATAGGGGTCGTCATGGTCGTAGACGAACGGCCTGTTCCCGTTCCATGCGCCCGCTTCGTAAATGACCTGCCGTACCGCCTGAAGCTCGGCGATATCGTTGCCGCCCGCCCCGATGCGTGTCGCGGCAATAGCGAGTTGGTCAATTTCGGCCCTCACCGCCGCCTCGTCCTGCTCTGGTGCGATTAGCGCATCGAAGGTCAGTTTTGCCCGCTCGTAGCTCAATTCACTATCCGGTGCGGAGAGAACAGCACGGACAATTTCGAAGGTGGATACTGACGCCCGAGCATCAGCGGGCAAGGAAGATAATAGGAAAAAGCCTATGACATAGAAAAGATGGACAATGTCCCTCATAGTAAGGTTCTACTTCAATCGAGATTGGTAGATTAATGAGCGGTGTTTCCCATCAGGTTCAGGCTTGCAGTAGATTAGATCGAACGATAGATCGTCGCCACTTTGAATTGGATATTGGCCAGTGATCTTGATTGAGATTTCATGTCGTCCGTGACCGACTTCCTTTAGAATAAAGTCGTATCTGTTTGTCGAGGAGAGCTTGATCATTTCAAGAGTCTGATTGCCAATTGCTGGGCGAGAAATATTAGTCTCACCAGAGCTACCAACTATGGAATTGGGGCCATAAGATAGGCCATCCTCAAAATAGCAAAGTTCCTGCCCTGTTTCGTTCAGAATATCGACCTTCAATTGATTATCGACCACTCTCGGGTCAGAAACCGATATATCTCCGAATTCTCTCAACGAGTCAGATGCTGACTGAGAGCAGGCCGAGCTCAATATCAAACCTGCTATTGTAAGAAGCAGCGCCCTCATCATCTGCGATTACGCCTAAAGCCGAGTGCGTAAGGGATCGAGTCAGGATGGCGAATGGTCCTTGCCGGCACGGCCTGAGCACGCCTGATCGCGTTGCGCATACCATACTCTCCAATTGTGGTTCCATCTCGAAGATTAACTTGGAAATCTATCGGGGCACGTCCTGAAGTATGAGCGGCGTCGTGGGCAAGGCCTTGCAAGCGGTCATGCCGTCCCGTTGAGGCAGCAAAAAAGCCACGGCCAAGGGACAGAGCTCGACCACCCAATTCTGACCGATACATGTCCCCATGATTACCGAGAACAGCGGGCTTATCGCCTTTGAATTCACCCAGAATAGCGCGCCCTAAGCCCAAGGCTGTGTCGACACCTTCGATGCCTTCACCCTCAGTTCCAAAGAAAGTATTCAAATCCGATAGTGCCTGACCTTGAGCATCAGTCAGGCTGTCACCATTGGCTAATGCGTCTCTTGCGCCTTCCAAAGTATCCAGTCTTGTTTCGAGCATCTCAATGGCTTCATCTTGAACTTGCTCGAATTGTTCGCATTGACCCTCCGACAAGCTACTGCCGCATTTATAAAGCCCTAAGGGGTCAACTCCGTTAATCGGGTCATTCTCGACATATGCATAGAGATTGACATCATCTTCATATCCGATGGGGTCGGTCTGTAAATAGCGCGCTTGAGCTGGTGAGGCGGTGACGACCGCTAGAGCGATTGCCGCTGCTGCTGTGGTGAAAATCGGCTTTCGCAAGACCCGTCTCCCTTCGTGTGGACCAGAGACTTAACACATCGGCAAGTGAAATCCATATCTGTAATTTTTGCGAATCCCTAATTTTCCACAATACAACACAACAACTATGCCAAGGTCTTTGTGCTTCTCTCAATTTCCCCCGGAATTATTGTCACTTCGCCAATCTTATGCTTGGTAAAACGGAACCCTCGACAAATCACTCGCCCTCATACGCCTCGACAATCCGCCCCACAATCGGGTGACGGACCACGTCGGCAGCAGTAAAGCGGATGGTGCCGAAGCCTTTGGTGTGCTCCAGCTTGTCGACTGCATCGGCAAGGCCGCTCATGCGGTCACCGCCGGGGATGTCCACTTGGCGCGGGTCGCCGCAGATCACCATCCGGCTGTTCTGGCCAATTTCCTAGTCCAAAGTCGAGGGTGCACAGACCAGCGCTGAGCCAGCGCAATAGCCCTGCTGCTCTTCCAATTGTCGACTGACTGTCGGCAAGGTTTCGAATTGGCATTAAGGTTTTGGGGATGACTTCTAGGGGGTCATCCCCATTCTCGTCTTAGGGTGACCTCACACGCCTTGTGCGATTGTATCTGTCTGACTTTCATCGGGCTTTTGTCTGGCACGAAGCCTTCTTACCAGACCGTCCGATGTTTCATCTGCAGTGCAAGCCATGGACCACGAGAACACCCACCACCCCTCCCTTTTTCGCCGGATTGCGAGCGATGCGACTGCGAATACGCTTGCCTTTTCGGCGGCGTCCATGGTGCCGGTCATGGCAATGGTTGGCGGCGGGATCGACACAAGCCGGTTTTACATGGCGCAAACCCGGCTACAGGCGGCGTGCGATGCAGGCGCCCTGGCTGCGCGCTATGCCATGCTCACCGACACTTTGACCGATGAGGCACGCCAGAAGGGGGAGGAATTCTTCGATCAGAACTTCCCCGAAGACATATTCGGAACACAAGACCTGACGCGCAATTACACGGCCGAAGATGGAGAGGTAAGCGGCACTGCGACCGGCACTTTGCCTGCGTCCATCATGGCTGCTTTTGGATTTGAGAATTACAGGCTTTCGGTCAGCTGCAAGGCCGATATCAACATTTCCAATACCGATATCATGTTTGTGATCGACACCACCGGTTCGATGGCGTGGACGCCGGCTGGCAACGATTGTGGCCAGGTAAATGGGCGTTGGATCGAGTGCGTGGGTTCGCGCATCCAAGGTGTGCGCGATGCAACGCTCACTTTTTACGACACAGTCGAAGACGCCACGTCCCCGCGCGCTCAGGTGCGCTTTGGCGTGATGCCCTATTCCTCAGGCGTGAATGTGGGCGCTGCGATCCTGGACGAAAACCCCGGTTGGATGGCAGGCAGCCACACATATCAATCGCGCGAAGGCGAGATGGTCCTTGGCAACTGGCAAAGGACAGCGATCAACTATTCACGCACTGGCGAAGGGTACAATTTCACTGAGCAAGGCCGGCAGAATAATGTGACAGTGCAAAGCTCGTTCAACAATTGTGTGATTAACTACAACAACCTGCAATCAAACGATAATTTCGTCTCGAGCAATGAGGCGGGCTGGACGCAGGTCTCTATGACAGGCTCCAACCCTCGCACCCTTACCTATACCGGCACCGTAAGGTACGCGCAGTTCACAGGCGGCGGTGGAACTTACAACATCGGCACGGGCGCGTGCGTTTTGACAATCGTTGAAAACCACTATGACGCTGCATCTACCATAACGGTTACCGAACAAGCCGAAGAGGTGTTTGAATGGGTTTACCGGCCAGTGACCTACAACCTCGCCTCGCTCTATGACGACAACCGGATGGAAGTGCCCACCGGCTGGAATTTCGCGAACGCGACGGTCGCATGGGATGGATGTATCGAGGAAGCGGCTACGGTGGACGCCTCCTCGTTTGATCCCATTCCCGCAGGTGCAAGGGACCTCGATATCAATCTGGTCCCGTCCAATGAGGGGGAACGCTGGAAACCTGCGCTTCGCGATCTGACATGGAGGCGAATAAGCAATCCATCTCAATGGTGGACCTATACCCGCGACGATGTGCGCGTGGATGATCCCAATGTGCAGTTTGCCCGGCCGATCTATTCTTGTCCGGTCGCAGCTCAGCGGCTTGATGATATGACCCGCGGCAATCTTCAAAGCTATGTCAACAGCCTGAGGGCCGATGGAGCGACCTATCACGATATCGGGATGATCTGGGGTGCGCGGTTTATTGCCCCGAACGGCATTTTCTCAGCCGATAATGCGAGCGCGCCAAATGGCGATGAGCTTGCGCGCCATATCGTCTATTTAACCGATGGTGAGCTGTCGCCCAATGAGATGGTTTACACGCCCTATGGCATCCATTGGTGGGATCGGCGCGTGCACGATGGGATCGACCCTCAGCAGGTGTTTGACAAGCATTCTGCCCGCTTTCAGGCGGCGTGCAGGGCAGCGCGCAATCAGAATATCTCGGTGTGGGTTGTCGCTTTTGGGACGGCCCTGACCCAGAACCTGATTGATTGCGCGACCCCGGGACGAGCGTATTCGGCGGATGATTCCGAAGCATTGGAAGACGCCTTTCGCGCCATCGCTCAGAAGATTGCAAAGCTCCGTGTGACGGAGTGATTGAGCCGCTTACCGCTATTTGCCCTCATACGCCTCGACAATCCGCCCCACAATCGGGTGGCGCACAACATCGGCAGCGGTAAAGCGGATGGTGCCAAACCCTTCGGTGTGCTCCAGCTTCTCGACCGCATCGGTAAGCCCGCTCATACGGTCGCCGCCCGGGATATCGACCTGACGCGGATCGCCGCAAACCACCATCCGGCTGTTCTGGCCAAAGCGGGTGAGGAACATCTTCATCTGTTCGCGCGTGGTGTTTTGCGCTTCATCAAGGATGACGAACGCATCGGCGAGCGTGCGCCCGCGCATGAACGCAATGGGAGCGATTTCAATCTCGCCGCTTTCGATCCGGCGCTCGACCTGTTCTGGCGGCATACAATCGTACAGCGCATCGTATAGCGGGCGCAGGTAAGGATCGACCTTGTCTTTCATATCGCCGGGAAGAAAGCCCAGCTTCTCTCCCGCTTCTACCGCAGGGCGCGACAGTATCAGGCGCTGCACACTGCCGGTCATCAATTGCGAGACGGCCTGTGCCACGGCGAGATAGGTTTTACCCGTCCCCGCAGGGCCAAGCGCAAAGATGATGTCATCGCGCGAAAGGCTGCGCATGTAGGTGATCTGCGTCGCAGAGCGCGGGACAATGGTCTTGCGCCTTGTGCGGATCATGATCGGCGGCTCTTCCTTTTCGCCGCTGATGATGCCTTCCAATGTGGGCTCGTTTGACATCGCAATCAGGCTTTCAATCGCGCCGCTGTCCAAGTCCTGTCCCATCGCAAGGCGGTCATACATAGTGATCAGCGTCTCTCGCGCCCGGGCCACGGCGTCTTGCGTGCCTTCGATCAGCAATTGATCGCCGCGTGCGTGAATATACACGTTCAACCGGTTTTCGACCTGCACAAGATTGGCGTCAAACTGCCCAAACAGCGCGCCCAAAAGCGATTGGTTTTCGAAAGAGAGCTCAGCCCTGGCCCGTTCGCCTCCCCTCGTACTCGAGGCTTGGTTGGAATTGATCGCTTCCGGCAATACGGATGGATCGATCGCACCGGGTGCATGGCCGTCGTGCTTTGTTGTGGGTCTGCGTCCCATAGGGTCCTTTGCGGTTTCGCTTTTCGCCAGAGAAAAGCCTGTGTCGAGTCGGAAAGGTAGGCGGCTTTTCGAGCTTGGCAAGCGTGGGGGCGTAGCGTTGTTGGGGAAAGTCACAAACAGTTCATAGTTCTGTGATCACTGTGATGCCCATTGAAACAGTAAAAGCACAAAGGCCCGGCGACCGGTAACAGGGCATACCAATCCTGAAAGCGGGGCCTTAAATGCTCTGAACTGGCGGTTGGAGCGGGGCGAAGGAGAGCAAATGAAAACTCTTAGGCCGTTCGTGCCCCCGGCATTGTTTGGCGCCTTATTGAGCTTGTTGAGCGCGTCTCCCGCATTTGCCCAAGAAGATGACACCCAGCCACAAAGCGAAGCCGAAATCGTGGTTGAAGGGGACACAAACCTTCGCGAACGCCGCAATGAACTGCGCCAATTGGCTCAAGACGTGCTGAACAAACCGCGCATCTCTCAAACCATCGCCAAATTTGCCGAACCGATGTGCCCCAGAGTTTTCGGCCTTACCGAAGAGGCGGCAAAGGTGATCGAGGCAAGAATGCGCGAAAACGCAGTGAGCCTGGGATTGAACCGCGTGGACGTGCCAGAGGATTGCAAACACAACACATCGGTCATTTTCGTGCCTCAAGAGCAGGGAACAGCCGATACATGGTTCAACAGCAGGTCCGATGTGCTGCGCCATTTGAAAAGCTATGAACGCATAAGGGTGCTTGAGGAAAAAGACCCGGTGCGGGCATGGACCTATCGTCCCGCGCGCCTGCCCGGTCCGGTCGCCGTTCCCACTTCTCAAGGCAGCGCAGGAGATCGCCTCGCCTTTGCCGACGGCCCAAACCAGTCCTACTATGCCTCTCGCCTCAGGAGGAAACCCAATCCGCTTGCAGGTGCAACCGTCCTGATCGAGCTTGGCAGAGCGGATGGCAAATCCCTCACACAGCTGGCCGACTATGCCTCAATGCGCACCTTTGGAAACGCGCGCGCACTATCGCCCGAAGAAGTGCCCGCCGCCGATACGATCCTGACGCTGTTTCAGGATGAAGATGCGCCAGAGGAGCTGACCGACTTCGACCGCTCGCTTGTGTCGATGCTCTATGAAACCTCGCCAACCGCAAGCCGGTCGCTGTTCTACGGCAATATCGCCCGGCGCGCAGTGCGGCTTGAGGGTGAAGAGTCTGAAGGAGAAGACCCCAACAGCGCGTACGGGGCCAAGGAGTGACGATCCGCACCGTGCCCGCAGCCAATGAAACTCGTCGGGCTCCATTTGCCGCTGGTCGATTGCGCACTCCGATCGTCGAAGCTTGCGCCGGGCTGATCGATAGTGGGGATACATTGGCCCGCCCGTTTGTAGTGTGCGCATAAGACGTCGTTCATCCGCACGCCTGCAAAAGCGGCGTCAAAGCAATGGGAAATCCAAGACCGATGACGAAATGGCCCCTACCCGCACACGTCCCCGCAATATGTGCAGCAGTTCTTGCCGCAGCAGCCACCCCCGCCGCTGCGCAAGATACCACCCCACAAGAGCAAGGTTCTGACCAGATCATCGTTGAAGGCGATCTTGAGAATGACAGCGGAGAAAGCACGCGCGAGCGGGTTTTGCGCATCGGCCGCCAGATCAATCTGCCCGCCCGCTCAGGTCTTCCAGCAGCCCGTTTCCGTGCGCCGCTTTGTGTGATGGTATCGGGCCTTCCCGACAACATCGCCGAAGTCGTGAAAGCGCGCATTGAAGAAAATGCGCAGGCTTTGCGCGGCGTTCGAATTGCAGGGGCTGATTGTAAGGCAAACGCCTTTGTCGGCTTCCTTAATAACGTGAACGACGCGGTCAAAACCCTTGAAGAAGAACAGAAATGGCTGTTCGAAGGGCTCAAGAGCTATCAACGCGACCGGATTTATCGCGGGTCGGATGCCGTGCGTTCGTGGCACGCATTCAGCACGCTCAATGAAGACGGCACCGAAGCCGTGGTCGAAGGATCAGGCGACCGCGCCCGCGGGCTTGGCAGCCTTGTGAACCAGACCGAACGCGCATCACGCATCAATCGCCAGCAATCGGCCATGGTGGGCGCGGTTGTGCTGATTGAAACGGCGGCGCTGGAGGAGAAAACCCTTCGTCAGATCGCCGACTATGCCTCTGTCCGCATTCTTGCCTCGGTCAGCGATGAAGTGACAAGCGACGCCAATACCCCGCCAACGATCCTAACCCTGTTCAACGAAGAGTTCGCGCCCCCTGCGATCACCGATTTCGACATGGCGTATCTGACATCGCTTTACGAACTGCCCAGCACCAGCCGCGATCCGCAGATCATCGCAACGGCGGTGGACCGCTATCTTGCGATCCTGAAAGAGCAGGAAGCAAACGAAGCAGGCGGCTAGATTTCACAGCCCCTTAAAACAGCCCCTTAGATCAGTCGCCCTTCGATCGAATTGGGTCCAGCATCGACAAGCTTAAGCGAGACAATATCGCCAATTTCCACCGTGTCCCCACCCTCTTGGGCAAACCACACGCTGGTCAGCCAGGGCGCTTTGCCAAGCCATTGGCCGGGAAGCTTACCTTTGCGTTCAACCAGAATGTCGCAAGTCTTGCCAACAAGCGCATCGTTAAAGGCGCGCTGATCGCGGTTGAGCCGTTCTTGCAGGCGCTGAAGCCGGTCATCCATCACCTCGCGCGGCAACTGATTGTCCATTGTCGCCGCCGGAGTGCCGGGGCGCGGTGAGTATTTGAAGCTGAAGGCTTGGCTGTAACGCACCTCGTCCACAAGGGAGAGCGTGTCCTCAAATTCGGCCTCGGTCTCACCCGGAAAACCAACGATAAAATCGCCCGACAGCGCAATATCAGGCCGCGCCTCGCGGAAGCGTTCGAGGAGGCGAAGATAGCTTTCCGCAGTATGCGCGCGGTTCATCGCTTTCAGAACCCGATCATTGCCCGATTGGACGGGCAGATGCAGATACGGCATCAGTTGATCGACCTCGCCATGCGCTGCGATAAGGTCATCTTCCATATCGTTAGGGTGGCTGGTGGTGTAACGGATACGCTCCACCCCATCGAGCTTTGCAATCGCGCGGATCAGACCGGCAAGTCCCACAGGACGCCCCACATCATCTTCGCCCGCCCATGCGTTGACGTTTTGGCCCAGCAGGGTAATCTCGCGTGCGCCCGCTTCGATCAACTTGCGAGCCTCACCAATCAAATCGTTGAAAGGTCGCGAAATTTCTGCGCCGCGTGTGTATGGGACGACGCAATAGGTGCAGAATTTGTCGCACCCTTCCTGAACCGTCAAAAACGCGGTTGGAGAACGGCGCTTGCGCGCTGGCAAAGCGCCGAATTTCGCAATCGCGGGCATATCGGTATCGGTCGCCCGCTCACCCCTCACCGCTTTATCCAGCATATCGGGCAGCCGGTGATAGGCCTGCGGGCCAACCACCATGGAAACAGCAGGCGCGCGCGCCATGATCTCTTCGCCCTCTGCCTGTGCCACGCATCCGGCAACCGCAATCATCGGCGCTTTCTTCTGCGTCTTGCCTTTGGTCAGGCGGCCAATGTCGGAATAAATCTTCTCCGCCGCCTTCTCGCGAATGTGACAGGTGTTGAGCACGACCAGATCCGCATCCTCGCCCTCTGGCGCAGGCGTCAGGCCCTTTTCGTCGAGAAGCTCGCCCATACGTTCGCCATCATAGACGTTCATCTGGCAGCCGAAGCTTTTGACACGGTAGGTCTTTGGGCTCTCGTTAGGAGCGAGGCGGGGATCTGTGGTCGGTTTCATGGTGACGGCGCGTCTAGCCGCAGAAGCGCCCCAGTTCAATCACGGCTTCAATCACGGCTTCAATCACTACGTCAATCGTCAGCTTCGTCGGGTTCGCTATCCTTGTCTGGCCGCGACTGGTGCACACAAGGCGTGATCTCGCGGTGGGCGACCCCCGGGTGCCCCGGCTGCTCGCGCCTGCACTCCACCATGGGGCGTTCAATCCTTTGCGTTTCAACCATTTGGAACGCGTGCCTGTCGGAATAGGCCGCAATCCACGTCAGGCAATCGACGAGCCGCCGCATCGAATGCTTCTTGATCGGATCTGTGCCGGGCTGGCAATTGATCGTGTAAACTTCGGCCGCAGGCGCGGATTTGAACTTGGCAAAACGGCGCAGCAGCTCTCCACGCTCGTTAAAGACGGTGCGCCTCACGTCATTGGACATGGCATCACCCCCGTAAAAGGGCGAGGTGTTGAACATAAAGGCGCGCACTTGCGGGTTCGCAACAGAGACTTCCGTGGCGAGCGCCCCGCCCAATGAATGGCCTGTCACCACCCACGGCACGCTGTCATCAAAACGCGCCGCCTCGGCGGCAAAGGCTTCGACCGCCAGATTGATCTGATCATTGCGCAAGCTGCCGTAGAATATGTCGGTAAACCCGTCGAAGTCCGTCCCACGAAACGCGAATATGCGCGCAATGGGCTGGCGGCCTGCATCACCGTAAGTGCCGGGCGCAAATTGCTTGAACAAGACATAGCCAAAGCCCTTGTCCTTCGCATCCGGATCAATCGGCAGCGCCTCGAGCGCCTCCAGCATGGGAATAGGCCCGGTATAAAGGTCACGGTCCCCCTCATAGGCTTGCAGAGAGGCAATGGCGTAAGGATAAGCCTCTACCGCCCCCTCACGCACGAAAGAACACCACCCACCCGGCTCCATCCGGCACGGAGATCGCGATTGCGAGATATCGGGGATCGTGGCGCAGGCGCTTAGCGTCAGAAAAAGCAATGCGATTGCAGTGCGAAACGGCATCATCAAAACTTACCCAGACTCAAAGAAAAGCGCCCGCCCTGACCAATATCAGGACGAGCGCTTGTTTGAAATCGATTGGCTGAACGCAGGCTTATGCCACGGTCGCTTTCACAATTTTACCCGGAGCCTTGGGTGGCTCACCCTTTGGCAGGGCGTGGACGTGTTCCATGCCGCTCTCGACATTGCCCCAAACGGTGTACTGGCCATCAAGAAAGCCAGCGTCTTCAAAGCAGATGAAGAACTGCGAGTTTGCGCTGTCAGGCATTTGCGAACGGGCCATTGAGCAGGTGCCCTCGACGTGCGGCTCTGAATTGAATTCAGCTTTCAGGTCAGGCTTTTCGCTGCCGCCCATGCCGGTGCCGGTCGGGTCGCCGCCTTGCGCCATAAAGCCCGGAATCACGCGGTGGAACACCACGCCATCATAAAAGCCCTCGCCTGCAAGCTCGGTAATGCGCGCAACGTGGCCGGGGGCCAGATCGGGGCGCAATTTGATCACAACGTCTTTACCTGCGCCGTCACCTGTATCGAGGGTGAAAGTGAGTTTTTCAGCCATTTCCAATAATCTCCTGAATGTTTGAACCGCTCTTTAGCAGGTGATGCGCGCCTGTCACCTATCTGCGTCACCTATCTGCGTCACCCGCTTGCTTTTCACTTCGCCCCATCTAAACACCCTAATCATGGTCGATCCCACCTCCCTTGATGAAATCCGCATGGCCACGGACGTGGAGGAAATGGCCAAGGACGCGGTTCGTCCCGATGACCGGATCGATGATGAGCGCCACGATGAGGAAAACCGGCTAAAACGCTCTTATGTCGCCAGGGTGCGAGACGCGCTGAGGGATGGGGATACGCAAGGGGTTTACGACCTTGTCGAACCGCTTCACCCGGCTGACACGGCTGACCTTCTCGAACTGATCGAAGAAGTCGACCGCGCCAATCTGGCGGCGGCGATTACCGATTTGATGACGCCAGAAGTGGTCGCAGAGCTTAACGATCACGTTCGCGAATTGATGATGGAGGAGCTTGCCCCGGCGGACGTTGCCACCATCACAGAGCAGATGGATACCGATGACGCGGTCCAACTGCTCGAAGACCTTGATGAGGCCGACAGACAAGCGATCATCGACGAGCTGGAGCCTGAGACACAGGCCGCCGTTGAAAGCGCGCTGTCCTATCCAGAGGAAACCGCCGGACGCCTGATGAACCGCCACGTTATGGCGGTGCCGGAGCATCTGACGGTCGGCGATTTGATCGATTACCTTCGCGACGAAGGCGATCTGGAGCATGATTTTTACGAGGTCTTCGTGGTCGATGCCTCGCACCATCCGGTCGGCACTTGCGCGCTGAACTGGATTTTGACGACGCCGCGCGCGATTAAATTGACCGATGTGATGAAGCGCGACCAGACCCTGATCCCGGTAACGACCGATCAGGAAGAGGTCGCGCTGATGTTCCAGAAATACGCGCTGATTTCTGCCGCCGTGGTGGATGAAAGCGGGCGTCTGGTAGGCCAGATGACGGTGGACGATGTCGTGCACATCATCTCCGAAGAGGCGGGCGAGGATGCGCTGCTGCTGTCTGGTGCGGGCGATGGCGACATTAACGAACCGATCCGTGAGGCTTACTCCAGCCGCGTGCGCTGGCTTGTCGCGAACCTTGGAACAGCCGTGGTGGCGTCGGCCATTATCGCGTTTTTTGGCGCTGCGATTGAGGAATTGGTGGCGCTTGCTGTTCTCATGCCGATTGTGGCGAGCATCGGCGGAAACGCAGGCACGCAGACCATGGCCGTCGCGGTGCGCGCGATTGCGACCAATCAGCTGACGCGGGCCAACACATGGCGCATTGTCTGGCGCGAATTGCGCGTTGCATTGCTCAACGGGGCAACGATTGCGGTGCTGATCGGTATTGCGGCAGGCGTGCTTTTCAGCCCCGAGATGGGCGCAGTCATCGCGCTTGCCATGGTGGTCAATATCGCGATCTCGGGCCTTGCGGGCGTGCTGGTGCCGGTGGCTTTCGAGCGTATGGGCCAAGACCCTGCGGTCGCATCAAGCGTGTTTGTCACCATGATTACCGACAGTATGGGCTTTTTCGCGTTTCTGGGCCTGGCGGTCGCGGCGGGGCTTGCTCCACTATAAACGGGCGCCATTATAAACGAGCGTCAATATAAGAGAGTAGGGGCGGAACTCTCGAATGTCTCGGGGATTGCTTAAGGTGTTGCCTCGCAATCAAGCGGAAACTTCTTAAGTTGCACCTATGCCCGTACATCTGACGAAAATCGCCTATGGCGCGCAAAGCTATGCCGAGCTGGAAAGCTGGTATGCCGGTGGGCGCGCGCCTTATCTCACCACCAAGAACCGTCCCATTAAATGGGAGCAGTGCATTGGCGGGTCGCTCTATTGGATCCACCAGCACGCCATCGTTGCGCGCTCCGAGATTATCGGCTTTTCGCAAACCGACAGCAGGCGCTGGTTGATCGAGATGAAGCCCGAACTCGTGCGGGTAGAGCCCCGCCCCAAGCGCGCGCATCAGGGCTGGCGCTATCTCAAAGGCGATCCCCCCCGCGATCTGGACGCGGGCGAGGATATTGGCGATGCACTGCCGGGGAAGCTTGCAGCGAAACTTGAGAGGCTGGGATTGGTCTAGCGTGCCGACCGCGCTCGGATATCGGCCATATGAGCCGCTTCTTACCCTCAAACCGTGGGGAGAAAACATCTGGATCGTCGACGGCCCAGAGGTGCGGTACGGATTTGGTCCGCTGCAAGTGCCCTGCCCCACGCGCATGACGGTCATTCGGCTATCCGACGGTTCGCTCTTTGTGCATTCGCCCGTGGAACTCACACAAGGATTGGGTAAGGAGCTAGCGCAGGTTGGACCGGTTGCTCATCTGGTTGCCCCCAACCAAAACCATTTCATTTTCCTAAAGCTCTGGGCTGACGCCTATCCCGACGCGCATGTCTTCGCCGCCACTGGACTAGCCGATAGGACCGAGGTGCCTGCGAACACGCCACTGACAAGCGAAGTTGATGGCCCATGGAGCACAGACATTGACCATTTGCGGCTTGAACTTGGGGATTTCACCGAAAGCGTGTTCTTCCACCGCGCCTCGCGTACGATGATCGTCACCGATCTGATGATGAATTACGAAGCGAAGCGCATCCAGAACCCATTCATGCGTTTGTTCCTGAAGCTAGGGGGCGCAGCGGGCCCGCACGGGCAACCATCGATTGATATGCGTTTTGCCCTTCGCCCGTACAGCGAGGCGCTCAAGTCTGGGTTGGAAGCGATGTTACTGCTGGAGCCTGAGGCCCTGATCCTTGCCCACGGCGCATGTTACCCGGAGAACGCAGCGCAGGAAATCCGGCTCGCCTTTCCCGATTTCGTGTAAGTCAAGTGAGCAGCGGCGCCCCCAGATACACCCAGAACGCGATTCCCCCCGATACAGCCAGCGCGCCTAGCGCCCTGCCCCATGGTGCAGGGGGATTGTCTTCGACGCTCAGCGCCTTCTCGCCCTTCCCGGCAATCATCGGGCCGATCAGGTTCTGCGCCTGGAATGCTCCGTAAAGCCCCACGGTGGTGATGTGCAGGCCCACCATGCCGAAGACGACCCAGAAAAACCACTCGTGCGTTTCGGTCAGGAAATCGGCTGTTCCCACCCCGACAAGCGGGTTCAAAGGCCCGGTCGCGCCATCATAGGGATCGCCTGCGAAAAGGCCCATGCTGACTTGCGCAAGCATCAATCCCAGCAGCGCCAGAACCGCAAACGCGCCCAATGGATTGTGGCCCTTGTGCTCTTTATGAGGATAGCCGCCGCGAAGGTATGTGAGGAGAGCAACGGGGCCTTTCACAAAGCTGGAAAAGCGTGCCGTGTCGGTCCCGATGAGCCCCCAAATGACGCGGAATATGATGAGCGTGAGCAGCACATGGCCCAGCCGCATATGCCAGCCCCATTCGGAATTTTCGGCAGTGATATACATCGCAGGCAGAAGCAGAGCGAAAGACCAGTGCGTCAAGCGCACCGGCCAGTCCCAAATCCTTACCGCATGAGTGGTCATCGAAGGCTAACCGTCAGCGCGATCAATCATCGTCGACGCGGTATTTGTCGTGGCACGCCTTGCAACCGTTTTTGCCAAGGTTGCCGACCTGTCCGCGAACCGCCTCGGGATCGCCAGTGGCCGCTGCTGCCATCATGTCTTCGCTTGCCGCGATGCCATTTTCGATGGCTTTGGCAAACCCTTCAGGGTCTTCCCAAATCACCGCGAGTGCTTCTGTGTCATAACCTGCTTCCATGCTCGATCCTGCGGGGAAGAGGTCGGGCAGACGCTTCAACCGCTCATTGATGTCAGCGGCCGCTGGCGTAATCACCGCAAAATCTGGGGCGTCAGTTTCAAGCTGTTCGCGGATCGCTTTAAAGCTGTCGCCGATGGCCTCGAAATTGTCCTGACGCTGTTTGATCTCTGCGGGCGCATCTCCCGCAGGTGCTGCGGTTTCTTCGGCGGTTTCTTCGGCGCCATTTCCTGCACCGCCGCTACACGCAGCAAGCAGTGCAAAGGCGGAAACAGCGGCAAAAACGGAAAGGGAAGGTGTGCGGGCCATAAGGCTCTCCTTAGTCAATGACGATCCCCGCAGAAGGTGTATCGCAAGGCTTCACAATCTCAAAGGGCGATTTCACGCCGAAGGCGGTTTGGGGAACAACGCCGGCGTGTTCTTGCGATAGGCCTGATAGGCCGGATCATCGCCCCAACGCTCTTTCGCCTGCTCGTCCTGCAAATTGATCCCGCTGATCCGGGTCAGCAGCAGGTAAACAAAGATCGGGGAGATCACGACCAGCCATGAAAGGCCCGAAAGGATAGGGATCGCAATCACAAACATGCCGAACCACAAAGTAATCTCGCCAAAGTAATTGGGGTGACGCGACCATCGCCAAAGGCCCACATTGATGAATTTGCCCTTGTTTGCGGGGTCTTTCTTGAACGCGCTTTTCTGCGCATCAGCGACCGTTTCGAACACAAAGCCGACGAGCCAGATGGCCGCACCTGCATAGAAGAAAACATCGATGGGCGCGCGCGCCTCTGAGGTAATGATCGCAACGGCTGCCGACGCTGTCAGGATCACCCAGAGCGCTTGCAATGTCCACGCCGCGAGAAAGCGAGGCGGATTGACCCGGATCTTGTCAAACCGGCTGTCCGCGCCGCCTGCGGCATGGATGCGGATATAAAGGAACGTGCCAAGGCGAATGCACCAGACCGCGACCATCGCGGCAACCACCATGCTGCGCGTATCAAGGCCGCCGTGGTGCGCAATCGCTGCGTAAACGGCAAAGGCTGTGACCGACAGATATGTGATCGCGCCGACCGTGTCGTAAAACTTGTCGCTCTTTGCGATGGCTGAAGGGACGAAGGCAACCCAGTTGATGACCAGCGCCAGCCACCCGGTGAGATACATCGCGGGACTGCCAAATACATCGACACTGCCGCTCCCCGCAAAGCCCGAGAACGCGATCGCGATCACTGTGACGAACGCCACAACAGCCAAGCTTTTCACCGATTTCCCCATCGTGTTTTCCCTAAGTCCTGTTCTTTTCTGCCGCCCTGCGCCGAGCCCTCTCCAAGGTCAAACGAACGTCATGTTGCTCGTGACCCTCGATTGAGCTCGCGCCGTTTTTGTAACTAGCGTTTAACTCGTCCATCCGTTCCGCAATGCGGAGAACGCCCAAGAGTTTTACCCCCTCGATTTTTCGGCCACTTTGCGCAGGACATTGACATAAGTCTCTGGCCCTTGCGCGCCCGGCACCATGAATTTGCCGTTGATAATCATCGCAGGAACGCCGCTGATGTTGAGGTCCGATGCCTGGCGTTCTTCGGCAATGACACGCGCCTCAAGCTCTGTATCCTCAAGCGCGGCCTTCGCAGCGCCCCGGTGGACGCCGACACTGGCCGCAATATCGACCAGCACATCGTGCTTGGAAAGGTCGCGGCGCTGATTGAAATGGGCCTCGAACAAAGCGAGTTTGAGGTTCGTTTGAACCTCTGGACCCATTTGCTCAAGCGTCAGTCCGAGAAGCTTGTGACAATCGCGCGTGTTCCACATCATGGCTGGCGGTGCCGGGTCTTCGCCGCCTTCATAGGTGAGCGAGACGCCTGCATTTTCAGCAATAGAGCGCATCTGCCCGCGCATTTTCGCGCCTTCTTCGGCAGAGCGGCCATATTTGCGAGCGAGATGTGCCTCTTGCTCTTCGCCCTCAATCGGCATGTCGGGATTAAGCTCAAACGGGCGCCAGCGGATTTCGGCTTCGATCTCGCCTTCAAGCTGGCCCAAGGCCTGCCCCAACTGGCCATATCCAATCGCGCACCACGGGCACATGACATCGGAATAAATGTCGATGGTCAGTTTTTGAGGCTCACTCATGCGGGTTTATCCAGCCACCATTGCATCAGATTATGCGCAATTGCATGGGGCGGCGGGGCGTGGAAGGGCCCTTCGCCTTTTAACGCGCTTCCCACTTCTTCGCGGGTGTACCAATTGATCTCGGCCATCTCGGTCTCGTCGATGACAAGCGCATCGTCATCGGCATAAGAATGGCACGCAATCATCAGCTGGCTTGGGAAAGGCCAGGGCTGGCTTGCGACATATTCGACATCGCGCACCCGGACGCCCGATTCCTCGAACACTTCGCGCGCCACCGCTTCTTCGATGGTTTCACCCGGTTCAACAAAGCCAGCCAGCGCGGAAAAACGCCCTTCGGGCCAGCCAAGTCCCCGGCCAAGCATCAGTTTGCCTTCATATTCGGCGAGCATGATGGTAACAGGATCGGTGCGCGGGAAATGCTGCGAGCTGCACGACGGACAATTTCTCTGCCAACCGCCCTTGGCAATTTCTGTCGGAGCGCCGCATTGCGCACAATGCCGGTGGCGCGCGTGCCAATCGATGAGGCTGCGCGCCCCGCCGTAAAGCGCCAGATCACCCGGGTCCAGGTTCGCCATAAGCGCCCAGAGCCGAGGGTTGGCCATGCGCGGAGAGGCATCTCCTTTGGCCGGAACAGCGGCAAAGCACGCCTTCTCGCCGCCGCCCTCTCGGTCAATGCCAAGGAACACCAGCTCTGCATCTTCGGGCGCATCGGCAAGCGTGCCCCACGCAAGACGCCCCCTATCATCGAGCAGCGGCATCAATGAATCCAGCAAAAGAAACTTTGCCTTCCAGTTCATCAAGCCGCCAAGCGCGTCCTTATCCGCACGGATATTATCCGCCCGGTCAATCGGCGATCCGGCAAAGGCGATGTGCCCCTTATAGCCTTCCGCTCCTCTGGCCATTAAGCCGCTTTCTTGGCGCGCATCGCTGCCGTGTCAGCCTCAATCGCGGCCATATATTCGTCGCGAACGGGCAGAGCATCGGACGGCATATATTGGGTGAACAGACATGCGCGCAGGCCCAGATTGTAATCGACCGCCGCAAGCGTCCCTGCCGCTCCGCCCCAGCCAAATGTGCCATTGACGCTGCGCCCGCCAGCGCCGTGGCCCTGACCTTCCATCCACGTGCCGGAAAGGTCTGTCCCTTTGGGGAAGAGGTTGGAAACGCCCAGCCGCACCGCAGGCTCGCTCATCAAGCGGGTGTTGCCAAGTTTGCCGTAACCCAGAAGCATACGCAGGAAGCGGTCGTAGTCCTTGGGAGAGGAGACAAGGCCCGCACCCCCCGTCGGGAACGCGCCTTTTTCAAGATAAACCGAGCTTGCCGCAGGATCGATCGGGAAGGCGGTTCCGTTCAAAAGGCCGTAATTGTCTGTGAAGCGTTCCACATTTTCGGAAGCGACGAAGAATGCCGTGCTGTCCATGCCGCAAGGACCAAAAATCCGCTCTTGCAGGAATTCATCAAACGGCTGACCGCTTGCCACTTCGATGACACGGCCCAGCAGATCAAGGCCCATCGAATAGCTGAATTTCGTGCCCGGTTGCAGGACGAGCGGGAATTTGGCCAGTTCATCGGCAAAGGCTTCAAGGCTGGGCGCAGGATCACCGCGGAAAATGCCCGGAATTGGCAGACGCGTTACGCGGCCTGCGACAACCCCTGCCTCATTGTAAGCCTCGACAATCGGGCCTTTCTGGATGATGCCATAACCGATGCCCGCCGTGTGGGTGAGCAAGTGGCGAACCGTGATATGGCTCTTCGCAGGCTCAAGGTTTTCCTCAGTGATGGCGCCGTCATATTCGACCTGCACCATCATATCTTTGTACGCTGGGAGAAACTCGTGGATCGGCTGGTCAAGGCTCATCACGCCTTCATCGATCAGGATCATCGCTGCCATGCCGGTCACCGGCTTGGTCATCGAATAGATGCGGTAGAGCGTATTTTCATCGACAGCTACGTCGGAATTCAGAGCCAATGTGCCCCCGCCGACGTGGTGCGCATGGTCTTCCTGACCCCATCCGAAGGTGAGGTACATCTGCGCAACTTTGCGGCTCTCAAGGTACTTTCGCGCCATCGCGGCCACGTTGGGCCAGCTTTCATCAACGCTGTGCGCCAGCAACTCGCGCCCGAACGGCAGCGTCGCCAATGTTGCACCAGCAGCGGCATAGGCCGAGCCACGCAAAAGCGAACGGCGTGAAAGATCAGAATTTGCGAAATTACGGTAGGCCAAAGGTATCTCTCCGAAATGCGTCAATGCGCGTGTTGGTGATCTTTTGGGGGAGCGCGGCTGAACCGTCAATTACGTTGTTAAACAGGACCTGAAGGCGCGCCCTTGAACAAGGATGGTCTTGAACCGTGAGGGTGTGCTGCCCATATAACACACATGGGAAATATACTTGCTTATCTTTTCGGGCTCATCAGCCTTGTCATCGTCATCCCCTCGACCATCCCCCTTCTTGGCTGGGGCAACTGGCTTGCCTTGCCGCTGATTGTGATCGGGATTATCTTTGGCGCGCTGTCGTCCAGCGACGGGGGCCGCAACTTTTGTCTTGTGGTGTTCCTGATCGCATCGGTGCGTCTGGCGCTTGGCGGCGGCTTTATCTAAGCCCTGCTTTTAGGCCAGCGCCAGCCGCGCGGCCTTGGCAAAGAGTGTAGGAAGCCCCGCCGCTTCTATCTCGCTTAAAGGCCACCATTCACCCTCACCAGAAGGCACAGCAGCGCCGTCAATTCGCACCAGTTCGAGCGTTAAATGCGCATGGGTGAAGGTGTGCCTTACTGCGCCAAGGCTTGTCATCTCGCCCTCAAGCGGAGCCGCGTCGCAGCCATTTGAGCGCGCGCTCCAGCCATCATCAGGCAGGCTTCGCATCCCGCCCAGCATTCCGGTGCCCGGACGTTTGACCAACCACACGCGTTCCTCACGCTCGATCCAGAAAGCGGTTCCACGCCGCTCGGGCTTTGCCTTTTTCGCAGGTTTGACGGGCAAGCGCTCAGGCTCGCCTGCGGCCCGTCCCTCACACACGTCGGATAATGGGCACAAAAGGCATCGCGGCGCTTTGCTGGTGCAGATTTGCGAGCCTATATCCATCATGCTTTGCGCAAAATCGCCAGCGCGCACCTCAGGCGTAATCGTGTCCGTCTTCTCGCGAATAGCTTTGCGAGAGCCCGGCAACGGCTCTTCGATATTGAACAGTCGCGAGACCACCCGCTCCACATTGGCGTCCACCACAACCGCGCGCTGACCAAAGGCGATGCTTGCGATGGCAGCGGCGGTGTAGGCACCCAGCCCCGGCAGTTTGAGCAATTCCGCCTCGGTTTCGGGAAAGCCGCCCATCTGCGCCACAACCCGCGCGCATTTCACCAGATTGCGCGCGCGGCTGTAATATCCAAGGCCTGCCCAGGCCGCCATCACGTCCTCATCGCTCGCCCCGGCAAGATCGAAGACGGTCGGCCAAATGCGCGTGAACTTTTCAAAGTAAGGCTTCACCGCCGCAACTGTTGTTTGTTGCAGCATGACCTCCGACAACCACACGCGGTAAGGCCACGCATCGTCGTTTGGCGGCGGCGCTCCCGGCGCATTGCGCCAGGGAAGCGCGCGGGCATGGGCATCATACCAGTCCAAAAGAGTGTCAGATATGGTGGCGGTCACGGTGCGGCTATGGCATGGGCAATTGCACCATGGGAAGCGACACCGACAAAAAGCCCCCGAAAAAGGGAACAGGCTCAAAAGGACGGCCCAAAAAAGCGGGCAAGCCCTACACCCGTCCGCGTGGCCGGGGCGCAAAGGCCATCGGTGATCTGATGCCCGAAATCGGCCGCACCGCCTTTCGCCGCTTTGGCTTTGTGCAAAGCAGCGTTGTCACCCGCTGGCCCGAGATTGTGGGGCCAACCCATGCATTGGTGTGCTCTCCCGAAGCGATCCGTTTCCCCCCCGGTGAAAAGTCCGAGGGCATATTGCAACTGGTGGTAAAGCCCGCGCACGCGCCGCTGATCCAGCAAGTGCTGCCGGAGATTATCGAACGGGTGAACCGCTTCTTTGGTTACAAGGCCGTGGCGCGCGCGAAAATCCGGCAAGGCGAGGTTAAGCCTCCCTCTGGCATCGCCCGCCCCAAGCCGCCGCCATCGCTCAAACCCATTCCGATGGAATTGGGGGACAGTTTGCGCGATATCGGGGATCCGGAACTGCGCACCGTATTGGAATCGCTGGCGCGCAGTCTGGGTGATAAAGAGCCTGAAAATTAACGGGAAGACGATTAAGACATGAAACCCTTCAAACGAGCAGCTTTTAGCGCTGTGAGTGCTTTTGGATTGGCCTTGGGTGTGGCTGTTGCGGGCGGGCCGGCAACGGCCCAAGACGCCGACAGCAGCGTACAGGACGGGGCAGACCAGCTAAAAGACGTGCCAAGCGCGTTCAAAGGCTCTGGCCGCCGCGCATCGTGGCACGCAGAAGTCGTCGCCACTGATCGCGGCCATATGATCGGCAACCCGCAGGCCGAAGCATCGCTCATCGAATGGATCAGCTACACCTGCAGCCACTGTGCAACATTCGCACGCGAAGGCGAAGGCGCGCTGGACCTGGCGCTACTTGCCCCGGGTCACATGAATGTCGAAGTGCGCCCCGTCATCCGTAATGTGGTTGATCTCACCGTCTCAATGCTTGTCCAATGCGGCAGTGCAGAAGGGTTCAAGGACCGCCACCGGATGTATCTGATGCAGCAGGACAAATGGCTC
The DNA here is from genome assembly GCF_000715015.1 of Erythrobacter longus. Classification (GTDB taxonomy): domain Bacteria; phylum Pseudomonadota; class Alphaproteobacteria; order Sphingomonadales; family Sphingomonadaceae; genus Erythrobacter; species Erythrobacter longus. Next base: position 861,974 of record NZ_JMIW01000001.1, read on the forward strand.
GAAAAAGCGCGCACCGCCCCTGAGGCTCAACGCGCGTCCTGGGCATCGGGCAGCAAATCTGCGCGCCTCAGCATGGCAGCGGCGCTTGACCTTGATGATATGCTCGCGACACGCGGCGCAAGCCGAATGGATATCACCACCTGCCTTAGCGATGATGCAGCCGCGCAAAAGCTCGTGCAAAACGGCGCAGCGGACCGCGAAGAGTTCTCCGTCAATTCAACCCCAAGCTTTGCCTTGGACGGTAAGTTGTTGAACGAGGTTCACGCATGGGGCACGCTTTACCCAGTCATCGCACAGCGGTTCAAACCTGAAAATTCATCAAAGTAATCGCCTCAAGAGGAGCCAATTTCACGCGCTTTATCAGATAAGTCGGCGTGATTTCTCATGGGATTTCACCTATCCACTCCCTTTTGCACAGGCTGCCGATAGGATGCTCTTTTCGAGCGTGCGGCCTTGCGTATAGTCTTTTTGCTTAAATCAGAGGATTCTTGACTGTCATGACCGCCTTTAAAAGCTCATTGAAATTCGCCTTTGCCGCGCCTCTTGCGCTTGTCCTTGCCGCATGCGGCGGGGATGCTGCCGATGGCGACCTTGAAGGCGATGTCATCGCTCCCATCGAAGCGCCTGATGGCACCAATTGGGGTGAAACCGTCACGGTCAGCGATTTCGACGGCTATGTTCTTGGCAATCCTGAAGCGCCATTGAAGCTGGTGGAATACGCTTCGCACACCTGCGGCGGCTGCGCAGCGTTCTCGGCTCAGGCAAAACCGGGCATCAAGGAATACGTCGCAACCGGCGTTGTCAGCTTTGAACAGCGCAATCTTGTGCGTGACCCGATCGACTTGACTGTCGCGACCCTTGTTCGCTGCGGCGCGAAAGAGAATATGCAGGTTCTCTCTGACGAGGCATGGGGTTTTCTGCCGCAAATCTTTGAAAACGTGAACCGCAATCAGGCTCAATACGAAGCCGCTGGCAACGCACCCATCGACACGCGTCTTGTGATGATCGCAGAAGCCGCTGGCCTTATCGACTTCTTCGCAGCGCGCGGCCTTTCGGCCGATCAACAGCGCACCTGCTTGACCGATACGGACACCATCCAAAGCATTGCCGACAATTCGGCAGAGCAAGGCAAAGAGCTGAACATCACGGCGACACCAACCTTTATCCTCAACGACCGCAAGCTTGATACGCTTGGTTGGGAAGACCTTGAGGCGACCCTGCAACGCGCCGGGGCGCGTCAGGAATAACGAGGAACACAAAACCACCGCCATGCAGATCAGCCGGCTCAAACTCTCAGGCTTCAAAAGCTTTGTAGAACCGGCTGAATTGCGCATTGAACCGGGCCTTACCGGGGTCGTTGGCCCCAATGGCTGCGGCAAATCCAATGTGCTTGAGGCTATCCGCTGGGTCATGGGGGAAACCTCGGCCAAGTCGATGCGCTCTGGCGGGATGGAGGATGTGATCTTCGCAGGGACCGATACCCGGCCCCAGCGCGCCTTTGCCGAAGTCATCCTGCACGCGACCGACGATCAGGGCGAAGAGCTTGTCGTCACTCGCCGGATCGAGCGCGGTGCTGGCTCTGCCTACCGCGTCAATGGCCGCGACGTGCGCGCAAAAGACGTGGCGCTGACCTTTGCCGATGCGGCAACGGGCGCGCATTCGCCTGCATTGGTGAGCCAGGGCAAGATCGCTCAGGTGATCGCGGCAAAGCCTGCCGAACGGCGCATGATGCTCGAAGAAGCGGCGGGAATCGCTGGCCTTCACGTCCGGCGCAAGGATGCAGAGAGCAAGCTTCGTTCGACCGAGAAGAATTTGGAGCGTTTGGAAGACCTCATGGCGGGGCTGGACTCGCAAATGGCGTCATTGAGGCGTCAGGCGAAGCAGGCCGAGCGCTACACCAAGCTGACCGATCAGATCCAACACGCAGAGGCCCGCGTTGTCTTTGCCCGCTGGCGCGATGCGGCCTATGCGGCGAAAGAAGCCCGCGCGGCAGCCCAAGGGGCAGAGGACCGCGTTACACAGGCCCAAGCCGCAGCCACCGAGGCGCAAAAGCAGCAGGCAGAAGCAGCCGCGACGCTGGCAGAAGCGCGCGAAGAGCTGGCCGACCGGCGCGATGATGCAAGCGCGCATGGGCACCGCATGGCGGCTTTGTCGGAGAAACTGGACGCGGCAGAACAGCGCCTCAAGGATTTGGAGCGTCAGCGCACAAGGCTCGAAGAAGACCGCAAGGATGCCGACCGCCTGACCAAGGATGCGGCCGAGGCCCTGACACGGCTCGAACGCGAGGTTGAGGCCTCGCAGGCGAGCGTCACCAAAGCCGAGGGCGAGCGCCCTGCCCTTGCCAATCGCAGCGAAGATGCCGAACGCGCCAGCCGCACCGCCGAGCTTGCTCTGGCGAAAGCGACCGCTGACCATGCCGGGGTCGAGGCCGAATGGCGGGTGGCAGAGGCGGCGATTGAACAGGCGCAAACGCGGCTCAGCCGGTTGGAGCGCGAAGGCGAGCGGATCGCAGCAACGCGCGCCGAGCTTGCCGATGGTTCGGACGTTGAGGCCGATGTCATTGCCGCGCGTGAAGCGGTGGATGCGGCGACAAGCGAAGTGGCCCGCCTGCGCACCCGCCTTGAGGAAGAGCAATCACGCAAGGGCGAATTGCAAACCGCGCGCGATGATGCGGCAACCGCGCTTGCCAATGCGAAGGCGGAGCTTGCCGGGATCGAGCGCGAATATACGGCGCTTGTGCGCGACCGCGACGCACGCAGCAAACGCGAAAAGGGCCGCGTCGGCCTTCCCGCAGCATTGGACAAAGTGCGCATTGCCAAAGGATATGAGCGCGCAATTGCCGCTGTGCTTGGCCGCGATGCGAAGTCGCCTCTGGGCCTTCCCCCTGACAATCCCGATGGGCGGTTCTGGACCGGCGGCACCGGCGGCCCCTCGCCCGTGGCAGACAGCCTGCTCGACCAAATCACCGATTGCCCAGACGAATTGCGCGCGCGTCTGGCTCTTGTCCATGTCGCCGAAAGCGATGACGGGCGCGCGCTAAATCCGGGCGAATGGCTCGTCACCAAAGCTGGCCATCTGCGCCGCTGGGACGGCTTTATCGCACGCGGCGAAGGGTCGGCTGAGGCAGCGCGCTTGGAAGCCGCAAACCGGCTAAGCGAGTTGGAAGTCCAGCTTCCCCCATTGCGCGAGGCGGTCGATAAAGCAGCGCTTGAGGAAACTTCCGCGCGCGAAGAACTGACCGCATTGCAGACGGGTCTGGTCGCACAGGAACGCGATCTTGCCGGCGCGATTGAGGCCGAACGCAGCGCCCTGCGCCGTCTCGACCAGGCAGAGGCCGCCCGCGAACGCAATGCGGCGCGGCTTGAGGAACTGGCTGCATCCAGCGAGGAGCTCGAAGAGCAACTTTCATCCGCCAAGGCCGAGGTGACAGCCGCCGAGGAAGCGCGCTCTGCCCTGCCCTCGCCCGACACCGGACGCGCCGCTCTCGAAGCCGCCCGCGCCAAGCATGAGGCGGCGAAATCCGGCGTGCAGGCGGCGATGGCTGAGCTTGCGGCGCACGATCAAGGGCTCGCGGTTGCCCGCGAAAGACTGGCCGCGCAACAGGCTGACAAGAACAATTGGCAAGCGCGTTCGGGCGAGGCGACCAAGCGCGTGGCCGATGCCAATTACCGCCTTGAAGAAATCAGTCAGGAGCACGCGGTCTATGCCGCCAAGCCTGCGTCTTTGATGGCCGAGATCGAGCAAGGCGATGTCATCGCCAAGCGCCTGACCGAGGACCTGCAAAAAGCGCAAAGCCAGATGGACCGCTGCCAGGACGCGATTGCAGATGCGGATCGCCAGCTTGCAGCTGCGCAAGAAGCGCTCGCCGTTGCCCGCGAAGGCCGCGCCACTCTGGCTGCGCGCGCGGAAAACGAAGAGGCGCGGCAGGCCGAAATGGCGCGAATATCGGGCGAGAAATTCCAATGCCCGCCCCCGCTTCTCGCCGAACGCTTTGAATTCGACGAAGAGAGCGTCGAGCCCGCCTCCACCGAAAGCGCAGAGATGGAGCGCCTCACCGCCAGCCGCGAGCGGATTGGTCCGGTGAACCTTGTCGCCGCAGATGAACTTGCCCGGATCGAGGAAGAGCACGGCACAAGCGCATCGGAACAAGCCGAACTGGTCGAAGCGGTGGGCCGCCTGCGCGCATCCATCGGCAATCTCAACCGTGAAGGCCGCGAACGCCTTCGCGCCGCATTCGAAGAGGTCGACGGCCACTTCCGCGTGCTGTTCACCCGCCTGTTCCAAGGGGGCAAAGCGCATCTTGCGCTGGTCGATAGCGATGATCCGCTTGAGGCAGGCCTTGAGATTTATGCGCAGCCGCCGGGCAAGAAATTGCAGAGCCTTTCGCTTCTGTCAGGCGGGGAACAGGCATTGACCGCGACCGCTTTGATCTTCGGCCTGTTCCTCACAAACCCCGCGCCCATTTGCGTTCTCGACGAGGTCGACGCGCCGCTCGATGACGCCAATGTCGAGCGCTTCTGCGACCTGCTGGATTCCATGGTGGAGACCACCAAGACGCGCTATCTCATCGTCACTCACAATGCGGTCACGATGAGCCGGATGCACCGGTTGTTCGGGGTCACAATGGCCGAACAAGGCGTCTCGCGCCTTGTCAGCGTGGATCTGGGCGAAGCGGCCCTAATGGCGGCGGAATAGCCCCCTGCTCACCACTCAGAATAGCGCAGAAGCAGCCATTTCCTGCCGACCAAGGCATCGGAAAGCCTCTGAACAGCATCGCCAGGCGCAGCGGAATAAAGTTTCGCGATATCCCGAGCGAGCGCCTTGGCCTCCTCGCTTTCCAGCGCACGATCACGGAAAAATCCGAGATTGCTTGCGCCCACACCAGACAATTTCAACCCGTGATGCGTCTCAAAATGCCGCGCGACCGCGTAGCATTGCATCGGGGTCAAATCAGAGCTGAAATACCCATTCGGCAGCGCCGCCAATGCGTCAGCGGCTGTGTCGACAGGGACAAATTGGAAGTGGATTTCACGCACCAGATCGGGCGCAAGTGCAGCGTCCGGATCAAGGATCAACGCATCGGGAAAGGCAGGTCCTTCGTCATCCCCCGCCTGCCAATCGAGCAGACCGCAAGCATCATCGAAGGACATCTGTGCAGAAAGCGCCTTAAGGTTCACCAGCCTGATCGCAAGTTCGGCTTCCGTGGTCAGGTAACCGATATGCTCTCCGTCCTCGAAGCATTCACGAGGTAGCGAGGACAAGTCATGTCCTTCGACTGCATCGAGCTGATGCTTCTGCGTCGCGTGAACTGATGTGTAGAGCGCTTGCCCGGGATTATCGAGCGTCGCTAGAACACGTTTGTCAGGATGCTCAGCCTGTAAAGCAGCGTAGGTTTCGCAAAGCGCCTCAAAGCTGCCCACATTTTCCGCAATCACACCGTTACAAAGCAGATCGTGGAAACGCCTCTTATCGGCTTGCTCGAAAGGCGTTATCCGCCTTGGTTTGGGTTCAAATGCGGGTTTGGTCGCAGGTTTTCCTTTGCCGAAACCAAACAACCCCACGGGTCATCCTAAGCTTCAATCGCGCGTGCAAGCCGGGCGCGAATTTCTTTTAGCTTTCCGATGCTTTCAGCGATTGCCGACCCGTCACCAGATTGAGCAGCAGTCTGGGGCTGAGAAGCCTCCGGTTGAGGCGCACCGGGTGAAAACTCTTCGCCATCGCGCCGGTCAAATTCGCGGCGTTCGCTTTTGCGGCGCTCGGACCCGGCTACACCTTCGGAGCGCAGAACAGCCTCTGCGCCTTTGAGAGTATAGCCCTCTTCGTTGACGAGCCGATTGATCGCCTCGACCATTTCGATGTCGCTTGGGCGATAAAGCCTGCGCCCGCCGCTGCGCTTCATCGGTTTGAGCAGCGAAAACTGCTGCTCCCAATAGCGCAGGACGTGAGGCTTGATATTCAGCGCCTCGCTAACCTCGCCAATCGTGCGAAAGGCGCTTTTCGCTTTACCGTCTGCGAAGTCTGCCATTTCAGCGCGCTTTCATCCCAATAATCGCCTCGCGTTATGACGCGCCGGCGATCTTTTCTTTGAGCAATTGGCTTGCGCGGAAAGTCAGTACACGGCGCGGCGTGATTGGAACCTCAACGCCGGTCTTGGGGTTGCGGCCAACACGCTCATTCTTGTCGCGCAGCACAAAGCTACCAAAGCCGGAGATTTTGACGTTTTCGCCATTCGCCAAGGCATCGGACATCTTTTCCAAAATGGCCTCGACCAGATCGAGCGATTCAGCGCGGCTAAAGCCCATCTTGCGATTGATCGTCTCGGCCAGATCGGCCCGAGTAAGAGTGCCAACTGAACGCATCATATGCAAAACTCCCTGATCGGCGCGACCCATTAAGTGATGGGAGCATAAGGCTTTTCCCACGCCTGCGCAAATGAAGTGTTGGTATCACACAAATCTGGCGCATCTATACAAATTGAGATCAGATTCGGATAAGACTTGCGCCCCACGTAAATCCGCCGCCCATCGCCTCCATCAGTACCAGATCCCCTGCCTTGATCCGGCCATCCTTGCGTGCCGTATCAAAGGCCAGCGGAACCGACGCGGCTGATGTGTTGGCGTGGCTGTCCACAGTCACAATGACGCGATCAGGCGAGATTTTGAGCTTGCGCGCGGTTGCATCAAGGATGCGTTTGTTTGCCTGATGCGGGACGATCCAGTCGATTTCATCGGCAGAAACGCCCGCATCTTCAATGACTTCTTTGAGGACATTGGAAAGGTTCACGACCGCGTGCTTGAACACTTCTGGCCCCCGCATGCGCAAATGGCCAACCGTTTGCGTCGTTGACGGGCCTCCATCAACATAGAGCAGATCGTGCTGCGCGCCGTCAGCGTGAAGGCTGCTCGCGATGATACCGGGCTGGGCTTTAGTCCCGCTTTTCTCAGCCAAATCGGATGAATCAGGCGATTCCAACACAATAGCGCCCGCCCCATCGCCAAACAGGACGCAGGTCGTGCGGTCCTCCCAATCAAGGATCCGGCTAAAAGTCTCGGCCCCGATCACAAGCGCACGCTTTGCCTTGCCGGTCGAAAGCAGCGAGTCGGCAGTGGTCAGCGCATAAAGAAAGCCGGAGCAAACCGCCGCCACATCAAAAGCGATCCCGCCATTACAGCCCAGCGCGTGCTGAACCTTGGTCGCGGTCGCCGGGAAAGTGTTGTCAGGGGTGGCGGTCGCCAGAACAATCAGATCAATATCGCCAGCTGTAAGCCCCGCATCTTCCAATGCCGCCTTTGCCGCAGCAATGGCAAGCGTCGATGTCGTCTCACCCTCGCCCGCGATATAGCGTTGGCGAATGCCCGTGCGCTCGACAATCCATTCATCGGACGTGTCGACCATAGTGGCCATTTCGGCATTGGTGACAACGCGCTTTGGCAGAGCCGAGCCCGACCCCACGATTCGCGAGGTAGGCACTTTTGATCCTGTCACGAGCAAAGCTCCGATGGTTGACGTTACGTATCGCTTGGGGCCGCTTTCGGCCCGTTTCCGTTACGTTTCAAGGCCTCGCCCTTAAAAATTCGGGCCCAATTCGCCCAAGTCTTCCGCGATCCGGTCGATCAAACGGTTTTCCAGAAGTCGGGCGGCAACTGTTACGGCCTGCGCCACGCCCTTGGCTGTTGCGCTGCCGTGGCTTTTCACCACAACCCCGTTGAGGCCGAGGAAAACCGCGCCGTTGTGGTTGTTGGGGTCAAGATGGTGCTTCAAAAGCTCGGTCGCAGGCCGCGAGACGAGAAAGCCGATTTTTGACCGCAGCGAGCTTGTAAATGCCTGGCGCAAAAGGTCGGTCACAAAGCGGGCCGATCCTTCGATAGCCTTCAACGCGATGTTTCCGGAAAAGCCATCGGTCACGACAACATGCGTTTCACCGCGATTGATCTTGTCGCTTTCGACGAAACCGTCAAACTTCATCGCAAGCCCTTTTGCCTCGGTCAAAAGCAGCGCGGCATCGCGAAGCGCGCCTGTGCCCTTGTTGTCCTCGGTCCCGATGTTGAGGAGGCGCACTGTCGGGCTCTCAAACCCGTTGACGATGCGCGAGTACGCAGCGCCCATCACCGCAAATTGCACAAGGTTGCGCGCGTCCGCTTCGGTATTGGCGCCAAGGTCGAGCATCACCACATCGTGCGGCTCAAGCGTGGGCATAAGAGCGGCAAGCGCCGGGCGATCAATGCCAGGAAGAGTGCGCAGCGCAATCTTGCTCATCGCCATCAAAGCGCCGGTGTTGCCCGCGCTTACCGCTGCGCCAGCCGCACCTTCTTTTACCGCATTGACCGCAAGGCCCATGCTGGTGGTCTTGGCCCGGCGAATGGCTTTGGATGGCTGTTCATCACCGCTGATCACGTCGTCGCAGTGCAGGATTTCAGACGCTCCTGCCATGCCCGGATGGCTTTCCAGCGCACGCTTAATCCGCTCAGAATCGCCGACAAGCAGGAAGTGAAAGCCGGGATGCTCGCGGCGAGCAAGCGCCGCGCCCTCGACCATAACGCGCACGCCTTCATCGCCGCCCATCGCGTCGATTGCGATACGCGGGAGGGTCATGCGCAAAGTCCTTCTTTAGTGACGGGTTAAACGCCCTTGGGGGCAAGCACCAGACGGCCGTTGTAGTGGCCGCATGCGTTGCACATCATGTGCGGGCGCTTCAATTCACCGCAGTTGGAGCATTCCGTGAACGCTTCCACTTTGAGCGAATCATGCGCACGGCGATTTCCACGGCGATGCGGGGATACTTTTCTCTTAGGGACTGCCATGGCTCAGCCATTTCCTTAAATAATGCGTTGCAAAGCGCGGATTTCTGCGCCTTTTGTTGTTCGGTGACGCCCTTACGGCAAGGTCGCGCTCTGCACAAGGTGAATAACCCTCGCAAATGCGGGTCCGAGCCTGAACGGGCGGGAAGGCGCGCGATATAACGGAAATTTCCAAGCTTGCAAGCAGCGCGTGACGCAAAAGCTACAATTGGGCCGTTGTTTGGGCTGCTGAGTTCCGCTAACTCAGTTGCTGATTAAAACCAAAATTACGACTAAATCTATACGACCCTGAATCTATACGACCCTGAATCTATACGACCCTGAATCTTTACGACCGTGAGAGGATCGCCTGATGGAACTGCTCCCTGTGACACTATCGTCGGCTGCTGCGGCAGCGATATTGAATATCTGGCTGATGCTGCGCGTTGGCGCTGTGCGTCAGGCAGAGAAGATTTCGGTGGGTGATGAGGACAATGAGAACCTCATCCGCCGAATGCGCGCACAGGCCAATTTCGTCGAGAATGCGCCCTTTGTGCTGATCCTTCTGGCTGTGATTGAGCTGTCGGGGCGCGGAGAGCCATGGCTTGCGTGGGTGGCAGGTCTCTTCATCGTGGGCCGCATTGCGCACGCCTTTGGCATGGACGGCGGTTCAATGCAGGTGGGCCGGATGATCGGCACGCTTGTCTCGATGCTGACGCTGCTGGGGCTGGCCGTGGTGGCGGCGTTAATCGCTGGCGGAGTGATGTAAAAGAGTCTGGCGCGTTGAAAAGCGCGCCAGCTCAACTCAACGCGTAATCACTCACAAACGCATTGGTTTGGCGTTCGCGCCCGAAGGTGCTCGTTGGGCCGTGGCCGGGGATGAAGGTTATGTCTTCGCCCAGTGGCCACAGGCGCTGAGTTATCGAATCGATCAGGTCCTGATGATTGCCGCGCGGGAAATCTGTGCGACCGATGGAGCCTTGGAACAGGACATCGCCCACAATCGCGAACTTGCTGGGGCCGTGAACGAAGACCACATGGCCGGGCGTGTGGCCGGGGCAATGGATCACATCGAGGGTGAGGTCGCCCACCGTCACCGTATCGCCCTGCTCTAACCAACGGTCAGGCGTGAAGCTTTTCGCTTCCATCCCATAGCGCGCACCGTCGCTGTCGAGTTGCTCAATCCAGAAAAGATCGTCTTTGTGCGGGCCTTCGATAGGCACGCCCATCTCCTCCGCCAGCATCCCCGCCTGACCGCAATGGTCCAAGTGGCCGTGTGTGATGAGGATTTTCTCGAGCGTCACGCCTGCCTTGGCAATGCCGTCTTTAAGCTTGTGCAAGTCCCCACCCGGATCGGTGAGCGCCGCCTTCATTGTCTTTGTACACCAGATAAGCGAGCAGTTTTGCTGCAAAGGCGTCACAGGGATGATGGCGGCTTTCATTGGTGGTGTTTTCTGGGGCGGCTGTTTGGGCGTGTCGGTCATGAGTGAGGAAATGGCGCGGGCGTGGAACAAATGCAAGCACCCGCCAGCAGCGCTGCCAAAAAATAGGTTTCGCCCTAAGACCCGTTCGCTATGACTAGTCGAAACGGGGAGAAACAAAACAATGACACTCGCAAGCGAACTCACACTGCCCTGCGGCGCGGTGATGCCCAATCGGTTGGCGAAAGCGGCGATGACCGAGGGGCTTGCTGACCCGCAAGGCCTCCCCACGGCAGAACTCACGCGGCTCTATCGCATCTGGGCTGAGGGCGGCGCGGGTATGCTGCTCTCAGGCAATATCCAGATTGATGCCGACCATCTGGAGCGCCCCGGCAATGTCATTATCGACCGCGAACTGACCGAGCCAGAGCTTGCACGGTTCCGCGAATGGACGGCGGCGGGCACCTCCAACGGCAACCACTTCTGGGCACAGATCAGCCATGCTGGGCGCCAGTGCTTCAAGATCGTCAACCCCCATCCCAAGGCGCCCTCTGCCGTCAAAGTCGGCATTCCCGGCGGTCAGTTTGGCGAGCCCGTCGCGCTTTTGGCCCACGAGATCGAAGAGATCATCGCAGGCTTTGTTCGCGCGGTGCGGACCTGCAAGGAGGTCGGCTTTACCGGCGTGCAAATCCACGGCGCGCATGGCTATCTCATCTCGCAATTCCTTTCCCCGCGCACCAATCAGCGCACCGATGAATACGGCGGAAGCCTAGAAAACCGCGCGCGCGTGCTCACCGAAGTCATCCGTCAATCGCGCGCGGCGGTCGGCCCCGAGTTTCCCATCAGCGTCAAACTCAACAGCGCAGACTTCCAGAAAGGCGGCTTTGCCTTTGAGGACAGCGTTCAGGTGGTAAGCTGGCTTGAGGAGCTTGGCGTCGACCTCATCGAGATTTCGGGCGGCACCTATGAACAGCCCAAGCTCCTCGGCATCGAAGGGATGGAGCCTGCCGAGAACCCGAATGTCAAAGCCTCAACCGCTAAGCGAGAGGCCTATTTCGTCGACTTTGCCATGGCTATGAAAGAGGCGTGCAAAGTGCCCCTGATGGTCACAGGCGGCTTTCGCACCAAAGCGGCAATGGAACAGGCATTGGAAAGCGGCGCGGCGGACATAATCGGCCTAGGCAGACCCCTATGCGCGGACCCCGACGGGCCAAAGCGCCTGCTCGAAGGCGCGGCCGCCCTTCACCGTTACGAAGACGAATTGTCGCTCTTCCCGCCCGCGTTGCGTTTCCTCACCGGCATCAAAGCTCTGCGCGCCGCAGCAAGCTTCGCAGTGCAGTTCTGGTTCTACGGCCAGATTTATGCGCTTGGGCGCACGGGTAAGCCGGATAGGGACCTCTCGGTGTTCGGAGCATGGCGTCAGACCGAGGCGGAGCATAAGGACTGGCTCAAACGGCGGCGGGGTTAGGGCTGCTTTTGCTGCCAGTACTTGAACCAATCGGAACACATTACCGCAAAACACACCGCAGTGACAAATCCATAGAATGCGCCCAACTCTTCGCCGAACAAGACGAGCGTCATCAAAAAGCCAAGCCCGGAGCCGGTCAGAACGAACAGTACTTTAGCAAGCCAACCCGCTAAGACATGCGGGATGAAAGGCCTCGCGATGATGAGCAGTAAGAATAAGCCTATTCCTGTGAGCCCTGATGCGAATAACGCTACAACTAGAATTGACCCAAGATGTGGTCGGGTTGTCGACCAGTAGGCAGCCTCAAAAACTCGGCCATCCAAAATCGCATTTCCATCCCTGAACACAGTCACCATCAGGATGGCGTTCACGATCGAAGCCAAAAGAATTGCAGCAAGAAGCCGCTTTTGGGAGATCATATCCGCCCCCCCTTCCAAACCACGCGCCCAATCACTTGCATCTCGTCCGCTGCCACATCTACCGGCGGGTATGCCAAATTCTGGCTGAGCAGCGAAAACCGCCCTGCCCCTGCTTGCGCGACGCGTTTCACCATTAGCGTATCACCAAGGCGGACCACGTGGACACCATCGCGGAACGGGCGCTCGCTCGTGTCGATCAGGATCTCATCGCCATCGTTCAAAAGCGGCTCCATCGAGTCGCCCTCAACCGTGATCGCTTGGAGCTTTGCGCCTTCCAACCCTTGTTCCGCCAACCAGCGGCGTGAAAAGCGGAAGGCATCGAACGCCTCCTCGGCATCCGGCAAAGCGCCCGGCCCAGCGGACGCACCGATATTGAGCCGGGGCACGTCGATATAGCCCGTTTCAGGAGCCAATCGGCGCGGTATGTAGGATTTTTCCTTAGCCGTACTTTCCGGCGCGCCAAGCTCGGATTCGTCCACACCAAAAAACTCCGCGAGGGTCCTGCGATCCCCTTCTTCGAGCTTTCGCGGACTGCCTTTTTTAATGAATTGCTGAAGGTAAGAGGTGTTTCTTCCAAGCAATTCCGACAGGCTCGCAAGGCTGGCCCCGCGATCTTTTGACAATTGTGCCAAGCGGTTACGTGCATCTGGCTGGCTCATATTCAAACCCCTTTCGGCGATGTCTCGGCGAACATCCTTACCAAATCCTTCCTACACGAAAGATTTTTCCTAGACAAGTAGGAATTGAGCTGGAACATTATAGGAACATTGAGCGAATCACGGTGCAGGTAGTGAGCTCGGTAGTGATGGATCGAACACCGAAAGGGATCAAAAATGTTGATCAGAAAAGTCGAATGCTTCCTGCAAGCTCACCAAATGGCCGCGACCAAATTTGGACGCCTTGCCGCCCACGACCCGCGGTTTGTCCTGGACCTGCGCATGGGCCGCATCCCGCGCCCCGCAACCGAAGAACGCACGCTCAAATGGATGGCGCAATATGATGCGCAGCATCCCGAGGGTGCGCGCCCGCACTCTTTCCGCCGCATTGCTGCCCCCACCCCGAACACCAACACGCCGATGATGGCCCCGCCCGCTCTTGAAGTGAAAGGATTTCGCCATGCTGCTTGATCCGCAAAACCTTGGGCGTTCAGCCATTGGGACCGCGCTTGGCGCTCTGCTTCGCCGCCCTGCGCTTGAGACGAAATCGGCCACGCCCCAAAGCGAACCAAAGGTCACAAACAGGGGCCACCCCATGCGCGCGCGCCGCACAACGGCGGACCGTGTGCGCGAGGCGCTGCTGAACCTGTCTGCAAGTCGCGCTACCTGTGTCAAACACGAGGAGAAAGCGTGGAGTTCAATCACCTTTGCCGGCACGCGGCACGAGGTCACCTTGCGCTTTGAAGGCGCGGAGGCTGTCGCGATTGGCGAGGAATTGATCGAATGCCTGCCAGAGCACGAATTCACCATCCCCGGCCAATTGGTCGCCGATGCAACAATCACCGAGGTGGATCACCGTTTCGGGATGCACGAACGGATGATTGTGACGGCGGTCTTGTTGTTGTTGGAGGAGAGTTGAGATGCGCCCGAACGAGCCGCAGGCTTGCAAGCGTGACCACGCGCCCGCAGCGTGTCCGCGGCGCACGCGGAGGGCGTCTAGTGAGGATGCGGCCCCGGATGGGGCCGCGCAAAACTGACTAGCTCTTGATCACGATCATCTTTTCAATCGTCATCTCGTGACAGGTGTAAGGAATGCCGCCCACGCCGTGGCCCGAAGTTTTGAGCCCTGCAAAGGGCATCCAGTCGGTGCGGAAGGCGGAGTGGTCGTTCACCATCACGGCAGAGGCGTTGATATGGCGATAGGTGTGCATCGCCCCTGCCAAATCGTTGGTGTAAACCGCCGCCTGGAATGACACATCAAGGCTGTTCGCTTGCGCAATCGCTGCGTCAACATCCGTGTAGGAGTAGAGGCACACCACCGGCCCGAACACCTCGTTCTGGGAAACCGTGGCATCGGCTGGCGGGTTAAGGAGCAGTGTCGGAGCGTAGGTCGTATCCGACAGCTTCTTGCCGCCACACAGCAGCGTTGCACCGGCAGAAACGGCCTCGTCCACCCATTGCGCCACCCGGTCGCATTCCTTGGGACGGATCAGGGGGCCACATTCGGTATCCTCGTGGATCGCATTGCCGACTTTGAGCTTCTTGACCTCTTCCACCATCGCAGACGCCAATTCATCGATGATCGCGGAATGCGCGAACACCCGCTGCACCGATACGCACACCTGACCGGAGTGGTAGAACCCGCCCTTAACAAGGCTTGGTACAGCGCTTGCCAAATCGGCGCTTTTGTCGACGATGACCGGAGCCACCCCGCCATGCTCCAATGCGCAGCGCGTGCCCGGTGCCAATTGTGAACGAAGCGACCAGCCCACCCCTGCCGAACCGATAAAGCTGAAGAAGGCCACGCGCGGGTCCGCCACCATTTTGGAGGAGACATCGCGCGGTGTCACAACCGCCTTGGCCCACTCTTTGGGAAGGCCTGCTTCATGCAGGATGTCGATGAATTCAAAGCATGAAAGCGGCGTGTCGCCAGCAGGCTTCACAATCACCGGACAGCCTGTCGCAACCGCTGGGGCAACCTGGTGGACGATCAGATTGAGCGGGTGGTTGAACGCTGAAACGGCCACCACCGGCCCAATCGGCTCACGCGAGGTCCAGGCAAGGCGGCCATCGCCCGCAGGCGTAATGCCCATGGGGATTTCGGTGCCTTTAAGCGAGCCGATCTCGTGGATGCAAAGCTCCATCCCGTTGATCGCTCGGTCCACTTCGACCCGCGCATCGATCAGGGGTTTGCCGCCTTCTGCCGCGACCTGCATGGCCAGATGATCGCGGCGATCCTTCATGATCTCCATCGCACGGTGCAGGATGGCCGCGCGCTCATGCGGCTTTTTCCACGCCGTCCGGTCCTCGGAAAGCTCCTTTGCCCGCGCAAGGAAAGCGTCAACCGCCTCCCAATCATGCGTCGGCACACTCCCGATGACGGAAAGGTCGAACGGGTTCACCACTTCATGCATGGGTTTTGTCCTTTTTTGCCGGAAACGATCAGAGCTTCGCGCTCAGTTCCTTGATGTCGATGTTCAGGATCTGGTCGTTCTCGGTGTAATCTACCGGGCAATCGATCAAGTGAACACCTGGCGTATCACGGCAATGGGCGAGCAGTTCGGTGAGGTGCTCGGAGCTTTCCACCCGGTGCCCTTTCGCGCCGTAACTCTCTGCATATTGGACGAAATCCGGGTTGCCATAGGTCAGACCAAAGTCATTGAAGCCCATATTCGCCTGCTTCCAGCGGATCATGCCATAGGCATCATCGCGAAGGATCAGAACGGTAAGATTGAGGCCAAGGCGAACCGCGGTCTCCATCTCCTGAGAGTTCATCATAAACCCGCCATCGCCGCAGATCGCCATGACGTGGCGGTCAGGGTAAAGCATCGCGCTCATCATCGCAGATGGCAGGCCAGCGCCCATGGTCGCAAGCGCATTGTCGAGCAGAACAGTGTTAGGCAGATAAGCGGTAAACCCGCGCGCAAACCAGATTTTATAAACGCCGTTATCAAGGCAAATGATGCCATCATGCGGCACAGCGTCGCGCACTTGTTTGACCAGATGCGGCGGAAAAATCGGGAAGCGGGTGTCCGCTGCCAGCGCGTTCGTGTGGTCAAGCTCAGCCTGATGATAGGCGAGCATATGCTCAAAATCCCAACTGCGATTGGGCGAGATGTCTTCTTTCATCTGCCAGATTGCATTGCCGATATCGCCGATGACCTCGATCTGCGGGAAGTAAACGGGGTCCACTTCTGCGGTGTTGGTTGAGACGTGAATGACCGTCACACCGTTGTCCTGCATGAAGAACGGCGGTTTTTCGATCACGTCGTGGCCGACATTGATAATGCAGTCTGCCGCTTCCACTGCGCGGTGGACGAAATCGCCCGCCGACAGCGCTGCACAGCCAAGGAATTTGGGGTGGCGTTCATCGATAACGCCCTTGCCCATTTGCGTGGTGAGGAAGGGAATGCCCGTCTTTTCAACCAATTGTTCAAGCATCCGGCCCGCCGTCTTGCGGTTGGCCCCTGCCCCGATCACAAGGATCGGGTTTTTCGCTTTTTCAATCGCTTGAACCGCTGCTCGCACAGCCTTGGGTTCAGCAGAAGGACGGCGCGCGACGCTTTTGGGAAGCGGCTTGTAATCGGTGGTGGGCTCTTCGGCGATATCTTCGGGCAATTCGATCAGGGTCGCGCCGGGCTTTTCCTCTTCGGCCAAACGATAGGCTTCGCGAACGCGGCTGGGGATGTTGTCGCCCGCTGCAATCTGGATCGAATACTTCGTCACCGGCTCCATCAGCGAGACGATATCAACAATCTGGAAGCGGCCTTGCTTCGACTTTTTGATCGGCTTTTGACCGGTGATCATCAGAACCGGCATCCCGCCAAGCTGAGCGTATGCGGCAGAGGTCACAAAGTTAGTGGCACCCGGCCCGAGCGTTGCAACGCACACGCCCGTTTTGCCTGTATGGCGACCATAGGTTGCAGCCATAAATCCTGCGCCTTGTTCGTGGCGCGTCAGGATCAACTTGATCTTATCCGACCGGCCAAGCGAATCGAGAAAGTCCAGATTCTCCTCACCCGGCACACCAAAGATGTATTCACACCCTTCAGCCTCCAGGCAGTCGATAAAAACGTCGGACGCTTTTTTGGTATCGGTCATATTCGCAATTTCCCCCCGGGTTGGTGCGCATGAGGCAAGCCCTGTTCGCACGCAAAAACAATGCGCCCCTGGAGAGAAAGGTTATCCGCAATCTGCAGACTACACCTTGGAACCATGCCCCCCGCAGGTTCGCTTCTGGCGACCCTCTCGGGCCGCGCTCAGCCCCATGTATTGCAGGAATTCATCAGAATCCAAGTGCACAATGCACATTTTGCATCGGACTTGGACCGCGAAAGGGGCTCAATAGCCCAGTTTGGGGTCAAAAATCGGAGAGAGCGGTTCACCGCGCTGATACTTGGCGAGGTTTTCAAGGAACCGCTGAGCGCTGCGGATAAACATCATGTTTTGCGCGCGGCCCGATAGGTGCATGGAGATATGGGCATTGTCGAGGGTCCACAATTCGTGATCCGATGGAAGCGGTTCGGGCGTGGTCACATCAAGAAACGCGCCTTCGATAGAGCGGGACTTGAGCGCCTCGATCAAAGCAGGCTGATCCACCACTTCACCGCGCGCAATGTTCACAAGTACGCATTCGCGCTTCATCGCGGCCAATTCGTCTGCGCCGATCATATTCTCGGTTTCTGGGGTTGAGGGGACGGCGAGGATCACCCAGTCAAATTCGCCGAGTTGCCCGCGCCATTGGTCCGGTGTGAGCACGCCTTCCCCGCCAGAACGCCGCACGACGGTCACATCGACATCGAACGCCTCAAGCCGCGGTTTGATCAGCTTGCCAATCGCGCCATAGCCCAAAAGCAACGCCTTTGAACCAGCAAGTTCGCGCTTTCCGGGGCTGTCCATCAACCACTCGCGGCGTTCCTGCGCACGCATGACTTGGCGGTAACCCTTGGCGATATTGAGCATCCCCATGATGGTGTATTCAGCGATGGTGATGGCGTTGATGCCGACACCGTTGGTGACCGTAATTCCGCGTTCGATCAGCACGTCCATCGGCAGAAAATCGAGCCCGGCGTAAATGGAATTGAGCCATTTGAGGTCGGTCGCCGCGTGCAAGGCCGCTGCCATGGCCTCTTTCTCGTTCATATCGAACCAGCCAATTTCCGCGCCTTTGACCGCTTCGAGGGCTTCCTCGTGGGTCATGAACCAGCGGACATCGAGGTCGCCGGAATACTTGGCTTGAAGTTGCGGTTCGAGCAGCGGGCGGATTAGCCCGGATATTGCCAATGTCGTCATAGTTTCCAATCCCAGCCCAGCGGGTCACCGTCCATCACGTCAACGCCTTTGGCCGCCAATTCGTCGCGGATTGCATCGGAGGCGGCAAAATCTTTCTCTGCGCGAGCAGCCTTGCGGGCGGCCAAGGCCTCTTCGATTTCGCTTTCGGTGATTTGCGCCGACTTGGACCGAATGCGCAAGGCTTCGCGGGTGAGCTCAAACAGGTTGAGGCCAAGGACAGCGTCCATATGCTCGATCACAGCGCGCTTGATTTCGGGCGCAACCTTCTTGACCGCCAGAGCGTCCTCCAATGCGGTCAACGCGATGGGCGTACCCAGATCATCGGCAATCGCTTCCTCGAACTTGGCGAGCGGCGCGGCGAATTTTGGATGCTCGGCCATTGGCTGGCTTGTCGCGTCTTTCAAACGCTCTGCCGCCATCACCATACGCTTCAATCGCGTAAGCGCTGCCTCCAGCCCTTCCCAAGAGAACTCCAACTCGGAACGATAATGCGCCTGCAAACACATCATGCGGTAGGCGAGAGGATGGTAGCCCTTGTCGAGCAGCAATTGCAGCCGCAGGAATTCGCCAGACGACTTCGACATCTTGCCAGAGCGCTCGACCAGAAAGTTGTTGTGCATCCAGATTTTTGCGCCTGAATTGCGCGCATCGGACAGCCCGCCGCAGCCGCAGAACGCCTGGTTCTGGGCGATTTCGTTGGGGTGGTGGATTTCGCGGTGATCAATCCCGCCGGTGTGAATATCAAAGGGAAAACCAAGCAGCTTCTCACCCATGACAGAGCATTCAAGGTGCCAGCCGGGCGCGCCTTTGCCCCATGGGCTATCCCATTCCATCTGGCGGGTTTCGCCCTCCGGTGTCTTGCGCCATATCGCGAAGTCCGCCGCATTGCGCTTGCCCTCAACCGTGTCGATCCGGCCCTCACCATCCTCGGTCACAGCGCGCGCCAGTCGCCCGTAATCCTCGATGGTGGACACGTCGAAATAGAGGCCGCTGTCCAGCTCGTAGCAGTGCTTGTCGGCAATGCTTGTGGCAAACTCCAGCATCTCTTCGATGTAGTCCGTCGCAATCGACCATTTGGCGGGCTGACGGATATTCAGCGCCTTGACGTCTTCCCAATAGGCCTCGGTGTAGTGCTTTGCGATGTCCCAGATGCTCTGCGCTTTTTCCGCAGCCATCTTCTCCATCTTGTCCTCGCCCTCATCCGCATCATCGGTGAGGTGGCCCACGTCCGTGATGTTGATGATATGGGTAAGCTTCAACCCCTGGTGGCTGAGCGTGCGGCCCAGAATATCGGCGAACACATAGGCGCGCATATTGCCGATATGCGGGTAGTTATAAACCGTCGGCCCGCAGGTGTAGACCCGCGCCTCACCTTCGTGGACGGGGACAAAGGGTTCGATCTCGCGGGTGAGCGAATTGAAGAGTTTAAGCTGCGTCATTGTGGGCAACTCTGCCTTTATCGTCATACCAGCGCAAGCTGGTATCTCAGGCGGCAATCTCGGTGTTGGCCGCTCTAGACCCCAGCTTTCGCTGGGGTGACGGGTTCACTCAAAGCCGTGGAAGCTGACGTGTTCATCGAGTGGCACACGTTCACGCTCAAAATTGTTGAGCGGCGCGTCGGCGTCGCGGTAGCCAATCGCCATGCCGCAAAAGAGCATATAACGCTCATGATCGAGGCCGAGGTGATCGCGGATCGTGTTGGCGTAAAGCGCCATGAATTCCTGATAGCAGCTGTCCAATCCCTCTTCGCGAAGGAGCAGCGCCACCGTTTGCAGCCACATCCCCGTGTCCGACCATTGCGGCTCTTTCATAAAGCGCGGGAAGTAAGTGAACATGACAACTGGCGCGTCAAAGCTGTTGGCGTTGCGGGCCATAGCGGCGGCGCGACCTTCTGCATCATCGCGCGCAATCCCCATGGCTCCAAACATGCCAGCGCCCACCGCGTGGAGGCGCGATTTGTACGCGTCTTCCTGTTCGGGTGCGGTCCAGTCATATTCGGGCTTTTGAGGACCGTTCTTCGCGATCTTGGCCTGAAGCTCTTTGAGCGAGTCCCCCGTAACGACAGCGGCTTCCCAGGGTTGAAAGTTGCAGCCCGAGGCCGACCAACGCGCAGTGTCGAGCACGCGGCGAAGCTTCTCAAGCTCGACGGGCTGATCGGTGAATTGGCGGATGGAGCGGCGCGATGTTACGGCTTCTGATACTTTCATGGAGCGGGTGCTAGCGCCACGCGCAGCCAAGAGCAAGACGCTTGCATAGGCTGAGCTTCCAAGCCTATCATCGGGGCCAACACGCACATGGGGGGACCGGTGCCAGACGTTTTCATTTCCTATTCGCGCCATGATCAGGAGGCCGTGGCTCGCCTTGCCCGGAAGGTCGAGGCGGCAGGATATGACGTGTGGTGGGACGCAGAATTGCCGCCCCACAAAAGCTATGGCGATGTCATCACCGAAAAGATCGGCTCTGCCAAGGCAGCGATCGTTGTGTGGTCTGAGACAGCGGCGGCCAGCGAATGGGTCCGCGCCGAGGCCGATGTTGCCCGCAATCAGAAGAAGCTTATCCAGACAGCGCTGGGCGATATTATCCCGCCGCTGCCGTTCAACCAAATCCAGTTTGCCGACATTGGCGATTGGCAGGGCGAGGATGATCATTCCGGCTGGCGCAAGGTTTTGGCGAGCTTGACCGAGCTTTGCGGTGATCGTGAAAGTGAGGTTGGCGGTGCAGCTGTTGGCGTCACAGCCGCGCCCAAACCTTCCCTGCCACCCTCATCGCCGCCCCCGTCTCCTCCGCAACCTGCGGCCGAGGCTCCTGCTGCATCGAAATGGCCACTTTTCGCCGGGATCGGGATTGCGGCTTTGGCAATCGTGGGTGTCGGGGCCTTTATGCTCGGCTCATCAGGCGGCGATGGGGATAGTAGCGAAAGCAGCACACAGCCGGCGCTCGCCATCGCTGAAACGCCAGAGCCATCCTCAAACGCGGAGCCGGAGACGGCGGCCCCGCCTGATACCGGAACCGATACCGACACTGCGCCTGCTCCTCCCCCAGATGTATCCGCTGCCCCGCGCAGCGGACAAACCGGCGGTCGCAGGGTCGCCTGCTATTTCAGCGATACAGTGGCCGAATACGACGGAGCCTGCGCCTTTCGCGCGGGTTCTGGCGGGGATTTTATGACCACCAGCTTGAACGGAGCTTACTTCGAGAACGTCACGCAAATTGGCCTTGATGTGACCGGGGAAGGGGTCGGCGTACTGGAAATCTACGGCGACCGCTTCGTCGATGAACGCTTCAATGTGCGCCGAAGCACCCAGGACCGCGCCTGTTGGGAAGGCGAATATGTGCTGTTTTGCGCGCGGTGAGGTTGGTTAGCGGCGGCTGGTGACGGCTTCGGTTACGGTCATTCCGGATAGCTCCTCGTGACTTCGATTTTTCCCACAATCGCATCATTGAAGTCGTCGAGTTCTTCTGCGGGAATCCAGTATTCAGCGTGCTCTTTTCCGCCTGCAAGCTGTACCTCATATTTGTCGAGATAGTCCTTGCGAACCTCGAACCGCGTTACATACCCCGAACCACTCGCCCTCACATTCCAATCGCTTGCAATCTTGATCGCGTACTCTTCTGTCGTGACCGGATAGAAGATCGGTTGTTCGGGAAGCCGTGGAGGCCACACCTTCCAGCCAGAGTCCTCGACAAGTTTAAGCTCTTCAGGGCCGGTTGGCCTCCAAAGTGTCACTGTTTCAGTCATCGGCGCTTCGGCCCCTTCTCGTCCTCGAACAACTCCGCAAGCTGCTCCATGATCGTGCCGCCCAATTGCTCGACGTCCATAATCGTCACCGCGCGGCGGTAGTAGCGGGTAACATCGTGGCCGATACCGATGGCGACCAATTGCACTGGCGAGACGTTCTCGATCCAGTCGATCACGCCGCGAAGGTGCGCTTCGAGATAGCCCGCCGAGTTCACCGATAGGGTCGAATCGTCCACCGGCGCGCCATCGGAAATCACCATCAGAATGCGGCGTTCTTCGGGGCGGTAGACAAGGCGGCTGTGCGCCCACAATAGCGCCTCGCCGTCGATATTCTCTTTTAGCAGCCCTTCGCGCATCATCAGGCCCAGATTGCGGCGCGCGCGGCGCCATGGTTCGTCGGCCTGTTTGTAGATGATATGACGCAAATCGTTGAGGCGGCCGGGACCTTGCGGTTTCCCGTCGGCAAGCCATGCCTCGCGGCTCTGCCCGCCTTTCCATGCCTTGGTCGTGAAGCCGAGGATTTCGGTCTTAACGCCGCACCGCTCCAAAGTGCGCGCAAGGATATCGGCGCTGATCGCGGCAATGCTGATCGGTCGCCCGCGCATGGAGCCTGAATTGTCGATCAGCAAGGTCACAATCGTGTCCTTGAAATCAATGTCGCGCTCGACCTTGTATGACAGCGCCGTGCCGGGCGACACGATCACGCGGGACAGGCGCGCTGCGTCCAGAACGCCCTCTTCCTGATCAAAGTCCCAGCTGCGGTTCTGCTGTGCCATAAGGCGGCGTTGCAGGCGGTTGGCCAGCCGTGTCACTACGCCTTGAAGACCCGTCAGCTGGCTGTCGAGATAGGCGCGCAGGCGGTCCAATTCTTCCGCATCGCACAGTTCAGGCGCGGCGATTTCTTCGTCAAAACGCTCGGTAAACGCCTTGTAATCGAGCCCTTCGGGAATGTCTGCTTGCGGGCGATTGGGACGGGTGGGCGCGTTGGAGGCATCGCCGTCTTCGCCCGGCTCGCCTTCCTCGAAATCCTCATCGCCCTGCATTTCGGCCTCGGTGTCGCCGTCGGCCTCGCCCTCCTGCATTTCGCCAGCAACATCGGCGGCATCGGGTTCCGCCTCGCCCTCTTGCTGCTCGTCGCCCGAGTCCTCGTCATCCTGACCGTCGTCTTCATCAGAATCGTCTTCGTCGGTCTGGTCCTGATCCTCGGTCGGGCGGGTAAGGTCGAGGTCGCGCAGCATGTCGAGCGCGAGCTTCTGGAATGTTTCCTGATCGCCCAGGCTATCGGCGAGAGAGGACATATCCCCTCCAACCGCTTTCTCGATAGCTTCGCGCACAAGACTAAGCCCCGTTTTCGCACGGTCGGGAATGGCTTCGCCCGTCAGCTCTTCGCGAACCATAAGCGCAAGGGCCGTCTGCAAAGGCACTTCGGAGGCGTTTTGCGCGCGGGTGATACCATCGGAATTGAGCCGCATCTCGGTCGCATCGTCGAGGTTTGCCTTGATCCCCTCAAACCGGTTCGCACCAAGCGCTTCCCAGCGGACCTGTTCGATCGCGTCATAGCACGCGCGCGCCACAGGCTCTGGCGGCGCGTTCACCGCATGAAGCCCCGCATCATGGTGGCGCAGTTTCAGCGCAAAGCTATCGGCAAAGCCGCGCGCTTCGCTCACTTGCTCGGCTGGCAAATCGCGGCCCGGCAATGGCACGCGAAAACGGTTGCCAGACGCGCCGGGCACATCCGCGCTCCACGCAACCTCAACCTCAGGGTCGCGCGCAATCGCACGCGATGCTCCGGTCAAAGCCTGCTTGAATTGATCGAGAGGTGTTTCTTCAGCCATTACCGGTTGCCGTTAGCAACTCGATACGCCTCGCGGCAAGGCGAATAACATCAAACGATACCATTCAAACGATAGACTGCCCTGTTGCTTCCCAATCCTTGAGGAAGCCTTCGATGCCTTTGTCGGTCAGCACATGGTTGAACAGCGCCAGGATCACTTTGGGCGGCGCGGTCATTACGTCCGCGCCGATCTTTGCGCTTTCAAGGACGTGGGTGACGTGGCGCACGGATGCGACAAGGATTTCGGTTTCGAAACCGTAATTGTCATAGATCAGGCGGATGTCTTCGATAAGGTCCATCCCGTCAAAGCCATTGTCATCGTGGCGGCCCACAAATGGCGAGATGAATGTTGCGCCCGCTTTCGCCGCAAGCAGCGCCTGATTGGCCGAAAAGCACAGCGTCACATTGACCATGGTTCCATCATCGGAAAGCGCCTTGCAGGTTTTGAGGCCATCGACCGTCAACGGCACTTTGATGCAAACATTGTCTGCGATTTTGCGCAAGACTTCGGCCTCTTTCATCATGGTCGCGTGATCGAGCGCGACGACCTCTGCGCTGACGGGACCATCCACGATTGCGCAGATTTCCTTGGTCACTTCCATAAAGTCGCGGCCCGATTTGTGGATCAACGACGGGTTGGTTGTGACCCCGTCCAAAAGGCCCGTCGCAGCAAGCTCTTTGATCGGTTCGATTTCTGCTGTGTCGGCGAAGAATTTCATGGGATTTGGCCTTTCGATGGGTTCTTGCGCCGCTGATTGCCTATTTCAGTGAGGATTCGCAACCGACAGAGCGATTAGGTTGTTGGAATTCTTGTCGCCTACAGAGGTCGCCCCAAACCAAACACGCCGATCAAAAGCGGGTCATTGGTTGCTTGCGGGTTTGAGCGGATGAGCGCTTCTTCATTGCCGATTTCATTCCAGATTGCATCATCGATATTGCCTGCAAACCCTTGCGCGATTGCCGCGAAATCGGTCCCGCTCACGCTCCTCAGAATTTCAGCGACTGCCGGGTTTGAAACAATACGAAGCGCATCGCCAAGCTCTGGCACCATTTGATCGACCAAGCGCCCACCAAGCTCACCGCGCAGGAAACTGGAAGCCGCCTTTGGCCCGCCGCGCACAAGTTCAACCGCATTGGCGAATCCGATTGTGCGAACCGCTTCGGTGACGATGGGAGCAGCTGTGAACGATGCCTCAACCGCCAAATCGGCAAAGGCGTCCTCCAACTGATCTTTTACCAGCGTCGAAGTCAGCAACCGGGTGAGCACATTGCCGCGCGATCCCAGCACATCGCCAAGGCCAAGCTTTGCGACTTCCTGATCCCAAAATCCATTGGGCGCGGTTAGCCTCGCAAATGCATTGTCGCTTGCCACCAAAAGCAACCGGCGCACCGCTTCGGTAAGGCTAAGGCCCGGGACACTGGCGCAGGCAGGCAAAGCGAGCGCCGCGGATAGAGCGAGCCCTCCCCCAAGCACATGGCGGCGTGCGAGCGATTGGCCCCCTGATGAGATAACGGGCGATGGGTTAGCGGGTGACTTGTGCATATCTGCCTCTCCTACGGCTGGTATATCTTATAGGCCCTGCGTATTTCTAACCAGATATGAACCGCGTTCGCCTTCTCGTCCTTAATGCAGCACTCGGGCCGCTTGATTACAAGCTGGCCCAAGGAATGGCTGTGGAAGCTGGCAGCGTGGTGGTCGCGCCGCTGGGCCCGCGCACGGTTACGGGCGTCGTCTGGGACGAAGGGCGATTGCCGGGCGCAGAGGTGGATGCATCAAAGCTGCGGGCATTGCGCGAAGTGGTCCCTGTGCCGCCGATTTCCGCTCCCTTGCGCCGCCTGATCGAATGGACCGCCGACTATTACTGCGCACCCTTGGCCAGCGTTGCGCGCATGGTGTTGTCGAGCGGAGGCGCGCTGGGTGGGCCATCCACAACAACCGAATACCGGCTGGTCGAAGGGGCCCTGCCCGAACGCATGACACCGCAGCGCGAGGCGGCCATTGACCTGCTTCAAGGCGAGCAAGGCATTTTGCGCGAATTGGCCGATATTTCAGGGGTTTCCACCGGGGTCCTGCGCGGGCTTGTAAACCAGGGGGTGATTGAACCTGTCACCGTCGCGATTGACCGGCCCTACTCCCCGGCGGACCCGGATTTTCATCAGCCCACCTTGTCGGACGATCAAATGCGCGTTGCCGGGACCCTGGTGAAGGCCGTTGAAAAACGGGCGTTTGAGCCATTCCTTCTCGACGGGGTGACAGGTTCAGGCAAGACGGAAACCTATTTCGAACCCGTGGCGCAGGCTCTGAGGATGGGCCGCCAAGTGCTTGTCCTGCTTCCTGAAATCGCGCTGACGGAAAACTTCCTCACCCGGTTTGAGCAACGCTTTGGCGCAGCGCCTGTCCAATGGCACTCCTCCCTCAAATCAACCGAGCGCAGGCGGGCATGGCGGGCGATCAGCGAGGGCAGCGCACAGGTGATCGTCGGCGCGCGTTCGGCATTGTTCCTGCCCTATGCAAATCTTGGCCTGATCGTCGTTGATGAAGCGCACGAGATCAGTTTCAAGCAGGATGACGGCGTGCGGTATAATGCGCGCGATGTGTCCGTCATGCGGGCGCGGTTTGAGGAAATCCCGGTGGTCCTCGCCAGCGCCACCCCTGCATTGGAAAGCCTCCACATGGCGAACAGCGGGACTTATACCAAGCTGGTGCTTCCCAGCCGGTTTGGCGGGGCACAATTGCCGCAAATCAAGCTGATAGACCTGACCCTTCATAAACCGGGTGCAGGCCGCTGGCTCGCGCAGCCTTTGGTCGAAGGGTTGGAAGCGCGGCTGGGGGCGGGCGAGCAATCGCTGCTGTTTCTGAACCGGCGGGGATATGCCCCGCTGACGCTATGCCGGAATTGCGGGCACCGGTTTCAATGCCCCAATTGCAGCGCGTGGCTGGTCGAACACCGCTTGTCCCGCCGCCTCTCCTGCCACCATTGCGGGCTGGAGGGACCAGTGCCCGAAAGCTGCCCTGAATGCGGAGAAGCCGATTGCCTTGTCGCTTGTGGTCCCGGCGTTGAACGCATCGCGGATGAGGTCGCAGAACTCTTCCCCGATGCCCGCGTCGAAGTTGCCACATCCGACACACTGGGATCGCCCGAACGAGCAGCCCAGTTTATCGCCAAGGCCGAAGCGCGCGCGATTGACGTGATCGTGGGCACGCAGCTTGTGACCAAGGGCTTCCACTTTCCCGAGCTTACTTTGGTGGGAGTGGTTGACGCAGACCTTGGCCTTGAAGGCGGGGATTTGCGTGCGGCCGAACGCACATATCAACAGGTAGCGCAGGTCGCAGGGCGCGCGGGGCGCGGGGCAAAACCGGGCGAAGTCTTGATCCAGACCCGCCATCCAGAAGCCACCGTTATCGCTGCCCTTGCCGATGGTGACCGTGACGGGTTCTACGAGGCCGAAACAGAAGCGCGGCGCGAGGCGGGTGCCCCGCCCTTTGGCAGATGGGCTGCGATCATCCTGTCGAGCGAGGATGAACGCGAGGTGCGCGATGTCGCCACGCGGCTGGGCCATGCGCGACCGCAATTGGACGATGTAATGATATTAGGGCCAGCCCCTGCGCCCATGGCGCTGCTGCGCAACCGCTATCGCTACCGCTTCCTCATCAACGCGCGCCGCACGGCCAATTTGCAAGGCACCCTTCGCGATTGGCTAAGCGCGCAGGACTTTCCCCCCGGTGTGCGCGTGGGCGTCGATGTGGACCCCTACAGCTTCGTGTGAGCACGCAGAAAAGCGTCAAAGAATTTCGACAATCCATTAAACCTATCCTCACCCTCTTTTGGCATAGGCATTCCTCAATGCTCACAAAGGACCGTCTTGAGAGGATAGATGTTTAAGCTTGCCGCCTTTCCAATCGCTCTAGCCTTGGCCGCGATCAGCGCGCCTGTCGCTGCGCAAACTTCCCCAACCCAGGAGGGCGGTGAATGGACATGGGAAGAGCAGGAAAGCGATAGGCCAAAGACCTGGTATGTGATGATATCCGTCCATCAGGCGGTGGGCCCTGCGGGCTGCGATACCTATCGCTATAAGGTGTCGAGCGTTGAACCGATCAAGATCACCGGCCCGTCAGAAATCCGGCCCGCACATGCCGATGAGCTTGCCGGGTGGTGGATGATGTATGTCGCACAGCGTGCCCCTCTCCCGTTTCGTTGGCTGACGACGTCGGCTGGCCATGAACCGCCAGAAATGTATTTTCGCGAAACGCGAGAAGAAGCCATGGAAGCCTTTCGCGCAGACGGTCACCTTCGCCAAAGCCGCAGCTGTTCGGGTTCAAAACTCGTTGGCCTTCGCACAAGAAATTTCGAATTTACGCCCCCTCCCGGCTTTACCAGCGTGGATTTCGGCAATGAACCTGCGCCCCAAGGCGTAACCGTTGCGCGCGACCTGAACAAAGCGCCCGGAGCGCGCTAACCCGGCACATTTGCTTGGCACCAATTCACCATTGGTGCGTTAGCGTGCACATGACTTCATGCCGCACCCTTATTCCCGTTCTTGGTGATCAGCTCACCCGCACTTTGCCCTCGCTTATGGGCGCATCAAAGGACGATAGCGTCGTCTTGATGATGGAGGTCTGGGACGAGGCAACTTACGTGCGTCACCACAAGCAGAAAATCACGCTGATCTTCTCCGCGATGCGCCATTTTGCCGCTGAATTGCGCGATGCCGGCTGGCAGGTGGATTACGTCAAACTTGATGATGCAGACAATGCAGGCAGCTTCACAGGCGAAGTCGCCCGCGCGATTGAGCGTCATGACCCGCAAGCAATCCGCATAGTCGAAGCCAGCGAATGGCGCGTTCAGCAGCAGCTCGAAGAATGGCCCGACAAATTCGCCTGCGATGTCGAAATCCTGCCTGACAGCCGCTTCCTCTGCACCCATCAGGAGTTTCGCGATTGGGCCGAGGGGCGAAAGCACCTGACGATGGAGCATTTCTACCGCGAGATGCGCAAGAAAACCGGCATATTGATGCGCGATGACGGCAAGCCCGAGGGCGGCGATTGGAATTACGACAAGGACAATCGCGAGGCGCCCGATAAACAGATGGACCCGCCGCCCGTTCCAAAGTTTGAGCCCGACGACATCACCCGCGAAGTGATGGAATTGGTCGAGGACCGCTTTGGCAGCCATTTCGGCAATCTGGACAGTTTTGAATGGCCCGTCACCGCTGATGAAGCAGAAAAGGCCGCCGATGCCTTTTTCGCTGAACGGATCGAGAAATTTGGCCCCTATCAGGACGCCATGGTTCACGGGTCCGACGACCTTTATCACTCGATGCTTTCGACCAGCATCAATTGCGGTCTGCTCGACCCGCTCAAACTGTGTGAACGCGCCGAGAAGGCTTATGAAGAGGGCCGCGCACCGATCAATTCGGCTGAAGGTTTCATCCGCCAGATCATCGGCTGGCGCGAATATATCCGTGGGTTTTACTGGCTGCATATGCCGGGGCTTGCCGATGATAATGAAATGGATGCCAACCGGCCATTGCCCGAGTTTTTCTGGACCGGCGAAACCGATATGCGGTGCCTTTCCGATTGCATCCGTTCAACCCACAGTAACGCGCACGCCCACCATATTCAGCGGCTGATGGTGCTCGGTAATTTCTGCCTGCTTGCGGGCATCAATCCCAAGGATGTGCAGGACTGGTATCTGGCCGTTTATGCCGATGCCTATGAATGGGTGGAGCTTCCCAATGTCTCTGGCATGATCCTTTACGCCGATGGCGGGAACCTTGCGACCAAACCCTATGCGGCGTCGGGCAATTACATCAACAAGATGTCCGATTATTGCAAAGGGTGCTCATACAGCGTGAGCAAGAAAACCGGCGAAGGCGCGTGCCCGTTCAACCCGCTCTATTGGCATTTCATGGACCGCCACCGTGACCGCCTTTCCAGCAATCACCGGATCGGACGGATTTATTCAAACTGGGACCGGATGGGCGACGACAAGAAACAGGACTATCTCGACAGTGCCGAGGCGTTTCTGGATAGTCTTGAGCCTGCCAAATCCGGCTGGGCCAGAAATGACGAAAGCGCGGACTAGGGTCAGGCGCCATCAACCGGGGCGCAGCGCCTTCAACAGACCAGCCGCAGCGCCGGTATCGACATATTCGCGCAAAGCCGTGATCTTGCCATCCGTGACGTCTGCCACAACGCACAGCACCAATTTGAACGTGCTCCCATCCGGCAGCGTCCCGCACACATCGTGCTCTTCGACAAATCCGCTGTCAGTGGCGGTGCACACTGTATTCTCGTAGCGGAAATCGGGCACCACCGTGTGAACCGCGCCGGTAAATTGCATCAAGGTGTCGAGGTTCATCGCAGGCCCGCCGTTCTGGCTGCCCGCAAATGTCTCGGCGCAAAGATCCTTGGCCGTGGCCAAATCGTTTGTTTCAAGAGCGGTGAAAAACCGGCGGCAAAGGGTGATGTTGTCCATGGCCTCAACGCTAACGCGCCGCGCCCCGCTTGAAAAGCCCGCCTATTGGATCGGCACGTCTTGGCGCTCGGCATCCTCGCGCTTCACAACCTTGTGCTGCGTTTCGGTAAGGCCAAGTTTCCAATAGCTCGAGGTGTAAATATTGCATTTCTCGAGAGCGAGTTCATTGCGCAAGTAATCGCGGATAAGCTTCATCCCCTCAAACTCGCACGCCGCCCAGCCCGCAATCTCGACATCCGGCAGATCAATCTGGCGCAAGGCATCGACAAGCAGCGTTGGATGAAGGCCAGGCTCCGGGTTCACCACCCAGCGCAGCTCCACACCATCGGGCGCATCAATTGCCACCGCATCTTCCTCATGCTGCACTTCGAGCACAGCCACACCCACCGCATCGCGCGGCATGGCCTCCAGATTGGCGCTGATCGCGGGCAGAGCCGACATATCCCCTGCGATAAGGTGAAAGTCGCAAGCCTCTGGCGATGGCTTGGCCGAACCAGGACCGCGAATGGTCATCGGATCGCCGACCTTGGCCCCCAATGCCCAGCTTGTCGCAGGTCCCGCCGCGTGGCCCCCGTGAAGGGCAAACAGCACGTCGATCTCTGTCTCGCGCTGACGCCGGATGGTGTAGGTGCGCATAAGCGCTTTTCTGCCCTCACTGCCGGGTTCAAGGATCAGCTTGAAATAGCCGCCGTCCTGCCCTTTGGGAAAATCGCGCAAGGCTTCACCAGCGAGAGTGATTTGATGCATCGAGGGCGAAACGCGCTGTGAGGCGGCGACAGTTAGATCATAGAAAGCTTGAGCCATGCGCCACACTTAATGCGAATAATTCGCAAATCAATGCGCACAAACAAAAAGGGCGACAATTAGTCTCGACATCAATAGCCCCATCGCGCAAGCAGACAGCCAAATCGTCAAAAGGAAATTCACCCATGCTCACCATCCATCACCTTCGCATTTCGCAATCCGAACGCATTGTCTGGCTGTGCGAGGAGCTGGGCGTCGAGTATGATTTGAAACTGTACAACCGCGATTCCGAAACGCGCCTTGCCCCGCCGGAATTGAAAGCGCTCCACCCGATGGAGATTGCGCCGGTTATCACAGATGGCGACCTTGTTTTGGGCGAAAGCGGCGCGATTATGGACTATATCGTGGGCAAATATGCGCCCGGCACTGATCTTGTACCCGGCGCAGACAACCCCGATTTCGCGCGGCACCTTTACTGGTATCACTTCGCCAATGCGACGCTGATGACCAATGGCATGATGAGCATTGCGGTGAACGCTGTTGGCGCTCAAATGCCCCCGCCCCTTGCCAAACGCATCACCAACGCATGGGCGCATATCGAGAAGGCCTTGGGCGAAGCGAAGTACTTTGGCGGCGCGAATTTTACGTCGGCAGACATTATGCTTGGCTTCTCCCTAACCACTGCGCGCGCGTTCAGCGATATGAGCATTGAGGGCATGCCCAATTTGCAAGCCTATTTGCAGCGGATCGGCGCACGTCCTGCGTATCAGGCGGCGATGGCGAAGGCAGAACCCGGCTTTCCGCCTAAGCTGGATTAAAGAGCGCGCACAAATGCAACCCTACAAACTGCTAAGCCGCTCCATCGCAGGGCATAAAGCCATCATTACGGGCGCTGCGAGCGGCATGGGCCGGGCGACGGCGCATCTGTTTGCTTCTGAAGGGGCGCACGTTGCGGTCACTGACCTTGACCAGGCCAAATGCGACGCCGTGGCGAATGAGATAAACGACGCGGGCTATTCTGGCCGAGCGTTTCCCCTCGCCATTGATGTGAGCGATGAGGCGGCGATCAATTCTGGTGTTGAAGCGGTAGCTGGCGAGTTTGGCGGGATCGATATTGTCATCAACAATGCAGGCTTTGCGCGCCACGCCCCTATCGAGGATGAGAGCTACCCCGGTATCTGGGATGCAAGCATAGCCGCTATGCTGACCGGGCATCAAAAGATGATCCGCGCCGCCATGCCGCATCTTCGTAAAAGCGATTGCCCGCGCATCGTCAATATCGCCTCGACCGAAGGGCTTGGCGCAACGCCAGGAAACTCGCCTTATGTGGCGGCCAAGCACGGGGTGATCGGGCTTACAAGAGGGCTTGCGGTGGATCTTGGACGCGACGGGATTACGGTCAATTGCATTTGTCCCGGCCCCATCCTCACCGGAATTACGCAAGGCATTCCCGACGAGCATAAGGAAATCTACGCCAAGCGCCGCGTGCCTTTGCGTCGTTATGGCATCCCGGAAGAGGTCGCAAATATGACATTATCGCTGGTGCTGCCAGCGGCGAGTTACCTCACCGGCGTGGCAATCCCGGTTGACGGCGGTCTAACGATCAAGAACGCTTGAACCAACTGAGTGCAAGCGGGAGGATAGAAAGCAGCCCTTCCGCTAACGACCCCCTTTCGGAATAAACCAAAGCCAGCGGGCTTGATCGCCTGTCATGATGGTTCAAAGACTTTAAAGAAGAGCGATTGGATGAGCCCTGCGGTGGTTGGGTGTTCGCACCGAACATAGGCAGGGAACTGATCTTCAATGGAAATTGTCTCTAGACCATCGATCACGTCTATCCGGATGACCTCCAGAGTAGTGCCGGTGTTCTTATAAATGTAGCGGTATTCCTTGTCATTTTCTCCCATTAGGAAGAAATAGCGCTCAGACCCCGATACTGCGAACTCAACATCGGCCTTGGTGACTTCACCTGACATGATGATACGCGGGTCATTGTTCTCAAAGGTATAAACTGGCCCACCTTCGAAGCAGCCGCTATTGTCCCGGTGATACCAATATCCATCGAGCCCGATCTTAGCGGATGCCGAGCTCGTGCTTCCATAAAAATCTGAAGTGAAATAGCTGCCATTAAAACCAGCGGCCCCTATCGCAGTCATCGCTACGACCAATAAGCTCAAGAAGACGGGTCTACTCACTTGCATCTAGGCGCTCCGGCTTTTCCAATGAGATCGGCTGATCGTGACTTTTTTTGTGGGGGCGGCGGGGTCAAACACCTTTGAAACTAAGGATGCGAGGACTCCCAAAGTGCTAGGTTTGTCGCAGGTGGTGAATAGGGGCATTCCTGAGTCTTCAGTGAAGCTTTCACCGTTGCTTTGTTCTTCATACCGGTAAGCCCAAAGGACCTGACCGCGATCTTCGACGTAAAATCTCGAGGTAACGCCCGGTACCGTTCGGAATTCAATTATAAGCTCTTGGCCTGTCGAGGAGCGGACAGGGGCTTCGAGAGTGTTTCCTCGGAAAATTTGAGAGAACGTCCCGTGCTCGATCTTGTAAACAACGAGGTCTTCAAAGCATCCAGGAGCGTCATTGCCGCTCATGTACCAATAGCCGTCTAATGGATCGCCTGGCTTGCGGGGTTCTGCCCACCCCATGCTACCTGCAACTAAATAGCTATTAGGTAGAAAAATGGCCAAAATCGCGATTAGAACTGCGAGGTTGATAAGTATCTTTTTGCGCATCATAGGCTCAATCGTGAGTTATAATTCCGTCATCAAACCTAACTCAGAGCACTTAAAATTGACTAAAATGGGTTCGCATCTGGTATGGATCCAAGCCAAATTGCGCTAGTTTAGCTTGAACCGGATGAAGCTAAGAAGTTCGTTGGGTGCTATTTTTGACCACTGTCTTTTCAAAAATTCAACGCTGATCTGGGAATGTCATTCGTCCGCTCCCACCCCCAGTTCCAGTCATTAGGCAGCACCCCTCCTTCAGCAAAGAGCGGCCATTCAATGACGCCCCTCGCGTTTGAGCAGCTCCGCCTTGATTTGCGGTCCATAGGCATAGCCGCCAACACCGCCACTGGCCGGAACGACGCGGTGGCACGGGATCAGGACAGCGATGTTGTTCGCGCCATTGGCGCTTCCCACCGCGCGGCTGGCCTTTGGATTGCCGAGCATCGCTGCCTGTTCGCCGTAACTGCGCGTCTCGCCCGCAGGGATTTTGCGCAAGGCTTCCCAGCAGCGTTGTTGAAAGGCGGTGCCTTTGACGTCCAATGGGATGTGCGAATTGTCCGATCCAGGCTCTTCGACCGCCGCAACGACGGAAGCGAACAAGGCTTTGAATTCGTCGCCTGCTTCAATGATCTCTGCCTTGGGAAAACGCGCGCGCAAGTCTGCTTCACCCTCATTAAAGGCAAGGCAGCACACGCCCTTCTCGGTCGCCGCCACCAACATGGCTCCAAGCGATGTGTCGATCACGCTCCAATGCACCCGGCGTCCCTCGCCTCCATTGGCCCAGTCGCTGGCTTGCATTCCCAATCGTCCTTTTGTGTCGGCGTAAAAGCGCGATGGCGCGCCGTATCCTGCTTCGTAAAGCGCCTCAGTAACGCTGGCCCCGCTTTCCAATGCGCCGCGCACCCTGTCTTCGCGAAGGGCGCGGGCGAACGCTGATGGGGACAGGCCAACGGTGCGTTTGAACAGGCGTTGGAAATGGGTCGGGGAATAGCCGGTGAGATCAGCCAATTGGTCAAGCGTCATCGCGCCCCTACCCCCAGCTACTGAGCTTCTGATCGCGGCAATGGCTGCCAGAACACAGGCCTCCTCGGCGCTTTGCGTATTGGGCGAACACCGTTTGCACGCCCGAAGCCCTGCGGCCTCTGCATCCACAGCGTTCGCATAGAACTTCACATTCTTGCGCAGCGGCGCACGCGCCGGGCAAGAGGGGCGACAATAAATGCCAGTCGAATGCACGCCTGTCACAAACGCGCCATCATAGCGGCGATCCTTGGCAAGCGCGATTTGCCAGCGCTCATCATCGGTTAAAGAGTTTGTATTGGTCATGCCGCTCATTTTGCAAAGAGGTCCCATAAACGCATCCCGAAGCTTGCGGTCAATGTAAGGTGCCTTGTAAAGGGACACGCGATGACAGTTTTCTCCCGCATTCTCGTCGCGCTTGCAGCGCTTGGGCTGATCCATTTTCCTGCGAGCGCTGATCCTGGCGATGTTGACGCGGCTGCGCGCGGTGTGGTTCGCGTAGTTCTGATCGACGACAGCGGCGGCGATGCAGCGCCCATAACCCACGGCAGCGGCTTTGCGGTAAGCCCGACGATGATCGTCACCAATGCTCACGTTATCCGTGAGGCATTGGTCGATGACACGCTAAAGATTGGAATTGTGCCAAGCGAAGGGCCAGGAACAGATGGGGGCGGGACCTTTGCGATTACAGTTGCGGTGTCCCCGCGTAATGATCTGGCCTTGTTGCGCATTACCGACGGCTCTTTGCGCTTGCCGCCGCTGACGCTTGCGGGCGGCGTGGATGACAGCATGAGCATGGGCGAGGTTTCAGCTGTGGGTTACCCGATGAATGTGGACCTCGCGCAAGGCCTCGAAATCCGCGATATCTTCCGCGCGCAGCCTCCGGTGAAATCGCGTGGGTTCCTGTCAGGGGAACGACCCAGCCGCCAGTTTGACACGATCCTTCACACCGCTCCCATTGCACGGGGGAATTCGGGCGGGCCGCTGCTGGATGGATGTGGCCGAGTGCTTGGCGTCAACAGCTTTGGCGCGGATTCAAATGGTTCGGATGCAGAGTTTTACTTCGCCGTATCCTTGCGCGAGCTCCTGCCGTTCCTTCGCGAAAACGGGGTGGAGCCTTCGGTTAATGCCCTGCCCTGCACCTCTATCGATGAATTGAACGCAGCAGAACGCGCCCGGTTCGACCAACAGCGTGCCGAGGCCCAAGCGCGAATAGAAGCGCGCGCGGCAGAACTGCGCGAAAAGCGTGATGCCGCCCAATTGCAGGCGCAAATCGAAATTCTGGATGCCCGCGACAATGCGATGGCTGCGGCGATGATCCTTCTGTTGCTGGGTATCGGTGCTGGCTACACCGCCGGGCAATTGCGAGCTGGAATGGGTGAAAAGCCAGAAAACCAAACCCGCGCCATCATTGCAGCAGGCGTTGCAGGCGCCGCTTTAATCGGCGCAAGCCTCGTGTGGATTACGCGGCCAAGTTACAGCGACATCGAAGAACGCGTCGCCGTCCTGATGGGCGAGGTTGAGAGCCCTGACACTGACGCTGGTGGTTCTCAAGAAAACACTTCTGGCGATGGCACCTTGATCTGCACTCTGGTGCCAGAACGCAGCCGCATCACCGGATCGCGCACCAACGACGTGGAATTCGACTGGGCTGCCAATGGATGCGTCAACGAACGCACGCAATATGGCATGGTGAACGGCGAATGGACCCGTGTGCTTGTCCCATCGAGCGAGGCGGCCGTTTCGGTCAGCCGCTATGATCCGGAAACGCGCACCTATCGCACGGACCGCTATCTTTTGAGCCAGAAGGATATGGAAGCCGCGCGTGAGGCAAGAGGCAAATACAATCCGCCTGCCTGCGGCGTAACCGATGCAGCGCGCGTTCTGGGTGAACAGCAAGCCGCCTTGATCGCAATGCTGCCGGACCGCCCCAATGAACGGCTGGTCTATTCGTGCGAAAGCAAGAAAGCAGGCGGCATCGGCGGCGCGCTGGGTGCGGCATTTGATGAAGAGTTTGGGACCGAAGAATAGCGGGGCTCAAACGAAAACGGACCGCCGAGGCGGTCCGCAAGGCCGACGGGCCGTCGCGGCTTATGCCGCGCCCCCTCGGAGCGGATGGCGTCAGCCATCCTAGCGTGAGAGAGAACTACGCCGCCAGCGCCTCACCACTAAGCGTAATCCGGTGCATCTCGCGGTAGTGACCCTGATAGTCGTTCATCGCATTGTGCCACGTTGTGCGGTTGTCCCAGATCGCGATTGTGCCCGGCTTCCACTGCAGACGGCACTGGTTCGTCTCGGTTAGCGCTGCATCCAGAAGCTTTGTGAGAAGCGGCAGGCTTTCCTCACGGGTCTGACCCACGAAATGGATCGTGAAGCCGCTATTTACATACAGCATCTTGCGCCCGGTGTGCGGGTGACGGATCACCACAGGGTGAATAGCGCCCGTTTTAAGGTCTTGCCCGCGCAGGTTCTTGCCCATATCGGTCTGGGCATACAGCCCGCCCTCTTCATAAACATGGTCAGCGGTGTGATAGGCCTCAAGCCCCTCGATCTGCTCTTTCAGATCATCCGACAGCGAATCGTAGGCCGCCCCCATATGCGCCCACATTGTATCGCCGCCTGATGGAGGAAGGTGACGCGCCACCAGAACCGAGCCCATCGCCGGGATCTGGTCATAGGAGTGATCGGTGTGCCACGCGCCGCCGATATTGGTCTGCTGATCGGGCTCTTTTTTCACGATGGCGATTTCGTTGAACTCTTCCTGCAGCGGGAAGTAGTTGTTCACATCGATCCCGCCCCACCGACGGCCAAACTTGATGTGATCTTCAGGCGAAAATTCCTGATCGCGAAAAACCGCGACACCGTGTTCATAAATGGCCTGTTTGATCGCATCCATCTCTGCATCGCTGCAATTGGCAAGCGCGACGCCAGAAACCTCGACACCGCATTGCGGCGCCATTGGCGTGAGTTTCATTTCCTCTCTCCCATAAGGTGTTTTCACCGTTATCTGCCGCGCAACCTGACTCAAAGAGGTGCGCCTGTCCAGAGAATCCCACCAAGGCCGCTTGCATAGATTGGGGGGCTTTGCTAGGCGCGCGCCAACTTCGGCAGAAGGGATTGCGATGCTCGCGATCACTCATCTTGCCGACACACTTTTTCTCATGCCTCAAAGAGGACAAACGACGCGTGGAAACTTCCGCCGGTATTCAGTCTAGCCTTCAAGGGCGTTACGCCTCGGCTCTCTTCGATCTCGCGAGCGAGAACGGGACAGTGACGGCTGTCGAACAAGACCTCGAAACGCTTGGCGCAGCGCTGAGCGAATCGGAAGATTTTTCGGCGGCGACCACAAACCCGCAGCTTTCGCGCGGTGAACAAGGGGCGGCCGTCGCTGCCATCGCAAAGCACTTGAAGCTTTCAGACCTCACTGCAAATTTTCTCGGCGTGCTGGCCAACAACCGCCGTCTTGCAAAACTGCCACAGATTATTGCTGCGTTCCGGGCGATTGCCGCCAATCAACGCGGCGAGGTTTCGGCCAACGTCACATCCGCGCATCCTCTTACCAAGGATCAGGTCAAGACGCTGAAAGACAAGCTCACCGCCCGTGTGGGCCGCACCGTTATGCTTACCGCCGATACAGATGCCGATCTTCTCGGCGGTCTTGTCGTCACCATCGGATCAGAGCGGATCGACGCATCGATCCGCACCCGTTTGAACTCTCTATCCCAAGCTATGAAGGCTTAAAGGACTACGCACATGGAAATCCGCGCCGCAGAAATTTCAAAGGTCATCAAGGACCAGATCGCCAATTTCGGCACCGAAGCAGAAGTCAGCGAAGTTGGCACCGTGCTTAGCGTTGGTGACGGCATCGCCCGTATTCACGGCCTCGACAAGGTTCAGGCAGGTGAAATGGTTGAATTCGCCAACGGCGTTCAGGGCATGGCTCTGAACCTTGAAAGCGACAATGTCGGCGTCGTGATCTTTGGCTCGGATGCCGAGATTAAAGAAGGCGACATGGTCAAGCGGACCGAGACCATCGTGGACGTTCCCGTCGGCAAAGGTCTTCTGGGCCGCGTGGTTGACGCTCTTGGTAACCCGATTGACGGCAAAGGCCCGATCACGGACGTAACGCGCCAGCGTGTCGAAGTCAAAGCGCCGGGCATTATCCCGCGCGAATCAGTTTCTGAGCCAGTTCAAACCGGCCTTAAAGCCGTTGACGCTCTCGTCCCAGTGGGCCGTGGTCAGCGCGAGCTTATCATTGGTGACCGCCAAACCGGTAAAACCGCTGTCGCAATCGACACCTTCATCAACCAGAAGGGCGTGAACGCAGGCGATGACGAGAGCAAGAAGCTCTACTGTGTTTATGTGGCCATTGGTCAAAAGCGTTCGACCGTTGCGCAAATTGTGAAGCAACTCGAAGAGAACGGCGCGATGGAATATTCCATCGTTGTGGCCGCGACCGCTTCCGAACCTGCTCCGCTCCAATACCTTGCACCGTACACCGGCTGTGCGATGGGTGAGTTTTTCCGCGACAACGGTATGCACGCTGTGATCGTGTACGACGACCTTTCCAAGCAAGCTGTTGCCTACCGTCAGATGTCGCTCCTGCTTCGTCGTCCTCCGGGCCGTGAAGCGTACCCTGGCGACGTGTTCTATCTCCACAGCCGCCTGCTTGAGCGTGCCGCGAAGATGAACAAGTCGGAAGGCGGCGGCTCGCTGACCGCTCTGCCGATCATTGAAACGCAAGCAGGCGACGTGTCTGCCTATATTCCAACCAACGTGATTTCGATCACCGATGGTCAGATCTTCCTTGAAACCGACCTCTTCTACCAAGGCATCCGTCCTGCGATTAACGTGGGTCTGTCGGTGTCGCGTGTGGGCGGCGCTGCTCAAACCAAAGCGATGAAGAAGGTTTCGGGCTCGATGAAGCTCGACCTTGCGCAATATCGCGAGATGGCGGCGTTTGCGCAGTTTGGTTCAGACCTTGATGCCTCGACGCAAAGGCTGCTTAACCGTGGTGCGCGTTTGACCGAGCTGCTGAAGCAGAAGCAATTCTCGCCAATGCCGTTTGAAGAGCAAACGATTTCGATCTTCGCTGGTACCAACGGCTTCATCGACGCTGTTCCAGTGGATCGCGTGGGCCAATATGAAGAGCAAATGCTGGCCTTCTTCCGCAGCGAACACGCTGACGTTCTGAAAACGATCCGCGACAGCGGCAAGTTCGACGACGCCAAAGACGCGACGGTGAAGGCGCTCGAGGCTTTTGCGAAGCAGTTTGCATGAGGATTGACTGGTCAGGCGCTCGAGTGTTGACGTCCCTAGTTGTCGGGTTAGTCACTCTCATGTTCAGCTTTGTAGTTGAATTGCCTTTCTATCCAATTTTGTTCGCACCGCTGACCGCATTTGGCGCTTGGTGGATTTTTCCTAAGATTGTGAAAGAGGCTTAGATAATGCCCTCACTTAAGGAACTAAAAGATCGGATCGGGTCGGTTAAATCGACCCAGAAGATCACCAAGGCCAAGCAGATGGTCGCAGCGGCGAAGCTTCGCCGTGCGCAGGCTGCTGCCGAAGCTGGACGGCCCTATGCCGAGCGATTGAGCGCCGTGATGGCCTCGCTCGCTGGCAAAGTGTCCGGCGACAGCGCGCCAAAGCTTCTCGCGGGCACCGGTAGCGACCAGCGCAACCTTCTGGTTGTGGTCAACACCGATAAAGGCCTGTGCGGTGGTTTGAACTCGAACATCGTCAAGGCTGCCAAAGCCAAGGCGCAGGAGCTTCTGGCCCAAGGCAAACAGGTCGAGTTTTACCTCGTTGGTAAAAAAGGCCGCGCCCCGTTGAAGCGTGAATATGCAAGCGCGATCACGAGCGGCTTCGACACCAGCACGGTGAAAACGCCGGGCTTTGAAGAAGCCGACAGCATTGCCGCTGAACTCATCACGATGTTCGATGAAGGCAAGTTTGACGTCGCGCACCTGATCTATCCGACGTTCCAGTCGGCTCTGGTGCAAAACCCGACGGTCAATCAGCTGATCCCGGTCCCCTCACCGCAGGTTTCGGATGAAGGCGGCGCTGTGGTTGAGTATGAGCCGGGCGAAGAGGAAATCCTCGAAGCTCTCCTGCCGCGCTATGTGAAAACGCAAGTTTTCGGCGCGCTGCTTGAGCGTGAGGCATCCGAGCAAGGCGCTTCGATGACCGCAATGGACAATGCGACCCGCAACGCAGGCGACCTCATCAACAAGCTGACCATCCAGTACAACCGCAGCCGTCAGGCCGCGATTACGACTGAACTTATTGAAATTATTGCAGGTGCTGAGGCTCTGTAAAGTGTTCGGAAAAAAGAATTTTTCACGTACTGATTTAATAGCAAGTTTGGAGAATATCGACGGCGTCAAGATTCAAGAGGTAGTTAGCGAAGAACGTACACCAGTACAGGTGATCTGCACGTTGAATGGACTGTTCCAGGTCAGGATCGACCTCAAAGGGATGGCAGGGGTCTCCCCTGATTGCGACAGGGCCTTTTTCTGGACAAGCTTTGTTAACGATGGCTCATGTGATCTCTCACTTATCAACGGATACAATTCGAGAGAACCGAGAGCTTACGCCTACATGACGGAACAGGGAATCGTGGTGTGTTGCCACGCTGACTTTTTCGGAATGAACAAAGATGTAGCCGAGATGACACTGAGTAACGCGATGACTTCACAGAAAAAAGGACTGCGCGAGTTTTCGATTTTAAGAAATGCGTATGTGAAGACCGGAACAA
The DNA here is from genome assembly GCF_000715015.1 of Erythrobacter longus. GTDB lineage: Bacteria > Pseudomonadota > Alphaproteobacteria > Sphingomonadales > Sphingomonadaceae > Erythrobacter > Erythrobacter longus. The sequence goes on from NZ_JMIW01000001.1 coordinate 903,312, forward strand.
TTGAAAATGTCGGGATTGATCCTGACGCTTTGAAATAAGTAGGAAACCAAAATGGCCACCGCAGCACTTAACCAAACAACCAACGGCACGATCAGTCAGATCATTGGCGCTGTTGTTGACGTGCAGTTCCCCGGCGAACTGCCCGCAATTCTCACCGCGCTTGAAACCAAGAACGACGGCAAGACCCTCGTTCTTGAAGTGGCACAGCACCTTGGTGAGAACACCGTTCGCACCATCGCAATGGACGCCACCGAAGGCCTCGTTCGCGGCGCTGAAGTGATCAACACCGGCGCGCAGATTTCTGTGCCTGTTGGTCCGAAAACACTCGGCCGCATTATGAACGTCGTTGGTGAGCCAATTGACGAGCTTGGCCCGGTTGGCGCTGATAAAGCCATGCCGATCCACGCAGAAGCACCTGCCTTCGTGGACCAGTCCACCGAAGCAGCGATCCTCGTGACCGGCATTAAAGTGATCGACCTTCTCGCTCCTTACGCAAAAGGCGGTAAGATTGGCCTGTTCGGCGGTGCCGGCGTTGGCAAGACCGTTCTTATTCAGGAACTCATCAACAACATCGCAAAAGGCCACGGCGGTGTGTCTGTGTTTGCCGGCGTTGGTGAGCGTACCCGTGAAGGTAACGATCTCTACCACGAATTCCTCGACGCTGGCGTTATCGCCAAGAACGAAGCTGGCGAAGCGATCAGCGAAGGCTCCAAAGTGGCTCTCGTGTTCGGTCAGATGAACGAGCCTCCCGGCGCGCGTGCTCGTGTGGCTCTCTCGGGCCTCACCATGGCGGAATATTTCCGCGACGTGGAAGGTCAGGACGTTCTGTTCTTCGTCGACAACATCTTCCGCTTTACGCAAGCAGGTTCAGAAGTGTCCGCGCTTCTTGGCCGTATTCCTTCGGCTGTGGGCTATCAGCCAACTCTGTCGACCGACATGGGTAACCTGCAAGAGCGCATTACCTCGACCAACAAGGGTTCGATTACTTCGGTTCAGGCCATCTACGTGCCAGCCGATGACTTGACCGACCCTGCGCCTGCAACATCGTTTGCTCACTTGGACGCGACCACCACGCTGAACCGCGCGATTTCAGAGCTTGGCATTTACCCAGCTGTTGACCCGCTCGATTCGACCAGCCGCGTTCTTGAACCATCGGTTGTTGGCCAAGAGCACTATGACACCGCTCGCCGCGTTCAAGAGACGCTGCAGAAGTACAAGTCGCTGCAAGACATCATCGCAATTCTGGGCATGGACGAGCTTTCGGAAGAAGATAAGCTTACCGTTGCGCGTGCGCGCAAGATCCAGAAGTTCCTTTCGCAGCCATTCCACGTGGCAGAGGTCTTCACCGGCATCAAAGGCCTGTTCGTACAGGTCGAAGACACGGTGAAGTCGTTCAAGGCGGTTGTGGACGGTGAATACGATCACTTGCCAGAACAGGCCTTCTACATGGTTGGCGGCATCGACATGGTGGTTGAGAAAGCCGCCAAGCTCGCTGAGGAAGACTAAGGCTTGTGACTGGCACGCTCGACATCAAGGACTGCGTCAATAAGACCTGTCCTTGGTCGGGCGATCCGGTTTCGGCTGATAGCCTGACGATGTACCGCGGCAAAGTTGTAGGGTTTTGCAATCCCGGATGCCGTGACAAATTTGAAAAAGCTGCGTCGGCTTTTGACGCCAGCGTTGACGGATAACAGAAAATGGCACTCCATTTTGAACTCGTAACCCCTGCCAAGCAGGTCCGCTCTGAGGAAGTCCACATGGTTGTGGTTCCCGGCTCAGAGGGCGAATTCGGCGTTCTCGAAGGCCACGCGCCATTCATGAGCACGATCCGTGACGGCGCTGTTCAGGTGTTCAAAACCGCTGGTGGTGAGCCCGAGCTTATCACCGTTAAGGGCGGCTTTGCCGAAGTTGGCGAGAACGGCATCACCGTGCTCGCGGAGCATGTTGAGGCGTAAAGCGCTTTACGCATATCTGATTTGAAAGGGCGGTCAGAAATGGCCGCCCTTTTTGCGTCTCGCCCTCGTTATCCCCCTTCACAAGCCGGTGCCAACAGGCCACATATCTTCTTAGCAATCCCCCCAAGGAGAGAAGGTTTGAAACTTGTATCCACTCTTGCTCTGGCGGCTGTCATGACGATTGGCGCTGCAACCTCGGCCAATGCCGATAACCACACAGGCGACGGCGTGCCCGGTCCTGACCAGGACCCCTATATCTGGCTTGAAGAAGCGCGCAGCGATGAAGCGCTGGCATGGGTCACCGCCGAAAACGAACGCACCCTTGGCGTGCTTGAGGCAGACCCGCGCTTTGAAACTCTCAAAGCCGAAGCGCTCGCGATTTACGACAGCGAAGACCGCATTCCGTTTGTAAGCTTTCGCCCCGATGGCCTGTATAATTTCTGGCAAGACAAGGCGAACCCCAAGGGGCTCCTTCGCCGCACCACAATCGAAAGCTATCAGACCGACGAGCCTGTCTGGGAAACCATTCTTGATGTTGACGCTCTTGCGGCGGCAGAAGGCAAGGAATGGGTCTATAAAGGCTCCACCTGCCTGCCACCTGCGCTCAACAAATGTATGATCGCATTGAGCGATGGCGGCGAAGACGCGACCATCATGCGCGAGTTTGATACCTCGACCAAAAGCTTTGTCGAAGGCGGCTTTGAGCTTCCCGAAAAAAGCCAGGGCGGCATTCAATGGATTGATGAGAACACGCTTCTCGTCGGCCGCGACTTTGGCGAAGGCACCCTTACCGACAGTGAATATCCCTTCACCAGCCGCGTCTGGGTCCGGGGCACGGATATCGCCGATGCACCAGAGGTGTTCCGCGGTCAGGCTGACGATGTATGGGCAGGCGCGAGCCTGATGCGCGATGCGACCGGCGAGATCCAGGCGATGACCGCATTCCGGGGTATCAGCTTCCACGAAAGCGAGTTTTTCGTCTCGATCGACAGCGACTGGATCCCGCTCGACATTCCAAAAAAGGCATCGCCTTATGGCATTGTCGATGGCCACATGCTGTTTTCCACCGATGTCGATTGGGAAGTGGACGGGCAAACCTTCCCCGCAGACAGCCTGATCGCGGTTGAGCTTGAGGCGTTCAAGAAAGACCCCAATGGCGCGGCAAAGACGCTCGTTTGGGCACCGCAGGACCGCCAGACCAAGCAAGGCGGCGCGATTACGGCGGGCGCGCTTTACGTGGGCCTGCTCGACAATGTCGTTGGCAAGGTTTTGAAGTTCAACTTTGAAGCCAATGCGACAGGGGGCGCATGGACAAGCGAAGAAGTCACCCTGCCCGACAACGCAACCGTGGGCATTGCGGCAAGCTCGAATGAGAGCGAACAGATCATGTTCACTGTCACCGACTTCCTCAATCCGACAACGCTTTACTACACCGACGGCTCTGCCGATCCGCAGCCGCTCAAAACCTCGCCTTCCTATTTCGATGCCGCTGGCATGGAAGTCGAGCAGCATGAGGCAACCAGCGCCGACGGGACCAAAATTCCCTACTTCATCGTCAAGCCTGAAGGCATGGAGATGAATGGCGAAACGGCGGTGCTGATGACAGGTTACGGTGGCTTTCAGGTACCGCGCCTACCCGGTTACCTCGGCTCTACCGGCAAGATGTGGCTTGAGCGTGGCGGAGCCTATGTGCTTGGCAATATGCGTGGTGGCGGGGAATTTGGTCCCGGCTGGCACCAGACCGCTATTCGCGAGAATAAACAGCGCACCTGGGACGATTTCATTGCCATCGGCGATGATTTGGTGGCCAAAGGCTTCACCTCGCCAGAGCACCTTGGCATTCAGGGCGGCTCGCAGGGCGGCCTGCTGGTCGGCACCGCCTTCACCCAGCGCCCTGACCTGTTTGGTGCAGCGATCGTGCAGATCCCGCTGTTCGATATGCTGCGTTATCACGTGATCGGCCGGGGCGCTTCGTGGATCGGCGAATATGGCGACCCGCGTATCCCTGAACAACGCGCATGGATCGAAGGGTATTCACCCTATCAGATGATCAAAGAAGGCGTGGATTACCCCACTCCCTTCCTTTGGGCATCAACGGCTGACGACCGCACCCACCCGGCGCACGCGCGCAAAGGGGCCGCTCGCCTCAAGGAACAGGGTCACCCCTATTACTACTTTGAGGATATGACCGGCGGCCACTCTGGCGGCGTCGACAATGAACAGCGCGCCAAGCTTCAGGCGCTGCAATATATCTATCTGATGCAGCAATTGATGGACGAGTAACCTCGCCGATCAACGTGCACAAAAGGGCGGTTTCCCAGAGCGGAAGCCGCCCTTTTTTGTGGCGGGTGTAAACAGAACCGACACTTTCGCCTCCGTTCGTCCCAAGGAAAACACAGGAAAGTACGTCAATGCAAAATTAACCATCCTTGGCAGCTCCCCGTTAACGCTTTGAGCCAATTCTGATCTCAACGGGGCGCAAAGTTGATGAACTTAAGGAGTTGGAAAAATGGCATATCCCCGCGACATTTCCATCGCGCAAGCGATCAAGAGTTATGGTCTTCCCAAAAACCACCGAGCGCATTGGTCGCCTGCCCGCAAAGCTGGCGTCGTGCGCGCTGTGCATGACCGCGCAATAAGTTTTCACGAAGCACGCGAGCGGTATCTCTTGAGCCGCAGCGAGTTTGAAGAGTGGGAGCGCGATTACTCAGTCGGCAGCGCCGTGCTGAACCGCTCGCAGCTGGAAAGCGTCTGAAGTCTGGTTCGATAAGGTCGTCGCCTCAAGTCTCCTGCTTGCGCTTTTGGTTACCGCTGGCAGCCCCCCCTAATGTCAGCGACAGCGCTATCGGGCGGCGACCTCGACCATCACTTCATTGCGACGCATTGGGCCAGGGATCATCGGCGCGTCGTAAAAGGCATATTCGACCGAGCCCACCGGCGTCAGGCCCTGTGCTTCGATCCACTGGCCAAGAGCCGCCTCCATCTTGGCTAGATCGCTTGTCGGAGCATTTCCGTTGAACTGCACAGCTGCCATCCGGCGTCCGGGAACTTCGGTCAGTGTAATGTCCGACGGCGGTGTTGGCAGTGTCTCCATCGTGAACTTCGAAGGCATAACAAACCGGGTCCGCCATTCGCCCTCGCCCGTCCTTTCGGAAACAACCGGCGAAGTCATGGCAATAGGCTCGTTCTGGTCGACCCGCTCTGACATGACGGGCGCAGTCATCGCGATTTCCTCACCCTGATTTGGGCCGGCATCAGGGCGGTCATTTCCGAAGATATAGGCGGCCAATCGGCGAAAGCTCTTGCCACTGGTGTCGCGGCGCGTGCCAGCATGTGTGACCTCGGCAACGATCATCGGCTCATATTGGCGAAGCTCAAAGGCATCGTCAGCAATGACAACCTCGTACGCGGGTTTTTCAATGTCGCGATATTGCGCATAGGCGACCGCGCCGCCTGCTGCTGCGAGCCCCGCGCCGCCTGCGATCCATTTGCCAATACCCATTATGCGTTCCTTTGATAGCGTGTGTCCTATCAGCATTTACGAGGGCGATTGGTTCCCGGACGTCGCCGTTATCGGCGTGTGGGAGCGTGAAAATCGGGCTCTTTGCGGCTCACCCATTTCACGAATTTTGCAATTGCAGGATTGGCGCGGATGGTGTCCGGATCATCGCCAATGCGCGCGAGTTCCGCATTGGTGAAATTGGCGTGGATCGCCTTGTGGCAGATCGGGTGGACAGGCACGGTCTCGCGCCCCTTCCTGGACTTTGGCACAGTGTGATGCCACTGGATGAGCGTCTCAAACGGGCGACCACACAGCCAGCAGGTTTGCGGTTTCTCAACCAAGAGGCGCTCGCATGCTATTCATCTGTGAAAAGAGTATCCGCCTTCTCAAGGTGCCTTTCGGCTGCGAAGACTTGAACAGGCATAAGCTCGCCTTCCCAGCCGCATTTCAGTTCAGCTATCTTTTTGCCAGCGCGCTCAACGATGACGCCGTCGGTTATGGCCGGGTTATTAGGCTCGCCTGGTGCGAAATTTGTCCGCGCGACGCGGCTAAAGACGATGTAGCGCGTTTCGCCATTCTGGAATGCAATTTGCGCTTCGCCGCCGCCTGAATACGGCACACTGGCCCATCGCCCGTTGGACAGTGTGAGCTCTGATTTGCCTCTGCCAAAACGGTATTGTGCGCCGATCTGACCAGCGCACACGGCCAATTGTTTACCGCCTTCGACCGTGCAGGAAAAGATCGTCTCTTCCGTATCGGCACAGGCGACATCCGTGCGCTCGTCGGCTTTAGGGCCGGCGGATTGCGTGAATTCTGATGTTAATGATCGCTCAGATTCCGCATTATCACTGTGCTCACCTTTGTCGGAAATGTCTGTCGGCACATCGGGCACAGAAGCGGTGGGCTCATCACTGCATGAACAGAGCAATGTCGCAGCAATTATCCCAGCCCAAGCCCTCATTTCTTCTGCGCCCCGGCTTTTTGGGCCGCCTTTTTCTTCTTCATCGTGTCGTGGAAACGGTCGGCCCAGCCTTGTTTGACCAATTGTTCGGCGCGCACCATGCGAAGGTCGCCTGCGCCAACATCACGGCTGACCGCGCTGCCAGCTGCTACAATGGCATCATCGCCAATGGTGACAGGGGCGATCAGGGCAGAGTTAGAACCGATAAAGGCGCGCTCGCCAATCACCGTCTGATATTTGAAATACCCATCGTAATTGCAGGTAATGGTCCCTGCGCCGATGTTCGCATCTTTTCCGACGGTTGCATCGCCAATGTAGGACAGGTGGCTGGCTTTTGCGCCAGGGCCAAGCGTCGCCTTCTTCATCTCGACGAAATTGCCGACGAAGCTGTTCTCTTCCATCACCGCACCGGGGCGAAGGCGGGCGAAAGGTCCGACTTGCACGCCGGTCGCAAGGGTCGCGCCTTCAAGGTGGGTGTAGGCTTTGATGTGGACACCGTCGGCGACACTCACACCGGGGCCAAAGACCACATGCGGGTCGACAGTCACATCGCGGCCAAGCTTCGTGTCATGGCTGAAAAACACGGTGTCGGGAGCTTTGAGCGTCGCGCCATCTGCCATGGCCTCCGCCCGGCGCGCCGCCTGCCAGCGCTGTTCTGCCTCGGCCAGCTCTGCGCGGGAGTTGATGCCAGCAACCTCGTCAGGCTCGCATTCGATAACCACCACCTTGTCACCGCGCGCAATCGCTCCGGTTGCGACATCGGGGAGGTAGTATTCGCCAGCTGCATTGTCGTTACCCACCGCCTCCAACAGCGGCCACAGATCGTCTGAATGGGCGATAAGCAGGCCAGAATTGCACATCCGCGTCGTCTTCTCGCGCTCCGTCGCGTCCTTGAACTCGACCATCTTGCGCACGGTCCCGTCATCATCGGCAATGATGCGGCCATAGGCGAGGCGATCTTCAGGCTTGAACCCCAGAACAGCGACTTTCGCTCCGTCGGCAATCGCCCGGTTCAACCGCTCGATTGTTTCAGCGCGGACCATCGGTACATCGCCAAAGCATACGAGAATATTGCCGGAAAAACCCTCAAGCGCCGATTTCGCCTGAAGCGCGGCGTGGGCAGTGCCAAGCTGCGGGTCTTGCAATGCCGTGCTGACATCGCGTCCTTCGAGCGCCTGATCCAATTGCTCACGCCGGTCACCGGCCACAACAACAATGCGGTTCACGCCCATCAATGCGACCGTGTCGAGCAGATGCATCAGCATCGGCTTACCCGCAATCGGGTGAAGCACCTTGTGCAAATCGCTCTTCATGCGAGTGCCTTTGCCAGCGGCAAGGATAATGGCGGCGAAATCTGTCATTGCGTAAACCTTATAGCACGTTGTGCGGTATTCGGGGGACCGCTTGCCAGCAATTGCTTGCAGATTGAAGCCCGTTCCTTCACGCGGGCGTCAATATGAGCAATTTTCCTTTTCAAACCATCGGTTTTGACCTTGATGGGACCCTTGTCGATAGCTTTCGCGATCTGGGCGAAGCGGTGAATTACGCGCTGGAGCTTGGCGGATTTGACCGCGTGCCGATGGACAGCTCGAAAGACCTTATCGGCGGCGGGGCCAAGATCATGCTTTCCAAGGCGGTCGATGCCCAGGGAGGCCTGCCCGCCGACGAGTTCAAGGTTCTCTATAAAAAGATGCTGGGCTTCTATTCAGAGAATAATGCAGTGCACACCGCCCCCTACCCCCATGCGCGCGAAGTGTTGGCAGAGCTCAAGGAGCGCGGGGTCAAGGTGATCGTGGTCACCAACAAGTTTGAGGAATTCGCCCGATCCATCCTCACCCAGATCGATTTTATCGAACCGTTCGAGGGCGTCATCGGCGGCAATTCGCTTGGCAAAGGGCCCGATGGTCAGTTCCTGGCAAAGCCCCATCCAGAGCCCATTTTGAAGGCGCGAGAGATATGCGGCGGCGGGAAATTTGCCTTTGTCGGTGACAGCACATACGACGTGAATGCAGCCAAAGGTGCTGGCGTGCCAGTCGTGGGCGCCGCCTATGGTTATTGCGATAAACCCCCGCATGAACTTGGCGCTGACGCCGTGATTGATTCGCTCGATCAACTGATCCCTGCTCTTGAAACGCTCTAAACGCGCCATCTGACGCTACGGCAGCGCGCTCGGGCAAACACCCCTGTTGCAACGCAGCGAAAATCCTGCCACGCAGCGCTCACACTTGAGTTTACGTGGGCGTAAAGCCTGCACCCCCTCAACAGATATAAAAACAATTTTGCACGGAAAGGAACGATCCCATGAGCATCGACTTCAAAGACAAAGTAGCCATCGTCACCGGCGCAGGTGGCGGTCTGGGCCGCGAATACGCGCTTGAGCTTGCCCGCCGCGGCGCAAAAGTCGTCGTTAACGATCTTGGCGGCGCGCGTGATGGCACCGGCCACTCTGACATGGCTCTTGAAGTCGTGAAAGAAATCGAAGCCATGGGCGGCGAAGCCATGTCAAATGGCGGTTCGGTCACCGAATATGACCAGATGGAAAAGATGGTCGCGGACGCCAAGGCAAAGTGGGGCCGCATCGACATCCTCATCAACAACGCGGGCGTTCTTCGCGACAAGACATTCGCCAAGATGACCCCGGACGATTTTGAGTTTGTGGTGAAAGTTCACCTCACCGGCTCTGCATTCGTCACAAAAGCGTGCTGGGAAACCTTCCGCGAGCAAGGTTATGGCCGTATCTTGATGACAGCATCTTCAACCGGTCTGTTCGGTAACTTTGGCCAAGCCAATTATGGCGCGGCGAAACTCGGCCTTGCTGGCCTGACGAAGACGCTGCAACTCGAAGGCGCGAAATACAACATCCGCGTAAACTCGCTCTCACCAGTGGCCGGCACGCGTATGACCGAAGACCTCTTCCCAGAAGAAGCCTTCAAACTGTTCGACCCCGTAAACGTAGTGCCCGCTGCACTTTACCTGGTAAGCGAAGACGCCCCAACCAACGCCATCGTTGGCGCTGGCGCTGGCGGCTTCCACTCGTCATGGGTTGTGATGAACGACGCCGTTTGGCTTCCCGATGGTGAGCGCACAGTCGAAGGCTTTGCCGCGCGCTGGGACGATATCAGCGACTTCTCGAACCTGATCGCTCCGCAATCGGGCGCTGAGCAGTCAGGCGCAATCCTGAAAGCGATGCAAAAAGTAACCGGCACCGGTCCTTCAAGCGCGCGCGGGTAATTCTGCTTGAACTTATAAGAAAAAAGGCCTCCGCGCGGTATTCGTGCGGGGGCCTTTTTGGTGTGGGCCTTTTGTGTGACCCTAGTCCTCGACCGCTTTAACCAAACGCCGCTCCATAGGCGCAAGGACATTGGCTAGGTCTGAGCCGCGCTTCAAGACCTGACCGTGTTCGCCAAACAGCGTGTACATGCCTTGCTTGGCGCGAAGGCTGGGGCGCTTTTCAATGCGGCAGTTGGGACGCTCTGCGGCGCGGCGGAAGGCCGAAAATGTTGCCGCGCGCGGGTCAAAGTCCATCGCATAATCGCGCCATTCACCGGCTGCGACCATGCGGCCATACAGGTCAAGGATACGCTGGAGCTCTTCGCGCTCAAAGCCCACTTGTCCCCCGGTGCGCTTACTCGGGAAGGCGACAATCTGGCCGGTGCCACCGGGACCAAAACCTGCATTCATCAGTCAGAAGTCCCGCTCTTTTTGCCAAGATCAAGCGCGCCCTGCACGGGGTCCGCCACCGGGTCTCGCGCGTTGTCCTGCGCATTGCCCTGCGGCGGCGCAGTGGCCGCCTTAAGCGCGGCGATTTCCGCTTTCATCGCGATCAATTCGCTCTCAAGCTTTTCAACGCAGTCGACCGCATTGCCCTCTTCGTCTTCGCACTGCATGCTGAGCGGGGTGCCGTAAGGGATGAATTCCTTGATCCATTCCTCAGCCGGAAGAAGGGTCGAACGCGCTTTTAGCCCAACCATGGTCGCCCCTTCGGGCACATCGTCCAAAACAATCGCATTGGCACCGATCCGGGCTCTGTCACCAACAGTGATCGGACCGATGACCTGCGCGCCGGAACCCACAATCACATTGTCGCAAAGTGTCGGGTGGCGCTTACCACCTAGGCCGTTGGTAGGATTGGTCCCGCCAAGGGTCACGCATTGATAAATCGTGACATTATCGCCGATCTCTGCGGTTTCGCCAATTACCGTAAACCCGTGGTCGATGAAGAAATTCTTGCCGATTTTTGCACCGGGGTGAATGTCAATTGCGGTCAGCAAGCGGCTGAAATGGTTCACAAACCGCGCGAGAAAGAACAGTTTGGCATTGAACAGCCAATGCGCCACGCGGTGCAGGCCCAGAGCCAGAACGCCGGGGTAGAGGAGCACTTCCCAACGTGAACGCGGCGCAGGATCGCGCGCCTTGATCGAGTCCAGATAGGCTTTGAGCTTTGTGAACATGTGAGGAGTCTCCCACCAATCGGGCGAATTTGCAAATATGCATTAAAGCAGTTTTGCCTACAGTAACTTAGGCTGCGGCGGCCCATGCAAAGCTTCCAATGCGGCACGCCATACCGACATGGTGGCAGGCTGGGCGCGTTCAAGGCTGATGCGATCAATCGTCGCAACAAGCGCTTCGATATCTGCAAAACTGCGCCGTGTCCGGGGCACCAGATATTCGGCGGCCCCTTCTGCCAATGAAAGCGCGCGCACCTGCGCATGGGCTTCGATCAAGTCCGCTGCCATGGCATCATCGGGCTCTCCAATAGAAAGCTGGAGCGATCCGCCAAGGCGCGATTTCAAATCGGGCAACGTGACGTCCCAAGGCGTCGTATTCGCGATCAGAAGCAGGGGTTGGCCCGCATTTGAACCGCCATCCTGGACAGAGTTCCAACGGTGAAACACCTGCGTTTCATCCATCTCATCCGCGCCGTCGATCACTTCGATCCCTTGTGCCTTGGCCCAGCGGCCCAGCAACGACTTACCCGAACGCTCCGGACCGGTCAGAACAGCAGTGCGAAAAGGCCAGCTTGCCGGATTGCGAAGCGCCTCGACAACGCGCGCATTGGCATTGCCAAGGACAATACGCTGCGCATCAACCCCGCTTGCAATCGTAAGCGGGAGCGCGATTTGCGAGGGATGATCGTTCACAGCGGCCATGCAAAGAGCGCTCTTAGCGGCTGATGGCAAGCGCGTTTGCGCCCTCGTTCACGGCAAACCCGCGCGAACGAAGCTGCGATGCCAATACGGAAATCTCGCCGGCGAAAGACACGCGCATGACCGACGTGCCGCCCATCGCTGTGCTGGTCACTGCAACACCGCGAACGCCCGGCACCTGCCGCACACTCGACAAGCTTGCGTCAAATGTCATCGGATCAGGCGTTGCAAATTGCACGGTGAAGCTGCGCACGGTTTCAGCCGCCGTATCGGGCGTTTGCGTGGTTGCTTGCGGCGTCTGTTCCGTGTTGCTGGCTGCTGAGGCCGCGTCGCGCTGGGCGCGGTCGCGTGCCTGGATCGCCCGCCCGATTTCGATCAGCCGCGCAATCGCCGGGTCGACCTGGCTCGAACCACCATTCCGCAAGGTTGGATCAGGCTGTAGCTTACCATCGACCAAGGCCTGTTCATAAGCCCGGTCAATCCGATCAACCGCTTCGCTCAGCATGGCCGGAAGCTGTCCCGGGCCATCGGCTTTCAAAGTGAAACTTTCGAGCACTACGTTGTCCGGGCCGTAGCGCGCGGTAAAGCTGCCGGTGATAGGGCCGCCGGGAAATGCGTGGTCAAGCTTTGCAATCGGGACAAGCACGTCTGCTGCGCCATATTGGTCAAGAGCCAAGCGCCACCAAGCCCGGCTGCGCCGTCCGGCCTGTCCAAAATTGAACAGAAGCGAATCGCCCCCAGCCCCTGTTGGCCGGACATAATCGACCCGGCTCGTGCCCGGATTAAACTCTGCCCACGCGCGCTGCCACGGGTTGCGCACTTCAAACGCGGTGTAAGTCCCGCCACTGACCATGACCGGGACAAGCAACATGGGCGCCGATGATCGTCCAGCGCGCTCGCCTCCCAAAAGGCGTCCGGCCCTTTGGCGGTCAAAGCTGACACCCAAGGTTGCGACATAGCGTTTGGGGCCGACGCGCTCGCGCTGAATCACGATTGCGGCAACGAATCCTGCAAGCTGAGCGTCGGAAACCGCAGGGCCGCCCGCCTTTTGCCATGCCTTTTTCGCCGCTTCGCGCCACCCTTTGCTGCGCGCGTCATTGGCATTGTCGCCCCTGACATCAACCTCAATCCCGCGCACCTCGATATCCGCGCTCGACGCAGTGGGGGCGATTCCACGCTCACCAGAAACCTGAGCGAGCACAAACGCATAGCCGCCTGCCAGCAGCGCAAGCGCAAACAGGCTCGCAAGCAGCCAGCGGGCGCTAAAGGAGGCTCTCAAAATTGGGCCAGAAGGGTGTGCTATTGCCGCCATCGGGGAAATCTTTGTCGTCTTTGCCCAAACCAGTGTGGAATTCCAAGCCTAAAGGGGTAAAGCCCGAAAAATGGAAGGCAAAAACTCATCTGACACCCCATCGTACACTTATTCCGATGCAGGTGTATCGATCGAAGCAGGCAATGCACTGGTCAAAGCCATCGCGCCCTTGGCCAAGGCAACGGCGCGCCCGGGTGCGACCAGTGAGCTTGGCGGATTTGGCGGCTTTTTCGATCCGAAGGCTGCGGGTTACAAAGACCCGCTCCTGGTTGCGGCCAATGACGGGGTCGGCACCAAGCTAAAGCTGGCGATTGAGCATGACCGGCACGACACGGTCGGCATCGATCTGGTTGCAATGTGCGTCAATGACCTGATCGTTCAGGGGGCTGAACCTCTGTTTTTCCTTGATTATTTTGCGACCGGCAAACTGGAAAACGGGGTCGCGACGCGCGTTGTTGCGGGCATTGCGGATGGGTGCAAACAGGCTGGATGCGCTTTGATTGGCGGCGAAACCGCCGAAATGCCGGGGATGTATGCGACAGGCGACTATGATCTTGCAGGCTTTTGCGTTGGCGCGGTTGAACGCGGCGAGCAATTGACCGGCGATCAGGTGGCACCGGGCGATGTGTTGATCGGTCTGGCGAGCTCTGGCGTCCATTCCAACGGATATTCGCTGGTGCGGCGACTCGCGGAAGACAAGGGGTGGAAATTAAACCGCCCTGCCCTGTTTGATCCTGAGCGATTGCTGATTGATGCGCTGATTGAACCAACGCGGATTTATGTCGCCAGCCTTTTGCCGCTTATCCGCGACGGGCTGGTGCATGGTCTTGCCCATATCACCGGCGGCGGCCTGCTTGAAAACATTCCGCGCATTCTGCCCAAGGGCGCTCATGCAAAAGTGGATGCCGATCTGTGGGAGCAGCCGCGCCTTATGGCATTCTTGCAAGCACAAGGCGCGATTGAGCCTGAAGAAATGGCGCGCACGTTCAATTGCGGGGTTGGCATGGTGCTGGCCGTGGCTGAGGACCGCGTTGCAAGCGTGACCGAGCGACTTGAAGCGGCAGGGGAAACCGTTGTCCAAGTGGGCCGGATCGAAGCCGGTGACCGGGGCTGCAGCGTCCGCGGTAGTCAGGGCACCTGGGGCGGTCGCGAGGAGTGGGAGGCCACGCACCTTGCCTGAGGGCGATAGGGCCAGGATTGCCGTCTTTATCTCAGGGACCGGCACCAATATGGCAGCGCTGCTATACGCCAGCCGCCTTGAAGGTGCTGCGTTCGAAATTGTGCTGGTCGCGAGCAATGTTGAGGACGCCGAGGGGCTGAAACTTGCCGCATTGGAAGGCGTTGTGACCTTTGCCCATTCGCACAAAGGCCATTCGCGCGAAGACCAGGACGCCGCAATGGAGCGCGCCGCCATCGACGCAGGCGCGGATTACATCGTTCTGGCCGGATATATGCGCATCCTATCGCAAGGCTTTGTGGAGCGGTGGGCAGGCCGGATGCTCAACATCCACCCCTCACTGCTGCCGAAATATAAAGGCCTCGACACATTTGCCCGCGCGATTGAAGCGGGTGATACCCATGCAGGCTCCAGCGTTCACATCGTCACCCATGAGCTTGATGCAGGCGAGGTTCTGGCACAGGTTCGCGTCGCAATCGCAGCCGACGACACCCCCGATACTCTCGCCGCGCGGGTCAAGATTGCCGAACACCAGCTGTATCCGCGCGCGGTTGCCGATTATGTGAACAGGGGCAATGATCCCGACTATCTGTTTCAAAAGGTGCGCGCACTGGCATTGGCCCTTCCCGAAACGCATGAACGTGACAGCCACGGATCGCCCGGGTTCCGGGTCGGGACAGAAAAATCGGGCAAATTTTTCGCCCATTTTAGCCAACAACACCACGGGTCGCAGCATATCGCATTGCTGGTCAAAACCGGGGGAATGGACGAGCTCCTCAGCCTCGTCGAGACGCAGCCCGAAGTCTATTACAAGCCTGATTATTACGGCGCGAGCGGCTGGGTCGGGCTGATCCTTAATCGGCCAAATGTCGATTGGGATCATGTCAGTGACTGGCTGGAACGCTCTTGGCGCAGCTGTGCCCCGTCGCGGCTAACCAAGCTCATGGATGCAGCCGATCAGTTCTGATGGCAAAGCTTGAACGCGAACATCTTTTGTCTCGTGGCCCATTGGCAAGCCGCGCCAATGCGTTTTTGTCGCGCGCATGGGAGCGTGGATGGCTTCCCACGCCCGATTTGACGCCAGAGGGCCTTTGGGCGGTTGCAGCCAGGAATGTCGCCGATCCGGCCGCCGCCGAATTTGGCGGGCGCGGGCGCGATGACGCGGCCGATTTCCGGTTGCGATTGGAGACACTGTGCGCTGCGATCAAGGATGAGGCACAGCTCAACGCTTTGGGCAAAGCGATGGCGCATGGGCAATTGGTCCGGGTGATCCGCAACCGTCTGGCGTTTGGCGAGCTTTGGCAAACACGCCCGGAACTGCTTGAAACCAAGCTTGCCCCGCCGATCATCGTCATCGGCCATATGCGCAGCGGGACAACGCGCATTCACAAGCTTTTGGCCGCCGACCCCGCGCATTCGCACACGCGGTATCAGGATGCCTATCACCCGGTGCCAAGGCGGTTTGGCATGAACCGGGTCAAATCGGCGTTTGATCTGGCGATGCTGGGCGCGCTTAATCCATGGCTCCAAACCATTCACCCGATGGCCGTGGGCGAGGTTGAGGAGGAGCTGGCGTGGATATCCGCCGCGCTCCACCATTCGATTTACGAATCGCAGTGGCACATCCCCTGGTACAGCGCTTTTAGCGAGGCGCGAGGGGCCGCGCCCATCTACCGCGAATTTGCACGCATATTGCGCACCGATGCCGCATCGCGCGGTATTGCGGACAAGCCGAGGGTGATGAAAGTGCCCGCCTTTGCCGAGGATCTGCCCGCATTATTAGAGCAGTTCCCCGATGCGCGCCTTGTGCTTGCCCACCGCGACCATGAGGCGGTATTGCGCAGCGCGGTGTCGCTATGCGCGAACCAGATGGCGGTCCAGTGCGACCATTGCGATATTGCGACGATCGAGGCCCTGTGGGAGCACAAGATAACCTTGCGCGAAGAACGCATGGCCAAGGCGCTCAAGACATGGGATGGGGCAATTTCCCGGCTTGAGTTCGACGAATTGAACACCGATTGGCAAAGCGCGATAAAGCGCTGTTATGCCGATCTTGGCCTGTCTCTGACCGAACGCGCCCACCAAGCGATGGCTGCACAAATGGCTGGAAGCGCAAAAGGCGCGCATCGGGAACACTCGGCACAGCTCAAACGATTTGCAAACGAGAGCTAGAACGAAAAAGGGCCGCCCCAAAGGACGACCCTTATCAAGTCAAATCTGTGACCAGCTTACCCGACGATTTCGTCGTCGTTGAAGAAGAAAGCGATTTCGATCGCCGCGTTTTCTTCGCTGTCCGAACCGTGGACGGTGTTTTCACCGATGGAAAGCGCAAATTCCTTGCGGATTGTGCCTTCGTCGGCCTCTGCCGGGTTGGTTGCGCCCATCACGTCGCGGTTGCGCTTCACGGCGTCTTCGCCTTCGAGGACTTGCACGACAACCGGCTCGCTCATCATGAATTCGGTGAGTTCGCCAAAGAAAGGACGCTCTTTATGGACCGCGTAGAAGCCTTCGGCTTGCTCTTTGGTCATGTGGATACGCTTTGAAGCAACAACGCGAAGGCCAGCTTCTTCGAGCTTGGCAGTCACAGCGCCGGTGAGGTTGCGACGGGTGGCATCAGGCTTGATGATCGAAAAGGTGCGGGTAACCGCCATGATATGTATTCCTTGTTTTGCGAGAGGGGCGTGCAAAAGTTAGGCGCACGCCAGAATTGCTGGCGCGCCCTAGCCCCCGGCGCGCACAAGTTCAAGTTTTGTGTGAAGGTCGAAAGAAGCAGGCGGGTTAGCCCACATCCTCGCTTATGGTCAGTTGTCCGGTGGTCCCTTCCCCGTCCGAAGTTGCTGTGACCGAGAAGGTCATGCCCTTGGCCTTGCTCTCTCCTCCGATCATTCTGCTACCGGTCATGCTGGTTTCGATCTGTATATCAAAGCCGCCTGCTTGCGCCTCGGCCCGGTAGAACTCGGTGATTGAATCCGGTGTCTTATCGCTGCGGAAGGTAAGTAGGGCGCCCTTTGTATCGCCCTGATCGATAACAGTGTTGCTGATCACCTCAGCATCCGGGATCAAGGAGAAACCACCTGGAAGATCGACCGGCACATTCGCACCCGTCCGCATGGTTACATTCCCATCGGGCGTGGCGACGGTCATGCTCGTTTCGCCGTCTTCGTCATTGATCGTATATTCGACATTTTCGCCATCTTCGCCCGATATGGTCGCCGATTGCTCTGAACCACAGGCGGCGAGCGAACACGCGGCAGCGACAGTCACGAACATTGCAAAAAAGCGCATCTCGATTCTCCAAACGATCTTCGGCTATGTCTCCCAAATGAGCTATATGCGCAAGCAGTCAGGCGACCTTAACCCATTTGCCGCCGTCCTGGCGAAAAAATGCACGTTCAAGGCCCTCAGCACCATCAAGCCCGCGCCATGTGCTGCGCGCTGCCTCTACGGTATCGTCATCGAATAACAGGAATGTGCGCGCAAACCCTTCCACTTCGCGATATTCACCATCGGCATAGACGACATGGCTGGCCGAATTGGTCGCTTCGGCGGTGTCCGATAGCAGGATCGGCTGGTTTTCAGCCCCCGCCACGCCCGCCTCGCCATTGGCAAGAAAGCTTTCCGGCCCCGCTTTCCAAAGTTCGCGAGAGATCGTCTGGCGTTGCTCGGGCGATTTGCTCACAACCAGCAAACGCTCACCTGCATCCATGACGCGGCCAGCGATAAGAGCGACGACCTTTTCCACCGGATCGCGCGAGAGTTGCCAGAAATCCACTTTCATCAGGCGCTGTTCTTAGAACGCTTACACCGCTCAGAACAATACTTCACATTGTCCCAGTCGCGTTCCCATTTCTTGCGCCAAGTGAATGGGAGCCCGCAAGCGAGACACACTTTCGACGGAAGATCGCCTTTCTTGCGCATTTTTGGCATGGATTAACTTTCCAATTTAGGAGCCGTAAACACAGGCTATCCCGAAGAGCATTCACGCGGTCGCCATAAGAAAATAAGATAGCCAGCGCCGATAATATAGACGGCTGCAAACAAGAGGAACCCAAAGCCACCTTCGAAAAGCTCCATTAGAGGTATTCCGGTGGCCAAGGCTGTAAACCTGTAAAACTCTCTGGTGTGTTCCTTTAAAAAGTATAGACCAAAAGTGACTAAGCACATGATCCCACAAACAATAGCCGCGCGGATCGTCCTCTGATCTACGAAAAGAGAGACAACTTCCTGCGCGATGCCGAATAGGAAAAGTCCACCGGCAACAGCGAACCCGTTGAAGATTATTACTCGCAGAAGGGCCACTTACTCTGCGTTGTCAGCGACAAACTGATCGATCAGGCGCGCGCCGTATCCGGTGGCACCCTTTTCGTGGGTTGCGCCCGGCTTGTCCGACCACACCATGCCCGCAATATCGCAGTGCGCCCATGGGGTGCCTTTTTTGATGAAGCGTTGCAGGAATTGCGCCGCCGTAATCGAGCCAGCCCAGCGCCCGCCGATGTTCTTCATGTCGGCGATGGGTGAATTGATCAATTTATCGTAAGCGGGTCCAAGGGGCATCCGCCACAGCTTGTCATCGGTGGTCTTGCCCGCGCTCAGCATCTTGTCAGCAAGCGCGTCATCATTGGCGAAGATGCCGCCATATTCATTGCCAAGCGCAACCATCATCGCGCCGGTGAGAGTTGCGAAATCGATGATGTGCGCTGGATCAAATGTTTCTTGCGCCCAATGCAGCGCATCGCACAGCACAAGGCGGCCCTCGGCATCGGTGTTGAGCACTTCGACGGTCTGCCCGCTCATCGTGGTAAGGACATCGCCGGGACGGATCGCATTGCCGTCGGGCATATTCTCTACAAGGCCCATAACGCCAACGACGTTCGCCTTCGCCTTGCGTGAGACCACAGCGAGCATTCCGCCAGCAACCGCGCCAGCGCCGCCCATGTCCCACTTCATATCTTCCATGCCGGGAGCCGGTTTGATCGAGATACCACCGGTATCAAAGGTCACGCCCTTGCCGACGAACACGCTTGGTTTGTCGCCTTCCTTGCCGCCGTTCCAACGGATGGCGAGCATTTGCGATTCGCGCCGCGAACCCTGCCCCACGCCAAGAAGGGCGCCCATGCCAAGCTCGGTCATCTCCGCCTCGCCCAGCACAATCAGCTCGGCGCCAGTGCCGGCAAACGCTTCCTTGCAAAGCTCAACAAAGCTTTGAGGGTGAAGGATATTCGCAGGCTCAGTGACGAGTTTCTTGGTGAACTCCACCCCGCGAGCAATCGCTGCGCTGCGTTCCCAATCGGCCTCGGTCCCCTCAGGCGCGCCGACGACGTGGACGGTTTTCAAAGTGATCTTTTTGTCAGCGGCAAGCTTGGTACGATATTCATCATGCGCCCAACTGCGCAGCTTTGCCCCCAAAAGAACAGCGCCTGCATCTTCGGCAGAAAGGCCCGCTTCGCCAAGGTCGAGAACGATGGCCTCTTCCCCGGACCGAAGGTATTTGGCAATCGCTGCCCCGCCTGCCCGCTCCAGATTAAGACGGCGATTATCGGCGCTCGCCTCACCCGCCCCCACTAACGCCGCGCGCACAGCCTTGCCATCAACACCGACAAAGCCTTCGAACACTTGACCAGCTGTGCCCTTGAAGCGGGAAGCCTTCGCCCCTTCGGCGAGCACTGGGTCAAAGCCCGCTGGCGTTTCCCCCTGGTTCACGATTGTCGCAGCAGTTGCCGTTTGTGCAGGAGGGGTTTGTGTGAAGACGATTTGCATGATTGCTCCGACGAATTGGCTCAATGCGTGAGCCGCAAAAAATGAACGCTTTAACCGGTGCTTTAGACCACCGGGATGTGGGCAAGGCGTGCCTGCCCCTTAAACCCGATTGCGATTAGGCGTGAGCGGTGCAATAGGCAAGCCATGTCGGGAGCTTTCGGGGTCATGTTGAAGCGAGTTCAGCGCGCGTCGCACATTGCGATGATCGCGGCCTTTGCTGTGCCCTCCTCGCTTGCCGCGCAGGAAAGTGCTGCGCCCAAAACCCTGACCCAAGAAGAGATCGACGCAGCCGATCAACAGGCCCCCGCCGCAAACGAACAGATTGAATTTGAAGCAAATGAGGTCGAATACAACGCCGAGACGGACGTCATCATTGCCAAGGGCCAAGTGATCCTGCGCAATTCGCGTGCATCGGTGCGCGCTGATGAAGTCTTATGGGACCGCAAATCAGGCATAATCACGGCCAGCGGCGCGGTTCGGTTTGTCGACAAGGCGGGCAATCAGGTTTTCACTGAAACGGTTGAACTCAATGACGCCTTTGAGGCGGGCGCGATGGATGACCTCTTGATCGCGCTTCGCACCGGTGGACGGTTGGCCGCGCGTTCGGCTGAGCGTGGCGAGGACGGGATCGTCACTCTAAACAGCGCCGCATATTCCGCCTGTCCCGTGACCGATGAAGACGGCTGCGCACGCGATCCAAGCTGGCGCATTACGGCTGACCGGGTGCGCTTTGACCCGGAAGAAAGCCGCATCCGTTTTGACGGTGCGATGCTCGAAATTTTCGGAGCGCGGCTTTTGCCGCTGCCCGGTCTTGCCCTTCGCACCGACGGCCGGGCGGAAAGCGGTTTTCTGGTGCCGCGCATCCGCGTCGATCAGGTCAACGGATTAGAGCTGTCGGGCGAATATTACGCACGCCTTGCTGACAATAAAGACCTCACCTTGGGCACGCGCGTGTTCACCAGTGCCGCACCCTTGGCAGAGGCGCAGTTTCGCCATTTCACCGAGAAAGGCGCGTATCAGATCACCGGATACGCCACTAGCAGCAGCAGGGTTGCCAATTTCGGGGTAGCGCCGACAACCACGAACGAGCCGCGCGGGCATCTCTTTGCCAATGGTCGGTTTATCTTCTCGCCCGAATGGTCGTTGACCGGGTCGGTTCGGATCGCCTCTGACCGCACGTTCCTGCGTCGTTATGACATTAGCCGCGATGATCGCTTGCGCTCGACCATCAATCTGGAGCGGATTGACGACGATTCCTATTTCAGCCTCGCCGGGTGGGCCACACAGACTCTGAGGATTGCAGCGGACCAGGGACAAGTGCCGTTGGCGCTGCCTGCCCTCGACTATCGCCAGATTGTGGGCCGCGATGTGCTGGGTGGACAGTTGGAAGTTCAGGCCAACACGCTCGCTCTGGTGCGTGACGAGGGTCAGGATACGCAGCGCGCTTTTGCTGGGGCAAAGTGGGATTTGCGCACGCTTACCGGCCTTGGCCAGCTAGTGACATTCACCGGCCTTGTGCGCGGCGATGTTTACAACACCAATGACACCCTTTCGACCCTTACCGCTGTTTATCGCGGCAATGAAGGGTGGACCACGCGCGGCGTCGCAACGGCGGCCGTGGACGTGGAATGGCCCCTTGTGGGCGAAGCGTTTGGCGGCACACAGGTCCTCACCCCGCGTATCCAGCTGGTGGCAAGCCCGCCGATCCGCAATCTTGCGGTGCCCAATGAAGATGCGCGCGCGATCGACCTTGAGGATTCCAACCTCTTCGCGCTCAACCGTTTTGCAGGCTACGACCGGGTCGAAGACGGTGCGCGGGTCACATACGGCATGGACTGGGAAGTGAACCGCCCCGGATGGCGGGTAAAAACCAACATCGGCCAATCCTATCGCCTGACTAACGAGGAAGAGATTTTCCCCGACGGCACCGGCCTGTCGGACAAGTTTTCAGACTTTGTCGGCAGGACCGAAGTGCGCTTTCGCAATTTTGTCTCCTTCACCCACCGTTTCCGTCTCGACAAAGACAATTTCGCCATTCGCCGCAATGAAATCGATGCAACCGTCGGGTCCCAGCGCAATTATGTAGAGCTGGGATACCTGCGGTTAGACCGCAATATTCAGACGGTCGAAGATTTGCAGGATCGCGAGGAATTGCGCGCTGCTGCTCGCTTTACCATTGGCCGCAATTGGTCGGTCTTCGGGTCTGGCGTGTTTAACCTCACCGATGAAGAGGAAGACCCGGTCTTCACCCCCGATGGATTTGAACCCATCCGCACTCGTCTTGGCATTGCCTACCGTGACGATTGCATCGAATTTGGAGCCACATGGCGGCGCGATTTCATCACCTTTGGTGACGCAAGGGAAGGTAACAGCTTCCAGGTCTTCTTTGCGCTGCGCAATCTGGGTTTCCGTTAACCCCCCAGCCAGCAGTGGGCCTTTAGCTACGCTTCAACACAGCTCTTAACAAAGCGCGCATACGCGTTGGCAGCGAGCGAAAAACGGGTTAAGGGCAACCGCAAAACACACTCAGCCTGCGTTAAGCCGGCGGTTGGTAGTTGAGGACACATGGTACGTAACCTGAGCAGGCACACTGAGTAAGCAAACCGGGTTGGCAAGACGGGATCGCCAATCGGATTGAGCGCTCCTTAGCGCAGGCCATCCTCATCACCAATTTGAAAACACAAGTATTGCGAGAACCGGGATCAAAAACGTGACCTTGAAGGTAATTTCAACCATCCGCACACCTCTTCTGGCGCTGGGCGCTTTCGCCTTGGCGGTATCGAGCACGGCCACGGTGCCAGCTCTTGCCCAAAGCACAGCGGCCCCTGCTCCGATCACACCATTCGGGCTACCGGCGGATGTGAAAGTGTTCGATGATGGCAATCCAAACGAACGCAGCGCCACTGCCGTGGTCAATGGCTACGTCATCACCGGCACCGACATTGAACAGCGCGTCAAGCTCATCACCAATGCGTCGCAAACAAACGTTTCGGAGGAAGAGTTGCAGCGTTTGCGCGCGCAGGTGCTGCGCAACCTGATTGACGAAACGCTGAAAATCCAGGCCGCCGAAGCGCAGGAAATCGGTGTTCAAAAAGCCCAGATTGATCAGACCTATAACCAGCTGGCTGCACAGAATTTCGGCCAAAACACCGAAGCGATGGACACCTATCTGGAATCGATCGGATCATCTGCAAACGCTCTGAAGCGCCAGATCGAAGGTGAGCTTGCGTGGGAAAACCTGATCCGCCGCAATATCAGCCCATTCGTCAATGTCTCCGCAGAAGAAGTGACCGGCGTTTTGGAACGCCTGGAAGCCTCGCGCGGGACCGAAGAATACCGCCTCGGCGAGATTTACATGAGCGCGACGGCTGAAAACCGCGAAGCTGTGCTCCAGAACATGAACCGCATCGTTGAACAGCTTCAACAAGGCGGCAGTTTTGTGGCCTATGCGCGCCAATTCTCCGAAGCATCCACCGCAATCCAGGGTGGCGATACGGATTTCCTTCGCCTTGGCACATTGCCCGGACCCATGGCAGAAGCTGTGCAGACCATGCAGCCAGGCCAATTGGTCGGCCCGCTTGCCATTCCGGGTGGTTTTACCATCATCTACCTCATCGACAAACGTCAGGTCCTGATGGCTGACCCGCGCGACGCCGTTCTTAGCCTCAAGCAGATCTCGATCGAACTGCCCGATGGTGTGAGCGATGCCGACGCGACTGCTGCAATCGAGCGATTCGGCAATTATGTCCAAACCTTGAGCGGATGCGCGGATGCTGAAAATGCAATGAGCGCGATTGGTGCATCGGTTGTGGCCAATCCGGAAATCCAGGTGCGCCAGCTTCCCGAACAGCTTCAATCGATCTTGCTTAACATGCAGATCGGTCAAACCACACCTCCCTTTGGTACAGCCGAAGATGGTGTCCGCGTGCTTATGCTGTGTGGCCGCGATGATCCCGAAGATGCAGGCGCTCCGACGTTCCAGTCGGTCATGAATTCCATCGAAGATGAACGCATCAACAAACGCGCCCAGCGTTACCTGCGCGATCTGCGCAACGACGCCTATATCGAATACAATTAAGGCGCGTGCGGGGGTGTCCGGCTTACCGCTTGCTGTCTCGATAGGTGATCCGGCAGGGATTGGGCCTGAGATAATCCTCGGTGCCTATCAGCATCTGAAATCTGCAGAGCAGCCTTTCTTCGTCGTCGGCGGTTTCGATGTCCTTCGTGCCTGCGGCGAGGCATCAGGCGCTGGCGACAAAGTGATCGCGATTGGCGAGGCGGGCGAAGCCACAGAGGCGTTTGGAGAGGGGCTGCCGGTTCTGGTCGGGGCAGACGCGATCTACACCCCAGGCAAGCCTGATGACGAGGGTGCAGCGCTCGCGCTCCATTCGCTTGCAGAAAGCGTTCGCGCGGTTCTGCTCGGAAATGCCAGCGGCGTTGTGACAGCCCCCGTCAGCAAATCGCAACTTGCCAAAATAGGCTTTGATTTCCCCGGACAAACCGAATTTCTCGCAAGCGTTTGCGGGCTTGCCCCCGAAGACGCAGTGATGATGCTGGCAGGACCCACTTTGCGCACCGTGCCGCTCACCGTGCACGTCGCGTTAGCGCAAGCGCCAAGCCTCATTTCCCAAGAGCTGATCGAGCATAAGGCGGCAATTGTTGATGCCGCTCTCAAACGCGATTTCGGCATTACCTCCCCGCGCCTGGCGATCTCTGGGCTCAACCCGCATTCGGGCGAAAACGGCCAGTTTGGCGATGAAGAAACCCGCATCATTGCGCCTGCGATTGAGGCGTTGAAGGCCAAGGGTATTGGTGCCTTTGGCCCTGTTCCGGGCGACGCCTTGTTCACGCCGATTATGCGGCCAAGCTATGACGCGGCGCTTTGTATGTATCACGACCAGGCGCTTATCCCGATCAAGGCGTTGGAGTTTGATCAAGGTGTCAATGTGACGCTCGGCCTCCCGATTATCCGCACTTCGCCCGATCACGGCACCGCCTTCGATATTGCAGGCACTGGTAAAGCGGATGCGGGCGCGATGATCGCGGCCATTCGGATGGCGGGCGAAATGGCTGAGGCTAGGGCCAAAAATGCTGACTAGGGCATTGCCCACCCCGCTGCGACTAACGCTGCTATGCAGCGAAGTCTCGCTCCCCTCCCGCTTGCGGGAGGGGTTGGGGGTGGGCCCGGACCAAGGCGCATGACCACTCTCCCCCCCATCAGAGAAACCATCGCGAAGCACGGCCTCTCCGCATCGAAGGCGTTGGGACAAAACTTCCTTCTGGATGAGCAATTGCTGGACCGCATCGCCGCCCTTCCCGGAGATCTGACGGGTGCCAATGTGCTCGAAGTGGGCCCTGGGCCCGGCGGCCTTACCCGCGCGCTCCTTCGCGCTGGCGCGAATGTCACTGCAATTGAAATGGATGCCCGCTGCCTCCCCGCACTCGACGAATTGAGCGATGCGTTTCCCGGACAGCTTACCGTCATCCAAGGCGATGCGATGAAACTGGACCATGGTGAAGTGATGAAAGGCGCGCCCTTCCATGTCCTTTCCAACCTGCCTTACAACGTCGGCACGGCGCTGTTTGTGCGATGGTTATCAGGAGAGGACTGGCCGCCCCAAAAATCAGGGCAGTGGCAATCGCTCACCTTGATGTTTCAGCGCGAAGTCGCCGAACGGATCGTCGCAAAAGCTGGCACGGGGGCCTATGGCCGCCTCGCAGTGCTTGCGCAGTGGCGCAGCAGCGCAAAACTCGCGATGAAGGTCCACCGCAGCGCTTTTACCCCTCCCCCCAAAGTGATGAGCGCAATCGTGCACGTAACCGCTGGCGAGGCTCCTGAAGGAGTGAATGCCAAAACTCTCGAGCGCCTGACCGAGGCCGCCTTTGGCCAACGTCGCAAAATGCTGCGCCAGAGCCTTAAAGGTGTGCCCGGTGCCTTGGACGCAATGGAAGCTGTCGGCATTGAGCCCACCCGCCGTGCAGAGACCGTGAGCGTCGACGAGTTTATCGCACTGGCGCGGGCGCTAAAGGACTAGAAAAACCGCCTTTCCTTAAGTCCTTATCAATTTCCGGTGCCTAATCCTGCGCGACATCCAGGGAGGCACCAATGCTTGAGTCCAGCAAGAATTCACCCATGCTCAATGGACCTATCGAGTTTGATTTCACGGTAGAGATCGAGCGTTCTGCCTCTGAAGTCTTCCCCCTTGTCGACCTGTCCGACCCGCGCTTTTCGCAGGTTGCGCTTGGCAATACGGTGAAGAAGCTGGACGAGAAATCCTTCGAACTCGAAATCGCAGAGATGGAGGGCCACGCCTTTCGTTTTCGCGTTGTCGAATACGCCAAGGATGAGCGGCACGCGTCGAAAGTCACTATCGAACCGGCTATCGGCAACCTTGTCGAAGCGGTTGAGGATTATCAGATAACCCCGCTTGGCGATGACCGCTGCGCGCTAACGCTCGTCACCAAAGCGACCTTCTCGG
Source organism: Erythrobacter longus (assembly GCF_000715015.1). Lineage (GTDB taxonomy): Bacteria > Pseudomonadota > Alphaproteobacteria > Sphingomonadales > Sphingomonadaceae > Erythrobacter > Erythrobacter longus. The sequence continues at coordinate 929,602 of NZ_JMIW01000001.1, forward strand.
ACGATCTCAGCGTTGAAGAGATCGTGCAGGAAGTGGCGATGATGAGCATGGCGGTCGAAGAGGACCTGACAAAGCTGAAAATGCACGCCGAAGAGGGCGTCGAAGCTGTCAAAGCCTACAACGAAGAGCAGGAAGCTGCCTTTGGTATCGAGCTTGATCTGGAAGGTTTCGACATCGACTGGGACGACATCGAACCTGAGCAATAGGGCGCACCCTACGCAACCTGCCGCTGAGCATGATTTTGCGTTCAGAACCCGAGCGATTGATAGCACAGTCCAACCACAGCAGGCAGCACTACCAGCGTCATCGCGACGGCCAGGCGCGCTCTGCCGCGCTCTGGTTCATCTTTGTCGAAATGCCCCGCAGACAAATACAATTGCCAGAATGCAGCGGTCACCATGATGGCGAGCCAGACCCAGAAAATCGTCTCTAGCTGGCCCGCAAATCCGCGCCCCGCCTCAAGCGTTCCTGTGAGGCCAAGAACGATGCCGATGGGGGCGACCAATGCGGCGGCGACGACAATGCCGCCAATGCCTGCAAGCGGGCTGATTGCGAACAGCACTAACGCCAGATGGGCCACGATCCAGAGTTTGAATGTGCCTTTGGTCATCCGTCACGCGCTTTCCAAACCGCGGATGATTTCAGCACGTTGGAGCATCAGAGCGAGAACTTCCGATTCTAGCGCTGCCCATTCCAAGATGTTTGCAAACATCAGAATTTCGATTCCCTCCACCCCTTCCATCCGGATGCCGTAAGTGTTGTCCAGCATGTCCCACTGCGTAGGTTCGACGCTCATTTTGGAGAACGGTAGAAAGAGGTCGCGGCAACCATATCTGAAGGGCGGCGCAATCGACAACGTAAGCCCGTCATCATGGACGCCCACGACAACCGGAGGGTGGCGATGGGATTTCAGATCACCGGACAAATGCCCCCAGCGAAAGCCTGGCTGCGAAATCCGCACCATGCCCGCAAGCTTCTTCGCAATCGGTACGCGCGGCTCGATAACCGCATAGAGCAGCTCATACTCGCGCCATCGCGAATTGCTGGCGTGGATGATGTAGAATGCAAGCCCGCCGAAGAATGCGAGGCTGAGCATACCGACAAACGCCATGTACAGCTGTTCGATGATGTCTCCCACGCGGTCTGCTCCGGTCCTGCAAAGATCACCTGTCGTGATCGTTTGGACCTTAGAGCAAACCGGTAGAGAAAGTGTTTACCCTGCCTTCTTGACCCGGCGCCACTCATGCAGCAGCGGTTCGGTGTAGCCTGAGGGTTGCGCGGCGCCTTTGAAGATGAGGTCCTTGGCCGCCTGGAATGCGGGTGCGTCCTCATTGCCGATGAGCGGCATGTAGGTTGGATCGCCTGCGTTTTGCGCGTCGACCTTGGCTGCCATGCGGGTCAGCGAGTCCATGATCTGCGCCTCGGTGACAACGCCGTGGAGGAGCCAGTTGGCCAGATGCTGTGACGAGATGCGCAAGGTCGCGCGGTCTTCCATCAGGCCCACATCGTTGATGTCGGGAACTTTGGAGCAGCCAACGCCAGCATCAACCCAGCGCACGACATAGCCGAGTAGCCCCTGGCAGTTGTTGTCGAGCTCTTCGCGCAGTTCCTCATCCGACCAATTTGTGCCCTTTGCCAGAGGGATAGTCAGAAGCGCATCGAGCCCTGCGGGCTCCGGCAGGTCCTTCTGAATGTCGAACACGTTCTCTTGGTGATAATGCAGGGCGTGCAGCGTTGCGGCGGTGGGCGACGGGACCCAAGCGGTGTTGGCCCCTGCGCGAAGGTGGCCGATTTTCTCGACCATCATCTGACCCATAAGGTCGGGCGCGGCCCACATGCCTTTGCCGATTTGAGCCTTGCCTGAAAGCCCGTGTTTGAGACCAATCGCGACATTGCGCGCCTCGTAAGCCTTGAGCCAGTCCGACCCCTTCATCTCGCCTTTGCGCATCATGGGGCCAGCACGCATCGAGGTGTGGATTTCATCGCCTGTGCGATCAAGGAAACCTGTGTTGATGAAGACAATCCGGTCCTTCACCGCCTCAATACAGGCGCCAAGGTTGGCCGAAGTGCGACGCTCTTCGTCCATGACGCCGACCTTGATCGTGTGACGCGCAAGACCCAGCAAGTCCTCGACCGCGTTGAAGAGGTCGTTGGTGAAGGCGCATTCCTCTGGCCCGTGCATTTTGGGCTTCACGATATAGATGCTGCCGTGCTTGGAGTTGCCGTATTTGGCGTGGCCTTCGACGTCCAAAGTGCTGATCGCGGATGTGAATACCGCGTCCATAATGCCTTCGGGGATCTCGCTTCCATCGGGGAGCAGGATCGCGGGGTTGGTCATCAAATGTCCGACGTTGCGCACAAACATGAGGCTGCGTCCCGACAGCGAATGCTCATTTCCGGAGCCGTCTTTGTAGCTCTTATTGCCGTTGAGTTTGCGGGTGAGCGTTTTGCCACCCTTGTTAAAGCTCTCCTCCAGATCGCCGCGAATAATGCCGAGCCAGTTTGTGTAGGCGAGCAGCTTGTCCTCACCGTCAACCGCCGCGACCGAATCCTCACAATCGGCAATCGTGGTAAGCGCGGCTTCCAGATTGATGTCCGCGATGCCCGCCTTATCAGTCTTGCCGATAGGGCTCTCCCGATCAAACACAACTTCGATGTGGAGGCCGTTGTTTTTGAACAATAACCCCTTGTCGGTGTGTCCCACCCACTGGCTTTCATCCTGAAGCTTGCCGTCGTGCTCGTCCTTCAGGTCAGCCCAGCTTTGATCCACCAGCGGCAGCGCCTCGTCGAGGAATCGCCGCCCGCGGGCAATCACCGCAGCCCCGCGCTCTTCGTCATAGCCGCCAGGACGAGCCGCAGGCGCATCCAGCGCATCGGTCCCGTAAAACGCGTCATAAAGGCTGCCCCAGCGCGCATTGGCTGCGTTCAAGAGGAAGCGCGCGTTGAGAATTGGCACAACCAATTGCGGGCCAGCCATGGTCGCGATTTCGGGATCGACATTTTGGGTGCCGATTTGAAAGTCAGCGGGTTCTGGTACGAGGTAGCCAATCTCGCGCAAGAATGCCTCATACTCGGCAGCATCGTGCGGCTTGCCGCTGCGTTCGGTATGATAGGCGTCGATTTTCGCCTGCAAATCTTCGCGTTTGGCAAGAAGGTCTGCGTTGCGAGGGGCAAAGCTTGCCAAAAGGTCTGCGAACCCCTGCCAAAACGCATCAGCATCCCGGCCAAGCGGGCTGAGAACTTGGCTTTCCAAAAGCTCTGCGAGCCGTGAATCGACGGAAAGTCCAGCGCGGGGCGTGTAATCGTGCATAAAAGTCCTCAGATACCATGCTAAGAATGGATCCCGGGGAGGAGGACAAGGCCCCTATGGCCAAGGCGCGCGGACAATGCAATCCTGACCTAACGTCACCCTGAAACCTATTCAGGCTATAACGCTTTGATAGTTTGCAAAGCACCGCTAGAGACAAGTTTCCTATGAAACCAACTGCTATCTCCGATATCGATGCCGACACCATGTTGGCCCAGGTCCAAAGCTGGTGTGCGATCAATACGGGCACTGCCAATTTGCAAGGGCTTGCTCAGCAATTGGACGTGTTGGAAGACGCATTTGGCGCGCTTCCCGGTGAAATCGAACGGGTGGACCCTGCACCTGTCACCGCGGTTGATGCCGATGGCAAAGAGTTCGAAAAACAGCACGGCAAGCACTTTGTCCTGCGCGTGCGGCCCCATGCCAACCGGCGCATTCTGCTGACCGGCCATATGGATACGGTTTTTCCCAAGGATTACTTTTTTCAAGAGCTCACATGGCTTGAAGACGGTGTTCTCGGTGGCCCGGGTGTTGCCGATATGAAGGGCGGGATTGCAGTGATGCTCCACGCGCTGATGGCGTTTGAGGAGCGGGCTGGCGCTGGCTCGCTTGGCTATGACGTGCTGCTCAATTCTGACGAGGAAACAGGGTCGCTCGCCAGTGCTGATCTGATTGCAGAGCTGGCACGCGGGAAATTGGCCGCGCTCACCTATGAGCCCGCCGCGCTTCCTGATGGCACCCTTGCCCATGCGCGCGGGGGAAGCGGGAATTATTCGGTTATCATCACGGGCCAATCCGCCCACGCAGGGCGCAATCCTGATGATGGGCGCAACGCAATCGTCGCAGCGGCTGATCTGGCAGTGCGTTTAAAGGCGCTGCATTGCCCCGACATCTCGGTCAATCCGGCCAAGATCGAGGGCGGTTCTGCCAACAATGTAGTGCCCGACCATGCGGTCTTGCGCTTTAACATCCGCCCGCAAAGCATCGGGGCAGCAGAACAATTCGAGCGTGATCTCAAGGCGTTAACCGCCGCAATTGAGGGGGCGCACGAGGTTTCCATCCACACCCATGGCGGCGTCACCCGCCCGCCAAAGCCGGTCGATGAAAAGGCGCAAAAGCTGTTCGACCTTGTGCGGGAATGCGGGGCGCAACTGGGGCAAACGATCAATTGGAAGTCGACAGGGGGCGTGTGCGATGGCAACAATATTGCTGCTTGCGGTATCCCGGTCGTGGATACCATGGGCGTGCGCGGGGGATCAATCCACTCGCCTAAAGAATTTCTGATCACGCAAAGCCTGGCCGAACGCGCCGCGCTTTCGGCTCGCGTGATCCAGCGACTTGATGAGGGGGCCATTTCTTGAGTTTTCGACTGCGGGCCGCGCGCCTATCCGATCTTGAGCACCTGTATGAAATGGCAAAGCTGACAGGCGGCGGCTTCACCAATTTGCCTGCCGATCGAAAAGCGCTTACCGCAAAGCTTGAGCGGGCGACATCCGCGTTCGAGAACACAGCCGACGAGCTTGTCGATGAGCAATTCGTGCTCGTCCTCGAAGACCCCAAATCGGGCGCAGTGCGCGGCACGTGTCAGCTGATGACAAAGGTGGGCCAGCAATGGCCTTTCTACTCATACCGCCTCAACAGTCTTTCTCAGCACAGCCAGGAACTCGACCGCACAGTGCGCACAGAGATGCTCAATCTCGTCACCGATCTTGAAGGGTCAAGCGAAGTGGGCGGACTGTTCCTGCACCCCAATGAGCGTGCCGGTGGCCACGGGCTTTTGCTCGCGCGCAGCCGGTATCTGTTTATCGCCATGCATAGGAAACGCTTTGCCGACCGCATTCTGGCTGAACTTCGCGGGATCATCGACGAGCGCGGCGACAGCCCGTTTTGGGACAATGTCGCAGGGCGGTTCTTTGGCATGACCTTTAACGAGGCGGACTATTTCAACGCGATCAACGGCAACCAGTTTATCGCCGATCTGATGCCCAAACACCCCGTCTATGTCGCCATGCTTGATGCCGAAGCGCGCAAGGTCATAGGCGTGCCGCACCTTTCCGGCAGAGCCGCCATGCGGATGCTTGAGAACGAGGGCTTTGCTTACGAAGGCTATGTCGACATTTTCGACGGCGGGCCAAGCATGACGGCGCGCACGGACAATGTGGTGAGCGTCAAGGACGCAAAAGAAGCGCGCGTCACCGCGATGAACATTCAGGAAGGCGAGCGCGCGATCCTTGCAACTGGCAGGCTCAGCGATTTTCGCTCTTGTTACGGCGCAAGGGTTCTGGATGACGACGGCGGCATTGCCATCGATTCAGCGGCAGCCGATGTTCTGAATGTGTCGGAAGGCGACACCGTGTGGAGCGTCGCGCGTTAATCCGCGCAATCGAATCACGGTTTTTCGAGAGCGATCACGGTGTAACTGGTCGCATATTCCCCAAGGATCGGCAAAGCCATTAAGGACTTGCCCAGCGCCTTCTTTGCACCCGACTGGCCAAAGCCTGACTTCTCGAACCGGTCAATTTTAAGCCCGGCGCTGCGCACCATCTTGCGAAATCCGGCGATATCCAGAGCGTTGACATAGCCTTGCTCGGCAAAGCTTTCCCACCGCGACCATTTATTGGGTTTCTTGGTGCCGTCCGGGTTCAAATCCCAATGGCGCGGCACAAAACCGGGGTCGTCATAAATCGCAGCAGCGGCGCGAAACATCGCTTTTTCGCCAAAGATCACATGTGCCCAAGGCACAGGGATAAGCGCCTCCATATGCGGGCCCCACGGCCCTTTGAAGGGGAACCATTCAATCAGTACGCGGCCACCGGGGCGCAGCACACGGGTCCAATCGGCAAGGATGCTGGCTGGGTCCATCACATGCTCAAGACAATCAAACGCTGTGATCAAATCGACGCTTTCAGGCTCCAGCGGGAGCCCTTCGACCGACCCTTCGATGAAGCGCAAAATGTCTGTGAATTCGGGATATTTTGCAAAACTCGTCTCAGCACGGGTCAGAGCAGCGGTATCAATATCGACCCCCGTGATCGACTTGGCGATCCCCTTGCCAGCGAGGAAAAAGCTGAGCTGTCCGGCGCCGCAGCCAAAATCCAGCACATCCTTGCCCGCAATTTCATGGTCGGAAAAATGCCGCCAGCTCGCTGTAAGCGAGGCATCGCGCCAATCGGCATACTCGCTAACATCCGCCATCTTTGCATCTGGCGGCGACATCAGCCGCTTTGACAGCGCAGTACAGGCTATCGTTCTAAGAGGAGGTGTTCGCAAGGTCATCGCGGGCACTTATAGGTGGACTTGTCCTAATGCTCATTTAAGGCTCGTCCCATGGCTCAAAAAGAGACACCCACGCATATGAAATCGCTCAAAGAAATCAATTTTGACGGGCTGGTCGGGCCCAGCCACAATTACGCAGGGCTAAGCCTTGGGAACATTGCCAGTGCCAGCCACAAGGGCAATCCATCCTATCCGCGAGCCGCCGCCCTTCAAGGGATGGCAAAGATGCGCGGCAATCTGGCGCGGCTGGGTGTGCAAGGGTTCCTGTTGCCCCTTCCCCGCCCCAATGGCGCCTTGCAGGATGCGCTGTGCCTTGACGGGACCGAGGCGGCCGCCTTGCGCGCGGCCCCCTGGTCGGCCTCTTCCATGTGGACCGCCAATGCGGCGACCGTATCGCCAGCGCCCGACACTCAAGATGGCAAATGTCACCTGACGCCTGCGAACCTCATCACCATGCTGCACCGTGCACAGGAGTGGGAAGACACCAAGGCGCAGCTCGATATAGCGTTCGGGGACAAGGAGCACTTCGCCGTCCACAATGCCGTCCCGCCGACCTTTGGGGATGAAGGCGCGGCCAATCACGGGCGCTTTTGCGAAGGCCACGGCGCACCGGGTGTTGAGCTGTTCGTCTACGGCAGACCGGGCGGCAAATTCCCGGCCCGCCAGCACGAACAGGCGAGCCGATTGGTCGCGCGCGCCCACGGCCTCGACCCGCAGCGGTGCGTCTTTATCGAACAAAACCCCGCCGCCATCGAAGCAGGCGCATTCCACAATGACGTGGTGAGCGTGGTGAACGAACGCGTGCTTTTCACCCACCAAGAAGCGTTTGCCGATCAGCAAAGCGCCTATGATGCAATCCGCGCCAAATTCCCTGCCTTGGAAGTGGTCGAAGTGCCCTCAAGCGCGGTCACCATGGCCGAGGCCATCCGCACCTATCTTTTCAACGCGCAATTGATCACCTTGCCAGACGGTTCCATGAACCTGATCGTCCCCGAAGAATGCCGCGAGAGCGCCAGCGTCTGGGCGTATTGCGAAGAGATGATGGCGTCTAATGGCCCCATCCGCGAGGTGGTGCCCGTCGATGTGCGCCAGTCCATGGCCAATGGCGGGGGGCCTGCGTGCCTGCGTCTTCGCGTCGTGTGCGATCCGGCAACCGTGGACCCGCGCTTCCTCTTGGACGAGGCGAAGGCAGATGTGATGGAAAGCGTCATCGCCAAGACTTGGCCCGAACAAATCGACCCGGCAGATATTGGCAGCGATGCGCTTGCAAAGGCTGTGATCTCCGCTCGCCATGCCCTGCTCGACGCCTTGAACCTAAGGGAACTTGCGTAGAACCGCCTTGGGTTAAGGTTAACGCGTTTGCAACCTTGTGTCGGACGGGTTTACAACTGGTTTCATGTTAACCCCTCAGAGCCGCAGCAAACCGTTATTGGCATGGTGCTTGCTCTGAATAGTGGGGACCAAGGAGTAACTATGCTGCGCAAAATCGGGCGTCTTTTCGTGATCAAGAACCGCTTTGAAGCGTTCGCGATTATTTACGCCCTTGCGCTTGGTGCGACCAACCGCGGTCTTGTGTATCTTGAGGCTTTCCCGCCCTATTGGGGAGAGGCGCTGTTCCTTGCGGCGTGCTGCGCGGTGATGATGGGGGGCGCGGCGATTTTGGACGGGCTCAAGACGAAAAACGAGCTTGAGGATTTGAAAGCCCAGCTCGCAGCGGCGCGCAGCAACACGGCCCCTTAACCCTTAGTCACCTTGGATATCGCTCGCCCTGGGCGCTATTCGTTCAGCGGATCGACAAAAACCGCCTCACCGTTTTCATCATATTCGGGAAGCAATGCGATATCTTCCGCATTGTCGATCACCAGAGTCACTTGTTTGCGCCGACGATCAAGGCGCGCGCCCACCCAAACAGGGGTCAGGCGCGGCTGTCCCCGCACCACCACGCGCCGATTGCGGAAATAGGCGCGCAGCCGCGGCAAGGTGGCTTGCAAGCGTTCCTGCTCGACATCGCCTTCGACCACGATAGAGGCGCTTTCCTCATCGCTTTTGCTGCCTTCGCCCGGCGATGCGATCAAGGTATCCGAATTGGTGTTGAGAATGTCGGCGAAGGTCTGTTTGTCGATTTCGACTACGACCACTTCGGGACTGCGACCGGCCACACGGTTGCGGGTGCGTCCGCCCACTCCGCTGCCAAAACTTGTGTCGATGCCGGCAGAGCCGAGCAATTCGAGTTCAACGAGGGCCGAGGAATCAGTCGCAATGTTGTGCAGCTCGAACTTATCGCCCACTGCACGCACTTCGACCACATCCATGATAACCGCCATGTCATCGTCAGCGTCAGAGCTGCGTTTGCGCGCAGCGATCTGGAACGGGCGCGGCTCAAGGCATTCGACCGAACAAATGTCGCGCAGACGCTCCAAGTATTGCTGATAGCTTTCAGCAGATGCAGGTGTCGGGGTGATGAGGACCGTCGCCGAGATGGCAGTCAAAAACGAGAAGGATTTGAGCATCGACACCTCAAGCAAATTGGGTGGGGGTTTCTGTTGCTAGCTACCCCCGGAGCCCCGGAATCCACTTCTGTTGCCCGGTGGGTCCAACCGCGCATAGGCTTTGTAAGATCAGGCCGTTAGGCCGTCAGGTTACGCAGCGATTGCGAGTGCTTCGTTATCGTTTGCACTTATGAGTTGTGAACAGTTTTACGGGGTTTTCAGCCCGGGCAAAAACTACGCTTTTCAGTCCACGTCGATCCTAGTTCGGCCCCGTCAAAACACCCCAAATACAGGGTCTTATGGTGGAGCCGCCGGGTACTGCCCCCGGGTCCGTTGTACCTATTGCACGCAGCAATTTATCGCCATAGTCAGACAAGCTGACAGGACTGATATAGCGTGCAATTCATGAATTTGAAGTGACTAATCCCTTCCCGCTTGCGGGAGGGGCAGTGAAACTTGCGAGCTTGCTCGCTAGTTGCAACGGGGTGGGCCTTGCCGAGCGTGTCGCTTTTGCCCACCCCCAACCCCTCCCGCAGGTGGGAGGGGAGTTATGTTGCGTTACTTCTTCAAAGCGTCGCGGATTTCGATCAGCAGATCGATCTCGCTTGGGCCTTCAGGCTCTTCTGCGGCTGCTTCGGCTTCTTTTTTCTCGGACGCTTCTTTGATCTTATTGGCATACCGCACCAGCAAGAAGATGATAAAAGCCAGAATGATGAAGTTGATGATTGTCGTGATCAGAGCGCCATATCCGATCATCGCAGCACCCGCTTCTTTCAAGGCGGCATAGTCCGTCATTGAGCCTTCATAGCCTTCGGGCGCAGACAGCAGGATAAACTGCGAGGAGAAATCCGCGCCGCCAAACACATACCCGACGATCGGCATGATGATGTCGCCGGTGAGCGAGGCGACGATAGTCCCAAATGCGCCTGCGATAATAACCGCGACGGCCAATTCCATGACATTGCCCTTGGCAATGAATTCCTTGAATTCGTTAAGCATTGTGATCCCCAATCTTGTTGTTATTTGATCCGCTTCTTACAGGTCAAACCGCTCTTGCCAAGCGTATGATACATAGCTTTGCACGGCTTGAATCCAGAACACAGGTGCCCTACATCGACAATACACGTAGGTTTCGCTGCGCCTGACAGAAATGCAAGCGCGGCTTTTAGGAGGGATATTCATGAATCTTCGAGCATTTGGGCGCGGCTTCGTCGTCGCTGCCGTTTCCTTGACGCTGGCCGCTTGCGGTATCAACTCGGTTCCCGCAGCCGAGGAAGAAGCGAAGGCCAAATGGGCCGATGTGGAGGCGCAATTCCAACGCCGCGCCAATTTGATCCCCAACCTTGCCGAAATCGCCAAAGGAGCCGCTGAAAACGAGCAGGCCATCCTCGTGGGCGTAACCGAAGCGCGCGCGAAGGCAACCAGCGTACAGCTTTCTGCTGATGAGCTTGGCGATGAGGCCAAGATGGAAGAATTTGCCGCCGCTCAACAGCAACTTGGCCAAGGCATTGGCCGTCTGCTGGCAAGCTTTGAAGCCTATCCGCAAATCCAGTCAAACCAGAACTTCCTCACGCTGCAAAGCCAATTGGAAGGCACGGAAAACCGCATCGCGGTGGCGCTTCGCGACTACAACGAGGCGGTGCGCAAATATAACACCACGATCCGCACCTTCCCCGATACAATTGGCGCAAACATCATCCACGGCGCAGAGCCGCTGGCACCTTACAGCGCAGTCACCGAAGGCGCAGAAGAAGCTCCGACGCTCGACATGACGTCGAACTGATCAAGGGGCCGCACATGCGCCTCTTGCGCCAATTATTTCTGATTATCGTTGGTGTGGGGGCGCTCATCGCGTCCCCAGCGCTCGCCCAGCCTGAATTCCCGGCGCTCACCGGGCGCGTGGTCGACACTGCCGATATTCTTCCGGCCAATGTCGAGGCCGAGCTAACCGCCAAGCTCGAAGCGCTCGAAACCCGGACGCAGCGGCCGTTGGTTGTGACCACGGTGCCTGACCTTCAGGGCTACGATATCTCCGATTATGGCTACCAATTGGGGCGTGCATGGGGGCTTGGCGATGCTCAAAGGAATGATGGCGCGCTTTTGATCGTGGCACCCAATGATCGCAAGGTGCGCATAGAGGTCGGTTATGGCCTCGAAGGCTATCTAACTGACGCCTATTCCTCCTTCATCATTCAGGACATTATCATCCCGCGCTTTCGCGACGGAGATTTTCCCGGCGGCGTGGTCAGCGGGACAGATGCAATCATCAGCATCCTCGAACTCCCGCCGGAAGAGGCTGAACGCATCAACCGTGAGGCGGCCGAAACGCGGTCCAGCGATGGCGGGTTCCCGTTCGGGTTCCTTATCTGGATCGGCTTCATGTTCTTCTTCTTCGTGCTCCCGATTATCCGCGGGAGCCGCAGGAGACGCAAATACCGCTCCAAAGGCAAAGGGCCGTGGGGTAAGCGCGACAAATATGATGACGATGACGACGGCTTCGGCAGCGCTGTGGGCAATATCATCCTTTGGGAAATCGGCACGGCTATCGCTCGCGGCGCTATGTCGGGCGGCGGCAGCAGCGGTGGTTCCAGCTGGGGCGGCGGAGGCGGCGGCTTTTCTGGTGGCGGCGGCTCATTCGGGGGCGGCGGCGCCTCAGGAGGGTGGTGATCCATGAGCTATCTAAACGAAGAACAGCACAGAATCGTTTCAACCGCCGTTAAAGAGGCAGAACTCACCACATCGGGCGAGATCGTTACCGTTCTGGCGGACCGCTCGGACGGCTACACCGATGTCGCCTTGTGGTGGGCCGCCGGACTTAGCTTCACCATGATGAGCCTGTTTGCGGCCCTTCCCGAACCGTTCCTAAACTTCTGGGACGCGTTGATCGGCGGGTGGAGCCATGAATGGACCACGGGCGAGCTTGCCAGCATGACCATCGGGTTGGGGTTGCTCACCTTTGTGATCGCATTGGGTGTGCAGCAATGGCAGCCATTGAAGTTCTTCCTCATCCCCAACCCTGTAAAAACCTCGCGTGCCCATGAACAGGCGATCAAGCATTTCAAGGTTGGCGCAGAACGCCGCACGACGGGCGCGACCGGGGTGCTTATCTATTTGTCCATGCGCGAGCACCGCGCCGAAATCGTTGCCGATGACAGCATCGCGGAAAAGGTCGACGCAGAAGTCTGGGGCGAGGCGATGGGCGATATGATAAACCACATCAAACGCGGAAAGATTGCCGAAGGCATGGCCGTGGGCGTTCGCGATGTGGGCTTTATCCTCTCCCAACACTTCCCGCGCGGAGACAATGACGAAAACGAGTTGCCCGACCGCCTGATCGAGGTCTAAGTCAGCGCTCACATGAGCCAATCAGAATTTATCCGCGATGCAGATGCAGACCTTCCCGAAGAAACCCGGTGGGAGGGCAAGTTTATCGTCGCCAAAACGCGTGGGCGATGGGAGTATGTCGGTCGCTTGCGCGGCATCAGAGCCGCTGCCATTATCGCAATTGACGAAGATGCAGACGGCACCCGCCATGTGATTTTGGTGAGCCAATACCGCGTGCCTTTGGGCCGGTTCTGCCTTGAGATACCCGCTGGCCTTGTCGGCGATGATGACGGGGCAGAGGGTGAGCACGCCTCCGATGCCGCCTCGCGCGAACTCGAAGAGGAAACTGGCTATAAAGCGGGCCGGATGGAAGTGCTGGGCGAGTTTTATTCTTCGCCGGGCATGGTCTCCGAATGCTTCACTCTGCTGCGCGCGACGGGCCTTGAAAAGGTCAACGAAGGCGGCGGGTTGCCGGGCGAAAACATAACCGTACACCGCGTGGCACTGTCCGATCTGTCTGACTTTGTTGCCAAATGGCGCAAGGCAGGCCACGGCGTCGATGTGCGCATAGCTATGCTGCTTACGGCAGAGTATTTGGGAGAGAAATTGAAATGAGCACTGGCAAACGCTGCGAGGGGAAACTCGCACTCGTCACAGGCGCTGCACAAGGACTTGGCGCAGCTCACGCAACTTTGCTCGCGCGTGAGGGTGCGCGGGTGCTCTGCACCGATATCAACGGCCAGGGGGCCGAGGACACTGCGGCGCGGATCAATTCGGAATGCGGTGTGGGGCACGCCCACGGCATCGCCCATGACGTCACCGATCCCGATCAATGGGAGATGGCAGTCGACGCCGCGCGCGAAGAAATTGGCGGGCTTAATGTGCTGGTCAACAACGCTGGCATTGGCGTTCCGGGCAATATCGAAGATTGCTCCTTCGAAGATTGGCAGCGGTGTTTCTCGATCAACGTCGACTCGATCTTTCACGGCTGTCAAAAGGCCCTGCCCCTGATGCGCGAACACGCGCCGGGTTCGATCATCAACATCTCCAGCATCGCAGGCCTTATCGCGAGCGACACCATGCCCGCCTATAACGCCTCGAAAGCGGCGGTGTGGATGCTGTCCAAATCCATTGCGCTGCATTGTGCCAAAAAGAACATGCAGATCCGCTGCAACTCGATCCACCCGACCTTTGTCGATACGCCCATCCTTGATGGCACAGCCAAAGCGGCGCGGCTTGAAAAGGATGTTCTGCTGGAGAAGCTTGCCCGGCAAATCCCGCTGAAATTCGTGGGCGAACCTAACGATATCGCCAATGCGGTGGTCTATCTCGCCAGTGATGAAAGCCGCTTTATGACCGGTGCCGAGATCAAGCTGGATGGCGGGATCAGCGCAATGTAGACAAAACAAAAGGGGCCCGCAAAAGGCCCCTTTACCGGTTCTCTCAAATTTTGCCGGAGACCGCTGGCGATAAGAACCGGCTCAGCGTGCCTCAGTCTGCGATCAGCGCAATCGCGAGGTAGATCAGGATCGGGAAACCGACGCCCAGCAATACTGCGGCGACAAATCCGATGCGCCAGATCAAAGCGTCAACACCGGACCAATTGGCAAGGCCCGAGCAGACGCCGAACAGCTTGCCGCTCTGCTTGTCGAGGCGGAATCCACGGCTTGGCGGACGGCTGTTGTTTTGGGTCAGATTGCTCATGCGAGAACTCCAGTGGTCAAAATTACGGTATTGGGGCTTGCTGGGACGATAGCACCGGCCATCAAGATCACGGTAACAATCAGCGCTCCGGTGGCTGCCATAATGCGGGCCGCTTTCGTGCTGGAAAGGTCGAAGAAAGTGTACATTTTCCTATCCTGTTAGTGGGTATTGCGAGGGGTCAATCATTCAATCTGTGATGACAGCGTTATGCGATCATGGGTGAGCCAGGAATGATTGCGTAAGCGAAGACACCTGCGGTCACGACAACTGAGAAAGCTGCGGCGAAGAGGCGGTTGGCGGTTTCATTGGCAAACATGGTTTTGATCCTTTCGAACGGGGTTAATTAGGCAAGAGCAGGCGTTGCAGGAACGATTGCGTAAGCGAACATGGCAGCTGAAACGACGAGGCTGAAAACAGCGGCTGCGAGGCGGTTTGCATTGTTTGATACGTACATGGTTGGTCTCCTAAGTTTGGTCTTCGTTGGTATTTCCCGGTCTCTTCCGGGGACACAAAAGACAATGCAGGAGGTGTGCCAAACTTGAAAAACGGGAGAATTCTGCGGTTTACACGAATTTACAACCTTGACGGTTTATTCATCATTCCGAAAGGTTGGCAAATTTCCCCAACTGTTAGGATCGGGGATTTTAGGTCGCCAAGTGATGTGCTTTTGCCGCGCTCCTGCTAACCCGGCTGCTCACCATGGCCCTTGCAAAGATCACCCTTCAAAACTTTCGCAACCACGCGGCCAGCGAGCTTGCGCAAACGGCGCATTTCAACCTGCTTGTCGGCGAAAACGGTGCTGGCAAGACCAATGTGCTAGAGGCGATCTCCCTGCTGTCACCGGGCCGTGGCCTAAGGCGCGCCAACCTTGCCGACTTGGCGCGCAAGGAAAGCGGCGATGCACAGAAGGGTGCCTTTGCCATTGGGGCAAGCCTGATCGAACAAGGCCAGACCAGCGCGCGCATTGGCACCTACACGGAAAAAGAGCGCCCTACCCGGCGTCTGGTCAGGATCAACGGCGCGGATGCCAACGCCTCGGCGCTCTCTGAATGGCATGCGGTCTCGTGGCTTACCCCCTCGATGGATGGGCTGTTTACGGATAGCGCAGGTGCAAGGCGGCGGTTTGTCGACCGCATGGCGCTGGCGATTGAGCCGGGCCATGCGCGGGCCGTGAACCAGTTGGAAACGGCGCTGCGTGAACGCAATCGCCTGCTCGAAGATCGCCGCGATGCACGCTGGCTTGATGCGATTGAGGCACAGGCAGCGCAGCATGGCAGCGTGGTGGCGCAGACCCGCGCCCGGTTGGTGGCGCGTTTGTCGGATGAGCTGTCTGCCCTTCCCGCAGAGCCATTTGCCCGCCCCATCCTCACCTATCGCCCCGGCGGTCCTGTCACACCCGAAGAATTGCTCGCCGAATTTGCCCGCGCGCGCCCGCGCGACCGTGCAGCAGGCCGCGCCCTTACCGGTCCACACCGGGACGAATTGGAAGTGGTCATGGCAATGAAAGACCGTTCACCTGGGTCGGTGTGGGGGCCACCTGCCGCATCGTGCTCCACTGGCGAGCAAAAGGCGATGCTGATCGCAATCACCTTGGCCCACGGGGTGCTCGCTGCGACCGGGCGTCCCAGCGTGCTTTTGCTTGATGAGGTCGCCGCCCATCTTGACCCTGTGCGCAGGGCGGCCTTGTTTGAACGCCTTCGCGCAGGGCGAGCGCAAATCTGGATGACCGGGACCGAGCTTGCCCCTTTTACCGAAATCGAGGGCGAAGCAGCGATCTGGCGGGTGAGCGACGGGGCGCTGGAGCGGCTTTAGCCCTCGTCCTCATCGGGCAAAGCTGTCACAACCTCATCAATCGTCGAGGCGACCAACGCCTCAATCCCCTCAGCTGTGGGGTGAATACGGTCAGACTGGAACAATTGCGGCTTTTCATAAATATCTTCGAGCCAAAAACCGATGAGATCGGTGCCATGTTTTTGCGCCATCTCGGCGTAAATGGCGTCAAACTCGGCCTGATATTCCGGCCCATAATTGGGCGGAGCGCGCATCCCCATGATGAGAACCGGGATGCCTGCCTCTTTCAAAGTGGTCAGCATCGCATCAAAATTCGCGCGTGTTTGCTCAGGCGAAATGCCGCGCAAAAGGTCATTGCCGCCAAGTTCGAGGATAAACAGGTCCGGCTTTTCCGGCTGTCCCTCAAGCACAAATGCCAGACGGTCGCGCCCTGCGAGGCTGGTGTCACCCGAAACGCCTGCATCAATCACCCGCGCATTGGTGCCGCGCGCGCGCAGCGCCGCTTCCAATTTCTCTGGGTATCCGTCCGCCTCTGGCAAATTGTACCCTGCAAAAAGGCTGTCCCCAAACGCCAGGATGCGCACCTCTTCGCCCATGATCGGAATGGCCTGTTCGCCCGCTTCAAAAGCGCCATCAGCCGCCCCTGCGACCGGTTCTTCAACAGGCGCTTCTGTCCCGCAGGCTGCAAGCGCAAACGCCAACAAGGAAACGAACACGGAACCGGGCAAGGAACCGGGCAAGGAACCGGGCACACATTTCATTCGTAGTGTATTCATCTGCAAGCGGCGCATAGCGTTCTGCGAACCTTCCATCAGGGACTTGTTTGAAACCTGCCCCTATCCCATCTGGAGCCCCATGACAAAAGTCGTGAAAAACCAACCATCCAGCGCGGACCTGGCGATCAGCGCCCGCGGCCTTACCCTCACCCTTGGCTCTGCCGAAGCGCCGGTCGAAATCCTCAAGGGCATCGACCTTGATATTGAAAAAGGCGAGGTCGTTGCTTTGCTGGGGCCGTCGGGCTCTGGCAAAAGCTCGCTTATGGCGGTGCTGTCGGGGCTGGAGCGTTCTTCTGGCGGATCGCTGACCGTTGCGGGGCAGGATTTTACCTCGCTAAACGAAGATGGATTGGCAGCTGCGCGCCGGGGCAGGATTGGTATTGTGCTTCAAGCCTTCCACCTTCTGCCCACCATGACCGCGACCGAGAATGTCGCAACCCCGATGGAATTGGCTGGCGCAAAAGACGCCTCTCTTCGTGCCGAAGCGGAATTGACCGCCGTTGGCCTTGGCCATCGAACCGGTCACTACCCCACACAGCTTTCCGGCGGTGAACAACAACGCGTCGCCATCGCCCGAGCAACCGCGCCGCGCCCCACCTTGATTTTCGCAGATGAACCGACCGGCAACCTTGATGCCTCCACTGGTGAGGAAATCGTCGAGCTGTTGTTCAATCGCCGCGCGGAAACGGGTGCGACCTTGCTCATTATCACCCACGATGCTTTGCTCGCTGAAAAGTGTGAGCGGGTGCTGACCATGGCGGACGGGGTGATTGCCTCTGACCGCAAGACAGGCGTGAACGCACAGGCTGAGGCTGCGGAATGAGCAGCAATATGAAAGCCGACAATGTAGATACTGGCGGGCTTGGCTGGGCCGCTGCATGGCAGATTGCCCGGCGCGATCTCAACGCACGGTTCAAGGGGCTGCGGCTTCTGCTTGTCTGCATTTTCCTTGGCACAGCGGCTTTGGCGGCCATTGGCACTTTGACCGCGTCGATTGAACGCGAACTTGAAGGGTCAGGACGAGAGCTTCTTGGCGGTGATCTTGAGGTTGAGGTTTGGCAGCGCGACCTGACAGACGAAGAACAGGCCTCGTTGGGCGAATTTGGCACGCTATCAGGCGGCTATCGCTTGCAAGCAATGGCCAACACCGATGACGCGGCCGCGCCCGTTGAGCTTAAGGCTGTGGATGGTAAATGGCCGCTGTTTGGCAGCTTTACCCTCGCAGATGGCAGCGAACCGGGAGCACCCACGGGCAATGACGCTTACCTTGCGCAAGGCGCGCTGGACCGGCTCGATATTCAAGTGGGCGACACATTCCGCCTTGGCACCATGACAGTGCGCGCGGCTGGTGTGATTGGCAATGAACCTGACCGCCTGTCGGAAGGGTTCCAGCTTGGCCCGACCATCCTTGTCGCCAAAGACGTGCCGGGCGATGCAGGACTGTTGCAGCCCGGTTCCCTTTTCCAAAGCAAATACCGCGTCGCCTTCGCCGATGCAGGACGCGATCCTGAGGGTGTGGAAGAAAAGCTGACCGCCGATTATCCCAACGCAGGGTTTGATTTTCGCACCCGCGACCGCGCATCACCCGGAGCAGACCGTTTTGTCACCCGGATGAGCGACTTCCTGACGCTTGTCGGGCTTGCCGCGCTGGTGATCGCAGGGATCGGGATTGCGGGCGGGGTATCCTCCTATCTCGATCAACGCCGCGCCAGCATTGCGACGTTTAAGGTTCTGGGCGCATCCTCGCGCGACATTGTCCGCATATACGCGCTGCAAATTGGGGTCGCGGCGCTCATCGGGAGCGCAGCTGGCATTGCGACCGGCGTTCTGGTCACCCCGCTGCTTGGCATGGCTTTGCAAGGGCTCTTGCCGGTCGAAGGCG
Organism: Erythrobacter longus; assembly: GCF_000715015.1. Classification (GTDB taxonomy): domain Bacteria; phylum Pseudomonadota; class Alphaproteobacteria; order Sphingomonadales; family Sphingomonadaceae; genus Erythrobacter; species Erythrobacter longus. Next base: position 948,151 of record NZ_JMIW01000001.1, read on the forward strand.
GCTTTGTGATTGAACCTGCACCGCTGCTGCTTGCGGGCGCTTACGGTGTTCTTGTGGCCTTCGCTTTCGCTTCAGCGCCATTGCTGCGCGCGCGGTCTTTCCCGGCCATGGCATTGATGCGCAGCCGCATTGTGCCGCTATCACGCGACCGCCGCGCGCTTCTGGCAACGGCAGCTGGCCTCGTGGCGATCTGTGCGCTTGCGCTGTTCACATCAAGCCAGGTCTGGCTCACCGCTGGCTTCCTTTTGGGCGCAGGCGTTGCTCTAATTATCCTCGCCGGCCTCGGCCTCGGGCTCCAATATGCAGCGCGCAAATTCCCCCGGCCTTCCAACCCGCTTTTGCGTTCAGCCCTGTCCAACATCCACCGCCCCGGCGCGCCGACCAGCGCTTTGGTCACAGCGCTCGGCTTTGGCCTTGCAGCCTTCGTCCTGCTCGCCGCCATTCAAAGCGCGATTGACGGCAATATCCAGAGCCGCGTGCCGCAAGAGGCGCCTGATTACTTTGTGATCGACGTGCCGCCAGAGGGTAAGGAGCGGTTTGAAGAGCTTATCCTCGCGCCCTTCCCCGATGCCGCCGTTCGCACGGTGCCGACACTGCGCGGGTCTGTGCTGGCCTTTGGTCCGGAAGGGGAAATGCAGCGCACCGCTGACCTTGAGGAAATCCCGGAAGGCGCATGGGCGTTGAACGGAGAACGCGGCATTACTTACGCGGATGAGCCCCCCGTGGGCAACACCGTCGTCGAAGGCGAATGGTGGACCGCTGAAGAGGCAAGCCAGCCCCTCGTCTCCATCGACAAGCAATTGGCCGATGCAGCGGGCCTTGGGATCGGCGACATGCTGACCATTGGCATCCTTGGACAGGAACGCGATGTGCGCATCGCAAATGTGCGCGAGATCGACTGGGAAAGCATGGGGTTCAACTTCACCATGGTCTTCTCATCCGGGGCCATCGCCGATGCTCCGCACAAACTTTCTGCGACCATCGACCTGCCGGATAATGCCGACACCGAAGCGCGCGCTCAATTGCTGCGCGCTATGGTGCGCGAATTTCCTTCAAGCTCCGTCGTCGAAGTGGGCGAAGTGTTGGTGCAGGCGCGGATCATCCTTGAGCAAGTGGGCCTTGCAACGCTTGCCGCTGCTGCGGTCGCGGTTCTCGCAGGGCTCGCCGTCCTGATGGGAGCGATTGCCGCCGCACGCGCCGCGCGCACATACGACACCGTTATCCTGCGCGTTATGGGCGCAAGCCGGCGTCAGATCCTCGGGTTGCAGCTGGCCGAATATGGCCTGATCGCAGGCGCGCTTGCGCTTGTTGCACTGGCGCTTGGATCAGGCTTAGCGTGGGTGATCATCACCCAGCTGTTCGAGTTTGACTGGCTGCCCGATTGGGGCGTCGTCCTTGCCGTGCTTGGCATGGGGCTCGCTATGGTGCTGGCCTTTGCCCTTGGCGGGTCGCTGCCCCTCTTGAGAGCAAAACCCGCCCAAGCGCTGCGAGAGCTGTAAAGCTCTGGGGCCAGGCCCCTAATTGAACACTTCAGGATCAGCGCCCGTTTCGCCGGGTTTCCCCTGCACCACAAGCGTGCTGCAGATCATGTCGTGCAGCCCTTGCTTGCGCTCGGTAAAGGCGACCATGATGTAACCGATCAACAGGATGAGGCTCGACAAGATTTTGGCAAAATAGCGCCCCAGTGCGCGCAAGATCGAAATTCTCCGCCCGTCCATATCTGTCACGACAAGACCCAAAGCCCGTTTGCCGGGGGTCCCTTGCATGGAGGAGCTTTCAAAGCCCACAAAATATGCGAGGCCTATCAAGGTGAAAACAAGGTTCAACAACGGCGAATCTGATTGCGCATTGGCGCTGAAACTCATGTCTGCCGTTTCGACAGTCGATGTGCCGAAGATGAAAATCAACGGGAACAGCAGTGCCATAAGTATCACAAGATCAATGATATAGGCCACGACCCGCATCCAAAAACCGCCGTAATTCATTCTTCATCCCCCTTCGTTTGATAAAAAGTCCAACTCTCAGATCACTCAAAAACCTCTGCGCCATGCGGGTCTTTGGGGTTTCGTCCCCATTTGTTGGTCCCCTCTTTGCTGGGCAAAAGCGCGATCACGAATATCGCAAGGCCCACAATCCCAAAAATGACCCCGCCGACATACAAGGCGACATACACCCAGCCTGAAAGGCCCGCATCATGGAAGCGGCGAACCGTAACCGCAAGGCCGGGTATGAAAGTAACAAGAACAAACAGGCCCAAAAGCCAGATTGAAACCCAGCTTAGCGACCCGAAAGCATCCAGTGGGTCCCCAACGGGATCAGGCCCGTCAAGGTAGTCGGGCGCCGTCAGGATATCGACGAAATCGACAACGATCGGCGCAATCAAGCAGATCGTCACAATGAATGTGAAGAGGGTAAACGCCCAATATTCCATCCGCCTCGATCGGCCGGAAAAATCAAAATACCGCCGGAATGGCAAAAACACCCAATGCATTCTTTACGCGCCTCCAAAATTTCAGATTGAGAGCGACCATATACGAACCAAGGATACAAGGACTTGGGCCGCTATTTGCGGGGAAAAACTGAACAGCCGGGACCCGGTCGCCCCAACAAAAAGGCCCCGCGCGAACCAACGCACGGGGCCTTTTGTTAAGCGCAAATGCGCGTTTGGCTTAGAAGCGGTAACGTACAACGCCGCCGTATGTGCGCGGCGCGCTTGGGTAGCCAGCGACAGTGCCTGACTGTGCCACACCATCAAACACGGTGCTGATGAAACGGTCATCAAACAGGTTACGCGCAAACGCACCCACTTCGAAACCGTTGTTCAGAGCCAATGTCATCGAGGTGTTCACCAGGTTCACTTCGCGCTTGAAAATCTGCGTGTTGCCAAGGGCAAAGTTAAACCCTGGAAGACCGTTGTTGATGTCTTCATTGCTCTCATGGTTGTAGTCAACGCGCGTGATCAAACGCGTCCCGCTATCCCATTCGTGCGTGTAGGTCGCCGAGGTCGAGATCGCGAAGCTCGGAATGCCGCCTGGACGCTGCCCGGAAAGATCACCCAAAACCGGGTTCGGGAAATCGTCAAACACAGGGTCAAGATGCGTCATTGCAAAGGTCAGGACCAAGCCGTCAGTTGGCTGAACGGTCGCATCAAATTCGAAACCACGAACCGATTGCTCACCAGCATTAAGCAGGGTGAAACCAAGGCCGGTGAAGATGAACGACTGAAAGTTCTGGATCGACTGGTCGAACACGGCCAAGTTGAAGCCGAAGCCATCAAATTGCGCTTTTAGACCAATTTCAAAAACTTCCGCCTCTTCAGGACCAGCGAACCGGGTACCGTTGCTAAGGTTCGGCGTTGCCAGACCTGCATCGATAATCGGCGATGATGGTGCAAGGAAAGTCGAACCACGAAAGTTGGTGCTGCCATCGGGTGCAGGACGTGGGCCTACGCCTGCAACGAACAGATCCGCTGATGGACGGCTGTCACGCGAAAGGTTGACCGAGCTCGCTTTAAACCCGGTCGCATAGCTACCGTAGATGTTGATCTCTGGGATCACTTCATAGGCAACGCGGAAGAGGTAAGTGAACTCATCATCGTTCGTTTGACCCGGCTCAACCGCGTTTGGCAGGTCGAGGAAACCGGTTTGGAACTGGAGATCAGCCAATGGCAAAAGCGGGTTCGCTGCGCTGGTCGCCAGAGCTTGAAGTGCATCCTGCTGTGCTTGTGGCAAAGCCTGGAACTGATCACGGGTTGTGACCGCACCGCCGGTCGCAATCGAAATGAACTGATCGATCACGTTAAAGCTTGCGAGCGGATCGCCTGCTGTCGTCGTGATCGAGAAGTCCTTGCTGTCGTCGGTGTAGTTGAAGCCTGCGGTGAAGACGAGGCCATCAACCGGTTCAAAATCAACCGTACCAAAGATCGAGTAGGACTCGTTATCCATGGTGAAACGCTCAAGGCTGAGGAAGTCCCCGCCAAGAACGCTGCCAACTGGAAGGCTAAGCTGTGTATCGACACTGGCAAGCACACCTTCACCAATACCAATCTGCTGCGCAGGCGTCAGGCCGGGCAGAAGCTGGCCGTTACCAACCGCTTGGAAGGCTGCGAAGTTGCGGAAATCGTCGCCGATGGAAAGCGAGCTGTCTTGCGTGATCGATTCATCAAAATAGAAACCACCAAGCAGGAAGTTGATCGGACCATCAAAGTCTGATGCGATCCGGAATTCTTGCGTAAAGGTATCGACGGCCTGATCGCGGTTCTCGGTAGTGAGGTCCGCGCTAGTGAAGTCGACGTCTTGGTTAGTGATGTTGCGCAGTTCACGATACGAAGTGATCGATGTGAGCGTAAGCGCCCCGATATTCCAATCAACCTGGCCAGAGAAACCGTAGTTTTCGCTCTGACTAACCGGCGCGACGTTCAGGAAGTTTTGGTCGCTGAAGAAGTCACTCGGCGCTTGTCCGCCCACAGCCGTAATGGCGTTTTGGGTGGTAGGGCCAACCACAAGATTGCTGGTCTGACAGCAAATTTCGTCGATATCGTTGTAATCACCGATCAGACGGATGGAGATATCGGATGTAGGCTCGATGAGCAACTGACCGCGCACGCTGTAACGGTTACGATCGTTGATATCTTCGTCAAGATTGACGATTTCGCCAAAGCCGTCGCGCTGCTGATAGCTGCCGTCGACAGAGAATGCGACGTTGTCGGTGATCGGACCAGTGATGTCCCCTTTGAGGAATACTTGGTTGAAGTTGCCGTAGACCGCTTCGACGTTACCGCCGAATTCAAACTGCGGAGGACGGGTAACAACCGAGATAACGCCAGCAGAGGCGTTTTTACCAAAGAGGGTCGACTGCGGGCCGTTCAAAACTTCGATCCGTTGAACGTTTGAAAGGTCATTCAACGCCGAAGCAGAGCGTGAACGGAACACGCCGTCGATGAAGACGCCAACCGATGGCTCAACGCCGAAGTTGTTATCGCCATTACCAAAGCCGCGAACGATAAATGTTGTTGCAGAAGCAGTTTGCAGCTGGCTGACACGCAGCGATGGCGTCACCGTTTGCAGGTCAAGAACGTCGCGGATTTGCGCATTCTCAAGCGTTTCACCGGTGGTCACAGAGACCGAAATCGGAGTTTCCTGAAGCGTCTGTTCACGCTTGGACGCCGTCACGATAATGACATTGCTGTCTTCCTCGCCGCCGAGCGCCTCTGCGGCTTCTTCGAAGTCGTCATCTGCATCTTGAGCAAATGACGCCGATGGTGCGGTGATGGCAAAACCAGCCGCACCTGCAAGCAGGGCAAGCCGAAATGAACCGGCAGTGCCGGAAGTAATAGAACGCATGGACATCCTTCTCCTCGTATCCCGTTACGAGCGGTCGGTCCTTTAAAAGAGCATCCCCAGATGCAGGACTTTACTATCCGCCGTTAACTTGACCGTATTAGGCGAGTGCCCTGACGCCCACAAGCGTTCACGCATACGAAGGCATAGCGTAATGGCCGTGCTGTTGCGGCTGAGTCACACATGAAAATTGGCTATTTTGCACTGCAGCAAGCGTCAAAAAGGGTGCGGAAAAGAGACTTACGCAGCGTCAAGCTGGCATGATTGGCACCTGTTGCACATTTGGCGCGCAAAACCACTTCGCGAATTACGCCCTTGTTGCGCCGCAGCACAGCGTCTAGGGGAGCGCAAAATTCCCTTATCTTTTACCGAAAATGAGAACCCGTTATGTCTCGCGACCTGCGCAATATCGCGATTATCGCTCACGTTGACCATGGTAAGACCACTTTGGTTGACCAGCTTTTCCGCCAATCAGGCACCTTCCGTGACAACCAGCGGATCGAAGAACGTGCCATGGATTCGGGCGATCTGGAAAAAGAGCGCGGGATCACAATCCTTGCCAAATGCACCAGCGTTGAGTGGGAGCATGATGGCAAAACGACGCGCATCAACATCGTCGACACCCCCGGCCACGCCGACTTTGGCGCCGAGGTTGAGCGTATCCTTTCGATGGTGGACGGCGTTATTCTTCTGGTGGACAGCGCCGAAGGGGCGATGCCTCAGACCAAATTCGTGACCGGTAAGGCGCTCGCCCTTGGCCTTCGCCCTATCGTGGTCGTCAACAAGATCGACCGTCCCGATGGCCGCCCTCAGGAAGTATTGGACGAAGTGTTCGACCTGTTCGCATCGCTTGATGCAACCGATGAACAATTGGATTTCCCATCACTGTTCGCCTCAGGCCGCGATGGCTATGCGAGCGACGATGAAAGCGCGCGCGAAGGCACGCTTGATCCATTGTTCAAGCTGATTACCGAGCACGTGCCCTCACCCGGCCTCGATGAAACCGGCAAGTTCAGCTTCCTTGCAACGCTGCTTGACCGTGACAACTTCATGGGCCGCGTTCTGACGGGCCGCGTTCAATCGGGCACGCTCAAAGTCAACGATCCAATCCACGCAATCGACATGGACGGCAAAGTCGTCGAAGTCGGCCGCGCAACCAAGCTGATGAGCTTTGACGGGCTGGAGCGGGTTCCGGTGGACAGCGCCGTGGCAGGCGACATTATCGCGCTTGCTGGCCTTGAAAAGGCAACCGTTGCCAACACCATTTGCGACCCAAGCGTGAAAGAGCCTATCGAAGCCCAGCCGATCGATCCGCCAACGCTCGCCATGCGCTTTGCCGTCAACGACAGCCCGCTTGCGGGACGCGAAGGCGATAAAGTCACCAGCCGCATGATCCGCGACCGCCTGTTCCGTGAGGCAGAAACCAATGTCGCTATCCGCATCACCGAAAGCGCCGACAAGGACAGCTTTGAAGTGGCGGGCCGGGGCGAGCTTCAGCTTGGCGTTCTGATTGAAACCATGCGCCGCGAAGGCTTTGAGCTTGGCATCAGCCGCCCAAAGGTTCTCCTGCGCGAAGAAGACGGCCAGAAACTCGAGCCATATGAAACCGTCGTCATCGACGTGGATGATGAACACTCTGGCACCGTGGTTGAGAAGATGCAGCGCCGCAAGGCGGACTTGACCGAGATGAAGCCATCGGGCGTCGGCAAGACCCGCATCACCTTTTCCGCCCCATCGCGCGGTCTGATCGGCTATCACGGCGAGTTTCTCTCCGACACGCGCGGCACTGGCATCATGAACCGTCTGTTTGAGAAATACGGCCCCTACAAAGGCCCCATCGAAGGGCGCAATAACGGCGTTCTCATCTCCAATGGCGACGGCGAATCCAACGCCTATGCGCTCAACATGCTCGAAGAGCGCGGCGAATTGTTCGTGGGCGCTTCGATGAAGCTGTATGAGGGCATGATTATCGGTGAGAATGCCAAGCCCGATGACCTTGAAGTCAACCCGATGAAGGCCAAGCAGCTCACCAACATCCGTTCCTCGGGCAAGGATGATAGCATCCGCCTGACCCCGCCGCGTCGCATGACGCTGGAACAGTCGATTGCCTATATCGACGATGATGAAATGGTTGAGGTCACCCCGCAGTCGATTCGCCTGCGCAAAACCCTGCTGTGCCCCCACGAACGCAAAAAAGCGCGCCGTAGCAAGGGCTAAGCCTCCCGAGATTGCACAAAAGAAAAGGCGGGCCGGGATAGATATTCCGGCCCGCCTTTTGTGTTAAGAGCAGTGAAGGCCCTAATAGCCCGCGTCAGAACCCTGTTCTGTCGAAGCAGCGGTGCGGGTTGCACCCGTCCCTTCACGGATAAGCGTCTGCGCCTTGGCAATCGCCGCATTTGTATCCATTTCGCCTTTGGCAATGTCGGTCCCCATTTGCAGCAAGTCGCCGCTGATCACCGTGCCGGTACTGGCTTCTTCCTCGATCACAATACCGCCGGTTTTGGAAAGCGATGCCTCCCACTCCGCGCGCACTGCGGCCCAATATTGCGAGGTCGCTTCCCAATATTCGTCGGCGGCGCTCACGGGGTAATCGTCATAGCGGGTGTAGGTGTTGAGCACGCTTTCCTGCACGTAGGGCACCGCTTCGCCATCCACCCATTTTGATTTGGTGTTGTCTTGCCAATGGATCCATCCACCGGGGAACGGTTGGTGCCTGTTGATCGAGACATAGTGGTCGTAAACAGGGTCGCGGGTCGCATCGCGCCGGGCAAGCGGGCGGATAGTCCAGTTGGAACGCCAGCGACGCACGCCATTGGTCGTCTCCCATTGGCCCCATCCGGCATAACGCGGGCTGTCATCCACCTGATAAACCGTCTGCGACCAGCGGCCTTTACGCATTGCTTCGGGCACATCGTCGAGAACCCATCGGCCCGGCGCATTATAGACAAGGATTTGTTCCGGTTCGTATTCCCAGTCCTGACGCCAATGCTTCACGATAAAGGGATTATCCTCTGATCCAACCACAAGCAGGTGTTGCAGAACGATCTTGCGGCCGGTGTCCTCGATCACGCGCACGCTTTCAAACCCGCCCGAAACCTTGGCATCAATCGGTTCGTAATCCGCGCGCCACGGGGTTGTTTCTTTCATATCGAAGGAGACGCGAAAATCGCCTGCCATCGCAAGGATGTCAGCGCGGTCTGCCTCAAACGCCGCCGCTTCCGCTTGCGCCGAACGATCGCCGACGGGGTCATCGGCAAGAGCGGGGCTTGGGCTGGCAACCATCATCAGAGCGGCAAGGCTGACGCCTGCAAGAGATTTTGAAAATCTGATCATCATATCACTTTTCCCACAGTTGTTATTGCGACTCATACACATTTGCAATTGAGTCTAAAAGCCCTTTGACCATGAAAGAGCGGCTTTGAAGTTTTGACCCGGCTGGCTGACCCCGGCGCTCACCACCTCGAAATCGGCATCGCCCACATTGTCGATGCCAAGGTCGAGCCGGAAATCAGCAAAAGGCCCGCTTTCGGGCTGGAACACGGCGTAGATATCGCCAACCAGAAAACCGTCGCGCGCCTGATTGGGGTCGTTCACCTCGTCAAAATCGGTCGCATAGGTCATTCTTGTGCCCACTCGCAGGCCGGTTTCCCCGACCCGGACGCCAAAATCGACGAAGAAAATGTCAGGGGTCAGAACACCTTCCAGAAATTCGCCGTTCTCCTCGTCAATGCCATCAATGCTGGAGAAATGACCGCGGGCATAGAATATGTCCGAACTGTAGCTGAACTCTGCCTCGAACCCCGTGATCCCGGCATTGGTGATGTTGACGTTCTGACTGGTATTGCCAAAGGCCGCGCCCGGACCGCAAGGCGGCACAAACGGACTTGCGACAAAACAGCCCGCAGGAATGTTCACATCAAGGCCGATGAGATTGTCGACCTGGCTGTCGTAATAGGACGCTTTGACTGTAAAGCGGTCGCCATCTTGAACAAGGTCAACAAAATCGAGCCCGGCGCCGATCTCCCACGTCTCGGATTCCTCCGATTGCAGATCGGCATTTCCGATAAACAGGTTTTGCACAAAGGCCGGGCCAAACGGTCCGGGCGGCGCGGAGAGATTGGGGATGGTGAAGTGGACACCGTCCGCAAATGCCTCGTTAAAGGACGGCGCGCGAAAACCGAGCGAGTAATTCCCAAAGATAAGCAGTTCGGGAATGGGCTTGTACGACACCCCAAGCTTGGGCGAGAATTCGTCATCGTCGATCTCGAAAGTTTCGTCATCGGCGGATGAACGGAACGAATCCCAGCGGATGCCCGGAATAATGCTCAATTCACCGGGAATTCCGTCTGCAATGGTAATTTCCGCCTGAGCAAAAATACCGACAAACTCGGTGTCCGCATCGGGAACGCCGCCGCGTGTTCCATCAGGGGTTGCATTGTCGAGGCCCGTTTGTTCGTCGCGGTAATATTCGCCGCCATAGGTGAATGTGACAGAGGACGCATCGCCAAAGGCTATGCGGGAACGGTTGTCGATCATAAATCCAAGGGTTTCGACCGCACGATCGGTGGTTCGGGGGCTTTCCACCTCGTCCTCTTCCACCGAATTGCGGCTGTAATACCCCACGAGGTTCAGGTTGACCGCGTCGCTGGCCGGGTCGAATTTGAGCCCGAATTGCGCCGTGTCATTCTTCGCATCACGAAACACCAGAGCGTTGCCCGGCCCTGCGATATTGCCGCCTTGGGGGTTTTGGGGATCGCTCGAATCTGCCTGATACCGGGCATAGGATGCGTAAAGCTCGAGCGCATCGCTGGGCCGCGTAGTCACTTTGAAAAGGGCCGAATTGATCTCGTCATCGGATGGCAGCAGATCGCCACTGCCAAGCTCGATGCTGCCGCTGTCTCGATAAGTGTAATGGCCAAGCACATCCCAGACCCCGTCGCTCGATTGGCCTGCGCCTGTCACACCGATGCGAAATTCGTCGTTCACCGATTGATAGCCAGTGGCAAGGCGCACAGCGAAACGCTCCCCATCATCCAGAAGGTCGCGCGCGGTCACGGTGCGAGTGGCGATCACACCGCCAAGCGCACCCGAACCATAAAGCGCAGAGCTTGGCCCCCTCACCACTTCCACCGTTTGCACAAGTTCAGGGTCGATGAAAAATCGCCCGTCATGGCCGGAGATAAAGCTTTGCCGCGCACCGTCCTGAAAGATCAAAACGCCGTTTCCGCCAATACCGCGGATTGACGGTGCATCGCCTGTTCGCCGGGGCCCTGAATCGAACTGGGCGCCAGGAATGGCGTCAAAGACATCTTGCAGGGTTGAGGGGTTGAAGTCCTCTATAATTGCGCGCTCGACGACGCTGACCTGGCCCGGAAAATCAAAGGCGCGGATCGGGTTTTTCGTCGCGGTCACTGTAATGACAGGTTCGCCCGTTTCGGGATCAACCTGCGTGTTTTCAGCCCGCGCCCGATCTGCACCGCCAACCAGAGCGACGGCCGCAATGACGAGGAGAGACGCAGTGTGGAATGATGGTTTCAATGAAAGACCCCTGGGAAATGCAGTTCATGATTCGCTAATGCAAACCAATTGCATCAAGGCCACGGCCTTTGCAAGTCTATTGCGAATAATTATTACTTGCAGGGGTGTTCAGCAGGCGAGCAGCTAGGTCACGAGCTTGCGGCCCATTCCCGAAAAGCCTTTGCTGGAGTGTGAAAGTGGGGAAGCCTGCCCCGTCAATGACCGCTATTGGCCCATCGCCAGCGCCAGGAAGTTGGGCTGACCGTTGCTTGCCGTGACGCCGCCATCCACGGGCAGGTTTACGCCGGTGATAAAGCTTGCATCTTCGCTCGCAAGGAAAGCGGCGGCGGCGGCGATGTCTTCGGGTTCGCCAATGCGGCCAAGGGCGACGCGCTGCATGAAGTTTGCGACCATCGGTTCGCTCGACAAGATGCCTTCAACCATGTCCGAGCGCGTGATTGACGGGTTGATCGCGTTCACCCGGATGCCAAGCCCGCCCACCTGCAGTGCAAGGCCACGGGTAAAGTTCGTCACCGCGCCTTTGGACGCGTTGTAAACGGGCAACATGGAATCCCCGCCCATCCCCGAAACGCTTGAGATATTGATGATGGAACCTTTGGTCGCTTTGAGATGCGGGATCGCCTCCCGGCTCATGTAAAGGACGCCTTTGACATTGATGTCGATGATACGGTCGATTTCTTCGTCCGATGTTTTGTGCATCATCGATCCGCCGCCAACGCCGGCATTGTTGACCATGACATCAAGGCCGCCAAACTTGTCCACCGCAGCGCCGACGATCTCCTTGGCAAAGGCGCTTTTGCTGACATCGCCCGGCACCACCAGAGTGCGCTCGGGATCAAGGCTTGCCGCGGTGCCCGCGCATTTTTCGGCATTACGGGCGTTGATGATGACATTCGCGCCCTCATCATGGAACCGGCGCGCGATGGCCTCACCAATTCCGGTCGATGAGCCTGTTACGATGACGGTTTTGCCAGTGAAGCGTCCAGAGTGAGCCATGCGAATTTCCTTTGGTTGAGCGCGGATTTGTCGTCCGGCTTATCGATCCTCAAGGAATGCGCAAGGTTTGGCCCGCCTCTTCAACCCAAAATGATGTCTGAAAAATCCAGAATTTCGCCGTCCTGACTTTGCCGGGAAAAACTCTCCTGCCCCGAGCCGCGGCGAGGTGCACAGACCCGGTGCGGCTCGCGCGTTCTGGCGAGGGGATCTGCATCACTAAGCGGTTTTTTGCCGCGTCCCACGCCGCTGGTAAAGCGCAGGCCTGTTAGGCCTTCGACCTCTGCGACAGGCACCTGAAATGTCCTGTACGCGCCAAGCCGATCGCGCTCGGCCCCTTCAAGGCCGTGGTCGTCCACCACCTCTTCCTGGCTTAAGAGATAGGCCGTCGCAAACAGATCGCCATCCGGGTTGATCGCGGCCAGAACTTTCCAAAACTCAAGCGGATAGGCCAGACCGCGATATTCCGGGTCAGCAAGGCCAAAGACGGGGCCAGTGAAGGCCTGCAGCTTGAACTGGCTCTCCAACGAACTGTTCTCAAGGATGTAGCGTTCGAGCCCCTGCCACAGCTGTTTATTCTGGTTAAAGCGCGAATGTTGGGGCACGCAATTGGTCCAGGTGCAGGTGTTGTTTGCGCTGATTGTTGCGGCAATCGGGTCTGCGCCAAATTCCAGATCTTCGCGCCTTGTCAGGTGGCCCCGGTCGAATTTGTTGTGCTTGTAATAGCTGTTGTCGACTTGAGCATCGCGGGCGATCCGGTCGTCATACATCCACCGGTCATCGCGGCCCGAAAGATAGGGCCGCATTCCCCAATCGACATTGGCCGCAGAATAGAAGGCAAACTTTCGCTGCGCATTCATGACAACCGAATAGTTGACGTAATTGAGAACGCCGGCTTCTTTTTGTGCGTCAGAGAAGGTTTCGCCATAGGCATCGCGCAAAGGGGCCACTTTTGCAGCAAATTCGGGGATCAATTCAGGCAGGTTGACGGTCTTTGCCCCCCGCCCAAGGAAGCGCGGGTCAAAGCCATCAGCGCCCACCCAATCCCTTTCAGGGTCAACCGGTGCGCGAAGCTTGGCGCTCTTTTCGTAAGCTCTCCCATTCTGGCCCTTGAACTCAAGATCGCCGAGCCCTTGCATATCGGCAGAATCGACGCTCACCACGCCGTCCTTGATGGAAAGCGTCAGGTTGATCGTCTGATCGCCTGAAACTGTGGCCGCAAGAGCTGGTACTGCGACAGGCAACGCCTTGCCTGACCTGGTGTCAATCGCCTCTCCATCGGCCGGCTTCATATAGTCAGCAACCTTAACCGTGCGCGCAATCTGCACCAGGCTTTCAGGCAGCTTTCCACCCCGGAACATCACCGGAAGCCGCGAAGTGATATCGCGCACGCCGACATTGAGCATCGGCGCAATCATCGGGTGGGTCGCAATCTCCAGATCGGTGCGCAAACGCTCAATAATCTTGGAGATGCGGATGCCTTCATTGGCGATCCAATCAATATCAACATCGTCATGGATCGAAGGGTTGTAATCCTGACCATCGACCGTTTTCCACGCGCCATCCTCAATCCGCGGCACGCCTGAATGGTGCAATGCCACCACCAGCCAATCATTGGTGAAGACGGGCGAGCCTGACGATCCGCCTAAAGTATCGGTCGAATACCACAGCACATCATCGCTGCGCGCCAGAAACTGATTGTCGCGCGCGCACACCTGTTTGCGTTCACCATTGGGATGCTGGATGATGGTGAGCCATTCGCCCTCCATAACCTTGCCCAGCTCAGCAATCAGAGGGAGCCAGCCCACCTCTGCAAGGGTCGTCTTTGTCCCTTCAGGGCCACCAATGGATTCTTCCTCCACCGCGACAATGGTGAAATCCAGACGTTCATTGGTGTAGAACAATTTTTGCGGGTTAAGTCGAAAACGCAAGGGAGTGCGATCCTGGCCCAGCAAATCGCGCTCATAGAACATCTGTATCTCGCTGGCGCGGGCGAGTTCTTCGTTCTTGAGCACGTGGTTATTGGTCATCAACACGCCATCACCCACGAAAAAGCCTGATCCAAAACCAAGCCTGCGTCCGCGCCCGTTGATGATTTCCACCCGCACCACCGCCCGCGCGACCAAGGCCCCGCGTGGCAGATAGTTTGCATCCTGAAGCTCGTTGCCGCCAATGATGCGTTCAAAGGCTTGCTGTGCCTCGCGCTCTTCGGAATAGAGGTTTTCGAGCATCCGGCGGCGCTGCTGTTTCTGGTGCTCGCTCGCGATCTGGTCTGGCGAGCCCATCCGAACCTCGCGGGTGAGCCGCTCAATATCGGTGCCGCTTTCCGCAATTCGGGCAGCCGCCTTATTGGCCGCTTCATAAAAAGCTGGAGTTTTAATCGCCATCTTATCCTCCCCGAACGATGCCATGTCCCTCTACATTGAAACAAAACGCAGGCTAATACTTGTGAGATTGTCACAAATTCTGCGTCAAAAGTGAAATCGTGCGGGATTGTAGGGCCAGGGTCAAATTTCTTGACCTCCCTTGTAACCGGCCCGCGGAAGCCTTCGAACACCAAGGAGAGCCCGGCCACTTGTGCCGCCAAAAACCTATGGAGTTTTAGAAAATGACCCGTCTTTTCCTTATCATCGCCGTCATCGGCGCTTTCGTTATCGGTGCAACGCAGCTCACCGCGCAGGCCAGCGCGGCGGATTGGTCCACTTATGACGAAGCCGAGTTTATGATGGCGCAAAAGAAGGGCAAGACCATCGTGGTCGATGTCTATGCCGACTGGTGCCCGACGTGCCGCGCGCAGGCCCCCATCCTTGATGAACTTCGCGCAGAAAAGCAAAGCGATGACGTTCTGTTTGTGAAGGTCAATTTCGATGATGAAAAAGCCTTCCTTCGCGCAAACCGAATCCCGCGTCAGTCAACCGTGCTGGTCTTCAAAGGCATGGACGAAGTTGCGCGCTCTATCGCCCAAACCAACCGCACACGCTTGCGCAGTGTTGTCCTAGGCGCGCTTTAAGGCTCATTTCATGTTCGCCAGCGCCTTCTTGTCCTTTGTCGCAGGGCTTGTGACCATCTTGAACCCTTGCGTTTTGCCGCTGGTGCCGATCCTTGTGGCATCGGCGCTGGGCAAGAGTAGATTTGGGCCACTCGCTTTGGCGGGCGGCCTCATCACAAGCTTCACCCTGTTTGGCTTTACCGTGATCGCCTTTGGTTATTCGCTTGGCATCAACGAACAAATGGTGCGCCTTTTCGCAGGCGCGTTGCTGGCGGTGGCAGGGGTGGTCCTGCTCGTGCCCCAGGCTCAAACGGCATTGAGCGCAGCAGCAGCCCCGATTGCCAATTTCGGCAATCGGCGGCTGTCGGTGTTAAGCGGTGAAGGCTGGCATGGGCAATTTGCCATTGGCCTGTTGCTGGGCGTTGTGTGGGCACCGTGCGTTGGCCCGACGCTTGGTGTTGCCATTGCTGCGGCCAGTCAGGGTCAGGACCTGCTCGCAAGCTTCCTGATCTTCCTGATATTTGGCCTTGGTGTTGCAACATCTGTGCTCGTCTTTGCCTATGGCTCACGCAAAGCCATGGGGGAACGCCGTAAGACGCTGGCGGTGGTGGCACGTTTTGGCAAACCACTGTTTGGCGGCGCGCTTGTGGTGGTTGGCCTGATGGTCATGACCGGCTTTGACAAGGTCATCGAAATCGCGCTTCTCGATGCCCTTCCCCCGTCGGTCATTCAATTCACAACATCGTTCTAAACGCCCTCTTTTGCCAGAGGCCCTTTTGCCAGAGGCCGCTCTTTAAGGCATAAGAGTTGGTGCGACAGGAGCGGGAGAGCAAAGCGATGAATGACCAAACAGGACCGCGCGTGACCGGCCTTGGCGGCGTATTCTATGTGGCAGGCGACCCGGAGGCGACACGGGCGTGGTACCGTGAAAAGCTGGGCGTGGATGGCGAATATGGCCCGCAGTTTGCCTGGAATGACGAACCCAAGGAAAATCCTTATTCGCTTGTCAGTCACTTCAAGGATGATGAGTATATCAAGCCCGGCAAGGGCGGTTTTATGATAAACCTGCGCGTTGCGGATTTGGACGGCTTTGTCGAAATCCTCAAATCGCGCGATGTCGAAGTGCTCGATACAGCGGATGAGGGATACGGAAAGTTTGCCTGGATCCTTGATCCCAACGGGGTCAAAATCGAACTGTGGGAACAGGTGGCGGACGAAACACCTTAAGGCCGGTCCCAATGCCGGTCCCAAGGCCGGTCCCAAGGCCGGGCCTAACTGCTTAGGGATGCGTTAACCATTGGTTGATACCTTTTGTTAGGTATGAAACGCAGAAATCCTCCCGGAAATTGTCCTCGCCATTTGGCACCGGCATTCTTGGCTGTATTCCTGGCTGCATCTGTGGCTGGATGCGGCGGGATTATTCCGGTGGGCGGCGGATCGGGTGAGAAAAACTCATCTTCCAATTCTGCCCCCAATTACGATCGCCAGGCATCGCGGCCCAATGTCGCGGCTGCTGCGCAAAGTGTCGCACGCCGTCCGGCAGAGGCAAGCTGTATCCGCTCATTAGGCTCCAGCGGGACGCGTTTCACCGCGCTTCCCGACACTTACGCAGGGCCCGGATGCCACCGCCTTGGTACGGTTCAACTGATGTCGATCAACGGGGATCGCGGTTCTTTCGCGGTCAGCAACATTGGCGCTGTTCAATGCGATGTCGCCAATGCGTTCAGCAATTGGGCGCGTTTTGGCGTTGATCGCGCCGCGCGCCAGATTTTGGGCAGCCCCCTTGCCAGAATTGAAACGATGGGCAGCTATGCCTGCCGAAATGTGGCGGGGTCAAACAAAAGGTCTGCGCATTCGCGCGCTGAGGCGATTGATGTGTCCGGTTTTGTGCTGGCGGATGGTCGGCGTATTCGGCTGGACGAGGATTGGAACGGTGGAAGCGCGGCGGAACGCGAATTCCTGCGCGTGGTCAGATCCTCTGCCTGCAAGCGGTTTGGAACGGTGCTTAGCCCCGATTATGACCGTGCCCATGCCGATCACTTTCACTTGGAAGGATCAAACCAGCCCTTTGACGCCGGGTCTTCTGGCGGCGTTTCATCAGGCACAGGTTTTTGCCGCTAACGCGCCAGTGTGTTCCCATCGCGGCATAAGGCACACGCGGTCCTTGGATCGCCAAAAAGCAGGCTCCCAAAACCAGTCACGGCCCCGACACTTAGGGAATGTCGAGGCCGTGCGGGTACCAAGGGCGAGGTGGCTTTCGCTACTCAAAAGAGCGCCCTTCGCAGGATGGATGCCGGAAGTAGACCAGCAATTCTTAAGCAGACTTAATAGCTCACTTGGGGTTCAATCTGAGGTTCCAGTTTCGCCTCAAGTTTGAGACGGACGGCTTCGGCGGCGTGACGTGCGCCCAGTTTGTGCATCATGTTGGCACGGTGGATTTCAACGGTGCGTGGGCTGATTTCCAGCTCACGCGCGATTACCTTGTTGCTGCTTCCTTGAGAGAGCCATTCAAGCACTTCGCGTTCGCGCACAGACAGGCTGGCAATGCGATCGCGCGCTTCGATCATCCGGCGACGAGCTGCGCCGAAAACCTCGGCCTCTTTCTCGATCCGGGCGAGACAGCGTTCGAACCGATCCGGATCAAGTGGCAAGGAGAGATAATCAAGCGCTCCGGCTTTGATTGCCTCTACAATCCGTCCGGGACGAGGATCGGTTTCAATCGCGATCAATGGCAACCAAATGCCTAGTCGACTGAGCCGTTCAAGGATCATCGAGACGCCGCCCTGATCGGGCAGATCGCGGGCGACAATGATCCCTTCGCGCGGTGGGTGAATGGATAATTCCGAAATGTCGCCATACACTTCTGAATGGTGGCCTAGGGAAAACCCTATGCGTGCCAATTCAGCGCGGTGCCGACTATTGGAATCGATGAAATGGAGGGTTGCTTTGCGTGACATGTGTAGTGTCGTGCGCCGCTCCCAATTTTAATTCACGCGGCACTAAACCCAATATGGAGTCTTACGGTCAGGGGTTCTGCGCAAAATATTGAAACCTTAGGCATAAATACCTCCATAACGAACCATTTGTTCGGCCCATTCCTGAAGTTATCCGGGGATTAGTCGCCCCACCTTACTTCGACTCGACGAAGTGTTGTGCAAGCGAATCGCTTCGACGCCAAAAAGGGGATGCTTTGTCACTTCGGCTGGCGATCAAGCTCTCTTATCACCGCAGCAATTGCCTTGGGATCGTAGGTGAAGCCGGAATGCGTACAGCGAAGGGCAACCGCGCGGTCGCGCTCTCCAGGCTTACCGGCCGCACTGCGCGGACCGATTGCCCCATCAAGCGGGCTCCACAATGCAATCGTCTCGACATCGGGTTTGACCGACGGGTCCGCGTCAATGCCGGGCTCATCCACGCTCTCTCCGGTGACGACCGAGTATAGACGCCAGATATTGTTGCTGCGCCTCGAGCCCGAAAAAGGCGATCCCATGGTGATGACTTTGGTGATCATCTCGGGGCGCACCTTTGCAAGTTCGCGCGCGTACAGCCCGCCAAGGCTCCACCCCACCAGGGCAACGCGGCCACCGCTTTTATCGCACACATCCACGAGCCTTTTTTCGAGGCCCTGCAATGTCTCCTCAGCCACGCCCCAATTGCGTCCCTGCCCCCAATCCTTGACGGTGTGGCCAGCCTGTTCGAGCAGCTGCGCCATATAGCGCATCCTCGAAGGACCATGGCCAAAGCCGGGGAAGAGGATGACAGTTTGCGGGAGCTTGGCCTTGGGGACTTTGAATTGACGAACCAGTCGGCGCGCAGGCTCGATCAGCAAGTCCGCCTCGCCCATGAATTTCAGGAGGCTGGGCTTGCCCTTTTCCTCTTCCCGGTAATCGCCAGAGGCCAGTTGAATACGCCGCGCAAGCTCCGTTTCGTTCAGAGCTGCTCTGGAGGACGCGAGGAAGTGCTCAATCTTGGACATTGCCTGCCCTTATATACTCTCATCGGGTGAACGCCCAATGAAACAGACATCGAAGCATACACTATAGCATTGCGCACGAAATAGCATTGCGCACGAAAAAGGCGGCCAGATCGATCTGGCCGCCTCCTCATGCAATTCATCGCAAAAGCTATTTAGCGCATTCGCCCAGACGCTTGCCTTCGCTTTTCGCTTTGATCTTCATCGCGCCCATCTCAGAACCCTCCATGGAGATATCCATCGCCATGGCATAGCTGTCTTCGTCATAGGTGCCCTTGTTGATGATCTTTGCGGTGCCCGAAGTGGGGTCGGTGCACGACATCGCCATGTCGATCGAACCACCCGCGAACTCAAATTTTTCATACTCGCAATCGGCTGCATCACTGCCTGAGAACATTTCAGCCGCTGGCTCTTTTGCCTGTTCTTCGGTGACGCATGATTTGGTCGTGTTCTTTTGGCCGCGCATCGCATCAATCATCGGCCCGATCATACCGCGCGCTTCGGCCGGCAACTGGCTTGCGTCAAATTCGATATCGACGAACTCGACCGTGTTTTCCCACTCGCCGGGCTTGATGGTCAGATCTGAATTGGCAAGCACAGCCTCGGCCTCTTTCTGGCTGATCGTGCCGTCACCGTCCGCATCCGCATCGGGCGCACCGCCGCACGCGGCAAGCGCAAAAGCCGATGCAAGCAGGCCTGCGCCCAAGAATTTTGTCATAGTCATTTTGAGAAGTCCTTCCCTCATTGCATATGCACGAGGGATAGAGCGCTCATCCGCGCTTCACAACAGGCTTATCGTGTACCATATCTGTTCGCATGAGCGAACTGGTTATCCGAAGAGGCCTTCAAGAGCCCGAAACAGGCGAAGATTTCACCCCCCACCGCCCCGCACGGCCGGAAAAGTCGATGCCGGGAAAACCGTTCAAGCTGGTCTCGGATTATGAGCCCGCTGGCGACCAACCTACGGCAATTGCGGAACTTGTCGCGGGTGCGCGCGAGGGCGAACAGACGCAAACGCTTTTGGGCGTCACCGGCTCGGGCAAGACCTTTACGATGGCGAGCGTCATCAATGAATTGCAGCGCCCTGCGCTCATCCTTGCGCCCAACAAAATTCTCGCCGCGCAATTATATGGGGAGATGAAAAGCTTCTTCCCCGAAAACGCGGTCGAGTATTTCGTCTCCTACTACGACTATTATCAGCCCGAGGCCTACGTCCCGCGCTCCGACACTTATATCGAGAAAGAGTCGAGCGTGAACGAGGCGATCGACCGCATGCGGCACTCTGCAACGCGCGCTCTGCTTGAACGCGACGATGTGGTGATCGTGGCCTCTGTCTCGTGCCTTTACGGTATCGGATCGGTCGAGACATATTCAGCGATGATCTTCGACATCAAAAAAGATGAAAGCGTCGATCAGCGCGAGCTTATCCGAAAGCTCGTCGCCCTTCAGTATAAACGCAACGATGCCGCCTTTACCCGAGGGTGTTTCCGGGTGCGCGGCGACAATCTGGAGCTTTTCCCAAGCCACTATGAAGACATGGCGTGGCGTATCAGCTTTTTCGGGGACGAGATTGAAGAGATTGCGGAATTTGACCCGTTGACGGGCAAGACCGGCGCAAAACTGGACCGTGTTCGGGTCTATGCAAACTCGCACTATGTGACGCCGGGGCCGACGATGAAGCAGGCCGCCGAAGCGATCAAATTTGAACTGGCGGAGCGTTTGAAAGAGCTTGAGGCCGAAGGGCAATTGTTGGAGCATCAACGGCTTGAACAGCGCACCCATTTCGATCTTGAGATGATTGCGGCGACCGGCTCTTGCAATGGGATCGAGAATTACAGCCGCTTCCTCACCGGACGCCTTCCAGGGGAGCCGCCGCCCACACTGTTTGAATACCTGCCCGAAAATGCGCTCCTTTTCGTGGATGAAAGTCACCAGACCGTGCCGCAAATCGGTGCCATGGCAAAGGGCGACCACCGCCGCAAAATCACTCTGGCGGAATATGGCTTCCGCCTGCCGTCCTGCATCGACAATCGTCCGCTTCGGTTCAACGAATGGGACGCGATGCGCCCGCAAACCTTCTGCGTCTCGGCCACTCCGGGTCCGTGGGAGATTGAACAGACCGGCGGCGTGTTTGCCGAGCAAGTCATCCGCCCAACCGGCCTGATCGACCCGCCGGTCGAAATCCGCCCCGTCGAAGATCAGGTGCAGGATTGCATCCAGGAATGCCTTGCGACCGCCAAAAAGGGGTATCGCACACTTGTCACAACCCTGACCAAGCGGATGGCCGAAGACCTCACCGAATTCATGCACGAAGCGGGCGTTCGCGTTCGCTATATGCACTCCGATGTGGAGACTTTGGAGCGGATCGAGCTTATCCGTGACCTGCGCATGGGGGTCTATGATGTGCTGATCGGCATCAACCTGCTGCGCGAAGGGCTCGACATCCCCGAATGCGGATTGGTCGCTATTCTGGACGCGGATAAAGAAGGGTTCCTTCGCTCAGAAACAAGCCTTGTTCAAACCATTGGCCGCGCGGCGCGTAACGTCGATGGCCGGGTGATCCTTTACGCTGATCGCATCACGGGCAGCATGGAGCGCGCGATGGCCGAAACCGACCGCCGCCGCGAAAAACAGCGCGCCTATAACGAAGAGCACGGGATCACGCCGACGACGATCAAACGCGACATCGCCGACATCGTCGCCCACACCGCCAGCCAAGATGGCGTCACCGTCGATCTGGAAGACGATGCGACCAACAATCTCGTGGGCCACAATCTTCGCGCCTACATCGAAGACCTCGAAAAACGGATGCGCGATGCAGCGGCCAACCTCGAGTTCGAAGAAGCAGGCCGCCTTCGCGATGAAATCCGGCGGCTTGAGAATGATGAGCTGGGCCTGCCGGACACTGAGAAAAAAGCGCCAAGGGTTGGCCGTTCTGATGCAGGCCGCGCTGGCACGCGAAACACACGCTACGGCAAGAAACGGACGAAGTTTATGGGTGGTAAGCCGTGAGGTTGCTCGCATTCATACCTCTCCTCGCCCCTTTGCTTCTGGCGACCGCGTGCAAACCGCCTCCGACGGACGCGGGTATGCTGCGCGATATGCCTGAGGCTGAGCCGACTTTTGCCTCTGAACCGCTGCCCTCGCCTGAGACCGAAGGCGCGGTGTGGGCGCTTTCCACACGGTCCGACAAACGGATCATTTATGGCGTTCCGGGCGACCCGGCTCTCCTCGCATTGGCGTGCATCGAGAGCCCCGAGGCAAGTGCCCCGCAGGTCGAAATCTCGCGCTTTGCCTCTGCTGACGAAGGAGCTGGTGCGCTTCTGGCGCTTGTGGGCAACGGCCATATCGGACGCATTGCGGTGGATGCGAGCGAAGTGGGCGAGGACATGTTCTGGCAAGGTAGCCTTGATGCTAGCGATGATGCGTGGGCTCCGCTTCTGGGGCCACGCGAACTGACATCAACCGTGCCGGGCGCTGGCATGGTGACCTTGAACCCGAGCGCATTACCGGGCCTTTTGATCAAGGCTTGCCAGGACGGCACCGCGATTGAGGAGGCAGCCGTCGCCGAAGACGCTCCCCCCGAAGAGGTAGCGGACGAGGAAGCGTCACCGCTCCCGCGCTAACGATCTTTTTGGGCCCGCTCGCTCAACATTTCAGGGGTGAGAACCTGCGGCAATTGCTCCGGCTCTGCGACGCCCGGCTCATACCACAGGTAGAGCGGCACGCCTGCTGCGCCTTGCTCGGTCAGGAACTGCGTAATTTCTTCATCGCGCACGGTCCAATCCCCCACAATCGCGACAACGCCTGCATCGGCAAAAGCTTGCGCCGTTGCCTCGCGCTCGATCGCGACGCTTTCATTGACCTTGCAGGTGACGCACCAATCGGCGGTGAACCACACGAACACCGGCTGACCTGAATTGCGCGCCTCGGCCAATGCCTCACGGCTGAAGGCTTGGGGTTCGAGCAAGGAGGCCGAAAGGTCGCGTGACGGCGGCGCATAGGCATAGGGCAGCGCGAAGGCTCCGAAAATGAGGAAGGGCGCAACCACAAGGCCAAAGGCGGGCCAGGCCATTTTGCCCGCCTGCTGCAAACGTCCGACGATAAACAGCGCAAGCACAATCCCGAACAGCATCACCAGCGCAAAACCGCCAAACCCGCGTCCACCAAGCTGCACCGTCAACCAGATCAGCGCCAGCGCGGTGAGCCCCATGGGAATTGCCATTGCGCGGCGGAACGTCTCCATCCACGCACCGGGCTTTGGCAACATTTTGCGCAAGGGGGGGACAAAGCCGATGAGGAGGAACGGCAGCGCCAGCCCAAGTCCCAGCATCGCAAACAACAGCAGCGCCAATGGTGTTGGAAGCAACAAAGCTGCGCCCAAAGCTGCTGCCATAAATGGCCCTGTGCACGGCGTCGCGGCAACGGCTGCGAGAAGCCCGGTGGCAAATGCGCTTCGCCCGTGGCCCCCGCCTGTATCCACGCTGGGAAGCTCAAAAATGCCGGCAAAGTTCAGAGTGATAACCGTGGCGAGCACCAGAAGCACGATCACAACGCCGGGGCTTTGCAATTGGAACGCCCAGCCGACCTGCTCTCCCGCAGCGCGAAGGGCCAGCATAATCCCGCCCAGCGCCACACAAGCCAGCACCACGCCGGCAGTGTAAGCGAGCCCTTCCGCCCTCGCCTCGGCCTCGCCTCCGCCAGCACGCGCGAGGCTGATCGCCTTGAGGCTGAGGATTGGAAAGACACAAGGCATGATGTTGAGGATTAGCCCGCCCACAAGCGCGCCCAGGATGAGAGTCCACAAAGGCGGGGCCGCGCCCTCAGCGCTGTTCATCACCACCAGCCGCTCCCCACCGACCGCGACCTCGCCGCGCGCCGCGACAAAGCGAACGCCTGTCTGTTCGTCAAAGGCAAGAATGCCCTCAACCCGCTCCGCTTCGCCTGTGCCGAATTCGCTTAAGGGGATTTCGACAACCAATCGGTCGCCATCGCGCCAGAAGTTTTGGAACGGGGCGTAGTCCACCAATTGGGTGTTGGCGATAAAGACGTGCGGGTCGGAAAGCTCCACGCTTCCCGGCAAAGGGATGCCGAGACGCAACGCCCCATCGGTCACAGTAAAGGTCGCGCTCGCATCCAGCATGGGCGCGACTTCAGCACGCCAACGCGCAAAATCTCCACCCAGGACACCGGCCTGCCCTGCGCTAAACGCCGCACCCTGTGGCACGCAAATTTCGTCTGTGCAGGCAAGGTATTCGACTATGCCAGTGACCTCGGGGATACCCTCGATCACTGCGTCCGCTGGCACCTTAACAGGCACCAGAACCGCATATTCGCCTTCGTAAATGTGGTTCATCAGCTCTGCGATCAGGAGCCTTTTGGGCACGGGATACAATGCCTCGCCCGCTTGCCAGCCTTCTGGCAGATCAAGCTCCAGCTGCATCCCCAGCCCTGCATCACCCGGATTTGCCCAATAGCCATGCCATTCCGGCGCGCTTGGCGTAAATCGCAGGGCCAGCATCCAAGTCTCGCCCGCACGCGGTGCACCATCAGCGAACAGATCGACCGAAATCCGGTCATCGCCCGCGCGCTCTATCCGGGTCAGAGCCCGCTCGCGCTCAGCGTCCACCTCTTGCGCCCACAACGCCGTCGGAAACGCCAAAAGCGCCGCAATTGCCAGCAAAAGGGCTTTAAACCATGCATGAATTGCAAATGGGGATGCAGCGAACACGGCTTGCCTCTGGTTGGTGGGTGAACCTATTTAGGCCCTAGCGATATAGTTGGTCTTCGCAAAGAACACTTGAAGGGTTACGAGGCATAAATGAGCAATAACGCAGATTCTGAAACCCGTGACCTTTTGATCCTTGGCGGCGGCCTTGTCGGCATGGCCCTTGCCCTTTCGGCTGCGCGTCAGGGTATTTCCAGCCATGTGATCGACCGCGCGGACCCGGCAGAGCTTACCAAAGAAGGTTTTGACGACCGCGCCACCGCGATCTCCACGGCAAGCTGGCATATGTTCACCAATATCGGGATTGCCGATTATCTCGAACCGTTCGCCTGCGACATCGCCAGCATTGCAGTGACCGATCAGAACAAGCCGGGCCGCCTCGATTTCACCCCTGAACCGCATGAGGGAACCTTGGGCCGCATGTTCCCCAATCGCCGCCTGCGCTTGGCCCTGTTTGAGGCCGCTGCCAAAGAACCTCTGATCAATTGGGTGCCCAAAGCGGAAATTGTCGAGCGCGAGCGCAGCGAATTTGGCGTTGCTGCCGTTCTGGATGACGGGCGCAAGCTGAAAGGCCGCTTGATGATTGCCGCCGAAGGGCGTCAGTCGCCCACCCGCGATGAGGCCGGGATCACGATTGCGAAATGGGATTACAAACACCGCGCGATTATCGCCGGGCTCACCCATTCAAAGCCGCATGGCAATGTCGCCTGGGAAATCTTCTATCCCGCTGGCCCCTTCGCGCTTCTGCCGATGAAGGATGATGCGGACGGCACTCACCGATCAAGCCTTGTCTGGACGGTATCGGAAGCAGACGGCAAGGGCGTTACAAAACTCGGCGACCGCGCTTTCATCGCCGAGATTGAAAAACGCATGAAAGGCGTGCTTGGCGATGTGACCAGCGTTGGCGCACGGTCAAGCTATCCATTGGGCTTTCACCACACCGCGAAAATCACCGACGAACGCCTTGCCTTAATCGGGGATGCAGGACACGGCATTCACCCGATTGCGGGACAGGGTCTCAACCTTGGCCTTCGCGATGTCGGCGCTTTGGTACAGGTTCTCGTCGAAGGTGCGCGCCTTGGGCTTGATCCGGGCGATCCGGAGAATTTGAAACGCTATGAAACATGGCGCGGGCTCGACAGCTTTATGGTGGCGCTTGCAACCGATGGCCTGACCCGCATTTTCGGAGTGCCAACCGGTGCCGCCAGCGCGGTTCGCCGCCTTGGCATGGCAGCGGTCCAGCGCACGCCCATGCTCAAAACCTTCTTCATGGACGAAGCGCGCGGTGTTTCAGGCGATTTGCCGGAGCTTTTGAAAGCGTAAGCCACGCCTTTCCTACATCCAAGAGCTGCGTCATACTTGGCGCTTCGCTCTTTCAAAACTTCATACCCGCTCAAAATTCTTTTGGCGCAATTCTTTTTGTGATGTGTCTCATAGGGTTAAAATTTTTAGCCCTTGAAAACAATGCCTTGGGAGGATGTAGGACAATCCTATGAGACACATGTGTCTCATAGGGTGCCATTTTGCGTTCGCCACCTTGGGGAAATTTTACGGATTTACAGCCTAATTATCGCCGTCAACCGGACTTGGCTGGCTGACCACATTGCCCGCCCCGTCGCGAAGCCCGCTTTGATCAAGAACCGCTGCGGTTTCGATCACTTCAAGCGCTTCCATCGCGGCCTTGTAGCGTTCTGCATCGGCGATCCATGCCTCGGCCTGTGCGGCGCCCGGCATGCCTTTGATCTCATCAATCGCGTTTTGATACCGCCCCTGTTCAAGCGCGGTGCGCGCCCGTTGCAAGCGAAGCTGGGGCTGAGGCGAAGGCGTGCTTTCACGGCGTATTACGAAAAGTTCACCAATCTCGCGCCGAACCCTCGTCCAGCTCAGCCCTTCCTCCGTCTTCACCAATTGGGGACCAAGCCCGTCAAGACGCGCAGTGAGATTATCGATGCGCAAGGGGTTGCGAGAAAAGCTGATGATGGTGCTGACCGCATTGGGCCATTGGTCGGAAAAGCGCAGGCGCAATTGGTCAGCGAGATAGCCAAGCTCTGCCCCCCGCTCGACTGCACGCCGCGTGGCAAAAGCAATCAGCAAACCTTCTGCGCGCGCCGCATTTCCAGCCGCCGCCTGAGCCTGAAGATCAAGCCGTGCGAGCCGCTGTTCTGCCGCTGCCAAGCGTTGATCAATGCCACCTTGTTGGTCGACAACACCGCGCACGACCTCTGCCGCGCCTTCGGCATCGCCTTCTTCAAGCGCGGCAACCGCCTCTGCCAAAGGCGTAGGGGAAGCAGACACAGTCGCGCTAGGAGTGGGCGAGCCTTCGCCTTCAACAGGAGACGCCGCTGGCAAATCCGGGGTACCCTGCTGAGCGGTAAGGCTCGGCTCATCGGGTTGAAGATTGTACCACACAATATAGCCGGCCAAAGCGCCGCCAAAGCCAAAAGAGGCCAAAGCGGCAAACAAGACACCCCTCATAGAGGATGGCTTCTTTCGGCTGCCAAATTTTGAGTCCATCGTCGGTTACCTTGCGTGCCCGTTCTTTTGATCTCTTCGGTGTGTTTTATCGTGTTTTGCCCGAAGAAATTGCGGGTTTGTCCCTTCTATATGCACATTGAGCGCGCCAATACCAACATTGCGGCATCATTTGGGGTGTCGCAGACGTGGATATCGGCCCATCCCTTGCCCGCAGCTGAAGCGACGCGGGGACCGATTGCGATAAGGGTGATACGCCCGCGATGGAGCGCCATGCGGCGCGCTTCGGCATCGAATTGACGCGCAGCGGCAGCAGAGTGAAGCAGGACGGTGAGCCCCAATTCCTGGATTGCGCGCAAGGGTTCGGGCAATTCCATCGGGACCGCTTCGTAAACGATGCGCGTGTCCATTTCGACGCCTTCGGGAGTTTCGAGCGGTACATGCTCTGCGCCCGCCAATCGTAACAATCGAGTGCCAGAAGGGATGGTGTTCAAGACATTTTGCAACCCGCCAGAGCCAACCGCAGCAACGCTAAACCCGGCATCGCGCGCCGCATCGGCGGTGGCGTTGCCAACGGCGTAAACAGGTTTTTCAGTGAGCCTTGCCAGAGCCTTGCCGCCATGACGAAAAACATTCGCGCTCCCGCTCAAAAGCGCGTCCACCCGGTCCGCTTGCGGGCAGTCCCAAGTGCAGGGCCGGATTTCAAAAAGTGGATAACCAATCGCATTGAGCCCCATGTCCGAGGCGGCCGCAAGCGTCGCGCCAAGACCGGGCTCAGGCCGCACGACAAGGATCATGCCGCTCATGGTAACCGCCTTAAGACGCGCCGCCAAAATGCGGAGCGATACCCGGCGTTGCACGCGCCAAAAGGTCCTTGGCAAGCGCTTTGACAGGAGCCAAATCGAGCGCGTCGAACACGGCCTCACCCTCGATCCGTTCGGTTCCATCGGGGCTGAAGAGAGCCGCACGCATGGTCAAACCCTCGCCTCCTGGCTGGCACAAAACAGCGATAGGCGAGTGGCACGTGCCGCCAAGCTCAGCCAGAAGCGCACGCTCCGCCTCAAGCTCGACCCGCGTTCCATGATCGTCAATTGCGGCAAGCATAGCCTTGGTCGCTTCGTCGGCGGCACGGCATTCAAGGACGATTGCCCCTTGCGCCGCCGCCGGGATCCACTCGTCAACTTCAAGCGGTGCGCCGACCGCGCTTTCGCCCAATCGCTCCAGTCCAGCAGCAGCAAGGAAAGTCACATCCGCCTCGCCCGCCTTCAATTTGCCAAGCCGGGTGGCGACATTGCCTCTGAAAGTCACAACCTCACAATCGGGGCGTAGATTGAGGAGTTGTGATGCACGGCGCGGGGCCGATGTGCCGACCACTGCGCCTTGGGGAATGTCGGCAATGCTAGCCGCGCCCACAAGGCAATCGCGCCGATCAGCCCGGGGCAAAACCGCGCCAAAGCCGAATTGACTGGGACGGATCGTCTCCACATCCTTTGCCGAATGCACAGAGACATCAATGCGCCCCTCGCCAAGCCAAACGTCAAGCTCCTTGGTCCACAGCGCTTTACCGCCGATTTCGGCCAGAGGCCGGTCGAGCACTTTGTCGCCGCTCGCCAGAACAGGCACAAGCTCAACCTGCTCCTTGCTCCAACCGTGCGCCTTGCAAAGCCGGTCGCGTGTTTCAAACGCCTGCGCCATTGCAAGCGGCGAATTTCGTGTTCCCAGACGCAAGGTTACCGCGCGTTCAGTCTGATTACTCACCAATCAAGTCTCCCGTCACGCTTGCTCTAGCGGGCACAAACACTAGATGGAAGCACCATGGGCTCTGATCCTCACATTGTTTTGGGCATTGAATCGAGCTGCGATGAAACCGCGGTGGCCTTGGTTACGTCCGATCGGCGCATTCTGGCGCAGCGCATCGCAAGCCAGGAAGAAGAGCACGCGCCCTATGGCGGTGTGGTCCCGGAAATCGCGGCGCGCGCTCATGCACAGCGGCTTGCCCCCATGCTTGAGGCGGTGTTGGGCGATGCAGGGCTGTCCCTGGACGCGGTTGATGCAATTGCCGCAACCGCAGGGCCGGGCCTCATCGGCGGGGTGATGGTCGGCCTTGTCAGCGGGAAGGCGCTCGCGATGGCATCGGGCAAGCCGTTGATCGCGGTCAACCATCTGGAAGGTCACGCGCTGTCCCCGCGCTTGGCCGACGAGACACTCGGCTTTCCCTATCTCCTTCTGCTCGTCTCGGGCGGGCATTGCCAGATTTTGAGCGTTGAAGGCGTTGGAACATACCGCCGCCTTGCGACCACCATCGACGATGCTTTGGGCGAGGCGTTCGACAAGACGGCCAAGATTTTGGGGCTGGGTTATCCCGGTGGGCCAAAGGTGGAGAGGCTGGCGATGGAAGGTGATCCCAAATCCGTGCCCCTTCCCCGCCCTCTCAAGGGATCAAAAGAACCGCATTTCTCCTTTGCTGGCCTCAAAAGCGCAGTTTTGCGCGCGCATGAAAGCGGCGATCATTCTGATGCAGACATCGCCGCCAGCTTCCAACAGGCCGCCGTCGATTGCCTGATCGACCGGCTGGAAAAAGCGCTTGGGCAAGCTGGCCCTCACCCCGCTTTGGTTGTGGCAGGGGGCGTTGCGGCCAACCAGGTGATCCGCAGCGCGTTGGAAGCGCTTGCCAGCCGCCACCAGATGCAATTTGTCGCGCCGCCGCTTCAACTGTGCACGGACAATGCCGCGATGATCGCATGGGCTGGCTGCGAGCGGCTTATCCAGACACCTGATTTTGCAGGCGATCCGCTGGATTTAAAGGCGCGCCCTCGTTGGCCGCTTGATCCCGATGCAGAGGCGGTGCGCGGGGCGGGAGTAAAGGCATGAAGACCAAAGAAACCATCGGCGTCGTTGGCGCAGGCGCCTGGGGCACTGCCTTGGCTCAAATGCTGAGCACAGATGGGCGCGATGTCGTTTTGTGGGCGTTCGAACCCGAGGTGGTCGAGGCGATCAACAGTGACCATCGCAACCCGCAATATCTGCCCAGCATCGCGCTTTCCAACAGCATTCGGGCAACCCGCGACCTTGGCGAATTGGCCGATCTCGACATCGTCCTTGCCGTTACCCCGGCGCAGGTTTTAGGCCGCGTTATCGAAGGGCTCACCCGCGCCCCGCGCGACCTCGTGCTTTGTTCAAAAGGCATCGAGGCAGGCACCGGGCGGCTGATGAACGATGTCGCACGCGCCGCGTCGCCGGGCAGCGCGATTGCGGTTCTTTCAGGCCCCACATTCGCGCATGAGGTTGCAGGCGGCCTGCCCACCGCAGTCACTTTGGCATGCGAAGGGGGCCGTGATCAGTGGGAACGCCTTTCTCCCGCAATCGCGCGGCCTGCGTTCCGACCCTATTATTCAGACGATGTGACCGGCGCAGAAATTGGCGGGTCGATCAAGAATGTGCTCGCTATCGCCTGCGGCGTGGTCGACGGGCTTGGCCTTGGCCAAAACGCGCGCGCCTCTCTTATCGCACGCGGCTATGCCGAAATGCTGCGGTTTGGGGAGGCTATGGGCGCGCAAGCCGAAACGCTCGCAGGATTGTGCGGACTTGGCGATCTTGTGCTGACGTGTTCGTCTACCTCCAGCCGCAATTTCTCGCTTGGAAAGGCGCTGGGCGAAGGTCGATCAGCAGCCGAATTGATGGCCGACCGCACAACGGTTGCCGAAGGCGCGCACACCGCGCCGGTGCTGGCAGAGCTTGTCCAAACGCGCGATCTGCCAATGCCCATTGTCATAGCGGTAAACGCAATCCTTGAAGGGGAGCATCCGCGCGAAGTGGTCGCATCGCTTCTTGCGCGTCCCCTCACCGCCGAAACACCCGGCGACCAGTTGGACATTGCGTGAGCCAGCCTCCGATCACACCGGTCACCACGCCCCCGCCCGATAAAGGCGGCGATGATATGGCAACGCTCGCCAAAGGCGGGCGCACCAATACGCTTGGCTTTATCTTGCGATTGTTGGGGGGCTTGCCGTTCCTGTTCGTCGGATTTCGCCTTTATGGCGTTGATGAAATGGGCCGATTTGCTGCGGCCTTTGTCGTCATTGAGATATTCGCTCTTATTTGCGCATTGGGTGAAAAACGCGGGCTGGCACAGCGCCTTACCGAAGGCATCGAGACCGACGAGGATACGCCCGCAAACCTTGTGTTTGACGCGATGCTGGTCTCGCTTGTCGTGTCAGGCCTTGCGTGCCTGCTCCTGATAACCTTTCCAGCGATCATTTTTCCCAACGGCACGGGCAGCGATTTCGACATGTGGATGATTGCGGCCATCCCAGCGTTCGCTCTCACCGAAATCCTGCTCGCCGCCCAAGCGTATCGTTACGATATCGCCACGACCGTGCGCGCTCGGGCCGTGGTGGAGCCTTGGGTCAAATCCATTGGGATCACTGCGTTCTTCTTTATCCCTGCGCTCGCTGGCGGGGGCATTGCACTCGCTTTTCTTGCAGCGATTTATGCAGCCCTTCTCACCGCGCTTTATTCCTTCCTCCGGACCTATGGTCTTCCCAAGGCATGGCGGCCGCGCCCACGCTATCTCAGCAAGATGACTTCGCGCGCACTGCCTTTGATCGGCGCAGATGTCATTGAACGCGGCACGCGGCTACTGGACGTTTTCCTGCTCGGTCAGTTTACCTCCGCTGGTACGGTGGGCATTTACTGGTTCGCAAAGGAAGTCGTCAGCCTGCCGCAAAAGCTCAAAACCAGTTTTGAACCGATCCTGGCCCCCGTCATCACCAAGAACCTCAAGACCGGCAATATGGATGCAATCGCGTCCCAAGTGCGGCAGGTCGGCTTCTGGATTATTGCATTGCAGGCCGGGATTGCCTTGACGCTCGCTATTCCTGGCGAGGCGGTCATGGGGCTTGGCGGTCCAGAAATCGTCGGAGGTACGGGCGCGCTTGCGATCCTGCTTGCCGCCGAAGTTATCGCCTCCATGGCTGTCGTCTCGGAAAGCGTGCTGGTATACATTGCGCGCAAACGGAACCTTGCGATTTCAGTGGGCGTGATCACCTTGCAAGGGACGCTGAGTGTCGGTTTCATCCTTCTGGTCCAGCATTGGGGTTATCCCGAGGGCTTCCAAGCAGCAGGCGCAGCAGCCGCGCTTTTTGTCGCGCTTGGGGTTGCCAGTCTGGTTAAGTCCCTGGTCCTCAAGACACTGCTTAAGGCTCCGGTTTCCAACTG
The DNA here is from genome assembly GCF_000715015.1 of Erythrobacter longus. GTDB lineage: Bacteria > Pseudomonadota > Alphaproteobacteria > Sphingomonadales > Sphingomonadaceae > Erythrobacter > Erythrobacter longus. The sequence continues at coordinate 980,400 of NZ_JMIW01000001.1, forward strand.
GCGCTGGCCGCTGGTATGGGCAGCCGCTCCCGCTGTGATCGTTGGCTTTATCTTTACCGAGTTCACACCTGAATGGGTGGAGATCATCATCGGCGGCCCGGCGATCTTTGCCGCTTACTTCTGGGTCATCTGGAAGTACGGCTTCGACGAGGCAGACAAGGTCTTGTTCCGTAAGAATGTGGCCCCAATCGATAGTGATCTGAACGCATCAAATTGACCGCGATAATCAAGGCCGATGGCGACATGGCAGACGCCGAACGAAGATACCAATTCTGAGGCTTTCCAATGCTTGTGCAGCGCATCATTTCATCGCCCTTACAGCACGTTCAGTCGGCATTAACGGGCTTAAGGTGACCAATGAAGACGGGTTATTTGTGGGGATGTGACATGCGTCTTGTGAAGTTTACCGGAATTGCTGTTCTTAGTCTTTTGATCGTTGGTTGCGCAGCTGAAAGCGGTGATCTTGCCGGCAGCAGCAAGACCGCTGGCGATATCGCAGTTGCGCCTCCTCCCCCGCCTCCACCGCCTCCGGTACTTTCACCCTCACGAAAAGAGACCGTAGTGGTGACCGGATCACGCATGGCGAACGTGACCGCCGATGGCTATTACGCCCCGCCCGTCATGGTGCCGAGCGATCCCGGCCGCGAACGGTATGACGGTGAAGAAGTCTCTCCGGTCAAATTGACCAGCGCAGAACCCGTCAGCACCTTTAGCGTGGACGTTGATACAGGCGCCTATGCCAACACGCGCCGCTTCCTTCGCCAAGGGGCCTTGCCGCCGCGTGATGCGGTGCGAACCGAGGAAATGATCAACTATTTCCGCTATGATTACGACAAGCCATCTGGCACCGACACGCCCTTCACCACCAATATCGACGTCGCCAAAACGCCTTGGAATGACGACACCTATCTCATGCGCGTTGGCCTTCGCGGTTATGATATTGCTCGGGATGAGCGACCTGCATCGAACCTTGTGTTCCTGATGGATGTATCCGGCTCCATGGGTAGCCCGGACAAGCTCCCCTTGGTGAAAACTGCCCTTGCCGGGCTTGCAAGCGAGCTTGGCGAACAGGACCGCGTGTCGATCGTCGTTTATGCAGGAGCCGCTGGCCTCGTGCTGGAGCCGACCAACAACACCGCCAAGATCCGCAGCGCACTCAACAAACTCAACGCAGGCGGCTCAACCGCTGGCGGGGCAGGGATTGAGCTTGCCTACAATATTGCCGAGGACAACTTTATCAAGGGCGGCGTCAACCGCGTGATCCTTGCCACTGATGGCGATTTTAACGTGGGTGTGTCGGATCGTGATGCCCTTGTCGAGATGGTCGAAAAGAACCGCGACCGGGGCATTACGCTTACCACATTGGGCTTTGGTACAGGCAATTACAACGAAGCTCTGATGGAGCAGATCGCCAATCACGGGAACGGCAATTACGCCTATATCGACAGCGCTTTGGAAGCGAAGAAGGTGCTGGGCGACGAGATGAGCTCTACCCTCTTTACCATCGCCAAGGATGTGAAAATCCAGGTCGAGTTCAACCCGGCGGTGATCGCGCAATACCGCTTGGTCGGATACGAAAACCGCGCGCTTCGCGAAGAAGACTTCGAAAATGATGCGGTGGATGCAGGCGATATTGGCGCAGGCCACCAGGTGACCGCGATCTACGAAGTTGTGCCCACCGGCAAAAAGGGCTGGATCGCGCCCAGAAGGTATGGGGGCCGTTACGAAGACCAGCCCCAGCGTGCGGCCACTGACCGCGTTGCCGAAGCGGCGCATGTTAAGCTGCGCTACAAATTGCCAAATGGAAGCCGATCGCGCCTGCTTGAACAGGTGGTGATGAGCGACGCCTTCACCCGCGCACGGGCACCAAGCGGTGACTTTGCCTTTGCAACGGCGGTCGCTGCCTACGGTCAGCTTCTTCGCGGCGATGAGATGATGATGGACTTCACCCACGAAGATGTCGGAACCCTCGCCGGACGCCAAAGCAATTTCTGGAGGCAGGAATTCCTTGAGCTGAACGCACTTGCAGCGTCAGTGAACCCAGTCCGGCGCGGCGGCGGCTGAGCGCACCCGCTAAATTGGCGGCAAGCCATAGGCGGCCGGGTCTTCCAACGCTTACCTTTAGAATACCTGGCCCCCAGAAAACTTGGCCCACGGAAGACCTGGCCGTTTCCTTTTGCGCAATCAGCCTTCAACAAAAAGGGACTACGCCCAGACAAACCATGCTGCTAAAGGCGCAACGCTAACACTCAACTGATTGAAAGACGCGCCATGGTTATGCCAGCCACCTTCCAAGAAGCCCTTCCGTTTATCCTGCTTGGCCTTGCGCTTTTGGTCGCGCTTTGGATCATTTTCAGAGCTTCGCGCAAAACGAAAGTTATTGGCGAGAAAGAGGGCGATGTTCTTGATGATGGCGCAGGTCCTGCCGCTCGCAATCAGGCGCTGATCGATGCGCCGCGCTCTGTCGAGATCAACACAGGCGAGACCTCCGCCCTTGCCAATTCGGATGCGGTAGCCGCAGCACCTGCCATCGCGGACGCAGAAGCTGGCGCTTCAGTGCCTGCGACACGATCAGTTCCCGAAGCGGCTGCTTCTCCCTCGCCTGCGGCAAGCGCCGGAGACGATCTGAAAAGGATCAAGGGCGTCGGGCCCAAGCTTGTCACCATGCTTGCCGAGCAAGGCATCACAACATTTGAACAAATCGCCTCTTGGAGCGAGGCAGATATTGAACGTATGGATGCGGGCCTTGGCCGTTTTCAGGGCCGCATCACCCGTGACAAATGGGTTGAACAAGCCAAACTTCTGGCCGCTGGCGATGAAAGCGGATTTAGCGCAACATTTGGAAATAACGGCTAAGCCTCACGAAACTAATCCGAATTGGAGTCGGTCTCTGCGCAAAACTGTGTTAGCCTCCTTTCGAGGGATCAGAATCGGAGGAGGCACAGGCCATGAACCGCAGAATTTTGATCGCCGAAGACGAGATGATCGTCGCCCATGACCTTTGCGAGACAGTTGAGGAGGTCGGGTACCACGTCGAAGGACCGCACTCGGGTATTTCCTCAGCCATGCTGGCCTTCCAAAAAGAAAAACCCGACATTGCAATCCTTGATGTTGAGCTTTCGGATGGCAATGTCTTCGCCTTCGCGCGCACGCTCAAGGCCGAAAGCATCCCGGTGATTTTCCACTCAGGAAGCCTTTCGAAGAGCGAAATCACCAACCAGTTTCCAGAGGCAATTGTTCGAATGAAGCCATGCCCACCCAGCAGTATGCTCGATGCGGTGGGAGAGGCTTTTGAAGATCAAGGCTGCGGCTAACAGCCCTGTATTTAACGCCTTCCCTCTTGCTCCAAGCCTGCGCACCTGCCAAAGCATATCCAACAAGTTTCATTCGAAACTAGTCGCGTTATCCTAAGGGGAAGATGTGAAACTCTACGGCTATTTCCGCAGCTCCACATCCTATCGCTTGCGCATCGCGCTTGAGCTTAAGGGGTTGGCTTACGAGAATATCGGGGTCAACCTGCTCCATTCTGAACAAAAGGACGAAGGCTTTACCAGTCGCAATCCGTTTGGAAGCGTTCCCCTGCTCGAAGCCGATGGGCGCGACCGGGCGCAATCGATGGCGATGATCGAATGGCTGGACGAAGCCTATCCGCAAAAGCCTTTGCTGCCGTCTGATATAGAGGATCGCTACACCGCGCGCGAATTGACCTATGCCATCGCAACTGAGCTGCACGCGCCGCTCAATCTGCCGGTGCTCAAATATCTGAAGAACGAATACGGCAAGTCGCAAGACGAAATCGACATTTGGTATCGCCACTGGCTTGCCCGCACTCTTGTGCCGTTGGAGCAGCGACTGGCGCAGCTTGGCACAGGCGATTTCCTGTTCGACAAACCCGGCATTTTCGAAGTGGTTCTCATGCCACAAATCTACAATGCGCGCCGCTTTGCCTATGACTTTGGCGATGCGCCGCATATGATGCGGATCGAGGCTGCGTGCCTCGCTCTTCCAGAATTCCAGCGCGCGCATCCAGACAACCAGAACGATAATCCTGAAAGGACATGAAGCCATGAAGCTTGCAACCCTCAACGACGGCACCCGCGACGGCAAATTGGTGGTGGTTTCAAAGGATCTGACGCGGTGCTGCGCTGCGGGTTATATCGCGCCCACAATGCAGGCGGCGCTTGATAACTGGGAGCGTGTTGCGCCTGAGCTTGAGCTGCTGGCAACCGATGTCGAACACGAAGCGGTCCCGTGTGAGCGGTTCCACGAACGCCAGGCGCACTCGCCATTGCCGCGCGCCTATCAATGGGCCGATGGCAGCGCCTATATCAACCACGTCGAACTGGTCCGTAAGGCGCGCAATGCCGAGGTGCCCGAAAGCTTCTACCACGATCCGCTGATGTATCAGGGCGGCTCTGACAGCTTCCTGCCGCCGCGCGCCGATATCCCCTTGGGTGATGTCAAATGGGGCTGCGATATGGAAGGCGAGATCGCGGTTGTGGTCGATGATGTGCCGATGGGCGTATCGGTCGAGGATGCAGCCGGTCACATCAAGCTTATCATGCTGGTCAACGATGTATCCTTGCGCGGCCTTATTCCCGGCGAACTTGCCAAGGGCTTTGGCTTCTTCCAGTCCAAACCTTCAAGCGCGTTCAGCCCGGTGGCCGTCACTCCAGAAGAGCTTGGTGAGGCGTGGAAAGACACGCTGATCCACCTGCCCTTGATGGTCGATTACAACGGCGAGCCCTTTGGCCGCGCAGAAGTGGGCGTGGATGCTACCTTCAACATGGCGCAATTGGTCGCCCATGCTGCCAAGACGCGGCCTTTGTGTGCAGGCTCGATCATCGGCTCGGGCACGATCTCGAACAAGGGTAGCGATGGCGGTCCGGGCAAGCCCGTTGCCGAAGGCGGTCTTGGCTATTCCTGCATCGCCGAAATCCGCATGATCGAAACCATCGCTAACGGCGAACCGAAGACCCCATTTATGGCTCCCGGTGACACGGTGAAGGTCGAAATGCGCGACAAGGACAACCATTCGATCTTTGGCGCAATCGAGCAGACGGTCGTGCAAGCCTAAGCGTTCAACCGCCCTGCGTGCCACGCGATATGATCGGCCATAAAGGTCGAGATAAAGAAGTATGAGTGGTCATATCCTTCCTGCATCCGGATGTCGGCGGCGATCCCGGCAGTCGCACAGGCTTCGATCAGACGGCGCGTTTGCAGCTGATCCTCTAGGAAATTGTCCGCCGTGCCTTGATCGACAAGCAGTTCGGGAAGGCGCGCACCATCCTCGATCAGCGCCACAGCATCATATTCGCGCCACGCGGCACGATCCTTGCCCAGATAGCGTCCAAGCGCCTTTTCGCCCCACGGCACATCTGATGGCGCAACGATGGGAGAAAATGCGCTAACCGAGCGGAATACGTCAGGATTGCGCAAGCCGATGGTAAGCGCGCCGTGACCGCCCATCGAATGCCCGGTGATCGATTGGCGCAAAGGATCGACCGGGAAATGTGCAGCGATCAGCGCGGGCAGCTCGCTCTCGATGTAAGAACGCATACGGTAGTGCTTGCTCCACGGGTCACACGTCGCATCGACATAGAAACCGGCCCCCTTGCCAAAATCGTATTCCTCGGCGGCGTCGGGCACGTCATCTCCCCGCGGCGAGGTATCGGGCGCAACGAAGATGATGCCATGCTCGGCGCAAGCGGCGCGGTATTCGCCCTTCTCCATCACGTTGGAATGGGTGCAGGTGAGCCCGGAAAGGTAGGTCACAACCGGCAGCTTCGCGTCCGGTGCATGGTCGGGGACGAAGACTGCGAAGGTCATCTCGGTGCCGGTCGCGCTCGATAAGTGAGAATAGACGCCTTGCGTCCCGCCATGGCTGCGGGTTTCAGATATAGTTTTCAGTTTCACGCTAGACCTCAACCGGTTTGTAAGCAGTTGTCTCATCGCCTGTATTGGGCGTGCCTTCTGCGTCCATAATCAGGAGCTTCACTTCGCCGTTGCGTGCACACGGGCGGTGTTCGGTCCCCTTGGGCACCACGATCAAATCGCCCGCGCTCATGGCCTCGGTGCGATCCCGAAACTCCAATTCAAGTTCGCCCTCTATCACGAGGAACAGTTCGTCTGTGTCCGGGTGAGAATGCCAGTGGAACTCGCCCTCCACCTTGGCAAGGCGAACCTCGTTGCCGTTGTAATGCGCCGCCAGACGCGGAGCCCACTGCTCGTCGAACAGAGCGAATTTGTCAGCGAGCGTGACCTTACCAGCCACTAGAAAACCACCACGCTGCGAATGCTTTCACCAGCGTGCATCAGGTCGAAACCTTTGTTGATTTCGTCGAGGGTCAGGCGGTGGGTGATCATCGGGTCGATCTCGATCTTGCCGTTCATATACCAGTCGACGATCTTGGGCACATCGGTGCGCCCCTTTGCTCCTCCAAAGGCAGTCCCGCGCCAATTGCGTCCGGTGACCAGTTGGAAGGGACGCGTCGATATCTCCTTGCCAGCTTCAGCAACCCCAATGATGATCGAAGTGCCCCATCCCTTGTGACAACACTCCAGAGCATCACGCATCACATCGGTGTTGCCGGTGCAATCGAAAGAGTAATCCGCCCCGCCATCCAGCATCTCGACCAGATGCGCGACCACATCAGACGTCTCTTTGGGGTTTACGAAGTCGGTCATACCAAACTTCTCGCCCCACTCACGTTTGGACGGGTTTATGTCGACACCCACAATGCGGTTTGCCCCCGCCATTTTCGCACCCTGAATGACGTTAAGGCCAATCCCGCCAAGGCCAAAAACCACGACGTTGTCGCCCGGTTGAACCTTTGCGGTGTTGGTCACTGCACCCACCCCAGTGGTGACACCGCAGCCAACATAACAAGTGGTATCAAACGGCGCGTCCTCGCGGATTTTGGCGACCGCAATCTCTGGCAGCACAATGAAGTTGGAGAAGGTCGAACACCCCATATAGTGGAAGATCGTCTGCCCCTTATAGCTCATCCGCGAAGTGCCATCGGGCATCAAACCCTGACCTTGCGTCACGCGGATTGCCTGGCACAAATTGGTCTTGCCAGAGAGGCAGAATTTACACTCCCCGCATTCAGGCGTGTAGAGCGGGATGACGTGGTCATCGGGCGCAACCGAGGTGACACCGGGGCCCACCTCGCGCACCACGCCGCAACCTTCATGACCAAGGACGCTTGGGAAGATACCTTCGCTGTCGAGGCCATCCAGAGTGTACGCATCGGTGTGGCAAATGCCCGTTGCCATCAATTCAACCAAGACCTCGCCCGCCTTGGGGCCTTCTAAATCAAGCTCGACGATCTCAAGCGGTTTCTTGGCTTCAAAGGCGACGGCGGCTCTGGTTTTCATTGCAATGTTCTCCTGCTGCCTTGGCACCCTGACAGCAGGAGAGAATACGGGTCAAGCCGCGATCTCAGGCGCGCTTGGCATCAATCGCTTCGACAAAGCCGTGGTTCACATCGCGGTGCTCCGCCTCATCAGCGCGAACGGCAATGATCACGTCGCGCAGGCGGGCATCCTGGGGAAGCTGCCAATAGTCGATCGCGATTTGCGGGGCAGGCACATTCTCATGGCCCCCAGCATCCACCTCGGCGAGGTAGCCGGTGTAGCTGATCACCGCTTCCTCTTCGAAATATCCCACGACCCGGTGCGCAGTGCGCGGTGCAAAGAGGTAGAGGAAGAAGTAGAAATTGTAGAACACAAGCTGCACCGCAACGATCAAGGCGCGCTCGAAGCGGTTGGGCTGAGCGATCTCGATAAAGGTCATAAGGTGCATCCGCTCATTCTCTGCTTCGTCCAGCAGAGTACGGATCCAACCCTCATCATCGCGCATATATCGCAGCGCTTTGAGGTGTTGCCAAAGGCCTCCGACCATTCCGGGCACTGCAGCGACGGTCTCAAGCACGACGGCACGGTGGCCATAACGTTTGGCAAAGAAGGTATCGGCGAAAAAACGCAGCAGCTTCACAAAGGCAAAAGCAACCTTGTCGCTCACCGTTTCGGGTGCGACGTGGCTGTCGATTACAGCCTCATAATTGACTTGGCGAATAAGCGGACGGGGATCGACATATTGCATTGCACGAACTCGGTTTTGCATATTTGACGCCTACCTTGATAAGATGCGCCAATCTGCGTTTTTGATGAGCCGGATATAGAGTGCTTGAGACGATTTTTCTGTCGAAACGCTCGCAATAGTTGTTCTGTTTTATGCATCATCTGAGCCAAATACGTTTCGGCTCCTGCAAAATTCGCAAACAAATTCGCAGGCAAAGAAACCCGTAAGGATTTCCTTCAAGAGAGCCATTTGCAGTCATTGCAAACCTCTCGCCTTCTGCTAATTCGTTTCTATTGAAACCACCCTTGTGCTCAGGAGCCGCTATGACCGCCTATCCCACCGTAAAAATGCTGATTGGCGCTGAATGGGTGGAAAGCGGTGGCGATGGCTCAATGGCTGTGTTCAACCCTGCCACGGAAAAGGAAATCGGCCGCGCGCCCAAGGTTTCCAAAGAGCAACTTGATGCAGCGCTTGCTGCTGCGGGAGAAGCCTTCCCAGTATGGTCCAAGACGCCCGCGATTGAGCGTTTTCGCATCCTTCGCAAGGCAGCAGACCTCTTGCGCGAGCGGACCGAAACTATCGCGCGTGTGATGACACTTGAGATGGGCAAACCCCACGCTCAGGCCGTAGGCGAAACCGCGGGTGCAGCAGACCTCATCGACTTCCTCGCTGAAGAAGCAAAGCGTCAGGGCGGGCGGCTTGTGCCGGTGCGAAGCCACAATTTGCTTGAGCAACGCGTGACGCAGGAACCGGTTGGTCCCGCGGTCCTCTTTACCCCGTGGAATTTCCCGATCAACCTGCCTGCCAAGAAAATCGCGGGCGCACTTGCCGCTGGATGCACGGCGATTTTGAAGCCTGCCGAGACAACGCCGGCGACCGCGCAAATGCTGGCGGAGTGCTTCGTTGACGCAGGGCTTCCGTCAGGCGTGCTCAATATCGTTTATGGCGATCCGGCGATGATTTCAGAGCATCTCATCACCGCGCAAATCACCCGCAAAGTCTCCTTCACCGGCTCAACTGCAGTGGGCAAGCAATTGGGCGCGCTCGCGGCGCAAGGGTTAAAGCGTTTCACGTCCGAATTGGGCGGCCATGCACCCGTGGTGATTGGGGAAAGCGCAGACTTTGAACGCACGGTTGCGGCCTGCGCTGCGACCAAGTTCCGCAATGCCGGGCAAGTGTGCGTCTCCCCCACCCGCTTCCTTGTGGCGCGCGGGATCTACGACAAATTCGTCGCTGAATTCGCCGCGCGTTCGCAAAAGCTCAAAATTGGCGATGCGAGCGTGGATGACAGTGTCGACATGGGCCCTCTGGCGCACAAAGGCCGCTTGGAAGCGATGCAGCAATTGGTCGCATCAATGGAGGCAGATGAAGGCGAAATCGTCAGCGGCGGCAAGGCATTGGAAGGGCCAGGGCATTTCTTCACGCCGACTATTATCGCTGGCCCATCGCTCAAAAGCCAGTTCATGACCGAGGAACCCTTTGGTCCGGTGGCTGGCATCGTGCCGTATGACACAATCGAGGAAGCGGTCGAAATCGCCAATTCGCTACGCTACGGCCTGTCAGCCTATGCTTTCACAAGCTCGCTCGATGAAAGCCACTACCTTGGCAATTCGCTGCGCGCAGGCATGGTTGCGATCAACCACTTTGCTGTGGGTTCACCCGAAACACCCTTTGGCGGGGTTGGTGACAGCGGATTTGGCTCTGAAAGCGGGGTTGAGGGGTATCTAGGCTATACCGAAACAAAACTGGTCACGGTCGCCAAATCGGCGCCATGACGGCGGTTTTATTCAATAGGCCCGGATTGGCGGGCGCCGCTTAACGCAGGCGGAAAAGCCCTGCGATAAGTTTAGCAAGCGGCTTTTTCGTCGGCATCGGTTGAATTCGGCCGTAGCGCGCGCGGCGCGAGCTTTCGTTGCCAAAGCATACCGTGCGGCCCATTGCATCTGGACCAGATGAGATGATGGTTGGTCGTTCCATTGTTTCTGTCGCGCCCCGAATCGCGTTTTATAATTAATGCGAGGCTATCACCGTTCCTGTGGAAAACTGAGTCGAAATCTGACGTCAGTGATAGGATTTTACGATTAATATAAAGTTTCGTCCACATATGCGCTGCGACCTAAGTAGTTTTCGCAAGCGTTGTGAGGGGCTTACGCGCGATCTGTGCGCTGGGCACCAGCGTCGCGCACGGCCGCCAAGTCGGGATATCCATTGACCGCCATCAGCAGATCGGCCTCTGCCAGCATGCTACGCAAGACCCAGGCCGCGCCTTTCGCGCCCCCGATTGCAAGACCGTATGTGTAAGGGCGCCCTACGCCAACAGCGGTTGCCCCAAGAGCAAGCGCCTTGACAGCGTCGCTGCCTGAACGAACGCCGCTGTCAAACAGAACAGGCGTGTCACCGCTTGCCTTCACCACGTCTGCAAGCAGGTCGATCGTTGCGATGCCGCCATTGGCCTGACGCCCGCCATGGTTTGAGCAATAGACCGCATCCGCCCCGTGATCGACCGCGCGGCGCGCGTCATCAGGGTGGCAGATGCCTTTAAGGACAATGGGAAGGTCGGTCACAGACTTGAACCACTCCATATCGTCCCACGTCAGCACTTGGCCAAAAATGCCTGCAAACAGCATGATTGCCGCCTTGGGATCTTCCTCCGGCGGCTTTTCAAGCATCCCCCGGAAGACCGGATCGGTGAAGTAGTTCTGCATGACCTTGCCGCGAAGCTGCGGGAAGTTGGAGGCATTGAGATCGCGCGGACGCCAACCGGTGAGCCATGTGTCGAGAGTTACTACGATTGCCTTTGCCCCGGACGCCTCAGCCCGCTTTATCAGGCTTGTCGCAAGCTCGCGATTGCGCGGGGTGTAAAGCTGAAAGAAAGCTGGCGTATCGCCGCAAGCTTCAAACACATCCTCCATCGGATCATTGCCCAGGGTCGAAACACAAAACGGCACGCCCGTTTCGGCAGAGGCGCGCGCTGCAGCCATATCGCCGTGACGATCCTGGGTTGCCTCTCCGTTAAGGCCAATCGGCGCCATGAAGAGCGGGCTTTTGAGCTTCATTCCAAACAGGTCAATGGACAGATCGCGCTCGGTACAATCGACCATCATGCGCGGGATCATACCCCAATGATGAAACGCGCCGGAATTGCTGTTCTGGGTATGCTCATCCCCGCACCCGCCCGCGACATAATTGGTGAGCATTTCACCCAGAGCTTGCTGCCCGCGTTTTTCCAAAGTCGCAAAATCAACCGGATAGTCGGGCAACATCCCCTGAAGCCCGGCATTGTAAATCTCGTTCTGCATCCCGCCAAAATTTTCCATGGCTCACACTCTCTCCGTAAATTCTCTCAGGTCCGAGAATGAGGCAAAGCGCCCCTTCCCGGCAAGCCTTTTTGGCAAGAGATTTCAGCGCAGGAGTTTTTGCAAGCGCGGACGCACGCGCAAAAAGAGGATGTATAGCCGCTCAAGCACCGCCAAGACGGCCCGATTTCTGGAAATCAGACCAAGCGGACGGAGCACAGGGATAGCACGCCACATCGCGGCAAATGCCTCTGCCCCGCTCAAAACGCGTCCATTTTCCTCTGCATGGAACCGTGCAAGCAATTCGGATTGATCAATGGGACAGCTGGGGTCTGCGCTCGCCGACACATCGACGAAATCAATCGCGCCTTGACGATCCAGCCGCTTCATCACCCCAATCTCGCGGATGCAGAGTGGACAGGCTCCATCGAACCAGACTTTTGTGCGGGGTTGAGAGGGCGCTTGCATATCCATGAAAGTGGGATTGGGCCGTGCCCTATTCAAGATCAACCTGATCACCCCAAAAGCAAAGGCGCCAAGTGTCATGCACCCAGCGCCCTTGATTATTGCGTCGATTGTTCAGTGGATAGCGTTCTTTTAAGAAGCTTCGGCCTCAGCGATATCGCCAAGAGCTTCAAGCTGCTCCATACAACCATTTTCCGCCAGAGCCGCCGCAAGTGCATCGGGCTGACGATAGGTTTCAGTCAGCGCGACAATTTTCACTTCAACCGCTTCGCTTTGTGCGCCTTCAGCTGAAGGCCCCGTGATCGTGTATGTCGAACCATCAGCGAGCTTTAACCCTTCAGGATCAAGTGCACGGTCTGGTTCGGTTGAGACAAAGCTTACGTCGACCTTCGTCTCTGACCCTTGTTCCGCGATCGTGTAGGTTGCACCTTCATCGGCAGTCGGACGCCAGAGCTGGACATTTTCCAGATCGTACAAGCATGTGGTGCCCGACGCGGCGACATTGACAAGCCATAGGTTAGGCATGCCGGCCGAACCCTTGGCTCCGCCACGCACAGCCCCGGTGCGCGCTCTGTTCGAGGCGCCTTGACGGGTGAGACGAGCGAAACGAGCCCGCGTGCGGGTTGCCCCTTCGCCTACGCGAAAAGTGCCCGGCCCTTGCATGACCTTTGTGCCGCCATCCACCAAAACTGTGATTTTATCGCCAGCGCGAAGCGTGATTGTCGACGAATCTGCGACCTTTTTTCCCACCGGATAAGTTCCGGCAGAAGGCCCAGTGGATTTCACCACAACACCAGCGGCGGCTGCCCCTGATACTGACAAACACGCGCCTGCAAGCGCGAGGCCCAAAGCGCGGGCCTTAGATTTAACCGAGAACATATGCTCCCCCATTGTCCAAATTACGAATTCGTGTTGCGTAGTTTTCTAGCGCCGAATCCTCGGGATGACCAGCGACCACTTGATCAATTAACTCCACCGCTAATTCATGATTGCTATCTATAAGCTGAACAGCTTCTTCAAGTTTGTGTTTGTCTTCTACGGGAAAGCCCGGTTTTGGATGATAGATATCCACCGGCTGCGCCCTTCCGCGAAGGACAATGCGGCCCATGGGGACCCACCAATCAGCCTTGGCTTTCTCGATAATCTCACGGCTGGCAGAGACATTCGATTGAAGCGGTTTGTTCGCCGCTTCCAACCGTGCGGCCGTGTTCATGGAATCGCCTAGCGCGGTGTATTGGATGCGGGTTTCACCGCCGAAGTTACCCACGACAGCTTCGCCATAATGCAACCCGACGCGGGTTTTACCGATCTTGGGCAATGAGGGGTCCATTTCGGCGACTTCCCTACGGAAATCCTCGCCCGCCTGCCATATCGCATAGCCTGCGTTCAAAGCGCGCACTGCGTCGTCTTCGCGCGCAATCGGAGCGCCCCAGAACGCGACCACCGCATCACCCACATATTTGTCGATCACTCCGCCATGGTCGAGCACCACCTTGCTCAGCATCTCAAGATAGCGGTTGAGGAGCTTTGCGACCATTTCAGGCTCAATTGCGTGGCTCATCTTGGTGAAGCCCTCAAGATCGGAGAACATCACATAGATGTCACGCTTTTGCCCGCCCAGCGACAACAGATCAGGTTCATCAATGATCGCCTCGGCGATGTCTTGAGGGATGTACTTGCCAAGCGCACCTTGCGCAAAAGACCTCTGAGCGGCCCCTGCAGAACGCGCCGCCGCCGTCACCACCGTAAAGGTGATAATCCAGGCAACCAGCCATCCAACAGCGGGCAAGCCATAAGTGTCCACCTCGTTGAAATGGAGGACGAAGGGAAGGCCGACATATATTGCCCCCAACCCCAGCAACAACGGCACCAGCTTTTGGGCGGACCATTCAAGCAGCGCGACCACAATCGCGCTTCCCACAACGACCAAGGCCATGACCCAAATGCTCCACATCGGAATTTGCGTCAGCCGCTTTCCGTCAAGCATTTGCGCGATGAGCTCACCATGGACAGAAAGCCCAGAAGGCTCTGCGCCTGTCCACGATGTAAACGAGGTCACCACCCGGTCATAATCGAGAATATCCCCGCCGATCAGAACATATTTGCCCTCAATCTCTTGGGCCACAAATTCGGCCACTGCAGGATCAAGGTCGAGGAAAAGCTCAATCGAAAGCGTAAGGAACAAAGGCTCTTCGACCACCGCTTGCGTGTCAGGGCTTTCCTCGGGATCGTCGCCAAAATCTGCGCGCAGGGGCCTGCGGTATTCAATCGCGCCTTCATAACCTTCAAATTGCGCATACGGCCCGCTTGCATCCTCAAGCATCGCGCGCCCCAAAAGCGGGGGCAATTCGGGGACAATATCGGGCCACACACGGGTCGCGCCAAAGTCATCATCAAGGCGGATGCTGGCCCGCTTTGCATTGGTGCCGCCGTCTTCGACCGCATTCATAAATTCGTCGAGGAATTGCTGCTGTTGATACATAATGTCGTTCGAATTGGTGGCGACGGTTGCATAAGCGATGGATGTCGGCGTCTCCATTGCGCGTAGCGTTTCAACAAGATCAATGTCTTCGGCCTGAGGTTGATCGAACAGAATATCAATCCCAATCGCCTTTGCGCCCATGCCATCGAGATTGCGCAGCGCCTCTGCCAATGCACCGCGCGGCAGGGGCGAGCGTTTTTCAAGGTTGATGAGCGATTGATCGTCGAACACAACCAAAACGATGCGATCGTCCTGCTCAACCAGGTCTGCTGCAAGATAGGCGCGCGTGTCGTACAAAGCGCGCTCTGCATCGCTGGTGATTGCCGTGGGTTCCTGACCACCGGGGAGCGCCCAGCTATACCGGGCGATGAAGATCGAAAAGGCCACGAAAATGACCATCCCAATGATTTGCACAGTGCCCGCTTCGCGAAGCCCGCGAACGTTGCGCGCAAATGCACCGATGCGTTTTTTCCTGGTGGCGTCAACCGCCATTGCCAATCCCCCTAAGCCCCAAATCACAGATACCCAGACATCAGATACCGTGTCGTTCGAGCTCTGAAAAAGCAGGTTTACCTCGGGCGAGCAAGCGCAAAGGTGCACCTTTGGACTTTGCGCTTGCTCTAACAGTATTCTCACTAGGGGTTACCACATAAGACCGACCGACGCCCTCGGCGAGGCAGACCTATGAAGGCTCGGGTGATAGGAAAAATAGGAAAAAATTCACACTCTGGTGCTTTCATACAAAGCACAAACAAAACCAATCAGGTCGTCCATGGAACACATCGCCCAAATCGCGCCGATACTTGGTGCATACAACAAGAACTACGCACCGCCGCGCGTTGCAACCTTGCCGGTTGTTCGCAGATCGTTTGGCATCTGCGTTAACTCACGCTATGCAAAGCAAATGTCGGGTGATGTGTTGCAATGGACGAGCAGGGAACAGGAGGGCGCTTTGGTGCTTTTGCCAGAGGGCCGTGTCGATGAAACAAGCGCCGATTTCTTCAAAGAATACCTTGTAAATGCAGTCGGCACCGAACTCGAAACCGCCATTATCGACCTGTCAGGCATCGAATATATGTCCTCGCGCGGTCTTCGTGGGCTAACTTTGGCACAAAGGGCCGCCAATGAGAGCGGGACGACAATTGTGCTGGCGTGCCCGAATGATACGATGCGCGAAATCCTTGCCATTAGCCGTTATGATATGGTCTTTAGGGTTGCTGATACGATTGAGGATGCAACCAGAGATCAGGGCGCGGATCAGGGCGGGAATTAGCAAAGCATTGAGGGGGGAATATGCAGGTCCGGTTTTGGGGAACTCGTGGCTCGCTACCGGTTGCGCCAAGCGCGTCGACCGTTGCAGACAAGATTGCCGACGCACTCCTCCACGCGCAAGGAAAGAGCTTCCCTGACAAACAGGCCGCTCTCGACTTTGCCCATAACGAGCTCGAATTTGCCGTCGGCCAGGGATATGGCGGGGCGACAAGCTGTGTCGAGATCGACGTTGGCAAAGGCGCTTTTGTCATTTGCGACATGGGATCGGGATTGCGCGAGCTTGGGCTTGATACGTTAAGGCGCTTGTCAGACGGGCACCGCCCCAAGGAATGGCATTTCTTCCTATCGCACCTGCACTGGGACCACATTATGGGTTTCCCATTCTTCGTGCCCGCTTTCGTGGAAGGCGCAAAGGTTATCATTCACGCAGGGCATAGCGACGCAGAAACAGCGTTGCGTCGCCAACAGGAAGAAATCTCTTTCCCCGTTCCGTTTCACTGGCTCAAAGCCGACATCGAATTTCGCACGCTTGAGCCTGGCAAAGAATACCAGATTGGCGAGCTCACCGTTGGTCTGACCCGCCAAGAACACAGCCACGACAGTTATGGCTATCGCTTTACCGATCAAAAGGGCCGCAGCGCGGTTTATTCCACCGATGCCGAATACAAGATCGACAAGATGGACGAAGAAGACGACATGGCGCACTTCATGTCAGGCGCGGATCTGGTCATTGCCGACACCATGTATTCGCTGGCCGATAGCGTTTCGATGAAAGAGGATTGGGGACATTCCTCCAACATTGTCGCGGTTGATCTATGCCATCAGGCGAAGGCCAAACGCCTTGCCCTGTTCCACCACGAACCGACGTATTCGGATGCCGATATATCGCGGATGTATGCCGAAACCATGCGCTATGAAGAGCTGGTGCGCGAAGGCGAGCCGCTGGAAGTGCTGTGCTCTTATGACGGGTTTTGCGTTGAGCTTTAAGAGCCAAGCGCGATAGGTTTATGCAACCCAAAACCAAAAGAGCGATCACTGCCGCGGTCCTTGCGGGCGCTCTTATCGGCGTTGTGATAAGCGTGTTTGGCGGAGAGTTTCAGCGCCGCCTTGTCTTTGACAGTTGGCAACAATGGGCCCCGCGCAGCAACACCAGCGATGACGTGGTTGTTGTGATGATCGACGATGAAAGCGTTAGGAAAAAGGGCCAGTGGCCATGGCGACGTACCGATGTCGCAGCCCTCATCGAAAACATCGCCATTGCGCAGCCTGCCGCGATTGGCGTCGACATCTTCTTTGTAGAGCCAGACCGGCTTGACCCGAAGAATTTCCTCGCGCTTTACAACGAGGATGCATTGGCGCCTGCAACGCGTGACAGAGTGCTCGAATTGCCGGGCGGTGATCAGTATCTCGCCAGCGTTATCGAAGAAGCGCCAACCGTCCTTGCCCGTGTGACCACCACCGACAAGACGCGCGGCATTGGCGAGCTCACCTTTGAAAGCATCGAAGGCAAGCCGCCTGAAGGTATTGCGAAGGCTGACTATCTGCTCACAAGCATAAAGCTCTTGGACGACGCCGCGCCCGCAAGAGGAGTGGTCGATGGCCCGCCCGATGCGGATGGTATCGTTCGCAGAGTTCCCCTTTCGATCATCGCGGGCGAGACGACAATTGCCGGGTTTGCCCTTCAGATCGCCACTATGACGCGCGGGGGCGAACCGCCTGAGTGGACCGAAGATGGTCTCAAGCTTGGCGAGACCATCATCCCCTCGGACACATCCGCGAACCTCGAGTTCAAGATGACACCTGAGTGGGATGCAAATGTCATCACCGCGCTCGATGTATTGAACGGCAAGTTCAACGTTGAAGAAATGCAAGGCAAGGCCGTCATCGTCGGCTTTGGCGCAACGGGCACAACGGACATTGTCGCAACGCCCGTCGCGAGCGAAATGCAGGGCACTTTAGTGCAGGCACAGGCCGTCGATGCGATCTTGAACGGGCACTGGCTATCGCGGCCCGGCTGGGCTCAGGCGCTGGAATTGGCATTTGCCCTTGCCCTGGTCGCCATGCTTTTGGCCGGGGGGCTTGGTATTGCAAAATGGCTGTTTGTGCCAGCAGGTGTGCTCGCAGCGGCCCTGCCCATCGGGTCCTTCGTCGCCTATGACAGCGCAGGCTTGCTGATCGACCCTGCGCGCCCGCTCATCATCGCCCTTTGTGCAGTCATCGCTCTGGTGCTGGTGCGCTATGCATTGACCTTTGCCGAACTAGTCGAGAAACGCATCGTCACCGCCGAGCAGGAGAAAGAGAACGAAAGCGCGCGCAAGCTGCAACTGACCATGGTGCCAAGCGCCGCCCGGCTTGCAAAGCTGGGCACACGGACAGAAATCGGCGCTGTGCTGGAGCCTGCCAAATCGGTCGGCGGCGATTTTTACGACGCGATGGAATTGGAAGGAAACCGGCTCGCATTCCTTGTGGGTGATGTAAGCGGGAAAGGCCTTCGTGCAGCCCTATTTATGGCGCTGTCGAAGTCGGTATCGAAGAACAATCTCCTGCGATCAAGCGGCGATCTGGAGGCGGCTGTGAGGCAGGTGAACGCCGACCTTATGGCCGAAGAAGACGAAGAGATGGACCTCACGATGCTTGTGGGCGTCATTGATTGTTCCACCGGCCAAATCGAGATGGTCAATGCAGGGCATGAAGACCCCATGCTGGTCAAAACCGATGGCAGTGTCGAAGTCGTCAAAATGCGCGGTGGCCTGCGGCTTCGCACCCTTGATGATTTCCCCTACAGCGTCGAGACGATTCAGCTTCAAGCGGGCGAAACTCTGGTGATCATCACCGATGGCGCGACCGATGCCATGAACATCAAAGAAGACCGTTTTGGATTGGAGCGGGTGATGGATGCGCTTGGCTCTGGCGGTGGCAAATCTGCGCCTGACCAGGCCAAGGCAATCGCCAGCAAGGTCCGCGCCTTCGAACGCGGCACGGACCCTGCTGATGATCTGACAATTCTTGCCCTACGATATCTGGGCAATGACACAGATGATTAGCGAATAGTCACAACGGCGACACGGTAATCGCGGGCGACATAATCTTGGCCAGAATCGATGATCGATTGCGCCCACCACAATGATCCGGGAAGTTCATCAATGTCATCCTTGTCGACAGTGATCTGTCCCGCTTTGATCCGCTCTTCCACTTGCGCACGCACTGCGGCAGCTCGTTTTTCTGCAAGCTTTGTGTTGAGTTCAACACCGCCCGAGACATCGGTGTGGGCTGCGATTTCGATCTCAAGCCCCGGGCGGCCCTGGATATTTTGATTGAGCCATGCCTGCAACCGGTCCAGTTCAGACGGCGCAAGCGTGTCTTTGCCAACCGCGAAGTAGAAATACTCTCGCACAGGCTCTGACGGGAAATCATTTCCGAAATTCGCGTATTGCGGATCGGCTTCATCATATTGCCTGACCAGATGCGCCGCTTTTCCGCTCCTTAGTTTTGCCTGCTGACTGACATCGCCAAGGTAACCCATGCGCCCATCATCATATTCGATGACAACACCGCCAATGTCTTTGCCTGATTGCGCCGGTGCAAGAAGCGTCACGCGCTCTTTAGAAACAGCGCACCCTGCCACTGCAAAGGCGCTGAGACATGCGATAATTCCAAGAGATTTGCGCATTATTCATCCACCTCAATCACGAAAGTGGTCCCACGGACGCCCAGCGTCGATGTCGGCGTTTTGAATTTCATGCGGCCAGAACGCGCCAATTCACCTGAATCAACCCCGACCTTGCCGCGTTCAATGGTCATCTGGGACTCGCCCGTGCGGCGCTTACGATCGAAGCGATAGCTCGAAATAATCATCCGGCTTTTCGGAGCGACAACCATGCGGGTATTATCAACAAAGGTGATGCCCGCTCTTTGGCCTGCCCGCGTCACGACAATATCACCTTCGCGCAAACGAAATCCGGAAGTGCCTTGAAGCTTGCCGCCGTCGCGCACGACTTCGATACCGCCTTGCGTCACATTCTTGATCCGCCCGATCGTATCCCCGGCATCAGTTTGCGCAACGGCGGGCTGAGCCGCCAACGCAAAAATTGCGGCCAGAAGTAAAAATAGATTTCGCATATACCCTCCCCAGTCAAAGCTGTGTTAGCATACAAATATGGGGCAATGGAGACGATTTTCGGCGTTTGTTACAAAAGATAGCAACTGTGCGCCCGCCGTCCGGCATTCGCTACAATTCGCCCGCGCTTTTTTGGCCGATCACACTTGCGAGCCAAGACTTCGTGTAAAACTTGCGATCATGGTCGAAGAGCTTGTCACGAATTCTTTGCGCCATGGCGGCAAGTCTCAAGATCTGTCGCTCTTGCTCTTGCTAAAAGCCGACGGGGACGCGGTCACGCTCAAGATCGAGGATGATGGCCCCGCGTTCGATCCGCTCACTGCACCGCCGGTCACCGGACCTGATCCCACAACCGGGGGCGGAATTGGCCTTGCGATCGTCAATGCATGGGGAGAGGATGCGGTTTATTCGCGCGTTTTACAAAACAACGTGCTCCGACTGACGTTGCGCTGAGCAAAGCGAGCACACGGCTATGGCACGCGTTGAAAGAGCGCTGCATCGCAATCTGGAACTTGTGCAAAATCCGGAAAACGCCCAATTGCATCGCCGGGGCGGTTGCCGCGGAAGATCACATATTCAACGTCCCATGTCTCGAAGAAGGCTGCACGCGCTTTTTCATCCAAACGCCCTTCGGCCATATTGCGCGGATGCATCATGGTTTTGAGCGAGGCAAGCGCACCCGCTTTGGCTGCGAACTCATCATCGCCGATGACCAAAATCCTTGCGCTTGGATCGCTGGCAACGCACCGCTCCAACTCTGCCACCTGCACGTCGGCTTCGAATTGGGCCCAGTTTTGGTCACCAGGGTTTACGCGGTAAACTCCGCCCAGGGCTTGCACCACTGCGAAACCGGCAATCCAAACGCCGATCAGGATTGCGGGGCAGTGGGCGTAAAACTGCCTTTGACGCTGCGTCCGCCCCCTCGCGATTTGCCATGCTGCGATGACCAGTAAGCCTGCCCAGAACAGCCCCGAGTAATACCGATATTCAAGATAGCCCGTGACAACTTGAGGCAGCATCATCGCAGCCAGAGCAAACACAAAAAGCACAAGCGTCCAAAACGGCTCTGATAACTTTGCTTTTGCGGGGGCACCGGGGGCTCTGGCGCACAGGATTTGGGCTCCACCCACACATCCGACGGCAAGGCCAATGGCTGCTCCAAACGGGCTTAAGAGAAGCGAGGCCGCATTCATCGCCCACTGACCAGAATTGCCAATCACCTTGAGCGCCCAGCTGACAGGATCATCGGACCAATCTGGCTGCGGCTCTGGCCACCAATCGGTCACAAATGCTCGCGTATCAAGCGTTGTGGCAACAGCGGAATTGTCCGTTGCAAACACGGTCCCGAACGTGGTGAGAGAATATGCGATCCAAGGGGACAGCGCGACAATCGAGGCCACCAATGCCAGAGCCACACGGGCAGGATTGCGCGTGATCCATAGAAGGATCACAGCCACAAACACCGGCAAGAACGCTGCATCAAACCGGTTCATCACCGCAAGCCCAGCGACAAATCCAACCACCGCTGCGCGCAGTGCGCTGATCTTATTACCCGGCAAAAGGCCTTTGAGAACGCCGGCATAGAGCAGCAATTGCAGAGGTATTGTGCGCCCTGCCTCAAGCTCATCCCAGACCATGCTTGGCCCAAGCAAGAGGACCATGGCCGCCGTGAGCCCAACCCAACGCGTTCCAGTAATCTGGCGTCCAAGGCTCTCAGAAAGGAGAGCAAATGCAAAGTAGCTCAGGAACGCGAGATAAAGCCCCGTGCGTGCGCCCGTCCCAAGCGTCGCGTCGACCATTGCAATAAGAGTGGGCCAAAGCGGAGCAAAGGCGCTCGAATACTCCGATACGCTGGTAAAGCTGCGCAAATGGTTGAAGCGGTAGAAGTCGGAAAAGACTGTCTTGCTCAGCTCATACAAGGCCCAGCTGTCGGGCGAGTAATCGGGTGCGGCGATGACGCTAAAAAGCAGCGGCAACAGCACAGCGGCTGAAATAAACGCAGGCCAGGCGAGCGAGGCGTATTTTACCGTTGATTTATCGGGCGTATATCCGCCGGTCGCCGCCGTTACTGTTTCCCCAAGGAGGGCAAGTTTGGAGCCAAATCCGCCGATCTTGGTGGGCACTTTCCCGCTGTCAGGATAGCGCCGGATAACCGGGACATGATCGACCTTGAGGCCCAATTGTCCTGCGCGCACCGTCAGGTAGAAAAGAAGGTTGTACACCTCGAACTGATCGCGAAACGGGCGAACATCGGGGTGCGCCAGATAGCGCGCAGAATAGGCCCTGAACCCGTTAGTGGTGTCAGTAAAAAGATGGCGCCCCGCCAAGCTCAAAATCGGTGCATGGATCAGGCGGTTGGCGATTGTCCGCTCGAGCGGGGTGTTCTCAGCCTCGCCGCCGGGAAGGTAACGCGACCCTTGGACATAATCACAGCCCGCATCGAGCTTGGCAATAAAATCGGCGACCGCCTCGACCCCGTCCTTGCCGTTGCCGTCAATCGTGACGATGCCAGCATACCCTTCGCGAAGGCACCACGCATAAGCCATACGCAATTGTGCGCTGAGTTTGCCGGGGCCGGTCTTGGTCAAAACCGCGCGAACACCGACAGTCTCAACAAAGTCTGGGTCAAGCGAACCGTCGGTAGACCCGCCGTCCGCGACAATCACATCGACGCGGAGATCGGCAGCCCTGATCCGGGCGAGCTGGCAGCGAATGCGCTCCCCTTCGTTGATGACCGGAATGACGAGAGCGTATTTGTGGGCCTTGGCCGCGTATATCGCCGCCTCGTGGGAAGGGACCTCCCAATCGGCATCGTCCAGGTGGCCAGCGCCCGTCATGATGCGCTCCTATGCGATGGTTTTGCACCAAAGACAAAGAGCTTGCTCAAGGTGAAGTTGACGAAGAATGATGCCCCCGCCCCGCATATAAGGATGAGGAGAGCATATTCTGCGCCCATCCAACCCGCGAGAACGGCAACAACGCCTACGCGCACGGCCAGAGTTAGCCCTGCAACAGCTGCATATTTGGCGGCTCGTGCTAGCGACAACTGGCGAGCGCCTGCTTGAAAGCTCCACAGTTGATGAAGCACATAATTTGCAGCAGCTGCGCAAACAAAGCCGATCACCGCCGCCAAGGCCAATGGCACCGATCCTAGTTCATGCAATGCATAGGCAATGGCAATATCGAGCACCACGCCAACCACCGTGACCGAAAAGAAGCGTAGCATTTCGTTCATTGCCCTGCCTCCTTGATCAATTGATCAATGCCTTCCGAAAGGCTTGGCAAAGCAGCATAGTCGACGGGCTCGTAAACACGCGCGAAACATTCAGCCCAGCCAATGGCCGATCCGTCCAACACTTCAAGGGTGAGGCGGGTTTTCTCGCCTGCTTCAACGGGTGCTGACACTTCGACTTGCCGCGCATTGGCAATGCCATAGCGCGGAAAATCGCTCCATTGCGGCGTGGTTGCCGCGCGCGTGAAGGGCGAATCTTCGGTCACGGTGAGGAGTGCGGTGCGCGGCTCAGCATCAAAGCCTTCGCGTTCAATAAAGACAGATGCGATGCCAGATCGGGGGCTTGTGATAGTCAACTCAAAGCTGGCAAAACCCCAATCGCTCACTTCGCAATTTGCATCTTCCTTGATAGAGGCATCGTCGGAACGGATCCACAAGACGTGCTGATCATTGCGAGCAATTGGGCGGTAGAGATCGCGCAAGTTTTCGAAGAAGGTCCAATTGGCCCTCTCGTTCCATCCTGCCCAGCCGGTGTAGTCGGGGGCGATAGTGGTCACCGCTACGGCTCTGCCGGTCAGCGCCTCGATGTAATCAATGCGGTTCTGCTCACCCAGCGCGTGGATGATGGAGCCAACAGGCGCCGGGCTTTTTGTGCCTGCAGCGACATCAAGCGCCGAAGTGTAGACCGACAAAAGGCGCCTATCTCTGGGAAAGCCGCGGCGCTCAAGCTCCGCTGAAAACCGCTTTATTGCAGCGAGGTCCTCGGCCATTTGCGGTGTGACGTAAAATCCCAGCTTTTCTGCATAAACGGTGCGGTTGGTGCTCGATGCCGTCTGGGCAAAATGCATCCCATCGGCTGCGATCATTCCGGCGCCTGCGACGCCAGCTAAAACAGGAACCGCAAGCCTTGGCGAAAGGCGCAATAGAGGCTTGATGCGTGCAAAGAGCGCATTC
This sequence comes from Erythrobacter longus, assembly GCF_000715015.1. Lineage (GTDB taxonomy): Bacteria > Pseudomonadota > Alphaproteobacteria > Sphingomonadales > Sphingomonadaceae > Erythrobacter > Erythrobacter longus. The sequence goes on from NZ_JMIW01000001.1 coordinate 1,004,304, forward strand.
TGGAACACGATAAGCGGCGCACACAGTCCCAGCACAAAGGTGATCGCGTTGTATTCTGAACCGATATGCCCACCGATTTGTGGGATCAGCGCAGTGCCCACCACGCTCGACCCTACAAAGATAAAGGCACTGGTCCGCGAGATCGATCCGCGCCCCGCCAAGCGCCTTGCAATTGCAATAATGACGCTTGCCGTCAGCACGATCAGGCTGAATGTGGAGAGCAATTGCCCTTGCATGAAGATGCTCGGCAAATCGGTAATGCCCAGCACCCGCGCCTCGCGGTTCCAAGGGGCGAAATACCAATATTGGTCGCTTGGCACATCGATGAAATTGTACTGGAGCCAGCCGCCGGGCTCGCCATGCGTTACCAACAGCAGGACCGCTCCCGCCGACACCGCGACGCCAAGCGCAAACAGGACAAGCGACTTTGCGAGTAGCCAGACGTCCCGGAAGAGCCCTGCGCCAAGACCGATACAACTTGCGATGACAAGGGGTATCCCTGCATCATTAGACCATAGGAGCCCCGCGCCCGCTGTAAGCCCGAATACAAGTGCAGGCCTCGCACGTTCAGTGGCCAGAATACAGCGCAAGGCCCAGACGAAAACAGGGAGCACAAAGAATGGCAAAGCACCGCGCAGTGGCCTTAGTGAAACACCCGGATCAAAGGTCGCAGGGTACGGCAAGCCAATGACATTCGCCATCAGCGCGCCGACGTAATAAAACAAAAATATCAGCAGCAACGCCCACATCCATCGCCGCTTTTGCGCAACTGGTTTCAGCATCCAGATGATCGCATAAGCGCCTGCAAAGCACCCCGCCATCACCATCGCATAGGCGGAGACTGTCGAGGCCCACAATGTCTCACCAAAGGCCATAAAGCCGGGCAAAAGCGCCAGGATCATTGTGATCCCAAGATAGGATTGGAACTCCTCGCCCAGCTTTGCTCCATCGGCAAAATTGTCAGCTGCAAACCATGTCTGCATCGCGCCATCGATAGAATGGAGGCTGTGATCAAACAGCAGCGTTGCACCGCGCAAAGCCACCAGCACAAAGCCAAGTGCCGCCAGAACAAGCCATCCGCGCCGCCCCTTGAATAAAGAAGCGAGGGGGCCAAAAAGACCCGCTCCCTCAGGCATATTGCGCCCCCAGCACAAAACCGGAATGCAAGGCTCCAAACTCAGGCGCTGTGCTCTTCACCGCTTCGAACAGGTCGTAAATATTGTCGATTTTTCCGCCAAGGATCGAAATCACACGGCCAGCGCCGGGGGATTGATGGTATAAAATCGGGCGCCCATCATCCTGCTCGTTCTTCACCAGAACCGTCTTCACCTCGTAGATTGAGCGGTGATAGGTCGAGCTTCCCAAGCACGGCAAATACCGCTGTGCATCGCGCAACATGAAGGCGTAACGCGTCTCGTAATGACGCTCTGCAAAATGGCGATAGGGATCGCACACGCTTGAATTTCCGGCCCCTTCTTCATCGCTCCAGCTTTCGTGCGGCGTATAGCGCACATGGGTGAGCGAATAGAGCGAGGCGGAAGGGTATGGCATGGCGGAGAAGAACGGGCCATCCATGACTGTAACTGCGCGTGTGCAAAGCTCGGTTGGCGGCTCAATCAAGGCAAGCTCTGCGACCTCATATTTGAGCCGTGCTTTGGGTAACCCGGCCTTTTCAAGCACGCTGTTGATTTGGGCATAGGTGATATTAAAGGCATACCGCGCCGTGATTTCGCTCCCATCGCCAAGCCCTGCAACAACACCGTCGCGCCGCGCTTCCAGGCCCTGAACCTCGGTGGAAAGTCGCACCTCGATGCCAGCCGCCTCAAGCCGCTCGGCCATTTTATTTGCGAGGACGCAATAGTCGAAAGCGGTTTCGAAACAGGCGAAGACTTCTTCGACCATATCGTCATTGAACAGCGCCCGGTCATTGGGCGATGCGACCTCGATGGGTGCGCCCATATCGCCGAACATCCGGTAAAACTTCTTGGCGGTCACCTTGGAGCGCCGCTTTGCAATCGCATAAAGCATCTGAAATTCATCGACGATCGCTTCGGGGAAATCTTCGAGGAATTTTCGATGGAGCAACATGGATTTGACCGCTGTGACGGCCGAACGTGGGTAGTGGAAACCGGTGTGCACGCGCGCTTGGTTCACGCGAGAGGCGCGCGTCATCAATGCGTCCGATGCCTCCACCAACAGCACCTTGTCCGAGATCGAGCGGAGGTAGAGCGCAAGGCAGCAGCCGTAAAAGCCGCCGCCAATGACGATGTAGTCATATGTGGTGGGAAGCGGGCGCGTCATTAGCCATTATCGCCCTTTGTTTCGGGGCGCCTGGTTTCAGAACGCTCGGTTTCGAGCGAAGGCAAGTCATCGCTCCGCGCCCAATTCTCGCTTTCAAGCTCAACATTCAGATCAACGGCGACTTTTCCGAAAAGGTCAATCCGGTTCACTTCTTCAGACACGCGCTCGCCTTTATCGCGGGCCTGCTGACGCAAGAGATGTTGCAAACCAAGGCTTAGCCCCAAGGTCGAAACACCCATGAAAATCGCGCTCACCGCCAGCATTGTGTTTGTGGTGAGCCAGCCGGGCGCAAGGGTGTCAACCAGCAGCAATGCACCGATTATCCACGCCGCATAGGCAAGCCCCACAAGGGTGAGGATCGTGGAGGAAATCGCAACAACCGAAAGAATGATCGGGGTAAGATACACCAGCAGCGTTTGCAGCAATTGCATCCGGCGCCCCATATCTTTGCCGATATCTTTGAACGCGCCGCGCGATGCGACTTCCTCAGGCGCTTTGTATGAAGAAAGCGGCAAGCGCGGATCGCGTGGAGGGTAACGCAAGGCAAGCCGCGGCTCATCATGGGCAAGGATGTGATTAAGCAGCGTTCGCGGCATCGCGATCGATTGAAAATCGCTGGGGTAAACCGCAAATCCCGCAAGCCGCCCAAGCGCAATGAAAGGCCAGCTTAGAAGCGATTTGAACGGTCGACGCTTGCCGCAATTGGCGAGCGCAATGGCGTTGGCTCCTTCCGCGTGGTTGAGGAAGGCGCAAACATCCATGTGCGCGATCTCATCTTCCTGCGCGATCAGGACCAGATCGCCAATCGCCTCTTCAGCGGCGATAACGCGGCGTTCGTAATATTCCGTGCCCTTGCGCACGACGAAGAGGCGTACATCGCTGACCTCTTCGACCAGAGGCAGGAACGCATCGCGCAAGTGATCTTCGACCACCAGAATGATCTCGCGAAACCGGTACACTTCATCAAGCGCATCAGCGACTTTGCGGATTGTCCCAAAAGTCTTTGCATTTGCCAGAGGCGTTGCAAAACAGACAGATATAACCGTATCCTCGCGCTGTTTGGCAAAGGCTTTGGCGGCAGGTTCATGCATCGGCTCTCTCCCCGAAGATCCCTGCTGCGCGCGCTGCTTTCGCAAGCGCTGCGATTGAGGATTTGACCGCTTCTATGCCGCTATCATCGCGGCGCATTTCAATCGATACCGCCTTGGAATATCCCGCTTTCTCAAGCCCTGCCAGAATAGGAGCCAAGGCGTGTGGGTCCGCAGGAGCCGGTGCCAAATCAGGCTCGCTGACATGCACATGGTTTAGCTTGGTCTTAGTGTCTGCAATCAGCGCTGGCACCGTATCGAAGCTTTCGTTCATGTGCATAGCGCCAAGATCAAGGATCGCCGCGATGCCTGCGTGATCGACGATGCCAACAAAATCAGTGGCCTCGCCAAGAGTGTTCAGAAAGTTTGTCCCATATGCTGCTGGATTGGCTTCCACGGTAATACACGTCCCCGCTTGGCAAGCCCTATCGCCCAGCTTGCGAAAGACTTCGGCAGCCTCGTCGACGGCGCGGGCCATCTCCATGCCATCGGGGATACGGCGTTGTGCAGGGGAACCAAAAACAAGGTTGGGAATGGCAAAGCGGCCCGCCAAATCAATCGCCCGCTGCATTCCGGTGACAAGAGCCGCGCGCGCTTCCTCACCATCGAACAGGCCAGCGCCTTCAACGCCAAACAAAAGCGACTGCATAGAGACGAGCGAAAGCCCGTGATCGCCCATTTCCGCCAAGGCATCGCGCGCCGTTGCCTCATCAGGCACAAAAGGATCACTGCTCGCATGGAAGAACAGCCCCGGCGCAATTTCAAGCCCGGTAAAGCGAGCTTGTGCCATTGCGGCATAGGCCTCAAGCCGTTCTTCGGGAGCCCAGGCAATGTTCGACATGGAGAGCTTCATACGGACACCTTTGCGCGGGCGACCCTCTCGCCTTGCACGAATGCATCCAACCGCTCCAAAACTGTATCCGCTGCGAAGAGATAAGGGCTTTCCCGGCCCCACAGCTTGCCATGGGCACAGTGCATATCCTCATGGTGGAGACGTGCGGACGTCTGTGGCATTTCCTCACCCATCAGCCGCTCGTAAATGACCTCGGCAGCAATAGGTTCAGACGTAAGGTGGATATGGGACAACCCTGCATCGCGGGCGATACCGATATCGCGCCACAGCCGGTCAATCTCGTAATATTGGAATGTCGTCTCGCGGTTGTGAAACTGTGTGGCAGAAAGGGACAATTCCTTCACCGCCCGCTCCAAAACGCGGCGCCGTGGATCGGCGTTCAATGCTTCCCGGTCGAGCTTATGCAAGCGCGTGGCGGCGTCCACTTGGTAAAGCTTACCCACCCAAACAATGAGGTCAGCAGGCAATCCCTTACAGAGCACATTGAGCTTTTCACCTGTCAGCATTGAAGGCACTGGATTAAGCAGGTCGAAGATGAAGTTCTTGCGAAGCCCCTTCCCGAACAATGCCGGAAGCCTGACAATCAGGCTGTCGTCAAAGCGATCTTCGACAAAGGCTTCAAGCTCGCGGCGGTGACGTCCATAGGCAAGTTCCTCTTGGAAATCCTGCGTGTCCTCAACGTGTTGGCCTGCAAAATCGGAGAGCACTGCGATGGAGGAAATGAGCGTAAAGCGGCTCGCCTTTATGGTCGATAAGCGCTCCATCAAACCATGCATCAAGGCCCGGTCGCGTTCTGGCGCGGTGTTGGCCTCCAGCATGGAACCGGGCGCTGCGGCACACACCACATGAGAGAACGAGCGGCCTGCAAGCTCGCCAATATTGCGGCTGTTAAAACAGGCATCAAACCCCGTTTGGCGCAGCAGTGCTGAGCCCACAAAGCCGGTCGCGCCGAGCAGGCATGTGCCATGTATTGCTGATACTGACGTGGTCATTGAATAGCTTGCGCAAAGGCTCTCAGTTGAGTGAACGGAAAATTCACCACGGAACCTAACCCAGATTACTATCAATTCTGTTAATCACGACCCCACCATATCGGGGCCGTTTTGAATACGAATTCGGGCATTCTCTTTTCCCTCGCTCGAAGCAGGCAATTTTCCTACGATAGCGAAGACATTACGAAGGCGTGATCCGATGACCTTGCGCCCCGACAAAGGATAGATTGATGCCTGACACACAAAACTACGATCCGAGCGAAATCGAACGGGTGATGAAAACGGCGCCTGTGATCCCGGTCCTGGTGGTAAAAGACGTCGGCAAAGCGCGCGAGCAAGCAGAGGCTTTGGTCGAAGGCGGTCTGAAAGTGCTCGAGGTGACGCTTCGCACACCAGACGCATTGGAAGCGATCAAGCGGATGAACCTTGTGCCCGGCGCAATTGTTGGCGCTGGCACTGTGACCAATGTCCGGCAATTGAAACAGGCTCAAGCCGCAGGCAGCGAATTCATTGTCTCGCCGGGATTGACCCAAAGCCTTGGCGAAGCAGCACTTTCCAGCGGGCTTCCCTTCTTACCCGGCATCGCCAATGCAGGTGACATAATGCGCGGGCTTGATTTGGGGCTGACGCACTTCAAATTCTTTCCAGCGATGGCGGCAGGCGGCATTCCTGCATTGAAAGCGCTTTCGGGTCCGTTTGGCCAATGTCTGTTCTGCCCAACTGGCGGCATCTCTGCCAAGACCGCGCCTGAGTGGCTGGCCTTGAAAAATGTCCTTTGTGTGGGCGGAAGCTGGATCGTGCCCGAAGGCGCTGACCTTGATGAGATCAAGGCGCGCGCGGCTGAGGCGGCTGCTTTAGCAGGTTAGTGGGCCGCGGTTAGTGGGGCGCAGTTAGCGCGAACCAGACTAACGTAGCCGTTCGTACAAAAGGCGGGTTTCGAGCAGGTTCGAAATCCGGAGGCCCACCTCAATCACATCAAACGGTTTGGCGACAAAATCCTTTGCTCCAAGCGAGAGCGCTTTGCGCCGCGCCTGGATGGTCGTGTCTGCTGTAAGCACGAGCACGGGGCGAAACTCATCGGCTGCATCGTGACGCGAAAACGCTTCGAGCAATTGAAACCCGTCAATTTCTGGCATCATCAAATCCAGCAGCACAAGATCCGGTTCAAGCTCGATATATGATGCCAGCGCCTGGCTTGATTGGGTCAGGCAATGAACGTCTGTGTACCCTTCGCGCTCAAGCAGGTTGCGCAGCAAGATTACATTGGCTTCTTCATCGTCGATCACCAAGACGCGACGAGCAAGGATTTCCTTTGGGTCAATCAATTGCGATGTCATAATCGGGACCTATTGCACAGGTTGCGGGTCGATACGTGGGACAACATTGCAGGACAGAGAAAACCAGAAGCGCGCGCCTTGATCGAGCGGTTCATAATCAATTACTCCGCCCATCGATTCCACAAGGCTCCTGGACAAGGCAAGACCAAGCCCGGTGCCTTCGCTATTTGGTTTTTTCTGCTGTCCCAGTCGGTCAAATGCAGTGAACAGACGCGATCGGTTCGCTGGGTCAACGCCCGGACCATCATCCTCGACAAAGACGGTGATCTGCTCATTCGCCTCCTCCGCACCCAGGCGCACGAATGTGCCATTGGTGCTGTATTTGGCAGCGTTGCTGACAAGGTTCAGGATAACCTGCATCGTACGCCGCCTGTCCGCCTGAACCGTGGCGTTCGCGCACGGCAAGTCGATATCGAAACGCAAACCCGCCGCCTTCACAATTGGATCAGCCAAGGCGCGCGCTTCTTCGAGAAGTTGCCCGATATTGATCTCTTCAATCTCGACCTCTTCTGCCCCCGCTTCGATGCTGGATATGTTAAGCAGGTCATTGATAAGAGCAAGCAAATGCCGCGACGCCTTAGCGATCTGAAGGATCGCGTCGCGGTGCGGTTTTGAGAAGCTATCCTCGTCAATTTCCAGCAATTGGCCAAAGCCCAAAATGGCGTTCAATGGTGTGCGCAATTCGTGGCTGGTGCGAGAGAGAAACTCGCTTTTTGCAAGGTTTGCAGCAACCGCCTCTTCACGTGCCAGACGCAAATCCTCCTCGCTGCGGCGGCGTTCGGTCATGTCGCGGGTGACCTTGGCAAAGCCTTGCAATTCACCGTCTTCGCCGCGCAAGGCCGTTATCACAACGTCCGCCCAAAACTTCGATCCGTCCTTGCGAATACGCCAGCCTTCATCCTCTGCCGTGCCATTTACACGGGCACGCTCCAGCATCTTGTCAGGCTGGAAATCACGTGTCTCGGCGGGGTAAAACCTACTGAAATGCTGGCCTATGATTTCATCAGTGCGCCAGCCCTTAATGCGTTCTGCACCCATGTTCCAACTGGTCACAATCCCCTCTTTATCGAGGGACAGGATGCCATAATCGCGCACCTGTTCAATCACGAGTCGGAACCGCTCTTCGCTGGCACGAAGGTCATCCTCGCGCTCTCGCAAGAGAGCACTTGCCCGGCTAAGGCGTTGCCCCAAGCGTCCAAGCTCATCGGCCTCTTCAGGGGGGGCTTCCAGGCGTTCGCCTCGGGCAAGCCGTTCCGCATCACCCTCAAGCTTGCTAACGCGGCGCACGATCCCTGTTGAGAACAGGTAAACCGCTGCAAGGCTCCCTAAAAGACCGACGATCCCGCTAACAGCTGTCAGCGCGAGAAAGCGCGTGCGAACATCGTCCACAAGCGCGCGTCTTTCATCAAGGACGACGCTCTCAAGCTTTTGGATGTTGTCAATCTCTGTGCGCACTGCATCAAGCGCAAGCTTATTAGCGATCAGCGACCTTTCAATCTGCTGCGTACTTGGCTGGGTAGTCGATTGCGTGAGAGCGATCGTTGCACGAAGCCCGTCACGCTTCGCCTGCGTCACCTTTAACAGCTCGATAAAGCGCGGGCGAACCGTTTCATCTTTGATCGCCTCCTCCAGCCGGGTGAGAGTCACTGGCAGGTCGCGTTCTGACGTGTAATACGGGGCGAGGAACCGGTCCTCTCTGGTCAAAGCATAACCGCGCACGCCGGCTGCGGCTTCGGCCAAGAGAGCGTGGACCTGATAAACGTCACGCTGGATTGCAAAAGCGCGGCGCACATCGTCTTCTGCCCGGGTTTCAGCGCTGGACGCAAGATAGAGTGAAAAAAGCGCCCCCAAGAGTACCGCAAGCGGCAACGCGATAACGACCAATCCCTTGAAGGCGAGCGGACGGTCTGTCCATATTCGGGGCGAAGATTTGATCAAAGCGCGGTCAGATCCGTGAGTCTTTGGCAGACTTGAGTTTTGTCGCAAGCACCGCTGCTTGTGTCCGGTCTGCGACCCCCAATTTGGCGATCAAGCGTTCAACATGCACCTTGACCGTGGCAGGGCTAATCTCAAGCTTGCGGGCGATTTCCTTATTCGTGAGCCCCTCCGCGACGAGTGCCACCACTTCTTGCTCGCGGCCGGTAAGGATGGTTTCCAAATCACCAGAAACGCTCGTCGCTGTATCGCTGTTCATGGCTGCACTGACCAGATCAAGCGGCACCGCAGAGCGCCCTTCCATCACTTGCACAATCGCGCTGCGTAAATCGCCGATTTGGGTATCTTTGAGAACGTAGCCAGCAGCACCGGCTGACAAGGCGGTTCGCACATAGCCAGGCATATCGTGAAGGGTGAGCATAATCACCTTTGTCGGCAGCCCGAGTGCGGCGATCTGCCGGGTGGCTTCAAGTCCATCAATCCCCTCGCCCAAACGCACATCCATAAGGACAATGTCGGGCACTTTCTCGCGCACCACTTCGATTGCCTCTTCGCCGGTGCTGGCAAGATAAATCGCGGTGAAATCGTCGCCTGCCAGAACCGCGCGAAGCCCTTCGCGGGCCAATTGATGGTCATCAACGATCAGAATGCTGGGCGTTTGATTGGAAGAGGGCATAAAAGGCTCCAGCCGGTTAAGTGTCAGGGGGCAGACTTTCGCAGTCTAAACTTGGGCAGGAAAACGCGCTTCAACATATACGCCGCATTCTGGCCCGGCACCCCATTCAAGCGACCCTCCGATTGCGGCCATACGCTCTTTCATCACTTCAATGCCAACGTTGTTTCCGGCAAGTGCGCCTGCCTTACGGGTTTCCTCCGATGGGCCTGCGCCACAGTCCTCGATCCGCAAGATAAGAGGGTCGGTATCGAACAGAGCCTGGACGGTGACATCACACGGGCCGCCTGCGTGTTTGCGGATATTGGTGACGGCCTCTTGGGCAACGCGGAACACTGCTGTTTCCACCAAAGGCGAGAGGCGAAGGTCGCTCCGGGTGAGGATTTGAGAAACCTCATATCCTTCATCCTCAAGGCTCTCTGCCAATGCCTGTAGCGCCGGCACAAGGCCCAAATCATCGAGCAGTGTCGGGCGAAGACCAGCAATCACCCTGCGCAATTCCGACACGAGTGAACGCGCCACTTCGGCTGGATTGATCGCGCCCTCGCCCCCATTATTTCCGGCGCCCGGACTTTCCAGAATGCGCACCAAAGCGGTCGCGGTTTGCGCCACGCCATCATGCAATTCGTGGCTTACCCGGCGGCGTTCCTCTTCTTGCGCTGTAAAAATCTGATCGAGCAGCTTACCAAGAGTCTTTTCACGCTCCTGAAGCTTGGCAACAAGGCCTGCACGCTCACGCTCTTTGGTGATGCGATCTATCGTGAGGCCAATGAGGTCGAGCTCCATGCGAAACACGTCGCGATCCTCTTCATCGCGAATACCGTCAAGGCCTTTGAAACCGTCGATTATAAGCCAGGCAATTGGCGCGCTTTGACCGCCTGGCGCCTTGATCGGGATTGTGTCTGGACCGAGCGATTGCGTTTCAACCAGCGGAGTTGCGCAATGCAGCACTTTACCGCCGCGGCATCCGACAAAGAAGGCGAGCCTTTGTGCGCATCGGTCGACGGATGCATCAAGTGAGATGCTGGTGGCCTCCGCCAATTCGCGCGCAGATACCGAAAGCAGCCTGAGACGCGCCGCACGCGATTCAGCGGCGCGGTACAATTCGCGCAGTTCGGCGATCGTTTCGCCATCACTCGGGAGAACAGGCAATTGGTCTTGCATAAGCCCTATCATAGTGCACTGCGTGAAAAGTGCATAGGCCAGCCGGCCTACGCCGAGAAGATCGCTAACTGGCTGATTTGGCTTTCGGCATTTGCGGATAGCAGAAGTGCATCGGCGTTATCCAACGACCGATAACACACTGTTGCGGTGTCATCCTCCCGTCCTCCCCACCCTCCCCGAAGGTTGGATGGCACCGCCTACAGGGAAATCAGATGAATACCAGACACACTCAATCCAACCGTCACCCATCACAGGTTCGGCCCTCGCTCTCCATCAAAACGATAGGCGCAATCGCAGGTGTGTGCGGTTTGACGATTGCTACGCCTGCGGCGGCAACCGAAGATGATTTCAACATCTGGACGGGCCAATTCGTCACCATCGATCTTGGCGAAGACAGCGACTGGTTCATCCGCGGCGAGGCGCAAGAACGTTTCACCGATGATGCAGACCGATTGGGACAGCTGTTGCTACGCTCTTTCGTTGGTTATCGTATCACCGATAAGGTCAATTTGGGCGGCGGATACGCCTATATCCTGACCGATCCCGCTGGCCCGCCAGAGCTGAATGAGCACCGCTTCTATCAAGAGCTGAATGTGCGGCTGATTGATCGGGACGGAGTGACACTGGATTCGCGTACCCGCCTGGAACAACGCACTTTTGAAGAGACCAGCGGCACCTCATGGCGTTTCCGCAATTTCGTACAGTTGAAAGTGCCGATTTCCGAGAGCAACAAATTCGTGGCTTACACCGAGCCATTCATTGAACTCAACGACACGCAGGTTCAGCGCGGCGGATTGAGCGTGTGGCGTAATTTTGCAGGGGTTTCGGTGCCGATTGCCGATGGCGTGGAAATGGTGCCCGGCTACCTTAACCAGACGGTGTTTCGCGATGGCGAAGACCGGATGGACCACGTCGCCAATGTGAACATTTTCATGAATTTCTAGGCTTTACCCCGAAAGGGCCGGGCGCGGGGGTTACATCAATCCGCGCTCGGCCTTTTCCTCGATGTCTTCGGCATCCCAGCCCAAAAGCTCGCGCATCACTTCCAGATTGTGCTGACCCGGCGTGACTGGCGCGGTCCTGCGCACCCCGCTTTGCGTCTTGGAAAAACGCGGGAAGGCATTTTGCATCTTCAGTTTGCCGTGCCCTTCGGTTTCCACCTCGATAATGGCCTCACGGTCTTGAAAATGCGGGTCTTCTAGCATGTCTTTAGCGGTGTAAACGCGGCCTGCGGGGATGGAATGCTTGATCATCAGATTGTCGAGTTCCTCCACAGTCAAAGTCGCGGTCCATTCGTTGATGAGGTCATCAAGCTGGGTCTGGTTTTCCCCGCGCGCCAGATGGGTGGCGTAGCGTTCATCGCTCGCCAATTCCGGCCGCTCCATCGCTTCGCACAGACGCGCAAAAATCGCGTCATTGTTGGCACCGATCATAAACGGGCCGTCACTGCACGAATACACATTGCTGGGCGCAATTCCGGGCAGGATTGAGCCGGAGCGTTCGCGGATAAAGCCGTTATAGTCATATTCGGGGACCAGCCCTTCCATGACCTGCAAGACCGCTTCGTAAAGGGCGGTGTCAATGACTTGCCCCTCGCCCGTCTTTTCCCGGTGGTGGAGCGCGGCGAGCACGCCCATAGTTCCATATGTTGCACACAGCGTATCGCCGATGGAAATGCCCATGCGTGCAGGCGCACGGTCGGGTTCACCCACGATGTAGCGCCAACCGCCCATCGCCTCGCCAATCCCGCCAAATCCGGCCCGCGTGGAGTAAGGTCCCGTCTGGCCATAACCCGACATGCGCGCGATGATCAGGCCGGGGTTGAGTTTGTGCAATTCTTCCGGTGCAAGGCCCCATTTCTCAAGCGTTCCTGGCTTGAAATTCTCGACCAGAATATCTGCTTTAGCGATCAACTGGCGGGCGATGTCTTGGCCCTCGGGCACGCGAAGATTGCAGGTGACAGAACGCTTGTTGCGCGCAATCACTTCCCACTGGACCTTTTCCTCGCCCTGCCCCCAGACGCGCATCGGGTCGCCTTTTCCCGGCGGCTCCAGCTTGATAACATCTGCGCCCATATCGCCGAGCAATTGCCCGCAGAATGGACCCGCCAGAAGCTGGCCCATCTCGACCACGCGAAGACCGGCAAGCGCCCCTGCGCCAAGATTGGTGTCGAGCGGCTTACCCATGACGTTGCCCCTGTCTTTGGGTGTCCCATGATGGCTGGATCGGCGCAGGAAGTCCGGTTTCTTCTTCGCACTTCTCGCGCAGGGCCTCGATGCCGGGGCCATAATCGAAAAGCGACAATTCGCCGCGCCCTGCTTTCAGCTCGGCACGTAAGGCGTCTGTCGCGCTCGTATCGACCGAGTGATCGTCTGCGATGACAACGCCATAATCGCGCGCGCCTTCTGGCGTCACGAGGCCTTGGCGGACCTCTAGCCCGACAAGCTCTGGATCACGCTCGAGCGGGTCGCCCCAGCCGCCGCCGCCCCAGGTGATGAAGTGCAATTGCTCGCCCGCCTTCACCTCAACGTCCTCGACCTTGTTGCCGACGATTTCGGTGGTGCCATCGAGCCGCTCAATCAGCTTGGTCGCGCGCTTGCCCGGGTGGCCGCCATTGACGCCCCAAGGGGGCACGAACCAGCGGTCATCGTGGATCGCAATCGCGCCGTCCGCGAGGAAGCGATAGGTCATGTGAATGCCATTCCCGCCCCGGTGAAGGCCAGCCCCGCCTGAGTCTTTCTCGGTCTCGTACCGCTCAATCCGCAGCGGGAAATAGCGCTCCAGAAACTCGTTCGGCACATTGGTGAAACCCGGCCACAGCGAGTGACCATCCGGACCATCACCCAATGGCCGCCCCGGAATACCGCCAAAGCCGATCTGGAACAGCTGGAACCAGTCTGCCTTCTTGCCCTCTCTATTATCCCAGCCGGAATAGAACAGGTGCGGCGAGGAGGAGAAGCCAGCTGCGTTCAGGAACTCTGGCGTGCCCTGACCGAGCAAACCGCCAAGGATGTCAAAGATGCGGCCCAGCGCGTGGGTACGGCCTGACAATGCAGCCGGGAACTTCGGCTTGAGCAAGGACCCTTCGGGAATACGTACTTCGATGAGGTCGTAGAACCCGTCGTTGAACAGAATTTGCGGGTCAAAGACCATGATCATGTAGATGCCGAAGAACATCTTGAACATGTTCTCATTCAAGTAGAAATTGATCGAAGCGGCCGATTGCGGGTCGGTGCCGTCGAAGTCCAGAATCACCTTATCGCCATCGCGCCACATGGTGCATTTGATCTTGTAGGGGCCATAGCCCTTGCCATCGTCGCAGATGAAATCTTCAAAGCTGTTTTTAGCTTCAGGGATCGCCTGACTGATGAGAGCCTTCATCGCGCGGTGGTTGCGCGCGAGCAGTTCTTGCGTCGCGGAATAATACACATCATCGCCAAAGCGCTCGGCCATTTCGATCAGGCGATTAGAGGCCACACGGCAGCTGGCGATAAGCGCGTTCAAGTCCGCCTGACACCAATCGGGTTTGCGCGTTTGGTGCATGACGAGCTTCATCAGGTCGTCATTATACTCACCCTTTTTCCAGATCTTAACGGGCGGAATGCGCACGCCTTCCTGGAAAATCGAGGTTGCCTCAATCGGCATGGATCCCGGCACCATGCCGCCAATATCGGACTGGTGCCCGAACATGGCGGTGTAAGCGATCAGCCGTCCGTCCTTGAACACGGGCAGCATGACAAGCCAATCGTTCGAGTGGCTGATCGCGCCTTCGCATGAGTACGGATCGGACAGGAAAATCATGTCCCCATCCTCAATCGTGCCCTCAAAGCTTTTCAGAAATCCGCCGATGAAGCTGCCAAACTGGCCCACGATCATCTTGCCCGATGGGTCAGCGATCAGCGGGAAAGCATCGCCCTGTTCGCGGATGCCGGGGCTCATGGCGGTGCGCACAAGGGTCGCGTCCATTTCAATCCGGGCGTTTCTCAGAGCGTTCTCGATAATGTCCAAGGTGACCGGATCAAGGTCGAGCCTGTTAAAGGGCGTGGTGTTGGTTTCGATGATTTGTGCTGGCATCGTTTAGCCCTCTTCGGTTGGGTTGATGAGGATATTGCCCACCGCATCGATGGTTGCGGTGCAATCGTGTTCGACGAGCGTTGTGGAATCCATCTCGGTGATGATGGCTGGGCCTTGGATAATGTCCCCTTGGAGCAATTTCGCGCGGTCATAGATGACCGCTTGGCGCTCCTCCCCGTCCATCCAAAGCGTGTGGTCTTTGATTCTCGCAGCCGATGGATCGCCATTGCCTTTGGGAAGCTCCTGCGCCTCCAACTCCAGCGACTCTCCCAGAGCCACAGCGCGCAGGTTCACGATCTCATGCGGGGTATCCATGTTGAAGGTGAAGAGGCGGTGGTGCTCTTCGTCGAACCTCGCAAGGATGCCTTCTATGCCTTTTTCGCGCAAAGTCGCCTGGTCGATTGTAAGAGGAACTTCAAAGGCTTGTCCGGCATAGCGCACATCGACTTCGAACTCGCTGGTGATGCTGTCTGAAGGAATGCCATCGGCCTCCAACTCGGCCCGCGTTTGGGCCGCCATCTCGTCGAGGAGAGCGATGAGGTCGGCCACATCGGTCTGATCGGCAAGCTTGCTGAAAGAGCGCGCGGTTTCTGTCCGCATCCGCGTTGTTGCATCGCCAAGCGCGCACAGCACACCGGGAGACATAGGCGAGACCGCAGACCAAGAGCCCATCAGCTTGGCCACTGCATTCACATGCAAAGGCCCCGCCCCGCCAAAGCCCATCAGGGCAAAGTGCCTGGGGTCATAGCCTTGCTGAACGCTGATCATTCTCAGAGCGCCGAACATGTTTTCATTGACGATATCAATGATCCCGCGCGCTGCGTCCATCAGGGTCACACCCAGCGCATCGGCGATTGTTTGCACCGCCACCTTCGCGCCCTCACGGTCAAGCTTGAACGATCCGCCCAGCAGGTCTTCGGGCAAGTAGCCCAGCACCACATTGGCATCGGTCACCGTCGGCAGTTCGCCGCCTTTGGAATAGGCCACCGGCCCCGGCACAGCGCCCGCGCTTTCAGGACCCACCCGAAGCGCTCCGGTCAATTCCGGCACGTGAGCGATAGAGCCCCCGCCCGCACCAACGGTCTTCACATCCAAAGCCG
Organism: Erythrobacter longus; assembly: GCF_000715015.1. GTDB lineage: Bacteria > Pseudomonadota > Alphaproteobacteria > Sphingomonadales > Sphingomonadaceae > Erythrobacter > Erythrobacter longus. The sequence goes on from NZ_JMIW01000001.1 coordinate 1,019,821, forward strand.
ATGCGCGCACCGACAAATGGCCCACTTCCGTGGTACGCACCCGGCGCGGCTCAAGGTTTTCGATCAACGCAACGTCAGTCGAAGTGCCGCCCACATCGAGGGTCAGAATATTCTTGAGGCCAGCGTTCTTCGCCACCCAAACCGCGCCCGTCACCCCGCCGGCAGGACCCGACATCAGGATGTTAACGGGATGCTCTTCGGCCTTCTGGCTGCTCATCAATCCGCCGTCGGAACGCAGCAGCGAAAGCTTACCCTTCACGCCTGCCTGAACCAGCTTGTCCCGAAGGTTCGCAATGTATTTGCCCACCACCGGACGCACCGCCGCGTTTGCAACGGTGGAGAGTGTGCGCTCATATTCCTGCATTTCAGGAAGCACTTCGTGGGAAAGCGAAATCGGCACTGCGCCGCCGAACACTTCCTCAGCAATCGCGCCGATGCGCTTCTCATGCGCGCCGTTTACATAGGCGTTGATGAGGCTGACTGTGAGGGCTTCCACGCCCTGCGCCTTCAATTGCTCGAGAGCCGCGCGCGCTCCTGCTTCGTCGACGGGCCGCACTTCCTTGCCATCGGCACCCATCCGGCCACCCACGGTGAGCGTGTCCTCAAGCGCCGCCAAAGGTTGCGGCTTGGGCCAGACGATCCACGCGGCTAGACCTCCGGGCACAAAACTGCGCGCGATCTGCATGATGTCGCGGTAACCCTCTGTGGTGATGAGCCCCACCCGCGCGCCCTTGTTTTGCAGCACCGCATTGGTCGCAACCGTCGTTCCGTGAAGGAAGAACTCAATATCGCCCGGATCAACCTCTGCCTCGGCAGTGATCGCAAGCACCCCGTTCAAGATCCCTTCCGAGCTATCATGCGGGGTCGAAGGCGTTTTGTGCCGCCAAAAGGCGCCGTTTTCCTGATCAAGCAACAGCAGATCGGTGAACGTACCCCCTACATCCACTCCAAGACGATAGCGCATCAGGCGAGTTCCTCTTCTTCTTCTTGAGATTGGGCGATTGGAAAACCGCCGGATTTGGCAACCATCGCCGGAAGCTCTTTGCCCATGATCGGGACAAGCCAAGCGTTGGTTTCGATGAGTTTTGTGAGGTCAAGGCCAGTATCGATCCCAGCCCGCTCAAGCATATAGACCACGTCTTCGGTTGCGACATTGCCCGCAGCTCCCGGTGCGAAAGGACACCCGCCTAGCCCGCCAATGGACGCATCAATGGTGGAGGCCCCTGCCTCAATCGCAGCCCATACATTGGCAAGGCCGGTGCCGCGTGTGTTGTGAAAATGCATTCGGATCGGAATGTCGCCGACCACTTCTTTCACGCCTTCAACCAGGCGGGTGACATGGGCGGGATTGCCGACCCCGATTGTGTCGGCGAGCGCGATCTCGACTGGGCCAGCCTCCACAAGAGCCGCGGCCATTGCGATCACGCGGGCGTCTTGCACCTCACCTTCAAACGGGCACCCAAAACTAGCCGCGATCGTGGCCTGCGCGGTTTTACCTGCTGCTTTTGCTGTTTCGATGATCGCCTTTGCCGCTTCGACCGATCCGTCGGATGTCTGACCCTGATTTCGCATGGCGAAGGTATCAGTCGCAACGCACACAGCACCCAGTTGATCGATGCGCCCTGTCGCAAGAGCGCGATCAGCGCCGCGCTGGTTCATAACAAGCCCGATGTAGGTAACGTCGCCGCGCTCCGGCAGGCCAGCGCACACTGCTTCTGCATCGGCCATCTGCGGAACAGCCTTCGGATTGACGAAACTCGTCACCTCAACCCGCCGCGCACCTGCATCAATCGCTCGGTTGATAAGGTCCAATTTCATATCGGTCGGGACCTGAACTTTCTCGTTCTGGAGCCCATCGCGCGGGGCGACTTCGACGATCTCGACACTTTTTGTATACACTGTTGCCACTATGCCGCACCCTTTTTCAGCGCGCCCATGCCTTTGTGAGCATCACAATATGCATGAAATGCGCGGCGGATATGCCCTGCCATGATACTTTCCGCCCAAGGGCCATCGCGCCGCTCAAACGCCGAAATCAGATCGGCGTGCTCGCTGTGCGAGTTTTGAAACGCTGTGGGGTCATAATTGTGCGCCGTACGCCACACGACTGGCTGTTCGATAAGAGCTGTCAGGAGATTTTTGAGCCGCGGCGACCCGGCAGTATCCAGCACAAGCGCATGAAATTCGCGATTGCGATCAAGGAAGGTTGGGACATCCGGGCGCGGCTTCGAAATAGCTGCAAAAATTGCTTTGTTATAATGCTTTAACTCATCGACGATATCATCGGTGATCCGTTCCGCAGCCCGCCGGGCGGCATGCCCTTCAAGCATCGCGCGAAGCTCAAAGGCGTCCGCAACATCATCAAGTGACCAGTCAGCAACATAGCTGCGCTGCGACTCGGTCCGCCTGACAAGAAGGTCGACTTCAAGCTGACGCAGCGCCTCTCGAATCGGTGTCCTTGAGACCCCGCAAGCTTGTGCCAAAGCCTCTTCACGCAGCGGATCGCCTGACGATAATTCGCCCGACAATATCATGCCGCGGATGGCATCATAGGCGCGGTCTGACGCTTTGCTCATGGGAATTATCTCGGCTTGTTGCACAGGGGTATGACGAGCTTGACTTCTGCTAATTGTATACAATAAAGCGAACGTCAAGCAAGGCGGTCGTCACAATCCGCTTTGAAAGTGGCGGGATCCACTAAGGCTGTTGTCCAGTAGTTAGGTGCCAAAACAACAAACGTGTCACGACATCGTTCCTGCCAATGAGGGGCGATTGGAGGAGATAAACCACATGCGTCAGTTCCAATTCCTTACCGCAGCATCCCTCATAACCCTCGCCGCAATTGCTGCGCCCGCCGCTGCACAAACCGTTCCTTCAGCGGATGAAGCAAGCGAAGAAGACGACAATGCGATTATCGTCACCGCCCGCCGCCAGAATGAGCGTCTGCAAGATGTGCCTGCTTCGGTGTCTGTGTTGACCGCAGATGCGCTGGAAAAGACCGGAGCATTGAATGCGTCTGATTTCTCGCAGCTCACTCCCGGCGTCACGATCGTGACCGGTACGGCAGAGGCAGGCGATACGCAGATCAACATTCGCGGTATCAACGGCGCGCGCGATGCAGAAAGCTCTGTTGCCCTTGTGGTCGATGGCATTCTCAAAACCAACACCGCGCAATTGAACCAGAACCAAGGGTCCCTGCGCCAGGTCGAAATCCTGAAAGGTCCGCAAGGCGCGCTTTATGGCCGGAATGCTGCGGCTGGCGCGATTGTATTGCAAACGGTGAAACCCGGCGACTTCGTTGAAGGGGCTGCGCGTGCCTCTTATGCCAATGAAAACACCTTTGAAGGCACCGCCTACATCTCCAGCCCGCTCGGCGAAAACATCGGCATTGTTGCATCGGGCTATTACCGGACCACCGACGGTTTCTTCCGCAACGGCTTTTTGAACGCCGACGTCGTTGACGATCAGGAAGTGTGGACCGTCGACGGACGCATTGTCGCCGACCTTGGGCCAGCAACCGAGCTTGACGTGAAAGCCCGCTACTCACAGCTTCGCGGCGCGTCGATCAACTTTAACTCCTCGTTCCACATCCCTGCATTCGGAGCCACCAACCCGGCGTTCTTCGAAGACGTGAACGAGCATCCCTTCGTCTACAATGGCAATATCCGCCCGACGAACGAGCAGGACAGCTTCGACATCTCGGCCAAGATTGAGCATGAGTTTGACAGCGTGACGCTCACTGCCTGGGCGCTCTACTCCGATGTTGATCAACTTTTGACCGCAGACGGAACCAGCGCCGACTTTGCCCGCTTTATCGGCGCAGCAGACCCGGCGGCTCAAGGGGTTGTCGATAGCTGCTTTGCATCGACCGCCAACCTAACCGGCTTCCCGGTCGCACAGCCCGGTTTCATCGGCCAGATCCCTGTGCCGTTCATCTTTGCGCCTGCCAATGGCTCAACCTTCGGTGCCTACAGCCCGACGACGTGCGACGGCACACAGCTGCAAATCCGCGAACAATCCGACATCAGCGCAGAGATCCGCCTCGCCTCCAATGGCGGCGATGCATTGAGCTGGCAGATCGGTGCTTATTTCCTCAACATCGACCGTGAAACCGGCGTTTCCATCGGCGGTGACACAGGCGCAGGGGTAAGCCGCGAATTGTTCAACGCTCCGGGCAGCTCAAACCCGACCAGCCTCCTTTTGAACGATGAATTCGACACCACCGTCTATGCCGTGTTCGGCAATGCGGAATATGCGTGGGATGATCTCACAATCGGCCTGGCGCTTCGGTACGACGTCGAAGACCGCTCTTCGGAAAGCCTTGTGCCTGCTGGCGCGCTTGACCCGTTCACAGGCGGCCCGATCAACCCCGGCCTTGCCTTTGGCGCATTCAGCCCCGTGAGCGAGACGTTCAAACAGCTGCAACCAAAGCTAAGCATCAGCTATCAGCCCTCTCCAGACCTCAACCTTTATGCCAACTGGGGCATCGGGTTTAAGTCCGGCGGCTTCAACAACCAAGGTTCCTCGGCGATTATTGATGCCAACTTTGTCCAGTTCATAGGCGCTGATGTGACCATCAATGACGTTTACGACAAAGAGGTTTCTTCCGCATTTGAAGCAGGGGTCAAAGGTCAGCTTTTAAACGGACGGCTCACTTTTGATCTTGCCGGATACTACACCGAAATCGACGACATGCAGTTCTTCGAGTTTTTCGTTGGCTCCTTCGGCCTCTTACGTGTGGTTTCCAACATTGACGAGGTGGAGGTTTACGGCCTTGAATTCAACTCAAGCGTTGAAATCATCGAAGGCTGGAAATTCTTCGGCTCGGTCAACGTGACCGAAAGCGAGATCAAGGCGAACAGCTCGCGTCCTTCGACTGTCGGAAACGAAAGCCCCTACACCGCTGATTACACGATCAACCTTGGCACCGAAATCGACACGCCAATGAGCGACACTGTCGATCTGATCGTGCGGGCGGATTACCGGATTACGGGGCCTACATGGTTCCACTCCTTCCAGGACCAAACCTCGCCAACCTTGTTCTCTGGCCTGTTGCCAGGCTCCGCGCTCGCACTGCCTGCCTTTGTAGGTGATGCGGATTACAGCGTGGCTCAGCGCGAGGCGTTTGGCGTCCTAAACCTTCGTGCAGGGGTGGAGATAGGGGATTTCACGGCCACCGTGTTTGCCGAAAACGCACTCAACCGCGAGTATCTCAACGAGGTTATTCCAGCAATTGAGTTTGGTGGCTCTTTCATTTCGCCGGGTGCACGGCGCCTTGTCGGTGTGGAAGTGGGTTACAGCTTCTAAAGCTCCAATTCCCACTCCAACACCAAAAGAGCGCTTCGAGCGTCGCTAGAGGGCGGGACGGGCAAAAGCTCGCCCGCCTTTTCTAATTGTGAATGGGCCTTTTGAATGGGTCTTGTGCATGGCGGATATTTCCTACACCAACGCACTGCGCTAACTCTTGCCCGATGCCCAATTGCCCTCTCTTTTGCTCAATCGGTTCGACCGATCAAAACGCCCGAAATGGGTCGAGAGGTTTTTTGCCCCTGGACAGTGTGTCAAGTGTGTCAAAAAGCGCCGATTTACGCGATGAATCAATGGCTAAGCGTTGCAACACTACTGCAACACGAACAGGCCAAACACCGGAATGATGCAAGGCCGAATTGGGCCACGCAAAGATGACAGGAAACCGATCTTATGACCGATAATCGATCCCGGCGGATAGAGCTTAGCAGGCGCTTTGCTCTCAAAAGTTTCGGCGCATCGGCAATTGCCGGCCTTTCGCTGGTAACGGCAAGCGGCGCGGTCGCCTCTCCTGTTTTCCGGCAATACCCGTTCCAGCTTGGCATCGCGAGCGGTGAACCAGAACCCGATGGCTTTGTCATATGGACGCGGCTTGCTCCCGATCCCTTTGAAATCGGTTATGGCATGCTGCCTGCTCCGGTCGAGGTGCGCTGGGAAGTCGCCAGAGATGAGCGGATGCGCGACAAGGTCGCCGAAGGGACCGCTATTGCGCGGCCAGAGCTTGGCCATGCGGTGCATGTCGAGGTTGCAGGGCTCGAACCCAATCGCCCCTATTTCTACCGCTTCTATTCAGGGCGCGAGCGCAGCGGAGTGGGCCGTGCAAAGACAACGCCTGCCATCGGGCAACCGATTGAGGGCTTGCGCTTTGGCGTTGCTGGCTGTCAGAATTACGAAGAAGGCTATTACACCGCGCACCGCTATCTGGCGGCGGAAGAGGCGGACTTCATCTACTGCTATGGCGATTACATCTACGAATATCGCGGCGACCGGATGAGAGCCAAATGGCATGGCGGGGTTGAAGAGAACGTGCGGCCCCACTTTGGCCAGGAAATCCACACCATCGCGGACTACCGCCGCCGCTATGCGCAGTACAAGATGGACACCGACCTGCAGGCAGCGCACGCCTCTGCCCCATGGTTTGTGACATGGGACGACCATGAGATTGACAACAACTGGGTTGGCGATATCGATCAGGACGGCACGCCAGCGGCAATCTTTGCCCTGCGTCAGCAGATGGCGATGCAGGCCTATTACGAACATATGCCGCTGCGCGCCTCCTCCATGCCGCTGGGCAACCGGATGCAGATTTACCGTCAGCAACGCTTTGGCGATTTGCTCGATCTGAACCTGCTCGACACGCGTCAGTATCGCACCGATCAGCCGTGCGACGACCGCTGGGCGCAGTATTGTGACGGCGTGGACGACCGCGCGGCGCAGGTTCTGGGCAAGCAACAGGAGGATTGGCTTTATGAAAAGCTGGGCTCTTCCAAGGCGCAGTGGCAGGTTCTCGCACAGCAGATCATGATGATGGACCTTGATCGCCGCATTGGCGATGGCGAGGGCCGCAATCTCGACAGTTGGGGCGGCTATGAGACACCGCGCGACCGCGTGCTGGCGCAAGTGAAAGAGCTTGGGCGTGACAGTGTGATCGTGCTTACAGGTGACGAGCATCAGAACTACGCAGGCGAGCTTCACCTTGACGGTCAGCGTCCTGGCGCAAAGCCGATAGCGACCGAATTTGTCTCAACCTCGATTACGTCGGGCGGAGACGGCGAGGAAACACGTTCTGACACGGCGGAAATCCAGAAAGAGAACGAGTGCCTCAAATGGCACAATGCTCAGCGCGGCTATGTCATGTGCGAAGTGACCCGCGATCAGTGGACGACCGAGTTCAAAACGATGGATTACGTGTCAAAGCGCGGCGGGGCGATCAAGACGCGCAAACGCATGGCTGTTGCAGCAGGTGCACCGGGGTCACTGGCCGAGGCCTAGACCCCGGCCAGATTGCCCAGCTAGTCTCCGACCAATTTAGCGCGGCTTATTGCGGATAGCTGGGAACACCGCTTCCCGGAGTGTACGGCGCGCCAAGGCTTGCAAGCTCGGCTTCGAGCGCATCGATCCGAAGCTCCGCGTCGTGAAGCTGAGCAAGCACACCGGCAAAGTCGCTCTTCGCGATCTCGAGCGCGGTCTTGTCAGAGCCCGTCACAGGCGACTGATGGTTCCAGCCCCAGCCGATGATCTGACCAACACGTTGCAAGATTGAGAAAGGCACCGGCTCATTGCGGCTAGCAACTGAATTGTCTCCGAACAGCGCCATATCACTTTGATCAAGGATGCTTTCGATCTGTTGGATAGTGGTGCGCTGCGCGTCGACAGGCTGTTGCAACGCCTCAGTTGCGACCTTCAAATGGTTCACCCGGTTGCGCAGTTCGAAGGACGCATCGCCTGCTCCATAAACGGCGCGAGCAAGCTCAGAGGTCTCCTCCTGGAACGCAAGCACAACGGCCCGGTCGGTTGCCAGCTCCGGGCTGTTTTCAAGAGGCTTCACGGTGAAGCTCTGAGGCGAACCCAAAGGCGTCACAACGCCATTGATCCGCTTGCCCATTTGCACGGTGTATTCACCCGGCACCACCAGAGGCCCCACAGGGGCGCTGCTGAAGATGCTGCCTTGCGGAGCCGAAAGCTGTGCTGGATATGGGTTGGGATAGCGTAGGTCCCACGCCACACGGTGCAGACCCTTGGACTTGGGCCCGGTCATACGGCGTACAACCTGGCCCTGGCTATCGGTGATGGTGAAGATGATCGCAGGCTCATCCTCGCGGTCCTCTTGGCGCAGCTGCTCCCACGATGGGTACGGCGTATCGCCGCCGGTCTTCTCGACCTCACGCTCAGCCTTGCGGCGTGCTTCGCCCCGGGTCTCAAGTCCATCCCGCAGTGTGTAGGTAAAGACCGCGCCATAGGGCGGGTTCTCGGCATACCAGAAGTTGTCACCATTGGACGCCTGAGCGCTACCATAGGTGCCCCACAGATCGCCTTCGATATACATCCAAGGGTCGCGAACAGGGAAAAGCGTAGCTTCGCTCGACGCAACGGCTGAGGCGTTGGTGCGAAGGGCCGAGTAATCATCGAGCACATAGACACCGCGGCCAAAGGTCCCAACGACAAGGTCGTTTTCACGCCGCTGGATCTCAATATCACGCACATTGGTCGTCGGGAAACCGGCCTTCAATTGTTGCCAACTTCCGCCACCGTTTTGAGTGTAGAAAAGACCAAATTCCGTGCCGACGAACAAAAGGTTGGGATCAACATGATCCTCGGCAATGGTGTGTGCCGAACCTTTTCCCGGTAGATTGCCAGAGATCGACGTCCAGCTGCGGCCACGGTCATTGGAGCGATAGACATATGGCTTGTCATCGCCGCGCTTGTGGTTGTCGAATACGGCATAGGCGACATTGGAATTGTGATTTGAGGCTATGATGTCCTCAACCAACGTCATATCCGGCACACCGCGAACGCTGGTTTGTCGGCGCCAGTTTGCGCCATTGTTCTCTGTGACCGAAATCACGCCGTCATCGGTTCCAACATAGATCAAGCCTTCGACCAGAGGGCTCTCAGCCAGAGCAATTGCGGCGCCATAGATTGAGGTTGAATCGTTCTTTGCAATCGCATCAACGCTCCACACACGGCCCATGACTTCCAACGCATTGCGGTCGATCTGGCGGGTGAGATCAGGACTGATCTTTTCCCACGAATTGCCGCGATCATTGGAGGCAAACAGGTACTCTGCCGCGTAGTAAATCCGGTCAGGATTGTGCGGGCTGATGAGGAGAGGCGTATTCCAGTTCCACTTGTACGCAGGTTCACCAGGCTCTGGTTGAGGGGTCAGGAACACCCGCTCCTGCGTGCGCCGGTCATAACGGGCAAGCCCGCCATATTGGTACTGCGTGTAGACAAGGTTGGGATCGCGCGGGTCGATCTGAGGTTTATAGCCATCACCGCCCAGCACAATGTGCCAATCGGAATTGGTGATACCGTGAACCAGTGTCGTTCGCGAAGGCCCGCATAGCGAGTTATTGTCCTGCGTCCCCCCGCACACATTGTAGAATGGCGAGGCGTTGTCAGGCTGTACGCGGTAGAACTGCACAATCGGCAGGTTCTGGAAATGCCGCCATTTCTGGCCGCCATCCCATGTTTCATAAACCCCGCCATCGCCGCCGATAATCATGTGGGCGGTGTTGCTCTCGTCAATCCACAGCGCGTGATCGTCCACATGGCGCGTTGCATTGCTCATGTCGGAGAAAGTCTTACCGCCATCGACCGAACGCTTGGAGAAAGTATCGAGCGAATAAAGGACGTTGGGGTCCCTGGGATCGACCACGATCTCATTGTAATATTGCGGGCTCGTCGTCATGTGGCCTGAGCGTTTTTCCCAGTTCTGGCCAAAGTCGGTCGAGCGATAGACGCCCTTCTCATCGTCCTGCGCCTCGATAATCGCATAAAGCGTGTTGGGAGCTGATGGCGCCATCGCAAGGCCAATCCGGCCCACGTCGTCCTTGCCTGGCAGGCCCGCTGACACCTTGCTCCAGCTCTCACCGCCATCGCTCGAACGGTGAATGCCAGAACCGGGGCCACCATTGATCAGCACCCAAACGTGGCGACGACGCTGATAGGAAGACGCGGTGATGAGGTCGGGGTTGTCCGGGTGGACAACAAATTCGTTAATGCCAGTGTGTTCGTCGACCTCAAGGATCAACTCCCAGCTTTCTCCCCCATCGGTCGTCTTATAAAGTCCGCGATCGCCTCCAGCTGACCAAAGTGGTCCCTGAGCTGCGACCAAAACGTGGTTCTCATCCTCGGGGTTGATCCAGATCTGACCGATGTGGCCAGATTTATTAAGCCCCATGTTTTTCCAGGATTTGCCGCCGTCGGTCGACTTGTAAACACCGTCACCAAAGGCGACCGAACGCTGAGCGTTGTTTTCGCCCGTGCCCACCCAGATTGTGTTCTCATCAGAGGGGGCGATTTCAACCACACCGATGGAATAAGAGCCTTCACGGTCGAAAATCGGGGTCCATGTGGTGCCTGCATCCTTAGTCACCCAAAGACCGCCCGATGCCGTTGCGACGATGTAATGGTGCGAGCCACCTTTGAAGAATGCAAAATCCGAAATCCGCCCAGAGACATAAGACGGGCCAATCAACCGCAGTGGGAGCGACGACAACGCGCTGCTGTCATCCTCTTGCGCGATTGCTGGTGCGCTAAAGCCAAAGCCCATCACCGCGCCGCCCATGACAAGGGCGACAAATGCAAGCGCACGGGCGGTGGATTGGAAAAGATGTCTCATGGCCAAATGGCTTCCCCTTTAATCCGTCGGTTTTACGACTTTCTTGGACGAAACCTTAGCCAAGAAATGAAACTTCGCAACGCGTTACAAATTGTGCGCCCAGTTTTAGGGTCAGAACCCAAGATTTGTCTCACGCAACGCCCCTTCCCGCTTGACCATGGCCGCGCGCTCGTTGAACGAGAATGCGACCCACAAATGAGGCGCACAGATGACAGACGGTTTGGATCAAAACTACGCCAAGGCGTATGACGGTAAAGCAGGTTTTGGGAAATCGCCTGCGCTCATCCTCATCGACTTTGTTCAAGGGTATTTTGACCCCTCCTGCGATCTTTATGCCGATGTTGATGAGGCGCTCGCCTCAGCCCTGCGCGTGCGAGAGGCAGCGCACAAGGCGGGCATTCCGGTCATCCTCACCAATGTCGTTTATCATCCCAAGGCGATCAATGGCGGCCGCTTTTTCGAAAAAGCCACTCCCTTGCGCTATTTCCTTGAAGGCAGCCCTATGGGCGATTGGCCCGAAGGGTTGCAACCAACCGAAGATGAGCTTGTCATCTCGAAGCAATATCCCAGCGCCTTTTTCGGGACCTCGCTAGCCTCAACACTGACCAGCCTTGGCGTGGACAATGTCATCCTTACCGGCCTCACCACAAGCGGATGTGTGCGCGCGTCATGTGTCGATGCGATGAGCCACGGCTTCATCACAACCGTGGTGCGCGATGCATGCGGGGATAGGCACAATGACCCGCACGAAGCCAATCTGTTCGACATGCAAGCCAAATATGCCGACGTCGTGTCCGAAGACGCGATTATCGCCCATCTTGGCGCTTTAACTCAGAGCTAAGCCCAGCAGGCCCGCTTTCCCATCACAGTTTGCAAGTGTTTACAGGCGCATCGGTCAAATGTTGCCTATTAATCGTGTGTGGGAGTCGCGAAATGGGGAATGAAGAGATGGAACGCGAGGCAAGTGATCAAAAACCCAGTGCAAGCACACTCTGGCTTGCGATTGGTATTGGCGCATTTTCAGTCTTCGCATCCTTCTTCATGGCAGTCTATTTTGCGGCAATAGGCACAAACAGCGACACAGGTGCAATTGAGGCGCAACGCCTAGAAGCATCGGCCCGGCCTGCTGATTAAGTATCGGAAAAGTTTGAGTTAAACGTTTGGCAAAGTCCTTCGGGTGCAGCGTATTAAAGTGCTAAGCCATACGTTTGAGGCGGGCTCCACCCTAACCCCCCGGGGCTCGCCTCCTTGCTTTTCGCGACAGGAGAACCTCGCCTCCATGCGCTGCCCTTGCCGGTAAAAAATTGTAACTTCTGGCTATTGTGCCCGGTCAAAGGCTGGATTGATTGGCGTTCAAATGTAACACACCGGGGCGTGTTACAATTGAGGGTAAGGAACGCTTGAAAATGCGGATAGCACTCGCAGACGATGACCGGGATATCCGCGACCAGGTTTCGGCCATGGTCCAAAAAGCGGGTCATATTGTCGATGAATTCACTAATGGCCAGGACGTCCAAAAGGCGCTGCAACGCGACACTTACGATGTCGTCTTGTTGGACTGGAACATGCCAGGGCGCACCGGTTTCGAAGTTCTCGAATGGGTGGCTGAGAATATTGAATTTCCCCCTCCCATCATTTTGCTCACCAGCAGGCAGGCAAAGAGCGACGTTGTTGCAGGGCTTGAGGCGGGCGCAGTTGATTACATCGTAAAGCCGGAAAGCGAAGAGGTGATCCGTGCGCGTATCGAAGCAGCTGCCCGGCGCACAGCGGTCAAGGAAATCCGCGAAAAGGCTGAGTTTGGACCGTTTGTCGTTGATCAAAACACGCGGACAATCTCGCGCGATGGTCAGCCGATTACTCTGACCGCCAAAGAGTTTGATTTGGCCTTGCTCCTGTTCGAAAACATCGATCGGCCTTTGTCGCGAAGCTATTTGTTTTCGCGCGTTTGGGGCGGCAATATCGATATTGAAACGCGCACGATCGACATGCATGTTTCGCGCCTTCGTTCAAAACTTGGCCTTACCCCTGAATCGGGTCTTGTGATCAGGACCGTTTTTGGCTTCGGTTACCGCATGGATCACTTTGAGGTCGACGACTTGCACAAGTGATCGCTATGGTGCGGCCCAATTGGAAAGGAGCCACGCTGTCATGATGAAACTGGGACGAACCCGCGTCATCAGCATAGCGCCTTTGGTGCTCGCATCATTGCTTACTTCAGCCTGCGCGATTTCCACACCAGCGACCATCACCTCAGCGCAAAACAGCCCGCAAGCGATCACCAGCGTCCAATTGCTGCGTGATGCGGAGGAGAATGGCGTTGCGGATAATCTGCGGTCTCGGTTCCGCGACGAACTAACCCAGCAGCTTCGCGCGCGGGGTGTAAATCTCGGAACGGGCGCTGAATTCATAATGGACTTTGCCGTCTCTCAGCGCGATGCAGAAGTAGGCCTACAACCTGTTTCAGTCGGAGACGCAGGCGATACGGCAGAGCCAATCGAACCTTCGATACGCGGCCGCTGGTATCACAAGTGCAAGCCCACCCGAGTGAGCGCAAGCATAGTAATCTACGCGCGCGCCAATGGTGCGGCCCAGGCTAATTCGTCGGGTGAATTCTTGGCTTGCCCAGATGACCTGTCGCAGCTGGGTGATCTGGCAAAAATCCTTGTGGAGCGTACCGTCGGCAATTGAGCTTTTTGGCACTCATACATTGGCGAGCGTGATCACGAATTTGGTCCCGCCGCCCGGCACAGGTTCAATTGCAATTTCGCCGTCGTGCAGGTCAACCACCTGTTTGACATAGGCAAGACCCAGCCCTGAGCTTGGCCCAGCGCTGGTATCGCGGGCACCAAACCGTGCAAACGGATCAGCCCGCCTTTCCGGCGAAAGACCCGGCCCTTGATCCGCAACTGAGAGGACAACGGCCTGCCCATTTGTTCCGACATCAAATCCCAGCGTAACCTGCGAATTCTCAGGCGAAAACTTGACGGCATTGCCGATCAGATTGTCGAGCATCCTTGCCACAGCAAAAGGATCAAGCCTTGCAAAGAAGGGTTCCTCATGCGGGTCAAACACCACTTTGATCCCCTTTTTGTGAGCCAGTGGGAACGCCCGATCAGCCGCCTCCTGCAAGACCGAATTCATCTCTGTCTCTTCGCGTTCCAACCCTTCATTCGAGATGCGCGCAATTTGCACGAAATCTTCGGTCAGTTTCAGCGTGCGGCGCGCCTGATCCTCGATCCGCCCGAACCGCTCGGGCGCTTTTAGGCCTGCATCCTTCTGCTGCGCCAGCCCAATGATCGCAACCTGCGGTGAGCGCATATCGTGAGAGAGAAACTCGAGTGTCTCGCGCCTATGCCGCTCTGCCTCTTTGATCTCAGTGACCTCGCGCAAACACAGCACCTGAGAACCGACATCTGCGTCCAGATCTGCCGATGCCAGCCAAAATGTGCGCCCATCGCCAAGATCAAGCTCATTGCGCTCTTCGTCAAGCTCGCCGCCTGCTGCATCAAGCAGATCACGCAATTGCAATCCTTGAACCTTCTTCATGGGGCCAAACAGGTTTTGAGCCGCAAAATTGCCCATCGAAACTGCGCCGTCACCATCTGTCACCAACATCGCATCGGGCGATGCGTTGATAACGTCCTGAATAAGGGTGAGGTTGCCAGTAACCCCTTTGGTCAATTGCTTGAGCTTTGCGACCTGCTGGGCCACTACGTCAAAACCCTCTGACTTGTGCGAGGAAGGCAGAGTTGCAAGACCGCCCAGTTCTGCCGCCTCGGCCTCAAGAAACCGGCTCACAGAAGTAAGCCTGCGCCAACCCCACAAGGGGTAAGAGATCACAATGGCAAGCAAGGCCCCGCCAACCGGCAGCCAGATGTTGACTGCCATGAGCGTGATAAAGAAGACCGCAAAAAGCCCTGCGACAAGTGCAATCGCAGCGATCAATGCCGAGCGCGGCGACAATCGCCAAAAGCTGGCGAACAAAAGGACGATCGCAGCAATTTGCACAATCAGCGTCCACGGGGCAGAGGCGCGCTTGACCAAATTGTCCGTCAGCATCGCATTGGCAAGCGCTCCTTGCATCTCCAATCCCGGAAGAATGCCGCCCGCATATGATGGTACCGAATATCGATCGCCCAGCCCTTGCGATGTAGCTCCAACCAGAACAATGGCGTCTTCGAAAAATTGAGGCGGCGCACTTCCATCCAGAACTGTTGCGGCCGACATCTCGCGGATCGAACCAATTTCGCCATATCTGACGTAAGCGGTGTCACGCTCATCCCCTGCCACCGCCTCGTTTTGCCATTTGGTTTGCCGCGCAAGCGCGAGGGTTGCGACCATCAAATGCGGGAAAGTCTCCCCGTCGATTTCAAACACCAGATCGAACTGGCGCGAAACGCCGTCCTCTTCCGGGACCAGAGCGACATGGCCAGTACCCTCTGCATTCGTGCGGAAAAGTGGAAGCGGATAAACCGGCATCAGGCCGTCAACCGTGTTGGGTTTGGCAGCAAAGCTGTGGGGCAAAACCACTTTGCCACTCGATCTCAGAGCATTGGCGAGCGCCTGATCGCTTGCCTCAGTGCCGGGTTCGATAAACAACACGTCATAAGCAATCGCGCGCGGGGCAAAAGCGCTGACCTTATCGATCAACTCAGCATGCACTGAGCGATCCCAAGGCCAAGACCCTACCTGTGACAAAGCGCGGTCATCTATCTTCAGAAGGATGATCGACGGGTCTGTTTCAGGTGCGTTTATCTGCCCTTCAATGTCTAGCAAAAACAGATCGAACCGCTGCGTCCACCCCCGCTGCTGCGTTGCCACCAAAAGCGCCAGCATTGCGACGAACAGGATCAGCCATTCAGCGGTAAGCCGTGACTTGAGAAAGTTTGTGCCCCCTCGCAAAATGGGGCCTATTCGCTAACCGTCAGGTCGCGCGGTTCGCTCCACACCTTGATAACTTCACCCTCGTCGATCACCGACGTGGCAACGCGCCAGCTGTAGACCCCGGGCGCTACGTCGCTGATGTAAAGGCCCGGCGCCTCTAGGCCGACCTCATCAACGATCAAGGTCCCTGGCGCATCTTTGCGCCACATTTGAAACGCAGTGTACGCCGGGCCTGAGCCTGCGGGAACCCAGGCAAACTTGTAAGCGTCCGCAAACGGCGCAGGTTCTGCTGCTGCAGACGTTCCCACGCGTTTGCGGCGGAAGGATGCATCTTCGCTTTGCCAGAAACCTTCCAGCCCGCTTTGCGCAATTGCGCGCGTTCTGACCGAGAAGCGGCCGTCCTCAATGCCTGAAAACGTAATTTCCACGTCAGAAGAGACCAATTCATCGACCACATCGGTGAAGGTCACATCGCGCGCGATTTGGGTGCGGTAAGCCACTGCGCCATCAAGCGGAGTAATTGCAAATTCCAATCCTTCGCCCGTTTGCGTGGCGCTCCGGTCGGAGACCTCAGGGGCTATAAGCAGGTTCTCAGGCTCGCCAAGGCCAGTGGGCTTGCTTGCAACACCAAACCCTTGCGCAGCTGAGACAGCCGCCCCGTCAGCGGAGATTTCAACCAATCCTTCGGTCACTTCGGTAAGCGCAAGCGCGCTGTCCTCATCATAGCCCACCCGAAACTGGGTTCCGCGAACCGCCGTCACCGCCAGAGGTGTGCCAGTCCGAAACCTTTCGCCATCTTTCAATTTAGGAGCGGTGATTTCGCCCCGCCCGCGAAGAACACGCAGGTCCACATCAAGCGAATTGTCAATCCGGTATCGCCGAGCACGCCTGATCTCGACCCGCGAGTTTGACGGGAGGGAGACCGCCGTGCGCCCCTCCCCCTGAAGGGAAATGAACGAGCGCGCGCCGGTCGAGACGATGGTGTTCCGGCCAATTGCCAGACCTGCGCGCGGAGCCACGCTTGTTCCGCCGCGTTCAATAGTGACGCTGCCAGCAAAGGCCGCGACCTGCAAAGTCACCGGGTCCCATCTAAGCAAGGAACGCGGCACATTAACCAGAGCCCCAACAGGGATCGCCCGCGCGTTTGAGATGCGGTTAAGCCGTTGAACCTGCAAAGCGGCCTGTTCAGAAACGAAATACTCGCTTGCAAGACCATACAAGGTGTCGCCTGCCTGCATCCGGTATTGAACCGTATCGGTGTCTTGCGCGGCAACAGGGCTCACAAAAGCGAAACCGCTTGCGATTGCAGCTGCGAAGAGTGTGCAGCGTTTGTTGCCAAACATTTGGAGCGCCATGGACCAGCTCGCAGTTCTGTAAAATCTCGACTGACATACTGTTAGCGTATTCGGGCACAGACACCAAAAGGCTTAAGGGAAAACTCCCGGCTTTTTTACAAGTATTTGCCCACAAAAAGAGTTCGGCTGCTGCTCTGAAACCAGACCGTGCTTAGGCGACGGCTGAGACTTGATCGGTTTCGATAATACGCGCGCTGCCGGATGCCAATCGGCGATCACAGCTCGAAATGAACCCATCGGTCGTCTCATATCCAGCACCAGCAGGGCAATTGCCCGGAACTGCGAACCGGCGTGATCGTTGAACCGGGTAATTGGGAAAAGGGGCTAAGGCTATGAGTGAGCACGCAGGAAAAACCGTCTTTATCACTGGGGGAACAAGCGGGATTAACCTTGGGATTGCCAAAGGATTTGTCCGCGAAGGCGCCAAGGTTGCGGTTATTGGCCGCGACCCGGAACGTGCCGCCAATGCTGAGGCTGAGATTAAGGCGGAATGCAAAACCGCCAAGACCTCTGGGGGGGATGCCTTGGGCTTCTCGTGTGATGTGCGCGATTACAATGCGGTCGAAGCTGCGCTTGCCAGAGTTGCCGAAGCCTTTGGGACTATCGATGTTCTGGTGGCAGGGGCCGCTGGCAATTTCTACGCTCCGCTTTTGGGGATGAGCGCCAATGCTTTCCGCACTGTGGTTGATATCGACCTGTTTGGGACGTTCAACGCGTTCCGGGCAAGCTATCCCTTCCTCACAAAGCCGGGTGCATCCTTGATCGCGATCTCTGCGGGACAAGCTGACAGAGCCAGCGCGATGCAGGCCCATGCCTGTGCCGCAAAAGCAGGGGTCAATCAGTTAACCAAAGTATGCGCGGTCGAATGGGGCCCCGCAGGCGTGCGCGCAAATATCATTTCGCCAGGCGGAATTGCCGACACGGTGGGGGTCAAATTCCTAAGCAAGGATCCGGCGCAATTCGACGAGGCAATAGGCCGCATCCCCTCCAAACGCCTCGGCACAGTGGATGAAATCGCCGATATGGCAAAATTCCTGAGCTCGGATGCCGCACGCTACGTCAATGGGCAGGTGATCTATGTCGATGGCGGGCTTTACGCAGGGGATGCGAGCACCGACTGCCTAAACCCGCCACCGCGCAAGTAAGCGCCGCGACTGCCATAGCTGTGGCCTCAGCGAAACAGGGACTGCCGCAACTCTAGAGTCGGGACCCTAGGTGTCGCAATCCTCACCTTCTTCGCAAGGTTCCTCTTCATCGACCCAGAAATCCTCATTCCCGGCTCCCGTCACAGGATCATCGATTAAAGGATCATCGCCAAAGCTTGCCTCAGGCGTCAGGTTGATCAGGCCACCATCAAGCGGTCCTTCGGGCTGCACGTCGGGTGGTGAAAGGCCGTCATCGATAAGATCGCGTGTCTCAACCTCATTGGTCTGCTCGGTTTCCTGCGATGGAGGTGGCGGCGGCGCTGGTGGTGGTGTTGGCCCCGGCAGTGGCGGAGGCGGCGGCGGTGTGACGGTTGTCGTACACGATGCCGGGTTTGCGATAAGGCAGCCGTTAATGGTCGAAGCCGCAGCAGGCGTTGCCCCAATAGTGGTAACGGCGATCGCGCCAACACCGGTTTGCCCCGCAACCACACCATTGATGACAATCGGTTGAGCTGTGCTGCCCCCGGTCGAGATCGAAAGCGAGTTCACTTCAAACCCGCGCCGTTCATCGAATTCAGTGCCAGCCACGGTGTTCTGGATGAAGACATCGCTTGCCGTGGTCTGAATGGTGAGCGCATCAGCTCGGATGACACCATCAGGGCGATCAACACCATCATTATTGGCAAGGCGCGCATCGATATCTTCAAGGCTGAGCCCTGCGTCGATGTCATTCAGGGCCTGATCTGTCACTGCAAGAAAATCGGTGGCGAAGATCGAAAGGTCTCCTGAGATAAGGCCATCGGTATCAAGAACAAAGATACCGCCATTTGCACTGTCTATCCGCACAAGGTTGTCAGCATCAAAGGTGATGGAAGTATCGCTCAAGGCACCTGCGACATTGACATTGCCAATGACTTCAATGTCGCCTTGCGCAGTGAAGTTGAGCGAGCCCGTTTGAGCAAAATTCTGATTTGAATTGCCAAATCCAAAGCCAGCCCTCAAGTCCAACGTATCAAGGATAATCAGAGCATTAGGTGTGCTCCCATCGGCAAATGCGGTAAAGTTCAAGTCACCGCCCGAAGAAATCCGCGTGAGCTCGAAATTGTCAATTTGATATGGAAGGTCGTCGGACGCGCCGCCTCCGATGGTCATATCGCTAAACGTCTCGAATGTGATCGAACTTGTCCGGCTTGCATCGCCAATGATGCTGTCACTGCCCAATGCCACATCGGTTGAGAAAATATCGATGGTCTCGCCCAAGGCCGATCCGTTCACCGCATCAAACAAACCGAACGCGGTGACGACAAGAGCATTTTCGGCATCGGCAATGCCGCTGATTTCGATCCGGTCTGCGGCATTAAGGTTGATGTTCACCCCTTGTGCGTCGTTTACGATGAGGTCGGTGTTGTCGCTGGTGAGGTTTACATCACCGGTCGCATTGGCGATCACCGCCTCAAGTTCGCGCGCGGCGAAGACATCGACATCGCCATCGTTCGCAATCGCTTCGATGGTTAGGTCGGTGCTGGACATCACGTCAATCGCGGTGCCTTCTGCTCTTAACAGCCCATCAATTACAGCGTCAGCGACGGTAACCGGGCCGCCATTGGCAAGGAGGTCCGCATCTGGCGCGGTGAGAGTGCCCAGGACTATCTCACCCGGTTCACCGATAGTGACAGGTCCGCCAGAGCCTCCGCTGCCCGGTGTTCCGCCTGAACCAGCTGTCATGGTGACGCTTCCTCCGGCGGTAAGCGCCCCACCTTCGATAATCGTGCCGGAAATCATGGTGACAGTAGAACCCGCTGCCAAGGTATCGAACATGATCTCAAATGCCGACGCCTCGATAGCGCCATCCGCGCTCGAATTACCAAGCGAGGCCGTATTCGCAGCATCAACCAGAAGGTCACCACCAGCGGCAGTGTTATCGAGTGTCACATCTCCGCTTGTTGCAACGAGAGACAAATCGCCTCCGACATCGCCGCTGTTTAGCGCAACCACGCTTCCGGTGATTGAGGTGTTGCCGCCGCTGATCACGCCAGCAAGAGTGGGCGTGCCGGTGGCGAAGATAGTGATGTCCTGATCTGCGTCGACAAAGCCGAAGGTCGCATCCCCATCGCTCGCATCCGCTGTGACAGAACCCAGCGACGTCACATCGCCAATCGCAATATCCATCGCTTCAAGCACAACGTCACCATCGCTGATAATGTCGCCTGCGCCACCATTTGAGGCGATGGAGCCGGCAATAGCCTCAAGCGTGATCGAATTGGTTGAGTCGAGCAGGTTGAACAAAATGTCAGAGCTGCTGTTCAAGAGGATGTTGGTGGCTGTCACCTGATCCACCGCAATTGAGCTTCCGGTGATCGAAACCGTCTCTGGTGAATCTATATCGCCAAGCTGGATAAACCCGCCATCTATGGTCACATCGCCGCCTGCAAAAATGTCTTGTCCCGCGACTGAACCACCTGCGTTTACAAAGACTTCTGCGCCCGCATCGACGAAACCGAACAGTGCATTGCCGCCCGCATCGACCGATACGAAACTGCCAGCGCTCAGATTGCCAACATCGACATCGCCGGCTGCAATCAGCTCGACTTGGGCTCCTGCAGTGGCAGAGCCTTCCAGGTCAGCAGTGATCGAGCCGCCAAAGGTCTCGACCACAATCTCACCGCCTGCATCCAACTGGCTATAACCGGCAGTCGCACCGATAATGAAGAGATCGCCGGTGATGTTTGTGGTGCCAAGGAAGGCATCATCATTAGCACTCAGACTGATCGAGTTTGGTGACACCGCTTCGCCGATATCGATCGAACCGCCGGTGACCAGATTGATGTCGGAGGATCCTTGCGAGTACAAGCCGACGATGAAGTCGCCCGGCACATTGTATTGGCCCTCAATAAGACCACCGACTTCTTCGACGGCGACCAGCTCGCCAGCCGTCACAATGCCGCTTAGAATGATAGAGTCGCCAACGTCGATCCCGATGTCATTGTCACTGGTCAGGAAACCGCTGCCTGTGACGCTTCCAGCGGCCGCAATCAGGATTTGATCTGCGCCAATGGTCGTGTCGCGAAGGTCAACATCGCCGGTAATGCTTTCCGCAAAGAAAGTGCCGGTCGCATTGATATCGGTGTTGATCCCGTCAGTGCCCATAACGATACTGTTGCGGGTGCGGATCGAGATATCATTCGCGGTGATCTGAGCCTGTTCGATAAACAGCTGGATCGCATCATTATTGCTGCCAATGCCGATTTGAATGATGTTATCGGCATCCATGTCTCCAAGGCAGATAATGCCTTGCAGGCACGGCCCGATGAGCAAGCCATCGTCATCGCTCAAGCTAAATCCGGGATCAGGCGCATCGCGCACATCAGCGCTGATTGAGCCTGCAATCAGCGTACTGTCGAGCCCTTCAATCGCATTACCTTCAAGAATAATCGCTGCATCATTGGCGTTCAACGTGCCGTCGATCACAAGTGAAGCAATCGGCGTTGCCGGGATCGAGAGGAGGTTTTGCTCACCCCCCGCATTGAGGATGAGATTTGGACCGCCGTCAAACGGCGATGCAGGATCAAATACAGTGGTCGGATTATTCGCAGCCGAAAGCTGAGCCACCGCCTCAATGATAATATCATCGCCAGTGTTCACGATCAGCGCGTTGTCTGCCGCTGTGTTCGAGCCACTTTCGAACACCACCGTGCCACCTGCGATGATATCGATATTGGCATAGCTTGTGACATCCCCAGTGATGGTCGCGTTTGCGAGATTATCAAAAACAATCAAACCACTGCCAAGATCAAAGAGACCGGCACGAAGTGTGATGCCAGTGTTGTTGCTGACATTCTGCGGGCCGATAACGCTTGCATCGTTCAAGGTGATGGATCCGCCCGATTCAAGCAAGATCGCCTCAACCGCGCGCAAATCTGCGGCATCAATACCGCCAGAGACACGCATCGTCAGGTCAATGCCGCTGTTGAGGATCGAACCTGCTTCAGAGGTGAATGAGCCGCCAATATCGACCAGAGTTCCAAGCCCAACATCGACAGAGATTACTTCGTTCGTGTTGTTCGTATGGGTCACCAGCATATCACCGGTCGCCGTGAAGAGCGCAGCATCGGCGACGACCAACTGCTCATCCCCGTCGAACGCGAGCGTAATTCCGCCGTCCAAAGCGTTGAGCGTCAAGCTGCCACCGACGTCGCCGCCATCAAGGCCAACCGATGCTCCGGTAAGTGTCACATTTCCGCCGCTTGTTACGCTTTCGGCAAGTGGGTTGGCATTTGCAGTGATATCAATCGTGGTTCCGGCGGTCAGCGCGCCAAAGCTTGCATCACCCACACTTGTGCTTGCCGTGATTGAGCCAGCGCTTGTCACATCTCCGATATCGATGGCTTCAGCTGTGAGGTCGACCTCAACGCCGCTATCGATATCGCCTTCACCAGGAGTGGTGGCGCCAATCGTGCCATTGACCGCTGAAAGCGTGATCGCAGTTGGCGAAGTCAGCCCGTTAAAGCGCAAGTCGCCAGCGCTCGTCAGAGAAATTGAGCCCGCCTCCAAAGTGCCGATGGCGATGTTGGCAGCAGAATTGAAGGTTGCTGAATTAGCCACAATGATTGAACCAAGGCCGGTGATATCACCGGTGTTTGACGTAACAGCGAGGCTGCGGTTCACGGTGCCAGCGTCAAGATTGACCGAGGCCCCCGTGATACTGGAATTCAACTCAGCCACAAAATTGCCGATTGAAACGGCTCCGGGCGCTAAAACTGTTGCTGTGCCATTGGTCGATTCAACCAGGTCAACATCCACGGAGGCTGCATCAATGGTAAGCACTCCAACAGCGCCCTGACCAACAAAGTCGCCGCCTGTAAGAGCGCCTGTGATATTGAGATCAAGAATACCATTGGTCGTCGCGCTCTGGATATCAGCATCGCCGCCTGTATTCACGCGAAGGCCAGGACTGGTTGTGCCTGCGAACAAGTTGCCCGCTGTCAGATTACCGCCAACGTTGAAGGAGCCATTACCTCCGGCATCGACGTCACCGATAATCAGATCACCGATTGTGACGACGCTGGTGCCTGCCGACGAAACGACGCCGGCGATATCGCCGTTGCCGCCTGCGCTGACCGTGACAAGGCCTTGTGCCGCTGTGATTTGACCCGTCGTAATATCGCCCGCATCAGTGCCCAAAGTGATATTGGCGCTGCTGGTTGTCGCGATATCGCCAAGATCAATCGTATCTGCTGCATTAAGGTCAATCGAGGCGAGCGCCGTTATGTCGCTGCCGACGATATCGGTCGCCTGAACGTTGATAAGCCGGTTGGAATTGAGCGTGCCCACATCGGCCGTATCGCCAGCAACAATGCGCAAATCACCAAAACCGCCGGTTGTCGTGAGGCTGCCGATGGTCACATCTGTTACAGCCATACCGGTAAATGCACCGACGGTTCCGGTCCCCACATTGATGGCATTGGCAGAGCCCAAGTCGGCGCTTGTTGTTGTTGTCAGGCTATCAACGCTAAGATCGCCAGTCAGCGAAGTAAGGTTGACGATGCCGCTTGCATCAATGGAGCCAATATCGAGGTTCCCGCCGTTCACATTGATCTGCCCGGTTGCCGTCCCTGAACGACCTGCATTGATGAGATCAACCGCAATTGTGCCCGGCGCTGAAAGATTCACAATTTCAAAAGAGTCCGCGGTGCCCCCGGTGATGTCCCCGCCTGCATCCACCATGATGCTGCCATCGGTGTCGCTGATGAGGGTGCCGAAGGTTACATCGCGCGCCGCATCAAGAGTGATCGCATCCACAACGCTCGAAGCGATGATTGCACCGTCAGTGGTGCCTGTGATGGACCCGCCGCGTGCGGTCAAACTCGTGGCAAGACTGCTTTCAATCGTGCTGTAGAGGACATCTTCGGCGGTGATTTGTGCTCGTGCGCCAACAGCAATACTGCCGTCGTTGAAGGCGTCAAAAGTGCCCGCACTTGAATCCGCTGTAAAGTTGGAGCCAACATCAAGCGTGGCGATGCCCTCAGCCCTGTTCAGGTGGCTGATTGTGATGTCACCGCTCGCATTGAAGGTTGCCGGGTTGACAATACTGCCGCCGGGATTGGCTAGCAGTTGACCATCGCCTTCCATCGCAATGGTGATGTCGCCCGTTACATCAAGATCAAGAATGCCATTGACTGTGATTGGGCCGCTGTTGGACAATATCGAGATAAGTCCGCCGATAGTCCCTTCTGCTCCAGTTGCATCAATCACGAGATCGTCAACAGTGATATTGCCTCCGGGAGAGGTCGAGGTGTCGATGATCGTTACCTGGCCACCGCTGTTGGTGGATCCAAAGCCACCGCCGCTTGTTCCGTTGGCGAAAATGGACACGTTACCAAGATTGATAACTCCCGGACTGCCTTCAACAGCTTCAATCCTCGGAGAACCACCACTGCCGTCTCCGCCTCGGCTAGGGACGCTATCGAGAGGATTGTTGATGTCTTGACCATTGGGTCCGCCAGAGCCACCAAAACCCGACGCGAGAAGCGTGACATCTGCAATGTTGATGGTGCCGCCAACTGCATTCAGCAATGGTGAACCGCCAGTACCGGTACCACCAATGCCGCCCCGTCCCACCGTGTCGGTGCTGGTGCCGTTACCGCCAGCACCGCCGGCGCCGCCGGTGCCTGTGCTCGAAAGCGCAAATGGGCCGGATGTAAACGAATTTACGATCGTGACTTCGCCGCCGCGCGCTGCCGTTATGCCAACAACGCCACCGGTCGCCGCGCCGCCTCTACCGCCAGCACCAGCATTAAGGCCAAAGAGTTGGTCTTGACCATCAGCGCCCGCTCCGCCGACGCTGTCAGAGTTTAGCGCAAAATCGAAGCTGTCGATCGCTATGAGAGCGTCATCTTCCACTGCAATTGTTGCAGAGCCACCGATCGCATTACCGCCAGCGCCGCCGCTTCCGCTTGCCGCAAAATCATTATTACTTGCATATCCAATCGCGCCCGCAGCGCCTGTCGCGCCAGCAGTGATTGAAATCGTCGAGTTCGCTTGGAAATCAGCATTGGGGCCAGATACAAGCAAGCGCGCATTCCCGCCTGTTGCATCGCCGCCCCGGCCACCATCAGCCAATTGATCGCCTGTTACCGTGCCGGGCAACCCGCCGGTCGCAGAAGCATCAATGGTAAGCGCCTCGAATTCCACAAAAACATCGTTGACAGCCAGTTCAGCCGTGCCGCCGATCCCTTCTCCGCCGTCACCAGCAAACGCACCATCCGCGCCGTCACCGCCAAGGCCGCGCGAAATCACGGAGTATTCTTTGGGGTCGGTGTCATCCTGATTAAGCGAGATAAGAGCTGAACCGCCTCGGCCGCTCCCGCCAAAACCACCAGCGCCTTGTGGAATGGAACCGCTGAAGTCACCGCGGCTTCGACCGCCATCACCGCCAAGGCCACTTGCATTCACTGTCAGCGTGCTAAACGTAAGGTTGCCAGCAATGTCGTTGAACACTGCCAAGCCACCCACAGCATTACCGCCATCGCCGCCGCCCTGATCAGCGGGGCCGTTACTCTCCGCTCTGCTATCGCCGCCCTCACCGCCAAAGGCTTGTGTGGAGACCACAACATTGGTTGCATCGACCGTCGCGGTGCCATCAAGATTGAAGGTTGCCGTACCTCCGGTAGCATCGCCGCCGCGACCACCAATCGAAGCACGTCCAAAGCCGCCCTCACCACCGAATGCGCCGGAGCTAAAGCCAATGTTGCCGGTCGCCTCGACGGTCAAAGTATCGGTAACAGTGAGGTTGCCGGAAATCGCATTGAACGTCGCACGGCCACCAAAAGAATCGCCGCCGTCACCTGCATTGGTGCCGTCGCTTGCGCTGCCCGGCGCTCCTCTGCCACCTACTCCGTTTGATGTAATATCGAGATTGACGAGGGTCGCATCACCGCCATCGAGGTTAAAGACCACTTCGCCGCCGGTCCCCGTTCCGCCGGTCCCGGTGTTTTGCAGGCCATTTGCGAGATTGGTTGTCCCGTCTGGGAACTCCCCGCCCGGACCACCCTCACCATCAGACGATACAGTGATGTCTTGCGCAGTCAGCGTTCCGCCTAGCACATTAAACTGCGTAAGCCCGCCGATACCCGTGCTTCCCGAACCCAGAAAGTCTGTTTCCAGAACCTCTCCATCAAACGTAAAGGAGCCGTCGGTTCCGGCAGTCAAATCGTTGAAGTTCAACCGGCCCGTAGAGCCTTGGACCGTAATATTCACCGTCCCGCCACGGCCCTCGCCCGTCTGGCCATTCTGGTTCTCACCCACTGAGGTAAAGCCATTGGCGTCTAAAGAGAGAAAAGACCCAAAACTGATCGAACCATTATCCGCCAGAACCGTGATGGAACCGCCTTGCCCATTACCGCTACCGGGATCATTCTCGTCAGGGGTGCCTGAACCGTCGGCAGATATAAAACTAAATCCGTTGACGAAGATCGAGCCATCATTGGTAGCAGTTATATTGACTGTGCCGCCCTGAAAATCTGTGCCCCTCCGGTCGGCCTCATCACGAAAATCGTGCCGCGCGTCGGCGCTGAAAAAGAAATTGTCGGCAAACACGCTGCCATTATCTGCTGTGACGCTAATGCCACCTGCTTCTGAGAGAACTCCGGGAGCTCCGTCCTCTGCCGATGTATTGATCTGGAGCACGCCGCTTATGGTGAGGCCTGATCCGGTGTTAAATCCAGTGTTGGTGATACTCACAGCGACTGCATCGCCCACAGGGGCGGAAACGCTGCCAATAGTCCCGGCGTCAATGTCGAAAGACCCGAAAACATCGAGCAGGGTATCAGAGTTCGTTACATTGACAATCGCCTGCCCACGCCCTGCTTGACCTCTGAAGTTTTCAGAAGAGATGCCGTCGAAAGAAGTTGCGGCATCGGCCACAGCGTTGATATTCACGCCCCCAAAGAAGTGGGCGCCGCCCGTAATGTCGACCAAGACAGAACCCGCAGAGGCATCGTTGGATTGGGCGATGGAGCTGTCCGTCCCTCGCGTTGCGGTGGCGCCCACCCTTATATCCAATGCGCCCAAATCGACGCCGCCGCCGTTCAGCGTGACTGTGACATTACCCGCAGTTGCATCTGCGCCTTCAAGCGCATCGCCATCGAACACAAGTGTTCCAGCCTCGCGGCCGCGCGCATCGAAATTGAGGCTTCCTCCGATATCGACAAAGCCGTCGTTAAGCGTGAAAGTTGAAGAGCCAGCGGTTGCCGATCCATGACGGACTTCTCCGCGTCCACCACTCGCAGAAGTGTCGACAGTGAACGTGCCGCCTACATTTATCCCGGCAAGCTGGCCGATTGTGACGTTGATATCACCGCCCACACCGTCGCCGCCAATGCCCTGACCACCGTTGTTGCGGAAATTGCCGATATCATCGAGACCGCGACCACTTGCATCAAGGATTAGATTGTTGCCAACCGCCAGCGTTCCGCCGTCCGGAGAGCTAAATCCGTCGGCAAAATCCACGTCCACGTTGATATCGCCGCCATTGCCAGCGCCATCGCCTGCCCTCACAGTGAGCGAGCCGGATACGTCGATTAACGCGACTTCGCTTACCGATATGTCGACTGCGCTGCCGCCGAAAATGGTAAGATCAGCCTGATTGGTTGCACTACCGACGATTATGTCAAAATCGCCATCATCAAGCGTGGATAGCGCTCGAAGGCCGACTGTATCTTCCGCAAATATCTGCGTGTCTGAGGTAAGTTCCAGGTTCTCAAGAACTATGCTGCCAGCGGCCCCGCCATCAACACTGGTATCAAGCGTGTTGAACGAGACTTCGACATCATTGCCGTTGATCCGTTCAGTCCGCTCGCTGCGAACAACCCGGTCGCCGGTCGTGAGAATGATATTGCCGTTTACAACACTGGCCGAACCTGCCGCTGCGTAACCAATCTCGCCGCCCAATAGCATGGTGAGCGCGTCGTTCTTGGGAACTGCTACAAAATAGATAGCCTGTTCGTCTGTGATCCCGGTCGATGACGGCCCTGTGGTGGTGCCGCCATGAATAATGCCATCGCGATCCTCGCTCCCCACACTGACAGAGATGTCGAACAGATTGTTCTGAATGGTCAGCGTCGCTTCTTCGGCC
Organism: Erythrobacter longus; assembly: GCF_000715015.1. GTDB lineage: Bacteria > Pseudomonadota > Alphaproteobacteria > Sphingomonadales > Sphingomonadaceae > Erythrobacter > Erythrobacter longus. Next base: position 1,047,988 of record NZ_JMIW01000001.1, read on the forward strand.
GCGACATAGGCTGTGGAGCCGTTGACGTTGACCGTGCCATTTTGCACGATCCGCGGCGCTAATACGGCGACATAGGAATTGTTGTTGAGCGCGTTGATCTGCGCGCCGCTCTGGATAGTAACAGATGATGCGGGATCCGAGACACCAAGGAAATTGATCGCAGACGCGCCCGCAACTACGTCGTTGGGGTCCAACTGACTGGTCGTTAGCAACAGGCTGCCGATGTTAAACGATGCTTCCGAACCGATGATCAGTCCGCCTGCGCTCGAAAACCAGACAGCGCCGCCGATCGTTTGCCCCCCAGATGTGGTCGATGTGACATTGCCGTTAATGAGAACCGGGCTTTCTACTCCAGGCGTCGTAATACGATTGAGAACGGTGTAATCGGAGTTATTCGAAGTGAATGCTAGATTTCGCTCGGAGCCCAAAAAGGTAACAGCTGACCCCGTACCGGTGTCGAAGGTCGTCCAGTCGATGATCGCCGATGTACCGAGCAGCTCGACCGTATCGGCGGCTGCCCCCGGCGTGAAACGGACCCGCGTATCATCAAAAGCCGCCGATGCATTGACCGATACGCCATTGGCACTTGTCGCCGCTCTTGGGGAAGGCGCAGTTGGCCCGCTGGCTAGGGGCTGGTTGTTTGATGAGGTGGTGATGGGAGTAGAAGCCGGGGGCACAACCGGTGTATTGACGGTTGGCACGTTCACAGTCGGGGCACCAGCACCCGGCACCTGGATAATGCGTACAGGTGATTGGGCTGGCGATCGCACCTGCGACTGAGACTGCGACGGCACGCGAAACTCTGAGGCACCTTGGGGCAAGCGCGTTTGCATCGAAGGCGCGCTCGGCCCCCTCACTCCTGGCCCAGCCTGAGCATGAGCAGGCACACCGCTTGCAATCATTGCCGAAGCCGCTGCAAGGATCGACCCGCTGCGCATCCACTTCAGACGGAGTGGGCGTTGCTGCTGAGCGTTCTGGAGCAGGTTGGGACGGGTTGGATTTGTGTTGTTCATCATAATATCCTCCAACCGGCTCAATTGAACCAAGGCTTCAATTGCACCGTAAGCGTGCCCAAAATCCGGACATCGCCTCTGCTCGTGGCAAAATCAGGTCGCTGCAATGGTACAGCTGCAAACAAGTCAAAGAGCGCCTGGCGGCCGATCGCCATGCGCAAACCGCCGCCAACAGAGGTGATGCTGTCGCTGTCATCGGGGATGTTGTTCACTGAGACAGTGGCGTAATCGACGAATGCGAAAGGCTGAATTGCGACACCATCTGGCGTCTCCGGGATCAACGATCCGGCAAAAGCTTCGAGCTGAAAACCTGTGCCTTGATCGCCAATAATCGCGCCGGGATCATAACCGCGCCCGACCGTAAAGTTACCGCCGGAATACTGCTCATAACCAAGCAGAGCATCGGGCGAATATTGAAAGCGTGAACGAGCCGTAAGCCCAAAGGTGGGCGTTGGTCGATAAGTAACGCTTGCATCCCCGCGCACCGCAAATCCGGTTGCATCGCCGTCGAGACGGCTTGGCGGCGTTACGCCAGGCGCCAGGCAGTTTACAAAACCAACTCCGCAATCAGGGCTTGCCCCAAATACGTCCAGACCTTGGCGCACTTCAAAGCTTGCCCAGTAGGCAAGCTTTGGCTCGAACACGGTATAACCACCGCGTCCGTTGATGCTGTCCTCATCGCTGCCCGATACATCAAGGCGAGCAAAGGCAACGCGCAATTCATCCCGACTAAAATCAAGATCGGTGAAATCGACGCTTTGATTGATGAAATCACCACCAACCGTGAGGCTCAGATTTCGTGCCTGCGAACGGATTATCGGATAGCGCGCATAAGCAGAGATCGCCAAGGTATCGGTGTCAAACACATCGGGGCCCGGCACGTCGGGCTGCGACCATGCTTTCGTCCCGGAAAGGCCCAGTGTGAGCCCCTCTGAGCCTACCTTGAATTCGTGATAGGCCGAGGCGACGATTTGTTCGTCGAAATCATGGGTGGAATAGGCGCTTATCATGGTTTCATCGCCAAGCCCGGTAAGGCCATTGAACCGTACGCGAGCAAGGCCGCCAAAACGCCCAATCTGTTTAGAGCCGAAATTCTGGAAGTTGACGTCGATAATCATCGGCGTGTTGACGACATCAAAGACACCGACCACATCCCCGGGCGCTCCACCCTGCTCTTTGGTCAGCGGCTGCAAAGTCAGGCGTACATCAAGCCCGGGAATATCGCGCGCCAAAAGCAGATAGCGCTCTGCCTCGTTGGCGTTGAAAACCGGTTTGCTTGAAAGCTTATCTAGGATCGGCTGCAACGCTTTGCCCGAACTGCCTGCATCACCGCGCACCTGAACCGAACGCATTTTCGCCAGCAGCACGTCGAATTGAACAGTGCCTTCGCCGATGGTCTGCGCTGGCACCTGAACCGCTGCAAGATAGCCTTTGGCGCGCAGGATAGTCGCTGCGCGGTCGCGGATGTCGCAAATGGTGGAAACCGGAATCTCGCGGCCCAGATATTCTGCATAAGCGGGTCGCAGCATCTCTGGATCAATACCCTCAAGTCCCGAGAATTGCGGCGCGCTGAAGGTGAAGGTTAGATCGGCAAATTGTTCGGCCGCAAGCGGGCACGGTGCACGTTCAATATCCCCTTCGACAGTGACCGGATTTGTCTCACCGCGCAGCTCAGCTTCGAGCCCGCGCCGGTCGATCTCTTCCCTGGTGGGGGCGATTTGACCCTGAGGTTGACCCTGCGCTGACACAGCGTTCGGCGCAACGGCGAGCATTCCTAGCGCGGTAAGGCCGGTGAGCTTTAAAATAGAGTTACCCATTATTGCGCTCCCCCGCGCTCTTCCAGCATGGCGATATCAAGGCTCCGATCAGACCCGGTGCCTGAAAGCAGAGGCCGGGTCGCATCCCCGATCACAGCAAAAGCCGACCAGTAAAACGGGTGAGACGTTGCCGCTTCGTCCATCAAAAGCCTGCGTGATTGGCCCAGCGCCTCACCAATCGTTTGGTTCTGCCCTCGCCTGAACATTTCGGTCATCAATCGCTCGGTGGAGTTAAACTCATCGGGCACCGGCCAATGGCTCGCCATAACCGCGCGCCCGCCTGCACCGATAAAGGCGCGCACCAATCCTTCGAGTTCGGAACCACCACCTGATTGGATACCCGCAGCCAGCGTCGCCTCCACGCTAACCGCGCCTGCTGTGTCGCAAGCGGACAGGATGATTAGGTCTGCATCAAGATTGAGCTCGAAAATCTCTTCAAAGCTAAGCAGGCCATCTGATCCTGCACCGCCAAAAGACGTCACAAGCGCAGGCGTTGTGGGGCAGTTGGGATTAGGGGCCGTGACCAGACCGTGGGTTGCAAAGTGCAGCACCCGGAATTCATCAAGATCACCGCGCGCTTTGATGCTGTCGTCGGTAAAGCTTTCTTGCGTGACGACCTGCGCCAAATCTGACCCGATCAAGCCCGCAGCGGTGCGAAGCTCGTTCGCACTGATCGGCGCGTTCCACTGCCCCGCAGGCCAGAAACAATCGAGTGGGACCTGCGCCGGATCAGAGGTGAAGCTTGCCGGAAAAGCTGCGCCGACCGGAGCATTTTCACCAAAACCCACATATTCGCGCTTTGCACGCGAGTTTTGTGAACGGCGCGATTGGACGAAGGCTTCTGCCGACACAGCTGTGCTGATCGTGCGCCCGCGTGCCAACCAGTTGACGCCGCGAAAATCATATTCATCGCCCTCTGGCCCAGCGAGCTGAGTTTGATAACGCTCAACCGAGGCATCATCTGTCACAAGCAGATCAATTGGCAGACGCAGCATCGCCCCGTCGGGCTCAAAGATAATATGCTGCGCGCCTTCAAGGTTTTGCGCGATCGGACCAAAAAGCTTGGAGTAAAGTTCTCTGGCTGAGGTGATTTCAAACGGGAATGTGACGTTTTGCCCCCCGTCGAAAAGCGAGATGGATTCCCGGATGATATCGACCTGCGTCTCAAGCTCATCTGCGGACATATCCACGCGGTAAGCCATCGAATTCTGCCGGTCGGTGAAAAACACATAGACATCATCACTGACCAGAGCGACACGGGCATAAACCTCACCGGGTTTGAGCGCCTCGCGAAAGTCATCAAGCGCAAGCGAAGATTGCGAAACGACACGGTATTGCGGGTAAGCATTAAGCTGGACCTGAGTCTGGATTTGCGCGTTTTCCAACCGCGTGATCTGCGCTGCCAACTTGTCAGCTCGCGCGTTGCTTTCGGCCGTTTCCGGCTGCGCGCTCAAAGCCTCGAAGCGGATACGCGAGCGTTCGATTTCGCGGGTCAGATCGGTTGATTGGCGAAACAGGCGCGATGCCTCATCGGACCTGGCGCTTAGCCGCCGCGCAAGCACCGCCTGTGTTTCCGCAACACCTGGCCGGATCAGGACTTGGGCCGCCTTAAAAAAGGCGTCTGCCGCTTCTGGGTCGCTCGAAACCCTGCTGGCGAGGAGCTCGTAATAAGGGTTCAGCTGGTTTGCAAAACCGATGATGGCGTTGCGCTTACCCAAAGCCCGATCAATCACCTTGCCGTAAAGCTCGAGCGCTTCTCCTTCGCGGTTTTCACGCAGCAGGAAAGAGGCAAGCCGTGCCTCTGATGCACTTACCGTTCGGCGTTCGGGAAACTGCGCACTCACAAGTGCAAGAGCGTTGCGAAGATAGGCTTCAGCAAAATCGGGGTTTCCCTGCCGCTCAGCGATCAATGCAAGGTCACCCAAGATTTGGCTGCGGAAACGCGTGATCGATGTCACCCGCCCATCGCGCACCGCTAAGGCCTGTTCATAGGCCGTAATGAGATCTTCGCGTGCGCCTTCCAGATCACCATCAAGCCGCTTTGCAGTACCGCGAATCTGCAGGGCCTGCGCATCGATAATCCGCGCGCGCTCTTCAGTCGTGAGGCTCAGCTCATCGACAATGCCGAAAAGATAGCCGCTGCGCTGCTCGCGGTTCAATCGCTCAGAAATGGGCACCGTAATCGACAGCTCGCCATCGGCCGTACTCGCCCCAACCAGGCTGGGCGGCAAGGTCTGCGTCAGGCGTGCGACGGCTGCATCGCCAAAACCCTGATTGAGAAGATGGATCGCCTCAAAATTGCGCAAAAGACGCGCGGTGATCGGATCGTCTCCGCCAAATTCGCGCGCCTGCGCAAACAGTTTGCTTGCTATGGCGAACTCGCCGAGATTGCTTTTTTGCAGCGCCCGATTGACGAAAAATTCGCCCGGATTGATCGCCGCATCGCCATCATCTTGCAGGCGCTTTTGCAGCGTCTCAAAATAGGCAGCCGCTTCCGCATATTCGCCCGCCAGATTGCGGCGATACCCTTCTGCCAAAGCTTGTTCTGGCTTGAGTGTATCGGCCTGGACACGGGCAAATGACAGCGGGTCGGAAACGCTGGTTGATGCCACGTCAATTGTGCCTTGCGCCACCGCATCATCAAGCACCGAACGAAGCGCGAGAACGGTAGCGTCATCATAGGCGCTGAAACCTTCAGCGTAATAGGTCAGACCGTCCTCCGCGCTTGTGATCTGGGTCCATTCAAGCTGAGTGTCATCGACGGTGCAAACTTCCTTGAGCGATCCGGCGATGGAACCAGCGGACGGCGAAGCACCAGCAGGGCAGCTTACGCCAAAACGGCGCGTGGATTTGATCGCTTCACGCGCCTCAGCGTTGAAATCCTCGAACGCGTAGACCTCTGCAATGGGGCGCGGGCTGTCGCGGCACACAATCGCCCAGCGGCGATCGAAGATCGATTGCTTGGCCGGGTTGTTGAGACTGCGATCCTGAACCTGACACAGAATTCCGTTGCTATCCCCAATGGGAAAGCTGTCCGTTGTCAGAACCGATCCGGTTTGCGCCGAGGCGCCCGTCATCGATACTGCAAAAACCGCGCAGATAGCTGAAATCTTTGTGGAAATACGCCCCACATTTACCCCCTTTTGGGAGCCTCAACCTCCTACTTCCTGCACTGCCCTCACAGCGCAAAAAAGGAAGACTCCCCCTCATTGCATTGTCGCACCCTAGTGACGCTTTACGCATCTACATTGTAAGAACACGGCAAGCCTCAGACTCGCCAAATCCCCTAACGGAAAGCACCATAACCTGTTTCGGTCACAGACACGAATCCCGCCACTCACGTGCTTCAATATGGGAAGGTCTAAGGGGCATTACGGAGCATTTCAGTGATAGAAATCACGTTTTGCGGTGATTGCTTGTTATGCCGTTGCTTGCGCACACAAAAAAGGCACCGACAACGCTGGGATGCGCCATCGGTGCCGATTTTTTGAGGCTTATTGAGGCTTAGAAACTGCCGCGCAGGCTGACCCCATAAATGCGCGGTTGGTTCACAAAGCCTGTGTTATTGTTGAAATCGATAGCACCAATGAGGTTTTCTTCATCGGTTAGGTTGCGTGCAAAGGCACCCACTTCATACTGCCCATCGCCAAAGACATATCCGACCCGGACACCCAGCTCGTGATTGCCTGAGTGATTGAACTCAAGGCTTTCATAAAGGAAGATGTTGGTGCGCCCCTGGATGAACCAGTCCGCATTGAAATACAGCTCATTCTGGCCAACCGGCAAAGTGAACTGTGCTTCGATATTGAAGTTGGTGCGCGGTGCCTGTGGCAGCGGGTTGCCATCGATCAACGCAAGGCCGTTCGCGTTCAAATCATCGGTCACCGTGCAGGCAAAGCACGTCGCCACAGCAAGGTCATCATCCTTGATCTCTGTATCGACAAAAGCAAAGCCGGCGCGAAGGAAGAAGAAGTCGCTTGGGTTCCAATCGAGGTCGATTTCGAAACCCTTACCTTCTGCATTTTCCGCATTGATGAGCGAAATGAAGTTACCTGCGCCGCCAACAGCGGTTAGCTGAATATCATCTACTTCATAATAGAACAGCGCACCGTTGAGGCGCAGCGTGTCATCAAACAGCGTCGTTTTGAAACCGGTTTCATAAGAAATCACGGTTTCAGACTGCGCCTGAGAAGTTGGCACGCCAAACGCGATGCTACGCCCCTGGATCGATGGGCCCCGGAAGCCGCGCGCGACGCGGGCAAACAGGTTCACATCCGGGTTTACTTCGTAAACCGCGCTCAAATCCCAGCTGATCTGGCCATCATCGATGAAGGTCCGCAAGGACCCGTTATCAAGCGTGAAGGTAGGGTTTGGCAGCACGATGACCTGGAACGTTCTTTCCTCGTCGGTGTAACGAAGACCGCCCGTGAGGGTGAGCTGATCGGTCACTTCATAACCGACCTGACCAAACACGGCCCAGCTTTCCGCTTCCGATTCCCATGTTGTCGCTGGGACCGGCGCTCCGCCAAGGAAGGTGGAATCAAGCAGACTGTTGTCGAAATAGAACGCGCCCACCTGCCAGTTGAACCGGCTGGAGGTGTCGCTGGCGACACGAAATTCCTGCGTGAACTGTTGGCTGTCTGAACGACCACCGGTGTCCGACGGGAACGGAATATTGCCGGGGAAGGAGAAAGTGCCCCCTGTAAACGCGCTGGTGCCGCCGGAGAATGGTGGCGGTGCGACGCCCCCAAATGTGCCGGCAAAGTCAATCGCGCCGCCGTCAATATCACCGCGGCCCGAACGGTTCAGGTCGCTATAACTGGTGATCGAGGTGAGCGTCACGCTGTCAGAAAGATCGATGCTGAGACGCAAGGACGACAGGAAGATGTCCCGCTCGCCCTGGTTACCGCCGCCGCCATCATAGGCGACCACATCGCGGTCGAAGTTGTTGTTCAGCTGATTGCTGCCCGGGGTAAGCACATTTGCCCGGAAAAAGCTCGTCGTAGAATCGGAATCGGCATAGCTCGCCATCAGAAGTGCGTTGAAGCCGGGCTGCGTGAACTCAAGCTGGAAACGTGCGGCCGCCTCGTAAAAGCCACCTGCGAAGTCTTCTTCGCCGGTAAAGGCGTTGTCGACCCAATCGTCCTGACGCTGATAAATGCCCGATACCCGGAAATTCAGGATGTCTTCGATCAATGGTCCGCCAATCGCGGCCTCGGCATTGACCGTGTTGAAGTTGCCATAATTGACATTGAACGAACCTTCATAGGTGTCGGAAGGTTTGCGCGTATCGAATTTCACGATCCCTGCTGGCGTGTTGCGACCAAACAAGGTGCCTTGCGGGCCACGCAGGACTTCGACCTGTTCGACATCGAACATCGGGAAACCTTTAAGCGTGACATTCTCAAGAACAACATCGTCAAGGATTACCGAAACCGGCTGCGATGCAGCGGTATCAAAGTCGGTGTTGCCAAGCCCGCGAATGTAAAAACGCGGCGACTGGCGGCCGTTGGAGCTTTCCACGGCAAGCCCTGGAACACGGCCATTAAGGCCAAGAACGTCCTCAACACCTGAAAGCGCATTTTCCAGAGTTGCGCCCGACAAAACGCCAATCGACGCGGGAACGTCTTGCAGATCCTGCTCGCGCCGCTGGGCCGTCACGATAATGGTGTTGCGCCCCGATTCTTCAGCTGTTTCCTGATCTGCGCTTTGCGCTGAGGCTTGAGAGCTGAACATAAGCGCGCCAAAAGCTGCTGCGCTGAGAAATTGATACTTTTTAATCATGGACTTAATAACTCCCCGATACTGCATCACACATTAGAATAGCTTAGGCCAAAGCGATTGAAGGCGGCGCTTAACCCCCTCCAAATCCAGCCTGCCAATCCCAAGATTCTTGTTTGTTATTAGAATTCCCGCGCTGGCTAGGAACAATCAGCCAGAAAGTCAAAAACATGAAGCGCCTTAATCAGCAGGCCGCACGCCAATCAACATCGGGGAATTGCGCAAGACACGCTTAACGACGGCTCAAACTGGATTGCTTAGTGGTTTCGCGGAAGCGATTGGGTGATTGATGCGATGAAACAAGAAAAGCTAATACACGCTTCATCGCTATACGGTGATAGTGAACCGACGGGTAACGCGCTGGCGGATTTGGAATGCTCCTCCCAGGTCACCCTTAACGACACGGGCGCAAACCCACCATTCGCGTCGGAGAGCGTGCCAGCATACTCAGTGAGCGCCAGCTTTGGGCGCATTTTAGGCGTACCGCCATACAACCCACGTTGGGAAAAACTCCAGCGCGACTATCAAAACGCGGCTGTCGCTTCCTATTTGCTTCAGAACGCGTGGGCCACCGTGCTGGCAATGGGCCTGATCGCTTTTGTTGCAGGGGCTGGCGAGAAGACGTGGATTGTTCAACTCGCGCTTCTGAACAACACCATGTTCTTTGGGCTTGGGCTTACTTTGATGCCTGGCTCACGAACCTGCAGGGTCAAATATGCAAACGCAATAACAGGCACACGCGTTACCTTTGCCATAATGATGGGCCTCGCTGCAGGCTGGGCCATCTTCTCTTACGCAACAACCACTTTCCTTCCCGACGAATGGAATAGCGTGGCCATCGCGACCAGCATCGCCGTCATTGCAATCGGCGGCATAGGTTGCTCCGCTTATCCGCTTATGTCGCTTGGATTTATGACTATCGTAACCAGCGGCGGGATAGCGGCGAGCATTCAGTCAGGGGAACCAATCGTTGGCTATTACGTGGCGGGTTGGTTCATCTTGGTCATGCTGCTCTATTTGCAGATCCTGCCCAGTTCGCGAGACTCGTTGCAACGCGTGAGCGATGCCGCCGAGCTAGAGGCAAGCGAGGCGGAAAAGCGCGAAGCAATCGAGCTTCGGCACGATGCAGAACGAAGGCTGCTTGAGGCTCGCGAAGAGGAGCGCCTTCGTGATGAAGAACGCCGGGTTCAAAAAGACGAAACGCGCAGGCAAGAGCTTTTTGCGCTTGCTGAGCAGTTTGAGGACACCATCGGACAAGTGTCAGAGACGGTCGCAACAGCTGCCCACCAATTCAACCGCACCGCACATATGATGTCGCGCAAAGCCTTCAAAGCGGCCGCTCAGATTGAGATCATCGCCGATGCCGCCCAACAGGTGGCGCAAGGAAGCACTGCGGCGGCCGCAGCTTCTGACCAGTTTGCAGTATCCATCGACAACGTGTCCGAACAAGCCGCCGATGCGGCCGAGCTTGCAAGATCCACTAATGAAACCGCCAAAGCCACTGATGCAACCGTATCCCAAATGACCGAGCGCGCCGAAGGCATTGGCGAGATTGCTCAGCTCATTCACACGATTGCGGGTCGCACGCGGCTCTTGGCTGTGAATGCATCAATCGAAGCAGCGCGCGGAGGCGAGGCGGGACGCGGGTTTGCTGTCGTTGCAACCGAGGTCAAGGAGTTGGCCAACCAAACCAGCGATGCAACAGGCGATGTCGCCAGCAGCATTCAGGAAATGCAACGCCACTCTAAGGCAAGCGCTGATGAGCTGTCCGACATTCGCGAACAGATCGGCCTGCTTGAAACCGCAGCCACCTCCATCGCCAACGCCATGAACCAGCAATCGCACGCCAGTAAGGAACTGGCGCAAAGCATCGACCTTGCTGCTGCTAGCGCTGGCGAGGTGTCGGTGTCCGCTCAAGAACTACGCCGCGCTGCAAGCGCAGTCGGCAAAGCGTCCGGAACGCTATTGATTGCCTCGGGCGAACTGGAATCGCAATCCGACCTTTTGAAGGAGAAAGTGTCCAGCTTCCTCGCGCAAATTCGCAAGAACTAAGCTTAAGCCAAAGCCTCTGAAATGGGCAGGTGATCATAGCCAAGCTCTTCTGCGACCGCTTTATACACCACTGACCCGGCGTGAACGTTAAGCCCCTCTGCCAGATGCGGGTCGCTGCGTAGAGCCTTTTTCCAACCCAGATCCGCAATGCGCAATGCATGGGGCAAGGTCACATTGTTGAGTGCATAGGTGCTTGTTCGAGCCACCGCGCCGGGCATGTTCGCAACGCAGTAGTGAACCACATCATCAACCACATAGGTGGGCTGCGCGTGAGTGGTCGCTTTGGAGGTTTCAAAGCATCCCCCCTGGTCAATGGCAACATCCACCAGCACCGCGCCCGGCTGCATCTGCTTGAGGAGATCGCGGGAAACCAGCTTTGGCGCTGCTGCGCCGGGGATCAGGACAGCGCCGATCACCAGGTCCGCCTCGCACACCGCCTCTTGAAGGTTTGAAAGGTTCGAGAAGCGCGTTTTGGCCCGCGATTCAAAGTGCATGGCGAGCTTTTCGAGCACCTCCGGATTGCGATCGAGGATCGTCACATCTGCGGCAAGGCCAGTTGCCATTTGCGCCGCGTTAAAGCCAACAACACCGCCGCCGATGACGGTGACTTTGGCTGGCATTACGCCGGGCACACCGCCGAGCAGAACGCCGCGCCCGCCATGCGCCTTTTCAAGGGCTGTCGCGCCTGCCTGCACGCTCATACGGCCTGCGACCTGGCTCATCGGTTTGAGCAGCGGGAGCGAGCCTTCCGCGCCTGTCACAGTTTCATACGCAATCGCGGTGACGCCTGATTTCACAAGGTCGCTCGTCTGCTCGGGGTCTGGCGCGAGGTGGAGGTAGGTGTAGAGCACCTGACCTTCACGCAGTTTGGCGCGTTCAACTGCTTGGGGTTCCTTGACCTTCACCACCATTTCGCATTCCGCAAAGATCGGGTCAGGCCCGTCGGTGATCTTTGCGCCAGCTTCAATATAGCTTTCATCCGAGGCACCAATGCCAAGGCCGGCGCCGCTTTCGATCCAGACCTCGTGGCCATGTGTGACAAGCTCGCGCGCGCTCTCTGGTGTGAGGCCAACGCGGTATTCATGGTTCTTGATTTCTTTGGGGCAACCGACACGCATTGGATCTCTCCTCTCAAATACAGGGCGGATAATATCACCAAAGCATCGGGAAATTCCCCCTATTGCGCCCTTTGGATATTGTGTAGCGGTACAATATCCCGAATTATCCCATTTGGAGGGACATTTTGCCAAACTCCGAAACTCGCCTCTTGCGCGAACTTCAAACCGATTCCAGCCGCTCCATCGCTGAGCTTGCCGAAGGCGTTGGCATGTCCAGCTCTGCTGCCCACCGCAAAATGCGCGCCCTTGAGGAAGACGGCACGATCCAGGGCTATGCCGCGCGGCTTGATCCCCGAAAACTGGGCCTCAAAATGCAGGCCTTTGTCGAGATCACCCTTGCCAACCAAGGACAAGAAGCGATGGACCGCTTTGAGGAGGCAGCGCTTGGCTTTGAAGAGATCCTTTCGTGTCACCTGCTTTCGGGCGAGGCTGATTACATCTTGCGAATTGCGGCCAAAGACCTTGACCATTTCGACCGCATCCACCGAAAGGCTCTCGCCAGATTGCCCGGTGTTGCGACCATGAAAAGCAGCTTTTCCATCCGCGAGGTCAAGCCGTGGCGTGGTTATCCGGTGCTTGGCGATTAGGGTCAGGACCTAAACGTTGCCCTTGATCCGCACATTCTCGCCATTGATGGCGGAGGATTTGTCCGACAAGAGGAACGCCGCAAGCTCGGCAATCTGCGATGGTGCCACCCAATCGGTAAAGTCAGCATCCGGCATATCGGCCCGGTTGGTGGGTGTGTCGACGATTGTCGGCGAGATGACATTGACCCGCACGCCTTGGCCGCGAAGCTCCTCGTTCAGCGCCTCGGAAAGCTTGATCACGCCCGCCTTGGACGCCGCATAGGCTCCCATGCCAAGCCCGGCCTTGTCGGCAGCGGCTGCGCCAATGTTGATGACGCTCGCCGGGTTTTCTAGCAGCGGCGCGAACGCGCGGCACGAGTTCAGCGTTGTCATCACATTCATCTGAAACATGCGCGACCAAGTGTCCGCAGGGCCGGAAAGCATTTCCTCCCACACAAAACCGCCCGCGATATTCACAAGGCCAGCCAAAGTGCGCCCCTCTGCTTTGAGAGTATCGGATAATGTCTGCACCGCCTCCTCGCTGGTCAGGTCCAGACCTCCGCGAAAATCGACGCTTGTGTTCTCGAACGGCAGGCTATCGGCGAGATCAACGCCGATCACGTGATAGCCTTTGCGAACAAGCGTTTCCCAGACAACCGCGCCTACAATTCCACAAGCGCCTGTGACAAGTACCGATGCCATTGTATTTATTCCTTAAAAAGCCATTTTTGACACACTTGACACACTGTCCAGGGATCAAAAACCGTTCGATCAATAATTGGCCCGATTATCGAAAAATCCGATTGAACTTTCGGGCGGATAAAGGCGGTGTTTGATACCATTCGAAGGGCAATAGCAATCCGGCCCCAAGTAGGAAATCACGTGACCGCCGCGCGCGTCCGGTATTCTGCGCGGTCCCATTCGCGGGATTGGCAAATGGAGCGCAGCCGCTCCACCCCTTGCGCAATGTCGGCGAAGCTTAGGTAAAGCGGCGTGATGCCAAAACGCATGATGTCGGGCGCACGAAAATCGCCGATGACATCGCGTGCTTTGAGCGCCTGCATCATGGCGTAGGCTTCCGGGTGGGCAAAGGCGACCTGACTACCGCGCTCGGCGCTGTTTTTGGGGCAGATGAATTCAAACCCGTACTCGCCGCAGCGTTGCTCCATCAGGTCTACGAATAGCTCGGACAAGGCGATAGATTTTTGCCTCAGAGCGCTCATATCCGCCTCCAGCATAAGATCGACGCCCTCTTCCAACGCGCTCATGCCGAGCACAGGCGGCGTGCCGCATTGGAAACGGTCGATGCCTTGGGCAGGCTCAAACTGCCCGTCAAAATCAAACGGCCGCGCATGGCCGAACCAGCCGGAGAGAACGGGATCGGCATGGTGGTGACGCCTGGCCGCGAACAGGAAGGCTGGCGCGCCGGGGCCGCCGTTCAGGAATTTGTAGCCGCAACCAACGGCAAAGTCCGCGTTGCTTGCGTTCAGATCAACCTCGATCGCGCCTGCCGAATGGCTTAGGTCCCAGACAACCAGCACGCCTTTTTCATGCGCTTTGGCCGTGACCTGCGCCATGTCGCGGATGCGCGCGGTCTTGTAATGCACCTGTGTGAGAAGCAGCACCGCCACGTCTTCATCGAGCGCATCAAGCACAGCGTCAGGCTCCACCTCGCGGCATTCCAGATCGCCAAAGCGCGCAAGGCCTTGCATCATGTAATTGTCGGTCGGGAAGTTGCCCGTTTCCGTTAGCAGAACGCGCCGTCCTTCTTGCAGGGACACCGCAGCCGTTAGCGCCTTGAAGATGTTGATAGAGGTGCTTTCGCCCGCGATCACTTCTCCGGCTTGCGCTCCCAAAAGCTCGCCGATCTTGTCGCCGATGCGGGTGGGAGAATTGACCCAATCCGCGCCCAGCCAGCTGGTGATGAGCCCCTCTGCCCATTCCTGCGTCACGGCGCGGTTCATGCGCGCCACGGTCCGTTTGGGCAGGCAGCCGAGCGAATTGCCATCAAGGTAGATCAGCCCTTCGCGGATCGCGAATTCATCGCGGAAGTGTGCGAGCGGGTCGGCGGCGTCCATCTCGGCAATGTGCTGCGGCGTAATCGTCATCGGGCAAGCTCTCTCAAGATAGCGCGAACCGGGCTCGCATCGGCCCCTTCAAGCGGCAATGGCAGCGCGATCAGCTCATATTCGCCCGGCGGCACGTCATCGAGGACAAGCCCTTCGAGGATGCGCATATCTCCGGCGAGGACTTCGTGGTGGGCGTCCATCGTCTTGGAACTTTGCGGGTCAAGCGAGGGGGTATCGACGCCGATCAAGACGGTGCGCCCGACCCTGAGCCGCTCGATCACTTCTGGCGCAATGGCTTTGAAATTCTCGTCCCATGCATCGTGCGGGAATGTCGCATAGGTGCGAAAGAGGACCCGCGCCGCGCCTTCCAGCGCCTCCCAATCGCAATCCTCGACTTCAACCCTTTCCCCCGCATGGCGCATGTCCACCACCACGCAAGGACCGATGTAAGGCTCAAGCGAGGAGCCCGCGCTGTCAACGCCCTCGTTCGAATAATGCAGCGGCGCATCGGCATGGGTGCCTGCGTGCAGGGGCGCGGTGACTTGTCCGATATTGACCGGACAATCGGGGCCAAGCTGAACGTTGCGTTGAACCACCAGATCGGGCTCGCCGGGCCAAAGAGGCGTGCGCTTGCCGAGGCGCTGTGTGATGTCCCAAATCCTAGTGGCCAAGGGGACAGCCCCCTTCATCTTTGGCCCCTTCATCTTTGGCGGCGTCATCAGCGTAATTTCCGCCCTCTTTAGGAGCGCTCATCCGCGTGCGCATCGCCCACAGTTCGGGGAAGAATGGCAGGTCCAATGCCTTCACCAGATAGTTCACACCCGACGATCCGCCCGTACCCGTCTTGTGGCCGATGACCCGGCTGACGGTCTTCATGTGTTTGAAGCGCCATTCCTGGAAATAATACTCCACCGCCGTCACCTTTTCAGCAAGGGTGTAGAGGTCCCAATTCTCGCCCGGACTGGTGTAGATCGCGAGCCACGCGTCTTCGACCTCATCTGACGGCACATACCCTTGCGAGAAATCGCGCTCCAATGTGTCCGCCGGAATTTCAAAGCCCCGCCGCGCAAGGAGCCGCAAAAGCTCGTCATAAAGCGACGGCGCATGGAGCACCCGCTCCAGTTCCGCCCGCTTTTCCGCATCATCATTGTGGACCAGAACAAGGTCTGCTCGCTTCAGCCCGAGGCAAAATTCCAGCGCGCGGTATTGGTGCGATTGAAAACCCGACGCCTTGCGAAGAAACCCGCGAAAGGTGAGGAAATCATGCGGGGAAAGAGTTGCGAGCACCTCCCACGAATGGATCATATGGCGCAAGATCGTCGCAATCCGGTCGAGCGTTTTCTCCGCCTTGCCCAGCTTATCTGCGCGCAAAGCCTCCATCGCTTGATCCGCCTCATGGATACAAAGCTTGATCCACAATTCCATCGTCTGGTGCATGATGATGAAGAGCATCTCGTCCGGCTTGTCCGACACTGGCACCTGAGCGTTCAAGAGCGCCTCTGTCTGAAGGTGCCGCGCATAGGACAGCCCGCGATCCCATTGGATCGTCTCGCCATCAATCTCGGCCTCGAACGTCTCCACACCGTCAACGATTGTCTTCTTGATGCTCATGCGTTTGCGCCAGCCCCCTCGTAAAGCCGATCCCCCGGCACAGCCTCTCCGATAGGGATAAGCGGCAAGTCGGCGACCTCGGCATAGACCTGTTTAAGGCTGGTCGTCTCCATCTCTTCAAGCAGCGCGTCGAAGCTTTCGATCACAAAGTACGTCGGCTGAAACTCGTCAAACGGCCAATCGGTGCGCATCAATCGTGGCAGATCAAACTGCAGACGCCGCGGCGCATCGCTTTTGAGCGCGTGCACGGTTTCGGCAAAACTCGACATGAGGCCCGCGCCATAGGCCCGCAAGCTTCCGCCGTCCTGAATGAGCCCAAACTCCACCGTGTGCAGGTAAAGCCGCCCAAGCCAATCGGACATGCCTTGCCTTTCGGCGCGCAAACCGGCGCGGCCATAGGCGGTCATAAACTCGCCAAACGTCGGATCGAGGAACATCGGCATGTGGCCGTACACATCGTGGAACATGTCGGGCTCATCGCTGTACTCAAACGAAGGCCCCTGGCGAAGGAAATTGGCGACCGGAAACTTGCGCTCGCTAAGCATTTTGAAGAACGGTTCGTTCGGGATCACTCCGGGCACCGCGACCACTTCCCAGCCGGTCACATCGCGCAAACGCTCGTTCCAGCGGTCAAACTCCGGCACGCCCATTTTATCAAGCTCAAGTGCCCGCACCCCTTCGATAAAGGTGTCAGAGGCAAGCCCTTCGAGCGCCTCGGTTTGCTTTGCGGCAAACTCGCTCCACCGTGCGTGATCGCTCTTGGAGAATTGCTCCCAGTTCTGGGGCATGCTCCAATCATCGGCCACACCATCTGGCGGCGTTTCAAAAACGTGGGCGGCACCCATGTTTGCGGCTCCTTTATCGGCAATTGCTGCGCATATGGGGCCTTTAACCTCGCAAGGCAAACCGTGCGTGACACCGGATCGCAGCAATGTGTGACGCACATCACCTCACGCAAATGCCACGTCCTCTAGAAGCGCCCCAGATCAGGCCGGTGCAGTGCACACTATGGGCCTTAAGGGGGAAATATGGTCCATTTATCAAAGTTCGCTCAGGCAAAGTGGGTTGGCGTCTCGCTGGCTTCTCTTGCTGCGTGCATGCCTCAAGGCGCATTTGCGCAAAGCTATGGCTCTTTCGGTGACAATATCGCTGATCCGGGGAATATTCCCAATATTATTGAAGCGGGCAATCAGGCGAACGGGACCAATGATGATCCCAATTTTCCGCCCTCACCTCCCGGATTTGGCAACCGTTTTTCCAACGGGCGCACAGCGGCAGAGATCCTGCCCGAGCTGCTTGATTTCAACCTGGCTGATATCAGCAATGAAGCGGTTGGCAATGCGTTTTCAGACAAGCTTCCGGTCAGCCTTGCAGGCGGCATATTTCTTGGCAATGGCAGCTCTATTCCCGGCCCCATCGGGCGCGGCCTTACATCACTCAATGACACCGATATTGCGAGCCAGGTCGACAATTACCTCGCGCGCGTTGGCAGCCTTGGCGAAGGGGATGTCATGCTCCTTTATGCCTCGGGCAATGATGCAGCTCTGGCTTTGAACACGGCGGCCCTCACCATGGCGCCCCCTGACCAGGCCGCTCAGCTTGCGATTTCGGGGGCTCAGGCAAACGCTGCGAACACTGCCGCCTCGGCGCAAAGATTGCTTGATGCAGGCGCTGGGACGGTGCTGGTTTCAAACCTTCCCAACATCGGGCAGACGCCGGCCGCGCGCGCTGGCGGGCTTTCGGGAGTGCAGCTGGCAACGCTGTTTTCAACCACCACCAATCAGGGGCTGGTGACCTCGCTATCGGGGCTCAACACCGGCGATGGCACTCTGCTCCTTGCTGATACATTCACGCTCACCAATGATATCGCAGCCAACCCTGCGAAATACGGATTTAGCGACGTGACCAACCCGTGCTCGCTTGTGCCCACTTGCGTCAATGCAGACCGATCTGTGCAGGATCAGTTCCTGTTCTGGGACGTGTTCTTCCCGACCGCGCGCGGCCATGAGATTTCCGCCGCATTCCTTGCCGATACGATCAACGCGCCGCGCACTTTGCCAGCGCTTACCGAAGTCAGCCGCTTTGCCACCGAAGAGCAAGCGCGCTCGCTCCTTCGGCTTGAGGGCGATGGTCTGTGGGTCGCAGGACGCGCGGGTTACAACCGTATGCGCCGCACCCGCGACACCTATGCAGTGGGGTATGAGGCCGATGGCCCAGGCGCACAAATCGCCCTTGGCTATACCCTGCTCGACAGCTTCACCGTGGGTGTGGCGCTGGGGTATTCCGACACCGATGTGGACTTCGATTTTGTCGGTGGAGGGTTCGACAAACGCTCTTTGCACATCAGCGGTTTTGCCACAGTCGAGACGCCTTTCGTCGATTTATCAGCCGCCATCAGCTACGGCTCTGACGATATCGAGAACCTTGCCCGCATCACCAATGTGGCAGGGCAAACGTCGGTCGCAGAGACCGAAGGTGACAGCATGGCGGTGGTGTTCGAGGCCTCGCGCTCGATCGCGCCGACGCCCATATTCACGATCCGCCCAACGTTACGCGTGGGCTATTCAGAGAGCGATGTGGATGGCTTCACCGAAAGCGGTGCAACGGGCCTTTCGCAAGTGGTCTCAGACCTGACGCTGGACAAGACATTCGCAGAGGTTGGAGCGCGCGTGCAAGCAGAATTTGCCGGAATTGATGCCCACCTATCAGGTTTTTACCACGTGCGTTTGGGTGGCGGGTCGCAGCAAGTGGATTCCGCTCTTGTCACCATCCCCGACTTCACCCGCAGCGCCATCGCGCGCGCAGGCGACCGCGATTACGGACGGGTCGAGGGCGGCCTTTCCAAGACCTTTGGCAAAGTGCAAATCGGTGTGAACGCCGCCGCGACCTTTGCTGACAGCGAGTTCAGCCACATTGGCGGCAATGCCAATGTGACTGTCTCATTCTAGGGCTGGGCTCATTCAAGGCTGAGCGAAAGGAATGGCAGTTTGCCCGCCTTATGCAGAACGTGAAGGCGCGCGGTGCCAGTAGTGGTTTGTGCCCAGACGCATGACGGGGGAATGCCCTTCCACCCCGTCAATGCGCGAGGCTCCATCGTCAACGATGGCCTGGTGGTCCGGTCCCTTATCGCCAAAGATGTTGTCGCCGGGCGCTACCACTAAGCAGCGACAGGCGGCGCGTATTTGGTGAGGTTGATGCCTTCAACAGCGGCGGTGTATTCCTCAATCGTCGGCGTGCGGCCAAGGATCGTCGAAAGCACCACAACCGGGGTCGATGACAGAAGGCTTTCACCTTTCTTGTCGCTCGCATCTTCCACCACGCGGCCCTGGAACAGGCGGGTCGATGTTGCCATCACCGTATCGCCCTTGGCAGCCTTTTCCTGGTTGCCCATGCACAGGTTGCAACCGGGACGCTCAAGATAGAGCATATTTTCATACTCGGTGCGCGCCGCGTTTTTGGGATTGGTGTCGTCAAACTCAAAACCGGCATATTTGGACAAAAGCTCCCAATCGCCCTCTGCCTTAAGCTCATCGACGATGTTGTAGGTGGGCGGTGCCACCACAAGCGGGGCCTTGAACTCAACCTTGCCGTGTTGTTTCTCCAGGTTCTGGAGCATTTCGGACAGGATTTTCATGTCGCCCTTGTGCACCATGCAGCTACCGATGAAGCCCAGATCGACCTTCTTTTCGCCGCCATAGTATGAGATCGGGCGAATGGTGTCGTGGGTGTAACGCTTTGAAATGTCGTTATTGTTGACATCGGGGTCAGCGATCATCGGCTCTGTGATAATGTCGAGGTCAACCACCACTTCGGCGGTATATTTCGCGTTTGCATCAGGGCGCAGCGCAGGCACTTCGCCAGAGCGGATTTCAGCGATACGCGCATCCGCCTTTGCAATCAGGCCAGCAAGAACGCCCTTGGCATTGTCCATGCCCTTGTCGATCATGATCTGAATGCGCGATTTTGCGATTTCCAGCGATTGGATCAGCGTTTCATCTTCTGAAATACAGATCGAGGCCTTGGCCTTCATCTCTGCGGTCCAGTCGGTGAAGGTGAAGGCCTGATCGGACAGGAGTGTGCCGATGTGCACTTCGATCACGCGGCCCTGGAAGACGTTGTCGCCAAATTGCTTGAGCATTTGCGCCTGCGTCGCGTGGACAACATCGCGAAAATCCATGTGGTCCTTAAGAGTGCCCTTGAAAGTGACCTTGACGCTTTCGGGGATCGGCATGGTCGCCTCACCCGTCGCAAGGGCCAGAGCCACTGTGCCGGAATCTGCACCGAACGCGACGCCTTTGGACATGCGCGTGTGGCTGTCCCCGCCCACGATAACCGCACGGTCGTCGATTGTGAGGTCGTTCAGCACCTTGTGGATCACATCGGTCATCGCCGGATATTGATCGTTCGGGTCGCGCGCGGTGATCAGGCCAAACTTGTTCATGAATGTCATGAGTTTGGGGATGTTGGTCTGGGCTTTCTTGTCCCAAACCGATGCCGTGTGACAGCCGGACTGATACGCGCCGTCTACCGTTGGCGAGATCACGGTCGCGGCCATCGCTTCCAGCTCTTGGCTGGTCATCAGGCCGGTCGTGTCCTGCGAACCTACGATGTTCACGCCTACACGCACATCAGAGCCAGCGTGGAGCACCTGGCCGTCGGCAACCCCCACAGCATTGCGGTTGAAGATTTTCTCAACCGCGGTGAGGCCTTGGCCCTCGTGTGAAATCTCACGGTTGGGCGCATAGGAAGATTTGAGGGGTTGCCCCAAGGTGGTTTGCGCAAAGGTTTGAAGCTTCTTGCCAAAGACCACGGCATAAGAACCGCCCGCCTTCATAAACTCGACCTTTTGCGCGGTGAAAGCGCTCGATACGTCGGCAAGCTCTTCGTCGCCTTCATAGAGTTTCTTGGTCTTGGTGTTGATGGTGAGAACCTTGCCGGTCTCCACCGAATAGGCTTGCTCAAGCATCGGATCGCCATAGCCATCCTTCACAACTTCGCCGTTCTCATCGACCTTTTTGACCCAGTTTTTAAGGTCCAATCCAATGCCGCCGGTCACGCCAACGGTGGTAAGGAAGATCGGCGAAATGCCATTGGTGCCCGCTACAACCGGTGCGATGTTGACGAACGGCACATAAGGGCTCGCCTGCTTACCCGCCCAAAGCGCGACGTTGTTGACGCCGGACATACGGCTGGAGCCCACGCCCATCGTGCCTTTTTCCGCGATCAGCATTACGCGCGCATCAGGGTACTTTTCCTTAAGCGCTGTAATCTCTGCCTGGGCTTCTGGTGAGATCAGGCATTTGCCGTGAAGTTCGCGGTCAGAGCGCGAGTGCGCCTGGTTGCCAGGGGACAAAAGGTCAGTCGAGATATCGCCCTCGCCTGCGATATAGGTGACGACTTTGATCTCTTCTTCAATGTCGGGAAGCTTGGTGAAAAACTCTGCCTTGGCATAGCTTTCAAGGATAGCGGTCGCGACGGCGTTTCCGCCTTTGTGAGCTGCCGCCAACCGGTCAGTGTCCGCGTCGTAGAGGAACACTTGCGTCTTCAAAACGTCCGCTGCTTGCGCCGCGATGCTCGCATCATCACCAAGCGCGAGGTCGAGCAAATACTCAACCGATGGGCCGCCTTTCATGTGGGAGAGAAGCTCGAACGCAAAATCAGGCGTGATCTCCGCCACGACCTCTTTGCCCAAAATGATCTCTTTCAAGAATGCCGCTTTGACGCCAGCCGCGCTCGTCGTGCCGGGAAGCGTGTTGTAGATCAGGTGATTGAGCGAATCCGCACGGTGCTGATGCCCTGTATCCTTGATCTGCGCGATCAGTTCCGCAACCAAAGCGCCGTCATCGATCGGCTTTGGCGAAAGGCCCTGGATTTTGCGGGTTTCAATCTCGTCGAGGTATGATGCGTAAAGGCTCATGGCAGATCCCAATTCTCTAAAGTGATTGCGCGGCATCGACGGCTGACAAAGCATCGAGCGTGCGCGTGACGTCCAGCGTGAGCGGGTATTCAAGACAGGCAAGTGGCGCAAGCAATTTTGCACTGCGACTGCAAAGGGCTTCCATCAATGACGCAGGTTGACCCTGCGGCAAGCTCATTTTCGGGCTGGTTATCGGACCGTTCGGATCAAGAGCATCAAAAAGCCCGAGACGAAGGCCGCAATCGCGAAACCCGCAAACAAATGGGCAAGCGCGCTTGCCACATCCTCGGCGGACAAAGCGACAAGCGCTATCGAGGGCGCGATAATGGATGGGAGAGTGTTCGACAGGTTCATCACGCCAAGCCACAGCCCGCGCCTTGAGCTGGCTCCGACAAGTTGGGCGACCATAGCTGTATCGACGGAAAGAAACGCGGAAAGGCCGATCTGCAAAAGGCCATAAGCGATAAAGAACCAGCCCAGTTGCGGCAAAATGGCCAGCATTGCCATGCCAAGCCCAAACACGCATGCAGACACGAACAAGGGCACCCTTCGCATCGCCTTAAGGTCCGAAATCGCGCCGCCAAGAAGCGTCGCAACAATCGCAAGCCCTGCGGCAGGCGCGGTTAGCGCGGCAAGTATCTCGCTTGCCCCTGCATCTTGCCATGCTCCCTCGGCGATCCCCGCTTCCGTTATGTAGAGGTAGATATAGCCAATGGCGAAAGCTGCGCCTGTCTGCACAAGCAAGCGCGATGTCCAGGCAAGGGCAAAGTCCACTTTCAGTCTTGGGGTAAAAGCCCTGCCTTGCTTGCTTGCAGACGCATCATTGCCGATTGCATCGCCCAGTTTCCAGAACAACAGCAAAGGCATCATGCACATAACGGCAACAATGCCGATCAGAATAAAGGCGCGAAAATCGTCTTCGGGAAACAACCAGGCGACCGGGGCAACCAGAAGGGTTGCGGTTGGTAAAGCGGCGTTGCTGAGCCCGCTCAAACGCCCCTTGAGTTCATCCGGGAAATGGTCAGCCAACAGCACGCCCAAGGGGGCAAAACAGCAATTGAGAGCAATCTGGAAATAGACAATCGCTGCGAAAAGCGTCTCTTTGCTGTTTGCAAGGGCAAAGCCGATATAGGACAAAAAGAGCAGCCCTGCGCCGATTGCAATCAGCCCTCTTCGATTGCCGTACCGCCTCATCCATCGGTCGCTCAACGCGCCTGCAACGATATGGGAAAGCCCGGCGACCGCCCCTCCGGTGAGCAGAAGAAGGCTCAGTAAGACCGCCGCATCGTCAGGGAAAAGCGCCTCGCCCCGCCTTGGCAAAAGCAGCACAAGCAAGGGCATAAAGGCAAGGTGTGCTCCCAGAAACGCAAGCCCGTAGCTCCAGAATGCTGAGCGGGGGAACATCATGGCGGGGCTCGCTCGCCTACTTGAGGCGAGCTGTGCTCTCACGCCGGATAAGCTCGAACGGCAGCTCATATCGGCCACCAGCCGCCGAACCGGAACTTTCCGAGATAAGGCCGCTGCACGCCTTCGCGATCATCGCCGCTGTGGGTTGCCGTATGGCCGTCATCGGGGGGACGCTCAGGCGGACACCGGGGGTGTCTTCAAGGCTCACCAAAGAGAGGTCTTGCGGAACGCCGATCCCGAGGCGGTCTGCGACATGGAGGACCGCAAATGCCATCTGGTCATTATCCGCGATAATCGCTGTGGGTCGCTCTTCTTGTTCCAGCCACGCTTGAACTACAGGGATCGCGGTGTCGAAATTAAACTCGCCTTTGCCGATCCAGTCTTCTTTGTAAGGAAGGCCACGCTCGCAAAGCAGATCACGATACCCGTCGACCCGCATCAACGAGTTCCCGTAATAGGGAGACCCCGCCAGATAAGCGATCCGGGTGTGATCCAGATCGGCCAAATGGCGCGCTGCCTCAAAGCCTGCGCCCGCTTCATCCATACACACATCGACAAAAGCGCCCCCGTCACGCCGGCCAATGCGCGCACATGCGATGCCAAATTCCTCAAGCAGATCGGTCAGTGTCGCATTGTCACTGTGGGGAGGTGTGAGGATCACACCATCAGGGCGCAGCTCGGAAATGACTTTGGAAAGCTGCCCTTGCGCTTTTTCCGGCTGGGTGTCGATCAGCTCGAACACAAGGTGATAGCCTTGCCGTTCGCACTCGGTCATCCCCCCGAAAAGCATCTGGTCAACCCAGTCATTGCCACGACCTGCACGCCAGTTTTCATAGGTACGCTGGCGATCATTAATCGCAAGGATAAGATAAGAGCGCGAGCCTCGCATACGGCGTGCGGAGATATTGGGAACATAGCCCAACCGCTCCATCGATTCCTCGACCCGCGCACGCACAGCGGGCTTCACATTGGGCCCTTTATTCAGGACGCGCGAAACCGTTTGGCGCGAAACGCCAACATCTGCCGCAACATCCCTGATTGTAACGGGTTGCTTGGTTCCCACGTCTAACCATCCTTTGATCCCGCAAGTATAAGACCGTATTTTTCAACACAATTCAAGGGTCACTGTGACCGGTCACAAATCGGGTTAGCCAAAGATGGGTATCGTTCCGGAAGAGAGCGATTCTGGGATTTGGAGGGTACATAAATGCGTCGTTTTACCGCCGCCCTTGCGTTTGGGGCATCCGCTATCGCACTATCCACGCCGGCCATGGCGCAGGACCAAAGTGCAGATCAAGAACAGCAAACTGTTGAGCCAGCCGATGATACCAATGTCATCATCGTGACCGCTGATCGCCGAGAGCAAACCTTGCAGGATTTTGCCGGGACCGCTTTTGCCATCACTGGTGACGACCTGAAAGCTCTTGGCGTGCAGAACGTGACCGATCTGCAAAACCAGGTCCCAGGCCTCTCGATTGCCAACAACCAGGGCAATGTCGAAGTTTACATTCGTGGTATTGGTTCATCCAACAACACAGAATTGGGCGATCCGGCCGCCGCATTCCACTTTGATGGTGTGAACATCCCTCGCCCTTCGGGCATTGGTTCTGCGTTCCACGATATTCAGCGTGTTGAGGTCAATGTTGGCCCTCAAGGGACGCTTCGTGGACGTAACGCGACCGCCGGCTCGATCAACGCAATCACCTTCCGTCCTGGACTTGGTGGTTTCGATGGAATGATTGAGGCAGAATACGGCAATTTTGACCATCGCTCGCTCCGCGGCGTCCTGAACATTCCGCTGTCAGACACGGTCGCTGTTCGCTTCTCTGGTCTGTATCAGGAAAACGATTCATATTATGACAATGTCGGCCCGGTTCAGGGAATCGACGTAGCCGAGGCGCAAGACAATCTTTCCGGTCGCGCGCAACTGCTTTGGGAGCCAACGGATCGCCTGACCATCCTGGTCGCGGGCGATTATATTGCCGAGAACGGGACCGGTTACACGGGCACCAACTTCGCGCTGCCTCTTGGTGCGCTGGAAGATGGCAATATCACCCAGGACCAATTTGACTCGATTGACCCGCGCGAAGTCATTGCACGCGGCATCACGCCTGATCTGAACACTGATCACTGGGGCATCCGGACCACGATCGAGTATGAAGGTGACGGCTTCAATGTAGAGTATACCGGCAGCTACCGCGATGCGGTTTATGACTACGAGGCGACGACTCCTATCACGCCTAATTTTCCTGGTGTCCTCGATCGCCTTTCGGAGCGGGACAACCCGTTCACTCCGGAAGTGGGTGATGTGATCAATGATCCTATCATCCTTGCAGAAAACCTCGACGACTTCTCCCGCTTCCGGATCATCTCGGATTCGCGTTCGCATTTCCATGAGCTGCGTATCTTCAATTCGGAAGGACCTTTCATCTGGAGCATTGGCGGCCTCTATATCAACGAAGAGCAGCGCTCCTTCCTTGGGAACACCGGGGATCGTGGTCCATTCTTCCAAGGTATCGAATTCAACACCCAGACCGACACCGATTCATACGGTATCTATGCAGATGCCACCTATGAGATTTCCGACCAGTTCCGGATCACCGGTGGTATTCGCTACACAGACGACAAGAAGGAACGTACCGGCGTTGCAGCACGCTATGGCCTTGCTCTTGGCGGCGGCAGCTTCGAGTGTTGTCTTGGCGTTCGCGTAGGTACAGAAGGTTTTGAATTTGCGGCGTTTGATCGTATTATCATCAACCCGGATAGCGATGGCGATGGCACGATTTCAGAAGCCTAAGTCTTTGAATTCCATGCAGATGGTATCGCTCAATTTGGTGCACGCGATAACCTTGATGATATCCTGAACTTTGGGCCATTGCCCGGTGATGTGTTCCCTCGCGAAGGCGCTGCTGAGTGTCTCGACACGGTAAGCTTCGACACTCTGTTCTGTGAAGGTTTCACCAATGGCGATCCCTTCTTCAACAATCAGTTCACCTTCGCTGTGCCTTTCGGTGGCCAGATCTTCCAACAAGATGGCGAATTCCAAGACGACTTTGTCGACTGGCGTCTGCGTGGTGAATATGATGTGACCCCTGACAACCTGCTCTATGCGCTTGTTGCCAATGGCCACAAATCCGGCGGTTTCAACGACAACCTTGGCGATAATGGTGTTGCACCGACCTACGGAACTGAACGCGTTGTTCTTTACGAGATTGGATCAAAGAACGAATTCGATATTGGTGGACGCAGAGCTTATCTGAACGGGTCATTCTTCTACAATGACTACACAGATCAGGTCTTTACCGGTCTGCTGAGTGTTGCGACCGCGATTGAAACCGCTGTTGGGGTTCTGGGACAGGATATCCCTATCCCGCCCGGCACAAACACCGATCTTGTCGTCTCTTTCAGCTTTAACGCGGCGGACTCGGAAATTTACGGTGCTCAGATCGAAGGCGGCCTAGAGCTTCCCGGAGATATCAACTTTGACTTCACCGCGCTCTGGCTCGAAGCCTCGATCAAGGATGCCGAAGATATTCCTGATTTCCGCTTCCAGCCGGATGTCGATTCTGGAAACGCGGTTTTCCGTCCGATCGCCGGAAACCGTTTGCCACGCACGCCGCGCTGGCAACTAAACGGCAAGCTCAGCCAAGCTATCGACCTGCCTACTGGCCAGCTCGATTGGGTGGCGTCGCTTGGCTATCGTTCTTCACAATTCCACACGATCTTCAACAGCCTTGAGTTCGATGCGAACAACAATGGTACTCCGGTGACTGGCGGACGTCTGCTTGACCAGATCGACGGGTACTTCACCTTGGACATTGGCGCAGGCTGGACCATTGATGACGAAGGCAAGTATCGCCTTGAAATTTATGGCAACAATGTCACCAACTCGCAGGAAGAAGCGGCCATTATCATCACGCAGTTTGATAACACCCGCTTCTTCATCCGCCCACGGACCTATGGCGCGCGCATCCGCGCAAGGTTCTAAAGCGGTCATACAATCGCCGGGAGGCGGAGCCAAATATGGCGCGCCTCCCGCCTCGATTGACAAGATGGGATTGGACAGATGAGACGCATCGTTTTCACGAGCTTGGCTGCCGGTATGGGGCTTACCTGCCTTATGGCGGGCATGGCAAGCGTGGCAGGCGTCGCGGCCCTGGAAAGCAGCCCGACATCCGCAGCAACAGAGGCTTCTCAATCTTCTGCGGAACAAACGCCGTCAACGAGCGCCGAAACCAAGGTGCCTGCAGGCTTCGAACCTGTCTGGTCCGACGAGTTTGATCAGCCAGGACTGCCCGATCCAACAAAATGGAAATACGACACCCATCGCAACGAGCAGGGCTGGTACAACAACGAAAAACAGTACTATGCAGCCGGGCGTCTCGAAAACTCGCGTGTCGAGAATGGCAACCTTGTTATAGAGGCGCATAAAGAAGATCTGGCACCTGCCGGTTTCGCTGATTGGGGCGGACAGGAATACAGTTCGGCGCGCCTCATTACCCAAGGTTTGGGCGACTGGACCTATGGCTTTTTTGAAATTCGCGCTAAACTGCCGTGTGGCACGGGAACATGGCCTGCGATCTGGACTCTACCATCAGACCCCGATGTGGTTTGGCCCGCGGGCGGCGAAATTGATATTATGGAACACGTCGGTTTCGAGCCGGGTGTAATCCATCATTCCATTCACACCACCGCCTTCAACTTCTTTCGCGGCACGCAAAAGACGAGCCAGCATGAAGTGCCCACCGCGTGCGATGCCATGCACAAATACCAACTGTTATGGGCGCCTCAATTGCTGATGTTTGCAGTCGATGATGCGCCCAAGTTCCTTTTCCGCAAAGAGAGCGACAAACAGACGCGCTGGCCTTTCGACAAACCTCAACACCTTCTCCTGAACATCGCTGTAGGAGGCACCTGGGGCGGGCAGAAAGGTATTGATCCCGATGCGTTCCCGGCGCGAATGGAAGTGGATTATGTCAGGGTCTATCGCCCCACGAGCCTGATCGAAGCCGAAAGGCAGGGATCAAGCCAATGATCCGGCCACACTTCAAGGCATTTCATATTCGCTTTGAAGCCCCGGTTTCCGGAGCGCGAGCCCCGGGAAGCACTGCCCACCCTTCTTGATGTAAGATGAGAGAAACAGGACGATGAAACGCTTCGCACTATCGCCGCTTGCTGCGCTTGCTTGTGGCACAATGCTGACGGCCTGTTCGGCGAATGTTTCCGGCGATACCCGCCCTGTGGTTTCGGCATCATCGGTAGAGGCTCCCTTGACCGGAGAAGCGCGGATCGCGGATCTCGTCTCGCGCATGAGCTTGGAGCGCAAGGTCGCTCAACTTATCATGCCCGATATCGGTTCGATCACGCCTGAAGATGTGGCGAAATATCGGTTTGGTACCGTGCTGAACGGTGGCAATTCAGGGCCAAACAACAATGATCTGGCGCCTGCGCCCGAATGGTTGGAACTGGCGGATGCATATTGGGACGCCTCGGTGCAACCTTTGCCTGATGGCGAGCCGATTATCCCTGTGCTTTGGGGGACGGACGCGGTGCACGGGCATGCCAATATCATTGGCGCGACCGTCTTCCCGCACAACATCGGCCTTGGTGCAACCGGCGATACCGATCTTATCCGCCGCATCGGCCACGCCACTGCAATCGAGATCGAAGCCACCGGCATCGAGTGGACCTTTGCGCCGACCGTCGCGGTTGCCCGCGATGATCGCTGGGGCCGCACATACGAGAGTTATTCCGAAGACCCCGCTCTGGTCTCGGCGATGGGCGCTGCCATGATCGAAGGGCTTCAAGGACGACCCGGCGATCCCGATTTCCTTGGCGAAGGACGCGTGGCAGCAACTGCCAAGCACTTCTTTGGCGATGGCGGCACCGAACAAGGCGTCGATCAGGGTGATGTAAACGGCGATCTGGCTGAACT
This sequence comes from Erythrobacter longus, assembly GCF_000715015.1. Classification (GTDB taxonomy): domain Bacteria; phylum Pseudomonadota; class Alphaproteobacteria; order Sphingomonadales; family Sphingomonadaceae; genus Erythrobacter; species Erythrobacter longus. Next base: position 1,077,274 of record NZ_JMIW01000001.1, read on the forward strand.
GATGGCTATCCACGCAGCACCCTATCCCGCTGCGATCGAGGCGGGCGTCGCCAGCGTTATGGCCAGCTTTAACTCGATCAACGGCAGCAAAATGCACGGCAATGGCCCGCTCTTGAACGATGAATTGCGGGGCAACCTTGGTTTTGAAGGCCTCGTTGTCGGCGACTGGAATGGCCACGGCCAAGTCAAAGGGTGCACCAACACCGATTGCCCGCAGGCCCTGCTTGCCGGGCTTGATGTCTATATGGTTCCAGAGGACTGGAAGGGCCTCTACGAAACGCTCATTGCGCAAGTGAAAGACGGCACCATTCCGATGGAGCGGCTCGATGAGGCGGTTTTGCGGGTTCTTCGGATGAAAGACCAGCTTGGCATGTTCTCGACCGAAGTGCGCCCGTCTGAACGCGCCAATGCCGGAAAATGGGATTTGCTGGGCTCGGACGCGCACCGCAGCGTAGCGCGTGAGGCGGTGGCAAAATCGCTGGTGCTGCTCAAGAATTCGGGCGTTCTTCCGCTCAAGGAAGGGGCCAACATCGTGGTTGCTGGCACCGCTGCTGATAACATTCCGCAACAAGCAGGCGGTTGGTCTGTCACCTGGCAGGGCGGCGGAGAGCTGACGGCGGAACACTTCCCCGGCGCAACATCCATCTTCGCCGGCATTTCAGAGGCGGCCAAAGCCTCTGGCGGCAATGCGACCCTCTTGGCTGAGGGCGGCGTGCCCACTGCAGGCGCAGCCGATGTTGCAATCGTGGTTTTTGGCGAAAAGCCTTACGCCGAATTTGTCGGTGACCGCAAAGACATGGTCTTCCGCGATGAAGAGGGGCTGAAGCTTCTGCGCGCTTATCGCGAGCAAGGCATCAAGACGGTCGCTGTTTTCCTTTCGGGTCGCCCTATGTGGATGAACCGCGAAATCAACGCCGCTGACGCTTTTGTCGCAGCATGGCTTCCGGGCAGCGAAGGCGCAGGAGTGGCCGATGTCCTTTTCGGCAGCCGTGCCCCTACTGGACGGCTTTCGTTTAGCTGGCCCATGGCGTGCGACGGCAATCCGGTAAATGGCCCGCAAGGATCGCTGTTCCCGTTCGGGTTCGGCCTTGATTACGGCGCGGCGAGCGAGATTGCCTACCTTGATGAAACCTGCGCTGTCCTGACCGCTGGCGGCAGTTCGCAATGGTTTGCGGCTGGGCGATTGACCGAACGGGTCAAGGTTTTGTCCAAAGGCAACGAGCTTCCCGACTTTCGCGGCAGCGCGGGCGGCGTTGTCGTTCGCGGGCTTGATCGCAATGCGCAGGAAGACGCACGCGCAATCGCCTTTGGCCCCGGCACCGCTCTCGATTTCAGCGGGCCGCAAGGGGGCAACGCCTACCGGATCGAATATCAGGTAGCACAGCGCCCTGCCGGACCAGTTGTTCTGTCAAGCGGGGGAAGCACGCTCGACATCACGCAAAACCTGTCGGTTGCAGAAGGCAAAGGCTGGCGTGAAATGTTGCTCACCGAAGAATGTCTTGCCGGGCTAAGCAATGCCCTTACAATTCGTTCTGAGGCACCTTTCAAAATTCAAATCGCCTCAATTGCAATGGAAGATGCTGAGGGGACACAGTGTTCGTTCTAAGGTTTTTTCCAAAGCTTTGAGCATTGCAGAAAAAATAAAACGGGGAGAGCGCGGGTGACGCTGGAGACAATCGATATCGTAATTATTGTGGGCTATGCGATTGCATTGCTCGGCATCGCATTGTTTGTGAGCCGCGAGCCTGCGGGCCACGATAAGAACACCGAGGATTATTTCCTGGCTGGCCGCGCGCTCCCTTGGTGGGCAATTGGGGCTTCGCTCATCGCTTCCAACATATCTGCTGAACAAATCATCGGCCAATCGGGTCAGGGTTTTGCCGTTGGCGTCGCGATCGCAGCATATGAATGGCAGGCCGCGATTGTCCTTATCATCGTTGCCAAATACTTCCTGCCGATCTTTTTGAAGCGCAAGATCTACACCATGCCCCAGTTCCTTGAACAACGGTATGGCGACGGGGTGAAGAACCTGATGAGCGTCTTCTGGGTCGCGCTTTACACCGCTGTGAACCTTACTACCGTCCTGTGGCTTGGTGGGCTTGCGGTGCAGTCACTTACGGGCTGGGGCATCATGTATTGCATGATGTCGCTTGCCGGGTTTGCCGCGCTCTATTCGCTTTATGGCGGGCTTAAGGCAGTTGCTCTCACCGATATCATCCAAGTGGTCATACTTGTGCTTGGCGGTCTTGCGATCACGTGGTTCGCCTTGGACGCGCTACCAGCGGACGGTGCCATTGCAGGCTTTGGTTATCTCATGGGTGAGATGCCGGGTCATTTCGAGATGATCCTTGAACCAGACCACCCTGCCTATAACGATCTGCCGGGTATCTGGACGCTTCTGGGCGGGCTTTGGGTGCTGCATTTCAGCTATTGGGGCTTCAACCAATACATCATTCAACGTGCCCTTGGCGCAGAGAACCTTGGCGAAGCGCAAAAGGGCCTCGCCTTTGCCGCTTTCCTCAAGATCCTTGTGCCGTTCATCGTTGTGGTGCCCGGCATTGCGGCGGTGATTTTGGCACAGCAAGGCGTACTCGATGGAGCGGCGCTGGCGGAAAAATCGGACCGCACGTACGGCGAGTTGATGGCCTTTGCACCGGCGGGTCTTCGCGGGCTTGTCTTTGCGGCCCTTATCGCAGCGGTGGTGTCATCGCTTGCCTCGATGATGAACTCGATCTCAACGATCTTCACCATGGACATTTACAAAGCGGCGCGCCCTGACCAGGGGGATCACCACTATGTGACAGTCGGCCGGATCGCAGCGTTTAGCGCGATGGCAGTCGCCCTCGTCCTTGCCCGCCCATTTATCGGCGGGTTTGAAAGCGGGTTCCAGACGGTTCAGGAATATACCGGCTTTATTGCGCCGGGCATCGTGGTCGTCTTCCTGCTTGGCTTCTTTGACAAGAAAGCCAACGCTATGGGCGCCTTTACTGCGCTGATCGGATCGCTTGTGGTCAACATCGCGCTGAAGTTCGGCATGCCGGATGTGCCTTTCATCATCCGCATCTGGTTCGTCTTCCTGGGCGCTTTGGTTGCCGCAGCTGTGGTATCACGAGCCACTGCCGCGCCTGATGAAGAGCGCACCGTGAAGCTTTCCGACATCGCCTTTGCAACAAGCACTTTGTTCAACACGCTGGCTGCAATGACAGTGGCAATGCTGGTCGGACTTTACGTCTGGCTGTGGTGAGGTCTGGCCAAGCAGACCTCAACAGCCCGCTTAATTCTTTGCGATAAAGCGAACCGCGATCCCGCCCGATGGGGCCAGCTTGGCAACGACCACACCCCCGCCTTTTACATCGGTTTCTTCGATTACAATGTCGTATGGGTTGGTGTCCCAATGCGCATGCGGTCCGTCGCGGTAAACTTGCGCGGTGTAGCTTTTGCCCGTTTCCAAAAAGGTAAGCGGGATCTCGATCACGCGCTCTTCCTCGTCCGTTACAGCGCCAAGGAACCACTCGCCTCCTGCGCGCCCCTTACGCGCGATTGCGACATATTCGCCCACTTTGCCCGCGACAGCGACGCTTTCTTCCCAATCGGCCTCGACGTCCTTGATGAACTGGAAGGCGTCCATGCGCGCTTCGTAATTCTCGGGCAAATCAGCCGCCATTTGCAGCGGGGAATAGAGCACAACATAAAGTGCCAATTGCTTGGCAAGCGTTGTTTGCGGACGGTTTGAGGGATCACCTCGCTGCATATCTTCGCGCAAGGGAGGCTTCTCATTGGGGCGAAGGTCAAAGATGCCGGGAGTGAAATCCATCGGCCCAGAAAGCATCCGCGTGAAAGCGAGGATAGAGATATGCTCTGGCGGGTTGGGCGGCGTGCCCCATGCGTTGAACTCCATGCCCCGCGCGCCTTCGCGGGTCATCCAATTGGGATAGGTGCGACGCAGCCCTGTGTCCTTCACCGGCTCATGCGCATTGATCGAAATGCGGTGCTTTGCCGCCTCTTCGACCACGCGCAAATGGTGGCCAACCATAAACTGGCTGTCGTGCCATTCGTACTGCTTCACGCCGTTGTCGTCATAGCGAACAATATCGCCAGCATCCGCGACGTATCCGGTTTTCACCTCGCGAATGCCGTTCGCCTGATAAAGCGCGAAGGCGTCAGACATTTGCGCCTCGTAATTGGCGACATTGCCGCTTGTCTCGTGGTGGCCGATCAGGCGAACCCCGCGCTCGGCAGCGTGTTCGCTCAGCATCGGCAGATCGAAATCGGGGTAGGTTTCGGTGAAGCTGAACAATGCGCCATTGTTGAACCAGTCGCCGTCCCAGCCAATGTTCCAGCCCTCGACAAGAACACCTTTGAAGCCATGCTTTGCGGCAAAGTCGATATGGCGGATAACATCGGCGTTGTTCGCGCCGTGGAGGCCGTCATTGCCCCCATTGAATCCCCACGTGCGGTCGCGAATGTGCATTTCCCACCAAACGCCGACATATTTGCCCGGCTCCACCCATGACACATCGCCCAGCTTGTTGGGTTCATTGAGGTTGAGGATAATGTCGGAGTTGATCAGGCCTACTGCATCAGGCGCGATTTGAATGGTGCGCCATGGGCTTTTGAAGGGCGCAACGGTGTGCACCTTCACCCCGTCAGAACCGGGGCGTAGAGCCGCCTCGAACGAGCCCGGACGCAGCGCTAATAGCGACATAGCAGAATAGTCCACCAGCGCGGCTTCGTGGATGCTGACATGCACGCCGTTTTCCTTGCGGAATGTCACAGGCGTGTGCGCATCATCGACCACGCCGGCTTTGCCCGTGCGATAGATGTATTCGTAGCGGTTGAACTGGCGGCTTGGCGTCCACCATGCGTCCGCCTTGTCGCCAATTGAAAACTGGGTCAGCTCGTCGGTGATCGCAATGGGGCCTTGGAAGGCGTCTTGATCGGCAAGCTCATATCGAAAGCCAACACCTGTATCGAACACGCGGAAGCGCACTGTGATCTGGCGCGCAGGCCCCTCTTCAGCGGCAAAGGTGACAGAAAGCTCTTCGTGGCTATCGCGCACCGTGCGGCGCTCGCCCCAAGGTTGCTCCCACGTCGCATCGTGGCTCGCGGTGGCAGAGCCCGCGATGGACAGGCCATCCTCAAACCCGTGATGGTCGCGAAAGAGCATGCCAAGGCGCGATGTGCTCACAGCCTCTTTGCCGTCATAGCTGACCGAATAGCTGGCGTGCCCGCCTTCGTCCGAAACGGTCAGAACGATGTTGCCATCGGGTGAGCTTGCGGAAATCTCCTCTGCCTGAGCAGGTGACGCAATCGCAAAGGTTACCGTCAAAGCGGCAACACATTTCATCCAAAGGCCCGGCATCAAACTCTCCCACTGCAAGGCATTTTCATTCTGCGGCGCAAATTTATGCAAAAACCTGCAAATTCCCGACGATGAAATGCGATTATCTCGAATTTTCGGCTTTTGTCCAAGCAATTTTTATGCAATTTTTTGCATATCCTTGGGGAGAGGATCGGGATGACATACAAGACCAAGCTTCGTTTACTGGCCACAGCTGCTCTTGCGGCGGCTCTGTCTGCTTGCGGCGGCGGAGGCGGAAGCTCCGGCTCAAGCAGCACGCCCGGCACAGGAACAGCAACCACACCTCCGCCAACAGGGACCGGGTCCCCGGCAAGCGCGACACTGCCCGCAGGTGAGGCCACAAGTTTCGTCAATCGCGCCGACGCTTTCGGGTTTTCCTTCGGCTTCGGATTTGGTCCCGGCCTCAACCCAATGGTCGCCCAGTTTGCAGGCGGCGCGGCATCGGGCGACATCGACAATGACGGTGATCTTGATGTGTTTGTGGCGCGCGGTGACAGCGGGCCAAACCTTCTCTTCATCAATCAGGGCGGGAGCTTTGTGGAAAGCGCGGCGAGTGCTGGCGTTGCCTTCACGCGAGGCACAACCAATGGCCGCCATTCTGGCCCGACCTTTGGCGATCTTGACGGCGATGGCGATCTTGACCTTATCATGGGCGGCCTTGAAGGCGGTCCGATCAAGCTGTTTGCCAATGACGGCACCGGCAAGTTCGGCGATGTGAGCGCGGGGTCCGGCTTTGACCTTGCCCGCTCTGACCACACCATCTCCATCGCGCTGGGCGATTATGATGCAGATGGCGACCTTGATGTGCTGATGGCGCATTGGGGAACCCCGCGAAATCCGGATATACCGGGCGAGACCGAAACGCTTTGGCGCAATGACAGTACGCCGAGCGCCATGTCCTTTGCCCCTGTTAGCAACACCAGCGGCATCTCGGCCCTTCTCGCTTTCGACCTTCCCCAGGGCGTTCTGGGCCCCAATTTCGATTACACCTTTGCCCCCGGCTTTGCCGATATCGACGGTGACCGCGATCTCGACATTTTGATGGTTTCCGATTTTCGCGGGTCCAAAGTGCTCATCAACAATGGCAATGGAACCTTTAGCGCTGCACAATTCACCCCAGACGATGAAAACGGTATGGGCGCGGCCATCGGCGATTATGACAATGACGGCGATTTCGACTGGTTCGTCTCATCGATCAACGGCAATCGCTTGTTCGAGAACAATGGCGGCGGCAATTTCACCCGCAATTCGGCCTCGGGCGTAGAGCCGGGCGGTTGGGGCTGGGGATCGTGCTTTGCCGATTTTAACGCGGACGGATGGCTCGACATCTATCAGACCAATGGCTGGGAAGCGGGCAAGGACCCGTCGGCCTCCAACTACGTCAACGATGTAACGCGCCTTTGGATGAATGCAGGCGATGGGACCTTCGCAGATGCTGCCGATGCTTCTTCCATTGCTGAGACCGATCAGGGCCGCGGCGTGATTTGCGACGACTTTGACAACGATGGCGATGTGGACGTGCTCTTGCTGACAGCTGAGGCCAGCAATGCGGCCTATTTCTGGGAAAACCAGCTTGCCAGCGCCAATACGGTGAAGGTTCGCCTTCGCGGCAAGGCGCCAAACACTTTTGCTGTGGGAGCGATCATTGAGATGACCGTGGCTGACACAAGGCAGACCCGAATGGTCGCGGTGAACAGCAACTTTACCTCACACAATTCGACCGATCAGATTTTCGGACTTGGTCCCAATACAACCGGGGCGTTGCGGATCATCTGGCCTAACGGCGCGGAGACGATCCGCCCCAATGCAGCTGCGGGCGAAACGCTCGTTATCGAACAGCCCTAGTTAGCGGTGTAGATGCGATAGTCCCATGGGCCCAGTGACAGCGTGCTTTGCGCATCAAAAGTTGCCGCATCGCCGCTTATCACATCTGTGAATTCGCCGTGATGCCGGGCCAGCTTAAAGTTCACATCTTGCGGCCGCGCTGACAGGTTGAAGACCGCGAAGACACGCTCCTCGCCATCGCCCCTCACAAAGCTCAAGATATCGGTCTGCGCTGAATTGGGCACTTCGACGAAAGGCGCACCGTGGCGACCATTCCACAGCGCTGGCTCTTTGGTCTTGAGGTCGATCAGGCGCTTGAACAAAGGTGCATATTGCCCTTCCTTCCACTTGATCTCATCCTTTTCAAAGAACGCAAGCTGGCGGTCCAGATCGGCCTCTTGGCCATTGTAGATGAGCGGAATTCCTGGTCCTAAAAAGCTCAGCGCAATCGCCGCCTCATAGGCTGGACCGTATATCTCAGAGGCCACACCATCCCATGAGTTTTGATCGTGATTGTCGGTGTAAACCATGCGCAACGCCGCATGTGGCCAAGTCGTCTTTTGCCCCAAATAATACCCGCGCATGGCGCCTGCACCACTGCCATCATTGACGAGTTCCTGCATCGCCTCTTTCCAGCCCCAGCCGTAGGTCGCATCAAAGGCTTTGATGTGCAGATCGCGCTGTTCCCATTCGGCAAGCATGAAGACCGGCTTGATCGTATCGAGTTCGCCGCGCGCCTTCTCCCAGAAGTCCAGCGGAACAAATCCAGCAACATCAGCGCGGTATCCGTCGACATCAAACTCGCGCACCCAATAGGTAAGGCTGCCGGTCATATATTCGCGCAAATCCGCATTCGAATAATCGAAGTCGACCACGTCGGACCAATCGGTGCCTTCGGGTGGCATCATGTCACCTTCGGGGGTTCGAGAATACCAATCGGGGTGCTCGGCCGTCAGCGGATTGTCCCACGCCGAATGGTTCGCCACCCAATCGAGAATCACCTTAAGACCAACCTCATGCGCTGCATCAACAAAGGCGCGGAACTCTTCTTCGGTGCCAAGGTCCGGATTGACCGCGCGGTAGTCTTTGACGGCATAGGGGCTGCCCATGCTTCCTTTGCGTTTTTCCTCGCCAATTGGGTGGATCGGCATAAGCCAGATGATATCGACGCCCATCTCGGCAAGGCGCGGCAATTGCTCTTTCGCCGCTCTGAATGTCCCCTCGCTCGTGAACTGGCGCGTGTTCATCTGATAGATCACCGCATCTGCGACCCAATCGGCGGATTGGACCTGTACGATATCGCTTGGCTCATAAGAGGTTGTCGTCGCCGCATCGCAGCTCGCAAGGGCAATTGCTACAACTGCGCAGGCGAGAGTTCTCATAGTCTTCATGCCGGTGCCGATGATCCTTTGCGCTCGTTCGCCGCAGCGCTTGTCCCGTCAGTCACAAAGAACGTCGCAATCGCTGCGAGCGCGAAAGACACCGCCGAAATGGCCATCGCATAGATCGGTTCGCCGTCGAAGAATGTGGTGAGCAAGAAGCCCAGAAGGGTCGCTGCGATGAGCTGGGGAACCACAATGAAGATGTTGAATATCCCCATGTAAATGCCCATTTTCTTCGATGGAACAGAGCCCGCCAAAATGGCGTAGGGAAGCGAAACGATCGATGCCCAGGCGATGCCCACCGCCACCATCGGAAGCCACAGAAGGTCAGGGTCGCGGATCATCAACATGCTGGCAAAACCCGCCGCGCCAATTGCCAAATTGGCCGCGTGAAGGTGAGTGCGGTTCATCTTCGCAGCAATGATGATAAAACCAAGCGCGGCGGCAGCTGCAACGCCATTGCGAACCGAGCCCAAAAGGCTCCACCAGTCGGCTGCGTCTTGATAGCCTTGCGTGGCGGGGGCGGGCGACATGAAATGGAATTCAGCCACCGCAGGCGTCCCGTAAATCCACATGGAGAACATGGCAAACCAGCTAAAGAATTGCACAACGGCAAGCTGGCGCATGGTTTTGGGCATGGCGAACAGATCGTTCACGACTTCCATAAAGCCGTTCTGGTCCTTGCCGCCTGTACGCATCATGCCAGCGACCAGTTGGAGAACGCCAAACGTAGCGATAAGGCCGGCAAGCACATAGAGCTCTTGCGCAACCTCAATCTCGCCAAGCCATTCGAGCCGCGTATCGCCCCTGCCGGCAAAGACTAACCCTGCAAAAATCAATCCTGCGGCAAGCCAGATAAGGCCGCCGGTGTTGAATTGTGACGCGGCACGCTGAACTGTGTCGCCGTCGCTACTGGAAATGCCTAGCGCTTCGTTGCGCGCCGCCTCGAACCCGGCAAGCTCGTCGGGTGAATACTCTTTCGTCTTGAACACCGTCCATGCGACCGCAGCAAACAAGGCCGCGCCGCCAATGTAGAATGCCCATTGCACCGTTTCGGGAATCTCGCCTTCGGGCGCGACGTTGGATAGCCCCATCCAATTGGTCATAATCCACGGCAGCGCCCCAGCGATCACCGCCCCCACACCGATGAAAAAGCTCTGCATCGCATAGCCCTTGGTCCGCTGCCTATCGGGCAAATTGTCGCCGATAAAGGCGCGGAACGGCTCCATCGTGATGTTCAGGGACGCATCCATGATCCACAACATTCCAGCGGCCATCCAGAGCGTGGGCGAATTGGGCATGATGAAAAGCGCGAGGCTCGCAAGGATTGCACCGATCAGGAAGTAAGGACGGCGTCGGCCAAAATTGCCCGCAAATTTGGCCCAAGTGTTATCGGAAAGGTGGCCAACAATCGGCTGGATCAAGAGGCCGGTCATGGGCGCTGCAATCCACAGGATCGCCAGCTCGCTCACTTCGGCGCCAAGCGTCTGGAATATCCGGCTGACATTGCCGTTTTGCAGGTCAAAGCCGATCTGGATCCCCAAAAAGCCGAAGCTCATGTTCCAGATCTGGCCGGCATTCATTGCAGGCTTACGGCCTTCCCCGCCTGGTTGCGCTGTCGCCATTATCCCTCTCCCTTCCAGCCCGGTGCAGTGGTACTGCCTACAAACTGGCGTCAGTATCATCCAACTCGGCCCGCATTGCAGCCGCAGATTTCTTCGCTCTCGTCGATCAAATTGCCGATACTGCAAAATTTTGCAAGTTTGTTTGCATATTTGAATTAAGCGCTCTCCTAATATTCTCGGTTATTCCATATTATATTGCTATTTTTCCTGTGCTTAAGCCAACTTTTCTCGCTCTTGATAGGCTCGCACAAAGATTTGCAAAAATTCTCATTTGATGGCAATTAGCGCGCGGGAGACATGAGCATGAGACGAATCTGGGTTGCGGGCTTGGCCGCGTTAGCAGTGTTGGGCGGGACCGTATCCGCGATGGATGGCCCGCCCGAAGCGGAAAGCGCATTGCGCGAACGCCCGCCTGAGGACGAAGTGATCTATTTCGTGCTCCCCGACCGCTTCGCCAATGGCGATCCGACTAATGACAAGGGAGGCATTGAAGGCGAAGCTCTCGACCATGGTTTCGACCCCGCTCACAAAGGGTTTTATCACGGCGGCGACCTTGCCGGCCTCACCGCAAAGCTCGATTACATTCAGGGCATGGGCGTCACGGCTGTCTGGTTTGCACCGGTGTTCCAGAACAAGCCCGTTCAAGGGCCTCCGGGGCAGGAAAGCGCAGGCTACCACGGCTATTGGGTGACCGACTTCACCAGCATCGACCCGCATTTTGGCACCAATGAAGAGTTCAAGGCATTCGTCGATGCGGCGCACACGCGCGGGATGAAGGTCTATATGGACATCATCACCAACCGCACCGCCGATGTGATCCGCTATGCCGAAGGAGACGAGACCGGATATGTCTATCGCAGCAAGGGCGATTTTCCTTATTCGCGCAAGGGCGGAATTGGCGGCGAGCCCATCAATGAAGGATTTCTGGGTGATGAGGTTCAGACCGAAGAGAACTTCGCCAAGCTAACCGATCCGTCCTACGCCTACACGCCGGTTGTGCCAGAAAATGAGCGCGACGTGAAAGCGCCCGCGTGGCTCAACAATCCGATCTATTACCATAACAGAGGCGACACGACCTTCCGCGAGGAAAGCAGCCGCCACGGCGATTTCGTGGGCCTTGATGATGTGTTCACTGAACACCCGCGCGTGCTCGCAGGTATGATCGACATTTATGCGACCTGGATCAAGGAAACCGGCATCGACGGTTTTCGCATTGATACCGCGCGCCACGTGAACCCTGAGTTTTGGCAGACTTTTATCCCGGCCATGCTGGAAACCGCACGCGAAGAGGGCATTCCCAACTTCCATATCTTCGGCGAGGTTTACCGCGATGGTTCGGACAATGGATATATCGCGCAATACACCCGCCGCGATACGCTTCCCACGGTCCTTGATTTTGCCTTTCAGGCCGCAATGGTCGAAACGATCGCGCAAGGCCAAGGCACTGTGAAAATTGCAGAAATGTTTGACGGCGATGTGCTTTACGAAGGCGGCGAGGAGACAGCTCTCACTATGCCGACCTTCCTTGGAAATCACGATGCTGGGCGTTTCTCCACCTTTGTGCGCGGGGCCAATCCCAGCATCACTCAGCAGGAATTGCTCGACCGGGTTATGCTGGGCCATGTCATGATGATGACGCTCAGGGGATCTCCCACGATCTATTCCGGGTCAGAGCAAGGCTTTGTCGGGGACGGCAACGATCAGGCCGCGCGCGAAGACATGTTCGCGAGCCTTACCGATAGCTACAATGACAATGATCTTATCGGAACAGATGCAACAACGGCGAGCGAGAATTACGACACCGAGCATCCGCTTTACCGCCTGATTGGCGAGATGGCCCGCATCCGCAACAGGAACCCGGCCTTGAGGCGGGGCCTGCAAACCATGCGTGCCTACCGCGATGAGCCTGGCATCTTTGCTCTCACTCGCCATGATCCAGCAAGCGGGCAGAAGGTCCTGCTCGCCTACAACACTTCGTCTGAACCAATTGAGGTAAACGTGCCGGTTGACTATGCCTCGCGCAGCCTCAACACGCTTGCCGGAAGTTGCCCTGCCGCTGTCGCAGCACCGGGGGCCGTGACCGTCACTCTCCCGGCTCTCGGCTATGCCGTGTGCGAGTTGGTGGGCGAAACGAAGGCTCAGGTGCAATGAACAGACAGGTCGATATTTTGGCTGCGACAGGCGGCGAAACGACGCGCGAATGGTGGCGCGGAGCGGTGATCTATCAGATCTATCCGCGCAGCTTTCGCGACACCAATGACGATGGCATTGGCGACCTTAAGGGCATTGCCGAAAACCTCGATTACGTCGCATCGCTTGGGGTCGACGGCATCTGGATTTCGCCCTTTTTCACATCGCCGATGAAAGATTTCGGCTATGATGTCGCCGATTACTGCGGCATTGATCCAAGCTTTGGTGATTTTGACGACTTTGACGCGATTATCGAGCGCGCGCACGCGCTTGGCCTCAAAGTCATCATCGATCAGGTGTATTCGCACACCTCGGACGAACATGCTTGGTTTCAGGAAAGCCGCAAGGACCGCACCAACGACAAGGCGGATTGGTACGTTTGGGCCGATGCAAAGCCCGATGGATCGCCCCCTTCCAATTGGCAATCGGTGTTCGGCGGTTCAGCATGGCAGTGGGATGGCCCGCGCAAGCAGTATTATCTGCACAACTTCCTGAGCAGTCAGCCTGATCTCAATGTGCATAACCGCGATGTGCAGGACGCTCTGCTTGACGCCGCGCGTTTCTGGCTCGACCGGGGTGTTGATGGCTTCAGGCTCGATGCGCTCAATTTTTCGATGCACGATCCCGAATTGCGCGATAATCCGCCTTCGGGTGCTGCGTTAGAAGATGTGACCAGACCGTTTGATATGCAGATCAAGCGTTACAACCAAAGTCACGACGACATTCCCGCCTTTATAGAGCGCATCCGAGCAACGATTGAGGAATACCCCGACCGTTTCACTGTTGCCGAAGTGGGCGGCCCTGATCCTTTGGCGGAGATGAAGGCATTCACTGCAGACGGCAAAAGGCTCGATTCCGCTTACAATTTTGACTTTCTTTACGCCCCTGAGCTGAACGCTGAACGGATCAAGGCCTCGCTTGGCAATTGGGATGGAACGCCGGGTGAAGGTTGGCCTTCCTGGGCGTTTTCCAACCACGACGCACCGCGGTCGACGACGCGTTGGTCGCGGCCGAACAATTATGAACGGATGGCGCGGCTGTCGATGATGGTCCTGCTGTCCTTGCGCGGCAATCCGATCATTTACCAGGGCGAAGAGCTTGCCCTACCCCAAGGGCAAGTGGCTTTTGAAGACCTGCTAGACCCAGAAGCCATCGCCAATTGGCCTCACACATTGGGACGAGACGGGGCGCGCACACCCTTCCCATGGGCCGCGCACCAGCCTCAAGCAGGCTTTTCAAACGCGAACCAGACGTGGCTCAAGGTCGATCCGGCCCACGCAGATCGCGCGGTCGACGTCCAATCCAAGGACCATACTTCCTCACTCAATTATACGCGCCGCTTGCTCACCTTGCGCAAATCCCTTGCCCCTCTTTTGACCGGGACAAGCGAGCTACTCGACACCCCCAAGGAAATCATCGCCTTCGTCCGGCGCACAGACACTGGTGCCACTGGTGCTACTGGTGCGGTGCTTTGCGCCTATAATCTGAGCGAGCGAATTCTTGATTGGGCCCCACCCCCAGAGTTTTGCGATGCAAAGGTTGTCGCAAGCGAAGCAATAAGCGATGAGCATGGGAGAGTTTCAGGGGTAATGGCCCCGAGAAGCGGATATTGGGCAGTTCGAAAAGGCGAATAGAGCGATGGCTGGGGGCTCAGGTAAGGCCGGCAAAAATGCCAGATTGGAAGATATTGCGCGTCAGGCCGGCGTATCGATCTCCACCGTATCCAGAGCGCTCAATGACAGCCCTGCCGTCAATCGCCGCACCAAACAGGAAGTCTGGCGCATTGCGCGCGAGCACGACTATGACTTTCGCTCGACCATGCCCAACGGGCCGATTGGCGCGGACGCAACAATTGCCGTCATTGTCCCTGCCCCGCAGGCGCGCGAAACACGGGTGTCAGACCCCTTCTTCCTCGAATTGCTCGCCGGAATTGCGGAGGCTGCGCGCGACCGCAAAGTCGACCTGGTGATCAGCCACATCTTCCCGCGCACGGTCGAGGACCTTGAGTTTGCGATGACCACAAGCCGCGCGAAAGGCATGATCTTCATCGGCCAAAGCTCGCTTCATGATGGTTTCAACGAACTGATCGACCGCGATGATCGCTTTGTGGTGTGGGGCGCCGACTTTGCCGATGCGCTCTATTGCACGGTGGGTTCGGACAATGTTGCAGGCGGAAGGCGCGCCACCTCGCACCTCATCCGATTAGGCCGTGAACGCATCTTGTTCCTTGGCGACACCGAAGCGCCCGAAGCAGAGCAGCGCTATCGCGGATATCGCATGGCATTGGAGCAAGCAGGGCGCGATATTGATGATAGCCTGGTTTTGCCTGCCCATTTCGATGTGCAATCAGGCGAATCCGCTACGCGCTCAGCGATTGAGCGTGGCCTTGAATTTGATGCCATTTTTGCCGCAAGCGATTTGATCGCAATCGGCGCGATGCGCGCGCTCAGCCTGTCAGGCCGGTCGGTCCCTGACGATGTCGCCGTTGTGGGTTATGACAATATCCCGGCGGCCCGCCTTGTAACACCGCGCTTGACCACGATTGACCAGGACACCAATCTGGCAGGGCGAATGCTGGTCTCGAAACTGATCGACACGCAGGGCGGACAGGCAATTTCAGAACGGTTGGAAACCAGCCTTCTGATCAGAGAAAGCTGCGGAGGATAACGTGACCCCAGGTGAGGGTTTGGGGGAGCCCAGACCGCTTCAAAAAATCGTGATCGTGGGCGGTGGCAGTGCGGGCTGGATGACGGCGGCTGCCCTTTCCGACGCGCTTGGGACCGCTTGCAACATCACCCTTGTCGAATCCGAGGCAATCGGCACTGTGGGCGTTGGCGAGGCTACAATCCCGCCAATCCGCACCTTCAATCAGCGTATCGGCATCGACGAGGCGACCTTCGTCAAAGAGACAGCGGGCTCATACAAGCTGGGCATTCAGTTCGTCGATTGGTCACGCAAAGGGCACAGCTACTTCCACCCCTTTGGCCAATATGGCGCAGAGTTCGATAAGGTGCCTTTCTACCATTATTGGATGCGAGAGAGCCTTGCTGGACGCATGGAAGGGCCGATTGACGATTTCTCTATGTGCTGGGCCATGGCGAAAGCTGGCAAGTTTGCGCATCCCGTTCCCGACCGCCGCAAAATCCAATCGACATTCGATTACGCCTATCATTTTGATGCAGGGCTTTATGCAGCGTACCTGCGCCGATTGTCCGAAGCGCGCGGCGTCACCCGCATCGAAGGCCGCGTCACAGATGTCACCCAGCGCGCCGAAGACGGCTTCATTCAAAGCGTCACTTTGGACAGCGGCGAAGTTGTTTCGGGCGAGCTCTTCATTGACTGCAGCGGGTTTCGCGGGCTTTTGATCGAGGGCACACTCAAAGCGGGTTACGAGAATTGGCAGCACTGGCTACCATGTGACCGCGCTGTGGCTGTGCCGTGTTCCAAGGGCGAAGAGATCACGCCCTACACGCGCTCCACAGCCAAAGAGGCCGGCTGGCAATGGCGCATCCCGCTTCAACATCGCACTGGCAACGGATATGTCCACTGCAGCGAGTTTATCAGCGAGGATGAAGCCACTGCAACGCTCATGGGTTCGCTCGATGGGGAGCCTCAGGCAGACCCGCGCACTCTTCGCTTTGTAACAGGTATGCGGCGCAAGTTTTGGGACAAAAACTGCGTTGCTATCGGGCTTTCAGCCGGCTTTATGGAGCCGCTGGAATCGACCAGCCTGCATCTGATCCAATATGGCATTTTGCGTCTGCTCGCTCTGCTACCCGACAACGCGATGTCGCCGCTTTTGGCGCGCGAATACAATCGCCAGACGGCGAGTGAATATGAACGCATCCGCGACTTTCTGATCCTGCATTACAAGGCGACGACCCGCGATGATACGGAGCTGTGGCGGTATTGCAGCGCGATGGAGATACCGGACAGCCTGCAATACAAAGTCGATCACTTCCGCGAGTACGGCCTGCTTGTGTCAGACGAGCGCGAGCTTTTCGCCAACCCCAGCTGGATCGCGGTGTATTTGGGCCAGGACATCACCCCCAAACGCGCGCCCGCCATCACGCAGATGCGCGAGGGCGTGCCTGTGAGCGAACGGATGGGAATGGTCGCAGCTGCCATGGAAGGCGCAGTAGCTGAGATGCCTGCGCACGCAGATTTCCTGCGCCAATTTTGTCCCTCGCCGCTCGCTGTTTAGTCTCGGCTGACGGCAGCGCGCGCCTCAGGACAAATCTCAATCAGGCACCAAAAAGGCCCGCTGTTTCCAGCGGGCCTTTCAGTCTCGGGAATGCGACCCGGAGAGACTTTAGAAGTTCTTACGGATCGTGAAGTTGAACGTGCGCCCATAGATTTCATGACGGCTCGGGAATGCGCCGATCACGGCACCATTTGGACCCAGCAGATCGTTCTGCGTAACAAACGGTTCATTGGTGAGGTTAAACGCCTCAACCAGAATACCCAGACCTGCAAGCGGTCCTGTGTCATTCTGGAAAGTATACCCGATTTGCGCATCAAGGATCAGCTCATCGCGTGCATCGGCACCCGCAAGTGACCCATCGAAGTTCTGCACTTCAGACAAGAACCCGCTACGATAGCGCGCAGCCAGTTTCGCGCGGAAACCATCACGCTCATAAAAGATGTCACCCGACCAAGTTTCATCCGAATAGCCCGGGATGGGTAGCGGGTCATCATTCTGGTCATCAACCGTTGCATCAGCGTAGGTATAGCTGAAGAAGCCACCGAACCCTTCGAGTGCCGAGGTCAAATCAGCGAAATCGACACGGACTGTGCCTTCGATGCCGGTAATCGAACCATCAGCAAAGTTGACGGGCCCACTAAATACGCCGGTTGCCAATTCTGGCGCGTTCGTGAGAATGCTACCGAAACCAGCGTTCTCGATTGGCTGTGTCAGATCGACGATCTCGTTAAAATCGATGATCCAGTCTGACAAATCCTTATGGAAGGCAGCGATGATGATCGCGGAACCGGGTGAGAAGTATTTCTCAAACGACACGTCAAACGACAAGGATTCGTATGGATTAAGAAGCGGGTTTCCGCCGCTGAGGTTGAAACATACCAATTGCGGCGGGTTAAAGCCAAGCACCGTATCAGGGATTTGGTCTCCATCCGTATCAGCGCAGCTGAGCGGATTGACGTTGATATTCTGGTTGGCCGCTAGTTGATCAAGCCTTGAACGCGTGATTGTCTTTGCCGCTGCAAGCCGGATGAAGGTGTCCGTTCCAACCTCGAAGCTCAAGTTCGCGCTTGGCAGGAAGTCTTCATAGTCCGTGCCAACCGTGTTGACGAAACCGCCGCTGATCGTGCCGGTCGAGGACTGGTCAGTGAAAGCATAACGCAGGCCGATGTTACCTCGAACCGGGATTTCACCGAGCATTCCATCGATATTGGCCTGAACGTAAAGATTGTGGACTTCCTCGTTCACGACCCACTCGGTGTCATCTGTGGCGCGCTCAAGCAGATAGGTGCCATCAGTCAACAATCCTGATGGATCATAAGCGATGATGTTCTGGCCCAGGTTGCCAGTGTCAGTCGCGCCGCGGATCAGCCCTGTTGGGATAGGAGCCGCACCGTCAACAAAGCCAGCGCCAGCACGAAGGAAGGTCCCGTTGTTGTCGAAGTCTTTTTCGCGGTCTGTGTAAAGCCAACCGGCAATCACACTGTCAAACAAGCCGCCGTTGAATTCATAGGCGAACTCTGCACGCAACTGATGCAGCTCGTCATTGATCTCTGGCTCACGCAGGAAGCCGACCTGGCCCCAGCCGCCTGGATCAGTCAAAAGAACATTTGCCGGATCTGTGTAGTCGATCAGTCCATTGATCGAATACTCGCCGTTGCGCGGGAAAGTGAAATTCAACGTATCTTGCGCGCCGGAGCGTGCTGGACCTGTTCCTGCATAGGACTCATAATCGATATCCGTCCGGCTAAGCGTCGAATAACCGTAATCGAGGATCAGGCTAATATTGTCGGTGACATTGAAATCCGCATTCGCGCCGATAGCGAAAATCTCGCTATCATTGCCCTCGGTGTCGGTACGAAGGATCGGAACAACCGCGCTGTACGTTGCGCTATCGGCGAACGGACCGTTACCGGTGGCGCCTTCGAACTGTGCGCCGCTCCACGATGCAATCGGCGTTTCAGTGCCGCGGAAGATCCCGGAATCCTGAGTATCGGTATAAAAGCCGTCGATCATCAGGGCAAAGTCGTCGCTTGGCTCAAACTGAAGTGTACCGGCGATAGAGGTGCGCTCAAACTCGCGGCTCACCGCGCCCTGGCGCGGGTTATCTGATGGATAGATCACACCGTTAGCATCAGTTGTGACCTGGAATTGGTTGGTTTTCAACTCTCGCGAGATTGTCTGTTGAGGGTTCGATTGAACCGTAACACCAAGCGACCAACCCAACGTCCCAGCCGCGTTTTGGTCAATGTAAGAGCCAAAGAAACGATACCCATCATCTGGGAAGTCGGGGTTGCGCTGACCAGCGTCGTTTAGAACATAGGTAGCCTGTGCAGTGATCTTTCTCTCGTTATAGTCGAGCGGACGCACAGTGCGAAGGTCGACCGCACCAGCGATACCGATCGCTGCCAAACGCGCATCACCTGTCTTATAGACAATACCCTGGCTGATAAGCTCTGAGGGAAACTGGTCAAATTCAATGCCGCGGTTGTTGCCAGAAGAGACAACCTCGCGGCCATTAAGCAGTGCGAGCGAGAAGTCTGGACCAAGACCGCGGATCGAAATCTGCTGTGAACGGCCACGAACACGCTGCGCTGTCACGCCCGGAAGGCGAGCAAGCGAGTCAGCGATCGAAAGGTCGGGAAGCTGCCCAAGATCCTCAGCAGAAATCACTTCGACGATCGAAGTAGCATCGCGCTTTGTATCGAGCGAGGTTTGAATGGCGCTGCGAATGCCGGTTACGACAATCGCATTGTCTTCATCCTCAGTAACCTCGGTGGTGTTGCCGTCTTGCGCAGCAGCAGGAGCTGCCATTGCCACAAGCGCGAGCCCGGTCGCTGCTCCAGACAGCAAGCGAGCGTTAGCGGTGAAACGCTTCAATCCCATAATTCAGTCCTCTCCAAATCGCATCACGACTTTTGCGTAATTTGCATTTTTTTTCATAGCGGAGATTCGTTGACTCGTAAAACAGGAATTTTCAAACGACACCAAAATAACCAGAATTTCCCTTTTCTCATTATTTATTAGATGTTTGGGTATTCATATTTTCGCCAAAAGCAGCAAAATACGCGGAACAATGTGAGGAGTGTGGCGACTGGGTCACACTCTGATGCGTGCTGGTCGAAGGAAATTCGATTTTACCCTGCAACTGCGACCACCCCTTCGATTTTAAGCTCAATATTTATCTTATTTACAGTGTGTTAGTAGGTTCTTTTGGTGTTCTCCGACGGATTTGATATCCTTTGACACCTGACAGAAGCGCGACCGAGGTTTCTTTGATTCATGCATGATTGGACAATCTCGGTAGAACAGGCTGAAGCGGATCATTTTTCCCAATTAAATCATAGCTATGTTTGTATTAAGCAGTTTCTGAAGGCACCTGAAACAGCGATTGGTTTTGCATCTTTGCAAAATTTTGCAGCAATCACTCCGCAATATCCCGGGATACGCGCGCCGCTACCCAAAGCTGTTTCGACCGATTGGCTTCATGCCCTCACACCTATGCTCGACAGCGCGTTCGGGAGAACGGACGATGGCTGGGAAATTCAAGCTTGGTTTTCGCTCGTCACTGCAAGGCCGCAAGACCTTATACCGATGCAGCGCTTTCCCCATGTCGATGGGACCGACCCCAATCAATTGGCCATGATGCTTTATCTCAACGAGACCGATCACGGCGGAACGGGGTTTTTCAGGCATCGCTCAACCGGGTTTGAGGCACTCACAGACGAAAATTTCCCCGCCTACCGGAATGCATTGCAAGCCGATGTTCAAAAGTCAGGCCTGCCTGATGCTGCATATGTTACGGATGGTGCACCGTATTTTGAAATGATCCACAAAAGTACAGGCGCATTCAATGAAGCCATCTTCTACCGTGGTAATGTGCTGCATTCAGGGATTATCGACAATTCGGCAGAGTTGTCAGCTGACCCCAGAAAAGGTCGATTGACCATAAACGCATTTTTCCGGCCATCGGCAAAGCCGTAAGAGAGAACAGTGAGCGATAGTAAACCAAGTAAGCTTGTGATCGTCGGCGGGGGCACCGCGGGTTGGATTTGTGCAGCGGCTTTTGCTCGCCTCATGGGCAAGGCGATTGACATCGAGCTTGTCGAATCTGAAGCCATCGGGACCGTAGGCGTAGGCGAGGCGACAATCCCTCAGATCATCCGCCTCAACACGATCCTTGGCCTTGATGAACGCGATTTTGTGAAGCGTACCAACGGCACTTTCAAGCTTGGAATTGAATTTGTGGACTGGGGTAAGCCTGGCTCCAAATATCTCCACACCTTCGGCGATGCGGGAATGAGCCTGGCGAGCGTGCCCTTCCACCAATATTGGTCGCGTGCGGCGTCATTGGGGCACGACAAAGACCTTTGGCACTATTCCTTGCACCAAGTGGCGGCTGATCAGGCAAGGTTTGGCAAGCTCGACCGGGTGGGCAACACGTCGATGACAGGGCTTGCCTACGCGTACCATTTCGATGCGAGCCTTTATGCCGCATACCTCCGCGAGTTTTCCGAAGAGCGCGGGGTCACTCGTACCGAAGGGATTGTAAGCGCGGTTGCGCGCGATGCCCAAAGCGGGGACATCACCTCCATCACCCTCGAGAGCGGCAAAGAGGTCAAAGGCGACTTCTTTATCGACTGCACCGGATTTCGCGCACTGCTTCTGGGACAGGAGTTGGGCGTGGGTTATCAGGACTGGTCCCACTGGCTCCCCTGCAACAGTGCGCAAGCCGTGCCAAGCGAGCGGCTGGACACACTCGTGCCCTTTACCCGTGCCACGGCAAAGCAAGCTGGGTGGCAATGGCGTATCCCGCTGCAACATCGCACCGGCAATGGCCATGTCTATTGCAGCGATTTTATCACCGATGAAGCAGCGGGCGATGTGCTGCTTGAAGGACTTGATACCAAGCCACTGGCGGACCCGCGTACCATCCGCTTTACCACGGGGCGGCGGGAACAATTCTGGTCACACAATTGCGCTGGCATCGGCCTTGCAAGCGGGTTTTTGGAACCGCTGGAATCGACCAGCATCCACCTCATCCAATCACAGGTGAGCCGCCTGTTGCAGCTTTTCCCGACGAGCAAGGACGCCTCGAAAGAGCGCGCGGAATACAATCAGCGCTGTTCCAATGAGTTTGAGCAAATTCGCGATTTTCTTATCCTGCATTACCACCAAACGGAACGTGAGGATTCAGAGTTCTGGCGCTACTGCAAGAATATGAAAGTGCCAGACAGTCTGACCCACAAGATGGAGCTGTTTGCGTCAAGTGGACGGATTGGCCGCGATGCTGATGACCTCTTCCGCGAGGCGAGCTGGGTGCAGGTGATGCTTGGTCAGGGAATAACCCCGCGCGGATATGATCCGATGGCTAATTGTTTAACCGACGCAGAATTGACCGAGTTTCTTGGCAATGTGCGCAAGCTTATCGAGCGCGCTGTTGGTAGTCTGCCAAGCCACGAAGCCTTCCTCGCGCAATAGGTAGGCTCAGCCGATTAGCCGCTCAATGAGCCAGAAGCTACCAATCGCCCCAATGCCATAGGTTGCGCTGGTGAGTGCCCTGCTCTCTACCAAAGGCGGGAACCGTCTGAGGCCTGCGAGGATCGCGACGGTAAGCGCCACCACCAGCAACTGCCCCGCTTCAACGCCGAGGTTAAAGGCAAAGAGCGCAGCAGCAAGCTGGGTCTGGGGGAGGCCGATGTCGGCCAAGGCGCCAGCAAAGCCAAAGCCGTGGATCAACCCAAAGGCAAAGGCGACCGCCCACGGAAAACGGCGCGTCAGGGTCTGCCGCTCTGGATCACGCAGAAGCAGCGCAACCTCAACCGCAAGGAACACGATAGAAAGGGCAATCAGCGCCTCAACCGGCCGGGATGGCAGCCCTGAATACCCCAGAACTGTCGCCACAAGCGTGATCGAGTGGGCAATGGTAAAGGCCGTCGTAGCCTTCACCACGGGCCAGGGATTGCGCACCAAAAGGACAAGCGCGATAACGAACAGCAGGTGATCCCAACCAAAGACTATATGCTGCGCCCCGATCACGAAATAGTCGCCAAACACGCTTAACGGATCGGGCTCTGCCAGGATGGTGGCCGCAGGCTCGTCGGCAGTCAGGCGAAAGCTTTGCGTGGGTGCATCAACCGGAACAAAGCGGGCTATGGCGTCAGACTTGCCAAGCAATTCGCTAAGGCCAAACTGGCCGCCTGCGGGATCTCCGTCGCACGCAAGGCTAGCCCGGCCCATTAACGCCGCCGATTGGATGCGCTGCACCTTTTCGCCTTGGATCGTGCAATTGTCGGGGATCACCGGCTCAAGTGTATTGGTCAAAAGCCCCGCGCTTCCAACCGAAAGCGTGACCTTCCAATCGAGCGTATATCGCCCCTCGCCCGCCTCGCGCATTTCTACGACTGATGGGCGCAGTTCATGCGCGCTCAGCGGAAATGCCAAGAGGATGGCAATCACGCCAATAGCCCAGCGCAGCACACCTCTCACCGGTCGATGTCGATGCGGTATGCGCTGCGCAGGGTTTCGTAGGCACGCTCTTTACGCGCCTCGATCTCTGCTGTGCGCCAGTCGTTGGCTATGCGCGTGCGCAAGGGTTCAAAATCGGGCTTTGGCACGTCGCGTTTGGTCAGTCGCACCACGTGCCAGCCGAAGCCTGATTGCAGCGGCCCTTGCCAGTCGGCACCGGGCTCAAAATCACGCAAAGCCGTAGCGAATTGCTGACCGAACCGAGCCTCCACATCGCGCATGGCGGTGTCTGAGATGCTGCCCGGCAGGCTTGTCGCTTCGCCGCGTGGAGCAGAGGCGCCCAAGGCGGCGCGCGCGCTCGCTTCGCTTGAAAACACCTCTTGTTCCAAGGTTACGCTTGCATTGGCCAAAGCCTCATTGGCGTAAAGCTTAGAATTGTCATTGAGAAACGCCCGCAGCGTCTCGTCAGATGGCTCTGCTGTTTCCGCAGCAAGACTTGCCGACAGGTCCATTTTCGACACTAACCGCCGGCGCACAATCGCATCGCTTTCATCAAAGCCAAGCCGCAATGCCTCGCGGTAAAGCACCTCTTCGCGAACGTAAGCGTCCACCGCCAAGTCCAATTCCGCATCCGTCGGCGCGCGGCCCATGGTCAGCGTCCAGCTCTCAGCGATCTTCTGCTCTTCGGCCGCCCCGACTTTAATCACCCGTGAAGAGGGATCAGGCGGCGAACCGCCCCAAGTGAGCGCCAAATACAAAACTGCACCCAAGACTGTGAAATGGACAAGCGGTTCGCGCGTCCAACCCGGTAGGTTCATCTATGCCTCTTAACTCGCAGGTTTAAGCCATATGGGCGAGGTGTACGCCCGCTCCTGTGCGACGGCATCGGCCATCGCCTCTTGGGTCAAGGTCACGCCAAAGCGCACTGCATCAAACAAGGTCCAGCGCGGCGTAGGGATTTCCAGAACGCGAACGTAATAGAACGCGCGCGCGCCCTCGCGGAAATCGGGGTCGATCCATGTGGTGCGCAATTCAGCGGCGCCAATATCGTTGGTATAGGTCGCATCCTCGCGGTTCACCGTATCACCAACCGAAGGCACCTTGCCTCCCAGTTTACGGCGCGTGTCCATATCGCTCCAAACGACGTCATAGACGCGCTCCTGCATCTCGCCCGAGGCATCGAGCCAGCCTTTGATAACCTGCACCCGGTCAAGATTTGCCCCATCCGGGTCCTTTATCGCGCTTATGAGGAAGCTTGGCGCACTGCCCGTGTCCTCCAACTCGCCGCCCATGGGAACGCCGCTGGTGTAGCCTTTGCGCACCCAATCACCGTCCCAATCATCGGCGGTAAAGCCAAAGCCGCCAAACACGCGCACGCTCATGCGCGGGCCAGTGGTTGCGTAGACCTCACGCCGGGCAAAGGCGTCGAAGATTTCTGCACGCGTATTGCCCCTTGCCCAGGCCGCCGCATAGCCGCCTGCAAGGTAATGCCAGCCAAAGCGCCCTTCGCGCGTGCCAAGGTTTTGGCCCTGAATGGCCCGGTCGGTATAAGACTGCTCGTTCCCGGTGTGCTTGCCCCAGAAATTATCCTCATCACCCGTGGCAAGCGAGGTATGGCTATCAGTCGAACCGATCATCCCAAAGGCGTATGGGTTGACGCCCAGCTGTTCTTCCAGCGTTAGTCCGCGAAGCAAAGCGGAGCGCGCATAAGAACCCGCATACATCGATGGCTCGGTCTTTTCGCTTAGGCTCAAATTGCCAAAGTCCCAGCCCTGAACACCAAAACCGGCCATCTCATCATTGGGGGATAGATAGGGGTGGGTTTCGCTGTCCCCTTTGATTTGTGTCGCTTCAATCACCGGCTCTGCCCAAGCGCGAAGGGCGGCATATTCCGGGGTCATGGGGGAGCCATCCTCCATGGTCATTTGAAACATCAAGCCATTGGAAAGGTTGGAATTATGGGGAATAGCAAGCACTCGCCCCCCGGTCTTTTCCTCATAGCTTTTCATATACTCCCACAATTGCGGGGCGGTGGTTTGTAGGCCGGGGAAAGGCACGGTCTGCCGTGTCTTGTCCGATCCATCGCGGAACATCACCACACGGTGCAAATTGTTGCCATTGGGCATAGCGGTCCACTCATAGCCCGCAAGCGCGGTAAAAACGCCCGGCTCGTTATAGCGGTCAAGTATGGAAAGCTGCGTGTTCCAGATATCCTTTGTCGCCTTGATCGCCGCGTCGCCTTCTGGAGCTATCCCTTCGGGCACCCGGTCTTCTGCTGCTGCTGAAATAAGCTCGCCAATCGCCCGGGTCGATTGCTCAGGGCTTTCGTGCATCATGTCATACCAGCGAAGCACGGTTTCATCGCCGATCACCCAATTTACATACCAACGCGGCGCATCATACAGGCGACGGGTCGCGCCAAGCGCATCGGAATGATCAGCGATCACCAGAAAATCGAGCGGCCGGGAAAGCTGTGTTTCAGCCCCCGTGGTCGCCGTCACCGTCTCCCCGCGCGCAAAGCGCAAAGCTGCCTCCGGACCAAGCCTTGTACCAAAGCCGAAGGCATCGACCGAGTTATCGGTGTGGAGGTGAGTGTCGCCCCAGTAAGGCCGGTCAGGAAATTCTGCGAGCTCGATCGTATCGGTGCCATCGCCCGATGCTTCCGCGCTGGCCTGCGGTTCGCTGTCTGAACAGCCCGCAAGGCTAATCGCCATAACGCTGGCAAATGCAAGCGAGCTCCAGCTCGATTTTGCCTGATCCGATTTCGCGATAATGACGCGCATCAGCCCCTCCCTTTTTATGTTTTCCCTCATCGTGCAGCATCGCTTCCAACATGCGCACCGTCAAGCACCATGGGGTAAACGTGTCCGGTCTAATCGGAGAAGTTGGGCCTGCGTTTCTCAACAAAAGCCGTGCTGCCTTCGAGAAAGTCAGCCCCCTCAAAGCTTTGCGCGAAAATGCGTAGAGTTTCCGTATCCTCTGCCATCTGTCCATCAAGAGCGCGCCGCACGAACCGTTTATTTTCGCGGTTTGAATGCGGGCTTACAGCGAGCATTTCAGCGATGATTGCATCGGGCTCATCGCGCAGCATCTCAACTAGCCCGATCCGCAATGCCTCATCGGCATCGATCAGTCCGCCAGTGAACAAGATACGTTTCGCCTGACCCGGCCCGACCAGATCGGTGAGCAGCTTCACATCGTGAAACGGATACACAAGGCCAAGCTTTGCAGGCGTAATCCCAAACCGCGCAGCCGATGTGGCGACACGCAAGTCACAGGCCAAGGCAATGCCGCAGCCCCCGCCAATGCAATCGCCTTCGACAAAGGCGAGCGTAGGCAGATTGAGCCGCGCAAGTTTGTGTTGGACAAGGTTGATTGCCGCTTGGTTGGCCTGGCGCCACTGGGCATCATCCTTTTGCGCGAGCATTTCCTTGATATCGGCCCCTGCGCAAAAACTCGCGCCTGCCTGCGCCGAACGGATCACCAGCAGGCGCAGGTCGCTGTTGGCTTCGACCTCGTCAAGAAGGCTGGGCATGGCGCTCCACATATCCATGTTGAACGCATTACGTTGATCGAGCCGGTCGATCAGCAAATGCCCGGTTGCCCCTTCAATTTCCAGCCGGAGTGTCATGCGCCATGCTCGCCCTTCTTTGGCACTGGGCGAGGGCTCCATTCTTCTCCTGCAAACCGAATAGCGGGCGCGATATGGTTGCCGCCTCCTTCCGCCTCGACGAGCAAACCGCGCTCAGCAATATGCGGCTCATCGAAAGCCTCACGGAAGTTCAACACAGGCGAAAATGCGACGTCCTTATCAGCAAACCATTCCACCCACTGGGCGCGGGTTTTGGTCGCGAAAGTATCCTTCAAGAATGCGATTAACTCCCTCTGCTCCCCCGCAGGTGCTTCGGCAAGAGGCAACAGGTCCAACTGGTCAAGCGCCGTAAGCAGGTTTGTCGCAAACTTGATCTCGCGCCCACCCAACGCCACGTGCTTGCCATCTTTTGTCGCATAAATTTGATAGAAAGCCGCACCGCCAAGCGAGCGCTGTGATTGCGATTGGGGGCTTTCCCCACCCGCAATCGCGCTGCCAGCAGTATGCGCGCACCATGGCAAAAGGCTGTCGAACATGGCGCAGTCGATATACGCGCCCTCGCCCGTGCTGTTCCGTCCGATGAGCGCCATAAGCACCGCCGATAATGCCGTCAGACCCGAGGCCAGATCAGCGCTTGCCGCACCTGGCACGACCGGCGTTCCATCCGGGCCATCGTTGACCGCAAGAAAGCCTGCCAGCGCCTGAACCGCCATATCGTGCGCGGGGTGATGGGCGAGTGCGCCATCCTGACCAAAGGCCGAGATCGAGCAATAGATAATGTCGGGCTTGATCGCTTTGACGCGATCATAATCAAAGCCCAGCCGCTTCATCACGCCGGGGCGAAACCCTTCGACAAAAACATCCGCGCTTCGGATAATTTCGCAAAGACGCGCCTTGCCCTCCTCCGATTTCAGATCAAGGACAACGCTTTTCTTGCCGCGATTGAGGTTGGCAAACCAGACCGAATTCTCCTCACCATTATAGGTGTCAAACGGAGCCTGATCGCGCGCTGGATCGCCGTTTGCGGGCTCGATCTTGATCACTTCCGCACCCTGATCGGCCATCATGACGCTCATCATGGGGCCAGGCAGAAATTGCGACAGGTCCACTACGCGAATGCCGGAAAGCTTGCCCATAAATGCGTGTCTTCTTCCGTTTAAGAGCCGGTTTAGTCGGCGCGCACTAATGAACGAGGCAGGACAAATGTCCTAGCCGTAAAATTCGCTCATCAGATCATCGGTCAAAAGCGGCCCTGCAAACGTGAAATCGTCTCCGATGTCGTCCAGCGGAATAGGTTGTGCAATGTCTGGCACGTCGGGACTTGCAAACAGCACAGCTGGCCCACCTGATACCGGCTCGCCAGATGCAGATTGCGAACCATTGTCGAACCAATCGCCATAGGTTTCTTCACCAAAACCGTTTGCGTTCAGGAATTCGATGACCTGCTCTTGTGACTGATAGTTGGCGTAGCGAATGTTCCCGTCTGCCTCCATCACTGCGCGCAAGAATGCGGTGCCATCGTTGAGCGCAAAATACACGTCCTGAAGGCCATCACCGTCATAATCATCAGCGCCAAGCACGCGGTTGATGTTTTCGATCTCCAGATCGTTCTGGAAACGGCGTTGGCTGTCATTGGGTGAGCCCTGCACCACATCGCCAGATTGCACGAGAGGATCAATGTAGATGCCGGCGACGCGGGTTTCGCCCGCCCAGCTGAAGTCTTCAAAGTAGACGAGGCCTTCGCTGTCCGCACCAACCGTTGCAAACCGGCCAATGGCATCGTTGACAAGGATTTGGTCGATATCGCCATCTCCGTTGATGTCGGCCGCACCAATGCGCAGCCAGTTCCCATTGCCGCCAAGCGCGTTTCCGTCGAAATCGCGGATATTGTTCATCGCCGCTTGATAAATGGCCGGGTCCGGCGTGTCGAAATTGACCGTTACACCAAGCCCTGGGCGAAGGCGCAGGATCTGATCATCAAACTGCGCAAACTCGATGCCGATGAGAAGGTCGTTTCCATCGGGGCCAGAAACGCCGAAAGAACGGTCTGTAAACTGCACCACAGTGTAATTCGCAAGAGTGCCCCGGAAGATGGCTGTGTCGACGTTCGAGCCCCCTTCGATTACGTCATCTCCAAAGCCACCGGTGAAAACGTTCACCGCATCATTGCCGATGATGGTGTCACCGCCGCTGCCCCCGATAACACGTTCAATGCTGATCAGGGTATCGACGCCATAGTCGCCAGTGTCCTGCGCCGTTTCAATGGTCAGATCGATGCGAACCGGCCCAAACGCATTGCTGTAATCAGCCGTATCATCGGCCCCGCCACCGTCTAGGACGTCATCGCCTAAGCCACCATCGAGGAAGTCGGCGTTGTCTCCGCCGCGCAAGATATCATCGCCAAAATCACCGAACAGTGCGTCATCGCCCGATCCGCCTTCAAGCACATCGGCTTCGTCACCGCCGCGCAGGATATCATTGCCTGCATCACCGAAAAGTTCGTCATTGCCAAAGCTGCCATCAAGCAAATCGGCACCATCGCCGCCGCGCAAAATGTCATTGCCAGCAAGCCCTTCGAGGCGGTCATCGCCGCCCAGACCCGAAAGCTCGTTATCGCCGCCAGTTCCTGTGATCACATTGCCAAGTGCATTGCCGGTGCCAATGCGCGCATTATCGCGCAGCTCGAGCGTCTCGATGTTTTCGCCAAGCACGATGTCGATGGAAGAAATAACCCGGTCATTGCCCCCACCTGCTGCCTCAACCAGAGTGTGAGTGCCGCTGGTGATGACATAAGTATCGTCGCCAGACCCGCCGTCCAGAATATCCGACCCTGCGCTGCTACGCAGGATGTCATTGCCGGTGCCCCCAAGTGCAATCGCCTGTTCAGACGCGCCGATCGTGAACATACTCAGCTGAGTGTAGTCAGTCTCTAGCGCGGTGCGGGATTCAAAGTCACGGTAAGAGCCAATATAGGTGAGGTCGCCAATCGGCGTCTCAACATTATACTCTGCGGAAACACCCCATGTCTCAAACGGTGTATCAAACTGGCCATCGTTTGAGCGCAGATCATCGAGGGCATCGGCTCCGATATTGGGAGCGCCGCCATTGGCTGGTAACCCGAAGGCGGGGAAGTTTACAGTCGGCCCATCCTGTAGCCAGATCGCATGGCAGCATGCATCATCGCCTTCGGTGTAGTCGCCGATCAAACGCAGTTCGCCGCCCGAACCCAGATCGAAGAGAGCCTGCCCGCGCATGACAATGCGCTCGATTGTGTTGCTTTCAACACCGGTCGGTCCTTCGATAAAGCCGCCACGGTCGCGAAATGCACCGGCGAGG
Source organism: Erythrobacter longus (assembly GCF_000715015.1). Taxonomy (GTDB): domain Bacteria; phylum Pseudomonadota; class Alphaproteobacteria; order Sphingomonadales; family Sphingomonadaceae; genus Erythrobacter; species Erythrobacter longus. The sequence continues at coordinate 1,107,254 of NZ_JMIW01000001.1, forward strand.
CGAAGGGCGAATTTGTCAGCGACAACAGGCACGTTGATGCCCGCTTGAAGGTTGACCAGATCGTAGTTGCCATAGGTCGCGTTGGCGAAGCCTTCGACGCGGTCGAGACGCGGTTTCTTGGTCCTGATATCGAGCGCACCAGCAGAGGTGTTGCGCCCGAACAGCGTGCCTTGCGGGCCGCGCAGGACCTCGACCCGCTCAATATCCAGCAGGTCTCCCAGCGCGACCCCCGGGCGAGAAAGGTACACCCCGTCGAGGAACACCCCGACCGCGCTTTCAAGGCCTGTGTTGTTGCCGGTTGTTCCAATGCCACGAATGCGCAGCGTAATACCGCCGGTGGTTGTGCCCGATGCATTCAGGTTGAAGCTGGGTGCGACGTTATCGAGCAAAGTGATGTCCGCCACAGCCGCGCGCTCAAGCTGCTGCGCGTCGATTGCGGTGACAGCGATAGGGATGTCTTGCACGTCGCCTGCGCGGCGGGTCGCGCTGACGATTATGACGGGAAGTTGGTCATTGTCTTCGCTCGCCTCAGCCCCGCTTGTATTGGTCTGCGCCATGGCTTCGTTGGAAAGCGAGACCATCGCCAGGGCTGACGCACCGGCAAGCAGAATGCGGTTTGAGTTTTTTGTGAACTTCATTTTCCCTACCTCCCGATCGCAATCCTTGCGGGACCACGCTTCTTTTATTTCGGGAGTCTCTATCAGCGACGTCGAAAACCGAATGTCTAAAATGAGACAATCGTGATTTTCGCATGGCAAGGAACGTATGGGGCGAACCAAGGATCAATAGTCGCCGACCTCAGCCTGAAGCCATTGGTGCATCTCGTGCAGGCGCAGCACTTCTATGAAATTGTAGTTTCTTTCGATGAAGCCAAGGTCTTCAAGTTTGCCAAGAGCGCGGTTCATGGATGCACGAGACAGGCCAATCGTTGCAGCAAGATCGGTCTGCTTGAAACGCAATCGCGGCTTTGCAGGCGGCGGCGGAGTGAGGATCAGGAGAAATTTTGCCACACGCGGAACTAGCGGCAAGATTCTGACCGCGTGCAACATCTCAAGCAGGATATGCGAGCGCATCAAGGTCGCGCGCATTAAGGCGCTCAAATAGGCCGGCTGTGCCTCACCCAGTTCTAGGAATGTCCGGCTTGGTATTCTGATTACACTGGTCGGACCGACTGCCGAGACATCGTGACTAAGCGGGATCTGCGTAAAGACGGTGAACTCACCGAATGAATGTCCCGGACCGAGGAATGAGGTCAGGATGAACTCGCCATCGGTTCCGTAGATCCCGGCCTTCGCAGCGCCGCTTTCGATAATTGAAATGCCGGGATCAGTGTCTCCGCGGCTGTGAATGAACTGACCATCGTTAAGCGTGCGACGATGCCCCGCCTTCTTCAGTCGTGCCACTTGGTCGTCGGTCAGGAAGCCAAGAAACGGGGTGGGCGTGTAGCGCAAGAAATCCATAGCGTTTGAATGTTGCATTTTCGACATTCTAAGCCAAGGCCGCTTGCTAAGCTGTGCGAAACGGGAGGGTTTTGCCCCATGCGGCCAGCTGCCATCATATCTCTCGCCGCATTTCTTTCGGCTTCTTGCGCGAGCATCGACATGGATTCATCGAAGCCTCCCCGGCCGCAATGCGCGGCTACCCAGTCTGAGGCTGAGGCAATCCGCAAAGCGTTCTTCTTCGGCTACCCGGTCTACGAGATGAGCCGTATGCGCCAACGCACTCTCTCTTTGCCCGGAGCAAGGCCAAATAGTCTGCTTCATCGAACCAGGTTGTCGGGCCCAAGCGATCGCTCAATCACAATGCCCAACACGGACACACTTTATTCGACCGCTTGGCTGGATTTGTCAGGCGGACCCTTGCGTTTTTCGATCCCGGAGATGGGAACACGCTACCACAGCATCCAGTTGATGGACCCGTTCTCTGACGTTTTTGCGATCCTGCGAAACGAGACGACCAAGGCACGTGAGTATCTGATTGTGGGCCCGGACTGGGAGGGTGAGGCCGCAGCTGGCGCCACCGTGATCGCTTCACCCAGCCGCGACGTCTGGTTGGTCGGCAGAACCTTTGTCAAAGGACCCGGTGACCTCGCCGCAGCTCAGGAATTACAGCAAGCCTACACAATCGAGGAAACGGGCACATTGGCTGCAGGCACATTGGCTGCGGACACCTTTTCAGAGGCGCAGATACCAAAGACGCCTAGCGCCCAGGAATTCCTGTCGGTGGTAAATGGCGCGCTTTCGAGGGGTCCGGTTCGAAGCATTCATCAAAAGAGGCTGGGGTGTTTTGCAAGGGCAGGAATTGGCCCTGCCTCAGACATGGCAGTTCAGGTGCCCTCACCCGGCATCAAGAAGGTCTGGGATACCGCGCTCGGACAGCTATTTATCGACACGAAGGAAGCGTTGGAGAATTCAGGTACGCTTCGAAATGGGTGGCGCTATCCTGCGTCCAACATCGGGCAATTTGGCGAAGACGATCTTTATCGCTCGGCAATTGCGCTGGGAGGTCTTGCTGCGCTTCCAACCCAAGAGGCGATCAATCCAATCACTACCCGCGATGCAAACGGCGACACTCTCAATGGCGCGTTTCGGTACCGTTTGCCTATCCCCGCCGATGTGCCTGTCGATGGCTTTTGGTCGCTGACTTTGTACAAGAGCGATGGTGCGGGAAGATGGTTCTTGCATGAAAATCCGTTGGATCGCTATGCCATACGTTCCACCAACGGCGGCCTTGTGCGACAACCAGATGGGACCATCATTCTTGAGATATCACACCAAAGGCCGCCCCATCACCTGAATTGGCTTCCCGCGCCCAAGGGGCCATTCCTGCTTGTCTTTCGTGCCTACAGACCTCAGTCCGCCTTTGCTCGGGGCCACTTTGTGCTGAGCGCGGTTAAGAGATTATCCGATTACTGACTGAACGAAGGCCAATCAGCCTCCCAAATTAGGCAGTTTGGAAAAGTCCGGCGCTTCGACGAATATACGATCAGACTTAGCCGTTTCGCCGCGCATAAAAGTGTGCATCGCCTCGCCAACCTCGGGCGTCGTCATGAACAGGTTATGGCCGGTGTTCTCAACCACGATATGCTGCACATTGCTGAGCCCAGCCGTCGCTTCAAGATGCGCTTCGGGATAGGTCCGCCCGTCCAACGTCCCGGTCAACATAAGGACCGGCGTATCCCCAAACGGCCCGTCACGAAAATCCGGCCCCAAATCGACTGACTGCAGTTCATCAAGAACCTGCGGCATCGGGAAATTCAGATATTCGCCAACAGGAGAACTCTCAGCCTGGTGTTGAAATGCCTGGAGGCGAGCAGGCGTGATGCCCGATGCGCGGTCCATCAATAGCGACATGGCAGACAAAGTAATCGGCTCTTCCGGGGCCCAGAAACGTTGTAGAATGAAGGTGATCAAAGTTGGGTCGCCCTCGTCAATTTGCCGGTACATCATCAGAGCGACCGCCGCATATTGGGGATCAGCAATCAATCCGCCCGTAAATTGCTGCAAATGACGCTTCTGCAAAAGCAGATCATAAGTCGTCCCATCACGCTTTGGCACGGTGACAGTCATCGGTTCGGCGTCGAGCTTTGCATGAACGCGGTTCATCAGGCCCAGAATATCGGGATAAAGCCGCGCGGCTTCTGGCTGTGCATCAACGGCGGCTTGCAAGCGTTCAAAATAGCCAAGGGTGCGCGCAGGCAATTTGACCGTTTGGTCGAGGCCCTCAGTCGCCGCCATGATTACGCGGTCCAGTTCGTCAGGGATTGCCGCAAGGGCCGCCAAAGCCAGATGGCTTCCATAAGAAATCGACCACAATGAAATCTGATCCGCGCCGAGATGTTTGCGAAGATCAGAGAGGTCCTGTGCGCTTTCAATGGTGTTAAAGCCGCGCAGGTCAACGCCAGCCTCTTGCCAGCGCGCTGCGCATTCGCGCACGGCTTGGCGATAACGCTTGTTATGCTCTTCGTCGCTGACCCGCTCCATGTCGCCTATCGTGACGCTGGAAGCGCAGCGTTCCGGTTTCTCAGACTGGCCAGTGCCGCGTTGGTCGAATGCGATGACATCTCCGTGCTGGCGCATCGCCATGAAAAGGGGGAAGCGCTCGCCTCTGGCCGTGCCAATTCCAGAGCCACCGGGCCCGCCTGAGAGATAGACAATCGGACTGCCAGGCGTCTTTGTCGTTGCCGGAAAGCGTACATAGGCGTTCTCAGTCGTCCCGCTGTTCGGATCGCTGCGGTTCATCGGCACGGTTAGCGTTCCGCGAAAGGCCTCCACGCTTTCGCCATTGCCAGCCTCAAAAGTGATTGCTTCTTCATTGGGCGCAGCATGCGCAGAGCCAGGCGAGAAGGTGAGGGAACTGGCAGCCATCAAAAGTGCAAGGGCACTGACAATTTGTGGTTTTTTCATAACGGCTCTTTCCGATTGGTTGATCGTGGATTGAGCCTGAAACTGGCCGATTTGCTGGCTTTGAACAGGGGGCGATCTGTTAACGGGGGGTTCTAATCGGTGAGCGGGGGGACTTCCCGTTTATCGGGAGCTATACGTGTCCAGGTGTTTCGCATTGCCATCCTCATATTGTCGTTCCTGACATTCTCTGTCGCCGCAAGGGCGCAGGATTATCAGAGCCTCATCGATCATCCAGCACGCGTTTGTGATGCGGATCTGACCTTTGAACCGCCCTCGGACTTTGCAGGAGCCGATTGCCGTACAGTCCCATTTTATCTCGCAGATCCTCAAGACCGGATGGTGCGGGTGGAAATGGTGTTTGATGCAGAGCCAGCTCTTCTCGAACTGGGCAAACCGCTTGGCCTGTTCGTAAGCGCAAAGGCGTCAAGCGAGGCCATCCTGAATGGAGTGCCGATTGGTACGAACGGCAAACCGGGCGCATCGCAAAGCAGCGAAGATCCCGGCAATATGGATGCGGTGTTCTTTGTGCCGGAAGGAACGCTAAGGCCGGGAGAAAACCGTCTTGTGATGCGCCTGTCTTCGATGAACGGCGGTATCACGCTCAATTCGCCGATCCACAACATGGCTCTCGCGCCCTATCGAGACCCGCGCCAGCCAGGGCCAGCGACTTGGTTTGCTCTCGTCACCCTGGGGTTGTTTGTCGCAGGCTTTGTGTTTTTTGGGGTGCGATCCTTTCGCGGCGATGATCGTACAGGTTCAGCGCTGATCGCTGCGCTTTCGCTGGCCGCCGCCTTGCAGCTCGCAGCGGAAGCCGCGCGTGACATAATGCCCTACCCCTATCCATTGCACGATTTGCGATTGTCGCTGATCCTCACCTTTGCGATTTTTTTGAGCCTGAGCTTTGTCGCCTATGTGCTGCTACTCCTTTTTAGGGCCTACCCGCGGCGACGTTTGATAGCCTTGTCAGCCGTGCTTGCCGTAATGCTCGCAATCAGCGCGTTTCAACCCGGCTTTGACCTGAAAACCGGCCTCGTCTTTGTCACCGCCATGCTCGCGGTTGGTACAGCTGGCGTCACAGCGTACCTTAGGCAAGGAAATCGCAGCGGGGCGTGGTTGGCGCTTATCAGTGCGGTACTTGCGGTTGTGATCTATTGGCTTGGCGGGTTCTTTCTCGACACCATCCTCTTTCTGTTGGTTTCGGCGGGCCTGCTGTGGCTGTTTTTCAAACAAGCGCGTGGCGGCGGATTGACTGAAAATCCGGTGGCCGAGGACAGCGCTCCAAAACGCATAGAGCTCACCAGCAATGGCAAGGTCGAATTTGTCGCTGCCAGTGACATTGTGCGTTTCAGCGGGGCGGGCGATTATGTCGAAGTGTTTCTGAGCAATGGGCGCAGCGCTCTTTACAACGCGAGCCTCGCGGCGTTGGAGCGAGAGTTATCGGACGGCTTTATCCGGGTGCACCGCTCTCACATAGTCAACGCGTCCTGCGTCAAATCGTTAACCCGCGAGAGTGCAGGCACAGGAAATCTGGAGATGTCCGACGGCAGCGTAGTGCCGGTGAGCCGCCGCAACATGGCCAGCGTAAGGGATGCACTCACACTTGGGTGAGGAAAAGCGCATTCCAAATGGTGATGCCATCGTCACCATGGATGCTTGACGCGAGCGAGTTGAAAAGCGACTTGGCCATGCCAAGCCCATAAGGTCCTGCCTGTTTACTCCGCAAAGGCGTGTGGCCTATGGAGCCTTTAGATTTACGCAGTAATGCCGTGGTTGGGGGAACAATTGATGACCAAGCTATGGGCAGTGAGTGGGTTTGCGCTGCTCGTCAGCACATCACTGGCAAATGCAACAAACGAAGCATCTGGTGCAGGTCCTGAAGGTCTCCAAAGCTCCAACGCGGACACTTCGATTGTTCTTCGGAAACCAGGTGAAAAACCTCTACCCAGAATAGAAGCTACGCCGCGTAACCAGCAGAGGTGGTCCAGCCGCATTGGCCGATCATACCCAGCGATGTCATTGTTCTTAGAACAAGATGGTATGGTGGGATTTGTGGCCAGAGTTAACGTGGGCGGCCGTGCGGACGATTGTAGGGTTACTCTATCGAGCGGCTACTCTTTGCTGGATCGCAGGACCTGCCAATCTATCGTGCGTTACGCCCGGTTTGAACGAGAGCTCGATCAGGACGGCAACCCTGTGGAAACGCGCTATACAAACAGCGTTGTTTGGCAGATTGCAGGCGACAGCGAAGGTATCTTCTCTTTCGACGACCTTGGTCTAACCTATCCCGCTAAAGCGCTTGAAGAAGGGTTGGAGGGACAAACCCAAATCGAAATTGTTGTCGGCGTCGATGAACGCGTGATTTCCTGTAAGGTATTGGCCAGCTCAGGATACCCTATGCTTGACGATGAAACGTGCAAAGGCGTCATCGTTCTTGATGGGGGCAAACGTGTCGACGGTTCCTATCGCGGAGATGAGAAGCGCACGCTTGTGCGCAGCATCCAATGGGAAGTCCCGGAAGAAGAGGATGAGAATGACGATTACTGATCCTCTTCTTCCTGACCTTGCCAGAGTTCGCGTTTTAGCAAGTCCACACGATAAGCTAGCCACCTGCACCAATGAGGCTAAACGGAGCCCATTGACTTGGATGAGCCCAACTCTCTTCAAAGCCAAAACGATTGACCCCATCGTGTTTAGGGTTCTCCCGTATCTCACGCATCGCTTGCTGAAAGGCTGCTGCTCGACTTAGCGATGGATTGTCGCGGCCAATTTCAACAATACGCACGGTAAGCTTTGATGCAATCTCGTCATCAACCACCCAGTGTGATGCCAGAAGGTTGCGTGCGCCAGCATGGAAGAAAGCGCGCACCAATCCTGAAAGACCGGGCGCTCCGGTGGAAGGGTCGCCGGCCGCTGTGTTGCAAGCGGACAAAACGACCCACAAAGCGTTAAGATCAAGAGCGGCAATTTCGCTGGCACTAAGGTAGCCATCGTTGGCAGGTGAAGCCGTTTCTGGCGGGGTTAGCACCAAGCCGGGTTCAGTAAATCCGCTGCTGTCATCTGCAACCAGCGCGTGGGTGGCAAAGGCGAGAATTCGCGTGTCGGACAAGTCCATTGCTCGAATGGTCTCTTCGGTCAAATCACCAGCCAACAGCAGGGTGCGATCTTCATCTGCCCCAAGTGCTCGTGCCATTTCGCGCAGCTCGGTTTCAGTGTTTTTGAGACTGGACATGGCGCGAAGAGCCTCGACGTCAGCCAGCGAACCGAATTCGCGCTGGAACAGGTTAGCGGACAAGGTCTGGCCCCCACGTTTGCGCCCACGATCGCTCCGGTCGCTTTCAACATCAGAAAGAATTGGCGCTCCAAACCCGCGAAAAACATCAACAGCTTGCGTATCATCCGACACATAGCGGCGCAGCGAAGCAAAGGAATTGAATGAAGGCACCTGCACCATTGGAAAGGCTTCAGCGAGCCACGCGGTTGCGCGCAAATCATCGGGATTATCATCCCGTCCTTGCGGTTCCTCTCTTACCAACATGCCAAACGGCAAAGTGGCAAGCGCACCCGATGGCGCAAGAAAGACCTGCTCACTTCCTTGCAGCTCACCCATCAAAGGAGCGATCAATTTTGAATAAAGCGCAAATGCGGCGTCACGATCATAACCGGAAAGGCCACCATCTGTACCCTCGATCCATTCATCATACCCTTCACCCGTTGGCTCAATCTCTCCTCCGGCAAACCACAAGAGCCGTCGCACTCCTCGGGTCACTCCATCTTTGTCGATTTCCAACAGTTTCCAGGTGGTCGAGTTTGGCGTGATGACAAAGCCATGCGTTCCGCCGCTTGTCGGGATCAGCATCAGCAAAGCTTCGCTGGGTTTCAGGAGCGCCTGAGCCTCTGCAATCGACATGGGATCAGCTTTCATGAACTCAAGATAATCCGAATGATCCTTCGCAATCTGCGCATCGATTGCCTCTAGTTCTTCGAGGAGAGGAGTAAGTGAAACCTGCGCTTCCAATGCAGCAAACTCATTTTGACTCATTGCACTTATGACCAATTGGTACGTCATCAGCTGTTCGTTGCGTCGATCAAGCAGTTCGATCAACTCTGGGCTTTTCTCCCTGAACAGGCCGTGCGCAATCGCGCTGTTCAACGTTAAGTCAACGACGTTGTAACTGCCCCGCTGGAGGAGCCGGAACACCTCTTCGCGGTCCGCTTTCTCGCCGCCTTCAGCTTCAGCTTTCCAACGCAAGCTGGCTTGTCGCAGATAATGCTGCGGGGCATTGATAAGGTTACGCAATTGCCATTGAGTATCGAACGAAGTCGACTGGCTCAGCGACCATTGCGCTTCAAGGCGAGAAAGCAAGTTTTCTCCAGCGCTCAGGCCCTCCTCAAGACCAATTTGGCCGTTCTCAGCCAACTGCATGCGAACTCCGGTGAGTGAAGTCGTTGTCTCTCTGCTGAGGCGGTTAAGATTGGTTATTCGCCCTTCTTCTGAGACAAGAAAGGATGCATAAACGGGACCGAACCGATCCATGAAACCCGGATTCGTGTCTATCGTGCGCAGCATGTTGTGAGTGTAGTTGCCGCTTTCATATTTTTCAGGTGTCGGCACAGTTTGAGTGATCATGCGAAGAAACGCAGTGCCGGCGGCAGCAAGTTCACTTTCGCCGCGTTTTCGCGCTGCGCCTCTTTGAGTATCGCGCACGTCGAAGATTGCATCGGCGAAACGCACGACCACTCCTGCGGCACCATAATCCCCGCTTCCTGCTAGCGCTTCAGCGAAATATCCAAGAGAACGGTAAACCTCGCCGGCTTCCTCCGCATTTTCGCGCTCGATTTGACGAAAGATGCGACGAATGGCTGACTGACGCGCAAGGTCGACAGCATCGTCATACCTTCGATCGGCAAGATAAAGCCGACCGAGAGTTTCGCGTACATCAGCCTCCTCTTCCCATGGCATAAGATAGAAGTGGGGGTCTGACCGCGTACTGATGTGATTGCCCTGGAATTCTGAATAGTTCAGGGCGGCTTGAGCGCGGCGGATAGCGCCCACCAGATTGCCTCCAACATAATCTGTCTCGGCGAGGAATGCCTGGCCACTCAACCAAGTCTTATATGACTTTTCAGTCTCGAAGCCCTCAAGCTGCGCAAAAGCTTCATCGCTCAACGCGGAAAGGTCGATGGGGCGTTCGTCAGGATAATTGGCTGCGATGATACCTCGCGCTTGATCGGCTTTTCCCTGTTTCAGGTAAATATCGATCAACAGCATGTGAAAATTGGGTGCAAACCACATTTCCAGCCCGCGCAGACCTACCCGCTGCGTATTGCCGGTCCCACCGATCGGTATGTTCATCATGCGCAAGGCTAGAGCTTCGGCCCGATCCCAACGACCATAACGCTCGTACACAGAAACCAATGAAAAGAAGGGACTATGCAGATCCTTAAACTCAAATCCCTCCGGTCGAGAGAGAAGGTCATCAATCACTGCTAGATATTCGCGCTCTGCGAATTCGAAGTCATCGGACTGAGTGGCAAGAGTTGCCCTGAGGTCGGCCATCTCTTTGAACATAAGCCCGCCATAACCCGCTTGGCTCATCGCTGAAACGTGATCATCGAGGATGGTGTAGGCAATGGCCTCAAGGCCTTCGCTTAGGCAGACATTGGAATAGGCCAAAATCTCTCGATAAGGGAGCAGCAGCCTTCCATCACGGTCATTTTGAGGAATGATGTCGTCGTTGAACGGCAAACGATTGGTATCAATTTGCTCATCCAGAGGCGTTTGATACGGTGGCGGCAGTGGCGCAGCAGGTGCACGCACCGAATATTGATAAGCTGGTTGTGGAACGGTTGGATTTATCCTTCCTGATGATGCCGCCTGCGCTTCGGGTTCCGGTTCTGGATCCCCAAGCGGATATGCTCCGCATTTAAGCCAAGTAGCGGGCGGCTGAAAACCACCGTCATAGACAAAGAAAGCCAATCTTAGCTGCCAAGCCCATTTGTATTCGATTGCATCGGGGCTGAACAAATCAGCGCCCAACTGTTCCATCTCATAAGCAAGCTCGCGCGCTTTCTGGACTTTGCGAGGTTCCTTGGGATTGTATGCTGCGTCGATCAATGCGGGTATGGCAAAATACCTGGCGCGCTCGCGATCACCCCTCTTGGCGTAGATTTTGGCCATGCGATCCATTGCCAAACGCCCGGCGAAATTTGGGCGATCTTCGCGATTCTCGTTCCCGCCAGGGCCCATGAATGACGATACCGTGGCAATCCATTTATATGCCGATAGCGCGTACTGCTCATCGCCGTGGCGCGCGATTGTGTCAGCGAGATCGAGCCAACCGATCAGCAAATAGCCAGCCGAACCACTTACCGATTCTTTCTCAAGTTCAAACACGCGAGTATATTCGCGAGCTGCAACAGCATCATTGCCCTCTGCAGCGGCCAGTCTTGCCAAGGCTAAGAAAAGGCGCTTTTCGGATACACCGGGAAATCTGAGCTGCATCAAGGGCTCAAGCCGAGCGCGCGCTGCGTCAGTCTTGCCCAATTCAGTCAGAATCTCTGCGTGCGCCACCGAAAGTCGATTGTAGTCATTGGAAGTATCGACAAATTCGAAATACTCAGCAAGAAACCGATTCGCATACTCAAGATTGCCAGCCTCACGCAGATTTTCATGCATCAGCGAGAGTAGAGTTAGCCGCGCGAGTTGGCCGTCGCCTTCGGCTTCAACCAGCGAAAGCAGTTTATCAGCAAGGCAGGTCGCCACTTGCGTCTTCCCGTCGCGCCCCGCATCCGCGATCCATTCGCGAAAAGACCTTCTTGGACCAGCTTCAACATAGATAATCGGATCTTTGGCCGGGTCAGAACCGCATTCCCTCAGGGCTGCAGCTTCAGATTGGGTGACCTCTGGTGATGTCTGTGCAAGCGCCGGCGTTGCTATCGCAAAAAACAGCAAAAGCGTCTTCATTACCCAGCCGCTATTGCGCCGCATTCTGTTCTCCCCACCAATCCGACGCAAGTGCATCAGCATATTCCAGTCTGATGTCAAATAATGACAGGCCGCCGCGATGTGTGACCAACTGCTTATTGTAAGCATGATGTGGCCCAGTAGGCTGGTCCAATTTCATTTGGCGCACGCGGAATTGGTCACACATCGGGCCGATTCCGCACAGTTTGACTATGCCTGCTTGGAGGCCAGTTGTGGACACTTGGAACAGGCCTCTAATTCACCCGTCTGTCGAAGATTTGTGGGGCATGGTTTGTTGGATCAAAGGCTGGCAAGTTGCGCTTTATCATGTAATCCGACCTAGAACTCTGTTTGGTCAGGACCTCCCGATGCGCGCTTTTGTCTCATTTCTTATGCTACCGTTTGTATTCCTCCTTGCCGGTTGTGGTGACGTGGTCTCGCAGGACACGGCTCAAAGGGGCAAAATCGCGCCGATACTGACAAGTGAAGAAGCGTTTGATGATCAGACCTTTGCAAAGCCCAAAGAGGCGCGTGTCACGCATATCGACCTTGATCTTGCGATGGACTTCGATGCGAAGACGATTGGCGGGACGGCCACTCTCGATGTGCTGGCCGCGGATGAGGCAGATAGCATTATCCTCGATTCCAATGGCTTGCGTGTCTCTGCGGTCACCGATGAGGCTGGTAACGCTCTGGAATTTGGCCTTGGCGAGACGGTAGAGGGCAAAGGCGAACCTTTGACCATTGAGCTTCCGGCTCAGAAACTGGAACGCGAAGCCGATCTTGGCGAGGGCGACCTTGCTCCTACGCACCGGATCGTTGTCGAGTATGTTTCTGCGCCCGAGGCCGAGGCTTTGCAGTGGCTCAGCCCTGAGCAGACAGCAGGCGGCGAGCATCCGTTTATCTTCAGTCAGGGACAGGCGATCAATAACCGCACATGGATCCCCACACAGGACAGCCCCGGCATCCGTCAGACGTGGGAAGCGACCATCTCGGCTCCCGAACCCCTCAATGTCGTCATGAGCGGTGTGGTTCAGGGTGATCCGAAGGAAGAAGGCAATCGCCGCGATTTTCGATTTGTGATGAACAATCCGGTTCCGCCGTATCTGATTGCCATTGCCGCCGGGAATATCGAGTTCCGCGAACTTGGCCCGCGTTCAGGTGTCTGGGCCGAACCCGAAGTCATCGAAGCAGCCGCGCAAGAAGTTGGCGATACAGAAGAGATGATCGATGCAGGCATCGCGCTGTTCGGTGACTATCGCTGGGGCCGATATGACATGATCGTCCTGCCGCCGGCGTTCCCTTATGGTGGGATGGAAAACCCGGTGATGACCTTTCTCACACCGACGTTTATCGCTGGTGACCGGTCCAACAATGGGCTGGTTGCGCATGAATTGGCACACAGCTGGTCAGGTAACTTGACCACCTATTCGAGCTGGCGCGACGGATGGCTCAACGAAGGTGTCACCTCCTATTTCGAGAACCGCATCGTCGAAGAAGTCTATGGCAAAGAGCGCGCCGAGCAAGAATACGCTCTTAGCTATGCCGGTTTGGTCAGCGGTATCGAAGATGCGGGCGCAGACAATCCCGCCACGGCCATGCGCTCTCCCGATGGAATTAGCCCGTTCGATACGAAGGGCTTCGCGATCTACGACAAGGGAACGGTGTTCCTGCGCACAGTGGAAAACATCATTGGCCGCGAAAAATTCGATGCCTGGCTGACCCAGTGGTTTGACAGCCACGCATTCGAGCCAGTGACATCCGAAATGTTTCTGGCTGATCTGCGCGAGAAGCTGATCGGTGATGACGCTGAATTGGAAGAACGGTTGATGCTAAACGAGTGGGTTTACGGCACCGGCCTGCCTGAAAACGCGTGGAAGCCTGACGATGCTGCCTTTGCCGAAGTGGATAGCGCGGTCGCTGCTTATGCCAGCGATGCAACGCTGCCCGATGTCGATGCCTGGCGCGGTTGGACAGCGGCAGAGCAGCGACGGTTCCTTGAGGAACTCCCTCAGGAATTGTCCAACGAGCAGCTGTCAGCTCTGGACACGGCTTTGGGCCTTTCGCAAACTGAGAACAATGAAGTGCTGTTCCTTTGGCTGGAGGCGGCGCTACGCAACGAATTCGATCCCGCCGTTCCACAAGCCGAACGCTTCTTGGCGAGGGTGGGACGTAATAAGTTTGTCAGCCCCTTATTCAGCGCACTTAATGACACTGCTTGGGGCAAACCCATCGCTCAGCGCATCTATGCCAAGACGCGCAGCAGCTATCACGCTTACACACGCGGCAATGTGGACGATACGCTTCAATATGAAAAGCCCGCCTGAACGATACGATCAGACGAAAGCTACTTTGCAGTAATTCAGCCGAGGCGCGAGATGGTGAATTCACGCTCCGATGCCTTTCGTCCGGTTGCCGCGTGAATTTGTGTCCCAGACCTAAGCGAAAGCTTGATCGAAGTAGGCGCTACCAAAGCAAGCGGTGCACCAAGAAAATTCGACCCAGCAACATCGTCAGTGTCCGAAAGAACGCAGCGTTCGTGTGGAACAATGATTGTCTTGGGCTCGCTATCTGCAGCCTTGCCACTTTGTCCTATTGGATTAGCAGGATTACCCAGAGGCAGCGCGATTAGCGCTACGAGAATCCGACACTTGGCTACGCCCCAAAAAACTCATGTATTGTACCGGGTGTTTATTCCTCGCCCTCGGAATTGCTATCGACAAGCTTGGTGACGAGCTCGTTTAGCTCATACATTTGCGCAAGGTTTGGTGTTTGTCCGCTTACCACGCTTTCAAAGACAATCTCGAACTTGGCCTTTATCTCTCGCAATTGATCGATCACACCCGTTTGCGCGCCAGGAGCGGCAGTGCCTTGCGCGGGTTTCATAGCCAACTTGGCTTCCAGCTCTTTGCGCAGATCGATTTCCTCGCGAAGCTCAGTTTCCATGTCGGCCAGCACAAGGCTGCGCATTGTCATGCGTTCATCAAGGACCGCGTTGCAGCGACGCAGTTCGCTCGTATCACCGGTCTTTGCAAGATGGCTTTCTATACGTGCACGCAGGACTACGAAATCTATCGGTTTGGTCACGTAATCATCCGCGCCCGCACTGAGAGCTTCGGCGGTCGCCTCACTCTCTGCGCGCGCTGTGACCATGATTACCGGGAGATCGGACGTGTGCGGATTGGCGCGCAATTCGTGCAAGACTTCGATGCCGTTCATCTCCGGCATCATGTAATCGAGCAAAATGATATCTGGCCGCGAGCGCGAGAGCAGTTCGAGGGCTGCTTCACCGCTATCCACGCTGATGACTGCGTATTTGTGCATTTCAAGCTGGCGACAAAGTACGGCTCGGTTTGCCGCCATATCATCGACAACAAGCACGGTTTTGGTCTCAGTGTCTGGCCTGATATCGAAACTTTCCATCATGCGGCTCCTCCGTTCAATCTTTCGGTCTCGGCATAAGACAAAGCCTCTGCAAGCATGCGAGGACTGAGGCCGTTTTTGGCAATAACGCTCGCGACTTTCTTCTCAAGTTCGTTGGTATCTGCGTTATTCATCGCTTTACCGGTTACTACGATAACAAATGGTTTTGTCTCGGCCGGCAATTTGGCGATCCAGTCTATGAGTTCGTGCCCATCGATCTCTGGCATTCGAAGATCGGTGACGACGAAGTCGTAATCCGCTTGGCTAAGAAGTGCCTGCGCCGCCTTACCATCATGGGCAATCGAAGCCGTGTATCCGACCTGTTCAACCCCACGACTGTATAACTTGGCGGTAGCTTCATCATCGTCCACCACCAGTACTTTGCCAGTGCGCGGTTTGGAGTATTGGGAGAGCACATCGCTAATTTCGCTGCGACTGATCGGCTTGATCAAATGGTCGCTTGCTCCTGCCTCTATCGTCTTGTTTCGATCATCGCTGACGGACACGACCACAACGGGCGTAGAGGCAAGCTCCTCATCCTTTCGCAAGGCATCCAGAACCCCCCAACCATCGACCTTGGGCATCGCGATATCGAGCAAGATTATCGTTGGACGATGTTGCCGCACAAGATCGAGACCCTCTTGGCCATTGCTGGCAAGGAGCGTCGCGTATCCTGCCTGCGTCGCCATACGCAGCAGCAGTTGGGCTGCGCTGGGTTCATCATCGATAATGACCGCCAAGGGCTTTGACTGATCGACTTCCTGAGGCGCTGAAACATAGTCATCTGGTGCATCAATCAAGACGGTGTCGCTGCCTTCTGCGTTTCCTGCGCTGAGATCGGCCTTGATACGGAGCGTGAATGTCGAACCGGCACCGGGCTTGGATTCCACCTGAACCCCTCCACCCAGCATCGCTGCAAACCTGTGAGTGATCGCAAGGCCAAGGCCCGTACCTCCAAACCGGCGTGTCGTCGTAGAATCGGCCTGATTGAAGGGTTGGAAGAGCTTGGTCACCTGCTCTTCGTTCATGCCGATCCCGGTGTCCGAGATTGCAAAGACCAGATCATCGCCATCACGCCGGGCAAGCATGAATATCTGGCCACCGTCGGTGAACTTGCAAGCGTTGGAACCCAGGTTCAGCAAGGCCTGCCGAAGCTTGACCGAGTCCGAATGTGCAACTCCGATTTCATCCGAAACCTGAACATGGATCCGATTGTTTCTCTGAGCAGCGGTCGGTGCGAGCATCTTCTCGACTTCGCGGACTGTCTTGGAAACATCGAACTCGTGAATCTCGATGTCCATCCTTCCAGCTTCGATCTTCGATAGATCGAGGATCGAATTGATCAGTGCAAGCAATTGCTGGGCGGAACTGTATATCCACTGGATGTCCTCAAGCGAGCGGGCATTCGCAGTATCCTTCAATTCTTCGCTCAGGACATCGGTGTAACCAAGAATGGCGTTGAGCGGGGTACGCAGCTCATGGCTCATGTTGGCGAGAAATTGCGATTTGGCGACGTTGGCGTTTTCGGCATCATCGCGCGCTTTGCGCAGCTCTTGGGCATTTTCGGTAAGCACTACGTCGCGATGCTCGACCGCTGCAACCATCGCATTGAAATTGTTCGAAATAGCGGTGAAATCAGGATCCGGCTCTTCTGCCAGCCGCATGCTGTAATCGCTGGACACTGTGATCTTGTGCATCGCATTGTTCAAACGGCTGATCGGGCGGAATGCCATTCGATTCAGGCCCCTTGCAAAACCCATTGAAAGCGCAAGGCACAATGAAAACAAAACGGTCATCGCGAGCCAGGTCTCGCTCAAAATGTTGGCAAAGGTTCTGGGGCGAACCTGCATCTCAAGGGTTCCGAGCAATTCTCCGTCCAGAACAATGGGACGCTCGATGATTTGCAGTGTCGACCCGGCAGCGTCAAATTCGGCAGAGGCGTTCTCGTGCCGGACAAACAGCGTTCCATTCGCATCACGAACCGACACCCTGTTAACATCGTCGATCCCGTTAATGGAGATCAAGTTTTCGCGTGCTGCTTCCGCATCGGCGAACATCAAAGCAGGGCCAGTGTTTGCCGCAATGACCTGCATGATCTGGTCATGACGTTGTTGTGAAAGCCGTTGTTCAGTGAAAAATTGCAGGCCCAAAAGGCCAACACAAGCGAGCAGCAGCGCAACAGACACAAGCATCGCGCTCGAAACTGTCAGCTTCGTTTTGAACCGCATCTTGGCGAAGACGTCAGAGGTTTTTTCTCCTGTCACCGTTCCACCCTCGCCGCGAGGCGAATAAGCTTGGAGCTGATCCGGACATTCGATTTGGCAGCGGCATCGAGATTGATCTCGAAACGGATCTGACTTCCCATGCGAACAAGACCGACGCTCCCGCCCCGGTCAATAAAGCTTCGGCCATCCCCCATTACCAGTCTGCCTGATGCGGAGGCGTTAGCCACTGCCCGCGAACTGGCTGAGCCAAGATAGACCACATCGCAACCGTTAAAGGCCGTATTGCGAACCGTGCGTACAGAGACCGTTCGTGAACCAACGGCTCGCCCTGAAAATGCTTGAAAGCTGCGCGCCGCTGGATCGTTTGCGGATACGCAAAAAACCATCGGTCCGCGCCCGCTATCTGGCAGATCAACGAACCTTAGGACGTTGAAGACAATGGCGGCTTTCAGGCGCTCTGGATCGCTGCTTTGGGCAGCGAGCGGTGCGACGACCAGCGCACCCGTGGCAAGCGTTAGAACGGCTTTACCCAAGACTTTGGAGAAGCGTGAAATAGTAAACATATCTAGCTCCTCCTCAAAACCGGTAGCGCAGTTCGAGCGAAACGCTGCGCGGGTTGAAGGAAGCGGGTGCAGGGTAGGAATCCTGCAGGAATTCCAGTCGCCTATCCTCGAAAAGGTTCTCTCCGATTAGTGAGACATCCAGCCCGTTGGGCGCCTCGTAGCGGAGCTGTACATCACCTGCGAAATAGGATGGAACCTGCCCACCAAGCAGCGAATCCACGTATCTCAACTGCGTATTGAGCGCGAGAGACGACCCGATCTGGAAGTTATTGGTGAACGCGGCTTGGTGTTTGGGCGAACCTTTAAGTGCCAGGAACCCAGTGAACGGCGTGCCGGTTGTCGGATCGATGCCCTTTTTGAAGTTGAAATGAGAGTAAGAAAGCTGCGTTTGCCACCACGACGCGATCTCACCTTTCAAAACCGCTTCCACCCCCCAAGTGTCGGTGACGCCCCGCGATTGAAATTGAACGTCTGCGTCAATGCTGACGGGAAACGGGACACCGGGGATGAATACCGGATTGGCGCTGATGGCTGTTGGTTGGTTGAGGTTTTCATACAGATTGTAATATGCGGCAACATCAAAGTTCCACTTTGGCGCAAGGTCCGCTCTGAACCCGCCCTCAAAAGCGGTGACGTTCTCGCTTTCAAGATCTTGTGAGCCCAACAAGGTCGGGAAAAGAGTTAACGGGGATGGATTGGTTCTCGAGAAAGCCGGAGCGGCCACAAACTGCAAATCGGCATCCCGTTCAAATCGTGAAGGCGTTCGAACGGCGCGTGTGGCGGCTGCCCAAACCCCGATGTTTTCATCAGGGCGATAGAAGATGCGCACACCTGGCTGAAATTCGAAACCGGTGAAGTTGTTGCGCTCGAGTTTGGCTCCGATTGTCAGTCGCAATGTGTCCTGGATGAGCGAGATATCATCCTGAATATAGCCACTAATCCAAAGGTCGGTGTTCTCCTCTCGCTGAAAAGTTATGTTGGGCTCGATAGTCGAAAAATCGTCCCATATGGCGCGACCATTGATCCCGAAATTGATGTCATGGGTTTCGTTCGGTCGCCAATTCGCACCGAAATCAACGTCGGCTATCGACCATTGAAGATCGAAGAACCCCAATTCTTCACGGTGAATATGTGAATAGTAGGCCTGAACCGACCAGTTCAAATCATCCGATTGCTGCCGCCGCCAACGCGCCAGAACGTTGGCGGCGGTGTATTTCGTTTGGGTCACCACCTCTATTGGGGTCGGATCAACTAGAAAGGGATCAATTCTGATCGTCGTGCTGTCTCCTGATCCAGCACTTAAATCCGCTTGGAGCGTGTAGGTATCGCGTTCAGTCGGCTCCCAGTCCAGACGCAGGCCAAGTTCGCCACTGTTAGTGGCGGTGCCAAGGTCTTCTCCATCGATCGACTGCAGCCCCTCGTCACGGCCGTATGAGCCGTGAGCGCGAAGCGTGGCATTATCGCCCAGACGTGCTCCGTATGACAGAGCCGCTTCCTGATTACGATTGCCAAGCCTTGCGTGCGCCCGGGCACCTAGCGTTTCGCCGCTATGTTTGGTGATGATGTTGATGACACCATTGACCGCATTTGCGCCCCAAAGCGTAGCTCCTGGGCCGCGGACCACTTCGATCCGCTCGATGTCTTGCAATGGCAAGTTGAGTTGGTCCCAAAAAACGCCAGATAGCGTGGAGACATAGATCGTGCGCCCATCGACCATCACCAGAAGGGAATTGGAATTGCGACCGTTAAAGCCGCGGATTGACACAGCGGTCGCACCGTTAGCGATCTCGCCGACCTCGAGGCCCGGAACCCTCCGCAAGAGATCGGGTATGGTGCCGCCGGGAGTGTTGCGGATCTCTTCTTGGGAAATCACGTAAACAGCCGCTGCTGAATCGCGAACATTCTGTCGTTTTTTCGCGACAGATGTCGACTCCAGCACCAACAGGTCTTCGAGTGCGATGTCCAGCAGTGGATCGTTGGATCCGCCTTCTTGGGTAATCTGATCCAGCTCCTGGGCCTGAGCTTGTGCGGGCGCTGAGAGCACCCAGAGGGCGGCACCTAATGCCCACAGCGACTTGTGCTTCGACAGCATTTTGAAGAAATCCTTGAATCTGAATTAGGCTGCGGCGGAGGAATCTTCGCCTTTATGGTCCACATTCATTGCGGGGCTTTGCCCACTGCGCTGCGCAGTATTTCGGCAAAGAAGCTTAAGTTTCTCGAAAGAGATTGCTCGGGAGAACAGGAACCCCTGCAAAACGTCACAGCCCATCGACTGTAAGATGCGCTGTTGATCTTCGCTTTCCACACCCTCTGCGACCGAATGGAAACCCAGACTGTTCGAGAGGTTGATTATCGTCTGAACAAGCACGTAAGCTTCAGGCTTGTCCTCAATGCTTTGCAGCAAGGATCGATCGATCTTGAGCCGTGAAATCGGCAGCATTATGAGATTGGCAAGATTGGAATAGCCGGTCCCAAAGTCATCGATCGCAACGCTGACACCGACATCGTTCAATCTGCCCAGGCTGCGCGCTGTCATGTCCGGGTCGCGCATCGCCGCATCTTCGGTGATCTCCAACTGCAGTAACTTGGCGGAGCATTGCCACCTGTTGATGCAGGACCGTACGAGAGAGGGAAACTCGAGGTTCTCAAGGTGTGTTGGCGATACGTTCGCCGCAATCATCAACGGTGTGCCCGCTCGTTCAAGCTCGGCGATACGGCGGGTGGCTTCATTGATGACCCACTCACCGATCTGCGCGCTCATGTTGGATCGGTCGATGGCTGCGAAAAAGTCACCGGGCAAAAGAAGACCGCGGCGCGGGTGCCGCCATCTTAACAAGGCCTCAGCAGAGCAGACCTCCATGGTCCGCGCGTCGAACAAAGGCTGGAAGTGAAGTTCCAGTTCCCCCCGTGCGAAAGCCTCACGCACCTCGTTTTCTTCTCGCTCAGCTTGCCGAGCGTTTTCGAGCAGCGCTACGCTATAAAATTCGCAGCGATTTCGACCGAGACGCTTGGCCTGATACATTGCCGCATCAGCCTTGCGCAGAAGCTCATCATAGTCTTCGCCATGGTCCGGGGCGAACGCAACACCTATGCTAGCCCCCACCTGCACGGATTGAACGCCGAGGTGAAAGGGGTCTGACAGAACGCGCAAGATGCGTTTAGCAAGGCGCTGTGCCGTGTTACCCGACCCGGCGTTGCCGACGAACAGAACGAACTCATCGCCGCCAAATCGAGCAATTTCGACCCGCGCTGTTTCTTGGCCGTTCTCTTCCGGGAAATCGAGCTTCGCCGCCAGCCTGAGCCGGTCTGCGCAAGCCACCAGCAATTTGTCGCCCTGACTGTGGCCCAAAGCATCGTTGATCTGCTTAAACCCGTCCATGTCGATAAACAGCAGGCAGTGCGGGGACCCTGGCTCAGCTGATTGCATGCATTTGGCAACCACCTGCTTAAAATGGGAGCGGTTGTTTAGGCCCGTTAGCGAGTCTTGTTTTGCCAGCAGACGAAGACGTTCGACATCGTTGCTCAAATGGAGATCATCTGCCCCGCTTAGCGCAACCTTACTGCTTTTGCTGCTGTCGCTTTGTCCAGCGGCAAGACCTGTTCGCCCCTCGGGTGTTGCGACAGCGAAAATTTGCCAGCGTCCAACAAAGAACCCGGACAAGATGCACGCAGGAACTATCAGCGCTGCGCTCAAACCGTCTATAGCAAACCATGAGAGCCCAAAAACAAGGGTCACAATGAACGCAGCGAACGCGAGGACCGCAATCGCGGTGAAGTGCCTTTCGCCAAGAGCAATAAGTGTTGGGGTCAAGAAGGATTTGCCGTTCACATGGCGCGAATGGCATAAACTGCTGAACAGACTTTTAAAGGCAGTATATGCGCTGTGAAGTCATTTCTCACCTGATGGACAACAACGGTCGTCCGCGATGGACGGACGACCGAAACTTGCTTGAACTCATCCCAATTGCTGGGCTTTTTATCGAGAGTGCGCTTAGTCGCCCACAAAAGAGCCTCCAACTCATTTCATCATCAAGCGTTGAAGAGGGGGCGCCTGGAGCAGGCAATGCGCCTGATCAGAACCTCCAGCCAAGTGAGACAGAACCGGTCACGAAGCTGTCCTGCGTGTCGACGTTTCCTCGTGCCTCAGCCCCAAGGGACCAACCATCGCCGAGTTCGAAGCCACCAGCCACTGTAAGTAGAACCGATTGTCCATCGGTCAGCGGCGAGCGGACCTGAAACGAAGTGCCGGGCGCTCCTTCCAGGGTGAACCGGGAAGCTGCAAATTCACTTGTTCCGTCAACATATTGCACAGCAATGTCGAAATAGCGGTTTTCTTGCGTCCAGTTTGCGAAGAGCCCGCCGCCAAAGCGAGAGATGGAATAATCATCGCCCGTGCCCGAGAGGTTCAAGGCACCGGCCCCAGTTTCTTGCACGCGTCCAAGATCGGAGTTCCCAAGGTGGACCGATGCCAACGGGCCGACTGCCAGTCCTCCATCGCCCACGGCAAAGCCAAAGCGTCCTTCAGCGGAGAACGCGAAACTGTCCACGTCGACCGAGCTCGTAGCGGACCGGTTCTGGGTCGGTATGCTGATGGTTCGTGAAACGCTGGCATCAAGGCTGGAATAATCGGCTGCTAGCGACACGCTAACACCGGCATTATTGTCGCCATAGCGCGCATAAGCCCCCAAACTCCAACCATCATAATTCGCCTCAGACCCACGATCATCAACGTCCAGATCGCCATCACGCCAGCCAAGCGAGAGCCCAGCTGCCCATTCATTTTCAGCCCCGCGATAATCAATGCCCAGATCCCCACCAAAGGTGCTCCGATCGGCGGTGGCGGCGTTGTCATCAGCATCAATCTCCCCGGAATTGAAGCCAAGGTTGCCCCAAATGCCCCAGCCTTCGCCAAAACCTTCATGCGATCTGGCAAGCAAGCGCTGCGAACGCTCCAATCCAGCAGACGCAGCACTGGCCATGACCGAGGAGTATATCTCGCCGGAACTTGTATCGAATGCACGTCTGGCCTGATCCCCGGTAGTGAACAAGATGGCCATATATGCAGCAGCTGAATCGCTACCGACAGTCTGATCAAGATCATCAAGCGCCATCGCCGCTTGCGCTTGGTTGAAAGTATTTGCGGCTGTCGGGAACAGCGGCATCGGCTCAGGATCGGGTTCAGGCCCCGGATCTACGTTGTTTGCTGTCAAAGTAAGTTGCACATCGTTTCCGTCCCCTGCAACATAAGAAATCGTCGGCGTAAGGAACGCGAGTTCATTGGTAATCGTGCCAAAAGTGCCGTTCACTGCGTCTGACAAATCGTTATCAATAATGATGAAATTGAACGGATCGTTCCCTGCGAAATTTCCACCTGCCATGTCGAGGACAGACAGAGTTCCGTTTTGGAGATTAACCGTTCCCACCACTCGAAGTGTGTCATTTGTGCCGTTTTCATTCACTTCGACTTCAAACGTGGAAGCAGCGTCGAGAAGCAGATTGCCAGTGGTAAGTGAACCAATGCTGTTACCGGGCGCAAGAGTGCCGCCAAGAACCGACAAATTGCCGATTGTTCCATTGCCCCCCAATCGCGCACTAGCCTCGACTAGGAAATCGACGTTCGCCAAATTCGCATTCGCAAAGGTTTGGCCATTCACTACCCTGTAATCGCTGAAAACTGACCCATCGGCGCCAATTGTCAAAATGCCCGTGCCACGTTGTTCAAAAGTTTCGACATTGGTGAACGCAAAATCATTCAGGTTGAGCATCTCGGAAGAGCCCGCTGCGGTTTCGAACACCGCACTGTCAACATCATCACCGCCGTCGGCCTGAATGCTGCTGGAGAGCGCGTTCAACAAAATGGTGTCATTGCCGGAACCCAGATCAATGATTCCAGAAACATCTGATGTGCTGGTGAAAATTACCGTGTCGTCGCCCCCCTGCAAGTCGGCTGCCAAACCACTTGTCGAAGTCAAAGTCCCTGCGATTGTCAGCGTGGTCTCGATGGTTGACCCCGCCCGCTCTGCAATCGCAGCGCCGTCTCCCGTCGCGATCCGCGTGCCTGCACGAAGATCAATCGCAACCTGAGCCGCGCTTACGCCATCGGCTGTTTCACCCAGCGAGCCGATCAAAAGTCCGTTCGATCCCGCACCGCTTGCCTCGATCTGCGCATTGTTCCTCAGGCTGACGAGCATGGAATCAGTGCCTGCTGTTACGTTTTCGATTTCCAGCCCGTGCGACGCCGCGCCGCTGGCTGCGATACGGCTGTCATCGAGGACAACCAAACCGCGCCCCCCAAGCCCGGTTGCACCGCCAATCCTGACAGCTGTCGCATCGCTCGCCCCGCGCGTGGTAAGAGTCGAGCCACTTAGAAAGACCTGATGGACGGAATTCCCGCCAACCGTGCCGACTTCAATTGCTGACGATCCAATCCCGTCCACGGTGACTTCCGCCGAGAACAGGCCAATCGATTGAGCCGTATTGGATCCCAGAGTGCCGACAGAAATGCCGTCGCTGTTCGCACCGGCTGTTACGATCCGGGACTCGGTCAAATCGATATCGCGGGCACTGCCGTTGCCCATATTTCCAATCGACAGGCCGAATCCGTTGCTGCCCTGCGTAATAATATCGACGTCGTTCAGCTCGATCGTGAGCACGCTGCTGGGTCCGATATTACCCAGCTGGATTCCGCCCGCATTTTCTCCGGTGGAACTGATCGAAGTATCTTCAATCACGAGCGTACCCGAGTTTGTCCCGACATCTGTTGATGTCAGGCTGTCGAGGATGATCGCAGTTGATCCAGCGCCCGCCGTCGAAAGTGTGCTCTGGCCGATAAAGACATTAGCGATGGATGTATCGTCGATAAAATCGATATTGATGATGTGGCTGTCTGCACCCGCAGTGGACAATGCGGAGTTACGGACAATTGCCTGAGTGTCAGTGACGGTGGGGTTATTGGTCCCGCTCAATGAGCCAAGGAACAGGACATCGGAATTATCCCCGGCGGTCGTGATAGTGCTGTTTTCAATATCAATGGTGACTGCTGCCGGGCCGAGATCGAGCAGGATCGCATCGGAGTCTGCCCCGCTGGTCGCAAAAGTCGCCCCTGTAACTCCGAAAAAGCTGGTGGCTGATTGGCCTGGCCCTGCGATGAAGCGCACCGCATTGGATCCCGCGCCAGCCGTCGTGATATCCGCATCAAGCTCAAGATTACCCGTGGTGGCGCCAGTTACATTAATTCCATGGGAGTTTGCGCCGGTAGTGATCAATGCCCCGGTGTTCTCAATACTGACAGGATTGGCGCTGTTTGGATTGGCGGCGACGGTGATCGCGGATCCCGTACCCATCGTGATATTCCCGCTGTTGACAATAGCTACGCTGCTGCCTCCAGTCGCGCCATTTGCATTGGCGTCAACGAAATCGAAGGTAACGCGAAGCCCTGCCGACCCTGCATTTGTGGTGTTGGACAAATCGAGATTGCCGCTGTTGGTGATAATCGCTCCGGCGCTGTCATCCGCCGTAGAAAAAACGGTAATGCCTTGGGCTTGCGCACCGTCCAGCGTGATGTCGCCTTCATTGACAAGCGTGAACAGATACTCGCCGCCTGGCACACCGATATTGCTGGAAAGGCCAATACCGCGCAAAACGTCTCCACTCGCGGTAATATCTCCGCTGTTATTAACCGTGACATCCCCGGTTGCCCCCTCATTCGCGACAAAGATCGCATTCTGATTGAACCCGGTCAGATTGATGGCACCGGTGTTGGTGACGCTCAGATTGAATTCGGTCGTTTGCGGATCGGTTGCATCAAGCGCGGTACCGGTTACGAAAATCCCGAGGTTGAAGTCGCCGCCAAGAGAGATGTCGCCGCTGTTTTCGACATTGATATCGACCCCGTTGGCAAAACCTTGCGCATTGATGCCGCGCCCGCCGATTTCCGTCCCGGAAATCGCTCCGCTGTTGACGATGTCAATTGTCGAAATCCCGGCCGCGGCGTTGTTGAACGTTGCGGCAACAATGCCAAAAACCTCGGGCCCAACAAGCGCAATATCACCGCTGTTATTGATGTCCGTATCCGAAACCTCGCCAAAAGCGTTCGTGACGATACCGCCTGCAATGCCTGCGAAATCGGTGTCGAAGTTACCTGTATTGGTAGTCACCGTAATCGCACCGGAATTGGTGACCGATATGGCTCCGCCGCCCTGCGACGACTGAGCCAAGATGCCAGCAACGGGAAAGTCCCGCTCTCCACTGCTCGTAGAGGTTGCCGACAACGCGCCGCTGTTTTCTATGGTGATATCACCTGAGCCCGCGAACTGGCGCACCAACAGAGCGTTTGAAAACTGGCTGGACGTCGTGACGGATACGTCACCGGTATTGGTCAAACTCAAATTACCGTCGCCAGATACAACGTCGAGCTCTACCGCAGCGGCGGCTTCCCCCATGCCGTCGGTGGTTACAGTCGCGCCGGTTACCAAAGTGACATTGCCGGTTCCGGTGAACAGAATGATGCCTTGAGCGGGCGACGGAATGGCGACATCGTCGAATGTGTTTATTGTGACGCCTGCCGCCACCTCAACGTCAATATCTCCTGTATTTCGCGAAACTCCGATCCCGAAAATTCCGGGAGGGGCGATGGGAGCATCTGCGTTTTGTACGATTAAACGATCAAATTCTGGGTCGCCAGGCTGAGAGTTAACGCCACCAGCCAGATCGCCCTCACAGATCGCCTCACCGTTGACGATCGGGCATTCTGGATCAACACCGGGCACCGTTTGTTGCGCAAATGCAGGTGTGCTCCACATGGCCATCAACGCGAGCGACGAGATCGAAAGCTTGTACTTTGTCGATGCCAAGCCGCCATGCTTGGACCGTTTATTGATGGCTGATTTCGACATTCGGATTTCCCCTTTTTGAATGGACCTTGTTTGTTGAAGCGCAACTTTCAGACAAACCGGGTCAGGGGGCGCAATTTTCTTGTTTTGACCATGTCTTCAGGGAACACAGATAAAGGGATCAGAAACCGGGATCGGATGCGTTCTTCGCCCGATCCGTTCGTCATTCCAACGCCTCAATCGCGCGGTTAATGGGTCCTGACCCCAGACTCTATTGGTTGTAGGAGCTTGGGAAAATGCCGGGCTAGCCTAATGCTTCAAGCAACCACGCACGCGATACGCGCCAACCGCGCTTGACAGTGGATTCTGACTGGCCGGTAGCTGCGGCAATCTGCTCAATCGTCATGCCGCCATAATAACGCATCTCGACAATTTTCGCGCGGTCAGCATCAATAGCGGCAAGCCTTTGCAACGCATCGTCCAATTGCCAGCTATCGACCTGATCGGGAACATCGACCATCTCTGTGGCAAGAGTAACAGCATAGTGGTGCCGCTTGGCTGCGTTGTTTTTTCGCGCGCGGTCGGTCAACACCCGTCGCATGGTCAGAGCTGCCAGCGAGAGAAAATGCGCCTTGTCATTCAAAGAGAGCTTTTGCGTCCCGATTACGCGCATCACCGCTTCATTGACCAAATCTCCCGCCGTCAGCGAGATATCGCCCTCTGAACGAAGCAAATTGGCGGAGATTTTGCGAAGTTCGACATAGAGCAAGTCAAACAATGCGTCGCGCGCGCCAGAATCACCAGCGCGCCACGCAGCAAGCAATGTCTCCTGAGTATGAACGTCGATATCGGCCACAAGACCCCCCGCGATTTTTTGTTTCATAATATGAAACTTTGCAAGACTTTTGGAGATTCGGGTTGGTCAAGGACCATTTCTGGCCGAAATTGCGCTCCTAAGAACATGGAGTAGTATCGACGACTGCAATTGGGGTGCTGGAATGACCAGAAAAAGCGAGAAACTTGAAAGAGAGGCGTTGGCTCTTTTCGAAGCTGCGCTCGATCAGCCGTCCGACAATCGTGAAGAATGGATCATGGAACAAGCTGGGAGCGACCTCGAGCTTAGGAGCAAGGCCCTTTCTTATCTGACTCACGACAAATCGGCAGGACGCAGGTTTAACACGGGCGGTGCGTTTCACGATACATTGGATGATACCGCTATGCCGGACCGAATCGGAGCATATCGGATGACAGGCGTTGTTGGCCATGGCGGCATGGGGACTGTCTACCGCGGAGAACGCGCCAGCGGCGATTTCGATCACGATGTTGCGGTAAAGGTGATCAGGCCCGGCGTTATGTCAGACAAGCTGATAGACCGGTTCCTAGACGAACGGCAGACTCTCGCCAAGTTATCACATCCCAACATTGCGCGTCTTTTCGATGGCGGAACGCTCGATGATGGCGCCCCTTACATCGTCATGGAATACATTGATGGTTTGCCCATTACGAAATGGGCAGACGAGCAAAGTTTGCCCTTCGAAAAACGTTTAAACCTGTTCGGCTACACCTGCGAAGCGGTCGCCCACGCCCACCAGAACCTAATCATCCATCGCGATATCACTCCGTCAAATGTGCTGGTCGAAAAGACTGGTCAGGTGAAGCTAATCGACTTCGGAATCGCGAAGGTTTTCGACACTGATGAAATTTCGTCGATTGGCACGAATTCGCTGGCGAGTCTGAGTTTCACGCCGGGCTTCGCCGCACCGGAGCGTTCAAAGGGCGCTGCGGCAAACACTTTGTCCGATGTATATTCGCTAGGCAAACTGCTCGAAGCGTTGCTTGTTCGGTGTCCTGACAACAGCGATGCCAAAGCCATCATAGCTAAAGCCACCAGTGACAAACCCGAGGCCAGATACGCCACGGTCGATGAACTGCGAAATGATGTCGAAAATCTGGCCCATGGGTACCCTGTTCGGGCAGTGCCGCATTCATCTTGGTACCGGATCCGCAAATTCGCGTCGCGCAATAAGGTGGGCAGTGCGACGGCGTTTGCTGCGGCATTGGGACTTTTCGCAGCGTTTGTGATTACGCTGATCCAATATCAGAGGGCAGAGACGGCCTTGGCCGATGCAGACCGACGCTTCTCCGAAGTGCGCGAACTGGCCAATTTTCAGCTCTTTGATCTTTACGATCAACTTGCCGAAATTCCGGGGACGACAAATGTCCGTTCTCAGATCGCGGACAGATCCAGGACGTTCCTTGATGCACTAGCAGACGATCCAAGAGCAAGCATCTCGTTGCAAGTTGAAATCGCCCAAAGTTACAAGAGGCTGTCGGATGTGATGGGCAATCCAGAAGGCGCGAACCTCGGTCGGCGCGTTGAGGCGGGTGTCCTGCTGCGAGAAGCCTACAATCGGTTGTCGGACTTGAACGAACGCTATCCCGAGAATGCTCAGGTTACCCGGGCTCTTGCGGAAACGGCTTATGCACTCTCAATTTTTGCATTCATTGCCGAGGACGATCACGAAGCTACGATAAGATATGCCGAGCAAGCGGAAAGCCTTTATGGTCGATTAATTCAAAAGCGGCGGGGCGATCAGCAAGATTACATTCGCCAAATTGCCGCCAGCTTGCAAGCGGCCAAACCGCTCCTGTGGCTCGATCGAGGTGCTGAAGGATATGCCGCGTTGGTTAATTTGAGCGATCAGATTGACGCATTAGTTACCCAGACGCCAGATGATCAAGCTGCGCAGCGCCTAAATGCCACGATAAATGTAGAACTTGCAGCTCTTATTAGTTGGGAGTTCCCGACTGAATCTCCTGAGTATCAAACAGCAGTCCCGATAATGAATAAAGGTATCACGATTTACGAAGATATCTTGCATACTGCTCCCGAGAATTATGAAATTCGCCGAAGCTTGGCTGCCGCATTTTACGCACGCGCCCAAATATACATGGGATTTGAGAACGATGTCGAAACCTTGCGCGACATGCGTCGCGCCGAAAGAATTCTTAATCAGCTGCTTCAGGACGACGCTGAAGATCGCAACAGCATGCGCATACTTGAAATCGTCCAAGGGGAAATGGTCATGACCCTTGCCCATTTAGGGCAAGCGTCCGAAGCCATCTCGTTGGGTCAAGAGGTTCTCGATCAAAAAAGGGAGGCGCATGAAAGGGAACCCGACAATCCCGGGTTCTTGAGGGACTACGCAAACAGTCTTTTCACCTATGGCACTGCGATGAAAGTATTGGGCAAGAAGGAAAAATCATGCGCCCTGTTCCGGCAATCAATGTTAATCTGGAACACGCTCAAAGACGATAGAAATCTTGCGAAATTAGATGAACAAGGCGCCGTCAAAGAGATCGCAGAGAATTTGTCAGAATGTGCATGACAAAGCACAAGACGGGAGGCCGATACGCGATATCGGGCCATCACCATCCACCAATCTCCTGCAAATGCTCGTTTTTGCGCTAGTGGATTGCGCTTGTCCGTTCTGGGATCAGTGGCCACCAGTTCCACTTACCTGCAACCATCATTAGTGCCGGGCCAAGCACCGCTCGGATCAAGAGCGCATCAACCAGAATAGCAGTTGCAAGACCCAAGCCGACCATCTGCACGATTACAATCTGAGAGAAGGCAAATGCGCCAAAAACCAAAGCCATGATGAGCGCAGCACTGCTGATGACCGATCCGGTGTCGCCCAGCGCTTCGACAATGCTCCCCTCATTGTCTCCGGAGCTGAGATATATCTCCTTCATCCGGCTTATGAGAAAAATTTCGTAGTCCATACTAAGGCCAAAAAGAACGGCGAAGATGACTACCGGTACAGAGCTTGGGATCAGTCCGGTGGGGCCCGGCACTCCAAAAAGCGTAGCGCCGTAACCCAGCTGGAAGACGAAAACGACCATCCCATAGCCTGCTGCGACTGACAGAAGGTTGAGAATGAGCGCCTTAATAGAAGCCAGTGGCGCACCGAGCATCAAGACGAGCGCAAGACCCGTTGCAACTAGCACCACCAAGATGACCGGCAAGTAGCTCGCGGTCACGCCATCGTCGAAGTCATTCAGGAACTGGGCTTGCCCCCCTGTCTCGATCGTGACCCCCTCAAGCTCGATCCAAGTGGGTATGTCGCGCGCGAGACCGCGAAGCGCAAAAAGACTGGTGTCAGATTGAGGTGTCACGCGAAACAGGATTTTGTTTCCGCTTTCGCTAACAAGGTTTTGGACGCGGGAAACCGGGATCGGCATGAGAGAAGGACGGGTCGACAACCGCGGTGTAGATACTTCTGCAACGCGCGGATCGCCCTCGATCGCAGCCTTCAAATCGCGCAATTTCGGGGCACTTTGTGATGTGATGACTTTGCTGTCATCTTCGCGTGAAATCACCACGAATACAGGCGCGCTAAAGCCCTTGATCTCCATGTCCCCGAGCATGTTGGCGCCCCGTATTGATTCAAGCTCAGAGGGGAAAAACTCGTCGTCCGGAAATCCTGACTGTGTGAAAATCGAGGGTAACGCCATCAACAAGATAAGAGCAAAGCTGCTCGCAATTGCGATCCAAGGATAGGTCACGACTATCCGGCCCCATTTGCACCAATGTTTTGAAGTTGCAGCATAGCCGCGACCAGACTTCGCCAGATTGGGCCAATCGAGAGCTTTTGCTCCGATAAGCGACAACATGGCTGGCAGCATGGTCAGTGCGACGGCAACACTGATCAGGACAGCGGCCAAGCCCCCAAGACCGATCGAGCGCATTTCCATCATGGGAGTGATCACAAGCGATGTCATGCCGATTGCGACCGCAACCCCGCTGTAGAGGACAACAATGCCCGATTGTCCCATCGCATCGATCAGCGCATCGCGTCGCTGGCGATCAATCTCGCCCGGGGTAATCCCCCCTGTATCGCCAAGGATTTGCCGGTATCGATGATAGACAAAGAGCGAATAATCGATCCCCAGAGCGATCGCGAGCATCGTCACAATCGCCTGTGAAACTGTTGAAATTTCGAAAAGACCGGCAAAGGCTACAACACTGGCGAAGGCGATAGTGCGTGCGGCAACCGCAAGGATGATCGGGAGTAAGGCAGAAAGTACAGCCCCAAAAGCAAACAGCAAAACAATCAAGGCAAGGGGCAAGGCCCGAAGCTCAGACTTCATGCTGTCTTCGTTGCTGAAGACGGCAAGGTCATACCCAATGGCACTTCGCCCGGTTACCGCCCATTCAACTTCCGGCTGATCCACCAACATGGCACCAATCGCATCGCGGATCACAGGAACCTGTTGCTCAGCTGCAAGAGCGTCCTTCGTATCAAGCGCGATAATCAACGCGTGGCCCTTGTCATCACGAGGTGTCTCGACAAGGTCAGAGGCAAGCAGCACCGTCTCAACCGCCGGGATCTCGGACAATTTGTCCTCAATGCACGCGACGAATTCGCTGCGGGCATTCTCGTCAGCATTCAGTTCGGGATTGTCATATGTCAGGATCAGCGTCTGACTGTCTCTTATACCAAACGAGCTGATGAGTTCGGCATCAACGCGCGCAGATTGGCTACCCGCAATGCTGCCAGAACCGCTGACCAGATTGTCAGAATAGGCCCCCACAAATAGGCCCGCTGCGATGGTGGCAATGAGCCAACCGCCGAGCACCTTCCAAGGTCGATCCCAGCAAAACCCTCCCAGCCTTGAAAGAGCTTTCTCCACCCGGGAGGATTTCCGTAGGCGAGCGTTCATAGCTCTTGCCTGCAAGAACAGCACAAGGGGCCACGCTTGTCGCAAGCGAAAGTAAAAGCCGAAACGGCCAACAAATGATGCAGAACCCCGAATGCCACTGTTTTTCTTATCCCAGCGAAATGGCTGTAGCGGTAAGTGAACGACGACTGGTGCAGGGTCAAGCAGATGCTCTGAAGAATGCCAAAACTCTAACGCTCAAGACATGCTCCCCCGATTGTTACCATTCAGAGGTAGAGTCACAGATTAGGTAGCAGAGACGATGTGACGTGACACCCAGCATTCCCCCAGCTGGGATTAGAGCCGGGCGGTTGTTTTGCGCATAAGCGCTGCTGAAGCAATGGGCTGCGTAGCGGAGCCCGTAGGGCGTAGCGAAGCAGGCCATTGCTTATCCAGTTCGGCGGCGAACGCCGCCGGTGTTGCGTAGCCAAGCGATGAGTGCGGTCGCTCCCGGTTGTAATCATCCACCCAGGCGGCGATCTCGACCCGGGCATGGGCCACGCTCAAGAACAGCGTCTCTTTGAGCAGTTCGTCCCGCATGCGACCTTTGAAGCTCTCGACATAGCCATTCTGCATCGGCCTGCCTTGCGCTATGTAATGCCACTCAAGGCGATCTCGCCGCACCATGCCAGCACGGCATTGCTGGTGAGCTCCGTCCCATTGTCGCTGACGATCATCCCCGGCTTGCCTCGCTGAGCGATCAGCCGGGTCAGCTCACGCACTACACGGTGCCCAGAGATCGAGGTGTCCGGCACCGCGGCTACGCACTCCCTCGTTACGTCATCGACCACGTTGAGCACCCGGAACCGTCTGCCAGAGGCCATATAATCATGGACGAAGTCCAGGTGGTTCGGCAGAGCCAGAACCGGAGCAGGTGCCCTCGTGCCGAAAGCGCGCCTGCGGCTTCGTGGTCGCCTCACTGCCAAGCCTTCCTCCCTGTAGAGCCGCTGGGTCTTCTTCCGGTTGATCATGATCCCCTCCCGGCGCAGCAGGATATGTAAACGCCGATAGCCGAACCGGCGACGCTGGTTGGCCAACTCGCGCAGCTTCTCACGCAGACCTGCGTCATCATCCCGCGTGGAACGGTAACGCACGCTCTTGCAATCGGCACCGATGACACGGCACGCCCGCCGTTCGCTCATCCCGTGACAGGTCTGGAGATGAGCGACAGCTTCCCGCTTGGCGGCGGGCGTCAAAACTTTTTTGCAAAGAGATACTTCAGCGCTGCCTGGTCGAGCATCGCATCGGCCAGCAGACGCTTCAGCTTCGCGTTCTCGCTTTCCAGCTCCTTAAGCCGGCGAGCCTCCGACACATCGAGCCCGCCATACTTCGACTTCCAATTGTAGATCGTCGCTTCTGACACCCCGTACCACCGGGCCGGTTGAGCGGTCTTCGCGCTAGCCTCTGCCTCCTTCAGCACACCAATGATCTGCTCTTCTGAAACCCTCGTTCTCTTCATCTCGTCCGTCCTTCTGTCAGGGCGGGACTCTAATCCAATTTGGAGGAAAATCAGGGGGGCACGTCAAGCCGCTTCCACGCCCCTGTTGGCGCTATGGCTGAATGGTGTGCACCTCAGCCGATGAGACAATGATCGTCAGGATCGCGAAGGTCACCCAAGCCCAACGATTGACCCGAACGCCCATGAGGCTCCCAGTCTTTGCGAGGATGATCGTGTTGGTTAGCGTGATTGCTACGAGCAATGCAATGAACGCGCCGATAGCTGCTAGCCATCCATAAACTGTCCCTGCCCATACGCTAACTGCGATCACCGCAAACCAGTGCAGGTAGTGGTCTACGCGAACCCGTTCTGCATAACTCCTGAATTCTTCACCCATTTAACATCCCCTTAAACGGAACGCCAAAACAGCGCCGCGGCACAGCTTGTAGAGTATACTCCGTTGTGAAATACACAACACGTGTCAGCCATCGTGGTGATGGCACTACGTCAGATCTTCGCCGATAATCTTCGCTGCGCCCGTGTCGCAGCAGGCTTGTCGCAGGAAGAGCTAGCTGACGCCGCCGGCGTCGACAGGACCTACGTAAGCGCTTTAGAGCGGTCTAGGTATGCCGCCTCTCTGGACGTTATGGAACGTCTCGCAGCGGCCTTGAGAGTCACCCCTGCTTCTTTACTGGCGGAAGCAAGCGAGGTGTCGCTCCTCATGGATGACGGGCAAGAGTAGCGCAGGCCCCCGGGCGAAGTGAGAAAGCCAGAAAAGCGAGGGGGTCGGTAGGAGGGGGCGAGACCTATCGCTTGCGCTCAGGCGGCTAGCAAGATCGCAGCGACCCGCCTGTGAAAAGATGGGATCACTGGAGCGACGTCTGCTCGGACTCTGCGGCAGCAATTTTGCTGAAGGCTTTTCGCAGCCGGTCGGCAAGCATATTCCGCTTTTCATCCTCGCTGTAGCTGGCGAGATCAGTGCCGACCACTGGAGCAACCTCAGCTTTATTGGTGAACATCTTGAGGTGCTTACCCAACAGCTCAAAGCCTTTGAGCGCCTGCGCCGGATTGAACGCCTCACCCTCACCACGGCACCGCTCGATCGTGTCCTTGATCCCCTCTAGGACGTAGTCGGCGGTGATCTCGGTACGCTTGGTGCGCTGATCCATCGCGACCTCAATGGCGGCGGCGATTTCAGGTTTTTTTAGGTTTTCATGCCCAATCACGTGTGCTGTGCGCTTGCTGTAACCAGCACGAATGGCGGCCTGGGTGGCATTCAGGTCAACGAGATACTCGCGCACGAAGGCTTTTTGTTTGGGCGTCATAAAAGCTTCCTTCTTAGGGAGTCATCGTTAGATATTCTCTCAATTCGGCTGCAGCAGCAATAGCCGGCTAGAGATAAGCGTGGTTCGAGCCATTTCAAAGTAGTTGGTCCGTAGCCGGCCATACGCGGTCATTTTTACCGCGGTCCGCTTTGCGCCCCAGTTTCAGACATGAGATACTCAACGAAGAAACCTTAAAGGCGTGCATCAAACCAAGGGCGCGAGCATTAGAGCTCCTGCGAGCCCAGCATTTTGATCTAGGTCTGGTGAGACGATCTTGTGCTTCGACCCACCCGGAAAATATCGTGCGCCGAATTCCGATGCCTTTCGGTCCACACGCTCAAGCAAGCCACCCGTTCTCATGACGCCCCCGCCAAAAACGATGATCTCAACTGCCATCATGGCAATCAGCGAGTGCGCTAGCTGTGCCAGATAATCGGCGATGATTTCATGCGCGATGTGATCTGCCGGTAACTCGGAAAGCGACACTCCCCAACGCGCCTTGATTGCCGGACCGCTCGTCAGCCCTTCTAAGCAGTCGCCGTGGTGAGGGCATATTCCCTCGAACTCGCGATCATCCGCATGGCGGCGCGGGAAAATGTGGCCCATCTCTGGATGGGCGGCTCCGTGGACGGCTCGTCCGTCAAGCACGAGACCTCCACCAATCCCGGTGCCTACGGTGACATAGGCAAGCGATGATGCCCCTTTGCCTGCGCCGTGCTGATACTCAGCGAGCGCGGCTGCGTTCACGTCGGTATCAAAGCCGATCGGCACTCCAAAGCGGTCGGCAAAGTACCCCGCCACATCGCAGTTTTCCCAACCGGGTTTGGGCGTGTTGGTAATGTGACCCCAGAGCGGTGATGACCGATCAAGTTCGACAGGACCGAAGCTCGCAATTCCAAGCGCGTTGATCGATCCCTGCGCCTCAAACCACTCACTGGCCTGAGCCAGTGTTGTCGCCGGATCGCGCGTAGGAATCTCATGCCGTTCGATAATCTCAATCGGTGAATATCCCACCGCAAGCACGAATTTGGTTCCGCCAGCCTCGATACCACCCATTAGGAGTTTGCCTGCCGAGCTCATGCCTCAACCGTTTCCGCCAGTTCGCAGCGATCACCATCAATGGTAAGTTTCAGAAGTGGAGCGGGAACGCCGCCAAACAGTTTGTTGGCTTCGTCGGGATTGGTGGGAACAGGTTCTCCCTTCAGGCCGCGAAAATCGACGAAGCTGGAAACGAGAAGCTCACGCGTCACAAACCAGCTATAGCTTTGAAGGGGTTCTTCGTCAGGATTGGCAAGTACCAGACCCGATCCATTGAGTGGACGATAGTCACCGAATAAGCTGTCGGACACCATGCCATACAGGCCGTTAGGCGCATGGCTCAGCTCGGGTGCGAACGTCGAGCCCTGGGTCACCCAGAACGCGTAGTAGCAACCTTTGTGATAGACAACATGCGCCCGCTCGAGCTCATTATTGACGCCGTCAGCATGGATCAGCGGTGGCAACAGCTTCCATCCATCGTCGGTCTTTCGGGCGATGCCGACTGCGCCGTTGTAGTCGCTACGGGTACCGGCAAGAGAGGCCGTGAATATCAGATATTCCTGCCCGTCGGCAGGATCGCGGAAATAGGCGGGATCGCGGAATGCCTTGATCTTGCCTGCCTCCCCTTCATGCGCGTCTGCGAGCATATATTCCGGCGCAAGTTCGCTGATTGATGCGCGGGGCTCAGTCCACGAGTTTGGTAGCCCGTCTTTGCCGATAATCGCATGAGCCTCCACGAGGCGCTGTTGATAGCCACGTGGACGATGATTTGTCCCCGCCGCCGTAAAGTACAGGCTAACGCCTTCGCCATCGGTGACCGCAGAACCTGCCCATTCGCGTTCATAGTCTACAGTGAATTCAGGGAGCACATCGCCGAGATCGAACCATTTTCCTGCCCTGTGCTCGATCAGGCGAATTTTCGCCTCGAAATGGCGTAGGCTTGGATCGCCGCGATCAGGTGCGGACAAGGCCATCCATAGTTCGCGCCCATGGATTGATGCGACGCGGCCGTCCCGATCCTGTATCGGCCACATATCCCAATAGACGCGCCCCGTCTCGAGGGTGGTCGGATCTTCCTCTTTGATGAGTGGAATGCGCGGAATGCGTGAGGCTTTGATCTTGCGCACACAGTCAGCGGCCCAGGCGGTCGTCATGCCAACACCTTAAACAATTGGTTGGAAAAGATAAGGGCCGACCCACAGCGAGGTGTCTGGTCGGCCCTTATCCATTGCATCAGAAATCGAACCGTACCGACGCGGCGATCGTGCGGCCCGCGATAGAGCGAGCCCGGACGATACCGTTTGCCGGAATCGAACCTTCTTCTGCCTCGGTAAAGCCCTCGCTGTTGAACAGGTTGGTAGCATTGAGCGCCACTTCGACCCGGTCAACGGGACGAACTGCGAAAAATGCATTAACCTGCGCGTAGGCTGGCAGCTTCAGCTGGTTGCTGTCCTGCGTGAAGCTGTCCGTAGTACCGATCAGATTGGCGCCCGCTTTGAAGAAGCCGTCATCATATTGCGCCGTCGCCTGATAGACGAAGTCGGCTTGACGACGCGGCGTGTTTCCGATGATCGCTGCGTTGAGAGAGTCCTTGATTTCGGCATCGGTCCAAGTGGCACCAGCGCTCAAAGTGAACGGTCCGGTCGAATACGAACCCTCGAGCTCAATACCGTAGGCTTCGTAGTCGGTGTCTGTCAGAAGCAGAGGGGCGATTTCCACGTTCGTTTCGCTGGTTTCTGCATAGAAGCCGGTGGCGTAGATCGACAGCCCACTTGCCTGATACTTCAGGCCCATTTCAAGCTGATTGACATCGGCAATCACACCATCATCGCCGCCGGGCAAACCGCCATCGGTCCTGCTGACTGCGGGCGAGAACAGGCTCCGGTCGGCGGTGTGGCGTCCGCCCTGGCTGTACCGTGCGAAGATGCCCAGATCATCTGTCAGCAGATAATTGGCACCCAGCGACCATGAGAAATAGCCAAAGTCATAATTTACCGGGCTCGCATCCCCGAGTGGCAGGACAGAGGTCAGCGATTCAGCCGTGCTGATCGCACCGTCATTGTTGAAGTCAAAGTCTGTGACCGGACCATCGCCAGTGATCGTGCCGTTGGCATCGCCGTAATCATAGCGGATGCTGGCATCCACGGTCAGACGGTCAAACTCAAACGCAAGCGATGCAAAAGGTGCATAGGTGCTGTACTGCACATCGTAATTCCGGCGGCAGCAATTGCCGAAGAAGTTTGCGCCAAAGCCTACAACACCGTTGTCTGTTACGGTGTTGCCGCCTGCATCGACGATGTCGACCAGCACGGACTGGCCATCGCCCTGAACGGTCTGGACGTGAGCGGTCCAGAGCCAATCGGTGTACACGTCCTGACGCGACAAATAAAAGCCCGAGGTGAACGTTGCCGAGCCGCCACCAAAGTCGAAGTCCTTGGAGATGCGGAAATCGTTTGTGACGTTGTCGAGGCTGTTCAAGCGAACATTGAAGTTCACGATATTGGTGAGCAATCCATTGCCACCAATGTCAGCGGCATTGGCAACGCTGCCTGAGTTCGGGCCGGAAGCAAAAACAATGCTCGATCCTGCGCCGCCGATACCATCA
The DNA here is from genome assembly GCF_000715015.1 of Erythrobacter longus. Taxonomy (GTDB): domain Bacteria; phylum Pseudomonadota; class Alphaproteobacteria; order Sphingomonadales; family Sphingomonadaceae; genus Erythrobacter; species Erythrobacter longus. The sequence continues at coordinate 1,145,796 of NZ_JMIW01000001.1, forward strand.
GCGATATCTTGCGCCGCGCCCGCGCTGGCCGGGAAAGGTGAGACGAAGCTGCCCGAATTGTTGGCGTAACGGAAGCGGTTGGTCAGCGTCCAGCCTGAACCAACGTCAATTTCGGCCTCAACGCCAAATGCCTGTGATTCGACCGACAGGCCGTCTTGGAAATTGTAGGTCGTCGGGTTGTTGCCACCATCAAGGGTCGTGATGGTCGTGATGAATGGGCTGTAAAGCGAATCTGAACGCGGGTCGAAGCCGGCAATCGCATTGTAGTCCGGGTTACCATCCGTGCCGGTTACCGAAACAGGCTGAGGCAGGATTGTGGGCGTGCTGTCGTCAAGGAATTTGGCGTGGAAACGCACATAACCGCCGTCGAATTCCTTTGTGAGGTTGGCCTTGATCTGGCCGCCATCATAGCCGTTATAACCAATATCGCGCGGGCCTTCGCCGGTGCGATAGAAGCCGCCGACGTGGAAATAGAGATCGTCGGCGAGCGGTGCGCCATAATCGAAATCGACGCGGTAGGTTTCAAAGTCGACCCCCACAGTACCTTGAATTGCGCCACCTTCACGCTGGCCGGTCTTTGAAATGAAGTTGATCACACCGCCGGGGGCATTCGAAGCGAATGTGGAGGCAGAGCCACCGCGAACCGCCTCGACGCGCGCAACATTGCGGTCGGCGCGCAGGAAGTTGTCGGCGTTGCCAAAAATGATATCGCCAAACTCGAGAACGGGCAGTCCGTCTTCCTGAAGCTGGATGTAACGCGCACCGCCGGTTGAAACTGGCAAACCGCGCACAGCGATGTTGGCGTTGCCTTCGCCGCCCGAGGCTTCGGAACGGATGCCGGGGATTTGGCGGATAAGGTCAGCTGACGATGGAGGAGCAAGATCAGCGATTTGCTCTGCGCTGACCGCACTTACAGAAATCGAGCTCTCGAGGCGGTTCTGGCCGCGTGCAACGGCGGTAACGATGATCTCGTTACCTTCGTCGGCGGCTTCCTGAGAAGCGGTTCCCTGATCCTGTGCGAAAGCAGGCGTGGAAAAGGCACTTAGCGCAACGCCAAAGGCCAAAGCGTGACGGAACTTCATGGCAATACTCTCCTTTGTGCTCGCACCATTTTGCGCGATTCGCATTAATGCATAATCTTGTTGCAATCGATTGCAACAGCAAATTGCAAACGATTGCAATTGTGCGCAATCTATGTCACGAAAATGCCATAACGCCGGTAACAAAACGGCGAGTGAGAGGATTTGAGATTATGCAAACCGCCGTAAAGCCTCGGCTTTCGCTGCTGCGAATCATCGAAATGAACATCGGTTTCTTCGGCCTGCAATTCAGTTTCGGCCTGCAACAAGCCAATATGGGACCGATCTACGGATTTCTCGGGGCGGATGAAGCAACCATGCCGCTCCTATGGCTTGCAGGCCCCATGACCGGCCTGATCATCCAGCCGATTGTCGGTGCCATGAGTGATCGCACCAACACGCGTTTCGGACGGCGGACACCCTACTTCCTGATCGGCGCGATCATCTGCACGATCAGCCTGTTCTTTATGCCCTATTCCTCGACGCTCTGGATGGCTGCCTCGCTGCTTTGGATTCTGGATGCTGGCAATAACATCACCATGGAGCCCTATCGCGCTTATGTCGCAGACCGGCTTGTGCCAAACCAAAGATCGATCGGCTTTCTCACGCAAAGTGCTTTTACAGGCCTCGCGCAAACCCTGTCCTATCTTGCGCCCACTTTGCTGACGGCCTTTGTTGCGCAAGACGTGCTGGACGATAACGGCATTCCCGTCATCGTTCGCATCGCCTTTATCATCGGCGCGATCCTCTCGATCTCGACGATAGTCTGGTCGGTCTGGCGCGTTCCCGAATTGCCAATGACCGAAGATGAGAAGGCGGTTCTTGAGCAGAAACCGCTAACCGCAAAGGACACGTTTGCGGAAATCGTTGATGCCATCCGCGACATGCCAAAGCCGATGCGCCAACTCGCGCTCGCCATGCTGTGCCAATGGTATGCCATGTTCGCCTACTGGCAGTACATCACGTTCGCGGTGGGGCGTTCAATCTACGATACGTCCGACCCGTCCAGCGCGGCATTCCGCGAAGCGACGCTGACCACGCAGCAGGCGGGCGCTCTATACAACTTTATTGCCTTCGTCGGGGCGTTGTTGCTGATCCCGATCGTGGCGAAGCTTGGCGCGCGATCTGTCCATGCGGTGTGCCTGACCGCCTCGGGAATTGCGATGCTGCTCATTCCCGGAGTGGAGACTGCACCGGCCCTTTTCGCGCTCATGCTCGGCATTGGCATTGGCTGGGCCGGAATGATGGGGAACACCTATGTAATGCTGGCCGATTCAATTCCGGCGGAACGCAATGGAATTTACATGGGCATCTTCAACATGTTCATTGTTATTCCCATGCTGTTCCAGACATTGACTATGCCGCTGATTTACAATCCAGTGCTAGGCGGTGATCCTCGCAATGTCTTGATGCTGGGCGGAGCGTTGATGATCGTAGGCGCGATCGCGACCCTCTTTGTCGATGCAGGGCATAGAGTTCCGCGTGAACAAAAGGCGCTCGCGAGCTAAGGGGTATTGATGGCTGACACAGACGTTCAAAATGGCGCAGAAAGCGCGGCCAAAGTTCGCACTCTTGCGGACCTTGCCAGAATTGCAGGCGTCTCGGCGGGGACTGTTTCGCGGGCGCTAGCGGGCAACAGTCTGGTCAATACGAAAACGCGTGAGAAGATCGAGGCCATCGCGCGCGAGCACGGTTTCCGCCCAAACCAAATGGCAAGCAAACTTCGCAGGCAGAAAACGGGCGTTATTGGCGTGGCAATCCCGCTCGGCCATGATGTGAGGCAACAGATCTCGGATACCTTCTTCATGACCCTGCTAGGCTATCTGGCAGACGAGCTGACCGAAAAAGGGTATGACCTCATGCTGAGGCGTGTCATCCCCGCTCAGGACGAAGACTGGCTGGACCGATTTATCGGATCAGGCATGGTCGACGGTGTGATCGTGATTGGCCAGTCCGACCAGTTTGAGCGAATTGAGGATGTGGCCGATGGCTATCTACCAATGGTCGTCTGGGGGAACCACCAAGAGGGCCAGCGACATTGCGTTGTCGGTTCCAACAACCGTTTAGGGGGGAAGCTCGCCGCCGAAAGGCTTATCGCGTCGGGAGCTAAAAGCCTCGCATTCTTGGGCGACACTCAGCCAATAGAGTTCGCCGCGCGCTACGCTGGTGCAAAAGAGGTCGCCGCCAAAATGGGTGTAGCGATCCGCCCCCTTCCGACGCACTTGTCGCCCGAGCGGACCGGCGAAGAAATCGCCAAGCATTTGCGAGAGATCGAAGGCAAGGTCGACGGCATCTTTGCCGCAACCGACACAATCGCCGTCACCTGCCTTAAAGAACTTCGGGAACGTGGCATGGAAGTGCCAGGCCAGATTAAGATAGTCGGCTTCGACGATCTTCCAATCTCAAGTCAGACTATGCCCCCGCTCACAACAGTCAGGCAAGATATCGCTGCCGGTGCAAAAGGGCTTGTGGACTTGTTGCTGCGCCGCTTGGAGGGAGAAGACACAGAAAGTCTGGTTCTTCCCCCGCATCTGGTCCTTCGCGAAACCGCTTGAGAAGTTCTAGCACGGCGAAGTGGTTGCCAGCGGGGCCTATCATTCCGGTGTTTTAGTCCGATTACTCCTTGGGTGACCCGCAAAACGAACGTTCCGCTTTTGGGCAGCAAGCCGAATGTCCGCTATCCGCGCCTTGTCTGCCAATACCTGACTGACCGCTACCGGCCCAAATTTCTCCCAAATTTTACCTTCTTCGGGCCCTCTTCCGTCGGCCAATGAAGGCCGAGGAGAAAATCAATGGGATACTCACAATATGATCCGATGACGCAGCGGCGAGTTGCTTGGAACGCAGGCAAGAATGTAGGAACGAAACGCCTGCTCACGCAGAAGCAGATATGGGCGTTCCGTTTCCACCTCGATCGCGAGGGACGATTGCGGGACAAGGCTCTGTTTGACCTGGCTATCGATAGCAAGTTGCGAGGTTGTGACCTGGTCAAGATCAGGATCGGTGATGTTATGGCTGGACCCGATATCCACACTCGAGCAATTGTCATCCAGCAGAAGACCAATCGCCCGGTTCAATTCGACCTGACTGCCGATGTGCGCGCGACACTTCTTCCGTGGCTGGAGCGCCGCGGCGGATCAACTGGCGAGTACCTGTTCCCAAGCCGGATCGATCCGAACGGTCATATGAGCACGCGACAGTACGCTCGTCTGGTCGACGAATGGGTAACAGCGAGCGGGCTACGCAAAGCTGAATATGGGACACACTCCCTTCGCCGGACGAAGCCAGCGATGATTTATAGCGCCACAGGTAACATCCGTGCAATCCAAATCCTGCTCGGCCACACCAAGATCGTAAATACAGTTCGGTATCTCGGTGTCGATGTGGGAGGTGCGCTGCTTTTGGCAGAGCGAACCGAAATAGGATCGCACCTGCGGTCGGCCAGCATCGGTGGTCGACCGCTTTTGGCATGCGCAAAGGGCGATGCTCAGGACGAGAATTGGGGTAGAAAGCGGACTTTGCTGTCATAACTGTCGGTGATCCGAAATTCTGGCGGCCTAAAAATGTACTGCTTGCGAAATAGGGCGCGGTCGAACACATACATGCGGGCATGGATTTGATCGTTCCCACTGCGGCGATGCTCGCTACCTTCATGGCTATCTTGCTTGGCGCGTTCTTGCTGCTCGTGCCCTCGGCTATTGGGCTTGCCAACTCTTTGCTTGCGCTATTTCTGTTTATCACGGCGATCGATATCAGCGGCTGGTTCATGTCCAGTTGGTGGGACGCTCATCCGGAGATCAGCAGTTTCCGCCCGGTTGCCGCGATGCTGCAAATGCCATTCTATACCGGTTTCATTTGGTTCAGCTGCTTCCAGCGGAGGTCCTTGCGAGCCCAAGATGCCCTGCATTTTTCACCTGCGGTCTTGATCCTGGTTTTCGTCGTACGAGGGGAAGATATCCCTTTCCTGAGCTTCTTGTTTGAAGCGCAATACGCGATCTATATCGGCGCGGCTATCTACGCTCTTTGGCGGGTTCGTCAGGTAATGAAAGCTCACTTTGTCGGACAATCGGCGAGCTGGCGTTGGCTGGCCTTGCTCGTCGCGTCTTCTCTCATCGCGCATGGCCTGTTTGTGGTTCGCACCTTGTTTGCGGCTTCCTTTCCCGCAGGTATTGCGATGACGCTGCAGATGATTGCGGCACTCCTCGTCCTTGCGATTACCGTGGCGATTGCTTTCCAAGCCTTGCTGTCACCGCAGATCTTTCGCGCAGCGGACAGGCTGCTTGTTTCTGCGGCCAAGGAAATTGATGACTGCGGCACTGACGAAAGTTCTGCCAACCATCGGCATCTGACTGCATTCATGGAGCAACAGCGGCCCTATCTCGACCCCGATATGTCGATATCAAGGCTGGCCCGCCGCAGTGGGATTGCAGCCAAGGACCTCTCCGCGATTATCAATCAGCGACATGGCTTGCACTTCTTCGATTTCCTTAACCGCTACCGCATCGAACATGCGCAAGGTTTGCTGACCGAAAGCGACCTAAGCGTGACCGAGATTCTCTACGCATCAGGCTTCAACGCAAAGTCATCATTTAACACTGCGTTTAACAAACATGTGGGGATGACTCCGTCGGCTTATCGCAAAAACCTCCGCAGAGAATAGGTTCGACTTCGCGTAATCGGACGCATGGTCAGGTCTTTGTAGGCATTTTGGCAGTCTCCAACCGATGAACCATAAGGGCTTGCCAATATGATCCATTACCTTGCGTTCGCCTCCTCCCTGCTCTGCATACTTGCAGCAGGATTGTTGGCCGCATCGCCTGCTCAGGCCAGTGATCCTGATTGGGAGGCGCTCGACCGATTGATCGATAGTCATCAACAACGCAGCGAACCGGGTATCAGCGTCGCGGTATCGGTCGGTGGACAGCTGGTTTATGAACGCTGGGCGGGTCAGGCGGACCTTGAGCGCGGCGTACCCATTGGTGCGGATACGCGGTTCCACATCGGCTCAATTAGCAAGCAATTCACGGCATTCGCGATCATGCTGCTGGCTCAGGAAGGCAAGCTCTCGCTCGATCAGGATGTGCGCGACTTTATCCCTGAGTTGGAAAAGCGCTCCGCGCCTGTGACGATCCGGCATTTGCTGAACCACACCAGCGGACTGCGCGAAGAGAACGGCCTGCTACTACTGATCGGGCAAACAGAAGCGACGCCGACCACGGCAGATCAAGCGCTCGATCTGTTTGTTCGTCAGCGTGGAGGCAATTTCAACGCCGGAGAACGTCAGGAATATAGCAACACTGGGTATCAATTGCTCGCTGAAGTGACCGCCCGAGTATCAGGCCAACCCTTTGACGAGTTCATGCAATCCCGGGTTTTTGGGCCGCTCGGTATGACGCACAGTTTCGTGCGCTCAGATCCCCGTCAGATCATAGACAATGTCGCAGTGAGCTATGACCCAGCGGGGGCTGGCTTTGCCAACGCACCTCTTTTGTCGGCCACATATGGCTCGACCGGCATCGTTTCCCATCCGCGCGATCTGCTGCGCTGGGCACATGCTTTGAATTCTGGCGAGATTGGCGGGTCCGATGTGAGCGGCGCAGTCGCCGCGATGGCATCTCGCTCTACTCTTCCCGGTGGTCGCCGATTAATCGCCACCAACGGCCAAGAATATCGTAATTTTCGCGGGCTCGACACATGGTCGCATGGCGGGAGTACAGGTGGCTTCAGAAGCTTCCTTCTGCGTGTGACTGACGAGCAGCCAGATAAACAGGTCGCCATCGCGGTGATTGGCAACCGTAGCGATTTCCTGAAAGCGGCCTTTGCTTTCGATGTGGCCGAGATCGTGCTCGCGGATAGGCTGGAGGCCGAGGAGATAGCAGAATTTGTCCCTGAGACAGGTAAGCAACTTGACCGATATGTCGGCGATTACCGCCTGTTTGCCGGGGTTGTTTTCTCGCTGCGCCGCGACGGTGACGCGCTGACCTTTGCGACATTCGGCGAAGAGGGGACGCCGTTGCCGCAGATTGGCAAAGGGGTGTTCATGCTCAACCCATCGAGGGACTTGCGGCTGGAATTTCACGACTTTTCTAAGTGGCCATCAGGAGCTGAGCGTGCGACTGAAATGCGGTGGCAGGTGAGCGAAGATGGCTACATCCCCGCACCGCGCCTCGCAATGCAGCCAGTACCGCACGAATCGCTCAACACAGATGAACTGGTCGGCACCTATTACAGCGACACTCTGCAACAGACGCTCACACTATACGCTCAGGACGGAAAACTTTGGCTGCGCACTGGCGATGCCAAACACATCCCATTTACTAGGTATCAACGTGACACTTTCCGGCCTGATGCGGAAACAGGGTTCCAGCGATTGAGATTTATGCGAGATGGGAGCGAGGCAGTCGAGGGCCTGCTTGTGTCAGCACCTTTGGCCAACGATATTGAATATCGGAGAATTGGCGGGAACAGTGTTACCAGACCGTGAAGCCGCCAAGGTCGATGGTGATCGCAAATTGACCTAGTCACACCGATGCCGCGGTAAGACACTGTCACAACAAATGCACCCGATCTAAGATTGAAGGAGTGCTAGCATAGCTCCGGCAACCTTTGCCCGATCAACTATGTCGGCAATTCGGTCGTTAGCTGAAAGGCAGCTTTTCGTATCGCGCTATTTCAAACCGGACATTCTGCAATCGGCCCAATTCATGCCGCAGAGTGCTAGCTGCAATTTCTCCTGCTAAATCCGCAACTCGACGATGATCATATGCTGAAATTGGCAGGTGTAGCCCAGTCTTGTCGCTTTATCCGTCGGCTTCGGAGAGATCATTACGCGGATTGGTGAGTGCGCCGCGCGCCGGCCCCAAGGTAAATCCTCCACGAATCCCGGCGCAACGGCGCCTGCAGAGTCAAGCGCCACCCCTTTCGAGGAGCGGTTATGGTAACCTTTGGGAAGATCGCTAAATTACCTAAATATATCAGCGCAAAATGGCGGAGACGGTGGGATTCGAACCCACGATACGGGGTTACCGTATACACACTTTCCAGGCGTGCGCCTTCGACCACTCGGCCACGTCTCCGTTGGGAAAGCCCCCTAAACGCAGCGGGCTTGAGGTGCAAGCGCTGTAATGTCATGAAAGTCCCGATGAAACACACTCTTGCCCCAGCCGCCGCTTTGATCGCTCTTGCATCGCCCGTTTTTGCACCGCTTTCAGCGCAAGAAGAGGCAGCAACTGCCCCTTCCCCCAATGAGATCGTGGACGCCGCGCCGGATAGCGAATGGGTCGCGATACCGGCTGAAGATTTGCTGGTGATGACGCTGGCTCCTGATCGTGACGGGAAGAGCCGCGAAGTCGTGATCCAGTTGATGCCAGCACCCTTTAGCCAAGGCTGGGTGGAGAACATCCGCACTCTCGCTCGCGCCAAATGGTATGACGGGATTTCCGTCAACCGCGTGCAGGACAATTACGTCGTCCAATGGGGCGATCCGGGACATGATAATCCTGAGGGTGATGATGTGGAGACCAAGCCTCTGCCTGACGGGCTGAATGTGATGGGGGAGGATGATTATGTTGTCGACGCCACCACATTAGGGGCATTGGCTGACGAGAAGCGACGTAATAGCCCTAGAGATGCCAGCGGGCGATATCTTCCGCTTTACGAGGAACGCGAACGCATCGCCGCCATTTCGATCGAATCCACAAAGACAGCATCTGCCCCTCAGGGTTGGCACCAAAGGGATTCATATACTGCCTTTGTCGAAATGTTCGAAGGGTGGCCAATAGGTACTGACAACTACGAACAGCCTCTCTCGTTCGCACCCATCCACTGCTACGGCATGGTTGGCGTTGGCCGGAACTACTCCCCCGACACAGGCTCCGGCGCGGAACTCTACACCGTCATCGGCCATGCGCCTCGGCACCTTGATCGCAATATTGCGCTCGCAGGCAGGATTATCAGCGGGATGGAGCATCTCTCCTCCCTTCCGCGTGGTTCAGGCGTCTTGGGTTTCTACACCGAGGAAGAGGCCGACAAGCGCACTCCGATCCTTTCGATCCGCGTTGCCTCCGACCTTCCCGAAGCCGAGCGCCCCGCATTCGAGTATCTCTCGACCGAGACCGAAACCTTCGCCCGCTATGCCGAGGCACGCGCCAATCGCCGCGATCCGTTCTTCATCGTGCCAGCAGGGGGCGCTGATATCTGCAATATGCCAGTGCCCGTTCGCCCCGTTTCAAACACCGTTAGCAATGAGTGACACCATCACCGCCACCCTTCCCTTGCGCCGCTGGCAGGGGGGGAAGGCGACGTATCACCTTGTGAGTTTTACCGGTGATGAGGCAGAGGCGCTTGCAGGGCACGCCTTGCTGCAAAAATTGGAGTTTGGAAGGCAGCGCGGCTTTGGTTCGGTCAAGGTTACAGCGGCCATTGGCGACACGACATGGAAAACATCCGTCTTTCCCCAAGACAAGCAAACGACATGGATATTGCTGGTCAGCAAGAAAGTGATGAAGGCGCAAAACCTTGCCCCCGGTGACCAAATCGCAGTGAGCGTGTCGCCGGTCTAACTGGGCAGCTTTAGGCAGCCTGATTGTCTGCTTCTAGCTCACGCGCAGAACGGCGCACATCGGCAATAAACTTACCTGCTTTGTCGCGCAGATCATTTGCGTGATTGCCAAGCGCATTGGCGCTTGCCACCACATCGCTAGCCGCAACGCCGGTTTCCTCGCTCGCCTCGCGAAGGGCAAGAAGGCGTTCACTCACCTGACGCGACCCTTCGGCAACCGTGTCGATATTGCGCGCAAGTTCTTCGCCCGAAACGGACTGTTGATCAACAGCGGTCGCGATCACAACGGCGACTTTTTCAAGCTCGCCAATCTGGTGATAAATCGAGTTAAGGTCACGGGCGCTAGACCGCGTGGAATCCTGCATTGATGTGATCTTTTCAGCCACGGAGCTTGTCGCAGCCGATGTTTGCATCGCGAGCTCTTTCACTTCGCTTGCCACCACAGCAAAGCCGCGCCCCGCCTCGCCGCCTCGTGCCGCCTCAATCGATGCGTTCAAAGCGAGCAGATTGGTGCGCTGGGCGATGGTTTGGATAAGCCCTGCGATCTCGCCGATTTCTTCGGCCGCGCCTGACAAATCATCCATGCGGGTATTGGCGCTTGCTACAAGGCTTGTCGCATCGCGCGCAAGGGTCGCCGAAGCGGTCGCTTGCTGGCTAATCTCGTGGATTGAAAGCGCAAATTCATCCGTCGCAGCAGCGGCCGCTGTCACATTGGTTGAAGCATTTTTCATCGCCGCGCTGGCATCATCTGCCTGATCATTTGACCCTTCTGCGACTTCGACCATGTGCGATGATGTGGCTTTCAACTGCTCTGCCGCCGCAGAGACCGAGGTGATGAGCTCGCCGACTGACACCTCGAAGCCGTTCGCCAGATTTTCGAGAAGCAGGCCCTTTTCACGCTTCAGCTCGCGCATTTCCTCAGCCAGCATCTTTTGCCGCCTGAGTTGATCTTCAATCTCGTTGGCGCGCTTTTCGCTCAGTTCGCTAAATTCCAATGAGGAACGCCGAAGCACTTCCAGAGCCCGCGCCATACCGCCAATTTCATCGCTGCATTCGCGGCTGGGAATTTCAACAGAAGGGTCGCCGGAAACGATCTTTTTCATCGCGCGGGTAAGCCCGGTGATCTTTCCAGACACGTTTGCAGCGATATAGCGCGCCCCGAAAATTGAGAGGATGACGCACACCGTACTTACGAGGGCGAGAGCAAGCAGAAAGGCTGAAATGTCTGCAAATAGCGAGGAGGTGCTTTCCTTGAGCCGCCCTTTCAGAAACGAAGTGAATGCCTGCAGCTGCGTTCTTGTTTCCACCACAGCGCCGCGGATTTGGGCCAATTGCTGAGGTTCTGTGCCCGATCCACCAATCTTACGATCCAAGGCACTGACGTCGTCGCGAAGGTCCATGTACGTGTCGGCATAGTCATCCGGAAGCCATCCTCCGGATGCCACCATCGGTTCATCAAGCAAGCCAGATGCTCGGACTATCGCTTCGTGAGACTGAGAATGCGCCGCATCACGCTCTGCTTGCGACTGCGCGTTTTGTGCGACCTCAAGAGCTTCGCTTGCCTCGTATAATGCGACTACCGCATTGTTGCTGCGCGCTTCTACAGCGTTAGAGATCGAATGGTCTTTGCCAGATTGCGTGAAAAACCATGCAGCCATCAAAACGATGCAGACCAGACAAGCCAGAACGACCGTATTGCCAAGGACACCTATCCTGAGCTTTTGTTCAACCGACCACCGATCAAGCCATTTGGCGCTGCGCTCAACACCGTCGTGATTTGGTGCGCTGGTCTCCAAAGGGTTCGAAGACAGGTCAGGCTCAAAATTATGTTCCAGCGAGGTCACAGCCCCATTTCCCCTTTTATGCGACAGTCCGCGACCAGACCGACACTTCTTGAGGGGGTTTACGCAGAAGGCCTTAAGGTATCGTAAACCGATATTTAACCATGAAGGCGAGCATGGTCAGGTCTTTTGCATTATCTCGATACGATTGCCGAACGGATCATTGGTGAAAAACCGGCAATAGCCGATGATTGGCTTGTCAATCGCAATGGGATAGCCAGCTGCGGCCAAGCGCGTCTCGATATGATCGAGATCATCAACCAGCAGTGCCGGGTGCGCCTTTGACGCTGGCTGGAAGTTGGGATCAACTCCGATGTGCAAGTTAAGTGAGCCTGCCTCAAACCAACACCCTTTGCGAGAGAGGTTGGCGGGCTTTGCGACCTCGCGCATGCCGAGCAAATCGCCGTAAAACGCCCTAGCCTTGTCTTCACCGCTCTCGGGTATGGCCAATTGAATGTGATCAAGGCCGATGATGGCCATTAAATCCTGTCCGCTTGAGCCACCGCATCGCTTGCGCGAAGGGCGGAAAGGATCCGCGACAAGTGCGCCACATCGTTGACCTCAGCGTCAATCTCGTAAGTGGCAAACGGCAGGTCGAAATGGGTCTGGGTCAGGCTCGTCACATTGATCTTATGCTGGGCAAAAACACCGGCCATTTCTGCCAAGGTGCCGGGACGATCATAGATCGTGATTGCAAAGCGCCCCACTGCCCCGTGCGAACGTTTGCCCCAATTGAGGTCCAGCCAATCGCTATCGACACCATCGGCCAGTTCGAGGCAATCAATCGTGTGGACGATTACTCGTTCACCTTTGCGCCTTAGACCAACAATTCGGTCACCTGGCACCGGGTGACAACATTCGGCCAACTCAAAGCCAACGCCCGGTGTCAGACCGCGGATGGAAATCTGACGGTCGCGCGATGACCACTCTTCTTCTTCATCGAATTCCGAGGTGCAGCCCGGAACAAGCGCTTCCATCACTTCGCGGTCGCTGATCTTGCCTGCACCGATCGCAAACATCAGATCATCGGGCTCTTCCATATCCAGCCGCTCAACCGCGACCCGAATTGCCTTCTTGCCGATTTTCGCAGGCACCCGCGCTGCGATTTGGTCAAACAGCTTGGAGCCGATTTCCGCTACCTCTTCACGTTCTTTAAGTCGAACCGCCCGCCTGATCGCAGCGCGCGCTTTACCGGTCACGACAAAGCCAAGCCAAGACAATTGCGGGCCTGCATCACCGCCTTTGATGATCTCGATCACATCGCCGTTGTTAAGCTGGGTGCGAAGCGGCATGTGCCGCCCGTTGATCTTTACCCCGACCGTTGCCAGCCCCAAATCGGTGTGTACGGCAAAGGCGAAGTCAACCGCCGTTGCGCCTTTGGGCAATTGGAACAGCGCGCCTTTGGGAGTGAAAGCGAAGATGCGATCCTGATAAATCGCAAGCCGCGTGTGCTCCAGCAGCTCTTCTGCATCATGGCTTGCATCAACGATTTCGATCAAATCGCGCAGCCAGCCAACCTGTCCGTCGGCTTTATCATGCTGTTTGTAGGCCCAGTGCGCTGCAAGCCCGAATTCGTTGCGGTCGTGCATTTCTCGGGTGCGGACTTGCACCTCTACCCGCATTGAATTTTCATACATGAGGCTGGTGTGGAGGGAGCGGTAGCCGTTGGTTTTGGGCGTTGAGATGTAGTCTTTGAATTTACCCGGCAAAAACTGCCATGTCGTATGCAAGACCCCCATCGCAGCATAACAATCCGCAACCGTTTCAGTGATGACCCTAAAGGCCATAATATCGGTAACCTGCTCAAAGCTCACATGACGCTCTGACATCTTTTGCCAGATCGAATAGGGGTGCTTTTCGCGGCCCGTGACCTCAACCGAAAGCCCCGCTTCGGCCAGGACCTGCTTGATCTTCAATGCAATTGCATCGACCTCGCTGCTATCCTCGCCCCGCAAAGCTTCGAGCCGGTGCGTGATCGTCGCATAGGCTTCAGGCTCAAGTTGCTCAAAAGCAAGCGCCTGCATCTCGCGCATATATTCGTACATGCCCACCCGTTCTGCAAGCGGGGCATAGATATCCATTGTCTCACGCGCGATACGCTGGCGCTTCTCTGGCTTCTTGATGAAGTGGAGCGTGCGCATATTGTGCAATCGGTCAGCGAGCTTGACCAACAGAACGCGAATATCCTCAGACATCGCAAGCAGGAATTTGCGCAAGTTCTCAGCCGCCCGCTCATTTTCGGGCATGGTTTCGATTTTGGAAAGCTTCGTCACCCCATCGACAAGGCGCGCAACCTCTTTACCAAAGTTGGCTTCGATGTCCTCAATCGTGACCAGAGTGTCTTCGACCGTATCATGCAGCAGCGCGGTCATGATCGTTTCTTGATCAAGCTGCAAATCGGTCATTAAGCCTGCAACTTCAATCGGGTGCGAGAAATAGGGATCGCCGCTCGCGCGCTTTTGGCTCCCGTGTTTTTGCACCGTATAGACATACGCGCGGTTAAGCGCCGCCTCATCGGCGTCAGGGTCATATCCAAGGACCCGTTCCACAAGTTCATACTGGCGCAGCATTGACAGTAATGTGCGTGTCTAAACCAGAAGCTGCAAGCCTAAAACAGATGTCCGAGAGCGAAATCCGTTGTCACGGTATCTCAGCCTCAGCTCCATTCAGCCCGTGGCGGAAGACTCATCAAGATCGCATCGATATTGCCGCCTGTCTTAAGGCCAAAGATTGTGCCCCGGTCATAGACCAGATTGAATTCGGCATAACGCCCGCGATATTCAAGCTGCTGCGTCACATCCGCGTCGGTGAAATTGCTTTCCATCCGTTTGCGCACAAGCTTTGGATAGATGTCGAGAAACGCCTTGCCCACGTCCTGTGTGAACGCAAAATTGCGATCAAAGCTGGGGTCATCGTCGCATGCAAGATGGTCATAGAAAATCCCGCCAACGCCGCGATGCATTTCGCGGTGAGGGATATAGAAATACTCATCCGCCCACTTTTTATATTTCTCATAATACGTCGGGTTATGTGCCATGCAGGCGGCCCGCATTGCGGCGTGAAACTCTTGCGTATCCTCTTCATACGGGATCGGCGGATTAAGATCGGCCCCTCCCCCGAACCATGCCGATTGCGTGGTCAGGAAACGCGTGTTCATGTGAACTGCTGGCACGTGAGGATTGTGCATATGGGCAACCAGACTGATGCCCGTGGCGGTAAACTCGGGGTGCTCGGCGCTAGCGCCATTCACCTGATCGGCGAATTGTTCGGAAAAGCTTCCCCGCACGGTTGAAACATTGACCCCGACCTTCTCAAAAACCTTGCCCTTCATCAGGCCCTGAACGCCGCCGCCGGGGTCTTCATTGCCCTCTTCCTCGCGGTTCCACGGGGTGTATTGAAAGCTCGCATCAGAGCCAGCTTCGCGCTCAATGCTTTCAAAAGCAGCGCAAATCTGGTCACGCAGGCTCTCAAACCATTCTTTTGCGCGTCCTGTATGGCCGGCCCAATCACTCATAAGTATCCCTCGTCCAATATCCGACTTCGCATTTGCCCTATGACAACAAAGGTGTCCACCCGCTTTGACACTTGTCAAATGGCCTGATGCAAGTCAGAAGGCACCATGGTTCCCGTTTCGTTCCCATCTGATTCTGCCCCGCTTGAATTTGCGGGCGAGGAGATGGTGCTGACCAAGTCGCACGCGCTCTATTGGCCGCGCGAACGCACGCTTCTTGTCGCCGACCTGCACCTCGAAAAGGGCAGCTGGTACGCGCAGACCGGGCAGATGCTCCCGCCCTATGACAGCCGCGCAACGCTGGAGCGCTTGGCTGACACGATCAAGGCGACGGATGCCAAGCGGATCATCACCTTGGGTGACAATTTCCACGATGATGAAGGCACCAACCGGCTCGATCCTTATGCAAGCGGGATGCTCGAAGCGTTGATCCGCAGCGTTGACTGGGTGTGGGTGACGGGCAATCACGATGAGCAGATGGCTCGGACGTTCGGTGCTGAGAGCTTTAGCGAGCTTGAGCTCTCCGGCGTCATCCTGCGCCACGAAGCGCGCCCGGGCGAGACAAGGCCAGAGCTATCGGGGCACTACCACCCCAAGATGCGCCTGAAGGTGAGAAACCGCCATATCGCAAGGCCCTGCGCCGTGGTAAGCCGCGCGCCGGATGGCCCTGACCGCATGATCGCGCCCGCCTTCGGATCCTACACCGGGGGAATGGATGCAGGCGCGCCCGAGATCCTGAAAGCGCTAAGCCCCGCACGCGAAATCGACGCCATCCTGCCCGCAAAGGGTAAATTGGTCACATTCCCGCTTTATCGCGAGGCGGCTTGATGGAGTTTGCGCCGCTTCGCTACGCTTGGAACACAATCACCATTTGGCATTTTGTGGCATTGGCTGCCTTTATGGCGCCAGCTACGTGGAGCTACCTCTCCGGCCGCGCTCCAGATTCCTCAGTCACTTCTGAATTTGGCGGGCTGCTATTCTTCACCTTCATGATTTGCTGGATGTATTTTCTTGTGGCCCCTGTCATGGGGCAGATTTTTGGCGATAAATTCAGTTTTTCCGCAGTTTGGCCGAGCTCCATTCTGCTTGGCGTTGCGATGTCTGCGGCCTTCGTCACCTTCGGCTTTTCGCGCGACACTGAGGTCTTAACTAGCGAGCTTCTGGGCTTCGCACTTATCGCATTTGTCTTCTTTTCCGTGTTCCTCGGGTTGGCATTGAACCTATTCCTGTGGCTCGCGCCTCGCATGGTCGGTTACGGGATGGTCAACTTCCCTAAGTTCACTTGGGGCATCCAATTGTGAGCACCATCATCCCCCAAAGGGCAAATTGGTCACATTCCCGCTTTATCGCAAGGCGGCTTGACGGTTGCGCCTAGTAACTTAAGGGCTTTGCGCCTATATTGAAGACTCACAATTAGGCTACCACAGGAGAACCCACATAGCCCGTCCACCTCGGCGTCAGATGGCCCCGCCAACGAAAAGCGGCCCTCGTTATGATAATTTTATTCAGGTACCCAAGGTCCGCGTCATTGATGACGAAGGCGAAAACCTTGGTGTGATGTTTACACGCGAAGCGATGGAGCAGGCGAATGACAAGGGTCTGAACCTTGTCGAAGTGTCCCCCAATGCGGACCCGCCCGTGTGCAAATTCCTCGATGTCGGCAAATATCGTTTTGAGGCCCAGAAAAAGGCTAACGCTGCGCGCAAGACTCAAAAAACGCAGGACATCAAAGAAGTCAAAATGCGCCCCAACATCGACACGCATGATTATGATGTGAAGATGCGCAACGTGAACAAATTCATTAACAATGGTGACAAGGTGAAAGTCACCCTGCGTTTTCGTGGCCGCGAAATGGCGCACCAGCATCTGGGCATGGATCTGCTCAAGCGGGTGCAGGAAGACGTAGAAGAGACCGCCAAGGTCGAAGCATTCCCGCGCCTTGAAGGCCGGCAAATGCTGATGGTGCTTGCACCGAAATAAGGCGACAGAATTGGGACTTATACAGCAATCAAGGGCGAAGGCGGTCGGCGCTTTTGCCCTTTTTTGTTGTGCGTATGCCGTATGCGGGTGCGCCTCGGCGCAGAACGATGGCTCGCCAAAGATTAGCGGCGTGCCTTCGGCGATTGATGACAATGCCACACACGCTGTCTTCATCGGAGAGATCGTCGACTACAAGTTTGACCGCAGGTTATGGGATTGTTCGGGTGACCAAATCTGCATTGACTACATTCCAGCCGAGTATGTTCTGACTGTGAAGCCCCAGGACATCATATCCGGCAATCCCGATATTGGCGAGCTTACTTGCTCGGTGGTGATCGAGGATGGTCGGCGACCTATTGGACCGAGACCGTTTACAGCCCAGCGCGATGAGAAGGGAAACTGGCGATTGGAGTGCTCGGACAGGGTTTCAGACCAACCGGGATGAGCGCTGCGGGCCTCAAGGAGCCGGGTGGACCATCGTCCAAAACTTGGGGCCGCCACCCGGCACCTTCCACTCTTCAATAATCTCAAAACCCAGCCGGGTGTAGATCGTGACGTTATCTGGCGTCGCGGTCTCCAGCAGCACGCCCTGCCCTTGCTCTGCCGCCCTTGCGATGCCTTCGCGCACAATCGCCCCGCCCCAGCCCTTGCCTTGGGCCGCTGGCGTTACGCCGACATAGCGCAGGTAGGAATAGACCTGCGGGGATGGATGGCGCTTGTACATCTCCTCGGCCACCTTAAGGCCTCTGGGAAGGGTAAGCCCAAAACCTGCGAGCAGGCGCAGATTGTCATAGATCGAGGCAATCACTCCATCGCGCACTTCGCCAGGCGGATACCAAAGGCTTGCAGCGCCACCATCAGGCGTTGCCAATATCTCTCCATGCCGCCTTGATTGCTCCGCCATCACTTTGAAAAAGGCGGGGAGCATGGCTTTGCGCCGTGCGCCGTCTTGCACGATCCAGCTGAGCGCAGGGTCATCTTGAAAAGCAGCTGCCAAAGTGTGTGAGAGGCGGTCCAGCGGGGCATCCGTTGGGACGAGCTCTACAGGTCGATCATCGCGCATGGCTTTAATGCCTAGAGGTTTTTCTCCGGCCCGCCAATCATTCCACAGGTCAGGATGCTTGCTTCTTGCGCTTGAGCGCGAAGCTGCCAGTCTAGGGGAAACTTCGTAAGGCGAGGAAACACAAAACCCAATGACCGCCCAAAGGATTGGCCTTTTTCTTGGCCCCCTCGCCTTTGCCATCACCGCTATTGCGCCCGCGCCCAGCGGTATGAGCGGCGAGGCGTGGCTGGTCGCGGGGCTCGTCATCTGGATGGCAGCCTGGTGGATCACCGAGGCGGTGCCTCTGGCCGTCACAGCATTGCTGCCATTTGTGTGTCTGCCGCTCTCCGGCGTGATGACAGCACGCGAAACCGCGAGCGCTTACTATGCGCCAATCCTGTTTCTTTTGCTGGGCGGCGCATTCATTGCCCTTGCGATTGAACGGACCGGCCTGCACAGGCGGCTAAGCCTAGCGATATTGAAAGCGATTGGCAGTCAAGGAGGACAAGTGCGCCTGCTGCTTGCCTTTATGGTGAGCGCCGCGATTTTGTCCGGGCTGATCTCCAACACATCCACTGCGCTTATTATGATGCCGATGGCTTTGGCGGTGCTCGCAGGAGGCGCTTCTTTGCAAACAGCGGAGGGCGAGACCATTGAAACGGGCGGCATTTACGGTGCGCTTCCCATGGGGATTGCTTTTGCCGCCAGTATCGGTGGGCTTGGCACAATTGTTGGCTCACCCACGAATGGCATCGCGGTGCAACTGCTCGACGATATGATCGGGCTAAAAATCTCTTTTGCACAGTGGGTGGTTTTCGGCATGCCTATCGTGCTGATCGGTGTTCCCATTGCCTGCCTGATTATTGCGAAGGTCCAAAAGGTCAGCGATCATCCCTTTGATGTTGCCGCCGCGCGCGCCGCCATCGATGATCATGCCGCATGGAGCCCGGCGGAAAAGCGGCTTGTGCCGATTGTGGCGATCACCTTTTTTCTCTGGATGACCAAACGCTGGGTTGCGCCCTATCTTCCAGAAGATAGCTGGACCGACGGCACTATCGCTGTGATCGCAGCGCTGTCTTTGTTCCTTTTGCCCGATGGTACCCGGCAAAACGGAAAGACTCGCCCGCTCCTCAATTGGCACGAGGCAAACCGCGCGCCTTGGGGTGTCATTTTAATGTTTGGCGGGGGACTTGCCCTTGCCGCTGGAATGCAGGCGAGCGGATTGGCAGACTGGTTGGGGCAGTCCTTGTTGCCTTTGGAGGCTCTGCCGCTCTTCATCATCGCCTTGGCCGTGGTGGCGATGGTTGTGCTGGTCACCGAATTTGCGAGCAATGTTGCCACTGCAAGCGCCATTATCCCGGTTGTCGCGAGCTTGGCGGCCGGGCTTGGCCTTGGCGAAGCGGCGATTTTGATCGCCATGCCAGCGGCGCTCGCAGCAAGCTGGGGCTTTATCCTGCCTGCGGGGACCGGCCCAAATGCGATTGCGTGGGGCACAGGGCATTTGCGGATCGAGAAATTGGTCAAGGCAGGCCTTCTCCTTGATCTTATTGGAATATTCCTGATCGTTGGCCTTGTTTGGGGGATCGCTGCGTTCGTCTAGTTGGGGAAACCGCTGAGGAACGGTCACGGTTCAGGAAAGCTGCATCGGACCAGGCCCTCAGGGTTTCTACTCAGCGTATGCCCTGATGCAGCTTTCCTGAAGATAGGGCCCATGCGTAACCACCTTGGGGATTTCCCAGATAAATCCGGTTGCACATGAAACCTGTTCAGAATATCCATTCAACCAGCAAGTGGACCATGGGGAGAGGCGTTTCTGCGGAGGTTAGAAACGGGCGCTCCATCGGCCTCACATATGTGAGTTCCCTGCCTTCCTAGGGACATGTACTTGGAAGGAGATCGGCATCATGACCGACGCAATCGACGCAGCCGGAAACCCGACACCCAATATCCCAAGCCAGCGCCGTAAACCAAAACCAGAGCGTACCGAGATCGCGGGTCGCCCATTGAAACCTTCAACCTTGATGATGGGGCATGGCTATGATCCGACCCTGTCCGAAGGGTCGCTAAAAGCGCCGATTTTCCTCACCTCCACATTCGCCTTCCCAAGCGCTGCCGACGGCAAGCGCCACTTTGAGGGCATCACCGGCAAACGCGAAGGCGGGGCAGAGGGCCTTGTCTATTCGCGCTTCAACGGGCCAAACCAGGAAATCCTCGAGGACCGCTTGGCGATTTGGGACGGGGCAGAAGATGCGCTAACCTTCTCAAGCGGCATGACCGCGATCTGTATCTTGATGATGGCTTATGTGAGCCAAGGGGATGTGATCGTCCACTCAGGCCCGCTTTATGCCGCATCCGAAGGCTTCGTTGCCAAGGTTCTGTCCAAATTCGGCGTCACCTACATCGACTTTCCAGCCGGTGCCAGCCGCGAGGAATTGGATGAAGTCCTCAAGCGCGCCAAGAAACAGGCGGGAGAGAACGGCGGCAAGGTCGCGATGATCTATCTCGAAAGCCCCGGCAACCCAACCAATGCGTTGGTAGATATTGAGGCCGTGAAAGAAGCGCGCGATGCCAATCTCAAATGGGATTGCCCGATTGCGATTGACAACACCTTTCTGGGACCATTGTGGCAGCGCCCTCTGGACCACGGAGCAGACATCGTCGCCTATTCGCTTACCAAATATGTTGGCGGCCATTCTGACCTTGTGGCGGGCAGCATTGCGGGCGCGAAGAAATGGATGGACCCGGTGCGCGCTCTTCGCAACACGATGGGCGGGATTGTCGATCCCAACACCGCATGGATGCTCCTTCGCAGCCTTGAGACTGTCGAACTGCGGATGCAGCGCGCAGGCGAAAACGCGGCGAAGGTTTGTGCTTTCCTGAAAGATCATCCCAAGGTGACGGGCCTTGGCTATCTCGGCATGATCAAGGATGCACGTCAGCAAGACATCTATGACCGCCATTGCCTTGGCGCAGGCTCCACCTTCAGCGTGTTCCTGAAAGGCGGGGAGGCAGAATGCTTCCGCTTCCTCGACCATTTGCAAATCGCAAAGCTCGCCGTCAGCTTGGGCGGGACAGAGACGCTCGCAAGCCACCCGGCATCCATGACCCACCTGTCCGTGCCCGAAGAACGCCGCGCGGCCTTGGGTATCTCAGATAGCCTCGTTCGGATCAGCATCGGCATCGAAGACGCTGACGATCTTATCGCTGACTTTGAACAGGCGCTTGAACATGTATAAATGACCTGATGAGGTCATACAGATTAGCGAGGGTTATTGCGGCTTGCGCGGCGCTGCTGACAACAGCGCCCGCGCTTGCCCAATTTGGACCGGCCTATGCCAGCACTCCGCCCGAAGGGGGGCAAACTCTGCTCGATTGGGCCGACCCACCAATCTTGAAGCACACCATTCCTGAAGAGGAGCGCGCAGACACGTAAGCGTGCAGTGAAACGAATGAGTATAATCTGGACCAAGCAGCGCAAACCTGCTGGCCAATCCTTCGTGCAGCGCAAATGTATTTGCTCGCAGACTTCACCGCCGCTGAGCTAACAGGCGATGCGCGTAACAATCTGCTACAAGGAATTGCGTTAGCGGATGAAGCCATTGACTTTATTGGTACGCCGCAATGGCCGCTCGAAGAATACCTGCTCATCAAGGCCAATGCGACCAAGCTGAATGCATTGATGCGGCTGGGCAATTGGGAGGCGAGTTATGAGGCAAGCGACAGCCTTATCTCTGCAATCAAAGGCGACCTTTTCCAATACGATGAGTTTCGCCTCGCTTTTGCTTATCGCAAAGGCGGGGAGGTGTTGGGTCCGCTCCTGACCGATAGCGAGATCAGGCGTGTGCTCATTGAAGGTGGGTGCGCCAAGAGCAGTCTTGAGCCTGTTTTGGACAAGCCAATACAGCGTATCGACAAGCGAACTTTACCTTCGTTCGAGTGACTTGGCGTGCGCTCCTCTTTGCTAACGAGAACGAAGCTCGCTAGGCTCTGTAAAGGGGAGACAGAAATGAGCGATAGTCGAAAGCCAGTGTGTCTGGTCATTGGCGCAGGCGCTGGCATTGGCGGTAATGTTGCGCTGCGCTTTGCTTCTGAGGGCTATCACGCAGTGCTCGCACGGCGCTCTGACAAAGCGGGGCTCGATCGCCTTATCGCCCAGATAAAGGAGTCCGGCGGGAGCGCATCAGGCGCGATTGTCGATGCAAGCGAAGATGGATCAATCGAAGATCTGGTGGCGCGAACCGAGGCTGACATCGGGCCAATCGACACAGCGCTCTATAATCTGGGCGCACAGATCGGAAACCGGGCGCTTTCCGACACGCCCCACCGCACATTTGAGCTGGGTTGGAGGCTGGGTTGTTTTGGCCTGTTCCGCTTGGCTCATGTGTTGCTTCCAACAATGGCTAAACGCGCAAAGACGGGGCGGCACGGCACACTTCTGGTCACGTCCGCTACCGCCGCAGTGCGCGGCAATGCCGGCCAGCATAGCCATGCGGCGGCCATGGGCGGCAGGCGGATGCTGTGCCAAACGCTGAACGCAGAATTTGGTCCGCAAGGCGTACACGTTGCGCATATTGTGGTCGATGGATCGGTCAACGCACCCGACACTCTAGGCAAACTTCTCGGTGACAGGTTTGAAGCCTATAAAGCATCAAAGGGCGAGGAAGGCGTGATCGATCCGGCCGCTTTGGCACAAACATATTGGAACCTGGCTCAGCAGCCGCGCAATTGCTGGACCCATGAGATTGATGTGCGCCCATGGACCGATGTGCCGTGGTGGAATGACAATCCACCACCTGCAATCAACACCAGCGCACGCAAGCCCAAATAGCCGCGCGGAAAAGCGGGCAAACAATTGTAAGCCTGCGCGAACCAAGGCCCAGACGGAAACTCGCGTTAACTATGAATTGACCAAGTTTTACTAGGAGAAGACACAACTAACCGCGCCGCGATGCGCTTCTGACATTTGTGAGGGGCGATGACCGGGGCGATTATATTTGAGGAAGCTGCCATGCGCTTTGATCTTCTGCTCGCAATACTCAGCTCAGGGATTTATGCGCCCTTGGCGCTCATGGCTGGCGGCTTTATTGTCGCGGTAGGCGGGCTTGCCGCCTTCCTTTGGCGTCGCAAAAAAGCGGGAGCGCCTGTGTCAGACATTGATAAGGCACCAGGTGAAGCGCTCGAAACAGAGGCCGAGGACGAATACGCCTCCATTTCTGTCCCAGCTGCTGCTCCCGAAGCACCAGAAGGCAGACGGCGCAGATCACTGGTCAGCGGCGCAGAGCGTGAAACTGGCACTCCTGCGGGCGAGCTGAGGACTGATGAAGATGCGGACGTTGAGGCCCCCGAACTGAACACGCTGGAGGATGTGGCAGTCTTCGACGCGCAAACGGATGCGTCAGGCGAAGAGCCAAGTGATACAGTCGAAGCCGAATGGACTGAGGCCGAGCCCGAAGATCTGACCGAAGAGCCCTCAGAGACAACGCAAGTCGCCCTCGCACGCGCAAACCCGATCGTCTTTCGCCAATTCATGCCACAATCGCCACAAGAGGACGGCCTATCCTTTTACGGTGGTGAGCCCATTGGCCCATCAGATTTTGAATGGCCGCGCCAGGAAGGAACGCCACTCACCTTCATAATGCAGTGGGATTGCATGCAATTGGCCAGCCAAGATGCGACGGGTCTCCTACCAAAAGACGGGGTCCTTTACTGCTTCCTCAATCTCAGCTGGGGTGAAGGTGACGGCAACGGCCACGCATTCATCCACTGTACCGGTCCAACCGATGGTTGGGCGCCCATTTCGCCGCCGGATGACGCACCTGCGATCTTTGGTTCTGAAGGCGCATGGCAGGTGATTGGCTGCACCAGCGAAGTCGATAACGCTGATGATTATGTGCCTCGCATTATGCCGCACTTCCCGTTTGACCCGGTCGCATTCGATTATCCAATCAACGAAGCTGCCAAGGAACAGGGAGAACACAGGTTCTGGTCCGATGGAGTTCAGACGGCAGAGGCGCTTCTGGCTGTGGAGCAACGCGGCAAGGCCGAACCAAGCGACATTCCCGATATCGAAACGCCGCACCAACCCTTTGCGCGCCCCTTCCCTGCTTTCCCGCACGATTTCGGAGCGATCCGGGTCATTGCTGCGAAGATGATCGAGGTGCTGAGCCATCTGCCTGAACACAAGGTCGAGCGTCTATTCCCAGACCTTTCAAAAGACGAAAGGGAGGCACTGTTTGCATCATGGAAAGACGAGGCCAAAGAGGTCTATATGCTTGGGACCCAACGCCCCATAGGGCACCGGGTTGAGCAGAATATCGCAGACGACATCTGGCAATGGGTGGAAGACCGCAAAGCCGTGATCGACCTCGGCTTTCAGCAAACAGTCTTGGCTTCGGTTGAGCTAAGCCTTTGCGTCGGGAGCAGTGCGCTGGGCAGCATCCCCGATGAAATGATCGAAAGAGCGATGAGCAACCACGTTCTCGCGCGTGAATATATGGTCGATGAGAGCTTTGGTCCTGACAAGCACGGAAGCCAGGACGACTGGCTCCAGCTCAAGGAGGCGGGCAAGCTAGAGCGCGTTCGCGCAGTAATGGCACCAGCCCCGGCACGCATTTTCGGCCCACCCAGCTATGTTCAGGGATATGTGGAAGAGATGGTCGATGATCATATCCTGCTGCTCGAACTGCCGGGCGGTGGCGGCCCTGGACACCATTTTGGCGAAGGGGTTCTGCAATATATGATCGCCCCCGAAGACCTTGCCGCCGGGCGCTTCGATCAGGTGAAATCTGTAATTAGCGCCTATTGATCAGGCTTTTGTGAGCTCTGCGACAAGGCGGCGGAGCTCTTTTTGAATTGAACCGTTGGCAAGCTTACCGGCATCGCGGTCAAAATTGTCGCCAAAGCTCGGCACCGAAAGTTGGCCCACGACATTTGCGCCAAAGCGCGGCGAAGAATTCACGGCAAACTCAAGCACGCTCTTGGCCCCGCGCTCGCCCGGTGATGTTGCGAGAAGCAGCATTGGCTTATCCTGCCACACATCGCGATCAGTCCGGCTGCACCAGTCAAACAGGTTCTTAAACGCCGCGCTATACGTGCCGTTGTGTTCGGCAAAGGAGACAATCAACGCATCAGCGGCCCCGATCTTGTCGAGGAAATCGTATGCCAGTTGCGGGATGCCGTCCGCCTCTTCGCGGTCATGGCGATAGATCGGCATTTCGTAATCATGAATATCAAGAGTTTCGACCTCAGCGCCTTCGGCAAGGCTGGCGGCATACTCGGCCAACTGCTGATTGATTGAAACGCTCGAATTGCTGGCTGCGAAAGCCAAGATACGCATTGAATTCACCCTTTCCATTCGCGGCGCTCTTCGGCCACGCGCAACACGTCATAGGCGACCTGCAGCTTTTGAAATTCTTGCGCTGCTTCATCATCGCCAGGCTTCACATCAGGGTGAACCAGCTTTGCCTTGACGCGGTACGCTTTCTTGATCGCGGCAAAATCGGCATCCGCTTCAAGCTCCAGAAGCTCCAGCGCGCGCATTTCATCGGCACTACGTGATCCATCACCAGATCCCGTCCAGCCATAGTGCGAGGCTTCTGCATATCCTTCGGATTCCTGCCGCTCTGCCTTGGCGCGCGCGGCTTTTTCTGCCTTGTCCAGACCTTCGAAGTAATCCCATTTGGAATTGTATTCCGCCGCGTGTTTTTGGCAAAAATGCCACCTGTCCGGGCTGTTGGGCGCTTTGGGGGCTGGGCAATTGCCCGGCTCATCACAGCCATGCCGGTCGCAAATGCGCACATTGGTTGCTTCTCGCGAGGCGGAGTATCCGCGCCAGCGCGGAAAACCCCAATCGTTTGAGCGCGTCGCCTTAGGCATAGGGCCCCGCACTCAATGTCGGCATGTCGTTCATCGGATCAGTCACGCGGGCTGTCTAGGGGTTCTGGCGGACAAAGTGAAGATATGTGCAATGCCTTGGGAACAAGTTTCTAATTGAAATGTTGCATCGCAATAACTCATTTAGATATTTTTCATAGTAGAGCACCGCTCTTCAACAAGGATACCGGCCCGTTTCATGAGCCAGCAATTGCAAATTTCCAGCCTGTTTAGCGCTTTGGCCTTGGTGTGCCTGTGCCTTATTGCACGCGCTGGTGGGGAAGGCGAATTGCATATTGGAAACGGGGATGGCCCGATTGTGCAAGTGATTGGCCAGATCACGAAGGTTCGCTGACCGATAGACGCCCTGCTACAGAACAAAGACGCGCCCGCCCCCTTCGAAAAGAGGACGAGCGCGCAGCAATCTTGAAAACGATTTATCGGCTGATGATAACGCTCGCCGCACGGCGGTTTTGCGCCCATGCTGCCGCATTCGAGGCAAGCGCAACCGGGCGTTCCTTGCCATAGCTCACAGTGCGGATGCGGTCAGGCGATACGCCGATGCTTACCAGATAATTCTTGGCTGAATTGGCGCGGCGTTCACCCAGCGCCACGTTGTATTCGCGCGTACCGCGTTCGTCGGTGTGTCCTTCGATAGTGAAATTGACTTGCGGGAACTGTGCAAAATACTGCGCCTGAGTCTGAAGCGCGGCGGCATCGGTGCTGTCAATGTTGAAGCGGTCGGTGTCGAAGAAGATCGTGGTTGAAGACCCAACGGCCTGCTCAAAATGGCCTTGTGTCCCAACGGTCGGGCCCACAGGTCCGGTTGGACCAGTTGAAGGCGTAGAGGTTGGAATACTCACAGGCGGCGGTGGAAGCTCCTCGGGCGCTTTCTTGGCGCAGGCCCCCAGAGCCATCGCAGAAGACAGAACACCAAGAATTGCGGCTTTACGTGCAGAGAACTTCATCAATTAACTCTCCGAAAAAATGCCGGTGAATGCCACGCGGCAAGGTTGGGGACTGGCAGCTAGAGCCATTATCAGATTTACAGAAGATTTACGAGCCGTTCTCACGGTCGAATTGGACCCCACGCAGGGTCGGATGCGTCAACCGGAGTTGGCAAGCGCCGTTCATTGCGGCCAGTCAAATCAACCTGCCACAGCGACGAGCGCCCGGAATTGCGCGTGGTGCGGAAAAACTGAATGATCCGGCCATTGGGAGCCCAGGTGGGTGCCTCATCCTGCCATCCGTTGGTCAACACTCGGATGCTTCCGCCAGAAGGCGTCATCACTGCGATATTAAAGTCGCCTGCGATGCGCGTGAAGGCAATCTGGTCACCGCGCGGGCTCCATTCCGGCGTGGCACAGCGCCCGCCAAAAAAGCTGATTCGGCGTTGGTTGGAACCATCGGCATTCATCACATAGCATTGCTGTGTGCCTGAACGGTCGCTTTCAAACACAATCTGGCGGCCATCGGGAGAATAAGACCCGCCAATGTCGATCCCGGGCGTATCGGTAAGACGCGTAGCGCGCCCTCCGTTGACGGACACCCGGTAAATGTCGGTGTTGCCTGCCACAGCCATGGAATACAGGATGCTGTTCCCATTAGGCGCCCATCGCGGCGCAAGGGTAGGATTGGTGTTCTCTGTGACCAAAGTCTGCTTACCGCTATCAATGTCATAGACATAAATGCGCGGGTTCCCATCGACATAGGACAGATACATGATCTTCGAATAGTCGGGCGAATATCGCGGGGTCAGCGCGGTTGCGCTGCCGAGCGTTAGAAAACGGTGGTTCGCGCCGTCTGAATCCATAACCGCCAGACGCTTGACCCGGTTATCTTTAGGTCCCGTCTCAGCGATATAGGCGATGCGGCTGTCAAAAAACGGGCTTTCCCCGGTAAGACGCGCATAGATGAGATCAGAGCATTTGTGCGCAGCCCGGCGCCAATCGGAAGGGGTCACGACATAGCCTTCGCGGATAAGTTCCTCTTTAAGCGCGACATCAAACAGATAACAGCCCACAACAAGCTGTCCATCGCTGCGTGCCTGCACATATCCCTGAACTAGCATTTCACTGTCTCGGCTTGTCCAAACACCCCAGCTAGGAGCCCGGATCTCTCCAAAATCAGGGCGCGGCAGCGTGTCGGGGCCCGTGGGCCGGAACAGTCCATTGTTGCGCAGGTTTGCGGTAATGACACGCGCCAATTCCACGCCCAGCGCGCGCGTGCCGTCCGCATTGGCAGGGGTTGCAACATCACGCTCAGGGGCAAAGGCCGCAATGGCAATCTCAAGGTCATCCCCCTCAAGCGAGCCCACCACAGTCTCTGTTCCAACGCCTGACTGGTCATCAGCTTGCGCTGTGGACGTCGCCTCATCGGGCAAGGGTGAACCCTCATCCTGCGCGTGCAGAGCCGGTGCAGCGCCAAGCGCTACGAGTGCGGAAATGGTAAGAAGAATTCTCATATTCTGTCGTTTCAACCTATTTCTTCACAAATCTGAATTGGTAATTGCGCCACAAATCATAGTGTTCTGGTGGAAGCCCTTGAAAGGTTCCAACCAGCTTTAGAGCGCGTTCAGCGCATTCCCCAAATCGCCCAGCCTGCGCGGAATTGCTGGGGTTGGTGCCGCTCACGCGGGGCTCACCGATATTGGTGATTTTGCCGCTGCGATCCATGCTGAAGGATACTGTGGCGCTTAGCTTGTCGATGTCTAGCCCAGTGATCCGGCAGCGGTTCCACTCCCTCGACACCTGCTGGCCGATGCTGACTTTGATGTCTGCCTTGACCGCTTCGGCGCTTCCTGTCCCTTCGCCCTCGCCAAACGCATCCGCAAAGCCGGTATCACCGCTCCCATCACGCTGGCCCGTTTGTTGACCGCGCGATGAAGGAGACGGGTTCCTTTCTGGCCGCTGGGTGGGTTGCGGCCTTGGCGCAGGGTCATCGCGCGATGGCACCTCATCGGGTGTAGGCTCGTCTGCCACCACGCTCGCGTCAGGCATCGGCTCGTCAATGGCGTCCAACGCATCAGGAATACCAAGCGCGGTCGAACTGCTCGCCTCATCAAAGCCGTCTTCGATCGTGACCGAAATCGCGCCATCACCGCCGAAGGTCACCGGTTTTGATTGCTGAAATTGCATGACAAGGACCGCTGCAAGAGCAGCATGCAAGATGATGGCGACACCAAGGCCAACACGATCATCTGAGTGGAACGTCCTTTGGGTCATTGCACCTGTCGCTATGGCGCTGTGTCTGAACCGTCGGTGACCAACGATATGGATTTGAAGCCTGCACGGTTCAGTTCACCCATCACGGCCATCACCCTGCCGTAATCCAGCCCCGTGTCGCCACGAAGAACGATCACTGGTTGTTCCCCGTCATTGCGGCGGATCGTGGCCAAAGCGTCGGCAAAGCCGCCCGGTGCCACAGGATCGTTTTCGAGATAGATGCGCCCCGCATTATCGACCGAGATGTTCACCTGATCGGGCAATTCCTCGACCGGATTGGCGCGGCTTTCGGGAAGTTCGATCGGAACTCCCACCGCGGGCAATGTGACGGTCACCATAAAGATAATGAGCAGCACGAGCATCACATCAACGAGCGGCGTTACATTGATCTCCGCCATTGCGGCGCGACGGGTGCGATTGCCCCGCCTGCGCCCGGATGAGGCCATCCCCATTGCCATTACACTTTGTCCAGTTCGCGGCTGAGCCCTGCGTGAACCTTGTCGGCAAAGCGCTGGAGCTTGGCTTCATACTGGTTCACCGAATTCGAAAAACGGTTGTAGAAAATGACTGCTGGGATGGCTGCGAACAGCCCGATTGCGGTCGCAAACAGCGCCTCTGCAATACCGGGAGCAACCACGGCAAGCGATGCAGACTGCGTCTCACCGATCTGGAAGAAGCTGTTCATGATCCCCCAAACGGTTCCGAAAAGACCCACAAACGGGGCAACCGAACCGGTGGTCGCCAAAAAGGTGAGCTTGCCCGACAATTCATCGGCTTCCTCGGCAACCTGGCTTTCCATTGCCTGGCCGATGCGTTCACGCGCGGCATCGCGGTCAGGCGCACCGTTCTTGGTCGAGCGCTTCCATTCGTCGAGCCCAGCGCCAGCGACGCGGGCAGAAGGGATGGATGCGCGCTTGCTTTTGGACAAGGCCCCTTCGCGGTCACTGGTGGACCAGAAATCGCCCTCATATTCGCGCGATGCGCTGTTCAGCTTGCCGAGCCTCAAGACAAAGGAGACTATGATCGCCCAGCTCCAGATGCTGGCAAGAATAAGGCCGACCATCACCGCCTTCACGACGATATCGGCGTCAAGAAACAGCTCCAGCGGGTCAAGCCGGGTCGGCACCCCGGCCACTGCATCTACCCCTGCGACCTGTGCTGCAACAGCGCTCAAATGGTTCAAATCCACGCTATCAATTGTCCTTCTGGTCCATAAACTTCTGAAATGCCGCGCGCCAATCGGCGGGCTGGCGTTTGGGTCGGCCATCCAATGAGATAAAACCTACGCGAAGGCTGGCTTCGCAGAGTTTCTCTTCATCGCCCTGACCGACACGCCGCGCGATCTGATGCATCCGGCACGACGCAGCGCCAAGTTCAGTGCACGTGGTTTCGATCACCACATCATCATCCAGCCGCGCCGGGCGCAGATATTTGAGGTTCACCTCAGACAGAGCCCACGCGCCCTCCCCCGCTTCAATCGCGGCGCGCTGATCAATTTTGAGCATCCGCAGCAAGTCCGAACGCGCCCGCTCAAACCAGCGCAAGTAGTTGGCGTGATAGGTTATTCCGGACAGATCGGTATCCTCATAATAGACGCGCACAGCAAAATGATGGCGCGAGCCGTTTAGGACGCCGCCGGGAAGCATTGGTTTAACACTCATTACGCATGCCACTTAGCCCAGCGCAAACCTCAAGGACAAGTATGCGTTTTTTACATTGGCCTGCATAACGATGGAACGCCATTGTCAGGCGATCATCCGACCCAAAGGCTGTCCGCCAAAGATATGCACATGAAGGTGCGGGACTTCTTGCCCGCCATGCACGCCGATATTGGCAAGCAAGCGATAACCTGGCTCCACCAAGCCTTTGGCCCGCGCAACGGTGCCCACCGCGCGCACAAATCCGCCGATTTCTGCATCGGATGCTTTGGTGCTGAAATCGTCCCAGCTTACATATTCGCCTTTGGGGATCACCAGTGTGTGCACTTCGGCCTGAGGATTGATGTCCTCAAACGCGTAGGCCCATTCGTCCTCATAGACTTTGTTCGAGGGGATTTCCCCGCGAAGGATCTTTGCGAATATGTTGTTCGCATCATAGGGAAGCGTGGGGTCGATTGGCATCTTATTCGCTCCGCATCATTGAGTTCTTTGGGCTTTTTCGTCGAGCCCCGAAAGGCCCTCTCGCCGATCCAATTCGGCGCACACCTCGTCCAGCCCTACGCCTTTGGCCTTGAGCAGCACGAGGAGGTGGAAGAGGAGGTCTGCGCTTTCGCTGACCAGTTCCTCGTTCGAGCCGGAAACCGCCGCGATCACTGTTTCGGTCGCTTCTTCGCCGACCTTCTGGGCGATCTTGCTCACGCCCTTGGCGTTCAGTTTCGCCACGTAAGAGCTGTCCGGCGAGGCGCTCATGCGCTCCGCAATCGTGGCTTCAAGGCGTTTGAGTGTGTCCATATCCGGCCTCTTTCCTCAAGTGCTGCGCGCAGGCAAGCCCGCTTGGCGCAAAGCCTCGTGCGCCTCTGCGATGGAATGCGTGCCGAAGTGGAAGATCGAGGCGGCAAGAACCGCACTTGCCCCGCCTTTGGTCACGCCATCGACAAGGTGATCGAGATTGCCCACGCCCCCGCTGGCGACAACGGGAATAGAAACCGCGTCCGCGATAGTGCGGGTAAGTTCAAGGTCATAGCCTGCCTTTGTGCCATCGCCGTCCATGCTGGTGACAAGCAACTCGCCTGCGCCAAGGTCGGCGACGTGTTTGGCATATTCAACCGCATCAATTCCGGTGGGTTTGCGGCCGCCATAGGTGAAAATTTCCCACTTGCCCTCAGACACGCGCCGCGCATCGACACTAGCGACCACGCACTGGCTGCCGAATTTCTCGGCGATCTCGCTCACCAGCTCTGGCCGAGCGACGGCCGCTGAATTGATCGCAACCTTATCAGCGCCCGCCAGCAAAAGCGCGCGGGCATCCTCAACACTGCGCACCCCACCGCCGACGGTCAGAGGCATAAAGCACACTTCGGCTGTGCGTTTGACGATATCAAGCAGCGTGCCTCGCCCTTCGTGGCTGGCAGAAATGTCGAGAAAGCACAGCTCATCTGCGCCTGCAGCATCATAAGCGCGCGCTTGCTCCACCGGGTCGCCAGCGTCCTGCAAATCGACGAAGTTGACGCCCTTCACCACGCGCCCATCGGCAACGTCGAGGCAGGGGATGACGCGGATACGGACGGTCATAGGAACACAAAGGCGCCTGCACCGCCGCACAAGAGGACACCATAGCCGATGATGCCCAGCCAATACTGCCTTGCGAAATGCTCGCGAGAGAACGGGAGGCCGTGAGCGATCGGGAAATGTACTTTCCTTTCGACCAAGCCCCAAAAGAGGCCTGTGCCGCCCATTCCGGCCACAAACGCAGCCACAATCTTCAAGAACAGAATCACGCCCGAGCCCCCATTTGGATCGCTGCCGCCAAATCAAGCTTGCCCTCATACAGAGCCCGCCCTGTAATAACGCCTTCAATGCCAAGATGCGCTTGGATGGAGAGGATGTGGATGTCGGAGATGCCCTTCACCCCGCCGCTGGCGATTACGGGTATATCGACGCGCTGCGCCAGTTCCACGGTCGCGTCGATGTTCACGCCCTTGAGGAGGCCATCACGGCCAATATCGGTGAAGAGCAGCGAGGCAACGCCTGCATCCTCAAACCGGCGCGCGAGATCCACGACGGGCACATCGGACACTTCAGCCCAGCCTTCGGTCGCTACATGTCCGTCTTTCGCGTCCACAGCGACAACAATACCGCCTTCCCATTCGCGGGCCATTTCTTTCACAAATTCAGGGTCTTTGAG
Organism: Erythrobacter longus; assembly: GCF_000715015.1. GTDB lineage: Bacteria > Pseudomonadota > Alphaproteobacteria > Sphingomonadales > Sphingomonadaceae > Erythrobacter > Erythrobacter longus. The sequence goes on from NZ_JMIW01000001.1 coordinate 1,178,748, forward strand.
GGCCGCTGAGCCCATCACAATGCGCGCGACTCCAAGGTTGAACCAACCCTCAACCGCCTTTGCATCGCGGATACCGCCGCCGAGTTGAACATAGCCGGGGAAGCGCTCGATGATGGCTTTCACCGCTTCGACATTGCGCCCCTCACCTGCGAACGAGCCGTCGAGGTCCACCACGTGCAAGTGCTCCGCGCCAGCGTCGGCAAAGATCATCGCTTGGGCCGCTGGATCATCGCCATAGATGGTGGCGCGGTCCATATCGCCCTCGGCAAGCCGCACGACTTCGCCGCCCTTAAGGTCAATGGCTGGGAATACGATCAAGGTTTCCACTCCAGAAAACGTTTAAGCAGGTCCAGACCGAACTTCTGGCTCTTTTCGGGGTGATACTGCACGCCCAGAATATTGTTTTTCGCCACCGCTGCAACAAGGGGCGATCCGTGCGAGGTGTGGGCGGCTATGTCGTCTGCATCCTCAGCCATAAAATGATAGGAATGCAGGAAGTAAGCTTCCCCCCCCTCGATCACCGGATGCGGTGTAGAAACGCTCACATCATTCCACCCCATGTGCGGCACCTTGATGCGCGCATCAGTTGGTTCAATGATGCGGACTTCGCCTGCAATCCAGCCTAGCCCTTCGTGACTGCCATGCTCAAGCCCGCGCGCCGCGAGAAGCTGCATCCCCACACAAATCCCAAGGAAAGGCGCGCCGCCGTTCTTGACCCGCTCTTCCAGCGCATCAACCATGCCAGGCACAGCGCGAAGACCATCCGCGCACGCCTTGAACGCGCCAACCCCGGGAAGCACAATGCGGTCGGCCCGTCGCACAACTTCGGCATCGGCAGTGACCGCCACATTCGCGCCAACTGCTTTTAACGCATTGTGGACCGAGTGAAGATTGCCCGCGCCGTAGTCTACGAGCGCTACAATCTCACCCACCAAGCTGCCCCTTGGTGCTAGGGATGGCCTCGCCCTTCCTCGGGTCACGCTCAACCGCGATACGCATCGCGCGCGCAAAGCCTTTGTAGAGGCTTTCGCAAATGTGGTGATTGTTGGTGCCGTAGAGGAGCTCGAGATGAAGCGTCAGGCCAGCGGATTGCGCAACGCTTTCAAACCAGTGCTGGATCAACTCAGTGTCCCATTCGCCCAGTTTTTCCTGAGAAAACTTGGCGTTCCACACGCAATAGGGCCGCCCGGAAATGTCGAGCGCCACCCGGCTGAGCGTTTCATCCATTGGCGAATAGGCACTGCCATAACGGCCAATCCCCGCCTTATCGCCAAGCGCCTGCGTCAACGCCTGCCCCAAAGCAATCGCCGAATCCTCGGTCGTGTGGTGCTGATCGACATGCAGATCGCCATCGACCTTCATCGTTACGTCGATAAGCGAGTGCTTGGAAAACTGTTCAACCATATGATCGAGAAAGCCGATTCCGGTCGACACGTCATATGCGCCCGTCCCATCGAGATCGACTTCAATCAAGATCGAAGTCTCAGCGGTTTTCCGCTCAATTCTACCTGTGCGTGTGGTCATGCTCATGGGGCAAAGCCTATAGACCCGACAGGGATGCTTGCAAGCGGTCAAAACCCGCTCTTTTGTTGCGTTCACAACAAGTGACACACAAATCCTGCACGAAACGCTTGACCAAGGGCGCACGTCTCGCCACTTCTACTCAACGTGATGACAGAAAACACACCCGATAGCCTGATCCCTTATGATGAGATTGTGCAAGAAGCGCTGCGCGCCGTGGTTGGGCGTGTGCTCGGCGAAATTGTGGCAGGCGGGAGCGAGCTTCCGGGCAATCACCATTTCTACATCACATTCAAGACCGGCGCTGTAGGGGTATCGATCCCCGATCACCTGCGCGAGAGGTTTCCCGATGAGATGACCATCGTGCTTCAGAATAAATTCTGGGAATTGGAAGTGCGCGATGATGGGTTTGGCGTGGGGCTTTCCTTCAACCAGATCCCGGCAAAGCTCAACATTCCGTTTGCTGCGATCACAGCTTTTGTTGATCCGGCGGTGGATTTTGGCCTTCAATTTCAGGCATCTGGCGATGAACTTGAACCCGAAGAGCATGATATTGCCGAAAACGATGCGGAAACAGGTACGTCCGATAACGCCGCGCCCGATGCCGAAGCAGATGGCGGCGATGGATCGAACGTGGTGACCGTCGATTTTGGGCGCAAGAAGTAAGGCGTAGCTGGATGGCTCAGCCCAGCAAACCTGAAAATGCAAACCTTCAAAGCCAAGGCAAGGGCTCAAACACGGGCGGCAAAAAGAGCAAGCTTCCCCCTGCGCCTGCCACCGGAACAGCTGTAAACCTGGCGATTGCAGAGATCGTGCTGCGAGGGCTCGCGGACCGGATGCGCGGCAAGGTTCAGGCCGATATTTCGCAGGCCGACGCGCACAAACGCAAAAGCGGTGAGCGCGACGCGGTTGATGGCCGCTCGTTGATCACCTCCGTTGGCCTTTATGGCGCGGCAAAACTCGCCAGACGCTCGCGCGCAGGACTTGGCCTTGTTGCCGGCGGCCTCCTTGCAAAATCGCTCTATGATCGGGGCAAGGCTGTTCGCGAAAGGCGTGCGAAACGCGGGCGTTAGAGGCTGGTAACCTTTGCGTGGCACTTGATTTAAATCTCAGCCACGCGCAAGGGCACAGCCGATGAGCGACACCAAGAGCACCGATAAACTTGCCCGCCGCGGGCTCCTCTTTATCCTTTCTTCGCCCTCCGGCGCAGGCAAGACAACCTTGTCGCGCAAGCTACTGCGCAAGGATGAGGACATCCAATTGTCGGTATCTGCCACCACGCGCCCCCCGCGCCCGGGCGAGGTCGATGGCAAGGACTACTACTTCGTCTCAGATGCCGAATTTGATCGCATGATCGAAGAAGACGATTTTTACGAATGGGCGCACGTTTTTGACCACCGATATGGCACGCCAAAGGGTGCGATCCGGGAGGGGCTCAAACGTGGACAGGATTATCTGTTCGACATCGACTGGCAGGGGACGCAGCAATTGAAGCAGAAGGACGACCAAGACGTCGTCACCGTCTTCGTCCTTCCCCCCAGCCTGACCGAACTGCGCCGCCGCCTTGAAAGCCGAGGACAGGACACCGCCGAAGTGATCGATGGGCGAATGCAGCGCGCACGCGATGAAATCAGCCACTGGGCAGAATATGACTATGTCGTTGTGAATGACGATATGGACGCGTGTTTTGCGCAAGTGTGCGAGATCCTGCATGCAGAACGCATGCGCAGGAAACGCCAGACTGGTTTGATCCCGTTCGTGCGCGAGTTGATGGTCTAAGGCCCCATCTGATGGCAAAGGCCACGATCGTTCTTGAGGGCCTTGAGCTTCCGCTTGACCTTGGCACCTATGCACCGGGCGATGTTGTGCCTGAGGCGCATCTGCTGGATGCGACGCTTTCAATCGACCCTGCTCTTGTGCTGGTTGATAAAGACGCGATGGAGCGGATTTACGACTATGACCCGTTGATCGCCGCGATTGAGGCGCTGGCGCGCGATGGCCATTACGAGACCCAGGAATATCTTCTCTCTCGCATTGCGAAGGCTTGCGCAGCCGAGCCTACGATCCAGGCTGTTTGGCTGAAGCTTTATAAGCGCCCTGTGCGCATTGTCCCCGAAGGCCGCAAGACGGGCAGTCTTGGCGTGACGCTTTCGCTTGACCGGGCGGAGCTGGACGACCTCATTTAGAGCGTCCGTTCCAATCCCCACACCAAAAAGCCCCGCTGGTTAGGCGGGGCTTTTGTGTTTTCGTGCGGTGGCGGGATTACTCGCCCGATGGGTCGACAAAATTGCCAGCACCCACATTGGCGTTCACCACGCCGCCGTCGATGGCGAGGGTCGTGCCCACCACATAATCGCCTGCGCGGCTGAGCAGATAGATCGCGCCGCCTGCCATATCCATCGTGTCGCCTACGCGCTTTGACGGAATGCCGCGTTCGACCATGTCTTGATTGTCGCGCGCCGCCTTGTTCATTTCGCTTGGGAAGGCGCCCGGGCCAATGCCGTTGACGATGATATTATCATTCACAAGCTCGGCTGCCATGCGGCGGGTGAGATGGATAAGGCCAGCTTTCGACGCCTGATACGGATAGGTCGGCCAAGGGTTGGTCTTCATACCGTCAATCGAAGCGATCATAAGCACTTTTGCTGGGCGCTCAGCCGTACCAGCCGCTTTGAGAAGCCCGTGCAGTTTCTGGGTCAGGAAGAACGGGGTTTTGACGTTCAGATCCATCGTGCGGTGCCAGCCCGCTTCGCTGAATTTGGTGAAGGGTTCACCCCACGCAGCGCCTGCATTGTTGACCAGAATATCGAGCTTGTCCTCGCGGGCTCCAATCTCGTCGGCGAGCGCTTGAATGCCGTCCATCTGGCTAAGGTCGGCGACAAGACCGATGACTTTGTCGCCAAGCTCGGCGGTGGTCGCATCGACCTGCTCTTTCTTGCGAGCGCAGATGTAAACACGCTCCGCACCTGCTGCGAGGAGGCCTTCGACAATCATTTTGCCGATACCGCGCGAACCGCCTGTGACAAGGGCAACGCGTCCCTCAAGGCTGAAAAGTGAATTGATATCCATGTGTGATCTCTCTTCTTTAGTAGCCGCTGAGCTCTGCAACGCGATTGGCGTGGAAATATGCATCGCCGAGGAATTCGGCGAGTGCGCGGTCGCGCTTCATGTAAAGGCCGATGTCGTATTCGTCGGTCATGCCGATCCCGCCGTGCATTTGGACGCCTTCCTTGACCGCGAGGCCCGCCGCTTTCGCAACTTTGGCTTTCGCAACGCTTGTCATCAGGTCAGCGCTAGGCGCTCCTTCGTCGAGGAGCTGCTGGGCCTTGATCGTTGCAGCGCGAGCGATTTCAACCTCGGAATAGAGGTGGGCTGCACGGTGCTGCAGCGCTTGGAACTCGCCGATCACTTTGCCGAATTGCTTGCGCTGTTTGAGGTAGTCGATGGTCATATCCATCGCCCCTTGCGCAACGCCAACGCCTTCGGCAGCAGCGCCAACACGGCCCGCGGCGAGCATGGCGTTCAAGACTTCGCGTCCGCCATCGACCTCGCCGATGACAGCATCACCATCAAGCTCGACGCCGTCGAATGTGATGTGGCTGGCCATGGAACTGTCGACAAGACGAACCGGGTTCTGGCTCATCCCATTCACGTCTTTGGGGACAGCAAAAAGCGTGATCCCGTGCTCGTCTTCATCCGAGCCGCTGGTGCGCGCTGCGACAACGATCATGTCCGAGCTTGCGCCTTGGATGACGAAGCTCTTGGAGCCGGTGAGCTTGAAGCCATTGCCGGACTTTTCCGCCTTTGTCGCAATGCGGCTTGGCCGGTGCTTAGCAGTCTCATCGATGGCAACCGCAAACACACTCTCCCCTTCGATGAGGCCCGGCAGATAGCGACCTTTGAGGTCGGATGACGCATGGCCAAGCGCGGTTGCGGCAAGAACAGACGAGGTCAGAAAAGGCGAAGGCGTAAGATTGCGGCCGATCTCTTCGAGCACGATCCCCGCTTCGACATGGCCCATGCCTAGCCCGCCGTCGTCTTCGGCAACGAGCATTCCGGTAAAGCCCATTTCCGCCATTTGCTTCCACAGCCCGTGGCCAAAACCGTCTTTGCAATCGCGGTCGCGCCAATGGCGCAATTGTTTGTTTATGTTGCCTTCTTCGGCCAAAAAGCCAGAGGCGCTGTCGGCGAGCATCGCCTGATCTTCTGTATGATATAGTGGCATTGTGAATTTCTCTCCCGAAATCCCCTCCCGCTTGCGGGAGGGGCAGTGAGACTTTGCCGCGTCAGCGGCTTAGTCGCAGCGGGGTGGGCCTTGCGGCCCAGCGCATTGCGCGCCCACCCCCGCCCCCTCCCGCAAGCGGGAGGGGAGAATAAGGTTCTATCCGCCCGGAAGCTCAAGAATGCGCTTCGAAATGACGTTGAGCATCACTTCCGAAGTGCCGCCTTCAATCGAGTTCGCTTTGGTGCGAAGCCACTCACGCGAAGGCTTACCGCCGCGCGTTTCGTCGCTTTCCCATTCAAGGCTGCGCGAACCGCCAGCGCTCATCATAAGCTCGTGGCGGCGCTTGTTGATCTCGGTCCCGACATATTTCATCATGTTGGGCTGAGCCGGGTGGCCCTTGCCCGCTTTCATCTCGTCCATAAACTTCTCAGCCATGGCGGTGAAGGCAAGCGCATCCACGTCGAACAATGCCATTTCACTGCGCAAAACAGGGTCGATATCGTCACCGGTCTTGGCCGCATGGCGCTTCATCGCGGTTCCAATGGCCGTGGTGCGATCACCGCCGCCCATGCCGGAAATCATCTCGCGCTCGTGACCCAGCAGATATTTCGCCACATCCCAGCCGCGATTGATCTCACCCACAAAGCCGGGGCAATCATCGCCGTAAGACTTGGGCACTTTCACATTGTCGAAGAAGGTCTCGCAAAACGGGCTATTGCCGCTGATCAGGAGGATCGGCTTGGTCGTGACGCCCTCACCCGCCATATCGAACAGCATGAAGGTGATGCCCTTGTATTTGTCTTCCTTGTTCGTGCGCACAAGGCAGAAAATCCAGTCGGCCTTGTCTGCGTAAGAGGTCCAGATTTTCTGGCCGTTGACCACCCAGTGGTCGCCCTTGTCTTCGCCATAGGTCTGCATCGAGACAAGGTCAGAGCCTGAACCGGGCTCGGAATAGCCCTGACACCAGCGGATTTCGCCGCGGGCGATTTCATTGAGAAAACGCTTCTTCTGGCCTTCGGTGCCGAATTTCAGGAGCGCCGGGCCAAGCATCCAGATGCCGAAAGAGCTGAGAGGAGGACGCGCGCCGATCGCTGCCATTTCCTGGCGCAGGATTTTGGCTTCAGCGGGCGAAAGGCCAGCGCCGCCATATTCCTTGGGCCATGATGGAACGGTGTAACCCTTGTCGCGCGCTGCCTCGAACCAGGCCTTTTGCGCATCGTTTTGGAAGGTAGCTTTGCGCCCTCCCCAATATACGTCGCTGTCGTCGCGAACAGGCTTGCGCATTTCTTCGGGGCAGTTGGCTTCAAGCCAGCTCTTCGTCTCTTCGCGGAAGTTTTCAAGATCGGACATGTTGGCCGACTCCTCTCTCATTTGATCCCTAGTTGACGCTTACGTTATGGTCATTTGCGCGTCGCCTGCAAGCTTCCAAACGCGCGAATTTTGCAAACATCGGCATTCCGTAACGTCACTTGCATGAGCGTTGACGGCCCTGTGCTTCCCGTTAGGTTGCAAATCGAGATTGAGAGAGGAAATGGGATTATGCGATTCTCAGGGAGAACCGTAGTCGTGACCGGCGCTGCGTCGGGAATTGGCGCTGAAAGTGCGTGGCTGTTCGCCCGTGAAGGCGCAGTGGTTTTCGCCAGTGATATCGATGAAGAAGGCGGGAAGACACTCGCCGCCGAAACGCAAGGCGATGTCCGTTTCGTTCATTGTGATGTGACCGACCCCCAATCGATCAAAGCCCTGATGGATCACGCTGCTGCTGAAACAGGCGGGATTGATGTGGTCTTCAACAATGCAGCCGCAGGCGGTGCGCGCCCTTCAATCGACGAGATTGAGCCTGAGGAATGGGATATGACGATGGACCTGGTCCTTCGCTCTGTTGCCCTGGGCATCCGATATGCCGCCCCGCATATGAAAGGGCGCAAAGGTGCCTCCATCGTCAATGTGTCGAGCGTTGCGGCGGTTGGCCCGGGATATTCACCCACCGCATATGCCGTGGCAAAAGCAGGGGTTTTGCACCTCACCAAATGCGCAGCAGCCGACCTTGCGCGGTACAACATCCGCGTAAACGCTGTGCAACCCGGCTTCATCAACACCAACATCTTCACTGCCTCGATCGAAGTGCCCGAAGAGATGAAAACGGCTGCCAAAGGCATGATCGCGCAGATGTCTTCCAACGCGCAGCCGGTAAAGCGCGGCGGTCAACCCAGCGATATCGCAGAGGCTGTCGCCTATCTGGCCAGCGATGCGGCAGGATTTGTCACTGGCACATCGCTTATCGTAGATGGCGGCATCACCATCGGGCCGCGCCATTGCTGGGACGAAGAGGAAGAGACTTTGTTCGCGGGCCTTGAGAAGATGGAAGAGGAAGCCAAGGCTGCCGCGCAGGCGAGCGGAGCGGCAGCCAGCTGATGCAAAGCGCAATTCAGGGGCCCATTCCTACCAAATTCAAGCTCATCCACGGCTTTGGCGCTGTGGCCTTTGGCGTGAAGGACATCGGGTTCCAGTTCTTCCTGCTGTTCTATTACAGCCAGGTCATGGGCATGGATGCCTCGCTCGTCAGTCTGGCGCTGCTTTGCGCGCTACTGATTGATGCGGTGGTTGATCCCATCCTCGGCAATTTATCCGACCGCACTTACACCAAATGGGGCAGACGTTTGCCGTGGCTTTACGCAGCGCCCGTCCCGCTCGCCTTTGCGTGGGTGGTGTTATGGTCAGCGCCGGGCGGTAGCGTGCCCACGTTTTGGGAGTTGCTCGGAATTGCCGTGGTGGTGCGCGTGCTATTGTCTTGCTGCGAAGTGCCCTCTGCCTCGCTCATCCCGGAAATCACCGCCGATTATGACGAGCGCACAACGCTTTTCCGCTTCCGCTATATCGAAGGATGGCTGGGCGGCATTTTGATGCTGACCTTGTCGTATACGATATTTCTTGCCGGCGAGAACGGACAGCTCAACCGCGAGGGCTATCAGGATTTCGCCATTTTCGGCGGCATATTGATGGTTGTCTCGGTCATCGGATCGGCTTTGGGACAGCACAAGGTGCTTGCCCGTTTGCCTGAGGTGAAACCAGAGCCTTTCACACTAAAAGCCTGTTTCAGCGAAATCACCGAAGCGTTCAAAGAGCGCGCCTTCCTCATTTTTGCGGCAGGCGCGCTTACCGCTTATGTCAATCAAGGGATCAGCTTTTCGCTCACCCCTTATGTGACCGCATATATCTGGCGACTGGACACGGTGGTCATTCCCGGTCTTCCTGAAAGCATCACCGCGCTCAGCCTGTATCCTTTGATCCTTGCGATATCGGCCTTTGCCATGTTCTTCCTCGTTGGGCCGATGCACGCACGGTATGGCAAACCGGTGAGCGCGGCTTTGGCCGCCCTTGGGACGGCCGTCTTTACGCTGCTTCCCTACATGGCGCTGTATTTCGGATTTTGGCCACCGCTCGACACTCTCGTGTCAGCCGCGATCCTTTATGCAATGCTGCTTGTCGGCAATACGCTTTCCATCGTGACCCTCATTTCAGCGTCATCCATGTTGGCCGAAATTGTCGAAGCCTATCTGGAACGCACCGGTCGCCGCGCAGAGGGTGCATTTTATTCGGGCAACTGGCTTGTCCAAAAGTGCGCAACGGGTCTTGGCATCTTCATCACCGGACAGTTTTTGACCGCCATCCAGTTTGCAACCGATGCAAAGCCGGGCGAAGTGCCCGAAGCGGTCATCGGCAATCTTGTGCTGTTCTATGCCCTTGGGACGGCGGCTCTGCTGGCCAATTCGGCCTATTGGCTGTGGCGTTTCCCCATCACCCGCCAAGAACACGAGGCGCGTGTTCAACGGCTGAGCAAGAGTGCTGCATAAATTACACCAAAAAACCACCTTGGCGTCGGGCGTAAGCCATGCCACGGTAAATTCAAATTTCTACAAACCAATTGAGGCAAGAGAGGTAACCCCGAAATGGATTTTGAACCCACAGAACGCCAGGTCTATTGGCGCGACCGCGTACGCAATTTCATCGAAAAGCACGTGCGCCCCAACATGGACGTGTACAAAGCGCAGGACGCCGAAGGCGACCGCTGGAAAGTCATCCAGATCATCGAAGACAAGAAGGCTATCGCCAAGGAAGAGGGCATTTGGAACCTCTTCATGCCGCCGCGCAATGATGGGCACCACCACGTCGAAGAGACATTCGAGTTCGAGGGCCCCGGCCTCACCAACCTCGAATACGCTTTGTGTGCCGAAGAAATGGGCCGCATTGGCTGGGCATCGGAAGTGTTCAACTGCTCTGCACCCGACACCGGCAACATGGAAGTGTTCCACCGCTACGGCACCTTGGAGCAAAAGGAACAATGGCTGCGCCCGATCATGAACGGCGAAATCCGTTCCGCCTTCCTTATGACAGAGCCTTTTACTGCCTCATCTGACGCAACCAACATCGAAACACGCATTGAGCGCGATGGCGATGAATATGTGATCAACGGCCGCAAATGGTGGTCATCGGGTCTGGGCGATCCGCGCTGTAAGGTCTCCATCGTGATGGGTAAAACCGACCCGACCGCTGGCCGTCATGCTCAGCAATCCATGCTGCTTATGCCGAACGATGCGCCGGGGGTGAACATCATCCGTCACCTGCCAGTGTTCGGCTATGACGATGCACCGCACGGCCATATGGAAGTGGAAATGAAGGACGTTCGCGTTCCTGTCACCAACATGCTTCTTGGTGAGGGTCGCGGGTTCGAGATCGCGCAAGGGCGCCTTGGCCCAGGCCGTATCCACCACTGCATGCGCACCATCGGCGTTGCCGAAGAAGCGCTGGAGAAGATGTGCAAGCGTCTTCAAGAGCGCGAAGCATTCGGCAAGCCGATCTACAAGCACTCCGTTTGGGAAGAGCGCGTGGCGCGTGCCCGCATCGACATCGACATGACCCGTCTCCTGTGCCTGAAAGCCGCAGACATGATGGACAAGGTTGGCAACAAAGCGGCCAAGCAGGAAATCGCCATGATCAAGGTGCAAGCGCCAAACATGGCCTTGAAGATCATCGACGATGCCATCCAGGCCCACGGCGGCGGCGGTGTGTCAAACGACTATGGCCTCGCCAATGCATACGCGCATCAGCGCACACTGCGCCTCGCGGATGGTCCTGATGAAGTGCACGCCCGTTCCATCGCACGCATGGAGTTTGGCAAGCACGCGCCCAATGAAGGGCCAACTGCCAACGCTCTTCGTGGCGGTGCGAAGGCTGCCAATGATGGAAGCAGCTTTAGCTCAGGCGACATGGGCGTAGCACGCTGATTGGATGAGGCGTCGCCATTCGTGGCGACGCCTCCCACTCAAGCGGTATTGAAAAACAGCAGGGACGTCTGATGGAAATCGATTTCGACAAGGAAATGGTCGGCACTGTTGAGGTGTCTGGCAATGACAAACTCGACCTTGAGGCTCTCACCGCTTGGTTTGAGGCCAATGTCGAAGGGTTCGAAGGCCCGATCAGCTACACCAAGTTCAAGGGCGGCCAATCCAACCCGACCTATAAGATCGAAACGCACCCCAAAAATGGGCAGGCCACCAACTACGTCCTTCGCCGCCAACCCTTCGGCAAATTGCTCCCCTCGGCCCACGCCGTGGACCGCGAATATGCGGCGATGACGGGGCTGTATCCAACCGGCTTCCCCGTGCCCAAAACCTATGGCCTTTGCGAAGATCCAGAGGTGATCGGCTCCAAATTCTTCGTCATGAGCATGGCCGATGGACGCTCGCTCTGGAATGGCTCGCTTCCGGGCATGGAGCCAGAACAGCGGCGCGAGCTTTACAACGCTTTGATCGATACGATGGCGGATCTGCACCTCAACAAGCCCGAGGAAATCGGCCTTGGCGATTATGGCAAGCCAACCGACTATTGCGCGCGGCAAATTGCGCGCTGGTCAAAGCAATACAAGCTTTCAGAAACAGAGCATATGCCCAAGATGGAGCGGCTGATCGAGTGGCTCCCTCAGACAATCCCGCCGCAACACGAGAGCAGCGTCGTTCATGGTGATTACCGTCTCGACAACGTGATCTTTCATAAGACCGAGCCGCGCATCATCGCTGTGCTCGACTGGGAGCTGTCGACATTGGGCGATCCGATTGCCGATTTCTCCTATCTGATGCTCAATTGGTTCCAGCCCGGTGATGGGCGTGCGGGGCTTTTGGGTCTTGATCTTGAAGCGCTCGGCATTCCTTCGGTGAAAGAAGCGGTTGAACGCTATGTCGCACGCACGGGTTATCCTGTGCCGCCGATGGAGTGGTATTTTGCGTACAACCTCTTCCGGCTTGCGGGCATTATCCAAGGCATCAAGAAGCGCGTCATTGATGGCACCGCCTCATCTGCTCACGCCAAGTCCATGAGCGACCGCGTCGCGCCGCTGGTTGATCGCGCGTATCAATTCGCCCTTGAAGCCGGAATGCCCGAATAAATCATCGCCGCAGCGCCGTCTTCAGAAGTATGAGCTAAGCGATACAAGCGCGCCAATATCACTTGGCGCGTCGCGGAAGTGGCCGGGTTGATTGCGGTAGTAAACGCTGGCCGAAACCGTGCCCACAGGCAAGCGCCCGCTCCAGCCAAGCTCGCCAATGAGCTCGCGGCCCGATGGGGTCAAAGACAATGCCTGCCGCCCGAGAACAGCGCTCTCAGTGCCGTAATCATAATCCACCGGAAGCTCCAATTGCAGCGCGCCCCCGCTCACCCGCAAAGGCTGGCTCAAGCGAAGACCAAGGCTGTCGGACTTCGAGAACACCCCGAAGCGGGTCACGTCGAATGACCACCCTGAAGTATTGATTTGAGAGCCTACGCCGATCAATGCACCGCCTCGTGGGCGGGTAAAGCCGGACCTGTAGCTTGCTCCTACCTGCCAATGCTCACCCAAAGCCCGCGATACCCTACCATCAAGGAACAGACTTTGCGCACCTTCAAGACCCAAGACGGAATTGAAGTGTGCACCAAGCAGTGTTTCCTCCTCCAATAACATTGTCGCCCCCGCGTTTAGGCCAAATCCCAACCATTGGCGGTCTGCAAGGACAGCCATGCGCGTAGTTGGGGTTCTGTCGGCCCTCCCGTCCAAGGCATCGCCTGCATTGCGAAAATCGGAGAGCCAGGCACGCCCGCGCTCGGCGGATAGTGTTACGCCCCAACCGCCGATTGTGCGCCGCGTGGCGATGGCGATCTCGCTATTGCCAAGAAAGCCGCTGTCATGGCCAGCCTCGGGCGCAATTTGGAACGCACCGCGGCTTGCGCCTTGAAGCTGTGCCACCAGACCAGAAGCGTTCTGAGATAACGCAAAACCAACCTGCATTTCCGGCGCAATGCGCGCCACCACCTGCCCCGCAAGAACGCGCGCACCAAAGGCCTCTTCGCTGGTGAGCTGCAGGTTTTGCGCCCAGCCCACTCCGCCTGCGCGCTGACCTTGCCCAACTGTAACCGCCACCGATAGCTGATCACTGCCGCCCGTGCGCGTGCGGGCGCCCTGCCCCACTGCGGCGCGAAGGCGTTGCAGTTGGGGGGCGTTGCGCGTGTTGCGGCCCAGTTGCGCAGTAAAGGCGCGGTCATATCGGTCGGTCACAATCGTGGTGAGTGACGCGCTGTTCAATGCATCGCCCATGGCCGCAGAACCAATGGCGAAATTATCAGCCAGCGCGAGCACCCGTCCTGTTCCTGCGATACTTGTTGTTCCAATCGGCCTGAATGCCGCACCAATGTCCAAAATGCCCGTGCCAAACACATTATCGGTGCCAACCGCGCCTGCATCACGCGCGGTATCAAGCAGGATTTCCGCGATCTCCTGCCCGGTTAGATTGGGGAAGGCTTGCGCCAACAAGGCGACCGCCCCTGCTACTTGAGGTGCGGCAAAGCTGGTGCCACCAAACAGCGTCACAAACTCCTGCCCGTCGATGTTTTCGACAAACAGATCGCCGTCGTCATAGACGCAGCAAATCCGCTCTCCCCGGGCAGAGATGTAGTTTTCGGCAAACTGGCCTGCGCGGTTGCTGAAACCGGACATCTCGCCATTGTCGTTGACTGAGCCAACGATGATGACGTTATCACCACCAGCATTGATGAGAGTGCGCGAGAATTCATCCACCTCATCAGGCGACAGTCCATCATTGCCAGCCGCCGCCACAATAACGACGCCTGCGTTGGCTGCGCGGCGCACCGCATCTTGCAATTCGGGTGAGGCCGCACTTCCACCAAGGCTCAGGTTCACGACCGCTGCACCGGCCGCAACCGCCACATCAATGCCGCGCGCAATATCGCTGTCGGCAAAGACACAGCCAAGGCTTGCATCTTGGGGGGTATCAGCGCCGCACGATCCGGGCCGATCCGCCCTCAGCGCCAAAACCTGCGCGTCAAAGGCAATGCCAAGCACACCAATGTCGTTACGGGCAGCCGCTGCGATAAGTGCCACATTCGTGCCGTGATCATTCAGCGGGTCAACCGAACGCCCCGCACCCGTCACATCCTGGGAATCCGGATGCAACCGGCCCGCAAACTCGGGACTGTCCGTGTCGAGCCCGGTGTCAACGATGGCAATGATCTCTCCGGTTCCCGTATTTCCACCAAGCCACGCGACCTCTGCGCTGTGGAAGCTGGGCCCGTCTGAGCGCCTTAACTCCGGCGAATCGAAGGACGTGACCGGCGGTGGTGGGGGCGGCGGCGGAGTGGGTGTGGGGGACACAGGAGGTGGCGGTGGAAGATTGCTGATGCCTTGCCCGCCTCCGCCACCGCCGCACGCCGACAGCGCCGCGCAAGCAGCCGCCGCGCCAACGGTTTTCCAGACGATTGGTGATGCGGCGCGATGCCCGGTATCAATTTCCGCAAAGGCGAATCTAGGCCGCCCTTGCCGCATTGCTCTTTCATAAAAGACTAAGACCTGTTTTGAGGCACCGGCAAGCAACCAAGAGGTAACACACATCCGAGATTTCCTTTGCGTTCACCCAGCCGGGCTCCTGCAAATTTAGCTATCACCGCAACCTTGCCGGGCTGCTCATCAAGGGCTAGCAGCAACTGCGTATCGGACGCTTGCTGCTTTCAAGCCGCCTACTTTCTTCGCCAAATGCGCCTCTATTCTGGAGTTTATATGACCGACACTCTCATCAAAAACATCGAAGACGCATGGGAAGCGCGAGACACGATCACCCCGCAAAGCGAGGTTCGCAGCGCGGTTGAACACGCGCTTGGGCTTCTCGACAGCGGGGAGGCACGGGTCGCAGAGCCCACATCCGATGGCGGGTGGCAGGTCAATCAATGGCTTAAGAAAGCAGTGCTTTTGTCCTTCCGCCTCAATGACAACCGCATGATGGACGGTGGTTCTGCGGGAGCGCCAGCCTATGACAAAGTGCCAAGCAAATTCGAAGGCTGGGACGAGGCTCGCTTTGTAAAAGCAGGTATCCGCGTGGTTCCAGGCGCGATTGCGCGTCACGCCTCCTATATCGCTCCGGGGTGTGTGCTGATGCCAAGCTTTGTGAACATCGGCGCGTATGTCGGTGAAGGCACGATGGTGGACACCTGGGGTTCGATCGGGTCTTGCGCGCAGATCGGCAAGAATTGCCACATCTCGGCTGGCACAGGGATCGGCGGAGTGCTGGAACCCATGCAGGCAAACCCTACAATTATCGGCGACAATTGCTTCATTGGCGCGCGTTCTGAGGTCGTTGAAGGCGTGATTGTTGGCGAAGGATGCGTTGTGGCGATGGGCGTCTTCATCACTCAATCGACCAAGATCGTTTACCGCGATACGGGCAAGATCATCAAAGGTCACATCCCGCCTTATTCGGTGGTCGTTCCAGGGACTCTGCCTGATCCCAACGGTGGCCCCTCGCTTTCTTGCGCTGTAATTGTTAAGACTGTGGATGCGCAAACCCGCTCCAAAACTGGTATTAACGAACTGCTACGCGACTAACTTGGAACCATCGGACCGCGAACTAATTGGTCTAGTGTAACAAAAACACAAGCGAGGAACATATGGCCGACGACAAAGACGCAATCCACATCGAGGACGATGACGCGCGCGCAGCAAGCACACCGGGTATCTTGCGCTATATTCTGGGCATAAGCCTGCTGCTTGCGATCATTGCGATGAGCTTGATCTGGATCGTTCCAGCGCTTTACGGCTGAGCCTAAGTCTTATTCAGTTTCAGGGATCAACGTCTCAATCGGGCGTTGGTCCCTTTTGCTTGCGGCGTATTGTTCTGCACCGCGCAGCACCCGCAAAGCATTGCGATTTGCGATGAGCTCCAATTCAACCTGACTGTATCCCCGGCGCACAAGTTCAGCGAAAAGCTGAGGGTAGCCGCTCACATCCTCAAAGCCGACAGGGCCATTGGGTATCCCATCAAAATCTCCGCCGATACCGATGTATTCGACCCCGATCAGCCCGCGAATGTGGTCGATGTGATCGGCCATATGGCCAATGGTTGTTTCGGGTTCAGGATTAGCATCATCCCAATCGGCCATCGCTGCCTCAACAATGTCGGGTTGTCCGGGGTACAGGGATTTTTGCCGCGCTTCGACAGCGACGCGCTCTGCAAACCACTCGCGCCGTTCTTCGTTGAGATATCCGGGTACCGCATCGACCATCACGATGCCGCCATTGTCTGGCAACCTCATCAAAACGCCGTCGGGCACATTGCGCGGATGACCATTGATCGCGCGCGCTCCTGAATGGCTAAAAATGACTGGGGTACCCGCCACATCAAGCGCGTCCATCATCGTCTTCTCGCTCACATGGCTAAGGTCCACCAGCATCCCCAGCCGGTTCATTTCGCGCACCACATCCTTGCCAAAATCGGTCAGACCATTGTGAACCGGGTCATCGGTCGCACTGTCAGCCCAAGGCGTATTTTGAAAGTGAGTAAGCGTCATATAGCGCGCGCCAAGCTCATACATCTGGCGCAGCACTGCGAGGCTTGACCCAATGGAATGCCCGCCTTCCATGCCGATGATGGAGGCAATCCGTCCATTCGCCATCGCAAATTCAATCGCGTCGGCTGTATCGGTGTATGCCAATTGCCCTGGATATTGATCGATCAGGCGCTTCATCACGTCGATCTGTTCGAGCGTCTGGCGCACTGCCTCTGCCTCGGTCTGGTTCACCGAAACAAAAACCGACCAAAACTGCGCGCCCACGCGCCCCTCGGCCAGCCGATTCAGATCGGTTTGCATCATGCGGCCATCCGGGTGGTTTTCGCCCGTCCGCGTGGTGTCGGTAAAGTCGAAATCGCCTATCTGATTGTCGTTCCTGATACGCAGTTGATACGGCACGTCATTGTGCCCATCAAAAACAGGCGCCACATCCAGCGCAATCAAGGCCTCTTCGAGGGCTGGATCAGGTGGAGGAGCAGGCTTTTCCTCTTCCACCTCAACCACATCCGCCATATCATCGCCGGCCAAGGGTTCTGCGTCCTGGCCCCAAACAGGCGTACCTGCGGCCAAAGCCAAGGTGGCGAAAGCCAATGCGGTCAGGGACAAATAGGATTTTTGCATCTAGGCACTCTCTTCCGGTAGGCGAAGGTGTGATAGGTCACATCTGCATTTTCTGAATAGCGGTCTTACGCCAATCGAACAATTGCGCTTTACCACCAGTCCAGACGACAGGGCTGCGAACGAACAGGACCGCAAAGGAAGAGCATGATGATCAAGGCCGTTCTGCGCATCGTGATGGGCGTGTTTTATGGTTTTGCCGGATATATGCATCTGGCAAAGCCTGATCCGTTCCTTTCCATCATGCCCGGTGCCATTCCTTTTCCTGAACAGATCGTTTTCTGGACCGGAATTGCCGAAATCCTGGGCGCGGCCGCGCTCCTCCAACCTTTTCATCAGCGTTTGCGGCAAGCGGGGGGAATTGGCCTTGCGCTTTATGCGCTGTGTGTGTGGCCGGCCAATATCAATCATTTCATCCTAGATATGGCGCGCGAGGATGGCGGTCTTGGCCTTGCCTATCATGTGCCGCGCATGATCGCGCAGCCGGTGCTCATCTGGCTGGCGCTTTGGGTGGGCGATGTGCCGATGCCTTGGACAAAGCACACGCGCAGCGATTAGGAAAGCACAAACATTCAGGCCGGCAAAAGCGGTGTTCAACACACCACTCCGCCGGCCCAAATTAAAGCTCGTTGAGGCTTAGGTAAGGTGCTTAGACACCGCAGCCGTCATCTTGAACATGGAGATCTGGTCTTTGCCGATCACCGCGCCAAGCTTGCCGTCTGGATTGATCTGACGCTTGTCCTTGCTGTCCTGAAGGTTGTTCGCCTTGATGTATTCCCAGACTTTCGAAGTCACTTGAGCACGGGTCATCGGGCCTTTGCCGATTACCGCTTCAAGATCGCCTGAAAGTGTTACGGGCTTTTGAAGTGCGTTTGTCTTGCCAGCCATGGTTAGTCTCCCTTGTAATTATGGCAGTTCAATCAAAATCGAAATTGGTCACAATCGAAATTAGTCCCAATCGCAATCAGTCCAAGTCAAAATTCTCATCGAAATCGGCATCCGCCGCCTCAACGCCAGTAAATGGCGCATAAAGAACAGCGCAGCCGGTCACAAATCCTTGTATTGCTTTCTTCAGTTCCTCAACGCTAGCCCCCGGCATGAGAGTGAGCGGCAAGTCTGTGGAGAAAATCTGAAACACATAATGGCGCGTCTCACCAATCGGTGGATCGGGCAACAGCCATTCGGAATTGCCCAGCGCGTTTTTGCCAGCCCTTGGCGGCACTTCGCCTTCGAGCAATTTGCCCTTCTGCCCCGGCAATCCCCACAGTGCCCATTGGCACGGTGGTACATCGTTATCACTCGACGCTTCCTCGACAATGATCACGATCTCTTGTGATCCCGGAGGAGGCGCGGTCCATTCCAAAGGCGGGGCAACCGCATCTTCTTCAACAGCGGTAAAGCACGGATCAAGCACTTCCCCGTTGCCAAAGGCAGGGCTCCATAACTTAAACCCGCCTTTGCCAAGCGTCTTCCCATCACCAAGGCTTGCTATCGCAAGCCCGGGATGGCGCGCTGCTTCAGGTAGAGCATTTGAGAGCCAGTCAGGCAAATCAGGCATGATTCTGTCTTTCCATTCCTATGTTGCTAGTCCGAACACGGGGGCAAAACGAGAGAGGTCTGGGGGATTTGCCCCGGTTTCTGAGGAAAACTCCATAAATTTTACACTCAAAAACCTCCAGTCCCGATCAATTGTCGTGATAGGGGCGCAAAGACAAGCCTTGCCCGCTGCTTCGATGTATGCATGAATGCTCATCGCTAGGGGTTATTGAAAACACGATTAAGATGCGGGAGCACACCCTTTTTCATGACATTTGACCTGAATGTAGCTGGGCGAACCGCCCTTTCGGCAACACTTGCATTGGCGCTTGCAGCATGTGGCGGCGGTGGAAGCAGTCCGCCACCGACCGCTGGTCCATCCCCATCACCCGCTCCTCCGACAACGGGTGCCTGTTCGGTTGGCAACCAGATTGCGTTTGCTGATGATGTGCTCAATGATTGGTACCTCTTCCCAGACCTTCTGGACAACACGGTCAACCAAGCGGATTTCACCACAGTCCAATCCTTCCTTGATGCGCGCGTGGCACCCGCACGAGCGCAATCGCGCGATGTTGGCTTTACCTTTGCAACCTCGATTGCGGATGAAAATGCGCTGATCAACTCAGGCTCCAGCGCAGGCTTTGGTGTGCGGTTGAGCTTTGATCAGATCAACAACCGCCTTTTCATCCTCGAAGCGTTTGAAAATGCCCCCGGATTTGCCGCTGGCATTGACCGAGGCACCCAAATCCTCGCGATTGGTACGAGCTCTGCCAATCTTCAAACCGTCAGCAGCCTGCTTGCAAGCGGTGGCCCTGGCGCTGTTGTCGATGCACTTGGTCCAACGGAGGCCGGGATCACCCGTGTGCTGCGTTTTGCGCAGGCCGATGGGACAGTGCTGGAACGCAGCATTGCCAAGGCCGACTTCTCGCTTGATCCGGTGTCGGACCGATATGGCGCGGTCATTATTCAGGATGGCGGGCGCAACGTCGGATATCTCAATCTGCGCACCTTTATCGTGGGTTCCGCAGCCGACGAGCTGCGCGGTGCATTTCAACTGTTTGCCGCAAATAATGTTGACGAGCTTATCATGGACTTTCGCTATAACGGCGGCGGGCTCGTCAGCGTCGCGGAGACGCTGGGCGATTTGATGGGCCGTGACCAGATCGGATCGCTGTTCAGCAGCACCGTCCTTCGGCCAGAGCGTGCTGATAACAATGCAACACGCCTGTTCCGAAGCGAACTCAACGCTCTGAAACCTGAGGCCCTCGTCCTTATAGGCACAGGCAGCACCGCCTCGGCAAGTGAACTGGTGACCAACGCCATGCTTCCTTATGTTGCCTCCAATCGCATCGCATTGGTGGGTTCGGACACTTCAGGCAAACCAGTGGGCCAGTTTGCCTTCGACCTTGACGAATGTGACCTGCGGGTTCGTGCAGTCACTTTCCAGACATTGAACGCCAATAACGAAGGCGAATATTTCACCGGCCTTGCCAGCGTGATGCCAAACACCTGCCGGGCCAATGACGACTTTACCCGGCCGCTTGGCGATCCGAACGAAGCGTCAATCGCAACTGCGCTCGACTTTCTCGCGGGGCGCAGCTGTACCGCGATCAGCGGCGTTCAACGCCAGATTGCACAGAGCGCTCCGGCGATGGAAATGATGAAGCCGAAAGCGCCCACCGCTGCGCAGTATCAAGTGCCCGGACTTTTCTAAAGAACTGACCCAAGCCATCCAGTTATGGCGCCATTGGCTGCGATTATCAGGGGATCGTCTCCCCTTCGGTAAATAGCTGCGCATCGGTGTGCGCACAGCCAAACAATGTCACCTCGTCCAATTGCAATGTCGCGGTGTAGGGATAGGTGCGATCGCTCATGCCATCGCTGCATTCCCCCGGTGTCAGCGCGAGGGTGACCGGTGCCCCTGCCCAATCGCCAGAGAAACCAAGGCCGTTATTGCCTGCAAAACGCGTGAGAGAAAAAGTCTCGCCGTCGATTAGCTCTGGCGTTGAATATTTGGCTTGATAGCCGTCGCCGTGGGGGATGATGGTAAGTGCCCAGAACGGCTCTGTTCCGCCTACGTCGATGACCTCGGCTTCGTCGATGCCATCGAACGGCTTTGTATCGCGCGATATTTCGCCGGGAGTTTCACTGCATCCAGCAAGCAATGCTGGCACGAGGACCAAAAGGGCGAAGCGATTGTAAACCAAGGGCCGTATCATGCCGATCCCTTAGCATTGTCTGCGGACGGTAGGAAACCGCCCGCAGAACAACATTATTGGCTTAACCTGGCATCAAAACGGTGTCGATCACGTGGATCAGGCCGTTTGACGCTTCGACATTAGTCGCAGTGACGGTCGCGGTTCCGCCTGTTGCATCGGTGAGCACAACTGCGCCATCAACCAGAGTTGCAGTCAAAGTACCGCCGCCAACGGTGGTGATGGTGTAGCCTGCTTCGCCAGCTTCTTCGATCGCAGCGGTCAAGGTGGCTGCATCAACAGCGCCTTCGACGACGTGGTAGGTCAGAATGCTGGTGAGGGTGTCAGTGTCGGTGGTGGTGAGCGTTTCAACGGTGCCTTCTGGCAGTTTGCCAAACGCATCATTGGTTGGCGCAAACACGGTAAACGGACCTTCGCCGCTAAGGGTTTCGCCAAGATTGGCAGCGGTTACGGCTGCGACGAGGGTTGAGAAGGTTTCATCGCCTGATGCAACTTCTGGGATAGTGCCAGGAGCAGCGGCTTCTTCTGCCACCATCGTGTCATCGGTCATCGCGTCTTCGGTCTCCGCTTCCGCGCCGCAAGCTACAAGTGCGAGCGCGCTGACCGCGGTAAAGCCGGTGATGAGGGTTTTCTTCAGCATATTCATTTCGGGGGATCTTCCTTCAATTGTTCGGCCCCTTGGGGACCGACTGGGAACTTCGAGAAGCCGCAGGGGTTCTGACGACTTCACTATGTAGTACGCACGAGACTTAGTGATGGATCCATTTACCTTTGCAGGACTTTCGCATGACCTTCATATCTACCCGCCAAGCGGGCCTTGACCGGCTGCAAGAATTCACGCCTCATGCGGGCACTGCCTATGCGCGCTCGCGCAATTTTGACGATGGTACGGTCAAGGACGCGATGCGCGGCAATGTCTCGCAATTGTCGCCCTGGCTGCATGCCGGATTGCTGAGCGAAAGCGAAGTGATTGCGGCGGCCCTGGCTGAGCATGGTCCCGAAAAGGCAGAAAGTTTTGTCTCCGAAGTGTTCTGGCGGGTCTATTTCAAAGGATACCTCGAACAGCGTCCCACCGTCTGGGCAAGCTTTGTCCAGGGGCGCGATGCGGCGCTCGCAAGCGTGGGCGGCAATGCCGGGCTCGCGAAAGCTTACGCCGAAGCGACGCAGGGGCGCACCGGCATCGAAGCGTTTGATCATTGGGCGCGCGAACTTGTTCAAACAGGTTACCTTCACAACCATGCCCGCATGTGGTTTGCGAGCATCTGGATATTCACACTCAAGCTTGACTGGCAGCTTGGGGCCGATTTCTTTTTGCGCCACCTTGTCGATGGCGATGCGGCCTCGAACACGCTGTCGTGGCGCTGGACCTGCGGGCTTCACACCAAGGGCAAGACCTATCTGGCGCGCGCCGACAATATCGAGCGCTACACCCAAAGGCATCCGCAAGGCCCGCTCGCCGCCCAAGGCCTGGCCGAAGAAGCAGAGCCGCTTGAAGAGGCGCAGGAACATTCCCGCGCCATGCCCGACCTGCCCCTCCCAGAGCTGGGCGATGAACCTTTTGCCCTGCTCCTCCATGACGAGCGGGCAAGCCACGTCCCGCTCAGCCTTTCCGCAAAGCCTTCGCTTGTCATTGCCGCTGCCCGGCCAGAGGCAAGGTCACCCAGTGAGATCGGCAAGCTTGCGCAAGACTTCGCTCATCATGCGGTCACTCAAGGGGCCAAGGCGGCTGGCAAAGCCTTCAGTTGCAACACCGCCGAATGGGCCGCTGACACCAGCCTTGCCGATATCCTTGCCGATGCAGGGATCGAAAATGTGGCAACGCCTTACCTTCCCACCGGATGGACCCGCGATGCGCTTTGGGGCGAGCTTTCCACCTTGGAACGCCACGGTGAGCTTACCCAGCTGGTCAGCGATCTCGACCGGGCGACCTGGCCCCACGCAAGGGCCGGGTTTTTCCGCGTCAAGAAAGCCATTCCCGACATTCTGGCCGAGCTAGGCATCACGGGCGGTTAGGCCCCAAGCCGCGGGTTGATCACATCACCTTGTCGGGGCGAGGCTCGTGCTTGTGGCGCTCTTCCTTGCCGAACAACCGCTCAAGCCGCTGGGCCAGAGTGTTGGCAGCCTTGCGTGCCGCATCATCGACCTTGTCCGCTTTACCGGTGACACCAATCGGGCGACCACCGCGCGGACGCGCTTCGATTGTGCAATGCTTGTCATCAGCGCCATGTTTGGAGCCGTTGACGTCGCTCACATGCACCTCAACGCGGGTAAGGCGTTCTTCGAAGCGGGAGAGCTTCTCTCGCACCATCTCTTCAATTCGCTCCGCCACATTGGCGGTGCCCATGACGGAACTGTCGGAATTGAATTGAAATTGCATATTTGCATCTCCTCTTTTGATAGCACCTTATGTGCACTTCAAATGTGGTGATTAAGGGGCGGGATTTGAAGTGTTGTATCCTAGAGATTGATACTTAGGCGATACGCTGCCTAGCGTAAGCTTTGGACCGGGCCATCCGATGGTTCGTGAGGGGCGATCACACCCCGCTATGAGACACATGTGTCTCATAGCCTACACCTGTAGTCGTCATAACATTCTGAAATTGCTCGATTTCCCTTGTTAACCCTATGAGACACATTGGCGCGAGAGCCGGAAACCTGTCCATTTTACCCATGCAGTCTCACCCGTGCTGTTTCATCCATCCGGGGGCCACTCGTCACTCCACCGCTCCAGACCGAGCTCGATCCGCCGTAAAAGGCTCTCGAATTCGCTACGGGTTCCGTCGGGTCGATAGGCGGAAGCGGGGTGCGATTGCGGAATGTAACTGGGCCGCGCCTGCTCGCGCAGGGCCAGCAACGCAACCGTCAACCGCTCATCATATTTGCGCGATGTATGGATCAGCTCGCCTTTGTAAAAATGCGGGACTTCGACCCCGTTCAGCGCCCGGTCCAGCGCCGCATCAGCAAGCGCATCCATCCCGCACGAAAACGCAGCATCCCATGCAAGATCAAACGCCTCCCCCCTAAGATCAGCCCGCAATCGGTACGCCGACGAACGCCCAACCCCCACCATCCGCGCCGCGTCCGCGACACTATGGGTGGATGCAAGGGCGCGCAAAAAGGCGGTCTGCACATCAGGCGTCCAGCGCCTGCGCTCAGGTTCGATAATCGCCTGCGCTTGGTTTTGAGTAAGGTCGGTGCGGTTCGAAGATGTCTGTGTCATCCGCGATTATAAGGCAGATTTTCGTAAAGTAGGAAAGTTTGGCGGCCACCAGTGCACCCGCTCATTTCCCCAGCTCAGTACACCCGCTCAGTTCCCCAGCTCAGTGCACCAGCTCAATCCTTCAACCCAAACGCCTCATGATCGATGACATCCAAATTCGCCAGTTGCTGAACGGCGATATTGACCATTTCAGAGGGTTGCCCCTCAGCCTTGGTCGCGATTCTTTGGATCGAGGTATCAATCGCCTCTGACATCGGCGATGGCACGCGTACAGTCGCCAGAATGTTGTTGATCTCGGTGCTGCTAAGCCCTGCGACCTCGTTCAAGGTTGAGCGCATTTCGATCAGCGGGTTCACCAGATCACGCACCGGCTCATCCGGGTCGACGCGGTGGTGGTCAAATTCCTTGCCAAAAGCGGCGTTGATTTCGTTCAAGGAACCGGCAAGCTCGCCCACAAAATGCTGTTTTGCGTTTTGCACGTGATACAGATCGCGCAGGTGGAGTTCGGTCCAGCTTTTGTCCTTGGCTTTTGCCGCCGCGCGCGCATGGTCGATAATGTCGGTTTCCGCCGTCGAAAGCCGCTCAATCTCTGCGACCGCCTGCATGAAGCTTGTGACAGGGGCGGGAAGGTCGCCGGGAAGCGCAAGTTTGCGGGTGGGCACGGCTGGCACGTGCTTTTTATAGTCGCTGATCTTGGGATCAATTCCGCCGATCATGGTCGCAAGGCCAGCGCCTATGAGCACACTGCCACCTGCCGCGAGGATCGCGCCGATGGTGGATGTGGAGGCATTGGCCGCAGTGCCAGCCGCCGTCGCCGGCAAATTGGCCGCCACCGCAACCGCCCCGACAATTCCAACGGCAATCACACTAACGCCGGATGTGACCATGGAATGGCCGACACCGATCTTCTTCCAGTCAATCGCAATCGCGCCTTCTTTCGACAAAGCAAAATCGGGAAGCTCAGGCGTGTCGACGCCTGCTTCGGCCGGACGCGCATTGTCGGCACCGCTGCATGAGAACCAAGGGTTAGCGGGCCCGGGCAAGGTCTCTAAGGGATCACCGCCAAGCGGTCCTCTCCAGGGCATGTTCACTCCTTAAGCGCAAGGGCTTTGTTCAAATTGAGCAGCATTGCCAAACAGGCAGTGCTGTCAAAAGGACAGTCAAAAGGACAGTGCGAGCGATGCAATCGTGATTGAGTTATCACTTGAGCGATTGCTTGTTTAACCGGTCGCGCTGTCTATCATTTATTGGAAGTTTATTGTGCACTTGCGAATAACACTGTGCAGTTGGTCACACTATTTGTGAGCAATTGTAACATGATCGGTAAGCGCGCTTTGGCCCGCCCGCCTTTTACCCCCTGAACAGAAAGCCGAGCGCGGGCTCCCCATTGAAATCGTGAGGATACAAGCAACCATGCAGGCCGGGGTGGTTCAATTTACAAACCTTGTTAGGGTCAGGAGCCAAGAATTCTAACAAGCAAGAGTTTTTGGGCGTGCAAAGGAAAGCCAAGCTATGACTAAACCGAGACGCTCATGGGCAATCACTGCGACCGCACTCGCCCTCGCCGCGCCCATCGCGCTTGGCGCGTGTGTTGGATCGCCCGGCCCGGTTGGCAATGTGGCCGTGCCAGAGCCTGCAAAGCCGGTGGAGCTTAATGCCTATCTTGGCAAATGGTACGAATACGCCCGTTATGAGGCCCCTTTCCAGGAGGGCTGCGAAGGGGTGACGGCGGACTATTCGCTAAAAGAGACAGATGGGCGCGAGACCTCATCTGCCTCAAACATCCGCGTGGTCAATTCGTGCTTTGAGGGAAGCCTCTCCGGCAAATTCAGCCAAGCAACAGGCCGCGCTAGAATCGTCGAGGGATCGGACGGCGCAAAGCTCAAGGTCAGCTTCTTTGGCCCCTTCTTTGGCGATTACTGGGTGCTCGACCGCAGCGAACCGAGCGCGGATGGTCAATACGAATGGTCCATCGTTGGCGAACCCAGCGGGCGCTACCTCTGGATGCTCACCCGCGAGGCGGTGCCCAGCGAGGAGCGCCGCACCATGCTGGAGACCCGCGTGCGCGAGCTTGGCTATGACTGGGATCTGGTGCGCGTGACCAAACAGCCTGCACCCCCAGAGCCTGCTCCGTGAGTTCAATCACCATATTGATCGACGCGGATGCCTGTCCGGTGAAGGACGAGATTTACCGCGTCGCCGCCCGTTTCAAGGCACCCCTTCCCGAAGCACACGTGCGCGTGGTCAGCAACTCTCCTTTCCGCATTCCCGACAACCCGCGTGTAAAGCGCGTGGTGGTGGACGACAGCTTCGATGCCGCCGACGATTGGATCGCCGAGGAAGCCGTGCGCGTCTCCCCCAAATGCGTGGTCATCACCGGCGACATCCCCTTGGCCGACCGGTGTCTCAAAGCAGGCGCCCGCGTGCTCAGACACAATGGCGACGAATTCACCCCGGCCAGCATCGGCAGCGCCCTTGCCACGCGAGCCATCATGGAAGATTTGCGCGCAGGAATGGCCGGAATGGATGGAAGCATAGGCGGCGGCCCTCCCCCGTTCAGCAAGGCGGACAGGTCAAAGTTCCTGCAAAGCCTCGACCGGGTGATGATGGCACTATCTCGCAGTTAAGATGTTGGGGCGTAAGACGTCGCGGGGTTAATACGTCGCGGGGGTAACGCGCCTGCCCCTCCCCTATTCGCCGGAATCCACCACCGTTTCAGCCGGTGACGAACACTCGCCCAGCGCCTCAAAGTACTGGCGGAACGCCTGCACGTCCCCGCCAAGAGCCTTGCGTAGCCGCGCTTCAGCTTCCTTCGACGCGCTTTGCATGATGGCACGGTCCATATCATCGAGCCGGAAAAGGTTAGCCAAAGCAATCGCCTCTTCCAGAAACAAGGGCCGCGTAAAGGCCTCGAGAGCAGGCTTTGGGAAAAAACCGTCATCTATCGCATCAGCGTGAAGCCTCCACCGGCCCACACAAACGGTCGCTTCCTCAGGCGTGTAGGCATTGGGAGCCTTCGCCTCGCCCGCGTGGAGATAGGTGACCGCCATATCCCAATCGACACCTTGCACCGGCGCCTCTTTCGGATTGTGCGCGGTGCACTCGATCTCGATTTTGGCTCCGCCCACAAGTTCCTTCACTGCCATGGTAGAGCGCACGGGATAGCGGCCTTCTTGGAAGAACTTGGCGTACACCGCATTAAACGCGCCAAAGTCGTCGATGTCAGCCAGCCAAACGGTGCATTTGAACAGCGCATCGTGGGTGAGGCCATAAAGCGCCAAAGTCTCCCCAATCCGCTCCATAGCCCGCCGCGTTTCGGCCTCGATGCCGTTTGTCTTGTCGGTGTCAGAGGAGCGCGCAAGGCCGAGCTGCCCCGCAAGGTAGAGCGTATCGCCCACCTGCACCGCCCGCGAAAACGGCGCAGAGGAGGCACTGTTGGGGAGGAACTCGGGGGTGCTCGCCGGAGTGCTTTGCGCGATGGCAGGCGTGGCTGCGAGCGCTAGGGTGAGGGCTGCGGTTAGGGTGGTGGTGGGGTTGGTCATTGGAGGAGCATACACTAGAGAAACGTCATCCTGAACCCCGCCCCGTCATCCCGAACTCGTTTCACCGCATAACGCTACAATGCTCGTCATCCCGGACCTGATCCGGGATAACCCCAGCAACCACGCGCCAAGCATCGAGGGTTATCCCGAAACAAGTTCGGGATGACGAAGATGATTGCAGTCGTTATCGCAGTGTGATGGCGAAACACCCCTGCGTCTACATCCTGGCGAGCGGCAAACGAGGCTACATCTACATCGGCGTCACCTCAGACATTGCCGCGCGATACCACCAACACCAAAAAGGCACCTTCGAGGGCTTCGCCAAACGCCGCAATTGCAAACGGTTGGTGCACATTGAGATGTTTGCAACGATGGACGAGGCTATCACCCGCGAAAAGCAACTCAAAAACTGGCACCGCGATTGGAAGATCAATTTGGTGGAGGGGGATAACCCGGAATGGCGCGATTTGGGGCTGGAGATGGGATTGCGATGAGGAAGCGTCGTTAACCCCACCGTCCGCCCCATTAGTCATCCTGAACCCAACACCGTCATCCTGAACTTGTTTCAGGATAACCCCATCAACCACGCGCCAAGCCTCCAGTGTTATCCCGGATCAAGTCCGGAATGACAATTAGAATGGACCACCACACACCACCCTCAACCTTGCCACAAACGTCATTCCGAACTTGTTTCGGAATAACCCTCGCCATTTGGCACAAACCCGCTGTTATCCTGAAACAAGTTCAGGATGACGAGAAATAGGAAGGCAGAACAACAGAGTTCTCACCCTTCTTGT
Source organism: Erythrobacter longus (assembly GCF_000715015.1). Classification (GTDB taxonomy): domain Bacteria; phylum Pseudomonadota; class Alphaproteobacteria; order Sphingomonadales; family Sphingomonadaceae; genus Erythrobacter; species Erythrobacter longus. Next base: position 1,207,307 of record NZ_JMIW01000001.1, read on the forward strand.
AACATCAGCATCGACGTCGGCTCAATCAGACACAATATCAATCGACCTACATATCATTGCGCCCCGTTCTTTATGTGTTTTACGGCTTACCAAGCCTAAGCGATGGCTTGCATACTTCTTAACAAGCCTTGCAATTCCGTGCGATGAAATTGGCGAAAAAACGAAATCCTCGGCACACCTCACAACTTGCCGATTGAAGATGCGAACTTGAGCTGGTGTCACATCAACTAACCTAAAGCGAAAGTCTCTTGGGTTGTCTTTCAACGTGGGCGATCTCACAACCGGAGATACCTTGATCGCAAGATCGGGTCTCAAGGGCACAAGTCTAGTCAAAGGTGGTTGCGGTCCCTCAATTGCAATAGGGAAATCGCTCGTAAGAAATGGACACTGTGTGGAATGCCCATTTCGCAGAATTTCCCAGGGATAGCTGGAAAACGCAATCGTGCTTTCAATTAGATTAGCAACACCAAGGGCATGCGGGTACTTACGATCGATATCAAACGTAAGCTTTCCATCGTTGATTAACTCCAGCACAGAAGTTGCCTCGAGCTCTTGCGGAATTGGAGGTAACTTATCAAGCTTTTCAGGCCTATCAAGCTCGAGCTTAGTGATCTCCGAGAGATTTGAGGCCCCAAGCCGTGTCGCTGTCGGTGCGCAACCTCCAACAAACGCCATGAACGCGGCTATCACTGCAACATCATCGTGCCCAAAGCTTCCAACGCTAATGGCCTCGCAAGACCGATTATATTTGGGCTCAAACGTACTGAGGAAGGCTTCCAAAAGTCTAGGCTCGCCAAGGTATGGGTTGGTGCTGCCTTCCTCGATCCGACATACATCTCGGGAATCACACGGGAACGAGTCTAGCTTTGATTTCCGAAATGCAAACATTTTGCGTCCATCAAGATGATGCGAATAGAAGTTTTTTAGATGAACCTGCGATACATAATGATCTAAAGCCAAATAGAATCACCCCTCCGGCAAATACAGCTCGCGTCCCTTCTCATCATAGAGCTTGGACATCTCCTCCATCCCCTTGATCGCGGCCTGACGGCTCGCCTCGGCTGTCTCGGCGCCCAGTTTTTCAGCTGCAAGAAAACTCTCGGGGCTTTCGTTTTGCTTGGCGGCGAAGTCGCGGACCTCTTGGCTGATCTGCATGGAGCAGAACTTTGGTCCGCACATGGAGCAGAAGTGGGCGGTCTTTGCGCCTTCTGCGGGGAGCGTCTGGTCGTGGAATTCTTCCGCCGTTTCGGGGTCGAGGGACAGGTTGAACTGGTCGCGCCAGCGGAATTCGAAGCGCGCTTTTGACAGGGCATCATCGCGCACTTTGGCGGCCGGGTGGCCCTTGGCGATGTCTGCTGCGTGGGCGGCGAGTTTATACGTCACAACGCCGACTTTTACGTCGTCGCGGTCGGGCAGGCCCAAGTGCTCTTTGGGCGTTACGTAGCAAAGCATAGCGGTGCCGTACCAACCGATTTGTGCCGCTCCAATGCCGCTGGTGATGTGGTCGTATCCCGGCGCAATGTCGGTGACGAGCGGGCCCAATGTGTAGAAAGGCGCCTCGCCGCAGACCTGCAGCTGCTTTTCCATATTCTCTTTGATCTTGTGCATGGGGACGTGGCCCGGCCCCTCGATCATGACCTGAACGTCCTGTTCCCACGCGCGGTGGGTGAGCTCGCCCAATGTGTAGAGTTCGGAGAATTGCGCCTCGTCATTGGCATCCGCGATGGAGCCCGGGCGCAGGCCATCGCCCAGCGAATAGGCGATGTCATAGGCTTTCATGATCTGCGTAATGTCGTCGAAATGCTCGTAGAGGAAGCTTTCCTTGTGGTGGGCGAGGCACCATTTCGCCATGATGCTGCCGCCGCGTGAGACGATGCCGGTGACGCGCTTTGCCGCCATGGGCACATAGGCGAGGCGAACGCCTGCGTGGATGGTGAAATAGTCTACGCCCTGCTCGGCCTGTTCGATGAGAGTGTCGCGGAAAATCTCCCAAGTGAGGTCTTCGGCAACCCCGCCCACTTTTTCCAAAGCTTGGTAAATCGGCACGGTGCCCACGGGGACAGCTGAGTTGCGGATGATCCATTCGCGGGTGTCGTGGATGTTGCGGCCCGTGGAGAGGTCCATAATAGTATCCGCGCCCCAGCGCGTGGCCCAGACCATCTTGTCCACTTCGGTCGCCACATCGGACGCCACGGCAGAGTTGCCGATATTGGCGTTGATCTTGACGAGGAAATTGCGCCCGATCGCCATGGGCTCGCTTTCCGGGTGATTGATGTTGTTGGGGATGATCGCGCGGCCACGGGCAACCTCATCGCGCACGAACTCCGGCGTGATCACATCGGGAATTTGCGCACCCCAGCTTTCGCCATCGCGCTTGAAATCAGCTGCGAGTTCGCGGCCAAGGTTTTCGCGTTCGGCGACATATTCCATCTCCGGCGTGATGATGCCTTTGCGGGCGTAGTGCATTTGGCTGACGTTGTGGCCGGCTTTGGCGCGCAAGGGCCGTTTCACCACATTGGGGAATTGCGGGACGCCGCCTGAGCGGTCGGGGCCAAGCTGGCCGTTGTCCTCGGGCTTTACTTCGCGGCCGTCATATTCCTCAACATCGCCGCGCGCGTGGATCCAGTCGGATCGAAGGCCGGGGAGCCCTGCGTTAATGTCGATATTGGCATCTGTGTCGGTGTAGGGGCCCGAGGTGTCGTAGACGCGCACCGATGGCTCATCCCCCTCAAGGTCGATTTCACGCATAGCGACGCGAATGCCGGAGCCCGTGCGAGCACCGACATAGACCTTGCGGCTGCCACGAATGGGTCCGGTGGTGACTCCGATTTCGACTGGGGAATTGATGTCGGCCATGTTTGCTCGCTCCTTAAGGCGGAATGCGAGCGTGTGGTCGAAGCCAGGCCCGCTCCCTCCGCCTGTGTTAACAGGTTCAGGTTCAACGGGTCAGGCGGCGCTTATCCCGCCCCTCTCAGCGAAAAGCTCGCTCCCCGGGGATGGGATGGTCATAGGGCCAGTGGCGGGACGTGTCCATCACCCTTCGCGCGATCAATCGCCCTTGGGCTGGGTGAGAAGGCACAGCGCGAGCAGCACTGTCGCCGCCACACCGCTTGCGCCCGATGGCATAACGCCGCCGCCGCTTGTGGACATGGACAGACCAAAGCCCATCACCACCGCATTGCTGAACATTGCAACGGCTCCGACCAAAAAGGTCAATCCGCCCAGCAATTTGGAACCTTGATTAAGCTTCGCCATACCGAACACCAGTGCGGCAAGGCCCAGCAGCACCTTGGCCGCATTGTAACCAAAGAAAGAGTAGGCGACGATGGAGCCTGCCAAAGGCGCAAGCTCCGGGTTCGCCTCAGCAATTTCGCGAAACGGGCCAAATTGGGTGAGGCCAATGCCCACTTGGACAACATTGAGCACGGCCGACATTGCAATCGCGGACCACCCCAAAATCGCAGTCTTGGCTTGCACCAGAGCAGATCCAGCAAGAGCGGCCATAAGCGCGAACAACAAGGCCTCAAACGACCAAATGGGGCTGCGGTCAATTTCAGGCGCAGCGACGTAAAGAATTGTGTAAACCGCTTGCGAGATGGCTGCGAGCAAGAGCAGCACGCCTGTGAGTTTGACCGTCCGGTCGAATGTGATTTCCATGGATTGGGACCCCCTGTTTAAAAGCCTTCTCCCTGCTTTTCGCACCCCGATCAAGCTCGGTTACACTTCGCCCTTGAAGGCGGCAAAAAGTCAGGATCGTGATGACACACCTTTTCAGGCCGCGCACACGCACGTTTGAGAGAAGAGTAAGAGGAGCAGTGCCTCTACACGCTGTGGCCGGATCGGACGTTCAAAGAGCAGTCGGGCTCAGGACTGAGCCTCTAGTTCACCCTGCGGCCTCGACACATCTCCCTGCGCCCGCGCAGTGTAGACAAACTCGCTGCCATCAAGGTTGATGGCCGGGAATTCTTCGCGCTCGGCCCAGTAATCCTGATTGTGCCGCCATTCGGGTTTGTCTCCCCGGCGCGGCATCTGGTCGAGCCCGCGCATCAGATAGCCCGGATTGAAATTGTCGCGCTCGATCCACGGGAGCAATTCCATCCCTTCGTCCTCGGGCCGCAAGGCCACTTCGACCCTCGCCGTGCCATTGGCGTGCATCCGGTTAAGCAGGCGGCAGACGAAATCGCCCATCATGTCGACCCGCAATGTCCAGCTGGCGCGGAAATAGCCCATGACCCATGCCATATTGGGCACGCCGGTGAACATCATTCCGCGATAGGTCACAGTGTCGTTCCAGTTGACCGGGGCGCCGTCGACCTCGAACGGAATGTCGCCCATTACCGACAGGCGGAAACCGGTCGCGGCAATGATCAGGTCGGCTTCGATCACTTCACCCGAAGCGGTTACCACGCCTTCGGGAGTGAAACGATCGATCGTATCGGTAACCACGCTCAACTGGCCCGCGACCGCAGCACGAAAAACGTCCCCTTCCGGACAGAAAGCCAGCCGCTGCTGCCACACGCGATATCGCGGAGTGAAATGCGGTTCGAATTCAAAATCGGGCTTGCCGGTAAAAGCGCGCACCAGCTCCTTCAGCTCTTCGAAGACAGCATCGGGTTCCTCGATACAGCGTTTGGTCATAACGTCCTGATCAAACATGATCTGTTGCCGCACCACGCGGTGGATGGTCGGCTCGTCAATCCCAACCTCGCGCAGGCGGTCGGCCAGCTCGTTCTTGTTCTCGCTGCAGAAGAAATAAGTCGGTGAACGCTGGAGCATGGTCACGTGCCCGGCGGTCTTGGCGAGTTCGGGGACAACGGTGGCGGCGGTTGCCCCGGACCCAATCACCAGAACGCGTTTGCCCGAATAGTCATAGTCCGGGTCCCACTTTTGCGCGTGCACGAAATCGCCCTTGAAATCATCCAGACCGCGCTCTGCCCAGTCTTCGGGGATGTAGGGCTTTTCATGGTCGTAATACCCTTGGCACATCCAGAGGAAATTGCAGGTGAAGGCGACCATCGCGCCATCGGCAAGCCGCTCGGCTTCGACAGTCCAGAGGTTTGTCTCGCGCGAAAAGGCGCAATTGACGATGCGGTGCCCGTAATGAATGTGTTCGCCGATCCCGTTTTCCTCGATCACTTCACCCATGTAATCGAGGATCGCCTGCGCGCTTGCGATAGGCGCACCGACCCATGGTTTAAAGCGATAGCCGAAGGTGTAGAGATCGCTGTCAGAGCGCACTCCGGGATATTTGTGCGTTTCCCAAGTGCCGCCGAAAGTGTCCTTCATTTCGAGGATTGCATAGCTTGCCCAGGGCGATTGATCTTGCAGATGATAGGCCGAGCCGATGCCGGAAATCCCCGCTCCTACAATCAGGACATCAACATGAGTGGTAGCGTTGTTGGCTGTGGCCGGGTCAAACATTTGTGTCATATCGTATTCCTCCATCCCGGAATGCATATTGACGCGCGCGGCGAAGCGGACATTGATGTGGGTCAATTCTGACCAGAACATCTTGCACCCGGTGCTTCGATTTGCCAGCACGGCTGGACCAAGGAGAGAATTCAAATGCCGTTTAAAATGACCGAGATGGTGGGATGCGAATTCCCGCTTTTTGCCTTTAGCCATTGCCGCGATGTTGTTGCCGCTGCGAGCCGCGCGGGCGGATTTGGCGTGCTGGGGGCTGTGTCATACACGCCAGAACAATTGGAGCATGAGCTCAAATGGATTGACGATCATGTCGATGGCAAACCTTACGGCGTCGATGTTCTGATCCCCGAAGTGCAGGCGGTCGACAAATCCATCACAGCCGATGCGATCATCGCTCAAATCCCCAGCGAATACCGCGATTTTGTTCGCCAGATCCTGCGCGATGCGGGGGTGAGCGAGGAGGCTGGGAGCCCTCAAGGTGGCAATCAGGCACCCAACACCTCGCTGGGGCAGGAACTGCTTGAGGTGAGCTTCAACCACCCGGTGCGCCTGATCGCCAATGCTCTTGGTACGGCCCCGCCTGAGATGATTGCGGCGGGCAAGAAGCACGGCATTCCCGTGGCGGCTCTGGTGGGGGCAAAGGAACACGCTCTTAAACAGGTTGAAGCCGGCGTCGATATCATCGTTGCGCAAGGCGGCGAAGGCGGCGGGCACTGCGGCGATGTGTCTACGGTCGTTCTGATCCCGGAGGTTGTGCGCGCTATCAAAGACGCGGGCGCGGATATTCCCGTGCTGGCAGCGGGCGGGATTATGACCGGCGAACAGATGGCCGGCATGATGGCAATGGGCGCAGACGGAGCATGGTGCGGGAGCGTGTGGCTCGCCTCACCAGAGGCAGAGACAACCGAAGTCTTCCGCGAAAAGATGATTGCCGCAGGGTCCAGAGACACCATCCGCTCCAAACACCGCACCGGCAAGTTCTCGCGGCAATTGAAAAGCGAATGGCACGAACGTTGGGAGAGCGCCGGGCTCCCCGCCCTGCCCATGCCATTGATGAGCCTGCTGGCCGAACCGGTACTGCGCGCGATTGATCAGGCCGCTGTTGGCGGCAACGCTCAGGCACAAGCGCTCTCCAGCTATTGGGTCGGCCAAGGCCTTGGCCTTGTGCAAGACAGCCGAGGCGTTGGCACCATCGTGCAGGACTTCAAAGCAGGCTTGGCCCGCGGGTTTGAAGATTTGGCAGAGGCGGTGGAGTAGGCTTTACTCCTGCGCCCCGGGCCTACTCAATCACCCGCCCGCGCACCATTACGAAGTCAACGTCTTCGAGCACGGTCACATCGGCCAGCGGATTGCCATCGACTGCGATAATGTCGGCGGAAAAACCCGCCTTGATCTGACCGATCTCGTCTTCCATGCCCAGCACGCCTGCGGCCACGGTTGTGGCGCTTGCCAACGCCTGCTGGTTGCTCATTCCGCCCTTCACCATCAGGGCAAATTCGCCTGCGTTCTCGCCGTGGGGGAAGACGCCTGCATCGGTGCCAAAGGCAATCGGCACGCCGTATTCAATCGCGCGCTCGATAATGCTGTCAGCATAGGCCGCGACCACGCGGATTTTCTCCTCAACGATGGGGGTGTAAATGCCATTGCCAAGGCCGCCCTTGATGCCTTGGAACGCCATCAGCGTGGGCACGAGATAGGTGCCGCTGTCCTTCATTGCGCGCGCTGCGTCTTCGTCGATATAGGTGCCGTGTTCGATGGTCTGGACGCCTGCTCGTGCGGCATCTTCGATCCCGCGCGCACCGTGGGCGTGGGCCGCAACATTAAGGCCAAGGCTTTGCGCGGTTTCAACGATTGAGACCATTTCCGCATTGCTGAAATGCGCCTCAAGCCCGCGCCCTTGCTGTGACAGAACGCCGCCGGTGGCCGTAATCTTGATCACATCTGCGCCATATTGCGAGGCCTGACGCACCTTTTGCGCGCATTCGACAGGGCCGGTGCAGGCAAAGCCGCTGGCCAATTGCTCGTTCACATTGCGGGTGAAGCCGGACACATCGCCGTGCCCGCCAACGATGGAGATCGTGCGTCCAGCGGCGACAACCCGTGGCCCCGGCACAATCCCTTCGGCCGTTGCCCGGCGCAGCGACTGTGTGGCTTGATCGGTTCGGCTGCCAAGATCGCGCACGGTGGTAAAGCCTGCAAGCGCGGTGATGCGCGCGTTTTTGGCCGCGATCAGGGTCGAATATTCCGGCGGCGTCGTGGCGGCGCGCCAGAACTCGCCCGACGGATCACCCGACAAATGGACGTGAAGGTCAATCAAGCCGGGAAGGACGGTCTTGTCCGACAGGTCGATGCGCTCGGTGCCCCGCGCCTCCCACTCGGCCACGGGTGCCGCGCCGGGCTCGTAAATCGACTGGATTTTGCCATCAACCACCACGATCACTTTGGGGCCTGTGGGCTCGCTGTCTGCATCGGTAATGACGCTGCCTGCATAGATCAGCGTGTCAGCAGCCGCCGGCGTTGCCATCAATGCCAAGGCGGAGACGGCGCTCGCGCACAAGCTACGCAGTGGGTTGAATTTTTTCATGGTTGAGGCCCCTTTGTCGTTCTCTCTCGCGCCAGTGATGGAACGCAAGCGACCGTCTGGCAAGGGGTCAGACTTTAGAAAGTGTAAGCAACCCCGATGCCGCCAAACAATTGGTTGGGCGTGCCGCGCACCGATGTGAAAGGCGTGTCGGCTGCATCACCTACAAGGCGCGAATATCCGACAATGCCGTAAATGCCAAAACCGCCGTTCAAGGCATTACCGTCCAGATCATAAGTGCCAATTGCGGTGAGGCCGAGCGATTCAATACCGCCATCTGCGGTAAATTGCGCGAGCCCCGTGGCCGCGCTTTGCGCAGGCGTCACTGTGTAATAATAATCGGCATAGCTATCATCGACTATGCTAACGCTTGCGCCAAGTTGCAGGCTGGCTGCGCGGCCTATGGGCGTGAAATAGCCGACGCTGGGTGAGATAATCATCCCGTCGTGCGCGCCAAGCACATCCCATGTCACCTGCGTAGAGACGCTGATCCGGTCGCGCGGGCGAAAGACGCTTGGGAAGGAGACACCGCCGCTTGCCCCCACTTCAAGTGCGGTGTCGAGCCGTTCGGCAAGCTCGACCACGTCGTCCTGTATCTGGTTGGCACGGTCATTGCGGAAACGAAATGATGGCCCAAAGGAAAAAGTCGGGTCTTGGGAATCTGTAGGAGGGCCCGCAGGCAGGTCTTGGGTCAGAAAATTGAGGGTAAATCCCGGACCATTGGGGCTGATCCCGATACCGCCCACGCGCCCGACCACCAGTGGAAGCGGGAAAAGGCGATAGTCGTCTGAGCCCGAGTAGCTTGGTACGAGCCCCACCCCGATGCCGACAGTGGCCCATGTTTCGTCGAACACGGGCTTTTCAAAGGGCGGTCGTTCCCCGCCAGCTCCCGGTGCAACTCCGGGCGGTGGGCCAGCCTGCCCTTGCGGCGCTTCACTATCTAAGGCCGCGCTTTCTGAAGGCTCACCTTCATTCGCGGAAAGTGGGCTCGCGATCGCTCCAACCAAAGCAATTGCTGCAAATTTTCGATATGTTTGACCTGATCGCATGGGGGAACTCCGTTTTGCCCACACAACCTTTTGGATGTGATGGGGTTCCCCCGATACGGTGGCCGGCCTTTACCTAGGCTGTACTTAAGCGCCGCCCGCGCCCGCTGCCTGCCACTGCGCAATAGCATCAATCGGGAACAGCAGCATGATAACCGTCAGCGTCAGCCCGTCGCGCACCACCCATGCTGCCAGCACCTCAAGCACGATTGCACCAACAATCGTCACCTTCACCGGCAATCGCATCGCAAGGTAAAACCCGAAGGCCATCCAGCCGATATCGGCAAAGGAATTGAGCACACTATCGCCTGAATATCCCCAATTGGCGGTGACAGAGCGGAACCGGTCGATCACCATCGGTGTGTTTTCCAGAACTTCCCAAGCGGCCTCTAGGAACACGGCCAGCGGCAGTCCCCATTTGACCGCGCCTTCGCCGCCAATCTTCCATTTGGCGAACAACAACCACCCAAACGCATAAAAAATCGGTCCGTGGATGATGTGGCTGGGGGTGTACCAATCGGCGATATACTGGCTGTTGCCCATCGAATTGATATCGCCATGCCACAGCTTCACATATCCGCATTCACAGATCGGCGGGCGGTTCATGCCAAGCAGGATACCAACGGTCGCCAGTGCGATAATGATGGAGACGATAATCGTCATCCGGGTCGGTTTGAGTAATGCCATGCGCAAAATCCTGAATCAAAAGCGGTAAACGCGCAAGAGTATTCGAGGAATACCCACTGTAGCGTTGCCCCCACACTGCGTGTGTCCTAGGGCCTTTACGCAGATGAGCGACTCAGAAATCGATAGCGTCCCCAATGACGATAGTTGCGACTGCGCAATCGTTGGCGGCGGACTTGCTGGCGGGTTGATTGCGCTTGCGCTCCAACGTGCGCGGCCCGAATTTCGCATCCGCGTGATCGAGGCAGGGCGCACCATCGGCGGCAATCACCGGTGGAGCTGGTTTGACAGCGACCTCTCCGACGCCGGCCGTGCGCTACTTGCCGACTTTCGCCAGACCGATTGGGAGGGCGGATACGAGGTGCGCTTTCCCAAATATCGCCGCAAGCTGAAGACCGCCTATCGCTCGATGGCATCGACCGATTTCCACGAAGGGCTTTTGCGCGCTCTGCCCGAAGGATCGGTAATCCTGGGGCGCAAAGCGGTGGGTTTGGACGCGCGCGGCGTGGATTTGGCGCCGTCGCAATATGGCCCCGCAACCCGCATCAACGCGCGCAGTGTCATCGACTGCCGCAGCTTCAAACCAAGCGCGCATCTCAAGGGCGGCTGGCAGGTGTTTCTTGGCCGACATATGCGGCTGCAAGAACCGCACGGGGTGGAAAATCCGGTCATCATGGACGCAACCGTCGACCAGCTTGCGCCGCACGGTAATGGCGGTTCATACCGGTTCGTCTATGTTCTTCCCTTGGGAAGCCACGATGTCTTTATCGAAGACACCTATTACGCCGATGACCCGCTGCTTGACCGCAATGCCTTGTCGGGCCGGATAGACCAATATGCCCGCGCAAACGGTTGGGAGAACGGCACGCCCGTTCATCACGAAGCAGGCGTCTTGCCGGTCCTGACGGGCGGCGATTTTTCCGCCTATCAGGACGAAGTGCGCATTCCCGGCGTTGCCATTGCGGGCGCGCGCGGCGGGTTTACCCATCCGCTGACCAGCTACACCATGTGCGTCGCGGTCGAAAACGCGCTTGCCATGGCCGAGCAACCTGACCTCTCGGGCGAGCAATTGGCGGCCTTTTTTGACAGCCGCGCACGCCGCCATTGGTCAAAGACGGGATACTACCGGCTGCTTGCGCGTTTCTTGTTCTTCGCGGCCAAGCCGGAGAAGCGCGTCAAGGTGTTCCAACGCTTTTACGGACTTCGCGAAGGGTTGATCGAGCGGTTCTATGCCGCGCGCTCAAACACCTTCGATAAGGTGCGCGTCCTATGGGGGGAGCCCCCCGTAGCTATACACTCGGCCATCCTGGCCATGTTCAAATCGGGTCCGGCGCTCAAGTCGGAAAAATCCGACAGGGGGGTCGCTCAGGCGGCGCTCGATGAAGAATTGCAAACGGAGAAAAGGCCATGAACGCCGATCAAAACATCGCTCCAGGGCTCGACTTTGCGCCAGCCAATACTGGCGAGCGCGGCATTAATCCGGTGATCGCCGAAAAATACAAAGGCCGCACCGCCTGTGTGATCGGTTCCGGTTTTGGCGGCTTGGCGCTAGCACTGCGGCTGCAATCGCATGGCATTCAAACGACCATCGTCGAAGCGCGCGACAAGCCCGGTGGCCGCGCCTATTTCTGGGAAAAAGACGGCTTTACCTTCGATGCTGGCCCCACGGTCATCACCGACCCGCCGTGTTTGAAAGAACTGTGGGAGCTGACCGGCCACGACATTTCCGAAGATGTCGAGCTGATGAAGGTTCACCCTTTCTACCGCCTCAACTGGCCCGATGGCACAAACTTCGATTATTCGAACGTTGATGAGGAATTGAACGCCGAAATCGCGAAGCTCAATCCTGACGATGTGATCGGCTATCAAAAATTCCTCGAATATTCGGCGCGCGTGCACGAGGAAGGCTATGTGAAGCTTGGCACGGTGCCGTTCCTCGATTTCAAGTCGATGCTGAAAGCCGCCCCTGCCCTTGTTAAAGAGCGCGCATGGCGCAGCGTTTACGATATGGTCTCAAGCTACATCAAGGATGAGCGCCTGCGCGAAGCGTTCAGCTTCCACACGCTGCTTGTCGGCGGCTCGCCGATGAAGACCAGCGCCATTTATGCGTTGATCCACAAGCTTGAAAAAGACGGCGGTGTCTGGTGGGCGCGCGGCGGGACCAACCGGTTGATCGCCGGAATGGTGCGCCATTTTGAACGCCTCGGCGGCACGATGCGCATCGGCGATCCGGTGGTTCAGGTCCACACCCAAGGGACCAAAGCGACCGAGGTTGAAACGAAGAGCGGTTGGAAAGAGCGCTTTGACGCGGTGTGTTCAAACGCCGACATCATGCACTCTTACAAGGAACTTCTGGGCGAATCCGACCGTGGCAGAAAATACGCTAAGTCATTGGCTCGCAAAAGCTATTCGCCTTCGCTATTCGTCGTACACTTTGGGCTTGAGGGGTCGTGGCCCGGTATTGCCCACCACATGATCCTGTTTGGCCCACGTTACAAGGAACTGGTCGACGACATCTACAAGCACGGCGTTCTGCCGCAGGATTTTTCGATCTATCTTCACCACCCGACCGTCACCGACCCATCGATGGCGCCCAAGGGCATGAGCACATTCTACGCGCTTGTCCCCGTCGCCCACCTTGGCAAGATGCCGATTGATTGGGACGTCGAAGGACCCAAGTTTGAAAAGGCGATTTTGGACGAGATCGGTCGCCGCCTGATCCCCGACATCCACGACCGGATCGTCACCAAATTCAGCTACGCACCAAAGGACTTTCAGGCAGACCTCAACGCCCATATGGGCAGCGCGTTCAGCCTTGAGCCGGTCCTGTGGCAAAGCGCCTACATGCGCGGCCACAACCGCGACGATGTGATCGACAATTTCTACCTCGTGGGCGCAGGGACACACCCGGGCGCTGGTATCCCCGGAGTGGTCGGTAGCGCGAAGGCAACGGCGGGGCTGATGCTTGAAGATCTGTCGGTCAAATAATCGGGTATGATGTCCCTTTTACTCGCCGCCCAGCTCGCTGCGACAGTCGCAAATCTGTCGCACACGGTGGCGACGCCGGAAAATCAGAGCGAAAGTTCGCAAGCGTTGGAAGAGCCGGCGAACGGCAGCGCTTTGCTCACCGCTACCCTTGCGCTGCCTCTCTCTGAGCTTGCCGATGAAAGTCACATCCACGAATGGGATGTGATCGAGCATATCAAAAAGTCCAGAGAGGAAGTCGTGCTGCTCGACCGGGCTGACCAACCTGATTACGTCGGCGACGATAAGACCTTTGCAACCGTCCTCATGCGCGGTGCTGAAATGGATCGCAGCGGGCAGCTCTATTTCATTGACGCTCGTATGGCGATTGACTGTGATCGTGTCAGCTATGCTCTCGTCGCCATTTCCAAACCGGTCATTGGTGAAGACTGGACAAAAAATATCAAAAAGCCCTTTGGCGAATTTGAGCCACTGGACAATGATCCCAGAGATGAGGACATTAAGGCTGCGGTTTTCAAACATGTTTGCGGCCCGCAATGGAGTTACACACCCCAACAATGAAACGTCTCGCTGTTTACTGCGGTTCGGCCACGCCCGAAGACCCGCGCTATATGGAACTCGCCGCGCAAGTAGGCAAAGCCCTCGCCGAACGGGGCATCGGCACCGTTTATGGCGGCGGGCGGCTGGGCCTTATGGGCGCGGTTGCGAAAGGCGCGCTTGATGCGGGCGGCGAGGTGATCGGGGTCATCCCCGAAGCGCTCGCCAATTCCGAGGTTGCCAATCACGATTGCAATGAACTCATCACCGTTTCGGGCATGCATGAACGCAAACAGCGCTTCACCGACCTCTCCGATGGGTTCGTAACCCTGCCCGGCGGCGTGGGCACTATGGACGAATTGTGGGAAGCGATGAGCTGGGCGCAGCTTGGCTATCATTCAGACCCCGTGGGCCTCCTCAACGCCTTTGGCTTTTATGATGAGCTGATCGCGTTCAACCAGAGAATGTCCGATGTCGGCTTTGTACGGCCGGTGCACTCCGGCATCCTTGTGCACGCGCAAACAATCGATGATCTGATCGAAAAAATGAAAGCTTACGAACCCCACACTCCGATCTTTCGGATGAAGGCGGATGATTTGTGAGCACCAACCTCTTTCGTCACCCCGGCGAAGGCCGGGGTCCAGATAACCGTTGTGTTCCTCGCAAACGTCGGCTGGATTCCGGCCTTCGCCGGAATGACGAGAAACAAGAATGGTGAACCCCGAAAGACGCGCTGAATTGGTCGCCCACGCTAGGGCAACGATCAAACACGGCTCGCAGAGCTTCTCTGCCGCATCGCAATTGTTCGATAGCAAAACGCGAGAGCGCGCATGGCTGCTCTATGCCTGGTGCCGCCAATGCGATGATATTGCCGACAATCAGGTGCTTGGCGGGGAACTGGGCGATCAATCCGACTTGGACGAGCGCCTCGCCCATATCCGCCGGCTCACGGCCCTTGCTTTCGAGGGCAAGCCCACCGGCGACCCGGCCTTCGACGCACTGGGAGTGGTGGCCGAAGAATGCGGCCTCACTCCCGCCATGGCCGAGGACGTGATCGCCGGTTTCGCCCTTGATGCCGACGATTGGAGGCCGCGCACCGAAGCCGATATGATGCGCTATTGCTACCACGTGGCGGGGGCCGTTGGTGTGATGATGGCGGTGGTCATGGGCGTAGACCCCGAGGATCAGGACACACTCGACCGCGCCAACGATTTGGGGCTAGCCTTCCAGCTCTCCAACATAGCCCGCGATATCGTGGAGGATGATGCTGCCGGACGCTGCTATCTCCCCATCAACTGGCTGGTCGAACAGGATATTGAGCCGGGCCAACACACAAAACCCCACCACCGCGAGGAACTTGCCGAAATGGCTGCGCGCCTTGTGGCCCTCGTCGAGAAACACGAGGCCGCCGCGCGAGTGGGCGCAGAACGCCTCCCCTTCCGCAGCCGCTGGGCCGTGCTCGCCGCCGCGCGCATTTACGGCGCAATCGGGCGCAAGGTCCGCGACCGAGGCACCGAGGCATGGAACAGCCGCACCTTCGTACCCCGCTGGGAAAAAGCGCTCTACGGCATGCGCGCCTTTCTCTCCGCTGCGATCAACCGCGAAAAGCATCCCGACGGGGAGATCACATGGGGCATCAAGGATTTTAGGCCTGCTTAGTGCACACCGTCATCAGTGCCAAAGAAACGTCATCCTGAACTTGTTTCAGGACAACCCCATCGGCCTCGCGCCGCCATAAAGGGTTATCCCGGATCAAGTCCGGGATGACGAATGAGGCAAATAGTTTCCAATGTAATAAAGTTGCGCTAGTCCCTTCGCTCATGAGAGGACTTCTGACACTTGCAGCCGCGCCGTTCCTATTGGGGGCCACACCCGCCCTTGAAGGCGATCACCAATCAGAAGCGGAAAATGCGGTAAAGCTGGCTGTAAACGGCTTTATGAATGCGATCGCGAGCGACGATAAAACCGACATTGCGGGCCATATGATTCCGCAAGCGATGATTTTCGTCCACAACAGGATGGACCCTGACAACCCGCGCGTCGATCACCTGCCGGTTGCCATGCACCTTGAAAACTGGGCTAAGCGCGATGCGCGCTATATCGAGGACATGGCATTTACCAGCGTGCTGATTGACGGGGATATGGCGCACGCATGGGGCCCCTATTCCTTTTGGGTGAATTACGAGCTTTCCCATTGCGGGATCAATTCGCTAAGCCTTGTGCGCACTGTCGAGGGCTGGAAGATTGCCAACACGAGCTTCACGATGGAGCGCCCGAGCGAGTGCGAAAGGCTTGGCGTTCCGGGCTTTCCCGTCGAAGAAATCAGAGACGACCAGTAATGATCAAAAAACTCCTTATCGCCAACCGGGGCGAGATTGCCTGCCGGATTATGCGCACCTGCCGCGAGATGGGCATTGCGACGGTTGCGGTCTATTCCGATGCGGATGCCAAGGCGCTGCACACCCGCTCTGCCGATGAGGCGGTGCATATTGGGCCCTCGCCGGCGGCTGAAAGCTACCTTGTGGGCGCAAAGATCATTGCCGCTGCCAAGGAGACAGGCGCAGAGGCGATACATCCGGGCTATGGCTTCCTTTCAGAAAACGCAGACTTTGCGCGAGCCGTGATTGAGGCGGGGCTCATTTGGGTGGGGCCAAAGCCGGAAAGCATTGAGGCGATGGGCCTTAAGGATGCCGCTAAAGAGCGCATGATTGCAGCAGGCGTTCCGGTGACACCGGGCTATCTTGGCGAAGACCAATCATTGGACCGCCTCTCCGCTGAGGCCGAGAAAATTGGTTATCCTGTGCTGATCAAAGCGGTCGCAGGCGGCGGCGGTAAGGGAATGCGCAAGGTCGACAACCCTGCGGATTTCGCGGCCTCCCTAGAAAGCTGTCAGCGCGAAGCCAAGGCGAGCTTTGGCAATGATGAAGTCCTGCTCGAGAAATGGATCACTTCGCCTCGCCATATCGAAGTGCAGGTCTTCGGCGATAGCCACGGCAATGTCGTCCACCTGTTCGAGCGCGATTGCTCGCTCCAGCGCCGCCACCAGAAGGTGATCGAAGAGGCCCCTGCGCCGGGCATGGACGAGGCCACCCGCGAGGAAATCTGCCAAGCCGCCGTGCGCGCTGCCAAAGCGGTAGACTATGAGGGCGCAGGGACAATCGAATTCATCGCTGATGCCAGCGAAGGGCTCCGGGCTGACCGCATCTTCTTTATGGAGATGAACACCAGGCTCCAGGTCGAACACCCCGTCACCGAAGAGATCACCGGCGTAGATTTGGTCGAGTGGCAGCTAAGGGTGGCCAGCGGCGAGCCGATCCCGCTGAAGCAGGACGAGCTCTCCATCAACGGATGGGCGATTGAGGCGCGGCTCTACGCGGAGGACCCGGCGAAGGGGTTTTTGCCGAGTACGGGGCGGTTGGAACACCTCTCAATCGAAGGAGACCGGGTGGATACTGGCGTCGAGGAAGGTGATGAAATCTCACCCTTCTATGACCCTATGGTCGCCAAATTGATAAGCTGGGGTGAGGATCGTGAGGAAGCTATTGAGGACCTGCTCGATGCTTGTCTCGACGTTGAAATCGAACCTGTTCGAACCAACGCGTGGTTTCTTGCGCGCCTCCTGGCAGAGACATCTTTTAGGGTCGGCGACCTCAGCACAGGCTTCATCGGCGAACATCAGGAAAGACTGATCAATCCGCCGGTAGCATCGCTGGCATTACTTGAGTCGGCCGCTGACGATTTAGTGACTGAGCACCATCCAGCGGACGGCAGTCTTATGCTCCAGTCAATACGAGGATTGCGTCTCAACCGCGAACCAAATCACGAGGTGAGGTTGCGGGTTGATGGCGAGGCTCAAACCGTTGAGCTTAGCGATAACGAGGTCTGGAACGGATATCGTCGCACAATAGTCAAGGACGGCGATGTTCGGACATTCTTCGAAGACGGTGCAGCTTTCAGGATAACTTCTGACCGAGAGGATGGCACAGGCTCCGCCTCCGCAGCCGACGGCGCGATCCTCGCGCCCATGCCGGGCAAGGTCATCGCTGTGGATGTGGCCGAGGGCGACCAAGTCACCGCTGGGCAGCGGTTGATGGTGTTGGAGGCGATGAAGATGGAGCATGCTCTCACCGCGCCCTTTGATGGGACGGTTACGGGGCTCGAGGCTTCCCAAGGCGGGCAAGTGCAGGTCGAAGCGGTGCTTTGTGTGGTGGAGCCTGCGGAATAGGCCCACCCCCAACCCCTCCCGCAAGCGGGAGGGGAGCGAGACTTGCCAGCTTGCTGGCTTAGCCGCAGCGGGGTGGGATGCTCTCACCACCAGCCACATTCGTCACCCCAGCGAAAGCTGGGGTCTCAGGCAATCTCGCACCACCCCGCCCTAGATCCCAGCTTTCGCTGGGATGACGGTTTGCCTATGGGTGGGACATGACCTGGGAAAAAGAACTCGAAGAACTACGCCGCCGCGAGGCGCTGGCCGAAGAAATGGGCGGGGCGGACAAGGTCGCGCGCCAACATTCTCGCGGGAAGATGGATGCGCGCGCGCGGCTTGATGCGATTTGCGACCCCGGCTCTTTTCGCGAGATTGGCAAGATCGCTGGCAAGGGCCACTATGACGAAAACGGCGACCTTGCAGGCCTTACCCCCGCCCCCTTCCTTTTCGGCAAGGCGACAGTAAACGGTCGCCCCGTTGTTGCCACCGCAGATGACTTCACCATTCGCGGGGGCGCAGCGGATGCTGGCATCAGGCGCAAGATGGTGCAGGCCGAGCAGATGGCGCATGAGCTAAAGCTCCCCATCATCAAGATGGTCGACGGCACCGGCGGCGGGGGCAGCGTCAAAACACTCGAGCAAATCGGCGCGACCTACATTCCGGCGGTTCCCGGCTGGGGCGATACGGTCAAGAACCTCGACACCGTGCCCGTGGTGGCTCTGGCGCTTGGCCCAACCGCTGGCCTTGGCGCGGCGCGGATAGCGGCAAGCCACTATTCGATCATGGTGCGCGGGCTTTCGCAATTGTTTGCCGCTGGCCCTGCCGTGGTCGATGGCCTGGGCGAGGCTTACAAGAGCGCTGAGGACCACCAACAGGCCAAGGAAGAGCTCGGCGGCGTCGACATTCACACCCGCAACGGCGTGGTCGATGATGAGGTGGCGAGCGAGGAAGAGGCGTTCGCAAGGGCGCGCTATTTCCTTTCCTTTATGCCCGAACACGTGGGCCAGCACGCGCGCCGCGTGGAACCCACGGACCCCGCAGACCGGCGCGAGGAAGCGTTGCTTTCCCTCGTCCCGCGCGAGGACAAGCAGGTGTATTCCATGCGCCGCGCGATGGATTTGATCCTTGATAAAGGCACCGTGTTTGAGATCGGCAAGAACTGGGGCCGCGCGGCGATCACCGCGCTTGCCCGGCTCGATGGTTGGCCCGTGGCCGTGGTCGCGAGCGATCCCAGCTATCTGGGTGGCTCATGGGAAGCAAAAACGAGCGAAAAGGTCGAACGCTTCGTGCGTCTCGCCGATCAATTTCGCCTGCCGATTGTGCATCTGGTCGACAACCCCGGCTTTATGATCGGGCGCGAGGCGGAGATGGCGGGGACGATCCGCTACGGAGTCCAAGCGATGAACGCGATCTACCGCGCCACCGTGCCGCTCGCCAGCGTGGTCATGCGCCGCGCTTACGGTATTGCAGGGAGCGCCATGAGCAATGCGGATTTGTACCAATATCGCTATTGCTGGCCGTCCGGCGATTGGGGGAGCCTGCCTATCGCTGGTGGTTTGGAAGTCGCGTATAAGTCCGAAATTGCCGCGTCCGATGACCCCGAGGCAGAACTTGCCAGGATCAAGGAACGCCTCAACAAGGTCACCTCGCCTTTCCGCTCAGCAGAACTCTTCAACGTCGAGGACATCATCGACCCGCGCGACACGCGGCCTCTCTTGTGCGAATATGCCAATCTCGCCTGGCGCAAGCTTAAGGCCGACGGCTAGCCATTGGGGCGGGTGAACAGCTTGCCCTTTTCGCTGAAAAGCACGATGCAAAGCGTCATTATCGAGCACACGACCATCGCCGTTGCCAATGGGAACGCCGTGCCGTCGTAAGCAGCGCCGATAAGCGCTCCGAGAGCGCCCCCTGCGGTCATGCGCAAAGCGGTGTGGATTGAACTTGCCGCGCCTGCGATATGGAAGAACGGCTGCATTGCGATGGACGAGAAATTCGCGCCCACAAAACCCAGCATCGCCATATTGATGCTCAACAGCGGGAGAAACTCCCACACGGTCTGCTGCCCATCGCTCGCCGACCACATTTGCAGGCTTGCAGAGACGATAAAGGCAAACAGCGCGGCGTGGCTCACCCGGCGCGCGCCAAAGCGTTCAACGATGCGCGAATTGAGGAAGTTGGCGAGCACCATGCCAAGAACGCAGCCGCCAAAGATAAACGCGAAATAATCGCCCATTCCAAAGCTTTCAGCGATCAATTGCTGCGAGGAATTGAGGAAGCCAAAAAGCGACCCAAAGACGAGCGATGAGCCGATCACATAGCCAATTGCGCTGCGATTTGAGAGCGCCTGAGCCATATTGCGCGCGATCGCTCCGGGGCGGATGGGCTGCGCATTTTCAGGCGCAAGTGTCTCCGGCATCCGGAAATAGGCCCAGGCGCCAACGCCGATGCCCATAAACGCCATAAAGCCAAAAATCGCCTTCCATCCAGCGACCATCAAGATCACCTGTCCAATGGCAGGCGCGATCAGTGGGACGACGAGGAACGTCATCATGATAAGGCTCATCAGCTTTGCCATCTTGTCGCCGCCCACCTGATCGCGCACGACCGCTGCGGGAAGCACACTGAGGCCAGCGGTGCACAAACCTTGGGTGAAGCGCATGATCAAAAGGCTTTGGAAATCAGGCACAAACATACACGCAAGCGAGAACCCGATGTAGGTCACAAGCGATATGAACAAGATGGGCCGGCGTCCAAATCGGTCCGCCAAGGCTCCGGGGAAAAGCGCCCCGATCCCTGCGCCAAGGAAATAGATCCCGATCACCAGCTGGCGGTCATTGCCTTGCGCTGACAGGTCGCGCGCAATATCGCCAAGCGCTGGCAGCATCGCGTCAATGCCAAACGCCTGGAGGCTCATCAGCATCGCCATCAGCACGATCAATTCGCGCTGACCCAGCGGCCTTTGCTCAGGTCTGGCAGGACCAGAATGGGATGGGATCGACGCGGACATGCTGCGCCTTTGCACACTCACGACAAGGATGGCCACAGATTGTTTCGCATATGCACAAAATGGGTGGAAGCCCGCTTGGTTCCAGCGCCGCCACTGCGATACTTTCTTCGTAAGGGGAAACGCACTAGTTTAAAGCGATGGCTGACACGACGCGCAACTTTGATGAATTGCCCGATGAGGCAGCCAACGAAGCAGCCAACGAAGCAGCCAATGAAGCAGGAGGCCTGCGCAAGATCATCCATGTCGATATGGACGCGTTTTTCGCAAGCGTAGAGCAGCGCGATAACCCGGAATTGCGCGGTAAACCCGTGGCAGTGGGCGGTTCAGGCGGGCGCGGTGTGGTCGCCGCAGCGAGTTACGAAGCGCGCAAATTCGGGGTGAAAAGCGCCATGCCCTCGGTAACGGCAAAGCGGCTTTGCCCCGATCTTATCTTCGTGCGCCACCGCTTTGACGCCTATAAAGAAGCCAGCCGCCAGATCCGCCGCATCTTTGAACACCACACACCGCTGGTGGAGCCGCTTAGCCTTGATGAGGCCTATCTTGATGTGACCCAGGACCGGCTTGGCATTGGGTCCGCCACCCGCATTGCGGAACTCATCCGGCAGGAAATCCGCGCCAAGACCAGGCTGACGGCGAGCGCTGGCATTTCGTATAACAAATTCCTCGCCAAGATCGCGAGCGACCAGAACAAGCCCGATGGGATTTTTGTGGTGCGCCCCGGCGAAGGCGCTGATTTCGTGGCTGGCCTTCCCATTCGCCGCTTTCACGGGGTCGGGCCCAAGGCGGAAGAGAAGATGAGGCGGCTCGGCATTGAAACGGGTGCAGATTTGGCGACCAAGGATATCGCGTTTTTACGATCCAATTTTGGCAGCTTTGCCGATTACCTCTACCGCGCTGCGCGGGGCGTCGACCTTCGCCCTGTCAGCGCGCACCGTGTACGCAAGTCGGTAGGCGGGGAGCGCACCTTTAGCGAGGATATTTCCAGCGGCGCGGCGCTGCGCGAGACGCTGGAAAATACGATCGAATACGTCTGGGAGAGCATTGAGCGGACAAAAGCGCGCGGGCGAACGGTCACGTTGAAAATGAAGTTCAACAACTTTAAAAACATGACGCGCTCCAAATCGGTCACCCACTGGATCGAGACGAAAGAGGAATGGGCCAAGCTTGCCCGTGAGCTGTTGGAAGAAGCGTTGCCCCTGCCCATGCCGATACGCCTGATGGGGCTGACCTTGTCCAACCTCGATCATGGCGAGGAAGGGCAAAAAGAGGATAGCGCTCAGCTGTCGCTTTTATAAGCCTGCCAGATTGCGATGCGTTTAGGCACATTGCGGGTGAGCAATTGGGGGAGCGCATCGTCAGGAAAGAACCGCGCCTCCACAATCTCGCGCCCGTCTGGTTGGGGCAAGGTATTCACCTCAACCGTGAACAGGTACGATGTGTGCGGAGAGCCTGAAAGCGTCTCGTTCAAAACTCCCAGCGGCTTCAATGCGGCCACCTCAAGCCCCACCTCTTCGCGCAGTTCGCGCCGCGCGCAATCGTGCGGGTCCTCTCCCGGCGACATCCCGCCACCGGGCAGCCCCCACGCTTTGGGGCCATAGGAATGGCGCAGGAGCATCACCTCGCCCGCTTCATTGGTGACGATCACGCTGATCCCGGAAATGGGAGTTTTGCGCCATTTGCGCCAGCGGTGGCGGACGCGGTGCGCAATCTGCAAGAGAGCCCGGTGAAGCGGCGCTGGCAACACACGCTCGGCAGACTTCTCAATCAGGTGAAGCATGTGACCGATTGGGAAGCTGCACCCAAAAGACGCGCAATCGGCAAATCATGCTCCCCCTTTATCGCAGCACCGAGCACGCCGAGCTTATCATCGCCCCGGATCACAAACATCAAAGCGTCGCTGTTGAGAAGCGATGGAATGGTGAGCGTAATCCGGTCAAAGGGCGCTTCGGGGGGGAGAGGATCGGGGGTGAGCCTGCGGATGGCGCGGCGATCATCCACTTGCGGGTCGGTATTGGGAAAGAGCGAGGCGATATGCCCATCTCCGCCCATTCCCATCCAACACAGGGCGAAATGCGGCGGCTGCGCGCCTTCGGTAAGCGTGACGACGCGCGCGCCCACAGGCTCAAAAATCGCGCGGATCTTGCCAGTGTTGGACGCTGCGTGGTCCTCTGGCACAATCCTGTCATCCCCCGGCCAAACGGCGATGCGCGCCCAATCAAGCGGCGCTTTTACAAGCTCTTCAAAAATCGGAAACGGAGTGGAACCGCCCGGCACACTCATCGCGGTTTCGCCGGGCGTTTTCGCAAGCGCATCGCCCAACCGGGCTGCAATCCACTGCGCAATCTCGCCAGCGTTCTGACCACTCACTAATGTCACATTGTCCATGGGCCCACCCATAGCAAAAGGGCCGCATTGGGCCAGTGCAATGCGACCAGAATACGTTTGCAGACGTCTAGAGAAACTGGAACCGCGCGTTCAGGCCGATCACAGCGCCCGCAATTCCCATGCAGAAGGCAAACACCAGACGAATGGTCCTGAGCGGCATCTTGCGCAAAGTCTCTGCGCCAAGCGACCAACCAAGGACCACCGCTGCAACACTGGCGATAACGCCCCCTAACAGCGCGGTTGTCGGGAACACCGCCCAGGCGGCAAGCGCGAATATCGCGAAGCGCGCGGCATCCTGCATCTGGCGAAAGATCAGCACCGCGCCGATTGCCACATAAGAGCGGGTGGGCTCTTTCATCGGCTTGATTTTGACCGGCCACGCAAGTTCCACCGCACCTGCGATTAGGGCAAAGGCCACAAGCATTTCCGCTGCACGCCGGGGCAGGATTTCGGCCATTGTAGAGCCCGCATAGGCCATGACGGCAGCGGTCGCGATGGCGCAGGCGACACCGATAATGAGCAGCGGCACATTGCGATCCGTCGCGGAGGAAAACTGCGCAATGATCATCTGTTCGCGCCCGCCAAGCGCGATCAGAAATGTCAGGATCAAGGCAAGGAGAAAGGCGTCCATTTGCGCCCTCTAGCATGGGCATGGCCGCTGACTAGTGGGGCGACGTGAAACAATTGCGATTTGAAACCTAGCGTGAGAGCAAAATCCGCGTTACGCCTTTGCCAGAGAGAACAGGAGAGGCAATGAAACTCGAAGCTGGAATGGCCGCGGTTGTGACCGGCGGCGCATCGGGGCTTGGCCGGGCGAGCGCTGCGGCGCTGGCGGAAAAAGGGCTGAAAGTCGCGATTTTCGATATCAATGATGAGGCGGGCGAAGAACACGCAGCCGCCATTGGCGGCACCTTCCACCATGTCGATATCATGTCCGAAGAAAGCGTGGAGGCAGGCTTTGCCGCCGCGCGCGCCGCCAATGGTCAGGAGCGCGTCACCGTCCACTGCGCCATGGCGAGCAAGCGCGGCAAGACCATCGGCTTTGACAAGACCACGGGCGGGTTCAAGCGCCTTCCCACCGAAGATTATGCCTTTGGCGCTGAGGGCATTCTCGTCGCGAGTTACCGCGTCGCCAGCATCTCGGCGCTTGGCATGGCGAACAGCGATCCCGTCAATGACGATGGCGAGCGCGGCTCGATCACATTGACCGCCAGTGTGGCGGCTCAGGACGGCCAGATTGGGCAGGTTATCTATGGCTCGTGCAAGTCGGGGGTAAACGGACTTGTCCTGCCCATGGCACGCGATTTGATGGACCTTGGCATCCGCGTAAACAGCGTGATGCCGGGGATTTTTGCGACCCCGCTGATGCTGGGGATGAAGGATCGCAATCCGCAAATGTGGGACCAGTTGAACGCCAGTGTGCCCTTCCCCAAGCGTTTGGGAGAGCCCGAAGAATTTGCCTCGCTGATCTGCGAGATTGCCAGCAACAGCTACATCAATGGCCACCAGTTCCGTCTCGACGGTGCAATCAGGATGCCCCCTAAATGAACGTTGAATTTTCACCCGAGCTCGAAGCCTTCCGCGCTGAAGTCGCAGAATTCTTCGCCACTGCACCAACGCCAGCGATCCGTGAGGCTGGGCGCAAGACCACAAGCGTGTTTGCACCGTTTGATCAGTGCATGGAATGGCACCAGATTTTGGCCAAAAAAGGGTGGTCTGCGCCGCATTGGCCGGTCGAATATGGCGGCACCGGGTGGAGCGTGGAGCAGCGCTTTATCTTCGCCGAAGAATACCGCAAGGCTGATCTGCCCCCGCTCTTGCCCCAGAGCCTTGGAATGGTGGGGCCGCTGCTGATCGACATTGGAACCGAGGAGCAGAAGGCGAAGTACCTCCCGCCGATCCTCGCTGGCCATGACTTCTGGGCGCAGGGGTATTCAGAGCCGGGGTCCGGGTCAGACCTCGCCTCGCTCCAATGCCGGGCTGAAGCGGACGGCGATGATTACATCATAAACGGCTCCAAAATCTGGACCACCTACGCCCACCACGCCAACCGCATGTTTATGCTGGTGCGCACCGACAATTCGGGCAAGAAACAGCAAGGGATCACCTTCCTCCTGCTCGACCGGGTGGATTACCCCGGCATGGAAATCCGACCCATTGTAGGGCTCGACGGGATGCCCGAACAATGCGAGGTTTTCTTCGACAATTGCCGCGTGCCGCAATCGGGCCGCGTCGGCGCGGAGAACGACGGGTGGAGCGTTGCCAAGCACCTTCTCAAACACGAACGCGGCGGTTCTGCCGCCTCGCCAACATTGGTGCGCTATCTTGAAAAGGCAAAGGAAGCAGCGGCGGTGACGCCCTCGCCCTTTGGCGGAATGCTGGCCGATGATCCGGTGTTTCAAAGCGAATTTGGCGAGCTTCATGCCGATGTCGCCAGCCTTTCGCATATGGAAAAGCTCGCGATCAGCGGGCACGAAATCGCGACTGATCCGGCCTTTCCGTCGCTCAACAAGACCATCAATTCAGAGCTCGTCCAGCGCGCTTCTGTCCTGATGAGCAAGGTGTCGGGCGTTGGCGGATTGGCGCGCCAGTTGGAGGCATTGCGGGTTGGCTCGAACGTCGAACCGCAAGGCAGCGAATTCGATCTCATCACCATGCCGCTTTATCTCAACAGCCGCGCGACCTCGATTTACGCAGGCTCAAACGAGGTTCAACGCGACCTTATCTCGCGCAGTCTTGCGGCAGGAGCGTAAACGACATGGATTTCAGCTTCAGCCAGGAACAGGACATGCTGCGCGACAGTGTCGCAAAGCTTCTGGAACGCGGTTACGATTTCGACACGCGCCAAGCGCTTGTGGCGTCCGACGCGCCTTGGTCAGCGGATGTTTGGGCACAGTTCGCAGAGCTTGGCCTGACCATGCTGCCCTTTAGCGAGGAACAAGGAGGGCTTGGTGGATCGGTCGCCGATTGTGTGGCGTTCGCAGGGGTATTCGGTGAGCATCTGGTGGTGGAGCCTTATGTTACCTCCACCCTGCTTGCTGGAGGAGCGCTGGCCGCAAGCGGAACGCCGCTGGCCCTCGAATGGATCGAAAAGCTCGCCAGCGGCGAGGCCACCCTCGCTTTCGCCTATGAGGAAGGGAACGGCACCGCCACTCCTGAGCAAATCGCGATGACGGCGACTCCGGCGGGCGACGGGGTCAATCTAACCGGCGAGAAACGCCTTGTGATCGCAGGCGATGCGGCGGATGGCATGGTCGTGGTCGCGCGTTCGTCCGATACCGGCAAGCTGGGCTTTTATCTGGTGCAGGCTGGCGCGGATGGGCTCACTACGCGCCCCTATAAGACAATCGACGGGCGCGCTTCGGCGACTGTCGTGTTCGACAATGTGGCAGCGTTCGTACTGCTCGAAGACGCTGGTGAAGCGCTGGACGCGATCCTTGCCAAGGCGATTATTGTCGCGTCGGCAGAGTGTCTGGGCGCGATGAAGGCGCTGCTTCGCCTCACGTCGGAGTACGCCATGACCCGGAAACAATTCGGCCAGCCCATCGGCATGTTTCAAGTGGTCGCACACAGGCTGGCGGACATGAAAATCGCTTACACCAAGGCGCTTTCCACGCTCACCTACACCACCGCGCTTGCCAACTCAGGCGCGGCCACCCCCCGCGATATTGCAACGCTTAAGGGGCAGATGGGTAAGCTGGGCCGTGAAATCGGGGAAGCAGCGATCCAGACGCATGGCGGGGTTGGCATGACCGACGAGCTTAGCGTCAGCCATTTCCACAAGCGCATCCTCGCCTTTGACGCCAGCCTTGGCGCGCACGCTTTTCACTTGCGCAAAGTCGGGCAGATGGCCTGACCGCCCAAGCGGTACTCACTTTTAGGGCCCTCGAAGCAGACTGCAGGACGCAGTGAAGAACGCTTTCGCATCGGCAAAGTTCCAGCCCGAAAGCTGAAGCAAAGTCAAGAGTACGGCAACACGCTCAGCCTTAGAAATATCAGAACTGGCTCGAGCCTTCGCCCTCAGTGTCCCCGCAATCCGATCACGGTCGCTCAGAGCATTTTCATTGCTAGGGTCTTCGCTGCACGCCTGCCCGACGACCTTTGCTGCCTCCTTCAAGCGGCCCTGCCGCTCTAAAATACTTGCAAAAAGAAGGCGCGCATTGGTCTTGGCATTTCCAAGAGCATTAGGTTCACGCAAAGCGATCTGCGCAAGGATCATCGCGCTTGAAAGCTGATTCTGGACCGCTTGCTTGTGCGCCTCGGCCAGAGCCTCCCCGGCAGGGATTGCGAGGACATCGCCGATTCGCAGGGGTCGTGATGCTCCCTCTGCGCCCTCGCATGTACCAAGTTGCTTCCTTACCGCATTAAGCATCGCCAATGACCAGACCGGATCAGATTCCAACCGTGTGAGGACAAGCGGCAAAACAAGCTGAGCTGTGGCTATTGCTTCGGAATCGGGGATTTCCATTGAAGGCGGATCTTGATCTGTCATCGTTAGTTCAATCCGTGTTGGTTGAATATGCGAGCATATCGGTCAGGATCGCTTGCACGTCGCAATTATCTGGCACGATAAACTCCGCCATACGCCCCGCCTCGCTCACATATTCAAAGTGCCTTTGCGCCACATGATAATGGGGCCTATCGAAATAGTCGTCGAAAAGGACGACAGTGCCCGGCTTTGCTAACGCCATGGACGCAAGGAAACATGAAACGCGGAAGCGGCCGTCGATAAGAACGAGGTCCGGTGACGCAAGGTCTTCGCTGCGAATTCGCTTCCAGACTGAACTGCAATACAAAGGCCAAAGTTCAATCGCGCTGCGATCCGTGGGGCGTCCCCAGTCGCCTGTGGGGCCAATATTAACAGGGTGGGCAACAAGCTTTGCTCCTTGATTGACCTTGCGTGCATCAACGTTGGTGGCTTCGAGAAAATCAGCATCAGATTCCACCGAAATGATCGTCGACACACCGATAGTTGATGCCAAAACGGTGCTGCCACCTGCGCCGTATTCCAGCAAACACTGTGATTTTTCCAGCCGTGCAATCAATTTTTCAAGACCAGCGGTTTCCATGTGGGGAAGCCGCTTTATTTGTGGGAAGCGTTTCTGGATCCGTGCTTTGGCATCGTCTTTGGGAGGAGCGGATGGTACGGGTGCCGCAGCCACCGGATCAGAGGGCGGGGATGAAGGAACTGCAGAAGGCTTTTCTTCCTTTGGCTTTGTTGCCTCACCACCTGCCATTGCTTCACCAAAAACGACTTCGGAAGTTCGCGTAGGAAGCTTCATTGGATTTTCTCTAAGTGGACCGGATTGGTTATGGAAAATACGCTCAAACTCATCCTGCTCTAGATCGGCCATTTGCGTTGGCACACGCGGCGCAATCACCGTCCGGTTAAAGCCCATGCGGTCAAATTCTTCCGGCTTGCAATGCAAACCAGATCGCCCAATAGGCAACCCCAAGTTGAATAGCGTCGAAATCCGCGCGGCCCCTTGTTTCAAGGTCGCACACTGCTTGACGAAATCCTGACTTGTCGCATCAGGATTGAACCCTTTGCTCTCCAGCCACTGCGTGATCTGCGAGGTGGGGCGCTGACGATATCCGTAAGGGCGCAATATGTTGAGATATTCATCGACCATTGGCTGACGCTTGAGCCAGAATTTACGCGAAAGACCAAAGCCCCAATTGTGCGCCATCGAGGTATACCTGTTAAGGCCAGCAAGCTGTTTTTCAGCACTCACCGTTACATCGGCAGGGTTTGCTGAGATCATTCCGACGCGCGGATCGCTTGCGAATTTGTCGGCCATCATGTCGATAACTTGCACATAACCGGGCGCAAGAACCAGATCGTCTTCACAAAACAGCACAAAATCAAAAGACCGTCGCACGAACAGCTCTCGTTCGATAAAATCGAAATGCAACGCGACGCCCAGGTTCTCTTCCTGAATAAACAGGTTTTCTTCCGGAACGAAGCGGCGCGCTGCTTGGGTCAATTTGGCGTGGCCGACCAGATCGCTTTTGGGATCGCCTTTGCAAAAACCGTCTTGAAAAATAAAGATTTCATAAGCGTCACCTACCGGCTTGCCATCCACATTCTGCTTCAGAATAGAAGGGACAACGGTCTCGAAATATTGGCTCCGATCATAGGCGACGATCGCAATAGCTTTACGCATACAGGCCCCCGTTGCTTGGGTCTTTGAACGCGTCGAGCGTGTCGAGACGGTTTAGGGCCAGAGCGTCGGTCAGAGCTCTGAAATCGGACTGTTCGCCATGACGATGAAGAAAGAAACCGCGCACGAAATAGGTCGGCAATCCACCGTCGGGTTGGGTCAACGCGGTGCATGATATTTCATATTCGCGTGGCGATTTCGAAGCAGGAAGATCAATCCAGACCCATCTGCTTTCATTAGGCGAAAGCACGCCCTCGTCGCGCTCGTCCTCGCAAGAAATCATATAATCGCACTGATTGTTTTCATCAGAACGCAACCACAAAAGCATGCGAAGACCGTCATGCGCTTGATCTATTCTGAACCGCAGCGCCCCGCTTTCATTGCGGACCCGGCAACCGCGATCTTCTGGCCAGAACCAGTCGAGATTTGAGCGATACTTCTCAGCCGAACTCATCCCTGGCCAGATGCGTGTCGAGGTGTTGCGGGTTATCGAATGCCAAGAGCCGAGGTGAGCGGCAGGCGTTTCAAGGCCTACCAGAGCCTTTTGCTCACCAGTTTTTCCTGCGTCTAGGAACGTCTCTAATTCTTGTGCGATCTGCCCTGCCACATCGCTCCACTTGCGCGGGGCGTAGCCTTTGGCAATGCGATCTTCCATGCTGGCCCGGTGACCTTCATCAAAGATCAGCCGTTCAGCCTGAATTACGAGTTCCTCCACCGATCCGCTGGTGAAATAGCTTGCAAAATCCTCGCCCGCCTCGGGGATGGAGGCCGCGTCTGACGCAAGGGGCACTTTGCCGTAACACAGCGATTCCGTGACCGGCAGCCCCCACCCTTCATAAGTGCTTGGGTAAACGGTAAAGCTGCAAGAGCGGTACAAAAGCGCCAGTTCTGCATCTGACAGGCCAGAGAGCATCACAACATGGTCTGAAAGCGCCTCATCGGTTTCGAGCCGATCGTAGATCATATCATTGAGCCATCCGCGATTTCCGACGCATACGAATTTGGGAATCGCATCTGCGCCGTGCTGCGCGATGAGACGCGACCACGCCTCAAACGCTAACATGTGCCCTTTGCGCGATTCGATTGTGGAGACGAACAGGACGAAGTTGCCCTCTTCGATTTGCCAGTCTTCAAGCGCATCTTCCTCAAGCTCTTCAATATCGGGCTTTCGAAAGTCGCAATTGAGCGGAATGACAGCAACATCCTGCTCGCGAACCTCGCGCCCTAATTGCGCGGCAACTTTGATCAAGTCTGTGCGCGTGGCTTTGGAATTGGCGAGGAAATAATCGGCATAGTCAAAGACGCCCAAAACCCAGCTGATGAAATCCTGCGTCAGCGCCCTTGTGCAATGTTCAGGCGTCATAATCGGGATCATGTCGTGGACGAAGGGGACATAGCGAATGCCACGTGTTTCTTTCGCATGGCGAACGTAGAGAAAATAATTCTGGATCCACCAGCTCGTCCCAAGGTTCACAAGCATCGCGCCGCGAGGGAACACAAATGGGCGCGAGAGGACGAGATGAAGGTGCAAATCTGACAAAGCGCGTTGCCACAAGGGATCGTCTGTTTTCCCGTCGATGGTGGCCAGCTTCACGAGCCGCGCAAAGATATCGAGCGGCACGCGTAGCCAGTCATCGCGGCTGCTGGTGAAACAACACAGATGGACAGACCGGTCTGCGGCTTTTTCAAGCTCAGCGGTGATCGCCTCAATTTGAACGCGCTGAATGCCCGTCGGCAGCCGCGCGTTGTTCCAAAACGAGATAAGGTCAGAGATATCAAACACGATGGCCGTCTGGGCCTGTGCATCACCGACAGCTTCTTCAGGTTCAGAGCTGCAAGCCACGATTTCGCGCAGCGTCGTGATAACGCCCGCTTCTTCATCGCTCGGCGGTAATGTCGCCAAATTGGCTATCGCCTTTTCTGCGTGTCCGTATTCCTTTTTGGCGGCCGTATCGCGCAAGAGGCTGAGGAGTTCATGCTCTTCGTGCGCGGCCTTTTTGCTTAGATATAAAGCAGCGGTGAAGTTGCGGATCGCCGGGCCTTGTTTGCCAAGCAGTTTGTAAACATGGGCCACATGCTGATAGCCATCGACATCGTCAGGTTGCGTCTTGATCGCGGTTTCATAGGCATCGGCTGCCTCTTTCAACCGACCTTGCTCTTTGCGCATGTGCCCAAGCTGCACCCAAATGCCGGTGAGCGTTTCATCCTCAGCAAGCACATCCATGTAATGCATTTCAGCCGTGACCCAATCGCGTTGGTCGCGCGCACCATCACCGCTCTGAATAGCGCTTTTGACGGATGGAGGCAGGCCGCTCCAAGAGGAGGAACTCTTGCCAAGGAGAAAATCAGTCAGGTTTGACATACGATTGTTTCCTGTTCGCGCACCGTTTCAATGGAGGTGGCGGTGGAGAGAGGGTTAATTGCAGCACCGATCAGTTGTTATTGGTTGTAGAAAGCGCATTGGTGATCCCGATAATCGAGAACGCGGCGCTTGAAATGGTCGCCACAAACCGCTGCAAATCGGCGCCAGGCGCGGTTGACACATAGATTACGTCTTCATCTTGGATGGCAAAATCTTGCATCGCGAAAAGGCTGGCTGGATCAGACAAATCAAGGCGATAGATGACCGGAACACGCCCGTCGGCGGTCACGCGCACATTGGGATCAAGGCTATCGCCCAAGGCCGCTTTGTCCTGCAGACGGAAGATAAAGACGCCCTTCACATCAGCCCGCCCATCGTTCAGTCCGCCGACCCGTCCCAAAGCCTCTGCCAAGGTTACGCCGGCACCATCGAATGGCACTTCTGCACTGGTGCGCACCGCGCCAAGGGCAACGAAGCTAAAGGGTTGATGAAGAACGGTCACAACATCGTTGGGAAAAAGCGGCACATTTTGCGAAGGGTCAGCAACAACGCGCTCAAGCGGCATAGATGCAACCTGCTGGCCCCGGGTGATCTGAATGATCGAACGGTCCACAGGATTGCTCGTGCCGCCAGCGGTAGCGACAGCATCAAGCAGGCGTTCTCCGCGCGCTGTCAAAGGCATGCGTGTGCTTTGTGTGACCTCTCCCAAGATCGTGACAGTCCGGTTTTGGTTCTGGACGAGCCGGACAATAGCTTGCGGATCGTGCGCGCGGCCTCTTAGGCGCCGAACGATTTCACGCTCAATATCAGAGACTTTGCGGCCCACCACGTTGATGGCGCCCACAAATGGGACGCTCACTGTGCCAGCGTCGCTTACCATTTGCTGCGGGATACCGACTTGTGATGCCAATTCAGGGCCAGCAGCAAGGCTTGCGTTTGCCCCTGTCGAGCCGAATAACACGGCAGGCGGCGCTTCCCATATGGCGATATCAAGCACATCACCATACCCTACCAATTCAATGGATGGCGCAGGCTCGGTGAAAATCTCGGCAAACTGAGAAGTGCGCCCATATTGATCCAGCCGAGACAATGCGCTGCTATTAAGCTCAACGATCTCAATCCCTTGACCAAGATAGCTTTGTGCGTTCGCATCGCGGATATCCCCGCCTCTGGGTCCACTGGCGCCGAGCGTTGAACACCCGGCCAAAGCGAGCGCCAAAACAGCGCCAATGACAGGTTTCAATTGATCGCCTATTGCCCATTTGGCGCCATGCGCTTGTGACATTGTGTTCATTGGTTTGGTCCAGATTTTTAAATTCATGACAGAAGCCTGCGGTAAAGGTCTTCAAGGCGCCCGCGATAGGCAGCGGGCGAAAAGCGTTCAGCTTGCGCAGCACCTTTCACACTCAGCTCTTGGCGAAGGCGGCTATCTCCATCCATCTGGCTAAATGCGTGCGCAATCGCTTTGGAATCGTAAGGGTCCACCTGAAGCCCGGCGTCGCCAATAACCTCTGGAAGGGAGCCGGTGTTTGAGCCGATTACCGGCGTGCCCAACGTCATCGCTTCGAGCGCAGGTAATCCAAAGCCTTCATAAAGCGAAGGAAACAACGCAGCTTTCGCCCCTCGGATTAGATTGATGAGGGTGGCTTGCGGGCAATAGGAGAGCTGGATGATCCGGCGCTTTCCTTGCGCGGCGCTATCGGTAACCAGCCGCAATTCCTCTTCAGATTTCCACGCCTGCGCGCCGACAATCACAAGGGGTGTCTCAACTCCGCTGGCAAGATAACCTTCAACCATCCGGTGGATGTTCTTTTTCGGCTCTATCGAGCCCCAGAATAGATAATAGTCTCGGTATCCCACGCCAAATCCACCTTCGACAATACGCGCGACTTCTTCGTCAGAAAACTTCATCGCGTCATCTGGCAAAGCCACGGATTGATAGGTGTTTGTGATCTTGTTCTCTGCAACGCCAAGAAGATCGATAATATCGCGTTTCGAGCATTCCGAAACCGTCACAATATGATCGGCCCGCTGTGCAATTTGTTTCACAAGCTTCAAATACGCCCGTTTATTATCAAGCGTGGTATAAGGCAGGCGCAGGGGCACCAGGTCGTGGCATGTGTAGACATTGACCGCATTCTTGACCTCTATGGGTAACGGATAGGTCCAATGCGCCAAATCGACCGGCCCCGGCATATGCACACGAGAAAATCCGCGCCCAACGGCATAGCCTGCATTGGCGCGGTGAAAGAGGTCTTCTCCATTATAAATGCGCTTGCACGAAGGCAGGCGGCCAGCGAAGTTGTGAGGCACCACTTTACCCGACAAATCCATTTCGCGAGGCGTCTGATCAAACGGGCTGCGCGCACCGCTTTTAACCGCTCGCATGGCGTTGCGAAACTTGCCTTTGGGAAGCTCGACGGGATCAAAAAACGCAATCTCACGCAAAAGCGGATCATCGTCCTCGGCAATACGCTGACCATAAAGGACCGATACATCGTGACCTAAACCGCCCACCTCTTCACACAGGTTTCGGGCGTAGGTCGCAATCCCGGTACCTTTGGTCATTGCAAGGTTATAGCCATCGACAAGGATATCAGCCATCGGCCTTGCTCCTTCTTTCAATCGCCGCCTGGGCGAGCGACCATCCGGCAAAGCCATCGACATCCATCAATACGGGCCAGGCATCTTGCGGCATGGTGATCCGGCGTGCGACGGCGATTGCATCTTCTGAGGCGCTGCTGGGCCGGGCAAGCACCACCAGGTTTTTCGCCCAGACTTCTGGCTCTCCGCTTATCTTTTGCGCGGCATTTGATTCTGGCGCTATGCCAGGCACAAAGCGGGGATCATCAATCATGCTGGCAAGAAGCGCATCGAGTGTCTCCCCAGCTCGGACCAGATCAAGCAATTCTTGGTCGCTTAAATGCGCCGTCTGCCACGCAGCGCGCGCGAACAACAACACGTCTGGAATGCCTGCCGGCTGATCTTTCGCGGTGGTGCCGGTGTAATTGTGCAACGGATAATCGCGCAGAGAAATGCGCAACTGTTTGGTTGTGAAAAGAAGGTGTGGCCGCACATCCTGAAACGGCTCTCCCAACGCACAAGCGGTGCGATACGCAGCTTCTGCCCGAAGAAAGGCGCCCGCTTCTTTCGCGCAATGCCCCTTTTGCACCCAATAGGAGCGTTGATAGGGATAGAGATCAAGCGCCTTTTCGTAGGTCACCTCTGCCTCTTCCCAGCGTTTCTGATCACGCTTCCAATCGGCATCTTGTATCAGGACCGTGAAGGCATCATCGCGAACTGCAACCGAATGGGTCGTCTCGACCAACTGCCGACGATCGGCTGGAAGCTCTTGTGTTTTAGGCTGCTTTTTCTGGCCAATACCGATCTTCTCACGGAAATCAGAATAGGCCGTTTCAAAATCATCAAACTCGACCATTTGGCCATCATTGAGGACTGCAAAACGGGTGCAGTGATCGCGTACATAAGAGGCATCGTGCGAGATAATGACCATGGCGCGGTCGCCACGATTGCCGAACAGCTCTTTATTGCACCGTTGGTGGAACCGGGCATCGCCAACCGCTCCCACCTCATCGATAAGGAAGCAATCGAATTCAATGATCATGGATATGGCAAAAGCAAGCCTTGCGCGCATACCCGATGAATAGGTCCGCACCTCTTCCCGCAAGTATGCACCAAGTTCTGAAAAATCCTCAACAAAAGCAAGGTTCTTTTCAAAATCCTGATTGTAGATGCGGCTGATGAAGCGGATGTTATCAACGCCTGTAAGGGTATCCTGAAATGCACCGCCAAAGGCGAGCGGCCATGACACGCTCATGCTCGTGTCTATGCGACCCTTTGTGGGAAGCTCTGCCCCGCTGATCAGGCGAACTAGCGTCGATTTACCGGCACCATTGCGTCCAAGCACGCCCAGCTTCTCGCCGTGGTCAAGATTAAAGCTAATGTCGTCGAGGACAAGTTTCTCGCCAAAGCGCGTGGGGTATATTTTCGAGACGTTTTGGACCCTGATCATCCCGGCACCAGACGCTTCGAGACGTAACGGGCAAGCATTAAGGCCGAAGCAGCCAGGGCAAGGGTGAAAGGAATGACATAGCCCAAGTCATAGATAGCGCGCGCTTGCGATCCGAAATACCCATCGCGCACCATTTCAACCCCGTGCACCATCGGGATCCACAGCACCACTTTTTGCGCAAAAGGCGGCAATGCTGCGACGATAAAACCAGCGCCTGAAAGCGGAAACAAAAGATAGGATGCCGGGTGCCAAAATTTATCAACCAGCTCATTGAGGTAGGAGAGCGCCCCCAGCGTAATCGCTAGCGATGCGCCGAAACATGATATGATGAGCCAGCCACCCACAACGGTCAAAAAGTCCTCAGGCGGCGCAAGCCAGTCAATGCTGATGAAGACCAGCGAAAGCGCAAAAAACGAAATCGTTGCACCGCCAAATTCCAGCAGAATACGGGCAATATAGATATCAAGCGCTTTGATGTTGCGATGGTAAAGCAAATTGGAATTGGCCGTCAGCGCGCCGATGCAACGCCCCGGCATATTTCGCCAAAGCAGCACACTGGAGTAACCGGTAAGGGCAAAGGCTACGATCGGAAGCGCGCTGCCGTGGACAGACTTGGTCGCCGTCCAAAGCGCAGTCACTCCGAGGGTGAAGATCATCGGCTCCACAAAGAGCCACAGAAAGCCAATGTTGTGACGGCCATAGCGGGTCAACGTCTCACGGATCAGCAGAGCGCCAATCACACGGCCTTGAATCCCAAGACTCTCTCTCAAGGAGGGTCTATCTGAAGACGTTGAGGCCATTAGTCCCGGTGCTCCCGCACACCAATCATCAGCATGGACAACACGCCCCACGCAAGCAGCCCCATAACGAGAGTGGCAAGAATGCTGCGAATCCTGCGTGGTTGTTCGGGATAATCCGGCAAGCTGGGATCTGAGATACGCTCGACATAAGCCCTCTTTCGAAGCGCTTCGGTCTGAGCTTCCTGAAGCGAGGCGAGAGAAATCGCCAATTGCTGTTCGGCAAATTCGGAATTGGCCACCAATTCCTGGTACCGAGCCATTGCCGATGACAAGGACTGCGAGCCGCCGGTCAGCTCTTCACGAGCGCTTGCGATTTCAGATTCAAGCGCACTCACTTGTGTGCGAAGGAACGGAATTTGCGAAGCTTGCGGTGTGTAAGTCTGCAATTGACGGAGCTGCGTTTTGGTAGCGATCAATTCGTCTTGAAGCTTACCGATCATCTGTAAGCCAGCAAGCGATTGCTGCTCGGGATCAACAATGCCCTCAGAGCCGCGAAACTGAGCGAGTTCAATCCTTGCGAGCCGCGCCATCTGCGTGACCTCATCAACCTGCGATTGCGCATCGGTGAGCGAATCTCGTCGTGCGCGCTCGGACAAGCTATTTACCAACTCTTCGGATTGAATGAGGAGGCGTAAGTTTAGCTCTCGCGCCTGAACAGGGTCAAACGCGCTGACGCGCAAGGTCATTACCTGGCTCGAAAGTCCCTGCGCGATCGCCACCTTGCCAATGAAGTAGTTGAACAGCTGTTCCTGACTGGAGCCGGTTAAACCGCCAAATCGGTCGATTACGAAGATATCTTCATCGGTGAAGGCATTAACGACAAAGTTATCATGATTCGCCTCTTCCAGCGCTCGCCGGGAGAGCACGTACTGTCCAACGGAGTCATTCCCATCGGCCACGCCGCCCCCGCCGATTCCAGCCTGTCCCAAAACCGCACTAATCGGCGAGACAGTACCCTTGGATGGCGCGCGAACGACAAAACGGCTTTCGGATACGTAAACATCGCTCGCCAATATCCCAAAGTACGAAATCGCAAGCAAAGTCGGCACAATTACCGTCACAATAAACAGCGGGTTGATGAATCTCAAACGTTCTAACACTCGACTTGCATTCTCTTTATTGCCACCTGTTCGTCATTTGCCAGGCTTTCTAGCCAAGGATCTATAATCGCAAAATGGTTTTGCCAGGTAGGGGGAACAAAATGTCCCATCATGTTGATTTGTCGATCACGTTCATGATCGGTGAAAGCAAAGCGGCCAATTGCCCGCTTCCAGGCGCCTTCATCCTCTACGTCTAGCAGCATCGGGATGCCTTGCCCAATTTCTTGAAAACTGGGAATGTTGTTTGCAATCACCGGGGTGCGATGCTGCAACGCTTCGACCACCGGCAGGCCGTATCCTTCGGCATGGGTGGGCATCAACAGAGCCCGCGCGCCCTCAAGCAAATTCGCGACATCGCCGTCCCTTGCCCCGGTTTCAAACCTTACGAATCGCGAAAGCTCAGGCTTTGCGCGGTAAGTTTCGAAAATGGCGGAGCTTTGCGGACCTTCTTGCCCGACGATGATCAGCTTTGGGCAAGATGCCCCATATTCGCTCGCCATCCTCTCCCAAACCCGCAACAGCATCCCGTAATTCTTGCGCTGTTCGATAGTGCCGATGGCCAAGAAATACGGTTCAGCCTCATCGTTGATGCAAGGGGCTGCGCGATTAGAAGCCGACGCGCTGGCACGTTGAAGCTCTGCCCCGGCAAGCGGCGCAACCGTGACGGGGGGAAGCCCAAGCCGGCGCTTGCTCGCAAATTTGGTAAGCTCCACCATCGTCGCGCGCGTATTCACGATCGCGCCATACCCATGCCGCAGCAAGCCGCGAACCCGGCCCAAATGGCGCTTTACCGCGTGTGCGCTCGTCAACCGTGGGTGGGTTAACGGGATGAGATCGTGGAGGAAATACACGCTGCGAAGATTGCTTTTGGCGACCCATTCATGGTGCGTGGGCAGGTCAAAATCGGTGTGGCTGGGATTGATGTAGAGCATCCCGTTTCCATCAATACGCGAGGGCGAACGCGCCAAAGCCAAAGGCGCAAACCGAAGCACTTTTGAACGAAAACTTTCACCTGGTTGCAAGAGCATTTCGAACAATTTGTCCGAATCGCGCCGGCTTAGCACTTTCACGACGCCGCGATGCTGCACCACGGCGCGCGCGCGCTCCCGGAAATGGCTGCCATAGGCCTCGCATACACGGTCAATGCCCGTTGCACTGCGCTTGGTCCAACTGCGCGCAACAAGGCGCGTCACATCAAGAAGCAGCTCAGAGCTCATGCGTTTACGCCCGCCTCAAGCCGGTGGCCCCATGCCGCATCATTGCCAAGCAGCGAAAACCGCTCATCCAGCAGATCCTGGGCCATGCGGTGCGCTTTGGGATCATCCACATCCATCCACCACGCATCGCCAATATCGTGGGTCGCTGCCGCGCCCCGGTCAGCAAGCATCTGCATGCCATCAGAAAGCGAGCCCGGCTTGCCCTGGTCTATCGCTTCAACAATGGCCTCAGCGAGCGCAGGGGTTGCCAAAAAAGCGCCGCAATCGACCGCATCGTATGCCTCAAGCCCTTTGCCGATCCGTTCAATCAGGCAAGCACCGCGGGTTTGCACCCAGGTCGCGTCATCGGGATCGATCAGGGGGCTGACGGTCTGCCGATCAATTGCAAGCGTCACGCCGTGCTGCGAATGACCAGCACCTGCCAGTCCGCGCAGGATCGCAGAGGAAAGGATGTGGTCGCACATCACGAGGAGGTAATTGGCACGAAGCAATTTCGCGCCCGCAAGGACGGAATGCCCGTTTGGCTTTTCCCAATCATCGACCCGTGTAGTGATAATCTCAAGCTCCATCCGGGCGCGCAGATCAGCCACTGCCGCCTCGACCGCGTCAGCTTGGTAGCCAGTGACAACAACGATCCGTCCGCCATCCTTACCCGCACCTGCGCTGGCAAGTTGGCGCACAGCGATTTCCAGCAGCGTGACACCGTTCACCTCAGCCAAAGGCTTTGAGGCAAAAAGGTCGCGCAGCCGACTACCGAAACCCGCAGCAAGAATGAGACCGTCCATCGTCGATCCTGTCGTTGTGATGGCGTGACGCCGCACGTTAAGCGCCCTCGCGCTCCGATCTACTCCGCTGCCTCTGGCAGGCTGGTCTGATATTGATCGAGCAGGCTGTTTGCTACGTCTTCAGGGATTTGCTCAGGCGGGTGCTTGCAATAATACGCGCTCGGCAGGGTTAAAGCTCCGCTTTCCCCGCGATCAAGTGCCTGTTTGCAAAAACGGATCGCATCGACGACACAAGCGGCCGCATTGGGGCTGTCTTCAACCGACAGGCGCAGCTCAAGGTTCATTGGGACATCGCCCCATTGAGTGCCCTCAACCCGCAGGAAACACACCTTGTTGTCTTTCTGCCAGGCGACATATTCAGACGGGCCGATCAGGATGTTTTCATCGGCAAGACGCGTTGCCAAAGCCGCTTGCACGGCCATGGTCTTCGATTCTTTCTTATGGCTCAACCGGTCGCGGTCGAGCATGTTCATGAAATCGGTATTGCCGCCGGTGTTCAGCTGATACGCGCGCTCAATCGTGGCACCGCGCGCTGCAAACAGGCTCGACAAAGCGCGGTGAACAATGGTTGCCCCCACTTGCGCCTTAATGTCGTCGCCCACAATCGGCAGGCCTTTTGCCTTAAAGCGAGCCTCCCACTTTTCATCGCTGGCAATGAAAACCGGGATGCTATTGACCACAGCACACCCCGCCTCGAGCGCGCATTCCATGTAAAATTCGGTCGCTTCTTGCGATCCAACCGGCAGAAAATTGACCAGGACGTCAGCCCGCTCCTCGCGCAGCGCGGCAACAATCTCGTCTTTCGAAACAGGTATCTCTGCGTCCGGCAGCATGAAGCCGCGGTCGCCAGCTTTGGTCATGTGTTCAGCCACGCCGTCGAGCACGGGCCCGCGAATAACCGTCGCACCGTTCGAGGTGACTTCTGATTGGAAAACAGTTGTGTTGTTGGGCTGGACAAAGATGGCTTCGGATAACTCCTTACCTACCTTGCGGTCGTCCACGTCAATACCAAGGACGAACTGAATATCGGAGACAGCGTAACCGCCGACAATCTCCCGGATCAAGCCGCTGGTTGAATTGTTTGATTTGTAGAAATCGATACCTTGAACAAGGGAACTTGCACAATTTCCAATACCAACGATGGCAACTCTAATCAAACGCATCATACTTCCTAGCACGCCCTCTATACCGCACTTTCGCAAGCGCAGCTTCTTTGCCCCCTCCCCTCGGTAGTTGTTGTTTACAATCCGAATAGACACCGCTTCGGATTGCAGCAAAAAGTGACCGTCCCCTTGCGGCCAAGCTATTTTGCAAAACGCCAGTACTACCTGAGTGCTCGGTCCCACAATTTCATCGTGCGCACAACCAAAAAAAGATCAATTTGGGTTAAACTTCGACAAGTTGGGCAGATAAGCAACATACTCAGAATCGACAATGAGATTCACATAAAGGCATAGAAACATTACACTATCGAGAAACGATGCATGATTTTGATTCGTACCAGCAACGCGCAGCCCACAGCAGGGATTGAGCCAAAGTGACAGTCGTTTGCATCGATTGCAGATACATCGGCAATAAACCCAGCGGGATCGGTGAAGTCACCGGGGCCTTAGTGCGTCATTTGCCAGTACTCGCGCCTGATTGGAGGTTCCTTTTTCTCAAGAACCCGCAGCGCCAGAAACCGCTCGCCACCGCCCCAAATGTAGCGGAGATCGTCGTCAAAAGTCCGGCCAACAGCCCAGCAACCATGTGGTGGTTGCCGCAGGTCGTTGATCTGAGCGGTGTCGACCTTTTCCATGCCCCTTTCAATATCCTGCCAGCTGGCCTGAAAATGAAGACGGTCACGACGATCCACGACATTATGTGGCTGAAACATCCAAAATGGTGCAATCCTTCGCCCTATGGGCTGATTGAGCGCCATTTTTACGCGCATGGCATCAACCGCGCGCTTGGCCGATCAGATGCGATTGCGACGGTTAGCAAGGCGACTGCCCGCGAAATCACCCATCTCAGGCCTGATGCAGCCGACAAGGTCACTGTTACTCTTTCAGGGGTTTCACCCGATTTTCACCCGGTCGAAGTGAGGGAGGACACTCTCGCTTCTGTCGGCATCAAACCGGGCCACAAATTCA
The DNA here is from genome assembly GCF_000715015.1 of Erythrobacter longus. Taxonomy (GTDB): domain Bacteria; phylum Pseudomonadota; class Alphaproteobacteria; order Sphingomonadales; family Sphingomonadaceae; genus Erythrobacter; species Erythrobacter longus. The sequence goes on from NZ_JMIW01000001.1 coordinate 1,248,759, forward strand.
TCCTCACCGCCGGACAGTTTGCGCCTTACAAAAACCATGCGGGCGCGATCAAAGCGTTTGCGCGCGCTTTTGCAGCGCGTGATGACATCGACCTTGTAATGGTTCAGCGCCGTAACTCCGGCGCGGGCGAGCTTGCCTCACTGGCGAGAAGCCTTGGCATCGAGGCCCGCGTTCATTTCACCGGGCCGGTCAGTTTTCCCACCCTGCTTGAGCTTTATTCCGGGGCTATGGCGCTGCTCCACCCGTCACTTTGCGAAGGCTTTGGCAACCCTCTTGCAGAGGCAATGGCTTGCGGCTGCCCTGTCGTCACCAGTGACGTGAGCGCAATGCCCGAAGTCACAAACGGTGCAGCCTTGCTTGCAAACCCACATGACACAGACGCCATCGCCGCTGCGCTGACCCGAATTGCCTCAGACGACAAACTCGCCGCCGAGTTGAGCCAAAAAGGCTTGGCGCGCGCGAGTGAGCTTTCGTGGGAAAGCTTTGCCGAGGCCAATCTTGATATTTATCGCAGGGTTCTTGCCTGATCTTGTATCCGGCGCGTCGCTCTTGCGGCTGTGATGATCGAGACGGCCAGAACAACGCTCAGCCCGATGGCTTCGAAAGCGAAGAAATAAAGCGGCGATCCGGCAAGCATCGACACCCCAAAGGCAAGCGTTCGGTAGTTCGCGCTTAAAAGATAGGTCGACCGTAAAACCGGGATGGTCTGTGTGCGAATGATCTTTTGCAAGGCAGGCAGCGTCCCATCTGGGCACTGCGCCACTATCGCGTCCACTTCGCGCCCCCCGGGGGCCAGAAGCTTCGCCAAGTTCACATAATAGCTTGCAAAAAAGCCAATGATCCCGCGCGGCTCGCCCGCTTCCTTGGCCGATGTGCGAAGCCACGGCGTGCCGTAGACCCAATGCTGATACTGGCGGCGCTGCACCTCGTAATGGGCCGCTTGCACGATGCGCCCGGCCCCTGCTCCAATCGCAAAAGCCCATGCGGTGGCCGCGCCGATCTCGCCGGCGAGTATCGTGCCAAGCGTCACGTATAAAATGATGTGGCCCACATAATCACAAATGCCGTCGATGACCTCGCCTGTGCTGCTGGTGCGTCCGGTAAGGCGGGCCAAATCGCCGTCGGCCCCGTCGAAAACGTGCCAGCTCATATGGAGGAGAAGCCCCAGAACAACCGCCGGCCACGCGTTGCCAAGGGCATAGGCAAAGGTTGCCAGCACAATCATCGCGCCGCCTGCGACCGACACCATATTGGGCGTGATCGGCGTTCCCACCAAGGCTTTGGCAAGGCGCATCGAGAGCGGGTGATAGATACGGCCGTTGAGCCAGTCTTCAAGCTCCGCCGGGCGACCTTGGGGTACAGTTGTTTCGTGCTCACCCATATTCGTGGTGCGTCGCTCTTCTTTCGGCTTTGGCTTGTTTACGTATCTAATTCTGCCTAGGCCTTAGCCCAAGCCCGAACGTTTCACAGATACGATATTTTCCTGAAAGCTCCCACGCGATGGCAAGAGCGGTCCTGCTTTTCTCCAGTAACGCGCATGCCAATCATCTGATCGCAGGCATTCCCGCCGCTGTACGCGCTGCGGTGATCTTGCACCAGAGCCAGAGCCTCGGAAACAGCGATATCGTGATTATTGCGGTCCCGGGAGGTTGGAAACCATCCAAGTGGGCAAAGTCGGAATTTGCGCGGCTTTTGCCAGATGTGCGCATTGCGATGGGCGACCCAACACACGATACCCTGCCCGTGGGAAGCCCGATTATGGACGCTGTATCCGTGCTGTGCGGGGAGCCTGTCGTTCTGGCAAGCAATGATGCGGTTTCCCAATGGCTGAGTGATGAGGGGCACAAACCGGATCACATTCGCCTTCTCAACACCATCGGTTCGGACATCATCCGCGCAACCGGCAAGCAATCTGATGGTCTTGTCTCGCGCTATCTAAACCGGCCCGTTTCGCGTTCCATCTCGAAAATGCTGCTCAAATTTCCCGGTGTCACGCCCATGCACGCAACCGCTTTGGCGGCGTTCACCGGGCTTTTGATGGCGCTATGTCTGGCATTTGGCGGTGCAGCGGGGCTTATCGCAGGCGCTTTGCTGTTCCATGCGGCCTCAGTCATTGACGGGGTGGACGGGGAGATTGCACGCGCGACAAGGCGGTCGTCCGAATTTGGCGCAAAGCTTGATACGATCATCGACGGGATCACCAATCTGGCTTTCCTTAGCCTCGCCTCGCTTAATCTGTGGCTGCAAGGCGAGATGGAGGCCGCGACCTATGGCGCGGTGGGTCTTGCCATCTTGGCCACCGGCCTAACCGCGCTGGGCGCAAGGTCCATCGCTATGGGAGGGCCATTTACTTTTGACGCTGTGAAGAACAATTTTCACAGCCGCCCTTCCAAGATCACGAGCTTTCTTGCCGCCATCACCTCGCGCGATGTCTATGCCGCCGTCTTTGCCCTCACTTTTGCGCTTGGCTTTGCTGAGTGGATGTTGCTTATCTTTGCCAGTGCGGCTGCGATCTGGCTGGTCACCGTGCTGATTGTGCTGGTCAGGACAAGAGCAACATAATGCTAACCAAGACAGTCTATTAGGGCCGCCATGTCAGAGCAAAAGCGCATCCTCACCGTCTTCGGCACACGGCCAGAAGCAATCAAGCTGTTTCCCTTGCTGCACGCACTGGAAGCAGACAGCCGGTTTGAAAGCCGCATTTGCGTCTCGGCACAGCACCGCTCGATGCTCGATAGCGTGCTGGAAATCGCTGGCATCTCTCCGCACCATGACCTTGACCTGATGAAGCCTAACCAGTCTTTGGACGCGCTTACCGCAGCGGCTCTCACCGGGCTTGGCAAGGTGATGGACGAAGAGAAACCCGATTGGGTGGTCGTGCAAGGCGACACCACAACCGTCATGGCAGGCGCAATCGCGGCCTATTACCGGCAAATCCCTGTCTGCCATGTCGAGGCAGGGCTTCGCAGCGGCGACATTTACCGCCCGTGGCCAGAGGAAGTGAACCGCAAAGTGGTGGGCAGCTTTGCCAAGTTGCACTGCGCCCCGACTGAAACGGCGGCCAATGCCTTACGGCGCGAAGATGTGGACCCGGCGACCATCCATGTGACCGGCAATACGGTGATCGACGCCCTTCACTGGGTCACCAAAGAAGTCGCCGCAAAGCCCGGCCTCGCCTCTGGCCTCGCCGAAATCGAAGCGCGTTTCGCGGGCAAACGCATCATCGGCATGACCAGCCACCGGCGCGAGAATTTCGGCGACGGGATGGAAGCGATTGCCAAAGCCGTGCGCGAGATTGCGTCGCGAGAAGACGTAGCGATCATATTCCCGGTCCACCTCAACCCCAATGTGCGCTCCGTCATGAACGAGGCGCTTGCCGGGCTGGAAAATGTCGCCTTGATCGAGCCGCTTGATTACCCGCACTTTGCCCGCCTTCTCGACATCGCGCATATCATGTTGACCGACAGCGGCGGGGTACAGGAAGAAGCGCCAGCCCTTGGCAAACCCGTCCTCGTCATGCGCGAGACGACCGAGAGACCCGAAGGGGTTGAGGCTGGCACAGCCAAGCTGGTGGGCACCGATGCGGGCGCAATTGTGCGCGAAGTCAATCGCTTACTCGACGACCACCAAGCCTATGACGCCATGGCGCGCGCGCACAATCCGTTTGGCGATGGCAAAGCCTCCCTGCGGATATGCGACCTTTTGGCAAGCTAGGCTGAAACACACTTACCATATCTTATCTTCTTGTCGTTAACGCACACCCATGCGGGCGCGGAAACCGCGAGCAATGGAGTGCGATTTTGCTTAAGAAGACGACCCTCAATGCCAGCGTAATTGGCCTTGGCTATATCGGTCTGCCAACCTCCGCCGTCATGGCGCGCGCAGGGTGCAAGGTTCAGGGCGTCGATGTGAGCCAGAATGTGGTCGACACCATCAATCGCGGCGAAGTGCACATTGAAGAGGTCGATCTCGACGGCCTGGTTCAGGCGGTCGTCAATGACGGGCTTCTGACTGCGAGCCTTGAGGTTGAAGAATCCGACGTTTTCGTCATCGCGGTCCCCACCCCGTTCAGCCACGACGGCAAGCATACACCCGACATTTCCTACATCCTGCAGGCCGCAGAAAAGGTCGCTGGCGTACTTAAAAAAGGCGACTGCGTCATTCTCGAATCCACTTCGCCCGTGGGCACAACCGAGAAAATGCGCGATGTGTTCGCGGAAAAGCGCCCCGATCTGGCGATGCCGGGTCTTTGCGAGGGGACGCCGGATATCTCTATCGCTTATTGCCCGGAGCGCGTGCTTCCGGGCCGCATCTTGGAAGAACTCATCCACAATGACCGCTCTATCGGCGGGATCACTCCGCGCTGCGCGAGGAAAGCGCTCGCCTTCTACAAACGGTTCGTAAAAGGCGAATGCGTTGTCACCGATGCGCGCTCGGCTGAGATGACGAAGCTTGTCGAAAACGCCTTTCGCGATGTGAACATTGCTTTTGCCAATGAACTTTCGATGATCGCGGACAAGCAAGGTCTGGACGTGTGGGAGGTTATCCGCCTTGCCAACCGTCACCCGCGCGTCAACGTGCTGCAACCCGGACCCGGCGTGGGCGGCCACTGTATCGCGGTTGACCCGTGGTTTATCGTCCACGGCGCGCCTGACGAGGCCAACATCATTCGCCAAGCGCGCGAGACCAATGACGCGAAAATGCACCATGTTCTGGCCCGCGCGAAAGTGCTGGCCGAAGAAAACCCTGACGCCAAAATCGGCTGCCTTGGCCTTGCGTTCAAAGCGAACATCGACGATTTTCGCGAAAGCCCCGCGCTCGAAATCGCCGCCAACCTGGCCCGCGATTACAATGAACGCGTACAGATCGTTGAACCTTACGCGCACGAGCTTCCCGATGAATTTGCAGGCACCGGCGCACAATTGATCGACATTGACGAAGCATTGGAGGATTGCGACATCCTGCTGCTGCTTGTCGATCACGATGTGTTCAAAGCGATCCCTGCCGAAGAACGCAGCGACAAGATCGTTTACGACACGCGCGGCGTGTGGAGCTGAGCCGCTTTTCGACCTTCAAATTGACATGAACACGCCTCTTGGCTAGCCCGCGCATAGATGGTGCGGACCGTGCGGTGTCGTCTCGGCGACTTGCATGGAAAGCTAAGAGGGAAGCCGGTGTGATACCGGCGCTGTGCCCGCAACTGTAAGCTGGGAGCCCTGAACCACTTGTGTCACTGGCGCGCGCCCTATTGGCGTTTGCTGGGAAGACGGTTCAGGCGTGACGATCAGCAAGCCAGGAGACCTGCCATCGCGTCGTTCGTCCGGGGCCGGGTCCAGCCCAGTGGGACAGGGAAGTCTGGGACACAAGTGTTCTGGTTTTCCGAAGTAGCGACAGCGTAACGGCTCGTTTTTTCCGCTGTGGGTGCATGATCGTGCGCTGCGGCTGGGCCACTGTCATTTGCGCTGTTCGGGGGTGGGAAAAGCCTCCCTTGCGGCAATACTTCGGATCATAACCCAATGAAATATTGCGTTTATCTTGCAGGCATATCTTCCCTTGCGCTGCTACCTTCATCTCTCAATGCGCAGACCACCGACCGGAACACAGATCGTCAGGGGGCCGAAAACACCGGCTCTGAGCAAATCGTCGTCACCGCCAACCGCACGGCGCGCCCGCTTTCTGAAGTGGGTTCATCGGTAAGTGTCATCCCCGAAGAGGAAATCGTGCGCCGTCAGGCAAGCGATGTGATCGACATTCTGCGCACCGTCCCCGGCGTCACATTCAACCGCAATGGCGGGATCGGCACAGCCTCCGGTGTATCCATCCGAGGCGCGCAAAGCGATCAAACTGTCGTGCTGATCGACGGGATCAAGTTGAACGACCCTTCGTCCATTGGCGGCGGATTTGATTTTGGCCCGCTTCTTACCGGCAACATCGCCCGGATAGAAGTGGTGCGCGGCTCGCAGTCGGTCCTCTATGGCAGCCAGGCGATTGGCGGGGTCGTCAATATGCTCACCCGCGAACCGACTAAGGCGCTGGGCGTCTTTGCAAGGGCTGAATATGGCGGGCGCGATACAGCGGAATTTGTCGGCAATGTCTCAGGCAAATTGGGTCCCGTCGCGGCAAGCTTTGGCGGCACCTATCTTACCACCGACGGCATCTCCACCTTCAACGAAGCGCGCGGCGGCGCAGAGGCGGATGGCTTTGAAAGCCTTGGCTTCAACGCAAAAGTCCTTGTGGCTTTGACTGACAATATCTCACTGGATTTTCGAGGCTTTTATGCCGATGGGGAAACCGAGATTGACGGCTTTGCCCCGCCGACCTTTGCCTTTGGCGACACCAATGAAGTGTCCAACCGCGAGGATTTCGTCGGCTATGCCGGGCTAAACGCCGCATTCCTTGATGGCCGTTTTCGCAACCGTCTGGGCTTTGCCTACACCGACATCAGCCGCGAAAATGTCGATCTCGACAGCGATTTTGTGACGTTTGACGGCAATGGCGAAAACCGCCGGTTTGAATATCAAGGCGTGTTTGATGCAAGCGACAACGCCCAATTGGTCTTTGGCGCAGAACGCGAAGAATCACAGTTTACCGCCTCCAGTTTTGGAGCGCCTCCCACAATCGCCGACGTGTCACTGAACTCGCTCTATGGCCAGGTGAACGTGGTCCCGGTGGACGGCCTCTCCCTGACCGGCGGGGTGCGCTATGACGAACATGAAACCTTTGGCAGCGAGGCCACATTGGCGGCAAGCGGAGCCTACTCACCCAATGACGGCGACACTGTCCTTCGCGCAAGTTACGGCGAAGGGTTCAAGGCCCCTTCCCTGTTTCAACTGTTCAGCAATTTCGGGAACACCGCCCTTGATGCTGAGGAATCGGAGAGCTGGGATGTGGGCGTCACGCACAGTTTCCTTGATGGCGCCGCGCAAGTGGGCGTCACCTATTTCAACCGCGATGGCAGCAATGAAATCACCTTTGTGAGCTGTTTTGAAAACCCGCTTGCCGCGTGCAATGACCCCGACGCACCGCGCCCCTTTGGCACCTATGACAACATCGCCAGCGTTTCGGCGGACGGTTGGGAATTTGGCGTAGCCTTGCAGCCGGTCCAAGGGTTTGACGTATCGCTGAATTATTCGATCATCGATGCCTTTGACGACACCACCGGCAATCGCCTCGCCCGACGGGCAAGAGAAACCGCGAGCCTTGTGGCAGACTATCGCACACGCAGCGGTTTTGGCATTGGCGCGACCGTCCTGATCGTGGGCGACAGCTTTGATGATGTCGCAAACACACGGCAAAACGATGGCTATTTCGTCGCTGACCTGCGGGTGAGCTATGCCATCACCGAGACGCTCGAACTGTTTGGTCGGATCGAGAACGTCACCAATGAGGAATACGAAACCGTCTTTCAATTCGGACAGCCGGGCCGGGCCGTCTTTGGCGGCGTGCGTTACGCGATGTAATGCGAATGCGCTCGATCCTTGCCGCGTGTTTGACCCTTTCACTCCTTGCCTGTTCACGGAGCAAGGATGAGGGGCCAAGCGCGCTGCAAAGATCGGATGCGCCGACCCGTATCGTCAGCCTTGATTATTGCGCCGACCAATATGTCCTGGAATTTGCCGACCGGGACGACATTCTTGCGCTTTCAATCGATGCGGACAAACGCTTTTCCTACCTGCGCGATAAGGCAAAGGGCCTTCAAAAAGTCCGCCCGCGCAGCGCCGATGTGCTTGCGCTTCAACCCGATTTGATCGTGCGGTCCTATGGCGGCGAGCCCAATATCGCCGGTTTTATGCAGCGCGCAGGCGTGCCGGTGGTCCAAGTCGGCTTTCCGCAAAACATCGCTGAGGTTCGCGAAGAAGTGCTGCGGATCGGCAGCGCGCTTGGGCAAGGCGAAAAGGCGCGCCAAACTGTCGATGACATGGATCGCCGCCTTGCCGCTTTGGCGGGTTCGCAAGAGGGCGCGCCTGATGCACTTTACATGACGCCGGGCGGAGTGACGGCGGGCGAAGGCACGCTTGTCCATGAGCTTATGAAGGCCGCTGGTCTTGGCAATTTTCAGACGAGCGCTGGGTGGCACCCTATTCCGCTCGAACGTCTCGCCTATGAACGGCCAGACCTTGTGGTTGCGGCCTTTTTCCAAGGCGAACACAGCGCGGTCCACAATTGGAGCGCGACACGCCATCGGGTTGCTCAGGCTCAGCTGAGCGATCTGCCAGTCGCAGCCGTAGACGGCGCATGGACATCGTGCGGTGGATGGTTCCTGGTAGAGGCGGTTGAGGTCATGGCGAAAACAGCAAAGAGTGCGCGCGGTGAGTAAAATCAACGTGATCCTCGCAATTGCCCTGTGCGCTGCAATCGCCGCGTCGCTATTGCTTGGCTCAGTTCCCCTCCCTTTGGACAGGGTTGTGGGCGCTCTCACTTTTCAGGCAAGCGCGGGGGATCAACTGGTCGTCTGGGACATCCGCCTCCCCCGTAGCCTTGCCGCAGCGCTCGTCGGGGCAGCCCTCGGCATGAGCGGGGCAGGCTTGCAGGGGCTTTTGCGCAATCCGCTTGCCGAACCGGGCATCCTTGGCGTGTCAGCGACAGCGGCGCTTTTTGCAAGCTTTGTGCTCTATTTCGGGCTCACAGCGACCTCGCCCATGATCCTGCCCCTTGCGGCCGTAGCGGGCGCATTGATCGCGACTTTGATCGTTGCCGCCGCCGCCTTGCGCAACCTTTCAGTCGTGACACTGATCTTGATCGGTGTGGGCCTCTCCAGCTTTTCAGCAGCGCTTATGGCGCTTCTAATGAACTTGGCACCCAACCCGTTTAGCCTTGCCGATATGGTGAATTGGATGCTGGGTTCGGTTGCCAATCGCAGCTTTGCCGACCTCGCATTTGCTGCTCCTATGGCGGGGCTAGGCATGGCGATTTTGTGGATGTCACGGCGCGGGCTCGCAGCCCTTGGCCTTGGCGAAGAAACCGCAGCGGGGCTTGGCGTCAATCTCAAGAATCAGCGGCTAGCCGTCATTATCGGGGCAGGAATTTCAACCGGAGCCGCCGTCGCAATTGCGGGAGCGATTGGTTTTGTCGGCATTGTCGCGCCGCATTTGGTGCGCCCCTTTGTGCGTTATGATGCCTCGCGTTTGCTGGTGCCATCTGCCTTGCTGGGTGCGCTGCTCCTGGTGATGGCAGACATCGGGGTGCGGGTCATTCCGACCGATTTTGAGCTTAAACTGGGCGTTGTCGCCTCGCTAATCGGCGCGCCGATATTCATCTGGATCGCCGCGCGAAGGAGGCTTGCATGAGCCTGTTTGTCGCACAGAACCTCTCTTACACGGCAGGGGAAAGCGCGCTTGTTTCAAATGCCAGCTTCGCCCTTGAAAAAGGCACGCTCACCGCTTTGGTCGGGCCCAATGGGGCTGGCAAAAGCACCCTTCTTCGCCTCGCGCTGGGCCTGCTGAAGCCGGATGCTGGGCACGCCGAAATTTCAGGGGACAAGGTGTCCGACCTTGCGCCCGCTGAACGTGCTCGCCAAATCGCCTATCTGCCGCAGGAACGCCCGCTTGCCTGGCCTCAACCTGTGCGCGACATCGTCGCGCTTGGCCGGTTTTCCTATGGCGGTGCGCCCTTGCATCTATCCCAAGAAGACGAAGACGCCGTCGCGCGCGCGATCACCGCCTGCGACCTCGAAGGCTTCGAAGAGCGCGCAGCCGACACGCTATCTGGCGGCGAAATTGCAAGGGTGCATTTGGCAAGGGCGCTTGCTGGCGAAACCCCCGTCCTTATCGCAGATGAACCCATCGCAGCGCTTGACCCGCGCCATGCTCACGAGGTGCTGCAATTGTTCAAGCGCCTGGCAAACGAAGGCAGAGCCTTGCTCAGCGTTGTCCACGATCTCTCACTCGCCGCACGCTACGCCGACCGGCTGATCTGGATGAAAGAAGGGCAGATTGTCGCTGATGGAACGGCGCGGGACACCATTACACCTGATCGGCTGCGCGATGTCTTTGGCGTTGAGGCGAGGGTTGATCTGACAGCGGATGGCCGGGTTTTGCTGGAAATCCTAGGGCCTGCCTAGAGCCCTCAGCAAAAAGCACGCCCCTTACCGCTGGACGCGTCCTGATCCATCGCCGCTCATGAGCTTTTCAACCTCGGGCACGGTGACCCGG
>NZ_JMIW01000002.1 GCF_000715015.1 Erythrobacter longus
CTTCGAGAGCTTCCTCAACCTCGCCGCAGCGCGCCTATGGCTGAAGGCTTTTGTCAACACGGCTTAGGTTGGAGGATTGACAGTGAACATTATGAGAACTTTCATTCTGCTCGCTGCCCTGACCGCGCTGTTCATGGGCACAGGCTACATGATCGGCGGGACCGGCGGCGCTCTCATTGCGCTCATGATCGCGGGCGCGATGAATTTCGTTACCTATTGGAAGGCCGACAGGATCGTGCTGTCCATGCACAAGGCGCGCGAGGTGAACGCGAGGACCTCGCCCGACTTCTACAGCATCGTAGCGATCCTCGCTCAACGCGCTGGTCTTCCCATGCCCAAAGTCTATGTGATCGACAGTCCACATCCCAACGCCTTCGCGACAGGCCGCAATCCTGAAAACGCTGCGGTTGCTGCAACGACGGGCTTGCTGGATATGCTCTCGCGCGATGAAGTCGCAGCGGTGATGGCGCACGAACTGGGCCATATCCGCAACCGCGACACGCTCATCATGACCATGGTGGCGACCATAGCGGGTGCGATTTCCATGCTGGCGAACTTCGGCATGATCTTTTCGAGCGACAATCGCAGCAATCCGCTTGCACTCGCAGGAGCCGTTCTGCTTGCACCGTTTGCCGCCATGATTGTTCAAATGGCGATCAGTCGGACGCGCGAATTCGGTGCTGACAGAGCGGGAGCCGAAATCTGCGGCGATCCCGACGCACTGGCCTCGGCGCTGCGCAAGATTTCCGACGCGGCTCGCCAGGTGCCCAATCCGGTGAGCGAGCGGAACCCTGCAGCAGCCCAGCTTTACATCGTTCCCACGCAAGTGGGTGAGCTGTTCTCGACCCATCCGGCGACCGAGCGTCGGATATCAGCATTGCGCGAGTTGAAGCGTGGCACGCTGAAGAAGCACGGCTTCCCAGCAACCCGGACGCCGTTGCCGGGCTAATGCACGGCCGAGCGCTACTCCGGGGCATGACCGCAAGGCTGCCTCGGAGTTCGCTCCGGTTCAGCGACCGCCCTTCAATTTTTTGAAGCGTAAAATGGCAAAACGCGACACAAAGCAAAGGAGGATCGATCATGTCGCAACCTGTCTCTCGGTACTTGCATCCTTTCGACGTTGCCCATCACCCCTCGCTTGAACCCGAGGTAAGACGGGCGATCCTTGCCTCCTGGGCATCCGACCGCAACGCGGTCGAGAGCCAGCCCGGAATGCGAAAGCCACCCGAATTGAGAAAGCCCGTGGGGATTGATGATATCTTAGATGCCATGAAGTCACTCGACGACGAAAACCGCCCTACGAGGTCACAATGACGGATCGGGCCTTTCTCGTTCAGCTTGATGGCTACGGGCTGACGACGGCAGAGATATGCTACTTCATGCCCGACCACCCCTTGATCGTGCAGACTTTCGCGTGGCAAGAATACGACGCAGCACCGGACTTTCCGGTGCTGTTCGACTTTCTCGACTACTGGAGACGCGAGATCGAGGCTGACATCCAGTCAGTGCGTATCGCCCACGACAAACTTATGCGGCCCGCCAACTGGCGCTCGGCGGATGGGGTCATCTCGTGGGAAGACTGATAGGTCCGCTTTCGGGGTTGCTCTTTCCTGGCCTGTACGTCCGACTTTGGGGCGCAAAGCTGACGCAAGCAATCGACTCCAATTTGCAGAGATTGGAGCCGCTCTCCTCTGCCGATCAGCCTGATTGCTCCGCCTCAAACGCCCGCTTTCCCTTGCGCCGAAAGAGCACCAGCGCCTGCGCCCCATCCGGCCCGCGCAACTTGGCTGCGACCGTGAGGAACGCGCCGTAGAGCGCGGCGCGATCATCATCGGTCAGTTCGACCAGATCGGCCTTCGCGACCAGGCCGCCCAGCTCGATCAGTTGCCGGGTTCGTTCGCGTCGTTTGACCTGCCATTCGCGCATGTCGGTTCGTGCCCTTGCCGCCTCAAGCCGATGCTGCGCCGCCGTCGAGCGCGAGAGTGCCTTCCTGCTGCTGGCGAGGTCCTTTCGCAGTGTCGCGTGACTTGCCCTGAAAGAAGGCCGCGCCGCGCTTGCGCCAGCCCTCCCCAGTTCCCTTGTCGGTGTTAGCCGCAGCGTCGAGCAAAGCGCCCGCCAAGACATCGACATCAAGCGCGTCGGCTCCGGTTGCCGTGACCAGCGCGCCGAGGTCGCGCACGCGACGTTCCTTCAACTGCTTTGCCTTCTCGGCAAGCGCCTTCAGTTCCGAATCAAAATCGCGGGGTTTGCGCATGGGACATCTCCATCGTTGGTGTGATGGAGCCATGATAATCGGGGAGCTTTCCCAATGCAGTAAGGTCGCCGGGAAAGTGTGATACCGCCTAGTCCCGATCAGGATTTTATCATGCGAGGGCGCGCTTATACGTCGTGCCGACGTTGCGTTTGCGGTGTAACTGGATTGCCGACATGGCAATCTTTCACTTCAGCGCAAAGGTCATCGGAAGGTCGAGCGGACGAAGTGCCGTTGCGGCGGCGGCCTATCGTGCGGGCGAGAGATTGCACGACGAGCGGATCGACAGAACCCATGATTTCACCAACAAGGCAGGTGTCCTTCAATCCGAAGTGATGCTGCCCAAAGGCGCGCCCAAAGCGTTCGCCGACCGCGCCACGCTGTGGAATGCAGTTGAGGCCGCCGAGAAGCGCAAGGATGCCCAGCTATCCCGCGAAGTAGAGTTCGCCCTGCCACGCGAGCTGTCGAAGAAAGACAACATCAAGCTTGCGCGCGAGTTCGTCAAAGCCGATTTCGTCGAGAAGGGCATGATTGCCGATCTCAATGTCCATTGGGATATTGGCGAAGACGGCAAAGCCAAACCGCACGCGCATGTCATGCTGACGATGCGGGAGGTCACCAAGGACGGTTTTGGTGCAAAGGTCCGCGACTGGAACAAGACCGCGCTGATCGAGCAATGGCGCGAGCGCTGGGCCGACCATGTCAACCGCGCGCTGGCTGAGCGCGACATCGATGCGCGGATCGATCACCGCAGCCTCGAAGCGCAAGGCATTGCTCTGGAGCCGCAGGACAAGATTGGCCCCGCCGCATCGCGCATCGGCGGTCGCGGGCTGGAAGCCGAACGGATCGAAGAGCATCGCGCCATCGCCCAGCGCAATGGCGCACGCATCATTGCCAATCCCGCGTTGGCGCTGGACGCGATCACGCACCAGCAAGCGACGTTTACCCCGCGCGATCTTGCGGCGTTCGTTCACCGGCACAGCGACGGGAAGGAGCAGTTCGACGCAGCCTACAATACCGTGCGCGCATCGCACGATCTGATCGCTCTGGGCAAGGACGGACGCGGGCAGGACCGCTTCACTTCGCGAGCAATGCTCGAGACCGAACAGCGCCTGCATCGCGCCGCCGACGCAATGGCGCAGCGCGCCAAGCATGGCGTCGAAGACGAGCAGCGAAATGCCGCCTTCGCCAGTGCTGCAAAGCGCGGCCTGGTCCTGTCCGGCGAACAGAAATCCGCCTTCGAGCATGTCACCAACAGCAAGGGTCTTGCCGTCGTCGTTGGCTATGCCGGGACCGGCAAAAGCGCCATGCTGGGCGTGGCGCGCGAGGCATGGGAAAGCGCGGGCTACAATGTGCGTGGCGCAGCCCTGTCAGGCATTGCCGCCGAAGGACTGGAGAACGGTTCCGGCATCGTATCTCGCACTATCGCCAGCCTTGAGCATCAATGGGGCAAAGGACGCGAACAGCTCACGTCCTGCGACGTGCTCGTGATCGATGAAGCGGGCATGGTCGGCACCCGCCAGACGGAGCGCGTGCTTTCCCATGCCGCGAAGGCTGATGCGAAAGTTGTCCTGGTCGGTGACCAGCAGCAGCTTCAGGCCATCGAGGCAGGCGCAGCGTTCCGGGCGATCCACGAGCGCCATGGCGGCGTCGAAATCAGCGAAGTTCGCCGCCAGCTTTCGGCATGGCAGCAAGATGCGACCACGCAGCTCGCCACGGGCCGAACCGGCGATGCGATCCGCACTTACGAAGAGCGCGGCATGGTCCATGCCGCCGACACACGCGAGGCTGCGCGCGCCGCCCTGATCGAGCGGTGGGAGCAGGAGCGGCGGGGAAGCTTTGGCGACAGTCAGATCATCCTCACCCACACCAATGACGAAGTCCGCGAGCTGAACAAGATGGCGCGCGAGAAGATGCGCGACGCTGGCGCGCTGGGTGCCGATACCACGATCAGATCGGCACGCGGCGAGCGGCAGTTTGCGTCAGGCGACCGGATTATCTTTCTGCGCAACGAACGCGAGCTTGCGGTGAAGAACGGCACCCTCGGCACGGTCGCAATAGCCAGTGCAATGAGCATGGCGGTGCGCACAGACGATGGCCGCGAAGTTGCCTTCGAGACCAAGGACTACGCCCATATCTATCACGGTTACGCCGCCACGATCCACAAGGCGCAGGGCATGACGGTGGACCGCACCCATGTGCTCGCCACTCCCGGTATGGACAGTCATTCCGCCTATGTCGCCCTGTCACGTCACCGCGACGGACTGGCGCTGCATTATGGGCGCGATGACTTTGCCGATCAGTCCAAGCTTGTCCGCACGCTGGGCCGTGAGCGGGGCAAGGATATGGCGGGCGACTACAAGCCCGAGCTAGCCTTCGCCGAATTGCGAGGGATCAGCTTCCGCGAGCGGGTCTTGGAGATGGTGCGACAGGTGCCGGAAAAGGCGAAGTCGATCTTCAGAAACTTCCGTCCGCAGGCCCGACAGCTTGAACCAATCCCGGCGCAGGCGAACACGCAGAACGAGCAACGCCGCGCGGTCGAACGCTACGCCCGTGCGCTTGGTGATATCGGCAAGATGCAGGCCCAGGGCTTGCCCGTGCTTCCGCACCAGAAGGACGCGCTGAAGAAGGCTGGAAAGGCGCTCGAAGCGATCCGGCACCATGCCGCCACCGATCTCGCCAAGGCGCTGGAGCGGCATCCTGAGCTGATTGCAGAGGCCGCAGACGGGCGCAGCCAGGAGGCCATGCGCGCCATGAGCCAAGAGGCCGCTGTGCGCACCGATCCGGCGCTGCGATCCGAGCGCTTTGTGAAAGACTGGCAAGTACTGAGCGCCGCGCGCAAGGAGCTTGAGCAGCAAGGCGACCGTGCCGGTGTTGCCAAGGTGTCGGCCAAGCTGACCGCGCTGGCGAAGGGGCTTGAGCGCGATCCGCAGGTTGAAGACCTGCTGCGCGGCAAGACCCGCGAACTGGGCATCGATCCGAAGCCCGAACGCAGCATCGCAAACGAACTCACCGCAAACATCGCCCGCGAGCGCAGGCTCGATCTCGGAATGGGCATTTAGGAGTTGAATGATGGAAGACGATCAAATCGAAGAAGTGCAGTTGGACCTTGAAGTGGAAGAACCACACGCCCTGGAGTCAGAACCGGAAATTGAAACGGTGGAAGAAGCCGATCCGGCAACGGAAGCGTTTGCCCGCCTCGAAGGCGAAATGGCAATGGTACGGCATACCGTCCAGAACATGGCCAGGGAACGAGCCGACATCGTAATCCCGGACTACACGGCTACACTCGGCCAGATGGCCGATCAGTTGGCAAAAGTCTCCAAGACGTTGAGCACGATCGGCAACAAGCCTGCCATCGAAATGACGCCGGAAGACATCGCAGTTCAGATCAAGCACGCCTCGCTCGACATGCTGCGCGATGCCAGCGACCTGTTCCGACACGGACGCAAAGACCTCGACATTGAAACCGGTCGGCTCGCTGCGATTGTCGGGCGTGTCCGAACGGAGGACGAGCAGAAGCGCCGAACCTGGCGCTTTGCAGGTATGGGGTTGGCTGCCGGTATCCTCCTATGGTCGATCCTTCCCGGTACCATTGCCCGCGCCATGCCCGAAAGCTGGCATTGGCCCGAAAGTATGGCTCGCAAGGCGGTTGGCGAGCCGACTATCGTGGATGCAGGGATTCGGTTGATCCGATCTCAGAATCCAGATGCATGGGAGGAGTTGATGGTGACGCACAGCACATTGAACGCGAACCGTGACGCGCTCGATCGGTGCCAGCAAAAGGCACAGGAGGCGGAACATTCAGTCAGTTGCACGATCCAAGCTGCTCCGTGAGCTACAACCGTTTCCAGCGAGAGATGCCCGGCATATTCCTAACAACTATGCTCCGACCCACATTCAGACGTTGGGAGCGGCAGACAAAGACATTGCCGGTGCACTTGATGCGAGAAGAGAAGCGAGGCGGCACGCGACGGACAAATCATTGACCCGCACGCTCAGGGGCTCTCCGCGCCTCTACTTCATCCATCAGCGCAACTGCCATAGCCTTTTCTGCTGCTTGCCCCTTGTTCAACTCGTCAGAAATTGCAGCGAGAACACCTGCAACACCTTCACTTGACGCCCAAGTGAAATGCGGCGCTTGCGCCTCAGTTTGATCAACAATAACTTTGCAAATGTCAGGAACAAGCTGAGGATTGCGATGTAAGACATCGCGTACCAAAGGAAGCCGATAGAGCGCAAAGATGTTCGGATCCATGTTGCCAGTGCAAATGTCCTGAATCGCCAGTCTGATCTGCAAAGTCACGAGATCAGCGGACAGCAATCGCTTATCGCTCAGTCCCATTTCCTCGAACGCTTGATAGGTCCACATATCGTGATCCATATCGCGCCTGGCATAGAAGCGCGTAATCGATGCGGGAAGCGGGTTTGTCATCTTTATCAGCGCGACGGTCACCGGGCCCATGGTTGGTTTCAGATCATCGGGGTGCCAGATGTTCTCGTGATCGCCCTCGGTGGCATCCAGAAATGCCGTCAGAAGATTGTCGAGCGCTCTGATACCGGCTTCACTTGGATCGGCGACGAGGATGTCACAGAACTCATCTTCAATAATGGGTTTGCCACGGTAGTAGAGCGCTGGAGCCCAACGATGATCGACAACGATTTCCGGCAGGTGCGCGCGCACTTCGCGTGACAATTCTTCCAGACCGGAAACGATGTCGTTCGTATCACGTCCGCTTACCTTGACGTAGCCGCGACGGATTTTGGCTGTCATGCGATCGACCTTCTTGCGCAGCCGTTCGTTTTCTTTGAGGTCCTTTTTGTTGACCCTCAACGCTTTGACTTGCTGAACGCTCTCGGCAGACTCCATTGGTGACAAATTGCTCGTGGGCCAATCAATCTCCCAATGGTCACCATGCACGCGCAGCTCAAAATCCGCGCTGGCACCTCGCTGGATATCAACTGTCGTGTCGTATCCGCTCCAGTATTTCCATTCACTCCCGTCAGGATGGGAGAGCTGATACACAGAGCCAAGATCGCCGCCCGTAGAGATGATCCGACCTCTGCCGCCGCGCGACAAGGTCAAGAACTTATCGTTTGTGAGCCACAAAAGGGTATCTGTGCCATGCTCACAGTGTTTGGACCATGAGCCCAGGACGCCTGCGAACAGTTCGCATTGTCGGGGCTCGCACTTTTCCCAAGGGAAGGAGGAGAATGGCTGCGGGTCCAGGCTCATCAGACGCTTCACCGTCGCTGCGAACAAGATTGGTTGAGCTACTCGATTGTAGGCAGGATTGTTGTACGCCGGGGCTTGTTCCAAAGGCTCGAAATGTTGGTCCTCAGCCTTTCGTGCAGAGCTAGACCGCCAATCATCCAACCGGTCAAGATATGCGGCATCAATGCCCTTGAAAATCAGATCAATTTCACGCTCACCTTGTGCGAGTTCCGCTTTATTGAAACGCTGCGTATCTGTCCGCAGCAGATTCTCACCCGTTATCACGCGATAGGGTATGGTGCGCTGAAGGGTTGGCTGGTCACCAATGTCCCAAATCTCAAGAGCCATGGCGTAATCGCCAGCGTTCTTGCGTCCGAACACTTTCTGAAACAGTCCGCTTGTTTCTGGAGCCTTGGGGGACAGCTTGACGGGTTCAAGTGCTGGTACAACCGCAGTCATTCCATCGGGACTGAACGAACGCACAGGTAGATTGGAGTATGCCATGCCCTGCAAGTGGGTCCGCAACACATCAAAGCGGGCCGTTTGCGCGTCCAGATCGAGAACGGCGAGGCCGTCGCTGACCTCTATCATTCTATGGATGCTCGGATTCTTCGGTTTTGGATCACTGACCCATGAAGGCCCCGTATATTTGAAGAACCCAAATGGCAGTACCACTTTACCATCCGCTCTGAATACTGCCCTAGCGGCGCGTGGAAATAGCATTCGACGCAGACCACTTGGTGTATCTGAGGCGTAGCGCAGGAACGGCGAATCATCGCGCGTTTCCTGCTTCAAAGAACCATCGGATGTCGGAATGGAATCCCACGGTATCCCTTCCGCTTTGAGTGCTTCGTTGTCCTTATTCAGCAAATCGAACTGGCCATCATCGCGCAGCTTGATGAGATTGTATCGCGCCGTGATGTGAAAGCTCTTGAGGTCAATCACCTGCACAAGGCCGGGATTGCAGTGATAGGCTATAGCGCGGCTATGGTCGACAGAGACTGCCAAACGATCATAGCGGCGCGACTGCTTGAGCCGTTTTTCAACCTGCAAAGTAGCCAAATCAACGAGTGCCACTTCGCCCTTATAGGACAGAGCGAGACAATGATGATCGCCGAGCAGGACAAAATCCCGGCACGACGCATCCGCAAAGATCGCCAGCAGCTGCTCGTCATTGCCCCCCTTGCGAACCGCTAGAGCAGAGCCCCCTGCATCCCCATTGATCGACCTCACCAAGTATTGCACGGCTACATTCTCCATAGATGCCAACGCATTATGCCGAATATACTTAATTATTGGTTGTGGTAATGATGGGAGCTGACTGCGCGCATTTAGACAATGCTTCAATTGGATTTGGGTTTGGCGACTTGTGTTCTGCGAGGGTGCCCTCAATCTTCCGAAATTGGCTTCCCTGAACAGTACCTACCCCAAGCGTCCATGAGTTTGATGCGCACGCCGGGGTTTTCCGGCGTGCCGAGATAGGTTGTACGACGATATGCAGCCTGCACGGCATCGGGCGTCTTATGCGCCAGCGCGGCTTCGACAACCGCATTGGGGAAGCCTTCGTTCGCCGCCCAATCGGTAAAGCTGGAGCGGAAACCGTGGACGTGGAACGGCTCCTGCATGTCGCGCATGACCTTGAGTAGCGTCATATTGGACATCGCCTTGCCGGTCATGCCGGGGAAGACCACTTCGGCTCCCTCAAGCCGCATTGCATCGGCCTTCACGAGCACCGCCAGAGCCGCCTCTGACAGCGGCACGATGTGCGCCCTGCTGCGCTTCATGTGCTCGGCTGGAATTGTCCAAAGGCGCTGGTCCAGATCGAATTCGTCCCATTTAGCAAGCCGCACTTCCTGCGAGCGAACGCCCGTCAAAATGAGAAGGTCGAGCGCGAGACGCGAATAGGATGGCTTGCGACGCAGCGCGGTCAGGAATGGTGGGACGGCCACGTATGGCATAGCCTTGCGGTTCGCCGGTTTCTTGATCTGTCGCGGCAGCCCTCGGCCCGCTTTCAGGCTGCTGTTGCCCGATGGAGCCTCCGTGGAGCGCCAGCCCCTTGCATGGGAGTAATCAAGCACCGCGCAAATCCGGTTGCGGACTTGCCGGGCCGTTTCCGGAATTTCCTGCCAGATCGGCGTGAGCACCCCGATGATGTCGGCAGCGGTGATCCCGCCGCTCGTCATATCGCCCAGTTTCGGGAACGCGTAGTTTTCCAGACTCGCGAGCCATTGGCGACCATAGACATCGCTTTTCCAGCCTGCCTCGTTCTCCGAATGATATTGGGTAGCGGCTTCGCGGAAGGTGACTTTAGCTGCTTCCTGGTCCTTGCGCTCGGTCAGCACATCGCGCTTCTCGACCTTTACCGCCTTGCGGAGTTCGGCGGCCTTCGCCCGCGCCTCGGCCAGCGTCACCAGCTTTGCGCTGCCCACTCCGATATCCCGTCGCTTGCCGTCCTGTTGGAGTCGCAAATTCCAGTAGGCACCCCCACGTTTGTCCACTTTCAGGAATAATCCGTCACCGTCCTGATAGGTGCCCGGATTCGCCAAGGCTGCCTTGACCGCTACCGCTGTGAGTTTGCCCATTGCTTTACCCCCACACTCTTCGGGACCGAGTTGCGAAACCAAAGTGTGGGGGTAAGCCACTTTACCCCCACACTACCCCCACACTTGGTTCCGGTTGCAGGCAAATTGCAGCGGTCAAATGCGGACAGTAAGGGCGATAATACCCTTGGTTTTCTGGGATTTCTAGGGCTTTTCAGGGATGACGCGAGAAAGGGCGGTGGTGGACAGGGCTGGATTCGAACCAGCGTACGCTTGCGCGGGCAGATTTACAGTCTGCTGCCTTTAACCACTCGGCCACCTGTCCACACATGGGCCTTGAATTGAACGCCGTTCCGGGCGTCTGCTCAATGAAGTGAGGCCTGAGGCCTCGCTGCCGAGAGGCGCCCCTTTGGCGAAGCTGTGCTTGCCTGTCAATGGGGGTACTGGCAAAGGCGCTTAGAACTTGCATGCAAAGTAGGAATTTATGGCAAAAGGTGATCGCAAACGGGCTTTACGGGGCCGTGCTGGCCGGATGAAGGGCGGACGCGGTTCTGGAAAGGGTACGGCTGGCTATGTGCGGCTGTGGGGCCGTCACCCGGTCGAGGCCGCTCTCAAGAACCCGGCGCGCGAACATCGCAAGCTGTGGGCAACAAGGGAAGGCATCGAAAGTCTTGATGGCGAACTTCCAGCAGACTTTCCGGTGGAATACGCAGACGTCAGTGATCTGGCACGGCTTGTCGCGAAGGATGCGCCTCACCAAGGGCTGGTGCTGGAATGCGAACCGCTTCCCGATGTGTTTATCGACGAGGTTGCAACAGGTGACCCTGCACGCCCCGTGGTGATCCTTGACCAGGTCACCGACCCCCACAACGTCGGCGCGATCCTGCGATCAGCCGCTGCATTCGGGGCAGCGTGTGTCGTGACACAAGACCGCCATGCCCCGCCCGAAGGAGGCGTGCTGGCCAAGTCCGCATCAGGCGCATTGGAGACCGTTCCATGGGTGCGCGTGGTCAATCTGGCCCGCGCTATGGAAGAATTGGCAGAGGCGGGCTATTGGCGCATCGGACTTGCAGGAGAAGCCGAAGCGACCCTTTCTGAAAGCCTTTCAACGGGGCCACTTGCAATCGTTCTTGGCGCAGAAGGCGAAGGCATGCGGCACAATATCGCAGGCCATTGCGACACTTTGGCGCGCCTGCCAATTTCGTCAGATATCGAAAGTCTTAACGTTTCGAATGCAGCAGCAATTGCATTATATGCAGTAGCAACCCGTTCGGCAGGCTGATCGGGAGTTTCCGAGGGGGAAGACCAAATGACAATCGCAACACCAAAGCGTAACTTTGCGGCCGCTCTTGTGGCAGGGCTTTGCCTGCTATTGACCGGCTGTTTTATCACACCGGGCAAGTTCACCTCTGAGCTTGTGCTGATGGAAGGGAATGATTTCACCTACACTTACGATGGCGAGATTTTCTTCCTGGGGCTTTCGAGCCTTGCGAAAATGGGTGCCGCAGGTGACGAGTTTGAACCCGACGAATGCTACGATGAAGAAACCTACGCCGACCGCGAATGCACAGAGGCTGAGCTGGCGGAGCAACGTCAAGTTTGGGAAATGAACGCTCCCATCCGCGCCGCCCAAGCGCAAGAGCAGGCCCAGCAAATGGGCACGATTATGGGCGGCATTGATCCCAGCGATCCGCAAGCGTCTGCTGAACTGGTCGAATTGCTGTCACGCCAAAAAGGTTGGGAGCGGGTCATCGACAAGGGCGACGGCGTGTTCGATGTGCGCTATTCGATTAGCGGCAATCTGAGCCATGATTTCATGTTCCCGGTGCTTGAAGGTTTTCCAACCACCAATCCTTTTGTTCAGATCATCCTTCGCAAGGACAATGTGGTGCGGGTGAATGCGCCCGGATTTGCCGCTCAAAACGATTCGAACCCAATGGGCGGGATGATGGCTGGTATGGCCGGGCTCGGCAGCATGGCGGCGCTCGCAAATGATGCACCAAACGGCGGCGAGATGCCCAACCTTCCAACTATGGAAGGCACCTTCACCATCATCACGAATGGTGAGATCAAGGCCAATAACACAGATGAAGGCGCGGTTTCCGACGCAAGCGGTCAGCGGCTTGTCTGGAACATCTCACCGCGCACCAAAGCGGCGCCTACCGCTCTAATCGATCTTTCGCGCTAACACGCAAAGACACCAAGGCACTAAAAAGGCCCCGCCAGCATTGCGCTGACGGGTCCTTTTTTGAAACTCGCCTAACCTATTTGCGCAAAGGCAGCGCTTAGTTGACGGCGTCTTTCAAGCCCTTGCCCGCTTTGAACTTGGGCTGATTAGACGCTTTGATTGGCATTGGTTCGCCTGTGCGCGGATTGCGTCCCATCGACGCTTTACGCTTTGCAACGGCAAAGGTGCCAAACCCGACCAGGCGCACTTCGTCGCCGCCAGCAAGAGCTTTCTGAATTGCGTCAAAAACACCTTCCACAGCGTTCGCCGCATCGCTTTTCGAAAGTCCGCTAGTTTCAGCAACCGCACCGATCAGATCATTTTTGTTCATATTTGCTACCCCTCAATCTTCTTAAGACTTGGTTCGAGTGAATCACCCCTGATAGCGGGGGAATTGAGCCGTTTTTTGGTGGGCTGTCAAAGGCAAATCAGGCAATTTTACAATGAGACAGCGCTAAAATCCCTCATTCACGACGAACTGAGCCCCACTTCAATAATACTGTGGGCCCAAGGACTTTGAAATCCTTGCGCTTTTTGCAAGTCCAGTCCTTTCAGGCTCGCTTTTCGCCTGATTATCAATGCGCGGTGGGAGTATCTGTCCCTGCTGATACTTGAGCGCCCGGCTGCGTCGCAAGATCATCAGCTTCGGTCCATTCAATAGGCGTTGGCCGTTCTATCAGCGCGTGTTCGAGCACTTGGTCAACATGGGCCACAGGCACAATCTCAAGCCCTTCTTTCACGTTGTCAGGCAGCTCGGCCAAGTCTTTCACATTCTCTTCAGGGATGAGCACCTTGGTGATGCCGCCGCGCAAAGCTGCAAGCAGCTTTTCCTTAAGCCCACCAATCGCCAGAACGCGGCCGCGAAGGGTAACTTCGCCGGTCATGGCCACATCCGGGTTCACTGCGATCCCAGTGAGGGTTGAGACAATCGAGGTCACCATGCCCACGCCAGCACTTGGCCCATCTTTGGGCACCGCGCCTTCGGGCAGGTGGATGTGGATGTTCTTGCGTTGGAAAAGCGATGGCTTGATCCCGTATTGCGGGCTGCGCGCTTTCACGAAGGAAAAGGCCGCCGCAACGCTTTCCTGCATCACATCGCCAAGCTTACCGGTGGTCTTGATCTCACCCTTGCCCGGCGTCGTAACACTCTCAATCGTGAGCAATTCGCCGCCGACACTGGTCCAGGCAAGGCCTGTGACAGCGCCAACCTGAGGCTCATCATCGCTCATGCCGTGCTTGAATTTGCGCACCCCGGCAAAGTCGCCAAGGTTTTCCGGCGTGATGACAACAGAGGCGGCCTCTTTCTCAAGGATTTTCCGCAAGGATTTGCGAGCAAGACGCGCGATTTCACGCTCAAGCGTGCGAACGCCGGCTTCACGCGTGTAATAGCGGATAAGATCGCGAAGCCCCTCTTCGGTAAGCTCAAACTCGCCTTTCTTGAGCCCGTGCGCCTTCACCTGCTTGTCGATCAGGTGGCGCTTTGCAATCTCGACTTTCTCGTCCTCGGTATAGCCTTCAAGCCGGATGATCTCCATCCGATCCAGCAGCGGTTGAGGCAGATCGAGGCTGTTTGCGGTGGTCACAAACATGATGTCCGACAGGTTGAGGTCAAGCTCAAGATAATGGTCCTGAAACTTGTCGTTCTGTTCTGGATCAAGCACCTCAAGCAGCGCCGATGCCGGATCGCCGCGGAAATCCTGACCCAGCTTGTCGATCTCATCGAGCAGGAACAGCGGATTGCTCGTGCCCGCCTTCTTCAGATTGTTGACGATCTTACCCGGCATGGAGCCAATGTAAGTGCGCCTGTGACCGCGAATTTCCGCCTCATCACGCACCCCGCCAAGCGATTGGCGCACGAATTCGCGGCCCGTGGCTTTAGCAATGGACTTGCCCAGCGAGGTTTTACCAACACCAGGAGGGCCAACAAGGCAAAGGATCGGACCTTTGAGCTTGTTGGTGCGCGCCTGCACGGCGAGATATTCGATGATCCGGTCCTTGACCTTCTCAAGACCATAGTGGTCGGCATCCAAAATCTCTTGCGCCTTACCGATGTCTTTTTTGACCCGGCTTTTCTTGCCCCAAGGGAGCCCTAAGAGAATATCGAGATAGTTGCGAACAACCGTCGCCTCAGCGCTCATCGGCTGCATGCCTTTGAGCTTTTTAAGCTCGGCCTTCGCCTTGGCCTTTGCTTCTTTTGAAAGCTTGGTTTTCTCAATCTTTTCAGTCAGCTCGGCGATCTCGTCGCCCTCACCATCGTCCGAACCGCCAAGCTCGGACTGGATCGCTTTCAATTGTTCATTGAGATAGTATTCGCGCTGCGTCTTTTCCATCTGGCGCTTTACGCGGCCACGGATTTTGCGCTCCACCTGAAGGACGGAAAGCTCGCCTTCCATAAAGGCCATGACCAGTTCCAGCCGCTTGAACGGGCTTCCCTCTGTCAGGAGCGATTGCTTGTCTGAAACCTTTGCACTGAGCGCGGCGGCGATGGTGTCAGCAAGCTGTCCCGCGTCATCAATATCGGACAGGTCGACATTGTTCTCTTCGCCCATCTTCTTGTTAAGCTTGGTATATTCGCCAAACTGTTCGGTCACTTGCCGCATTAGTGCGGTGACTTCAGTGCCCGCGACCGTCTCCGGTTCGAGCAGTTCCACCTCTGCGATCACATGGCCGGCGTCTTCGTGCAAATCGGCAAGCTTCGCGCGCTCTTTGCCTTCAACAAGGACGCGAACCGTGCCGTCGGGCAGTTTGAGCATCTGGAGCACTTCGGCAACAACGCCCACGTCATAAAGGTCAATGCGCTCTGGATCGTCGCAGGCCGGGTCAAGCTGTGCAAGAAGGAAGATATCCTTTGACGCCTCCATCGCAACTTCGAGCGCAGCAACGGATTTATCGCGGCCAACAAACAGAGGCACGACCATACCGGGAAACACGACAATGTCGCGAAGGGGGAGAAGAGGGAATTGTGTAGTCATATTATGCGATCCGTGACGACCATTAGGGCGCGCCGTTTCATGGAATATGGGTAGCAGGGTTAAAGCCTGCAATGGTGGATTGCACCAAGCTGTGGACTACAGAGCCCTAAAGGCAGGTACCCCATCGAGGGGGGCCGGGTATCGCCAGAACACTATCGGTGATTTCCATTATCGTCTCAGGGTTTTCTTGAGCGAGAGCGAGCAGAAACTTACCGGTATCGTTTTGCTCGTCAAATTTGCACAGCTCCTGTGTCGAAGCATCAGCTGAACCTTGTTGGGCACGAAACCGATCAAGCCCGTCTTGCTCCCACCCGTTTGCGAGCAATCGATCGGCAAGCGCACTGCGCGCGTCGGCATAAGCGCTCAGCGTTTCCTTGCTAGCCGCTTGCTCGCCCAGATCGCACCGCGACGCGACCTGATAAGCAATCTCTACGATGGCTGCCCAACAGATAACCCCCATATCTGATGGGGGCGGTACGCTTTCTTCGCTACTCCGCCCCTCTTGAGCGTTCACAAAAGCGGCGCTCGCCATCAACCCGGCAGCCAGAAGCAGGCTAGGAAAAGCTCTTTTGTTTGATCTCACAGATCAACCCATCCCCGGCAGATTAAACCCCGGTGGCAAGCCCATACCGCCTTGCATTTCTTTCATCTGCTCTTCTGACACGCGGTCCGCCTTGTCGCGCGCATCGTTGAATGCAGCGGTTACGAGGTCTTCGACAATGTTCTTTTCTTCGACCTTCATCAGGCTGTCATCGATGCTGACGCCCAGAATGCGGCCCTTGGCTGATGCGCGCACTTTGACAAGGCCGCCGCCTGCCTGACCCTCGACTTCGATCGAGTCGAGTTTGACCTGCATATCGCCCATCTGTTTTTGGATGGTCTCTGCTGCCTGTTGTGCAGCTTGCAACATTTCTTCCATGCTTTTCATGGGGATACTCGTCCTTTTGTTAGTTCCAGTTGCGCCCGCCACTTGCGCTGCGGGCTACTTTGTCATCGGGGTCAATCAATTCGCCTTCGGGGAAAGCTTCCAGAGTTGCTTGTACCAGCGGATGGGCCCGAATGCGATCCTGTGTTGCCTTGGCTTCGGCTTCCTCAGCCTCTCGCAGGCTGGGCTGTGCACCTTCTGCGTCGGGTCCGCTGGCCCGCTCAATCTGCCAGCGTTTGCCTGTCAGCTTGAAAAAGGCATCGCGAATATCGGGAATCGGATCATCGTTGTAATCGTCAGCCAGCTCGAAAATCAGCCGTTCGGGGGCAAGTTCAATCACGCGAATACGGTCGCGCATCATTTGCGCAACGCGCAGCTGGCCGCTGTTATCAATCTGGTCGACAATCTCGCCCCAATTGAGAGATGATGCGCGTGATGCGCGTGATGCGCTCGCGACAGGTGCAGCGCCCCCATCTGCTGCAGGAGCCGCGCTTTGAGTCGCGGGTGCCACGCCATTGGCGGCGATTTCTTCGATACGTTTGGCAAGCTTGCCCGGATCAGGAAGCTCGCTCGCGTGGAGCACCCGCAAAAGCGCCATTTGCAAAGCCACCAGAGGATCGGGCGCCTGGCGCACTTCGTCATGGCCTTTGAGCATCAATTGCCAGAGCCGGTGCAGTTCCCCTGCGCCAAGTTTCGATGCAAACTCTGCCAGAGCCGCGCGTTCGTCTTCGCTTGGTGCATCGGGCTCACCGCCGGAAACCTGCGCAACCGTAATGCGATGCACGAGGTCCATGAGCGTGCGCATCAGGGCGAGTGGTTCGACGCCGAGCGCATATTGCTCATCAATCCCGACGAGCAGCGCCTTTGCATCGCCCGACAGCAGATGCGACAGGATACGCCGCTGCGCGCCCTTGTCCGCAAGGCCCAGCATATCGCGAACGCGGCTTGCGTTCACCCCGCCGCCAGACCCCATGCTGGCGTCCATATCGGCATGAGCGATGGCCTGATCGAGGATTGAGAGCCCGTCGCGCACCGATCCTTCGGCCGCTGCAGCAATAATCGCCAAGGCTTCCGCCTCAGCTTCGACGCCTTCGAGCGAGCAGATCTTGCCAAAGTGCTGTGCCAAAAGGTCTGCCGGGATGCGGCGAAGGTCAAACCGCTGCGTCCGGCTGAGCACTGTAACGGGCAGCTTCTCAACTTCGGTGGTCGCAAACAGGAATTTGACGTGCGCAGGTGGTTCTTCAAGTGTCTTGAGCAAGGCGTTGAAAGCATTGCGCGAAAGCATGTGCACTTCGTCGATGATGTATATTTTGTAGCGCGCCGAAACCGCCGCATAGCGGACCTGTTCGATGATATCGCGCACATCATCAACGCCCGTATGCGAGGCCGCATCCATCTCGATCACGTCGATATGGCGGCCTTCGGCAATGGCGGTGCAATATTCGCATTTCCCACAAGGGTCGATGGTCGGACCGCCCTGCCCGTCCTCGCCCACGCAATTGAGCGCCTTGGCAATGAGGCGCGCGGTCGATGTCTTTCCGACTCCGCGCACCCCGGTCATGAGGAATGCATGCGCCAGCCGGTCCCGCTCAATCGCATTGCCAAGCGTGCGCACCATAGGCTCTTGCCCGATCAGCTCGGAGAATGTCTGAGGCCGGTATTTGCGCGCAAGCACGCGGTAGGGTTGGTTTGTTTCAGTGGGTGCTGGAGCAGTCACCGGATCGGGCGCTGGAGTCGGTGCAGGCGCAGGAGCGGCTTCCCCCATATCCCCACTGCCAAACATCGAATTTTGCCCCGCCGCCTCAAGCTCAGCAGCGCTCGGCCCCTTTTCCTCGGGACTATCGCCCTCTTGGGCATCCTTTTGCATTTCGGGCAGGTCTGGGTCTGAATCGGTCACGCAAACACGCTACGCGCTCCAACGCCGTTTGTCATCGCGCTGCGCAATCGAATTGTGTGAAAAAGGAGCCGAGCGACCCGTCGCAATCCACCTGGGCTGCTTCCTTCCGGACCTGACCCGGTGAGCGAACGCAAACGTCCACCCGACTCCCAAAGCGCATATGGCGTGAACCGGGCCGCGATTCAAGTCACTGTTTGGCGATACTTAGCGGAAATTGTCGGCGTAGGCTTGAAGCTTGAGCCTCTTGGGTGGGGTCGCATGGATGCGAACGACCAAGCCTTGCTTTTCCGCATATTCCTTCGCGGCCTCTTTGCTGGGGAACTTGAGCTTTACCTGTGCCTGCGTATCACCGCTTCCGGTCCACCCCATTAGCGGGTCAGCACGGCGCGCCTCGCTTTGTTCAAACTCTAGAATCCAGGTGTCGACCTTGGCTTTGCCAGATTGCATGGCGCTTTTGGGTTGCTGGTAAATAATCGCAGTCATTGTGGTATCCCTTTACGCAGCGAGCCCTTAATCCAATATCATCTGCGATTGAAGGCGTTTTTGGTCCGAAGGCCGGGGATTTCCCCCCATGGTTCTTCCGGCCAGCGGTGTTTTGGGTATCTCCCCTTCATATCCTTTGCGACATCCGCCCATGATCCGCGCCAAAAGCCGGGCAGATCGCGTGTGGATTGGATGGGCCTTCCTGCGGGACTAGTAAGCTTTAAAAGCAAGGGCGTGCGCCCGATCATCGGATGCGTATCAAGCCCGAACAAAGCCTGCACCCGCACCTCGACACTGGGTGCGTCATCGCCAGCGTAATCGACTGCGTGGCTTGTACCGGCGGGCGATGTGAATTTGAGCGGGGCCTGCGCGTCGAGTTTCTGGCGCTCGTTCCAATCGATCACTCCCAATGCTGCATCGGCAACGCGCGCTGGAGATACATCCAGATCGCGGCGACCTTCGAGAAGCGGCACCAGCCACAGCGCGCTCTGAGCTTTGAGATGCTCGACACCAAGCCCCTCCACCCCGGCAAATTCAGCGCGCGCAAGAAAGCCCTTGGGCAAAATTGCCCCCAGGTCATCCAGAGCCTTCTCCACAAGGATATCCACAAAGGCTTGGGGGTCCGGATCAGGATCAGGACCGCTTGAAAGGACGATTGCACCAAGGCGCTTTTCTCGGCGTGCCTCGGCGCGTTTTTTCTCAGAATTCCAGCGAGCTACCGTGCGTTCCTGAAGCTCATTGGCAAAGATCGCCTCCACCCGCGCCTGTGTCAATTCCGCAGCCGCCGTGATCCTTGCCCCCTTGGCTTGGCCCTGCGCATCACCGATAACAATCCAATCGGCCCGGGCAAGCGGAGAGGCCGCATCAAGCTGAAATCCGCGTCCGCCAGCGCTGAGCCAGTTCTCCCCCTTCGCATCGCGCCTGCGCGCCACAAAATCGGGCCGCGCAAGGGCCAGGCACTCGGCAGCGTCGCAGTCGAATTGAGCGCCCTCATTGGTGTGCTTGCTGGCAGATTTGCTTGCGGTTTTGGCCCAGCCCGACGCAATGCGGCCAGCGCTTTGGGCTCTCCTCGCCCTGTCTCCGCGCCAACGCGACAGGCGCTGCATCAGGTCCTCGTTGCGCCCGCCAAGCCCGCGTTCTTGCAAGAGCATGACCAGCCGGGCTGCTTCCTCACCGCAACCGGAACTCGCTCCGCTCAGCACACAGGCGGCATGATCCGGCGCCATCGGCAT
This sequence comes from Erythrobacter longus, assembly GCF_000715015.1. Lineage (GTDB taxonomy): Bacteria > Pseudomonadota > Alphaproteobacteria > Sphingomonadales > Sphingomonadaceae > Erythrobacter > Erythrobacter longus. The sequence goes on from NZ_JMIW01000002.1 coordinate 19,743, forward strand.
TGCTGCAATCGCTTCGCCCCATGGGGTAATGCGGCCTTCTGGATCCAGCGCGCCCAGCTTGTTCAATGCCGCCTTGGCAGCAGCCACGGAGGCAGCAGGCGGCGCATCAATCCATCGCAGTTCAGCCGGGTAACTCGACCCCCATTTCGCAAGCTTGAGCACCAATCCGGTGAGATCAGCGGTCTCAATTTCGGGGAGCGCAAATTCAGGACGGCCCAGATGTCCGCCCTCTTCCCACAATCGATAGGCGACACCCGGCCCCTGCCTTGCAGCGCGCCCTGCCCTTTGCGCCGAAGCTGCTTGGGAGGCGCGGCGGGTGACGAGATGTGTTGTGCCAGCCGCGCGGTCATATTCGGCCATGCGCGCAAGGCCACTATCCACGACCATGCTAACCCCGTCGAGGGTGAGCGAGGTTTCGGCGATGGCGGTTGCCAGCACGATGCGCCTGCGTCCCTTGGCATCGCGGGCGATTGCCTCGCGCTGCGCCGCCGGTTCAACCTGACCATGCAGAGGCAAAATGGGGGTGTCAGGCAATTTGGCTTCGAGCCGTTCACGCGTACGTTCAATTTCTCCTACGCCGGGAAGAAAGGCGAGGATATCGCCGCCCTGCACCCCAGCTCCTGCCCCAGCCCCAGCCCCAGCCCCAGCCCCATCGCGCCATGCCTGCATCACTCCGTTGGCAACCTGATCCTCAATTCGTGCATTGGGATCGCTCCCCAGCCATTTGATCTCCAACGGAAAACTGCGTCCTTCGCTCTCGATCACCGGAGCATGGTCGCCAAGCAACCCTGCAAAGCGTGTCCCATCAATCGTAGCCGACATGACGAGGACGCGCAGATCATCGCGCAGCACTTCGCGCGTCTCCAACGCAAGCGCGAGGCCAAGGTCGCTGTCCAAATGCCGCTCATGCGCTTCATCGAACAAAACCGCAGACACGCCAGCAAGCTCAGGGTCTTCGATCAGACGGTTCACAAGGATCGCCTCTGTCACGACAAGAATGCGGGTTTTGGCTGAGGTTTTGCTGTCGAGGCGGGTCATGTAACCCACCGTCTCACCCGGTTTCTCGCCCAACATCTGCGCCATGCGTTCGGCCGCAGCGCGCGCTGCGACCCGGCGCGGCGATGTCAGGATAATCTGTCCTGTGCACCAATCCTGCCCCAACAAGTCGGGTGCCACAGCCGTGGTCTTGCCCGCACCCGGCGGCGCGATCAGAACCGCTGCACTTTGGCGCGACAACGCTTCCCGCAAATCGGGCAGCATATCGTAAATGGGAAGATCAGGCGTCACGCCCGGCTAGTTAGCGCGATCAGTACCCGCGCGCGACCGCAAATTGCGCGGCTTCTGCCATTGCTGCACGCGCCTTGCTGTCGGGGAAGATGGAGATCGCATCAATCGCCCGCTGCGCAAAATGGCGGGCTTTTTCGCGCGTGTCTTCAAGAGCATTGTGCTTGTCAATCAGGCGGATAGCTTCGGCAAGGTCTGCGTCAGAGGAACGGTGCCCAAGGATTGCGTCTTTCCAGAATTTGCGCTCGTCCGTGTCGCCGCGAGCGTGGGCGAGAATGACGGGCAAGGTCATTTTGCCTTCGCGAAAATCGTCGCCCTGATCTTTGCCCATTTCAGCGGCATCCGAATCGTAATCAATCGCATCATCGATAAGCTGGAACGCCACGCCCAGATTGCGGCCATAATCTTCCAGAGCGCGCTCTTCTTCCTCGCTGCATTCTGCAACGACGGCGCTGATCTGGCTGGCTGCTGCGAACAGAGCAGCGGTCTTTGCACCGATGATGTGAAGGTAACGCTCTTCGCTCGTCTCAATCTGGCGCTGCGCGGTCAGCTGCGAGACTTCGCCCTCTGCGATCACGGCGCTGGCGTTGCTGAGGATTTTGAGAACCCTGAGCGATCCGTCTTCGGTCATCAACTCAAACGCGCGGCTGAACAGAAAATCGCCAACCAAAACCGTCGCCGGGTTGCCGAAAATGATATTGGCCGCAGCTTTACCGCGCCGCAGTTCGCTACCGTCGACAACATCGTCGTGGAGAAGGGTCGCGGTGTGAATAAACTCCACCGCTGCTGCCAGCTTGTGATGGCGTGTCCCCTGATAGCCGACCAGCTCAGCCCCTGCGAGCGTCAGCATCGGGCGCAAACGCTTTCCCCCGCCAGAAATCAGGTGCCCTGCGAGACGCGGGATGAGCGGGATTTCGCTGTGCATCCGCTCCAGAATCACGGTGTTCACCGAGTTCATGCCATTCGCGGTCAGCGACAGCATGGGCTCAAGCGTCGGGCTTTTGCGCGGCATAGGGATGACGTCTGCGGTCATGCCTTGCGCCTTAGGGGGAGCGCACATCGCTTGGCAAGCGCTGAATTGTTGCTACGTTTGCATCATATGACCGACGACCCACAACTCGCAAAGTTTCGCAAAAGTATCGACAATATCGATGCAGCTATCATCCATATGCTGGCGGAGCGCTTTCGTATCACGCAGGCTGTGGGGGAGTATAAGGCAAAAGTGACGCTTCCCCCTGCCGATCCTGCGCGTGAAGAACGCCAGATCGCGCGGCTGCGCAAGCTTTCCGAAGAGGCTGACCTTGACCCGGAGTTTAGCGAGAAATTCCTGCGCTTCATCATCGACGAAGTGATCCGGCACCATCAAAAAGCACGCGGGGAATAAAAAACGCTCAGGCGGTGTTCTCATACAAAAAGGGCGCGGAGAGGGTTGTTACTCCGCGCCCTTCTTCAAGGCAGCCCGCGGGTCGGTTAGACCGCCCTGTTCAGCGCCTTGGGGAACACTTCCAGCCAGCCACGAGGGCGTTTATGACCGGTGGATGCGCAGCGCCAAAATTGGTTTTCTACCTTGGCCGACGTTGACGCGCACCTGTTGGACGGCTGCGCGAAGTGCTGCGGGTGACTGTCCCCTCGCTACGTGTTCTGCTTGTCGAGCGCGAACCAACCGTTTTGCCGGCTGAATTGGTTACGGTCTGAGAGGCAGAACGGTTGCCGCGCCCATCACGGGTGCGCTCGCCGGAAACGTCATAGGTGTTGCCTCTGCGGCCCGTGGCGGTGCCTTCAAAGGTTGAGCCATTTTCGCCGCGTACACGCTCGCCGGAAAGAGACCGACTGTTGCCGCGCGGGCCGGTTTGGACAACGTCCACTGTCGCACCTGTATCTGTGCGCTGACGCACTGCACTGCTGGTGGCGGTGTTGCCATTGTTGAGGTTGGTTGCACTGCGTTCACGCGTCGCAGTGCCAGTCTCGGGATTGACCGTGGTTGTGGTGGCCGAACTAACGTTGGGGCCGTCAAAGGTCCGTGTACGGGTCTGCTCCTGAGCCACTGCGCCAGAAGCGGCAAGAGCAGCGATAGCAACAAATGTCATTGGGGTTTTCATATCGGGTAATCCTCATCTCTATGTGTCGGGTCCGTTTGTTTGCCAGCCATTGCATGGTCCACCATCCGTGCGGGGCTGATACTTCTAAAGACGAACCAGTCTCAGAAACCCTTCGCGGCGCTTCAAAAAAACTTGCGGGCTAAATTCATGGGTCCGGAAAGGGAGGGTCATCTTGTGCCTCTGCCTCGGCAGGGTCTGTCTGGGGTTGCGCCTCTTCGATGGGCTCCTGCGAAAGTGGAGCCACACCGCCCCCGCTGCGCCGTTCGCGAAACTGGCGAATTCTTTCCCGCCGCTCTTCAGGGGACATATCGCGGAAACGCCGGAGCCGGTCTGCGCCAGGGCCCTCGGGGATATCCCTGCGAATGATCTCGTCGCGCGACACTTGCCCCTCTTCCTCGAGAGTATTGCGCAAGGCATCGCGGCGTTCCTGCGTGCGCTCTTCTCGCCGCGTGTCTGCACGGTCGCGAAAACGCTCGATCCCTTCACGCAATCTCTGCTCTTGTTGAGGCGTCGGCGTGGGCAGTCCCTGCGCGCCGCGTCGTTCAATCACTCTGTCGATGCGCTGGTCCACCCTGTCGCGGCGATCCTCGCGGCGAATGTTGCGTTTGTCATCAACACGGCGGAAAACCTCTTCGAGCTCTTCGGAGGTATCAATTGGCCCTTCGATCCGGGTGGGACCCTCGCTTGACGGCGCAAGCGTTTCAACTGGACCTGAACCCGACGCAGAAGCTTGCGACTTTTCCTCAAACGTGATGGCCGACCAAACTTCATCAGCAGTGGGCACCTCGATACCCAGCTCATCCAGAACGCCAGTGGCGGCAGCGGCGGACGCAATGGCACCGGCAGTGACAATGCCGACAATGACCCGCCGGCTGCGCTGCCAACGGGGTTTTCGGGTAGGACGCAAGCGTGGGAGCGCTGACGCACGGCCCCGCGTTCCTGCAACAACCCGATCTGCAAAGTCTGAGGACAGCTCTGGCACCGCGAAGTCGTCGAGGGTTTGCTTCATCGTCTCATCCAAGGGGAATGGCTCTGTGCTCATCGTGCATCCCCTTGTTCGTGTGCCTCATAGGCATTTCGCAGGGCTGTTCTGGCCCGGTAAAGCAGCGACTCAAACGCTTTGATGTTCAAATCCATCGCCTCAGCCGCCTCAGAATTGGGCATTTCCTCGTAATATGTGAGAACAATCGCAGCGCGCTGGTTTTCAGGCAGCTGCGTTATCATTGCACGGGCAAGGCTAACCTGCTCGCTCTCGACAATCCTTGCATCGCTCAATGGCGCACCGTCTTCCTGCTCTGGCACTTCATTGCCCGCAATCCGTTTCGCAAGGCGTATCCGATCAAGCGCCAGATTGACCGTCACCCGCTTTAGCCAAGCCCCCAGATTGATCGAGCCTTGCGCATTCTGCGACAGTTTCGGAGCGTTATCCCACAATCTGAGCATGGCCTCTTGCACAATATCTTCAGCCTCCTGTGCCTCGCCAATCATGCGATAGGCGATGCGGTGTAGAATGGGTGAATGCTCTACGATCACCTCTCGAAACGCCGCTTCCTCGCGCTTCGCAATCTGCGCTACGAGCCCAGCATCACGCGCAGCACTTTGGGTGGCAGAGTGTCTGCCGGAAGGTTCGCAGTCTGGGCTGGTCTGTTCGCCAGTCATCACGTTTTCGTCATCTCTGCTCTCTATAACGGAGCACGACGAGAAACCCTTCGCGCGTCACTGACACAAAGGCGATTAAGCGCGTGGCAGGCTGAGCTCGACAAGCAATCCGCCCAGATCTTCGCTCTCGTCAAGCGTGACCGAACCGCCGTAAATTTCGGCGACATCGCGCACAATCGCAAGGCCAAGTCCTGTGCCAGGTTTGCCCGTATCCAGCCGCGCACCGCGATCAAAGATGCGGTCCCGCTCTTCTTGCGGAATGCCCATGCCGTCGTCCTCGACCCAGATTTGGCACTGTTCTGAATCAGGCTCCACATCGAGGGTGACAAAAACACTGCCACCGCCATATTTGGCCGCGTTTTCAATGAGGTTGCCAAGGATTTCGTCCAAATCCTGACGCTCTATCGCGACAAGCGCATCTTTCGTCCCGGCAATATCCAGTCGGCCATTGGGGTAAAGCCGCTCGACCGCGCGGCGCACGGCCTCTGCGCTTGCCCGTACATTGCTGCGCGCTTGGCCAACGGCGCGCCTTCCGACCGCCCTTGCCCGCGCCAAATGGTGATCGACATGGCGTTGCATTGTGCGGGTTTCGCGGAACACCGCTTCGTTGAGATTGGGATCGCGCGCGGTCGCTGCATTGGTGAGCACCGTTAGCGGCGTTTTTAACGCATGCGCCAAGTTGCCAGCATGCATACGCGCCTCTTCGGCCTGCCGCTCGGTGTGTTCGAGCAGTGCGTTCACCTCGTCCACCAGCGGCTCAACCTCGGCAGGAAGCGGCTCTGTGATGCGATTATCGCCGGTGGTGCGCAATTTCTGGATCGCTGCCCTCACCCGGCGAAGCGGTGACAGGCCATAGCGGATCTGAAGAAGCGCCATCACAAGCAGGCCCAGCCCCAGAACCGCAAAGCTCCAGGTAAGGATCAGGCGCACTTGCTGGATCTGATTATCAATCTGCTGCGTCGCGCTCGCCACGGCAAAAGTCCAACGCGTCTCGCTTCCCGGCAAGATCACAGTGCGTTCTGCAATCCGTAGCGGCTCGCCTTCAAATTGCGCGGAATCGTAAATGTGAACCTCGCTGTCGAACGCCGCTGCATCTGTGCCCGCGCCACGTTTGTCTGCTTGCAAGGAAAGCGTCCGGTCCCACAGACTGCGCGAAGGATACGGTTCATATCCTTCCCCGCTGATTTGCCAGTATAGACCGCTGCCCGGTTCCAGAAACCGTTGATCGCCGAGGGTGCGATAAAACCAGACCTCGCCAAAGCTGTCGATTTCAGCCGAGGCAATCATCGAGGTCAGCTGATATTCGAGCTGTTCATCGAAATTCGCCACGACTTGCCGGGTGAGCGTGCGCTCAAGCGCGATGCCGCCGCCCAGCAGCAAGATGATGATCCAGCCAGCCGCGATAAGCCCCATCCGCCGCGCCAGACTGGCACGTGGTTTGCGTGCGTCAGCGCCAACCGGCTCGTCCTGCACCTCGGCCTCAGGCGCAGATGCACCTTTGGAGACTTCGCGTGCAGACGCGTCTTTACCCTTGGGCTTGCCCTTAGGCTCGAGGTTGGTCTGCTGGGTCGTCGAGGCTGTAACCGAGGCCACGGATAGTTGTGATTACCTCTGCACCTAGTTTCTTGCGGATGCGGGTGACGAAGACTTCGATCGTATTGGAATCGCGGTCGAAATCCTGGTCGTATATATGTTCGATAAGCTCTGTTCGGCTCACCACCTTGCCCTTGTGGTGCATCAGGTAGGAGAGCAGCTTATACTCCTGCGCGGTCAATTTCACCGGTTCGCCATCAAGCGTCACCCGGCCAGAGCGTGTGTCCAGCCGGACTTGGCCAGCGGTAAGCTCTGATGAAGTGTTGCCCGACGCACGGCGGATAAGCGCGCGAAGGCGAGCGATGAGCTCTTCAGTCTGAAACGGTTTTGCCAGATAGTCATCAGCGCCCGCATCAAGGCCGGCAACCTTGTCAGACCAACTGTCGCGCGCCGTCAGCACCAGAACAGGGAAGGTTCGCCCTTCCTTGCGCCACATGCCAAGCACGGAAAGCCCGTCGATTTCAGGCAGGCCCAGATCAAGGATGCACGCATCGTAATCCTCGGTGCTGCCAAGGAAATGGCCGTCTTCGCCATCGGTTGAAAGATCAACCGCATAGCCGTTTTGCTCAAGCGTTGACTTAAGCTGTTGTCCAAGGGTTGGTTCGTCTTCGACGATCAGGATGCGCATATTCCACCATATTTACGAGTAATTACCCCAAAAGGACTGCGCGTTTGCTCGGCTCTCGTCAAGCGAGCACCACACCGCACAAGCGCATTCGTCCCCGAGGAATTGAAAAGACTATTCATAAACGGACAGATCGTGACCGTTACTTCGACCGGCTGATGATGCGGCCAGTGCGCGCATCGACATCGACATAGCTTACCCGGCCTTCGCGGATGAATTTAAGCCGATAGGCGCGTGCAGTGCTGTCATAAGAGGGGCCGAGATATTCGCTGCCGCCGCGCTGCATGCGCGGAACGATGCGGTTTTCAATCTCGCTCAAGGACAATTGGTTGCCGGCACGCATTTCGCGGCGGGCCGTGCCTTGATCCGACAGGCTTTGTTCCTGCGCAGTCACGCCAGCGGCAACAACCGAGGTTGCGCTGCCTGCGCCCAGCATCACCGTCAAAGCGGCACCGCCCATTGCGGCAAAAAGAAAGCGGCTTTTCGTCATCGTGAAATCATGCCTAGACTGCGCGCCTTGAACAAGTAGTGAATGCGGCACCGGATGTGTGTTCATAAAAGCCGCGCTTATTCACCGGCGCGCACCATCTCATATTTGATCGACAGGCTGACCCCGGTGCTGACCTGACCTGGCTGGACGGGGGCAGAAGCAACCATGTCCGCTTCGACCGGGGCAGAACGCATCGCCATTTGCGCGACCGGGCCTCGGCCTTGAATGCTCTCACTGACCGCAAGCACCGAAACCCCATCATATCCAAACATGGCGGCGTATTCCGACGCCCTTTCCTGCGCGCGTTCAATGGCGCGTTTGCGGGCAAGTGCCTTCGCTTCGGTATCGTCTTCTATGCTGAAGCTTGGCCCCGAAAGATCGGTTGCGCCTGCCACGACCAACGCATCAAGCGCGGCGCCCGTTTCCTGAACATCGCGCAGATTAACGCTGACCCGGTTGGACACTTGATAGCCGCGAAATATCTGACGCTGAGTTTCGCGGTCGTAATCATATTGCGCGTTGAGGTTGATGCCGGTGGTCTGAATATCCTTGTCCGGCACGCCCAGCGCCTTGATCCGGTCGATCACGCCTTGCATTTGCCGCGCATTCATTCGCATCGCTTCGACTGCGGTTTTTGCTTCGGAAGTTACCCCTGCCCCGATCGTCACAAGGTCGGGGTCTGCCGTCACACTTTCATAGACAGAAAGCTCGATCACCGGGCCATTGGCCGAAATCTCGACCTCTTGAGCGTTGGCTGCAACCGGGGCCACAAGCATTGCGGCAGCAGCGGCGCTAAGTGCGTAACGGATCATCAAAAATTCCTCCTCAATGCGGCTGCATCTACAGCTTTGTGCATGAGCGCGCACTGAACCGACTTGGCAGGTGTGATGCAAGCCCCTACTTGCGCAAACCCATGGCACAACCACCAATCCTCTCCTGGGAAGGTCTTTCCCTGCAACAAGGCGGCCGCTGGCTTTTTGGCGGACCACAGCCGGGAGAAGGCGCTGAGCCGATTGACCTGCACATCCTGCCCGGGGACCGATTGGCTCTGATCGGGCGCAATGGAGCGGGTAAGACGACGCTTTTGAAGCTGATCGAGGATCGCATCGAAGCGGACCGGGGACAGCGCCGGGTAAAGCCGGGCACGCGCATCGTGTTTCTTGAACAAGAGCCCGATTTTAGCGTGTTCGATACGCTGATGGATTTTGCGCTTGCCGATAACGGTTCGGGCGAACACGCGCCAGCCGCGCATGAGGTCGAAGCGATTGCCGGACAGCTTGGCATTGATATGTCCACCGATGCGGCAACGGCCAGCGGGGGTGAAAGACGCCGCGCAGCGATTGCCCGCGCTCTGGCGCAAGACCCTGACCTGCTCATGCTTGATGAGCCGACCAACCACCTGGATTTGAGCGCGATTGACTGGCTCGAAGACTGGCTCAAGCGTTACAAGGGCGCCTTCATCACGATAAGCCACGACCGGACGTTTCTGAAACGCCTGACTAGGGCAACCTTGTGGCTCGACCGGGGCACTTTGCGGCGCAAAGAGGTGGGCTTTGGCGGATATGAGGCTTGGGAAGAGCAGGTCTATGCCGAAGAAGCGCGCGCGGCGGAACGCATGGATGCAAAGCTCAAGATCGAAGCCCATTGGCTGGAACGCGGCGTAACCGCGCGCCGCAAACGCAACCAGGGCCGGCTTGAAAAGCTGCACCAGATGCGCGCTGCCCGCGCTGCGATGATCTCGGACAGCGGCTCTGCAAAACTGAAACTTGCCAATGATGAAGAGTTCAAATCCAAATCGGTTATCGTGGCCGAGGATATCTCCAAGACCTATGATGGCCGCGCGGTGATCAAGCCCTTTACCCTGCGTATCCAGAATGGTGATCGCATCGGAATTGTGGGGGCCAATGGAGCGGGCAAGACCACGCTTCTCAAACTGCTGACCAAAGAGATCGAGCCTGACACTGGCACGATTAGCCATGCGCGCACCCTTACTGGTGTGATGATCGACCAGCAACGCAAGCTTCTGGAACCGGGCGCGAGCGTGCGCGACATTCTAGCCGAGGGCGGCGACTGGATTGATGTGCGGGGCACGCGCAAACACGTTCAGGCATATCTCAAAGACTTTCTGTTTGATCCCAAGATTGTCGACACCAAGGTCGGAATTCTGTCGGGTGGAGAACGTTCGCGGCTCCTTTTGGCGCGTGAATTTGCCCGCACCGCCAATTTGCTTGTCCTTGATGAGCCGACGAACGACCTTGATCTTGAGACACTGGACCTCCTGCAAGAAGTGATCGCAGACTTTGACGGCACGGTTCTCATCGTAAGCCACGACCGTGATTTCCTCGACAAGACCGTCACTGTAACCCTTGGCCTTGATGGCACAGGGCGCGTCGATATCGTGCCGGGCGGCTATGAGGATTGGGAGGCCAAGCGCCGCAAGCCTGTAGTAGGCAAGACCAAGGCTTCGCGCGCTGAACCTGCCCAAAAACCTGCGGCGACCAAGCCCAAGTCGTCCGACAAACTCTCCTATAAAGACCAGCGCGACTACGAGCTGCTCCCTGCCCGCATCGAAGAGCTTGAGGCGGCAATTGCGAAGGGTGAGACGATCCTTGCCGACCCCGATCTCTTTACCAAAGACCCCAAACGTTTTGCCAATATCTCCAAAGGCCTGGAGAATGCTCGCCGGGAAAAGGACGCGGCGGAAGAGCGCTGGCTGGAGCTTGCAGAGCAGGTTGAAGGGTGAGTGATGGCGCTCACCATTTGAGCCTCCATAGCGAGATCAAGACCTGCACCACTTGCTCTGACCAACTGCCCTTGGGGCCCCGCCCCGTAGTCCAATTCTCGAACCAATCGCGCATCCTCATTATCGGTCAGGCCCCCGGCACCAAAGTCCACGCAAGCGGCGTTGCGTGGGACGATGACAGCGGCGACCGGCTGCGCGGCTGGCTTGGCCTCGACAAAGACACTTTCTACGACCCTGACAAAGTCGCGTTAATGCCCATGGGCTTTTGCTATCCCGGCAAAGCCAAGGGCGGCGATGCTCCGCCCCGCAAGGAATGCGCGCCCCAATGGCATGACCGCATCCTGACGGCTTTACCAAAGGAACGCCTGACGCTTTTGGTGGGCAGTTATGCCCAAGCGCAATATCTCCCCCATAGCCGCAAAGCCTCTTTGACAACCCGCGTTCAGGACGGCGAGCATATCAGCGAAGCGCTCGGCCCGGTGATCCCGCTGCCCCATCCATCGTGGCGCGTGCGTATGTGGATGGCGCGCAATCCGTGGTATGAAGAAGAGGTTCTTCCCAAGCTCAAGAGCCGCGTCGCTGCACAACTTTCCTAAGCACCCAACTTTCCTAAGACGTTGTTTCTGTGCTTTTTATCGCAAGTTTTGACACACTTGACACACTGTCCAGGGCCAAAAAACCCATCTCACCTGATGCGATAAAAATCGGCCACCCTTTCCAGCGCCAGTTGCAGCACCAATTTGCCGCTGCGCGCAGGCCAGCCAAGGTCCTTTTCCGCCTGTGGCAAGCCTTCGCCTGCACACACCACGCGCCACAAAACATCATCCAGACCCTTGCCAGCAGACGCAATCGCCCCGTCAAAGCGCATCTTTGCTGACACCTGCTTTTCGCTTGGGGAAAGGCCCGCCTCGGCGCTTCCCGGATTGCCGGTTTTCACCCGCACCGGGTCCCAGCGCATCGTGACATTGGGAGAGAGTTGCGCGCGCTCATAGTCATTGCGCAAGGCCTCGCCTGCATCGAACAGGCGATCCGACAAATGGCCGCGCGAATGCAGCCACGCAATCGGGGACTCGCCCAGATTGACCGTGACAGTGCGGCGGCTTCCCTTCGCCCCGCTCCCCCGCTTGGGCCCTTCAGAGGTCATCTCGATTTCCGCCAGTTTGCGCATAGTCCTGCTCCTAAACTCACCACATCGGTAAAATCAGGGCTTGCATCGCATTCGGTGATGTAGGAAAGTGGAAATCTCCAAATGGGTTATTTTGAAAAAGGCCATTTCGATGATCAATCGCATTCGTGAAATCAGGAAAGCGCGCGGAATGACGCTGGCGGATCTGGCGGCCGCCTGTCAGCCGGAAACAACCGCCCAAACCATCGGCCGTCTTGAAACGGGTATGCGCAACCTCTCCACCAAATGGATGGAACGCATCGGTGCGGCGCTGGGCGTTGATCCGCAGGTTCTGGTCGGCTCTGATAAAGCGCCGCGCGCACAAGTCATTGCGCAGCTTGGGCTTTCTGATCCCGAGGCGTTGAAAACGCCGCGCGATGCTGTCCTGCCAAGCGAGATGGCGGCACAGGAAGGTGATGAGCCAATGCTGGTGCTCGAAGTCACCTCCCCCGTGGGCGAATATCGCCCGGGCGATACGGTGTGGCTTAGGCAAATGGACGCGTGGAGCGCGAAGGATGCCGACTTCCTTTCCGCCATGAACCGCGATTGCCTGGTGCCGCGCCCGGGTGGCCGATTTGCTTTTGGACGGTTGATTGACCGGCGCGGTCCGCTTGTAGGCATTTTGCCAACGCAAGCGGGGCAAAAACAGCAGGTTATCGACAACCCCGACTGGATTGCGGTCGCCGTCATGCTGGTGCGCCCCCTTTAAACCGCCTGCTGCGAGGCTTAACTCGTTAACTCGCGCCCGCTATTCTTGACCCTCCCACAGGAGAACACCCTTTAAGTGAAGCATGTCCTTTCTCTCAGCACGCTTTATCCCAATGCGGTAAATCCGCGATTTGGGACTTTTGTGGCGCGCTCGCTTGAGGCATTTGCAAAACGCGGGGCAAAGAATGGCGATTGGCAGGTTAGCGTCGTCAATCCGATTGGGCTGCCGCCGGTGGCGCTGGGCCGATACCGGGCGTTATCCAGACTGCCAGAGTATGAAGAGGAGCGCGGCGTTGCGGTTCACCGCCCGCGCTTTACGCTGATCCCTGCGGTCGGCGCGCGGCGCAATGCTTCTGCTATCGCCAAGGCTGCTCTTCCCCTGATCCAGCGCATCCATGAAGAGAGCCCGATTGACATCATTGATGCGCAATTCTTCTTCCCCGACGGCCCGGCAGCGGCGTGGATAGCGCAGGAAATGGGCCTTCCATTATCGGTCAAGGCGCGCGGGTCCGATATCACCTATTGGGGCACTCTCGATTTTGCGAGGGAGCAGATGGTTGATGCTGCCAACCGTGCAAAGGGACTGCTTGCTGTGAGCGGATCGATCGCTGAAGAAATGGCAGCGATTGGTATGCCGCGCGACAAAATCCAACTGCACTACACCGGGCTTGACCGCGACCGGTTCCGCCCCCTCACCCACACACAATTGCGCGCGCAATTGCGCACAGAATTGGGCTTTGACCTGCCTGACAATGCGCCGCTTCTGGTGTGTGTTGGCGCTTTGATTGAGCGTAAGGGTCAAGACATTGCAATCGCCGCTTTGGCCACGATTGAGGGCGCGCGCCTTGTGTTGGTGGGCAAAGGCGATGACGAGGCGCATTTGCGCGTGCTTGCCCGCGATCTGGGCGTTGCGGATCGGGTGCATTTTGCAGGCTCGCTTGACCACGATATGCTGCCACTGGTGCTTTCTGCCGCCGATGCGATGGTGCTTCCCACAAGCAATGAAGGCCTTGCGAACGCGTGGGTTGAGGCGCTTGCCTGCGGGACGCCCGTTGTGACCTGCGATGTGGGCGGCGCGCGCGAGATCATCACCAATTCCACCGCAGGACGGCTGGTTGATCGCACTCCCGAAAGCGTTGCGGCGGGCGTTCAGGCGGTGCTGAACAATCCGCCCATGCGTCAGGCGGTCGCCGCGATGGCAGAGAAATTCAGCTGGCAAACCAACGCAATAGAGCTTGCCGCCTATTACGAAGGTTTAGTGGTCCAGCGCTAGGCGCGAGGCCGACACGCAGAGTCGCAAGCCCGACCGGGCGCCCGCAGGTGCCCCGCAGCATAGCGAAGGGAACAGCACCGAGGACGAGGCGCGGATGCGCCGTCGAAAGGAAACTAGAGCTCGCCCAGCACTTTCTTTTCCTGGAGGTCTGCCTCTGTCTCTTTGGGTATAAAGCTGTCCGATGTCACACCCGCCCAAAGGAGCAATGGCGAGGCCATGTAAACACTTGAATAGGTGCCTACAAACAGCCCGAATGTGATCGCTGCGACAAGGCCGAACAGGCTTTCCGGTCCGAACATAAGCAGCGGCACAAGCGCGATCAGAAGCGTGAGCGAGGTCATCACCGTACGCGCCAGCGTCTCGTTCACTGACAGATCCAAAAGCTCCGCCAAAGGCATCTTGCGATACTTCTTGAGGTTTTCGCGAATGCGGTCGTAGACGACGATTGTATCGTTCAAGGAATAACCGATGATGGCAAGGATCGCGGCGATAATCTGAAGGCTGAATTCCAGCTGGAGCAGCGAGAACATACCCAAGGTGAGCGATACGTCGTGAAACAGGGCAAAGAGCGCGCCGACACCAAACTGCCACTCAAACCGCACCCAGATATACAGCGCAACCATAACCATGGCGGCAAGCAATGCGAGGGTCGCATCACGGCTGAATTCGCCGGCCACCTTGCCTGAAACGGTCTGGTTTCCGTCGGTGCGAACGTCGGGATGGCCGTTTTGGATCGAGGCGACCACTTCGTTGCCAATGGCTGTGGCAGCACCGGGCGTTTCTTCTGCACCTTCTGGCAGAGGCACGCGGATGCTCACTTCATTGGGGGAGCCGAACTCCTGGACCACGGGCGTTCCATAACCCAGCGCTCCGACGGTTTCGCGAAGCTCGCCCACGGGGGCTGCATTGCCCTCTGCAAAGGTCAGGCGCACTTCCTGTCCGCCGGCAAAGTCGATGCCAAGGTTAAGGCCATTGACCGCGACAATGCCCCAGCTTGCGACCATCAAAACGAGGCTCACAACGAAGAACGGAATGCGCCAGCGCAGGAATTTGATGTTTGTGTCCTGGGGGACGAGTTTGAGAAGTTTCATGTGCTCTCGCCTCCTTCTTAAATGTTGATGTCTTTAGGACGGTTCGCAGCCAGATAGCTCGACACCCACATGCGGGTGAGGCTCAATGCGGTGAAAACCGATGTGACGAGGCCAATCACCAGAACAACCGCAAACCCGCGCACCGGGCCAGAGCCGAACCAGAACAATAGCGCGCCTGCGATAAAGTTGGTGACGTTCGCATCGTAAATCGCGCGTGATGCCTCTTTATAGCCGTTCTCGACCGCGGTGATGACCTTTCGGCCCCGCTTTCGCTCCTCCCGGATACGTTCATTGATCAGAACGTTTGCATCCACCGCCGCGCCCACGGTCAGGACAAAGCCTGCGATCCCCGGAAGCGTCAATGTGAAGTTGCCGATCGCCATCAAGCCAAGCAGAATCAGCACGTTCAAAATCAGCGCACCGGTCGCATAGATGCCAAAGCGGCCATAGGAAGCGATCATCAGTGCAACGACAGCCAGGCTGCCGACCAGCATTGCGATCATGCCAGAGCGAATCGATTGCTCACCCAGTTCCGCGGAAACTGTGCGTTCCTCGATCACGGTCAGAGGCACCGGCAGAGCGCCCGAGCGCAATTGGATCGCCAATTGGTTGGCGCTTTCAGGGGTAAAGCTTCCCGAAATCTGAGCGCTTCCGCCAAGGATCGGTTCGTTAAAGAACGGCGCGGAAATCACTTCGCCATCAAGGATAATGGCAAACCGCTCGCCGACATTCTCGGTCGAAAGCTGTGCAAATTTCTGCCCGCCAACCTGGTCGAATTGGATGTTGACGACGTTTTCGTTGTTCTCCGGGCTGACGCCTGCCTGCGCGCCGGTCAGACTGTCGCCGCGAATACCGCCAAGCCGTTTAACCGCCTCAAACCCGCCCGCAAACTGGCTATCGCTGGCATAGGGAAAAATCTGGCTGCCCGGATTGGCAACGCCCGCTTCGGTGTTGCTGGGCAGCGCCTGTTGGTCGACCAGTTTAAACTCAAGCTGCGCCGTCTTGCCAAGCAGGTCTTTCAATGCCTGCGGATCTTCCAGACCCGGCACCTGCACCACAATGCGGGTGTCGCCCTGACGCACAATCGTTGGTTCGCGCGTGCCAAGTTCGTCAATCCGGCGGCGCACAACTTCGGTCGCGCTGTCCATCGCATTGTTCACTGCAACGTTAAGCCCGCTATCGGTCGGCACCAGCACAAGGCGCTGCGTGTCGATGATTTCGAGTTCCCATTCCTGACGCAGCGAGCCATCGTTACCCATCATCAGCGGTTCAAGAACGCCGCGCGCCCGGTCGATGTCCGAAGCGCTGTCCAAAAGAAGCGAGAGCCGTCCATCGCTGCGCGAGGTATCGCCAAAGCGCACCTCCGGGGTTGCCCCGCGAAGCGCCGCTTCGACCGATTCTTCCATATTCTCAAGCCGCTCTGCCGCGACATCTGCCGGGTCAGCTTCGAGCAGAAGGTGCGAGCCCCCTGCCAAATCGAGGCCAAGGTTCACATGAGGCACTTCGTCACCGGTGTCGACACCGGCGGTTGCCAGCAACGAAGGCAATGCCGCCGCGACAAGCGCAAGGGTGACGGCCCAAAGCGAGATTTTCTTCCAGAGCGGGGTATCAAGCATGAGTGTGCTTTGATCCTATAAGAGATGTATTGGAAATGTACCGCGCCCGCTTGCCTGATCGCAAGTTACTGGGGCGCGGACCTTATTAGTCGTTCGCTGCCGGCTTTGAGCCGGGTTCAATCAAATCGGCGATGGTGTGCTTGACCGCTTTCACGCGCACATCTTTTGCAATTTCAATCTCTGCGTAAGTGTCGTCGGTCTTGATGACTTTGCCGACCAGACCGCCCTGGGTAACGACCTGATCGCCCTTTTTCAGGCCAGAGACTTTCGCTTGGTGCTCTTTCTGACGCTTCATCTGCGGGCGGATGATCAGGAACCAGAAGATCACAACCATGCCGACAATCGGCAACCAGTTGATCCAGGCTGGCGGCGCTTCGCCTGCACCTGCGGCGGCAGCGGTTAAAAGTTCAAGCATGTCTTTAAAAACCTATGTCTTTTCTTGATGAATGTGCGTGAGCGGTATCGAGATAGAGCTGTCCAAACCCGTTGGTTTGGTGGCCTTCAAAATCCCTTGATCCCGCTGTGCGAACACTTTGTTATCGAGCCTAAGTGGGCGCGCGTAGCAGCAATGCAAGCGTGCCGCAATCAGCCCTGTGGTAAAGAGGATAAAGCACGGCTCTTTTCTGCATATCAGTGAGCTCGCTTTCAATTTCACTCTTAACCCGCTTGCCAGCACCAAGGGAGCCGCTTATACGCCCGCCTCTCCACCGGTTCGGGAAGTAGCGCAGCCTGGTAGCGCATCACACTGGGGGTGTGGGGGTCGCAGGTTCGAATCCTGTCTTCCCGACCAGTGGAGCTTTCGCAAATACGTTTGTCGAAGCAGGGGGTCACTTCGTCCTTTGGCACTGTTCTAGCAGTTGGTTTTTTGATTTCAGGCGCGCGCAAGGAAATTACATGACCGCTACGCCCGCCAAGACCTCTCCTTTTGGAATGCTGTGCCTTTGCGGTGCAGCCTCCCTCGCACTGAACACCGCTCCCGCATGGGCACAGGACGTCCGCGTCCAGAACAGCGATGTCGATATTGCGCAAACAGGTGAAACCTCCACCGATGGGCGAACACGCCGCACTTTCACACCTGAGGATTTCGCCAACTTTGCCCCGCGCAGTGCCGCCGATATGGCGCGCCAGGTGCCCGGCTTTTCCATTCGCGAAGGGGATGGCGCACGCGGCCTTGGTGCAGCGGACACCAATGTTCTGATCAACGGACGCCGCATTTCTGGCAAATCCAACGGGCCGGTCGAAGCGCTTGGCCGTATCCCTGTGGAAGAAGTCGTCCGGCTGGAGCTGGTCGACGGGGCTAGCCTCGATATCGGCGGACTTACGGGACAGGTTTTGAACGTCATCACCGCCAGAAGCGGCGGCATCACCGGCACATATCGCTACGCCCCGCAAATCCGCACAAGGGGCACCCCGCCCCGCCTTCTGGAAGGACGCGTTTCATTTGCAGGCGGCGGGCAGAAGGATGAGTGGACGCTCTCGCTCCAAAACGATTCCAACAGGCGCGGCGATGATGGCTTCGAATTTGTGTTCGACGGCGCTGACAATTTGATCGACACCCGCGAAGAGAAAGCCAATTTCGCCTTCGATACAATCAGCGCGTCCGGCTCCTATTCGCGCGTTGCCGACAACGGAAACGTGCTGAACCTGACAGGCGAGGTCGCCGGATTTATCCGCCGCGACCGCGAAATTTCACAGCGGTCTGGTTCAATCGATCCGGTTGACCGTGTGCGGACATTGCGCAGCACAGAAGACGAATTCAATTTTGAAGTCGGCGCCGACTATGACTTTACGGTTCTGGGCGGCCGGTTGAAGCTGATCGGCTATCACCGGTTTGAAGACAGCCCGACAACCTCTTCGGTCATCACTGAATTTGCCGATGACAGCCCTGTGCAAGGCTCTTTATTCACTCGTGACGCGGACGAGGGAGAGACGATTGCGCGCGGCGAGTTTACCTTTGGCGCAGCAGGCGGTGATATGGTCATTGCGCTCGAAGGCGTGAAGAACTTCCTTGATATCGAGGCATCCCTGGAGGTCCGCGATGGCCAAGGCGTACTGCAACCTGAACTGCTGACCGGCGCGAACAGCCGCGTCGAAGAAGACCGCGCCGAGGCAACCGTTACATACAGCCGCCCGCTGACCTCAAATCTGCAATTGCAAACCAGCTTTGGCGCAGAATATTCGCGGATCAGCCAGGATGGGCCAGCCGGCCTCACACGGACATTTTACCGGCCCAAAGGCTTCATCGCATTCGATTGGAGAGCGAGCGAGAACTTCGATCTCTCCGGTCGGGTAGAGCGCCAGGTCGGGCAGCTCAATTTCTTCGATTTCATCGCCTCGGTCGATCTTGATTTCAACAATGCCAATGTGTCGAATGTGGAGCTTGTACCGCCCCAGCTTTGGCGCTTTGAGCTTGAGGGCAATATCGGGCTAGGCGCGCTTGGCAGCCTTGCCTTGCGGCCGTTCTATGAAGATGTGTCGGACATTGTCGATCTGATCCCGATTGATGGCGGAGGGCAGGCGCCGGGCAATATTCCCTCTGCAAGCCGTTATGGTATCGAGGGCGATGTGACGCTTTTGTCCGAGGGGCTCGGCTGGCAGGGTACACGGTTTGATGCAGGGTTCCGGCTTGCAAACAGTTCCGTGCGCGATCCTCTACTGGGTTTCAGCCGCAACCTGTCAGGGTTTGAAACCGAGCAGATCGACTTTGAACTGCGCCACGATTTTGCCTCGACCAATTGGGCATCAGGACTGACCGCGTTCTGGAACAATCAGGCCGAAGACGTGCGCCTCGACCAGATTTCCCTGCGCCGCGAAACCTTCGGCTTTGCGGGCTTTTACGTCGAGAACAAGGATGTCGAGGGGATGGTTGTGCGCCTTGCGATCAACAATATCCTCGATCGCACCAACAAGATTGACCGCACCGTTTTCCTCGACCGCGCCGCGGATATTGTCGATTTTCGCGAGGACCGCGACCGCACTTTCGGGCAGATATTTACGCTCGAGATTGAAGGAACGTTTTAAGCGGACTATCGCGGGCTCCACGATAAAGGACCTGAGATGAGCGACACCGCCACGATCAAAATGCGCAGCTGGCTGTTTGCCCCTGGCGACAGCGAGAAGAAGATGGCCAAAGCCATTGCGAGCGATGCGGATATCGCCCTGCTCGACCTTGAAGATTCGGTGGTGCCGGAGCGTAAAGCCGAGGCGCGCAAGATGGTGGCCGACGCGATTGCGAGCGCCCCTGACAAACGCCGCATCTGGGTCCGGGTGAACCCGCTTTCAGGCGACTGGACCAAGGGCGATCTCGAAGCGGTTATCGCCGCAGGACCGGGCGGCGTTTTCTTGCCCAAGGCAGAAGGCGGCCATGATGTTACGACGCTCGACACAATGATTACGCCGCTGGAACAGGCCGCAGGGATCGAAGCCGGCTCCACCAAAGTCGCAGCGCTCGTCACTGAAACAGCCGCCGCCATGTTCACCACCGGCACATACGATGGGGCCCCCCGTCTCGCGGCAATGAGCTGGGGCGCGGAGGATCTGTCCAGCGAGCTTGGCGCAAGCGAGCAACGCGGGGCCGATGGCGAATACACCCATGTCTTCGAAATGGCCCGCAGCCTGTGCCTGCTCGGCGCAATCAAGGCGGGCGTCACGCCAATCGAAACGGTACAGCCCGAATTTCGCGATCTTGAGGCTTTGGAAGCCCGTGCGCGGTCCGTTCGCGCTCAGGGGTTTCGCGGGATGCTCGCCATCCACCCCGCCCAAATTGCGCCGATCAACGCAGCTTTCACGCCCAGCGGGGAAGAGCTTGCCCATGCCAGAGCCATTGTTCAGGCCTTCGCTGACAATCCCACCGCAGGCGCGCTTCAGCTTGATGGCAATATGATTGACCGCCCGCACTTGGCCCTTGCCCAAAGATTGCTTGCCGAAGCGGGTGAGTAGGAAATATCCGGTTATAGAATTTTCCTACACGAACCAATTTGGTTATCCATCAAGCGACTCGCACAAAGGAGCGCTTTTGCATGGGACTTCTCCAATCACTGATCGGCCCGATCACCAAACTGCTCGACAAGATTATCCCTGACAAAGAGGCGCGCGCCAAGGCGCAGCTTGAGCTCATCAAGCTTGAGGGTAGCCAGGAGATGGAATTGATCGAGGCGCGCCTTCAGGCGATCGTTGCCGAGGCAAACTCCACAGACCCCTGGACAAGCCGCGCGCGCCCAAGCTTTCTTTATGTGATGTATGTCCTGATCCTGACAGCGCTCCCGATGGGCTTGCTCAGCGCGTTCAACCCGGACGCTGCAAAGGATATTGCAAGCGGCATGAACGCCTATCTCGCAGGGCTGCCAGAACCGCTCTATGCGCTGTTTGGGACCGGCTATTTAGGCTACACCGCCGCGCGCCAATGGGGTAAGGTTAAGGGCGTGGACAAATAGGCTCGGTAAAAACCCGGAGCCCGCCTGTTAACTTACGGACAAGCACTTGGCGCTAAACCGCTTCGTATGATCCAATTGGCCTACACAAGTTCAGCTGCTGAAAGCCTTGGTTCTGGCGACGTTTTCAAGATCATTGAAACGTCGGCCAGAAACAATGCCGGTGCACAGCTGTCAGGTTTTTTGATCTACGCAAATCAGCAATTTTTTCAGGTCATCGAAGGCCCGTCATCGGCCATTGACGACCTGATGCGGCGGCTGAAACTTGATCCGCGCCATCACTCGATCAAGATTGTCCACCGGGCCAATGTCTCCAGCCGGTCGTTTCCCAAATGGTCGATGAAACGCATTGCCTTGCCTGATGGCGATGTAAAACTCCGCGAGCTCATCCCTCAACTCGGCGGCGCCCCGACGCTGGTCAGGGAAGCTGCTCAAAGGTTTGTAAATCTCGCCTTTGCATAAAGCATTCGTGGCTTTGCGTGCGCCCGGCAAAAGGGTAAGCGTGCGCGCATGACAGACAAAGTTTACGTCCTCAACGGCCCAAACCTCAACCTGCTCGGCCTGCGCGAGCCCGAGATTTACGGGTCCACCACGCTCGATGAAATTGCGGGGACGCTAGAGGATAAGGCGCGCGAACACGGCCTTTCCATCGACATGCGCCAGACCAATCACGAAGGTATGCTGGTCGATTGGCTGCATGAGGCGCAGGCTGAAGGCGCACGCGCCGTGCTGCTTAATGCGGCGGCCTACACTCACACCTCCATCGCGCTGCTTGATGCGATCAAGGCAATCACAACGCCGGTTGTCGAGGTGCACCTGTCCAACCCCAAAACGCGCGAGGAATTTCGCCATCTTTCCTATGTCGGCATGGCAGCGGCCAAAACAGTCGAGGGGCACGGCGCAGCATCCTACACCATCGCCTTGGACGCCGTCGTTTCTGGAGAAGTGTGACAATCCCGTAAGAAACATACACAGATCAAAGCAATTGCCACTTGCCAGCCACAATTGGGGTGAATAGGCACCTGAGCATACATTTTGGGTCACCTCAGAGGGAATACATGGCTGATAAAAAGCCGAGTGCCGGTAATTCTGGCATGAACATCGACACCAGTCTGGTCCGCGAGCTTGCTGAGCTTTTGAACGAGACAGGTCTTACCGAAATCGAAGTTGAGGACGACGATCGCAAGATCCGCGTCGCGCGCGGCGGAATGGTAACAAATGTTGCAGCAGCTCCTGTGGCAGCGGCACCAGCAGCGCCCGCCGCGGCTCCTGTAGCAGCGCCTGCCGCGGCTCCTGCGGACGATCACGCGGACGCCTTCAAATCACCAATGGTGGGCACTGCCTACCTCGCAGCAGAGCCCGGTGCGCCTAACTTTATCAAGGTAGGCGACAGCGTGAGCGAGGGTGACACCCTTCTTATCGTTGAGGCGATGAAGGTGATGAACCCCATCACCTCTGATAAAGCGGGCACGATCAAAGCGATCCTCGTCGAAAACGCACAGCCGGTTGAATTTGATCAACCGCTCGTCGTGATTGGCTAAGCGGGTAACAGACGCCATGAGCATTAAACGCATCCTGATCGCCAACCGCGGCGAAATAGCGCTGCGCATCCATCGTGCGGCCCATGAAATGGGAATTGAAACGGTCGCGGTGCACTCCACCGCTGATGCCGACGCCATGCACGTGCGGCTGGCCGACCACGCGGTTTGCATCGGCCCGCCAGCAGCAAGCGAAAGCTATCTCAACCACGCCGCGATTATCTCGGCGGCCGAGGTTGCGGGATGCGATGCGATCCACCCGGGCTATGGCTTCCTTTCGGAAAATGCCAAGTTTGCCGAAATCGTCGAGGCGCATGACATCGCCTGGATCGGGCCAAAGCCAGAGCATATCGTCACAATGGGCGACAAGGTTCAGGCGAAGAAGACCGCTGGCGCATTGGGATTGCCGCTGGTGCCCGGTTCAGACGGCGCGGTTGCCGACCCTGAAGAAGCGAAGAAAATCGCGGCCGAAGTCGGCTATCCCGTCATCATCAAAGCCGCCTCTGGCGGCGGTGGTCGCGGCATGAAAGTGTGCGAGAGCGAAGACCAGCTCCAAACGCTTATGCAGCAAGCCGGAAGCGAGGCGAAAGCCGCCTTTGGCGATGCGACCGTCTATATCGAAAAATACCTCGGCAATCCGCGCCACATCGAATTTCAGGTGTTTGGCGATGGCAAGGGCAACGCCATCCATCTGGGTGAGCGCGACTGCTCGCTCCAACGCCGCCACCAAAAGGTTCTGGAGGAAGCCCCCTCCCCCGTCATCGACCGCGATACGCGGATGCACATGGGCGAGGTCTGCTCCAAGGCGATGCGCGATATGGGGTATCGCGGGGCGGGTACAATTGAGTTCCTGTGGGAAAACGGTGAGTTCTATTTCATCGAAATGAACACCCGCCTTCAGGTCGAACACCCTGTGACCGAAGCGATCACCGGTGTTGATCTGGTGCGCGAGCAAATCCGCATTGCGGCTGGAAAACCTCTCTCAGTGACTCAGGAAGACCTTGAATTTCGCGGTCATGCGATTGAGTGCCGGATCAATGCAGAGGACCCTTTCACCTTCGCACCGTCACCGGGCAAAGTGACCTCATACCACCCCGCTGGCGGGATGCATGTGCGCGTCGATTCCGGGCTTTACGCAGGATATTCGATCCCGCCCTATTACGACAGCATGATCGCCAAGCTGATCGTCTATGGGAGAGATCGCGAAGGCTGCATCATGCGCCTGCGCCGTGCTTTGGAAGAGATGGTGGTCGAAGGCGTCAAAACCAACATCCCGCTGCACCGCGAATTGCTTCAACAGAACGACGTTTTGCACGGCGATTATTCGATCAAATGGCTCGAAGAATGGCTGGAAGAACGAGAGGGGTGACCCCCTTTCCAATCACAAGAAGAAGAAAAGCCCGGTAGCGATGCTGCTGGGCTTTTTGCTTTTTGCGCGTCTTGCACCGGGCTGCTGGGCACAAAATCATATTTTGTGCGTTGCATCATTAAAACCACTGTACAAGGCAAACTCCTCTAGGGATCGGGGATGATTATGGACGCAACCAATGGAACACCAAGACATCGCGGCAAAAGAGCGCACTGCCCTGCCTGCTAAACCACCCTATCCGCGCATCAATAAAGGCGCGCGCAAGACCCAGATTGTGGTCGTGGGCGGCGGCGCCGGGGGGCTTGAACTTGTCCGGCGGCTGGGCGCGAAATACGGGCGACGCAATCACGACATTATCCTTGTCGATCAAAACCTTTCGCACATCTGGAAACCGCTTTTGCACGAGGTGGCCGCAGGCTCTCTCGACGCCAATCTTGATGAAGTCGGCTATCGCAGTCACTGCGCGCGCTGGGGCTATCGTTTCTTTCAGGGCAGCCTTGAAAGCATCGACCGGCAAGAGCGTACCATTCGCCTGGCGCCGGTTCTTGACGACCATGGCAAAGAGGTAATCGGCGCGCATACGATTCGCTATGATATGCTGGTGCTTGCCATGGGATCGGTGTCGAACGATTTTGGCGTACCAGGCGTAAAAGAGCACTGCCTGTACCTCGACAGCCGCGCGCAGGCCGACAAATTCCGGCGAAAACTCCTCAACCACTGCCTCCGGGTCAGCCGCGCCATGTTGACCGATCCGGCCGCCGATGAACGCGTCAAAGTCGCCATCGTGGGCGGCGGCGCAACCGGGGTTGAACTTGCCGCAGAGCTTTACAACGCGGCCTCCGGGCTCAAATACTATGGCCTTGAAGTGTTTGATGAAAGCCGCCTTGAAGTCACCTTGCTTGAGGCAGGTGAGCGCATTCTTCCTGCCCTGCCCGAACGTCTTTCCAATTCGGCCCGCGACGAGCTCTCGGCGCTTGGTGTCGAAGTGCGCGAGGGCGTGCAAGTCATCAAGGCCACACCCGGCGCGCTCGTCACCAAGGATGGCGAAGAGATCGAGGCGGACCTTATGGTTTGGGCAGCAGGCGTCAAAGGCGCGGATTTCATTGCAAATCTGGGGCTTGAGGTGACACCGCGCAATCAGATCGTGGTGAAGCCAACGCTTCAAACGGTTACCGATCAGGATATTTTCGCGCTTGGAGATTGCTGCGCTTTCGTACCCGAGGGTGGCGGACCACAAATCCCGCCCCGCGCGCAAGCTGCGCACCAGATGGCAGAGACCGTCTATCGCAACATTCGCCACCGTGAACGCGGCAGGAAACTGGAAACCTTTATCTATCAGGACAATGGATCGCTCGTCTCGCTAAGCCGCTTTTCAACCGTGGGCAGCCTGATGGGTAACCTTGTGGGCGGCGCGATGGCGATCGAGGGGCGCATTGCGCGGTTCATCTACACCTCGCTCTACCGGATGCATTTGATCGGTATTCACGGCTGGATGAAGGGGCTTGGCCTGATGATTATTGGCCGGGTTAATCGGATTGTGCGGCCAAAGCTGAAGCTGCACTAACCCTTATTGCCATCACCCGTTTGGCAAAACCTTGTCCATCGCAGTCGTCAACATTGCGAATGCGCACGGTTCTGCCCGCGATAAGTTTGAGATTGAGGTCCGACTTCACCACGCCTGCCGCATAAGATACGTCGATCACCTGCTCCAATGGCACCGGCTCTTGGCCAAGGCTTTCATGGAACACCAGCTGATCGTCCATCAAACGCACAGCAACCGGATCGCGCCATTGTCGCAAAGGCTTACGGCTTTCAAAAACCAGGTAAAAACCAAGCGCAAGGATCGCCCAGTTTACGCCGCCAAATTCAAAGACGGTCAAAAGCGCAAGCCAGCTGGCGCGGCGCTGTTCTGATAAGGAGAGCAGAAACGGCTCGTTCAAAGCGGCATATGTCAGCCCCAGCACGCAAAGCGCGCTTACGGCCAAGAGCACGAATGTCCAATTGCTGCGAAACCTGACCGTCTCAGTCAAAGCTAAACCCCGCCGCCTCCGCTTCCGCGATAATCTCAGGGCCGGTTTTCATGGGAGTTTTCTGCGCCAGATCGAACCAATCGGGTTTTTCATCGACGAAAATCTGCTGCTTGATGGGGACGCCCTTGGGAAGATCAAACATTCCGGCAAGGAATGTGCGGTTTCCGGTGGGCAGAAATTTGTACCAAAGGTGACTGCCGCATTTGGAGCAGAAGGCGCGCTCGGCCCAATTGCTCGATTGATAGGCGGTGATGTGCTCCTCGCCCTCAATGGTGAAATCGTCCGCCTCAATCCCGGCATACATCGATCCAGTCCACGCCTGACACATGGTGCAGTGGCACACGTCGACCTCGCTATGGGCATCGCGCATGGTGATCGATACCGCCCCGCACAGGCACTTGCCCGTCAAAGCTTGCGCTATGTGATTGGAAGGTTCGTTCATCGTCTTCCCCCGACCTTTAAGCGTTTAAAGCGGAACTCCGGGCTCATGCTTGGCGGTGCGAATGGTGAGCGAGGTTTTGACGCTTGCGACATTGGGAGCAGGTGTCAGCTTGCTGGTGAGAAACTCCTGAAAACTCTGCAAATCCTTGCTTACGATTTTCAGGATAAAGTCGATCTCGCCATTGAGCATATGACATTCACGCACTTCGGGAAGGTGCGCCATGTGCTCTTCAAACTCGCGCAAATCGGCCTCGGCCTGACTTTTCAGGCTCACCATCGCAAAAACGGTGATCGCAAAGCCCAGTTTTGATGGGTCCAGATCGGCATGATAGCCGCGGATCACCCCATCTTCTTCAAGGCTGCGCACACGGCGCAGACACGGAGGAGCGGTCAGGCCACCCCTTTGCGCCAGCTCAACATTGGTAACGCGGCCCTCAGCCTGAAGCTCACTCAAAAGCCGGCGGTCGATCTCGTCCAAGTTCGCCATGTTCCCTTTTTCTCCTCAAAGGGCGGCGCCTTGCACCTTTGCCCCCAGTTATGGTCCACCCGTTTTAATCTACCCACACATTCTTGCCCTTAATGATGCCGATTCGGTCGCTTGGGCTAATAGGGCTACAATTACCTGTAAGAATGTACCCGATTACTCGGTTGTGAACCTAATTATATTATGTGTGCCAGCAATTGTCCCGCTTTGCAACGCGCTCAAAGGCTGGACTGTCCTGCCATTCACCTGATGCTATGAACCACTGTGCGCAAACATGCGTCGCATCTAGGTTACTTGGCGTAAGGTGTTTACTGCCGGATCGGTGCGACCATGCGCGCATGTTGGGTTTTGACCAACGATCATTGGTCGACCTGTATTAGTGAGTTTGGATCCTGAATGTTCTTCGATGACCGCCTTGCAACAGTTCTGAGACAGCGCGCTCAGAGCGATGCAATGCGTCGCACCCAGTACCGGCAATTGCTCGATCTGCTGGGTGCGCAGGCGACAGGCGCGCGCGGTCCAGGACGCGATCCCAGCCTTGTCGCAGCGGCTTGGATGCGCATGAACAAGCTTGCAGAGACGCTTCCCTCCAAGGACAGAGCGCGGCTTATTGCCGAACCCGGCTGGCGTTTGCGCAATCCTGAATTGGTCGCCCATCTTGCCAATTTCGAGCCTGAGGTGGCGTCCGCTGCCTTGACCCGTGCGCAATTGCCCAGCGAAGACTGGAACGCGCTTATCCCGCGCCTGCCCGTCAGAGCGCGCGGTTTCATGCGGCTTCGGCGCGACCTGCCGCAGGATACAGAAGCAACCTTGGAGCGGCTGGGCATTCATGATCGCGGGCTCCCTACGCCTCAGCCTAAGCCTGCCGAAGTGGGCGCTGAAACCGGACCGGTTGCATTCGATGAAGAACCATTGGAATTGGGGCCGTTAGAACTGGGCGCAGATGACGAATTGCCGGGCGCAAATATTCCGCCAGAGGATATCCCGAATGAGCCATTTGTAAGCGCGCCTCTTGATCCATTGCCAGATGAAGAGGGCGATCCTGTGGAAGAGGCCAGCGCGCCGCTTCGCCCGATATTCTTCCCCAAGGACCGGAATAAGGGTGGCACGGCCAAGCCAGAGGAAACGGTCGAGGATAAAGAGTTTGAGCCCAAGCCCTTTACCATCGAAGAGCTGCGCGAGATTGCCGAAGAGCCTCTGAATATCAATGAGCCTGTGACAGAAGATCAGGTTGCCGAAGAGAAAAGTCTTGGGGAGGATTTCTCCCAATACGAGGCATCCACTCCCAATTCCCCCCTTCGAAAAGGTGGGCGCGGCGAAATCTCCGCTTTGGTTGAACGTATCGCCAATTTTCAGCGGGCGCGTGAAGAGACGCCTGCCCCCGGCGATGCGGACGAAACCGCGTCAGATGCAGACCTTTCCCCAACCGACCGGCTCATGCCGCGCCTTCCACTGGGCGAAGAAGAAACCGTGCGTTCGCGGATCGTGCGCGGGTTTGCTTTTGCAGCGGACGCTGCTGGCCGGATCGAATGGGCTGAAGACCACGCCGCCTCCATGGTCGTAGGCACTCGGCTGGTCGCCCCGGCGCGGCTTCAGACGAGCGTCACCCAAAACCCGCTCGCAATGGCTTTTAATCAACGTCAGCCGATGAAATCTGCGCCCTTTCATATCGAAGGCGCGCAGGCCATTACCGGTGATTGGATCGTCGATGCACAGCCCCGTTTTAGCCAGATCGGCGGTTTTGCAGGCTATGTCGGCAGGATGCGAAGGCCTATTGAGGCAGCACCGACAGGGCCAAGCCCTGCTCAACGCGAAGCCGACCGTATCCGCCAATTGCTGCACGAATTGCGCACTCCTGTGACTGCGGTTCAAGGGTATTCAGAAGTCATCCAGCAACAGCTTTTTGGCTCTGCCCCGCATGAATATCGCGCCCTTGCCGCTGCGATTGCGTCTGATGCGGCGCGCATTTTGTCCGGCTTTGAGGAATTGGACCGGCTGGCAAAGTTTGAAACAGGCGCGATGGAAGTCGACGAAGGCCAGACCGATATTGCCGCCCTTGCCAACCGCATCATCCGCCAGCTTGCGCAGGTTCTGGATGCGCGCATGGCAGGTATTGCGCTCGATTGGCATGACGATACGCCGCTTTTCGCGGCGATTGGCGCGGATAATGCGGAAAGCTTGATGTGGCGCTTGCTTGCAAGTGTTGGCGGTGCCTGCGCGGCGAGCGAGACTTTGGAGGCACGGCTCGAAGATAACGGGGACTTCATCCGCCTCACCTGCGAATTACCGATGCAATTGCTGGGCGAAGAAGATCTGTTTGCAGCGGATGTACGGCCTTCTGGCACTGCGATTAGTCCCGGCCTTTTTGGTGCAGGCTTTGCCCTGCGACTTGCCCGCGCCGAAACGCGCGCAGGAGGGGGCGATCTTGTCCGCAAGAGCGATTCGGTTATTCTCACATTGCCCAGGGTGAGCACCGCGCGCGCCAATGCTCCGGGCAACACAGGTCCAGACTTCGCCGCGCATTAAGGTCAGGGCCGATTATTGGCTCTGGTAAGGCATCGCTAAGCACTGCTGTGTTAAGGCGGTGTGATGAAATGGGCCGCAATCCATCACTCTGACACGCGAACGTTTGTCTCAAGCGAGCAAAAGGCGCGTCCGCTCTCGATGGCAAAGGCTCCTGCGCCCGGCACTGTTGCGGCGTTCGAGTGCAATTTTGGCCGCGATTTCGGTAGGCGCGTGCTGCTTACCGTGGATACAGAAGAAGAGTTTGACTGGAGCGGCCCGTTTACCCGCGACCGCCATGGGCTGAATCATGTCGCAGCGCTCCCCCGGTTTCAGGCCTTTTGCGAGAGTTTGGGGGCGCATCCGATTTATCTGGTCGATTGGCCCATCGCCAATGATCCTTCCGCGATAGAGATTATTGGCGACGCTGTTGCTCGCGGTATGGCGGATGTCGGGGCACAGCTTCACCCTTGGGTAAATCCGCCGTTTGATGAGCCTTTGTGCGCGCACAATTCATTTGCCGGAAACCTGCCGCGCGAATTGGAGCGCGCCAAATTTATGGCTTTGCGCGACCGAATCGAAGAAGCCTTTGGCACCGCCCCGCTCATTTACCGCGCAGGTCGCTATGGCCTTGGGCCGCACAGCGCTGATATCCTTAAAGAAGGCGGCATCAAGATCGACACCTCTGTGCGCCCTCTATTCGATTACAGCGCGCATGGTGGCCCCGATTTTTCCCATCATCCACTCCATCCCTATTGGGTGGACGAGGCACGCCAGCTGCTCGAAGTGCCGATGACGGTCGTTCATGCGGGCGCGCTTCGCCATATGGGGCAAGCTCTGCAACAGCTGGGCAAACGGATGCCGTTTCTTTTGGGGGCGATGTCGCAGCTTGGCCTGTTTGAGCGAATCGCCATGACCCCGGAAGGCGTAAGCGCCGATGAGGCCCTTCGCGGGCTCGAATTGACGTTTGAGGCGCAGATACCGCTGACGGTCCTGTCGTTCCACAGTCCCTCTCTCGTGCCCGGTTATACGCCTTACACACGCGATGCAGGCGACGTGGAGGCGCTGTATGACTGGTTTGCGCAAATATATGCTTGCCTTGGTAAAGCGGGCGTCAGATCAGCCACAGTCGGAGACGTATTCGGGGCGGCAGCGCGCTAATTTGGCACGGCTTTCCCCAGCTTTGAAAAATACCTGAAAACCCCGCTTGTGGTTTTCGAATACTCGCTGTAGAGGCACCGCCAGTTTACCGTTGGGTTTGACCGCTGAACGCTTTCGGGCGAACCCTTCAAGGGCCTGTAGCTCAGCGGTTAGAGCTGGCCGCTCATAACGGCTAGGTCGCGGGTTCGAATCCTGCCGGGCCCACCAAGTTTGAGCTTGCCTTTTAGGCGGTTCTTGCGGTTAAGCAGCCTTATCGAGTTTTGCTCGGTAAGACGGATGAAATGTCGGGGAGTGGCGCAGCCAGGTAGCGCACCTGTTTTGGGTACAGGGGGTCGGAGGTTCGAATCCTCTCTCCCCGACCATTTCATCAAATTGTGGGCGAAACAGCCCGTTCTCTCGTAAAACTTGGTTCAACCGTTTGCAGGCACTTTATCCGCCTTCTCCAGAAGCTCGATAAGCTCTGCGGGCGGCATTGGTTTTGCGATGAGATAGCCTTGCGCGTAATCGCAGCCATTCTCTCGCAGGAAGTCGAGGCAGGCCTGTTCTTCGATGCCTTCGCAAACCACTCGCAAACCCAGCGAATGGGCAAGGTCGATTGTTGAGCGAACCATAAGGCCATCGCTTCGATTCGTATGCGCGTTCTGAACAAAGGCGCGGTCGATTTTGAGCTCTTTGAGCGGCAGGCGCTGCAAATAGCTGAGGGTCGATTGGCCGGTCCCATAATCATCAATGGAGATCAACACGCCCAAAGCGCGGAAGCGTTCAAGATTGCGCGCCGCCGCTTCGGGATCGAGCATTGCGGCACTTTCGGTCACCTCAAAGATCAATCGATCACGCGGCACGCGCATCTCTTTCAAGACACGTTCGGCCGCTTCGACAAATCGGTCCGATGTGATGAGGTTTGCAGAGATGTTTACAGCGGCAGAGACCACCACATCCCCTTTGCACCATTCCAACATATCGGTGATGGTCCGCCTCAACACGAATAATGTCATGCGGTCGATGCGGTTCGTTTCTTCTGCCAGCGGGATAAACAGATCGGGCCGCATGAACCCGCGCGTTGGATGCTCCCACCGCAAAAGCGCCTCCACGCTTTCAATCCGGTTCGTCTCCAAACGCAGCTTGGGTTGGTAAACCACCCTTAGCTGCTCAGCATCAATCGCTTCGTCGAGCTCGCCCATCAGCGACACACGTTGTTCGATAATCGCAGCTTCCGCATCTTCGTGAGCGTGCCACAGTTTGCCCTCGTTTGCGGCATGGGAGGCCGCACGGCTGGCCGCGTCAAGGTCCACGCCAGACGCAATGCCAAAGGTCAAATAGACATCAACACGCCTGCCCCCCACATCCAGCGGCTTTTCCATTGCGAAAGCGATAATTTCGCACGCATCAATAAGATGCTGATAGTCGCCTTGGTGAACCCAGGCGATCATGCGGGTGTCGGTTCTGTAGGCCCGTGGCACCGGGTGAACAGACTGCATTCGGTCAACCAGACGGTCGATGAATTTGCCGAGCAATTCCTGGCCCAGAACTGCGCGAATGGAATCGAAATCCTTGATGAAAGCGGTGATCGTGAAATTGGCGCTTTCATGCACCGTGGTTTCAAAAGCCAAGGCATTTGGCATCCCCGTGGCGCCATCGACCATGGCCTCTTCTTTAAGCATCACACGCACAATCCACGCGGTTTGCATCAGGGCCGCCGCGATCAACACAAACACCGCCGGCATCACTTCCAATATGGTCCGTGCGCCGTGGTAAGCGAGCGCTTCGACCACGAACAGCACCACCACTGCCATGGCTGTCCGGGCAGCGACGAGCATATAGCTGTCTGCGCGCACGACATAGATCGAGAGCAGGATTGCCAGAATGACAAGCGGGACATAACCAAACTCTGTCATCGCGCCAGCGATCAGGGTTTCAGCGGCAAGCGCCTGGATGGTGACCCCCGGGATCACGCCATATGTGGGAACGCCGTACCGATCGCCCAGTTCAATCGCGGTGGCCCCCACGATCACATCGCGTCCAGAAACCCGTGACTTATCGAAATTGCCGTTTTCAATATCGATGAAACTGTCACGCGGGATTGTTTTTGGATTGATGCTGAAATCGATTGAGAAGTCTTGACCCACCGCGCCAGAAACGCCCGCAATTTGAGCCGATAAGGACGGGCGCGGCGTAGCTTCGGTGATTGTCCCAAACACCATCCGCCGAACGCGCGCATCGGCATCAGGGCGAACCGACACCGAGGCAAGGCTGGTGTGTTGACGAAGTTTTGGGATGGGGAGAGCTTCGACCATTTCATCGGCGGTTTCCGAGGCGCCTTGCGCAAATGTTGGCAAGACCACCGATGCCTCAGCCTTTGCGATGGCGTTTGCGAATGCGGTGTCGCCCTCTCCCGATCCTTGGGATGAAAAGTCGATATCAAAGACAATGGAGCGCGCGCCGGCCTCATCCAATTGAGATATAAGGCGCGCATAGTGGTCACGCGGCCATGGCCAATTGCCGGATTGGGCAAGGCTTTTGGCATCAACCTCGATCAGATGCAGATCACCAGAGGCGTTCTTGGGCACAATCTGCACGATAGCTGCGCGCTGTTCGTTTTCTGCCATGCGCAGCCAGCCCGTTTGCGCAAATGCGACGGCAACAATCAGCGCGACGATGATAATCGCCCAGCTTCTTGCAGCGCTCAGGATGGCCTTGTGCATCAGATTTACGCCCTTGTCAGTTTCGCGCGTCAGGCCCGTGTTATACCGACAGAAGCTTGAAGATTAGTTGCGGTCGCGGTCGCGGTCGCGGTCCCGCCCCCGGTCGCGAAAGCCATCAAGTGCATCCCTGCCGCGGTCGATCAAGCGCTCTAGAGGCCCGCGGTTATCTTCTTCAGCGGTATCATCCACACCGTCTTCTGGCGGAACGACGGGGTCCTCATTGTCGGCTGCATCATCATCCCGCCCAAAGCCGTTGCCATTGCCGCGGTCTTCCTCATTGCGTGGGCCGTTGCCGTTGTTGCCGTTGTTGCCGTTGTTACCGTTCCCGCTGCCGTTGCCGTTGCCGTTGTTGCCCCGATCATCGTCATCATCGTCATCATCGTCATCGGCATTTCCGTTCCCGTTCCCGTTGCCATTGCCGTTGCCGTTCCCGTTCCCGTTGCCGTTGTTGCCACGATCATCGTCGTCATCATCGTCGTCATCGGCATTTCCGTTCCCGTTCCCGTTGCCATTGCCGTTGCCGTTGCCGTTCCCGTTGCCGTTGTTGCCACGATCATCGTCGTCATCATCGTCGTCGTCGTCGCCGTCATCGTCGCCGTTAGCATTTCCGTTGCCATTATTGCCGCGATCATCGTCGTCGATATCGTCATCGGCGGCGTCGGCGTCGCCCGCTGGCTCGGGCTCAGGCTCTGGTGATGGCTCAGGCTCAGGCTCAGGCTCGGGCTCTGGCTCCGGTGATGGCTCGGGCTCAGGAACGGGCGCAAGCTCTGGCTCTGGCCCTGCTTCGGGTTGCGTTGCAACAGGCTCGACGCGAGGCGCGGCGCGCTGCTCAACCACGATATCTGTCACCAGGCTATCGACGGTAGACTCTACTTCGCCCGTGACCAGACCATCGGTAATGTCTTCAAGGTCAAAACTCTCGCTGCCAACACCGACATCAATGACAACCGGCTCGGCGGCATCATCCTGCGGAACCACAGCCGCTATTTCAATTACCGGTGCCGCGTTTGCTGTTCCTGGTGCCTTCGTTGGCCGACGCACAGCAGGCGTGGTGGTGACTGCGCCGCGTTCAGGAGAATCGATTTGCCTCGATACATCGCCCTCGACGCTCAAACGAAAACGGTCATCCGCGGCAATCATCGCCACTTCACCGGGCCGAATAAGATCAACCGCGCCGCCATCCAGAGTGGACGCCTCAACCGCGCCCTCAGTCACTTGCATGGCAGCGCCAGCATCAGACACGGTGATCGAGAAGGTGGTGCCCTTCACCACAGCGGCAAGATAGGGTGTATCCACGCCAAAGTGCGGGTCTGGTTGCTTGCCGATGTTGAAAATCGCGCTGCCGAAATCCTGAATGATCTGGATGACGCCGCGCTCGCGCTTTTCAGGCGCGATTGTGATGCGTGTGTTGGGCCGCACCGTCACAAATTCCTCGCCGCGCACAATGATCGCATTGCCGCCGCGATTGGTGACAATCTGATGCCCCGCCAGAAGAGTAGACCCGCGCTCAGCGGGACGGTCCCCTTCAGCTGTGCGAATGTAAACCGGCCCGCGCGTCTCGCTCACCGTCCACGGTCCGGACTGGGCAAATGCGCTCGTGCTGGACAGTAGAAGCGTTAAAGGCAAAGCAATACGCGGCGAAATGAACATTTTCTTCTCCTTGGCACTCTGCACATAGCCAACGAATACGAGCAACAAGTAAGCGAAGAGACTTAACAAATTGGCCAAGGTAACCATAAGACCAAGCGCTGTGATTATTTGACCATTTGTTAGGGGCTTAACTGTAAAGCCCTGACGGTGGTTTTGAGGAAGATTCATGACAGTCAAAGGCGTGCAGGCCTTTGTTTGCTAACGGCATTCGCGTGCTCTCCGTTGGCGGCACAGTCGAATCTGGAACCCAGCACCCCCAGCGAGATTGAAGCGGGTCAGATCGAATTTGAGCGCGATGCGGTTAACCG
The DNA here is from genome assembly GCF_000715015.1 of Erythrobacter longus. Classification (GTDB taxonomy): domain Bacteria; phylum Pseudomonadota; class Alphaproteobacteria; order Sphingomonadales; family Sphingomonadaceae; genus Erythrobacter; species Erythrobacter longus. Next base: position 54,704 of record NZ_JMIW01000002.1, read on the forward strand.
TGACGCTCAAAAAGCGCCGCAAAGCATCATCGATGTGCCCAAAGGCTTAAGCGAGCCGCAGCCTGGCGTTTTTTCGGATGAGAAGTACCAGATCAATTCGATCATCATTTCAGGGAACAAAGCCCTGCCCGATGCCGATTTTGTTGATCTGATCGAAGAATACACCTCGCGCCCACTTTCGGACAATGACCTTGCGACCCTGGCGACCAGAATTGCCGTTAGAGCGCGCTTTAACGGATACATTTTCGCCACCGCCAGCGTGCCCAGCCAAAACCTCAACCTTGGCGTATTGAGGGTCACTCTGGATGAAGGAAGCATCGACGAAATCCGCCTCGAAGGGGCAAAGGATGCAGCGATTGCTCGCGCGCTCCAGCCGCTTGTTTCAGGCGGGCCGGTCACGCAGGCAGCGCTTGAACGAAGGCTCTTGCTTGCCGATGACATTTCCGGCGTCCGCATCCTTGACACGCAGTTTGAAAAAGAAGGCGGGCGCGGCGTCCTCATCGTGAAAACCAGCCGGTCACAGACGTCTGCCTATGCAGAGGTGCGCAACAACGGATCGCAGCAGGTCGGTCCCATTCGGGCGCGCATCGACGTTGATCTCAACGGTATCTTGAGTTCTGGCGATGAGGTGGATCTCTCATTCGGGACCACACCGCTCCAACCTGGCGAGCTGCAATTTGCGCGCGGTTCTTACAAAATCGTGGTGGATGCAAGCGGGTTGGAACTGGGTGCACACCTTTCCTATTCCCGGACTGAACCCGGCGCATTCCTGTCTGATAGTGAGATCGAAGGCCGTTTCTTGCGCGCCGGTGTCAGCGCCCAATATCCGCTTAAACGCAGCCGCGACCTTAGCGTTTGGGTGATCGGCGAATTTGAAGTGACCGAACTGGAACAGGACCGCGAAGGCGCCCTTGCCCGGCGCGACCGGGTGCCGACGGTGCGCGCAGGGCTTTACTCGCGTGGCAAACTGGCAGGGGGCCGGTTCAGCGGCAGGCTTGTCGCCACCCGCGGGCTCGATATTCTATCGGCAACCGACCCGGGCGATCCCCTTGCCTCGCGCGCTGATGCGTCCGCCCGGTTTAGCAGTCTTTACGGCTGGATTTCCTGGCAACGCCCGCTTTCCCAATCCTTCAGCCTTGCCCTTGGTGCACGCGGTCAGCTTGCAAGCGACCCGGTGCTTGCCACCGAAGACATCGGCATTGGCGGCACCTCTTTCCTTCGGGGATACGACTTTAACGAAAGGGCAGGCGACAGCGGCATCATGGGATATGGCGAGCTGCGTTATGACTGGCGCGGCAAAGGCTTTTGGCTGCCACGCGCCCAAGCTTACGTTTTCGCAGATGGCGGGGTTGTCGATAATCTGGAAGGCGGTTTTGGGAGCGGCTCGCTTGCGTCTGCTGGCGGGGGTTTGCGGCTCAACCTGACGCGCGATCTCGACTTTGACATGGAGCTTGCGCTTCCCCTTACAGGCGAGCGGCGCGATGGCGAGAGCGCAGGCCCACTGGTCAACTTGCGAGTTGGTCAGGCTTTTTAGAGTTTCTGACCCTAGGCGGCTTTCGCTTCGCCAGATTTCGCAGTCCCGTTAAGGAGCCACGCGGCAAGATCGCCCACTGGCATATCGGCCGCTCCAACGCCTAGCGCGTGGACAGCGTTGATCCGGTCACGCGGCGCTCCATCTGCCGGGTCTTCAAGAAACACCTTAGCCCCTGTCTGCATCAGAATTTGCAGGCCTTTGGCACCATCTGCCCCGGCGCCCGACAAGAGCCCCGCATGAACCGCGATGCGTGCGCGTGCGATTGATCCGAACAAAAGGTCAGCGCAAGGGCGAAGACCTGCGACCGGGTCACGGGCCGCAAGGCGCAAACGAGGCGGCGAACCGGCTTCGACGATGACGTGGCTTGCCTTGTCAAAGGCGAGATACACCTTGCCCGGTTCAAGCAACGCGCCGTCTGTGGCCTCTGCGACAGCGCATTTCGCGCTTGATTGAAGTTCAGCCAGAACCGGATCAACGCTTACGCGATCGGCATCAACCACGATCGTTGTTGGCGGGCAGTTTACAGGATAAGCAGCAATGACCTGCTTAAGCGGCTCAATACCCGCCTCACCGCACGCCATTACGACGGGGCTGCCATCAGGTTCGTAATTTGAGACCTCATCATCAGAATCCGCGCCTGCATCAGCTGGCGAAAGCTCGCCCTTTGCAGCCTTGATGACAATGTCGCCCAATTTGGCGACCGTTGCGTCAAACTCTTCCGGGGTCGTGCGCAAAGGCTTTGGGAAACAATGCACCGCGCCCAGCTCAAGCGCCTTTGCAGCTGTACCCGAGCCAGCCTGTGCGATGCTTGAAAGCATGATGACCGGCATCGGGCGTTTTTCCATGATTTCTTCAAGAAATTCCATGCCAGTCATCACCGGCATTTCAACATCGAGGGTGAGCACGTCGGGCTTCAATTCCGCGATCATCTCACGCGCTTCAGCAGCGCTGGAGGCGACACCGCAAACACTCACGCCTTTGGCATTTTCCAGGATCCCGGAAAACAAAGCGCGCATTGCGGCAGAATCGTCGACGACCATTACTCTTGTATCACGCATGGGAATTACTGTCCTGAAAACAATGAGTTAAATATTGCCTCAAGCCGCACAGTCTCTGCACAGCATTACGGCGTTAAGAGTGGCTAATCGCAAGCGGCCCAAGAATTCTTGTCATCGCGCTTAAGGGCTCGCGCTTAGATAGCCGCACAATCGGTCTTCACCCCTTGCAATTAGTCAAACGGTGAGTGCGGCCCGCAATCCAGAAGATGCGGCAATCAGAAAACTCATCGATCGAGGCCATTTCAGGTCGGAGCGCAAAGGCAAGGATGATGCTAAGATGAAAATTGCTCGCATGTCGAAACTGGGCGCAATGGGTCTGGTCGCGCTGCTGTTCCTTTCGGCGATTGTCGGCCTTGTAGGATTAAACACCATTCGCATCGGCGGTGAGTTGGATCGCGCCAAGACGCAAATGCATGAGTTCAACGCCGACATCAGCCCACCGCCCGCCTATCTGGTCGAAGCGTTCGCATTGGCGAATGTTATGGGCGTGCACCCGGAAAGCTATGATATTAATGACAAGCGTCTGGCTGATCTCGAAGCACAATATCGCGAGCACGCACAATACTGGGCTCAAAGCGACCTTGACGATGGTTTAAAGGCTGACCTTGCGCAGGCAGCGAACACCGATGCCGCAGAATTTTGGAACGTGGTGAACGATACGCTGAAACCGGCGGTTTTGCGCGGCGACGCAGCCACCACTGGCAAGGCTTTGGAGAATCTGCTCCGGATTTACCGCGCCCACCGCTCGAAGATCGATAGCCTGATCGAAAAAACAGCTGATAAACAAGCACAAGTTGAAGCGAGCAATAATAGCACGGTCACAATAACCCTCGGCGTGCTTGCGGTCATCATTCTACTTCTTATCGGGGCGTTGATTGCAGCATTGAACGTGCTTTCACGCAAGGTGCTCGTGCCGTTGGCTGATACAGCCACGACGATGGAAAAACTGGCTGGCGGTGACACCGACTACGGTCAAACCACCAGGCACCGCGATGATGAAATTGGCGCTATGACCCGCTCGATTGAAACCTTCCGAACAGCGATCAAGTCCGACAAGCTTCGTTCGAAAGAACAAAAGGAAGTGGTCGAAACGCTGTCAGAGGCGCTCAACCGGCTTGCTGCGGGCGATTTGTCCCACCGGATTGATGATACGCTGAAAGGTGAACAGGCCAAACTTCGCGACGCGTATAACATCTCAATCCAACAACTTTCGCGCATCATTGACGATGTGCGTGGCTCAGCCCGCAGTGTTAATATGGGATCAGATGAAATCCGCGCGGCGTCCGATGATCTTGCCACCCGCAATGAGCAACAGGCAGCAAGCCTTGAGGAAACGGCTGCATCCATGCGTCAGGTGACCGAGCTTGTGCGCAAGACCGCCACCAATGCAGGCTCTGCTCAAACGGCGATGAAAAAGACGCATGAACAGGTCAGCGATGGCGGCCAGGTTGTGACCAAGGCGGTCGATGCGATGGCTTCGATTGAAAAATCAAGCGAGGAGATCACCCAGATCATCGATGTGATCGAAGGGATAGCCTTCCAGACAAACCTGCTTGCCTTGAACGCCGGGGTGGAAGCGGCCCGTGCCGGAGATGCGGGCAAAGGTTTTGCTGTGGTCGCAAACGAAGTGCGCGCCCTTGCCCAGCGCAGTGCGGAAGCAGCAAATGACATCAAGAGCCTGATCTCCACCAGCACCACTCAGGTCAGTGAAGGGGTTACGCTTGTCGGCGAGACGGGTTCGCTGCTCGAGGGTATTCTTGAGAAAATCAGCTCAATGGCCGGTGAAATTGACAACATCGCGTCGATGGCGGTCACGCAGGCGACGAGCATTGAACAGATCAACTCCTCGGTGGATGCGATGGATCAGATGACCCAGCGCAATGCCGCGATGGTTGAGGAATCAACGGCGGCGGCCCGGTCACTCTCGGATGAAGCGGGACGCCTGCAGCAGATGGTGTCGCAGTTCCGCACTGCCAGCGCAGGAGAACCTCGCCTATCGGTGCAATCATCGCCTCAGGCACCGGCATTTCAAGCGCCTGCAATAAAGGCCCCTCCAAAGGCTGCTCCCCTAACAAAGCTGCCAGTGCCAAAGCCTGCAAACCCACCATCAGCGCCAGCCCCGGCTTTCAACGGCAGTCTGGCACTCGATCAACAGCCAAACGAAACCCTGGATGATCAGGATTGGAGCGAGTTCTAACTCGTCCACCCCGCCCCTTTAAAAGATGCAGCAGGTCATCCGCTCATGGAACCTGCCCAGTTCGGAGGATACGATGAACACAGTAATTCTTCCTGCCATTTGCGACCGCGCTGCGGCTCGATCGGTTTACCCCGAGCTGATCGGGTCGATCGGCGATGCCAAAGTCGCGATTGATGCAAGCGGCGTGGAGCGGGTTGGTCAATCCATGCTTCAATTGCTTGTTTCGGCTGCCGAAACAGAGGGCGGAATTGCTCTGAATTCCCCCAGCGAACCTTTCCTCAAAGCGATTTCTCTTGCTGGACTTCAGGGCACTTTGGGTGCCGATATTACAGACGCGGGTGCAAAATGAACGACGACGATATTCAGCAAATTTTCTTCGTTGAATGCGAAGAAGCGCTTGAAGCCACAGAGATGGGGCTGGATGCTTGCAAGGCAGGCACGCATGACAGTGAAACGATCAATGCGATTTTTCGCGGTGTTCACTCGATCAAAGGGGGGGCAGGTGCATTCGGTCATACCGCGCTTGCATCTTACACCCACTGTTTTGAAAACCTTCTGGGCGACATCCGCGAAGACAAGGTCGCGCTCACCCCGCAATTGACCGACCTGCTTTTGCTGGCGTGTGATTTGCTGCGCAATCATGTCGAGGCTGCGCGCGGTTCAGGGGATATCCCCGATGACACAGCCCTGATGGAAAAACTCGAAGCGGCGCGATCTGGCGGCGTTGAAACCATCGAGACAAGCACTGGCGAAATCACTGGCGACAGCATTGGCGATGACCTTGACCTTGACCTTGACCTTGATGCTCTTCTTGATGATCTGACCGGCGATGCTGGTGCAACGTCTGAGCCACAAGCTGAGGACGAGGCGCCAAGCTGGCTGGTGCACCTGCGCCCTCACGCAGCAGCCCTTGATAATGGCGGAGAGCCATTGTTGTGGCTGCGCGAACTCGCCAGCCTTGGCGGTATTTGCGAAGCGTGTGGACAAGCCGATATCCCTGGTCTGGACGGGTTCGACACCGATCAAGGGTACTTTGCCTGGACCTTCCGGATGCCGGGTTCAGTTGCCCGCGAGGATGTCGCAGAGATTTTCGATTTTGCAGGCGAAGACTGCGGCCTTTCGTATGACAATGATCCCTTGCCGCCGCTCAAGCTGCGTGCCGATACGCCGGCAGCACGGTCCAATGCGGCAAAGGAGGCTTCAAAGGCTGAGCCAGCGACAAATGCGCCGGTTGATAAGGCAAAAGATATTCGCACAGCTGCCCCGGCGCCGGAGGCTTCACCCGCTTCAACCGCTTCACCCGCTTCAACCGGAGCCGGAATTGCGCCTCCTGCGGCCTCCGCTGTCGCTCCCGACAAAGCTGAAACCAACTCCGAGGGTCAGGCACAAGAATCCAAGCCCCAGCCAGCTGCCACTTCAAATTCGGCCAATTCAAATCCCGCCACACAAAGCGTGCGGATCGATCTTGCAAAGCTCGACCGCCTCATCGACGGCGTAGGCGAGCTTGTGATCGCACAGGCGATGTTGGCGCAGCGGCTTGAGAATGAAAACTTCGCACATATCGAAGAGCTTGGGCTGCTTGATACGCTTATTCGCGATATTCAGGAGCACGCCATGGCCTTTCGCGCCCAACCGATAAGCTCGGTTTTTGGGCGTGTCCCGCGCTTGCTTCGTGAACTGGGCAGCAACACTGGCAAACACGTAAAGCTTGAGGTGTTTGGTGAGGGAACCGAGCTCGACAAAACCGTGATTGAACGGCTTTCCGAACCGATGACCCACCTTATCCGCAATGCGGTAGATCACGGGATCGAAGGGCCAGAAGACCGCAAGGCTGCTGGAAAAAACCCGGAAGGCACGCTCACACTGGCAGCTGAGCAAAAAGCGGGCCGCGTGGTCATTCACATCAAGGATGACGGGCGCGGGATCAACCGGGAAAAAGTGCTCGCCAAGGCGATCGAGAACGGCATCGTTTCAGAAGACGCCAACCTTTCCGATGATGAAATCTGCCAGCTGATTTTTGCACCTGGCTTTTCGACCGCAGCCGAAGTGACCAGTGTTTCAGGACGCGGCGTTGGTATGGATGTGGTGAAATCCAATGTTCGCGATCTGGGCGGCAGGATCACGATTGAATCGGTCGAAGGCGAAGGCACCACCTTTAGCCTCGCGCTTCCACTCACACTGGCCATCTCTGATGGAATGATCGTCCAGTCTGGCGATCTGTCGCTCGTAGTGCCGCTCACCCATGTGATCGAAAGCCTGCGCCCTTCCCCAGAAGATCTTAAAGGCGTGGGGACACAGCGAACCATGCTCAATGTCCGGGGCCGATTTGTGCCGGTAATCTCGCTTGGCGCGGTCACTGGTGCAAAGGGTTGGATTGATGATCCATGCAAGGGCGTGGTGGTTCTGGTCGAGACCGAAGGACACGGTCAGGCAGCCTTGATGGTCGATCTGATCACCGATCAACGCCAATTTGTCATCAAAAGCCTTGATGCCAATTTCCGCACCGTTGACGGGGTCGCAGGGGCAACAATCCTTGGCAATGGTCAGGTATCATTGATCGTCGATGTCGATCATATGGTCCGCGCCGCTGTCTCCCCCTCCTCATTAGCCATTGCGGCGTGATGTGATGGAACAGGCGCTCAGCAGACCAGCGGACGGATCAGTCGTGCCCGGCATCAGCCCGCAGCTCTACAAAGAAGCTGATTTTGCCAGGATTGCTGCTTTGGTGAAGGCCGAGGCGGGCATCATTCTGAGCTCAAAGAAGAAGATGCTGGCTTATTCGCGGCTGGCCCCGCTGGTGCGTGAAAGCGGCCTGCAGACCTTTACCGAGTACCTCAACGTGGTCGACCGCGACGTTGCGCACCGCAAACGCGTGATCGCCGCGCTCACGACCAATCACACCTATTTCAACCGCGAACCGCACCATTTTGAGCACTTCTCAGATGTCGTACGCCCCGATTTGATCGCGCGCAGCCAGTCAAAGGACAAGGTGCGTATCTGGTCTGCGGGATCGTCAAGTGGTGAGGAAATTCACACGCTTATGATGTTCTTGCTGGGCGAGGATAAGGCGAAGGGCAAAGCCATCGCAAGAGGCAACCTGCTTGTGCTGGCCAGCGATCTGGCCCCCCATGCGGTGAACGCAGCGCAAGCGGCAACATATGATGGCGCAGCGGTCAGCAAACTGCCTGACACTCTTCGCAAGGCGTGGTGCGATCCCATCCCGGGCGACCCCACCAACAGCGTCACCATTGCCAGGGAAATCACCCAATTGATCCGTTACCGCCAGCTCAACCTGCTGCGTGCATGGCCCTTCGATGCACTGTTTGATGTCATCTTCTGCCGCAATGTCATGATCTATTTTGATGAGCCGACCAAGGCCGAACTGGTCTTGCGTTTTGCGCGCCAGCTCAAGGTTGGGGGGTATCTCTACATCGGCCATTCCGAGCGCGTTTCCGGAGAGGGTGCGCGTCTGCTCAAGCCTGTTGGCGCAACAATTTACCAGAGGATTGAAGGATGACTATTCGCGTTCTTGTTGTCGATGATTCGGCCATGATGCGCGCCTTGATATCGCGCAAGCTCAATGACGAGGCCGATATCGAAGTCATCGCAGGCGCAAGCGATGCCTCAGAGGCGCGCCAGCTGATCAAGCAGCTTGATCCTGATGTTGTCACGCTCGACATCGAAATGCCGGGAATGGATGGATTATCGTTTCTTGGCAAAATCATGGCCTTACGCCCCACCCCTGTCATTATTGTATCGGGTTCAACCAGAGCCGGCACACAGGCAACCGCCCGCGCGCTGCAATTGGGAGCGGTCAATTGTTATGCCAAATCGACACGCGAACGCTCAATCCGGGACGATGATGGCGGCGAATTGGCCCGACTTGTGCGCGAGGCGGCCCGCGTCGTTATGCCAAAACCCAGAACAGGCGGGTCCAGAACAGATGAGCCTGCGCACAGCTCTGCACCCCGCATATCGCCTGCGCCAACACCGGCAGAGCAAAGGTCGACCACACCGCCCGCATTGATCGCCATTGGATCTTCGACCGGAGGAGTTGAGGCGCTGCATTCACTGCTCGCCGACTTTCCAGCCGATTGCCCGCCAACGCTTATTGTTCAGCACGTGAACGCGACATTCGCGCCAGCGATTGCGCAAAGCCTCGACAAAATCGCTGCACCAAATGTTGCACTCGCTGAAAGCGATATGCTGCTGCGGCCTGGCAATGTTTATCTTGCGCCGGGAGATCAAAAACATCTCGAAGTGGCGCGTGCAGGATCGCAAGGATTTCGCTGTGTGCTGCGACAGGGCGATCTGGAAACGGGTCACAGGCCAAGTGTCGACAGACTATTTGAATCGGTCGCCAAAATCGCGGACGAGCAAGCACTCGGCGTAATCTTGACCGGTATGGGCGAGGACGGTGCGAGAGGGCTTTTGTCTATGGCTCGCTCAGGCGCCTATACGATCGCGCAAGATCAATCGTCCTGCGTGGTGTTCGGCATGCCGCGCGCTGCCATAGCATTGGGGGCAGCCAAGGCGGTCTTGCCTCTTGGCAAAATCACCGCCGAAATCTTCGCAAATCACCCGGCACCAGGGCGCCTTTCTGGTGCCTCCGATATGGCTTCAAAAATTGCATCCTCTGCTCAGCCCCCTACCCGCGCAAGGCCAATCGGCTTGGGGCAAGCTGAGAGACATTTGAGCGCTAGCGGAGGAATTCATTCATGATAGCGACTTCCACGACATCAACCGTACGCACAGTCAGGCAGACCATCATGCAAGGCGAAGCGCGGGCTAGCGCTGATGAACGGGTGATCATGTCGACTGTTCTGGGCAGCTGTGTTGCCACATGCCTGTACGACCCCATTGCCCGCGTGGGGGGCATGAACCACTATCTTCTGGCAAAGCCGCTCGATCAAAGCGTTGCGTGTTCGGATGGGTCTTATGGGCTCTATCTGATGGAGCTTTTGATCAATGAAATGCTCAAACTGGGGGCTGACAAGCGGCGGATGAAAGCGCGTCTTTATGGCGGCGCAAATATGTCCGCCGGCCTTAGCCGTATCGGGTCCGAAAACGCGGCATTCGCGCGCCAGTTCTTGCGCGACGAAGCCATACAAACTGTGTTCGAAGACCTTGAGGGCAGCAATGCAAGGCGCATCGAATTCAGCCCTGTGAACGGGCTTGTGCGCGCGCGCACCGTCGTTGGTGAAGCCGTACCAAGCATCAAACCAATCAACCTCACTAAGGATAATCCACGGGGCGGCTCGCAAGGGCAGCTTGGTGATGTCGACCTATTCTAAAGATCAAAGGAGCACGTAATGGAAACAAATCAGCCATCAGCGCAAGATGCGTCATCATCGCAAGTCAGGGTCCTGACAGTCGATGACAGCGCCAGCATGCGCGCACTGCTGCGCGCGGCGCTGACATCGAGCGGATTTGAAGTAGAGCAGGCCGAAGACGGTCAGGAAGCGCTTGAATGGCTTGCGACCAATGAAGTTGATGTGGTGCTGACCGACATCAACATGCCGCGTCTTGATGGATTTGGCTTGATCGAGAAGCTTCGCGAAAGCGCCCTTCACGCAGAACGTCCGATCCTTGTCCTGACTACGGAAAGTTCGGACGAAAAAAAGATGCGGGCAAAGAATGCGGGTGCGACCGGGTGGATCGTCAAACCGTTTGACGCCGCCAAGCTCACGGCCGCCCTGCGCCGTGTTGCGCACTGAATACCTCACTCGCTTAAGTCTTTTGGAGCGACCTTGCCATGTCCTATGAATTGATCACTTTTGGTATCGCCAATCAGCTGTTTGGCATCGACATCATGACTATCCGGGAAATCCGCGCATGGTCGCCTGTAACGCGTTTGCCGCGTGTGCCAGACCATGTGGCAGGCGTCGTCAACCTGCGCGGCACGGTCCTGCCGGTTGTTGACCTTTCAATTCGCCTGGGTTGGCCTGCAACAGAGACCACTCCGCGTAACCCGATTGTCGTGGTTGAACACGAGGGTCAATCGCGCGGCCTGATCGTGCACGACGTCAATGACATCGTATCCATTGCTCAAGAAAGCATGCAGCAGCCCGATGCCGGATCGAACGATACCGTGACCCATTTCCTTGCAGGGATCGCACCGCTCGATGATCAGATGGTGATGGTGCTCGATCTCAAGAAGCTCATGGCAGCCGACGAGATAGAACTTGCCGCTTAAACATAACAAGACAACATCGGGCCTGCCTTTATGACACCTTCGACCTGTGACCTTCTCAAAGCTGCCGCTTCGTCTCTAAGGGTGATGGCAACTCAGGTCGAGAACCTGGGCGCTGAACTCGTGGTTGATCCCGAGGTTGCCCAGCGTCATCTGACCAGCCTGCAAAGCCTTGACCGGTGGAGCCAGGAACTGGTGCAGCTGGCCAATGTCATTTCGGCCGAAGATCGATTGGCCGCAGCCGATGACGTCACTTTAAGCGAGCTGCGCGACCAATTGCGCCAGGTTGGTTGAGGGCTCTCTTTTCAAAAAGCCGTCTTAAGATCACTTAAAAACTCGCAAGGGGCCAAGGTGCATTTCGCCGTGGCCCCTTTTGTGTATGTGGCATTCAGCTAGGGTCAGGACGGGGGACTAGATCAGGGACGCGCGGCTCTAAGGGATGCAGGCCTCAAGACGGGCACGATGCCTGTCTATCCGATAGGCGGACGACCTGGGCGCTGCTAGCCTTCGGGGCGGGTCCGCCGGTTTCATCACAATCAGGCTCGCCAGTAAGATGGTCGAATGTATCGCCCACCACGCGGTTCCTGCCGCCTCTTTTGGCGCGGTAAAGTGCCTCATCCGCGCGTTTGAAAGTCTGCGTGTAGTCGGATCCGGGGCGAAACTCTGCAACGCCAAAGCTGGCCGACACCTTTTCCCCATCGGGAAGGTCCGGGTGCTTGGCGCGCTCGAACCCGGTTCGCAAACGGTCCGCCAGAGCGTAGGCCCCCTCCTCTGAACAATTCCAAGCAACGACGCAAAACTCTTCGCCGCCGATCCTCCCCGCAGCGTCTCCGGGCCTGATCCGTTCGCCGATCAATTCCCCAAACCGGGTGATGACCCGGTCGCCAGCCGTGTGACCAAATGTGTCGTTGATCCGTTTGAAGTGGTCGATGTCTCCCACGATCAGGCTGACCAGGATGCGTTCAGATGCGGCGCGTGCCAGCATTTGCCTTGCCAGCAATTCAAATGCGCCGCGCGTTGGAAGCCCGGTCAAGGCATCCTGCGCCGCGACCTCTTTGGTTTGCTCCAACCGGTCGGTGATGATCGAAGCAATCAGGCACAGGGCGATAAGGGTCAACAAGGTCGCCAGGAAAAGTATGTGAAAAGCGCTTAAGACAGCCATGGCCGCATCCTGTTCCATAGGCGCAGACAGGACCAGAAAAGTGAGCGATGGTTTGACGAAGGCAAAGACACTCAGCGTTACGATCACCCACATTAAAGCAGTGTCAGCGAGGTTTCGTCTCGTTCCGTAGAACAGGCTCATCGCGATCAGCAAAAAGGCCGCCGCTGAATGGGTGTTTTGCACAAGGCGCATCGCGTCTTTCTGACCAAGCTCCATTGATAGCCAGATCAAGAAACACACCGGAACCATTGTGGCGGCGAAAAAACCAATCGGAACCTTCACCTCGGCGCGCTTTGCAATACCCCATAGCAAAGACAACATCGCTCCCATTGAAACGACATGATATGCAACATAGCCAAGTGCAGAATTCATGGCCTGCAAAAGCCAGATATTGATCGACACGCCGATTGCCAAAAACCCAAAGCAGGCGGCAAACGCAAGCACAGGTCTTTGCCCACGATCATTCCACCAAAGTGCCAGAAACACGAAAGTGAAGATCATCGAAATGACCGGCGTGATGAATGTCAGGATCGCTGTTTGCATCGCACTCTTTACCAATCGCCATACTATCGCAGGGATTGGTTAAAGGCCTCTTTGATGCAGTTACAGGCTTCGTACTTGGCGCATTTTGAGCGGAGTTTAAGACTCTTTATCGCGGTTCGAAACAGCAGCTTTCAAAACGGCGGTATTACGATTGCCAAAACGGCTGATTTGCCAGCCTCTAACCCGTTTGCCAGCCTCCACCCCACTCAAGCGCTTCGCAAACCGCGTTGATCTGGTTCTTGATCGACTGGCTTGGGTATATTGCAGGATGTGCGCTCAGCATTTTGCACCCGGTTACGCCCGCCTCCTTTGGCCTTGTAAAGAGCCCCATCAGCGCGCGCAAATATCTGTTCGTAGGTTTCGCCAAACGAAGCGGTTGCGACCCCGAAACTCGCAGTCAGGCGAATGTCAGCGCTCAGGCCCTCGTGAGAGAGCTGAGCAAAGGCCTGTCTGATGCGTTCGGCGAGGCGTTCTGCGGGTTCATTGGGGCAATTCCAAACCGCAATGCAGAACTCTTCGCCGCCAACCCTTGCTGCGGTATCACATCCGCGCACCATTTCACTGATGAGCCCGCCGAAGCTTGCGATCGCACGATCACCGGCCTGGTGCCCCCATATGTCGTTAACCTGCTTGAAGTGGTCGATATCGGCAATCACGAGACTAATCGGAACAGCTTCAGTGTGCGCCTTGGGAAGCAGGGTTTGCATGGATTGTTCGAACGCAGCGCGGTTGCGAAGGCCGGTCAATGGGTCCTGCTCGCTGGTTTCGCGCAAGGTTTTGGTCAATTCTGCAATCGTTGCGCCGATCAAAACCATCGCAGAGCCAACCGATTTCACACCCAGCACCAGACCGATAAGCGAATAATAGATGGAATCGCGATAAGCTGTCTCGTGTATGGACTGTTCAAACATCAAGGTCAGGTTGGGACGAACGAGGTAATCAACCGCTTGCAAGGCAACCACGGCAATGATCGCGTAATCGGCAAGCTCGCGGCGCCTTGCCATCAACAGTATGGCCAGTCCCATAATGTTCATCGCGCCATAAGCAGTGTTCACGATGATCAGTCTTGGCCCGACCTCCGGGGTAATGCTCACAGCCAAAGCGAGGACGAAGGCGCTAATCGCATAGATTCCCACCATGGTGGGAATATGCACGCGCTGGCCAACCCGCTCGCACGCCGAAGCAATCGAAACGATCGTGCCAAGGCTGTAGAAAAACTGGGTCGTGTGAAAAAGGTAGAACGCATCGGCTGGAAGGAAATGCGCTGCAAGAAAGCCGATCGCGAACAGGAAATAGCCGATCGCAAACCCAAGCACATGGCGCCTCATTCCCCCAAGCTTCCAGAACACCGCAAAGGTCGCTGCAAAGAGCAACGCCATCATGGGGGTCAGCATTCCAAGGATTTGAGCTTGCATCGGTTCGAACGTCTCCCGAACGCCTGTCGCTACGCAGATAAGGTTAATTCTCCCTTTCGAAGAACCCCTTAAACGGCGATCCATGCCGTGTTTTCTTCGCGGGATGCGCCCGGCCTTTGGCAAGCTCGCATTTTTTCCGGAGCCAGGGCTTCCTCGTTTCCAATGCCGTCTTGCCCCAAAGCGCTCTCGCGCCTATCTGGACGGGCAAAGCGACATTTCATAAATTTTCGACCCAAAGGACCCGCCCCATGGCTGCGCAATACGCTTTCGTAATGAAAGGCATGACCAAGAGTTTTCCCGGCGCGAACAAACCGGTGCTCTCGAACATCAACCTGCAATTCTACCAAGGCGCCAAAATCGGCATCGTGGGCCCTAATGGCGCGGGAAAATCGACCCTGATGAAAATCATGGCCGGGATCGACACCGATTTTTCGGGCGAAGCATGGGCTGGCGAAAACATCACCGTTGGCTATCTCCCGCAGGAGCCTGAGCTTGATGCGACCAAAACGGTTCTTGAAAACGTCAAAGACGGCGCGCGCGAAACCGCTGATCTGGTTGAGGAATTCAACGCTGTTTCTGCCCAAATGGCAGAGCCAGACGCGGATTTTGACGCGCTTGGCGACAAGATGGCCGAGCTTCAGGCAAAGATTGATGCGGTTGATGGATGGACCCTCGACAACCAGCTTGAAATCGCGATGGAGGCACTGCGTTGCCCACCTTCGGATGCGAGCGTCGAGAACCTTTCCGGTGGTGAAAAACGCCGTGTCGCCCTCACCCGCTTGCTGATCCAGAAGCCGTCAATCCTGCTGTTGGACGAACCCACCAACCACCTTGACGCGGAAAGCGTGGAGTGGCTCGAAAACCACCTCAAGGAATATGCAGGCGCCGTCCTGATGATCACCCACGATCGCTACTTCCTTGATAACGTGGTGGAGTGGATCCTCGAACTCGACCGGGGCACGTACTACCCCTACGAAGGCAATTACTCGACCTATCTCGAGAAGAAGGCCAAACGTTTGGAGCAAGAGAGCCGCGAGGAAAGCGGCAAGCAAAAGGCTCTGTCGCGCGAGCTTGAATGGATCAGGCAAACGCCTGCTGCACGCCAGACCAAATCAAAGGCACGTATCCGCAAGTTTGAAGAGCTTCAGGAAGCGCAAGCTGGCCGGGCTCCCGGTAAAGCGCAGATCGTCATTCAGGTGCCAGAGCGCCTTGGCGGCAAGGTGATCGAGGCCAAGAACATTTCCAAAGCTTACGGCGATAAGCTTCTGTTCGAAAACCTTTCTTTCATGCTGCCGCCGGGCGGCATCGTTGGCGTGATCGGCCCCAATGGTGCGGGCAAATCGACACTGTTCCGTATGATTACGGGGCAAGAAACGCCGGACAGCGGCACCATCGAAATCGGGGAGACTGTGCACCTTGGCTATGTCGACCAAAGCCGCGACGATTTGACGCCGACAAACAACGTGTGGGAGGAAATCTCCGACGGGCTCGATTACATGCAAGTCAACGGCCACGAAACGTCAACCCGAGCTTACGTGGGCGCGTTCAACTTCAAAGGCGCAGACCAGCAAAAGAACGTCGGCAAACTGTCCGGCGGTGAGCGCAACCGTGTGCACATGGCAAAAATGCTCAAGCAAGGCGGCAACGTCCTGCTGCTCGACGAGCCTACCAACGACCTTGATGTCGAAACCCTGGGCGCGCTTGAAGACGCAATCGAAAACTTCGCCGGCTGCGCCGTGGTAATCTCGCACGACCGCTTCTTCCTGGATCGTCTGGCGACGCATATTCTGGCGTTTGAAGGCAATTCCCACGTCGAGTGGTTCGAGGGCAACTTCGAGGCTTACGAGGAAGACAAGCGCCGTCGTCTGGGCGATGCAGCGGATCGGCCTACGAGGTTGGCTTATAAGAAGCTGACTAGGTGATAGTCTACTCAAAGAGTAAAATCACTTTGCATTCTCTTTCCCCTCGTGCATGAGTTCGCAGATGGGGGAAGAAAATCCACGGCTCGTAGTTCGGATTGATACTAAGAACCCAATAGAGTTGCGCGATTTTGTTGGCGCATTCATTGGGATAGGGAATCAATTCGAGGTACAGTACGCTCGCGAGCATGGGGTGTCCAAAGGAACCGCGCGGTTCTTCGTGCACGAGGTGCGCGAAGGTTCTATAATCGCGGAACTTGTTCCTTACTTTTTCCGGCGAGCCTAGCTGCTGGCGGGGTCTTGGCTGCAATAGCGAATGCGAACGAGCTGATTTCGTTCGTCAAAAACATCAAGTCGGGCATCGGATTTCTTAAAAGGCCGAGTGGACGGCTCCCTGACGCATCGAAGAGCGAATTGGGGGACTTTCTCCGGACTGTGCAACCTGTCGCTCACGACAGCAATGGCACTCTGAGCTTAGCTGTATATGAGAACGACGATTGCCGTGTCGCTTTTCAGTTCGACACCCGCGAAGCCCGTGATGTCGAGGCAAATATTTTGGCGCAGACTGCTGAAATGAATCAGACCGAAGATGCAGATCACAAGAGGGTTTTGATGGTTTTCACTCGCACGAATGTTAGTCATGCGCAGACAGGAAAACGTTCGGGAGAATTGGTCGAAATCGAAACGCTTAACTCGCGACCCCTTCCAATCGTTTATGCTTCTCGGCTTGCTGAAGAACGAATCCGCCATGAAATCGCCGATGGCGACGATAATGTCTATAAGAAGGCGTTCGACGTCGATGTGAATGTCGAAATGCGTGCGGGCAAGCCTATCGCTTACCGACTTGTCGCGGTGCACGATGTCATTGACCTGCCTGACGAAGAATAATGCTTGCAACTGCCATATTGCTTACGGCGATGTGGCATAAGCGTTTATTCCCACCACCTCGTCACCCCGGACTTGATCCGGGGTCCAGCTTCTTCTCTTCGCGGACAACCTCAAAAAGCAAGCTGGATCCCGGCTCGGGGGCCGGGATGACGGGAGTGGCTCCTCACCCCCCAAACGCGGCATCCATCGCTGCCTGCGCGCTTTCGGTTAGCTCAACATAGGTCATGCGGTGGTCGGTCTTATGCGCGATCCGGCGAACCGCGCCCTTTTTCTGGAGCGCCTCCAGATACCGCAAAGTCGTGGTCGGCGCGATGCCGCCTGTCAGGCCCAGAACCGAAACCGTGACCGCTCTGCCCTCTTTGCCCGCTTCGTAAAGCTCAAGCATCAAAGCCGCTTCGGGCTTTAAACACGTGGTGAGCCCAAGCGCACCAGAGAGCGCTGCGTCGCGTTTCTTGAGCGTTGAAAGAGGTGTGGTGCCCTTCTCTGATTCAAATGAAGCACCGGGAAAACTGTTCTGTAAAAACGATTGCATTACCCGCACCTTACTCGCGTAAGAATGTTTATCCGAAGGTAGGATCGTCCTTCGTTTATAACGTAGCTGCACCGTGAAAAAAGCATCATAGCCGTTCCATGAATCCGGGCAAGCCTAATGCGCTTTTCCCCTAACCCCAAATTAACCAGGCACAGCTAACACGGCCCTTCGATTTTCCGGGGGTTTCATCATTTGCGCGAGTTGCTGCTCTTTTTCTCAACACCATTGTTGACGTTGATCTTTGCGACCGCGTTCCTTGTGATCTGGAGCCGGGACAGGGGGCGGATGGAAAATCTGGCCTTGAGCATTGGCTGGCTCCTGTTGACCTCGGGCTTTTCGATCTCGCTTTTGAGCCCTGACCATTGGGGCCGCGCTATTCCTGCGATTACCCACGTGCCCTACGCTCTGTCCGCGGTCGCGATGTCTTGGGGCGTGCTCACCCGCATCGGGGTAAAGCCGCCGATTGTCGCGCAATTGTGGATCGCCTTCACCGGCTTTGCGACGTTAATGCTGGTGCAAAATGTGGGCAATTCGATCGTCGCTGACATTTACATCACCAATCTGACGTGCGGTGCGATGATGATGCTGACTGCCCAGCTGTTTGCGCAAGGTGCGGGCCGCGATCTGGTTGAGCGATTCCTGCTCGTGATGCTCGTTCTGACCGCAGCGCAATTCTTCATTCGCCCGGTCGTATCCTTCATGTTCGATGGCCCGATTGCCGCTGAAAGCTACCGCCAAAGCGTCTATTACTTCGCGTTCAACTGGGTCTTTGCCTTTGGCTCTGTATTGTTCGGGCTGGCGCAGATTTCCGGTTCGGTAAAAGATCAGGTGACCGCGCTTCAGGATAAAACCTCGCGCGATGATTTGTCTGGCCTGTTGCTCAGGGGCGAGTTTGAAGCCCGGGTCGAGGCCGCCCTTGCAAGAGCCAATGTCGAAGGCGTCAACACCGCGCTTGTGATTGGCGATATCGACCACTTCAAGCAGGTGAATGACATCTGGGGACATCTCGCAGGTGACGCAGCGATTGCGGCTTTTGGCAAGATGACCGAGGCCATGATCCGATCAAGCGATATCGCAGGCCGGGTTGGCGGCGAAGAATTTTGCATCCTTGTGTGGAATGCGGATGAAGACATTGCCGCAGGCCTTGCAGAACGCTTGCGCATTCGCACCAGCTCGCTGGAGATCGGCAACACATCCCTCGATGTGCGGCTTACGGCCAGTTTCGGTGTCGCGCAGCAGGAAAAAGGCGAAGGGTATCGCGGGATCTTCGCAAGAGCCGACAGCGCGCTCTATGCCGCCAAGCAGGCCGGGCGCAACTACGTCAGCCGCGACAGCGTGGTTTCTAAATCTGCATCACAAGCAAACGCCAAGAGCGCCGTTCAGCATCAGGACCGCGTTTCTCAAAATGGCGGTAGCCCGGAAAAGATCAGCCTTAACGATGATTTAACGCCCAATAGCGAAAGATACGCAGGTTAGATGATCGAAAGATCGAGCGTTGGAACGACCGTGGGGACGAGCGATGACCGAACAGGGGGCAATTTTGGAAAGCTTAGGCGCAGTTGATCCAGTCCTTATCCTGATCATTGGAGTTGCGATTGGCGTGGCTGCGACGCTGGGGATGCGCCAATTGACGCGTGGCCCGCGAAAGACAGCGGACCCTTTGTCCGGCCTGTTTGCAAGAGAAACGCTCGACACCCAACTCGCACAATTTGCTGACCCTGTTGCGGTGTCTGAACGCAAGGACAGAGAAGCCTCAGCCTTCAGAGCCAAGATGTTCGCCCGGCGCGTGACCCATCCATCCGAAACAGCCGACGTGCACCCTCACCGCCCCCCTCATTTGGCCGACCGCTATGACCACGCAGCGGTGCTTGCACACGTTGCCAAGGTTATGCGCGCGGGCACGCATTTGGACGAGGAGGCGCCTTACCAAACCGCCGCAGAAGGCGATGATGACGCGGGCGATTGGGAAGAAGTGCTGCTATTGCCTGCGCCCGCTCATTCACCGCAAGAAAACGCGGCTGCCAAGGCGGCCTAAGAGATGGCGGCCTAAGAGATGGTGGCCTAAGAGATGGTGGCGCGCCTAGGGCGAGACCCAGCGTCCC
The DNA here is from genome assembly GCF_000715015.1 of Erythrobacter longus. Taxonomy (GTDB): domain Bacteria; phylum Pseudomonadota; class Alphaproteobacteria; order Sphingomonadales; family Sphingomonadaceae; genus Erythrobacter; species Erythrobacter longus. The sequence goes on from NZ_JMIW01000002.1 coordinate 74,247, forward strand.
GTCCAATTCCCCGCCTCATCCTTTGCAAACTGGGCTCTGACATGGCCGGTATGCGCCAGATATAGCCAATCCAGCTCAGCCAGCTCGACCAATAGCACAGCGAAGTTTTCGCGCGCGGGGACCAATTGTTCATCGGTTGGCTCGTGCCCCTCAAACTCAGCGGGAAGGCCCGATGTCGGGGTATCACTTGCCGCCCCTGGCCCCTCGCCCATGTAACACCGCCGCGCAAAATTGGTGCCGTTGTCCCATGCGGTTTGGGTAAGCGGATCATCGCGCAAGATGAGCCCTTTGCCCCTCACGCGGATCTGGATTTTTGAACCCTTGTCATAAAACAATACCGCCATGCGCGGGTCAGCCTCGACCGCTGCCACTTTGGGGGCGCGGGTGTCGGTATGAAAGCGCAAGGTCCATGCCGATGAATTAAACTCGCGCAGGACCATGCTGCGCACGTCCACATCGCTTGTGACGACAGCCGGCACATGCATGGGTGAACGCCGATCTTTGGCCGCGCGGACAAGGCGCTGTTTGAGGTCGGTTTCGACTTGGTCAAGTGTTTCGAACATAGACAAGGGGCCATTGAGGCTTTGACCGCTCTCGTCAAGACGGCCACATTCAGGTCGTTCATTTTGAAGGCGTCGAACATGAACGGGAGCCTAAACGAGTGGTTAAGCTTGCGCTCAGCGTTTCCGCTCTAGACAGGTTTCAACGAGGCATTCGATGGCTCGTAATCAACAAGCCGTAAGTGGTGGGGCGGCAACACTGGAAGGCATTTCTCATGGATTTAACGCAGTTCTTGCGAGGAAGCGCTCTATCGGCCTTGGCCATAACGCTTGTCTTTGTTGCACCTGTTGAAGAAGCGCAAGCCGAAGTGCTGGCCGTGTCAGCATCGGCTGCGACCGAATTTCAGCCAGACAGAGCGGATCGCCGCAGTGAACGCCGGGCCAACCGTGGGGAACGCCGGGCCAACAGGCAGGATAATCGCCAAGAGCGCCGCGCAACGCGTTCTGAACGCCGCCCTGAACAACGCTCCGAAAGGCGCGCGAACCGGGACCCGCAAACGCAGGACCGCGCAGATCGCTGGGTTAATCGCGGTGACCGCGCGCGCCAGAATGCGCAGCGTAACGCGCGTGCGGACCGCGTAGATCGTCGTAGTGAACGCCGGGCCGACCGGGTCGATCGCAGCAGTGAACGGCGCGCGGACCGGGTTGAACGGCGCGGTGACCGCACGGCGGACCGTTTGGACCGGCGTGGCAATAACCGCGCAGCTGACCGGGTTGATCGGCGCACGGATCGCCGGGCAGACCGAGTGGAGCGCCGGGGTGACCGGCGTGCGGATCGGATCGAGCGTCAGGGTGACCGCCGCGCGGATCGGGTTCGTGATGGCCGCTTTAATGATGGCCGGGTAAACCGCCGGATAGACCGCGCTGAGCGCAGGGGCTTTCGCGATGGCGTCCGCTCTGAGCGGCGCGCTGATCGCAGGGATGATCGCCGCATCCGCAACGACCGTGGTTTTTATCGCAACGACCGTGGCTGGCGTGATCGCAGGTTCGCTTATGGCCGGGGTTACCGCGATGGTCGCAGTGACTTCCGCCGCTGGAACAATCGTGGCTGGCGCAATGACCGTCGCTTTGGCTGGAGAAACTGGCGCGGATCAAACCGCGATATCTTCCGCCTTGGCCGCTATCATGCGCCGTTTTATGGCCACCGCTACAACCGTCTGAGCGTAGGTTTCTATCTCGATAACCTGTTCTTTGGACAGCGGTATTGGATCAACGACCCGTTCGCCTATCGCCTTCCGCCCGTCTATGGCCCCTATCGCTGGGTCCGGTATTATGACGATGTGGTTCTGGTCGATGTTTACACCGGCGAAGTGGTCGATGTGATCCACGATTTCTTCTGGTGATGACCGGAAGCCAAGACCTGAGTTAAGTCGGGTGCAAGTGGATGGAGAACCCCCGAAGGAGCCAATTCTTCGGGGGTTTTCTTTGCTTCATCCCCGGTGCTAATCATCCGGTGGTATGGCGACGACACAAAACATTCCTGACCAGGACGCGCTGAGGCGCATGGGCAAACAAGTGCGCGAGCGATTGGCCGCTGACCCTCGGGTTTATAAGATCGAAACCGACAAGGTCGAATTGTTCGCAGTCGGCGACTTTTTGACCCCGGAAGAATGTCAGCGCCTTTGCCTGATGGTCGATGAGACCGCCCGCCCCTCATCCTTGCACGAGATCGGCTATGACAGCGGCTTTCGCACCTCTTATTCGGGCGACCTCAACCCCCATAACAGCGTTGTGAAAGAGATCAGCCAGCGCATCGACAACCTGCTTGGGGTCAAAGCAATCGTGGGCGAGGCCATCCAAGGCCAGCGCTATATGGAGGGGCAAGAGTTCAAGCCGCACAATGACTGGTTTTACACCAGCGAAAACTATTGGAAGGGCGAACGCAAACGCGGCGGTCAGCGCAGTTGGACAACGATGGTTTTCCTGAATGAGGTCGATAATGGCGGCGAGACGCATTTCACCGAGCTTGGCATCAAGATTGAACCCAAGACCGGCGTGCTGCTCATCTGGAACAATGCGCTACCCGATGGGCGGCCCAATGAATCCACCATTCACGCAGGCACGCCCGTGTTGAAAGGCACTAAATACATCATCACCAAATGGTATCGCACACGCAAATGGAAGTAACCGGGCGAAAGTCGCCTACGCCTTCGCCAATGCTTCCTCGATCAATTTGCGGGTCGGCTCCACACCGTACAACGCGATAAAGCTGCCCATGCGCGGCCCCTGCTCTGATCCGAGCAGCGTTTCGTAGAGCGTCTTGAACCAATCGCGCAGGTTTTCAAAGCCATAGGCCTCGTTCTTGCCGATTTCATAGACCATGGTCTGCAAGGTTTCCGCGTCCGCATCCGCTGCGGCTTCGGCCAGTTTCGCATCCAGCTCGCGCAAGGCATCCACCTCACCGCCTTGGGGAGCGCGCTTTTTCAGCGTGGGCACGATAAAGTCGCGGGTGTAGGCAACCGCTGCTGTGATCATCCGGTCGAGATCAGCGTTCTTCTCTGTCTCACCGAGATAACTCGCGACATAATTCGACAGGTTTTCCGCCGTCGCCTCCGCACCCAGCACGCTCGCCAAGTTCAACAGCAGGCCAAAGCTCACCGGAACCGTGTCCCCAGCGCCGGGTGCCTCAGCGCCCGCAAGCGAGTGGTTGGCGCGCAGCAAGTGCCAAACAGGATTGCCCAATTGCTTGTCGAGCGGTTGTTCGGCCAGACGCTCCCGGAATTGCCAGTAGTCATCAACCGCGCGCGGGATGACACCAGTGTGCAGCTGCTTTGCGCTTTTGGGATTGGGGAAGATGTAGAAGCCAAGGCTCTCTTCGGTCCCGTACTCCAGCCATTGCTCAATCGTCAGGCCATTGCCTTTCGACTTGGAGATTTTCTCACCCTTTTCATCGAGGAACAGCTCATAGATGAGCCCCTCAGGCTTGTTCCCGCCAAGGACACGCGCAATCTTGCCAGATTGCACGCCAGTGTCGGTCAAATCCTTGCCGTACATCTCATAATCAACGCCCAGAGCGACCCAGCGCATGGCGAAGTCGACCTTCCATTGGAGCTTGGACTGACCGCCAAGCGCGCTTTGCTCGATCACCTCGCCGTCTTCATCGGTGAAGCGGATGGTGCCAGCGTCGGCATCCACGACTTCAACCGGCACTTGCAGCACAACGCCCGACTTGGGCGAGATCGGCATGATCGGCGAATAGGTCGCCGCGCGCTCTGCCCGCAAGGTGGGGAGCATAATGTCGAGGATCGCCTGATTGTTGCGCAGGACATTTTTCAACGCATCATCGAACGCGCCTGTGTTATACCGGCTGGAGCTGGCGATAAATTCATATTCAAACCCGAACCGGTCGAGAAATTCGCGCAGCATCGCATTGTTATGCGCGGCAAAACTTTCAAACTTTTCAAACGGATCAGGAATGCGGCTAAGCGGCTTTCCAAGATGCTCGGTCAACATCGCCTGATTGGGCAGGTTTTCGGGCACTTTGCGAAGCCCGTCCATATCATCGCTGAACGCGACCAGACGCGTCGCCTCACCTGTCAGCGCCTCATAAGCGCGGCGCACGAAGGTGGTGCGAAGGACCTCTTGGAACGTGCCGATATGCGGCAGGCCTGATGGGCCGTAACCCGTCTCAAACAACACCGGCTCACCGTTTGGTTTTCCGTTACCGCCCTTCCCATGCAGGCGCTTGTGCAGGCGCTGGGCCTCCTGAAAAGGCCAGGCTTTGGAAGAACGGGCGGCTTCGATCAGTGCGGTGTCAGTCATAAGGTCGGCGCATATCGGCATGGCGCGCGCGTGTGAAGCGATTTTGTGCAGGCGCGAAAGTGTAACCTTTCGGGCGGCTACGTCGAAGCTGGATTCACTGCGGGTCTCCACGATGCGTCCGTTCGCGTGATTGGGCGTTCACCCGCAGGGTCGCAAGGGAGGGGCGGCTCGGCATTCCTTTACGTGACTAAGATGCCGGGTCGTCCCTCTTTTGTGCGCGCCCTCTTGGTAAAACCACAGAAGTCTTGTCCATCGCCGTTTACATCGCCGCCAAGCATCTCCATCAAATCGGCAAGGTGTCAAAAGCGAACCCCCTTCCCCTTCCCGCGCTTCATGCCAGCCATTCTGGCAATTGGCTGCGTGCGTCCAATGGATCGACCGAGGCCGCGTCCAAGGGGGATGCGATTATGGCGGCGGCCGATACGCCGGTGCTTTTGCTCAATGCGCCCTTGGTGGCCAATCGGTTGGGGTATCCGGATTTATCAGGACTCGACCTGTTGGAGCTTTTTGCCTTTGTGCATCCGGCGCGTTTCTGTGTGCCGACACCGCGCGGGCTTGCCTCGGCGCTAGGGCTCGACGAACCGGCAAGCGATCAGGATGTGCCCGAATTTCTGCAAACCGCAGCGGGCGTTTTGGCAGAGGCGTGCGAGGACCCGGAGTGGTTTGAGCGGGCGGGCGCGTGGTCTTCGCTCCAGTCGTTAGAGCGGCTGCGCTGGCCATGGGCGCAGGTGCTAAAGCCGCATATCACGCGGCCCGAAAAGGCGGAAAAATGGCTGTTCTCGGCCCTGCCCGAATGGGAAGAAGCGGGAGAACGCGGCCCGCCCCGGCAGGTGGAACTGGTCCCGGCTGATGTGCTGGCAAAGCTGGATGAGCTGACCGGAGAGGGGTCAGAAAAACGCGAGGGACAGCGCAATTACGCGGGCGATGTGGCGAAGATATTTGCCCCGCGCGACAAACGCGAATTGCCGCATGTTGCGCTGGCGCAGGCGGGCACGGGGATTGGCAAGACGCTTGGCTATCTTGCGCCCTCCTCGCTGTGGGCGGCGCAGTCGGGCGGGACGGTCTGGGTGTCGACCTTTACCAAGAATTTGCAGCGGCAATTGCGCGCGGAATCGAGGCGGGCCTGGCCAGTGAAGCGACCCGATGGCACCCCGCCCGTGGTGGTGCGAAAGGGGCGCGAGAATTACCTGTGCCTGCTAAACCTCGAAGACGCTCTCCAAGGCGGTTTTGCAGGGCGTCCCGCGATCCTGGCGCAGCTTGTCGCGCGCTGGGCGAGCTTTACCCGCGACGGCGATATGATCGGTGGCGACCTGCCCGGATGGCTCGGCACGCTGTTCCGCAAACGCGGGATTGCCGCGCTTACCGACCAACGCGGTGAGTGCATTTATGCAGGCTGCCCGCATTATCGAAAGTGCTTTATCGAACGCGCGGCCAGAGACAGCGCGCAAGCCGATCTGGTGATTGCCAACCACGCTCTGGTGATGGTCAATGCAGCGCGCGGCCGCGATCATGCACAACGCCCCACCCGCGTGATTTTCGATGAGGGACACCATGTGTTCGAGGCGGCGGACTCCACATTCGCCGCGACCATTTCGGGCCAGGAAGCGATTGAACTCAGGCGCTGGATCCTCGGGCCAGAACGCAAGAACCGCGGACGCAGGCGCGGGCTTTCGGCCCGGCTTGCCGATATCGCTTCCTATGACGAGGAAGGCGGCGAGGCGATTGATCTGGCTTGTGAAAACGCGAGCGCCCTGCCCGGTGAAGGCTGGCTCCAGCGCCTCAACGAAAACGAACCGTCCGGCCCCATCGAAACGCTTCTGTCGGCGGTGCGCACCGTGACCTATGCCCGCGATGAAACGGGACAGGAGGCAGGATATGGTATCGAAACAGAAGCTTCGGGCTTGCCGGGCGAAGTGATCGAGGCGGTAAATTTGGCGGCAGATGCGCTTGCCAGTACTCGCACACCCCTGATGAAATTGGGCGCGCGGCTTGAGGCGATTATGGCGGACCCGCCCGATTGGCTTGATGGACAAGGCAGAGCGCGGATCGAAGGGGCGCGGTTCTCGCTTGCGTGGCGGGTTGATCTATTGGCTGCATGGGAATCGCTTCTGGTGCGCCTTGGTGGACCTGCTGACCCCGAATTTGTCGATTGGCTTGCGGTGGACCGGTCCGACGCGCGGGAATTTGATGTGGCGATCCACCGCCGCTGGCTCGACCCGATGAAGCCCTTTGCCAAGGTCGTACTGGAGCCTGCACACGGCGTGATGCTGACCAGTGCAACGCTTACTGACCGCATCGACAGCGAGGCGGGCGATCCTTGGGAAAGTGCAATCGCAAGATCAGGCGCGGCACATATCGAAAGCCAGCCGCTGCTCACCCAGGCGAGCAGCCCGTTCGATTATGCAACCCGCGCCGAGGTCCTTATCGTTACCGACGTGAAGAAAGGCGACCTGCCGGGCTTGGCGGGCGCATACGCGCGCCTGATCGAGGCAAGCGAGGGCGGCGTCCTTGGCCTGTTCACGGCCATCCGCCGGATGCGCGCGGTCCATGGCCGGATTGCCGACCGTCTGGCGCGCGAAGGTCTGCCGATATACGCGCAGCACGTGGACCCCATCGATACGGGCACTTTGGTGGATATTTTCCGCGATGATCCAAAAGCCAGCCTGCTTGGCACCGATGCGCTGCGCGACGGGGTGGATGTGCCCGGACGAAGCTTGCGCTGCGTGGTGCTGGAAGCGGTTCCATGGCCCCGCCCCGATATCCTCCACAAGGCACGCCGCGCGGCGGGCGGCGGCAGCAAGCATGACGATCGCATCATCCGCGCAAAGCTTGCCCAAGCCTTTGGCCGCCTGATCCGTAATAAGGATGACGCAGGCCATTTCGTTGTGCTCTCCTCCGCTTTCCCCTCCCGCCTGCTCTCCGCTTTCCCCGAAGGGACCATGGTGCGCCGGGTGACATTGGACGAAGCGCTAGAGCGGGTCAAAAGCGGCTTCATCGGCGAAGACCCACCAAAAGCCGATCAAACTGCTGGTATGTTGGACGATCAATTGCCAGATACATTCGCATGACGAGGCGGGGCAAATGATCGAACAGTGGGACTACCTCATCCGGCTGATTTCTATCGGCAGCGGTTTGACGCTGATTGCGATGGTGGTTGCCAGCGAAGTGCGCCTTGCGATCCGTGTGCCATTGATCGGGATGCTTGTGGGGTCGGTTGGCTATATGCTTAACAGTTCGCTTATGACCACTCGCGGACCCATGAGCCCATGGGTTGATTTTATCGCGCTTTCCACGCCGTTCTGGATTTGGCTGTTTGGCCGCCGACTGTTTGAGCGCGAACCTGAGCGTCGGATCATCCTGGTTGCAGCCGCCTTGATGGTGCTTGGGTGGTTCTTGTCAAATTTCGTCCCCATCGCAGGTGTCACAGGCTTTCTCGTCCTGCACACGGTCGCCCTGTTGCTTGTCGCGGACCTTGTGCGGGTCGGCATATTCGAGCGCGATGACGACCTGATTGAGGAACGCCGCATGGTGCGCCTCTGGTTGCCTTTGCTGGTGGCCTTGCAGGCAGGGCAGATCTTGATGATCGAGATGCTTGAGCTGATATCTATCGTCGACAGCCGACAGCCGGTTGTTTCGGTCGTAAACTCCTTTGTAATTCTCGTTATAATGCTGTTTGCAAGCATCACCTTGTTCCGCACCAACCGCGATCTCTTGCCGGCACAAGGAGAAGAAGAGCCCGCCAATCCGGACAAGGAGCTGATCCCTGATCTGGATTTGTCGCCTTCTGAAAAAGTGCTCCATGACAAGTTGACCACTGCGATGGAGGACGGCGCTTACACAGCCCCCGGCCTGACGATTGCGGCACTCGCCGATCAACTTGACACCCCCGCCCATCGCCTGCGCGCGCTCATCAACAGCCGCCTTGGGCACCGCAATTTTAGCGCATTTCTGAACCGTTACAGGATTGCAGAGGCGCAGCGGATGCTGTCCTCAAGCGAGCATGTCGATTTGCCAGTCCTCACTATCGCGATGGATTTGGGTTACAATTCGCTGCCCCCCTTCAACCGCGCCTTTCGCGAGCTAACCGGTTCAACGCCAAGCGAATATCGCAGGCGAGCCTTTGTTGAAGAGCCGCTTGAGCCAGAAGCGATTGCAGCTGATCAAAACTGAAAAGAGCGGCTCAATTTTGAAAATGAACGGCATTTTGCAAAGTTGCTAAGACGCTGGCGACAAACCGGTCCACACCAAGGGCACACCAATTTGATGGAGCCCACGACATGACGCCTGCCGATGCCATTCAAGACACCGCCTCGCTTGACACCGCCTCGCTTGACACCGGCTCGCTCGACTATGCGATCGCGCAGGTAGGGCAGCATTTTGCAAATGTGCTGTATTTTGATCTTGGGCGCTATCTGATCGCGGCAGGGGCGCTCACAGTGTTCCTGCTGGTCTTTCGAAGCTGGTCGGACGCGCGGCGAATTCAAACAAAGCGCAAGGCATCTCGCCGCGATTACATCCGCGAAGTGCTCTCATCGTTTCGCACGGTTATCGTGTTTGCCTTTGTCACATTGGCGACGCTTGTTGGCCGCGAAATCGGCGTGATTGAGGTAAAGCTCGACAGCGCCCCGGTGCTTACCGTGGCGTGGCAATTTGCCTTGATCGTCTTGGTTCACGATGCCTATTTCTATTGGATTCACCGCGCCATGCACACCAAGGCGCTGTTCAAGATTGCCCACCTTCACCACCACAAATCGCGCACGCCCACGCCGTGGACGGCTTATAGTTTCGCGACAGTAGAAGCCGTGGTGGAGGCCGCATTCATGCCGGTCTTCCTCGTCATCACCAGCCTTCTGGGGCTGCAATATGCAGGGTTGGCGCTGCTGTTTTTCCTGTGGCACATGATTATCCGCAATGTGATGGCCCATGCTGGCAGCGAGCTGTTCCCGGCTGGCTGGGTGGACAACCGCTGGACCAGCTGGATCAGCACCACCACGCACCATGATCTGCACCATTCGTCGGGCCATAATTACGGGTTCTACTTCACATTCTGGGACCGGATGATGGGCACAGAGCACCCGCGCTACGCCGAGGAATTTCGCAGACACGCAAAGCCCCTTTTTGGCGGCAAGCGTTTCCCACAATTCTCGCGGGCCAAGGCTGAAAATATCAGCATTATCCTCGCGGCGATGCTTGCCGCGGCGACCACGGTGCACGGCTGGCTGATCGCGGTCGATCCCGGCTTTATCTGACCGCCACCCACTTACTTTGAAATTGGCTTTGCAGGTTCGGGGTACTCCTCGTGCCCGGACCTTGCACGCGGCAGTCTCCACGACAACGCCCTTCCCCAGCGGCCAAACACCGATGGGCGCAAAGTGTGAGACTGCCGCATTCCATTTGCTTTCAAGTCATGGCATGGGAGCACAATCACTTCGCCGACATGCTTTGGGGACTGCCACTTGGCCAAATTATTGGGAATCCTGCGCCACGCAAAATCCGATTGGAGCGACGGGGCCAGCCGCGATTTTGACCGCGGTTTGAACGAGCGCGGGCAAAAAGGCGCGGTCGTGATGGGCGACCATATCCGCGAAGACGGGCAAGTCTGGGACAAAGTCATCGCCAGCCCCGCACAGCGCGTAAAAGCCACCTTCGAAGTCGGCCTTCCTGAAATGGGAGTAACCTTTGATGACCGGCTGTATCTGGCCAGTCCCGATACGATCTTTGAGGTTGTGCACGAGCATGGGGGCGACGCAGACGCGGTCCTGATTTCGGGTCACAATCCGGGGCTTTATGAAACGATCCTTGAGCTGGTTTCGCCGGCGCAGGAAAACGATTTGTTCAAAGAGCTTATCATCAAATTTCCGACCGGGTCATTTGCCATTCTTGAATGCAATATCGACAGCTGGGCTGATCTTAGAAAGTTCACCGGCAAGCTGGTTCATTTCAAACGGCCACGCGACCTTGATCCGGCGCTTGGTCCTGGCGCGTAAGGCTATTCGCTCACTGCCAGCCCCGCTTCTAAAGCCTCTGAAAGAACTTGCCTTGGCCCCGGCCCGTCTGCGCCAAGCTTATCCTCCGGATTATAAATCGCGCATTTTTCCAGGCTAAGGCAGCCGCAGCCGATACATCCATCAAGCCTGTCGCGGGTGCGTTCAAGCGCGGCGATACGCGCATCGATTGAAGCACGAACGGCTTTGCTGATCCGGCGCCAATCCTTGGCTGTGGGCGTACGGCCATGGGGCAGATCGCGCATGACCCACTGTATCTGGGCAAGGCTCAACCCCAGTTTTTGCGCAATCAGAATAAAGCTCACCCGGCGTATATCGGACCGCAAAAAACGCCGCTGATTGCCGCCTGTGCGGATCGGCTCAAGCAGCCCTTTATCCTCGTAAAAGCGGATCGCAGAGACGCTTTGCCCTGTGCGGCGAGAGATTTCTCCGATGGGGATGAGGTCCTTATGAGACAGCGGGCGATGCGAAGGCGAGCGTGTCGGGGGTGTCGGGGGTGTTTTGGCCATAACCCTCGATAGCGCATTCAAAGCTTGACCTCAACTTAGGTTGAGCTTGCACAGTAGTCCTACTTAGTGATTCGAACACGGGTCACTGTGCCTGAATAAAGGAGTAAAACCAATGGCTTTAGGACGAATTGAGCACGCAAACCTGACAGTCACCAACCCGGAGCGAAGCGCGAAACTTTTCCAGGAAATGCTGGGTTGGGAGGAACGCTGGCGCGGAAAATCGCAATTGGGCGGCGACACGATCCATGTGGGAGAGCCGCGAAATGGAGCGACCTATCTGGCGCTCTATACCAATGAAGAGGTGCGGGCGGATGAGGGGAGACGCTATTCAAAAGGGCAGCCGCTGAACCATGTGGGTCTGCTGGTCGATGATCTGGATGCAGCCGAAAAGGTGGTCACAAGCGCGGGGCTCAAGCCATTTGGTCATGACGATTATGAGCCGGGTAAGCGGTTCTATTTCTTCGACTGGGACGGGATCGAATTTGAAGTCGTCAGCTATGCGGGAGACGCGTCATGAACGAGATTATGCCGCGCGAGCCTCTATTCCCTGACCAACCAAAAAAGCGCGCTAAACCTCAGCGACGCGTCCCCCCGCCAACCCAGGGCTGGTCGGTCGCATCAATCGTGATGGCCGCGTCCCATGGCTTGCAAAGGCTCTTCGCCTCGTCAGGTGCGCCCGACATCCACAGGCCATAATCATCGGGCGCAAGGATGACGGGCATGCGGCGGTGGACGCTCTCAACATCTGAGCCAGCGCTGTCGGTCATGACCATGGAGTAGCAGGTGCCGAACTCCTCGCTTTTGCGCCAAACACCAGCAGCGGCAAAGGTTTCGGCATCGGGCAGTGACAGCCAGGTGCGGGTCTTTGCCCCCTTTGCCCCTTGCGCCTCTGCCCATGCGGTAAGCGGGATCAGGCACCGCCGCCGCTCAAACGAGGCGCGCCAGAAGAAGCCATCGAGCTTGTCTTGCCTCGCATTGTTGACGGGTTTGGGCTTCAAAGGCTGGCCGTTCTTGCCTTTCATCACGAGGGGGAAGCCCCAGCTCATGGTGCCCACCTGATATGCCCCTTCGGCATTCGCCGCGACGACCAATCCGGGATAGCCGGGGTAAACCTCTTCGCCAAAGTTCGCGCCTTTGACGGCATCTACTGCATCGAAGAGCCCTGCGATTTCATCGACGGTTTTGGTCATACGGTAGAGGTTGCACATCGCTTACGCCCCCCTTCAAGCGCCCGCGTTGCCAACCACAAAGCACGCGGCCGCCATCAATGCGCCTGCCATGCGGTTGGAGCGGAACCGTGCAAGCGGGTTGTCTGGATCATTTGGATCAAGCGTAGAGACTTGCCACAGGAGGTGCCCCGCGACCGGCAACAGCGCCAAGAGGGCGAAAACATCAGGGCGATAAAGCCAGATGCCCAGCCCCCAAAAGCTAATGGTCGCAGCATAAAACGCAGCCACTCCGGCGTGCACATTCTTACCCATGCGAAGGGCGCTGGACCTGATCCCGACAAGCGCATCATCCTCGCGGTCTTGCAGGGCGTAGATGGTGTCGTAACCGATGACCCAGCAAATGCAGCCCGCATAAAGCGCAGCCAGCGCGTCCCAATTGTCAAAGCGCAGCTCAGTCCAACCGACCAGCAGCCCCCAATTGAACACCATGCCAAGCCAGGCTTGCGGCCACCAGGTGATGCGCTTCATAAAGGGATAGGCAGCGACCAGAGCAAGGCTGGCCAGTGCAACCACTTGCGCGGTCAGGCGCAGTTGGAGCAGCACCACAAGCCCGATGAGGCACAGGAATACCAGCCAGCCCCAAGCGAGCTTTTTGGACACACGCCCGCTTGCAACAGGACGCAGAGCCGTTCGCGCAACACTCGCATCAAGCTTCGCATCGACGATATCGTTGTAAACGCACCCCGCCCCGCGCATCGCAATCGCGCCCAGCAAGAGCCAGCCGAGCAGCGCAAATTGCGGACCGGCCCCGGCGAGCCACACGCCAAAAACGCAGGGCCAGAACAATAGCCACCACCCGATCGGGCGATCAAACCGGGCAAGCTGCGCCAGGTCACGCGGCAATTGCGGGAGCCGCGCGATCAGGCCGCGATGCTCGCTGTCTGGAACAATGTCGGGAGAGTTCGTGTCGTTCACGGACGTACGATGCCCCCTGAACTCTTGTTATTCTTGCCCTTGCTGCCCCCGCTTCTGGTCTGTTTTCCAAACCGGCGCAGAAGCCCAACAACAATCCAAATCTTGCGAATGCGCGCTATCATCTCTTCCCCCTAGCCGCTCAAACGCTTAGGGAAAAGCCATGCCTGCAACACCCGCCTGGCCGCCCAAGAGCGCACCACGTTTGTTCGTCGAATTTACGCTCGGCGCAGGCCGGACTTTTGCGCTCGATGGGCCTCAGGCGCACTACCTTGGCAAAGTCATGCGGGTGAAGACAGGCGACACCGTGATCCTATGCGATGACCAGACCGGCGAATGGGCCGCCCGCGTCGGGCAGGTCGAAAAACGCCGCGTCGATGTGACCATTGTAGAGCGCCTGCGCCCGCGCGAAGAAGTGCCGGACTTGTGGCTTTGTCCTGCGCTTCTCAAGAAAGACCGTTTCGACCTTGTGCTTGAAAAGGCAACAGAATTGGGGGTCGCACGCATTCAGCCGGTCATCACCCACAGATGCGTTGCGGACAAACTCAACGAAACCCGCGCTCGCACCGTCGCAACAGAGGCCGCCGAGCAATGCGCGCGCACCGCGCTTCCCGAATTGGCGGAGCCGATGAAGCTGGAGGCGCTGCTTAAAGACTGGCCCGAGGACAGAGTGCTGTTCTTCGCCGATGAGGAAGGCGGAGAGCCTGCCGCTGAAACCTTCGCCGCGCATGACGGCCCCGCTGCGATCCTGATCGGACCCGAGGGCGGGTTTGACGATGCAGAGCGCGCCAGTATCCGCAGCCACCCCCAAGCCCGCGCCATCACCCTTGGGCCGCGTATCCTTCGCGCAGAAACCGCAGCCATTGCGGCGCTGTCGGTCTGGATGGCATCGTCTGGCGATTGGGGCACGGGTGTTTCGCCTCGCAAAGAATGACTTGGCGCGGCAATAGCGAGTTTACCCTTCCCCATGTCACTTTCGTTTTCTAAAGCGACGCTCCAACAAAGGAGCTCTCAATGAGCACACGCGAAGCTTCCAGCCAAGACGAACCCGTCATCGAAGGCATGGATGACCTAACCGCCCCCATGCGCGGCGGCGAAAAGCCCAAAGCAGACTGGCGCATTGGGACAGAGCACGAAAAGCTCGTTTACAAGCGGCTTGATGCAGGGGGCGACAGGCGTGCGCCGTCCTATGACGAGCCATGCGGCATTCGCGATCTTTTGATGGGACTGCGCAAATTTGGCTGGGAACCGATTGAGGAAATCGGACCGGATGGAAAAGCAAATGTCATAGCCCTCAAAGGCGAAGACGGCGCGGTCAGCCTTGAGCCTGCGGGGCAATTGGAACTTTCCGGCGCGCCGCTGGAGACGTTGCACGAGACCTGCAACGAAACCGGGCGCCACTTGGCACAGGTCAAGGAAGTGGGCGAGAAATGCGGCGTGGGATATCTTGGCCTTGGCATGTGGCCCGACAAGACCCGCGAAGAGCTGCCCGTGATGCCAAAGGGCCGCTACAAGATCATGATGAACCATATGCCCAAGGTCGGCAATCTGGGCCTCGACATGATGCTGAGAACCTGCACCATTCAGGTCAATCTCGACTATTCGTCCGAGACTGACATGGTGAAAAAATTCCGTGTAGGCCTCGCGCTCCAACCGCTTGCCACCGCGCTGTTCGCCAATTCGCCTTTCACCGAAGGCAAGCCCAACGGCTACCTCTCTTACCGCAGCCACATCTGGTCAGACACCGATCCGCACCGCACCGGCATGCTCCCCTTCGTCTTCGAAGACGGTTTCGGGTATGAACGCTGGGCTGAATATATGCTCGATGTGCCGATGTATTTCGTTTTCCGCGACGGGAAATACATCGATGCGGCCGGCCTATCGTTCCGCGACTTTATGGACGGCAAACTGTCCGTCCTGCCCGGTGAACGTCCAACGGCGAGCGATTGGTGGGATCACCTCTCGACCGCTTTTCCCGAAGTGCGCCTCAAAAGCTTTCTTGAAATGCGCGGCGCTGATGGCGGGCCTTGGGGCCGGATCTGCGCGCTACCTGCGTTCTGGGTGGGCCTGCTCTACGACCAAGGGGCATTGGATGCCGCTTGGGACCGGGTCAAAGGCTGGTCGATGGAAGAGCGCGAGAAATTGCGCAACGATGCGCCCAAACTGGGCTTGCAAGCGCCCTTACCCGGAGGCGGCACAATGCAGGATCTGGGCCGCGAAGTGCTCGAAATTGCGCGCAAGGGCCTCTCTGCCCGCGCCCGTCTTAACGTCAGCGGCGACAATGAAACCGGCTTTCTCGAAGAGCTCGATGAAATTGTCTCCAGCGGCAAAGTCCCCGCACAACGCCTTCTCGATGCCTATTACGGCGAATGGGACGAGGACGTGAGCCAGGTTTACAGATATTCGTTTTAGAACAGGTCAATTACACCTCAGTTTCACCCCCAACCGATGAATTCTGTTCACGGTGTGTTGGCCAGCACATCGATTGTTCCAAGAACTGTTCAGACGCTCTCTCAGTCATATCAATGAATGGGGGAAACCATGTCAAACCACAGAATCAAACTCATCCGCCAGGCGGACGCACATATTGATGTCGGCAATCCAGTTGCCGTCGTAGAAGAGGCAATCTGTACCTGCCGCGAAATGTGCGTCAGCGCGAGCAAGGAAATCAGCGATATCCGCCTTGCAGGCGGGGCAGTCGGCGAAGGAATGGATAAGGTCAAGGAAGCCTATTTCAACAGCGAAGGGCGCAGCTTTCCAATCTGGTTCGGCTGGTATGAAAAAGACCCGGACCGCGCGCTGCGACGCATCGAATTGCGTTTCAACGAGATCATTCAACGCATCGACAAAGGGCTTAATGTGCGTTGCCGCCCGGCCACAGGACGGCGGGCGCGGCGGTGCGACGAGGGTATCACCGCCTTTCAAAGTGGAGGTATCTCAAGACCGCGCAAATTTCACCTGTGTCCCGAATGGTTCAATAAGAAATATCAGGACGATGCTCATCGGCTGAAGCTGGACAAGAAATATTACCAGGCATCGGTCATCGCGCACGAATTGTGCCATGCAATCGGTGCGTTTGGTGCTCCCGACTTCAAAGATGCTTCTGGCAACAAAGTTTACGGCGAGGTTCGTTCGCTTGCATTTGCGGCGGCCGATCCATTGAACGCGGTACGAAGCCCGGAGAATGTGGAGAATTTCCTGACTTATCGCGAGCGCATCAGACAAAAACCCACAGATTTCATCCGTATGCCCAAGGCAGGCACAACGCCTGCGCTTCAATGGACGGGCGTACCCGCCAATGTCGATGCGGCGATTAATCATCCCAATGGCAAGGACTACTTTTTCAAAGGAGACCGGTATTGGCGCTATGATCATTCAATCCACCAGGTCGACAAGGCAAATGCCAAGATCGGACAGGACGGTTGGGCAGGAGTTCCAAGCAATCTGGACGCAGCCATCCTCCACCCCAAGAACGGGAAAGCCTATTTCTTCAAGGGCAATCAATATTGGCGCTACAAATTCGGCGAAGGCGTCGATATCGACCGGCCCCGCACAATCGGCAAGGACGGCTGGGCCGGAATGGACGGCAATATAGACGCTGCGATCGTCTCCAAAGACAAAAGCCATGCGCTCTTCTTCTATGGCCCATACTACCGGGTGTTCAATTTTCAGACCGACACGGCAGGTGCGCTGATGAACCTTCGCACTACGACGCGCTGGGGGCAGTTTGACTACCTTTATGGTAACTTCAATGCTGCGCTTATGAATGAGCACACCGGACACGAGACATTTTTCACCAGCGACTTTTACCAAATGGATGATATGGCTGGATATAGTATCGCGTGAGGCAACGCATAAGCAGTTTGGCCTCAGCACTTCGAGGGGGGACAATTTCATGCTAATCGTGTTGGCACAGGCCACATTGGGTGATGGCGCGCTCGACAAAGGGCGCGCCGCATTCACCGCCATGATCGAGGCGTCGCGCAAGGAAGAGGGCTGTATCGCCTATTCCTATGGCGTCGATGTGCTTGACGCAGCCAAGCTTGTCATCGTTGAAAAGTGGGTCGATGATGCCGCCCTCGCCTATCATTTTGGCACGCCGCATATGGCTGCGTTTCAAAACGCTCTTGCCGGGCTCGATATAACCATAACCGAGCTCAAGAAATTTCAAGCCGATGGCGGCTCTCCCCTTTCGTAAGGCCATAGGAGCGATATTATGATCGTTGTGATCGGAAGCTTTCGTATCCCGCCCAGCATGGTCGATGTCATGCGCCCGGTGATGGAGGCGATGATGAACGGAAGCCGCGCAGAGGAAGGGTGCATCGAATACACCTATGCGCTTGATGCGTTTGACCCCGGCCTTGTTCGAGTGATCGAAAAATGGCGCGACAAGCAGGCTTTGGAGGCACATTTGCGCACTGTTCACATCGCAGAATGGCGCGCGCAATGTTCAGCGCTTGCGGTAAGTGACAGAGAGCTCACAGGCTATGAAACCAAGGACGATGGGTTCCACTTTTAGGGTCAGGACCTAATAATCCCACCTTCGAGGTTTGAAGCAAAATGGCCGCTTATTCCGCCGGTTCCTGAGCGCCTTCAAGGGGGGCTTGAGGCTGGCTGGGCTTTGCCCCCCTGCCCAGCACCACACCCATCAGCCAACGCTTTAACGCAGCGAGCCTTGAGGTGATGACGCCGTTTTCTTCCATCCACTCATAATACTGGCGGTATTTGGGGTCCTCGGCGAGCAAATGCGCCTCTTCCGTGCGCGCGCGCCAGTAATATATGGCGTTCACAATCGCGAGGAAGAAACAATTGCGGATCATATCGGTGGCAGAGCCATTGGTCACCAAAAACGGCATGACCGAACACCACCAGAACAGGTTCTTTGACAGATACGCCGGGTGTCGGGTGTAGCGGTACGGCCCATTGGTCAGAACACCGCGATAGGTGAGGTTGGAAAAGCGAATGCCAAACACTACCGTTGCCCAGGCATAAATCGCGGTCAGGAATACCAGCCACACTGCCCAAATCCACAAAAGCCCCGGTTGTCCCGCTAACCAATGGCCCCAACCGGCCGTTGCGCCCTCATAGCTCAAAATCTGGCTGTTATTGCCGATAATGCCCCACACAAATGGCGGGTAGCAAAGGAGCGCTGCCAGCCAGCCGCTTACAAACGGATTGCCAGAACGGATGTGAGCATCAAGCGGGCGCAGTGTAAAAAGGTAACCCACGGTCCCGATTTGCACATCGACCACGAACAGAAATGTGATCAGGAACATTCCGATTTCAAACGGATTGGCGAAGATGGCCTGTGGGTCGGCCTCAACAATGATCGCAAACCCGCCGGGCAGGATCGAAATCATAAAGGCACCAAAGAAGCCTTTGATAATCCACGCACGCCAGTGTTTCTTGACCGCTTCGATGTCGATCTGGGCACGGTCGTCACTCGCAGGATTGGTCGCGATCAGCGCGCCAAAATGCCAGGTCGCGTCCTTGGGTTCGACCATATATCGGTCAAGCCAGATGACATAGGGAACGCAAAGCACGATCAGCGGCAAGATGGCAGCGCCCAGCACCTCCATCGCAAACAGGTAATCCCCGCCCCAATACCACCGGCACAGCATATACAGCCCCGCCAGAACGGCCCATGTCGCCCACAGACCGATGATCTTGATCGATGAGACACCGATGGTTTCCTCAATCGGGCGCTTAAGGCTCCAATCAAGGCCGGTTGAGCTGCGCTTGTGAACTTTGTCGACCAAAAGCGACCACACAGCCATCGGCCCTGCGGTAAACGCCATTGCGGTGAGCGAGGCATAAGGCCCTGAAAGGACGCCATATTCGCCCTCAATCCCTAAAGACTCAGCGATTAGCGGGAAGCTTCGGCAAAACAATATCCACACGAGCAGGCCAAGCAGGCCAGCAAAGCCCACGCCCGAGGACACGTCGCTCTTAGGCAAGGTCTTCGGGGCATCCGTGACCGCATTCGCGGCGTTGGTCGCATTAGCTGTGGTGGCCGTAGTCATGACCCTCCTGCGCTTAAGGCAAAAGGGTTAATATGCTGCGCACACGATCATTTTCGGCCATTCTGGGTCGTTCTGGGTCGCTCTGGCTGCCCGCCGCAGAGGCGCGGCTGGCATCCGGTCCGGCTACTGCCAAGCGTGCACCGTGCCCGAATCGTCCAGGATATAAAGCATGTTGTCAGACACCACAGGGGCAAGGCTTACCGATGAATCAAGCTCGGTAAAAAGCTGCGCCGAGCCCTCGCCAGCACTGACCTTCCAAACTTCGCCGCGCGAGCTTGCCACCCAAAGGTGACCGCCTGCGAGAACCGGCCCCGTCCAGAAGATCGGGTCTTTCTTTTTCTCAACATTGCGGTGGGTTTGCAGCTGGGTAATCCAGCGCACCCGGCCGGTTGAACGCGCAATCGCAAGAAGGCGCGCGTCATCGGTGAGGGTGAAAATCCACTCGCCCGCAATCGCAGGGGTGGAAATACCCGCAAGGTTAAGCTCCCAGATCCGTTGACCTGTGACCAGTTCATAAGCGGCCATCCGGCCCCCTTGGCCAAGGGCATAAACACGGCCTGAATCGATGATCGGATCGGCGTCAATATCCGTGACAGAGCTCACCTTGGTTGAGATGTTGGTCCGCGCCAAAGCATCGGCCCAAAGCGTGCGGCCATTTTCATACCGGTATGCGGAAAGCTCGCCAGAGGAATATCCTGCGATAATCGTGCCCTGCCCTGCGGCAGGTGCCGCAACGCCAAAGACGCCCGATTGGGTTGTTGAACCGGACTCGTTCCACAACAATTCACCATCAGCAGCGTTGAGAGCGATGACCTGATTGTCCTGTGTCATCACATAAATCTGGCCAAAGGCAATCGTTGGCGAACCGCGAAGTGGCCCTGCCGGGTGAACCTTCCAGATCAATTCGCCGTTTTCCGCGTTCAGCGCCTTCACATCGCCCGCGCCATTGGTGGCATAGACGATGCCGCTTTCAAAGCTCACCCCACCGCCGAACGCAGATGGACGCATATCGTCGCTCATCTCATCGTCATCCAGCCGCCAGACTTGGGCACCTGTCTTCTTGTCGAAAGCGTACACTGCCCCATCGGTATCGATCGTGAAAAGCTTGCCTGCGCCCGTCACCGGGGCTGCGGCCAAACGCTGTGCGTTGCTTGAACCGGCGATAGAACGGCTCCACACCTTGGACGGGTTTGCAGCAAGCGCAAGGTGGCCATAACTCTTGCTGGCCGAGCCACCGACTTGCGCCCATTCGGTGTTCACTTGTGCAGGCGGAAGCACGACAGAAACACCGGCAAGCGCCGGGTCAACCGCAGCACCGCTTTCGATCCGCGACAGGATCGGTGTGCGGTTGCCAACCGTGGGGGTCGTGCGGTCTTTACCGCCGCATCCGGTCAAAACCATGGCCAAAGCCCCGGCGATGACAACGCCCTTCAATCCGGTTTTTGCGTATTTCATCTTCATTCCCGTCCAAAATCCCAATTCTCTTTACCCAAGCGGGGGATGCTCCCCAAACCCCGCCCGGTTTTACCCTGCTTAATTCGGCGCAGGGCCGCCTTGCTGTTCGAGCAATTCTTCAACATCATCAATCGCGTCCACGCCCAAAAGGCCTGCCATCTGGCGCGAACGATTGCGCAGCGTGTCTGGAATGGTCTCATCCTGAGCAATTGCGGAAAAGAGCGCGCCCGCTTCCTTGCGGTTGCCCGCCTCAAGGTGAGCAATCGCGACCAATTCTCCAGCGCTCCCGAAATAGGCGTTGCCCGGCACAGCAAGGCCTTTGAGCTTCGCGATCACGTCGGCTGGATCGCGGTCATCGAAATTGGTCGAAATTTCGCGGATAAGCGCCAGGTCGCGCAGGGCCTGAGGCGCCTCGGCATCGGCCACGACGGCGGCGTACAGTTCGACCGCGCGCGCGTCTTCGCCTTGTTCAAGGGCTGCGCCTGCCTGAAGGAAGCGGGCAACGGTGCGCGCCCCGCTTGAGCCATCTTCGACAAGCCCTGCGACTTTCTCTTCAGCGCCGGCGAAATCGCCCGCTTCGACGGAGTCGAGCGCGCTGACGATGGTTTCCGACTGCGTTTCAAGCCCGGCCTCGCTGGTGCTGTCCCACCACCAATATCCAAACATGCCCACAATGATGAGCGCAACCGCGCCGCCAAGGGCAACGCCGTATTGCTGGAAGAACTGGACCGTATCGTCCTGACGCACAGCCTCATCAATTTCGCGCATAAGGATTTCGTCCTCGCGCGATGCGCCGTTTTCAGGTGAGCCGGGCTTTTCGGTATTATCGGATTTTGTCGGAGTACGCGCCACGGGGCGGATGTTCCTCGTTACAGTTGTTTTTCTCTAGCGCGGCTCTTTAAGGCGCACGCGGCTAACGCGCAATGGTGGGCACGCGCTTCGCCGGATTCTTTGCCAATCTGTGTGAATCATATTGAACGACAGGTGAAGGACGTGCGGGCCAATCACTTCCCTTCCATCGCCCCCCAGTAGAGCGCGCGGTATGCCTGGGTCATGGTTTGCGCGTCGAAATGGGTGCGCGCCTTGTCCCGGTTTTGTTTACCCAGCTCACGGCGCAGGCCATCGTCACTGGCAAAATCGGACAATATCTGCCCCAAGGGTTCAGCCCCGCCAGCGGGCACAATGAACGGGCGGTTTGCGTCTGACACCATTGCCTTCACATCGCCCACATCAGGCGCAGCGACCGGCAGGCCTGCCGCCATGGCTTCGACAACGCTAAGCGGGAATTGTTCGCTCTTCGAAGAAAGGGCGAAGACATCGAACAGGCCGATGACCTGCGCAGGGTTCGGGTGTGCGCCGGGTAAATGCACGCGGGTGCTGATCGAAAACCGCTGTGCCGCCGCCTCAATGGCACCCCGCTCCGGCCCTTCGCCAAGGATCACAAGGTGCCAGTTTTCGGGAAGGCCCGCAAAAGCCTCCACCAACATCGGCAACCCCTTGACCGCGCGAAGGCCCGCAAGCGTGCCGACCCAGCGCTCCCCTTCCCGCTTTTGCAAGGGCAAGGACGAGGGCAAGGACGAGGGCAAGGACGAGGGCAAGGACGAGGGCAAGGACGAGGGCAAGGACGAGGGATCGGGCGCATTGGCAAAGGCTTGGGTGTCGATCCCATTGGCAATGCGGTGCACTTTGGCTGCGGGCTGTTTCCACACGCGAAGGGCAATCTGTTCCAGAACGCTGCTGGGCACGACAAGGCTGCGCGCAGTTCGCAGCGCAATCCGGCGCATCCAATTGCGGCTGGATTTAAGACCATGCGCCTCGTCTTCGTTAAAGCCATCCTCATGATGGATAAGCGGGGGCAGCCCCATGGCTTTGGCAAATATCCGGTGCGCCAGAACGCCGTCCATTGCGCCCCAATTGTAGGTGAGCACGAGATCAAACGGCTTCATCGCTTTAGCCAGAGCGGCGAGCCTTCCCGGAGCCAGCCGCCCGGTAAGCGATGGAAAATCAACGGGAAAATCCACTTTGAGCGATGGATCAATCGCCCCGCGCGCCGCCATCTGCTGGGGCATCCCAGATACAACAGTATGATGGAGCGCATCGCCAAACGCGTTCATCAAGCTTACCGCGCGTAGCTCCTTTCCACCGGCGGCAAAGGTCGAATGCAGGTGCAGGACTTTGGGCGGGCGGGTCGATTGCGTCATCGAGGAAGGCGCGTCACACCGTCGCCAAAAGCGCCTCGATAGCGCTCAAAGCTTCTGGCTCATTGAGCATCGGGGCATGGCCGACATTTGGCACAGTCACTTGCGTCATGGCGGGGTTGCGCTTGCCCATTTCGGCGACGGTTTGGGGCGACAAAAGGTCGGACAAGGCCCCGCGCACCAGCACCATGGGCACGCCTTTCAGCGCATCGAACGCGGGCCACAGATCGGCGGGCGCTGCGTTACCGGGCTGTTTGAACGGTTCGGCGATGGCCATGTCATAGTCATAGCTGACCCGCCCGTTTTGGCTGACCACCATGGTGCGCTTGGCCATTTCGATCCATGCTTCAAGGTCGTATCCGGGAAACGCCTCCCCATGCACAGACGCCATTGAGCGCGCGGCGTGGATCCATGTGGGATAGCTGCGCCCCTGGCCGACATATCCGCCGATCCGATCAAGGCCCGCGGTTTCGATCTGGGGACCGATATCGTTCATCACCACCGCGACAAGCCGCCCCGGTTTTGCAGCGGCCAACATCATCGTCATCAACCCGCCCATCGATGTCCCGATGGAGATAAACCGATCAATCCCCTCTTGTTTCAGAAGAAGTTCGACATCGGCGACATATTGCGCAGGGTTATAGGTAGAGCTGTCGGGTGCATAATCGCTTTGCCCCCGGCCGCGCATTTCGGGCACGATCACCCGCCGCGTTTTGGCGATATGCTGTGCCAATTCGGCAAAATCACGCGAATTGCGGGTAAGGCCGTGCATACACAGCACCGGAGGACCATCATAGCCTTGAGGCCCCGCATAATCGCGAAAGTATAGGGTCAGCCCGTCCGCGCTGGTCCAGCTTTTGTCTTGATAAGGTGTGGCCATGGAGGCTTTGCAAATTCCTGTGGTTTAAGCAGCGCTTGCGCCGCGCCTTGTTCGCCCCCACTATCACCCCATGAGCGACGAACCGCAAGCAGCGATCTATCACCCGGACCCCAAAATCAATGCCCTTGCCGATTGGCTGGGAGCCAAGGTCGAGGCGGCAGATTTCCCTGAGGCGAAAATCCGGTTCCGCAATGACCGGGCAGCGGCCAGCGTGGGGCTGGACACGTTAAGCGATGAGGAATGGGCGCAGCATTTTGGCCGGTTTGCCCCGCTTAAAGGCAATCTGCCCTCCCCACTCGCGCTCAAATATCACGGCCACCAGTTTCGCGTTTACAACCCGGAAATCGGTGATGGGCGCGGGTTTTTGTTTGCACAAATGCGCGGGGGCGATGGCCGCCTGTTGGACCTTGGCACCAAGGGGTCTGGCACGACGCCATTTTCAAGAGCGGGCGATGGGCGACTGACATTGAAAGGCGGCGTGCGCGAGATATTGGCAACCGAAATGCTCGAAGCCCTTGGCGTCAACACATCGAAGACTTTCTCGATCATCGAAACGGGCGAGAATCTGTGGCGCGATGACGAGCCTTCGCCCACGCGCTCAGCGGTCATGGTGCGATTGTCGCATTCGCACATCCGCATCGGCACGTTTCAACGCCTGATGGCGCATGAGGAAGCCGACCATATGGAGGCGCTTGTGGCCTATTGCCTTGAGCATTTTCCCGGTCCCCCACCACCAGAAGATGCGCCCGATCGCGACAATCCGGCGGTCATATTGCTCCACAATGTGGTCGAACGCCTCGCGGACCTCGCCGCAAGCTATATGGTCGCAGGGTTCGTCCACGGCGTGCTCAACACCGACAATATGAATGTAACGGGCGAGAGTTTTGACTATGGCCCGTGGCGCTGGCTGCCGGAATGGGAACCGGGCTTTACCGCTGCCTATTTCGACCATTCCGGCCTATACGCCTTTGGCCGGCAGCCTGAGGCGCTGCACTGGAATTGCGGGCAATTGGCGATCGCCTTGCGCCTTATGTCCGAAAGCGCGCCCCTGATCGCGGCGATGGAACGGTTTGGCCCGCTCTACATGGAAGCGGTCGCGCGGCGATGGTGCTGGCGGCTTGGTATTGAACCGCGCGGGGCAGAACACGATGCGCAGATGGTTTCGCTATGCGAGAAAACCATGCGCGACAATAAAGCACAGCCCGATGCGTTTTTCTTCGAAGCGCGCAAAATCCTCAATGGGATCAAAAGCGATCAGCAAAGCCCGCTTACCGGTGAACTTGCGCAATTGCTAAAATCCTATTCGCTTACCGACAGCTCGCACGATTATTGGAGCGATGATGCCCCCCAAACCATGCTGATCGAAGAAGTTGAGGATATCTGGGCCGCGATTGACCGTGATGATGATTGGGCACCGCTCCACAACAAAGTCACAGCGCTTCGCCGGATGGGAGAGGCGCACGGCAACCCTCCACTCGCGCAAGGTCATATTTTACAACAGGTGAGTTAACCTTACCGCCAAATTCATACTACTTGCACAATGTTGGCGTTACCGACATGATTCGAAAAACTTTTCCCGAAACATTTGTGCTCACAGATACGAAGACAAAGAAGAGCGATGGCTAAAGCAGACACAGAGCTGGTATCCTACGCTCCGGCAACGGGTGAGGAAATCTGGCGTGGTGAAATCGATGATGTGGACGACGCCGTCAGCCGCTCGCGCCGCGCCTGGCCTGCGTGGGCGGCCAAAGCGCAAGGTCAGCGGATCGAGCTTGCCCGCCGCTTTGCCAATGAAGTGCGCACAGACGCAGAAAAAATCGCAACCCTTATCGCCAATGAAACCGGCAAACCCATGTGGGAGGCCCGCACCGAAGTCGAAGCGGTGGTCGCAAAAGTCGATATCTCGGTTCAAGCCTATGCCGAACGCACCGGGCGCAGCAGGCACGACAGCGCGCTGCAGGGCACTTCGGCGTTAAGGCACAAACCGCACGGCGTTATGTCAGTGCTTGGCCCTTACAATTTCCCAGCCCACCTGCCTAACGGCCACATGGTTCCAGCGCTTATCGCGGGCAATACGGTGATCTTCAAACCGTCCGAAAAAACCCCGGCGGTCGCCATGGCCCTGCTTGAATGCTGGAAGCGCTGCGGGATGCCAGAAGACGTGGTGCAGGTCGTGATCGGCGGACCTGACGAGGGTAAGGCGCTCGTTGCGCACCCCGGCGTTGATGGCGTGCTTTTCACAGGCTCTGCTCAGGCAGGGATTGCGATCAATCGCAAGCTTGCGGCCAATCCGGGCAAAATCGTCGCGCTGGAAATGGGCGGCAACAACCCGCTTGTTGTGACCAATACACCGCTGATCAAGGACGCCTGCGCTCTCATCCTGCAAAGCGCGTTTACCACCTCTGGCCAACGCTGCACCGCTGCGCGCCGGTTGATTGTCGTCGAAAGCATGTATGACAAGCTGATGGCCGAACTTTTGCCGCTTGCGCGCAAGCTTTTGGTGGACGAACCGTTTGCTGATCCTCAACCCTTTATGGGTCCAGTGATCGACAATGCCGCAGCCGACGGCATCACCGACAGCTTCGTTGCATTGATGACGGAAGGGGGTAAGCCATTGCTGCCAATGCGTCGCATAAAACCGGACGAACCCTTTGTAACACCCGGCATAATCGACACGACCAATGTTCCGGACCGGCCTGATATTGAACTGTTTGGTCCTTTGCTTCAGGTCATCCGCGTGCCCGATCTGGACGCTGGTATCGCAGAGGCGAACAACACGCGCTTTGGCCTTTCGGCGTCGCTTATCGGGGGGTCGCCTGATGACTATGGCCGGTTCTGGGCGAACACGCGCGCTGGCATCATCAATTGGAACCGGCCCACCAATGGCGCGTCATCATCGGCACCCTTTGGCGGAATTGGCCTTTCTGGAAACCACCGGCCTTCCGCCTTTTATGCCGCCGATTATTGCGCATATCCTGTTGCCAGCACCGAGATGGAGCAACCACGCGCCAGCATCGCGATTGGCGTCAAGGAATAGAGGTTTGGGTTTTGAGGCTCTCGCACCTCGGCACTGAAATGGCTTAGCGGATCCAGTGGATCACATCCACTTCGGTCAAACCGCGCGGCCCTTCGCGCCCATGCACCTCCAGCCTTTCGTCACGCCATTCGCCGCGAAGCTGGGCTTCTGGCGATTTGATGTGTTCAACGATAAAGCCTTCGCGCGATGCTTTGGTAAAGTGATATTCAAGCGCGTCCTGAACCCCCACAGGGGTGTGATACCGCACCACTCGCACAACGCAGCGATTGGTGTCAGCGCCCGCCGCCTGTTGCACCATTCCATGCGGCATTACGGCAGAAGTTTCAGGCATTTGCGTCGACCATAGCAGACTTGCATCCATGCTCTTGATACAATCCGTGCGGCCTCCCACCGCCTTGATGATGTCGCCTGCATTGGACAATGCGCCCAGCGATACGGCGTTCTCGCTTTCAACCGGCAAAGGCAGATTTTCGACCTGCCCACCGCTCAGCAACTGGAGACGCGCCGCCTCACGGGCCCGCGATGCTGCCTCTTCATTTTTCCCGATCGGAGGCAACGGGTGGCTGTCGTGAAACGCGATCACCGCATTGGCCTGATTGCGCGAGGCAAGGTCAGGGTCAGTCATAAGCGGATCGTTCAGCGCCCGCGCCAGAATGGGGTCTTGCGCCAAAACCGCGTTCGAATACGCCTGTTCGCCCGCGATCCCGTTCTGCGTTTCTCCGCAAGCTGTCAGAGCGCCAAGCGCCAGAAACGGTGCGGCGCAGAAAAATGGCCCGTTCAAAAGGGAGCCACTAAAGAATGTGGTGGGAATTGGGCGGTTCGTCATGCCTGCCCTTTTGCCAGCCAAATGGTTAATTTTGGCTAAGTATAATCCTGAAGATCTGTCCTGAGTGCGCAGTTTACCCTGTTTTGTGCACGGCATGTTTCCGGCCTGAACGTGAAAACGCCCTCATACCCCGAAAGGATATGAAGGCGCCTTCCACGGCTGGTGGTTGCCGCGCCCGGGCCGGTGGTGGAATTGGCCCAAGAATGGGAGGAGCGCGGGGGAATATTCAAGGCGCGCGCCTCAATATGCGTTCATCTTTAAGGTGGCGAAGCTGAATGAAGTGCGAGCACATGGTTAGCTCGCATTCATCTTGGCGAGCGCCAGCGGCAGCTTTCGCGAGTTTGGGCGCAAACACTGTCGCTTGCGCGTGGTCCTTTGCACGCTTAGGGGGCAGCTCTCATGTCCGACAACACACCCCCTCAGCAACAGCCATCCGGCCTGCCCGCAGCGCTTGGCGCTTATACGATCTGGGGTATCTTACCGGTCTACATCATGCTTTTTTCCAGCGTGCCGCCGGTCGAGTTTGTAGGCTGGCGGATCATCTGGACGCTGCCCTTGTGCCTTATCATCGTCGCGTTCCGCCGCCAGTTTGGCGAAATTGCCCGCGCATTCGCCGCCCCGCGCATGATGCTTGCCCTTTTGGCGAGCGCGATCCTTATTGCGATCAATTGGTTCGTCTACACCTGGGCGATCATGCAAAATCAGGTCTATGCCGCCAGCCTTGGCTATTATCTGAACCCGCTTCTGAACGTGCTTTTGGGCACGCTTTTGTTGGGAGAGCGCCTCAGCAAACTGCAGTGGCTAGCCGTCGCGATTGCCGCATTGGCCGTGGCGATCTTGTCAGCAGGCGCGATCACCACGCTATGGATCAGCCTTACTCTTGCGATGAGCTTTGGCCTTTATGGCGTTGTGCGCAAACAGTTGGATGTAGGCGCCTTGCCGGGCCTCACGATTGAAACGATGATACTTGTTCCCGTCGCTGTTGGCATTGTCCTTTGGTACGGCTTTACGCCTGAAGGCTCCGCTTTTGGCCGCGATTTGCAAGTCAGCGGGCTGCTCGTCATCTCTGGCGTGGTGACGGCTGTCCCGCTTCTGCTGTTTGCGATTGCGGCGCGGCGTATGCCCTATTCGACGCTTGGCTTTATCCAGTTTCTCGCGCCTACACTGGTGTTCTTGCAAGGGCTCTTCATCTTCGGTCAGCAATTGCGCACCGTTCAGCTTGGCAGCTTCCTGCTCATCTGGACAGCGATTGCGATCTTTGTCGCGGACCTCTTGTGGCGGACCCGCAAGGCAAGGCTGGCGCGAGCTTAGCCCACAAATTTCCAGCCAATGGTCTGGCCGCCGTGCCACGGGACGATTGAAGAGCCAGCCAGAGCCAATTCTTCGGGTACGTCCACTTGCGTGCGTTCGAGGGTTACGGTCTCTTCATGCACCGGCAGGCCGTAAAAGGCCGGACCGTGAAGCGAGGCGAAGCCTTCAAACTTGTCGAGTGCGCCCTCTTCATCGAACACGGTGAGATAGCTTTCGAGCGCATAAGGCGCGCCGAAAATCCCTGCACAGCCGCATGAGCTTTCCTTGTCGTGTTTGAAATGCGGCGCTGAATCGGTGCCAAGGAAGAACTTAGGGCTCCCCGATGTCGCCGCCTTGCGAAGCGCCAATCGGTGCGTCTCGCGCTTGGCCACAGGCAGGCAGTAATTATGCGGCTGAATACCGCCCACCAGCATCGCATTGCGATTGATATGGAGATGCTGCGGGGTGATTGTCGCGCCCACATTGGGTCCGGACTCGAGCACAAAGTCGACCGCATCGCTGGTGGTGATGTGTTCAAACACAATCTTGAGATCGGGGAAATTGGCGACGATATCGCGCAAATACCGCTCGATAAATTCGGCCTCGCGGTCGAAGACATCAATGTCGGGGCTGGTCACTTCGCCGTGGATGCAAAAGACGATGCCCTCATCGCTCATCCGCTGGAGCACCGGGTAAATCTTGCGCACATCGGTGACGCCATGGGCTGAATTGGTGGTGGCATTGGCGGGGTAGAGTTTGGCGGCGGTGAAAACGCCCTCCTTGGCTCCGCGCACCAGATCGTCTGCGTCGGTGTCATCGGTGAGATAACAAACCATCAATGGTTCAAAATCCACGCCCTTGGGCACAGCTGCCACAATCCGGTCGCGGTAATCGGCTGCCATTTGCGCGGTTGTCACAGGCGGGGTGAGGTTAGGCATCACAATCGCCCGGCCAAATTGGCGAGCGGTGTAAGGTACAACGCCGCGCATCACGTCTCCATCGCGGAAATGGAGGTGCCAATCATCGGGGCGGCGGATCGTGATAGTGTCAGTCATAGGTCAAGCGCATAACGGGGTGCGCGGGGGCTTTCCACCTTTCATTCACGCGCTTAAAGCGCTCATCCATGACCACTATCGGATTCCTCGCCTGCGAGACCACCCTTCCCGGCTCCCAAAACCGGCGCGAAGACGCGTTTGAACACGACCTTATGGTCGAAGCGATTACGCCCGCTTTTGCCAGACGAGGTTGGACATTCAAGGTCATCGACTGGGAAGCGCCGATGGAGGCGTTTGCAGACGTGGACCTCGTGATGATCGGTTCTTCATGGAATTACTGGGACAAGGTTGATGCGTTTCTGACAAAGCTTGAGGCGCTTGCGAAGACCGGCATCACGGTTTGCAATTCACCCGAAGTCGCGCGTTGGAACATCCGCAAGACCTATCTTGGCGAGTTGGAGCAAAGGGGCGCCCGCACGATCCCGACGCTTTGGCTTGATGCGCTGACCGCTGATGATGCAGCGGCGGCGATGGATCAATTTGGCTGCGATAAACTGGTGGTCAAACGCCAGATTGGCGCAGGCGCGGAAGGGCAGGAAATGCTGGAGCGGGGCCAAGTCTCTGATGATTGGCGCTACACCCACAAAGCCATGGTGCAACCCTTCCTTCCCGCCATTGCGCAGTCGGGCGAACTCAGCTTCCTGTTCTTTGGCGGCGTGTTCAGCCACTGCGTGCAAAAGCTGCCCAAGGACGGCGATTATCGCATCCAATCGCTTTATGGCGGCCGCGAGGTCACCCATGAACCAAGCGCGCAAGAAATCGCTCAAGCCGCTGCGATCATCGAGGCTCTGCCCTTTGCGCCTCCGCTTTATGCGCGCATTGATATGCTCGAAGGGGAGGATGCAAAGCTGATGGTCATGGAAGCCGAGCTTATCGAACCCTATCTCTATCCTGAGCAAGGGCCCAATATGGGTGAAAGCCTTGCCCAAGCGATTGCGAAGGAACTGGATTTATGAGCGCCACCTGGCTGAAATCACGCAAGCTTATTCGGATGCACGCCGAAGAAGCGGGCGAGGATGTGCGCGCCTTCCTGCAGGGGCTCGTCACCAATGATGTGAGCGGCGATCTGCCCGTCTACGCCGCGCTGTTGTCGGCGCAAGGCAAGGCCATGTTCGACTTTTTCGTGTGGGCTGATGGTGATGATGTCCTCATCGATTGCGAGGCCGCAGTGGCCGATGACTTGGCAAAACGCCTCTCGCTTTATCGCCTGCGCCGCAAGATCGCGATTGAGCGCGACGAGAGCCGCTTTGTCCATTGGTCGCCAGAACCCGCCGCTGGTGCAGCCCCTGACCCGCGCCTCGCCGCATTGGGGTACCGCTGGATTTCACCTGTTGCCGATGCCGATACGGCCGACGAGCTTTACCTTGCCCACCGCCTCTCGCTGGGC
Source organism: Erythrobacter longus (assembly GCF_000715015.1). GTDB lineage: Bacteria > Pseudomonadota > Alphaproteobacteria > Sphingomonadales > Sphingomonadaceae > Erythrobacter > Erythrobacter longus. Next base: position 105,375 of record NZ_JMIW01000002.1, read on the forward strand.
GTGCCCGAAGGTAGCGCGGAGCTTGGCGACATTCTGTGGCTCGAAACCAATGCGGTCGAGCTATCGGGCGTAAGCTTCGAAAAAGGCTGTTATATTGGTCAGGAAAACACCGCGCGCATGAACTGGCGGCAGAAGGTCAACCGGCGGCTTGTGGTGGTGCCGTTGGAGCATTCACAAGAGAAACGTCGCAAGGCCGCGTATCCAGAGCTTGGCCTGGCGATTGACCATTTGCGCGTTGCCGACCTTGACCCCTCCACCCTACCCGAATGGCAAGCCGCCGGGATTAGCGAGTAGCTTTCTCACCGTAATGGACAGCCATTGACGCCTCCAGATTGGCCGACGCCCGGTCGCGGGCCGCATCGCGCGGCAGGCCCAGAGACTTTGCCAAAGCCGCCCCGATCAACGCATCTCCCAGCGCCAGCAGCACGAGGCTGAGCGTGTCCTTGTGAACATGCAACGGGTCGTCCGCATGATGCTGAGCTTCTTCGGGCGCGATCTCGTCGACCAACTCGTGGATTGTGCTGATAATCGGATTGAGCGCATCCTCATTGCCCGTCAGCAGCATCCATGATGTGAGCGCGCCCGCCCCTTCGCGGTCGAAGGCATCAAAGGCGAGGTCCACCACCTCGCGCGCCGATCCGAGGCCTGCGCGGCTTGCCCGGACAGCCTCAATGATCGTCTCGCACACTGTCTTGGCCAAATGCTCGGCCAGCGCCTTTTGCAGACCGGATGCCGAACCGAAATGGTGGAGCAAATTGGCGTGTGTGCGCCCGATGCGCGAGGCCACAGCCTTTAGCGTCACCGATTGCGGTCCGGTTTCGATCAACAAAGCGCGCGCCGCCTCTAGGGCAGATTTGCGGGATTCTTCAGGGCTTAATCGTTTGCGACCAGTCATCGTCAAACGATCTAGGGGAATTCCCCTGCACGCTCAAGGCGCAGCGTGGCGCGTTGAGCATACAGGGGAGCATACAGGGGAGCTCTAATCAGGCGGCCTTACTGTCCGAATTGCCAGATGCAGTTGCAAGCTCAAGCGCATATTCCGCTGTCATCGCGGCCTCGCCCCGGCCACACGAATGGCGCTCAATCACGCGGCCAGTGGGCTCGAAACCAAGCTTTCGAAGCACCGTGCCCGACGCCGGATTGTCGAGAAAGTGCGAGCCGTAAACGCGCGGATAGCCAAGTGCTTCAGCGATAGAGAGCACAGCCCTGCCCGCCTCTGTGGCAAAGCCTTTGCCCCAATGCTGGCGCGCGATCCAATAGCCGATCTCGACCGCGCCGGGATATTCACGGCCAGAAGAATCAGAGACATGAGCATCAAGGCCAATACAGCCCACAACATGTCCATTGCACGCCGTCGTGATCAGAAAACGCGGTTCGTTGGGCGCAGGTACGCGCGAGGCAAAATCGCGCGCGTCTTGCTTTGAATATGGCCAGGGCGCGCGGGCAAGATTGCGTACGACACCTTCATCCGCAATGCCGCCATAGACGGCTTGCCAATCTTCGGGCCAAATCGGTCTCAGCAATAAACGTTCGCTGCGATGGAACACGGGTTCGTTTCCTCTCTTGCCAGACAAGGTCGCCCCTAAGCGACCTAGATGACAGATTGTTTGCACCTGACCAGCCAAATCCGGTGAAGTGCGCCAAAAACTCGAGAGGGAGAAACGACAAGAGGGAGTTGGGCTCCCCGTAATCGGGGTGGCCCTTCTCCCTCTAGAGTGCCGAATGTTTCATCGGCCAGGACCGCCCCAGTTCCCTTTCGGGTGGACGATCCTTTTTTTGAACCGTCCGCTTATTCAGCCGCTTCCGCAATGGCGTCGACAGACACGTATTTGCGAGCTTGCTTACCGGTGTGGAATCGGACCACGCCATGCTCGAGCGCAAATAGGGTGTGGTCTTTGCCCATACCCACGTTCTCGCCCGGATAGAATTTGGTGCCGCGCTGACGCACGAGGATATTGCCGGCGACGACAGCCTCGCTACCGAACTTTTTCACACCAAGGCGGCGACCAACTGAGTCGCGACCGTTACGTGATGAACCACCTGCTTTTTTATGTGCCATCGGTCCTGATCCTTACTTCTTGTCGGCCTTAGGAGCCGCTGTTTTTGCCGGTGCCTTTTTGGCGGGCGCTTTCTTCGCAGCTGGCTTTTTCTCAGCTGCTGCCTTTGGAGCTGCTTTCTTTGCCGGAGCCTTCTTGGCTGGCGCTGCTTTTGCTTCGGTGTCTGCGTCCTTCTTAGGAGCAGCCGCTTTCTTGGCAGGAGCCTTCTTAGCGCCAGCGCCAACATCAGTGATGCGCAGAAGCGTCATTTGCTGACGGTGACCAGCCTTGCGGCGGTAGTTGTGACGGCGACGCTTTTTGAAAACGACAACCTTTTCGCTCTTGGCTTGAGCAATGATCTCTGCCGAAACGGTCACTTTGCTTGCGTCAGCAACAGTGTCGCCTTCGCCAGCGAGCAGAACGTCGCCCAAAGTGATGGTGTCACCGGCTTCTCCGGCGAGCTTTTCAACGGCAATTTTGTCTCCAGCGGCAACCCGATATTGCTTGCCGCCAGTGCGCACTATCGCGAACATGGCTAAATACTCTCGTTTCTTTAAACTGTCCGATCAGGAGCGAAACTTTCACGCCCACCGGACCACCCAAACACAGCGTTTGGAAAAGCGCAGCCGGAAAAGCCGCGCCAGAAGGAAGCGTGCCGGTAAGGGAACGGGGCGTTTGAGTCAACGCTCCTTTTCATCGAAAATACTACAAATTGCAGGTTTGCAGCGTATTTGCGCAGCGCTTTGTGCGTGGTAGAGCACGGGCAGGATCATGAAACACACTCTCGCAATTCTTTGCCGTCCCCATTTTTGTATGGCCACCCTCATAGGGTTCTCGCTTGCAGGATGCGCTTCGGCTGATGGGCGTTACCCTTCGCTTGCCGTGCGCGATGCGGAGCGGGTGCAGGGCAGTTTCGAGCCCGCACCAACGGACCAGAACGCCGCCACAGGGACAATTAACCCCGAAACACTCGACGCGCCGTTCAAACGCGCAAGCGATGCCCATGCACGCTTTACAGCGATGCAACCCGAGGTTCGCGCTCTTGTCTCTGCATCGCGGGGCCTTAGCCGGGAAAACGACAGGCGCGCGCGCGCGCTTGTTGGCTTTGCGACGCTAACCTCGCTGCGATCACAGACCGCGCTTGCGCTCTCGGACCTCGACCTGTTGGAAGTGAACGCGGCCACCGGGTTTGAACGCACACGGGAAATTCGCGATTTCCAGAACGCAGTCCTGAGAATGATCACGCAGCAAGACGCCGCTCTCGATTCGCTTAATGAGGCCATGAAACAATGAACCAGATGTGCGCCACTTGCCCGGTAAAAGAATCCGCAGCCTGCGCCGTTTTGAGCGAGGAAGAACGCGACGCTTTGGCAGCAGCGGGCCGGACGCGGGTCCTCAAACGCGGTGAGATGCTGTTTGCAGCGGGCGATGATGAAGCGGCGTGCGCTACGCTTGTTTCAGGCGCGCTCAAGATCAGTGCCTTCGATGCAGAAGGCAATGAGCAGATTTTGAGCCTGGTGCACCCGGCCGGGTTTATCGGTGAATTGTTCAGCCCCTTTGCCCATCACGATGTGGTCGCTTTGACAGAAAGCCAGCTGTGCACTTTTGCGCGCAAGGATATCGAGCGTGCAATCGACGATTACCCTGCTCTCGCGCGCGCCCTGCTGAAACGCTCTCAAGAAGACTTACTTGCGACCCGCAACCTGTTGGAACTGACCGCGCACGCCACAGCCGAAGCCCGGCTTGCCGCCCTGCTCCACGATTTTGCGAGCGCCGCAAGCGATGCCTCATGCCACATCGCGAGCCATTTTGAACTTCCTCTCACCCGTGGGGAAATCGCCAATATGCTGGGTCTGACGATTGAAACCGTCAGCCGCAAGCTGGGCGAGCTTGAAGAAATGGGAGCGATTGCGCGCAAAGGAAAGCGCGGGATCGACATTGCCGACCCCGCGCTGTTGAGGGATATTTCAGGCCGATAGGATCCCGCCGACGCCCTTGGGGCAAAACGATCCCGCTTGGCTTGCACCATCAGTTTCGCCCCCAATTTCGCCTCCAAATTCTGCCACTTAGACTTTCGCCAAAGGTGTGCTCACGACACGATGGCGGCAATAGTCACTGCGGCAATCCCCCAGAACACTAGCAAAATTGGCAAAACCAGCACTTGAATCGCAGCTTCTGCCGGTGCGAGTGGGCCGGTGTTGGTCATGATCCCTTTGTTTTCAAATTCGCCCCAGGTCATGGCCTTGCTGTCATTGCCTTTGAGCTGTGTGAAGATGGCCGGCACGCCGAACGCTGCGATGATAAAGCCTGCAAAGATCACCATCGGGATAACCAGAACCGGGTTGATGAAGGCAATCGCCATAATCGCGATAAAGCCAAGGTAAGCGCCAACAGTGACGAGATAGAGCCTGTTGGGAAGGCCAAAGCTGCGATCTACGACAGGCGCATTTTTAGCGGCGGGCGCTGCAACGATGCGGGCCTTGCCTTGCTCGATTTGCGTTTGGATTTGCTTGCTCACTGCTGATCTCCTTTGTTGAAAGGAGAATTAGCGGGGCGCGAAAAGGCGTACCTTGACCCAGATCAAACTAGCCCGGTTTTTTAGGGTCAGGGCCCCTTATCCCAACGCGCCAGATCGGCATAGTCATCCTCGCGCGGCTCAATCCAGTGCCAGCCATCGGCGCGTTTCTCGCGTTTCCAGAACCATGCAGCGGCTTTCAAATGGTCCATGCAAAAATCGACCGCATCAATTGCGCCTCGGCGGTGACGGGCAGCAGCCGATACAAGCACAATGGGCTCGCCCACGCGCAGCTTGCCCACCCGGTGGACCATGAGAAGGCCCATAAGGTCAAACCGTGCGATAGCCTCATCAGCGAGGGCCTCCATTCCCGGCAGAGTTAGCGGTTCGTAGTGGGAGAGTTCGAGCGCCTCAACGCCCCAATCATCTTTGGTGCCTTGGCCCTCGCCTTGGCCCTCGCCTTGTCCCTCGCCTTGCCCGTCTTTATTGGGCCGTACCTCGCCAACGAATGTGCAGACCCCGCCAAGACCGGGGTTTGCCTGTGTGAACGGGCCGACAAACGCGCCGGGGATGAATGGCTCGGTGAGGAGGCGGACGTCCTTCACACCTGCCTAGCCCCCGCTCACAGGCGGAAGTAGGGCGACCTCATCGCCGTCCTTGGCGTTGAGCGCGGTCTTGTCGGCAAGCACGCGGCCATCGCAGGCGATGTTAACGCGCTCTTGGGTGAGTTGGTCAGCTACGTCTGAGCCGACCACCTCCAGCAGCCCCGCCCAATCAAGCGGCGCTTCGACGTCTTTACTCTCGGCTCCGGCCATATCGGCAAGCGGCCCCAGAAACAGGATTGTGACTGCCATTTTCGCTTAGCCCCCCGTCATCGACATATGGCGCGGCAAATGGGGAGCTGCGCCGCGCTCATCCATGCGGAAATGGTGGCGTTCGGGCTTGATAAGCATGGTCTTATCCAGTGCCGCCGCCAATTGCCCTTGCGGATCATCGGAACGAAGCGCGGCGCGCAGGTCCACGCGCTCTCCTCCGCCAAGGCAGGGGTAAAGCTGACCCGTCGCCGTCACCCGCAACCGGTTGCAACCATCGCAGAAATTGTTGGTGTGCGGCGTGATCAGACCAAGGCGACCGCCCGTCTCTGCCACATCGACATAGCGCGCGGGGCCACCGGTATTGGCGCCGTTGTCGGTGAGCGTCCACCGCTCCTCCAAGCGTGCCCGTACATCGCTGAGCGGGAGATATTGGTCGAGGCGTTCCTCCTCCACATCGCCCAGCGGCATGACTTCGATCAGCGTCACCTCGCAAGCCTCCCCATGAGCCCAAGCGATAAGGTCGGGAAGCTCGTCCTCGTTCACGCCTTTGAGCGCCACTGCGTTCAGTTTAACGCGCAGCCCTGCGTCCTTCGCCGCCCTGATCCCATCAAGCACTTGAGGCAAAGCATCGCGCCGGGTGAGCTCTGCAAACCGCGCCCGGTCGAGCGTATCCAATGAGATATTCACCCGCCGCACGCCCGCTTTGTATAGGCCTTGGGCATGGCCTGCCAATTGCGTCGCATTGGTGGTAAGCGTCAACTCTTTCAGCCCGCCCCCCTCAAGATGCCGCCCAAGGGCCGTGAACAAGTCAATAATATCGCGCCGCACCAAGGGCTCGCCCCCGGTGATACGCAACTTGGTTACTCCGCGCGCGATAAAGCCGGTCGCAAGGTCATACAGTTCCTCAAGCGAGAGCACTTCGCGCTTGGGCAGGAAGGTCATGCGTTCTGGCATGCAATAGGTGCAGCGAAGGTCGCAGCGGTCCGTCACAGACAGCCGCAGATAGGTGATCGCGCGGCCAAAAGTATCGATCAGAGGCGCGCCTTCATTGGCGAGCTTCAGAATGTCGCGCTGCCTGGTGCCTACCTCAGTCATGGGTCTGAGCGTAATGCCCCGTGACGCCTTTTGCACCTGCCAAATAGCCGATCAGCGCGCGGCATTGCGTCTCATCCCCTGCCCCGATCACATTGACGCGGGTGGGCGCTGCATCACGGGCCAAATCGCGCGCCAGAGATTGGCGCCAATCTGTGTGGTCGGGGCCAGCGGGCGGAAGAACAATCACAAGGTCGCCTTTGCCCATAGCTTCTCTCACCGCGTCCAAATGCCCGGCGAAAAACACGGCGCTCGCCTGAAGCGGTCCCTCGGGCAAATCAGAGACGTGATATTGCGCCAGTGTCATCGTTTATTGAGCGGGCCGTTCGCGGTGGAGGGTGATGCCGATCTTCTCACCCGCTTCGGCAATGGCGAGCTTCACGATCTTCACCGTCACCGCCTGAACGCGCGCATCCTGCACAAACAGCGTTTCGCAAATGTGGTCGCCCACTGCCTCGATCAGCTTGAAATGAACACCCTTGGGCAGGCCTTCGGACGCGGCGTGCTTCAAATCCATGTAATTTTTGGACGCATCCAGCGGCGTATCGGGATCATAGCGGTCCGCAATGTCGTAACGCGCCTGCACCGTAATGCGAAGCGGTTGGGGCTTGCCGGTTTCCTCGGAATAAATGCCGGTGAGGACATTCACTTCGAGGTCGGCAACTTCGAGGATGAGCGAATCGTTCATTCGGTTTCGTCTTTCGCAGGTGGACAGCGGCCAAGCAGCGCTTGCCGCAATTGCTCAGCGTGTTCAATCGTCTCAAGGCCGCTTATTTCAAAACTACCCGCCAGAAGAGGCTCATTGATAATTGGGCTGACGATAACGTCATCGCCTTGCACAACCTCGGCCTTTTTTCCGGCATTCGCTATCGTCGCCTCGGCAAGCTCCTTGGCTCCGACGTCATTCAAAACGATTGTCATGCTCAGATTGCCATAGCCATACAAGGTGCCGATCTGGACCCTTTCAACCTTATCAAAGCAGATTTCGAAGCTCGAAAGTGGAGGTCCGGGTTCTTCGGACGGGATACGAAAAACAATCGGCTGCGCATCGCTTTGCGCCATGAACGGCGTCTCGAACATCAGAAAAGGCGCAAGCGGTAACACCAACATCATCCCGGATTGCTCCACCGTGCAAAGATCGCTGTTGGCAAAAGCCGTCCGTTCCGATCATCCTGAGCCTGTCGAAGGGCCTCTTCGCGCACAGCCAGATCGCCGTGCTCGATTTTGCCGGGAAGATGCGCGAGCGCTTCTTCGAGCAGACCCGCAATCGCAAGGCTGCTCATACGCACTGCGTAAACGGTGAGGAAGAGAAAGGCGCTTTTGTCATCGAGCAGCTTTGCGCAATCGCCGATAAGGCCGGGAAGCCCCTCTTCAATGCGCCATGTTTCCTGCTTTGGACCGCGCCCGAATTTTGGGGGGTCAAGGATGATGCCATCATAGCGGCGCTCTCTGCGGACCTCGCGGGCGGTGAATTTCGCCGCATCATCGACCAGCCAACGGATCGGGCGATCCTCCATCCCGGAAAGCGCGGCGTTCTCGCGGGCCTGTGCGACGGATTTCTTGGACGCATCCACATGGGTGACGCGGCCGTGGTCGGAAAGCGCCAAGGTACCAAGCCCGGTGTATCCGAACATATTGAGCGTTTCTGCGTCTTTGCGAGCGCCCAGTTGGTCGCGCATCCAATCCCACACGGGCGCCATATCAGGAAAGAATTGGAGGTGGCGAAACGGCGTCGGCTGCGCGGTAAAGCGCACGTCATTCCATTGGAGCTCCCATCCGTCGGGAACTTCGGGCGACAAATTCCAGCGCCCCCCGCCATCCTCGTCCGAGCCCGGCACAAATTCGCCCGCCGCATCCCAGTTGGGAAGGCGTGGTTGCCACATGGCCTGGGGTTCGGGGCGGATAAAGGCGTATGGGCCAAACGCCTCAAACTTGCGCCCTGCCCCGCTGTCGAGGAGCCTGTAGGCGTCCCAGCCAGTGCATTCCATCACCAGCGGTTGCTGGATGAGGGTAGCCATCAGGCAGACGCGCTGGCGTTGGAGAGGACGAAGTCGCGGGCCGCTTCATAGTCGCCGCCGATTTCGACCATCGCTTCCTCGCGGCCAAAGAGGTCTCCGACACGGGCTGGCAATGCCGGGCGAACGCCGGTCGCACGCTCAACCGCGTCAGGGAATTTCGCCGGGTGTGCGGTCGCAAGCGTGACGATAGGAACATCGGCTCCAATATCAGCGTTTTGCGCTGCGTGAAGGCCAACGCCTGTGTGCGGGTCGATCACTTGCCCGCAATTGCGATAAGCCCATTGCAGAGCGCGGGTTGTCTCTTCCTGATCGGCGCGGCCGCTGGTGAACAGGGCAGACGCTCCTTCGCGCTGGCTATTGGTGAGCTGCATCGCCCTGGATTTTTCAAAGGCGCGCATTTGCTCTGCCATCGCGTGACCGTCGCGCCCGCCCACATCGAACAGGAGCCGCTCGAAATTGGAGCTGACCTGAATGTCCATCGACGGGGTGATTGTCGGCGTGGTGGTGCCGGTGGAGTAATCGCCATCTTTCAGGGCGCGGTGGAGGATGTCGTTGACGTTCGTCGCGACGATCAATTGCTCAATGGGAAGGCCCATTTTGCTTGCGACATAGCCTGCGAAGATATCGCCGAAATTGCCCGTCGGTACGCTGTAGGCGGCTGCACGGTCCGGTGCGCCCAGCTGGAGCCCGGCGTAGAAATAGTACACAACCTGCGCCATCAACCGCGCCCAGTTGATCGAATTGACCGCGCCAAGGTTGAGCGTTTTGGTGACGCTTGCATCAGCAAACATCGCCTTCACATGGGCCTGTGCATCGTCGAAGCTGCCCTCAATCGCGAGATTGTGCACATTGGGCGCGCGCACGGTGGTCATCTGGCGGCGCTGTACGTCGGAGACTTTGCCGCGCGGGTGGAGCATGAAAATCTCAACTCGCTCAAGCCCTGCGACCGCGCGGATTGCGGCAGAGCCTGTGTCACCACTGGTCGCGCCAACGATGGTGAGGTGCTCGCCGCGCCGTTCAAGAAACGTCTCAAACAAGCGGCCCAGCATTTGCAGCGCCACATCTTTGAATGCCAGCGTGGGCCCATGGAAGAGTTCAAGCAGCCAGTGCTGTTCATTCAATTGCACCAGAGGCGTGACCGCCGCATGACCAAAATCGCCGTAAACCTCTTGGCACAGCTGACCCAGCTCATCATCGGTCAGCGAGCCTGCGACAAAGGGCGCCATAATCCGCGCGGCGAGCTCCGGATAGGGAAGCCCTCGCATGGCGCGAATGTCGTCTTCGCTGAAACGCGGCCACTGCGCAGGGAGGTACAAGCCGCCATCGCTGGCGAGCCCTGCGAGCGTTGCGCCTTCAAAATCGAGCGCCATGTTTTTGTCTTGGGGCGCGGAGCCTCTGGTGGATATGTATTGCATATTGCAGGTGCGGTTAGCGCTGGCAGCGCCTTGGGGCAAGCGCCTAGCGACCACCTTGCCCACCTCGGCTAGCGACTAAGCCTCACCTATCGGTTCGGCAAGTCTCGCTCCCCTCCCGCTTGCGGGAGGGGTTGGGGGTGGGCCTAATCCCGCCGCTTCAGCTTCGAACGCACCGCAAAGAAATAGATCACCAGCGCCGTCAGCGCGAAGAAGAACCATTGGCCAGCATAAGCGAGGTGGTTGTTGGGCAGATCACCCGGATTGGGCTTTGCAAGCGGGTAAAGGTCAGCAACCGGCGGATCGGCCACAAGGCGTGGCCCCGGAGCGATAACGCCTTCGACCATTCCGCCTTCCCATTCAAACGCGTTCAGGTCGCGGGTGAAGCCCAAATCAACCATGACGCCCGCATCATCGCCCTCGCTCTTGGCCTTGCACACAACGCGCATGGCCCAGCCCTTTGCCCCGTTTGCGGCGGTTCCAGACACCGGATCGCGGCTGACTATCTCGGTGCAATCAACCGAGCTGCGGCGAAACCACACGTCCTCACCCGTCCCGGCATCGGGAAATTCAGCCGACTGGGTGCCTGCTTGGGAGTACCGCTCAATCAGCTCTGCCTTCTCCTCGGCCCTACCCAACTGCCAGAACCCCAGCCACACCATCACACCGGCTGCTGCGACCACAAGGATCGTTGGAATAACGGGCAATTGGCGGATCATTCGGATGTGTCCTTGGCATTTTCAAAAGCGGCATAAAGCAGCACGGTCTTAAACAGACGAAGGCTGTAAATCACCGCGCCCACCGTCACCGGAGCCCAAAAGGCAGCCTGCAACCACAGGGGCGGGCGAAAAGCGCTCTCAATCGCGACGGCGATCATGATAAGTATGATTGCGATCACCACAGTGAACAATCCGCTCACCCGTCCGCCGCGCTCATACTTGCCGAAAGCGAGCCCGCATCCCGAACACTCTATCGCCACGCGAGCGGGCGCTTCGAACAAGGTTGGCTCGCTGCATTTGGGGCATAAACCCAAAAGGGCAGCCCGGAAGAGACCGGACTGCCCTTTGGTGTTTTCAGGGCCGGTGGGCCCACTCATCAGTGGTATTGGGCGCCCCAACCGCCCCATACATAGACGGCGATAAAGAGGAACAGCCACACCACGTCGACGAAGTGCCAATACCATGCAGCGGCTTCAAAGCCGAAGTGCTGGCGCGAAGTAAAGTGGCCGATGTAGGCGCGGTACAAGCACACTGCGAGGAAGATCGTCCCGATCAAAACGTGGAAACCGTGGAAGCCGGTCGCCATGTAGAAGGCGCTGGAATAGGTGTTTCCGCCAAAGCCAAATGGGGCAACGCCGTACTCATACGCCTGGACGCCGCTGAACAGGGCGCCAAGGGCGATCGTCGCCCAAAGACCTTGCTTCAGACCTTCGCGGTCACCGTGGATCAGCGAGTGGTGCGCCCATGTCACCGTGGTGCCAGAGCATAGCAGGATAAGCGTGTTGAGAAGCGGGAGGCTGAACGGATCGAGCACTTCCATGCCTTGCGGGATGAATTCACCCTTTGGCATCTCAGTGCCGCCAACCAGCGTATTGAGCGCGGTGGTCGTCCCTGCCGCTGCGTCATATGCGAGCGGATCGGGGAACAGCGCAAAGTCGAAGAAGCTCCAGAACCACCCAACAAAGAACATCACCTCAGAGGCGATAAACAGGATCATGCCGTAGCGCATATGCAGTTGAACCACTGGTGTGTGGTCGCCTGCTTGCGCTTCCATGGTGACATTGCGGAACCAGAAGAAGAACGTTGCGATAAGACCGGCAAGACCTGCCCAGATCACAATGTTGGAGGCCGCACCAAATTGCTCAGGGTAGAAGCTGAGCACCATGCCGCTGGTGAAAGTCAACGCCGAAAACGAGCCGACGAGCGGCCAGATATCGGGCTCCAGAATGTGATAGTCGTGGTTTACATTGCCAGCCATGGTATTGTCCCTGTCCTCTTGGCCCGTCCCTTAGGATGCTTGGTCTGATGATGATTTTTGGCGATCTGGAGCTGTTTCTACAGGCTCCTTCGCGCGGTGAAAAGTGTAGGAAAGCGTGATTTGCTCAACATCGGCGATGGTGTCGTCTTCGAGGATCGCCGGGTCGATAAAATAGAGCACCGGCATGGTCACTTCCTCGCCGGGCTGCAAGGTCTGCTCGGTAAAGCAAAAGCATTGGATTTTGTTGAAGTACGCGCCTGCCTGCCACGGCTCGACGTTGAAAGTCGCAGTGCCGGTGATCGGCTTGTCCGTGTTGTTCTTAGCCACATAGGTCGCGATGTCGCGCTGCCCGATGCGCACTATGTCCGTGCTTTGGGTCGGGCGAAAGTCCCACGGCATATCGCGCGCCAATGAGGCGTCGAACCGGATCGAGATGTCGCGCGTTGTGCCAATAGCGGTTGCCGCTGCATTCGCCTCAGCCTCGGTTGCAACCTGCGTGGTGCCCGCAAAACCCGTAACCCGGCAAAACAGATCGTAAAGCGGAACGGCGGCATACCCCAAACCCAGCATCGCAAGCGCGCCCAGAATGGCGATCATGCCGGTCTGAGCGTTCCTGCGCGCGGTTTCCTGGTCGAGGATCGTGGTCGCACTCACCGGGTCAGTCTCCGATCCGGACGATGGTGATGGCGTAGAACAACACCGCAAAGAACAGGAGCGTACCGCCCACTACCCAATTGCGCGCATTCTGACGGCGCTTGAATTCGTCTTTATCATCAGGTGTCATGCAAAAATGCCTCCACCAAACAAACCGGTCCCGATGATCCCTTGGGCATAAAGCACGCGGTCAGCGACCAATGCGGCAAACAGGACAAAGAGGTAGGCGATGCTGAATTTGAACAGGAGAATTTCCTGTTTCATCGGATCGCTTTCGGCGCGGGTGCGAAGACCAACGGGCCATGCAAGCGCAAAGAAAAGCACCGACAACGCAACGGAAACCGAGCCATAAACCCAGCTAGTCCCACCGATCAGCCACGGTGCAACCGCCACAGGTGCGAGAAGCACAGTGTAGGCAAGGATTTGGTGGCGGGTCGATTTCTCACCGCGCACAACCGGCATCATCGGAATGCCGACATTGGCGTAATCGGTCTTCACAAACAGAGCCAGCGCCCAGAAATGCGGCGGCGTCCACATGAAGATGATCGCGAAAAGCAAGATCGGCATCGCGGTCAGTTCACCGGTGACAGCGACCCAGCCAATCAGCGGAGGAAACGCGCCAGCACCGCCACCAATGACAATGTTCTGAGGCGTGCGCGGCTTTAGCCACATGGTGTAGATGACGGCGTAATAAATGATCGCTGCAAACAGCAGGCCTGCTGCGAGCCAGCCAATCGCAACCCCCATCAACATGACCGATACGCCCGAGAGGAACATTCCGAAATCGCGCGCATCCTCGCGGCGCATACGGCCACCGGGAAGGGGGCGATCCTTGGTCCGCTTCATCCCGGCATCAAGGTCCGCTTCCCACCACTGGTTGATAACGGCAGAACCCCCTGCCCCCATCGCAATCGCGAGCACAGCAGTAAAGCCGAGGACCGGGTGAATAGAGCCAGGCGCCGCCAGAAGACCACAGATCGCGGTAAACACCACAAGCGTCATAACGCGCGGCTTCGTAAGCGCGAAGAAATCGCGCCACTCTGTCGGCATCATCGCAGTTGGAGTTGTCGTTGCGGTCATGTCTTGTTGCACGCGGCCAATCGGCCCTTTCTCTTGTGTGCGAAGAGGGCGCTCCGCATTGGTGCGCCCTCCCCCTTGTCTGGTTTTGCCGCTCCGGCTCTCACCAAAGCGCCCTTATCAGGCCCCTGATCTTAGGCCGTTGCCGGACGGTGATCGTGGTAATCGTGATGATCTTCGATCACTGGCAGCGTTTCGAACTGGTGGAACGGCGGAGGCGAGGTCAAAGTCCACTCAAGCGTCGTTGCACCTTCGCCCCATGGGTTGTTCGCCGCCTTCTTCCCAGCGAGGAACGCATAGGCAATGTTGACGAAGAAGATCAGCATGGAGGCCGCCATAATCATGTAGCCGATAGAGCTGATGTAGTTCCAGAATGCGAAGGCCTCTGGATAATCAGGATAGCGGCGCGGCATGCCGTTCATGCCGAGGAAGTGCTGCGGGAAGAAGATCACGTTCACTCCGATGAAGAACACCCAGAAGTGCAGGTGCGAAAGGAGTTCGGAGTGCATCTTGCCGCTCATCTTTGGGAACCAGTAATAGAACCCGGCGAACAGCGAGAACACAGCGCCCATCGACAACACATAGTGGAAGTGAGCAACCACATAGTATGTGTCGTGGAGGTTATCGTCGATCCCGCCGTTTGCGAGGACCACACCGGTCACACCGCCCACGGTGAAGAGGAAGATAAAGCCAAGCGCCCAAACCATCGGTGACTTAAGCTCCATCGAGCCGCCCCACATGGTCGCGATCCAGCTAAAGATTTTGACACCCGTAGGAACTGCGATGACCATGGTCGCCGCCGTGAAGTACATCTTCGTGTTCACGTCGAGGCCGACCGTATACATGTGGTGAGCCCACACGATGAAGCCGACAACACCGATCGCAACCATCGCATACGCCATGCCGAGGTAGCCAAACACTGGCTTGCGGCTGAAGGTTGCGATGATTTGAGAGATCATGCCGAAGCCCGGCAGGATCATGATGTAAACTTCCGGGTGACCAAAGAACCAGAACAAGTGCTGGTACAAAACCGGGTCACCGCCGCCCGCTGGGTCGAAGAAGGTGGTGCCAAAGTTACGGTCGGTCAAAAGCATGGTGATAGCCGCTGCAAGCACTGGAAGCGCGAGCAGAAGCAGGAACGCTGTGACAAGCACCGACCATACAAACAGCGGCATTTTGTGCAGGGTCATGCCCGGTGCACGCATGTTGAAAATAGTGGTGATGAAGTTGGTCGCACCAAGAATCGAGCCTGCGCCCGCCAAGTGCAATGAGAAGATCGCAAAGTCGACCGCTGGCCCCGGCGCGCCCGTCGTTGAAAGCGGCGCATAGACCGTCCAGCCAACGCCTGCGCCATTGCCGATCGAGTTACCCGGCACAAACAGCGAGAACAGGAGCGAGAGGAAACCCACAACCGTCAGCCAGAAGCTGATGTTGTTCATGCGGGGGAACGCCATATCCGGCGCACCGATCATAAGCGGTACGAACCAGTTCCCAAAGCCACCAATCATCGCCGGCATCACCATGAAGAAGACCATGATAAGACCGTGGCCCGTGATGAACACGTTCCACATATGGCCAGCGGCCGAAATGTCTTCAGGCGAGGACCCGGCGAACCACCAAAGGTATTGGATACCCGGCTCCATCAGCTCCATGCGCATAACGCCGGACATCGCGCCGCCAATGATACCCGCAACGATTGCGAACATCAGGTAAAGCGAACCGATATCCTTGTGGTTGGTCGACATGAACCAACGGGCAAAGAAGCTCGGCTTGTGATCGTGATGATCGTCAACAGGTCCCCCTGTTTGAGCCGCTGGTGCTGGTACGAAGTTGTCTGCGGTGGTTGCCATAGTTTTTAGCTCTCTCGCGTGTATTCTATTCTTATCGGGCTCTACTGCGAGTTACGCAGCGGCCGCCTCTTCGGTTGCTTCTGCTTCGGTGTCCGCTGCGACTTCTGCGCCGGGGATCGTGCCGCCTTGCTCGACAACCCATGCCTCAAACTCTTCCATCGGAAGCGCTTCGACAGTGATTGGCATAAAGCCATGCAGCGCGCCGCAAAGCTCTGAACACTGGCCGTAATATACGCCCGGCTCATCAATAACGAGCATACGCTCGTTCAGACGGCCAGGGACCGCATCCTGTTTGAACCATAGCGACGGGATAGCAAATGCGTGGATCACGTCCGCTGCCGTGGTCTGCAAACGGATGGGAACGCCGGCAGGAACAACCATGCGGTTATCGACAGCCATCTGATACTGATCACCCTCACCCGAAGCGATAGCCTGCTCTTTGGTGAGCATGTTGGAGATGATTTCAACATCGTGGTCGGGATATTCATAGCCCCAATACCACTGATAACCCACAGCTTTGACCGTGATCGCATCTTCTGGCGGCTCTTCATATTGGCGCGCAAGCAGAGTGATCGACGGAACAGCGATAATCACGAGGATAATCACCGGAACAACCGTCCACACAACTTCGATCATGGTGTTGTGCGTGGTGCGCGATGGGTTGGGGTTCGACCGCCGGTTGAACTTGAATATCACATAGAAAAGCAGGCCAAGAACGAACAGGCTGATCGCGGTGATCACAGGAAGCAGAATGTAATCGTGCATCCAAAGCGCATAAAGGCCGTCTTGCGAATACTGATCCTGGAAGGTCATGCTTGCAAGCGCATCGTCCTCATATGAGGTCGGCATGCCTTTGCCCGGCGTTGGCGCCATTGGCACATAACCGCCGGTTGCTTCCGTTGCGCCTGCAGCCGCATTGGCCCCTTCTGCGGGCGTACCAGGGGTAAGCGCCTCAATCTCTTGGGCGGCCTCAGTCAGAACTTCATCACGGGACAGCTCTTGCGCTGCAACCACTTGCGGTAGAGCAAGCGTAAACAGCACAGCGACGAGTGCCAGAAATCCCAGGTGAAAGCGGTCAATTGCAAGACGCATAGCTTTAAAGCCTAATCAGTTTTTAAATTTTATCCCATCGTTCGAGCTACGAAGCGGCCCGCGAAAGGGCTGCATCTCACTCGATCTCTTGCGACATTGCTGCCACAATCTCAGACCCCTTAGCCGCGCTTGCTCACTGCCTCAAGCGCTTCTAGGGAGAAAAATATGCAAGTGGCCATGTTACCGGCGCAATTCACGAGCAACTGGCCTATTAGAATTCATATTTCTGCTCCTGATTACAACGGATTATTACCTAAAATGACCTCACCTACATCCATCCCCAAGACCGTTGATGATGTCCTCGCCGAGTTTCGCGACAGCGGCGCGCTGCTAGAAGGGCATTTCAAGCTTTCCTCGGGGAAACACTCGGGCCATTACCTTCAGTGCGCGCGGGTTTTGATGTCGCCTGCACGGGCAAACCGGCTTGCCCAAGGGGTTGTAAACGGCATTCCGGACGAGATTCTCTCCAGAGTGGATGTGGTTGTGTCCCCTGCGATGGGGGGAATCATTATCGGACAGGAAGTTGCGCGAGTTTTGAACAAGGATGCGATGTTCCTTGAACGCCCCGATGGCGTCTTTCACCTGCGCCGCGGATTCGCATTGGAGCCCGGTGCCAAAGTGTTGATGGTCGAAGATGTGGTCACGACCGGCCTTTCCAGCAGAGAGGCAATTGCAGCGGTGGCAAAAGAAGGCGGCGAGGTGATTGCGGAATGCTCGCTCATCGACCGTTCTATGGGGACGGTCGATCTGGGCGTGCCTTTCTTCCCTTTGGCGGCTTTTGATTTCCCGACCTATGATGAAGATAACATCCCGCCCGAGCTTGCAGCCGTAGCTGTGACCAAGCCCGGAAGCCGCAAAGAGTAAGCTTTTCAATGACACCTGATAAATTTCGACCAGATAGATTGCGATTGGGCGTCAACATCGATCACGTTGCCACTATCCGCAACGCTCGCGGCGGGGACCATCCCGATCCGGTGCGCGCGGCGCAAATTGTGGCGGCTGTTGGCGGGGACGGGATCACCGCTCACCTTCGCGAAGATCGCCGTCATATCCGCGATGAGGACTTGCAACGCATTCAGGATGCGACCGATTTGCCGCTCAACCTTGAAATGGCCGCGACGCAGGAAATGCTCGACATCGCGCTGCGCCATAAGCCCCACGCCGCCTGTATCGTGCCGGAAAAGCGCGAGGAGCGCACAACCGAAGGCGGATTGGATGCAACGGGCTTGCACAACACTTTGGTGCCGATTGTCGATCAATTGCACGAGGCTGGCATCCGCGTCTCGCTCTTTATCGAGGCAAATGAGGCGCAATTGGACGCAGCCCTTCGACTTGGCGCGCCGGTGGTTGAGTTTCACACCGGTGAATACGCGCACGCGATCCTTGATGGGGATAGCGAGCGAGTGGCGAGCGAGCTTAAACGCATCTCTGATATGTGCGCGCTTGCCGCCAAAAACGGGATTGAACCGCACGCTGGCCATGGGCTGACCTTTGACAATGTCCAACCCATCGCCGCGATACCGCAGGTCGCCGAGCTTAACATCGGGCACTATCTTATCGGTGAGGCGATCTTCTCCGGCCTGGAGCCCGCGATCCGCCGGATGCGCGATCTGATGGATGAGGCACGGGGTTAAGCCGTGGCGTCCAAAGACCTGCCAGCATTGGAGCCTGCCCAGAAACGCTGGGCATTGGCGGCCGCTTGCTTGTTCCTTGTGGGCATAGGTTTCCTCGGCTTTTCGCTCAACACCGGCATCATGCGGCCCTTTGCCATCGGCTGGGTGGCGTTGCAGATTTTCGGCTATGTCGGCGCAATCCGCATGGCCAAGGGCGATTTTGCACACCAGCTGTTTAAATCGCAGATCATGCTGCACGTAATGGCGGTTCTGCTGTTGGTGGTGGTTATGGTGAGGGCGTTTCAGTGAGGATCGGCGGCAGTCTCGACAGATTCCGCAGATTTCTCGATTGGTCTTGGAAGGCTGAGAAGGTATTCATTCTTGCGATCTTTCCGGCCGCACTCCTGTTTATTACTTTCACCAACATCCAGAGCGGCCAGGACCCGTGGGAAGTTGCCACACACGCCGCGATTATGTTCGGATTATCTATCGTTTGTCTTGGAATCTTTAGGCTGTTTCATTTTTTCCTGCACGGGGTTTTGGATTTCATTGAGGTGATAGGACGCAAGCAATGATCATCGGCACCGGTTCTGACCTTTGCAATATCGAGCGCATTCAAAACTCGCTCGATCGTTTCGGGGAACGCTTTGAAAACCGCGTGTTCACCGAAACCGAGCGCGCAAAGGCGCGGCGGCGGCCCTTCACTATCGCAGGAACCTACGCCAAACGTTTTGCCGCGAAAGAGGCGTTTAGCAAGGCTGTGGGCACCGGATTTCGGCGCGGCGTTTTTATGAAAGACATCGGGGTTTCGAACAAACCCTCGGGCGCGCCGACCCTTGTGCTCACAGGCGGAGCGGCGAAGCGGCTTGAAGAAATGATCCCGGCGGGCCATGAGGCCCATATTCATCTAACACTCACCGACGATCACCCATGGGCGCAAGCCTTTGTCATTATCGAAGCGATACCCAATATGGGCCCTGCTGAGTTGATCTGACCCGAACCGACCAAGAAACGAACACAAACATTGAGCCAGACAAATACGCCTCGTCCCGTAATGGACCCTAACGAGCCGCACCCGCACGATGAACTGCGCAAGCAGCTCAAGAAAGATGAGGGCGAGGAAGAGAAGATCAATTGGTTCGCGGAAATTCGCGGCCTTGCTTTGATGCTGCTTGCGGTTCTTGTGTTCCATAGCCTGGTGGCAAAGCCGTTCTACATCCCCTCCACCTCGATGATGCCGGGCCTTCATGTCGGCGATCGCCTTGTGGTGAGCAAATATCCATACGGCTGGTCGTGGGCCTCGGCGAGCTTCCACCTTCTGCCGCGCGGCGAATGGCGCGTTTTTGGCTCGACGCCGGAATATGGCGACGTGGTGATCCCGGTCCACCCAACGCGCGATGAAGATTATATCAAGCGCGTCGTGGGCCTGCCCGGTGACACCATCGAAGTGGATCAGGGCCGCCTTATCCTGAACGGCACGCCGGTAAAACGCGAAGTCGTGCCCCCTGTGCGCATTCCGTTTGAACCAGAGCTTTTGTGCAATGGCAGCCCCTGTCTTTCCAGCTTTGACCCTTACCGCGTGCGCGAGGCCGATGGCTCGGTCTTTTTCGAACCGCCCACGTTCCGCGAAACACTGCCCAATGGCGCAAGCTATCTGATTATCGACCACCGCACACAGCGGTCGGACAATTTTGGCCCTTACATCGTCAAAGAAGGTCATGTCTTCGTCATGGGCGACAACCGCGATGAAAGCGCTGACAGCCGGGCACCTGCCGAGGCAAGCGGTCTTGGTGGCGGCATTCCGCTTGAAAATATCGGTGGGCGCGCCGAATTCATCACCTTCAGCCTTGATGGTTCGGCGACATGGAACCCGCTGTCATGGTTTTCTGCGATGCGCGGCGACCGGGCGTGGACCACTCTGCGCCCTGCCCTGTCAGAAGACGAAACAGCGTCAGAAGAAGCGGCTGAATAATCGCTCACAGGAAGACATCTTAGATGGCTCGTAAATTTCTCTATCTCATAGCGATTTCGATCGTTCTGGTGTTTGCAGCATTGATTGTCCTGCGGGTCTGGTCAAAAGAGCTGACCGCGTTTGCGTTTGTGCCCGATGTCGAATTTGTCGAGCAGGAGCCATTGGCGGCAAGCGCGTATCAAGACCCGGCCATGTGGTATTCGCGCCCCGGTATTGGGGTCAAAGACCCCGCCCGCTGGCAACCTGCCTATGCCGCTGACACCGCCAGGCCGCAGGGCACAGCGACCGGCGATGTGCCGGACTACGCCGTCTTTTTCATCCACCCGACAAGCCACCGCGACACCGACAGCTGGAACGCGCCGATCGGGCATGAAGAGGCAGAACGGATCGCGCGCATTTACATTCGCGGCATGGCCAGCCCGTTTAACACTGCGCAGGAAATCTGGGCTCCGCGTTATCGTCAGGCGACATTGGGCGCATTTCTGACCGATGCGCAAGAAGCAGAGCAAGCCATCGATGCAGCCTATCTCGACGTGCTCGAAGCGTTCCGGTTCTTCGTTGATTCGCTTGACGAGGACACACCGATAGTCCTTGCCGGACACTCGCAAGGATCGCTCCATTTGCTGCGCTTGCTTCGCGAAGAGGTTCAGGAAAAAGGCCTGTCGAACCGCGTGGTCGCCTCTTACGCGATTGGTTGGCCGATTTCGGTTGAGCATGATTTGCCCGCGCTGGGTGTGCCCGCTTGTGCCACCGCCTCGCAAACCGGCTGTATCTTGTCATGGTCAAGCTATGCCGAGCCTGCTGACCCGTCTGCTGTGATCGAAACCTACGCGGCCTCTATCGGCTTTGATGGAACGGCGCGCGGGACAAGCCAGATCCTTTGCACCAACCCGCTGCTTGGCACCTTTGGCGGCAGCGCTGATGCGGCTGCGAACCTTGGCACTCTGGTCCCTGATAACACCATGTCGGACGGCGAGCTTGTGCCCGGCGCGGTCCCTGCGACGTGTGATGATCGCGGGCTTTTGATGATCGGCGCGCCGCCGGAAATGGGCTCTTTCGTGCTGCCGGGGAACAATTACCACGTCTATGACATCCCCCTGTTCTGGGCGAACACGAAGGCCGATGTTTCGCGCCGTGTCTCGGCCTTTGCGGGCGCTGCTTCGGGCGGCGTGGAAACCGCAAACTGATCACCGAATTCGCCCCTGACTTTGGCGCAGCGCTTCCCGATGGCGGCGTTCTCCTTGGGCTCGACCTTGGAACCAAGACCGTGGGCACGGCGACGTGCGATGCGGGCTGGCGCTTTGCCACCAATGGCACCGTGATCGTCCGCAGCAAATGGGGCAAGGATCGCGGCAAGTTTGAAAGCGTGATCAAAGAGCGCAGCGTCAAAGGCCTCGTGCTTGGCCTGCCGCGCAATATGGACGGCAGCGAGGGGCCGCGCGCACAGGCAAGCCGCGCCTATGCCCGCAATCTTGATGAAGCCTTTGGACTGCCCATCCTTTTATGGGACGAACGCTGGTCCACGCAGGCCGCAGAAGCCGCGATGATCGGACAGGACATGAGCCGGGCCAAACGCGCCAAGGCCATCGACGCGCACGCCGCCGCCGTTATCCTTCAAGGCGCAATCGACCGGATGGCTGGCGGGATATTATAATCAGGGTCTTTTAGGCGTTGTCATGCGGGCCTGCCCGCTGCAATGGGGTGTTCACGATGAGCAACGATCCACCCTCCCCCATTCAGAAATTCGACCCTGCACAGGTCAGCCAGATGTTTATGGCGCGCGCCCATCCCGGCTGGCTTGGGCTTGAATATTCCGCGCATGGCGAAAACTGGGTCGAGCTTAAGCTTCCCTGGAATGAAAAATTGCTGGGCGAACCTGACCGCCCGGTGCTTGCCTCTGGTCCCATCGTCAGCCTGCTGGATATGGCCAGCGGGATGTCGATCTGGTGTGCGCGGGGCAGCTTTATGCCGGTTGCGACGCTGGATTTGCGGGTGGATTACCAACGCCCTGCCAAAGACCGCAGCGCCGTTTGGGGCCGGGTTGAATGCTATCGCATCACCAAATCCGCCGCCTTTGTGCGCGGCACCGCCCATGATGGCGATCCCGAAGATACGGTGGCGACCATGGCGGGCGTGTTCATGACGCTTAGCGCCGATCCCAAGGCAATCGGGCGACAGGTGAAGGCGCAGGCCGAAGCCAAGGCGCAAGAGAAAAAGGGGGAGAGCGGCAATGACTGACACCGTAAACCTGCCCGCATACGCCCAGGCTCTAGGGATTGCCTTGCATGAGATGGAGGATGGACTGCCCATCCTGACGGTCGATTTCAGCTCCGATGTCGAGGGGCGGCCCGGCCATTACCACGGCGGCGCAATCGCAGGTCTGCTCGAAAACGCAGCCTATGCCGCCTTGCGCAGCGTGCTGTCCGCCGAAGGGCGCGAGACCAAACTCAAGCCTGTGAACATCACGGTGCAGTACCTTTCGGCGGGCAAACCGCTCACCAGCTACGCCAAAGCGCGTATCACCCGCAAAGGGCGGCGCAATGCCAATATCAACATCGAGGCGTGGCAAACAGACCGCAGTAAACCGATCGCCAGCGCGGTGATGAATATCCTGATGGCGTGAAGCGCGCTTTCGCGAAGCGCTATCTGGGGTCGATTTCTTCGAGCGCAATCCCCTCTTCGGTGACCCGCAATTCCACCGGCACACCGTCTTGGGAAAGCACAACGCCATCCTCTTCAAACCGCAAACTCGTGCCATCTTCACCAAGCGGGATTTCCTCGCCCTGTTCGATGTCGATATCAAGCGGTTCCACCGGCCCTTGCGGATCGGGTGAGGCCTTTGACTTGGGCGCTGGCAGGTCGAGAGCTCCGCGCATGAAGTCTTTCCAGATGCGCGCCGGAAGCCCGCCGCCGGTCACACCGCCAAGCGACGAATTGTCGTCATTGCCAACCCATACGCCCACCACCAGATCGCCGGCATAGCCCACGAACAAAGCATCGCGGTTGTTCTGCGTCGTGCCGGTCTTGCCAAAGTTTGCAATCGGCAGTTCCGCCGCCCCGCCGGTCCCGCGATTGATCGCTGCGCGCAGCATTTGCTCCATGTCACTATGAACGCGCTCACTGGCGGAATCTTCGGAGGAAAAGAGCCATTCCCACCAGCTTTCCTCTTCTTGCGGGAAAGCATAGGGGCGCACCGGATATTGATTGGCCGCCACCCCCGCATACGCCGATGTGAGTTCAAGCAAGGTCATGCTCGATGAACCCAAGGCAAGGCTGGGGTCGCCTTCGGGAAGCGGCGAGGACACGCCCAATGAACGCGCCATGCGGATTACATTCTCGCTGCCCACCTCGTTGAACAGGCGCACGCTCGCGACATTGCTGGAGGTGGCAAAGGCGTCCTCCAATGTGATCGTATCGGAATACCGCTCACGCGAATTTTTGGGGCGATAGCTGCCCTGCTCAATCGGCTGGTTCGAGATGGTGTCTTCGGGGTCCCAGCCCGCCTCAAGCGCGGCGAGATAGACGAACAATTTGAAGGTTGAGCCCGGTTGCCTGCGCGCCTGTGTCACGCGGTTGAACGGGCTGTCTGCATAGGATTTGCCGCCTACCATGGCGACAACTTCGCCGGTGGGACGCATCGCGACAAGGCCCACTTGCGCATCGCCAAGGCCAGCCCTGCTGACAACCCGGTTGGCCAATGCCTGAAGCTGCGCATCAAGGGTCGTTTGCACCACCTGGCGTTGATACCCCCGCTCCATATCTTCGCGTGCCAAGGGAAGCGCCCAATCGGCAAAATAGGTGCCCGTGGGCAAATCATTACGGGTGCGCACGTCCAGCCTTGGCGCGGGCAATGCGTCGGCCTCAGCCTGGCTCATATACCCCACATCCACCATCGCCCCGACGACCAGATCCATCCGGGCCTTGGCCCGGTCGTAATGCTCGGTCGGATTGTAGCGCGAGGGTGCCTGCAACAGCCCGGCAAGCATCGCTGCTTGCTCAGGCTTCAAATTTTCAGGATTGCGATAGAAATAGTGCAAGGATGCAGCGCGCAGCCCATATTGATTGTCACCGAAATAGGCGTTGGAAAGGTAGCGCTCTAATATCTCATCCTTGGTCAGCCACCCCTCAAGCCAGAACGCAATCATCGCCTCGCGCGCCTTGCGCGACAGGCTTTGCTCCGGGGTCAGAAAGGTGAATTTCGCCAGCTGCTGCGTGATGGTAGAGCCGCCGCCGCGCCCGGTCCATGCCGCCCGCGCAATCCCGCGCGGGTCAACGCCCCAGTGCGAATAAAACCGCCGGTCTTCAATCGCCAGAAAGGGCTGGATCACATGGGGCGGCAAGTCAGCGATTTTCACAGGCTCTGCGACCATCGCCCCGCTTCGCGCAATAGGTGTGCCATCGCTCGCCAGAAGCGTCACCTGCGGCGCGGCAATCGGCTCCAGACTTTTGGACAAAGGCGCGGTGATCGCAAGCCATGCAAACAGCGCGATAAACAGCAGGATGAGAGCGGCAATGATGCGAACCGCCCACCACCTTTTGCGGCGGCTAAGCCAGAACGCGCGCTTCCAGAAAGGCCCCCGGTTCTCTGGTACAAGGGCTGCAGAACTATCAAGCTGCGACAGCCCAGCATCCCAGCGCGAGAAATCGGTCGAGCCTGCAGGGCGGTAACTTGATGTGCGTTCATCCGGATCAAGCGGGCGCTGCGAATCATAGAGCGCGTAATACCCGCCCTCGCCGACACGGCTGTCATCACGCGCCGAGCGTTTCCAGAATCGTTCAAACAACGCCATATGCAAGGTGTGTTAGCAGGATAACACGGTGAGTGGCAAGAAATTGAGTTTTCACTGATCAACAAGCTTCTTCATGATAGCCTCATGAAGCTTTTCTCGCTCTCCTTTCAGCGATTGCACTTCTTTGTGATAACGCCTTTTTTCCGTCTCAGCCTCAAGTAGAAGCCTCTTCAACTTGTTAGCTTCAACCCTTCGGCTGCTATTTTCCTTTTCGGCATTTTTTAGTGCAGTTGAAAGCGCTCCAACCCGCGATTGCACCGTCGCGAGCGTCTTCTGAACCTCTTTCAGTTCAATGGATTGGTCGTTCAACCTTTCGACTAGTTTCTCGTTCTTCGACCGTATCCGCGTAACGTCTTTGGCGAACTCCTCTGAGATTTCGACAAGTTCTTTATCGTCTACAGCGAGAAGATTCTTCGCATTGATCCCTAGTTGTGCAATCGCCCTTTTGAAGTCTTCTCGCGTGTAAAACTGACCAGCATCAATTTCACCCTTAAGGAAATTATCGATCCTCTTTTGGACGATATCTTCAAGAAGACTGGGGAGACCCAAAAAAGTTATCCTCCCTTAACCGCGCTTTCAGGCAAATCCTCACCAAAAACGCGCTGGTAATATTCGCTTACCAATGTGCGTTCTGCTTCGTCGCATTTGTTGAGGAATGACAGGCGGAAAGCAAACCCGACCGAGTTGAAGATCGCCGCATTTTGCGCCCATGTGATGACGGTGCGCGGGCTCATCACGGTGGAAATATCGCCGTTCATAAAGCCTTGTCGCGTAAGTTCGGCGACCTTGACCATATCCGCGATCATCGCAGGGTCGGCGTCCGGCGTTTTCGACAGGACAATCTGCTCTTCAACCTCTGGCGCGAGATAGTTCAGCGCAACAACCACGTTCCACCGATCCATCTGCGCCTGGTTGATTGCCTGCGTCCCGTGATAGAGCCCGCTGGTATCGCCAAGGCCGACCGTATTCGTGGTCGCGAACAGGCGGAAATAGGGGTTGGGCGTAATTACGCGGTTTTGATCGAGCAGCGTCAGGCGGCCATCAAATTCCAGGATCCGCTGGATCACGAACATCACATCGGGGCGGCCTGCGTCATATTCGTCAAAGGTCAATGCCACCGGATGCTGAAGCGCCCATGGCAGGATGCCCTCTTTGAATTCAGTAACTTGCAACCCGTCTTTAAGAACGATTGCATCGCGACCCACAAGGTCGATCCGGCTGATATGCGCATCAAGGTTCACGCGGATGCTGGGCCAGTTAAGGCGCGCGGCGACCTGTTCGATGTGGGTCGATTTACCCGTGCCGTGGTACCCTTGCACCATAACGCGGCGGTTGTGGGCAAAGCCAGCAAGGATCGCCAGCGTCGTGTCCGCATCGAACACATAAGCCTCGTCCATTTCAGGCACGTGCTCTGACGGCGTGCTGAAAGCGGGAACCTTCCAGTCGATATCGATGCCGAATGTCTCGCGCACGTCGACGGTTGTGTCGGGCTGGGTTGGGATGGCGCTTGCGCCTGCGAATTCTTCTGAAGAGTGCGTGTTCATTTCGTGTCGACCGTTAATCGTGTCCGCGCGCCGGGGCAAGGGTTGCTTTAGGCAACCTGTCCGGGAATCCGGATTTCCCGCAAATGTCCGCGCTTGATCCAGAGGCGTGCGCCGTCTTTGCGAGCGGTCATTGTGGCCGCTTCATCCGCTGGAATTCGCAGCCAGTCCTGCTCGCGATATGTAACGCCGTCCAGCGTCAATGCCCCATCCAGAACAAGGATTTCCAGTCCGCCGCTGTGAATGAGTGGCAGGCTCGTCCCTCCCTCCCAAACCTCAAGCGAGACATGCTCATAATCGCGTTTCGCCAACACGTGCCTGCTAACGCCAGGGTTGGCGGGGTCGCGGGTTAGGGCAGCGGTGTTCAAATCAATCGCAAACTGCTCCTGATCATCGGGGTCAAACTGCCACAGCTTTACAAAAATGGTGCAGCCGGGATCAGAGCGCGGGATGTGATGGGTGCCCACGGGGTTGCGGACATAAGTGCCCGCCGGATAATCGCCGTGCTCGTCCTGAAACACGCCTTCGAGAACGATAAATTCCTCGCCGCCCGAATGCGTGTGCTGGGAAAAAGCGCTTTGCGGCGCATAGCGTACGATTGATGTCGCACGCGCCACTTCGCCGCCCACCCGGTCCAGCATGCGGCGATCAACGCCGGCCATGGGTGATGGGACCCATTTGATCGTATTGGTGTGAACAAGTGCGCGGGCTTTGAAGTCTGCGTTGATTTCCATGACACACGATATGGGCCGCAAACGCTGCAAATGAAGGCCCAAATGAAGGACAGCGCTTCTTAAAATGACCGATCTGTGAGACTATATTGCCTGACATGCCCTCCCCGCTCTCCTCTCCTGTCGAAGCCCTGCGGTTAAAACTGGTCGATCAGGTGCGCGCCACCTTCAATGACCAGTCGCGCGGGCAAAAGCCTGTGCCACCGTCGGATGATGCTCTGTTTGAGAAAGACACGCCGATCCGCCTTGTCCATGCAGACCTTGTGGGGATGATGACAGGCGGGGTGCGCGCGCTTCTTTTACAGATGCTCCACCCCCATGCGCTTCAAGGGGTGCTCGACCACTCCAATTTTCGCGAGGATATGCACGGGCGTTTGCAGCGCACAGCGCGGTTTATTGCGGTCACCACCTTCGGCCACCGGGACGAGGCGATGAAGGCGATAGATCGGGTCAATCGCATCCACGCAAAAGTGGGCGGGACCCTGCCCGATGGGACACCCTATGAGGCGACCAATCCACGCACGCTTGCCTGGGTTCATGTGACCGAGGCGCAAAGCTTTCTTGCCGGATATTTGCGCCACGTCAGGCCCAATATGCCCGGCTATGAGCAGGATGAATACTACGCCCAAATTGCGGTGATTGCGCGCGCGCTTGGCGCTGATCCTGTGCCGACAAACCGGCGCGAGGCAGAGGCATTGTTCCGCGAAATGCGCAGCGATCTTCGCCCGTCTGCCGAAGCGCGCGAGATCGCACAATTGGTCCTCAGCCAGCGGCCCAAAGGCACACCAGTGGCCCTGCAATCCGTCATCGGCGCTGAGGCGGTTGCGATGTTGCCACCGTTCGCGCGCTCCATGCTCAACCTACAGCGTCCGGTGCTCACCGCCCTTCCCGCAAGGGCTGCGACGTGGGGTGTGGGCAAGACTTTACGCTGGGCATTCAAGCAGAACGGGAGAAGCTAGATGTATCTTGCAATTGCGATCCTTTCGGTGAAGCCGGAGAACAAGGCAGACTATCACAAAGCCGCCGAATTCATGGCTGATTGGTCGATGAAATATGGTGCGCTTGAGGTGATGGAAGCGTGGGAAGACACTGTCCCCACCGGCAATGTCACCGATATGCGCATGGCTGTAAATGCGCCTGATGATGAGAGAATTGTAGCGGGATGGGTGATCTGGCCTGACAAAGAAACCCTCGACCGGGCCAAGGAAGCCATGGGCAAAGGCGAAGGGTTCGAAGGATACCCCGAAGGCGACCCGCCCTTCGATGGTTCACGTCTGATCTTTGGCGAGTTCGAGCCTTTGCTCACACGCGGGCGCAAAGAAGACTAAACCTTCGCGAATGCTGTATCTTTTTTCATAGATTGATAGGCGAACACCAGCGGCCACAAGAAATTAATCGACCCGAAAATGCGCTGGGTAAGGCCGGTGTATCCTTCGGGGTCCAGCCCCACTAGAATAACCCAAAGGTACAGAACGCCCATCAGGCTGCAAAAGACGGTGAACCCGATCATGCGCTTGCGCAGCGCCTCCCTATCGCATTCCAGCAGCGTGAGCGCTGGCCCGAGGATATTGATGATGCCAATCGCATAAAGGCCGTGCATCGGGCTGCCCATGGGCCAGATGCCGTTGGCGATCATCGAAATGCCAAAGATGATCCAGCAAAACGCGCCGCCCGATACGATCCGCCCGCTCGCGCCCCATGTGCCCACACCAAATACAATCAGGGCAGCGCCAGAGATTATCGCTGCACTATTGGTAATCCAAAGGCTCCACCCCTCTCCAAGTGTCATTACACTGGCGTGCGATTCAATCGCGCTGTAACCGGGCGTCATAAACCCTGCGACAGTGACGAAAATCAACCACACGGGAAGCGGGAGAAAGCCTGCTGAGATGAGCGGTCTAGTCAAAATAGGGGGTTGCTCCGCAGCCTTGTGACCACACAATCATGGCCGTCGCCGCAGTTAAGCAATCGCCTTGCACTTGCGCAACAACTGATAGGCATCGACCACCTTGCCAAGCCGCGCCTCATAGCTGCGGTCGCCTCCATTCCTGTCGGGGTGATAGCGCCGCACAAGCTCGGAATACCGCCGCCTGAGGCGCTGTTTATTGGTGTCAGAGCCAAGGCCCATCGTCTCGAGCGCTTCTGCCTCATCCTTGGAAAACTGCCCCGACATTTGCATCTGCGCCTCGCGCCGGGCGCGGCTTTTGATGCCATTGGCGCGCGCTGAGATCGCGTCCAGCGGATCGTTGAAGTCGTTCCAGCGCGGCATTCCATCGACGGCAGCCCTTGGGCTGAAAGCGGGGCTTTCCGTGCGCCAACCCGCGACCGGGCTTTGCGCATTAAGCACTTCTTCCGCGCTCATCCCTTCGAACCAGTTGTAGCCGTCGTTGAACTCGCGCACGTGCTGAAGGCAGAACCAGCGATATTCCCCCGGCCCATCAAATCCGCTTGGCCGATATCCGGGCGCACGAAATTCGCCCGCCTCGCGGCAAGTGGGATGTTCGCACACCCTTCCCTCGCCTTCATAGCGGCCATGAAATCGTGAATTTGCCATAAAGTGCTTGAGAATGGCGATTGATACGCCAAATTCCAAGGCATCAAATCACCCAAATCAAAGGTTATGACGAAAATGAGCGGAACTGTTGCCCAGGAAATCGAAGCTCTTCTGACACAAGCCTTTGCCCCGACCAACCTTGAGATCATCAACGACAGCGCCAAGCATTCCGGCCATTCGGGCGATGATGGGTCGGGCGAATCCCACTTCACCGTGGTGATCGAAGCGCCCGCCTTTGCCGAGATGAGCCGCCTTGCAAGGCAACGCGCAGTGATTGCTGCGCTGGGCGATATCGTGGGTGAGCGGGTCCATGCCGTCGCGATCAAGGCCAGCGCTCCTGCCAACTAGGCAAAGTTTCGTGAACGAGTTCGGCAATTCCAAACGTATCCGGCGCGCGGCTCGGATCATCGTGCTCGACCCGCAAGGGCGCGTGCTGCTGTTCCGGTTTGATGTGTCAGATCGCCCGCCCTTCTGGGTGACGGCGGGTGGCGAGTGCGAGCCAGAGGAAAGCTTTGAAGAGGCCGCGCGGCGTGAGCTTCTCGAAGAAACCGGCATTCGCGCGGACCCCGGCCCTCAAATCGCGCGCACCACGCCTGAATTCATCACCGTCGAAGGCGAGCCTATTCAGGCCGATGAACGATATTATCTCGTGCGCGTGACCGAGGCAGCAATCGACACTGCTGGCCATACCGAACTTGAACAACGGGTCATGACGCAGCACCGCTGGTTCACCATCAGTGAGCTTTCCCAATGGCACGAGGCGATCTTCCCTGAAAATCTGGGCGCGATTATCGCGGGCGCGGCATAAGCCCCCCGCCCCCGCCAGCTTTCCTACATCGCGTGTCGCCGTTAAGCCTGCCTGAGGCGCGGTAACGGTTTTGTCCGGTCACAAATTCTGCCGCCAAAGTGTCTCATAGGATTACTCATACAATTGCTTGTATTTCATTGTCTTAAGCCGATCTTCCAACATCCCTATGAGACACATGTGTCTCATAGGGTTAACGGCAAAACGGACAGGACCAGCGTCATCTTTGCGCTTGGAAAATAAATTTGCGTAAGGCCAATGGCTAAGCTTATCAGCTTGGGAAATACCGCAAGCAAGGGAGAGACAAGATGGACTACGCAGGCTTGGATTACGGGGACAAAGTCGCATGGATCACTGGGGCCTCTTCGGGAATTGGCGCCGCACTTTGCCGCGATCTCGCCAGCCGGGGTGCGCATCTGGTCCTATCAGGCAGAGACGAGGCCCGCCTTGGACAAGTGGCGGCGGATTGTGGTGAGACGTTGATCCTGCCCTTTGATGTGCGCGATGAGGCAGCCCTGGCAGACGCCACCGCCAAGGCTATCGCATGGAAAGGCGGCGTCGATCTGGCGGTTGCCAATGCCGGCGTGTCACAGCGGTCCCGCGCGCTTAAAACCGATATGCAGGTCTACCGCGATATCATCGACATCGACCTCACGGCGCAGATCGCCTTTAGCCAAGGATTGATCGCCCACATGGTAGAACGCGGTAGCGGCGCCTTGGCCTTTATCTCGTCCATCGCTGGGAAAGTCGGCGTGCCGATGCGCACCGCTTACTCCGCTGTGAAATTCGGGCTTGCGGGATATGGCGATGCGCTGCGCGGGGAGTTGTCGCAAACAGGGGTCAGCGTCCACATGATCTACCCCGGCTCGGTCGCAACCGATGTCTCGCGCAATGCCCTCACCGCTGACGGGTCAAAACGCGGCGTCTCTGACAAGGTGATCGACGAAGGCATCCCTGCGCCAGACGCGGCCAAGACCATGCTCGACGGCATCGCAGCGGGCGAGCGGGAGATTATAGTGGCGCAAGGTATGGAGCTGCAAATGGGCGAGTTGCGCCGCACGCCCGATGCCCTCTTCGATCAGGTCGCGGCCATGGTGGCCAGCGGTTATATGGAGCGGATGGAAGAGAAAGCCTCGTGATCCAGCTCGATCAAAAACGCGTGAAGCTCGCCAACGGGATTGAGCTTGATGTGGTGGACGAAGGGCCGCGTGACGGCGAGGCGCTGATCTTCCTGCACGGCTTTCCCGAAAACCACCGCACATGGCGTCACCAGATCGCGCATTTTTCGGATCGATTTCGCTGTATTGCGCCCGATCAACGCGGCTATCGCGGGTCATCCAAGCCGCAAGAGGTCGAGGCCTACACGCCTGACAAAATCATCGGGGACGTGTTTCTGCTTGCTGATGCGTTGGGAATCGGGACATTCACCGTCGTTGGCCACGATTGGGGAGGCGCGATTGCCTGGGGGGTGGCGCTGGGCGGACAACATGCAAGGGTGACCCGCGCGGTCATCGCCAATGCGCCCCACCCTGCGATCTTTCCAAAGCTGCTTTACACCAACCGGCATCAACGCGAGGCATCGCAATATATGAGGGCGTTTCGCGACCGCGCGAATGACGCATTTATTCGCGAGCACGGGCTTGGCGCATTTCTTGAGAAAGAGGCAAAGTGGGACAACCCTTCAACCTCTGACCCCGAAGAGCGCGCGATCCTTGAGAAGGATTACGAGAACCGCGAGGCGGCCTTCGGGATGCTCAATTACTACCGCGCGACGCCGATGGCCGTGCCAGCGATGGATGAACCGTTCGAATTGCCAGCCGATTTTGCCGCGCCCGAGGTGCCAAAGCTCACCATTCCCACACTGGTGATCTGGGCAATGGA
Source organism: Erythrobacter longus (assembly GCF_000715015.1). Classification (GTDB taxonomy): domain Bacteria; phylum Pseudomonadota; class Alphaproteobacteria; order Sphingomonadales; family Sphingomonadaceae; genus Erythrobacter; species Erythrobacter longus. Next base: position 137,800 of record NZ_JMIW01000002.1, read on the forward strand.
TGACCTTGCCCTGCCGCCTGAGAATTTGGACGGATTGGATGAGGTGATCGACCCGCTGACTCTGGTGAAGGTGCCCGATTGCGGACATTTCGTCCCATGGGAAGCACCGCAAGCGGTAATCGCGGCGATGGAGGCGTTTCTGGAAGGATAAGCGTGGGTCCAGCTATCATTGACAACATCGCAAAAATGACTTAAGTCATTAAAAGATAAGGAGTTTTAATATGGTATATCATATCCCCGCTGACTGTTGCGACTGTGATTGTGCAAAGTGCCAACAAGGCGCCGAATGCTCAAACTGCGATTGTTGCTAACATTGGTTGCGAGTGGTTAGGGCCCAGAGCTTTAAAGGCCCAACCACTCCACCCAAGCACCATGGGGATGCGCATGGCCAAGAGTATAAGTCTTGCCGTCATCCTCTGATCCGTTCCACAATCGCACCTTCAATTCATGGCGGAAGGTTGCTGGATCGGTTTCAAGCGCGACCCATGCAAGCGGAGCATCAGGCGTCGCCCGTTTTCCCGCTGCGTTGAACCTTTCGGTGATCGCATCCTGAGTGTTTTTGGGCATGTATTGCCACATGATGGAATGGAACATCGCCTTGGTAGTGCCGGGTTTTTGGGGCGCGTTGAGGCATTGTTCGACAAAGTCACCGGCATCCATTTGCACGACTGAAGGCGGGCTTTCGTTCGCAAGGGCAACCGCTGCATCAATCCGCGCCATGCGCCCGGGTGCATCGGGCCAGACATAGGATTTGAGCTTTAACGCAGGTGCCTCGTCGGTAAGATCAATCGGCGCGACATCGCAGGCGCGTACCGAAAGGATCTCGAAATCAGCAGTGGGTGCAGGCGGTGAACCCCTTGCCCCTCGCCATTCAGGAGCGATGCGCATCGGTGAATTTGCGGGGCCCACCTGCGTCTCGCCAAGTTGGAAGTGATAGCGCCCCAGCATCGTGTTGACCCCGGCACTTGCGCCAAGTTCGAAGAGGTCAAATCGCGGGGCCACTCTCCTGGCCAGCCACAAAAGCCCCGCCATAATGCTAGCCGAACGCCCCGCCTCATTGGTTTGCGGGGGACCATCAAACCAGGGGAGAAGAGTGTGGTCGTAGGTTTCAATGACCGAGCAAACAAGCCGGTCAACCTGCCCCTGATCGGTGATCTGGCCTGAATACACCCTCGACAGCCGATCATCAACACCGGTCAGCAGGAGACTGTGCAACCCGCCAGCGATCCGAAGCGGCATGGCATCTTTCAAGGTGAGCCCCTGCCACGACGCCATCCGCCGGGCACAAGCGGTCTCTCCCTCAACGACCTTGATCAGGGCACGGATAATGCGAGCGGTGCACGGTGCCTGATTAATCTCGGCGTGATCGGCCTGCCATTCGATCGCTGCTGCAAAATCGTCGGTGTCCATAATCACATCAACACCGCCCCTACTCACTTCATTCCCGCTCATCTTTCCTACTCATCCCTTCTTGTCTATGCTGCTTCTTGTTGCCCTTTCACGGCCTACACCTTAAGTGCGCGCCCAAGATGACACGTGACCAATCCCCCTCAATCCAAAGCCTGCTCACCTTCGCGGTGCCCAAGGGCCGTATCCTAGACGAAGCGCTTCCCCTGATGGAGCGCGCTGGAATCGTTCCAGAAGACGGCTTTCATGATCCGAAAAACCGTTCTTTGTCCTTTGATACATCGCGCAGCGATATGCGTCTAATCCGGGTGCGCGCTTTTGATGTCGCGACTTTCGTGGCACACGGCGCGGCTCAGATCGGCATTGTTGGTTCGGACGTGATTGAGGAGTTTAACTACGACGATCTGTACGCGCCCGTTGACCTCGACATTGGCCATTGCCGTTTGTCGGTTGCGCGCATGGCAGGGGATACGCAGGATGATGCAGGCGCAAGCCACATTCGCGTGGCAACCAAATATCCGGGGCTGACCGCAAGGCATTTTGAAGCGCGCGGGATTCAGGCGGAATGCGTGAAGCTTAATGGCGCGATGGAATTGGCCCCGTCGCTTGGCCTTGCACGGCAGATTGTTGACCTTGTGTCTTCGGGGGCAACGCTCAAACAGAACGGCCTTGTCGAAACGCAGCAAATTATCGACATCACAGCCCGCCTGATCGTCAACCGTGCGGCATTCAAGACCGACCCACGGGTTGCAGCGTTAGTCGACGCTTTCCGCAAGGATGCCGAGACCCGCGCCCAAAAGCAGGACGCAGCGTGATGCAACAACTTGATACAACCCAGCCCAATTTCGCCCGCGACTTCACCCGCGTGGTCGAAGAGCGGCGCGACGCAGACAGCGATGTTGCCGGCGTTGTGCAAGATATCCTGCGCACCGTTCGCACAGGCAAAGACGATGCGCTTGTCAAATACACACAGCGTTTCGATGGCTATTCGCTTATCGATGATGCTGATTGGGTGATCACTGCTGAACGCTGCAAGGAAGCGTTTGACGCGCTCGACGCCGAACAACGCGACGCACTTCAACTCGCCGCGAACCGCATCCGGTCCTATCACGAAGCGCAGCTGCCAAAGAACCGCGATTACACAGATGCGATTGGTGCAAGGCTTGGCGCGATCTGGCGGCCGGTTGATGCAGCGGGGCTCTATGTCCCCGGTGGCCGCGCAGCTTACCCCTCGTCGCTGCTGATGAATGCGATCCCTGCCCGTGTTGCCGGGGTTGAGCGACTTGTGGTCGTGACCCCGACACCCAAAGGCAACTCCAACCCTCTGGTTCTGGCCGCAGCGCACATTGCGGGCGTCGATGAAATCTGGCGCGTTGGCGGGGCGCAGGCTGTGGGCGCGCTCGCCTATGGCACCGATCGGATCAAGCCGGTGGATGTCGTTGTGGGTCCGGGCAATGCCTATGTCGCCGAGGCAAAGCGTCAGCTTTATGGCGTGATCGGCATCGACATGGTCGCAGGGCCAAGCGAAATTCTGGTCGTGGCCGATGGCAAGAATGACCCTGACTGGATCGCAGCCGACCTTTTGAGTCAGGCCGAGCATGACCCCACCTCGCAATCGATCCTTATCACCGATGATGCAGGCTTTGCCGCACTTGTCGCAGACCGCGTCGATGTTCAGATCAGCCAGCTTGCAACGCAGAAAACCGCGAGACAAAGCTGGGATGATCACGGCGTTATCATTGTGGTGAATGATATGGAGGCCGAAGCGCCTGACCTTATCAATGCGCTTGCCGCTGAACACCTTGAGCTTGCGATTGATGACCCCGAAGCGATGATGGGCAAAGTACGCCACGCCGGAAGCATCTTCCTTGGCCGTATGACGCCAGAGGCCGTGGGCGATTATGTCGCCGGGCCCAACCACGTTCTGCCCACCGGGCGGCGCGCGCGGTTCTCTTCGGGCCTGTCGGTCCTCGACTTTATGAAACGCACCAGCTTTATCCAGTTGGATGAGGCGAGCTTTGGCGCGATTGGCCCGGCCGCCGCCACTCTTGCCCATGCAGAAGGGCTGCCTGCCCATGCCAAATCAGTAGAATTGCGCCTCAAATGAACACACCTGCCAAATCTAAAGCCCGCTCCACCGCTCGCTTGGCGGCCGTTCAAGCGCTGTATCAGCGCCAGATGGAGGGCACGAAGGTCGACGAATTGCTGGTCGAGTTTCACCGTCACCGCCTCGGCGAACGCCTTGATGACGAGGATAGCGAAAGCGGCGAACAGCTTGCAGCGGTTGAAGTTGATTTCTTCAATGACCTTGTGCGCGGTGTCGATGCGCGGCGCGACGAGATCGATGCAGCGGTAAGTGCGCGGCTTTCCGAAGGATGGACGTTGACCCGTTTGGACAAGACCATGGTGCAGATCCTTCGTGCAGGCGCGTATGAGCTGATCGCAAGGGCTGATGTACCAACGGCAGCCGCAATCAATGAATATGTCGAGGTCGCAAAAGCGTTCTTCGACGACCGCGAAGCAAAGTTCGTGAACGGCATTCTTGATGCTTTGGCTAAAGAGGTTCGGAGCTAGTCAGGATAATCTTCCTGGACCTGATCCGGGATCCAGCTTCTTTCCTACGCACTCATTTCGAAGTAAGCGGGGCCCCGGATCAGGTCCGGGGAGACGAGGTAAGTGAACGAAGCCGATTTCATCGCCGCCCTGACACGTCTCTCGCTCCACCCTGGCGCACGCGGGTTTGAAGATGATTGCGCGGTTTTGGAGTTTGGCGGCGAGACGCTGATACTCACTCACGATGCGATGGCTGAGGGAACGCATTTTCGCGCCGATGCCGATATAGCGGATGTCGCGTGGAAGCTGGTCGCGAGCAATCTTTCCGATCTGGCTGCAAAAGGAGCACAGCCGGTTGGCGTGCTACTTGGTTATTGCCTTGGCAGCGATGATCAAAGCTTTCTTCAAGGCCTGTCGCAAGCACTCGAGGCGTTCGACACCCCGTTGCTGGGCGGCGACACGATCAAGGCGGATGGACAACGGGTTTTTGGACTGACCGCGATCGGAAAGGCGAGCGCCAACCCGGTACCATCGCGCGGCGGGGCCAAGGTCGGCGATGGGATTTATGTTACTGGAACGCTGGGCCGCGCAATGTTGGGTTATGAAGGGGACGAGGATCACCTTGAAGCCTTTAATCGCCCCTCACCGCGTCTTTCCGAAGGTCAAGCGCTTGCTCCTCATGTGAGCGCGATGATGGATATCTCGGACGGACTGCTGCTCGATGCCTACCGCTTGGCAAAGGCGAGCAAGGTTACTCTTGCTATCGATAGTGAGGCGGTGCCTGTTGCTCAGCCAGGCCGCCGCGACGATGCCTTGCGCTGGGGCGATGATTACGAACTCCTGTTCACCCTGCCCGAAGACACAAATCCTCCGATTGATGCGACCCGGATCGGGCAAGTTGAACCGCTTGGGTTTGCGCCTTTGCTGCTCGACGATAATCCAATTCTGAACGCTCAAGGCCTTGGCTATGAGCACTCGTAATGGCCCCCGAAACACGACCAATTTCCAAATCTGGCACATCTTCCCCGCCTAAATCGCTTTCCCGCTTGCGCCCTTGACGCCAGTCCGTATGGTCAGCGGCCTCAAGTCAATGGTGGACACGGGAAAAACCCGGCCGCCTCTTTCCACGCTTTGAGAGGGGATACTTCCGTGGATTTAATACTCATATCAATTGGGCTCGGGCTGCTTGCCATCGTGTATGGCATCGTCACCAGCCGCCAGGTGCTGAGTGCCAGCGCTGGTAATGCAAGAATGCAAGAGATTGCAGGCGCCATTCAAGAGGGCGCGCAAGCGTACCTCAACCGTCAATACACCACGATCGGTATCGTTGGTGTGGTCGCGGCGGTGATCGTAGGTCTGGCCTTGGGCGTTGTGCCTGCGGTCGGTTTCGTCATCGGTGCGGTTTTGTCGGGGGTTGCGGGCTATATCGGGATGAACATCTCGGTTCGCTCAAACGTGCGCACGGCTGCTGCGGCTGAGAAAGGCCTTCAAGAAGGCCTGACGATCGCTTTTCGCGCTGGCGCGATCACCGGTATGCTGGTGGCTGGGCTTGCTCTGCTTGCAATCGCGGTGTTCTTCTACGTGTTGGTTGGACCGATGCAGCTTGCGCCTAACGACCGGATCGTCATTGACGGTCTTGTTGGTCTGGCCTTTGGCGCGTCGCTGATTTCGATCTTTGCGCGTCTTGGCGGCGGTATCTTTACCAAGGCCGCGGACGTTGGCGCTGACCTTGTGGGTAAGGTCGAGGCCTCCATTCCAGAGGACGACCCCCGCAACCCGGCGACAATCGCGGATAACGTGGGCGACAACGTGGGCGATTGTGCTGGTATGGCCGCCGACTTGTTCGAGACTTACGTTGTGACCGTTGGTGCAACGATGGTTCTGACCGCCCTGCTTTTCTCTGAGCAACTCGGCGATCTGCTCCTTCCAATGATGGCTCTGCCACTTCTGATCGGCGGTGCGTGTATCGTGACCTCGATCATCGGCACCTATTTTGTCCGTCTCGGTAATGGCACCAATGTCATGGGTGCGATGTACAAAGGCTTCATCGTGACAGCCGTTCTGGCGATCCCGTTGATTTACTTCGCGATCCAATATGCGCTTGGCGATATGAACACGGTTCTGAACCCGGGTGATGTTGTGGAGTTCCACGGGCGTGACTTGTTCTACTGTTCGCTCATCGGCTTGGCCCTTACCGGCATCATAATCTGGATCACTGAGTATTACACCGGCACGAACTATCGTCCGGTGCGCTCAATCGCCAAGGCATCGGAAACGGGCCACGGCACCAATGTGATCCAGGGTCTGGCAATCAGCCTTGAATCGACCGCTCTTCCCACAATCGTCATCATCGCAGCCATCATCGGCGCGTACCAACTCGCAGGCCTTATCGGCCTCGCCTTTGGTGCAACCGCGATGCTTGCGCTTGCTGGCATGGTTGTGGCGCTCGATGCCTATGGTCCGGTGACCGACAACGCTGGCGGTATCGCCGAGATGGCCGAGCTTGACGCGAGCGTTCGTGAAAAGACCGACCTTCTCGATGCCGTTGGCAACACCACCAAGGCTGTGACCAAAGGCTATGCCATTGGTTCAGCAGGTCTTGCAGCGCTCGTGCTGTTTGCCGCTTACACCGCTGACCTTCGCCTCTTCTTCCCAGAAGCGAACGTCAACTTCAGCCTTGAAAACCCATATGTCATCGTCGGGCTTTTGCTCGGCGCGCTGCTCCCGTACCTCTTTGGTGCGATGGGCATGACCGCTGTGGGCCGGGCAGCGGGCGATGTGGTTGTCGATGTGCGTGACCAGTTCGCAAACGATCCGGGCATTATGGCTGGGACCAGCCGTCCTGATTATGCGCGCACAGTGGACCTTGTGACCAAGGCTGCGATCAAGGAAATGATCGTGCCCTCGCTGCTTCCAGTGCTGGCGCCGATTGTGACCTACTTCGTTATCCTGTGGATCGCTGGCCAGGACAACGCCTTTGCAGCGCTTGGTGCTCTGCTTCTCGGCGTGATCGTGGGCGGCCTGTTCGTCGCGCTTTCCATGACCGCTGGCGGCGGCGCATGGGACAATGCGAAGAAGTACATCGAAGACGGCAATCACGGCGGCAAGGGGTCCGAAGCTCACAAAGCGGCTGTGACCGGCGACACTGTGGGCGACCCTTACAAGGACACTGCAGGCCCTGCTGTGAACCCGATGATCAAGATCACCAACATTGTGGCGCTTCTGCTGCTCGCGGCTCTTGCTGGCGGCGCGCACTAAGCATTCACTGCCATAACAGGCGAAAAATTACGCCGCCCGGTTCACTTCCTTGGGAAAAGGAGTGACCCGGGCGGCTTTTTTTCTTGCGGTCAAAACGATGATGATTAGGCTGCGACTTAAGGGGTTCAAGGGACTGAACCGTTAGCGATATGAAGATCCATGCTCCATTCAGGGCAGAAACCTTATTGTGCTTCCAAAAAGTCTCCTCCCCCGCAGCCAATTTCTAGCTTGAGGAACACCAAGGTCGCACAATGAAAACAACTCTACTTCGTTCAGCCACCAGTATCGCAATCGTCGCAGCCGCCATGGGCATTATGCCTGCCGTATCGCCAATGGCAGCGCAGGCGCAGGACACTGCAGAACTGCAGGAAAAGCGTATTCCTGCCGGTGAATTCGTTAAACAGCCCAATATGCGCACAGTGCGCATTTCTCCCGATGGCAAGCGTCTCGCCTACACCGCGTCAGTCAATGGCGAATCCTATCTGGTCACTCTCAACATGGAGACCAACGAACTCAAACCTGTTCTTGCGTCTAGCGAAGCGCGCGAGGCAGGCGAACGTCAGATGGCTGGCTACCGCTGGATCGGTAACAACCACATCGTCATTACAACGATCAGCCGCGAAAATATCAACGGCCAGCTTGGCGATTTTCGGCGCTTGATTGCCTATGATGTGAACACTGGCGAAGTCATCCCCCAAGCGTGGGATCGCGCGGGCGGCGATGCTGGCATCATCAAATACATTGACCATAAAAAAGGCACCTTCTTGCTCCAACGCGATGCCTTGCAAGAAGTGAGATCGCGTTACGGATTGCCGGAAATTGTCGAGGTTGACGTCACGACCGGCAAATTCAAAATGGTTCAGCGTACGAACCCCGAAGTCACTGATTGGAACGTGGATGGCAAAGGCGAAGTCCGCGCCGCATCAAGCTACGACCGGGATAACGGCAAAGTCCGGGTGATGTTCAAGGCCGAGGGTGAGCGCAATCTCAAAACGGTCTTTAACGAGGCCGACGAGACGTTCACCGACAGTGCGCCAAACCCTTCGATGTACATTCCAGGCACCAATCTCGTGTACACTTTATCCAACCACGAGGGGTATAGCGCCGTCTACAAGATGGACATGACGACCCTCGATATCGTTGAAAAGGTTTATGGCACTGAAGGATACGATGTTCAGGGCCTGATCCTCAACGAGGAACGCGACAGAATTCTCGGTTATGAAGTCTTTGATGGCGAGGCGAAAACGGTCTTCGTTGACCCAGATATGAAGACTGTTCGCACGATGCTGAGCGAGGTTTTCGAAGGGGCAGCTCTTCAGATCGTTGACTACACATCAGACCTGAAGAAGTTTGTCGTCTATGTTGGCGGTATCAACAAATTCCCGGGCTACTTCCTGTTCGACACTCAAACGGGCTCTCTCAACCTTCTGAATTGGGAGAAAACCCATCTGAAGGACTTGGAAGCTAACCCTATGAAGGCCGAATGGTACACCGCAAGCGATGGTGTGCGTATTCAAGCAGTTGTGACCTACCCGCGCCACCGAGAAGGACAGAAAAACCTGCCGGTCATTGTGATGCCGCACGGGGGCCCTTTTGGTGTCTCTGACCGAGTGGAAATCGGCTTTTTCCCATGGCATCAGGCTTTGGCCGAACAAGGCTATGTGGTTATTCAACCCAATTATCGCGGCTCTGGCGGTTACGGGAAAGAGTTTGTCAAAATGGGCCGTCAGCCCGGCGGTTACGGCAAACGCATGCAGGACGACCTCAATGACGCTGTAACGGCTTTCGCGGAAAAAGGCGTGATCGACGCCAACCGCGCTTGCATCATGGGTTGGTCATATGGCGGCTATGCAGCAGCGCGCGGCGCTCAACGTGATGGTGATCTGTGGAAATGCGCTGTTGCTGGTGCTGGCGTGTATGACATGCCGCTTATGAACGACTGGGATGCGCGTAACCTTGGCCGTTTCAGCAGCGGCTTCCAAGCCACCTCAGAGGACCCTGAAGGCATTTCGCCAGCTCGCAATCCTGAAGGCAAGTGGTCACCGATCCTGATTGTCGCCGCAGAACGCGATGCACGTATCCCGATGGAGCAGGCCGAAACCCTCGTCTCGGCCTTGCGCGGTGCGGGCAAGGTGGAGGGCGAGGACTTCCGCTACGTGATTCAGGAACAAGGCACGCACAACCTGCCCTATGACGATGTTCATATGGAGTGGATCAACGAAGCCAACGCATGGATGCAAAAATACAATCCTGCGTATATCGACACCGATGGTGACAGCCCTCCGGCAACTGTCGCGTTTAACAATTGATCCTAGCTGATCCATTTTAATCAATCGGGGCGCGGGCTTTTGTGAGTCTGCGCCCCTTTTGCATCTGCGCTGTTTGTATTTGGAACGCGGACTGTCCCGTTGTGGACCACCAAAAACGGGTCCCAAGAGAAACATAGCGTTAACGATGGTTAGCTGCCTACAATCCTTACATCGCCTGAAAAGCCTGCGCGAAGAGCCCGCGCGAATGCAGAGGATGGGACACGATGGATCTTGCAAGAACACCTGCATTAACTGGTGGCGCTAAGCCGGTCAGCGTCCGGGCTCCCATGCGCGGCGTGCTGCATCTGCTTGATACGCAAACAGTCGATTCAAAGGCCTTCCGTCAGGATTGGAGGTCGCTGGCGCTCCGGGCTGCTGAACCAAACCCTTTCTTTGAATCATGGTTCACGCTTCCCTCATTTGAACAATTCGCAGACAGTCAGGACTTCAAGCTTGCCGCCTATTGGATCGGCGGCCGGCTTGCTGGCATAATGCCGCTCAGGCAGTCGAGCAGCTACTACGGGCACAGCCTGCCCCATGTCAGCACTTGGCTGCACAATCACTCATTCTGCGGCGCGCCTCTGGTGGCAAACGGTTGTGAGAAAGATTTCTGGAAAGCTCTGCTTGCATACCTCGATAGGGCACCGGGCCCGGCATTGTTCATGCATCTGCCTGCACTACCCGAAAATGGGCCACTCGATCAGGCGCTCACTGCGGTTCTGCAAGAGAGCGGCCGGGCAAACGCTCTTGTTGACCGGCATGAGCGCGCAATGCTTTCCTCCGACCTGAGCGCTGAGGATTACCTTGCACAGGCGATGAGCGCCAAGAAACGCAAAGAGCTTCGCCGCCAACACAAGCGGCTTTGCGAGCTTGGCAATCTGACGTTTGAACGGTTGGACGCCACCGAATGCATCGAGCCTTGGATTGAACAATATCTCACTCTGGAAGCTGCCGGCTGGAAGGGTGATGCTGGCTCTGCGCTCAAATCCGACCCGGCTTCCTATACCTTTTTCGCCGACGCGATTTACGCGTGTGCGCACGAAGGGAGGCTTGAGCGCTTGGCATTAAGGCTTGATGGGAAGCTGATCGCAATGCTCGCCAACTTCGTGACGGCCCCTGGCGCATACAGCTTCAAGACCGCCTTTGACGAAGACTATGCGCGCTTTTCGCCCGGCCTTTTGTTGCAGCTTGAAAACCTCAAAATCCTAAACCGTGCAGGCATCGCATGGACGGATAGCTGCGCAATTGAGGGCCATTCGATGATTGAGCGTATCTGGCGCGAGAAACGCAAGTTCATCAGCCGGAACATCGCAATCGGTGGATCGCTTCGCCGCCTGACTGCACGGGCGCTGATGGCCTATGAAACACGGGAACGGGGCTGAGGTATGAACGCCAGATCGCCAAACTTTGATCAGGCATTTGATCATGGATCAGCAAAGCTCGAAGCCTTCGATAACGAAGCGCGGCAGACCTTTGCCAAGCATTATCCAGAAACCCCTCACAGCCTGTCGCACCATCTTGGGATGCACCCCCTGCTTGAACTGGACGCGCTTGCCGAATTGGCCGAGCAGCTGCCCGATAGCAGCATTGAATACAATCGCGGCGATCTGCCCATTGGCGTGGATGGGAAGCCTGATCCAAATGGGCTTTCAATCGGGGACACGATCCGCAAAATCGCCCAGAGCAACAGCTGGGCGGTGCTCAAAAATATTGAGCAAGCGGGTGCATACAAGGCGCTTTTGTCCGACCTTCTGGATGAAATCCGAGCCGAAATCGAAGCGAAGACCGGCAAACTCCTGACCCCGCAAGGCTATATCTTCATATCCAGCCCCAATGCGGTCACGCCTTACCATTTTGACCCAGAGCACAACATCCTGCTGCAATTGCGCGGCACAAAAGTGATGACGCAATTTCCTGCAGGCGAGGCGCGCTTTGCGGCGGACCACGTCCATGAAAGCTATCACACCGGAGGCCCGCGCGAGCTTCAATGGGATGACAGCTTTATGGATGCCGCTACGCAGTTTGCGCTTGGTCCGGGCGATGCCGTTTATGTGCCCGTCATGGCCCCGCATTTTGTGCGCAATGGCCCGCAATCCAGCGTCTCTTTGTCCATCACCTGGCGTTCCGAATGGAGCTATAGCGAAAGCGAAGCGCGCGCCTTCAACGGGGTGTTGCGCAAAATGGGCCTGCGGCCCAAGGCTCCCGGACGCTGGCCACACACCAACCGGGCGAAATCGCTTGGCTACAAGGCCTTGCGCAAGATCGGCCTTACTCAAGCTTGACCTAAACGGGCGCTTGTGGCCATGGGATGCCGCATGAGTGACACACCCAACCACGCCCAACCTGACTATCGGCGCCTCGTTGATGAGCTGGTTGAGCTTCTCACCGTCCAAAGAGCCGCCACCGACATCTACATCGGCTCCCCGCAAAAAGGCGGTGTTGGCCGCGTCTTTGGCGGGCAGGTGATCGCCCAAGGCCTGCAAGCGGCCCAAGCAAGCGTTCCTGAAACCAAGGTCGCACACTCCCTCCACGCCTATTTCCTGCGCGGCGGGCGCGAGGGTGTGCCGATCGAATACCGGATTGAACGCGACTTTGACGGTCGCAGCTTCTCCAATCGCCGGGTTGTCGCCTCACAAGAAAATGAGGACGGCACGGCAACGCCCATCCTCAACCTCACCGCAAGCTTTCAAACCCCGGAAGAAGGGCTTGAGCATCTGGATGCGGCCATGCCTGAGGTCGAGGACCCTGAAAGCCTCAAGACCGATATGGAAACAAGGCGGGCCATGATCGATATGATGGGTGACAAAATCTCAGATGCACAGCGTGCCATCGCGCTTCGCCCACGCCCGATTGAGATGCGCACAACCGATAAGCTGCATTGGATGAATGCTGAACCCAAGGCCCCGCGCGCGCACAGCTGGTTCAAAGCGGCAAGCGCGCTTCCCGATGATCCCGCCCTGCACCGCGCTGTGATCGCTTTTGCCAGCGACTACACGCTGCTTGGCACGTCTGCGCTCCCGCATGGTCTGTCATGGATGCGCGGAGAATTGGTCGGGGCAAGTCTTGATCACACCTTATGGTTCCACAAAGAGGCCAAAGCTGACGAGTGGCTGCTGTATGCAACCGACAGCCCATGGTCAGCGGGAGGACGCGGGTTTAACCGGGGACGCATCTTCAACCGCGACGGCGAACTGATCGCCAGCGCGGCTCAGGAAGGTATGATCAGAAAACGGGTCAAGAAGCCCAGTTAAACCAATGAAATGCAAGCGTGCTGGAGGGATAACTCCAACACGCCCGCATAGTATTAGTGGGCCAAAAGCACCGGCAATTTGGGATTGGTGAGAATCCTGCGGGTCACGCCGCCCATCAGCATTTCGGCAAGGCGTGAGTGGCCATAGGCGCCCATCACCATCACACCGCATTCGCGCATTTCAGCAGCGCTCAGAAGTGTGTCGGCGATGCTGGCTTTGCCACGAGGCAGCTCCACCACTTCGGCAGAAATTCCATGCCGGTCCAGATACATGGCCGCTTCTGACACAGGAAATTCAAACCGCTGTTGTTCGCCCGGTTCTGAGACCGTGGCAAGGAACACCTGGCTCGAATGCGCAAGCAAAGGAACGCTGGCCCGCAATGCGACACACGCCTCAGCCGAACCATTCCATGCAACCAAAGCGGGAGCATTCACATCGAGACGCTTTACGTCGCCCGGAACAACCATCACCGGGGCAGGTGACTTGATTGCAAGCTCGCCGACCATCGAGGATGGAGAACGTGATGCCTCCTCGCCGATGTCATTGGGCCCTACAAGGATGATATCGTGCAGCGCTGATTGCTCGAGCAGCCGGGTTTCAGCCATGCCATATTGGAAACGCCACTCCCATGAGACATCCTCATTGGAAAGGTCTTCCTCAATCTTTGCGCGCAATTCAGCTGCCGCCTCTTTAATCCGAGGCATGGCCGCGGCCATAGCGTTCCCGTAAAAATCGCCGGGTGCAAAAACTTCGTAGCTTACCGCTTGAAGACAGGTGATATGGCCGTTTCCGGCCCGAGCCAGATCGAGCGCCACCTGCATGCGCGCCTCGAATGCTTGATCTCCATCAACATGCAACAGAATGCTTTTCATCGCTTGTCTCCCTTGATTGAGAGACAATTAGACACGCAAAATGCGGTGTTACATTGACCAAGATCAAATCTTGCGTTTTTGGGGCAGGATTAGCCGCCCTTGCTGCCGCCAGCAGACTTGCCGCCGGCAAACACGCCGCCGCTTGCCTTGTTGCGGCCAAAGTTGGAATCCTTCGCGCCATACCCAGGTTTCCCAAAGCCAGCAGCGCGTGCCATTTGCGAGGCAGGTTTTACCTTCGGTACGCTTTTGGCGCGCTCCAATGCGCGGCCTGCTGCCATATATTTGCCAGGTTGGCCGCCATATCCAAGGCGCGAGCCATTGGCGGTCTGATATCCGCCTGCGGTGCTTTTATAGAGCGGGCCTGTTCTGCCGTCTTTCTTGGATGAGAACCAAGCGACGATGAAGCCTGAATAGTGCGAACGGCGTCCAGAGGTCTGCTCTTCCTCGGCCGGAGTATCCTGTACGCATTGACCCGGGCCATAGACTGCTTCGCAATCTTCTTTAGCCTCGAAGCGCGGAGCATCTTTCGCAGCAATTTTTTGCGCGTCGGCGCGCATTGCTTCGCATTCTTTTGTGGTTTTGCCGGTGGCTTTGGCGCAGGCAAAGACGTTCTCGTACACTTCTACTTCGACATCTTTAGGGCCTTCTGAACCGGCCGCCTGAGCCGCTGGCGCTGGATCGCCCCCACATGCGCTGAGCATCACGCCGGAACTCAATGCCGCCATAGTTGTCAGGCGTACTGACGACGAGCGCTTTGAACGGTTTGCAGCCATTTTTTACCACTTTCCCCTGCGAGTTTTGTCTCGAGTATTCCCCCCTAAGCCAAAAAGGTTATCGTAAGGTGGATATGGGGTAAATTGATGGGAAAGAGGGCTCTCTAATGCTGCGTAAGGTGCTTCCGGAAAGACCGAACTGGCAGGAAATCGCAGCGGCCAATGGCTTTATTTTTCATCATGTTGATGGTGATTTGTACTGGGATGAGCGCGCCTGTTGGCAATTCACTCTCGAAGAGGTCGAAGACGAGATCGAAGACCCCACGACCGAGCTTTATGCGATGTGTTTGGGGCTTGTTGACGATGCGTGCCACGATCAACAGATGATGGAACGGCTCGCAATCCCACGCGATATGTGGGACCCGATTGCCAATTCCTGGAAGCGCGGGGATGCCTCCCTTTATGGCCGGTTTGACTTTGCCTACACAGGCGATGGCCCTGCCAAAATGCTGGAGTTTAACGCCGATACGCCCACATCCGTTTATGAAACCGCATTCTTCCAGTGGAAGTGGCTCGAAGATATGATCGAGCTGGGCGAGCTTCCTGACACCACCGACCAGTTCAACCGCCTTCACGAGGCATTGGTTGAACGCTTTGCGCAAATCCTTACGCCGGGCAGCTTATGCCATTTCTCTGCGGTCGAGGCCCATGTCGAGGACCGCGCCACAGTTGCTTACTTCGAAGACGTGGCGGGCCAAGCGGGACTTGAGACGCGGTTCGTCGATATTGCAAAGATCGCGGTCGACGACGAAGGTGAGTTTATGGACACAGAAGGATACCGGATCGGTGCTTTGTTCAAGCTCTACCCTTGGGAAGACATGATGGTCGAGGAAAGCGCCGCGCAACTGGCCGGTTCGTCATGCAACTTTATCGAACCTTTATGGAAGGCGATCCTTTCCAACAAAGCGATCCTCCCGCTTCTTTGGGAAAAACATCAGGGCCATCGCAATCTGGTGCCCGCCTTCTTCGCCGGGACCGAGGGCGCGCGCGAATTGGAAGCACAGCCCCATGTCACAAAACCCTTCTTCAGCCGCGAAGGCGCAGACATTGCCCTATTCGATGGAGAGGCAAGCCATGTCGGCCCATCGGAAGGCTACGGCGCGGAAGGGCACATTGTGCAAGGTTATGCGCCAATTGCACGCTCGGGCGACAACCATGCGGTGATCGGCAGCTGGGTTGTCGGCGATGACCCCGCGGGCATGTCGATCCGCGAAGATGCAAGCCCCATAACCCGCGATCTTGCGCGGTTCTTGCCGCATATCATTATGGGTTAACTTTCCGCGCATCGATGACTACGTTGGTGGCAGGAGATTCCAATGCAGATCATGCGTCAGCCGCCGGTAAAGACCACGCTTCAGCCATCAAACCACCCCTATTTGTCTGGGCCATGGACACCGGTTCATGAAGAGGTGGATGTTGAAGAGCTTGAGATGATCGAGGGCGAGATTCCCGCTGACATCGACGGCATCTATCTGCGCAACACGGAAAACCCCGTGCATCAACCGCTTGGCCGGCACCACCCGTTTGATGGCGATGGCATGGTCCACCAGGTCAACATCTCAGGCGGCAAGGCGAGTTACCGCAACCGCTTTATCCGAACGCACTGCTTTGATCAGGAACAAATCGCAGGCGGAGCGCTTTGGGGTGGACTTATGGACCCCCATGGCACGTCGAAGCGCCCCGGCTTTGGCGCGCATGAGGGGCTTAAAGACACCGGCTCCACCGACATTATCGTCCACGCAGGGGTGGCTCTGGCAACACTCTATCAGTGCGGGGAAGCGTGGCAGATGGACCCTGTGACATTGGAGAATCTGGGCAAAGCGTCGTGGGGGCCGTTGGACGGCGTTTCTGCGCATCCAAAGGTCGATGAAGAAACCGGCGAGCTGATGTTCTTCAACTACTCCAAATATGCGCCTTACATGCATTACGGCGTGGTCGACCGGTCGGGGAAACTCGCGCATTATGTGCCCATCCCCCTCCCCGGCCCGCGCCTGCCGCATGATATGGCGATCACCAAAAACTGGTCGATCCTCAACGATATGCCGTTGTTCTGGGACGAGAAACTGCTGGACCGCAAAATCCACGCTGCGCGCATTCATGACGGGGTGCCGACGCGATTCGCTCTAATCCCCCGCTATGGTCAGCCAGAGGATATCCGCTGGTTTGAAGCATCTCCCACCTATGTCCTTCATTGGACCAATGCCTATGAGGAAGGTGATGAGGTCGTCCTCGAAGGATACTATCAGGATAAACCTATGCCCGACCCGCTCGAAGAAGCGGGCGAATACAGTCATATGATGGCCTATGTGGACGAACACTCGTTCCAGTCGCGTCTCCACCGCTGGCGCTTTAACCTGAAGACGGGCGAGACACGCGAAGAGCGTTTATGTGATAGAATCGTCGAGTTTGGGATGATCAATCCGGCGTACCTCATGAAGAAGAGCCGATACATCTGGTCCACCACAACGCGGCCCGGATGGTTTTTGTTCAACGGCTATGTGCGCCACGACACTCAGACCGGCGAAGAGCAGGTTTTTGAGCTACCCGAGGGTGTTTACGCCAGCGAAAGCCCGATGGTGCCAAGGAAAGGCGCGACTTCGGAAGACGATGGCTATCTCGTTACATTCCTGATCGACGAGAATTCTGGTGAGTCCCAGCTTGCGATCCTCGATGCAAGCGATGTGACCAAGGGGCCCATTGCCCGCGCACGTCTGCCCCACAAGATTTCAAGCGGCGTCCACACCGCATGGGTAGAGCATTCGCAGCTAAAAAGGGATGCGCAATTCCGCGCGGAGCAAGCCGCAGCCTAGCCCCAGGTTAGACCAACCGGCGCACCATCACGCCAAGCACATCTGCCGGCTCTACACGGCCCACGGATTGCGCCTCATCGCCGCGCTTGCATTCCGCACTGAGGTGCACGCCCCCCTTGCGACCAACAGCGGTGACCCTTTGCACAACTTTGCCGATTTCAGGATGAAGCGCCAAAACGGTATCACCCCGTTTCGGTCGAACTTTGGACTTGAACAGGACCAGACTACCTTTGGGCAGCCGAGGTTCCATGCTCTTATCTCGAATCATTGCGATCTTGTATCCGATCATGAGTTAACTTCGTAAGCTAACAATCAGATTCGCGCCAATCCCCAAAATCGATTTTTCGCGATTGGCGGCCCCGTTCTGAATAGCTGTCACGATTTGACACAAAGAATTGCAACTTTCCCCGCGCGAAAGCATTAGCTATTGGAACGCCCAATTCTTTTATTGGCAATTCCAACGCAGGAGATATGCAAACATGGCTTTCGACCTCATCGACCTTCCTTATGCCGACGACGCCCTCGCCCCGGCGATCTCGTCAGAAACTCTTTCTTTCCACCACGGCAAGCACCACAAGGCTTACGTCGACAAAATGAACGCCGCCATCGAGGGCACCGCGCATGATGATGCTACCCTCGAAGCGGTTGTGGCTGCTGCACGCGGGGCCAACGCTGGTCTGTTCAACAACGCTGCACAAACGTGGAACCACGCGTTCTATTGGCACTCACTCACCGGCGAAGCGACTGCTCCATCGGCTGATCTTGCCGCCAAGATCGATGAAGCTTTCGGTTCGATGGATGAGCTTAAAAGCCAACTTAAAGCACGCGGCGCAGGCCACTTTGCCAGCGGTTGGGTTTGGCTTGCAGAAAAAGACGGCAAGCTTTCGATCGAAGAAACCCACGATGGTGACACTTTGGCAGACAGCGGCTTCAACCCACTTTTGACCATCGATGTGTGGGAGCACGCCTATTACATCGACCACCGCAATGCGCGCCCTGCGTATCTTGACGCGGTTGTCGACGGCAAGCTCAACTGGGCCTTTGCGAGCGAGAACCTCGCGCGCGGCAGCGCCTGGGTTTATCCCAACTAAGCCAAACGGCATTGGCAAAATTAGAGGCCCGGTTCGCAGCTCGCGAACCGGGCCTTTGTTTTTGCTGCAAAGTTTCTGGCATTCCCATCTCAATCGACCAACGCACTTTACCTCCCTTGCGAATTGGTGAAGGTTGGCGCCAGAGAAGAGATCAGCGCTTAAAAAAGCGTGGCCCGCAAGGGTTCAGGGAGAGAAAATTTTGACACAAACTCCAGCGGCTCAAGCGTCAGCGGCGCAGGCTTCGGCGACCACTGCCCCCGCTTTCCACGCAAGTGCCCCCAACACTGGCTTTGGAACGCCCGGCTACCGCGCTTATGTGCTCGGCGCGCTTTTGACGGTCTATATTTTCAATTTCATCGACCGCACCATCGTCAATATCCTGACCGAACCGATCAAGCTCTCCTTTGGACTTGAGGATTGGCAAATGGGCCTACTTGGCGGGCCAGCCTTTGCCGTGCTCTACACCTTCCTTGGCATTCCCATCGCGCGCGCCGCTGAACGCTATAACCGCGTTCTCATTA
The DNA here is from genome assembly GCF_000715015.1 of Erythrobacter longus. Taxonomy (GTDB): domain Bacteria; phylum Pseudomonadota; class Alphaproteobacteria; order Sphingomonadales; family Sphingomonadaceae; genus Erythrobacter; species Erythrobacter longus. The sequence continues at coordinate 156,645 of NZ_JMIW01000002.1, forward strand.
TCGCAGGCGCAGTCATCATCTGGAGCCTTTTCACAGCGCTCTGCGGATTTGCTGCAAGCTTCCTGATGTTGTTCCTGTTCCGTGTCGGCGTCAGCATTGGTGAAGCTGGCTGCACACCGCCAGCGCAATCGCTGATTGCCGACTATTTCCAACCTTCGCGCAGAGCGACAGCCGTTTCGATCTATGCCCTTGGCGTCCCTTTGGGAGGCATGTTTGCGTCGGTTTTTGGCGGCCAACTTGCAGGACTGGATAGCGCGGTTTTCGGCGCATGGCTTGGGTCTATTGGCCTTGGCGCGTTGTTTGGTGATCTCGATTGGTCACAGGTTGAAGGCTGGCGCATCGCCTTTGTAGTGGTCGGCCTGCCAGGTGTCTTGCTTGGCCTTCTGGTATGGCGTTCGATTAAAGAACCGCCGCGCGGTTACACCGACCCTGCCGCGCTTCAAGGGCTTGCAAAGGTCAGCTTTGGCGATGCCTTGCGCGTCCTGATGAAAAAGCCCGCCTATCGCCATGTGGTCTTTGGCGCGATGCTTGCCTCGTTTGTGGGATATGGCGTCAACCAGTTCACGACCTCTTTCCTCATCCGCACCCACGGCCTCACCATTCAGCAGGCCTCGCTCCTTTTCGGGATCATCCTTGGCGTGATGGCAGCAATTGGGGTCTTTTCCTCAGGCTGGCTCTCTGACCGCCTATCAAAACGCTATCCCACTGCGCTTTCCTGGCTTCCCGCCCTTGGCATGGGCGCATCGGTGCCGCTTTATGCCTTTGGCTTTATCTCAGAAAGCCTGTGGTATGCGATGCCCGCGCTGATGATCGCGGCGATGATCCATTATTTCTACCTCGGCCCAATGTATGCGGTGTCTGGCGGCGTTGTGGATAGCCGTATGCGCGCAACCTCGGTTGCGATCACTCTGTTTGTGGTGAACCTGCTTGGATACGGTCTGGGTCCGCTGTTGATCGGTATCTTGTCGACTTACCTCAAGACGGTGTTCCTCGAAGACTATGGCCTAGGCTTGACGCTTGAGGCGTGTCAGCCGCTGATCGCGATGGCGCCTGAGGCACAGGCCGCATTGACGGGAAGCCAAGCTGCAAACCTTGCTGCTTGCTCCGATTCCAATGCCGAAGGTCTGCAATGGTCGATTGTGATCTTCTCTTGCGGCTATGGATGGGCGGCATTGCACTACCTTCTGGCAGGTCGCACCTTGCAACAGGATATGGTGGCGCAGGCGCAAGACTGAAGCGCGTACGAGAGGCTCACCCTCCCGCGTGGTAAAAGTCATAGATGGTGCGAGCGACCGCCTCGCTGACGCCGGGCGCGCGTTGCAAGTCCTGAAGCGAGGCGGCGCGTACTTTGCTGGCAGTGCCAAAATGCAGGAGGAGCGCGCGTTTACGGGCTGGACCAATGCCGGGGATCTCGTCCAAGGGTGATGCCGTAATCGCCTTGGACCGCTTCGCCCTGTGTGCGCCGATGACATAGCGGTGGACTTCATCGCGAAGGTTCTGAGCGTAGAACAGCACAGGTGAGTTGGTCGGCAGCATTTTCTCGCGCCCGTCTGGGAAATGGAACACCTCGCGCCCCTCGCGGCCATGATGCGGGCCTTTGGCGATACCGATCACGGGCAGGTCTTCGATGCCAAGCTCGCCCAGAACCTCCATCACGCTCGACAGATGCCCTTTGCCGCCATCGACCAGCACAAGGTCAGGCCAGATGCCTTCGCGCTCGCGGTCAGGGTCGTCCTTCATCGCGCGGGTAAAGCGGCGCTCCATCACCTCGCGCATCATTGCAAAGTCGTCATTGGTTTGCGCGGACTTGATGTTGAATTTGCGATATTGTGACTTTTCAAAGCCTTCGGGGGATGCAACCACCATAGCGCCAACCGCCTTTGCGCCTTGGATGTGGCTGTTGTCGTACACCTCGATCCTCTTGGGCGGCTCGCCCAGCTCCAAAAATTCGGCAAGCTCGCGCTGAACCTTGGCCTTGGTGCCACTTTCAGCAAGACGGCGCTCCAGCGCCTCAACCGCGTTACGTTCCGCCTGCGCCATGAGTTTGCGGCGATCACCGCGCTGGGGAATGGAGAGGACGACTTTCTTGTCTGCCAGCTCGGAAAGCGCAGCTTCGATCAATTCGGCTTCAGGTAAGTCGCGGTCGACGAGGACGGTGGGCGGCGGCGGCACTTCTTCGTAAAATTGCAGCATGACATTGGCCAGCACCTGAGCCTCTTCCACGTCCTTGATGTGGCTGGGGAAGAACGCGCGGTGCCCCCAATTCTGCCCACCTCTGATAAAGAACGACTGCACACACATTTGCCCGCCTTTGGACGCAATCGCGAAGACATCGGCATCGCCCACGGACTTCGCATTGATGGCCTGGGAGCCTTGGATAAAGGTCGCTGCTCGCAAACGGTCGCGCAGTATGGCGGCGGTTTCAAAATCCAAATCCTCGGCGGCCTTGGCCATCTGTTTTTCAAGATCAGCCTGAACCTTGCCCGATTTTCCCGCGAGGAAATCCTTCGCTTGAGCGACCAGCGCGGCGTAGTCCGCCTCGCTTATCCGCCCCACGCAAGGCGCAGAGCACCGCTTTATCTGATACAGCAAACATGGCCGGTCGCGATTGTTAAAAAAGCTGTCTGTGCAAGACCTTAGGAGGAACAGTTTCTCCAGCGCATTAAGCGTTGTGTTCACGCTGCCCGCACTGGCGAAGGGGCCGTAATAATTGCCCTTGGCCCGCCGCGCACCGCGATGTTTGTGGATGCGCGGGAAATCATGGTCTGCGCGAAGGAGGATGAAAGGAAAGCTCTTATCATCGCGCAACAACACATTGAAAGGCGGGCGATACCTTTTGATCAACTGCGCTTCGAGCAAAAGCGCCTCTGCCTCGGAATTGGTAGTGACAATCTCCATCGCGCGGCATTGCGAGACCATGCGCTGCAAGCGGTTCGTAAGCTGATTGACCTGCGTGTAATTGACGACCCGCGCCTTCAAACTGCGCGCTTTGCCCACGTAAAGAACATCGCCTCTGGCATCCAGCATCCGATAGACGCCAGGAATGGGCTTTAGCGTCGCGACAACCTCGCGAATGGCCGCAACACCGACTTCCAGATTGGGCGTCGCACGCGCAACCGTTGAGGCTGCGTTCGCCTCGTTAAAGCGCGCCGCACCATCGGGATTATGGGGGCTGCCCGTTCCATCTTTGATCGGCGCATTTGGCATGGGGCATAGATAGGATGCGCACCCGCCCATTGGCAATGCGCGGGCGACCCTCTATCGGCGACAAAATGAAGCATTATGACGCGATAATCCTTGGCGGCGGCGCAGCGGGCCTGATGTGCGCGGCGCAGGCTGGCAAACGGGGCCTTCGCGTGGCTGTGCTCGAAAAGGAGGAAAAACCGGGCAAGAAAATCCTGATTTCGGGCGGTGGCCGCTGCAATTTTACCAATGTGGATGCGGGGCCAGCCAATTACCTCTCGGACAATCCCCATTTCGCGAAATCCGCACTTGCACGTTACACGCCGCAGGAGTTTATCGAACTGGTCAATAGCTACGGTATCGCATGGCACGAAAAGACGCTGGGTCAGCTTTTCTGCGATGGGTCCGCCAAACAGATCGTACAGATGCTGCTCGATGAATGCGGGGATAGCGTCGACGTGCTGTGCGACGCCTTTGTTAGCGCGGTCGTGCATGAAGATGGGGCATTCGCGGTCGCGGCCTCGGGTCAGCAATTCACAGCCCCCAAGCTCGTAATTGCAACCGGCGGGCCATCGATCCCGAAGATGGGCGCAACCGGATTTGCCTATGATTTGGCGCGGCAATTTGGCCTCAAGGTGGTCGAGCCGCGCCCTGCCCTTGTTCCGCTAACGCTCGGCGGTGAAGATGTATTGTTTCGCGAGCTTTCCGGCGTCTCTGCCCCGGTGCGCGCGCATGCAGGCACCCAAAAGCGCCCCGGAAATTTTGGGATAAGCTTTGATGAAGCGGCGCTGTTCACGCACAAGGGGCTTTCCGGACCTGCGATCTTGCAAATCTCATCCTATTGGCGCCCGGGCGAAGAGGTTGGGATTACTTTCCTTCCTCAATCCGACGCCGACTGGCTGCTTGACCTCAAACGCGACCGGCCGCGCGCCGGGATTAAAACGGCCTTGCGCGAACATCTTCCAGACCGGCTTGCAGACGCCCTTGCTGAGAGGCTCGGCATCGAAAGCGAGCTCGGCAATGTATCGGACAAGGCGTTGAAATCGGCTGCAGAAAAACTTGCCGACTGGCGTTTTTCTCCCAACGGAACAGAGGGGTTCGCCAAGGCAGAAGTCACCATTGGCGGAATTTCGACCAGCGAACTCTCCAGCAAAACCATGGAGGCCAAGCGCGTGCCCGGCCTCTATGCCATTGGCGAAGCGGTGGACGTCACAGGCTGGCTTGGCGGATACAATTTCCAATGGGCCTGGGCTAGCGGGGTCGCGGCAGGGGAAAGCCTCTAGCTGTCTGGCTCGCCTGCAAACGCCTGGACAACCCACGCGCCAAATTGCGCCTCAAGCCCCACAATATCGGCCGCAAGTCCCAATTCTTCATGGTTTGCGCTGAGCCATGCTTCGAATGACCCATCCGCTTTCACCCCATTGGCGATCTTGGCAAAGACACGCTGATCCTTGGTTGTGTCCAACATAAAGTCGGCAAACAACCGTGCTTGAAGGTAGAATTCCGATGGGTCGCCCCGACTTTCCTTGAGAAATTGCTCGGCTTCCTCGCCTGACAGGACCAATGTCACATTGTCACCCGCCTTGCCGGAGCGTTCACGCAAAGCTTGAGCGGCGCGCAATGATGGGTGCTCCATCTCGAAAAACTCCGCCAGCGCGAAGGGATTGGCAGGCTCACCTTTTTCCAAGCGTTTGCGCGCATTTGCATAGCGTCCCTTGGTCAGATCGTCATTTTCATTGAGGACTGCGGCCAGCTCATCAATCCAGTCCGCAGCCGAGCTTCCGTAGCGTGTAATGCTGTTCGCCGGACGCGCATCCCCGTCATAGAATTCCTTGAACAAGATATGCCCCGCTTCATGCGCCAGAGCCCCCAATTCGAGAGCTGAGGGCGGATGCGGTGCGCCCGCATCCAGATCACCCAACTGAGCCAGAGCCTGCGCCAGAGCTCCTGCCCGCTGCTCCTCGCTCATGCCTTGGGTCTGCGCCCTGACCTGCCGTTCCACTGAGCTGCGGATCAAATCTGCTCTTGAGGTCTCAGTAATCCACGGGAGCGACAAAAACCCGCGTTCTTTCAGAAAGGCTGTGGCCTCAGCAGGCAAAGCCGGCGTGCTGAGAACTGCGACATTGTGGTTTGACGGGGCAAAATAGCGTTCAAAGTCGGTTACAGCCCCATCCAAAGTGAGGGCCAATTGTTCAGCCTGATCGGGCAGCGCCAAGGCAAGGCCGCGGCCTTCAGCGATGCAGACCCATTCGCTTTCAAACCATTCCATTTGCCGCGCCTCTTCGCACAAGTCGGTGGTTTGATTGTCCTTGCGTCTTTCTTCGCTTGCATGGGCAATTGTCGGCACCATGGCTGCGCCCGCTATCGCCGCGGCTATAAACACAGTGAAACGTTTGGTATCGGCTATAACGCGCACGATGGCTCTCCTCTTTCGATCCATCGCCTCTATCAATTACAGTTGTAGTCGTAAAGGTTTCATCTTGAGTTTATCGCGCAAGATGAGGGGATTGGCCTGGTGCAATGGCCTCGGGGCAAGGGAGTGGCAACCGCGCGCATCAGGCTGACGCAGGGGTCAACTTGTCACACTCAGGAAATGTGCGTACCCATATTGGATAAGGGGCTAGCAAAAGCTCTGTAACAATAGTTCAAACAGGAGAGACCTTTTGCAGCAATTGCAGGGTATGGATTCATCATTCGTGGCGATGGAATCGCCCAATTCACCCATGCACATCGGCAATTTGCTGATCTATAATCCTGCAACTGCGCCGGGCGGCTTTGTCCGTTTTAAAGATATCCTCGATTTTTTCCGCAGCCGTTTGCAGCTGTCAAAAACCATGCGGCAACGGCTGGTTCGGGTGCCGTTTGACCTTGATTATCCCTATTGGATTGAGGACCCGGATTTCGATCTCGAATATCACCTGCGCCATGTTGCTCTGCCAAAACCGGGTGATTGGCGGCAGCTGTGCATTCAAACCGCGCGTATTCATGCCCGCCCGCTGGACCTCAACCGTCCACCATGGGAATTCACGGTAGTCGAAGGGCTTGATAATGTGCCGGGCTACCCGCCGGGGTGCTTTGCCTTTGTGACCAAGGTTCACCATGCCGCAATCGACGGGATGAGCGGAATTGACTTGATGGAGGCAATCCACACCCTTGCCCCGCACGCGCCGCCGCCGAACAAGCCAGATGAATGGAAGCCGGAGAAAATACCGGGTCCGATGGAATTGCTGGGCAAGTCTTATATCAATGGTCTGATCAACCCGCTCAAACAGGCAAAGGTCGCAGCGCAAGCTGTGCCTGGCGTCGCCAATGCGATTAAGGGGCTGATCACCAGCGAGTTCAAGGTAACAAGCGATTATGTGCCGCCTCGCACCCGGTTTAACAAATCCATCTCGCCTCACCGCGTCGTTGAAGGGCAACGTTTTCCGCTCAAAGACATCAAGGCGATCCGCGCGCTGGCACCTGACCTCAAAACCAAGGTCAACGATGTCGCGCTCACCATAATCGGCGGGGCGCTGCATAAATACCTGACCGCAAAGAACGATCTTCCCAAGGCCACTATGACCGCCATGGCGCCGATATCGGTGCGCTCTTCGGACGAGAAGAGCGATATGGGCAACCAAGTGTCCGCCATGATTGCGCCTCTCGGCACGCATATCGCAGACCCGGCAGAGCGCCTTGCCTTCGTTTTTGGCCGCACCAGCAATTCCAAGGCGATGACAAACGCGATTGGGGCGCGCACCATGACCGAAGTGTCCAAGGTCAATCCGCTGCTTTACATGGCACTGGGCGCGCAATTGTTTGGCCGGATCAGCATCGCGCACAAGTTTGCCATGCCTTTCAACACTGTCGTGACCAATGTTCCTGGTCCGCCCATCCCGATCTATTCGGCGGGCGCAAAGCTGGAAAGCATGGCCTTGTCGCTGATCTGTCTAACCGATGGCTTGGGGCTTGCTCACGTGGTGCAATCCTATTGCGATGAAGCCTACATCAGCTTCACCGCTTGCCGCGATATTATGCCTGATCCCGAATTCTATTCGCAATGCCTCAAAGAGAGCTTTGAAGAGATGTTGGCAGCAGCCAAGGCTCTGGAGAATGCGCCGGCCCCTGAAAAGAAGCCGGTTGCCAAGAAGCCGGTTGCCAAAAAGCCAGCGGCTCCTAAATCGGTAGCCAAGAAAACAACAAACACTCGCAAAGCAGCCCCCACGAAGGCGGCTGCCAAAACCACTAACGCAACAAAAAAAGCAGTGGCCAGAAAGGGATCTGTGGCCAAACGCAAGCCGACCAAAGCATCGGCCTCGCGCATTGCTGAGGAGAGCAAATAATGGCCAGCCTACCCATCTTTCGCGACTTGCCGCCTATGCCCGGCAGCATTGTGGTTGACGATGAAAAATCGCGCCGCGATGTGCCTGTCGAACCTCGGGCGCCGCATCCGCTTCTGGCTCTTTCTGAGGGCCGCGCCGTGTTTGAATTTGGCGCGTTCTACGCGTCGCGCGCCTATCTTTCGACCTTGCCAAAGGGCGACGGCCACGCCGTTATGGCGCTCCCCGGCTTTATGGCTACGAACAATTCCACGGTTCCCATGCGCCGCCTTTTGAAAAGCCTTGGCTATGACGCGCATGGTTGGGATTCGGGCCGCAATGTGCGGGTAAACGAGGAGCTGGTTTCCAAGCTGGAAGACCAGATCGACCGTTTGTTTGAGGAAAGCGGGCGCAAAATCTCGCTTATCGGTTGGAGCCTTGGCGGGGTCCTTGCACGTGAACTTGCAAAGCTGCGCCCTGAGAAGGTTCGCCTTGTGATGAGCCTTGGTAGCCCGATCACCGATGACCGCTCACACACAAATGCCTCTCGTCTGTTTGAGTTTTTCAATGGCAGTGAGCCTGAAGAAATCCGCGATGGACAATTTCTCGGGCTCGATATTGCCCCGCCTGTGCCCACCACATCGGTGCTGACCAAGACGGACGGCGTCGTCCATTGGCGTGGCAGCGTACAGGACCCTGCCAAAGCAAGCGGCGCGCCAACGGAGAACATCCGCGTATTTGCAAGCCATTGCGGGCTTGGCGTCAATCCAAGTGTGATGATCGCAATTGCAGACCGTCTGGCTCAGACAGAAGGTAATTGGGCACCATTTGAAGCGCCGGTTTATCAAAGATGGATGTTCCCCAAGCTTGATAGCGTTTGGGGCTAGGCTCAGACCCCTAAAACAGTTTGCGAATATCTATCCCGATAAAGCGGCCAACCGGATCAATTAGAAACGGTTGGAAGTTTACCGGTGTATCGCCGTTTTCATCGACAACGCGCAACTGACCATCGAAGATGTTGTCTGCACGCAGCGAGACGCGCACGTTCTTCAGGATAGCGCTGTTACTGCCTGTGAGTTCGTCGATATTTCCAAAGATGCGAAGGTCGAAGGTCGCCAGATTATCAAAGAAGATCGCGCTCGATCCCGGAAGGCCGGAACCATCGAGCCTTGTAGAGCCGGTATAACGCCCCGAAACCCGCACACCGACACCCTTACCAAACAAACCCGCTTCCAGGCGCGAGGTGTGGCGCGGAAGTCCAAAAGCGCTGGTTGCCTGCCCATCAAGCTGATCAAGGGGCGCAAGCCCCGGCGCGATCAGGATCTCGTTATCAAGTTCAATCGTGTGATTGAGCGAGACGAAATAGCGAAAGCCTGAGAAATTGCCGCGAGCAAGCGGGTTGAACCCGCCTGCAGGAGGGCCACCGCTTGACGATGCGCCACTTGATGATCCGCTTTGCGCATCCGCTTCGCCTTCTGCATTGCAGAAGCGGCCTTTCAAGCCGGCGATCCGTTCAGAGGAAAGCTCCCCATCGTCACCGCGAAGACGGTCAATCATAAAGCCCGCCATATTCGGATCAAAGCCGGGGATGGTGTCAGAGACATCCTCGCCCCGCTCAATCCGGGCCACAAGGGCGCGCAATTTCGCTTCGCCATCATCGGCGCAGATCAGCGTGCGGAAAGCAGCAAAGCCTTCGCCCATCGGACCTGCTGGCGGACCACCGGGCGCGCCAGAGGGCCTTGCATTGTTTGCGTCAGTGCTGATGCCTGCTGGTGGGCCACGCATCGCTGACGGGTCCATACTGCAAATCTGCGTTCGCATCTCGGCCAGACGTTCGGGATCGATTTGACCATCCTCGCCCTTAAGCCGTTCGACCATGCCCACAAGGCGCGGCGAGCCGCCGCCCGGGATGATCGCGGACACGTCCTCACCATTGGCAATCGCAGTCGCAAGCCGGGTGAGCACTTCGAGGCCGTCATCGGCGCAAATCCGGGTCCGAAACTCCATAAAGGCCGCGCGCCGATCGCCTGCTGGGCCTGTTTTAGGTCCGGTTCCGCCGGGAGGCCCACCACTGGGCTGCCTGCCGCTTACTCCGGGAGGAGGACCGCCCCTACCACCACCGCTGCTGCCACCGGGCCGACCACCGCGTTCTCCGCCACCGATTGAGCCGCGCAGATTCAGGCTGAAATTAAGCCTGTCCGCGCGTGTTTCGGCAAATGTCACTTGGCGGCGATCAAGCGCGATCAAAGTGCCGCCTGCATCGCGTGTGATCCGGTCCGGGAATGCCGCCTCGATCTCGGGCGTGACCTGCGGAAAGCTGCTGACCACATTATCGGAGCGATTGCGGATGTATTCCACCTGAAAACGCGCGCCGGACCAAAAGGGAAGCTCCCAATTGGCGGCAAATTTCCAATCGCGCTGCGTTTCTGCGGGAAGAGCTGGATTACCGCCTGTCGTGACATCGGCGAGCACGGTTTCCCCGTTGACGAAATCAAACACGGGCAGATTAAAATTGACCACCTGCGGGTCGCCCAAAGCGCTCAACGATGGTGCGACTTCGCGGAAGATATAGGTCGCTGACAGATCAAGATTGTCGAACGGTGCCCATGTGAGGCCTGCGGTGTAATCACCAAGAAGGCCGAAGTCGGACAAATCTTCAAATCCGGCCTGCAAATTCAGAGTGAAGCTGCCCAGCGCGTCGGCAAACCCTTCGCGGCGGCTGGTTATTGGAATGCTCAAATTCGCGCCTGTCGAAAGGCTCCTGCGGGTGAGCTGCGCTGCGATAGTGCTGCGGGTGTCGGAACTTTCAATCCGGTCCCAATCGAGCCCCAGATCAAAGGTCGCAATCAATTCGCCGCCGGGCAAATTGGCCACAGGTCCGCGCAATGTGGTGAGCGAGCCGATGTCGATAGTTCTGCGGTTCGCCTGATCAAACCCGGTTTGAAGGCTTGTGGGGAGAGGCCCATCAATGGCGAGCGCGCCGGTCAGGGCTGCATCGGTCAATTCGCTTGTATCAAAAAGCTGATCAAACCGCGTTTCGCTCTCGCTAAGGTTAGCGTCAAACGTACTCGTCAAACGGAAAGCGTTGACGGGCGTGTTGACTGAACCAGAAGTAGACAAGGTATCCACCGCAATTGTCTGCTCAATCGGAGTTTCCTCTCCGAAAGTCCGAAGCGCGCTGTTACCGCTTGCATCGGTGAGAAGCACCGTATTGAGGCCTTGCAATGCGCGCGCGTCGTTTCTTTGGTAAAAGAGATTGGCAGACACCGCCGTGCCGCTGTCGAGGAAGGCTTTGGCCCAGCTGATATTGCCTTCGAGGTTCCGGCTGTCCGAGATCAGCGAACGGAATGCGGCCTGCGCCGGGTCGCCAACAACATTGGAAACAGAACCCTGCGTCTGGATAATATCGCGCTCATCCTCTGTCAGAAGCGAAGTGTCATTCGCCTCGAAATTAACGTTGATCCGCGCGCCATTGGTGATTTGCAGGAAGCCCAATTCTTGTTCGCGCGTATAATTCCCGCCGCGCGATGGGCCTTCGAATTCGAACTCCACTTCGGCATTGCGATAGTTGTCTTTAAGGATAAGGTTGATAACCCGGCGATCAGGCGGGAAGCCAAAGCGCTGCGCGACTTCTTCAGGAAATACCTCAACCTTCTCAAGTGCTTCGGGCGGGTATTGAAAAAGCTCACGAAATGAACCGGGCCGGATGCCGTTTACGAGGATTACGGGCTGCCCGCCGCCCCCTCGCCCGCGCGAAGAACCCGTCTGAGCGCTGATTTGGGCGACGAGATCGGCGATTGACCCAACCCCTTCAGCCGCGATCTCAGCCTCGCTAAGTTCAAGCAATGGAGCCTGCTCCACGTCAAGTGCCCCGCGAAGCCGCTGGCCGCGAACGACAATGCCGCCAGCGCCAAAGCCTGCCTCTTCTTCGTCGTCTTCAATCACGGGAGTGGGTGACGCAGAATCGGCTTCGTCGTCTTGGGCATAGACGGGCACTGTCATCAGCGCACAGACTGATGCACCCACCAAAAGCGAGGTGCGAGAAAATCGGGAGAGGTTCATTCTGGCCCTTTTGAGCTTGTGCCGCATCTTCACAAGGCAGCGAATTGTATCAGTTTGCATCAGCAAGAACGAAAGCCCCTACCAACCGGACGCACGGTGCGCTCAGCTGAACGCAATCGAGGGCAATAACGCACGAGGCTTCACTTTTGTTCTCAGCATCGCTAAACGGCGCGCCAGAGACGTTGAACGGCACATTTGACATCATGTTGAATGCGGCGCCTGACGCAGCGTTGAATACCATGCAGCAATAAGGCACCCACCGGGCTGCCACTGCACACAAGACAGGACACAGGACTTACATGGCCAAAGAAGAACTTCTCGAAATGCGCGGGCGCGTCGTCGAGCTGCTGCCCAATGCGATGTTCCGGGTAGAGCTTGAGAACGGCCACGAGGTGCTCGGTCACACAGCTGGCAAAATGCGCAAGAACCGCATCCGCGTTCTCGTGGGTGATGAGGTCCTTTGCGAGCTCACGCCTTATGATCTGACCAAAGCGCGCATCACCTATCGCTTTATGCCGGGCCGTGGTGGCCCCGGACCTCAGTGACGCACTCGATAATCTAGGGGGCCTTAGTTGGGCTCGCTTCATCTGACACTGGCATCAGCGTCGCCCCGGCGGCGAGACCTCTTGGCGCGTCTGGGAGTGACGCCTCATGCGGTGATGCCGGCTGATATTGATGAAAGCCCGCTTAAGGATGAACGCCCGCGTGATTATGCCCTTCGGATGGGCCGGGAAAAGGCGTTAGCGGTCGAGGCACCCGGCTTTGTGCTGGCTGGCGACACCGTGGTTGCGGCGGGGCGCAGAATTCTGCCAAAGACAGAAGAAGAGAGCGAGGCGCGCGATTGCCTCAAACTTCTTTCAGGGCGGCGCCATGTGGTTCTGACCAGCGTGGTCCTGCGCGCGAGCGATGGCACACACCGCGAGCGGCTCAACGAAAATGTAGTGCGCTTCAAAAACCTCTCAGCACAGGAAATCGAGGCTTACATCGCCAGCGATGAGTGGCGCGGGAAAGCCGGTGGCTATGCGATCCAAGGACAGGCAGAGGGCCTGATCCAGTGGATCAAAGGCAGCCATTCAGGCATCATGGGTCTGCCGCTTTACGAAACGCGCGCGCTGCTGAAATCTGCGGGATTTGCCGTTGCCTAGCCAAACGCCTGAGTGGTTGATCGAACACGGCATCGGCGAAAAACGCGCTCTTTTAATCGAGAACGGCGACATCCTTGCCGCGAAGATACAGTGGCCCGGTGAACTCACTGCGGGCCAGCAAACATTTGCAAAACTGACATCAAAGCCTGCGGGAAAACGCCGCGGCGTTGCAACCCTGGACAATGGCACGCAAGTTCTTGTAGATCATCTGCCAGCGCAAGCCAACGAGGGCGCGACAATCGCGATCCGCATCTCACGCGCACCGATCACAGAGCGAGGCCGTCTAAAACTGGCGCAAGCCAGATGCCTTGCTGTCGGAAATCGGATGGTCGATCAAGAGATGAACGCCGGCACCACCCAATTGGCCGATCCGTTTACGATAAGCGATGCGGTTCGCAGTTTCGAGGGCGGAGACTGGGAAGAGGTGTGGCACGCCGCTTCATCGGGCAACATCGCCTTTGCAGGCGGCGAAATCTTATGCGCGGTCACGCCCGGCATGACGGTAATCGACATCGACGGCACCGCGCCCCCGCGCGAGCTTGCGCTTGCCGCTGTCCCGGTTATCGCAAAGGCGCTGCGCTGGTTTGATCTGGGCGGTAACATCGGCATCGACTTTCCAAGCCTAGAGGCCAAATCGGATCGGCGCGCGGTCGATGAAGCGTTGGCCAAAGCGCTGGACGACTGGCCGCATGAACGCACCGCGATGAATGGGTTTGGCTTTGTCCAGATTGTTGCCCGGTTGGAAGGCCCCTCCCTGCTCCACCGCTTCGCCACATCGCGCACTGGCATGTGCGCCCGTTATGCGATGCGCGTCGCAGAACGCGCTGAGGGGATCGGGCCTGCCCTGCTTCTCACCGTGCACCCTGCCCTGAAAGCCAAGCTCAAGCCAGAATGGCTCAGCGAGCTTTCAGCGCGCAAAGGTTGCGAAGTGCGGATAGAAACCAATCCGGCCCTTGCCTTGGAAGCGCCGAGCGCACAAATCTTGAGCCAATGACTAAGACCCGCCCCAGCCGCCCATGCCCCATGTGTAGAAGGCCTCGCTCCGAGGAATTCACACCCTTTTGTTCGCAGCGCTGCAAAGACCGCGATCTCGCACAGTGGTTTGGCGATGGATATTCCCTTCCCGCCGAGCCTGTGGACCCGGAATCCATCGCGCAAACGGACTGGGACGGGCAAGAATAGGCAAAAGGCAGAGATTACTCTCATTTCCCTCTTGCCAAGTTCGGCAAGCCACGCCATAGCGCCGCTCTCATTTGCTCGCCGGGGTTGATAGTCAGCCTCGTCGCCGCAGCGAATGCCCGGGTAGCTCAGGGGTAGAGCAGCGGATTGAAAATCCGCGTGTCGGTGGTTCGATTCCGCCCCCGGGCACCATTCGCTGATGTAGGGGAATTCACGACGATGTCCCGCCGCTCCAAGTTATACGAAGGCAAGGCCAAGATCCTCTATGAGGGTCCTGAACCCGGCACGCTTATCCAATATTTCAAGGATGATGCGACCGCGTTCAATGCCGAGAAAAAGGGCACGATCAACGGCAAAGGCGTGATCAACAATCGCATTAGCGAGCATGTGTTCACACGGTTGTCGCACATCGGCATCCCCACCCACTTTATCCGTCGCCTCAACATGCGAGAGCAATTGGTGCGTCAGGTCGAAATCATCCCGATCGAAGTGGTGCTGCGCAATGTGGCTGCTGGCTCGATCTGCAAACGGCTTGGCCTCGAAGAAGGCGAACCGCTGCCTCACACCCTGATTGAATATTACTACAAAGACGATTCGCTCGGCGATCCTCTGATCGCGGAAGAGCACATCGCGTGCTTTAACTGGGCAAGCCCTGAGGAAATGCAGGACATTTCTTCGATGGCAATCAGGATCAATGATTTCCTGTGCGGTATGTTCGCAGCAATCGACATTCGCCTTGTGGACTTCAAACTTGAGTTTGGACGACTTTTCGACGGCGATTACAGCCGCGTGATCCTCGCTGACGAAATCAGCCCGGATGGGTGTCGGCTTTGGGACACGGTATCGGGCGAGAAGCTCGATAAGGACCGGTTCCGCCGCGATATGGGCGGCGAGGAAGAGGCATACCGCGAAGTCGCGCGCCGCCTTGGCCTGTTGCAAAACGAGGATACGGGACCTGGCGAGGTGCTGGACCTGTCCAGCCATCGTTCACGCCTTCGCGGCACGCCTCCCGTCAAGAAATAAGAGCTAACGGCGCGTTCATCGCGCGTCGTTTAACCTTCCCCCCTTGCAGATCAGGATTTGTGCTGGACGCTTTTGTCCAAGTGCCTATTCTTTGCCTTGGGGGGGTTTTGGCATGATTGCATTTTTGCGGATTTTGTTGGGCTTGGCAGCGCTTGGCATCGCCCTGCCCGACGCAGCCCAAGCGCAAAAGGTCGCTCTGGTCATCGCCAATTCTGACTATGATCACACCTCGCAGCTCGCCAATCCGCCCGCTGACAGCACACTGATCGCAGGCGCGCTTCGCCAGATCGGGTTCGACACCGTAGAGCTCGCTGAAAACCTCGATCAGCCAGATTTTATGAAAGCCTTGCGCGATTTTCGCGAGCTTGCCGATGGAGCGGATACAGCGCTCGTATACTACGCAGGCCACGGAGTTGAGAGCAAAGGGCGCAACTGGCTTGTCCCGACCAGCGCCACCTTGGCGGCAGAAAAAGACATGCCGTTCGAAGCGGTTGAATTGAACCGCGTGCTCGACACCCTCGAAGGCGCAAAACTGCGCATTGCGATCCTTGATGCGTGCAGGAACAATCCCTTCGCCAATCGTTGGGAGGGAGAAAGCCGCAATGTATCGCGCGGCCTCGCCCCGCTTGAAGTGGACGACATGCTGGTCATTTATGCAGCAGCCCCGGGCGCCTTTGCCTTTGACGGAGCGGACGGGAACTCACCCTTTGCCCTCGCTTTGGCCCGGCGCATTGTGCAGCCGGGTTTGCCTGTCCAATTGCTGGGCGGGATGGTGCGCGATGATGTTTTGCTGGCTACCGATGGAGAACAACGCCCCTTTATCTCTGCCTCCATGACCGGACAGCCGCTGTTTCTGGTCGATGGGCCTGACACGCAGATGGAATGGCTTGCCAGCCTCAATGCGGGCGTGGCCTCGCAGGAGCCCTCCAACCAGCTTGCCCTCGTCGATTTTGCCAGTGCAACAGACCGCATTGCCTCCAGCCGCGGCGTATCAGCACAAGATACCACGCTGCTTGATGAGAAAGTCTGGCTCGAAGCTCTCGCCCGCGACCGGGTTGAGGGATACCGCGCCTATCTGAAGCAATTCCCCGATGGCACATATGCAAGATTTGCGAGAGAAAACATCGAGCAATTACTCGATCCGACGGCTAACGGAGGGGAGCTTAATAGCGACAAGCCCTGGATCATCTCCTTGGGCGCGGCATTACCGGGGCGCTATGCGGTGGACCTTGGCGAACCCTTGCCGATCGACGGTGTTTGGCGTCTTTCCACCAATGACAAGCGGATGCGGATCGAGCGAGGCCGCGCGTTTGCGGTTGATGGATGGAATTACGCGCTGCTTTTCCGGGTCAACCCTGAACAAGTGACAATGACGGATTTGAGGCGCGAGAGCCCGGGCGTCTATCTTGGGCGCGACATCCTCTTGAATGGCGCTTCAAAGCTTACGCTGCGCGCAGATGGCAATCTCGGCGTCAGGATCGCAAGCTTCCCATTCCCGGTTGAGTTCGTGCTCATTCGCGAAGCGCTTGACGATCCAGCGATGTTGGACGAGGAGCTTCCCCAATGAGCCCCAATAGGGCTGTGCGTGGCGGTGGTCATTTCGTTCACCCAGAAACCACCTGACAACCGCGATTTACTGGCTAGATTGCGACGCCTGAGAGAGACCCGAGAGACAAGCCCGAGATGAGTTTAGGCCTTTGATGAATTTTGCAGCCCGCGTATTTGCCGCTGGTCTATTGTTGCTTTTGCCCGTCGCCCCTGTGTTTGCGCAAGATACGCAAGGCGAGGTCAGCGAAACCACGACAACAAAACACCTCTGGCCGTTTGAGGCGAGCGACATTCCGGTCGATCCGGGCTTTGTTTTTGGTCAGCTTGAAAACGGAATGCGCTATATTCTGCGCGAAAATGCAACGCCCGAAGGCACCGCTTTGGTGCGCATGCGGATTGGTTCTGGCTCGCTCGAAGAAACCGAAAGCGAACGCGGCCTTGCGCATTTCCTCGAACATATGGCGTTCAACGGATCGACCAATATTCCCGAGGGCGAAATGATCCCGTTGCTGGAACGCGAAGGTCTTGCCTTTGGCGCGGACACCAATGCAACCACCGGGTTTGAGGCGATCACTTATATGCTCGACCTCCCGCGCAATGATGAAGAGCTTCTAGGCACTGCCATGATGCTTATGCGCGAGACCGCGAGCGAGCTGACGATCGCGCCTGAGGCGGTGGAAAGAGAGCGCGGCGTCATCCTTGCCGAGCGGCGCGACAGGCGGGGATTTGCACAACGTGCGCGCGAGGACGGGTTTGAATTCATCTCGCCCGGTGCCCGTTATACCCAAAGGCTCCCTATTGGCACGCTTGAGGTGATTGAGAACGCCACGGCAGCAGATCTTCGCGGCCTGTATGAACGCACCTACACTCCTTCGAACACGGTAATGATCATCGTTGGAGACTTTCCCGTCTCCGTCATGGAACAGGCTATTCGCACGCGCTTCGCCGATTGGGCGCCTGCGCCTGCGCCGCCCGAGCCGGTGAGTGGTCCGGTCGACACAGCGCGCAAAGGGGCAAGCGATATCTTCATCGATCCCGCCTTGTCAGAAAGCGTGACGCTCACACAGCTTGGCCCCCATATTGACGAACCCGACACGCTTGCGCGGCGCAAGGCCTCGCTTTTGCGAGGGGTGGCTTATGGCGTCATCCGCAGGCGACTGGCCCGACTGGCGCGCTCATCAACCGCTCCGTTTCGGGGTGCGAGCTTCTCCCAAGGATCAATCTTTAAAGATGCGCGGACCAACACGCTCTCTATTGCAAGCGAAGACGGAAAGTGGCGCGAAGGCATGCTGGCAGCGGTTCAAAGTATACGCGAAGCCGCAACCTACGGGTTCACAAAAGCCGAGATCACAGAACAGTTATCCAACATCCGCACGACCCTTGAAAACCGAGCGGCGGGAAGCGACACACGGGCTAACAGTTTTTATGCGTCGGCTGCGATCAACTTGGTCTCCGATGAAAGCGTGCCGACAACTCCGGAATTTCAGCTCGCGTTCTTCAACGATTTGGAAGATGCAATCACACCCGGCGCTGTCCTTGCCGCTTTTCGCGATAGGTACATCCCATTGGGTGATCCGCTGATCCGGTTCCAAGGCAGGACCGCCCCTGAAGGCGGCGAAGAAGCGCTGCAAAGCGCCTTTGCACAAGCGATCGCCCTGCCCATTGCGCCCCCGCAAGAAGGCAGCGCAAAAGAGTTTGCCTACAGCGATTTTGGTGAACCGGGTACGGTTATCATTGATAAACGCGATGAGCGTCTGGGCTTTCGCACAATCACCTTTGCCAACAATGTGCGCCTCACCCTAAAACAGACCGACATTCGCGAAGACAGGGTCGCGTATAGACTGCTGCTGGATGGCGGCGCCTTGATGAATACGCGCGAAGATCCCTTGCGCACCTATCTCATCGGGTCGCTTTCTGCAGGCGGGCTTGGCGCGCATAGCCGCGATGAGTTGCAGACCATTTTGGCCGGACGAAGCGTTGGTTTTAGCGCGTCGAACACGGCCGACACGTTCAGCTTTACAGGAGCGACCACGCCGCGCGATCTTGCGCTGCAAATGCAATTGCTGACCGCGGCCCTCACCGATCCGGGGTACCGCGAAGAAGGCCTTCAGCAATTCAGGCGCGGCATCGACAATTTCTTCCAGACGCTCGATTCCACCCCGTTTCGCGCCCTTTCCAATGCATCAGGCGCAATCCTTTCCGACGGCGACCCCCGGTTCAGCCTTCAGACCCGCGATGAATTCTTCGCTCTGAATTACACAAAGCTGGATGAGGCGATTGGTGACAGGCTTGCATCAGGCGCGATTGAGCTGTCTTTGGTGGGCGATTTTGACGAGGAAGAGGCGATTGCGAGGGTTGCATCAACCCTTGGCGCATTGCCACCGCGTGAGCCTGAGTTTCGTCTCCGTAAAGACGCGCGCGAACGTGCCTTTACGTCCAATCGCACTCGCCACGTCCTCACTCATACTTGCGAACCCGATCAGGCTTTGCTGCGAATGGTTTGGCCCACTGATGATGACGCCGACTTTACCGAAGAATTGCGCATGTCCTTGCTCGCCCGGATGGTCCGCATCGAGCTAACCGACCGGCTTCGAGAAGAGTTGGGACAGGCATATTCGCCCAATGCGTCCAGCTCGATGAGCAAGATTTACCCCGGCTATGGCACGTTCACGCTGACGGCGTCGGTAGATGTGACAGAATTGGAAGCGGCGCGCGGTGCAATTGCCAAGCTTATCACGGACCTGCGCGAAGAACCTATTGATCCCGACCTTATCCAGCGCGCGCGCCAGCCTTTGCTGGAAGCTTATGACAATGCGTTAAAATCACTTGGTGGCTGGCTCCAGCTTGCCGACCGGGCGCAAAGCGAAAGCGACAGGTTGGAACGCTGGTTTAAAGGACCTGACACATTGCGCGCCATTACCGCTGATGATCTGAGCGAGGCTGCACGCAAATATCTATCGCCTGAAAGCGCGGTAGAATTTGTGGTCCTGCCCAAAGGGGAAAGCGACCAAGGCGTTTTGGCTGTACCCTCGTCATAAGCCAGAAAAAGGAAAGGCTGACAGGTCGCCTCCTGCCAGCCTACCCATTGGGAACATTACCCTTTGGAAGCTTCAGCGCTAGCGCAATGGCGAACGCATACCAAGCCCCAAATCCCAACAAGCCCACGGTTGAGACATGAGTTTGATCCAAAGCGATCTGTTTTGATCGTGGGTGATTGTGCAACTTCGCAAGATTGCACGTGCAGTTTGAGACGCTATAGGCGTGGGACAACAGATAACAATCGGCTGATCGGCCCCAATCCTTAGGACACAAAGCCCTATGAAAGTTCGCATCCTCGTTCGTCTTAAGCCTGGCGTGCTCGACCCGCAGGGACGCGCAGTGCACCATTCCCTCGATGGCCTTGGCTTTGAAGGCGTCGAAGATGTGCGCATTGGCCGGATGATCGAAATGGATGTGGCTGAGGGTACAACGGACGAAACACTCACCAAAATGTGCGAGCAGTTGCTGGCCAATATGGTGATTGAGGATTTCGCGATTGAACGCCTTGACGATGCGAAGGAGCCCGCCTGATGGGTTTCAAAGCAGGCGTAATCACCTTCCCGGGCTCCAATTGTGACCGCGATATGGCGGTGGCGCTTGAAGCGGTATCGGGAGAGCCAGCAATTCGAATTTGGCATGGCGATGCCGATCTACCTGACGGGCTCGATTTCATCGCATTGCCCGGCGGCTTTTCTTACGGTGATTACTTGCGCTCAGGCGCGATGGCAGCCCGCAGCCCAGTTCTGCGCGCGGTGGTAAGTGCCGCCAATCGCGGTGTTCCCGTGCTTGGCGTATGCAATGGTTTTCAGGTTCTGACGGAAAGCGGTCTTTTGCCCGGCGCCCTCATGCGTAATGCAGGCCAGACCTTCGTATGCAGAACAGTCGATCTGGAAGTCGTCAACACAACATCGATTTACACCAGCGGTTTTGAACAGGGCCAAAACTTGCGCATTCCGGTCGCGCATCACGATGGCAATTACTTCGCAGATGAAGCCACCCTCGACGCGCTTGAAGGCGATGGCCGTGTGGCGTTTCGTTATACAGACGACGTGAACGGATCACGCCGCAATATCGCAGGCGTATTGAGCGCCAATGGCCGCGTGCTTGGCATGATGCCGCACCCGGAACGTGCGATTGAACCTGCTTCGCACCCCTCGCTTGGCGGCGAAGATGGACGCGCTCTGTTTGAAAACGTGATCAACAGCCTGGTTGCCGCTTAAGCGCGTTTCATCCGGGTCCAGTTGTCGTCGAAAAGACGTTTCGCATCATCAGCCGGCATTGGGCGACCAAAATAATACCCTTGGATTTTATCGCACCCAAGGTTGCGGATAAGTTCGGCTTCTTCTGAGGTTTCGACGCCCTCTGCCGTGGTTGTCATATCAAGGCTTTTCGCCATCGCGACAACGGCATTGATAATCGCAAAACTTTCATTGCTGCCCTGCGAGGCGCCTTCGACAAAAGTGCGGTCAACCTTGATCGTTGAAAAGCGGAGCTTGCGCAAATAGCCAAGCGATGAATAGCCAGTCCCAAAGTCATCCAATGCGACCGAACAACCCAAAGCCATCGCTTGTTCAAGCGCATTTCGGGCAATGCTGGCATCGCGAAGGAAAATACTTTCCGTCACTTCGATCTCAAGGCGCTCAGGCCGAAGGCCACTGGCAGAAAGAGCATCGATCACTTCCTGATGGAAATTGGGCTCGAGCAATTGTTCCGGCGATACGTTTACGTTCACCTTTACATGCTCTGGCCATTTACGCGCTTCGAAACAGGCCTGGCGAAGAACCCATTTGCCAATCGGGACAATCAGGCGGGTATCTTCTGCAAGAGGGATGAATTTGCCCGGACTTACAAAGCCATGCTCTGAACTGTTCCAACGCACTAAGGCTTCAAAACTGACAATGCTTTCAGTGCGCGCATCAACCACTGGCTGATAGTGCAAGATAAATTCATCGCGGCCCAGCGCGTTGCGCAGCGACACCTCTAACTTTCGCCGTTCCTCTGCGAAGGCGTGCAAATTCGGCTCAAATCGGTAATGAGAGCCGCCGCCAGTATCCTTGGCCCGGTACAGCGCCAAGTCGGCATTGCGCATCAGTTCCTCGACCGTCTTGCCATCGCGTGGACCAATCGCAGAGCCAACGCTCGCTCCGACATACAGAGTGTGATTGTCGACCTGATACGGCTCTGAAAGGCTGGAGATCACCCGCTGAGCGAGGCTGCGCAGATAATTCAGATCGCTTGCATCCCGAATAACAACCGCAAACTCATCCCCGCCGAGCCGGCCAATAATGGCGTTGTCGCCCATGAGCGTTTGAAGCCGCGCAGAAACCTGTGCGAGCAGCTTGTCGCCGGTCATATGACCAAGACTATCGTTCACTGCCTTAAACCGGTCGAGATCGATCATCATCATCGCGCAGCGTGTGCGCCAATGGTGCGCATACTCAAGCGCATCACCCAGTGCCTCGGTCAGCATCAAACGGTTAGGCAGCGAGGTCAGCGTGTCATAGCGCGCAAGATACTCGATTTTCTCCGACGAATGGCGCTGCTCTGTGACATCAGAGCCAACGCCGCGAAAACCGGTAAACTTACCCCGTTCATCGCGAATGGGTGTGCCAGAAAGCTCCCACCAACGCTCAACGCCTTTAATCGAGACCTGCACAAATAAATTGGCGAAATTCTCGCGATTGCGCAGCTTCTCAGCCAGCTCATGTAGACTTCGCGGGAAATCACCGCTTTCCCATTTGTCGCCTGCGATAAGCGCCAAAAGCGGTTTGCCTTCGACTTCGGCATCTGATGAATTCAAGGCAAACGCAAAACGGGGGCTGACCGATTGGAGGCGTCGTCGGGTGTCGATTTCCCACAACCAGTCCGCTTCGTTTTCCTCAAATTCGCGCAACAGAAGCGATACCACTTCTTCTTTCTCTGCAATCACGCTTTCTGCGATACGGGCGCTCATATGCGATCTACCCACTTCAACTGCGCCCAACATGGTGCAGATCGTGAACAGTATGACACCGCCTGAGATCACCAAGTCGCCCATCAACGCGAAGGGCACCGCTGCCCCAATCCCATTAAGCACGGTAACAATCATCATGTTGAACGGTGTGGTCGTGTAGAAATAAACCCTTGCTGCCATGAGCAGAAGGACGATCACCATGATCGTAACCGCGCTCTCTTTGGGGCCATAGGGCGCAAACGCCACAAAGGGAACCAACCACAGCAACGCAGTCGCAATAGTGAGGCCCGAGTGAATACGGGACTTGGCCGCCTTCGCAGCCTTGCTGTGAATGTTCTTTGCGCTGCGGTCCATCCACATGCTGTACAACTGGGTGCCGACAAGCGCCGCGAACCATATTCCAAGCCCAACGGCGGAAATCAAACCGATGTATATCTGGACCACGAACAGTCCAACCAAGGCGTGCACGTAGGCACGGTGGAACGTCAGCCGGCCAAGGTCACGATCCTCCAACCCCCGCAACCGTGACCAGTCGCTTTGGCCTTTATCCGAAAAGCCAAGGACGGTGGAGGTGGGCATTTTTCGCGCAATTGATGGCGGTGGGAAGAGGTCGGGTGCGTTCACGCAGCCTTGGTTAATCGCCAAAGGTTATGACACGGTAAAGCCCGAAGCATTGCGTGCAGAAAAAATTAAGCGGTAATCCGCCGATTTTCCAAAGCTATTCAACCGTCACCGATTTCGCCAAATTGCGTGGTTGATCGACGTCTGTGCCCTTAACAACTGCGACATGATACGCCAGCAATTGTACCGGAATTGCATAGACTAAGGGCGCAATCAGAGGGTGAACCACTGGCATTTCGATCGTGGCTAAACATCCCTCGCCCGCTTGCTTAATCCCGGCCGCATCAGAGATCAAAACGACCTTTCCGCCGCGCGCCCGAACTTCCTCCATATTGGAGACAGTTTTTTCGAACAACGGTCCAGACGGTGCAATCACTACTACGGGCACATCATCATCGATAAGCGCAATAGGCCCATGCTTCATCTCGCCAGATGCATATCCTTCGGCATGGATATAACTGATTTCTTTGAGTT
The DNA here is from genome assembly GCF_000715015.1 of Erythrobacter longus. GTDB lineage: Bacteria > Pseudomonadota > Alphaproteobacteria > Sphingomonadales > Sphingomonadaceae > Erythrobacter > Erythrobacter longus. The sequence continues at coordinate 180,173 of NZ_JMIW01000002.1, forward strand.
TTAATGCACCTTCGAGGGCCAATGGGTAGTCCTGCCCGCGCCCCAGATAAAGGACATCGCGGGTCTGGGAGAACAATGGCGCCATGGCGGCAATATCGTCGTCGTGATTGAGCGCTTCATTGAGCGCTGCTGGTGCTTCTAGCAGATGGGTGACAACCTCGCGTTCTTCTTCGCGCGTCAGGCGTCCCTTTTTGACTGCCATGTGGGCAGCTAGCGCGGCAAGAACCGCGAGCTGGCAGGTGAAAGCTTTGGTCGAGGCAACGCCGATCTCAGGCCCGGCGTGGGTCGGCAAAAGAAGGTCAGCTTCGCGCGCCATGGAGCTGGTGGGCACATTGACCACCACCGCGATTATCTGACCATTTTCCTTGCAATGGCGCAGCGCTGCGAGCGTGTCGGCGGTTTCACCGCTTTGCGAAATAAAGAGTGCGAGCCCCCCTTCTTCAAGTACGGGGTCGCGGTAGCGGAACTCGCTAGCCACATCGATATCAACGGGCACACGGGCGAATTTCTCGAACCAGTATTTGGCGACGAGGCCTGCGTAGTACGACGTGCCGCACGCAACGATGGTCAGGCGGCGAATGGCGGACAAGTCAAAGTCAAATTGGGGAAGCGCAACCGAAACATCTTCCCGGCGCAGATAAGAGGAAAGCGTTTGCGCAACCACGGTGGGTTGTTCAAAAATCTCTTTTTGCATGAAGTGGCGGTAATTGCCCTTCTCAACCGCAGCGGCAGAGGCACCGGACGCTTGAATTTTACGCTCAACCGGCTCATTTTTCGCGTCAAATATCTGCGCACCTTCCTTGGTGATGACAACCCAATCGCCTTCTTCAAGATAGGAAATACGCTGGGTCAAAGGCGCCAATGCAAGCGCATCAGAGCCCAAATACATCTCATCTTCACCGTGCCCAAGCACGAGCGGGGAGCCAAGCCGCGCTCCAATCAGGAGATCAGGGTGCCGGCGAAAGGCAATCGCAAGCGAGAATGCACCGCGCAGCTTGGGCAGGACTTCGGCGACCGCTTCTTGCGGTGTAGCGCCCTTTTCAATGCGCGAGGATATCAAATGCGCGACGACTTCGGTATCGGTCTCGCTCGCATAGGTGCGGTTTTCGTTCTTCAGCTCTTCGCGAAGCGCCTTGTAATTCTCGATGATCCCGTTGTGAACCAGAGCCAGTTCTTCGGTCGCATGAGGGTGCGCATTGGCGGCTGTCGGAGCGCCGTGCGTGGCCCAGCGAGTGTGTGCTATCCCGGTTGTCCCTTCGGCAGGATCGTTCTCCAAAACGCCGACAAGATTGAGCAACTTACCCTCTGCGCGCCGCCGCACCAACTCGCCTTCATGCAGCGTGCAGATGCCTGCGCTGTCATAGCCGCGATATTCCATGCGTCTCAGGCCATCGACCAAACGGTCTGACACAGGTGAAGAGCTCACGATCCCGATAATGCCGCACATAGACTGATCAATTCCTTTGGGTTTTGCGCATGGCCGTTCGCCAATCTGAAGGCGCCCCCCTTAATTACAAAGCTTGAACAAGACTTGAAGGGCAAGCGCGCTTTGAAGCCCAGATTTTTACCTCACCGCGCCAACTCTGCCTCTGCACTTACTTATCATGGTTTACGATTGCTTAAACACCCCCCGCTAGCACGGCTGCAACACGAGACGCGCGTGCGCTTTTTTAGGCGCGTCTTTTAGGGGCAAGAATAGAAACATGAAGCTCATTATCCAGATACCCTGCCTCAACGAGGCCGAAGTGCTGCCTGAAACGCTGGCAAAATTGCCGCGCAGCATACCGGGTGTGGACACAATCGAATATTGCATCATCGACGATGGCAGCAGCGATGACACAAGCGGCGTCGCAAAACGCTGGGGCGTGCAGCATATCGTGCGCCACCGCCGTAACAAGGGCCTAGCCGAGGCGTTTCGCAGCGGGATCGACAAATGTTTGAGCGAAGGCGCAGACATCATCGTCAACACCGATGCCGATGGACAATATGAAGGGGCAGACATCGCAAAAATCGTCGCGCCCGTTGTCACTGGTGAAGCCGACATTTGCATTGGTGATCGCTCGGTTGGCAACAACGCGCACTTTGGGGCGGGCAAACGTCTGCTGCAACGCCTTGGGTCCTATGTCGTGCGCACTTTGTCTGCCACCGACATAACCGATGCGGTCAGCGGGTTTCGCGCGATCAGCCGCGATGCAGCGCAGCGCATCAATATTACCACAGATTTCAGCTACACAACCGACATGCTGATCCAGGCAGGCCGCAAGAAGCTTGCCATCACCAGCGTGCCCATCCGCACCCACGCCGCCACGCGCCCTTCGCGATTGTTCAAATCCATCCCGAAGTTCATCCAACAAACCGGCGTGACGATCCTGCGGGCTTACACCACGTTCAACTCGCTGCGCGTGTTTGTGGGACTTGGGATGTTGGCAACGCTTTTGGGCGTCTTCCCGATCGCGCGCTTCCTTTGGTTCTTCATCACAGGCGATAGTCAGGGGCACATTCAATCGCTGGTTATTGGCGGCGCGCTTTTGACAGTCGGAGTGTTGGTCACAGTGCTGGGCATCCTTGCCGATCTCATCGCCACCAACCGCAAGCTGCTTGAGGCAAATATGCTGAAATTGCGCCGGATTGAGGAAAAGCTGGACCAGCCGAAGCAATCGGCCAAACCTGCTCCTTCGGCAGACGAGGGCGACAGCGATTTCAGGCGACGCGCATGACAGCGGCGGCAATCGAACAGCCGGAGGCGCCCAGATCGCCATTTGACGGCCTGCTCTCCAAAACATCCACCCTTTGGGTCTATGCGCTGCTCGTTTTCCTCGCGGCGCTTCATCTGCATTTGGCGCTCACCCGGTCGATCAATTGGGATGAGTTCTGGCATTACGGGCTTGTTGAAACCATCGCGCGCGGCGACAGCTTTCAACCGTTACAGACACTTTTCGTGCGCCTGTTCTCATGGTGGCTGCCGCAAACGCCCGGAAATGAGATTGACCATATCATCACCGCGCGCCTGTTTATGCTGGGTTTCACCGGAATTGCGGCCTTTGCGACCTACAAGGTCGCGCGTAGAATCACAGGTCATACCGGTGCCTGCCTTGCGGTTGCGGCCTATTTGGGCGGCGGCTTCGTGCTCAACCACGCCACGTCTTTCCGTATCGATCCCATGGTCGCCGCAAGCCTGTCCAGCGCTCTTGCAATCGCCATGCACAGCCGCCTTCGAGCAGGATCACTGGTGGCTATGGGGATGCTCATCGCTTTGTCGGCAATGTTCACGATCAAGTTTGTGCTCTGGCTGCCAGCCTTTGCCGGGGTCGCGTTGTGGCGCTGGGAAGAGGAAGGTTTTGAGTGGACCTATGTCTTGCGCTGGGTTGGTGCCGGATTGGTCGCTCTCGCCGGCTTTGCAATCCTTTTTGCGCTGCATAGCTGGCCGCTGGAGAGTTCTGCGTCTGTGGCAAGCCCCACATCTTATGCGGGCGGCTCTGCTGCTAAGATGTTTGGAATTTTGCACTCGCCCTATTTGCCGATGACGAAAGAGGCGGTTCTGTTCGCCCTTCCCCTCGCAGCAGCGGTGATTGCCGCGCCTTTTCTCATCGCGAAATCGGACCTGCCTCTTGCCAAGCGAACTGCGGTTTTCGCGCTTTGGTTGCCGGTTCTCACGCCGCTCTTCTATCACAACAGCGCGCCGTATTTTTACGTCTTTATTCTCCCCCCTGTCGCGGTCGCCGCCTCGGTAAGTCTTGCCTTTGCCGCAAAGCGTTATGGCGCTGGCCCGATCTCTGGCATCATTGCGCTGTTCTCTTTGGTGGTGTGGTTTGGCGGCGAGGCTCCTGTCAAAGAAAAGCAGCATACCCTCCTCAATGCAGTCCACGCGACATTTGAAGAACCCGTCGCCTATTTCGATTGCTGCGCAATGGTTGGCTCCTTTCGTCAGATGAATGGGTTTTTGACCCCGTGGGGATTGGAAGGTTATCGCAATTCAGGCGTTCCACGCTTTAAACAAGCCATGGAACAAGGCCCGGTTCCTTTGCTGCTCGACAATGAACAGATGTTCGCGCCGCTCTTTAGCGGCGCTGCAAATGACGCATTCCACCCCAAGGATGCGCAGGCCTTGCGCTCTAATTATCGCCGTTTCTGGGGGGACATCTTCATCGCAGGGCGCAACCTTGCCCCCGGTGAAACCATTGCTTGGAATGTCCTTGTTCCCGGCACTTACACAGTTTCAGACGCAATGGTGATTGATGGTCGACAAGTCGCAGCAGGCGCGCAGGTGGAGCTTTCGCGCGGGCTGATTGAAATCCGCAACCTTTCCAGCGAGCAAGCGAACCTTACCTGGGGCCGCGATACGCGCGTGCCCGACGCTCCTCCTGTGCAGGATTACTGGGGCGGGTTTTGACGCAAAAAGCAGCCCCTCAAAGCGATGCAGGCCGCCGCGCATCAAGCCTTGAAGCTGGCGCAAGGGTGCTTTTCATTACGCGCAAGTGGGGGCCAGCGGTAGGCGGGATGGAAACCTACAGCGAACGCCTCACGCAAGAGGTCGCCAAACTTCAAACGGTCGATGTGATCGCTCTGCAGGGACGCGACAACGGCCTTCCCCCCAGCATTACATCGCTTTTGTTTTTCCCTGTCACCGTCTTCGGCAGGCTTTTTCGTGCCCAACACAAACCTCAAATCATCCATTTGGGAGATATGGCGATCTGGCCTTTGGCATTGATGGCGCTTTTCTTTTTCCCGAGTGCAAGGGTCGTCTTGTCCGCACATGGCACCGATGTATCCTATGGCGCGCGCGGCGGCATTAAGGGTGGGCTTTATAACCTGTTCCTCAAACTGGGTTCAGCCCTGCTTTCAAAAGCTCGGGTAATCGCCAATTCAAACGCGACAAAAACGCGGCTGGAACAGATCGGATGGCAATGCAATGCAGTCGTTCCCTTGGCCACGGATTTACGCTGCGAACCCAAGAGCGATTTCAACCCAAAACAGCTCCTTTTTGCAGGGCGATTGATCACACAAAAAGGGCTCAGCTGGTTTGTGCGCGACGTGCTGCCACTGCTTCCCGACGACCTTCGCTTAACCGTTGTTGGTACGGTTTGGGATGAAAGCGAAAAGGCGGCTCTTGACCACCCTCAAGTCGAATTTCTCGGACGGATGCCGCAAAGCAAGCTTACCCAAAGCTATGCGCAGGCGGCGTGTGTGATTGTTCCCAATATTGAGCGCGAAAATGGCGAATTTGAAGGCTTTGGCCTTGTCGCGTGCGAAGCGGCAAGTTCTGGCGGATTGGTTCTTGCCGCTGACACCGGTGGCCTGCGCGATGCGGTCAAAGATGGCGAAACAGGTTTTCTGATCGAAGCGGGCAATGCGCAAAAATGGGCCGCCAAAATCGCGCAGGTTCTCAGCCAAGGCGCTGAAAAACGCGCTCAATTCCTAGTCCGCTCTCAAAGCATTGCACAAAGCCATTATTCATGGGCCCGCGTAGCAGAGCAAACGGCTGAGATTTATACCTCGCGCAGCTAAGGTCAGGCGCGCTTTCTGTTCTTGAGGGATTTGAACGCAGTCCCCGGATCGCTCAAAACAGCGCCTGCCAAAGGCAGCAAAAGCCAGCGCGCGTGCCAAAGAAACGCCGACACTGCTTTTGGTGAGGACAGCCCGCCACCCCGAGACAGAATAGCATCCGCCAGAAGGCCCGCTGTCATTCGCATGACCCAGCGGCCATGCAGGCGTGCATTGGGTAAGTCATGCGCCAACATCGCATTTACCCCTGCGGCCGCCGCTTTTACAGTCTCGCCGTTTGCCTTTGTATTGTAGGCGAACATCTCGATCAGCGGATTGAGCTTCTCGACGACCTCTTGGGGCAAACGAACGCTAAGGTTTCTGTGGCCAATCTCGGCACAATTTTGTGCCTGCTCATAACGTTTGGAATGGGTGATTGCCCCGTCATGGCGGCGATACTTTACGAGAGGGTCACTCAAACGGTGGGTCGGTCCCAGCGCTGCCAACCGTCCCCAAAGGTCAAAATCCTGCGCAGTGCGAAACCGCTCGTCATAGAAAATGGGGGTTTTGCCATCCGGGCAACGCTTGAAGAAATAGGTTGGGTGCGGCGCAGGCGGGTTCCAGCCCAACAGCCACCGGATTTGCCAATCATCGAGTGGATCAACTGTGCGCCCCAATTCGCGCCCCATCGCATCAATCATGATATAGCCCGAGGTAACGCCGACACATGCCGGGTTTTTGCGCATGTATGAAAGCTGTTTTTCAAGCCTTTCGCTCATGCATACATCATCGGCGTCAATGCGCGCGACAAATTCACCCCGTGCCTCGCCAAGGCCGCGGTTCAGCGATCTGGTCAGGCCAATGTTGCCTTCATTGGTCAAAACACGAATGCGCGGATCGTCAGCTGCAGCGCACTCCAATATCTGCGGAGTGCTATCGCCGGACGCATCATCTACGATGACGAATTCGTAATCCTCAAACGTTTGGGCAGCAACGCTCGCCAACGTTTGCGCAAGGAATTGCTCGCCATTGTGCACTCCCATCAAGACGGTGATTTCGGGCATGGTTCAGGCGTTTGCGTCCACGCGGTAGAGTGCACGGTAACCTTCGTGCGTTGAGTCCACCCAAACGGTTTCACCATCGCGTGACCATCGCGGATGAAGATCGCAGCGCCATTCATCTTGATAGCGCCGGTCAGCAAGAAGACGTCCGATTTCGCGCCGTTCCCCTGCATCGGGGGAAAGCGTGAAAAGCGTCTGGTCACTGTAGAGATCAGGATAGGTATCAGTGATCCACTGCCCCGTTGCCTCACTTTTGCTGGGGTGACCGTCAACGCTCGGCGCAGCGTTCGATAGCGGGGTCAATGACTGATCGCGGCAATCAAAGACCACATAATTTGCAAAGATGCCCTCACCCGCCGTGTAAACAATCCGGTCTTCATCAAGCCACCAATAATGCGATGCCCGGCCGTTGAGCGGCACACGGATGAGGCCAGAGCCGTCGCAATTGCCGATCATTGCATCAACGGTCCAATTGTGGACAGCGCCCGCTTCGGGAAGACGTTTATAGAGCACCGTAAAGCGCGTGGCCTTGGGGCTCAACAATGCTGCGTTGAGGTAATGATATTCGCGTTGCGTCGCGCCGGGCACAGCCTTTGCAAATTCAGGCATGGGATAGACAAGCTCGCCCTTCCCCGTGGCCAAATCGACCAAGGTGACGCCGTCGCCATCTGGCAAATTATCGTCTGCAAACGGGTCTTCAAGTCGCGGATAGCCATAGCCGGGGCGGCAATGGGCCAGCCTGCCAAAATTGAGCGACAGGCCGATCCCAGCTTCTTCGCGCGCGTCAAACAATGGCCAGTCGCATTGCGCTCGCACGCCGCTTTCATCGGCCACAGCGTGAACGGCCTTTCCATCAACAATCGTATTAAACGCCAATGCGCGCGGGCCTGCACTGTCCCACCAACGTAGCCGCGCTCCCATTTGCCAGCACCACAATTGGGTCTGGGCAAGTTCGTGCCATTCGCCTGTCTCTATCTCGAACCAGCCAAGCCGCGCGCTCTCCTTACCGGTCAAGGCTGAGCGGGCAGCAACGCTGGCATGCGCCAACACGGCCATGCCATCTGCCGATACGGGTTGAATTTCGTAATAGCCTGCAAAGGTTTCGCGGCCCGGCACCCGGTATTCGCGCGCGACGGGAGCATCGGGGTTTTTGCCTTGAGCCCGGCGCACCGCGCGCAATACCGGAGGCAGAACCTGCGTTTTTAGCCCCCGGCGCACCGGTCGGGGCACCATCATGGCAATCGAGGAGAGCATCGCTTTGGACATTGTTCAGACATTAACCATGCAGTTACTAAGATTTCTTAATCAAAGGCACGAGTTTTGCAGCGCTGCCTGTGAGCGCAATTGAGAAAGCATGAAATGGCCATCACCAACGAATCCCCCGATTCCCTTTACGGCAGCGATTTTCACGCTGACCGCGATGCGCGCACGCGTGCAACAGCGAGGTCAGTGCTCGCGAAGGTAAAAGAGTGGATCGACCCTCAAAGCGCGGCGGATGTGGGTTGCGGTGTTGGCACCTGGCTCGCCGCTGCGCGCGAAGTGGGGATAGCCGACGTTCAGGGTTTCGAGGGACCTTGGGCAAAAACCGCGAACCTTGTGCTTGCCGATAATGAAGTGAGTTTCCAAAATCTCGAAGAAACGGTTTCAATGGATCGCCGATATGATCTGGTGATCTCGCTCGAAGTGGCTGAGCATTTGGCTCCCACTCGCGCTCGCGATTTTGTCGCTGACTTGTGCGAACTTGGTGATTGCGTGCTCTTCTCCGCTGCCATTCCGATGCAGGGCGGGACGGGCCACGTAAACGAACAATGGCAAAGCTATTGGGCGGACCATTTTGCAGCCCACGGCTATGTCGCATTTGATCCGGTGCGCCCCTTGATCTGGAAAGACAGCTCCATCGCGTTTTGGTATCGTCAAAACATGCTCCTTTATGTGCGCGAAGGTTCTGCGGCCGAAGCGAAGATGAAAACCGCTGGTTTTGCACCCGCTGCGATGCTCGATCTGGTCCACCCCGATCAATATCTTCACGCAGAAGCAGCACAACCAGCGCGGGCGCTTTCACGCAAAGTCAAACAGGTATTTGGCCGGAGTTAATCGCGCTTCATCTGCCTACGGCAAAGTTGCGGCCTTACGAGCCTTTCCAGCTGTCACGCTCCACCCGTAAATTGCCCACACAGCCTCAAACGCAAGATGCGCAAACACGGTTGCGACTAGGCCGAGCGGCGAAATCAGCGCGAAAAGTACGCCGAAAAACGCAATGTTTCCCAGCAAAATCATAGTGGTGAACTGCTTGGCGATATCAAGCGCCAGCATCATCGGGGGCAGCGCCGCCCCTGCCAGGTAGAGAACTTTTGCCAGCATCAGGCCAATGACGATCCAGTAAGCAGGTTCAAACTCTGGCCCGAATGCCGTGGTAAGCACAAATGGTGTCAGGACGAGCATAGTCGCGGTGCCGATAAGGCCAAGCGCTGCGACCCCGAGGCTGGATTTTAGCGCAAAGCCAAAGGCCCGCCCCGTTTCTCCCACCGCTACAAATCTCGCAATCGGAACGCTTGATGCCCGGTGTAGAGGAGCGCCAAACTGACCGATAAGCGCAGCAAGGTTCTTAGCCGCTTTTAGCAATGCCGCAGCCGCCTCCCCCAAAAGTGCACCGACAACAAGAACATCGCCTTCCTGACTGAAAATGCGCAAGCCGTATGTGAAATTGGTCTGCCACATCATTTGCCAGAAATTGCGCGAGCCCTGGATCGCTTCGTTGGCATTCGCGCCCTTCAATTGCGCAAGGCCTTCGCGCCTCAATGTGAGCATCGACCAAATCAAAAAGGCAATGTTTGCGAGAGCTTCCGCGCAGAGCCAGACTATAAGGAGCGTCTGCGCCGTCCCACTTGTTACCCAGACAATCAGCGAAGCGAAAAGGATCGTCGAAGATGCAGTGACAGGGCGCAAACTGATCGCACCAAACCGGTCAAAGCATCTCAATCCTGCCTCGATAGCGCCAAAGGTCCGCGTCAAAATGACAAGGCAATAAGCGGCCGCAAACCAAAGCCAGTCCTCACCAAACCCGAACAATTGATCAGCGAGGGGCAGGCAAAGAAGCGCGACCAGCGTTGCAAAAACCGCTGTACCAAAATCGACAAAGAGCCCCGCCTTGAACAGGCCCCTCAGCCTGTCGGGACCAGCCTTTTCCTGAGCGTCAGCCATAAAATTGGTGAGGACATTGACGGATTGGAAATTTAGCAATCCATCCACAACACGGACATAGGCCTGTATCAGGATGATAACGCCCAGCGCGGCAAGCTCTAGCGCCTGCGCTGCGATAGCAAAGATAGCGAGTTGTAACAGGCCATTAGCGGCATTCCCGCTGACCAGTTTACCCCAAGCACCCAGCAGTTTTTGCATTTACACCGTCCGTCCATGCCCTGCGATTTTTCAGCAGGTTTCACCAAACCCCAAGCGACCTGAGCCGTGTTTACGTCCCACTACCCCAAGCTTAAGAGAAAGACACGCAGTGCGGCATAGCTCATCCCATAATCTTGTCGATGCCAACCCATCATCGCCTACCTTTTTTTCCGGGCAAACTTTCAAACTTATGAAACACTTTTCAATGAGTTCGGCGCAATCAATGTGATTGTACCGGGTGTGATCGGCATTTGGCTTGTCCCCACTATTCAGCTCCGGATTTTCGCGAAAAATTAAGGTTTCCAAATTATTCACCACAAATCGAGAGACGCTCTTCGTGATAATTCGCGATAGAGTTAAGTGGTTTCAGTTTGAGCCTTGGGGGCTAAGTTAATGAGCGCATTTGGCAAAAAAGGTGGCGCAGGCGGCATGAGACCGGGCGCAAAACCTGCCTTTGGCGTGGCACGGCCGATGAAGGGTGGCAACTCTTCATCAGACGAGGAAAAGGGCGGCGAGCAATTCCCACCCCTACCAAGTGGTGGTGGAAGCTCCGAGCCTGCGAAATCGAGCGCACCCCCACCCCCCAAAGCTTCCAAAAGCGGGTCGACCGCTGATGCGATGGACCGCCTGACCGAGCGTATGAATGCAACGCACGCCTCAGAATCAGAGACTGGCGGCTTTGAGGCAAGCGTCCACAAGATTAAAGAGCAGGTGCTCCCGCGCCTTCTCGAGCGCGTTGACCCGGAAGCCGCGGCCACTCTCACCAAAGAAGAGCTGTCCGAAGAATTTCGCCCGATCATTTTGGAAGTGCTGGCCGAATTGAAGGTCACGCTGAACCGGCGCGAGCAATTTGCTCTCGAGAAGGTTCTGATCGATGAGCTTTTGGGCTTTGGTCCACTCGAAGAGCTTCTAACCGACCCAGACGTGACCGATATTATGGTCAACGGCCCGGACCAGACCTACATCGAGAAAAAGGGCAAGCTTACCATCGCGCCTATCCGGTTCCGCGATGAGCAACACCTTTTCCAGATCGCACAGCGCATCGTGAACCAGGTCGGCCGCCGCGTCGACCAGACGACGCCGCTTGCCGATGCCCGTTTGAAAGACGGCTCTCGTGTGAACGTCATCGTTCCGCCGCTGTCCCTTCGTGGCACCGCGATCTCCATTCGTAAATTCTCCGAAAAGCCGATCACCTTGGACATGCTCAAGGAATTTGGTTCGATGTCGGAGAAGATGTGTACCGCCCTAAAAATTGCAGGCGCGTGCCGGTTTAACGTCGTGATTTCAGGGGGTACGGGTTCTGGTAAAACGACCATGCTCAACGCCCTTTCAAAGATGATTGATCCGGGCGAGCGCGTTCTGACGATTGAGGACGCGGCCGAACTTCGCTTGCAACAGCCGCACTGGCTGCCACTTGAAACACGTCCTCCAAACCTTGAGGGGCAAGGCGCAATTACCATTGGTGACCTTGTGAAAAACGCCCTGCGTATGCGTCCCGACCGCATTATCCTTGGTGAGATTCGCGGGGCAGAATGTTTCGACCTTCTCGCTGCCATGAACACCGGCCACGATGGCTCCATGTGTACGCTTCACGCTAACTCCCCGCGCGAGTGTTTGGGCCGTATGGAAAACATGATCCTGATGGGCGACATCAAGATTCCAAAAGAAGCGATTTCACGCCAGATCGCAGAGTCTGTGGACCTGATCGTTCAGGTGAAACGTCTGCGCGACGGTTCGCGTCGTACCACCGACATCACCGAGGTGATCGGGATGGAAGGCGATGTGATCGTGACGCAGAACCTGTTCAAGTTCGAGTATCTCGACGAGAGCGAAGACGGCAAGATCATGGGCGAATTCCGCTCATCGGGTCTGCGTCCCTACACGCTGGAAAAAGCGCGTCAGTTTGGCTTTGATCAGGCTTATCTTGAGGCTTGCTTGTAAGTTTGTGATCTCCTGCGAAAGCAGGAGTCCAACTTCAATGCCCCGAGATGGCCTCCTGCTTTCGCAGGAGATCAAATTCACAAATTCCCCAGCACAACCGGCAGGCTCATCGCAAGGCATCCGCCACCGATAATCGCAAGCCCCAGGAAGAGCCCCGTCCATGGGACAAAGCCCACACGCTCTAGCCGGTCGAGTGATCGGTGTTTCTCGCGAAGTTTGTCCATGACCAGGCAAACCCCCGCCAGCGCCCAGCACGTGAGCCCGGCAAAAGCCAGCAAAGCTGCATCGCTTGCAAAGGTGAGAGGGTTCATAAACTCCATGGCAGCGCCCATTTAGTCCTTGCGCACACGCACGCAAGCATTGCGCAATCACGCAAGGCGCTTAAAGCCTTGCAATAATGGATGGATCGGTTGCCCGCCCTCGCCCCTTTTTAGCGCTTGGCTTGCGACTGGCCGCAGCCGGAACCCTTGCGACACTCTCGATGCTGGTCAAACTCGCAAGCGAGCGCGGTGCTTCACTGACGGAATTGGTCTTCTGGCGGCAATTTATAACGCTCATCGCGATCACTGGAATGTTGGCTGCGATGGGGAAGCTTGCTGACGTTAAAACCAAGCGCATCAAGGCGCACGGCGGGCGAGCCGCTGCTGGCATTACTGGCATGTTCTTTGTTTACGGCGCGGTCGTGCTTTTGCCTCTGGCCGAAGCCACCGCGATCAGTTTCACAGCGCCTTTTTTTGCAGTCATCCTTGCCGTGGTATTGTTCAAAGAACGTGTTGGCAAATTTCGCTGGGGCGCGGTGGCCTTGGGCTTTGCAGGGGTTCTGGTGCTGACCCAGCCCGGATTTGGTCTTGGAATAGGCGGCGGGATTGATCCGCTGGGGGCAACAATCGGCCTGATCGCCGCATTTCTCGTCGCGTTTATCAGTTTTCAACTGCAAGATTTGAACAAGACCGAAAGCCCGTGGAGCATCGTGTTCTGGTTCACCTTGTTCACGGCGCCTGCCATGGCGCTAACCCTACCGTTTGTTTATGTTCCGCACAGCGGCGAAACCTGGGCGATTATTGGCGCGATGGGCCTGTGCGGCGCTCTGGCCCAACTCCTACTTACAGCTAGCTTGAGGTTTGGGTCTGCGGGCGTGATCCTGCTGATGGATTACACCGCTTTGTTATGGGCGACCTATTACGGGTGGAGCGTATTTGACACCGCGCCCAGCACAAATCTGTGGCTTGGTGCCCCTCTCATCATTGGCGCAGGCGCTCTCATCGCATGGCGCGAACGAAGACTGGCAAAGGAAAAGGTGCTGCAAGGCTAAGTAATCTTGCAGCACAGGCTAAATCGTGTAGTCTAATTATCGAGGAACCCCGCAACTAAAGGACGAAACTATGACACGTCTCCCCCGTATGCGCTCCGCTCTATCAGTCCTGCCACTTGCCGCATTAGCACTTGGATCAGGAGCGGCCTTTGCTCAGTCAGCAGACAATCAAATCATTGTATCGGGCACCCCGATCGAGGAGTCTGGCCGCGCGCTTGCCGCTTGTATTGAACAAGGCTGCCCACCTGAAGAAGACATCGCGCTCACCCTCGCTCATGCCGAGAATCAATTCATCGCTGGCGATTACAAGGACGGCGAGGCAACGCTGAGCCGTTCACTCAGCCGCAACCGCCAGCACAAAGCCAGCGTCCCCGTGCCGCTATCCGACCTTTACCGTGCCAGTGGCCGGTTCGCCGTCCATCTGGGCGAAGCGCGCGATTTCAAACACGCGACACTCGATATGCGCGATGTCCTCAAAGATGCGTTTGGAGACGATGACCGCCGCGTCTTGATCGCCGACACCGAAGTGGGCGACAGCCGCGCGATGCTTGGTTTCCCGAACGGCGCGCGCCGGATCTACGAGGATGTCGAAAAACGCGCTCTGGAGCTTGGATACCCGCGCGTTGCCAGTTTTGCCCGCCTGCGTCAGGCATTGCTCAGCCAAGCTGAATGGGATGTTCGCGAACACAACCCTGCCCTCCTTGAAAAGTATGAGGCCGCGCTTGCCCGGCTTATTCATGAACCACTCGAAAATTCAGCGGACTTCGTAATGGTGGCAGAGGTCATGAAGGCTCGTCTCAACCGCAAGCTGGACAGGCCCGGCGCAACTGATGCCTTGATCGAACGCTTCGTAGCCATGGGTGGGACAGATACGCCCGTTCTCCTGTTCAATGAACCGCTCGATAGTGTGAGCGAAGGAGGCTTCCCGGTCGATCGGCGGTTTGGTTTCATACAAAGCAATACGCTCGACCGTCTAACCACACCACAGCTGAATAAGCCGCGCTTTATTGATGTTGGTTTCTGGGTGCGCCCTGACGGGACAACCGATGAAGCGGAGGTTTTGCGCGCACAGGGACCAGAAGGTTGGCACGGCGCCGTTCTCGATAGCATCTCCTCGCGCCGATATGCGCCGCTTGATATTGATCGCACATCGCCCGGTTTCTTCCAGGTTGAGCGATATACGCTGACCTCGCGTTTCGCAGATGAGACAACCGGTACACGCATTCGTCGCCGCGAGCCCGGCTTTCGCATCGAGCGGCTTGATCTGACGCCGGAAAACACCAAGGATCTGATCACCACGCAAAGTTAGATCGTGAGGCCAAACTTCCACCTCTCATAGAGGGCAACTCATCGCAACAAAGGGCTGGCCCATCGTGGGCTGGCTCTTTTTTGCTGGAATATGGCACCAACGCACGCCAACTTGGGTGAAGAACAGTCAGACAATTCCTCTCAACGGAGACAATCCATGATCCGCAACGCTCTTATCGTTCTTTTGCTTGGTGCAGTGACAATGACAGCGACGGCCTGCAACACGGTCAAAGGATTGGGCCGCGATATTGAATCCGTTGGCCGCGCCGGCGAAGAAGCGATTGACTAGAGCACTTTCCGACCATCTGCCCAATTTTCGGGCTTACTACCCAAAACGGTAGATCAGCATCAGATTGTTAGCCGGCATTTCATAGCGCGCGGTGCGTTCAAAACCGTGCGCGCGCGCAGTCATGTCTATTTCTTCGACATGGCGAATGCCCCAACTCGGATTTCGAGCCTTTAAGCTTAAATCAAAGGCAAGGTTGGATTCCGCTGGCCCCACCCCCTGCTCAAAGAATGGTCCGTAGAGGATCAAGGGAAATCCCTTAGCGCTCTCGCTTTGCGCAGCGGCCCTGGCTGTGCCTTCGAAAAGACCAGTGCACGAAGCGTAGGCAGTGATGTGAATCATGTTGATGCACAAAGCAGCGGCAATTTCAGGGGGTAATGCCCACGCTTTGGGCAGCTGCGCATCGACCTCTATGGGATCCCTTATGTTATTTCCCGTATATTCCTGCGTATATGCCCTGATCGAATTTAAGGCAGCAACTTCAAGGTCGCTAGGCTGCCATGTGAGCGCTGGAAATGCCTGCGCAAAGAAAACGACGTGTTCTCCGGAACCGCTCGCGACTTCCAGCACCATGCCTTTCTTAGGGAGTTCTTCGGAAAGGACGCGCGCAATAGCCTCGCGGTTGCGCAAGGTGGCAGGGGCGTGTTTCTTCATAAGGGAGCGTGCCGCCTTTATCAGACCTGCCGGTTAGGAGACCTGCCGGTCCTGACCTTCCCAATAAGGCGCGCGCAATTGGCGGCGGAGGATCTTGCCCGACGCATTGCGCGGCATTTCCGGGATCACATCGACGCTTTTAGGCGCTTTGAACGCGGCAATGCGTTCGCGGGCGTAGGCGATGATATCGCCCGCCTCGATCTCCATTCCAGGTTTTGGCACGCAGCAGGCTTTTACCTCCTCGCCCCATTGTGCAGACGGGATGCCAATCACGGCCACTTCTGCAACCGCCGGGTGGCCAAAAATCGCATTCTCCACCTCTGCTGGATAGACGTTTTCGCCCCCCGAAATGATCATGTCCTTGATGCGGTCCTGGATATAGACATAGCCGTCTTCATCCATGATCCCTGCATCCCCTGTGTGCAGCCAGCCGTCAGAGTCTATGGTATTGGCGGTCGCCTCGGGAAGCTTCCAATAACCGGCCGTGTTGGAGGGTGAGTGGATGCAAATCTCTCCGATTTCACCGCGCGGCACTTCGCTATTGTCCTCGCTGCGGATTTGCACCTCGACACCGGGGACAGCTTTCCCGGCTGAACGCATCCGCTCGTTGCCCTCAAGAGAGTGGTCCTCTGGCGGAAGCATCGTGACCGTGCCGCAGGTTTCGGTCATGCCGTACACTTGCAAAAGGCCTGCTTGCGGCATGGTCGCAACGGCCTGTTTCAACAGCTCCAACGGCATCGGGGCCGCGCCATACATAAGGTAGCGTAGACGCGAGAAATCGGTTTCCTTCGCCAGTGGGTGCTGGATCACGAATTGCAGCGCGGCCGGCACAAGGAACATATGCGTTGTCCCGCTCTGGATTGCGCGCAGGACGCCATCGGGCGTGAACTCAGGCAGAACGAGCGCTCTGATCCCGGCAGACGTCGCAATCGCGCTAAGCCCGGTGCCGCCAATATGCGCGCATGGCATTGCGGCAAGGATACAGTCATCTTCGTAATAGGTCTGCCACGGCACCGCGACATCCATGCTAGGCTTGCGCAGCGAGAACATATTGCGGTTCGAAAGACCAACGCCTTTGGGATTGCCGGTCGTGCCCGAGGTGTAAAGCTGCAAGATCGGGTCGTCCAAAGCCGCGGGCTGATAATCGGCAGGAGCCATATCCTTGGCCATGCGGAACGCGGCTTCCGCTTCGAGAACCTTAGGCGCATTTTCCATCGCCGCGGTGACCTCGCTCGCGGTGTCGATAAAGCCTTCTTCAACGAACAGCACTTTGGTGCCAGTATCGCCCAAAATATAGGCCATTTCAGGCGGGGCGAGCCGCCAGCCAACAGGCGCAATCACTGCGCCCATACGCGCGGCGGCATAGAGGAGCAGGAAATACCGATCAGAGTTCTTGCCAAGCCATGCGATCCGGTCGCCGTGGCCCACTCTATTTTCGCGAAACAAAGCGATCAATTGGCGAGTGAGCACGTCGGCTTCGCCGTAAGTGGTGGTTCTCTCCCCCATTTCGAGAGCAATTTGATCGGGGCTCTCCTTGGCCCAATGGTTCAAAAGCTCATCAAACGACAAGAAATCCTGCTGGATTTTTACAGCCATGCTTTTCTACCCCCATACTTTGGCGTATCATTAAGCATTTACAGCCCCTTACGTCCACATATTTACTGAGAGAAACCAAGTAAAATCTAGCGCCAGCGTCCCTGACGCCTTGCCGCAGGCTCGCGCAGGATTAACCAAAGCAACAAACCGGCCGGACCTGCCATCAAGGTAAGCGCCAAGATCGGCGCCTGAATGAAGCGGGAGATTGATTTTGCATCGGCATCGCGAGCGATCCAAAGGCCTACGAACAGGTCAAATGCGAGATAATGTATCCACCCGATAGTGACGCCCCCATCGCTGGAAAAAATGGCGCGCACCCCTTCGATGGTGGAGAAATTGGCGCCCGCTCCGCCCCCTCCTGCAGCAAGCAGGCCCGACACAACGCCAATAAGAGCGGTCGTGTAGGCAAGGCACAAGACGGCTACACCAAGGTACATCACCGCTGAGAGCAAGGCGGGCCAGCGCGGCAGGAGAATGAGCGCGACCCAAGCGACAAGGGCAAACATATTTGCGAGCCTGAAGGCCAAGTCCCAATCCATTACCACTCCCCTTTGCGCCTCTTTGGCGTCTGTTGCTTTTAGCCGGCTTTTGCTCGCCAATCGCGCGCTGCTCGCTTGATCGCGTCATTGTCATGGTTGAAACACCCGGCTGCCTTGCGCAATGCCAACCCCATTGCGGCCTCGCACACGTGATCTGCATCGATCGAGCGAAGCCCCTGCCACTTATTTGGCAAAAGCGGATCGAGCACAGGGCTTACCAGCTGCGCGATCGCTTCCAGAGGCCGAAGGTCATCTTGCCGTGTGCCTTTCAAAAGGCCGGGGCGCAAAATATCGACCCGGTTGAACCCCAATTTCGATACCGCGTCCTCGGTCTCGCCCTTGGTCCGCAAATAAAAGTTCTTGGCGTTGCGGTTTGCACCTGAGGAACTCACCAGAACAAAGTTGGGAACGCCTGCCTCGCGTGCTGCTTTGGCGGTTGCCACGATCAGATCATAGTCGACAGTTCGAAACGCCGCTTCGTCGCGACCTGCCTTGCGCCACGTCGTACCCAGGGCGCATATCAAGGCTCGCGGCTTCACCGCTTCAAGGATTTCGCCCCATCTTGCAGGGTCAGCAACGAACATCTCAACTTTGGCGCCTTTTGGCAATTCAGGCTCGCGCCGGGCAATGCCGACCATGCGAACCTCTTCGCCGGCGCTCGATAATTCGATGAGCCTTCGCCCGATCAGGCCTGTTGCCCCGACAAGACCGATGCGAACGGGGCCTTGGGGATGATCGCGGGGCTCAGACATTGATCAAACCATCGGGCACAGAGCCATAAATCCTGGCGCATGATTGCATCGCAAATCGGTCGCTCATCCCGGCCACAAAATCGGCAATCATGCGTGCGCGATGGGGTTCTTCATCTGGAAGGCGGCTTTGCCATTCGGGAGGCATAAGCGCGGGGTCCTGCGAATAAGCAGCAAAAAGCTTTGCCACGACATCGCGCGCATTTTCAGCCGCAGAAACCTGCTCGCTATGATAGTAGAGTTTGTCGTACATAAAGGTCTTAAGCTCGCGTTCCTGCGCTGCCATGGCGGGCGAAAACCCGGCCAATTGGCGGCCCGCTTCACGGATTTGGCTCACTGTTTCAAACCCTTTGGTTGACGCGCTTGTGTGCTCAAGCACGTCATTGACCATCAGTCCGATCTGATCCCGGATAAGCTCACGCAACAGGCGATCTTGTGGGGCGTGTGGAAAGCGTTTTTCGACGACACGCCATTGGCTTGCGAGGAAATCCAGTTCCATCAGCTCATCAAGCGTCAAAAACCCTGCGCGAAGGCCATCATCAATGTCGTGATTGTCATAAGCGATGTCATCGGCAATCGCTGCAATCTGGGCCTCGATCGACGGCCATGTGCCAAGATCAAGAGGGAATTCTTCGTCAAGCTTGCTCAACGCCCAGTTCGGGTCAGTGATCGGCCCATTGTGTTTCGCAAGACCTTCAAGAAGGTCCCACGTAAGGTTCAATCCTTCATGCGTGGGATAGGGGCTTTCGAGCCGCATAACCGTGCGCAATGTCTGCGCATTGTGGCAAAACCCGCCATGTGCCTCCATCGCTTCGGCAAGCGCATCCTCTCCTGCATGACCAAAAGGTGGATGGCCAAGGTCATGCGCAAGACAAAGCGCTTCGGTCAGATCTTCATCCACACCCAAAGTGCGTGCCAGAACCCGGCCAATCTGAGCGACTTCGATGGTATGGGTCAGGCGCGTGCGATAATGGTCCCCATCAGGCGCGATAAAGACCTGTGTTTTCGACTTAAGCCTGCGAAAGCTCATCGAGTGGATGATACGATCGCGGTCCCGCTGAAAATCGCTTCGTGGTCCCCGGCGTTCGGCAGTTAAGGCCGGAGAGGAAACCGCAGTCGGCTTTGCGGATGCGAATTCGCGGCCGCCATGGGCATGGGGATTGCAAGCGAATGGAGCTCGATTGGGTGAAGCGGCGGATGTCACGGCTTAACCGCTTAAGTCAGCGCGGCGGGCGGCTCAACGGGAACAAATCGTCAACGCAGAGGAAATATGGTGGACAGGGCGCAACTAAGAGGTGGCAGAGGCGTCATTGGAAAAAAATGGGACCGCTCACCGGGTGCAATGGGGGGGTGGTAAGCGGTCCCAAGAGCTTTTCAGCTCTCGGGTCATCGGCGCGACCCGATGCCCAAGCCTGTCTTTTATATATTACAACAGGCCTTGACCTTCGCGTAAGCTGCCGCAGTTAATCTTGCACCCCGCCCGATCTTTCGATGAGATGAAGCGTTTATCCAGAGCGACAGTCCGAGCTCTAATTCACGACTTCTTGTTCCAGCACCCAATTGGCAGCCGCTTCGCAGTGAATTCGGGTGGAGTCAAAGACTGGCAAGACGTTAGCGTCAATGTCAACCACCAGGTCAAGTTCAGTGCACGCAAGCACGATCGCCTCTGCCCCGTCCTGAGATTTGTTGGTGATGATCGTCTTCATCGCTCGCTCCGCATTGCGGGTGACTTTACCCACCATCAATTCATCGTAGATGATGCGGTCCATAATCTCGACATTGGCCATGTTTGGCGGGAGCAGATCAACGCCTTGGGCTACCAATCGCTTGCGATAAAAGCTTTCGGTCATGACGTTGCGCGTGCCGAGAATGGCGGCGCTTTTACAACCTGCAGCCTTGAGCGCTTTACCGACGCAATCGGCGATATGAAGGATTGGAACGTCGACGCTGGCTGCGATTTCATCATAGAGTTTGTGCATGGAATTGGCATTTATGATGAGAGCCTCGGCCCCTGCCCCTTCCAATCGCTTGGCACTTTCGGACAAGATCTCGCCTGCACGCTTCCACTCCTTGTCTTCTCGAAGGGCGTAAAGCTCACAAAAATCGAGGCTCTCAATCAACATCGGCGCAGATGCCATAGGAGCCGCGCGGCGTTGCACGATACGGTTGATACGGTCGTAATAGATACGGGTAGAGACCCAGCTCATCCCCCCGATCATTCCCAATTTGCGCAAAGCTAAAGTCCCTCGAATCCTAAGTGCCGGCCAACGCGTGGGCCGGGGTTGATGTAGCGAGGATAGGCCGCTTTCGTCCATAGCGGCTGATTAAGATCGTCAAATCAGCAAACAGCGTGCAGAATTAGCCTTCAGGCGCTGCGACTTCGAAGCTGGCCAGCCATGCTTTCACATCGGCTAAGGTGACCGCTGGCGCTTCCTCATGGGGAAGGTGTCCGATCTGAGGATAAACGACCAGCGATGAGGCAGGCATAGTCTGGTCAAGCCACTGGCCTGCTTCCACCGGGATCAGCCTATCTTCATCTCCCCAAAGGATCAGCGAAGGCACTGTTATCGCGGCAATCTCTTCCTTGGTTAAAGGCTCATAGTCGGCAGAAAAGCGTGCCATGGTCGCAGCCCGGTTGCCGGGATAGCGCAACAATTGCCAGTATCGATCGACGGCTTCTTCGGTCACAACTGCCTTGTTTGAGACGCTTTGTTCAAGGCTTTGCTTGATAAGCGAGCGCGGGGTGATGTGCTCAGCAATGCGGTTGATGCCGGGCATTCGCGCGATGGCAAAGCCAATGTTGCCGCCGTCATCTGCTTCCAGTTCAGCCGGGTCCATCAGCGCCTCAACCTCGGCCTGAGGCGCTCCCCCTGCATCAACAAGGATAAGGCCTGCAATGCGATCTGGATATGCGCTTGCCACGGCCAGCGCGTGTTTCCCGCCCATGGAATTGCCGCCCAGGATGAATTTTTCGACGCCCAAAGCATCGGCGACCTCGATCACATCGGCAGCATAGTTTGCTCTGGAATAGTCACCTGAAGGGTCAGGCCCCGTGAGGCCGTGGCCAACCTGGTCAAAGCGGATGATACGGTGCGTCGCTTTGAGCCCCTCAACCCAAGGTTCCCACGTGTGCAGGTCTGCGTTTGAACCATGCAGCAGAATAATAGGTAGCCCCACTCGTGCACCTTCATCGCGAAGGTGGACGGTCACCCCGTTGCCAATCTCGACATATTGCGAAGGCTCCCCGCCCCAACGCGCGCGCATCATCTCGGGATCTGTATCCGGCACGCGCAGAACGAGGAAGGCAATCACCAAAATCGCAAGGATCGCAAAGACGATCCGAATAGCCCACTTCATTCACCCATCTCCGCAATCCAATCTCTCATCAGCTTAACCGCCTCGTGGTCGATGGTTGAACGGCCAAGCTCTGGCATCGCAACGCCAGGCTCATCGGAGTTCATCCGGTGAACCAGGATCGACTTGTCAGGTTTACCCGGCTCAATCGAGACAAGCAGCCCCCCTGCCCCGCGCCCCGCTGCAACCGGAGGCTTGTTGATACCGATGGCAAAGGCGTCGGTCTGTTCCCAGCTGAGGTCGAGCCCGGAATTGGACGCGCCGCCTCCGGGCCTGTGGCAATGGGCGCAATTCACATCGAGATAGGCGCGGGCGCGTCTATCCGTGCTGGCGCTGGCATCGCTCCATTTGGGTAGAGCGTTTGCGCCCTCGGGCACGGCATCTAATCGGCCGCTATCGTGCATTTCGCTGAGCCACTCCGCAGACAAATTGCGCGCTTTGGGGCCGATAGGGATGACCTCGCCGTCAACTGAGTGACACGCCTTGCATTGGTTCTTGTTTGGAATGCGGTAGCTAATTTTTTCGCCCGATGGCGTGGTGATCGGCACCCGGCCTCCAGCCAGAGCAAGCCTCGCCTCGGTCTGCTCCTCGTTCCAGCGATAGGGCAGCGCAAGCCACCCGTCCGCACGATGCAAGAGAACGCGCGTTTCGATGTAGCGCTGATCCTCGCCTTCACCAAAGGCGAAGGTTTTGATGATGGCGCTGCCCACAGGAAATTGCAGAAGACCATCACCGTCCGCGTCAAGCTTTGCGCCTTCTGGCACATAAATATAGCGCAGTTTTTCGGCCCCATCGGAGAACAAAGGAGTGTTGAGCTCGTAAGCGTGAACCCGATCAGACGGCTCGCGCGCGCCTCCGTCCTGGAAGAAGGCATACTCGGCCAAGACACGCGGGAAACCCTCGCCTTGCACTTTTGCGTCATTCACCATGATCTTGGGCGCCCCGGTCGCCTGAGCGACAACCGACAGACCAAGCGCTGACAACGCAGCAAAGAGAAGACCAATCCCTCGCATCAGATGCGCGCATCCAGTTCAGCCGGGGCACCGATTTCCGAACGGTCAAACTCGGCCTCTGGCGCTGGTGCATTAAGCGGTGATGGATTCGCCCCGCTCAAACCCTTCCCCTGTTCGGTCAGATTAAGCGACCAACCTGCGGTGTCGGGCGTTGTATAAAGGCTGCCCAATCCATCCCACATGACAGGAGGCAACGCCCCGCCAAAGGCAGCGAGCAGCATCTCTGCCCCGTCAAGCTGTGGGTCGTCACCGCCGATACCGTAATTGTTCGCGCCAACCACAACTCCGCGCGGCAGCGGGTTGTAGCGTTCATCATCATATTGCAGCGTATAGGCAATCACCATGATCGGCGCGGTCGGATTGTTATGAAGGATGTTGTCTTCGATCAGCACGCTATCATTGGCCATCACCATGATCCCGGTACCGCGCCGCACGCCTGCGACGATATTTCCAGGAGGCGCAAAATTCGGCGTGTCGTTCGACACCACCAGATTGTTGGCAATAATCACATTACCGCCGCCCATCACCGGAAGACCGGGCAGGTCAAACACCAGAATTCCGCCCGTGTTGCGCGTGGCGACATTGTGTTCGACCAGCGCGTTGCGGCTGTTCTCGATCTCGATGCCCGCAACGTTCGCCTCTGCAATCGAATTGCGCACCGTGATCCGATTGGATTGACCGACATAAATGCCAGCATCAGAAGCTCCGGTAACCTTCACACCGTCGATCAGCACGCCCGTGCTTTCGACCGGATAGATCGCATAGGCTCCGTTGCCCGCATCGGGTCCGTTGGTCCATGTCACCCGAACGCGATAATAGACGATGTTGTCGGCGCCCTTGGACTTGATGCCATCCCCCTTGGGGTTCTCAAGCGCGAAATCGCGCAAGGTGACGTTGTCCGAGGTAACCAGCAGCCCTTCGCCGGATCCTGCCTGCGTGGTGAAATCCAGCACGGTCCCGTCCATTCCAGCGCCGCGCACTGTCACGCCATCAATATCAAGCGAAAGACCGTCAGTGAGCGTGTAGCGTCCTGCTTTAAGTACGATCTCATCGCCGGGCTCAGCCAGAATGAGTGCCTCTTGCAGGCGTTCCTGCGCGCCTTCGCCGGGGCTTATCGTGTGGGTTTCCGCCAAAGCCGGGGCCGCACTCGCTAATAGGGCGGTGGCGAATGAAATCCTGATCATCAAATGTGTCTCCCTCTTCGCCAGACACTGTGCCTAGCATAAGGAAGAATGCAAGCGTTTGATCGTTAGCCTATACCAACCGCACAAAGACCTGCGCTTGTGGTCACAACCGCGACCGCCTCGCCGTCTCCTACACGCCTCAGACGCTTCACCAGTTCACCAAACCCATAGTCTGCCTCAGGCTCGCCTTCACGCGCTGCCATGCCTTGCCGAAGCTTGTAGAGCTGCCATACCGTAAGTCTGTCCACCATACGGTCCGCCATACAATCGGCGCGCTTATCAGACATACCAGCCTCCACTAAAGCTGTTTCAACCCGCCATTTGACGATGGGATCGGCCACACCTGTCTGCAACGCGACCGCGCAAAGCAGCAGCAAAACAAGCATAGAAAACAGAAATTTACGCATCTGTAGCCTAGTCTAGCGCCTTCACAATGCCTTCGACCATCTTCTTGGCATCAGACAAGAGCATGACGGTTTGCGGCATGTAAAAGACATCATTGTCGACGCCTGCATAGCCAACGCCGCCCATCGAACGCTTGATGAAGAAGACCTGCTTGGCCTTGTCCACGTCGAACACGGGCATACCGTAAATGGGCGATGATTTGTCGGTCTTGGCCGCTGGGTTCACGACATCGTTTGCACCGATGATGAAGGCAACGTCAGCTTGCGCAAACTCGCTATTGATGTCTTCAAGCTCGAAGACCTTGTCATAATCAACAGCAGCCTCGGCAAGAAGGACGTTCATATGGCCCGGCATCCGCCCAGCCACAGGGTGGATAGCGAATTTGACCTTGACGCCCTTCTCTTCGAGCAAGTCACACATTTCGCGAAGTGCGTGCTGTGCCTGTGCCACTGCCATGCCGTAGCCGGGGATAATGATAACGCTTTCAGCCTGTTCCAGCATGAACGCTGCATCATCCGCGCTGCCCTGTTTGTAAGGACGTTGTTCGCGCGGTTCCCCGCTGCCACTGCCAGCGCCGTCTTCAGCGCCAAAGCCGCCTGCGATCACACTGATGAAGCTGCGGTTCATCGCGCGGCACATGATGTAGCTGAGGATCGCGCCGGAAGAGCCCACAAGCGCACCTGTGATGATCATCGCGGTATTGCCAAGGGTGAAGCCCATCGCCGCTGCGGCCCAGCCGGAATAGCTGTTCAACATCGAGACCACGACCGGCATATCCGCTCCGCCAATCGGGATGATCAGAAGAAAGCCGATCGCAAATGCAAGCGCGGTGATCGCAATGATTTCCCATCCGATGCCGGGTCCGCCATTGGGCGAGACTGTATAATACCCGATGATCCCTAGGATACCTGCGAGCGTGCCAAGGTTGATGATGTGGCGTCCGGGCAGCAGGATCGGAGACCCGCCCATCCGACCAGAAAGCTTCAAGAAGGCTATAACTGAGCCGGAAAATGTGATCGCACCAATTGCGATACCAAGGCCCAGTTCAACCCGGCTAACCGCAAGAATCTGACCAGCAGCATCGAGAATGCCGAATGCGCCGGGGTTAAGCCACGCAGCAAGACCCACCACCACAGCGGCAAGTCCGACAAGGCTGTGAAATCCCGCAACAAGTTCTGGCATCGCTGTCATGGCAATTTTGCGAGCAATCGTGACGCCGATGATTGCGCCTAGGAAGATCGCAATCCCGATCTCGACGATATTGGCGATGTCATGGGTGACAAGCGTCGTCACCAAGGCAATCGCCATCCCGATCATGCCATTGCGATTACCCGCACGTGATGTGGCTGGGCTAGACAGTCCGCGAAGTGCGAGAATGAAGAACACGCCCGCGGCAAGATAGGCGAGCATGGCCCAAGCGGGGGTGCCGCCCACACCATCGGCGGCGGCGGCGAGAAGCGAGAAGCTCATCAGTTCTTCTCCTTCTTCTTATACATTGCGAGCATACGCTCGGTCACGGCAAAGCCGCCAAAGATGTTGATCGAGGCCATCACAACGCCTGCAAGGCCAAGCCATTTGGCAAGCGGGCTCGTCGCCTCAGCCGCTGCGATCAAAGCGCCCACAATGATGACGCTGGAAATCGCATTGGTCACAGCCATCAAAGGCGTGTGCAGCGCAGGCGTCACCGACCAGACCACATAATAGCCGACGAAGCACGCCAGCACGAAGATCGATAGGATTGAAATAAAGTCCATGAACGCTGATCACTTTCTTACGGAAACGCCGTTATCTTATGGTCACCCTAGTGGAGACGGCGAAAGGCTGCTCATCAAATGGATCGTCGATCCGCACTCGGATCGCGTCGTCCTCAAAGCCTAAAACGGTAAACGAGGCACCTAAGCCCGATATTTCCACGGTGCTGGGCAGGTCATCGCCTTTCGTCGAGTATTGTCGTGTAAGTTCGCTTGATGCGTCATCACCACCGAATTCGACGCTAAAGAAACGAGAAGACGCAAGACCAAGGAAACCGCGGCCCTCGAACTTGACCGCGACGTAGTAGGCGCGCTTCAAGTCTCTCGGATCAATCGTCTCAAAGGAACCTCCGCTGATTTGACGAAGCTTTTTGCGGTGCTTGCCCGACAATTGAGGGAAAAAGCCGTTGCCCAACTTCTTTTTAAAGGATCCGTCGAACACTCCATCGCCATCGACGTCTTTGAAACACTTCGCCTGCAATACAGCGCCAACAAACAGTGCTCCAACGGGATTGATTTCGGGCTTTTCATTGAGGCAATACACTCTCCCTGACCCTGCCAGAACACCGTAAAGCTCGTCACCGGCTTGGGCGACAGTGTCCCCGTCATCATCGGTAATCGCTTCGGTCAACTTTGCAGCGGAAGGCGGAAGCAACCTCTGCTGCATCACGAGGCCATCCGATTTGATGGTCCTCTCGGTTCCGTCAACGCTTGGATTATTCTGCTCTTCAAGAAGATCGATTTCGGAGACAACCCACTCCGTCCGTATGCCGCGCTCATGCAGATCCTGAGCGACGGCGATTGCAGGGGATATAACCCCCGAGAAAAACACCAGAATAAGGAGTACCCACTTGAAGCTCACCCCTTGAGCCTCTCGTTCACGACTTCCCCGCCCTTGGTAAGACGAATGGCATCGCCGATCTCTTCGTCGAGTTCGGGCTTGCCCGCTTCGGCATCCCAAAATGCGGAGAGGAAGTTGTAGTGGTTGCGCGCGAACAAGGCTGAGGCATCTGCCGCGAGGTGTGCAGGCGTGTTGGCATAGCCGATGATTTTAACACCGTGCTTTTCAACGATTTCGTCAGGCTTGGAGCCTTCGACATTACCGCCTTGTGCAACTGCCAGGTCATAGATCACACTGCCGGGCTTCATCGAAGCAATCTGTTCGTCAGTGATGAGCACAGGCGCAGCGCGGCCGGGGATGAGCGCGGTGGTGATGACGATGTCCTGTTTCGCGATGTGCTCGGACACAAGCTTGGCCTGCGCTGCCTTATACTCATCGCTCATCTCTGTCGCATAACCGCCAGAGCCTTCGCCCTCAATGCCTTCGACCTCGGTCACGAAAATGGCTTTTGCACCAAGGCTTTCGATCTGCTCTTTGGTCGCTGAACGCACATCGGTTGCCGAAACCTGAGCGCCCAAACGCCGCGCGGTCGCAATCGCCTGAAGCCCTGCAACGCCCACGCCCATGATAAAACAGCGCGCGGCCTGAACCGTGCCAGCCGCCGTCATCATCATCGGAAATGCGCGGCCATAGGTATCGGCAGCCGCCAGAACCGCTTTATATCCGGCAAGGTTCGATTGCGACGAGAGAACGTCCATCGACTGCGCGCGGGTGATACGCGGCATAAATTCCATCGAAAGCGCTTCGAAGCCCGCTTTTGCATAAGCCTCAATTACATCGCCGTTCTGAAACGGATCAAATAATGCGGCGACCCATGCCCCCGCATTGGCGCCTTTAAGCTTCGCAACCTCGGGCGCCTGCACACCCAGCACGATATCTGCGCCTTTGATGGTGGCAGCAGCGGTGCCAACGCTCGCCCCTGCCTCCTCGTAGGCTTCATCAGGGATTGAGGCGGCAAGGCCTGCACCTTTCTCCACCGAAAATTCGTTACCTAAAGCAATGAATTTCTTCACCGTCTCAGGCGTTGCAGCCACCCGCATTTCGCCAGCAGCGCGCTCTTTCAGAACAGCAATTTTCATGCAAGCAGCGCCTTACGGCGCGATGAGTGCGATGACGATGAAAGCGATGATCGCGATAAGCGGCACAGTCCATTTAAGGGTGCCCATAAAGCTATCATAAGTGGAGCGTGCATTGTCCATATCATTGGCTGACATTGTCGTTAGTCCCTTCAGCTTTCTTTCTCTCAGGTCGGCTCCGGCGCTCCCTTTATTGCGAACCACCGGCACCTGTAATTTGTTTCTTCCCTGAACCCCGTATCGAAGGGATCGCAGATGCTCAACCCATCAACGACGATTGCGGTTCCAAGAAGCGTGCAGATTGCAGGACGTGGGTAACATCGCAACAGCCTTAATTCTGTCTTTACCCCGCTCCGTTATGGCCTTGGCTACGCCTAACCCCGGGGCGAGTGCTGGGGATTGAAGGAACTGGGGCCGAATTTATGGCGCAAAGCGACGAACACGCTGAGGTTTTGCCCGAATTCGCTGGCAGCGAAGGGCTCGAGATCGAGCCCTGTGCGAAAGACGAATCGGAAGCCGATACACGTATCGTCATGCTCATCGACGATGAGCCTGCGCAAGGCCGCCTGATTTCTGCGATTGCGGCGCGCGATGGATGGCGCACCGTGGTGGCAAGCGACGCTGAAACCGCGATTGCCATGCTTGGCACGCGCGAGGGTATGCAATTGTCCGCGATTCTGCTCGACCAGTGGGTGCCTGGCGACGATACCTGTTCGCTGATCGCCGAGCTTAAAGAACGCCGTCCTGCCCTGCCGATCCTGATGCTCACCACCAGCGCGTCTCCGCTGCTTGCGGTAGAGGCCATGCGCGCAGGGGCCAGCGATTATCTTGTTAAACCCGTTTCGCCTGACCGGTTGATGGATGCCCTTCGTGCGGTCACCACCCGCGAAGCGCCGCGCGATGAGCTTGCGCCGCTAACCGAGAAGATGTCGGCAACCCTCGATTTTGATGCCATGATCGGCACAGCGCCACCTTTTCGCACCGCTCTTGCCCAGGCAGCAAAGGCAGCGCGCGGGCACAACCATTCGCTGATCGAAGGCGAAAGCGGGACCGGCAAAGAGATGCTGATGCGCGCCATGCACGCAGCTTCTCCGCGTTCGAAAGAGGCCTTACGCATCGTCAATATCGCCAGCGTTCCGCCAAACTCGGTCGAATCTGTCCTTTTTGGGCACGAACCCAACGCCTTCCCGGGAGCCTTTGACCGCCAGATCGGCGCGCTTCAGCATTGCGACGGGGGCACTCTTGTCCTCGACGAGGTCGACCGGCTCAGCGTGGCAGTCCAAGAACGCCTCAGCGATGCGCTTGAGACAGGCATTGTCAGGCCGATGGGCGCAACCCATGGTTTCCGTATCGACGTTCGCCTCCTTTCCGCCAGCAATATGAGCCTCGCGCGCCTTGTTGAAGGCGGCCTGTTTGACGCGGGCCTTGCCCAAAAGCTTGGCGCAACCCGTGTCCAGCTTCCACCTTTGCGAGAGCGTACGGGCGATATATCCGCGCTCACCCGCCACTTCCTCACCCGTATTGGAGAGCAGCCGGGCCTCACCCACCTCTCCATCGCTGACAGCGCGCTAGCCCTTCTTGCCGCTTACGATTGGCCGGGCAATGTGCGCCAACTGCAATCCGTGCTCTTCCGCGCTGCGGTGTATTGCGAAGGCGATACGCTGACCGCTGAAAGCTTCCCGCAACTCTCCGAGATGATCGGCGAACTCGACAGCACCACGCGTTCTGCCCAGCACGAAGGCGTTGGCGTCATGCTCTACACCGAGGATGGCAATCTGCGTCCTCTCGAGGAGATCGAAGCCGATGTGATCCGCCTTGCAATCGGGCATTACCGTGGCCGGATGACAGAGGTTGCAAGACGCCTCGGCATTGGTCGATCAACGCTCTACCGCAAGCTTTCCGACCTCGGCATCGACAACGCAGCGTAACGGGCTGCTTGATCTGTCGGCTGCGCGCCCGTAGCGGTGGCACATGACAATTCTCAAAGACTTTAGCGGGCGCACTGCCCTCGTCACTGGCGCGGCTTCCGGCATTGGCGCTGCTTGTGCAAAGCTCCTTTCGGAGCGCGGCGCGGCCAAGCTCTTCCTTGTTGACGTTGACGCCGAGGGTCTCGCCGCTCTCGACCTTGAATGCGAGGTTGAAGCGGTCATTGGCAGCGTTGCCGATGAAGCCTTGTGGGAGGACCTTACCCCCAAGCTTTCGGGCCTTGACCATGCGGTTGTGAACGCTGGTGTTGGCGGGTTTGGTACTATTGATGAACTCTCCTTCGATGAATGGCGCCGCGTTATGGCGATCAACCTTGATGGCGCTTTCCTTACTTTGCGAGCCGCTTTGCGAGGCATCAAAGCCAATGGCAAAGAAACAGGCGGCAGCGTTGTTATCACCGGCTCCTCCACCGGGGTGAAGCCTGTTCCCGGCATCGGTCCTTATGGCCCAGCCAAAGCCGCCGTTGCCCATATGGCGCGCATTGCCGCGATGGAGAACGCACCCGCCAATATCCGCGTCAACGCGATTGCGCCGGGCGGCGTTGACACCGCCATTTGGGAGGGCGGCGAGGACTTCAAGCGATCCGTCGAAGCCATTGGCCGCGAGGAAACGCTCAAACGCATGTCCAAAACGACACCCAATCGCCGCTTTGCCACGTCCGAGGAAATGGCCGGAACCATCCTCTACATGCTCAGCGATGCAGGCTCCAACATCACCGGGCACGTCCTGGTCAGCGATGGCGGGTTCACGCTGTAAGGGGCCAACAGGCCG
The DNA here is from genome assembly GCF_000715015.1 of Erythrobacter longus. Classification (GTDB taxonomy): domain Bacteria; phylum Pseudomonadota; class Alphaproteobacteria; order Sphingomonadales; family Sphingomonadaceae; genus Erythrobacter; species Erythrobacter longus. Next base: position 210,940 of record NZ_JMIW01000002.1, read on the forward strand.
CGTTTAAAGAGGCAGCCCGCTAAAGTCCGTCAGCGCCGCATCGCGAAGTCCGCGCCACACATTGCGCGCCTGAACCGTCTCGGCCACATCGTGCACACGCAGCATATGCGCACCGGCATTCATCGCCGCCGTTGCCAAGGCAATCGAGCCACCAAGCCGTTCGTGCGCAGGCTCTTCATTGCTTAGCGCGCCAATCATCCGCTTGCGGCTTAGCCCGACCAGAAGCGGGCTTCCCAAAGCGTGGAACAGCGGCAGCGCATTGATAAGCGCCAGATTGTCGCTGAGCGATTTGCCAAATCCGATGCCCGGATCAATCATGATGCGATCCTCATCGATACCGTTTGCGATCGCCTTTGCCCGCTGGTGGTAAAGCGTGTCGAACACATCGCTCACCACATCACCGTATGCACCCCCGCGTAACGCTTCCATGGAGTGCAAATCCTCACCCGTACCGGGCGCATGCATCAACACCACAGGGCACTTCGCGCTCGCCACAAGGTCGAGCATTCGCGGGTCATAACGCAGCGCGGAGACATCGTTTGCCATATGCGCGCCTTTGGCAAGAGCCGCCTCAAGCACCCCTGCTCGCCTTGTATCCACGCTGATCGCAGCGCCCATGCTCGCGCAATATTCGATGGCCGGGACAACCCGCTCAATCTCGTCGCCTTCAAAGGTGGGCGTGCTGCCGGGCCGTGTGCTTTCCCCGCCAATGTCGATGATCGCGGCCCCTGCCTCGACCATGGCAGCGGTATGCGCGCGCCCTGCGTCGGGTTTTTCAAGCCATTCGCCGCCATCGCTAAAGCTGTCTGGCGTGACATTCAGAACCCCCATCACCTGCGGCTGATCAAGGCGGATGGTGCGTTCGCCCAATGTCAGCGGCGCGTGGGTCTTTTGCAGATTTGCCCACTGCTGCTCCGCCTCGCGCGTCAAAGTGCCGCCGGGTTCTGCCAAAGCCTCTCCTGCATCGCTCACCCCAAAGATACGGCGGTGAATAACCTTTCCTTCGTCGCGCACGATCAGGGCAAAACGGCTCGCATAGACCATCGTGCCGCCAAGCCGGATCGCGCCGGGGCCGTTGCCGGTGGATTCGGTTTGCGGACCAAGCGCAAGGCCGACCGGACGAAGATAGATGCTCGATGTCATAGGCTGCTGTAATCTCTCAATTATCGCCAAGTTTTGACACACTTGACACACTGTTCAGGGCCAAAAAACCTGTGCGCTCCAAATCCCTCTCTAAAACGCAGGGGTGATGGGGTCATTTCGTACATAGCTGCACCTGTTTAGCAAGCCAGCGCGATGTAGGACACTCGCTAACGAAGATGGCACAAACGAAAAAGGGCCGCGCATCGCTGCACGGCCCCTTCCCATTGCAATGTGGGTCAGCTGTTAGCCGCCAAAGCGCACCCGCACCCCTGCGGTGACGAGCGATTGCTGGGCTTCGACATCAAGGGTTGCAGGGAGAAGTGTCAGTGGAATGTCCACGTCTTCGGTGGTATCGCGGAACGTGTACTGCCCGAAGACCTCGACATTATCGGTCACAGCGTAGCTTGCGCCAGCCATCAATTGATAGGCAAACACGCCGTCACTGTCTTCGCCCACGGGAACGCCTGATGGCTGATAGTCAACATCGACCCACTGATACCCAAGACCGCCGCCAATGTATGGCTTGATCCCGGTGCCGGTGTTGATGTCGTAATAGACATTACCAAACAGGCCGAAGGTCGACACATCGCCTTGACCATCAGAAAGGATATCGCCCACGGTCGGGTTTGCGGCACTTGCCGGACCGCGTGTGAGAACGGCTGAATCCACGCCATCAATGATCGCGCCGCCAACCGACAGATCCTCGTGATCGTCAACGCTGTAATCTGAATACGCCGCTTCGACTTCGAGACGGAAACCGTTTTCAAACGCGTAGCCCGCCTGACCGCTGATGGTGTAGCCGGTGTTGAAATCGGTTTCCCAACCAATCGGCGTGTCTGCCGGGATCGAGCCGAAATCGTCGGTTTCAGGAATGGCGGTGGTGATCGTGCCAGTATTCTCGCTGTCTTGAGGCAAGGCGATGCCGCCGCTTACCCCGATGTAGGGCCCAGATTTCGTGGTGTCCTGAGCGCTTGCCGGAACAGCAATCATTGCTGCCAAAACAGCCGGGGCTAGAATAAATATCGATTGGTATTTCATGAGTTACCTCTTGCATTGAACCAACGCACGTTTGTTAGGGGGATGTGCGAAGGCCACCCATTTACAAAGAGTTTACATGAATGGCCGCCAACGGTTCGACGACCCGTGCAATGCGAGCGCCAATCAGTCTCAGTTTTCGACAAACTGCCTTTTTAGGGCGATATCAGTCTTCGTTGGCCAGCCGGTACAGCTCGCGCGCAGCATCAACCGGCTTCATCTCGTCGCCGTCCTGATAATACCAGAAGGTCCAGCCATTACAGCTTGGCGCGCCTTGCAGGTCCTTGCCAACACCGTGGATGGAGCCTTGAAGCTTACCCTTGGGTGTTTCACATTCAAGCGAACCATCGGCGCGCACGGTTGCAAACCAGCGGCGCTTCTTGTCGAAGATCTGGCTGCCCGGTTTGATCAGCCCGCTTTCCACCACAGCGCCAAAGGCGACGCGCGGGGCGGCCCTTTTGGATTGCATGGTGGTGAGCGCGCTTTCATCCAGCGGAAGCTCTTTTGCGATCCGTTTGTAGGCAGCATCGCGGTATACGTCTTCGCGCTCGCACCCGATCCAATCGCGGCCCAAACGCTTTGCAACCGCGCCCGTTGTGCCAGTGCCAAAGAACGGGTCGAGCACCACATCGCCGCGCTCTGTCGTTGCCAGAAGCACGCGGTAGAGCAGGCTTTCAGGCTTCTGCGTCGGGTGCACTTTGGTGCCGTTTTCCTTCAACCGCTCATTGCCCGAACAAATCGGCAGCACCCAGTCAGAGCGCATTTGCAGCTCATCATTCAGCGTCTTCATCGCGCGGTAATTGAACTGATAGCGCGCCTTTTCACCCTGGCTCGCCCAGATCAAAGTCTCATGGGCATTGGTAAAACGCGTGCCTTTGAAATTGGGCATGGGGTTGGTTTTGCGCCACACGATATCGTTCAGGATCCAGAAGCCAATGTCCTGAAGGATTGCGCCCACGCGGTAGATATTGTGGTAGCTGCCAATTACCCACAACGCGCCATCAGGCTTAAGAACACGTCTCGCTTCGATCAGCCAAGCCTTTGTGAATTCGTCATAAGCTTTGAAGCTGTCGAATTGATCCCAGTGATCGGTGACCGCGTCCACTTCTGACCCGTCGGGGCGATTGAGGTCGCCGCCGAGCTGAAGGTTGTAGGGCGGGTCTGCGAACACGCAATCGACGCTATTGTCGGGGAGCGAACGCAGCGCTTCGATGCAGTCCCCGTCGAGGATCTGGCCCAGCGGAAGGAGCGCGCGCACATCCTGCGGGGTCACTTTCGCTGCCCGCTCGGTCCGCTGCTTTGTTGTTTCGATCACGCCCATAATTCTGCCCCAGAGGTCACTATTCGCCAAACTTATCCACAGGGGATGAGTCCTCGCGTGTCTCGCGTCAAGCGCTTAGTTTCTGGGCTCTTATGGTTAATGCTTAGTAAACGCCGCTAAGTTGCGCACGGAACAAAACGGGGCCCCACACGATCTTGAGTCCCCGCGCAAAAGCGGGACTCCATATCTTGGGGGTGTGGCGTTGAGGACTCGCTTCAGCCAACAATTGGGTCGGCTTACAATTTGGCCAGCCCTAAATCCAGTTAGCCGCTGCCTTTGGTCTTCGTCTTGCCGGCCCTGGCGTTCTGGACCACAAAATCGATGATCGTGCCCGCCACGTCTTTGCCGCTTGCCTTTTCGATGCCTTCGAGGCCGGGCGAGGAGTTCACCTCCATAATCACCGGCCCGTGGTTGGACCGCAGCATATCGACCCCGCAAACATTCAGCCCCATATGCTTGGCCGCGCGCACGGCGGTGGAGCGTTCCTCTGGCGTGATCTTCACGAGCTGCGCGCTGCCGCCGCGGTGCAGATTGCTGCGAAAATCATCAGCAGCGCCCGTGCGCTTCATCGCCGCGACCACCTTTCCACCAACTACAAGAGCACGAATATCCGTGCCCCCTGCCTCAGCGATAAACTCTTGCACGAGGATGTTGACGTTGGCCCCGCGAAAGGCCTCGATCACGGATTTGGCGCTCGACATGGTTTCAGCGAGAACCACGCCGATCCCTTGCGTTCCCTCAAGCAGCTTGATGACCACCGGCGGTCCTTTGACCGCTTTGATGATTTCTTCGGCCGCCTTGGGATCATTGGCATAGGCGGTGAGCGGCAAGCCCAGGCCATATTTGGCCAGGATCTGCATCGAGCGAAGTTTATCACGGCTGCGGCCAATCGCGACGCTTTCGTTCAAAGGCCACACGCCCTGCATCTCAAATTGACGCAGCACCGCAAGGCCATAGTTGGTGATCGAGGCGCCGATGCGCGGGATCACCGCATCGTAGCCATCAATCTTGTCGCCGTTGTAGGTGAGCGTTGGACGGTGGCTGGCAATATTTACATTGCAGCGCGTGGTATTGAGAATATCAAGCTCATGCCCGCGCTGCTCAGCAGCCTCCTTCAGACGCTGATGCGAGTAAAGGTTCGCGTTGCGAGCTAGCATGGCAATTTTCATTATTTGATCCCTTTTGCGGTGGTGCCTTTTGGCGTTGTGAGCCATGAGTGGCCGCTGTCGACTACAAACCTGCGACGAAGCGCGGTTCGGCCGATCAACATTGGAAACTTCATGTCAGATCGATCAGCAAGACTTATTTCAGCTTTGAATTCGTGATTGCCGATTTTGAGCGGCGTCTTGATGACATAGCGTTTTTGGGTTTCGCCATTGGAGCTGGTGATGCCCCTTACATCGACATGGATGGCAATGCCTTCATGCCGCTCTCCTTCCCAATCTACAGCAAAGCGCAGATATTTGCCATCCTCGCGCTCAAATTCTTCAAGCACCTCAGCGTGAAGCGAGGTGGTCCGCGCGCCCGTGTCGATCTTTGCAGGAATTCTAGAAAGACCAAGAGCCGGCAGTCCGACCAACTCGCGCCAGCCCACGATTTCTGGAACAGGTTTTTTCATGACGCAAACACCAATACAACATTGGCAACGAAAGCGGCGAGCAATAATCCGCCAAGCGTGCGCCCGATGCTTTTTGCCAGCCACAACAGCGCCAGCAATGCAGCCGTGCTTGCGGTAAGGAGCGCCATTTGCAGGCCTCCCAAATCAGCAGGAAGGGCAGTAGGCGCGATGCTCATCGTTGCCCCTCCGATGAGCAGGATATTGTAGATATTGGAGCCCACCACATTGCCCAGCGCCAGCGCCGATTTTCCGCGCAAGGCCGCCGCGACAGAGGCAGCGAGTTCGGGCAAGCTTGTGCCAACGGCAACCACGGTGAGGCCGATGACCGTTTCTGGCACTTCGAAAATCGTCGCAAGCTCAATCGCGCCGGTCACCAATGCGTCTCCGCCCAGGACCAGAATGCCCAGCCCTACGGCGAACAAAGTGCCTGCGATAACGCCGTTTTGCGGGCCTTCCTCGTCCTCTTCATCCTCAAGGGCTTGCCCCGGATTACGGTAACGCCAAACGATATAGGCGATGATGCCAAACAACAGTGCAAAGCCAATCCAGCGCGCGCCATAGCCGGACAGTACAAGCCCCCACAAAAGCACGGTCACAGCCAATGCAACCACCGCATCGCGGCGTCCAACACCCGTCAGGATAATCGGTGCCACCAGCGCCGAAAGGCCTAGGATCAGGAGGGTGTTTGCAAGGTTGGAACCAATGATATTGCCCCATGCAATCTCGGGAGAGCCGGCAAGGCTTGCCTGAACGCTGGCGACCATTTCGGGCATGGATGTCGCAAAGCCGACGATCACCAGCCCTGTAAACAGGGTCGAAACGCCCAGTTTTTGGGCAATACCAACGGCGCCGCGCACCAAAAGCTCGCCGCCAATTCCAAGGCCCACAAGGCCCGCCAGACTCAATAGGATCGCGTTTAACATCGACGCCCTTTAGCCGGGCATAGGGCAGACCGCTAGAGTGGTTCTCTTGCCCACCCACACCGGCCTATCCACTGAAACACCGTCATCCTGAACTCGTTTCGGGATAACCCTGTCGGCGGCGCGCAAGGGCGCTTGTTATCCTGAAACAAGTTCAGGATGACGAGTTGAGTGGTTTTGGAGCCATTTAAAGCAACCTTGCCTGCGCAACGGGGGCAAATGTCTGGCGGTGGAGCGGGGTTGGACCATGTTCTTGCAAAGCATCCATATGCTCTTTCGTGCCATAGCCCTTGTTGCGGTCCCATCCATATTGAGGATGCGCCTTTGCCGCCTCGATCATAATTCGGTCGCGCCATTCCTTGGCGATGATCGATGCGGCGCTGATCGAAGGCTCAATCGCGTCACCGCCCACAATCGCGCGCGCGGGCCATCGCCACTCAGCGCACCGGCGCTCTGGCGTTTGATTGCCGTCGATCAGGACGATCTGCGGTTCACCCTCCAATTGGGCCGTCAAATCGCGCACGCACCGGGTCATGGCTTCCATCGTGGCCTGGAAAATGTTGATCTGGTCAATCTCATCGGCTTCCACCACCGCGACCGCCCATTGGCACCCCTCGCGCAGCTCTTTATCAAGCACGGCGCGCCGCTTGGCCGATAATTTCTTGGAATCTGTGACGCCCGCCGGTATCGCGTCCCCCATAACAACGGCGGCGGCCACCACCGGCCCTGCCAATGGTCCCCGCCCCGCCTCATCGATCCCTATGACGATAGGCCCTACCACAATAAGTTGGCACCAATTTTGAGTTCAGGAGTTGCCTTGCACATGAACACTCTTTCAAAGCTAATCATCGCATCCTCTCTCCCCTCGCTCGCGCTCGCAAGCTGTGCGGCTGCACAAACCGGGGAAAGTTCAGGCACAGGTTCAGGGACAGAAGGCCTGACCATCACGCAGATGGGCGAATTTGAAAAGCCATGGGCTATCGAATTTGCGCCGGGCACGGATATGCTGTTCGTGACCGAGAAAGAGGGCGTGCTGAAGGTGATGGACACCGCCAGCGGCACCTCTGCCACTGTTGCAGGTGCACCCGAGGTAGCCTTTGGCGGACAGGGCGGCTTTGGCGATATCGCGTTCTTGCCAAGCGAAGCGGGCGCAAATGTCGATGGCCGCACGATTTATTTGAGCTGGGCTGAAATGGGCGAGGATGGCGACACGCGCGGCGCGGTCGTCGGCAAAGCCACGCTTGCTTGCCCGGCGATGGACAATTGCGCTCTTGAAGGGCTTGAAGTCATTTGGCGTCAAGCGCCCAAGGTCGAAGGCCGCGGCCACTATTCGCACCGCATCACTTTCTCCCCCGATGAAAGCCACATGTACATCGCCAGCGGCGACCGGCAAAAGATGACGCCTGCACAAGACAAGACCAACACGCTTGGCTCTATTGTACGGCTCAACCTTGATGGGACGCCTGCCGAGGGCAATCCGTTTGCAGCAGAAGGCGGCGTGACAGCTGAAATCTGGTCATACGGCCACCGCAATGTGCTGGGCATGGACTGGGATGCACAAGGCCGGTTGTGGGACATCGAGCATGGCCCTGCTGGCGGGGATGAGCTGAACCTGGTTGAAGCGGGCGCCAATTATGGCTGGCCCACGCGTTCATATGGCGAGCATTACAACGGCGACCCGATCACCGATCACTCGGACGACGACGGCTTTAACAAGCCTGCCATCTGGTGGACCCCGGTTATCGCGCCGGGCGATATGCAGTTCTACACCGGCGATATGTTTGCCGATTGGCAGGGAGATGCGCTGATCGCTGGCCTTTCCAGCCAAGCCATCGTTCGGGTTGAGATCGACGGCGAAAACGCGGTCGAAGCGGCGCGCTATCCGATCGAAGGCCGCGTTCGCTCGCTCGATATCGCTTCTGATGGCAGCATTTGGGTCGCCACCGACGAAGGTAAAGTGCTGCGCTTGTCAATGTAAGCTTGGCAAATCAGCACCAAGGTCTTAGCGCCCGGCGCGATGTCTGAAACAGCTACCCTAGTCCCGCTTTCGGCGGTTCCGCCTGCCATGATCGAGGAATTGCTCGACCGTGTGTTTGGCGATGACCGCCATGCCCGCACCGCTTACCGCATTCGCGCCGGGATGGAGTGGCTCGACGCTTTGTCATTCGCAGCGCTTGATGAGGACGAAATGCTGGTTGGCACGATCCAGTGCTTTCCCGTCGGGCTCCAGGCGAAAGACGGGGCACGCGTGCCGCTCGTGATGGTTGGCCCCGTGGCAGTGGTGCCCGAACGCCAGGGCGAAGGGTTTGGCATTGGCCTTATGATGGCGATGCTTGATGCAGAAAGCCGCATGGCAGGCGAAGGCTCTCCAGTGTTCCCGCAAATCCTGATTGGCGATGAAGAATATTATGGGCGCTGGGGCTTTACCGCTGCTGCAACGGGGGGCTGGAAATGCCCCGGCCCCTATGAAACGCAGCGACTTCTGGCGCGCGGCGCGGCCCTTGCACAAATGCCGCAAGAGGGCATGCTCGGGCCTTGGACAGGGTTGAAACCTTCCTGAACCCTTGCGCGATTGGCGAAGTCGTAATTTGCCCTTGGTGTGCAAATGCACTTTCCTACGCCCCAAGCTTCTGCCATCGACTTTGCCAACTATGCCATACGAACCGCCACCCTATCTCGCTGAACTCAGCCTCGCTGAAATCGCTGCCCAAGTGGAGCAGCGCAAACTTCCCCCGGTTGAAAACTGGGCTCCGCAAAAGCTGGGTGACAGCTTTATGCGCATTGCTGCTGATGGAACGTGGTATCACGAAGGCGATCCGATCCGCCGCCCAGCGATGGTGCGCGCGTTTTCCGGGCTGTTGACGCGCGATGATGCTGGGCAACACTGGTTGGTGACGCCATTTGAAAAGCTTACAATCGAAGTCGACGATGCGGCATTCATCGCGGTTGATTGTGTCGCAAAAGGCGGCGACCTTGCCTTTCGTCTGAGCACCGATGATCTGGTTGTGGCCGGCCCTGACAACCAATTGCGCGTTGCGGGCGATCCCGACACCCCTGCAATTTATCTTCACGTCCGGCGCGGGCTCGAAGCGCGTCTAAACCGCTCGACTTACGCGCAGCTTGCTGAAATCGCGCTGGAAACCGGCGGAGATGATTGGATTGTGTCCAGCCAAGGCGCGCTCTTTTCGCTTCAGGGGTAGGCGCGGCGAGTGGACAGGGATTTATTCGAAAAGCTTAGCGGCCTTTATGATGATGGCCACGCAAAAGAGCTGAACGGCCTGTTGGACGACGCCGAGCTTGCCGATGGTGAGCGCGGAACGCCAGCCGCAGTCCTGATTGCTGTCACCGACCGGCCAGAGCCGGGCGTACTCCTGACACAGCGCCCGCGAGGAATGCGCGATCATCCCGGCCAAGTCGCCTTTCCCGGTGGCAAATGCGATCCGGGCGAGGATGCGGTTACCGCAGCTATTCGAGAGGCCGAGGAAGAGCTTGCCCTGCCCCGCGATCAGGTGCGCGTCATCGGGACCAGCGATCTTTATCGCACGGGCACGGGCTTTGACGTCACACCCGTGCTTGGCGTCGTGCCACCAGACTTGCCGCTCATCCCCAGCCCATCCGAGGTTGAGGCGTGGTTTGAGCCCCCGCTTGCGCTGCTGCTCGACCCTGCCAATTGGACCACACAAGAGGTGTTCTGGAAGGGCCAAAACCGGCGCTATCTTGAGATGGAGTATGAAGGTTTTCGCATCTGGGGCGTGACAGCTGCGATCATCGCCAATCTTGCGCGCCGGATCGAATGGGCCATTGACTGAGCAACATCGGTATAAACGCAGCTTGTCGAAACGCGGCTTTTCTGTTTAGCGCTCTTCCCACTGTGACACGCATGCTTTCCACCACTCTACCTGGCGCTGATTGGCCCCGCCGCGAAGGGCTCAAACTGCTGATCCAAGCCTTGGGCGCAGACAATATGCGCTGGGTGGGCGGCGCCGTGCGCGACACTCTTTTGGGCTCTGAGGTTCACGATATTGACTGCGCGACCACCCTCACCCCCGATGTGGTGATCGACAGATGTGCAAGCGCTGGCATCCGCACCGTCCCCACCGGGATTGACCACGGTACGATCACCGCAATCCTTGATGATGGAGGAGGCGCAAAGTTGACGGTCGAAGTCACCACCATTCGCCGCGATGTTTCAACCGATGGCAGGCGCGCCACGGTCGCCTTTGCCAAGGAATGGCGCGAGGATGCGGCCCGCCGCGATTTTACGATCAATGCGCTTTACGCTCACCCGGAAACCCTTGAAATCGAAGACTACTTCGGCGGCCTTGTCGATTTGAAAACCCGCCGCGTACGCTTTATCGGACAGGCGCGTGAGAGGATTGCAGAAGACCACCTTCGCATCCTTCGATATTACCGGTTTCAGGCGCGCTTTGGTGCTGAGCTCGACGATGAGGCGGAGCAGGCTTGCGCCGAACTCGCTGGCACGCTCAAGGGCCTAAGCCGCGAACGCGTGGCCGATGAATTGCTGCGTCTGCTGGCCCTGCCTGATCCGGGCGCGACGGTGCTGCGAATGTTCGAACGCGGCGTTTTGCCGGTTGTGCTGCCCGAGACGTGCAAGGTGCATATCAAGGCGCTTCATTCGCTGATCAAAGGTGAGAGCGAGCAGGCGATCGCAGGTGATCCGATCCGCCGCCTGGCTGCGCTTCTCCCACCCTCACCCGACGTTGCCGAAGGGGTGGCCGCACGCCTCAGGCTGTCACGCGCTCAGCGCGCACGCCTCGTTTCGGCATCGGAGAGATTGGCAAGCGACGCTGAGAACCCGCAAACGCTCGCTTACAATCTCACTGTGCCGTATGCTGTGGACCGGCTGCTTTTGCTGGGCGAGGACGCGCGTGAACTTGCGACATGGGAACCGCCGAGGTTTCCTCTCAAAGGCGGCGAAATCGTTGCGCGCGGGGTAGCGGCAGGCCCCGAAGTCGCCCGCATTTTGCAAACGGTAGAGCGCCAATGGGTCGCCGAAAGCTTTCCCGATGAGGCACGGATTGAGGCAATTTTGGCGGAAGTGCTTGCGGGTTAGGCCTTCGCAGGCCCACCCCGCTGCGACTAAGCCAGCAAGCTGACAAGTCTCGCTCCCCTCCCGCAAGCGGGAGGGGTAAGCTCAGTTTTCCGTGCCTTTTCTCAAGAGCCGTTGGGGGTGGGCAAATCCTAGAACCGGTTGTCCTTCGGGAACCCTTGCGGCGGCATCCGTCCGGCGGCACCGCGTGCGACTTTCCATTGCCAGATATCGCTTTCGGTGCGCGTGCGCTCACCCGATCCGCCCATCTGCCAGCTTAACCCATCGGCAAGCGTGAAGGTCGTCGCATCGCTCAATCCACCGTCGCGATAGCGTTGCAGCATCACGCCCTGCCCCCGGGCCATGACCGGCATCTCTTCCATATTGAAGACGATGAGCTTGCGGTTGTCTCCCACCGCCGCCACGTGATCGTGGCCCTCGGGAATTTCGCGGATCACCTGCAGCTTGGCGCTTCCCTTAAGGTTCACCACCTGCTTGCCCTTTTTCGTCTCCGCGATAAGCTCTTTCGTCTCTGCGATAAAGCCTTTGCCATTGCTGGAAGCGAGCAGCAGGCGGCCTTCAGGTTTGTGGACGAGCATCGAGGCGATGCTGCTTTCAGACGGCAGGTCGATCATATTGCGCACCGGCTCACCAAAACCGCGAGCGCCCGGCAATTTGTCGCACCCAAGCGTATAAAACCGCCCGTCTGACCCTGCGATCAACAGCTTATCCGTCGTCTGCGCATGGATGATGAAGGCTTGTGCGTCGCCCTCTTTGTATTTGAATTCCTGGGTGAGATCGACATGACCTTTGGCGCCCCTGATCCATCCCTTTTGGGAGAGGATAACGGTCACAGGCTCTTTTTCAATCATCGCGTCCATCGAAAATTCAACCGCAGGCGCGGCCTCTTCGATGCGCGTGCGGCGCGCACCAAGAGCTGTATCCTCGGCATAATCCTTGCGAAGGGCGCGCAGGTCCTTTTTGAGGCGCGTGCGTTGGCGTGCGGGGCTTTCGAGGAGCTTGTTCAGCTCTTCCTGCTCTTTGAGAAGCGTATCCTTCTCTGTGCGCAGTTCCATCTCTTCCAGCTTGCGCAAAGACCGCAGACGCATGTTGAGGATCGCCTCGGCCTGACGGTCGGTAAGCGCAAACTCGGCCATCATCACTTGCTTGGGCTCGTCCTCGTAACGGATGATTTCGATCACCCGGTCAAGGTTGAGGAAGGCGGTGATATAGCCTTCGACCAGCTCCAACCGCCGCGCAATCTGATCGAGCCGATGCTGTGTGCGGCGTTGCAGAATTTCGATCTGCGCTGCGGTCCAGTTTTGCAGGAGCTCTTTTAGCCCCATGACCATCGGCGTACGGGTCGCATCGAGCACATTCATATTGAGCCCGAAGCGCGTCTCCATATCGGTAAGCTTGAAGATGCTCTCTTTCAGCAAATCCGGATCGACATTGCGGCTGCGCGGGACAAGCACGATGCGAATGCTCTCATCGCTTTCATCGCGCACGTCGTCGAGGATCGGCAGCTTCTTGTCGGCAATGGCTTGCGCGATCTGTTCGATCAGCTTGCCCTTTTGCACCTGATACGGGATTTGCGTGATGACAAGCTGCCATTGCCCCCCACCAAGGCGCTCAATGCCCGCCGCCTGATCTTCCGCTTTTTCAGCCTCAGGCGCGTTGAACACGCCGCGAAGGCGGAAACTGCCCCGCCCGGTGCGATAGGCCGCCGAGATAACCTCTTTGCTGTCCACCAATTGCCCGCCGGTCGCAAAGTCCGGCCCCTGCATCAGCTCCATCAAACGCTCATGCTCGACATGGGGGTTGTCGATCAGCTCAAGCGTTGCATCAATGATTTCAGCGACATTGTGCGACGGGATATTGGTCGCCATGCCCACCGCAATCCCGCTTGCCCCATTGGCGAGCAGATTGGGGAACAGGCCCGGCATAAGCTCAGGCTCTTCTTCCTCGCCATTATAGGTCGGGATGAAATCGACGGTCCCTGCGTCCAACCCTTCCATCAACTGCATCGCGGTCTTTGTCAGGCGCGCTTCGGTGTAGCGATAGGCGGCCGCATTATCGCCATCGATATTGCCAAAGTTCCCCTGCCCCTCGACCAGCGGATATCTCAATGAAAAGTCCTGCGCCAAGCGAACCATAGCGTCATAGGCAGCGGTGTCGCCGTGAGGGTGATATTTACCGATCACCTCACCCACAACGCGGGCGGATTTCTTAAACGTGCTGTCGGGGGACAGCTTCAACTGGCGCATGGTCCACAAAAGCCGCCGGTGAACCGGCTTCAACCCATCACGAAGATCGGGGAGCGAGCGCGCGGTGATCGTCGAAAGCGCATAGACCAGATACCGCTCAGACAAAGCGGCATCAAAAGGCGCATCAACAATCGCGTCGAACGGATCGGTATCATCAGGTGTCGTGGGATCGGCCATGTTCCCCGCTTAGCAAGGTCGCGCCCCCGGTGGGAGAGCAGTTTCCACAGAGAATAAACGGTTTTGGGATTGAGCCGCCGGGACGGATCAGGATTGGCTTTGAGAGCGGTTGCAATTCTCAATGCGGGCTGCTCCCTTGATGCCGGTTTCATATTCGAGCGCAATCTGCATCGAAATCATTTGTGCGCACAGACCCGATTCAAGGTCGCCGCGAGATAGCGCCTGACGCATCCAAAACCGCGCATCCTTGATCGAGCGCGGTGCCGTCCACCCACGCTCTGCTGCAAGGGCAAGGTGCGCAAAGGCATCTGGGTAACCCGCGGTCGCGGCAACCTCGCAATGCGGCACCGCATCGCTGTATTGTTTTTCGCGGACAAAGATCGAGCACAATTGCTGGTCGGCATCGCTGCGCCCGACCTTAGCCATGCCTTGCAAAGCAGCGATAAACACATCCGCCTCTTCAGGAACTGCGTAGACAAGACCATAATAGGCATAGGCATAGCCCGCCTCAGCCGCGAGACGTTGCTGGCGAACCCCTTCGATATAATTGGGTGACTCGGTGTGCTCCGCTGCGCCGATTAGCACGCGCGAATAATGGCCGCGCGCCTTTGCATAATCTTGTTCTGCCGCCGCCTTGTAAAGTTCAAGTGAGCGCACACGCTCCGCATCATCGCGAGCGTTCACCCGCAGGAAATAGGCAAACTCAAGTTGGCCGTAAGGGGTGCCTTGTGCAGCCGCCGCCTCGAGTGTTTTGCGCGCAGCGTCCAAGTCCTTGGGAACGCCAAGGCCAAAGTGCTGCATATAACCAAGCAGATAGGTCGCCAGCGGATCACCGGAGGCAACCAGCGCCCTGATATCGGCAACACTGTGCTCGGCCAGAACGCGCATCACAAGGATCGGTTCATCAATCCGACCCATTTCATCAAGCGTCAGATTTATCGGTCGCGGGAGCTGGACGGCTACCGGCTCAACACGGTCAGATGCCGGTGGCGCCACATCAAAAATCGCAGGCTCCAGCGTGAAAAACGTATTGGGAGACAGTGAGTTATAGGTGAAAGGCACTTGCAACGGCCAAAATCCCTCAGTGCGCTTGAGCACACCGTCGCGGATGGAATTAAAAACGATGCTTACATCCATCCGAGGCACTGTCACCTTCTCGGCAACTTCGGCTGCAAAGGGGCTCACATCCTTTGGCGGAGGCGCAGCATCATATGCGGGGACGCCGCGCCCGGTTGAATAGAGCACGCCAACGCGCGCGCCCGGTTCAAAGTCAAACTCACGCATCCCGCCGGAGGCCGCCTGACGCGTTGTGGGCTCGATGATCACGGGCGCTGGCGCACTCCGGGTGATCGCATCTGAGCGCGAGGATGCCTCGGTCACTTGCCCATCGGTGCGGCACGCATCGAGCATAAAGATCGTCGTGCCTTCATTATACAGGCGCTCGGCAAGCTTTTCGAATTCGATAAAGGTCCGATCGATCTCATCAGAACGAGCCGACAGCCCTGCGTCCACCGGCACAAGGTAATTGCGCCGCCCGTATTCAAACCCGTGTCCGGCAAAATAAAAAACCACGATTTCAGCATCACCGATCGAATTGCTGAAAGTGGTGAGCGCATCGCGCATCTCTTGCCAGGTTCCGTTGGAAACGGTGGTGACTTCAAACCCGATTGCATCAAGCGATCTGCCGACCAGCGCTACATCATTGGCCGGGTTGGGCAGTTTCGTCCAAGAATTGCCCTCCGCGCGCTGCTGATAGTCGGAATTGCCGATCAAAAGCGCATATTTGCCAGCAGCATGAGCCACTGAAGACGTCATCGCCAGCCCTGTCAAAAGGACGCAAAGAATGAAGCTCTTGAGTCTGCAAAACATGCCTCAGCTTACCACGATTTAACGCGTCAGGGGAGGTGCAAACACCCCTAACACAAAGAAAAAGGGCGCATCGGTCCTTTAGGGGAGAGAAACCGGTGCGCCCTTTGCGGGGGGACTGTTTGAGGGGTCGGCGGGGCGGATCAGGCGATGATGCCGGGATTGCTGAAAAAGATGACGGTCGCAAGGACTGCCGAGGTCGAGAGGATCGAGAGGGCGGCGGCGTAAAGGTTGTTCGTGCGGGGCATTGTGGGTCTCCGGATTGGCAAGGGGACTAGGGGATTGGGGAATAGAGGATGGGGTTACCGGGACCCGTCAGCGATCAGGCAAATGCGAGCGGGCTGGCGGGTACGATGGCATAGGCAAACAGGCTAGCCGAGATAACGACTGAAAATGCTGCGGCGAGGAGGTTGTTAGCGGCGATAGTCATTTTGAAATTCCTTTGAGTTGAGTGTTTGTCGAGATTGAAATTAAGCGAACATCGTGGGGCTTGCCGGAACGATGGCGTATGCAAGCAGGCTGGTTGAAACGATGATTGAAAGGGCTGCTGCGAAGAAGTTGTTTGCTGTGTTGGTCATGGTTCGTCTTTCCGTCTGATAAAGTTACTGTGGTCATTTGCGGCTTGTTTCCGCTGTATGCCAACTACTTTGCAGACACCGTGCCAAACTCGAAAAACCGCAGAATTCCGGGGTTCTTGCAGCATCACCCAGACACGCAAAATGCACCCAATCCCAGCGGTTGGGAGATTTTACCAATGTTTAGGATTGGCTTAATCAGCCATTCAGGCGGGATCGTTATGGTCCCGGCTCTTACAGTCCGCGCGGCTTACAATCCGCGTGCATCGTGGCTTTCGCCCGGCACCTTGACGGTTAGGCCGTCCATCTCTTGCGTGACGTCAATCTGACACGACAGGCGCGATGTGCGCCGTGCACCGGCTGCGAAATCGAGCATGTCCTCTTCCTCTTCGGAAGCTTGGGCCAGTTTCTCAAACCACTCGGCAGCGACAATCACATGACAGGTAGAACAGGCCATTTGCCCCTCGCACGTCCCTTCGAGCGGGAGGCCGGCGGCCTGACCAAGCTTCAGAAGATTGTCACCCACCTCGCCTTCGCATGGCACGGGCGCCCCTTTGGGATCGATAAAGGTCACTTTGATTGTCATGAGATTAGCCCCAGAGCTCCTGGTCTTTTGCAGCCGCCAATATCGTTTTGGCCGCCAAGTCAATTTCGTCCAGCGTCGTGTAACGCCCCCAACCCAGCCGGATTGATGATTTCGCCTCGGCATCGGTGAGCCCGATCGCTTTCAGCACATGGCTTGGCCGGCCTGACCCGCTCGCACACGCGCTGCCAGCCGAGAACATCACGCTCCGGCAATCCGACATAAGGCGCGCCACGTCCAGCCCGTCCTTACGGATGTTCATATTGCCATACCAGCGCGACGCCTCGCTGCCATTAAGGGTCCAGCTGCCAAAATGGTCGCGCGCACGGGTCCACAAGGCTTCGACATGGGCGGCGTCTTGCTCCATCCGTTCCTTGGAAAGCGCAGCGGCCGCGCCAAATCCGGCGATGAGCGCTGGCGATAAAGTGCCAGAGCGAAGGCCATGTTCCTGCCCGCCGCCGGTTTGCACCTGTTCTAGCTCCACCCCGTCGCGCACCCACAAAGCGCCAACGCCCTTGGGCCCGTTGAGCTTATGCGCAGAGACCGCGAGCATATCCGCGCCCGCGACGGCGATCTTGCCATAAGCCTGCACCGCATCGACGAGAAAGAGAGCATTTTCCTGTTTGGCGCGGCGCTGCCAATCGAGGGTGGGCTGGGTCGTACCGATTTCATTGTTGACCTGCATCACCGCAATCAGACGGGTCGCTTTGCCCAGATCCTGCGCCGGGTCACAAATGCCGTCGCTGTCCACGTCCAGCATTTTGGAAAGCCCTGCATCGCGCGCCGTGTCTCCGACGGCCGAATGTTCGATGGCCGAGAAGGCAACGTTGCCCTTCCCACTGGTGCCGCGAATGGCGAGGTTAAGCGCCTCAGTCGCGCCGCTGGTGAAGATAACTCTGCCGCCAGCAGGGAAAAGCGCCGCCACGGTGTCGCGCGCCGCCTCGATTGCGGCGGCGGCCTGACGGCCCATTTTGTGAGACGAATGCGGATTTCCGAAGCCGATGCCGTCTGGTCCGTCGAGATAGCGGATCATCGCATCGCGCGCTTCTGGGGCCAGGGGCGTGGTGGCTTGGTTGTCGAGATAGATCATGTGTCGCACACCCTAATCCAAATCTTCGTCATGCTGAACTTGTTTCAGCATAACCGTCTCCGCCTGATGCAAGGGTTATCCTGAAACGAGTTCAGGATGACGCCTCTTTCAAGAAAGGCTGCGCCATGCCTCCAAGAACCGGTCCAAATCCACAGTGGTCGTGTTCCAGCCAAGGCTCACCCGGATGGTGCGCGCGGCGACCTCATCGCTTACGCCGAATGCATCGAGCACGCGGCTTTTCTTGAGCGTTCCCGAAGAACACGCGCTCCCAGCGGAGACGGCAATGCCCATTGCGTCCAAGCGGATCAGGAGAGCCTGCGCGCTCATGCTCGGATGCGCGAGCGCGAAGATGTAGTCAGTCTGATCACCAAAGGTCAGGAGGTCATCGCCTAACTCCTTGGCAAAACCGGCCCGTTCTTTCGGCGTGGTCAGCCAATCACCCGCCTCAAGCGCGCTCGCAAAGCCGAGGGCTGCGGGCATGTTCTCGGTGCCCTGACGATAGCCGCGTTCGTGCCCGCCCATGGGCTCTAGCAAGGCCCAATCGCGCACCAGAAGCGCGCCAATGCCAATCGGGCCGCCCAGCTTGTGCGCGGAAACCACCAGCATATCGGCATCGGGCAGGTCGAGCTTGCCCGCCGACTGCGCGCAATCGGACAAGAGCACAGCGCCCGATGATTTGATCGTCTCTGCCATCTGGGAGACAGGGTTGATCACGCCGGTTTCGGAATTGACATGCTGGACAGCCAGAAGCGTCGAGGCGTCAAATGTGCTTTCGTCCGAGGAGATTTCAGCATCGGGCGCCGCGCGAAACACCGCGTCATGCTCCACCGCGCTTACTATCCGGCGGCTCGCCTTGGAACGATTGAGCGCAAGCCATAGCGATTCGCTGGCCCCGCTGGTGAAGATGACCTCGCCGCTCCATGAAAGCGCCGCCTTCACCCGCGCCCGCGCATCTTCGAGCGCGTTTTTGGCGCGGCGGCCCTCCGCGTGTGGGCTGGATGGGTTTGCCCAAAGCGCAAAGCCTTCTTCCATTGCGGCGCGTGCTTCGGGGCGCAGCGGCGTTGTTGCAGCGTGATCGAGGTAGATACGGTTGGTCAAATAGAGGCCTTATTGCGAACGATTCTTAATAAATTGCACTTTCTCACAAGTGCTTATATAGAGAGCTCACCCGCTGGCACCAGCCGGTGCAACGTCGTAGTTTTCAGCGCAACTCATTTCATAAAGGGTATTTGATGCCATCCGTCATCTTTCCCGGCCCAGAGGGCCGTCTCGAAGGTCGTTTTTCCCCGCCACCGCGTCCCCGTGCTCCTGTGGCGATGATCCTTCATCCTCACCCAGAAGGCGGCGGCACGATGAACGACCGGATCGTTCAACGGCTCTACAAGACCTTCACCGATCGCGGCTTTGCAACGCTGCGTTTCAACTTTCGTGGGGTTGGCCGCTCACAAGGGTCATTCGACAATGGCATTGGCGAGCTTTCCGATGCAGCGTCCGCGCTTGACTGGGTGCAATCGATCCACCCCGAGGCGCAGCAAACCTGGGTTGCGGGGTATTCCTTTGGCGCTTTGATCGGCATGCAATTGCTGATGCGCCGCCCTGAGGTGCGCGGGTTTATTTCCGTTGCGCCGCCTGCGAATATGTATGACTTCAGCTTCCTGGCACCCTGCCCCGCTTCCGGCATTTTCGTGCAAGGGGCAGCGGACACAGTGGTTCAACCAAGCGCTGTCCAAAAGCTCGTCGACAAACTGCGCACGCAAAAGCACATCACGATCCATCACGACGAAATCCCGCGCGCCAACCATTTCTTCGAAAACGAAATCGAAGAGATGATGGGCAGCGTCGACAATTATCTCAATTTCCGCCTGTCGCCGGATTGTCCGATTAAATAAGAGTTTCGTGGTTACGCCCGCATCCGCGGTCGTGTCCTCGCTCGATGTCCTCCGCTACGCTGCGGACCCGCTGCGGGCGGGCGGTCGCCCTTGCGACGCCTGCGGCATCGAATTTGCGTGGGTCATCGGGTTTGCTGCGGAAAACGGTTTCGCCAGAAACCGCAAGCACGACCGCGCGCCCGCAGCGGGGGCAGCTTGCCTGCCCGTCTAGCGAGGACTAAGTCGCGGATGCGGCTTAGAAAATCAAACAACAGTATTAAAAAACAACGGGTTGCACCTTGCGACGGGTCGCGCTTTGCAACTCGATATTGCTTGTCACTCGCAACAACTCCTGTCAGCCTCCACTGATCGCACATCATGAGAGGAGAGAATTCATGAGCTACGCGAACACAGCAAGCCGCCCCAACCCCCTCGCCGCCGTTGGCGCATTGGGCGTGCCTGCCACCTTTGGCTTGATCCTGATTGCGGGCCTCGCGGTCAAACATGTCATGGTCCCGCCCATCCCCAACCCGGACGCAACCAACATCCCCGATGTCGTCGTCACGCCCAAACCAATCGATGATGATCTTCCGCCAACCGATACCAAATCGACCTCAACCCCGGTGCCGATGCCCACATACACAAGGCCACAAAGCGATCTGGATTTTGACCTTGGCCCGGTTGGCCCCATCACACCGGTCGGTGAGTTTGATCCGGGCTCCTTGCTGGGTTCGGACGACTTCACCGGCTCGCTTCCGAAGTTAGAACCGCTGTTCGATCCTGTGGCTGCGGCCCCTCGCGGCAATCCTGCCAACTGGATCACGACCGCCGATTATCGCAGCACCTGGATCAGGCGCGAGCTTACCGGCACAGCACGCTTTACCTTGAAAATCGATGCAGGCGGCAGGGTCACTGATTGCAGGATTACGGGGTCGACGGGTCATGCCGCGCTTGATCAGGCGACCTGCGCTCTCATCGAAAGGCGCGCTGTATTCAACCCGGCCAAAGGCACCGATGGCAAGGTCACGGCGGGCACCTATTCCAGCTCAGTAAACTGGCAAATCCCCTAGCCAACTGAGCAGGCAGCAAACGGCCGGGGCGTTACTGCGTCTCGGCCGCCTGTGTTTCTTCGGCCTGTGTTTCTTCGATGAGGTCAACCGGCGAACTGCCATCTGATGTGGGTATGGTCCAGATCAAGACATTGCCAACCGCGATGACGGCCAGAACCACCATAAGCGCAGGCTGTTTCACCTCGCCTGTTCGCCGCCAATAGAGGTAGGCGCCAAGCACCAAGAAGATCGCAGCGAGCATCACGAGCGAGAAAACCAGATCCGTCATACTTTTTCGCCCATCATACTTTTGTCATCAGTTGTAAATGCTCTGGCAAAGCGTTGCAGAGGACGCTAGCCTCCCCGCAACACCTAAGATGGAGGGACATATGGGAATTTTCAGTTCAATTTCTAACGCGATTTTCGGCGACGACGAGGAAGAGAAAAAGGCCGCAGCAGCGCCTGTCGCAGCGCCGGCCGCACCAGAGCGCGCAGCGATCAGCGCGGATGACGTGGCCGCTCGCATCGGCAGCATTCCAGGTTCAGACAAGCTCAACTGGCAGACATCAATCGTCGACCTGATGAAGCTTGTGCGCATTGACCCAAGCTATGAAAACCGAAAAGCTCTGGCGATTGAAATGGGCAACACCGATTATTCGGGCACTGCCGAAGACAACATCGCGCTGCATAAAGCTGTCTTGAACCAGATGGCAGCCGCTGGCGGTATCGTGCCGGCTCACCTGAAAGACTGATTTAGCTGCGAAATCCTGTCGCCTCCGATATCGGCTTCAGGAAAAGCGCCTAATTCTAATTGCGCCGCCATGCCTGTTTCAGGGATGGCGGCGCTTTTATTTGCGCTTCTTGCCGCCAACTGATGGTAGTCTTGCGCCAGATCACTAAATCATATGCTGACAAGCGATCAGGAGCCGCGCGATGGAACAGTTGGGAAACGATCTCGAAACGATGCGGCGCGTGCCGCTTGCAGATGCGCATGTTGATGCAATCTGCGAAATTGGCGAGGAAAAGATCTATCCGGCGGGTAGCATCGTTGCCGACATCGGCGACCGGATGGACACCTTCGTTTACGTGCTCGACGGCGAGATCGAGGTAGTCGACCAATACACCGGCAAACGCCTGATGGAAGCCTCGCTTGGTCCGACCCAGTTTATGGGGGAGATCGGATTTCTCAACCGGGGTGCGCACTATCTCAAGATGCGCGCGACCTGTGACACCAGAGTTATCGAAGCGCCACGCGAGCAAATGCTTGAGCTGATGAGCCGCGTGCCTGAATTGTCTGACCATATCCTGACCGTCTTTGCAGCGCGCAGGCGCAAGCAATTCGAGCTTTCCAATGGCTCGGTCAAAGTCATCGGCGCTGATCGCGATGCGAAGGTTCAGGAAGTTGAACGGTTTTTGTCGCGCAACCGCATCCCTTTTTCCAGCTACGACATGGACCATGGCGACCGCGAAACGCTCGAGGCGTGCTCCATCGTCAGCCATGAGCCGGGCGTCATCGTTGGCACCGACACGAAACTGGAAGACCCCAGCCCTCGCAAAGTGGCGCAGTACCTGGGCCTTGATCTCGATATCTGCTCCCAACGCGAATTTGACCTTTTGATTGTCGGCGGCGGGCCAGCCGGTGTCGCCGCAGCGGTTTACGCTGGCAGCGAGGGGCTCGAGGCATTGGTGATCGAGGATACGGCTGTTGGCGGGCAAGCAGGCACGTCTAGCCGGATCGAAAACTACATGGGCTTTCCCACCGGCATCAGCGGCACTGATCTCACATGGCGCGGCCAGATTCAGGCGATGAAATTTGGCACGCGCTTTGTCATGCCGCGCCGCGTTGTCGATGTCGAACGGCGCGAGGATGGAAGCTTTTGCGCAAAGCTCGACGATGACGACGAGATTTGCACAAAGTCGATATTGGTCAGCACCGGGGTGCAATATCGCCGCCTGCCCCTCGACAATCTTGAAGAGCTTGAAGGTGCAGGCGTGTTCTATTCCGCCACGGAAATGGAAGCGCGCTTCTGCTCCAACACCGAGGCAGTGGTCATTGGCGGGGGCAATTCCGCAGGGCAAGCTGCAATGTATTTGAGCCGGTCAGCGGCGCATGTGCATCTTGTCGTGCGCTCCGACAGTCTGGCGGCGTCAATGTCGAGCTATCTTTCGCGGCGGCTTGAGGCCGATCCGCGCGTGACAATTCACTACAACACGACCGTCACACGCTTGCATGGAGAAGACTGGCTGAGCGGGGTCACATTTACATCACCGGGTGGAGAGCGCCCGATAGATACGCGCGCACTGTTCATCATGATCGGCGCTGCTCCCAACACGCAATGGCTGGGCGGGCTGGTCGAAACAGATGACAAAGGGTTCGTGATCACCGGTGCGCAAGCAGGCCGGGAGAGCCCGTTTGAAACGGGCACAGACGGCATCTTCGCAGTGGGCGATGTGCGATCTGGTTCCGTCAAACGCGTCGCAAGCGCCGTTGGCGAAGGGTCTGTCGTGGTCAGCCGGATTTGGTCCTATCTTGACAGCTTACGCGGCGACGACGGCTGAAAATTCGCGACTAACGGCTTATCATACCGCCCACAATTGAACCCAGGATACCTCCCAGGCCGCCACCGCTCTGGCCGCCGCCTTGCGCATTGTTGCCCGCTTCCTTCGCCATATAGCCAGCAACTGCCATGGCGAGGATCGGGAGCATCTTTTTCAAGAGCCCTTCATCAATCCCGGTGATCCCGGAGACCTCTCCTGCGACCGAGCGGCTGACATCTTTGGTGCCAAAAATCGCGCCCAGAATGTCATTGCCGGGCTGTGTGGGCGTCGGGCTTGAGCCGAGAACAGCGTCAAGCAATCCCCCGCCAAGCATTCCGCCCAATCCGCCAGCAGCGCCACCTCCTGAGCCGCCACCAAGGATTGCCCCCGCCAAGCTGCCAAGGCCGCCGAGGGGATCAGGCGTCGCATTGCCGCCCGTTGCACTGCGGCCCATGCCAGCGACGATCGCCGGTAGCAAAGCGCCAGCGGCGGTCTTGGCGGTGTTTTCATCAACGCCCAGTTCGCGCGCCATCGACGAAATCGCGCCCGTTTGTTGAAGCATTGCAGCAAGGCTCATGGTGTATCCCCTCTCGTTTGGTCGCGATTATTTCTTGCCGAACAGGCCGCTGGCCATGTCCGCAATATCGTTAAGCGGATTGCCGTCGCCATCCTTGTCGAGCAGCCCCATCAGGGAAGAAGGATCGTTCTTGATAGCGTCTGCAAACTGGGTCAGCGAGCCCTCGCCGCCGATCTGTTCGACCATCTTGCTGAGCACACCGGTATCAAGGCCGGTCTTGGCCGATGCCAGTTCGACCGTATCGCCTTCCATCTGGTGCGTTTGACCCAGCACAGCGATCGCTTTTTCCGCCATCGCGGGATCAATTCCCACTTTTGCGGCGAGATTGACCACATCGTCCGGTGCACCACCGATATTCTTCAAAATTCCATCCAGCAAACTCATGGCGCTTCTCCTTTGTATTTCAGGATACGAGCCTAGAGCGTTGTCGAGCGATGCGAAAGTAAAGAAATGTCCCCGAGGCGCTGGGATTAATCGAGAGGAGTGATACACACGGGCGATGCCCCCGCGTTCCACCATCGCTCTTGTCGCCGGAGGGCTTGCCCTTGCCTCAGCGATCCTGCCGCTGTTTCCAACCGATTTCTGGGCCATCCGGGCGCCCGGCTTCGTACGCGAACCGGCGGGGTATCTCTTTGGCGGGCTTGCGGTTCTGGTGGCGGTTCTTGTGAAGTCCCATCGTCTGATTGCCGCGGCGATGTTCATTGGCGCAGCTGCAATCAATTTCATCGTGGTCTGGCCCTATTCGCCGTTTGCCAACCCGCAAATTGATCTGGCGTCTTCGCATCCGCGCGAGCAATGCTTCACCGCCTATGCGGTCAACGTCAAAATGAAAAACAGGGACCATGACCGGCTGATCGAGCAGGTCCGGGGGGCTGATCCTGACGTTTTGTTCCTGACCGAAGTTGACGAAAGCTGGGCCAATGCCTTGCACCCCTTGCTGGGCGAATATCCATACGCTTTGACCCACCCCCAATCCGATACTTTTGGCAAAGTCTTCGCCAGCCGATTGCCGGTTCTCAACGCGGATATTCTGGAAAGCCCGGGAGAGAACACTCCCAGTGTGTTCGCCTTGTTAAGAGCAAGCGATGACAAGCTGGTGCAATTTGTCGGTCTGCATCCCAAAGCGCCCCTGCCCGGTCAAGACACGACACAGCGCGACAACAGCATCAAGAGTGCCGCTGAAAAGACGAACGGGGACGTCGCCGGCGCTGTCGCAATGGGCGATTTCAACGATGTGCCCTGGTCATCAACTACCACCGCTTTTCGCGAAATCGGCGATTGGAAAGACCCCCGCATCGGCAGAGGCACCTATCCCACCTTTCCCGCATTCGCGCCCGCTTTGGGCTGGCCGCTCGATCAGATCATGGTGAACGGCCAAATCAAGGTGCGCCGGTTTGAAGTTCTGGACGCGAACGGATCAGACCACCGCGCGGTCCTTGGCGAATTGTGCCTTGATCAGGAAATCACCAGAGCCAGCGAAAACCCCGCCTGAAGCACCCTTGAGTACAACAGACGGGGCTCCCCTCTCCAGCTCGTAAACTGAGGTTTGCCTTAGGCGGCAATGGCGCCTGCAGGCGCGGCTTTGCGCACGCCTTCGTCAACGTGGGGCGCGAACTCGGCAAAGTTGTCGATGAACAATTGGACGAGTTTTTGCGCGGCCTCGTCATACTCAGCCTTGTCGGCCCAAGTCGCGCGCGGGTCGAGGATCGTCTGATCGATCCCGGCCTCGGCCAGAACAGGCACATTCACTGGCACATCAAAGCCGAAATTCGGGTCCTTGCGGAACTCGGCCCCGTCCAAATTACCGTCCAAAGCTGCGTTCAAAAGCGCACGGGTCGCCTTGATCGGCATACGGTTCCCAACGCCGTATTTGCCGCCGGTCCAGCCGGTGTTGAGCAGCCAGCATTGAACCCCGCCCTTGGCGATGCGCTCTTTCAAAAGATTGCCGTAAACGCTTGGGTGGCGCGGCATGAACGGTGCGCCAAAACAGGTTGAGAATGTCGCCTCGGGTTCGGTCACGCCGATTTCGGTGCCTGCGACTTTCGCGGTGTAGCCCGACAGGAAGTGATACATCGCCTGATCCGGGGTCAGGCGCGCAATCGGAGGCAGCACGCCAAACGCGTCCGCTGTCAGCATCACGACATTGCTTGGCGCAGGGCCAAGGTTCTTCTCGGATGTGTTCGGAATGAAATCAATCGGATACGCGCCGCGCGTGTTCTCGGCGAGTGTATTGTCGTCGAAGTCCAGTTCGCGGGTTTGTTCATCCATCACCACGTTTTCGAGCACGGTGCCGAACATTTTGGTGGTGGCGTAAATCTCCGGCTCTGCTTCTTCAGAAAGGCGGATCATCTTGGCGTAGCAACCGCCTTCAAAGTTGAAGACCGCCGTGTCGGACCAACCATGCTCGTCATCGCCGATAAGCGTGCGCGAGGCGTCCGCTGAAAGCGTTGTCTTGCCCGTGCCGGACAAGCCAAAGAAAACGGCCGTCTTTCCCCCATTTTTCCCATTGGCGCCGCTGATATTGGCCGAGCAGTGCATCGGCATCACGCCCTTGGTCGGGAGCAGATAGTTGAGGATGCCAAAGACCGACTTCTTCATCTCGCCTGCATAACGCGTGCCGCCAATCAGGATCAGTTTTTCGGTGAGGTTCACTGCAATCACGGTTTCCGAATTGGTGCCGTGGCGCGCCGGGTCTGCGGCAAAGCTGGGCAGATCGATGATCGTGTATTCGGGTGCGAAAGTGCCCAGCTCTTCGACCGAAGGCCGCACCAGCATCGTGCGGATAAAAAGGTTGTGCCAGGCAAGCTCGTTGATAACGCGAACATTGACGCGGTGCTCTGGTTGCGATCCGCCGAAAAGGTCCGCGACATAGAGCGTTTCTTTATCACCAAGCGCGCTCAGGAAGTCTTCCTTGAGATTGGCAAAATGCTCAGGCGTCATGCTGGCATTGACCTTGCCCCACCACACCGTGTCTTCGGTGGTGGCATCGCGCACAATGAACTTGTCCTTCGCGCTGCGCCCGGTCTTTGCGCCGGTCTTCACCACCAATGCGCCGTGCTTGGAAAGCTGACCTTCACCGCCGCTGATCGCAGCTTCGACAAGAGCCGATGTGCCAAGATTTGCGTGGATGGTTGCAGATGTTTCGATGCCCTGTGAGGGGAGCGGTTGGGCCAGCGGGGTCAACGTGTATTCTCCTGTGACGTATTCGCGTTGCGCGTTTGGTTATGCATACGTATGCATCGATGGGTTTGAGAGTGGTAACGGTTTGCGATTACTCGTGTCTGCGATTCGCTTGAAAGTACCTGATCCCAAAGGTCACCGCCCGCATAAAGATGCCACTAGCCCGCGTCAAACCCTGCAAGACACATGCGTGAACTTACGGATATCGCAAAGGACAAATCGGGATGGACGTGAGCGTGATTGTGCCCGCAACAACTTGCAGCTAGGCTCGTTGGACCGATCGAAAAAAGGACGCACAACCAAGATGTCAGGCGATCTTCAAGAGACCTCCCACGCAAGCGATACGATCGATGCGGCCAGCGATGAAACCGCGCCCGCTACGCCGGTCGAAATCGCATTGGTTGATGATGACCGCAACATTCTCACAACCGTCTCCATCGCGCTTCAGGCCGAAGGGTTTGTCACACGCCTTTATTCGGACGGCGAAACGGCATTGAAGGCGCTGATCGAAAACCCGCCTGATCTGGCCGTGTTCGACATCAAGATGCCCAAGATGGACGGTTTGGAATTGCTGCGCCGGGTGCGCGCGACTTCCGCGCTGCCGGTCATTTTCCTGACAAGTAAGGACGATGAGGCTGATGAAGAAGTCGGGCTTGAACTGGGCGCGGATGATTACATCGCAAAACCATTTTCCCTGCGCCTTTTAACGGCTAGAATTCGCGCAATCTTGCGCCGGGCGGAACCTGAGCGCATTCATGGCCAGCCCACCGTTTCAGGCGAGGTCGTTCAGTCCACGCTCAATCGTGGCCGCCTTTTCATGGATCCTGCTCGTCACCATGTGAAATGGGATGACAGATCGGTAAGCCTTACTGTGACCGAATTCTTGATCCTCGAAGCCCTTGCTGCGCGCCCCGGCGTCATTAAAAGCCGCAACCAATTGATGGATGCCGCCTACCCTGATGATATATTTGTCGATGACAGAACCGTCGACAGCCACATCAAACGCATGCGCCGCAAATTCCGCTGCGTTGACCCAACCTTTGATGCAATCGAAACGCTTTATGGCGCAGGCTACAGCTTCACCGATGGCTAGAACCGGCTCTGATCCATCCTCCGGGAAAAGCGGGCCGCTTACTAAGGCTATCGGGCAAGTGATTGAACGGCCTGGCTTTGTAACTCGGTTTTCGCTTACTGCGCGCATTCTGATCGTGAACATTCTGCCACTCGCATTTTTGTCGGGCGGCCTGTTTTACCTCGACACTTACCGTACCCAATTGATCGATGAACGCTTCAAACTGGCCCGGATCGAGGCGCAAATCACGGCAGAAGCCTTGGCCGGAGCCACCAGAAGCAGGCAGGAAGCGTTGCTGGTGCAAATCGGCCAGGAACAACGCATGCGCATGCGCATGTTTGATGCAGAGGGCGCTTTGTGGGCTGACAGTTTTGCCCTGGCTGAACCTGCTTTTGAGCTTAACGACATTACCAATGACACCTGGGAACAAGAGCTTGCCCGCTGGCTTGATCGTACGGTTGATACAATCGTGCGCGCCCCTGCGGTCACCGATTATGTTGAACCAGAGGGACAAACAGCTGACGCTTGGCCAGAGCTGAAACAGGCGCGCGAAGAAGGGCTTAGCCAGGTGCGCCTTTATGATTGGGTCGATGGGACGCCGGTTATTACCGCGGCCGCGCCCGTTGGCCTTAATGGGGCAACTTTGCTTACGGTCCGCAATGCGGTGGACATCACCGAAAGCGTGCGTGCGGCGCGCACGGCACTGATCACCGCAGTGCTGTTGGTGCTTGGCGCTTCGGCTGCGCTCTCGCTTTATCTTGCGCGAACAATAGTCTCGCCTTTGCAACTGCTTGCCGGATCAACGCAGCGCGTGAGGCTGGGGCGCGAACGCGAGGTCGAAGTCCCTCGCCTGCCGGAGCGTAAGGACGAAATCGGACAACTTGCCCGCTCCGTTTCTGACATGACATTGGCCCTGCGTCAGCGGATTGATGCGGTCGACAGTTTCGCTGCCGACGTTGCCCACGAGATCAAAAACCCGCTCGCCTCCTTGCGCAGTGCGATTGAATCGCTGCCTAAGGTCAAAGACAAGGAAACGCGCGAAAAGCTGGAACAGATCGCCACCCATGATGTGCGACGGATCGACCGATTGGTCAGCGAGATTTCCGATGCGAGCCGGATCGATGCCGAAATGAGCCGCGCCACGCTGGAAGTCATCGATATGGCAGACCTTATCCGCGCAATCATCGGAAGCCGAGAAAACCGGGCGGAAAATCACGACCACCGGATTGAGCTTTCAACCCGCGGTTTCAAAGCCAATGTCCTTGGTGTGGGCGCGCGGCTTGAACGGGTGGTGGAAAACCTGTTCGACAATGCGGTTTCGTTCTCACCCGCTGATGCGCCGATTGAGGTGATGGTCGATAATGACGGCGCCTGTGTCACCGTGACCGTTTGCGACAGCGGGCCCGGCATTCCCGAAGATTCGCGCGAGAAAGTCTTTCACCGCTTTCATTCAGTGCGCCCTGAAGATGAGGACTTTGGCAATCATTCGGGTCTGGGCCTTGCGATTGCCAGAGCAATTGCGCAGGCGCACGATGGTTCCCTTGTCGCAGAAGCCCGTCCCGATGGCGCGCAAGGGGCCTGCCTGCGGTTTCAATTGCCAGCGGCCGAATGACGCAGATAGTGTTTTCAGCCAGCGTCGTTTCCATCGGCAGGCTAGCGCTTGCAATCGAGGGGCCGCCGGGAAGCGGTAAATCATCGCTTGCCTTGGCCCTTATCGACCGGGGCGCAGTTTTGATCGGGGATGACGGCGTGACCCTGACCCGCGAGGGGGATCATCTTATTGCTGGCCCTCCCCCCAATATCGGCGGCCTGATCGAGCTGCGCGGCGTGGGCCTGTTTGAGCTGCCCATTGCCCCGCCTTGCCCTTTGGCTCTCATATTGTCGCTTGGCACTGGTGGGGATCGCCTTCCAGAGGCCGTACCGCAGCGCGAGATCCTTGGACTTAATGTCCCTTGCCTGCCCTTCGAGCCCGGGCCAATTGCGCCCGCCTTTCGAGCAGAGATGGCGCTGCAAAAGCACGGTCTACAAATTGCCTAGGCCCAAAATTTGCTTCCATTCTGCATCGCAAAGCGCGAAAAGGGAGGGGCAAACATGACTAGTCCCAATCCAGTATCTGATCCGCAGCAGCGCCTTCTCCTCGTCACCGGACTAGCAGGGGCTGGCAAATCCACAGCGCTTGATGTGCTCGAAGATTTGGGGTGGGAGACGATCGACAATTTTCCCATCCGAATGCTGGAGCGGCTCGTCGGCGAACCGGGCGAAGCGGCACAAGACGCAAGCTCAGCATCGCGCGCGCCGCTTGCGATTGGCTTCGATTCTCGCACGCGCGGATTTGTGCCTGCCGAAATCATTGAGATCATCAAATCCATGGCCGCGCGCGGTGACCTGGACGTCACTTTCATGTTTATCGACTGCAAAACCAGCGAGTTGGAACGGCGGTACAACGAAACGCGCCGGCGTCACCCCATGGCGCAGGAACGCACTGTTCAGGACGGTATCGCAGCCGAGCGCGAGTTGCTCGAACCCTTGCGGCGCTGGGCTGATGTGGTGATCGATACAAGCGAGCTGTCCTCCAATGAGCTGCAATCTCAGGTGCGCGGGCTTTTTGGTAAAGAGCATCAGGCTGAGCCCAGCCTTACCATCTCCAGTTTTGGCTTTGCGCGCGGCATGCCACCGCTTGCCGATCTGGTCTTTGATATGCGTTTTCTCGATAATCCCCACTGGATTGAAGATTTGCGCGAAAAGACCGGCCTCGATGATGAAGTGGGCGCCTATATTGAGCGCGATCCAGCCTTTGCCACTGTTTTTGAACAGGTAAAGGCGCTCCTTCTCACCGTCCTTCCGCGCTATGCGGCGCAAGGAAAAGCATATGTGCACGTCGCCTTTGGTTGTACCGGCGGGAGACACCGCTCTGTGTTTACCGCAGAGGGGATGGCGCAAGCCTTGCGCGAGGCAGGGTTTTCGCCCACTGTCCGCCACCGAAATTTGAAATCGCGAGCCACTGATACAATCGAGGGCGCAAATGAAAGTTAGCGCCAAGGGTTGTATTAAGAGCTTGCATCGCATGGTGGTGTTAGTGTTAGGCAAAGTCGTCTGCAGTTTGAGGCAGGTCGCTCAGTACGAACGGACTGAATTCACAGTATGATCGGTTTGATCCTGGTAACGCATGGCCGCCTCGCGGACCAATTTGTTGAGGCAATGGAACACGTTGTTGGCTCACAATCGGCCGTGGAAACCGTGTGCATTGGCCCCAATGACGACATGGAACAGCGCCGCGCTGATATCGCCAGTGCGATTGAAGCCGTCGATGCAGGCAGCGGTGTCATCATCCTTACCGATTTATTTGGCGGGACACCGTCCAATTTGGCGATCTCGCTGTTGGACGCAGGCCGGGTCGAAGTGATCGCGGGGATTAACCTGCCCATGCTCATCCGTTTGGCCGGGGCTCGCAAAAATCTGAGCGTGGTTGAAGCGGTGGAAGCTGCTCAGATCGCGGGGCGCAATTACATTACTGTTGCAAGCGAGCTATTGGGCGCGGACAACGCCCCCCAGAACAAGCCAGCGCGCGCAGCGAGCGGCGGGAGTTAAGCGTCTTACGATGGGGGAACTGCGGCAAAGTGTTACGATCGTGAACCAACGCGGCCTTCACGCACGGGCGAGCGCCAAATTCGTTGGTGCGGTGGCAGCATTGCCTGAAGGAGCGCAGGTAAAAGTTGCAAAGGGCGCAAACACTGCCGCTGGCGGTTCCATCCTTGGCCTGATGATGCTTGGCGCGGCCAAAGGTGACACGGTTGAGCTGATCGTTGATGGCAATGATAGCGAGACCGTACTCGCCCAGCTCGTTGCACTTGTCGAAGACGGCTTTGGCGAAGACTGAGCGAGAAGCGCACCAGTAATCCTATGACGCGCAAGCACATTTCCGGTTTTTCCAATCCCACTGTGAAATATCTGCGCAGTTTGCGTGAGAAGAAGCTGCGCAAACGTGCCGGGCAATTCCTGGTCGAGGGCCTGCGATTGCTCGAAGATGCACGTGTGAGCGGCTATGTGCCGCGCACTTTGGTTATGGCCGAAGGGCGCGATCCGCATCCTTTGATCGAGGGGCTAGAGCGCGAGATTGAGGCGAGCGGCGGCGAGATCATCACCACAACGCCCGATATCCTCTCAAAGATCACCGGCAAGTCCAATGCGCAAAGCGTGGTTGGGGTGTTCGACGAATTCGATACATCGCTTGAAAAGCTTGACCGCAGCGCCGCCAAAATCTGGCTGGTCGCACAGGACCTGCGTGATCCCGGCAATCTTGGGACCATGCTGCGCACAGGCGATGCCGTGGGCGCTGGCGGGCTGATCCTGATCGACGATTGCGCCGACCCGTTCAGCGCCGAAGCCGTACGCGCAAGCATGGGCGCGGTGTTCACCCAAGGCCTCGCGCGGGCGCGCTGGGACGAGTTTATCCCGTGGCTAAGGGGTGGCGCGGGCCAGCTAGTGGCTGCAAGCCTGCGCGACGCGGTGCCCTATCGCGGGGCGGCGTATCAATCGCCATGCTTCATCCTCGTGGGCAACGAATCGCAAGGCCTCCCCGAGACTTACGAAATGGAATGCGACCTGCGCGTCACCATGCCGATGAAAGGCCGCGCGGACTCATTGAATGCCGCCATTGCGGGCGCGGTGCTGGCGTATGAGGTATTAGAAACATTCGATCCAGCGGCCCAGAACTGATGTGCGTCGCTAAGGCAGAGAGAGTTGGCAGGAAGCTCAATGCGTCACCTTTCTGAAGACGAAAAGTGGGTTCTGATGGAATACCTCAAGGGTGTCGGAAACCTGGCCCTTGCCGGTGGCTGTGCGTTCGGTCTGCTATTCTTGCAGTGGAACCAAGTGATCATCGCAGTTTGGGCAGTCGTCATCGTGTGGGTGTGCGCCGTTGCAATCGCCCTGAACGGGCTGCTCGACCTTAAGACTTACTTCGACAACGCTCACGACCCTGCTCACGCGATCTACATTTCGCTTGCCACAATTCTTGTGGCACCCGTTATGGGAGGAACGCTGGGAGTAGTGATCTTGGCCGTGATCGCCGGGTGGCTGCCCTAGGCTAGTCTATTCAGCCGCGTCCTGTTTGCTTTCGAGCATGAAGTTCGCTTCTTCATCGGCGGCTTTGGCATCCGCCGCGTTGTAGCGCGGGGTGCTTTCGACCAGCGGCACTTCTTCGATCTCGCGCTTGCCGATTTCGACGCCTTTTTCGGCGAGACGCTTGCCTGACGAAAGGACGTTGCGTTCAAAGCTGCCGACGAATTTGTTGTAATTGTTGACCGCAGTTTCGAGCCCCCCGCCAACGCGTTTGAGGTGCTGGGCTGCAGTTTCTAGGCGGCTGTAGAGTTCCGCCCCCATGCGGCCGATTTCCTGCGCTTCTTTTGCAAGACCATCTTGCCGCCAGACTTGTGCGACAGTGCGCGCGATGGCCACAAGATTGGTTGGCGTTGCGAGCAAGACCCGGCGTTCAAATGCAAAATCCCACAAAGTCGGATCAGCGTCCAAAGCGGCGGTCACAAAGTGTTCCCCTGGAATGAACATAATGACGTAATCGGGCGCTTCTTCAAATTGGCTTTGATAGCTTTTCGCGCCCAAGGTTTGGACGTGATTGCGCATGGACTTTGCGTGTGCGTCCAACTCGCGTTTGCGCGTGTCGTCATCATCGGCCTCGAATGCGGCCTGATAGGCGTTGAGCGAGACTTTGGAGTCGATCACCAGCTTCTTTTGCCCCGGCACATTGATGATCGCATCCGGGCGAAGCCGCCCTTCTTCGGTTTCAACCGAATGCTCCATCATAAAATCGGTATGCTCGGCGAGCCCGCATTGTTCGAGCAGGTTTTGCAAAGCCCGCTCCCCCCAGCGGCCCCGCGCTTTGGGAGCGTTGGTCAGCGAATTGCCAAGCCGCTGCGCCTCGCGCCGGACCTCTTCCTGCCCCTCGCGCATGGATTGGATGAGGCCCTGCAATTGGCCAAAGGCATCGGTGCGCTTGGCCTCAAGCTCGTTCACCTGTTTCTCATAGGAAGCGAGCTTTTCGCCCACAGGCGTGAGCAAAGCCTTGATCTTCGCCTCGCCGGTTTCCTCGGACTGTTTGAAGCGTTCTTCCGCGCGGCGCAGGAAGGCTTCTTGCGCTTTGCCAAGCACCTGTGCGCCGGTGTTTTCAAACTCTTTCATTAGCTGCCCGCGCGATTCTTCGAGCAGCCGCTTTTGTTCGGCAAAACTGGCCCGTTCAGCACGGAAATTAGCGTTTTCGGCGCGGGCCGCCTCAAGCTTTTCGGAAAGATCGTCAGCCCGTGCTGCCCGTTCAGACATGGTGGCAAGGTCGGTTGCTGCGCGGCGGAATTTTTCGTCCAGCGCCTTTGTTTCGCCCTCGCTGGCCGCAAGACGGTCCCGCAAGTCAGTAACAGGCCGCGAGGCGAGAAAATATGCCGCACCGCCCCCGAGAAGAAGGCCGAGTATCAGAGCGATGATGAGAAGAATCGGATTTTCCATGCTTCATTATAGCATGGAACAAATGCGGAACACTAGCGCTTTGTTGGATATCCCCAACTACTGCGCAGCTTTGGGCCTAGGCCAGTCTCTTACGGCACAAATCAGGATAACAAGCGCACAGGTAGGCCAGATGTACCAGTCGCTGAGGCCGTTCGAATACTCTTCCCAAGCTTTGAAACCAAAATACGCTGCCATGAAGCAATACATCACGCACCAAATCTTTGATTGCCGAGCAGTCGGCTCCTTCTTTGGCAAACCAAGCGACCAGAACCAATATCCGAACACCAGCAGTCCAATAAGGACCAGGATCATAAAGCTACCGAAGATGTGTTCGGCGGGCCACATCTGGTTACGCCACAGCCCTCAACTTCTTCAGCTTCTTCAGCATCATATTGCGCTTGAGGCGTGAGAGGTGGTCGATAAAGACGATGCCTTCGAGGTGGTCCATCTCGTGCTGGAGACAGGTCGCCATCATGCCGGTGAGGTGCTCCTTGTGGTGGTTGCCCTGAAGGTCTTGGTATTCGACCGTGCAGGATGCCGGGCGATCTACGTCGGCGTAAATCTCCGGCAGCGAGAGGCAGCCTTCCTGGAAGGTGCTCATTTCCTCGGTCTCGGGTGTGATCACTGGATTGATGAAGACGCGCGGCTCTTTCTTCGTCGCGGGATGAGTGTGCTTATGCCCATCGTGCTCGCACTCAACCGGCTCTGCGTCGGGGTCGTCGGGCTGTAGATCAATCACGAGGACGCGTTTGGGTACAGCGACCTGAATGGCGGCAAGGCCAATGCCGGGGGCATCGTACATCGTCTCGAACATATCTTCGACGAGCTGCTTGAGCTCGTCGTTGAACTCTTCGGGTTTAACCGGTTCGGACACAAGTTTAAGCCGGGGGTCCGGCACTTCTATGATTTCGCGGATAGCCATATGGGCAATTTAGTGCGCGTAGGCGTCAGCCGCAAGCGCAAGTGTTCGATCACCGTAATCGGCCATCCCATGGCGGGGGATGTTAGCCCACAGGCCGCCGCGCTCTTAAAGCCTGTGCCAAAGTGCCTTCATCGAGGTAATCTAGCTCTCCGCCAACCGGCAGGCCATGGGCAAGCTGGGTGATGCGGACCTTGTGCTCCTCCAGCCGCTCGGCGAGGTAGTGCGCGGTGGTTTGCCCTTCGAGGGTTGCATTCATGGCGAGAACAACTTCGTCCACTTCGCCGGTGGAAACGCGGTCGATCAGGGAGGCGATGTTGAGGTCTTCGGGGCCGATGCCGTCGAGGGCTGAGAGCTTTCCGCCCAGCACATGGTAGCGCCCTTGAAAGAGGCGAGCACGGTCTAGCGCCCAGACGTCGGCGACATCCTCGACCACGCAAAGCGCTTTCGCATCGCGGCGCACATCCGCGCAGATGCCGCAGGGGTTTATGGTGTCCACATTGCCGCATGTTTCGCACTCGACCAGCGTTTGCGATATCGCGTCCAATGCCTCCAACAGGTCGGGCAAAGCACGCTCACGGTTTTTGACCAGCCACAGCACAGCCCGCCTTGCGCTGCGGGGGCCGAGGCCGGGCAAACGCGCCAATGCAGCTGATAAAGCTTCGATCTCTTGCGATGCCATGTGGGGGGAGATAGGGCGCTTGGTTCAATTCACAAAGGTTTGCCGATCGCTTTATGCGCATAGTTTTTATGGGAACGCCCGATTTTGCGGTGCCTGCTCTGGTGGCTCTTGCGGCTGCGGGGCACGAGATCGCGTGTGTTTACACCCAGCCGCCGAGCCGTTCTGGCCGGGGCAAGAAGCTGCGTCCCTCGCCTGTGCAGGTGAGGGCAGAGGAGCTTGGGTTTGAGGTGCGTTCGCCCAAATCTTTGAGGAATGAAGAAGCACAAAGCGAGTTTGCAGCACTGGACGCCGATATTGCAGTGGTCGCCGCATATGGGCTGATCCTGCCGCAAGCGGTGCTCGATGCGCCCAGGCATGGTTGCCTGAATATCCACGCTTCGATCCTGCCGCGCTGGCGGGGGGCTGCGCCTATTCACCGTGCGATTATGGCGGGTGATGAGGAGACGGGCGTTACAATCATGCAGATGGAAGCGGGGCTCGATACAGGGCCCATGCGACATATCGTGACAACGCCGATTGGTGCGAAGACAACCGGCGAGATGTTTGAAGAGCTAGGCGCGATGGGCGCAGAGGCGATGGTAGAGGTTCTGGCAGACCTTGATGCGTATCCGCCAGTGGCGCAGGATGATGCGTTCACCACCCACGCGGCAAAAATCGACAAGGCCGAGGCGCGGATTGAATGGTCGCGGCCTGCGGGCGAGCTGGTGCGTCATGTGGCGGGTTTAGCGCCCTTCCCCGGCGCCTGGTTTGAGCTGGGCGATGAGCGGGTAAAGCTCTTGTTGGCAGAAGAGGTAGAGGGGTCAGGCGAGACGGGAGAGGTCCTCGACGCTGAACTCACCATTGCGTGTGATGAAGGCGCAATTCGTCCACTCAAACTCCAACGTGCAGGGAAACCTGCGATGGAACGCGAGGACTTCCTGCGCGGAAAGCCGATTGCGGCAGGAACCGTGCTCAAGTGACCCGTTTCGCGCTCACCATAGAATTTGACGGGACGCCGTTCCACGGGCTCCAGCGGCAAAAGCATGGGCCTTCGGTGCAGCAGTCGGTCGAAGATGCGCTCCACCGGATTACAGGCGAGGAGATCACTCTGCACAGCGCCGGGCGCACGGATGCAGGCGTTCATGCGCTGGCGATGCGCTCCCACGTTGATCTTGAAAAAGACATCGACCCGTTTCGGCTTTCGGAGGCGATCAATGCGTATCTTCGGCCTGATCCAATCGCCATTCTCGATTGCCAGATTGTCCCCGATGATTGGCACGCGCGGTTTTCCTGTGTCGAGCGTCGTTATGTCTATCGCATCTGCAACCGGCGTGCGCCCCTGACTTTTGCCAAGAACCAGGTGTGGCATGTTGCGCAGCCGCTCGATCACGAAGCCATGCACCGCGCGGCGCAATCGCTTGTCGGACTTCATGACTTCACCACATTTCGCTCGGTCCAGTGCCAGTCGAAAGACCCGGTAAAGACGCTGGACCGCCTCGATGTGGTGAGAGAAGGCGACGAGATTCGCATTTATGCGCAGGCCCGAAGTTTCTTGCATCATCACGTCCGAAGCATGGTCGGATGCCTCAAGCTCGTCGGCCAAGGGACGTGGAAGGAAGGCCAGATCGCTGATGCGTTAGAGGCGAAGGACCGCGCGCAATTGGGCCTGAACGCGCCCCCACATGGGCTCTATTTCATTGAAGCAATTTATCCAGAAGAGGGATCATAAATCATGGCGAATTGGTACAAGATACCAACCAGTTCACGGATGAAGGAAGGCGACTACCGCGCCGGGCTCAATGCGCTCAACATTGTGTTTGGTGCAGTGCTCGGCTTCGTGCTCGTAGGCGGTGAGAACCTGCCGATCTTCGATTTCGTCGCCCTGCTCGCGATCAGCGCGCTCATCGTCATGATGATCCAGTCTATTGCGCTCAGCGACTTTACCCTGTTTAGCGTCGTTGTGACGGGCGTTGCGATCTATTTCCTGCCGCAAATGGCAGAAGAATGGTTTTCGCTGACAAAAGTCCCCAAACTGCAACCCACGCTGGCAACCTGGGCTGTGATGGCCACAATTATTGAGCTATCGCCGAGAGAGAAATCTGACGACAAAACCAAAGCCGCAACCGAATAATTTCACGATTGAGAGAGACACTTATGACCACCGGCAAACAGCTTTTCACCACGCTTTCGAGCGACGGCAAACTCACCCTTGAGGTTAGCGAGGAAACCTTCCCCGAGCCCAAGGCAAACCAAGTGCTGGTCAAGATGGAAGCGGCGCCGATCAACCCGTCGGACCTCGCGATCCTCACCAGCGCGGCTGACTTTGAAAACGCGGAATATTCGGCTGGCAAGGTTGTTGCGCAAATGCCCGAACCCTTCCTCTCAGGCCAAAAAGCGCGCTTCGACCAGAGGCTGCCCGCCGGTAACGAGGGCGCAGGCACCGTTATCGCCACTGGCGATAGCGATATGGCCAAGGCTCTCATGGGCAAGCGCGTCGCCTGCGTTCCCGGCAATGCGTTCAGCCAATATGCCATTGCCGATGCGATGATGTGCCTGCCGCTGGGCGATCATTCGTGCGAAGAGGGGGCGTCTTCCTTCGTCAATCCGATGACTGCGCTTGGCTTTGCCGAAAACGCCAAGATGGACGGGCAAAAAGCGATGGTGCACACAGCGGCCGCTTCAAACCTTGGCCAGATGCTCATCAAAATCTGCGCTGAAGACGGCATTGAGCTGGTCAATATCGTGCGCAAGGCCGAGCACGTCGAAATGCTCAAAGGGCTTGGCGCGAAATATGTTGTCAATTCCTCTGACGACGATTTCATGGCGCAGCTGCGGTCCGCAATTGATGCAACCGATGCGTTCTATGGCTTTGACCCCATTGGCGGCGGCAAGGCGACCGATACCGTCTTCAAGGCGATGGAACAGGTCGCCGTCTCCAAGATGACCGAATATTCGCGCTATGGCTCGAACCAGGAAAAGCGCATGTTCATCTATGGCCGTCTGGACTTTGGCCCGACGATGCTCACCCCTTCCTATGGCTTTGGCTGGACGCTGTCGGGTTGGTTGCTCACCCCATTCCTCCAAAAGGCCGGGATGGAGACGGTGGGCCGTATGCGTCAGCGTGTGCTCGACAATCTCACCACCACTTTCGCCTCAAGCTATAAGGCGAAAGTCGATCTGGAAGGTATGCTCACCAAGGATGCAATTCTTGACTATCGCCAGATGAAAACCGGGGAGAAGTATCTCGTCACACCTTGGGGGTGATGGGGATTTTTGTGCGCGGCCTGCACATTGGTGTGGGCCGCGGGCAAACCTTTATCCGCGGTCAAACGCCGCTTGAATATCGCCTGCATCGCTGACCCCATTCGCGATCAGCACCATCAGCAAAATGCGCGCTTTGGCTGGACCAAGGGCGCGGGCTGCGATGAAGCCATAGGCTTCGTCATCCACCTCAACATTGCGGTCGACCAGCCCCTCGTCCACGCGGGACGAACGCACCACAGGCACACCGTCTTTTACCGCCCGCGATAGCGCATCGAGCACGCAACGCGGCGCATTGCCCTGCCCCATTCCGGCAAGCACAATTCCCTTGCACCCGATACCAAGCAGCGCATTCACGCAGCTTTCATCCATGCCCGCCCCTGCGTGGAGAATGGCAACGCGGGGAAGCTCCCCCGGCCAATCAAAACGTGCAGGCTCGCCGGTCCGTGTCGCACCGCCAAACCAATCAAGGCTTGAGGGCGTAACCCTTGCGATGGGACCGCGCGGATAGCCTTTGAACGCGTCAATATTCGAGGTTGCCGATTTGCGCACATCCTTAGCCGCAAACACCATATCGCCCATGACGAGCAGAGGGCCCCGCCCGCTTGCCTCCGGGTCACTGGCTACCCGGACCGCATTGGCAAAATTGCGCATCCCATCGGCCCCGACCGCCCCTGCTGGCCGCATCGCGCCGACCAAAACCACGGGCTTTCGCGCTGCCAATGTCAGGTCGAGCAGATAGGCGGTCTCTTCGGCGGTATCGGTGCCATGGGTTACTAGGATACCGTCAATTTCCGGATCGTTTTGGGCAGCGCTGATTTCCTTGTGGAGCGCGTCCCACACCTCCCAGCCCATATCCTGTGAACCG
The DNA here is from genome assembly GCF_000715015.1 of Erythrobacter longus. Lineage (GTDB taxonomy): Bacteria > Pseudomonadota > Alphaproteobacteria > Sphingomonadales > Sphingomonadaceae > Erythrobacter > Erythrobacter longus. The sequence goes on from NZ_JMIW01000002.1 coordinate 251,091, forward strand.
ATTTGCGCGATAGGTTTAGCGACAAGCTCAGCCTCAAGGCCCAGCATCGCCACATCGCCCAGCATCGACTCAAGGCTAAGCTCGCCTGCGCAATAGGAGCCGCCCGTTGCGCTTGCTGTGCTGCCGGCGATTGTCCCACCTGTGCCAAGAACCAGAAGTGTCGGAGTCTGCTCGCTCAACGCCCCTGCACCATGCGGCGGATATGGGCAAATGCCACCAGAAGGCCACCGATAACCGTGAGGATCGTCTCGCTAGAGCCGAGTTCCTCTGCAAAAAGCCCTGCGATCAGGAAAGAGATGCCTAGCCCTGCTGGAACCACGAAACCCGGCGTGCGCGCCAAGACATCGCGGAACGGAACGCTTGCTGAAATAATCGCGGCAAGGCCAGCAAACAGCCAATGAAGCCAGACCGCATCCGAAATGACCGCAAGAAAGGGCATCACGCCTGCCAACAAAGGCACAGCGAGGCAATGCACGATGCAAAGGGCGCTGAGCGCGGTAGCGGCGCGGTCGCTTTTTACTGCAAGCTCCATGATATGATGTATCATCCAATAGCGAAGAGCTGCTCACTATGAGGCAAGTGGGCGGGCGTCAATCGCTATTGCTTCTCCCTTGGAGGAACGCCGCACGAAATGCCAGTCATAAGCCCAGCTGTGATCGGTGCACGGGTAACGGAAGGCGCGTTGCAAATTGTCTGTTTCCACCTATTGTCTGGGTCGCCCCACGCGCACTTTCCCACCCCGCGCCAGAATGGACCATCTAACGATGCAATTGGACGTGAGAAATGTCTGCCTGACGTATGGCGATACTCCAATTCTAAACGATACAAGCTTCACTCTTGAGCCGGGTGAACACGCGCTGTTGCTAGGGGCGTCGGGGTCAGGCAAATCAAGCCTTCTCAACATCATCTGCGGATTGCAAACTCCGCTGAGCGGCAGTGTAAGCTTGGGCGGTGAGCCAGTCGGTGATGCTGTACGCAAGGCCCATATGGGGGTCATTTTTCAGACTTTGCGCCTTGTCTCTGCGCTCAATGTCCGGGCCAATCTGATGCTTGCGCAAAAGCTCGCCAATGGGTCGCCTGATGGCGCAAAGGTTGATGCGACGCTGGACCAATTGGGCATTGCGCACCGCGCAAGTGCGCGGCCCTTTGAACTGAGCCAGGGGGAGGCGCAGCGCGCAGCCATTGCGCGGGCTCTGGTCGTATCGCCCAAGCTCTTGATCGCAGATGAGCCCACCTCGGCGCTTGATAAAGGCAACACACGCATAGTCGCAAAGATGTTGATCGATGCAGCCCGCAACGCTGGCGCGAGCCTTTTGGTTGCCACCCATGATGATCGGCTAGCCTCCCATTTTGCGCGCACTTTGACGCTTCAGGACGGGAAAGTGACATGATCTCGCTCGCCCTTGCATACTTGCGTGACCGCCCGCTCACGACCGCTTTGAATGTCCTTTTGCTTGCAATTTCGGTCGCGATGCTGGTCTTGTTGTTGCAATTTGGCGAGCAAGCGCGCGAGCGGCTGGAGCGCGATGCACAAGGGATCGATCTTGTGGTGGGCGCAAAAGGATCGCCCCTGCAGCTGATCTTATCAAGCATCTTCCATGTCGACCAACCGACCGGCAACATCCCCTATGAAAGCCTTGAGACGCTGCGCAACAATCCGGCGATTGCGCGGGTTGTGCCGCTGGCGCTGGGCGATAATTTCCGCGGATTTCGGATAGTCGGAACCGATGCAACATTTGCACAAAGCTACGGGCTCGAACTGGCTGAGGGCGAGCAATTTGGCGGCCCCATGCAGGCTGTGATCGGGTCAAAAGTGGCCGAAGAAACGGGCGCACAGCTTGGCCAGAAATTCATCGGCAACCACGGTTTTGCAAGCGAAGAAAGCCAAGGCCACGACCACGCTCCGTTTGAAACGGTTGGCATTCTGGCGCCAAGCGGGACGGTGGCTGATCGCCTGATCCTTACCTCAGTTGAAAGCGTATGGGATGTGCATGGGATCGAACATGACCACCTTGAGGAAGGCCATGAGGGGCACGAAGACCATGACCATGACCATGACCGCGCAGATATGCCAAAGGCCGCTCAGCCGCAGATGCCCAGCCTTCAGCCCGACCTCACCGCTCTTCTCGTCACCTATCGCAATGCCTCAGCCGCAATCCGCGTACCGGCCATGATCGATCGCCAGACCGAAATGCAAGCGGCTGTTCCCGCGATTGAAACAGCCCGGCTCCTTGAACTGCTCGGCGCAAGTCTAGACGGCATCCGCGTCTTTGCATGGATGTTGGCGGCCACCGGCGGGCTCGCCATATTCGTTGCGCTTCTCAACATGGCGCGCGGGCGCGAAGGGGATCTGGCGCTTTTACGGGTCATGGGAGCCTCCCCTGTTCAGGTCTTTGCAACGGTCATTCTGGAAGGGGTGATTACAGCTACCCTTGGCGCTGTCCTTGGATGGATCGGCGCACATGGCCTTATCGCTATTGCGCGCAGCCAGTTTGCGACTTTGGCAGATTTGGGCCTTGCCGCATGGGCTCCGGTTTCCGGTGAGGTTTTGCTCATTGTGGCTGTCATTGCTATTGGCGCGGTGGCGGCCTTGATACCAGCGATGCGGGTCTACAAAATAGACCCTGCCCGCGTGTTAGCGAGACATTGAGAATGACCAACTTCAAGTTCTTCACAAAAGTGGCGTGGCGAGTGGCCGCCCTTTCGGCGTTTGCTCTTGTCGGCGTGCAAATCTACCTCGGCGTCTCTGGTGGACCTGAAACCGAGGAAATCTCCGTTTCAATCATCAATAAAGCGCGCGCCCAAAACACCGGTGCCTCGCGTTCTGGCGCGCCTGACCCCAAGGTTGGCGCGTCGATTGACGATATCTGGAAGCCTGCTGCAACGCCGCCGGGGGGCACCTCATGGGCGCTTTTAGAGGCGGCCAAGGAAGTCACACGCACCGATGAAAACGGCTTTACTATATCCTATCCGCTCTTCACCAAGCAGCAGCGCGACCTTGAAGGCAAGCGGATCAAGGTATCGGGCTGGATGGACCCGCTTCAGGTCGGCTCGCAGCAAAAGCGGTTTGTGCTGCTCGGCTATCCGCCCGGATGCCCGTTCCACTTTCACGCAGCCCCCATGCAGTTCATCGAAGTCATGGCCAGCACTCCATTCAAAACCGACCGCACCAATGTGATCACCGTCAGCGGGGTGCTGGAGCTCACCGGCTATGATGAAAGCGGCGTTTTCTATCGCTTGTGGGATGCACGGCCAGCCTAAAATGGCAACTCAAACTCAGCGCGCAAATTGTCGTGCAATTGTCTTCATCCGATACCATATTGGATGCGTACCTCAGGGCTCCAAACAGGGATGATCCAAACATGTCACAAACGCTGATCGCAAACAGCATTTCAAACGGCAGCAATCGTCGCCAATTCCTTGCCGCCACCAGCAGCGCTTTTGCAGCGCTTGTGGCAAGCGGGTGCTCCACCCGTGGAACGGGGCTTGCCTCGGCGATCGGCGCGGGGGCCTCATCTTTTGCTGGCTACGGTCCGCTTGTGAAAGACCCTGCCGGGATGCTCGATCTGCCCGAAGGGTTTTCTTACCGCGTCCTCTCCAGCCTTGGCGATGCGATGAGCGATGGCGGCACTGTTCCTGACAAGGCCGACGGCATGGGCTGTCTCGATATCGGAAATGGCGAAATCGTGCTTGTACGCAACCATGAATTGATCCCCAGCGATGATGCAGGCGGACCAATCGCCAAAGGCTTTGGCACGCGCAATGGCGAGATCGTGCCGGGCGGTACGACCAATATCGTGCTCGATGCGGAAACTCTCGAAGTGAAACGTCAGTTCCGCACGCTTGGCGGGACGATCCGCAATTGTTCTGGCGGGGTGACACCGTGGGGCAGCTGGCTGACCTGTGAAGAGGCGCCCACTGGCCCGGGACAACGCTATGGCGATGGCCTTGCGGTCAACCATGGCTGGACTTTTGAAGTCCCCGGCAATGCGACCGGCCTTGTCGATCCCGTTCCCCTTCGCGCCATGGGCCGCTTTAACCACGAAGCGGCCTGCGTGGACCCTGAAACGGGCTATGTCTATCAAACCGAAGACCGCGATGAGAGCGTCTTTTATCGCTTCGTCCCCAATGTTCCCGGCAAGCTTTCGCAGGGCGGCAAATTACAGGCGATGGTGATCGAAAACGGTCCTGCCGACACACGCAATTGGTCTGCTTCGACCATGCCTTTGGGTGAAAGCTTTGCTGTTCGCTGGATAGACTTGGACGATGTGGAATCGCCCAAGGATGATCTGCGCATCCGTGCAGCAGCAGCCGGCGCAGCGGTCATCGCGCGCGGCGAAGGCGTCCATATGGGCGATGGCGAGCTTTACATCTGCTCGACCAGCGGCGGGGCCAAGGGTCTTGGCCAAATCTTCCGCTTTGTCCCCGGCCAAGGCGCCGCTCCTGATCGCTTTGAGCTGTTCTTCGAAAGCGAGAGCAAAGAGCAGTTCAACTATGGCGACAATCTGTGTGTTGCGCCAAACGGTCACCTTGTAGTGTGCGAAGACCAATACACAGAGATCGTCGACAATTATTTGCGCGGGATCACGCCTGATGGCCGCCCCTATGACCTGGGACGCCTGACCATGCAAACAGAGCTTGCTGGCGCGTGTTTTTCACCTGATGGCAAGACGATGTTCGTGAACGCCTATGCGCCAACGCGCACGGTGGCGATAACTGGGCCTTGGGTGAACGCCTAAGCCCTGCATCGAGGCGTTCTCACTGGCCTCTTATATAGAGGCGTTCTTGCTGGCCTCTTATATAGAGGCGCCCTTGCTGGCCTCCTACATGGAGGCTCTAATCATCGCCTCAAAGTCTTCGGCGCTCGCCTTGCGCGGGTTTCCACGTGCGGCGAGGTCTTTGAGCGAATATTCGACCATTTCGGCGATGTCGCTCTCGACAATGCCCATTTCGGCCAAACCGCTCGGGATACCGATTTGTGCGTTAAGGTCTGCGATTGCCTGAGCAATATCTGCGCCCGGTTCCAGCCCCATGGCTTGGCGAAGGCGCACATATTTCTCCTCGCATACGCTTTCATTAAAGCGCAGCACTTCGGGCAGGAACACAGCGTTCAGCGTGCCATGATGCGGGTTGAGGCGCCGGATACGGCCCGCCGCATGGCTCATCGCGTGAACCGCGCCCAGCCCTTTGACGAAGGCAAACGCACCCTCGGTTGAGCACATCATCATATGCCAGCGCGCATCCCGGTCCGACCCGTCTTTCACAGCGCGCGGCAGATATTGCATCCCGCGCCACAGGCCATCCAAAGCAACCCCTTCGGCAGGCGGATTGACGTTTGGCGTAAGGAACGCCTCGATACAGTGGGTGATCGCATCCATTCCGGTTGCTGCCGTCATCATGGCGGGCAGGCCCATGGTGAGCTCTGGATCGCAAATCGCGGCCTTGGGGATGAAATGCGGGCTGGCAAAAGTCATCTTGCGCCCGTCTTCAAGGATAATCACAAAGCCAACCGATACCTCGCTGCCCGTGCCAGAGGTCGTCGGCACGGCGATCAGCGGGGTCATACCCTTGATATTGCGCGCACCCCCTTGGAGCGGGTCATATTGTTCGAGAGGACCGCCACTTGCCGCAAGCAGGCCCACAGCCTTGCCAAGGTCCATCGAAGAACCACCACCAAGCGCGATGATCCCATCGCAGCCCGCTGCTTTATATTGAGCGAGCGCTTTCTTCACCGCCTCTTCGGTCGGGTTACCGGGAGTTTCATCAAACACCGGCGCATCCACGCCCATGGCTGCCAAAACCTTTTCGACGATCCCAACTTTCACAAGACCTGCATCGGTTGCAATGAATGGTTTTGTGATCCCGGCGTTTTTCATTTCCTTGGGCAAAAGCTCAAGCGCGCCAAAATCAAACTGGGTCGTCGTCAGATATGTGAGTGTGGCCATGGCCTTGTAAAATCCCTCTCTTTTGTCGCGCTCAGGTTTGAGGGTTCAAGCAGCACTTGGCAACCGGGTTTTTGTGATTTGAGGCAAGGGATTTGCAACTCGTATGGTTTGGGATTAGCACCGGCGCAACGCAACTATGTTCCCAGATGAGGAAACTTCATGAAAGCCACCAAACTTTTGTCATTGGGCCTGCTTTTGAGCAGTGCGCTTGCCATTCCGGCCTCGGCCAAAGAGGGTATGTTCACCCCTGAACAGCTCCCCGACATCGCAGAGCAACTTAAAGAGGCAGGCCTTGAGCTTGACCCGGCTGACCTCACCGATCTCACCGGATTTCCCATGGGCGCGGTGGTTTCGCTTGGCGGATGCTCGGCAAGCTTTGTCTCGCCAGAAGGCCTCGTGGTCACCAACCACCACTGCGCGCGCGGATCGGTGCAGTTCAACTCGACAGCGGAAAACAATTACCTCGAAAACGGCTTTCTTGCAGGCACCAAAGGCGATGAGCTTCCCGCAGCGCCCGGCAGCCGGATTTATGTCACCACAGAGCTGACCGATGTAACGGACCGCGTCCGCGAAGGCACGCTGGAGATGGGCGCGACCGAGCGCTACGAAGCGATTGACCAGCGCCGCAAGGACATCACCGCAGAATGCGAAGCCGAAGCCGGTTTCCGCTGCCTTGTCGCAAGCTTTTATGGCGGGGCGCAATACACCCTCATCAAACGCCTCGAAGTACGCGATGTGCGCCTTGTTTACGCGCCCGCTGATTCCATCGGCAAATATGGCGGCGACATCGACAACTGGCAGTGGCCACGCCACACCGGCGACTTCGCGTTTTACCGCGCCTATGTCGCGCCAGACGGCTCGGCTGCTGATTTTAGCGAAGACAACATCCCCTACGCGCCAGAGCACCACCTTAAGGTAAATGCTGCTGGCCTTGATGATGGCGATTTTGTGATGGTTGCAGGCTATCCCGGCTCAACCAATCGCTACACCCTTTTGGCAGAGGTAGAGAACACCTTTGGCTGGACCTACCCGACGTTCCAGACGCTTTTGACGCAGTGGATTGAAACGATTGAAGAGGCTGCGCCGGACGGTTCGGACGCGCGTGTCAAATATGAAAGCCGCCTTGCTGGCCTCAACAATTACGAAAAGAACCTGCGTGGCCAAATCGACGGGGCGCGCCGGGTTGGATTGGTTGAGCGCCGCCGTGAACGAGAGGCAGGGCTGGCTGAGTGGATACGAGAAGATAAAGCGCGCGGAGATTATCAACCAGCGATCAGGGAACTGGCTGAGCTCAGCGTCGAGACCGCCACGGCCTCGCGCACCAATTTCTGGTACAACAACGCGACGCGCCCTCAGCTGCTGGGGGTGGCGCAACGCCTGCTGCGTCTGGCGCATGAACGCGAGCTTCCCAATGCCCAGCGCGAATCCGGTTATCAGGAACGCGACATGACCTTCTTTCGTCAGGGGCTGCAAGCGCTCGACCGGCGGTATGATGCCGAAGTCGACAAGGCGGAATGGGTGCTGTTCCTGACCGGTTATCTTGCACAGCCCGCCGCAGAACGCGTCGCCGTGTTCGACGAAGCTTTGGGTCTGACGGCTGAGACCACCGCCGACGACCTGCCCGCCATCCTTAACGGCTTTTACGACGGCACCACTCTTGGCGACAGCGAGACGCGCCTTGCGATGATGGAGGCCGATGCCGCCACGATCGAGGCAAGCGAAGACCCCTTCGTGAAGCTTGCGGTTGCACTGTACGAGTATGAGCGCGCTCTTGAGGATGAAGCCGAAGAACGTGCCGGACGCGCGCTTGCGCTTCGCCCTCAATACATGGAGGCAATCACCGCGTGGCAGCGCGAGGAAGGCGCACTGCCTTACCCCGATGCAAACTCCACCCTTCGCATCACCTTTGGCAATGTGATGGGCGGCTCGCCCTTTGACGGGATGGCCTACCTGCCCTTCACCACTCTGGAAGGCATCACGCAGAAAGACACCGGCGAAGAGCCGTTCAATTCGCCGCAAAGCCAATTGGATCTGATTGCAGCCAAGGATTACGGCTCATACGCGCTTGAATCCATCGGTTCGGTTCCTGTGAACTTCATGTCTGATCTGGACGTGACCGGCGGGAACAGCGGCTCGGCGACCCTTAACGCGCAAGGCGAGCTTGTGGGCCTGTTGTTCGATGGCACGTTCGAAAGCGTCAATTCCGACTGGGACTTTGACCCGCGCACCACGCGTTCGATCCATGTCGACTCGCGCTATATGCTGTGGGTGATGGAGAAGGTCGATGGCGCCCAAAACCTGATCGATGAAATGGATGTGGTGCGTTAAAAAGCACCCGTTCCATAAAAACCATCGAAACTGGTCTTGACCGGAGCGCGGCTTCGCCTTAGTGGGCGCGCTCCGATCAGCAAAAAGCTGGTTTTCGGAAACACTGGTTGGGGCGATTAGCTCAGTTGGTAGAGCATCTCGTTTACACCGAGAGGGTCGGCAGTTCGAGCCTGTCATCGCCCACCAGTTTTCGCAAAGTCGCCGGCTCACCCTAAACGGGGTGAACCCGGGCGGACCCTTCAACAACATTGCACAAATTCGCACTTGGCGCGGGCTTAGTCATGCGTCATGCCGTGTGCCATGGACAGCTATTCCATTGCTATCGCCGGATGCGGGCCTGCGGGTCTTGCTGCTTCCATTCTTCTGGATGCACAAGGTCACGATGTCACCATCTACGACCAGTTTGATGAACCGGGCCCGGTCGGCTCTGGCCTGATGATCCAGCCAAGCGGGCTGTCGGTGCTGGACCAATTGGGCTTGGCCAAAGAAACTCTTAAACGCGGTGCTCGGGTGGACGGGCTTCTCGGGCTCGAAGAACACGGCAAGGCGGTGCTCGATGCGCCCTACTCCAAGCTCGGCGTTGCCGGTGCCTTTGGCATAGGCATCCACAGGTCCAGCCTGTTTGGCATTCTCTACGAAGAAGCGCTCGCCAAGGGCATAAGGATCGAAACCGGCCACGCTGTTACCGGCAGCACGCTTACGAAAGAAGGCCGCGCTCTCACCTTTGATACGCGCGAGCCAACGAAGCCACACGACCTGATCGTTGATGCCAGCGGCAGACAAAGCGTTTTTGATACAAGCCCTCCCGGTCATCTGGAGTTCGGTGCAATCTGGGCAAGCCTTCCCACATCAAGCGATGATCCTTTTGCAGGAAACCTGCTCGAACAACGCTATCGCCGCGCGGCGCAAATGGTGGGGGTGCTTCCTATCGGAACCCGCAAAGGAGCATCTCAGGAAGAGGTCGCCTTCTTCTGGTCGCTCAAACGCTCGGACTTTGCCGCTTGGCAGGATGCGCCTTTGGAGGATTGGAAAGAGGATGTGTGCAAACTCTGGCCAGAGGCCGACGTGCTGCTCGACCGGATCACGGCGCGCGATCAACTGACCTTCGCCAGCTATTCGCACCGGACCCAAAACCCGCCCATAAGGGAGCGGATGATCGCGATCGGCGATGCGTGGCATTCGGCCAGCCCGCAATTGGGACAAGGCGCGAATATGGCGCTGCTGGATGCCTGGGGATTGGCGCGCGGATCTGAGCACGGCCGCACGCTTTCGGAAAAGCTGCGCCACGCGGTGTCATGGCGGCATGACCATGTGTGGCTCTATCAATGGGTGACGAAGCTGTTCACGCCGCTCTATCAATCGGACACAAGCTGGCACCCGATGCTGCGCGACCGGTTGATGGCGCCCTTGTCGCAAATCTGGCCGATTTCAAAAATTCAGGCGCAATTGATGAGCGGGCTCTTCGGATTTCCCCTCGCCCCGCTTGGCCTCAGCGTACCCGATTATGAAGCGCTTTCATCTGAGCCAGAGTCGAGGGCCTCGCGCACCTGAGCAATCGCTTCCTCGCTGTCCCATTCATAGCCTCCGGCAACGCGCAAAAGTTCTTTGCCCTCTGCATCGAACAGGACCGTTACAGGTAGTAACCCGCCATCGCTAAACGCCACAGCAAGATCGTTTTGCGGGTCAAGCCATTGTTCAAGATAGCGAAAATCGCGCTGCGCGAAGAATGGCACCACCACTTCTGCGCCGCGATTGTCTTGGCTGATGGTTAGAACCTTGACCTCGCCCTCCATCTCGGCGGCCAGCTGATCAAGCGCAGGCATCTCCACCACGCAGGGCACGCACCACGTCGCCCACAGGTTCACCAGAACCGGCGTGCCCAGTTCGCCAAGGTTGATCGTGTTGCCTTCCGGATCGCTGAATTCAAGCGCGGGAAGTTCAGTCCCGGCAAAAGCGCGCACAATCTGACCCGGCAATTGGGGCGGAGGCGGCGGAGCGGCGTTTTCACCTGAAGAAGCAGCGCTTTCTTGCGCAGGCGTCTCTGCCCCACTATCGCAAGACGCCAGAGCCACAGCAGCCAAACCAATAAGAGCAATTGAGCGGATCATGAGCGTTTCCAATAATAGCACCCAATCCAATACCATGTGGGGCGGGCGGTTCGCTGATGGACCTAGCGCGATTATGCGCGAAATCAATGCCTCGATCCCGTTCGACAAGGCTCTGTGGCGTCAGGATATCGCCGCATCCAAGGCCCATGTCGCGATGCTGGCGGCGCAGAAAATCGTCACCGCTGAAGACGCGCGGACCATTTCCGAAGGGCTCGACCAGGTTGCTGGCGAATACGAAGCCAACGGAGTTCCCGAAGACTGGGACCTTGAAGACATCCATATGACGACGGAAAGTCGGCTTGCAGAATTGATCGGCCCGGTTGCAGGGCGCCTGCACACAGCGCGCAGCCGCAATGACCAGGTTGCGACCGATTTCAAGCTGTGGGTGCGCGATGCGATTGACCGCGCGGATGATGGGCTCAAGGCTCTCCAAATCGCTTTGGTGACGCGAGCGGATGAGAATGCAGCGTCGATCATGCCGGGCTTTACGCACCTTCAAACCGCCCAGCCCGTGACGCTCGGCCATCACCTCATGGCCTATTACGAAATGACCGCGCGCGACCGGGACCGCTTTGCCGATGCGCGGCGGCGCTTGGCGCTGTGTCCCTTGGGGAGCGCAGCTTTGGCGGGGACAGGTTTTCCAATCGACCGCGATATGACGGCTGAGGCGCTGGGTTTTGACGGGCCCACCCACAACAGCCTTGATGCTGTATCGGATCGCGACTTTGCGCTCGATTATCTGATGGCGGCCAGCCAATGCTCGCTGCACATGTCGCGTTTGGCCGAGGAGCTCATCATATGGGCGAGCCAACCTTATGGCTTTGTGCGGATGCCCGATACGCTGTCCACCGGCAGCTCGATCATGCCGCAAAAGAAGAACCCGGACGCCGCCGAACTGGTGCGGGGGCACGCGGGGCGGATCGTGGGCTGTGTCACATCGCTGATGATTTCGATGAAGGGCCTGCCGCTCGCCTATTCCAAGGATATGCAGAACGACAAGCCGCCTGTTTTCGAAGCCGCTGGCCTGCTTGATCTGTGCATCGCGGCAATGACCGGTATGGTGGCCGACAGCACTTTCAACACAGATCGGATGCGAGAAGCAGCAGAGCTTGGTTACGCCACCGCGACCGATCTTGCCGATTGGTTGGTGGTGCAAGCCGACATCCCTTTCCGCGAGGCGCACCATATCACCGGCGCGGCTGTCAAACTGGCCGAGACGCGCGGTGTCGCTTTGGACGCCCTGCCGCTGGCCGACCTCAAAGCGATTGATGAACGGATCGAAGAAAGCGTATTTGCCGCCCTTTCGGTCGATGCATCGGTGGCTGCGCGATCAAGCTATGGCGGAACCGCGCCGAACCAAGTACGTTCACAGGTGAAGCGGGCTCGAAAAGAGCTTGGAATGGAGGGCTGATGGCCAATCTACTCAAACCGGTTTTGATCGTGAGCCTTGCCATTAGCGTCTCTGGCGCGCTTGCCGCTTGCGGTGCGCGCGCGCCGTTGGAACCGCTTGCCAGCAATGAGCTGCCGCCTGTCCCCTATGGAGAGGCCGAGGGCCCCGATGCAGAGCAATTGCTTGAGCTTCCTACCCTTGCCGCGCCAGAGCGCAGCGTAGAACTACGCCGCCGTTCGGAAGAGCGCGAAGACGATCCCTTCGACCTTCCCCCAGATTAAAGACCCCTCAGATCCATGGACCATTTTGCGATTAAAAACGGCGTTATGCACGCCGAAGACGTCCCTTTGCCGCGTATTGCGGAAGAAGTGGGGACACCTGTTTATGTCTATTCCAGAGCCACACTGGAGCGGCACGCCCGCGTCTTTCGCGAGGCATTAGACGATGTACCGGACAAGCTGATCGCCTTTGCGGTCAAGGCCAATCCCAACCTTTCAGTCCTCAAAGTGTTGCAGCGTCAGGGATATGGCGCGGATGTTGTATCGGTCGGCGAAATGCGCCGGGCCTTGGCCGCTGGCATGGCTCCTGAGAACATCGTGTTCTCGGGCGTTGGCAAAACCCGCGCTGAGCTGATCGCCGCGCTTGAAGCGGGCATCGGGCAGTTCAATATCGAGAGCGAAGAGGAAGGCGTCGAGCTTGCCGAAGTCGCCCGCGAGATGGGGAAGGAGGCGCGCTGTACGCTGCGCATCAACCCGGACGTGGATGCGGGCACACATGACAAAATCTCTACCGGTAAAGCCGACAACAAATTCGGCGTTCCCATCAGCGAGGCAGGCCAGATTTTTGGCAAACTAGCCGGCGAACAGGGCGTCAATTTGCGCGGCGTGGCCGTTCACATCGGCAGCCAGCTTGCCGACCTTGCCCCGCTTGAAAACGCATTTACCAAATTGGGTGAGCTTGTGGCGGCTCTTCGCGGGGCGGGCCACACGATCACCCATGTCGATTTGGGCGGCGGGCTTGGCGTGCCGTACAAGCAAGGCGAAGAGCTCCCCAGCCCTGCCGAATATGGCAAGATGGTTGCGAGGCTGACCCAGGATTGGGGTGTAAAACTCATCTTTGAACCGGGCCGTGTGATCGCTGGCAATGCAGGCGTGCTGCTTACACGAGTGGTGCGGGTAAAGCGCGGGATCAAAGACCCGTTTGTTATCGTCGATGCCGCCATGAACGACCTTGCGCGCCCCGCCCTATATGGTGCCTATCACGACTTTACAGCGGTGGAGCCATCGGGCGCGGATATGACCGCCAATATCGTTGGACCCATCTGTGAGACAGGCGATACCTTTGCAATGGGGCGCCTATGCGACAAGCTTGTGGCGGGCGATCTGGCGGTGTTCCGCACGGCAGGCGCTTACGGTGCGACCATGGCGTCGTCCTACAACTCGCGCGGTTTTGTAGCCGAGGTTCTGGTCGACGGGGATAAGTTTGCGGTTGTCGCCGACCGGATCGATGCAAGCTCTATCATGGACGCAGAGCGCGTTCCTGAATGGCTCGACTAGAACGCCGACGATGAGCGAGCTTGCCAGCCTTCCCCTGTTCCACAACATCAAAGGCCAAAGCGTCCTTGTTCTTGGCGACGGGGATGCGGCGGAGCCCAAAAGGCGGCTGGTCGAACGCGCTGGCGGGATCATCGAAGACGATCAGCAGCGTGCCATTGATGAAGGCGTGCGAATTGCCTTTGTCGCCTATGAGGACGCAAAGGCGTGCGAAGTCGCCGCGATCAATCTTCGCTGTGCAGGCATGATCGTAAATGTCGTGGACCGCCCGGACCTGTGCGATTTTACCACGCCGAGCATCCTTGACCGCAATCCGGTATTGATCGCGGTGGGCACTGGCGGGGCGTCCGCCGGGCTCGCGAAACATGTGCGCCTTAGGCTTGAGCGGATTTTACCTCAAAGCCTTGGCGAGCTTGCAAAACGGCTTTTTGCGGCTCGGCCAATGATACGCAAAGCATACCCCGATGGGACAAGCCGGCGCCGGGCGATTGATGAGGCTCTGCGAGAAGGCGGAGCGCTGGATGCGCTTGAGGCTAAATCGGCGCAAGCGGTCGAGGAGTGGGCGCAAGGCGCTGCCAGAACCCCGCAAAGCTTCGGTGGGCGCAATGAAGCTTTCGTGGTGACAAGCAGTGATCCAGAAGACCTAACGCTTAGACAGGCCCGTTTGCTGGGCGAAGCAGACGCAGTGTGCGCCGCTCGCGATGTCGCTCCAGAAATTCTCGCCCGCGCAAGAGCGGACGCGGTGCGTATCACGTGCGAAAAAGGCCCAGAGTGTCTGGGGAATAGCTGCCCCTTTGCTGATCAAAGCGGGCTAACAGTGGTGCTGCGCAGCGCATAATTGAACCCTGAGAGGGGCAATCCGGTTGGTGTGAGCCCTCCGGTTGGGGATAAGAGAGCTCACACCGGTAACAGATTGATATCGTCTTCAAGCTGCCTGAAGCATCGGCATTTCTACTTCTGCAAAGTACCGGGCCATGGCTTGGCGTGATTGATCAGACAGGCCGATAAAGGCGCGCCGTTTGTCATTTTGGTCGGCCACACGCTGAAACACGCCGCAATCAACCAATTGCTTGATCCAGCGAAGTGCTGTTGTTGCAGGGACCATCGCAGCAATACACAGGCTGGTAACGGAAACGCGCTGATTTTCGCCTTCTGCAGCGGTCAGATCAAGGAGCATATCCCAGGCAGGATCTGCAAACAGCTCGCCTTCGAAGAATTTCGCGCGCGCCTGACGCCTTGCGATCAGAGCCCGCACGGCCCCAGGATCAGGCAAGCGAGGGTATCCCGCCTCTGAACTCGCAATCGAATTCCGCAGCGGATTGGCCTCTGGTCCGCGAAAGTCCCGTTTGAAGTCAGAAAGCTTGGCACCAGAAGAAGGTGCCGACTGACCACGCGGGCCCGAAAGCTTATCAAGCTCTTGCGCAATCGCATCCACCTGGCGCGAGAGATAAAGCAGGCCGAGCCTGTCCTCTTCGGTCATTTCTCGGACCCGGGCATTGCCGCTGCGCATCAACGTTCGCCCCACAGCAATCACACGCTCAGCGCGGCTGGAATCGACAAGTATTTGCGGCTTGGACTGGTCAAGCGCGCTAAAGACACAGTCGAGCGCTTCTAACGAGGTCGAGACGATCAATTCTCCTCCTGTTTCAGCGATGCGCATATCGAGCTTTACGAGTGCAGCGAGTGTGCCACCACCCACGGATAGGCAATCCACAATAACCACATCACCGAGAAGCGGAGCCGTGCCGTCAAGCAAATCGGACAAACCGCCCGCATCAATCGTCCTGAAACCTGCGCCCGATAAATCTTCTTCGATTTCTCGGCGCATATTTGCACGGTCAGCATAAATAGCGACGCGGGCAGGCAAGCCCGATGCATCTTGAGCGGTGTCATAAGAAAAATCTTCGGTCGCTGTATCTGTGTCGAGCATCGACTCACCCCCTTGTTGGAATGGAACACGATTAGAACAAATAGAGATCAAGTCAAGATTTTCGTCTATGCGCCAGTTTTTTCACGCAAAGTTTGAACAATTTGAGCGCTTCGGGCGACTACATAGGTGATGACCAAATCAATGCCTTCGTCCAGAACTCGCCGACCCGGCGAGCAGCCATCATCCGCTGCGCTTTATGACGAGTGGCTTGTGATGATGGCCAAAGGCGGTGAGGCGAGTGCTGCGCAAAGATTGTACCAACGTTGGAACCCGCGACTTGCCCGCGCAGCGCGGCGTTATGGCATGGCGGATGAAGAGGCACGCGATCTGGCACAGGAGTGCTGGCTGGCGATTTTCAAGGGGCTTAACCGGCTGCGCGATCCCAAGCAGTTTCGCGCTTATGCCTTTGCCGTGCTCCATCGGCGTGGCTCTGATCACTTGCGCAAATCTCTTCGAGAACGAGACGCGCTTGCCGAACACTCGCGGGAGCAAGATGCGCCTGTTCCCGAGAATTTGAGCGAACGCGCGGCCATTGCCCAGGCTTTTAAAGCCTTGCCTGCGGACCAACGGCTCGCGGCGCATTTGCATTTTGTCGAAGGCCTTACCTTGCGCGAAATTGCGCAGGTTCAAGGCGTCCCCGACGGCACGGCTAAAAGCCGGATATTCAACGCCCGGCGCAAGCTCAAAGCAGCGCTTGGCCCAAACAGATAAAGGAGAAGACGATGGCTCAGATTGATGAGAAAATCACCGAAGCGCTGGACGAGGACGATTATGCGTTCTTGACCAGCCTTGATGCTGATCGCGGTATGTTTCAGCAGATTGGCGACACTTGGAAAGGGCCGCTTGGCGGGTGGGCAAAGCTCTTGTTTGGCTTCACTTTCGTGCTTGGCATGGGGCTGTTGTATGCTTTTTATCAGGTCGCCCATACGCGCCACCCGGTTGAACACACCTTGTGGGCGATCCTTGCGCTAACGCTGATCGTGCTGATGGGTTTTGCCAAGGAATGGATGTTTGCGCGTATGAATATGCTCACCATCCTGCGCGAGATAAAGCGCCTTCAGGTGCAAGTGGCGCTGCTCTCAGATGAAAAGAAAGGCGATTAGGGCCGGATTTCGATGGGTGTGCCGTCGGGCACAATCCGCCATAGCTCTTCGATTTCGTCATTGGAGAGCGCGATGCACCCATCCGTCCAGTCGCCGCGCATGCGCCCACGTTGCAGACCATTGGGCTGTCCGTGAATGAAGATATCGCCTCCAGGGGATCGGCCATATTGCGACGCAAAGGCACGGTCAGCCTCATTGGGGTATGAGATACGAAGCGAGAGATAAAATGAACTTTGGGGATTGCGCCAATCGATCCGGTAAACGCCTTCGGGCGTGCGCTCATCGCCTTGGAAACGTTTATGGCCCATGGGCGCATCGCCGAACTGAAGGCCACGGTAGGCGCGGATAGGTTTGCCATTTTCATAGGCAACCAGCATTCGCTCTGATTTATCGACCACCAGATAGTCGGCAATTGGGTCAAAGCTCGATTGGTTGCGGCGCTCGATAGAGCGGGTGGCGGGCGTGCGCGACGGGGATGATGCGGGGCCTTGCGAATAGGCGCCAAGATCGCCTGCGCCTTTACCCGGATTTTGGCCGGCGCACGCAGCGAGCAGCAAGGTCAATGCAAGGACGACAAAGCGAAACATGGGAGACAGATTAACCGCCTGCGCCCTTCCCTGCAATTGGGGCTGTTACCGCATGTCCCAAGCAAGGACTCATTTAACAGGTTGCCTGCCCTTAATCGACGAATGGATCGCGCATCAGGATGGTGTCGTCGCGCTCCGGGCTGGTGGAGACGAGTGCAACCGGACATTCGATCAGCTCTTGCACGCGCTGAATATACTTGATCGCATTTGCCGGCAGATCAGCATAAGAGCGCGCACCGACGGTGCTCTCAGACCAGCCTTCCATCTCTTCATAGATCGGCTCAACAGCGGCCTGATCGGCGGAATGGGTGGGCAGATAGTCATAGACATTGCCGTGCAAGCGATAGCCGGTGCAGATTTTGACCGTTTCCAATCCATCGAGAACATCGATCTTTGTCAATGCGATGCCCGTGACACCAGAGATTGAGCAAGTTTGCCGCACCAATACCGCATCGAACCAGCCAACGCGGCGCTGACGCCCGGTAACGGTGCCAAATTCGTGGCCCCTTTCGCCAATGCCTTGGCCCACTTCATCATCAAGCTCGGTCGGGAAAGGCCCGCTGCCGACGCGGGTGGTGTAGGCCTTTACAATGCCCAGCACGAAGCCGGTGGAATTGGGACCAAGCCCGCTTCCCGACGCTGCCGTACCGCTCACTGTGTTGGAACTGGTGACGAAGGGATAGGTGCCGTGATCGACATCAAGCAGAACGCCTTGTGCACCTTCAAACAGGATTTTCGCACCCGCCTTGCGCACTTTCTTCAGGCGCTTCCAAACAGGCTGTGCAAACCGAAGCACAAAGTCAGCAACATCGCGCAATTCTTCAAGCAGTTTTTCGCGGTCAACAGGCGGTTGGTCGAACCCTGCACGAAGCGCGTCGTGGTGCGCACACAGGCGGTCCAATTGTGGTTCAAGACTGTCGAGATGCGCGAGGTCACACACGCGGATTGCACGCCTTCCGACCTTGTCTTCATAAGCAGGGCCAATGCCGCGCCCGGTGGTGCCGATCTTGCCTTTGCCCGCTTGCGTTTCACGAAGGCCATCAAGGTCGCGGTGAAGCGGCAGGATCAGCGGGCAATTGTCAGCAACCGCAAGGTTGTCAGCGGTGATTTCAACGCCCTGGCTTTCCAGCTTGGCGATTTCATCGCGCAAGGCCCAAGGGTCGAGCACCACGCCATTTCCGATCATGCTCATCGTGCCTGAGACAATGCCCGATGGGAGGAGCGAGAGCTTATAGACCTCGCCGTCGATTACCAGGGTATGGCCGGCGTTGTGACCGCCTTGGAAACGGACGACAGCATCAGCACGGGACGCTAGCCAATCGACGATTTTGCCTTTGCCTTCATCGCCCCATTGGGCGCCAATCACGGTGACGTTGGCCATGCTGTTTCAAGCTTTCTGTGTCGGAGAAACGAGTCTGCTGTTGCGCGCGCGGGCGTAAGCGCTCGCGGCCTCAAGAGCAAGCGCGCATTCCCGGCCTGCCAACGCTTATTCGAAGAAAACCGCACCCTCTTCGCATACGTTTATCTGGCCCACTTCAATTTCGCGGTCGCTGGCCGTCACAGCGCGGAAATCAAACAGGCACGCAGCTGAGCCGTCGGTTACCTCAACATTCCATTGCTGATTGCGGGCAAGCGTGTTGTCAGCAAGCTTGTCCTCGCCCCAGCCAATGGTCGCCGAATTGGACCAATACAGGCTGACAAGCGCTTCCCCGGTATTATTGTGAAGCGAGACATTGCGGTTTGCCTGTGCGTCTGCACCAGGCAGCCCTTTGCGAAAGCCGATGATCTGGCCCGGGCGTGCAATGGGCGGTCTGGGCCGAATTGGCCCTGCGACATACGGACCGTCCTGCTTGCCGGCGGCTGTGCCCGCACCTTCTTTACCAAATGCAATGGTGAGCGTGTTTCCGCTCTCCCCAAGATTGCTGACGCTGATTTGGTAGTCCTTGCATTGCCCTTCGGGATCGATGGTGAATTCGGTTGCATCTGTAAGGTCGTAATCTGAGTGCACCGAACTGCCTGCGCCGTCTGTCACATCGAAATCGAGATCGGTGCCACCACCGCCGCGCGCGGTGACTTTGGTCTTCCCGCAAATCTGAAGTGCGACTTTTGTCGCTGCATTGGCCCCTATCAGATATTCGCCCTCACCAATTTCGCCGGTACGGGTCGCCGGATCGATGAGCGCGACCTCAAACACATTTTCGGTAACGCCAATGTTGCTGACTGCGAGGCTGTATGTCTCGCACTCGCTCGGCGCCTCCAATGTCTTGAAAGTTACGTCGGACAGATCGACATCGTTAAGGATTTCGTCGCCGCCACTATCCGACAGGGCAAAATCAAGATCGCTCGCCCCGTTACCGCGCACCTCTAGCCGCTGAACGCCGCACACGGGCAGATCGAGAACAAAGCGGGTGTTTGGGGCGGCGGTGTATTCACCCGGCCCGCTGGTTTGCGCTTCGATGGTGGCAAGGTCACCGCCTTCGTCGCCGCCGGTTGCAGTTGTTGCCGTAAGCGTAGTGGTGGGAGCGGTCCCTGAAAACTGCGTCGGGGTATAGCCCTTAGGCTCAACCACCAACATCATCGCATTGTAAACAGAGCCAAGATTGGTGACTTCGATCTCAAATGTCTCGCAATCTGAAAGGAGCCCGGCAAGCTCGGCACTGGTTTCATCGCTGGTGCCATCATCTTCGTGCACGATCCCGCCATCGGAATTGCGGATGATAAAATCGAGATCGGTGTCCCCGTCGCCTCTCACGCTGACCTTTGCAGATGTGCCGCAGGCTTTGAAGCTGTGCGTCTCGGTAGTCTCGCCTTGGATGAGGTATTTCTTGACCCTGGTTGAACCCTCAAGCACCGGGGTAAGGACAACGGTCACGTCGTTCTTTTCTTCGCCAAGATTGGAGACGTAAAGATTGAACTGCGCGCATTCATCGCTGCTATTTTCAAGAACAAGGCTGATGTAATCGTCGATCCCGGTATCTGACAAAAGCACATCGCCATCCGGTCCGGTGACCTCAAAATCAAGATCCGTGCCGGTGTCTCCGCGCACCGCAAGCTGGCTTTCGGCGGAACACACATCAAGGCTGATCTGAAGGCGCTCAGAGGGCTCGACCGGATATTCATCAACAGCCGCAAAAGCAGGGCTGGCAGCAAGAGCAAGAACGGCGGCTGGACCTGTAACCGAGCCTGAAAAGGCCATAAGAGTTGCTCGAAGAGAGATCATAGACGCCGCCTTACACGTAAATTTTTCCAACGATCCCAGCGTATAGGGTTTCACTGCTGAATAACAGCTTGATCGCTATTGCGTGGTCAAGCGTAAGTTCGAAAAGCCCCCTGATTACGCCGGAATGCGACACTGCGTTAACAACTGATACAAATTGCGACCCGCAAGGTGCAAAGCTTGCGTTAAAAGCAGTGCCGCGCCTTTGGCCGCATTGACAAACCGTTTCGGTATCACAGCCTTGATCGCATGCAGAGCAATCATCCGGCGTATTATTTTTCGGGAGTTCGAAATGACCAGACCTTCGATTTCAAAAGGGGTAAAGCTCCTTGGCCGGACCGTGACCGCAAGCTTGATCGCGGGTCTTGTGGCGACCCCAATTCTTGCCGAACGCCAAGATCGCATGCCGCGCGAATGTCGCCAGGAAATTCGCAAGCTTTGCGGTAATGATCGCGGCCAGATGCGCGAGTGTTTGAGGCAACGCGCAAGCGAGCTTTCGGAAAAATGCAGCGGAGAGCTTCGCAGCCGGGTATCGCAACGACGCAACGGCGAAGCCACTTCGCAAACCGCTGAAAACACTCAAAACCGGTATCGCAATGCGCGCCTTGCGGCAGGCTCAATTCTCTATGGCCAAAGCCAGAGGCAACAAGTGGACATCTATTCTCCCCAAGACGCGGTCGATGACTTGCCCGTCATCCTGTTTGTGCACGGCGGCGGCTGGTCGATGGGCGACAAGAGAAATGTTGAATCAAAGCCCGCCCATTTCACCAGTGCTGGCTATATATTTGCGTCCACCGGTTACAGGCTTGTGCCAAACGTGACAGTCGAAGATCAGGCCAAGGACGTCGGCGCCGCGGTTCAAGCATTGGTTGGCCAGGCCAGCGCAATCGGCGTTGATCCTAACCGTGTGGTCCTGATGGGCCATAGCGCAGGCGCTCACCTTGCAGCGCTTGTGGCCGCTGACCCGAAATATGCAGGCGATGCCTTTGCCGCGATCAAGGGCGTTATCCTGTTGGATGGTGCAGGATATGATGTGGCGCAGTCAATGGAGGCCGCTGAACCCAGCCGATGGCAGATGTACAACGCCGCCTTTGGCAATGACCCTGAACGCCAAGCGGCGCTCTCGCCTTTGACCCATGTCGGCGGGCAAGACGCGCCGCATTGGCTTGCGCTGTATGTCGAAGACCGCACCGCATCGCGCGATCAATCACAAGCGCTCGTTAATGCACTTGTCGAAGCAGGATCATCTGCAAGCGCGGTGCCCATCGCTGATACCAATCACAGCCGGATGAAACGGGAATTGGGAACACCAGAAGGCGCCGCACAAACCGAGGCGGTCGATGCGTTTCTGGAGATGGTCTTTAACTAAGGCGCGGCAAATTCACCGAGCGCCGCCTCACAATTCGGTAGGCTTCCCGAATTCCAATGTGTGCGTGCAACCCAGCGCTTTGGGATCGTCGTTGTCGCTCAACTGCGCTTTGGTCCGCCACCCTTCGCTGCGCAAACGGGTGGCAATCGCCGCATCATAGCCAAACGGCAAAAATACCATCGGTTCGATTTCAGGCTGAGGCGCGATTCGCGCAAGCGCGTCGAGATAGAGCGTAAAGCCGGTCGCCGGTTCCCCGCTCCCACCGATTTTATACGTGCCGCCCCTGCCAATCGCGCCGTGGAGTCCCTCCGCATAAAGGGTAAAGCCAAACCAGCTTTGATATTCAAATCCGTGGCGCTCTGTTGGGTCAAGGGTCACGCGGGCGCGATCGCCAATGCGCGTCGCAATCGCGGCAAGGCCATCAAGCCGCGTGGTGAGCGCCCCTTCGCTGTCATATTCGCGCAATTGGGACAAAGCCTTGTCGATTGGCCCGGTCGCGTAAAGCAGCGGGAGGAACGCCTCGCCGCCAACCGCTTTGAGGCCGCCTGCATCTTTGGTGTCAAGTTCGCGCCTGATGGCATCGGTGGCGTCTTCATCAAGCGCGGCATTGCCGCCTGCCAAGGTCTGGACCAGATCGGGCATAGTGAAATCTACCGAGATTCCGGTGATACCAGCCTCCTTGAGCGCAGCGATTGCGGTCATCGCGCTTTCCGCTGCTGCCTCGACCGTATCTGCGCCGATCAACTCTGCGCCCAATTGCAAACGCTCGCGCGCAGGGTTGAGCTGGCTTGCCTTGATAAGCGCGGTGTCTCCGCAATAGGCAAGGCGAAGCGGGCGCGCTGCGTCTTTCATGCTGGTTGCAGCAATGCGCCCGATTTGCGGGGTGATGTCGCTACGAAGAGCCAGCGTGCGCAGGCTCACCGGATCAATCATCCGGAACATTTTGCGCGTTTTAACGCCCCCTGTCTCACCGGCCATCCGGCTAGCCAAAGAGCTTTCAAACTCAAGCAAAGGCGGGCGTACACGGTCATAGCCGTGGGCATTGAGCGCATCCAGACAGGCGCGCATCGCTGTCGTGATACGAGCAGCGCCTTCAGGGAGGCGATCTTCGAGACCTTCAGGCAAGAGGTCGGTTTTACGGGTCATGGGCTCGGTCATAGGTGCGCCCCCTAGCCAATTCGTCACCCCAGCGCAAAGACTAGCAATGGCTGGGGTGACGAGAAATTATACTCGGCCTAAAAGGCCAAGCCCTTGACCATCTTCACGCCTTCAAGCGCTTCGGCCTCAGCGACAATCGCAGGATCAAGCGCTTCATCAAGGCTAAGCAGCAAAACGGCCTCACCCCCTGCATCGCGGCGGCCCAGGTTAAAGGTACCGATGTTGATACCGTGGTTACCCAGCATAGTCCCGATACGGCCAATAAAGCCCGGCTTGTCGTCGTTAACGATATAAAGCATGTGGCCTTTAAGCTCGGCCTCGATCCCGATGCCGAAAATCTCAACCAGACGCGGCGCTTCATTGCCAAACAAGGTACCCGCCACCGAGCGCGTGCCCTGATCGGTTTCGACCGAAACGCGGATAAGCGTGTTGAACGCGCCATCGCGGTTCTGGCGGATTTCGCTGACTTCAAGGCCCCGCTCTTTGGCAAGAAACGGCGCGTTGACCATGTTCACCGTGTCGGAATAACGGCGCATAAGGCCGGCCAGGACAGCGCCTGTAATCGGCTTGCCATTCAGTTCAGATGCCGCACCTTCGCGCTCAATGCTGATCTTGGTGAGGTTGCCGTGGGCAAGTTGGCCAACGAGCGAGCCTAGACCTTCAGCCAGAGCCATGTAGGGCTTGAGCTTGGGCGCTTCTTCCGCGCTCAGGCTTGGCATATTGAGAGCATTGGTGACGCCGCCATTGACGAGATAGTCGCTAAGCTGTTCGGCGACCTGAAGCGCAACATTGACCTGCGCCTCTGTTGTGGACGCCCCCAGGTGCGGGGTACAAATGAAGTTTGGCGCACCAAACAACGGATTGTCCTTGGCAGGCTCCTGAGCAAACACATCAAGAGCCGCGCCTGCGACATGGCCGCTTTCAAGACAATCCTTGAGCGCTGCTTCGTCGATCAAACCGCCGCGTGCACAGTTGATGATGCGGATCCCAGGACGTGCCCCTTCAAGGCGTTCCCGGCTCAAGATATTGCGGGTTTCATCGGTGAGCGGAGTGTGAAGCGACACGAAATCGGCGCGTTGCAGGAGTGTATCAAGGTCAACCTTCTCAACCCCAATTTCGATCGCGCGATCTTCGGTGAGGAAGGGATCGTAGGCGATAACCTTCATGCGAAGACCAATTGCACGGCTTGCTGCGATCGAACCGATATTGCCAGCTCCGATCAGACCAAAGGTCTTGCCGGTGACTTCAACGCCCATGAAGTCTTTCTTTGGCCATTGGCCAGCCTGAGTGCCGGTGTTTGCCGCCGGGATTTGACGGGCAAGCGCCATCATCAGGGCGATAGCGTGTTCAGCGGTGGTGATGGAGTTGCCAAACGGCGTGTTCATCACAACGACGCCTTTGCCGCTGGCGTATGGGATATCGACATTATCGACGCCGATACCTGCACGGCCAATCACTTTGAGATTGGTGGCCGCATCAAGGATTTCCCTGGTCACCGTGGTCGAGGAACGGATCGCAAGGCCGTGATATTCGCCGATGCGTGCTTTCAATTCTTCGGGCGTTTCGCCGGTGATTACGTCAACTTCGCAGCCACGCTCTTCGAAAATGCGCGCAGCGTTCGGGTCCATCTTGTCGGAAATGAGTACTTTTGGTTTGGTCATGATAACCTCATCGCTCCAGCGTCACGCTGGAATCTAAATTGGGAGAGGGGAGTGTTGGCTTGAACGAGATCCCGGCTTTCGCTGGGATGACGCGAATAACGAGAGGCTCAGCCGCTCTTGACGGCTTCGTAAGCCCATTCAATCCATGGCAAGAGGCGCGAGATGTCCTCTGCCTCGACCGTGCCACCGCACCAGATGCGCAAGCTTGGCGGGGCATCGCGATAGCCATTGAAATCGTAGCCAACATTGCGCTCTTCGAGCATTTGCACGATTTTCTTGGGCACAGCTGCCTGATCTTCGACCGACAAACCGTCGTACCAATCACCAGTAAATTGCATACAAACGCCGGTATTGGTGCGCTTTGCCGGGTCAGAAACCATGTTCTTGAGCCAAGGCTTGGCCTCGATCCAGTTCTTCACGATGTCGGCATTGGTGTTCGCCCGCTCAAACAAAGCTTCGCGCCCGCCAATGGACTTGGCCCACTCAAGCGCGGCGATGTAATCTTCGGTTGCCAGCAGCGAAGGCGTGTTGATCGTCGCGCCTTCAAAGATGCCGCGATTGATCTTGTCGCCTTTCTTCAGGCGGAAGAGCTTGGGCAATGGCCACGCGGGGTCATAGCTTTCAATCCGCTCAACCGCCTTGGGTGAGAGAATAAGCATGCCGTGCTGGGCCTCTGAACCCATGACTTTTTGCCATGAGAAGGTGGTTGCATCGAGCTTTGCCCAATCCATTTCCATCGCGAAGATCGCGGATGTGGCATCGTTGATGGTGATGCCCTTGCGGCCTCCTTCAAGCCAATCTGTGTTCGGGATCATCGCGCCTGAAGTGGTGCCGTTCCAGGTGAAGACAACGTCATTGTCCTGCGGGATCGTGGCAAGGTCAGGGATTTCGCCATAATCGGCGGTCAGCGTTTGCAGGTTTGGCAGTTTCAGCTGCTTTACCGCATCCTGAATCCAGATGTTGCCGAAGCTTTCCCACGCAGCGACCGAGACAGGGCGCGCAGGATCAAGCATTGTCCACATGGCAGTTTCAAGAGCGCCAGTGTCCGATGCAGGCATGATGCCGACAAGATAATCGTCTGGAACGCCAAGCAATTCGCGGGTCAGGTCAATCGCGTATTTCAGGCGACCTTTGGCGTGCGCTGAACGGTGCGAGCGACCGAGCGAACTTGTTTTCAGCTTGTCTAGGGACCAGCCCGGGAATTTAACCGTGGGACCGGAAGAAAATTGGGGGCGCTCAGGTTTGAGCGGCGGCTCGTGCAAGAGCCCACGTACGTAGTCAGTCATTGTATTCTCTCCTTACAGAGAGCTCGCGCGGCGTTGGGACCGCGTGGCCCGGAGCTGCGTTTAGAGACACCCGGTGACTTGTCAATGAACATTGATGCGAAATTCGGCAACTATGGTAACGCAGGCCGCAATCCCCTAGATAAAGCCCTCCATGCAAATATCCGATCTTCACCCTTCTGAACTCAGATCGTCTGATCTTAGCCCGTCTGATCTTAGGATCGCCCTGTTCAGCGGCAACTACAATTACACCCGCGATGGAGCGAATCAGGCGCTTAACCGCCTTGTCTCCACTTTGCTTGGCAAAGGGGCGAAGGTGCGTGTCTATTCGCCAACCGTAGCAGAGCCCGATTTTGAGCCAACGGGGGACCTTGTCCACATTCCCAATGTGCGCATGCCGGTAAAAGGGCGCGGCGAATATCGCCTCCCCTTGTGGCTTGGCAGCGCGGTAAAACGCGATCTTGTAAAGTTTGAGCCCAATATTGTGCATATCGCCTCGCCCGATCCTGCTGGCCATGCGGCGCTTCGTTGGGCGCAAGAATATGACATTCCGGTGCTTTCGTCGGTTCACACACGGTTTGAAACCTATCCGCGCTATTATGGTCTGGCTTTCCTCGAACCCTTGGTCGTCAAAATGCTGCGCCGGTTCTACAATCGCTGCGATGCTTTGGTTGCGCCATCGCAAAGCATGATTGACGAGCTACTCGACATGAAGATGCACGATGATATCGGACTTTGGTCACGCGGAGTTGATCGCTCCATCTTTGCCTCGGAAAAACGCGATGTGGAATGGCGACGCAGTCTTGGGCTTGCTGATGATGATGTGGCGATCGTCTTTCTTGGGCGCCTTGTGATGGAAAAAGGGCTCGATGTTTTTGCCGAAACCATCGTCCAGTTGAGAAAACGCCAAGTTCCGCACAAAGTGCTGGTCATTGGCGATGGCCCTGCGCGCGAATGGTTCGAGGCCGCCCTGCCCGGCGGCATATTCGCAGGGTTCAAGACCGGCGCTGACCTTGGCCAAGCTCTGGCGAGCGGGGACATCTTCTTCAACCCCAGCGTGACCGAAACCTTCGGCAATGTCACCTTGGAGGCGATGGCTTGCGGGCTTCCCGTGGTAGCGGCAGGCGCGACCGGGGCATCAAGCCTTGTGACCGATGGCGAGACGGGGCGGCTTGTGCCGCTTGTCGGCAAGAAGGGGGCAGAAACTCCGTGCAGCGAAGCCTTAGCCGAGGCGATTGCGCCCTATTGCCTTGATGCGAACCTGCGCCGCGCGCATGGCGCAGCAGGTGAAGCGCGCAGCCTCGAATACAGCTGGGAGGCGATCAACAGCATAGTTGCGGACACTTATGTCCGATTGGTCGAGGAACGCCGCGCGCTGCAAATGGCCGAGGCGCCCTCTGCGTAAAGGGCCCCTGCGTAAAGGGCCCCTGCGCAAAGGCGGCCCCAGCCTACTGAAGCTTACCGAAGCACGCCGTTCACCTGCTGACGCCGCGCGTAGATAAACAATGCGATTGTGATTACCCAAATCAATGCGGCGAACAGGCTGTGCCCCATGGTCTGGTAGGATGCGGGCAAATCAGAAAGCAGCCGTTGATATACGGTAAGGCCCAAGAGGCCGACCAAGGATATGCCAAAAAGCGCTGTTGCAAAACGGCTGCGCAAAAGCAGCGCACCTGATCCCAGCAGGCATCCCCATACACCCAAGGCCCAGAATGCACTGGCCCAGGCGGGAATGTTGGCGAGATATTCGATTTGCTCAGCTGGAATACCGCTCCCTTCGAGCATACCAAGCTTGGTTGTAGTGTAGCTGACCGCGCCGCCGCTGTTCCACAGCAGGCTGACACCCCCAACCACCCAAAGGTGCCAAGGTGTTTTTGCGCCAGCACCAGCGCCACCATTCAGTGTCGTTTCCATGAGTTTCCCCTCCTCTTGAAACGTGTCGTCCAAGAAGAGGGGTATACTCTTGTGCTCCCTAGAGCAAATCGCTGACTGAGATCACATGCGCTCGATGCGCTTGGCGACCTCATCGATAATGTCGACGATTTCGTTGATTGCCGCTTGGTCGAGCTTGCCCGCTTTTGCGCGGTTCTTAAGGACCGTGCCAAGGTTGCCCATTGCGCGGAAGAGGTCGGGGGATTTTTCCTTGATCCGCTCAGTGCGTTCCCCGTGTTCGCCAAGACGCTCCATCAATTCGGCCACTTCTTCGGCGCGCGCTTCAAGCTCTGCCTTGCCCGATTTGGTCGCTTTGAAAGGCTTCTTGCCGCTGGTGTCCCCTTCTTCGCCTGACTTGGCTTTTGCAGGCTTAATCAAGCCCTCTTCTTCAAGCAGTTGCAGCGTTGGATAAACGGCTCCCGGCGATGGGGCATAGCTGCCACCAGTCATGTCTTCGATCGCGCGAATAAGCTCATAGCCGTGGCGTGGTTCGCGGGCAATCAGGGCAAGCAAGGCAAGCCGAAGTTCGCCTGTACCAAACATGCGGCCACGGCGTTGACGACCAGCCCCGCGGCGAGCAGGTCCCCTGCCCACGGAATCGTCGTGCCATTCTCTCGACTTGCGACGCGAACGGCGCTCCGCGTTGTCCCAATCAGATGCGGCAGAAGCTGCCATCATCGCAATCATCGGCCCCAGCTTTTCCCAGCCGCCATTTCTGCCATTCCAAGTCATTTTGCATCCTCCTGATAGTCTTTACGTTGGTTAAGATATATCTTCGACCTATCATTTCAAGAGGCCGGCGCCTTGATTCTGGCATTTCCCGACGAACGGCTTATGCCGGTCTGCGAATGGCTGATTTGTTTGAAAGCGACGTGCCGCAGGAAAATTCCGGGCGTGACGAGGCGGTACGCGATGATGCGCCGCTGGCCGATCGCTTGCGCCCGCGCGCGCTGTCAGAGGTGATCGGGCAAGAGCATTTGACCGGGCAAGAAGGCGCGATTGGGCGAATGGTTGCGGCAGGCAAGCTTGCAAGCATGATCCTTTGGGGCCCGCCCGGCACTGGCAAGACCAGCATTGCAAGACTACTCGCCGCGAGCGTTGGTATGCGGTTTCAATCGATCAGCGCGGTCTTTTCAGGCGTCGCTGACCTCAAGAAAGCCTTTGCCGAGGCGGACAAGATGGCCGCAGCAGGTCAGAAGACGCTCCTTTTCGTGGACGAAATCCACCGCTTCAACCGTGCGCAGCAAGATGGGTTCTTGCCGTTTGTGGAGCGCGGGACGGTGACGCTTATAGGCGCAACAACTGAGAACCCGAGCTTTGCTTTGAACGCGGCGCTTCTTAGCCGGGCACAGGTGCTTATCCTTGAACGGTTGGGGCACGAAGCCTTGGGCGCTCTGCTAGCCAGGGCGGAAGACCTCGAAGGGGCCCTTCCCCTTACCGATGACGCACGCGCGGCCCTTATCGCGAGCGCGGATGGCGACGGGCGGTTTCTTTTGGGGCAGGCAGAGACACTGTATAACGCCAACCTGCCAGAGCCGCTCGATCCAAAAGGGCTTAGCACATTCCTACAGCGCCGTGTCGCTGTGTACGACAAAGACCGCGACGGGCATTACAACCTCATCAGCGCGCTGCACAAATCCCTGCGCGGCTCCGACCCGCAAGCATCGCTCTATTACTTGGCGCGCATGCTGACCGCAGGCGAAGAGCCGCTCTACGTCCTTCGCCGCCTCGTGCGATTTGCGAGCGAGGATATTGGCTTGGCCGACCCTGCCGCCCTCACCCAGTGCCTTGCCGCCAAGGACGCGTATCAATTCCTTGGCAGCCCAGAGGGCGAGCTCGCGATTGTGCAGGCCTGCCTTTACTGCGCCACCGCGCCCAAATCGAATGCGGCTTACGCTGCGCAAAAAGCTGCGTTCAAATCCGCGCGCGAAACCGGAAGCCTGATGCCGCCCGCGAATATCCTCAATGCGCCCACCGCGCTGATGAAAGACATCGGGTATGGCGCGGGATATTCCTACGATCACGAGGCCGAAGACGGGTTTTCCGGCGACAATTACTGGCCCGATGAACTGCCGCCGCAGACCTTTTACGAGCCGGTCGAGCGCGGATTTGAGCGCAAGGTCAAAGAGCGCATCGACTATTGGAACAAGCTGCGTGGGGAGCGCGCGTCCTCAAGTAGCGAAGCGGTAGGACATAAAAACACGTCCTCAAGTAGCGAAGCGGTAGGACACAACAATGCGCGAGTTTGATCATTTCCTCGCGATTGATTGGTCCGGTGCAAAGGGTGAGCGCCACAAGGGGATTGCGCTGGCCCTTGCCACCAAAGCGGGCGAAGCGCCCGTTCTTGTCGAGCCACCAAAAGGCGGGTTTTCCCGGACCGATGTGTTTGAAATCCTGCGCGATGATCTGCCCGTCAACACGCTTGTCGGGATTGATCTGGGGATCAGCCTACCGTTCAACGATTGCGGCGCGTTCTTCCCCGGTTGGGAGCGCAGCCCCAGCCACGCGAAAAAGCTCTGGGCGATGATCGATGCCATTTGCGATGGCGAACCGCATTTGGGCGCAAACAGCTTTGTCACCCACCCTGAAGCGCGCAAGTACTTTCGCCACGGTAAAGATGATGAGGGCGAACACTTCCACCTTCCCGATGCCGTCAGCCGCCAAGGCCGGTTTCGCGAGGCCGAAATTGCGCAGTGGCGTCAAAAATGCCGCCCGGTAAGCAATTTCAACCTCGTGGGCGCTGCACAAGTGGGCAAAAGCTCGCTCACCGGTATGCGGATGCTGCATCAATTGCGCGGGCATTTGCCGGTGTGGCCGATGGATAAAATGCCCGAAAAGCGTGTGCACACCGGCGGATCAATGTTGGTTGAGATTTACACCGGATTAGCTTCGCGCGAGGCAGCCGCGCGCAGCGGTTCTCGTACCAAGCTTCTCACCTATGCCGACCTGAACGCAGCGCTTGAGGCTATTGAATGCCCGCCAGTGGATGAAGTGGGGGAGATCGACGACCACTCCTCTGACGCGCTTCTCACAGCGGCATGGCTGCGCAAAGCGGCGAAAGAAGAAGAACGATGGGAACCACGCGCTCTCACGGCTGAGATTGCGTGGACTGAAGGCTGGACCTTCGGAGCGTTTTAGGCGCTTAGCGATAGATCCGGGTGATGTCGTCGCGGCGCTCTTTGCGATAGCCGGTTTTCTTCAGATCATCGAGCATCGCTTGGCGGCGCTTATCGACCTCATTCGCAACCGCCTTCGGAGCCTCCTTTTGAACCTCAACAGGCTTTTCAGGGCCATAGATCATGTCGATCGTTTTCAGGTTGCGCTCATTGATCATGCCGGGGATCAGGAACAGGTCGATCAACCACAAAAGCGCAAGGATCGACCAACCGATGACGGGAATGATCAACATGATCAGGCGCACCACCGCCGATTTGGTTTGCCCGGCGTAAAACCGGTGCGCGCTGAACGCGCCAAAGAACAGCCAAAGGAGATAAGCCACCGCCTTGGATTTCTCATTCTCTTCAAACAGCAGCTCTTTTTGCTGAAGCGTGTCCATTTCCACCCGTCCCAAATTCAAATGCCAAGATATATCTCAAGGTCAGCATTGCAAGGCGATAAGACCGCTTTGGACGCCTTCTTCGACGAAGTGATGACGGTGTTCGGCGAATTCATGTGAAAAGGGGTCTGGACATATGCCCCCCTTTGCGGCTAGCGGGCGCTCTCGCAAGGCGTTGCGGTGAATCGCCGCCTTGTGATTTTGAAAATGGGCCGGCTTAGCTCAGTTGGTAGAGCAGTTGATTTGTAATCATCAGGCCGCGGGTTCGACTCCTGCAGCCGGCACCATTTCCCCGGCATCTCTGGCATTATCGACACCGCAGCTCGCGCCATGATGATTGGTGCTACAAATTGCATCGGTTTGCAGCCCTCCCCATTTGCTCAACCTCAGGTGAGCTTGAGTTTCTGCGCGCTTGCTGATCACCAAACCTGAACCTCACCCATGCTTCATGTTTAACCTCTTGGCCAGAAGCCACGTTTGTGGCTGGCGTAAGCCGAATTTCAACACTGTGAGCGACCTAGGCCGAAAAAGCGCTTTTGAACCGGGCAATTGCGGGTTATCCCCCCGCGTATGGGGTGCGAGCAGTGTGACAGCGAAAGCCTTAAGGGCCATAAGTTCTGCAGCAATTGCGGAACGAAGCTTGCCGCCGCCTCTGCGCAAAACTCAAAACCTGAAACCGAACGGCGCCAGATTACGGTTCTGTTTTATGATCTGGTAGGCTCAACGCAGCTTTCGACCAGTGTCGAGCCAGAAGATTTTCGCGATGCAATCGCCAATTTTCACAATGTCGCCTCAGCCGCTGTGCGCCCCTTTGACGCCTTTGTAGGGGCGCATGTCGGAGATGGCGGGATCATCTACTTCGGCTATCCGGTCGCTCGCGAGGATGCAGCGGAATGCGCGATTTTGTCTGGCCTTGCCCTGACCGAAGCAGTTTCGCAAATAACGCTTCCCAACGGTGAAAAGGCGCAAGCGAGGGTTGGCATC
This sequence comes from Erythrobacter longus, assembly GCF_000715015.1. Taxonomy (GTDB): domain Bacteria; phylum Pseudomonadota; class Alphaproteobacteria; order Sphingomonadales; family Sphingomonadaceae; genus Erythrobacter; species Erythrobacter longus. The sequence goes on from NZ_JMIW01000002.1 coordinate 283,195, forward strand.
GCGACCGGGACAAGCATCGTTGGCCGCATTGAAGAAGGCGACACTGGCAATAGCGCGGTTGGTAAAGTCACCAGCCTCGCAGCACGGCTTCAATCCTATGCAAAGCCCGGCCAGTGCGTCATCGCTGAACGCACAAGGCGCCTTGTTGGCGGATTGTTTAAGCTCGAAGACCTTGGGATTATCGAGGCCAAGGGTTTTACCGATGATGTGCACGCCTTTGGCGTGGTTTCCCGCCAGGAAACAGACCGCTTTCGGGCACTGCGCGGAAGTGGTCCGGAGCTTATCGGGCGCAAGGAACAAACCAACGCCTTGCGCCAAAAGTGGGAGGCTGTGCTTGGCGGCGAGAACCAGACTTGCCTGGTGGTGGGCGAAGCAGGTGTCGGCAAATCCAGGCTTATCGCTGATTTTGTGAACTCAATAGACCACACAAATATTGCGTTCATCCCCTGCTTTTGCGCGCCCCACAGCCGTCAAGCAGCGCTGCGCCCGTTCATTTCCCGGTTCAGAAACGTGGCAGGTGCAACCGACCACAAAACTGCGCCATGTATCAAAGCCTTGGATGAACGCCTTGCGCCGCGAACGAGCGAGCTTGATAGGCACCTCATCCGCCGCCTTATTGGGATAGAGTGCGATACTCCTGCACAAGCGCAGGCCATGACTTCGGTCCAACTGCGCAAAGCCACTATCGAAGCGCTGATCAATCAAATCGACTTGCTCTCCAATGATCAGCCCGCTCTGGTGCTGATCGAGGATATGCACTGGGCCGATCCGAGTTCGCGCGATCTTGTCGAGAAAACCCTCGCGCGGACTGATCTTGGCCGTGTCTTCGTGATTATGACAGGCCGGCCGGAAGTTGATGAGACCTGGACCAAGGCAAGCAGTGTCGACCGGATCGAATTGCCACCTTTTACGCCTTCAGAATCGCAAGCGCTCATCAACCAGGTTCTGGGTGCGCAAGCGTCACCCTCCATGGTCAAGGCAATATCGGAGCGGGCTGGCGGTATTGCTCTGTTCGTCGAAGAATTGACCAAGGCCGTTCTTGATTCAGACGCTCATGTTCCGGGCGATGTCGCGAATGGTTTTGAACTCCAATCGACATTCTCTTTGCCTGAAACCCTTCAAGATTCGCTGCTGGCGCGGCTTGACCAATTGGGAGAAGCCAAACGCATCGCGCAAATCGCGTCAGTCGTTGGCCGCGAATTCACGCAAAGTGACTTGGCCAGAGTTGCGCCCGACCTGACCCCGTTGATCGAGCGCGGCTGCGCGATACTGCACAAGTCTGGAATGACGACTGCCCTTTCAGGCGAAACAAGCGCCTACCAATTCCGCCACGTCCTGATCCAAGAAATCGCCTACTCGACCCTCGTTCGAGGCGAGCGGCGCGAATACAATGCAAGGCTGTTGGAGGCGCTGGAAAAAGACGCCAACGCCCAAAGCTCAATCGATGCAGAGCGTTGGGCGCACTATGCCAAAGAAGCCGATCAGCCTGCGCGCGCGATACATTATTGGCTTTTGGCGGGGCAGGATTCCTTGAGAATGTTCGCCATGAACGAGGCCGAGGCTCGTCTGAGGCGCGGTATTGATCTGATCAATCAAGTCGGAGACCCGCGCGAGCGTGCACGGCTTGAACTGGAATTGCTGCTCACCCTTGGCAAGGTTCTTCTGGCTCAGGTCGGCCACGCTAATCCGGAAACCGGCAAAGTGTTCGCGCGCGCCAAGATTCTCGCAGAAGAACGCGGCGACCGGGCCAAACTCCTAAGCCGTGTTGACAAAAGCCTTCAGCCATAGGCGCGCTGCGGCGAGGTTGAGGAAGCTCTCGAAG
>NZ_JMIW01000003.1 GCF_000715015.1 Erythrobacter longus
CTCCTCAACATGAAGTCTTGAATCAGAACTCGGCCCCTTTGGGAACCCCTTTTTGTCAACACGCCCTAAGCGGTCTGCTTGAAAGATGTTGACGACGCAGAAACCAGAGATGCGATTGCTTGTTCTAAGGCTTTCTTCGCTTCTGGCGTAAGTTCTACGTAGCGCATTCGGTTGTCGCTTTCGTGAGGTATCCGCATCAGCGCACCGTAATTCTCAAGAAGTTCGATATACCTTAGGGTCGTCGTGGGTGCGATGCCATCCAACAGCCCGAGCATAGAAACCGTCAATCGCGTCCCTGTTTTTTCGGCTTCAAACAGCTCGAGCAAAATCGAAACTTCTGGTCTTAAAGAGCAGGGCAGCTCCAATGTGCTGGCGATTGCTCCAGCGAATTGTTTGAAACAGCGAAGGTCGTTGACGATTGTATCGTTTCGAAAGCAAGCATTGCCGGGGTGAGTTTGCCTGAAATATCGCATTAAGTCGCTCCTAACGATCTGTTCGAGGTTCTACTTAACGGAATCCACTTATGTCATGTCCCGTGACTGCGGGACTAGTGACATTACCTAGTCAAGCATGGTCGGTCTGACTTTTGAGAAGGAGCCCACGCGGGCAAGCGTGATGCTCGTTTGTTAACCCTTGGCCTGGAGGCGCGCAACTTGACTGAGACAAAAAGTAGTGGGGATGATCATTGCTCAAGCGATAAGGAGGCAAGCGAGAGCGAAGGGCCAATCGCGCTGAGTCGGCGCCTTCTCAGGGTCGCCCGGTCAAGAGGTGTTATTTCCCTTGTTTATCATTATTCGCACAGGTTCTCGGCATTCCGCTCCAATCTTCCTTACCTTCATTTCGAAACAGGCAAAGTAACAGCACGCCAAGATGTACCGCCCGAGCATGCAGAGGTTCTTACTCGGTGTCACGACTTCATACTCGATCAGGGCAAACCCATCGTCCTTTCAGAATTCTTGCCCGCCTTCGCAGCAGCAGAGCCCGAGTTGACCGAGCAGATTATCACTGAAGCCAACAAAATGGGCGTCTATGACCAGTACATGGTTCCCGTCTTTGGGCCTCACGATGTAAATGGAGTGATCGCTTTCGGCTTTGGCGACCAAATCTCTCCGGAAGACAAACGTACGAAGCAAGAACTTGAGGCTGTAGCCACAGCTCATCATAACAGTCTCGTCCGCTACTTTGGCAAACGCACCGACGATGTCGACTTATCGGCTCGCGAAAACGAAGTTCTGACCTGGATCGCTAGGGGTAAATCCAAGGGCGAGATATCCACCATTTTAGGCATCAGCCCCGGTTCAGTGGACACCTACACAAGGCGCATATTCGAAAAGATGGGGGTTCATGACAGAGTTTCTGCTGCGGTAGCGGGTGTAACAATGGGTCTTGTAAAACCAGACTGAGCGACGCAAGCGCTTAGCTTCAGGTTTCTAGATACGCGGCCCAAGGATGGCACCAAGTTAGCTAAAGCTGGTCACCCGCGTCCGTAGTAAGCCATGACGAAATCCGACCTATGTGCTCCGGACTCAATGAAACTGAGCCGAAATAGACTGATGGCTCAGTGCTTTCAGCTCGTTAAACGTAAACAGTCCACTCCCACCTCAGAAGCGGACATTGATGGCACTGCACAGCAGCTCCAATAACAGCCGCAAGTATGGTTATAGCTGATGTCGCCTTATGAAGCCGAACTGAAGCAAAGCACTTTCGCCTAGAAACAAAAACCAGACAACGTGAACGCACTTTGGGTTCTCTGTGGTTTGGGATAGGGCATAGATTGAACCTAGGGGCTAAGCCTTGGCAAATACCCATATCCCGAAAATCAATCCTCAATTCGTAATGATGGGGGTCACAGGTTCGAATCCTGTAAGCGGCACCAGAGCTTCTTCCTAAATCGTCCCGGAACCGTTGATTTTCAGCGGTTTTTTGGGGTATAACTTTTCGATGCTCCCGCTTTGTCCCGCGCCATGCCCCCACGTCTATCACCATTTGGAGGCATGAAAGGGGGCATAACGCCAGCCAGAAAGGTCATGCCCCCAAATGCCGATCTTAGCTCAGGAAATCCGTAGGTTACGCCCGAAAAGCGTGTCATTTCGGAAAACCGACTCAAAAGGCCTCTATCTGGAGGTGTTTCCGAACGGTTCGAAGCTCTGGCGATACAAGTTTCGCATAGCCGGGAGGGAAAAGCGGATGGCACTGGGAGCTTGGCCAGACATCTCCCTCGCCGATGCGCGCAAGCGCAGGGATGTCGCGCGGCTGAAAGTTCTCGACGGAATCGATCCCACTCTAGAGCGAAAACGGAAGAAGCGTCTGGCGCGCAAGAACGCCGGGAACAGGTTCAAGAGCGTCGCCGAAGACTTCATCAAAGTGCGCATCAGCGGGAAGGCAGAATCAACCATCCGCAAAGCGCGCTGGTATGTCTCGCTACTTGAGCCCGACTTTGGGCGGCGCCCGATCAATGACTCCGAGCCGGTCGAGGTGCGCGAAGCCTTCAAGAAAATTGAACGCAGAGGACACCGCGAAAGCGCCAATCGGACCCGAGCCTTGGCAAGCAGGGTGTTCCGACACGGGATCGCCTGTTCGCTTTGCAAGAGCGACCCTGCAGCCCACTTGGGCGATGCCTTGGCCACCCCGATCGTGACCCATCGTGCGGCCATCCTTGACCCCGACGAGTTTGGTCAGTTGCTGCGCGACATCGACGAGTTCACCGGTACCCCTCTGGTGTGGATTGCCATGCAGATATTACCTCACATCATGACCCGACCTGGCGAAATGCGGATGGGGCAGTGGTCCGAGATCGATTGGGGCCAAAGGATCTGGAACATCCCCGCCGAACGGACGAAGTTGAGGCGGCTTCATGCTGTGCCTTTGTCGGATCAAGTGGTGCTATTGCTACGTGAGCTGCACTGCCACACCAGCGGCTTCGAGAAGATGTTCCCCGCCCAGCAGTCGCACCTGAAGTACATGAGTGATAACTCGATCAATCAGGCCTGCGCCGGATGGGCTACGGTCCCGACGTGGTGACCGCGCACGGCTTCCGATCGACCGTCTCAACGTTCTTGAACGAGAGCGGTAAGTGGCACCCCGACGCGATTGAGCGAGCACTCGCGCACGGCGACAGCAATGCGATCCGAGGCATCTACAATCGCGGCAACTACTGGGAAGAGCGAGTGCAGATGGCGCAGTGGTGGAGTGACTATTTGGATGAGCTAAAGGCGGGAAGTGAAGTGCTGCGATTCCAAGCTAGGTGAGAGCGTGGCTACATCACTGACCGTTCGCTTGGGCTGCCCCAACGCTCGCAAGGGCATAATCGTTTGATCTTCACACTAGAATCTCACCGAAACAGGTTTCTCCAACCGACTTTCTAAGATAGACAACTTACCAAATTTCAACGCGAAAGCTCCGGGGGCAGTTGCAAAGTTGGTCATGAAATCAGGGATTCGCGATAATCGTAGTCGAGGTACGGCGGCTAGCTTTCTTCAAGAGAAGGCCAATGTTGGGAGCGAGCTTTCGGTAGTCTCTGCCTATTTCGCGAGCTTTGCCTATGCTCGACTATCCGATACGTTGAATAAGATTGGTGGCCTTCGTTTTTTGTTCGGCGAACCGCGCTTCATTGACAGCGTCGAAGGCGAAAATCTCTGTCCGCCCGCATTTTCGCTTGATGAGGATGGTCTGGCATTGACTGATGGACTGCGCCAGTCTGGTGCAGCCATCCAATGTGCAAATTGGATCAGACAGAAGGCAGAAATTCGTTCGATCAAACGCGCCGGGCTCATGCATGGTAAGCTGTACCACGTGCACGATGGCAAGCGCGATCATGCACTAGTTGGAAGCTCAAATTTCACGATCAAAGGTTTGGGTCTCACTGACGAGCCAAATATCGAATTGAACCTCGTTGTTGATTCTGACCGTGACCGTGATGATCTATTGCACCTCATCGTTGCGGCGATGACTATATAGAATCAGAGCCAGACTCCTGATGCATGCGCATTCTTGAGAAAAAATCTCTCTGGCGTCTTTCAGATAGCGAAAGTCTCGCTCCGGTGCTTTTGAGGAAATGGGTCCCTGCCTTACGGAGCCTCATTCCTTGCAGGTGCTTGAGACATTCCCTGCTCAGCCTTCAAAAATTCCCTGCTCGGCTCGGCAGGGAAACTCGCGGCTGACACTGGTCCGGCGACAACTGCGTCGCGCACCAGCACTTTCCCGGATTTTAGACTCATGGCGGCCAGCGTTCGATTGCGCACCGCCGCTTCTGATCCGCTACGCGATAACGCCGCGCAGCAGGGCCTAGAAGCAGCGGGGCCTAGAAGCAGCGGGGCTTAGAAGCAGCAGGGCTTAGAAATTATACTTGGTCGAAAACTGTACGCGCTGAAGGTTGCCGTTGCGGCCATCTTCGAGTGTGCGCTCTGCATACATCAGTTCAATACCGATATCGAGCGGTGGAACCGGCGACCAGATGGCATTGGCAAAGGCGTTCCAGCTTTCATCTGTGACTTGATCTGTGGTCAAAAGAACAGGGTTATCCGCCTTGAAATACGAGGCCCCTATGCTTGAGCGCACCTTGTCGCTCCAAACGCGGCGATACGCGCCAAAGCCTGAATAGGTGAAGATCGGATCGAGGTTTCCGGTTCCATCGATCGCTGCATCATTGACGATATTCAGCCCGATGTAACGACCAAGACCATCGCCGGCGGTCGCCATGAACCTAAAGTCGTCTTTTTCGCCAACTTTGAGTTTGCCCGAAAGGCTGAGGCCATAGGCAATTGCAGAATCATCGACACCCATCAAATCGTCAGTAGAGACGTGCAGCTGACGCAGGATTCCAGCAGCGCTAAAGTTACCCCAGTCGCCTGACCAATTGTAACGGCCCACCACATCAGGCAATTGGTCATCACCAGCGAGGACGCGGGCACCCGTGGGTGATGTGATAGCGGTCTCAGGCTGCTCAACTGCGATCTGCAATCCGCCGTTGGTGTACCGGATAAGAGGCTGGCGGTCGAAGACGGTTCCGGGGGTCACGCCGATAAAATCAAGGCTGTCGGGCAGCGCGCCAACGTTCTGGAACGTCGACCAAGTTTGGCCAAAGGTCCAGTTGTCATACGAAATCACCGCTTGGCGAATGCGCGGCACGAAGCTGTTCGAAATCCGTTCATTGCCGCCTTCGGTCACGTTGAAATCCAACTCGATCAGACCAGTCAGCTTGTGTTCGGCGCCAACATCGGTTTCGGTCTTGAACAAGAACCGCGTTTGGCGAGCGCTGAAATCAGTGTCGAAGCCAGAAGCCTCTCCGCCCACAGGAATAGCGACCGGGATCAGAAAATCGCGCAGGATCGAATTGTTTGGTAGCTGTCCGCCGCTGGTGCGTTGGCTGATCGCATCCAGCTTGACGTAACCGTCATAGGTGATGCGCGTTTTACCCACACTAAAGCCATCGCCTGAACCAGCGGGCGAGGATGCAACTTGCTCGGACAGCGTTTGATGATTGGATTGGAGGCGCTGAGTCGCTGCGAGAAGTTGTTCGCTCTGCTCGCGCATGGCGTCTTGCTCAGCGCGCATTGCGGCCTGCGTCTGCTCCGCCTCGCCCTGCTGCGCATCCAGCCGTTCGATCAGGCCCGTTACCAAGGCTTCTAATCGGTCGAGGCGTTCGTCAACGGATTGTTCCTGCGCAAATGCAGGGCTTGCCGTCAGGCAAGTCGCGCTCAGAAGAAGCAGCCGCAAGGGCGCTCGCAATGCCGTGGTTTTCATAAGAGTCTCTCCCCTCAATGGCGTTGATGGGAAGATGTGCCGCTTGAGGCTTGCCAGGGATAGCTAGCGGAAAGTCGTAAGACCTTTGTCTGAGAGGCTTTGCGGCACGCCGCGCTCTATGCTGGCTTCACATCACAAGAGGAGACTCGCCATGATTGAAGCCGTTGTTCGCCCGCACCCCGTCCACGAAACGCACTGTGTCGAAGAGCAATACACCGCCATGTACGAACGCTCGATCACCGATCCCACCGGCTTCTGGCTGGAGCAGGCAGAGCGGCTCGATTGGGCGGTAAAACCCGCAAAGGGCGGAGAGTGGTCTTTTGATAAAGTCGATATTCAATGGTTTGCCGATGGCTCGTTAAACCTGTGCCATAATGCGGTGGACCGCCATTTGGACAAGCGCGGGACACAAACGGCGATCATTTTTGAACCCGACGATCCCGAAACCCCATCGCGCACGCTGACTTATAACGAGCTTCACCGTGAGGTTGTGGCCATGGCCAATGCACTGAAGCGCATGGGCGTTGTCAGAGGCGACCGGGTCACGATCTATATGCCGATGATTGTCGAAGGGCTGACCGCGATGCTGGCCTGCGCACGCATTGGCGCTGTGCACTCTGTGGTCTTTGGCGGGTTTTCGCCCGAGGCGCTCGCCGGGCGGATTGAGGATTGCAAAAGCCGCTTTGTCGTGACCGCCGATCAGGGGTTTCGCGGATCGAAAAAGGTGCCGCTTAAAGCCAATGTCGATGCCGCCTTGCAGATTGATGGCGCGGATGTCGATGCGGTTCTGGTGGTCAAGCACACCGGTGCAGACATCGAAATGCAAGAGGGGCGCGACCATTGGTTTGACGATTTGAGATCGGACGCAGAGTGCCGATGCGAAGTGATTGGGGCAGAAGACCCATTGTTCATCCTTTACACCTCTGGCTCCACCGGCAAACCCAAGGGCGTGCTCCACACAACCGGCGGATACGGAGTTTGGGCGGCGACAACGTTTCACTACATCTTCGACTATAAACAAGGCGAAGTGTTCTGGTGCACGGCCGATATCGGCTGGGTCACGGGGCATTCCTACATCGTTTACGGCCCGCTTTTGAACGGGGCGACACAGGTCATCTTTGAAGGCGTGCCCAACTACCCCGACCATGGCCGTTTCTGGGATGTAGTGGACAAACACAAGGTCAATATCCTCTACACCGCGCCCACCGCGATCCGCGCCTTGATGCGTGAGGGTGATGAGTTTGTGACCGGCCGCGACCGGTCTTCGCTGCGATTGCTGGGCAGTGTAGGTGAACCGATCAATCCCGAAGCATGGCGGTGGTATTTCGATGTCGTGGGCGAGGGGCGCTGCCCGATTATCGACACCTGGTGGCAGACGGAAACGGGCGGCTGCATGATTACAACGCTGCCTGGCGCGCATGATATGAAGCCGGGCTCTGCCGGGCTCCCCATGTTCGGCGTTCGCCCGCAACTGGTCGATAATGAGGGCGCGATCCTTGAAGGGGCAACCGATGGCAATTTGTGCATCACCCATTCATGGCCGGGCCAGGCGCGCAGCGTTTATGGCGACCACGAACGCTTTGAGCAGACCTATTTCAGCACCTATGCTGGCAAATATTTCACTGGCGATGGATGCCGGCGCGATGAGGATGGATATTACTGGATCACAGGCCGCGTTGATGATGTGATCAACGTCTCTGGCCACCGGATGGGCACCGCCGAGGTGGAAAGCGTATTGGTGCTCCACCCCCTCGTCGCCGAAGCCGCCGTGGTTGGCTATCCGCATGATATCAAAGGACAAGGAGCTTCGTGGCCATGTGCGCAAGGAAATCGGCCCGATTGCAACGCCCGATCATATCCAGTTCACCGACGGCCTTCCCAAGACCCGTTCGGGCAAGATCATGCGCCGGATTTTGCGCAAGGTGGCAGAGAACGATTACGGCTCGCTTGGCGATACATCGACGCTTGCTGACCCGAGTTTGGTTGAACGCTTGATCGAAGGGCGGCAAAACCGCTAGTTTCACCCTAAGCCTCAGGCTGGCGTTAGGACTTTGACTTGGTGCTGGGAGACGGGTTTTATGAAGATAGTCATTGCCGATGATCATCCGCTGTTTCGTACAGCGCTCGTCCATGCCGTGTCCAAGGTCTGGCCAGAGGCGCAGGTTGTCGATGCCGATAGCGCTGGAAAAGCGCGCGAGGCCTTGGAAGAGGGGGCGGTAGAGGCGCTTTTGCTGGACCTGCATATGGAAGATTCCAGCGGGCTGTCGGCTTTGATGGACCTTCGGCAAGACTACCCGGCGCTCCCCATTTCCATCGTCTCTGCAAGCGAAGAGGGGCGGGTGATCGCAGCAGCGAGGCAATTGGGTGCGGCCGCCTTCATCCCCAAATCATCAAGCCTTGATGTCATGCGCGAGGCGCTTGGTGCGGTGCGCGAGGGGGATGGTTGGTTTCCCGAAGCGAATGCCGGTGATGACCAGGACCTGGCGATGCTTGCCAGCCTTACCCCTGCGCAGCGGCGCATTTTGAGCGCGATCAACAAAGGGCTCCTCAACAAACAGATCGCCTACGAACTCGATATCAGCGAGGCGACGGTCAAGGCGCATATCACCGCGATTTTCCGCAAGCTTGGCGTGAACAACCGAACGCAGGCCGTCTTGCTCGCTGCGAAACTGGACGTGGATCAACCCGTGGCAGATTGCGCCGCGATTTGAGATTTCATCTCGTTATCGGCGATGCATTTTGAAATAAGCGCACGCAAAGCGGCAGGTGATGAAGGCTTAAGCAGCCGCGTTGCCCCCATCGTTTGAGCGGCAATGTCGGTTTCCTCAGAGGCTTCGGCGGTTAGCAAGATGGCTGGCGGGCGTGTCTGCCAGTATTCGCACAAGGCAAGATACACCCCGTCGCCGCGCTCATCACCATTGAGGCGGTAATCCATCACCACTACATCTGGCGCCGTCGGACAAAGGATTTCGCCCTCTGCCTGTGATGCAGCGCAGGTGACGCCAAGCCCCCATTTTTCAAGCAAAGCCGAAGTCGCGGTGAGGACTGCCGGATCATTGTCAATCACCAGCACATTGGCAGGGGCGAGCCCGTGGCTTTCCACAGGGGTGGCCACAGCGGCGCAAGGAGTGCGCCACGCGATGGGCGTCATGTGCAGGGAAAAGCGGCTTCCTACGCCAAGCTGCGAAGTGGTCTCCACATGGATATCAAGCAGCCGCGCGGTGCGCCTGACAATCGCCAGCCCCAGTCCCAACCCTTCGCGATCGCTTGAGGAACCGCGGTTGAATTCATCAAAAATCGCCGCCCTGTCCTCAGGGGCAATCCCGCGCCCTGTGTCATGGACGCAGACCTGTATCCCGCCGCTCCCTTTTGCGCCCCCTTTTGCGCCCCCTTTTTTGCCCACGCGCCGCACGCCAAGCAGAATGCGCCCCTTTTGGGTGTAGCGGATGGCATTACTGACAAGGTTGCGAACGATGCTGGTGAACAAGGCGCGGTCCGTTTCTACGAACGCGCTGGTGCGCACGCGCCTGAAGTCGAGCGATTTTGCTTTGGCCTGAACCGAAAATTCACCGATGATTTCATCAAACACATGGTCGATGGCCACGCTTTCAAGCCTTGGTTGAACGCCGCCGCTGTCAAGTTTGGAAATGTCCAGCAGCGCGCGGATCAATCGGTCGGCAGAAATGATGGAACCATCAAGGTCTTGCACAAGCTGTTCGAGCTTTTGCCTGCCTGCGACTTCTTCGCCCAAGGCAGAGGCAAACAGGCGCGCCGCATTCAGCGGCTGGATGAGGTCATGGCTTGCCGCTGCAAGGAAGCGTGTCTTTGACCTTGTAGCCTGTTCAAGCGCCTTGTTGGCTTCGCTAAGCTGCTGGGTGCGCTCGCTGACCATTTCTTCAAGCGCTTGTTCAGCGCGGCGGTCGGCGGTGATATCGGTGTAGGATGTGACATACCCACCGCCCGGTGCAGGAGAGCCCACGATCCGCATGGTCCGGCCATCGAATTGTTCGCTTTCGATCCGGTGCTCCTTGCCTGCGCGCATATGGGCAAGGCGGCGTTCGACCTGAGCTTCGACTTCGTCTTGGCCAAGCGCGGTGCGGGCCAGATTAAAGCGGATGAGGCGCGCAATCGGCGTGCCAACGCTGACCAATTCACCGGGCAGATCAAACAGCTCTTGATAGCGCATGTTCCACGCAACCAGGCGCATTTCTGCATCGACCAGAGCGATCCCCTGGTCGATGTTTTCAATCGCGATCTGCAACAATTCACCGCTGAAAGAGAGGCGCTTGTTCGTCTCACCAAACATCGCAACCACTTCGGGCAAAGCAATTGTGTCGCCGCCTGACCACGAATGGATCAGCATACGCGCAGACGAGCTGCCGATGACGCCGGAAATGGTTCGCTCTGCCATTTCGATCATGGCCTGGTCGGCAAGGTGATTGTCCAGATGCTCTCCCGGCATCGCCAATATGGCGTCATTGGCCCGGCGTTGTCCGACAAATTGGGCAAGAAGCAAGCGGATGTCCGCAACGGTTTTGTTGGTGGCAAGACGCGGTTTTGACCCCGGACTTGGTGTACCTGCGAACGCGGCTGCTTGCGAGGCGTCAATAAGGCTGGGCGGATAAAGAAAGGAGGCCATCCAATAGGTGAGCGTGTTCGCGCCAAGGCTCAACAGAACGCCGGAAACCAGCGGATCGGCATGGATGGCAAACGGGGCAGGCGTTGCAAGCGCAAGCGGCATGATGAGCAGCACGAGCCACAGCACAAATCCGATCATCAGACCTGCGATCATGCCCACCTTGTTTCCCGCTTCGCTTATCATGCCAAGAACAAGGCCCGGCGCGAACTGTGCAGCGGCCGCAAAGGCAAGAGTGCCAAGACCAGCCAGCGTTTCAAGCGTCCCAAAGCCCAGATAAAAAAGATACACAAACAGCAAAAGGCCACCGATTACCAACCGGCGCGTCATCAACACGCGTTCAGCAATGCGTGTCCGGTCGCCTTGTCCGGTGAGCTCGCTCTTAAACAAAACGGGGGCGATCAGATCATTGGTTATCATCGTCGAAAGCGCGACGCTGGCGACGACGATCATGCCAGCGGACGCAGAAAACCCCCCGATAAACACCAACAAGGCCAGCGCATCCATGCCTTGTGAAAGTGGCAGCGCCAGCACGATCATATCGGGGTTCGTTGCCTTTGGCAGAACGCTCAAACCGGCAAGGACGATGGGTATGATGACAAGGGCAATCGCCAGCAGGTATAGCGGGAATGCCCAGTGCATCGGCCCATCGGGCCTCTCGCTGCTGGCCTCGATGAAGGTCATATGAAACTGGCGCGGCAGGCACAGCGCCGCGCACCCTGCGATTAAAGTGAGCGTCCAGAAACGCGCATCAATCTGGCTCCATGCAAAGACCTGGCCCGCCTCGAGAGCCGTATCGCCAGCACCTGAAAGCAGCACAACGGCAAGCGCTGCGACTGCGAACAGGGCTACAAGTTTGACCGCCGATTCCACCGCAATGGTGAGAACCATCCCTGTGTTTTGCCCCGGATGATCAGCACGCCGCGCGCCGAACAGGATGGCAAACAATGCCATCAAGCCGGTAATGAGCAGCACCAGTTCATTGGTCGCAACCTCGCCCGCCAGACCAGGGCTAAGCACAAGCATAGAGGTTCCGACCGATCGCAGTTGCAGCGCCATATAGGGCAGGGACCCGGCGGTCGCGATGATCGCCACCAGTGCCGCGACACCGGCGCTTTTGCCATAGCGCGCCGACAGGAAGTCAGCGATTGAGGTGGAATGCTGTGCTTTGGACTGGGCCAGGATTTTGCGAACCAGCCCAAATCCAAGGGTGAAAACCAAAATGGGGCCAAGATAGATCGGTAAAAAATCGAGCCCCGCGCTCGCCGCTGTTCCAACGCCGCCAAAGAATGTCCAACTGGTGCAATAAACACCAAGGCTGAGGCCAAAAATAATACCGGAGCGCCGTTTGAGCCAAGCCGCTACTTGACCCCCGCTTGGGCCAACACCGCTCCCATTAACGCTTACGCGGTCCTGCCAGTGGGCAAGCCAGAACAAAAACCCAAGATATGCTGTCGCAGCCGCTATGGCTGCCCCAAACATCATGATCCCAATCCTCTCCCGGTGAAATGCTACGCTGTTTTATTCAGAGTGCAAGGTTGGCCAATTGTTGGCAGCGGTTGGATCAGCACACGAAAAGGGCGGCGCTCTTTTCGAACGCCGCCCTTTTTGGTTTGGGCCGGAACCCTGATGGCCCGCTCTATCAGTGAGCGTGCGCGTCGCCTGCACCGCGCGGTACGCGGATGGAATCGACCAGCTTGCGAATGTGCGCTGGGGTCGATTTGGTCATGCTGGCAACCGCAATCGCAATCCCGAAGTTGATCAGCATACCGATCACTCCGATGCCTTCGGGTGAAATCCCAAACAGCCAGTTTTCTGCCGAGTTCAGATCCGGCGCAACAAACTTGAAATACAAGATGTAGCCGAAAGTGAACACCAGCCCTGAGATCATGCCCGAGATCGCGCCTTCCTTGTTCATCCCCTTGAAGAAGATGCCCATGAAGATCGCCGGGAACAGGCTTGATGCGGCAAGGCCAAAGGCAAAGGCCACAACCTGCGCCACCCATCCCGGAGGATAGATACCCAGATACCCTGCCACAAGGATTGCGCAAGTCGCCGCGATGCGCGCTGCAAACAGCTCTCCCTTGCCCGATATATTGGGCGCAAAAGTGCTTTTTAACAGATCGTGGCTGACCGAGCTGGAAATCACCAGCAAGAGCCCTGCTGCGGTGGAAAGCGCGGCCGCAAGCCCGCCTGCTGCCATCAAGGCAACCACCCAACCGGGAAGGTTTGCAATCTCAGGATTGGCAAGAACCAGCGTGTCGCGGTCGACATAGACCTCATTCTCGCTGTCTGCGTTTGGCGTATTGGCCACAAGCCTTTCACCAGAAGGTCCCGTTTCGCCGGTAAATTCGGGCTTGCCTTCAAAGGCGGCACCGGGGCGATATTGCATCACGCCGTCACCGTTCTTGTCCTGGAAGGCGTAAAGCCCTGCGTTTTCCCAGCTGGTGAAGAACGGTTCCACTTCCGAATAGGCGACATCGTCGACCTTGTTTAAAAGGTTGTACATCCCAAACGCGCCAACAGCCGGGGCCGTGGTGTAAAGAAGCGCGATGAAGAACAGCGCCCAGCCTGCTGATTTGCGCGCATCCGATGCCTTTGGTACGGTGAAGAAGCGCACAATCACGTGAGGCAGGCCAGCGGTGCCAACCATCAAAGCCATCGTGATGCAGAACATATCGATCATGCTCTTGGACCCGGCGGTGTATTGGTTGAACCCAAGCTCAACCAGCACATTATCGAGCTTTTGCAAGACCGACACGCCCGATCCATCGTTCAGTTCAGACCCCAGCCCCATTTGCGGAAGCGGGTTATCGGTGAGCATGAAGCTGATGAAGAAGGCAGGCACCATATAGGCACAGATCAGAACGCAATATTGCGCGACTTGCGTATAGGTGATGCCCTTCATCCCGCCCATCACGGCGTAGATAAAGACGATGCCCATGCCGATGATGACGCCCATGGTGATGTCGACTTGAAGGAATTGCGAGAACACAATCCCAACGCCGCGCATCTGCCCTGCGATATAGGTGAAGCTTATGAAGATAAGGCAGACCACCGCGACCACCCGGGCCGTTTTGGAATAATACCGCGTGCCGATGAAATCGGGCACAGTGAACTGGCCAAATTTGCGCAAATATGGCGCCAGCAACAAGGCAAGCATCACAAAACCGCCGGTCCACCCCATCAGGTAAACGCTCGCGTCATAGCCCATGAAGGCGATCAGGCCTGCCATTGAAAGAAAGCTTGCCGCGCTCATCCAGTCAGCAGCTGTGGCCATACCGTTGACAACCGGGTTAACCCCGCCGCCTGCGACATAAAATTCCTTGGTCGAGCCAGCCCGCGTCCAGATCGCGATGCCGATGTAGAGGGCAAAACTTGCTGCGACAAAGATATAGATCAGAGTTTGCGTTTCCATTTGTCCACCCTCCCTTAGTCGTCGAGATCATATTTGCGCTCAATCGCCTTCATACGAACCACGTAGAAGACGATAAGCGCGATGAAGATGTAGATTGAGCCTTGCTGGGCAAACCAGAAACCGAGCGGATAACCGCCAAGATTAAACTGATCGAGGAAGTCCCGGAAAAGGATCCCTGCGCCAAACGAACACGCGAACCAGATCGCCATAAGGCTGCACAAAAGGCGGACGTTTTCGCGCCAATATGCCCCTTCGCTTTCGCTTGTTTGGGAAACCTCTTCGTCCGCGTCAGTGGGCGCTGTGTCCTGCGTCATCCCTGTCATGCTTGTCTCGTCCATGTCTCTCCCCTTTTCAAAAGGTGTGGCCCGATCAAGAGAATCCCCGAGCCTTCCCCAGGAGGCTAGGTGGGTGAGCGGTGATGAGGGAGAGAGACTTTAGTCGTAGGTGTGCAAAACATGCGCGCGGGCAGTTTAGCATTCAAGCTGCGACAAGGTGGTGTCTCGCGGCATCCGGCTAAGCTGTGCCTGAAACAATTCGGCCGCCGCGATTGCATCGGTCAACGCGTCATGCGCCGCATAGGGCGGCAAGCCATAGCGCGCCCGGCAAGGGCCAAGGCGATAGGCATCTGCCCCCACCAAATTGGGATTGAGCCGCCTTTCAAGGGTGAGCGTACAAATCGCCCGGATGGGAAGGTCCGCGCCATAAAGCGTCTTTACCGCCCGCCTCAATGCGTCTCGCTCCATCATTGCAGCGTGGGCGACCAATACCCTGCCCGACAGCGCTGCGATCAATTGGTCGATGACATATCCAAGCTCGCGCCCTGCCGCTGCCCTTTGTTCACCAATCCCGTGAATGACGACGGCCTCGGACTTCAGCCTTGCATCGCTTTTGATGTCAAAGCCGCAAGCGGTTGAAAGGGCAATGCTGCGCGCGTCACATTCCAGCCAACCGGCCTGAAGCAAATGCGCATCCTTGGTGAGGCCATCAAGCTCAAAATCAAGCGCCAGCATCGGTGCGTCAATTGCGGGCATATTGCGCGCAGGCCAATCGCTCGCGGCAAAGGATCGCAATGCCTCATGCGGCGATTTTTGAAGCGCGCCAAGCGCCCGTTCAAACCGCCACTTCTTGATCATCTCAAGCAATCCCACCTGCAAAATTCCGGCGCAGGCCATCCAATCCGTCACGGATCACGCGAAACGCATCCTTGAGGTAATCGCGTTCGAGCGAGGACAGGTCCGCAGGGGTGATTTTGTTATCCGGCTGGATGCCGCGTGCCACCTGTCGCGCCTGATGTGCGATGCGCATTTCATTCACAAGGATCAGCGCATCTTCAAGGCTTTGCGCGTCGTCTGCGTTGATCTTGCCCGCTTGCACAAGCGCTTTCAAACGGTCAATTGTACCCACCTGGGTGAGCCCAGCGGCAAGCGCCTGTGTCCGGGCAGTATCAACGATTGGCATGATCGCCTGCCCCTTGGCGTCAAAGACTTTCTGACCGTCTTCTGATTTTTCGAGGACCAGAGTGCGGAAAATTCCCAGAGGCACCTTTGATCGTTGTGCATCACGGGCAAGGTAGCTGATGAAAAGCGGGTTTTGGCTTGCAAGGTGCGCGGTTTCGTCATGCAGGTGTGCCGACAATTGCGCATCGCCGTGAACGCATCGCATGTCGAAAAAGATCGTCGCGCGCAAAATCGCGTCCTCCGTAGGCCGCGAAATCCAATTGGCATAACGTTCTTGCCACCCTGACACGG
This sequence comes from Erythrobacter longus, assembly GCF_000715015.1. Lineage (GTDB taxonomy): Bacteria > Pseudomonadota > Alphaproteobacteria > Sphingomonadales > Sphingomonadaceae > Erythrobacter > Erythrobacter longus. The sequence goes on from NZ_JMIW01000003.1 coordinate 15,545, forward strand.
TCAAGCGTTGCTGTGGGTTTTTTGCCATGATCCCGCCTTTGCAATGGACAAAGCCGCATTCGTGCAAGAGATCGCAAATCTCAGTTCCGAGCGCCTCAAAATAGGCAAGGTCCGCTGTTGCCGCGCCATCCGAAATGACAAAACCATTGTCCTGATCAGAGCCCACCAGTTGCTCATCACGTGCAAGCGAGCCGAATACGACAAAGGCGTAAGGGCACGGCGGTGGCCCCAACCGGCCCTCTGCCAATTGCGCAGCGCGCCGATGGACCGCTTCGCCAAGGGCAGAGGTGAAGCGCATCGCTTGGCCTGCGTGAACACCGCCCTTTACCATCGCAACAAAGCTTTCAGGGATGCGCCGAGCTGCTTCGACAAGCTCGCCATTATCGCGTGCTTTGGCGATTGCCATGCCGGTATCAATCGCATTGTTGCCAATGGCGGAGAGAATATCGGTCGCGCTCAAAATGCCGGCAAGCGATCCGCTTTCATCGCATAAAGGCACGTGCCTGAACCCTCCGCGCGCCATAAGCGCCATCGCCTCGGATGCGCTTGCGTGGATCGAAAGGGTTGCAGGGGCTGGCGTCATCACGGTGCTGACCGGGTCATCCACAGACCGCCGCGCTCCGACCACGCGAACGCGGATGTCCTTGTCGGTGAAAATGCCAGCGAGTGTGCGGCCCTCAGCTATCGCAAGAGTGCTCACATTCTCATCGCACATGAGTTTGACAGCTTCTGCAATGGTCGCTCCAGGCTCGCACGTGACAGGCGTCGCCCGCCCGATAAGCTTGCCCACTTCGTGCCGGTCAAGGTTGTAATCAGCATCCGCCCGCTTTTGCGCAATTGCATGGGCAAGGCGGCGGGTTTCATCCTTCGCAAAGAAGGCTTTGAACCCGGCATTCGTCGCGCGCAGAGCATGGAATTGCTCTGCCGGAATTGCATAAAGGAGCGTGTCTTCCAAAGCGCAGGTTGTGTTGTGAACTTCCCCTCCACGAAGCAGGGAAGGGTAGGCGAAGGCGCTGCCCGCCTCAAGCCGCGCGCTCAGCTCTTGACCGGCAAGGCGAAGCTCAACCGCGCCTGATCGCACGAGGAAAAGATGCGCGTTGTGGTCGCCCGCTGAAATGATCGCTTCACCCGCACGCACGTAGCGGATTTCGACACGGCGCGAGAGGGCAGCGCGTTCGTCATCGCCAAGCGATTGAAACGCAGTGGTGCCTTTCAAAAACTGCGCGACTTCGGCGATTTCGGTGCTCATGGTTCAGGGCTCATGGCGCGAGAGAGTAACTCAGTCTCCACCCCCGCGCCATGCCACGATAGTCGTATGGGTCCTGACCCTAATACTGTGTGACCCTAGAAGTTGTATTCAGCCGTCACGTAAAAGCGCCGGGGATCACCATAAAACCCGGTGAGCGTCCCTTCGAGGCCCAATGTCGGCGCAAACGGAACACCGTTCGTGCCGCCTGCCACAAAGTTGTATCCGGCAACGATATATTCCTTGTCGAAGATGTTTTTCGCGTGCGCGCCGATGGAAAACCGTCCGCTGTCCTCGGTGTAAACGATGCTGGCATCGACAAGGGTAAAGCCGTCCTGGTCAAGGAAGGGGTTGGGCGTTTCAAACTGGCTCGCATCCGATCGCAGCGATGCAAGGCCGATGAAATCCAGCATCCCTGCTGCCACTGGCAGGCCAAGGTTAAAGCCCATGTGGGCGGTGAAGTCTGGCGTGTTCTGGAACACCCGTTGATCCGCGACATCATTGCCGAAGGCGTCGATGAAGGTGTCAAACCCGGCATCCAGATACCCAAGCGACCAGTTGATTGAAAACCGGCTGCCTTCGCCTGCGAAGTCTTTACCAACAAGCGCTCTGCCTTCAAATTCAAAGCCGTTCACATCCGCGCTTGCTGCGTTGGATGTGATGCCGATGAAGCTGTCGTTGACGCCGTCGCCATTGCTGTCAAGGCCGACCGATCCCGGAATCTGAACATCGTCATATTGGCCAAGGAAGGCCGCCAAAGAGATGTTCACGCGGTTATCGAGCAGCGATGCTTTCCAGCCGATTTCGTAGCTGTCGACCGTTTCAGGGGCAAAGCGCAGGAATTCGAACTGATCATCAAAATCGATGTCGCCGTCGCCATCAAGGTCGGGTGCAGCCGTGGTTTGCCCGCGCGGGTCAAAGCCGCCGCCTTTAAAGCCTTGTGAATAGGTGAAATAGAAGTTGTGATCGGCATTGGGCTGATAGCTGAGGGAGACTCGCGGATTGAAATCCTCAAACGTCTCGCTTCCTTCAAAATCGCTGGTCACCGCAATCGGGATCGCCGCACTGTTAGGCACGAACAGGTTTGAAAAACCGCCGATGAATGTGGTGCGCAAGACCCGGCTGGAGCGTTTGTCATTGGTGTAACGACCGCCCACCGATACGCTCAACGTGTCAGTCAGTTCATAAGTGAAATCGCCAAACACGCTGTAAGTTTCGGTGTCTACATCGCCCAGCGTTTGGGCATTCAGGCCGGGCAGATTGATCAACGCGCCGGTGTTGAACAATGCCACGTCAAAAGCAGTGAAGGCATTGGCGTTGAGGTAATAGACCCCGAACACACCCGACAATCGCTCACCTTCATACAGCAGTTGCAACTCTTGGCTGAATTGATCGTTTTCATAGATCGCAGGGACATCGAGGTCGGCTGCTGGAAGGCTGTCAAAATCAATCGGTGTGGTTGATTTGTCTTCGCGGTAACCGGTGATGGATTTAAGCGTGATCGTATCGGAAAGCTCAATCGCGATGTTGAGCGCGCCGCCATAAGCTTCGACTTCCTGATCCACCACGTTTAGCCCTGCACGTGTGTCAAATACGTCGTCGAGCACCGGTGCGCCGCTGAAAAGGCCCGGGATAAGCCGCGTGCCCTGGCGCGCTTCGCTGTTGTCTTTGACATAGTCGCCTTAAAGCCGGACGAATACGGGGCCATTGTCGAATTCAACCGTGCCGCGCGCAGCCCACACGTCCTTGTTATAATTCTCCGTGCCAAGGTTGAGGTTGTCACCAAATCCGCCGCGCGAAAGGCGCGCGCCGCTGGCCCCGATTTTAAGGTTGTCGGTAATTGGGGTAGAGCCTGTGATGATAAGGTCCGCCTGATCAAAATTGCCCAAAGTCCCGCGCACCGAAAGCGCGGGGTCATCGGGCAGTTTCGCCGTCACATATTTGATCGCGCCGCCAATTGTGTTGCGGCCATACAGCGTGCCTTGCGGCCCGCGCAAAACCTCAATCCGGTCCACATCATAAACATCAAGAACAGCGGCCTGAGGTCGGTTGAGATAAACGTCATCGACATAGACGCCAACGCCCGCTTCAAAGCCAGCGACCGGGTCTTGTTGCCCGACCCCGCGAATAAAAGCGGTAAGAGTGGTGTTTGTGCCACGGCTCACCTCAAGGGTGATATTGGGCACAGTTTGCGCGACCTGTGTGATCTCAAGAACGCCTTGTTGTTCCAGATCATCGCCGGAGATGGCTGTGATCGAAAGCGGCACATCTTGCAGCCGTTCTTCGCGCCGCCTTGCGGTGACGATAATGCCATTGCCTTGGGTCACATCGCTTGCCTCTTCGTTCAAAGGCGCGGTGTCCTGCGCCATTGCGGGCGCGGCGATTCCAGCGATTGCGGCGGAGCTTGAAAGCAGCAGTGCTCTGGTGAAAGTGGACTTTATCGTCATGGGTTCTCTCCGATCCATTTTTATTTGGGATATACCTTATTGAAAGGTGAATCAACTTTCAAGTTATGCTTGTTTGTCTGCCTATCTCAGCCTAGGCTTAAGTGCGAAAGGGTAGCTCATGGATGCGCCGAAGGTTAGTTCGACAAAGGTCGCAAATGCAGAAGCAGGCGACACCAAAACACCGCGTACAGAGCGCGGGCGCCGCACTTTGCGCAAGCTGCTGGATGTGGCAGCGATTGAGTTTGGCGAGAAAGGGTTTCACGAAGCATCGGTTAGCTCGATCACCCGGCGCGCTGGCGTGGCGCTGGGCACGTTTTACACCTATTTTGACACAAAGGACGCGCTATTCAGGGCTCTTGTCAACGACATGAGCGACAACGTGAAATCAAGCGCCCGATCCGCCCTTGATGACGATATGAATGCGCTGGAAACTGAGCGCGCAGCACTGCACGCCTTCCTCGAATTTGCCCGCGACCACAAAGAGATATACCGCATCATCGACGAGGCCGAATTCGTCGATCCGGCGAGCTACCGCGCCCATTACGAAGGGATCGCTCAGCGCATTGAAATGCGCTTGAAATCAGGCGCCGAGGCCGGAGAGTTTCGTCAGGATCTGGGAGAGGTTGAGGCCTGGGCCTTGATGGGCATGAACGTTTTTATCGGCCTTCGATACGCGGTATGGGGCGATGCGAAGAGCGACCTTGAAGATGTCGCTGCCCGTGCAAACAGGCTGCTGTCTGAAGGCATCGCGACCTAGGCTCAGGACCTATTGATCCCACCTTCGAGGTTTGAAGCAAAATGGCCTTGTGCAAGGAGTAAAGGTGCAGGAATACCGGCGGTGCGCACTTTCGCCCGATATGTTCGTCATTCCGGCGCCTCGAAGGCGGGTTTAATAGGTCCTGAGCCTAAGGCGAGGGGCAAACCCGCCGCGCGCCGTTGCATTCTCACCATCGGTGTTGCAGTACCCTTCGCATCGCAGGCGATCACGTCTTTGGTAGGGGAGCAGCCATCATGCCCGGTCATCCATCATTCAAACGCGCTGCGCGTGGGCGGTAAGCTTTTGAGACGTCTTTTTGCAAAGCCTGCCGCATGACCCTTCGCCTGCACGACGTTTCAAAAACCGTCGATGGAAAGCCGCATATCCATCCGGTCAATCTGGAGCTTGAGAAGGGGACAATGAATGTCCTTCTTGGGCCAACATCGGCGGGTAAGACCAGCTTGATGCGGCTTATGGCGGGGCTTGATACACCCGATACAGGCGCGATTTTGTGGGAAGGGCGCGATGTGACAGGCGCGCGCGTTCAAACCCGTGATGTCGCCATGGTGTATCAGCAATTCGTCAATTACCCCGCGATGAGCGTTTATGACAACATTGCATCGCCGCTGAAAATCCAAGGGAAATCGCGCGGCGAAATCGATGCCAAGGTCCGCGAAATGGCGCAGCTGTTAAAGCTCACCGACCTGCTCGACCGGCGCCCTGCAGAGATTTCCGGCGGTCAGCAGCAACGCTGTGCGATTGCGCGGGCTCTGGCAAAGGACGTCGGGCTTGTCTTGATGGACGAGCCACTCGCCAATCTCGACTATAAACTGCGCGAAGAACTGCGCGTGGAAATTCCGCGCCTGTTTGCAGCCTCCGGCGCGATCTTTGTCTATGCCACGACAGAGCCTGAAGAAGCGCTTCTGCTGGGCGGAAATACGGCGACTTTGTGGGAAGGGCGGGTCACGCAATTTGGTCCTTCAATGCAGGTTTACCGTGAGCCGGTGGATGAGATTACAGCGCGGGTGTATTCCGATCCGCCGATGAATTTTGTGACGGTGCGTAAGGACGGCGCAAAGGTGCATTTTCCCGGTGGCCAGTTGGCGCGAGTTGACGCTGGCCCTGCTGATCTGGCTGATCTGGCTGATGGCGAATACCGCGCTGGCTTTCGCGCGCATGACATCGCTTTGGGAGAGGGCGTGGCGGGTGATCTCACCTTTGCCGCCAAGGTCAATTCGACCGAGCTTACCGGGTCAGAAACATTCCTCCATCTCGATGTTCAGGGGGACCGCTGGACCGCTTTGGTGCGCGGGCCGCAGGTCTTGGCGCCGGGTTCTGATTTGCACATCAGCCTTGATCCGGCCCGCATTTTCTACTTCGACACAAACGGCAAACTCGCGCGCGCACCGCAGCGTGAGGCTGCCGGGGCAGGGGTTTAAAATTGGCCTCGATCACGCTTCAAAACCTGGCACACAGCTATGCCCCAAACCCGCAAGGCGAGGCCGATTTTGCGCTCAAAGAGGTGAACCTTAAATGGGGCGATGGGGAGGCCTATGCCCTGCTTGGACCCAGTGGTTGCGGCAAGACTACGCTGCTCAACATCATGTCGGGCCTGCTCACCCCGACGCGCGGGCGCGTGCTGTTTGATGAGCGTGATGTGACAGCGGCACCAACGGCAGAGCGCAACATCGCGCAGGTTTTCCAGTTTCCCGTTGTTTATGACACGATGAGCGTGCGTGAAAACCTGGCCTTTCCCTTGCGCAATCGCGGGGTGGATGCGGGCATAATCGCCGCGCGCGTCGATCGTATCGCAGACATGATTGGCCTGACCCCGCTGCTCGGCAAGAAAGCGCAAGGGCTTGGCGCGGACTTAAAGCAGAAAATCTCGCTCGGGCGCGGAATGGTACGCGATGATGTGAACGCGATCCTGTTTGATGAACCTCTCACCGTGATCGATCCCCATCTGAAGTGGGAATTGAGGACGCAATTGAAGGCGCTCCACCGCGAATTTGGCCACACCATGGTCTATGTGACCCACGACCAGACCGAAGCATTGACCTTCGCTGATAAAGTGGTCGTGATGAACGAGGGCCGCGTGCTTCAGATCGGCACTCCGCAAGAGCTGTTTGAGACGCCTGCTCACCGCTTTGTAGGGTATTTCATCGGCTCGCCGGGGATGAATTTTCTGCCCGCCACGATTGATGGCGCATTTGCGAGCATAGGGGGCGAGAGGGTCGATCTTGGGAAAAGTTATGGCAGCTTGGAAGGCGCTGTTGAAATCGGCATTCGGCCTGAATTTGTGAAGCTGACAAGCAGCAATGGGCTTCCGCTCGAGATCAACCGCATCCAGGATGCAGGGCGTCAGAAGTTCGTGAATGGCAACGTCTTTGGCGCTGAGGTCAACATCGTAATGGACGCAAGTGAAGCGATTGATGCGGGCATGACAAGGCTCGCGATAGAGCCCGCAAAGATCAGCGTTTTTCAAGACGGCTGGCGGGTAGAGCCAAAGGGAGCCGAGTGATGGAAAAGACCACCAATCAACGCGCATGGTTCCTGGTCCTGCCGGTGCTCATCCTGGTCGCTTTCTCGTCGATTATCCCGATGATGACGGTCGTGAATTACTCGTTTCAGGACAGTTTTGGCGGGAATGAATTCTTCTGGGTGGGCCTTGAATGGTACCGCGAACTCTTGCGTTCAGAGCGCTTGTGGGATGCGCTTGGCCGGCAATTGATGTTTTCTTCGATCATCCTTTTGATAGAGATCCCGCTGGGCATTCTGGTCGCGCTTGCCATGCCCAAAAAAGGCTGGCTTGCCTCGCTTTGTCTGGTGCTGATCGCATTGCCGCTGCTTATTCCGTACAATGTGGTTGGCATGATCTGGCAAGTGTTCGCCCGCTCAGACATTGGACTTTTGGGGCGCGTGGTCACCGATTTGGGCTTCTCCTACAACTATACGCAGGACGCTGTGGATGCGTGGGTCACGGTTGTGGCGATGGATGTGTGGCACTGGACTTCGCTTGTCTCACTGCTGTGTTACGCAGGCGTGCGCTCCATCCCCTCTGCCTATTATCAAGCCGCCGAGATCGACCAGGCGAGCCGGTGGAGCGTGTTTCGTTTCATCGAACTCCCCAAAATGCGCGGTGTTCTGATCATCGCGGTGCTGCTGCGATTTATGGACAGTTTCATGATCTATACCGAACCATTCGTGCTCACCGGAGGAGGGCCGGGCAATGCGACGACGTTCCTCTCGATCGACCTTGTGAAGATGGCCTTGGGCCAGTTTGATCTGGGGCCAGCGGCAGCGTTTTCGCTGATGTATTTCCTTGTGATCTTGCTCGTATCCTACGTCTTTTACACGGTGATGATCGCGAGCGATAAAGCGGAGGCGGGCCAGTGACAAAACGCCCCCTGCCATCGCTCATCATGCTCGCTTACCTATTGTTCCTGCTGCTGCCGATCTATTGGCTGGTCATCATGAGCTTCAAGCCCAATTCGGAGATTTTGGGCGCGTTTACGCTGTGGCCGCAGGACTTTACGCTGGGCAATTACCGCACGATCCTGACCGATCCGTCCTGGTATATGGGCTTTGTGAACAGCTTCATTTACGTCGCGATGAACACGGTGATCTCGCTATGTGTGGCGCTGCCCGCTGCCTACGCGTTCAGCCGCTATCGCTTTATGGGTGACAACCATCTGTTCTTCTGGCTGCTGACCAATCGCATGGCACCGCCAGCGGTTTTCGCCCTCCCGTTTTTCCAGCTCTATTCATCCGTCAATCTGTTCGACACACATATCGCGGTGGCGCTTGCCCATTGCCTGTTCAACGTGCCGCTGGCGGTGTGGATTTTGGAAGGATTTATGCGGGGCGTCCCGCGCGAGATTGACGAAACCGCTTTCATCGACGGTTACAGCTTCCCGCGCTTCTTCACCCGCATTTTCATTCCCATGATCGGCCCCGGCATCGGCGTGGCGGCGTTCTTCTGTTTTATGTTCAGTTGGGTTGAACTGCTCTTGAGCCGGACCCTCACCAGTGTCGATGCAAAGCCTATCACCGCGATTATGACGCGCACCGTGTCGGCCTCTGGCCTTGATTGGGGCGTGCTCGCCGCTGCGGGAGTGCTGACGATCATTCCGGGCGCAATCGTGATCTATTTCGTCCGGGGCTATATCGCCAAGGGCTTTGCCCTGGGGCGCGTATAATGGGGCGCGTATAATGGGGCGCGTATAATGGACTGGATGGCCTGGACACTTCCGACGGCGCTTTTCTTCGCGAGCATCGCCACCGCGCTCGCCGTGATGAGTGTGCTTGCAATAAAGCGCCCCAGCACCCCGCGCGTCGGCGTTCTCGGCATTGAAACAGCGCGCGGCGACCGCTTGTTCCTGACCCTTTTGGGCAGCGCCTTTATCAACTTGGCATGGATCGGGCTCACCGATTTACCGCAAACCTTTGCGCTCGGAATATGCGCAGTGTTTGCCTTTGCCACCTTCCGCTGGGTATGACCTTCAAAACACAAAATCATACGGGATGAGAGAGATGAGAATTGCCATTGTGCTCGCTGCGAGCCTTATTGTCGCCGCCTGTTCGGATGAGGCGGGATCGGACTTCGTGGTCCTGAGCGAGGAAGAGCGTAAAGCAGCCGCAAGCACTTTTCTCGACAATGAAATCGGCGATATGTCCGCGCTTTCCCGCGAAGAGCAGATGGCCGAAATCCAATGGTTCATGGACGCAAGCCAGCCTTATCAGGGCATGGAAATCTCTGTCGTCTCGGAAACCATCGCGACCCACGAGTATGAGAGCAAAGTGCTCGCTCCCGCTTTCTCCGCCATCACAGGGATCAAGGTCACGCACGACCTGATCGGCGAAGGGGACGTCGTTGAAAAGCTGCAAACGCAGATGCAGTCGGATGAGAATATCTACGACGCATACGTCAATGATAGCGACCTTATCGGCACCCACTGGCGTTACCAACAGGTGCGCAATCTGACCGATTGGATGGCAGGCGAAGGCGGCGATGTGACAAGCCCCACGCTCGACCTTCCCGATTTCATCGGCACCGATTTCACCACCGGCCCCGATGGCAAGCTTTACCAACTCCCGGATCAGCAATTCGCGAACCTTTACTGGTTCCGCTACGATTGGTTCACCGATCCTGCGATCAAGGCCGACTTCAAGGCGGCCTATGGCTATGACCTTGGCGTTCCCGTCAATTGGTCAGCTTACGAGGATATCGCGGAGTTCTTCACGGGCCGAGAGATCGACGGGCAGACCGTTTACGGCTCGATGGATTACGGCAAGAAAGACCCCTCGCTTGGCTGGCGTTTCACCGATGCGTGGATGTCGATGGCGGGGATGGGGTCCGTGGGTGAACCCAATGGCCTGCCGGTCGATGAATGGGGCATTCGCGTCAACGATGCCTCGCAGCCGGTGGGTTCTTGCGTGGTAAGGGGCGGGGCGACCAACTCGCCCGCTGCCGTTTACGCGCTTGAGAAATATTCCAAATGGCTCAAGGAATATTCGCCACCGTCCGCTGCTGGCATGACCTTTTCAGAGGCCGGTCCCGTACCCGCCCAAGGCGCGATTGCGCAGCAGATTTTCTGGTACACCACTTTCACCGCGAACATGGTTGGTGAAGAGGCCTCAGCGGTTCTTTATGACGATGGCACCCCGCGCTGGCGCATGGCGCCAAGCCCGCATGGCGCCTATTGGGAAGAGGGGATGAAGGTCGGTTATCAGGACGCAGGGTCGTGGACACTGATGAAATCAACCCCCACCGACCGCGCCAAGGCAGCATGGCTTTATGCGCAGTTCGTGACTTCCAAAACGGTGGACGTGAAGAAGGCTCACGTCGGCCTCACCTTCATCCGCGAATCCACCATTCAGCATGATAGTTTTACGCAGCGCGCGCCAAAGCTTGGCGGGCTGGTCGAGTTTTACCGCTCACCTGACCGCACCCGCTGGTCGCCAACCGGCACCAATGTTCCCGACTATCCGCGCCTTGCGCAATTGTGGTGGCAGAACATCGGCGATGCCTCGTCCGGCACCAAGTCTGCGCAAGCGGCACTGGATGCACTGTGCGAACAGCAAGAGCGCGTGTTGGAGCGGCTCGAACGTTCTGGCTTGCAAGGGGATTTGGGGCCGAAGCTTAACGAAGCGCGGACCGCTGAATATTGGCTCAATCAACCGGGTTCGCCCAAGCCCAAGCTTGCCGATGAAGACCCCGCGCCGATCACCATCGAGTATGACAAGCTGATCGAAACCTGGAAGTAAGGGCGCGTCTGGAAACAGGTGGGCGATCATTGGCCTGCGTCATTGGTCGATTTTTGCAGGGGCCGAGTGGTGCGTCGCCATTGCAGGGGCCGTTGGTGGGGTTTGCGGCGCTGGGGTGCTTTGTGGTGCCCAAAGACGTTTAGCGCGCGCCTCTGATTGCCTCTTTTCTGATGTGGCAGGGGGAAGAGCCTTCGCTGCGTGTGGTTTACCAAGCCGAGAGTGTGGCGACGGAGCCCACAAGGCCAGAGCTGCCGCTTCCGGAGTATGATCCTTATTCTGGTGCGCCCTTGCGGCGGGAGTTAGTGGGTGGAGGATCTTCGATCAGAACCTAAGCAGACAGAGGTGCTTAGGAGACTTGCTAATTCCCAATACCCATCTGATCAATGACTGATTTCTCATTGGGAGAACCGGTTGAACGGCTTGCTTGTGGATGTACTGGAGAAAGAGCTGTGGGAAGGCCTTGAGGTAAAGCAGACCGGGACTCTGTCAAGGATGCGCCAAGACGAAAGGGTTTCTTGCTTATGCAGCGAAGGCTCATCAGCAGGTCTATCTCGTATTGCAGCATAAAAACTGAGCGACACAGAATTAGGAGCCTCGAATAAATCTACCTCGGCCTTCGCTTAGAGCTAGATTGGGCAATATGAACAAAGTTATCCGACACTCTATTGTCTGACCGGTTTATCAAAAAAACCAAGGTCTTTACCTGATAGCCCGCAGCTTGGAATTCGATCAGATATGAAGATTCTGATGAAAAAGATCTCTTCAAGGAATAATTTCCAAAACTGAGATCGTCCAGCACATTTTCGACGGTTCGGTATACTCCTAAGGGATTGATAGTTTCAGCAATACACTGCGCATTCTCCACTATTTCGGAGGGCACGCCACCGACGGCAAAACCAGCATGCTTCTGCAAAAAGCCGACTCCATTTTCTTGGCGCCAATCTCGAAGACTATCGAGCGCAATGATTTTGGGGCAGACCTCGTAGGGGCTCGCCTGTGCTGTGCGTGGTCCGCGCATATCGTGACATGATGCGAGAAAAGCCAATAAAACAAAAATGATAAGCGTACTGACTTTCATATCGAGGCCCTACTGTCTTTTCTTTTTGCTAGCATAACGCCTAGTGAACTTCCGAGCCGCTCTTTCTCGCGCATTGTGTGTCCCTTCTAATGTTCCGTTATCGGTCTTATATGCATGATCTCCTAACTCGTGAACCAACTGCTCATCCCTCGTAATTTCAACCGAACGATCATTGCCTCGGAACCCCTGTTCAGTTCTTTGGGGTCGAGAACTGAAATCGATAACAGTTAAGGAATCTGTTCCGACGCCATTGGAAGCGTCTTCGGGATTGCCGAGAGGTATGTTGACACCATTCGGATGACTGCCAAAAAAATCTGTTTGCGCCCCTTCACTGAGGGCACTGACATCTGCAACGGTGTCGACGTTTTCGCTTTCTTCTAGAGCAGTGATGCGCTCCCGCAGGCTCACTGCCTGACCCTTGCCAAATTGACGGCTCGAACCGCGCTGTTAGAGGTAGCGGGGTGAGCATCACGACCACCACCATAGCGCGCAAGAGCATCGCGGTTGCAGGGGCAAGCGGCACGATTGGCCGCGCTGTAGTGCGTGAATGCGTGTCGCGCGGATATGATGTGACGGCCCTCGTGCGCAGCGAGGCGGCTGCGCAATTGCCGGAACTTGAAGGTGCGCAGGTCACGACAGTCGATGTGTCCGATCCAGATGCCCTGGCGCGCGTCTTTAAGGAGGCCGTGCCAGACACCGTGATCTCTTGCATTGCCTCGCGCAGTGGCTCGCCCAAGGATGCAAAAGCCATTGATCTTGACGCCAATCTCAACCTATTATTGGGCGCGCAAGCTGCCCGCACGCAGCATTTCATCTTGCTCTCTGCCATTTGTGTGCAGCGCCCAAGGCTCGCCTTTCAGCGCGCCAAACTGGCTTTTGAAGCGGCGCTGACCGATGCACCGATTGAACACACGATTGTGCGTCCCACAGCGTTCTTCAAATCGCTTTCAGGGCAAGTGGAGCGGGTGCGAGAAGGCAAACCGTTCTTCCTGTTTGGCGATGGTGAGCTGACCGCGTGCAAGCCGATCAGCGATGCTGATCTGGCGCGGTTTATTGTGGCGCAGGCGGATGATCCCAAAGCGTATGGTGCGACCCTTCCCATCGGCGGGCCGGGCCCTGCGATCACGCTAAAACGTCAAGGTGAGATCCTGTTCGAAGCGGCAGGCAGAGAGCCCAGATTTCGCCGCGTTCCCGTGGGTTTGTTCAGCCTGTTTGGCGGGGTCTTTTCGCTGGGCGCATGGGCCTCCGACTGGCTGGCCGAAAAGGCGGAATATGCCCGGATTGCAGAATATTACGCAACGCAAAGCATGCTTGTCTGGGACGATGAGAGACGCGCATATGACGCCGATGCAACCCCCGAATTTGGCAGCGACACCTTGGCAGATCACTACGCCCGGCTTTTGGGCAAAACCAATTGACCACAGATTGGGAATGGCGATTGCAAGGCGGGGGGGGGCTCGCATTTCCTACGCAGCGATTTGGCGGTAAGGCTCGGGTTTGCAAGATTGGGCGCGGATGGCTCAATGATTGCGCATGGCGTTACAGATTGAAAGTTGACACTTGAAACACCTTTTTCCCCCTCAAGCCTCAGATTTTGTGGGCAAAACCGGGAAGAGGATTATTTCATTGCTGTGCACATCGGTGTTGCACAATCCCGCTGACAAACGGGCTGCGCCATGACGGGGGCAAACCTTCTATTCACAGGGGTTTCCTGCGTATTCTTTATGGCACTGGTCGGCTGGATAAGCTGGCTGAAAACGCGCGGTGTAGCGGACACAAAGGACGGGTATTTCCTCGCAGGACGCGGACTTGGCGCGACCTTTATCGCAGGCTCGCTTTTGCTGACCAATTTGTCGGCAGAACAATTGATCGGGCTTAACGGGTCGGCTTACGGGTTCAATATGTCGAGCATGGGATGGGAAGTAACAGCGGCGGTTGCGACCATCGCGATGGCTCTGATATTCCTCCCCAAATATCTTGCGGGAGCCTTCACCACCCTTCCGCAGTTCTTGAACGACCGGTTCGATCCGACGGTGCGCTCTATGTCGGTGCTCCTGTTTATGCTGGGGTATGGCCTCGTGACGATCCCAAGCGTTTTGTACGCCGGATCGCTTGCAGTGATCGCGTTCTTCGACGTGCCAGCGCTGACGGGTCTGGATGATTTCTCATCATTGGTGATGATGGTGATCGTTATCGGTGTAATCGGATCGGTTTACGCGATATTCGGCGGGCTGCGTGCGGTTGCGGTGTCGGACACATTGAACGGCGTGGGCCTGCTTATCATCGGGATCTTGGTACCGGTTTTCGGGCTGATCGCATTGGGGGACGGCAGCTTTGGCGCTGGCCTTGCGACCTTGGGCAGCGAACATACCGAAAAGCTCAACGCCATCGGGGGAAGGGATGACCCCACGCCGTTTGGCACGATCTTCACCGGCATGGTGTTTGCGAACCTGTTTTACTGGTGCACCAACCAATATGTGATCCAGCGCACCCTGGGGGCAAAGTCGCTTGCTGAGGGGCAAAAGGGTGTGCTGCTCTCTGGCTTCTTCAAGGTGCTTGTGCCCTTTATGATGATGATCCCCGGCGTGATCGCATTCCATCTGTATGGGCCAAATCTTGGGGCCATTGATGAGGCTTACCCGCGCCTCATCCGCGATGTCTTGCCGTTATGGATGAGCGGGTTCTTCCTCGCGGTGCTGCTGGGCGCGGTGCTCAGTTCGTTTAACTCGCTCCTGAATTCAGCAGCGACGCTGTTTGCGCTTGATGTCTATGCCCCTGCCAAACAGCGCGCAGGCAAAGGCGAGGTGAGCGATGCCGATCTGGTCCGCATTGCAAAGGTCGCAAGCGTTGTCATCGCGCTGCTTTCATTCGGGATCGCCCCATATTTGTCGCAGGCACCAGAGGGGCTGTTCCAACTGATCCGCAAGTTCACCGGTTTTTACAACATCCCCACAATCGTGATCGTGATGGTCGGCCTTTTCACTACGCGAGTGCCGGCCTTGGGCGCAAAGATCGTAATCGTCTTTCACATCACGGCTTATGCGCTTTTGACATTCGTCTTCGAGGAAGAGGTGAGCTTGCACTTCATCCACCAATACGGCGTTTTGTTCGTGGTCGAGGTCGGCATTATGCTTGCGTGCGGGGCTCTGTGTCCGCGCGCGCAAGGCTGGCAATTCACACCCAATGCGAAGGTCGACATGATGCCGTGGAAGTTTGCAAAGCCATTGGCGGTGACGCTTTTTAGCTGTGTTGTGGCAACCTACTTGCTCTTTTCACCCCTTGGTGTGGCAAGCGTTTCTGGGGTAGGCGCGGTGTTCGGGTGGCTGATCGCGGGGCTTTTGGCGGTCAATGTCGGGATTTGGTGGGCTGCAATGCGCCGGGGCGAAGACAAGATGCGCCCAAGTGAAACTTCAAATCATGAATAGATGCTAGAATAGAAACGGCGGTAATAAACTGAACCGATAGGGTTTGAGATGACAAAAGTTAGCCCCAGTAAACTGAGGTCCGTTAAATTGAGGTCCAGTAATTTGAGGACCAGTAAACCTGCTTGCAAAGAACTTCGCTTGTATGACGCTCCTCACCTCAGATGCTTTGGCAATGTGCGTAACTTAACCGGTGGTAGCGCCACAAGGGCGCGTGATGGAGCGGTTACGCGGTCGCGTTTCTGAAACGCTATGCAATCAGGCTGGCGAGCACTCTGCGCTTGCCTTCATATGGGCGGCGGCCATGCATGACGGTGAAATTGTCGATCAAGGCCACATCGCCTGCTTGCCATTGAAGATCGTGGGTCAGTTCATCTGCAATAGCGACGGCAGGACCCATGTCAGCCGCAGTGATTGCCTCGCCCCTGCCATCGATCCCGCCAAATGTGATCGCTTTGTTGGGATCATTGCGGGCATCGGCCCAGCCCCTGAAGGCGGCGATCAACTGGTTGAAGAAGGTCTTGCGGCCATCGGCAAGCGTTCGCACAGCGGGCAGGGCAGGGGTAGTTGCGCGAAGCGATCCGTCCTCCAACCACTCCCAAGAATAGCCCAGTTCATTGAGCCGGGCTTCGGCTTTGTTCTGGTCGGCAACGCTTAGAGTAGAGCGCCATGATCGCCCTTGCCCAGAGGCGGGATCATCATCGCCGGGCATCACATTGGTGTAGCGCACACCTTCGGCTTCAAGCCGTGCGACGAAACCGGGGGCTTGTTGCGCCAACCGCTCCAGCACCCAATCAGACCGGCACAGCGGGGTCGCGCCGCCTGAACCGGGGGCAATCTGGCAATAGAAGAACAGCTTGGAAGGATAGAGCGGCGTTTGCGCCATCTCATGGTGGAGGAATATCTCGGTCGTGGGCGGCGCTTCATTGGCGGTGAAGACGCGCGGCGTCACATTGGTGCGCACAGCGTTTGAAAGCGAGTCCTCATAGGTGAAGCCCGTCTGGCCATGAGCCTCAATTGCGGCATCGAAGGCGAGCGGATCGGGCACATCAAACCCGCGGAAGAGCAATGCCCCAGCGTCTGCCAGTGCGGCATCGACGGCGGCCTTGTTGGCGCTCAAGAACGCGGCGAGATCGCCGCCACCAGGTATGACGCCGGGAAACTCTGGCACGTGTCTCTTAGTCATAGATCGGGTGAAACCTTCCAAACGCAGCTTCGGCAAAGACCCCGGGATCGTTAAAGCGCCGGTCCTGGTTAAGAGCGCTGATCGCGGCCATTTCGACCGCCGAAAGCTCGAAGTCGTCGATGGCAAGGTTCTCGCGCATCCGCTCAGGCTTGGTGGTTTTGGGAATGATCGAAGTGCCCCGCTGCACACCCCATTTGAGGAGCACTTGCGCTGGCGTCTTCCCATGGGCCTGCGCCGCAACCATAACCGGCGCTGCGCCAAGCAAGCTTTCGCCCGCATCGGCCATGCCAAGTTCAAAATAACTCTGCGCACCCAAGGGCGAGAACGCAGTCACATCAATGCCGTAACCCTTGGCGCAGCGGATCAGCTTCTCCTGCGTCAAGTATGGGTGGCTCTCAATCTGCAAATGGCTGGGCTTCACGCTCGCATAGCTCATCAGATCGTGGATGAGGCCCGTGTTGTAATTGCAAACGCCGATACGGCCCGCGAGGCCTTTCTCGACCAGCGCCTCCATCGCGTGCCACGTCTGGTGGAGCGGCACTTTGGCTGGGCGCATCTCGGGCTCGGCGGCATCGGGATTGAACAGCCATTCTGGCGGATAGCGTTCCTCAATCGGCACGTATTCCAGCGCGATGGGGAAATGGATGAGGTAGAGGTCAAGGCAATCGACTTGCAGGTCGGCAAGCGTCTTGCGGCAGGCTTCCTCGACATGCTCTGCGCTGTGGAAGGTGTTCCAGAGTTTGGAGGTGATCCAAAGCTCTTCGCGGGTCACTAGGCCCTCGGTAATTGCGCGGGCGAACCCTTCGCCGCTCTCTGCCTCATTGCCATAGTCGGCGGCGCTGTCGAAATGGCGATATCCTGCGCGGATCGCTTCAACGACGGCGTTGGCGGTGTCTTCCTTCGGGATTTTCCAGAGGCCGAAACCGACCGGGGGCATGGTGCTGAGCAAGTGTTAGTCCTCGTATTTGATTTCGACCGGTTGTCCGGTGGCGATGCTCTCTTGTGCGGCGGCACCGATTACAACCGAGCGATAGCCATCGCGCGCCGTGATAAGGGGCGGTGTGCCCTTTACCAAGGCTTCGTGAAAGTTGCGCTGTTGGTAATAGGTCGCGCCGTGGTGATCGCCTGCGGCCAAAGCCTCTGGCGGCACGTCAATATGCTCCTTGAACGGCCCGGATTTGTCACGCGGGGACCATGTGACAATGCCCCCGGGAAGCTTCACCTCGAGCTTTCCCTTGGGTCCAACGGCGCTGATCTCTTCCTGCTCCTTTGACCCTTCGGCGAACATGCACAGGTCAAGCACAGCACGCGCGCCGCCTGCAAAGTCGAGCATCACAAAGGCGTTGTCGATGATGTCGGGCGTCTCACCATCATACCGCTCATCAAGGTGGTTCACATCTGCCGCGCCGCTGGCAAAGACGCGCACCGGCTCATCGCGCAGGATATGGCGCATGAGATCGAAGAAATGGCAGCATTTTTCCACCAGAGTGCCGCCGGTGTTGCGGTTGAACCGGTTCCAGTCGCCGACTTTCTCTAGAAAGGGAAAACGGTGTTCGCGAATGGCCAGCATCTTGATGTCACCGGCCTCGCCAGCGTGAACGCGCTCAACGAAACGCGTGACCGGCGGCATATAGCGATATTCGAGGCCGACCCAGAACAGATTGTCGTAGTCTTTGACAGCCTTCGCCAAGGCCAAAGCATCGGCGGGCTCTGTGCACATCGGCTTTTCCAAAAGCACCGCGATCCCTGCCTCCATCACCGGCTTTACCACATCGAAATGGGTGAAATTGGGTGAGGCGATGATGACCGCATCGGGCTTGGCTTGGCTTAGCATTTTGGCCGTGTCCGGGAACATTTCTGGGCTTTGGCCAAGCTGCGCCGCCTTGGCCATCGCCTTTATGCGCGACCCTTCGTCCGGGTCCGCAATCGCGGCCAGCTCAGCGCCGGGCACCAGCGCCAGATTCGCCATATGCTCGCGGCCCATCATGCCGCAGCCGATAATCGCGTACTTACGTGTCTCACTCATGCGGAGGAGCCTTGGGCGGGGTTTAGAGAATTGTCCAGATTACCGTTGCGGCAGGTGCCATGTGCGCTGAGCCCACCACGGGTTCGCCAAGGCCAAGTGCGCTCACGTCAATGTCGTGGGCGGCATAGTTGAAGGCGAAGATATGGCTCGCTGTGCGGCGGATGCGGATGCCCTCGGGTAAGTCCATCAGATCGAGTCCCGCCTCGCCCGCAATCCTCTCAACCAGCAAGTCCAAGAGACTGCGATCTGGCCATGCCGCGCAATAGCGGATGTTGTCTCGCGCAAAGACCACGCCCCGTCCGTCTTTCAACGCTAACTCGGGCGACAGGTCCGTTTCGACCTCTTCGATCCAGCGGCTGATGGTCCAGCCGTCACCTTCGCCCACCACACCATCACGAAGGCTCTCGACCCGCGTGACGGTAATTGGCACGAGCTTGCGCAATTCCCCCGGCGCGAGGCCTTCGGGGATGGTAAGATTGTGTGTTTTGCTGCCGGAACGCGGACCGATAAGGATAGGACAGGTGAGCTCCTCGATATCCTTGATCCAAGCGGGAGAGATGTTTGGCAAAGTGGGCACAAACACCGCGCTATAGCCATCCAGCGCCGCATCTACCGACACGATATCGACGTCCAATCCGCGCCGCCTCAGCGCCGAATACCACTCATAGACGAGCTCCAGATAGCGGAAGCTCTGGCCTTGTGGCTGAATGCCGTACACCCATGCCGCATCATAGGAGAACACCAGCGCGACCTTGGCCTTGGCGATTTCTTGCGGGCCGATCTCACCAATAACATCGGCTACCATCCGCGCTTCATCGGCGGCGGGTGCATCTGCGCTATCGGGCCGCAGCAACCCTGCGTGCATTTGCTCTTGCGCAAAAGGCGCCTGCCGCCACCGGAAATAGCTCACAAACTCCGCCCCATGCGCCATCGCCTCGAGCGTCCACAGCGCGACCATTCCATCAAGCGGGGCAGGATTAAACCGTGCCCAGTTTACGGGCCCTGGCTGCTGCTCAATGATCCCCCAACGGCCATCGGAGCACCCCCGATAAAGGTCGTGGTGGAAGGCAGCGATATCGGGGTGACCTTGGCGCAGATAGGCGGTTTTCTCCTCTTCGGAGAACCAGAACTGCTCCAAAAACCCAAGCGGATAGCTATCCCAAGTCGCCACATCGAGATCGCGCCCAACATCGTGGTGATCGAATTCGGTGAAGAAGCCCATGAAGTTGTGGGTCACATCCCTTCCGGGTGACAAGTCGCGCAAGATCGCCACCTGCGCTGCATTAAAACTCACCACCTGATCAGAGGCAAAGCGGCGGTAATCGAGCCAGTGGGAGGGGTTCGCCTCGGTCACGGTCAGATGCGGCGGGTCAATC
This sequence comes from Erythrobacter longus, assembly GCF_000715015.1. Lineage (GTDB taxonomy): Bacteria > Pseudomonadota > Alphaproteobacteria > Sphingomonadales > Sphingomonadaceae > Erythrobacter > Erythrobacter longus. The sequence continues at coordinate 35,350 of NZ_JMIW01000003.1, forward strand.
TCTGCAAATGAGCGATATTCCATCGACCAGAAGACATTGCCCCATGCCGTGTTCAGCGCCTCCACCGTGCCATATCGCGCCGCACACCAAGCACGAAAGGCCTCAGCCGCCGCATCCGAAAAGCTCAGCACCGTATCATGGCAGCCATATTCGTTATCGGTCTGCCACGCGGTGATGGCGCGGTGCTCGCCATAGCGCTCCGCCAGCGCCCGCGTGATCCGCCGCGATTGCTCACGGTATCCTTGATGCGAGAAACAATAATGCCGCCGCGAACCAAAGCCGCGCGGGCGTCCCTGTTCATCAATCGCGACCATATCAGGCATAGAATCGACCAGCCATTTGGGCGGGGTCGCGGTCGGCGTGCATAGCATGATGGTGAGGCCAGCATCCGCCAATGTTTCAATCGCGCGGTCAAGCCAGCCCCAGTCAAACCGCCCCGGTTCAGGTTCAATCCGGCTCCATGCAAATTCGCCAATGCGCACGAGCGACAAGCCCATCTCGCGCATCCGCCTCGCGTCGTCAGCCCACATTTCCTCGGGCCAATGTTCAGGGAAATAGCAGCAGCCGAGTTTCAAGCGGATGTCTCCAAAGTGGTTTGGTTCCAAGGCACTATCGACTTTGGCAACTTGTGCAAAACATTTGCTTTGCAACGCGCAATAAAGGCCTCCCCCTAGAGCGCGTTTACACATATAAAAATATCTTTATATGATACTCTCACAATGGTCATCGACGCAATTTTCAAGGCCCTGGCGGACCCCACAAGGCTGCGCATTGCCCGGCTCCTATCGACAATGGAGCTGGCGGTGGGCGAGCTTGCCGCTGTGCTGGGGCAAAGCCAGCCGCGTGTGTCGCGCCATGTTGGCATCTTGTGCGATGCAGGTCTTGCTGAACGCAGGCGCGAGGGAAGCTGGGTTTTCCTGCGTGCGGTGAGCGGTGATGGGGCTGATGTGGGTGGCGGTCCAGTTCATTCGGCGCTGGGCCATTTGCTCGCCGTGGCTGAGGCGGAGAATGCGGATTTTGCAAAAACCTGCGCCGATGATCGCCGCAAACTTGCCGCGATCCGCCAATTGCGCGAGGCCAATGCCGAAGAGTATTTCGCGCAGCACGCCAGCGAATGGGACGAATTGCGCGCGATGCACACGCCCGATGCGCAGGTTGAAGAGCAATTGCTAGCCGCGCTTGGCGATGCACCGCTTGGCGCGGTTCTCGATATTGGCACTGGCACAGGCCGTATGGCTGAGCTTTTCGCAGACCATGCACAGCGGATTGCAGCGCTGGATAAGAACGTCGAAATGCTGCGTTTTGCGAGAGCCAAATTGCAGCATCTGCCAGCTGGCAAAGTCGATCTGGTACAAGGGGATTTTGCAAGCCTACCCTTTCCTGATGCGAGCTTTGACACGGTCCTTTTGCATCAAGTGCTCCACTTTGCGCAGGACCCTGCCATTGCGCTTTCAGAAGCGGCGCGGGTGGCGAATTCGGGCGCGCGCATTGCGATTGTCGATTTTGCCGCCCACGACCGCGAATACTTACGCGACCGGCATCAGCATGCGCGCCTCGGCTTTTCCGATGAACAGATGCACGCGCTTTTGCGCAATGCAGGTTTCATCCCGGCTAAGCCATACGCGATGGATGGCGGGGAACTGATCGTAAAAATCTGGATTGGAAAGCGGCAGGACGCTGCCACCGATCCTACGCCAAATATCCCCTTTCAAAAAAGCACAAACCCATGACCTCTGTCCCGTCCCTCAACCAAATGCATGAAGCGCGCACCGCGCTTGATAGCCCGCTGTTCTCCGACCTTCCCGGAGATATCGACATCAGCTTCGAGTTCTTTCCGCCCAAGACGGAGAAGATGGCTCAGACCCTGCAAGAGAGCGTTGCAACGCTGCAGCCTCTCGGCCCGCGTTTTGTGTCGGTGACTTACGGCGCAGGGGGCACCACCCGCGAACGCACCCATGCGGAAGTTGTGCGGGTGCAGAACGAAACCAGGATTCCAGCCGCCGCGCACCTCACCTGTGTCAACGCGACCAAAGATGAAGTGAACGCGGTTGCGCGCCATTATTGGGAAAGCGGCATTCGCCATATCGTGGCGCTGCGCGGCGATGCGCCTGATGGCGGGGCGTACAGCCCTCATCCGGGCGGTTATGCCAATGCGGTGGAGCTTATCGCGGGGCTCAAACAGGTTGCGGATTTTGAAATCTCGGTCGCAGCCTATCCAGAGGTTCACCCTGACAGTCCCGATGCGCAAACCGATATCGACAATCTGAAAGCAAAATTTGACGCAGGCGCCGACCGCGCGATTACGCAGTTTTTCTTCGATCCTGAATGCTTCTTCCGTTTTCGTGACGAAGCGGCGGCGGCCGGGATTGATGCAGAAATTGTTCCCGGTGTGATGCCAGTGATGAGCTTTGCCGCGGTTCAGCGGATGAGCGGGCTTTGCGGAACATCTATCCCCTCGTGGATGGAAGGGCTGTTCGATGGCCTCGATGAACGCCCCGCTGCTCGCCAATTGGTAAGCGCCACTATCGCTGCGGAATTGTGCCGCAAGCTTTATGCAGGCGGCGTGCGCCAGTTTCACTTTTACACACTCAACCGTGCAGAGCTTAGTTATGCAATCTGCCACATGCTTGGGAAACGACCCGTCGGAGTAGCCACATGAACGCGCGCACAAAACTTGAGGCGGCGGCCGCTGAACGAATTCTGATATTCGACGGTGCGTTCGGCACACAGATTCAGAACCGCAAGCTTTCCGAAGAGGATTATGCGGGTGATCTGGGTCTGGGTGCGGATCAGAAGGGCAATAACGATATCCTTGCGCTTACCCGCCCCGATGTGATTGCCGATATCACGCGCAGCTATCTCGATGCAGGCTCTGACGTGATCTCGACCAACACGTTCAGCGCCAATCGCATCAGCCAAGCCGATTATGCCGCCGAGGATCAAGTGGCGGCAATCAATATCGCGTCTGGCAAGATCGCGCGCGAATTGGCGGATGAATATGAGGCGAAAGACGGCAAGCCACGCTTTGTGGCTGGCGCGATTGGGCCGACCAACAAGACGCTTTCGCTGAGCCCCGATGTCGAAGACCCCGGTTACCGTGAAATCGACTTTGATGAGCTGACCGCAGTTTACAAGGAGCAGGCCGCCGCTTTGATCGAAGGCGGCTGCGATTTCATCCTGATCGAGACGGTGTTCGATACACTCAACGCCAAGGCCGGGATCATGGCGGTGAAACAGCTTGAGGCAGAGCTTGGGCAAGAGGTGCCGGTGATGATCTCGATGACGCTCACCGATCTGTCTGGCCGCAATCTCTCAGGGCACACGGTTGAGGCGTTCTGGTATGCGGTGCGCCATGCAAAGCCGCTCACGATTGGCCTTAATTGCAGCTTTGGCGCTGACCAATTGCGCCCGCATGTAAAAGCGCTCTCAGCCCTCGCGGACACGCTCATCATGGCTTATCCCAACGCAGGCCTTCCCAATGAGCTGGGCGAATATGACGAGATGCCGGACACGACCGCTGGTCTTGTGAAGCAGTGGGCGCAAGGGGGACAGGTCAATATTTTGGGCGGGTGCTGCGGGTCGTCGCCTGAACATATCAAGGCGATTGCCGAGGCGGTGAAGGGCCTGCCACCGCGCGAAATTCCGACGCCTGAGACCGCGATGCGCTTGTCGGGTCTTGAAGCCTTCACCTTTGCAGCATGAGCGTGTCCCCCGTTGATAGGCCCCACGCCGATAGAATTGCGGTGCGCGAGGCTGGCGTTGCAGATGCAGAGCGCCTGTCGCTTGTCTCTGATGCGACCTTCCTTGAGACCTTCGCGCATGAAATTCCGGGTGAGGCGATGCTCGCCCATTGCCGGGAAAAACACGCGCCAGAATACCTTTCTGGTCTTCTTGGAAACGGGGCGCGGGCCTGGCTTGCTGAGATTGAGGGAACGCCTATCGGATATGCCCTGCTAATCCCTTCGCCCGAACTCGACGCCGTGGTTGAGGGGGATGTGGAGCTTAAGAAGATCTACGTCCTCTCGCGCTTTCAGGGAACTGGCACAGCGCAGCGCCTTATGGCTGAGGCGGTTAGCGCGGCCCAAGGCAACAAGCGCCTGCTGCTTGGCGTCAAGGACGACAACCACCGCGCGATTAGCTTCTACAAAAGCCAGGGCTTCGAAATCATCGGAACCCGCCAATTCAATGTTGGCGGTCAGCTTTACGACGACTTTGTCTTTGCCCGCGACCTCACCCGAACAGTGATTGGGGAAACCACCACATGACCGGCCAATCCGCCTCCAGTTTCATCAATATCGGTGAGCGCACCAATGTAACCGGTTCAGCCCAGTTCAAGAAGCTCATCATGGCCGATGACTACGCCGCCGCCGTCGAGGTTGCTCGCAGCCAAGTCGAGAACGGCGCGCAGGTGATCGACGTCAATATGGACGAAGGGCTGCTCGATGCGAAACACGCGATGACTACCTTCTTGAAGCTGATTGCAGCTGAGCCTGATATCGCCCGGGTTCCGGTGATGATCGATTCGTCAAAATGGGACGTGATCGAAGCAGGGCTCAAATGCGTATCGGGCAAGCCCATCGTCAATTCGATCAGTATGAAAGAGGGTGAGGAGCAATTCCTCGAACAAGCGCGCAAATGCATGGCGTACGGCGCTGCCGTGGTGGTCATGGCGTTTGATGAAGCGGGCCAAGCCGACACCAAGGAACGCAAGGTCGAGATCTGCAAGCGCGCCTATGACCTGCTCGTCGGGATCGGGTTTCCGCCCGAAGACATCATCTTCGATCCCAATGTCTTTGCCGTCGCGACCGGGATTGAAGACCACGACCGTTATGGACTCGATTTCATCGAAGCCTGCACCGAGATCAAGAAACAATGCCCTCATGTGAAGACCAGCGGAGGGCTTTCCAACCTCTCCTTCTCCTTTCGCGGGAATGAGACTGTGCGCCGGGCAATGCACTCGGTCTTTCTCTATCACGCCATCCCCGCAGGGCTCGACATGGCGATCGTCAATGCGGGCCAGCTTGATGTGTATGACACTATCGACCCCGTTCTTCGCGATGCCTGCGAAGACGTGATCTTGATGCGCCCGGTTGAAGGTGAGGATAGCGCGACAGAACGCCTCATCAATCTAGCGGAAAGCTTCAAGGGCAAGAGCAAGGAAGACGACAAGCAGGCGGCGGAATGGCGCGGCTGGGAGGTCTCCAAACGCCTCGAACACGCGCTCGTCAAAGGGATTGATGCGCATATCGTCGATGACACGGAGATTATGCGCGCGCAGATTTTCGAGGCCGGTGGTCGCCCCATCGAAGTGATCGAAGGCCCGCTGATGGACGGGATGAACGTTGTCGGCGACCTGTTTGGTTCAGGCAAAATGTTCCTGCCCCAAGTGGTCAAATCCGCGCGCGTTATGAAAAAGGCGGTCGGGCACCTCATCCCCTTTATCGAGGCGGAAAAAGAATTGCTGCCAGAGGCCGAGCGCACCTCCAAAGGCACGATCATCATGGCCACCGTCAAAGGCGATGTGCACGATATCGGCAAAAATATCGTTGGCGTGGTCTTGCAGTGCAATGGCTATGAAGTGGTGGACATGGGCGTGATGGTGCCCTGGCAGGACATCCTTAAAGCCGCGAACGATCACAAGGCCGATATGATTGGTCTGTCGGGCCTCATCACTCCATCCTTGGACGAGATGGTGACGGTGGCCGAAGAAATGCAAGCGGCGGGCATGACCATGCCGCTCCTCATCGGCGGAGCAACCACCAGCAGGGTTCACACGGCGCTAAAAATCGATCCGGTTTATGATGGGCCTGTGATCCACGTGCTGGATGCAAGCCGCGCAGTTGGCGTTGCGTCCAAACTGCTCTCCGACACGCTTCGCGATCCTTTCGTTGAAGAAACGTCGAACGAATATGAGAAGGTGCGCGTGGCGCGGGCTGGGAAGAGCGAAAAAGCGCTCCTTCCCCTCAAAGAGGCGCGGGGCAATTTTTACGACGCTTTCCTGAGCGACAAGCCTGCGCCCCCGCTCCAACCGGGTGACCATCTGTTCGAAGAATGGCCATTGGATGATCTGGTCAAGGTGTTCGACTGGACGCCGTTCTTCCGCGCATGGGAATTGCACGGCGTTTATCCGCGCATCCTCGAGGATGAAGTGGTGGGGGAGGCTGCCCGCAACCTTAAAGCGGATGCTGACGCGATGCTGGAAAAGATCATCGCGGAGAAGTGGCTCACTGCCAAAGCCGTCGTTGGCCTGTGGCCGTGCGCGCGCGCTCACGATTGCCGCGATGATGTGATGATCCATTTGAGCGAGGCTAAGCATATCCGGATGCCGTTCCTGCGCCAACAAGTGATCAAAAGCCGCGACCGCGCGAATATGTGCCTCGCCGACTTCATCGACCCTGCTGGCGATTGGATCGGCGGCTTTGTTGTCGGTATTCACGGGATCGAGCCGCATATCGAAGCTTTCCGCGCGGACAAGGACGATTATTCCGACATCCTTCTAAAAGCGCTCGCTGACCGTTTTGCCGAAGCTTTGGCGGAGCGGCTTCACCAACACGTGCGCACCGACCTTTGGGGATATGCGCCCGGTGAACAACTCACCAATGAGGCGCTGATCAAAGAGCAATATCGCGGCATACGACCAGCGCCCGGTTATCCGGCTGTGCCCGATCATTCCTTGAAGCCGATTTTGTTCGACATGCTTAATGCAGAGGCCAAGATCGGGGTGTCGTTAACAGAAAGCTTTGCCATGTTGCCCACGGCTGCTGTCAGCGGGCTTTACTTTGGTCACCCCGAATCGCAGTATTTCGGGGTCGCAAAGATCGGCCAAGACCAGCTTGAAGACTATGCCAAGCGCCGCCTTGTGGACATCGCGGTGGCGGAGCGCTGGCTCAGACCTAACCTCTAAGAGCCTGTCACAGCGGCAAAAACTGTGGTCTTCTGCACAGTTTGCTCAGCAAAAACGCGTATACCTCTCGCAAGGTAAGAGGCGCAGTTCGGCGTGCCCCAGTTCAAGACAACTGGGTCAAAAGGGCTGCAATTGCGCGCCGACACGATACGAAATGGCTCGACAGTTTTGTAAAGATACGTAATAACCAAAGTGTTAATTTTGCCGAGCGTTAGGACTATCCGACGGGTAGAGGGGGATGAAATGATGATTCGCAAATTTGCGGCGGCTTTGGTTTTGGGATGCGCGGTAAGCGCTTCGCCAGCGATGGCACAGGATTTGGTGCACCAGCCAATCAGCCCCACCTTTGGTGGTAACCCTTTCAACTCAAACCACATTCTTGGCATTGCCAATGCTCAGAACAAGACGACCGATCCCAATGCGGTGAACCGCAACGATCAGTCCAGCATATTTGCCCGCCAGCTCGAATCGCGGCTTTTGTCGGCTCTCTCCTCTCAAATCGTTGATGCGATTTTCGGAGATAATCCTCAGGAGTAGGGCACGATCACTTTTGGTGGACAGACAATTGAGTTCTTCCGCAGTCTGGATGAGGTCACGTTGATTATTCGCGATGACAATTCCGGCGAAGAAACACGCATCGTCATTCCTCTGTTCATCGAGGTCAATTGATGCGTTCTTTCGTGAAGCTTGGGCTTGCAGGCCTTTGCGCGCTCTCACTGGGCGGTTGCATGAGTCTGGCGCAGGATGGCCGGGACTTTCTGCCTGAGACGACCAGTCTCGCCTATTTCCCGAAAAAGACACAAACGCAAAATTTGTTGCACCAATTGCCTGCGCCTCAGCGTCAGGTGGCAATCGCGGTGTACGGCTTTAGCGATCAAACGGGTCAGTTTCGTCCGACCAACACGGGGCAGACGCTTTCGCGCGCTGTCACGCAAGGTGCGGGCTCTATCCTGGTAAAAGCTCTGCAAGATGCGGGCAATCGCCAATGGTTTACCGTTGTTGAGCGCGAGCGTCTCGATAATCTCCTGAAAGAGCGTCAGATCATCGGCGAAATGCGCAAGCGTTATCTGGGTGAGCAGCAGGTTGACCCTAATGCGCTTCCTGCGCTGCTGTTTGCAGGTGTCCTGCTTGAAGGCGGGATCATCGGATATGACACCAACACGGTGACAGGCGGCGCTGGTGCAGCGTTTCTTGGTATTGGTGCTCGCACCGAATATCGCCAGGACACGGTAACCGTTTATTTGCGCGCTGTATCGGTTCGCACAGGCGAGGTTCTGACTAACGTTCAGGCCTCGAAGACAATCGCAAGTCAGGCTATCGGCGCGAGCGCCTATCGCTTTGTGGCATTCCGCGAACTGCTTGAAGCTGAGGCGGGGATCACCTCGAACGAGCCTGATCAGGTTGCTTTGCAGCAAGCGATTGAAAAGGCCGTCTATGGTCTTGTGCTCGAAGGCGTGGACCTTGGGCTTTGGCGTTTTGCCGATTCAGATGCATCACAGGCTTTGATGAGCACTTATCGTGCCGAACGCGATGGAATTTACGACGCGGATGATGTTCAGGACGCGGTTGAACGGGCAGGCTCACTTACCGCGCTGAATGTCGTTGATCGCGACGACGATGAAGAAGGTTCTTGATCGGGGGCTTTGGTCCCTGACGAGGAAGAGCGCCCGGAAGAGGCGTGTGAAGAAGGGTTTGTAGAGAGGTGGTGCAATGCGTTTGCTGAGCGAGCGTAGTGCGAGAAGTAAATGGGTGCATTTCGTTTGATTACTGTCCGGGTGGTGCGCCTGGTATCAAGCGAGAGCCGCGCAGAAGGGCGGACTTTAGAATGGGGGATTGCAGGCTTTACGGCGGATTTGCGCTCGCTTTGTTGGCGAATGCGATGCCGTGCCTGCGCCTCTCTGACTTGTCGTTTCTTCGCACAAACCGCTTTTCGGGGGCAATTCGCATAACCCCCTAGAGAACACAGATGCCAGGTGAGCGGGGGTGAACCTTGGTGTCTTTAAAACTTATGTCCCCACACAGATCGTGCCGGTTAGGGCGATCACTTTGGAAGGAAAGAAAATGAGAACAGCAATTTATACAGGTGTTTCTGTACTGGCTCTATCAGCGGCCGCTCCGCTTTTGGCGCAGGCAACAGTGCCCGTGGATTGTGTGGGTGTGACAGGTAATTGCAGTGTTATCGACACGGTTGGCGGTGGTAACACCTCAACTGTCGATCAGGATGGTCCAAGCAATGTCTCTGAAGTCCTGCAAGATGGGGACAATCAGGAAGCGACGGTCACGCAAAGTGGTCCGGCTGGTTCCAACCTTTCAAATGTCGATCAGTCAGGCGCGGATCACACTGCGACGGTAACGCAAGAAGGCTTCGACCTTGGTTCGCCAAACCTTGCGACCAATGAAAGCGACGTTACTCAAGATGGGGGCAATATGACCCTGACTGTAACGCAAGTTGGTGACGCAAACTCTTCGATCGCTGATCAGTCCGGTTTGGACAAACTGGCAACGGTTGTTCAGGGCGGCTTTGATAACAGCTCAAGCGTAGCGCAATCGGGCGGTGATCCGACTGTTGCTGATGTGCTTCAGGATGGCGATGGCAACGACTCGATCGTGTCACAGGCATCTGCGTTGCAATTGCAAACAGCAGACGTGGATCAAACCGGCGATTTCAACTCGTCGGACATCGATATGGCCGCAGGCAGCAGCGGGACAGCGACCGTTGCACAGTCGGGCAATGATAACGTTTCAGACGTTGATTATCTGGCGAACAGCCGCGGTGATGCAACTGTCGATCAAAGCGGTGATGCCAACACATCCAACATCACTCTCGATCGTTTCAGCCTGACCGTGAACGTCGACCAAAGCGGCGACGACAACACCTCTGATGTCTTCATGAGCGGTCCGTTCTCATCGCGCACGACTGTCGACCAGAGCGGTGATCGCAACACCTCAACCGTCAATCAGGGTCTTGCAACCAATGGCGGCGTTGATATCGACAACATCATCTCGCAATCGGGCGACGACAACACTTCGACTGTGACACAGGATAATGTCAGCCGGGCAGACGCAAACGTCGACCAGTCGGGCGACCTCAACACCAGCACCATCAATCAGGAAAGTGGCGGCGACACGATGTTCGCCAACACGACGCAATCGGGCAACGGCAATGACGGGCAAATCGTTCAGACCGGTGACGCAGGCGGTGCTTCGTCCAGCAACTTTGCCGAGCTTGTCCAAGCAGGTGATACAAACTTTGCCGGTATTGAGCAGAGTGGTAATGCCCGCGGTGAAAGTGCCAGTGTTACCCAAGCTGTTGACGTTTCCGACAGCGCTGCTGGCATTTTGCAGACAGGCGATGGCACGCTTGGCGGCTCGGCCAATAGCAATCTCGCTGTGATCAATCAGAGCGCGGGTTCAAACAACTCTTCGTTCATTGAGCAAAGCGGTGTTGGTAATATTGCGGAGAACATCCAAGCAGGTTCACTCCACACATCGCAAATCACTCAGATTGGACTGGGCGGTGTGGTCGCGATTGATCAAATTGGTAGCAACAATGACAGCTCGGTCGAGCAGGCTGGTGATTTCAACCAAGTCTTCATTTCGATGGAAGGTAACGACGGCGTTTCCACCGTGCTGCAATACGGCGGGAGCAGCAACTCCGTAACGCTGACCCAAACGGCTGATGGCAATGAAAGCCAGGTTGAGCAGGGTCTGAACGGTGGGAGCGACAACACCGCGACCATCACGCAGGCAGGACTGGGCAACACCAGCATCATCGCGCAAGGCAACAACCTTCTGAGCGATCTCAACACAGCCACGATTGACCAGCAGGGCGACGGCAACCTCAGCCTTCTGGCTCAGGATGGCACGTCCAACACCGCGACAATCAATCAGCTGACCGGTGGCAATGTGTCGGATGCGACGCAAAATGGCATCGGCAACACAGTGACGGTTACCCAATAACGCGAATGAATATCGCCCCGGGCAGGCCACAGGCTTTCCCGGGGCGCTCAAGTTTCCAATACCCTGCGATCATCGATTGAGCCGCAGGTCAAAACAGGGAAGAAAACAATGAAAACCATCATTTATGCAAGCGCATCACTGCTCGCCATGACAGCGGCAGCTCCAGTATTGGCGCAAGCTACCACTCCGGCGGCTTGTGTCGGTGCGACCGGTAACTGCAGCGTTGTCGATTCTGCGGGTTCAGGCAACAGCGTAAACGTCGATCAGTCCGCTGGTACGGGCAACGTTTCTGACATCGTTCAGGACGGCGAAAACCTCGACGCAACTGTGACGCAGGGCGCCGATGGTAACATCTCGAACATCGATCAGGAAACAGTGGGCGCGACCCCGATCGACACCACCGCAATTGTGAACCAAGTGGGCGGCGGCGATTCCATCATCAGCCAGACCTCTTCAGGCGACAACGCCAGCGGCATTATCGCTGATGTTGACCAGGACGGGGCCAGCACCTCTGACGTTGCTCAAATTTCGAGCGGCGCGGACAGCACGCTGATCAGCACCGTGGTTACGCAAACCGGTGACCTCAACTCCTCGATCGTCACTCAGAACGATGTTGGCAACGCAAACGCCATTCTCGAAGTCGAAGTTGAACAAGACGGTTTTGGCAACATTTCTGATGTTGACCAGTCCGGCACCGACAATCTTGCGACCGTCTTCCAAGGCGCGGATGATGGCGTGGCCATCGTAATCCAGTCGGGTGACCTGCAAGACGCTGATATCCAGCAAACCGGCAATAATAACGGTGCAGGCATCGATCAGTCGGGTTCGGGCAATATCGGCGCTGTGCTTCAGACAGGGACCGACGGTATCGGCACAATCACGCAGACGGGCGAAGATGGCACGGCTAGCATCATTCAGTCGGGCACTTTGAACGATGCCGACATTGTTCAGGCCGGTACGCAGAACGGTGCTACTGTCATTCAAACCGGTACGGATAACGTCGCAACTGTCGATCAGGCCACCGGTGTTGCCCCAACCAACGGCGCAAATAGCGCAAACATTCAACAAGATGGTACAGGCGGTACTGCGACCGTGAACCAGAACGTTGAAGCCGACATCGACTTTGCGCTTGTTCTGCAAGGTGTGGACACGGTCGATAACACCGCGACCGTCAATCAGACCGGAGCAGTCGCTAGCATTTCTCTTAACGAAGCACTGATCGAGCAGATATCGGGTGAAGGCAACGTGTCGACCATCGTCCAAGGTGATACCACCAGCATTGGTGGCGGTGTCGTCAATGGCGTCGGTAGCCTGGCAGAATCGACCCAGGACGGCGACTTCAACGAGTCGCTTATCGGTCAAAGTGGAGCGTTCCAAACGGCATTCGTCGACCAGATTGGCTCTGATAACGTCAGTGAAGTCTATCAGGGCAACTTTGGCGGTGACAACAACAGTGCAACTGTCACGCAAACGGGAACCGGTCTTGGTGTCTCGACCTCGCAGGTCTTCCAGGACGGCAATGGCAACAACGCAACTCTGACACAGGGCGGCGGAGAGCTTAACGCCAGCGTCATCGATCAGGGCCTTGCAGGCGGCGACAACAACACCGCGACCGTCACACAGGACGGTTCAGAGAACGAAAGCGATGTTCTCCAGAACTCATTCGGCTTTGGCGGCGACAATATTGCGACCGTCCTTCAGGAAGGGATCGGCAACGTCAGCCTGATCGAACAAGATGGTGACGTGAACACTGCCACTGTTTCACAGTTCGACGGCAGCGCATCCTCGGTCTTCCAGGATGGCACTGGCAACACTGCAACAGTGACGCAGGGCGCTCCATAAGCGGGAATAATAATCGGCGGGCGGGCCATGATGGTCCGCCCGTTTTCGCTTTGGCGAACAACGAATTTAACTTTGATCACCGGTTAGACGAGGGTGATCACTCATTGAGGTGACGAAACTAAGACGAAGTAAAGTCAGGCTCAATGTTCCATGGGGGGAACGGACAATGAAAAATCTCATTTACGCAGGTGCATCACTTCTCGCAATTGGTGCCGCGTCGCCGATTTTAGCGCAGGCCACCGTTCCACCGGCATGTGCAGGTGCACCCGGCAATTGCAGCGTCGTTGACAGCAGCGGCACGAACAACTCCACAAATGTTGACCAGTCCGGCGGGACCGGCAATGTTTCTGATGTCGCACAGGACGGCGAAAACCTCACCGCAGTCGTGACACAGGGCGCAGACGGGAACATTTCAAACATCGGGCAGGAAACCACTGCCTTGAACCCCCAAGGCATCGTGGCCACAGTCGATCAGACCGGCGGCGCGGATTCCATCATCAACCAGAACTCCTCTGGCGATGACCTCAACGGCATGACCGCCACGGTTACCCAGAACGGTGCCAGCACGTCTGACATTGCGCAGACTTCGATCAACAACAATGGCGCATCGAACATCGATGCGATTGTTGACCAGACAGGGGACCTTAACTCCTCGATCATCACTCAGTCGGACAATGCAGGCGGCAACAATGATGGCGACCTGCTCACGTCCGTCACACAAACCGGCACGGGCAACAGCTCGGACGTGATCCAAGTGAACCGGCAGCAGACAGCGACCATTTTGCAAACTGGCGATAACAACGCGTCAACAGTCGCTCAAACGGCCCGCCGTCAGAACAACGCTACTGTCACCCAATCAGGTAACGACAACGTATCCGATGTCGCGCAAGACAGCCGTTTGAACGATGCGTTTGTGACGCAGACGGGCAATGGCAACCTTGCGGTGGTTGATCAAACCGGGACGGTTGCAGGCGGCGATGGACGCGGCGATGCAACGATCACCCAAGACGGTGAAAACGGCGATGCGTCGATCACACAGACCGGATTTGCGCGTGCGCCTACCGCGACCATCACGCAGGAAGTGGACACTGACCAGGCGTCTGCCTCGATCATACAAACGGGCGACACCGCAACGGGTGGTCCCGCCAACAACAATGTTGCCACGATTACGCAAGTGCGCGGAACCGGCAACACTGCTCTCACTATCCAAGGTGACACCACCCTTGAAGGCGGTGTTGTGACCGGAGGGACCAACAACTTTGCAACCGTACGTCAAGGCGATGACTTCAACGACTCGTTGGTCGTTCAAGGCGGCGACGGGCAGAACGCGGATGTTGAACAATTCTTCGATAACAATGTGAGTCAACTGTTTCAGGGCACGATCGGTGGCTCTGGAAACACGGCTACGATACGCCAAACAGGCAATGGCGGCGCCGACACCACATCGGTTGTTTTTCAAGACAGCGACGGCAACATCGCAAACGTCACGCAAGGCGGCGGTGAGGGCAACAATAGCTTCGTCGAGCAGGGCTTTGTCGGCGGAGCAGGGGTTGGCGGCGACGCAAACACCGCTGATGTCACCCAGAACGGCTCGTTCAACACCAGCGATGTCCTGCAAAACTCGTTTGATCCAGGCAGCGACAATGCGGCGACCGTCGCGCAGACCGGTGATGGAAACTCAAGCGCGGTCGAGCAGGATTTCAGCAATAACACTGCGACCGTTACCCAAGCGGCAAACGGGAACACCTCGGATGTTTTCCAGCTGAGCGATGGCAACACCGCGACCGTGGACCAGCTGGGCGATGACAACATTTCACTTGTCGATCAGTCTTCGGCTCTGAGCGATGTCGCGACCGTGCTGCAAACGGGCGCTGGAAACGGCTCAACCATTACGCAAAGCGGCACCGGCGGGCTGAACACCGCTGATGTTATCCAGCAAGGTGATGACAACACGGCAAGCATCGATCAGTCGGGCGCCGCTGAGTCGAACGGAGCGTTCGTTTTCCAACAGGCAGATGCAACGAATAGCACCGCGACAGTCAATCAGACTGGTGGTCTTTCTATGGCCGCACTGATCGATCAGAGCGGCGGCGATGGGAACGAATCAACGATCAATCAGCCTGGAGGCGATTCCTCGGTTGCTGAAAACGTGCAGATCGGAAATGACAACCTGTCCACAATCACACAGGAAGTCTTTTCAGGGACCGTTTTTGTCGATCAGATTGGCGACAACAATGAGTCCAGCGTGACGCAGGGTCTTGATCTTGCAAACGCGACTTCGGTCACTCAAACCGGGGATGCCAATATCAGCTCGGTCAATCAGGCGGGCATCGGCCTGTCCGGCTTTAACACTGTCACGGTCGCACAAACCGGGAGTGGCAATGAAAGCACTGTCACCCAGGCGACAACCGATACCGTCTTGTTCAACGACGGCAACGAGATCGATGTTCTGCAAGATGGCATGGATAATACCAGCACGATCACCCAGAACGGTGAGCTGAACATTATCGACCTCGATCAAGTGGCTCTGGGTGCGACCAGCACCATCACGCAAAGCGGTTCGCTGAACACTGCCACAGTTGGTCAGTTCAACGACGCTCACAGCTCCACCTTGAGCCAGGTGGGCGACAACAACTCCGCAGTCGTTACGCAAGGGACGCCGTAAGCGGAATATGACTTGCGGGGGCAGGTCCGTGATCGGCCCCCGCGTGTTATTTGCCGCCTTTCATCAAGGTTGCAGCAACAATTGCTGGGCTAGGGTAGTTTTTTGGTATCCGGGCGTATTGCCCAAGGCACCGGAAGACCCTCGCCACAACGGCCACAATCGGTTAGGATGATGCTATGACTCGTACAATTCTTGGTATCGCTGCTTTGATGGCAAGTGCGGCCTTTGCGCCGACAATGGCTTTGGCGCAGGTGACTGCAAATGATACGCGGCCCTTTGATGGGGTGTTTGTCGAACAAATCGGCAATGGCAACTCAGCCAATTTCAGCCAGTCGGCCAATGAACAGAACGCTGAAGTGCGGCAGGATGGCGATGACAACACCGTTGATGTGACGCAAGATGGCGATGGTGACCACTTCGCAGGGGTCGATCAGACCGGCAACAGCAATATCGCCGAGATTACGCAATCGGGGGCTGCGCAAAATGTCGCAATCCTGACCCAAACAGGCGATGCGAACACCGCGCTTCTTTCCCAGAACGATACCGGGCTCACCGGATCAGGCGCAGCGATCACTCAATCGGGCAATGGTAACCTTGCCAATCTTATTCAGAACGGTTCTGCCAATCAGGCAATCCTTACCCAGGCAGGTGACAACAACACCATGACCGCGACCCAGCTTGGCGATGACAATATGCTGGAATGGACGCAAAATGGCACTGGCCTTACCGACATGGAAATCGTCCAGACCGGCGGCGCTGCGGCCATTGTAACGCAGAGCAATTAGAGAGAGTGTCATGAACACAGCGCGCGCATTTGCAAACTCACTGGCCATAAGCGGCGCTGTGTTTGCAATGGGCGTTCCAACGCTTGCCGCCCCCCAACTTGCCGCCCCCCAACTTGTTACAGCGCAGGATGTCGGCGCGCCGTCTGAGCGTGAAGTTCCTGTCGAGGAAAGCGCGTTTGTTAATCAAGCGCCCGACGATGCCTCTTCCAAAGTGTATTTCCCGGACGCGATCACGCCTGAAAGCGTGGCTGAGGCGCGGGCAAGAGCTGCCCTTCAGCAACAGATTGAAGCGGCCGCGGCAAGGCGCGATACGCCTGTCACGCAAGTTTCCAGCCAAGGTGGCGGCAATGAGGTCGCCCAGCTTTCCGATGGACGCTCCAATGAAGCGCTTGCGCAATTGAGCGCGGCCGAACGCCAAGTGCTGCTCGATGCGGTCGAAGGCACTGACATCTGCGATCGGGGAAGCGATATTCCGGCGCTCAAAGCCTTGTGCGAGGCGCGCATCGAAACCCGATCAGAAGAATTTGCACAAAACCGCGTACGATCAGCTGAAGACAGCCTGCTTGGCGGCGGGCTTGATGCTGGACGTGTCGCAACCCTTGAAGCAGCGATTGCGCGGCTTGCAGGGGCCGATGCCAATCCGGGCAATTTCGATAACCAGGTCGTTGCCTCTGTCGCCTTGAACAATCAGTCTTTGAACGATGCGCAGGCAACCAATTCAGAGGGTGATCCTACCGCTGAGCTCAGCCAGGAAACACAGGCTCTTGTTGGGGCAATCATCCAACAACTTGGTGGCGGCAATTAAAAGGAGGCCTCACTCATGGCCCACAGATTTGCCAAACTCGCTCTTTTTGGGCCCGTTCTTGCGGTCGCAGCAGGATGCAGCGCAGTGAGCGCGTCCAATGACACCCGCGCCATATCGCTCAACGTTGTCGAAGGCGCTGATAGCGTAGAGATTCAGGTGATCGCCAATTCCACTGTGACCCAGCAGATTGAATTCAAGGCAGAGCTTACCGGTGCATCGAACTCGCGCCATAATAGCAGCAGCACAGTTGCAGCAGGCGACAAGCAAGTTTTGTCGCGCATGAAAATCTCCTCGGGTGATGGCTGGTGCGCAAAGGTGGATGTGACCGAGGCAAGCGGTGCCAAATACACCCTGACCGCGGGCGATTGTGGCCTTCTGTAAGGCGCGGTGAGCTTCCCGCATTTGAATAATGCGCGCGCTCCTGTCCTTTTCGCACAATTAATTCGCCGCTGACGCTTCGCCCCGATTGACGCGGGCCTTCGCATCCGCAACATGGAATGTGCCTGTCAGGAGTGATTCTGGCGTCTTTCGCGGGAGAGACTTGGTTCCATGTAATGGAGCACGGCGCCGAAGGAGCAACCGCCCCGGAAACTCTCAGGCAAATGGACCGCGAATTGGCATAGGCACTCTGGAAAGCGTGGGATGCGCAGCGTTTGCGCAAGTTCCACCACCGAAGGGGAAGGCTGAAGCGCCCTTACGAGCGCCCGGCTAAGCTCTCAGGTTTTCCCGACAGAGGGGGCAGGAACTACGTCTTGTTTGGGGCGTTTTTGAACCTGTTCTCGGGGATACAATTTTGAGCGATCAACCAATACAAGATGACATGCCGGAAGAGGTCGTAGAGCTGGGCAAGCTGCCGCTCGACGCCTGGCACCGCGCTGCGGGCGCTCGCATGGTCCCGTTTGCGGGCTATGAAATGCCGATCCAGTATGCCGGACCTGGGGGGGGGATTGTTGCCGAACACGAATGGACGCGTTCCAGTGCGAGCCTGTTCGACGTCTCCCACATGGGCCAGCTCACCGTCCATTCGCCCGAGGATGACCCCGAACTTGCCGCGCGCGAGCTGGAAAATCTGCTTCCCGGCCTGATCACCTCATTGAAGCCGGGCAAAATGCGCTATTCGATGCTGCTGACCGAGGAAGGCGGCGTGATCGATGATCTGATGGTGACGAACACCGGCCCGCATCTGGCACTGGTCGTAAACGGCGCGTGCAAGTGGGACGATATCGCGCACCTTCGCGAGCATCTGGCGGATGAAGTGACGCTCAACCACCATGACGATTTTGCGCTCCTCGCGCTGCAAGGGCCAAAGGCGGGCGAGGTTCTGGAAGAGCTGATCCCTGGCACAGGCGCGCTCACATTCATGACCGCCGGCCTGTTTGAATATGACGGCGGATACATATGGGTCAGCCGCGCTGGTTATACCGGAGAGGACGGCTTCGAGATTTCGGTTCCCGAGGGTTCGGTCCAAAAGCTCGCCGATGCTCTGGTTGCTGACGACCGCGTAAAGCCAGCAGGGCTGGGCGCAAGAGACAGTCTGCGGCTTGAGGCAGGGCTCCCGCTATATGGCCACGATCTGACGCTGGATATTGATCCGGTGAGCGCTGATCTCACCTTCGCCCTGTCAAAGAAGCGCCGCGAGGGTGGGGGATACCTTGGCCACGGGCCGGTGATGGAAGCCTTCAACAATGGGCCAGTGACCAAGCGCGTCGGCCTTAAAATCGAAGGCCGGATGCCCGCGCGCGAAGGTGCCGAGGTCTTCGCTGGCGATACGAAAATTGGCACCGTCACCAGCGGCGGCTTCTCGCCCACATTGGGTCAGCCCATCGCCATGGCCTATGTCGATGCCGCTTATGCGGATGAAGGCACGCAGCTCACCTGCAAAGTCCGCAGCCGGGAGCTGCCCGCAACCGTTTCACCCATGCCTTTTGTGGCTCACAAATATTTCAGAGGGAACTGATCAATGCCGCGTTATTTCACCGATGAACACGAATGGATCGACGTCGAAGGCGAAAGCGCCACAGTCGGCATTACGGATTACGCGCAGGAGCAATTGGGCGACATCGTCTTTGTCGAACTGCCATCCGTTGGCACTATGCTCGACAAGGGCGGCGATGCGGCTGTGGTCGAAAGTGTGAAAGCGGCAAGCGACGTTTACGCCCCCATCAGCGGCGAAGTGACCGAAGGCAATGACGCGCTCGAAGAAGAGCCTGCGCTGGTCAATTCCTCACCCGAAGAAGAAGGCTGGTTCTTCCGCATGACCATCGGCGACAAGGCCGAGCTCGAAGGTCTGATGGACGACAAAGGCTACAAGGCGTTTGTCGACAATCTCTAAAATTTTCCAAGCTCCTCTCACTTAGGAAAACCCCATGCGTTACCTCCCCCTGACCGATACCGATCGCGGCGATATGCTGGCCAAGATTGGCGCTGATAATATCGATGATCTGTTCGTCGATGTGCCCGAAGTGGCGCGGCTTGATGGGCCCATTCGCGGCCTTCCCATGCACGCATCCGAAATGGCGGTTGAGCGCCATATGAAGCGCCTTGCGGGCAAGAATACGGTGGCAGGTGATGTGCCGTTTTTCCTGGGCGCAGGGGCGTATCGCCACCATGTGCCAGCATCCGTGGACACAGTGATCCAGCGCGGCGAGTTTCTGACGGCCTACACGCCCTATCAGCCGGAGATCGCGCAAGGCACGCTGCAAATGCTGTTTGAATTTCAAACGCAGGTTGCGAATTTGTACGGCTGCGCTGTGGCCAATGCCTCGCTTTACGACGGCTCGACCGCGTGCTGGGAAGCGGTCGCGATGGCGACGCGTGTGACCAAGAAGAACCGCGCGGTTCTCTCCGGCGCGCTTCACCCGCATTATTCCGAAGTTGTCAAAACCATGGCGCAGTTTACCGGCGACGTGATCGCCGACAGCGCGCCAGCCATTCAGGCAGAGCCCGACCTTGAGGGCCTGACCTCGCGCATTGACGAAGAAACCGCCTGCGTTGTGGTGCAATATCCCGATATTCTTGGGCGGATCAGTGATTTGAGCGCGGTTGCCGAAGCGGCGCACGCAAAGGGCGCTTTGCTGGTTGTGGTCAACACCGAGCCAGTGGCCTTGGGTGCGATCAAGTCGCCGGGTGAAATGGGCGCGGATATCGTTGTGGGCGAGGGCCAGTCGATTGGCGTCGGCCTGCAATTTGGCGGGCCTTACCTCGGCCTTTTCGCCGTGCGCGATCCCAAGCATGTGCGCCAAATGCCGGGTCGTCTGTGCGGCGAAACCGTCGATGCGGAAGGAAAGCGCGGCTTCGTCCTGACGCTGTCCACGCGCGAACAACACATCCGGCGCGAGAAGGCGACCTCGAACATCTGCACCAATTCCGGCCTGTGTGCCCTCGCATTCAGCGTCCATATGACGCTGCTGGGTGAGAAGGGGATGCGGGAGCTTGCAGCAGAAAACCACCGCCTTGCCTGCATTGCCGCGGATCGTTTGGCCAAGGTGCCGGGCGTTTCGCTCCTCAACAATGCGTTCTTCAACGAATTCACGATCATGCTGGACGGCAAACCTGCGCGCGACGTCGTGCGCGCGCTAGCGGATCGCGGCGTCTTGGGCGGTGTTTCGCTCGGGCGGCTGTACCCCGGTGTCGAGCGTTTGCAGCAGGCGCTGCTTGTCGCTGTCACCGAGACCACCACCGAAGACGATATCGAGACGCTCGCCACAGAGCTTGAGGCTCTAATCAAGGAGGATGCGCAATGAACGCTCCCAACAAATCCGGGTGGAAGCCGCAAATGGAAGTCGCCGACGCTACGGGCGAGCATGTGACAACCACAGGCAACCGAGCGCTGATGCTGGAAGAGCCGTTGCTGTTCGAGATCGGCCATGCGGAGACGACCGGCGTCGATCTTCCCGAAGTGGACCCGAATGCGGCCACCCGCCTTGGTAGCCTGAAGCGCGAGGAGCCTATCGGTCTTGTCGGCCTGACCGAGCCCGAGACCGTGCGCCACTACACCCGCCTCAGCCGCCAGAACTATGGCATTGATCTGGGCTTTTTCCCGCTTGGTTCGTGCACGATGAAGCACAATCCGCGTCTGAACGAGAAGATGGCGCGCCTGCCCGGCTTTGCCGATGTGCACCCGCTGCAACCGGTCTCCACCATTCAGGGCGCGCTCGAAGTGATGAACGAGCTTGCCCATTGGCTGATCGATCTGACCGGCATGCATTCGGTCGCGATGAGCCCCAAGGCGGGCGCGCATGGCGAATTGTGCGGTATCCTCTCGATCCGCGCAGCATTGGAGGCACGCGGCGATGCCCGCGAAGTGGTGCTGGTGCCCGAGAGTGCGCATGGCACCAACCCGGCAACGGCAGCTTTCGCCAATTACCGCGTCGAGAATATCCCCGCGACCCCGCAAGGCCGAGTGGACCTGGAAGCGTTGAAAGCGCGCCTTGGCCCCGATGTCGCAGCGGTGATGATCACCAATCCCAACACTTGCGGGCTGTTTGAACCTGACCTTCGCGAAATCAGCGACGCGGTCCACGCTGCGGGCGGCTTCGTTTATTGCGACGGGGCAAACTTCAACGCCATCGTCGGCAAAGTGCGCCCTGGCGACCTTGGCGTCGATGCGATGCACATCAATTTGCACAAGACCTTCTCCACCCCGCATGGCGGCGGTGGCCCGGGTTCTGGCCCAGTGGTGCTTTCCGAAGCGCTCGCGCCTTTCGCACCGCTTCCCTACACAGCGCGCACGGCGGATGGCGTGGTGCACCTTATCGAAGAAGAGCAGGCCGACGAGTTTGCCCGCGAGCACTTTGGCGGGGAGCTTTCCAGCTTTGGCCGGATGACCGCCTTCCACGGGCAAATGGGCATGTTCACCAGAGCGCTGACCTATATGCTCAGCCACGGCGCGGATGGTCTGAAACAGGTCGCCGAAGACGCCGTTCTCAACGCCAATTACATCCTGCGCAGCCTCGAAGACGTGCTCCACGCACCCTTCGCTGACAGCGGCCCGTGTATGCACGAGGCATTGTTTGGCGATAAGGATTTTGGGGGCGGCCTGACCACGCTCGACCTTGCCAAAGGCATGATTGATGAAGGCTTCCACCCGATGACGGTCTACTTCCCGCTGGTGGTCCACGGTGCAATGCTGGTCGAGCCAACAGAGACGGAAAGCAAGGCGAGCATCGACCAGTTCATCACCGCCTTCCGCTCACTCGCAGAGCGCGCAATTGCGGGCGACGAAAGCCTGAAACAAGCGCCATACTTCGCGCCCCGCAGGCGTCTCGATGAAACGGCAGCAGCGCGTAAGCCTAAGCTTAAGTGGGAGCCGCAAGAGGTTTGAGCCTTAAGTGCGCGGGGGTTCCGGCGGAGCCTCTGCGTCCTTATCGGCGTCCACTTCGATCCTGATTTCGGCAAGGTTGAGGATCGCTACATAAAACCCGATCACCGCCAGCGCGCTTGAGCCCAGAACTGTGAAGGCCGCGCCCAATGCGCCGTTCCAACCGATGGCCAGATCGAGCAATCCAAAGGCGAGCAGGGTAGGCGCAGCGCGCACGAGAAAAGCTGTGCCGGCACGCCCGGCTGACACCAGAAGCGATTCCAGGCTTGCGCCCACAAGCTCCACTGCGCCTGCGATCGACAGGATCACCAGCGCCCAATAAAAGCCGCGCCCGCGAAATTCGCTGCCCGCAATCAGATCAAGACCAAGGCGGCCAAAGACCACCGCGAAAAGCACCGCGAGTATCCCCCCGATAAGCGCCACATTGGCCATGCGCCGCGCGATCACCAGAGCGTCTTCCTTGGCATGGACCAGCTCTGGCAGGATGGCTTTGGAAATGGTCTGAGCGAGCGCCACCAATGCCTGTCCCAATTGGCTGGCCACGCGAAAGCCCCCCAAAAGCGCTGCACCGCCAAAGGCACCGACCAGGAGGATCGTGATCTGCTTGCCTGCAATCGTGAGGCTGCCCGACATATTGGTCGACCAGACAAAGCGCCATGCGTCCTTATGCCGCGCCGGAATACGGGTGAGGCTGAGCGCGGAAAGGTCGATCCTCTCGCTGCGCGCAGCCGCAATCCAAAGCGCGACTGCAACAGCAAGTTCTGAGACCGCATAGGCAAGGATAAAGCCTGTCACCGTAGGCATATAAATCCATGCAAGCACAGCGCCCAGCGTGCGCACGACGGGTTGAACCGTCTCCGCAGCGGTGGCGGCCGCATATTTGAACCGAAGCCTCAAAAGCCCCATCGGCGTTGTGCGGATCGCCAGAAGCGACACCACACAATAGCCAAAGGTGAGCGGCAAAAGATCTTCTGGCAACGGCAACCAATAGGGCGCGCTCCAAACCAGAACCGCCGCCAGAACAAGGCCCATGGCGATCGATAAAAGGTCGAGCGCAATAGCAAAGCCGGTCGCCTCGCTTGCTGCGGTGCCATCACCGTTCGTGCCGTTCGCGCCGTTCGCGCCCCAGCGCACGATAAATTGCCATGTCTGGAAATTGGCGATCCCTGTGACCACCAGACCAACCGCAACAATCGCTGCAAAATGGCCGAACATTTCGAGGCCAAGCGTGCGGGTTGCCAGCGCCAAATAGACGATGCTGAGCACGGCATTGATCCCGCGCCCACCAAGAAGCCAGCCGATATTGGTAAAAAGACGCTGCATGAGCGTGGCCTGACGTCCGTCCCTTAGATTGAGGCACATCTTGAAGCGCGCCTTACGTGCCCAGCGCATAGCAATTAAAACGCAGCTTGGGAGAACAATTTGTCGCACCGTGCATGATCTGTGGCTAACCTTGTGGTCAATGCGCATCATTTTTTCACGCAAAGGCTTTGATTCAAGCGCGGGTGGTGGGCCCTCGCCGATTGTGAAGGGTGTCCCGCTGAGCCTGCCTATCCCGGCAGGTGCGGCGAGCAAGACCACCTATGGTGATCTGGGCCTTGGCGATCATGCGGCGAGGGCGAGCCGGGGGAAACTTGGTGCGGATGATCTGTGCCATCACGATCCGATGTTTCTTTCCGATGGAACCTGCGCTTTTGGACAATGCGGGGCGGCACAAACCCATCTGGAGCGGCAGAGCGTGGGGCCGGGCGATGTGTTTGTGTTCTTTGGCCTGTTCGCCGAGGAAGAAACGCGTGAGCCGCATCACCGCATTTTTGGCTATCTCAAGGTTGAGGAAATGGTGCCTTTGGTCGGCGGTGCGCCTCAAGAGTTGGTGTCGATTGCGCACCCCCATGCCCTTGCCATGCACCATTCCAACGACGTTGTCTGGCGCGGGGAAGGGCGTGTGGCAGGCACAGCAAGCAAGGCTTTGAGACTGACTGTGCCAGAAGGACCGCCGAGCCTGTGGAGCCGTCCGGAGTGGCTTAAACGCGGAGGGCTATCCTACCACGATAGGCAAGAGCGCTGGCTAAGAGGCGGGCGATTGAAAAGCGTTGCCCGGGGTCAGGAATTTGTAGCGGATATTGGACGGCGTTCCGCGCCCCGCGAATGGCTGGAACAGGTGATCCAAGAGATCAATCGCCCCTGACCCGTTAATCCTGAGCCTGTCGAAGGACGCTCGCAATGACGGTGGTTAGTCGTAAGTCTTGATAATCGCCGAGAAATCTAGTCCTTCATTGCCAGCGCCAAGGAAATCCTCGTAAAGCGCCGCCGCCCGCGCGCCCAAAGGTACAGCCGCATCGGACGTCTGCGCCGCTTCCATCGCGAGCCGCAGGTCCTTCACCATCAGGGGCGTCGCAAAGCCGCCCGCGTAACCGTTGTCCGCCGGGCTCTCCACTCCGACACCGGGAAGCGGGGTGTAAGCGTTCAAGGACCAGTTGTAGCCGGAGCTTTGCGAGCTGATCTCGTAGAATTTCTGCGGATCAAGGCCGAGCTTTTCGGCCATCTTCATCGCCTCAGCGGTGCCGATCATGGTGATGGCAAGCAGCATATTGTTGCAAATCTTGGCGGTTTGTCCCGCGCCTGCATCGCCTGCGTGGATCACCGCCTTACCCATCGCTTGCAAGATCGGTTCAGCGCGCGCGAAAGCTTCATCGGTCCCGCCCACCATAAAGGTGAGCGTCCCGCCATTGGCCGCAGCGATCCCGCCAGAGACGGGCGCATCGACCATGTCATAGCCTTGCGATGTAGCGGTCTCGATCACCGATTTTGCGGTCGCAACGTCGATGGTGGAGCAATCGAGCAGCACTGCGCCAGCGGGAGCGTGGCCGAAGACTTCGTTTTCGAACAGCCCCTTCACAATCGCGCCGTTGGGGAGCATGGAGACAACCGCTTCGACGCCCTCGCAGGCCTCTTTGGCGCTATCGAATGTGCTGCACCCGGCATCACGCGCGGCTGCCAAAGCAGGCTGAGCCAAGTCAAAAGCGCGCACTTCGTGGCCAGCTTTCACAAGATTAGCGGCCATCCCGCCGCCCATATTGCCAAGTCCGATAAAGGCGATTTTCATGTGTTCTCTCCCCAATTCGTCATCCCAGCGAAAGCTGGGTTCTCAGGCGGCTAGCACCGCTCTTTTCAGCTCTAGACCCCAGCCTACGCTGGGGTGACGGAGCGGATTAACGCCCCTTCCACTTGCCCTCACGCTTTTCAATAAACGCCGCCATGCCTTCAGCTTTATCCTCGCTCGCGGTGAGGATCTGGAAAATGCGGCGTTCCATAATCACGCCTTGCTCAAGCGTCATTTCAAACGCGGCGTTGACCATTTCCTTGTTCGCAATTGCGGCCATCGGCGGCTTGGATGCAATGGTCGCAGCGCTCTTGAGCGCATCGGCGAGCAAGTCCGCTTGAGGGACAACGCGTACTACAAGGTTTGCGCGTTCGGCTTCCTCTGCGCCCATCATCCGGCCTGTGAGGCACATTTCCATAGCCTTGGATTTACCGATAGCGCGGGTCAGGCGCTGCGATCCGCCCATGCCAGGCGCGACGCCCAAATTGATCTCCGGCTGGCCGAATTTTGCATTGTCGGATGCGATGATGAAGTCCGCCATCATCGCCAGCTCGCAACCCCCGCCAAGGGCAAAGCCATTGACCGCTGCGATCCATGGTTTGCGCGTGGTCTTGACCAGATGCGACGTCCATTTGGAGAAGAAATCGTCGAGGTAAAAGTCTGCCGCTGGCTTATCCGACATCTCTTTAATGTCCGCGCCCGCTGCAAACGCCTTTTCACCCGCGCCGGTCAGCACTGCGCACTTCTGCGTCTCATCCGCTTGAAACGCGGCGAAGGCCGTGATCAGCTCTTCAAGCACCACAGAGGAAAGCGCATTCAATGCCTTGGGGCGGTTCAGCGTGATAAGGGTGACGCCGCTATTTCCTTGGGCGTTTGGCTCGGCGGTGATGGTTTCAAAGGTCATAGTAGTGTCGTCACTCCGGCGAAGGCCGGAGTCCAGTTCCGGCGTCGTTGGTCTGGATCCCGGCCTTCGCCGGGATGACGGTTGCGTGTCAAAGCGGCGTCCATTCCTCCCCTTCAGGCAGGGGCGCGAAAATCTGATCGAGCAATTCTTCGCTCACGCCTTCGGGTGTCAGGGGGTCCCATTTGGGATCATGGGTCTTGTCAACGATCACTGCGCGCACGCCTTCTGCAAAATCGGGCCGGGTGAGGACGCGCGATCCGATGCGGTATTCCATGCGCATATTGTCGGCAAAATCGGTGAGCGTCGCGCTGGTCGCCAGTTGGCGAAGGGCGACTTTCAGCGTCTGCGGGCTCTTGGTGCCAAGCGTGTCGCGCTCTTTCTGCGCCCACTCGTCACCGTCAGCCGCTGCCGCCTCAAGGCTGGCGAGAATGTCCTCAAGCGTGTCCGAGGCAAAATGCTTGGCGATTTTGAGCGCGTTTTCTTCGAGCCGTGCAGGGGGAGGCGTGCCCACGGGCTCAGACAAAATGCCTGCGATCCTATCGGGCTTTTCTGCGATGCGCGCTTTCAGGTCTTCGATCATTTCGCTCGGCACGTAATGTGTCGCAAGGCCTGCCCAAAGGCATTCCTCGCCCTTGAGCCGCGCGCCGGTCAGCGCGAGGAATTGCCCCAGCCGCCCGCCAAGGCGTGACAGGAACCAGCCGCCGCCCACATCGGGGAAGAGGCCGATGCCGGTTTCGGGCATGGCAAAGCGGGTGTTTTCGGTCGCCACGCGGAATTTGGCTGGCTGCGAAATACCAACACCGCCACCCATCGTCACCCCGTCCATGAAAGCGACAATCGGCTTTTCATAAGCGAACATCTGGTGATTGAGTTGATACTCGTCGTGGAAGAACTTGCGCCCCGATACGCCGCCATCGTTGAGCGCTGAATTGCGCAAGAAAGCGATATCGCCCCCTGCGCAAAAGCCGCGTGAGCCCTCTGCATGGTCGATGATGATCGCGCGCACGTCGTCGTTGCTCGCCCATTCGGTGAGCGCCGCGCTCATCGCATGGCACATCTCCAGCGTGAGGGCATGAAGCGCCTTGGGGCGATTGAGCGTGATGCGGCCAATGGGGCCTTCAATTCGGGTCAGGACGTCTTGTGTCATTTCCAGCTTTCAATTCGATCAGGTCCCATTTGTTGCCGAACGGATCGGCGAACACGGCCACTGTTGCATAAGGCTCGTGCCGGGGTTCTTCTAGGAATTCCACCCCTGCTGCGAGAAACCTTGCATGAGTATCGGCGAAATTGTTGGTATTAAGGAAGAATGACACCCGCCCGCCGGTCTGATTGCCAATGGCGGCGGTTTGCGCTTGCGTTTTGGCCTTGGCGAGCAGCAGGCGGCCACCCCCGGAAGCCTCCACCACAACCCAGCGTTTTCCGCTCCCCCCAGTACTGGCAAACTCTGTGTCTTCGATGAGGGTAAAGCCAAGTGCGCCCACATAAAAGGCGATGCCTGCGTCATAGTCCGGGACCACCAGCGTGGTCATGGCGAAGGTTTCGGTGGTCATGACTGAGTCTTTAAGTGTTTCGGTGGAAAGCATCGCCAAGCCGCCAACCAATAACTTATCCAGCCAGCGCAAAATGGCCAACTGATCATGGCGTAGAAGCTCCAGAAAACTGGCAACCGGCGGTCGTTGGTGAGGACGAAGTAAAGCAGGATGATCGCCGTGTGCAAAATCGCCAGTAAAAGGAAGCCCCAAAGAGGGCCCTTGCGAAGTTTCTCAGTCGCGATGATCGTGGGCAACCCAAGCGGCAACGAAATCAGAGCCGCCCACATTGCTATATAGGTCAAATCCTTAATCCACGCGCTGCCCGGCTGAAGGCTCGGCGCGTTTTCTCTGAGAGAATCTAGTAGGAAGACGACGAAGATCGTCGCGGTTCCAATAAGGCAAGCTAGCGCATAGCTTGCTAGGACTGTGCGCGCCCTCACTGCCGCAGCAGATCCCGGCCCACGATCATGCGCATCACCTGATTGGTGCCTTCAAGGATCGAATGCACCCGCAGGTCGCGCCAGAAACGCTCGATCGGGTAATCGCGCAAGTAGCCATAGCCGCCAAACAATTGCAGCGCGTCGTTGACGATTTTGCTGCCGTTGTCGGTCGCAAGGCGTTTTGCCATGGCGGAAAAGCGCGATTTGTCTGGTGCATTCTCGGTGACCTTGGCCGCCGCCAGATAGAGCAGCGCGCGCGCAGCCTCCAGATCGGTCGCCATATCGGCGAGCATGAACTGCGTGTTCTGGAAGTCTGCAACGGCGGTATCGAATTGCTTGCGATCCTTGGTGTAGCTGATTGCCTCGTCCAGACACCTTTGCGCGCCGCCAAGCGAGCACGCGCCAATGTTCAAACGACCGCCATCCAGGCCCATCATCGCAAAGCGGAAACCTTCGCCCTCATCGCCGACACGGTTGGCGACCGGTACGCGCGCATCTTCGAATATGACCTGCGCGGTTGGTGACGCGTTCCAGCCGAGTTTCTTCTCCGGCGCGCCAAAGCTGACGCCGGGCGTGTCCTTGTCGATCACAAGGCAGGTGATACCTTTGGTTTTGTGCTCGCCCGTGCGCACCATGCAGACATAGACATCATTGACGCCGCCGCCTGAAATGAACTGTTTCGTGCCGTTCAGCACATAGTGGTCGCCGTCCAGCTTCGCCTGCGTTTTGAGCGCGGCTGCATCCGACCCGCTACCCGGTTCCGTCAGGCAGTAGCTCGCGATTTTGTCCATGCCGATAAGGTCGGGTAGGTAGCGGTCTTTCAATTCCTGACCGCCAAATTCGTCGATCATCCATGCGGCCATATTGTGGATCGAAATGAACGCCGATGTCGTGGGACAGCCATAGGCCATCGCCTCCATAATCAGCGCCGCTTCCAACCGGCCAAGCCCGATGCCGCCCGATTCTTCGGACACATAAATCGCGCCAAAGCCAAGCTCTGCCGTCTTCTTGATCGTGTCCTTTGGGAAGATGTGTTTCTCGTCCCATTCGGCCGCGAAAGGCGTGATGTTGTCGGCGGTGAAACGCTGCGCCATCTCTTGAATGGCGAGCTGATCGTCGGTGAGTGAAAATTGTCCTTGCATGGCATCGAGACTAGCTTCTCTGGACGATCAAGAAAAGGTCTCAAAATAGCGAGGGTAAGGAGCGTGCAGCGCATGGGACCTCACGCGAAATTTTCTGTAACCCAAATGGGGTCTGGCGCGTATTATAAGTTATGTCACACTCATCGCCCTCCGATCCAAAGCGGCTCATTTGCGTTTACAATGCGGATACGGGCCTGATTCAGGCGCTGATGCATGCCGTGCACAAGCAGGTCCGGCCCGATACCTATCCGTGTTCCTTGTGTGCGCTAACCTATGGCGCGGTGTCCATGCGGGGCGATTGGAAGGCCTTTTGGCAAGCGCTGGAGCCGCAGGTTGATTTCTATCACCGCGATGATTTTACAGCGGACTTTCCAGCCTTCGGCACTGGCGGCAATAAAGAGGTCGCCTTGCCCGCGATCCTGATTGATGAAGCGGACGCCGACCTGCGCATTCTGATCTCGAATGAAGAGCTTGATGCGATGGCCAATGTGAACGATCTGATGGCGAGTGTGACAGGCAAATTGGGCTTGGCCGCCTCGCAGGCGCAAGCAGCGACCTGACGCGCCTGCTTGACCAATTGCGCCGTGTGCTCTTCAAAAGAGCGATGCGTATTTTTCGTTATGCTCCAAAGCTTCTCGCGGCGCTTGCAGCCCTTCTCGTCGTGGTTCCGGCAGGCGCCTATCTGATCGGCCCATCGCTTATGACGGGTGCTGGCGATATGTCCGAGCCGCGATCCGAAGTGCACGCAGCCGAGCTTGACGGCACCATCTATGTCGCAGGCGGCATCGGGTTTCAGAGGACGCTGAAAAGCTGCGTTGCCTTTGAAGTTGCCACGCAAGGCTTTTCCGATTGCCCCGACTTGCCGCGCACATTGCATCATGTTGGTATGGCAGCTGGAGAGGGTGAGGTGTTTGCGAGTGGCGGCTACTCAAGTCTGCCCTTCAACCAGGACCCCGATGGCGCCCTTTTTGCCTTCTCGCCCGATGATGCGCAGCCGCAATGGCGCGAATTGTCCCGCCTGCCAGAGCCGCTTGGCCAGCACGCGATGTTCTACCGCGACGGGAAATTGTGGCTGATCGGGGGGCAGTCGGGCGACAGGACGCTTGGCACGATCCGCACCTATGATCTGGCGAGCGGCAAATGGGGCGAGGTCACGCCTATGCCAACGCCGCGCCATTCTCATGCTTTCGCGTTTGACGAGGACAAGCTCTACGTGACCGGCGGGCGCAGCGATACACTTGGCCCCCATGCAACGGTGATCGAGGTCTATGATTTCGCGAGCGACAGCTGGGAAAGCCTGCCCGATGCGCCATTCCCCCTCGCAGGACACGGCGCGGCTGTGTTTGAGGGGCGCTTGCACATTTATGGCGGCGAGGACGTGACGACTTCGGAAGTGTTCACACAGCATTTCTCCATGGACCTTGCCGACCCGTCAAGCGGCTGGCGCGAAGAAGTGCCCATGAGCGCAGGCCGCCACGGCTTTGCCACTTGGCGCGTGGGCGATACGGCGTGGATCTTGGGCGGGGGAGAGCTTGCGGGGTGGAAAACGCTGACCTCGGTGACGGGGACTGCGATTCCGCTAAAACTGAGTGATCAAGAGTAGCCGATCTCGCATCGGTCATTCTTCGCAGCTTCCAGAGCTTGATCGAACAGCTCCTGTGTTGGGGCCAGGCGGCGGATGAGGACGACGCCGCGCTCCGAAGGACTGACGATCTCACCCTCTTTCTTGGAGCCCGCCATGTCGGGAGGTAGAAGCGTCTTAGTCCGCGCAACGCCTTGCCCGCGAACGGTCGCAAAATTGTTGGTCGAGGCATCGAAGAAAGACAGCGATTGATACCCAGGCCAATCGCCCATGGTGACGCGAACGGCGCTCCCCGGCTGGGTCAGATCATAACGGCACAGCGCGTAGAACAGGTCAGGCGATGAGCACACAACCACCTGCGTTTGGGGCGTGATCCGCTCGGGATTGGTGAAGGAATGCAGCGCGATATTGCGCTTGGCGAGCATAAAGAGCGCCTGATCCATGATCACATTTGGCGCGAGAGCCAGAGTTGCGAAGTGCGCCGCGATTCCCGTGACGGCCGCTAGCGCAGTGGGTCCGATCCAGCCTCTCATGCGGCGTCCTCCTTACACGAAAGCCGCTCTATCAGCGGGGGTGAAACAGTGTCTTCGGGAGCTTCGAGCAAAGCCCGTCTTGGCACATAGAGCCGCAAGGTGAGGTCGAAATTTCCCGCAGCTTTGCTGGATATCCATGCCGTGCCTTCCGCAGGTCGCCGTGCTGCGATGATTGCTTCCCACGCGCCTTCTCCAGCATTCAGCCGGGTTGCATCAATGCTAAGCGCGCCGTCGGTGTTATCGGGAAGGAGGCTCTCGCCATTATAGAGCGTGATCGACCACCAATCGGCGGGCATTGCGCCGCCGGTCATCCGGTAGTCGCAATTCTCGCGCAAGGGTTGGCCGTCGCTGTCGGTGGTCCGTGTGAAATAGACCGCCTCGCTTTTCGCAAGTCCCAAAAGACCGTGGCGCGCCACCCGCGCTCTTGTGTAGGGATCGGCAGCCTCCGAGCCGATTGCAAAATCGCTGCGCCAACCGCCAATCTCGACATCGCCGAAATCGAGCGGTTTGGCCCCCGGCCACAACCCCGCCAAATAGAGCGCGCTAGCAGGACCCAGAACAAGGCCGAGAATGAGCGCGAGGATGTAGGCCGCAATCCGCTTAATCATCGCCTATCACAGCTTCCGCTTCGATTTCGACCTTCCATTCGCGGCGGCAAAGCCATGCGACGCCTGCCATGGTCGCAGCGGGGCGCGCTTCGCCGAAATAGCGGGCGTGGACATCGCCAACGGCTTCCTGATCGTCGAAATCGGTCAGCAGCATCCGCGTGCGCACCACGTCTTTTGCAGAGCCTCCCAATTCCTCAATCGCAGCAACGATAATGGCTAAGCACCTGTCAGCCTGCTTGGCAGCGCCGCCCGGTGTGGTCGAGCCGTCGGGCTCCACCGGGCCGGTGCCCGCAACGATGATGCGGTTGCCTTCGCGGATAGCTCGGCAAAAGCCGAATTGGTCTTCGAAGGGCGAACCCGAGGTGGTGCGTTTGCGGTTGCTCACCGCTGATCAGCCCATCGTCGGAATGACAAATGCATTCGACCCATCGCCGCCACCAAAGTCATTGGTTTCTGGCCAGCGTTCGGTGATCTTCTTCTTCTTGGTCCAGAAAGCAAGGCCCTCGGTCCCGTATTGGTCGATATCGCCAAAGCCTGAACGCTTCCATCCGCCGAACGAGTGGTAGGCGACTGGCACAGGGATCGGTACGTTGACGCCAACCATACCCACTTGAACGCGGCTCGCAAATTCGCGGGCGGCGTGGCCGTTGCGGGTGAAGATTGCGACGCCGTTTCCGTACTGGTGCTCAGACGGCAGGCGCACGGCCTCTTCAAAATCCCTGGCGCGCACAATCTGTAGCACGGGGCCAAAGATTTCCTCTTTGTAAGAGGACATTTCAGGCGTCACATGGTCGATCAGGGTTGGGCCTACGAAGAAGCCCTTTTCATGGCCTTGAAGCGTGAAGCCGCGTCCGTCGATGACGATTTCGCCGCCTTCTTCCTCTGCCGTGGTGATCCACTGCTCGATACGCGCCTTGTGCTCTGGTGTTACCACCGGGCCATAATGCGCGTCCGGGTCGGTCGAGACACCCACGCGAAGGGCGTGGATCGCCGGGATCAGCTTTTCTTTTAGACGTTCTGCCGTATCCTCGCCCACTGGCACCACAACAGGCAGCGCCATGCAGCGTTCGCCCGCTGAACCAAAGGCAGCGCCCGCCAGATCGTTCACAACCTGATCGAGGTCAGCGTCCGGCA
Organism: Erythrobacter longus; assembly: GCF_000715015.1. Classification (GTDB taxonomy): domain Bacteria; phylum Pseudomonadota; class Alphaproteobacteria; order Sphingomonadales; family Sphingomonadaceae; genus Erythrobacter; species Erythrobacter longus. The sequence continues at coordinate 68,609 of NZ_JMIW01000003.1, forward strand.
TCACAACGCCGTGGTTTTTCGCGCCGCCAAAGGCTTGAACGCGTTTGCCGTTTTCCGCGCCCCGGTGGTAAATATAGTGCGCAATATCGGACGATCCGACGAAACTGATCGCAGGAATGTCTGGGTGGTCGAGGATCGCATCGACCATTTCCTTGTCGCCGTGGACGACCTGCAAAAGCCCCTCTGGCGCGCCCGCTTCGACGAAGAGTTCCGCGAGGCGAACCGGCACCGAAGGATCGCGCTCGGATGGTTTGAGGATAAAGGCATTGCCCGCCGCACACGCCATGCCGAACATCCACATCGGGATCATCGCAGGGAAGTTGAACGGGGTGATGCCAGCGCCAATGCCGAGCGGTTGACGCATGGAATAGACATCAATGCCGGGCCCTGCGCCTTGGGTAAATTCGCCTTTGAGCACCTGCGGAATGCCGCAAGCGTATTCGATCACCTCAAGCCCGCGCTGAACATCGCCCATGGCATCGGGAACGGTCTTGCCGTGCTCACTCGAAAGAAGCTCTGCCAAAGGCTTCATATTGGCCTCGATCAGCTCCTTGAACTTGAACATAACGCGGGCGCGTTTTTGCGGGTTTGTCGCCGCCCATTCGGGCTGAACGCGCTTGGCAGTTGCGACCGCCCGATCAAGCACATCACGCCCGGCAAGGGTCACTTCGGCCTGCACTTCGCCCGTTGAAGGGTTCCAGATCTGGTGTGTGCGCGATCCACTGCCGCTTGCACCAAGGCTATTTGGAAAATGGTCTACTTGACGCATCAGTGTCCTCTCCTGTCGTTTGGCCAAAGCCATGACGAGGAGAGGTCAGATGCGCAAGCAGGTCTTTCCGCAGAGCGCTTATCAATTATCCATCGCGATCCTTGTGAACAATTATTGCTCAAGAAATGCTGTGAAAGACCGGTTTGAAAATCACTTCGAACACAAAGGTTTGGACGCCGAAACGTCAAGCCGCGAGGCTACGACCCAATCCAGGAGATTGAATTCCGCGCTGCGCGCTGGAGCTTACGCTGAAATGGGCAACCGAGTTCCCAAGCACGTCCGATTCGCGCGACAGGCTGACGGCGGCGGCGTTGCACTGTTCGGCCATCGCTGCGTTCTGCTGAGTAGAGCGGTCAAGATCGCTTACGGTTGCATCGATTTGTTCAAGGCTTTGCGCCTGATCGTGGGCCGCCTGGCTGATGGTTTCCACCGATACTGCAAGCTCGGCCACGCCGTGCGCGATCGAGGCGAAGGATTCGCCGCTGCGATTGACCAGATCAACGCCAGAGGTCACGTGCTCGCTGCTCTTTGATATGAGCGATTTGACCTCGTCTGCCGCCTCGGTGCAGCGCTGCGCCAAGGCGCGCACTTCGCTTGCCACGACGGCAAAGCCCTTGCCCGTTTCCCCCGCGCGCGCGGCTTCGACCCCGGCGTTTAAGGCGAGCAAATTGGTCTGGAACGCAATCGATTCAATCACTGTGATAATGTTGTTGATCTCTTCAGATGACTTTTCAATCTGCGCCATCGCTGTGACGGCTTGTTCAACAATTTGAGAACCATCTTTTGCGACCGTATTAGCCGATGAAATTGTGCTGAGCGCATCGGATGTGGTTCGCGCGGTCTCCTTAAGGCTTTGCGTCGTCTTGGAGACAGCTGCTGCTGTTTCTTCCAGTCTTGCCGCTTGTTCCTCTGTGCGCCGCGCCAGATCATCAGACGCGCTGCGAATTTCCGAGCAGCCATTAGACATGGTATCGACGCCGTTCACGACGGTTGTGATGGTCTGGCGCAACGAACCCATTGCGCTGTTAAAGTCTGCTTCGACTTTGGCGTAGTCTACGGGAAGCTCACTCAATGCAACGTCAAGATTGCCACGGGCAAGTGCTTCGAGTGCATCGCCAAGTTTGTTGCTGACCTCTTGGCGATCGGCATCTATGCCTTCAAAATACCCGGTGAGCGCAAGATCAATATCCAGCAATGCCACTTTCACCAAAGCATTTACGGCATTGGCCTGCGCGCGTTTGCCCGGCAGCACGCTTTGTACTCCCGAACCGATGAGTTCGGTAATGATGTGTTCCAGAACGATCGAATAAGCGCCGACATACCAGCGCGGCTCAAGGCCGATTTTGGAATGAACCTCGCCGATATGGCGCGCGCGGTTCTGAAAACTTTCGTCAACGCCGGTCCTGAACACCTCCCGCCAGTGTTTTCCTTGCATATCTTTGGCTCGGTCCATGCTTTGCTGCCCGCCGAAAAAGTCGCTTAATTCCTGACGAGCCGCAACGGTTTCGTAAAAACCGGTCAGCGCCTTGTCGAGCTTGCGGTCAAGGGCCTTGCTTACGCTTTTAAAAGCGGCCGGTTTGACGCGGTCAAACCCATAGAAATCAAGCCGTTCATGCAAGGGGACATTTGGCATCGGTAGAGGCTCCTTAGGGTCAAATCGCCACAAGAAAAGGGATGTAGATATGCGAAAAAGGGCCGGTAATCGTGGCCCTCCAACGGCGACCATGTCTAGGCACGGTGGTCGAAGATCGGATTGAGTGGAGCCCTCGCGCAAACCCGTAAGGTGTGACTTTGCATTCTTTGGACTTGCCCTTGAACCTCGCGCTTTCGTGCAATTCGCCACAGGAGCATTTTCCTGGCAGGACCATTTTCCTGCCAGTTCCATTTTCCTGGCAGTTCCATTTTCCTACAGGCCCCTCGAATGGGTAAACGTTGATGCAATGACTTGCCCCTTAACCTTTACCTTGACCTGTAATCGCCCAAGTCGATTAATTGCTTGGCCTGTGACCGATTGGTTTTTTGCCCTTGAACAGTGTGTCAAGTGTGTCAAAACTTCGCGATTATTTCGGTTATTCAATTATTTGCTTGAAATGAGGAAACCGCGTCCCGTTCGCAGCTTGAGCGCAGCCGCGCTGCCCACCAAAGCCGCGATCATCCAGACCAATCCATGGAGACTGCCTGAAATCATTCCCCCCAAATATCCGCCGATATTGCAGCCATAGGCAATGCGCGCACCGTACCCCATTAACACGCCGCCAAGCAGGGCGGTGCCCACATCGCTCCATGAAAGGCGAAGGGTAGGGGCAAAGCGCCCAGCAAGGTGAGCTGCAAGCATGGCTCCGCCAATGATGCCGAAATTCATGACTGACGTTGCATCGGTAAGAACGGGGCGGTCGAGCCAGCCTTGGCGATTTTGCCAATAGGGCCAGCTGGCAATGTCGATCCCTGCGAGCGTGCCGATCTTCGCGCCCCAAAGGGTGAAGGCAGAGGTAATGCCCCAAGGCCGTCCAAGCAGCGCCAAAGTGGCGATACTCACCACGAAGAGCGCGGCAGCTCCTGCTAAAAGGGACCATGGGCCTACGATCAGGGATCCGGTTTCGCGAGGGGGCTCAAGCTCGCCGTATAGTGCCTTTTCCCGGCGCACCGAGAGGAATGCAATGATGCCTAAGACGGCAAGCAGAATGGCGAGCCCGCCAAAGGCTCCAGCCTCTTCGACAAGGCCCACGCGGGGCCCACTGGGAAGGGCGCGCCACCACGGGACATGGAGCGTGGCAAAGACCGAGCCTCCGACAAATGCGCTTAACGTGATGACCATACGCGAGCTGCCACCGCCAACTGTAAACAAGGTGCCCGATCCACATCCGCCTGCGAACATCATGCCGAAACCGAAAGTGAAGGCCCCTGCAAGTACGCCGATGCTAACCGGTGCAACAGAGCCGCGCGCGCTGATCCCGATCACGTCGCCATATGCGATCAGGGGGAAGCTGACGATGCTGACAAGGCTGATAAGCAGCAATTGCATGCGCAATCCCCCGCCACGCCCAGCGATAAGAAATGCGCGCCAATGTGCGGTGAAACCAAAGGCTGCGTGGTACAACGCAAAACCGGCCAAAAGCCCGATGCACGTCGCCATTGTAAGCGTAACGCCAGAGACGTGCCAAACCGCGATGAGCAGCGACGCGAGCCCTGCGAGGACCAAGTCAAGCAAGGTCCGCCTTGATCTGAGTGTGCTGGGCAAGGAAGGCACGGTTCAAGCGCCCTTATTGGGGGTCTTGCGCAGCCTTCCACCCATCATATCCAGCGGTGAGATGGGCGACGTTGGTAAAGCCTTGCTCTTTCAGGATTTCCAAAGCGCGCGCGCTGCGCGATCCAGACTTGCAATGCAGGATATAGGCGGTGTCGCGGTCCAGATCGGCGATAGCGGTCACAAAGTCACCGGCGAGGAAATCGGCGTTAATCGCGCCATCGATACGACCTGCGTCAAACTCTGCCGGAGTGCGCACATCGAGCACCACCGCGCCGTTGTCGCCAGCAAGCATTTCATTCGCCTCGGCAACGCTGATGTCGCGAATGCTGCTTGGCGCAGACGTTGCTTGGGTCGCGGCTTTGGCTGCGCCCGCGTCATGCTCGCTCGAGCAACCGGTAAGGGCAATGCTGGCGCAAAGGACGATGGGGGAGGCAATCTGCAATAGTGACTTCATTGATTGTTCCAATTCGAATCTGTGCGGGGCGTAGAATAGATGAAGGGATTGCCCAAGCAAAACCAGTGTTGACGAACGCAAGGACATGATGGAGATGAGCCTTGGCGAAAGCGGGTGTAGCTCAATGGTAGAGCAGCAGCTTCCCAAGCTGACGACGAGGGTTCGATTCCCTTCACCCGCTCCAGCGCCGCCTTCCCAAAACATCCCGGAAACGCTATAAAACCCTTGGAAATCTGAGGGTTTTGATGTCGTGTAGTCCTGCATTTGCCCGGCTAGTCTCGCCAAATCTCCCGAAATTGGGGGCCTTTTTGGGGGCCTCTTAGGTTTCCACCAATTCGAAAGGCCCCCAATCTGGGGGCCTTTTCTGGGTAAAGGTTTGAAATCATGGCGCTAACAGACGTTGGGATTCGCAAGGCTAAGGCTCGTCCGAAAGCCTATAAGTTGGGCGATTCGTTAGCTCCAGCGCCTATCTTGAAACAACAGGCTGGCAGCCATTGTTCGAGCGCGCTAGGTGCTTGTGCATGACTGACCTCCCAAAACTCCATTACGACCGGGCCCGCGCTATCCTTGACCGGCTGATCGCTTTTGACACCACTTCTCGCAATAGCAATTTGGCGCTGATCGAATGGGTGGAGGGCTACCTCGCCGAGCATGGCGTGGCCAGCCACCGGGTGAGCAATGAGGATGGCACCAAGTCCAATCTCTTCGCAACTGTTGGCCCTGATGTTGAAGGCGGCATTATTATGTCGGGGCACACCGATGTGGTGCCTGTCGACAATCAGGATTGGTCAAGCGACCCTTGGGTAACGCTCGAAAAAGACGGCAAGCTGTATGGGCGCGGTACGTCGGATATGAAGAGCTTCATCGCACTGACGCTTGCGTGGGTTCCGGCGTTTGTGAAGGGTTCAAAGCCGATCCATCTCGCGATCAGCTATGACGAGGAAATCGGATGTCTGGGCGCACCTGCGATGATCGAACAGATGGCAAAGCAAGTGCCCACGCCGCGCATGGCGATTGTCGGTGAGCCGACCTCTATGCGCCTTGTCACGGGGCACAAGGGGATCAGCGTTTACCGGGTCGAAGTGACCGGGGTCGAGGCGCATTCAAGCCTCGTCAATCACGGCATCTCTGCTAACGAACACGCGGTCGATCTGATGCACTCTTTGCTGGAGCTTTCGCGCGATCTCAAAGCGAAGGCCGACCCAGGCAATGGCTTTGACCCGCCGTATCCAACACTCACCATTGGCGTGATGCAAGGGGGCGAGGCGGCCAATATCCTGGCGGGCCATGCCCAGTTCCAGTTCGATCTGCGCTGCCCTCCCGGCTTTGTCTCAGCCGATCTGCTCGCCCCTTTCAAGGCGCGTTGCGAGGCGCTCGATATAGAGCTCAAAGCGCGCTTTCCTCAAGCAGGCGTGACCTTCATGAAGGTCGCCGATGCGCCGCCATTGGGCGATGCGGGAAGCGAGGATGCGATAGCCTTTGTGCAAGGGCTGACAGGTGAAAACTCGGCTCCATCCAAAGTCTCTTACGGTGCCGAAGCCGGGCAATTCCAGCAAGGCGGCTTTCCCACTGTTATCTGCGGCCCCGGCTCGATCGAGCAGGCGCACCAGCCCAATGAATGGATCGCAATCGAGCAGCTGGAGAAGGGCGCGCGCTTTATGGAACGCCTCGCCGAGGAGTTGGCGTAAGCTTGCGAAAGGCGTCTTATAAAAGGCATGGCAAGAAAGGCATGGAAACCACACGTCATCCATCGCATTTCGTTTGCCGTTCGTCGAAACTCATGACCCACCGTTGCGACGGGCCAATGTTCCATGTACCCGCCTCGGTCAGTCACTCGAACAGTCTTAGGAATGTGCCTTGCGTCTTATAGTTCTCCTCCTTGCGCTTTTGGTTTCTTCTCCGGCCCTTGCTCAAGGGATTCAGCAAACCAAGGGCGATTTTGAAGACAAGTTTCGCCAATTGGACGAGGTGCTGGCCGATCCAAACGTCTATCGCAATGCAAGCGGTGCGCCGGGTCACCAATATTGGCAGCAGGAAGCCGATTACAGCATCAATGCAACGCTGGACGAAGATGGCCGCCGCCTGACCGCGCGTGCGACGGTCACGTATAAGAACAACTCGCCTGACACTCTGCCTTGGATCTGGATGCAGCTTGATCAGAACCGTTTCCGCACCGATTCCATGGCTGAGCTGACCGATACGTTTGGTGGTCCGGGCAGGCGCGGTCCTGCGCGCTCTCTGGGCAATGGCAGCGCCCCTGCGCGCCTTTCATTGGAAGAGCTACGCCGTCAGCAAGCGCTTGCCGATAACACCTATGGCTATGACATCAGCCGTGTTCAGCTCACCAGCGGACGCGCGCTCGATCACACGATTGTCGGCACGCTGATGCGCATTGATCTGCCCACGCCATTGCGCTCCGGTCAAAGCGTCAGCTTCAATATCGATTGGGCGTACAACATTGTCGAAGAGAACGTGATCTTTGCCCGTTCCGGCTATGAGCACTTTCCCGACGACGCTCGCGAAGGGGGCAATGACCTTTTCCTTTTCGCGCAGTGGTTTCCAAGGCTGGTCGCCTATTCCGACTATGAGGGATGGCACAATAAGGAGTTTCTGGGGCGCGGTGAATTTACGCTCGAATTTGGCGATTATGATGTCGCAATGACGGTTCCTAACGACCACATCGTCTCGTCAACGGGCGTCCTTGCAAACCCCACGAGCGTCCTGACCGCGACCCAGCGTCAACGTCTTGCACAAGCGCGAAACAAAACCGATGAGCCCATGTTCATCGTCACGCCTGAAGAGGCGCTCGCCAATGAAAGCTCCAACCCGACCGGCACCAAGACCTGGCGCTTTACCGCGCAAAAGGTGCGCGATTTTGCTTGGGCGACGAGCCGCAAGTTCATCTGGGATGCGCAGGCTCATAAGCAGCCGGGCGCGGAGCAAGAGACCGTCATGGCGATGTCCTTCTGGCCCAAAGAAGGCGGTGAGCTGTGGCGCAAATATTCAACCGCTGCCGTGGTCCACACGATGGAAGTCTATTCGCGCTATTCCTTCGACTATCCCTACCCAACCGCGCAGTCGGTGAACGGGCCGGTGGGCGGCATGGAATATCCCATGATCACCTTCAACGGGCCGCGCACGACGCTTCAGGATGATGGCTCGCGGACGTACTCTGAGAGCGAGAAGATCTTCCTCATCGGCGTCGTCATCCACGAGATCGGGCACATCTATTTCCCGATGGTCGTCAACTCGGACGAGCGCCAGTGGACGTGGATGGATGAAGGGATCAACTCCTTCCTCGACAGCGTGGCTGGATACGAGTGGGACCCCGACATCCAATGGACCCGCAGTCTGCCGCGCGATCTCATCCCTTATATGACGTCGAGCCAGCAAGTGCCGATCATGACGCAATCGGACAGCGTTCTGAACATCGGGCCGAACGCTTATGGCAAGCCATCGGCTGCTTATCACATCCTACGCGATACGGTGATTGGCCGCGAACGGTTCGATTTTGCCCTTCGCGAATATGCGCGGCGGTGGAAGTTCAAGCGGCCAACGCCGACCGATTTCTTCCGCACGATGGAAGAGGCTTCGGGCACCGACCTCGACTGGTTCTGGCGCGGCTGGTTCTTCACCACCGACCACGTTGATATCTCGCTCGACAGCATTCACCGCCTGCGTATTGATACCGCAAACCCTGACATCGACCTTGCGCGCCGCCGTCAGGAGCTTGCCAATGAGCCTGAGAAGGTTGGTGTGCGCCTTAACCGTGAACAAGGCGTGCCGATTTGGGTGCTTGAAAATCCGGGCGTTACTGATTTCTATGACGAGAACGACCAGTTCACTGTCACCCCGCGCGACACCAAGAAGTATGAAAGCTTTCTTGACGGGCTCGAGGGTTGGGAGCGGCAGGTTTTCGACCGCGCGGTGGAAGAAGACGCCAATTACTACGTGCTCAGCTTTTCCAACCTTGGTGGCCTTGTGATGCCTATCATCCTTGATCTTCACTTTGTCGATGGTTCGAAAGAGCGCATGCACATCCCGGCGGAAATCTGGCGTCGCAATTCGCGCGAAGTTTCCAAACTTTTGATATTCCCCAAGGGCAAGGAGCTTTCCGAAGTGGTGCTTGATCCTGACTGGGAGACAGCGGATGCGGACATCAACAACAACCACTATCCGCGCAAAATCATCGACAGCCGGGTTGAGGCGTTCAAAAGCCCTGAGCCAACCTCGCGTTCGGGTCGTGACCTGATGGCTGAGGTTCAACAAGGCGCCAAAAAGGCCGCTGAGGAAGAGGCCTCCGAAGGTGAAGGGTCAGAAGAGAGTAACCCATAATGCTGCGCTGGATTGCTGCCTTTTTGATGCTTGCGCCAATCACTTTTGGGGCTGCTGTCCCGGCAGCTGCGCATCAACAAAAGGCTGCGATTACCAGCGTGGAGCATAATCCGCGCACTGGCATGATTGAGGTTGTGCATTCCATCCCCTTGCATGATGCCGAACACGCACTGCGCCATCAGGGGCAAAAGAGCGCCGACATCAAAGGCAATGTCGAAAGCCGCCGCGCCTTTGCCCGCTATGCAGCGCAGCGTTTTTCGATTGCTGCCGATGGGCGCGAGCTCGAGCTAGCGGTGCTTGGAACTGAGATTGAAGGTGCGAGCCTGCTGGTCTATCAGGAAGGTCCATCGCCGGGGCCGGGGACACAGCTCGCGATCCGCTCGCAGGTGCTCACCGATATCTGGTTGAGGCAAACCAACAGCGTGAATGTAGGTCGCGGGACCTCGCCTGAAACACTCGTCTTTCGTGGAGGCGATGGGGCCAAGACTGCGGTGCTGCGCTAGATGAAAACCGCGCAATCAAAAGCATTGGGGCAACGCCTTGATGAAGCGGTCGCCTTTATTCGCGGGCGTACCGGCCAGGTGCCAAGCCTTGCGCTGGTGCTGGGATCTGGGTTGGGCGATCTTGCTGATGCGATTGAAGGCGTCGCTATTCCCTATGGGATGATCCCCCATTTCCCCTCATCCACCGCGCCCAGCCACAAGGGTGTCCTGCACATCGGGACTCTTGCAGGTGTGCGCGTGGTTGCAATGCAGGGGCGAATGCATCTGTTCGAAGGTTACACACCTCAAGACGTCGTTTTACCGATGCAGGTGATGGCAAGACTTGGCGCAACAACCGCGCTTCTCACCAATGCAGCTGGCGGCATCCGTGAGGATTTTTTGGTTACCGATCTTGTGCTCATCGAAGATCACCTCAGCCTTGCAGGACTTGCCGGCAATGACCCGCTGCGCGGCATCAATGATGAGAGTGTTGGGCAACGTTTTATCAGCATGAATGATGCTTATGCAAAACGGCTCCGCTGCGAGGCGATGGCGGTTGCGGGTGAGACAGGCGTGGACCTGAAAAGCGGGGTCTACGGCTTTGTAACCGGGCCCAGCTTTGAAACCCCTGCCGAAATCCGCGCTATGCGTGCACTTGGCGCAGACCTTGTTGGGATGTCCACCGTTCCCGAAGTGATCGCCGCGCGCCATTCGGGAATGGAGGTGCTTGCGATCAGCACTGTCACGAATAAAACGGTTAGCAGTCTGGACGATGACCACATCACCAATGCTGAGGAAGTGTGGGAGGCAGCCGAACTGATCCGTCCAAAACTTGCAAGCTTTGTGAATGCGCTCCTCCCGCGCATTGCCGGGACGGCGAAGTGACACGCGTCGATCCGCTGATTACAGGCGGCCACGTCCTCACAATGGATGAGGCATTCACCGATTTTGCCGATGGCGCGGTGGTTATCCGGGACGGCAAGATTATTCAATGCGGCGCAGCGGGCTACCTTGCCGCTCGCTATCAGGCCGATGAAACGATTGACGCAGATGGCGGGATTATCATGCCCGGTCTTGTGAATGGCCATTGCCATGCGGCGATGACGCTTTTCCGCGGCTATGCTGAGAACGTCACGCTCGATGCTTTCCTCGAAAAGCTCAGCCATGCAGAAACCAACTACGTCTCGCCCGAGACGGTTTATATCGGTGCGGCGGTTGCCTGCGCGGAAATGGCGCTTGGCGGGATCACCAGCTTTGTCGATATGTATTGGTACCCGGACGAGACGGTCCGCGCGGCGCGCGGGCTTCATATGTCGATTGTCGCAGGGCCGGTCTTTGTCGCCTTTCCCGGCTATGATGATCTTGCCGAATGGTCGATGCGCACCGGGTTTGCTCCGGCGTTTGCAGAGCGGCAGCGTGATGCGGCAGGTGTCTTTCCCGCCCTTGCACCCCATGGATGTTATACCTTGGATGAGGAAAAGCTGACCGAGCTTGCCGGTATGGCTGAGGCGCTTGATCTGCCTGTCCATATCCACGCCTCCGAAGCGCCAAGCGAGATGCAATTGGTGCGCGATGGTTATGGCGGCGCAACGCCGATTGAGGTGCTGGATCGCACCGGGCTATTGCATCGCAACTGCCAGCTTGCACACGGCGTCCACCTCTCCGACAGCGACATTGACCTCATCGCCAAAGCGGGCGCGAGCGTCATTCACAACCCGCAGTCCAACACCAAGCTTGCCTCTGGAATCGCGCGGGTGTGCGACCTGATGAAAGCTGGCGTCCCTGTCGGGCTTGGCACTGATGGCCCATCCTCTGGCAATGATCTCGACATGTGGAAGGCCATGCGGCTGGCGGCAAATTTGCAGTCGGTTAACTCGGGTAAGCCAGGCGCGCTTAGCGACCGCGACACGGTGGCCCTTGCGACAAGGTTTGGCGCGAAAGCGGCGGGCATGGGTGAGCACACAGGATCACTCGAACCTGGCAAAAACGCTGACGTCATCGTCGTCTCCACCAAAGGGCTCCATATGCGGCCTGTCTTCAACCCTTATGCGGCTCTTGTCTATTCGGCAGGGCGCGATGATGTTGCCCATGTGTTTGCGAGCGGGCGCCACATCGTGAAAGACCGTGTCCTTGCGTGGGAGGGATTTGACGCCGTGCTTGACCAATTTGACTGTATCGCCAAAGCCATCGCTTTGGATCAAAAGGTTGGGCAATTTGGCGTTTAGAAGCATCGAGTGGATCGAGGATAAAGGCGTCTTGCGCCTGATCGATCAGACCCGTCTGCCCGACACGCTTGTCTATCTCGACCTTACCGATGAACACGCCATTTGTGATGCTATCCGCGATATGAAAGTGCGCGGTGCGCCCGCGATTGGAGTGGCGGCGGCTTACGCAATAGTGGCTGCGGCAAAGCGAAGCAAAGCTGAGAGCCTGAAAGATTTGCGCGAGGACCTGCGAGCGGCAGATAACAGCTTGCGCGCCTCGCGCCCGACTGCGGTCAATCTGTTCTGGGCGCTTGACCGGATGGCCCGCGTGATCGGCGCTGCCACCAGCATGAAGAGCCTTCGCACGAGCGTTCTTGCCGAAGCGCGGGCAATTGAGGCCGAAGATGTCGCCGTCAATCAAGCGATCTCGCGCTACGCGATGGAAGTGGTCCCGCAGCGAGCGACGTTCTTCCACCATTGCAACACAGGGTCGCTTGCCACGGTTGATCTTGGTACTGCTCTTGGCGTTATCCGCACAGCGCATGAAAGCGGGCACGAGGTTTTTGCCTATCTCGATGAAACGCGTCCCCGGCTTCAGGGGGCTAAACTCTCCGCATGGGAGCTGATGCAATATGGCGTGCCCCATGCTGTGATTGTCGATGGCGCTGCGCCCCACATCATGCGCACCAAAGGCGCAGACCTTTGCGTTGTGGGATGCGACCGGGTGGCGGCCAATGGCGACACAGCCAATAAGATCGGCACCTATGCTCTTGCCTTGGCGGCAAAGGATAATGGCGTGCCGTTCTATGTGTGCGCGCCGACATCTACCATCGATATGACGACGCAGACTGGCGAGTGTATCGAGATTGAGACCCGCGATGAGGGCGAAATCACACATATCAACGCGGTGCGGGTCGCAGCGAAGGGCGCAGGCGTCTACAACCCCGCGTTCGACGTAACGCCGGCCCGCCTCATCAGCGGGATCATCACCGAATTTGGCATTGCAAAGCCGCCTTTTGAGGACAGCTTGATGCGGATTATGAAAGACAAACACGATGGCAAGTGACGCCCCCACCGCTCTTGCCAATGACGACTGGCTCGCCTGCGCCCAGCGCATGGCAGAACGAATGCGTGTGCGCGGCTTTGATTACGTCATGCGCAACGATGGCGGGTATCTGAGCCAGATTTGTTCCTCGGCGGAAATCTTCTCCTACCTTTACACACGCGGGCTCAACATCGGGGGCAGCATCGCTCCTTTGGTGCCGGAACCCTTTGCGGGCAATCCGGGTGCGGACAATCCGGGCTATACCAATGGCGGGCTTTACAATGGCCCCCGAACCCCTGATTTTGATCGCTTCTACTTCTCGCCTGCGCATTATGCCTTGGTGCTTTACGTCGCTTTGATTGAATGCGGGCGTTTGTCCGAAGAAGCGTTGGAGGCGTTCAACAAAGACGGCTCAAAAGTGGAATTGATCGGCGCGGAGCATTCGCCCGGGGTTGAATCAACCACCGGTTCACTTGGCCAGGCGCTTAGTCAGGCAATCGGCGTTGCCATGGCACGCCGTCACCGTGATGAGGCGGGCAATGTGTGGGTGATGATGTCCGACGGCGAGTTTCAGGAGGGTCAGACCTGGGAGGCGATCCAATGCGCCTCGCATTATAAACTCGGCAATCTCGCAGCGATTGTGGACGTCAACGCGCAGCAATGCGACGGGCCGATGGAAGGCGTTATGACGGTGGAACCATTGGCGCAGCGCATCCGCGCTTTTGGCGGTGAGGCGGTTGATATTGATGGGCACGATATGGCGGCAATGGATGCAGCGTTCAAAACCCGCGCGCCCGATCGCCCACTGTTCATCCTTGCCCGGACTGATCCCACCAGAGGTGTGCCATTGATGAATGAACGGCCCGTGCTCCATTATCTGCGTTTCGGCTCTCACGAAGAACGCGCGCGCTACCAAGCTGCGTTTGAACAATTGAAAGCGGAGAGTGCAGCATGGAACGGGTAAGCACAGAACTCGTAAAACGCCCCCATGTCGAAAACTTCATCCGCTGGGCCAAGGACAGGCCCGAGGTCGTGGTGCTGTCCGCTGATCTTACCAATTCGTGCGAAGTGGGACAGTGGCGCGACACCTATCCTGACCGCTTTTTCTCCATGGGAATGGCCGAACAGAACATGATGGGGGTGGCCGCTGGCATGGCGCGCGAGGGGCTTGTGCCCTTCATCCATACCTTCTCGGTATTCATCTACCGCAGGGCTTATGATCAACTCGCCATGTCGATTGCCTATCCCAATTTAAAGGTGCGGTTTTTCGGATTTTTGCCCGGCATTGTGACGCCGGGCGGGGTGACGCACCAAGCGATTGAGGACGTGGCAATCATGCGTGCGGTGCCCAATATGACGATCCTTGAAACGGGCGATGCGACCGAAGTGGAAAGCGTTCTGGACGCAAGTCACGGCGTCGATGGCCCCTGCTATGTGCGTTTCCTGCGCGGAGAAATGCCCCGGCTTTTCCCGCAGAGCGAACCGATGGAGATCGGCAAAGCAAGGGTGCTTTCAAGCGGTTCAGACGTTGCGATCCTCACCGCCGGGATCACGACCGAAGAAGCCATGCGCGCCTCCGATTATCTCGCGCGCCAGGGCATTGCGGTGCGCCACCTGCATATCTCGACCCATAAGCCGTTTGATGACCCGCAAGTCTTGGCCGCCGTGCAGGAATGCGAGCATGGTGTTGTAACCTTGGAAAACCACCTGATAACGGGCGGACTGGGCACAGCGGTAAGCGAGCTTATGACCGACCACGGCATTGGTAAGCGCCTGATCCGGCTAGGCCTTAATGATACCTACGCTCACGGGGCGAGCCTTCCCTATTTGCTCGACGAATATGGCCTTGATGCCAAAGCGCTGGTGGCAGCAGTGGGCACGCTTATGGGGCGCGAGCTTAAGGTGACGGACGCCGACATCGCAGCCACGCGCCAAGATAGCGCGGCGTCTGATGCCAAAGCGGAAGCGCTCTAGATGATTGCCGATACCCAGGTTGCGGTGTCGGGTGAGCGGCTAACCGTCACATATTCGCTGCACGCAGGGCCCAAGGATGCACTGGCAATCGCTGAGAAAGCGACCACCGAACAGACCATTGAGTTTCCGCCTGAGCTGATCGGGGATGATGGCATTCGCGACCACATCTTTGGCCGGATTGAACGGTTTGAGGCAGTGGAAGAGCGTCTCCACCATGCAGACATTTCTTATGCGGTGGAGTGTTCTGCGTTTAACCTGCCGCAGCTGTTCAACCTTATCTACGGCAACATTTCGCTATTCCCGCAAATGCGGGTGGAGCGGTTTGCTTTGCCTCAGTCTCTCGCCAGTGTTTTCAAGGGGCCGCGGTTTGGGATTGCTGGCCTGCGGGAAACGCTTGCCGCGCCCAAGGGCCCGCTGTTCATGACCGCGCTAAAACCGCAAGGTCTTCCAGCAAACCGGCTTGCCGCCCAAGCTTATGAGTTTGCGCGCGGAGGCCTTGATATTGTGAAGGACGACCATGGCCTTGCCAATCAGCCTTTTGCGCCGTTCCGTGAGAGGGTGGCCCAGTGCTGTGACGCAGTGGCGCGGGCCAACGCCGAAACGGGAGGAAACACGGTCTATGCCCCCATGATCTCCGGCCCTTCCGAACAGATTGTCGAGCAGGCCTTTTGGGCAAAAGAACAAGGCGCAGGCGCGCTTCTGATTGCGCCTGCCTTGATCGGTTTTGATGTGGCACGCCGGTTGGCGCAGGATGATGCGTTGGGCCTTCCCATGATTGGGCACCCTGCGATGATGGGAAGCTATGTTGTCTCTCCCACGAACGGTTTTTCGCATTACGCCATGTTTGGGCAGGTGATGCGCCTTGTTGGAATGGATGTATCGATCTTTCCAAACTTTGGCGGGCGTTTTGCCTTTTCGCCTGGCGAGTGCCGGTCGATCATGGCGGGCTGCACTGATCCGATGGACCATTTTGCATCGATCGTCCCATCACCAGGCGGGGGGATGACGTTCGAAAATGTGCCCGACATGGCGCGATTTTACGGCGAGGATGTGATGTATCTGATGGGCGGGGACTTGCACAAACAGGCGGGCACTCTGGAAGAAAACTGCTGGAAGCTTCGCGCACTTGCCAATGTGCCAGATGGGGGAGAAGTGCGCTGATTGGACTTGTTGGAATTGTAGTGTTGCTTGCGCTTGCCGTGGCTTTGTCAGAGGCGCGCGGGGCCATTCACTACCTTAACGCGGCGAAAGCGCTCGGCTTGCAAATTGCGGTTGCGGTTCTCGCGTTGGTGACGCCCGTTGGACAGGCGATTTTGCAGACCCTTTCTGCCGGAGTGGTTGAAGCAATCTCTTACGCTAATGCAGGGATCGGTTTCGTGTTCGGCCCGCTTGCGGACCCTGCGGAGGGGCTGGTCCTCGCCTTTCAGGTGCTCCCCGTCATCATCTTTATCGCCACCATCATGGCGGTGTTGTTCCATATCGGCGTAATGACTTGGGTGATCCGCATTATCGGGGGCGCTTTGCGGGTTTTAACCGGGGCATCTCGCCTCGAATCCACTTGCGGGGCGGCCAATATCTTTGTCGGCATGGCCGAAAGCCCGCTCACCGTCCTGCCCTATTTGCCAAAGATTTCGCGTGCGCAATTGTTCGTGATGATGTCATTGGGTCTCTCAAGCGTCGCAGGCACTGTCCTTGTCGCTTACTCTGCGCTTGGCATCCGCAGTGATCTGCTTTTGACCGCCGCTTTCATGGCGCCAGCAGGAGGCATACTTTTTGGCCGCATTCTGGTGCCAGAGACGCAAACGCCGTTTGACTTGGGGGAAGGTGATGACACCCAGCCAGCAAGCCTTTCCAAAGCCTCAAGCCTGATTGAAGCGGCAACCGATGGCGCGGTTTTGGGGATGCAGATCATGATCAGCGTTGTTGCCGTGCTGATCGGTTTTATCGCTGGCATCGCTTTGCTCAATGGCATTTTAGGAGGGGTCGGCGGATTGCTTGGCTTCCCCGACCTCAGCCTCGAACTCATCATCGGCTATGCCTTTGCGCCCGTCTCCTACATCATTGGTGTCCCGTGGGAGGAAGCGGCGCGCGCAGGTGTGTTGCTGGGTCAAAAGGTCGTCTTGAATGAGTTTCTAGCCTATGCCAATTTTGCGCCGGTCGCCGACAGTTTCAGCGCAGCAGGCCAGATTGCGCTCACCATTGCGATGTGTGGTTTTGCCAATTTTGGCGGGCTCGCGATCCTGATCGCGGGGCTGGGTGCAGCGGTGCCAGAACGCAAGGCCGAGATTTCCAAGCTTGGTATCAAAGCGCTTCTTGCAGGCACACTATCAAACTTCACCAGCGCCGCGATTGTAAGCGTGATCTTTGCAGCGGGAGGCTTTGCCTAACCTTTGGCGAGCACCACGTTTGCGGCAGGTTTGTGTTCGCGGATTTCATCATCCGTGAGCCCCTGCAATTCATGCGGAAATACCAGCCAATCGTCGGTTTCATGCACGAAAAAGTCGGGTGTCAATTCCGTCTGATTGCGCGAAGGTTTGTAATACACGGTCGCGACTTTGATCGTCTCAGGCAGATTGCGGCGGCATTTGGTGGAAAGCTCGCGCAACAGCGCTTCGATGGAGCGGCCGCTGTCAAAGACATCGTCAATGATCAGCAGCGAATGCTCGCGGTCGAGATTGTCGATAAGATAGTTGAGGCCCAGGACCTTCACCACTTTGTCCTGCTGGTCGATCCCTGTGTAGGACGAAGTGCGCACCGCAATATGGTCGCACGGGTGTCCGCGATATTCGAGCAGTTCCTGCACCGCGATTCCAATTGGCGCGCCCCCGCGCCAGATGCCTACGATATGGGTGGGATAAAATCCCGATTCGATAATCTGGTCGCCGAGCACGAAGGAATCTTCGAGCAATCCATCCGCGCTCAAGAATGTTTTTGAGATCATTATATCTGTCGCCCCGATAGCTCAAACCGCCCGCTTCCCTTACGGCTTTGGGCCATACATGATAGCTTGCATCCAAGCATAGGCCACGCGCGTTGCTTTGAATAGAACACGACGTGCCTGAAATGCGACGAAACAGCCCTTGACGTTTACGTAAGGTGTGGCAGGACGGGGACAACCACAGACCCATTTGGAGAGAGAGAGCATGAATCTGGAATTCACGCCCGAAGAGAACGCCTTTCGCGAAGAAGTGCGCACCTTTATCGAGGAAAACCATCCCAAGCACCTTGAGGGCATGGGCAACCGTGAAGACATGTCGCCTGAAGACATGACCGCATGGCACAAGATTTTGGGCAAAAAGGGTTGGTCAGCCCCTGCATGGCCGGTCGAATATGGCGGCACGGGCTGGGACGCGACACAGCGTTACATCTGGTCAGAAGAAAACGCCCGCGTTGGCACCTTTATGCCGCTTCCCTTCGGCGTTTCGATGGTTGGGCCGGTGATCTACACCTTCGGTAATGAAGAGCAGAAGAAACAGCACCTTCCCGGCATTCTTTCCGGTGATGTTTGGTGGTGTCAGGGGTATTCAGAGCCGGGCGCAGGGTCTGACCTTGCATCCCTCAAGACCACCGCTGTACGTGATGGCGATCATTATGTGATCAACGGTCAAAAGACCTGGACAACTTTGGCGCAGCACGCCGATTGGGGCTTTTTCCTGTGCCGCACCGATCCTGATGCGGCGAAACCTCAGCAAGGCATCTCTTTTATCCTTGTTGATATGAAAACGCCGGGGATCGAAGTGAAGCCGATCAAGCTCATCGATGGCGGCTATGAGGTCAATGAAACCTGGCTTACCGATGTGCGTGTGCCAGTTGAAAACCTGGTCGGTGTTGAGAACCAGGGCTGGACCTACGCCAAATTCCTCCTGGCGCACGAGCGCAGCGGAATTGCTGGCGTTGCCCGGTCGAAACGCGGTGTCGAGAAGCTGCGCGAAATCGCTGCGTCTGAAACACAAAATGGCGCGCCGCTTATCAAAGACTTCGATTTTGCCCGCAAGGTGAGCCAGCTTGAGATTGATCTGGCCGCGCTTGAAATCACCGAATTGCGCACGCTCGCAGGCGAACAGGCGGGTAAAGGTCCGGGCCCGGAAAGCTCGATCCTCAAGATCAAGGGCACCGAAATTCAGCAGCGGCTTACCGAACTGACGCTTGAGGCGGTCGGTTCATACGGCACGCCAATGTATGGCTCGATCGCGGATATCGGCTCTAACGAATATCCGATCGGTCCCGACTATGCGCAGCATTCCGCCGCGACCTATTTCAACATGCGCAAGACCTCGATCTATGGCGGGTCGAACGAAATTCAGCGCAACATCATCACGAAAATGATCCTCGGCCTGTAAGGCGCGAAGACTAAAGGGAAGAGGAAGAAACCGTGGATTTTAACTTCACCGAAGAACAGGACATGGTGCGCGATGGTTTGTCGCGCATGGTTCGTGAGCAATATGGTCCAGAAGAGCGCCGCCAGCTGATCGCAAGTGACGCAGGTTGGAGCAAGGCCATCTGGGGCCAGCTCGCTGAGCTTGGCATCCTTGGCATGTCATTTAGCGAGGAAGACGGCGGCTTTGGCGGCGGCGCGATTGATTCCATGGTTATCATGGAAGAATTTGGCAAAGGCCTTGTGGTCGAGCCATTTGTCCCGACTGTGGTGTGCGCAGGCGGATTCTTAAAACACGCCGGCACCGCGGCACAAAAGGAAGAGCATATTGGCGGCATCGTTTCTGGTGAGCGTGTGTTTGCCTTTGCTTATGCCGAACCGCGCGGTCGCTATGACCTTGCCAATATTGAGACCACCGCCAAAAAAGATGGCGGCGACTATGTGCTGAACGGCCACAAGGCGGTCGTGATTGGCGCACCTTGGGCAAGTCACCTTGTCGTCACAGCTCGCACCGGTGGTGAACGCACTGACGCACAAGGCATTTCTGTTTTCGTCGTCGACAAGTCGGCTGATGGCATTGTCACCCGCGACTACGCCACCGTCGACGGGCGCCGCGCTTCTGAAGTCTACTTTGAGAACGTGCGCGTTCCCGCAGATGCTCTGATCGGTGAAGAGGGCAACGCCCTCCCCCTGATCGAGCGCGTCACGGACGAAGCTATCGCAGCACAATGCGCAGAAGCCTGCGGCGCGATGAAAGTCGCCCATGCGATGACGCTTGATTATGCCAAGCAGCGCAAGCAGTTCGGCGTTCCAATCGCGAGTTTCCAGGTGCTGCAACACCGCATGGTCGATATGTACACTGAGTATGAATGCTCGGTCTCGATGACTTATCTTGCGACCCTTCGCCTCGATGCTGATGAGCGTACCCGCAAGGAGGCGGTGTCCGCTGCCAAGGTCCGCGTTGCGCAAGCTGCGCACCATGTGGGACAAGAAGCGATCCAGATCCACGGCGGCAATGGTATGACCGATGAATATGCCATCGGGCACTATTTCAAGCGTCTGACGATATTCGATTCTGAGTTCGGCAATATCGACCATCACATGAAGCGTCATATCGCTCTGGCGAGCTGATCTTCTCATATAATCAGGGCATAGCCTGACAATTCGAAAGCCCCGGAGCGCGATGCTTCGGGGCTTTTGTGTTCTGTGTCACTTTTTTGCATCCACTGCGGTGCTAAGCACGAATGAAGGCTTGCATCCTCTTGGAAAGCTTGAGAGGTTGTGATTTGTAACATCCGTATGGTTAATTGCTCAGTTTCAGGCTTGTCCGTTCGGGGCGATGTGTGGAAGAACTGCCAACCAGCGCGGATGGGCCAAGAACTGAGGGCGGCTATTCGAGCTAGGGCTTGCGCCTGCTCTCAAAAAAGGCAAAGTTAGCGCATCTCCTGGGGGGGAAGAGATGACAGTATTAAAGCCAAATTGGGGTTTCCTGACCCCGCTGCGCCGCGCAAACGCTGCTGCACTTCGTATGTCTACGGTGCGCGTGATTGCGGCATTTGGGCTTCTTGCAATCTTTCCGTCAGTTACCGCCTCGGGCAGCGGCACCTTCGAAGGTGTCGCTTCTTGCGCTGGCTCCACATGCCACGGCCGCGCCGAAGGCAATGGCGCAGTGGTGCGTCAGGATGAGATCGCAACCTGGCAAGAGCCTTCCTCACCCAGCGGCGCACACAGCCGTGCTTATGCCGTCCTTGCTGGCCGCCGTGGTCAGCAGATCGCGAAAAGTTTGGGGCTGGGTGATGCGACTCAGGCCAAGGATTGCCTTGGTTGCCACGCGACGTTCGCGCCGAGCGCTCAGCGCGGGGCACGTTTTCAGCTATCTGATGGAGTGGGCTGCGAAAGTTGTCATGGCGCATCCGAAAAATGGCTTTCCAGCCACTATGCCGTGCCTGCAACCCACGCATCCAACGTCGCCGATGGTCTGACCCCGCTCGAAAATCCGCAAGTGCGCGCTCAAGTCTGTCTTGATTGCCATTATGGATCGACCAAACCGGGGCAGTTTGTAACGCACTCCATGATGGCGGCAGGTCACCCGCGTGTGTCCTTTGAGCTCGACCTTTTCAGTGCGCTTCAGCAGCACCACAATATCGACGACGATTACAAGCGCCGCAAACGCGCCCCTGATGGAGTGCGTTTCTGGGCGGTTGGTCAGGCCGAAGCGGTAAAGCGTGCAACTGGCCTCTTCTCCAATCCCAAGTTTGCGATGGAAGGGGTGTTCCCGCAATATTACTTCTTCGACTGCCATTCGTGTCACCGCCAGATACAGGACTCCTCCAATCGTCGCCTGACGTTTGAAGAGAACCCAGGGCGGCCCATTCCGTTCGGCAATGCGCCGTTCAATGATGAAAACATCATCATGCTTTCAGCGGTTGCTGGTGCGCTTGTTCCGGGCAAGGCTGATGAATTCAAGCAGGCCAGTCGCAACTTCCACGGCGCGCTTGGCGGGAAGGGTCAGGACCCGCGCAGTGCTGCGCAGGATCTCTCGCGCAGAGCAGGCGCGCTTTCCGATGCTTTGAGCCAGCGGGCTTACAGCAATGCAGACGCTTTCGAAGTGATCGACATCATTGGCAATAACGCGACGCGCCCGCGCTTCACCGATTATTCGGGGTCAGTGCAGGCGGTGATGGCGGTGGATACGCTTCTCAACGGTCTTGTGACCAACGGGCGTGTCACACCGGGCGCTGCTGCCAGTATCCGGGCGAGCATCAACCGCGCATACAAAGCGGTTGAAGAGCCCAATTCTTATAATCCGGCCGACTTCCGCACGTCGCTTGCTTCGGCTCTGGCTTCTATCCGAAGGTTGAAATGATCATGCCGGGGGGACGTAAATCGGCGGGATGGAAATCTCTGGTGGCGGTGCCGCTATTGGCCCTTACGCTGACGGTATCGGCGTGTGGGGGCGGCGGCTCGTCCACGCCTTCTGGCGGAGGTCCGACGGCTGGCCCCGTTCCATCACCGACGCCTACAACTGCACCTCCAGGTGATCTGTTCGCAGCGCCCGCTCAAGAAAGTTTGAGTGTCGCGGAAGTTCAGCAAATCATTGCGCAGGCAGCTGCTCAAGCGAGCTCGCAAGGTGCTCCAGCAACGATTGCGGTCACAGACCGCGTGGGCAATGTGCTTGGCGTGTTTGCCATGCCCGGCGCACGCGACTTTGTCGCTATTCCCGGCGCGCCAAATGGGCAGGATGTCGATATCCAGGGGCTAAATGTACCTGCTGCGGGGGCCGCTATCGCAAAGGCGATCACGGGTGCGTATTTGTCGAGCGCAGGCAACGCCTTTTCGACCCGTGTCGCATCGCAGATCGTGCAAGAGCACTTTCCCCCATCACCAACCACGCTAGGCCTCGAAAGCGGTCCGCTTTTCGGTGTGCAGTTCAGCCAGCTTCCGTGCTCCGACTTTTCCGCGCGCGCGATTGATGGCCTCATTGGACCTAAGCGCTCGCCATTGGGGCTTTCGGCTGATCCCGGCGGCTTCCCGCTCTATAAGAACGGCGTTGTCGTGGGCGGCATAGGCGTTGCGGCCGACCCTGATTATACCTTCGACCCCAACGTTCTCGACGTCGATAATGACGTGGACGAGTTCATCGCGCTCGCTGGTACCGTAGGGTTCGAAGCGCCCGTGGAAATCCGGGCGGATCGCATTTCCGCGGACGGCACCAATTTTCGCTACACTGATGCGACTTACAACGCGCTTGCCAGCGTGACCGGGGCAAGCTTTGCTGGAACAGCGGGCAGTGTCGTTCCGGTAAATGGTTACAATGCCGGTGCGATTGTCGCTGGCACGGCCTATGGCTCTGAGGCATCGGGCATTCGCCCTGCGACCGATACCGAGTTTTCGCTTGGCGGTGCGTTCGTGATGTCTGATGGGGCGGGCAACAACCGCTTCCCCATTCGTGCTGGAACGGACGGCGCGGATGTTGGCAATCCGATCACGCAAGATGAGGCCACCGCAATCCTTGAAGAGGCGTTCAAGGTGATCGCCCGTTCGCGCGCGCAAATCCGCCGCCCATTGGATAGCCAGGCGCAAGTCACATTGAGCCTTGTCGATACGCGCGGCCAGATCCTCGGCATTGTGCGTTCCGCCGATGCTCCGATTTTCGGGTCTGATGTGTCTTTGCAAAAAGCGCGGACCGCCAATTTCTTCTCAGCGTCCTTTGCTGCCAATGAGCTTTTGGCAGGCGACCTTGAGGTGCCGCAATATGTTCAACGGGTACGCGATTTTCTGGGTGATCCCAATGTTCTGACGGGTACGTTTGCCTTCGCCGACAGGTCGGGCGGCAACCTTGCACGGCCGTATTTCCCAGATGGCGAGCTGGGCACGCCCAATGGTCCGCTTTCGCGCCCGATTGAGCAATTTAATCCCTTCTCGACCGGATTGCAGTCAGCTCTGGTTCTACAAAACCTTGCTGAACACCTGCAATTCGTCCTTGGGCAGTCGACCACAGATACCGTGCGCGGCTGCACCAAACTGCCGCAAATTGCTGGCGCGCCGAGGCTGGGCAATGGCATTCAAATCTTCCCCGGCTCGGTTCCCGTTTATCGCGGCAATCAGCTTATCGGCGGGATTGGCGTGTCGGGCGATGGTATCGACCAGGATGACATGATCAGCTTCCTTGGTCTCCACAACGCAGGGGTGCGAACGGGCACGATCAACAATGCTCCCAAAGAAATCCGCGCGGACCGCATCGTGGTGCAAGTGGGCTCACGTCAGGTTCGGCTGCGTTATATCAACTGCCCGTTTGCGCCGTTCCTCGATGATCCGTCGCAAAATGTGTGTGAGGGGCTCTAGACGATGAGTTCGGTCTCTCTTCTCCCGTTCATGATCCTGATGCAGGCCACTCCCGGTGCGGAGCCTGCAACCGCGCCAGTGAGCGATAAGATGCCTGAGGGCATGCAGGATGGGGCCGAGCACAATCAAAGCATTGACCGTGAGGGGTTGAACACGACGGCCAAGGAAGAGGCCGAAGATCTCGACAATCAGGTCATCGAAGGGCGCGAGCGTCCCGGTTACACTGCCCCTTTGCCAGAGCGTGTGACACAGGAAAATCCGGGGGCCGTGCGCGCGCCGCCACCTCAAGCCTTTTCGCCCGATCAAGTTCCGATCCCTGATCGCTGGCGTTTGATCGACAATGTCACTGACATCAACGGCAATCCTGTGATCAAGGAGGCCTTGCTCGACCCCTATAATCAGAACACCTACAAGGGCGACCGTCCGATCAACCCGGACAAGGTTCCTTGGCTTCCGATTAAAGAAAACGACTGGTTCTTCGTCCTCAATGCGATCAGCGACACAGTGTATGAGCCGCGCACTTTCCCGATCCCGGTGGGGATTCAAACGACTGAGGACCCCGACCGGCTGGACGTATTCGGCAATGATTTCTCGACCGTCTTGTCACAGACTTTCATCGTGGGCGCCGCGCTTCTCAAAGGATCGACCGCTTACAAGCCGCCCAGCATCGAGTACCGTCTGACGCTGGCCTACAACGTCAACTATGTCGATGTGCCAGAGCGGCGAGTTCTGTTCGTGGAGCCTTCGCGCCCCAGCCACCGTCTGGATCATTTCCTTGGTGTGCAGGAAGCTTTCGTCGATTACCACTTTACCAAATACGACCGCGACCGGTTCGACTTTATCTCGATCCGCGCAGGGATTCAGCCATTTCAGGCCGACTTCCGCGGTTTCCTTTTTCAGGATCAACAGCTTGGCGTACGTCTGTTTGGTAACCGGGACAACAACCGCTTTCAGTTTAATCTGGCCGGTTTTTGGCGGCTTGAGAAAGACACCAACAGCGGCCTTAATTCGGTCGCGAAAACGCCGCGCGATGATTTCGTCTTTATCGCCAATGTTTACCGTCAGGATTTCCTGATCCCGGCTCTGACCAGCCAGTTTACGGTCGCCTACAACCGCAACCGCGAAGCCAATGATATCCAGATCGATACCAACGGCTTCCCTGTGCGCCCCGCGCTTCTTGGCGATTTGAGGGGGCGCGATTACGACGTTTACTACCTTGGCTACAATGTCGATGGCCGCATTGGCCGGATCAATCTGACCGGCAGCGCCTATTGGGCGCTTGGCGAAGATCGCAATTCCATCCTTACGGGCGAGCCTGTTGACATTAATGCGCAGTTTGCGGCCGCTGAGATCAGCTATGACCGGGACTGGATGCGTTTTCGTCTGTCGGGCCTTTATCAAAGTGGCGACAGCGACCCCTTTGATGACACGCACACCGGGTTCGATGCGATCTTTGAAAACCCGCAATTTGCAGGGGCCGATACGTCGTATTGGATCAGGCAGACTCTACCCTTTGCAGGCGGTGGCCGGGTCATTTCGGTCAATGGCCGCAACGGCATTTTGAATACGCTGCGCTCGTCCAAAGAGCAGGGGCAGTCGAACTTCCTCAACCCTGGCTTGTGGCTGGTGGGCGTGGGCGCAGACTTTGATCTGACACCAGAAGTTCGCCTTACCGCCAATGCCAACCATTTGTGGTTTGAGGACACTGCGACGCTTGAGAATTTCCGGATCGAAGGGAGCATCCCAAGCGAGATCGGCTATGATCTTTCGGCAAGCGCGATATGGCGGCCCAAAGCCAATCAGAACATCGTGTTCCGCCTGTCTGCGGCGACCCTGCTTTCAGGTAAAGGGTTCGAGGATCTGTTCGACAACCTCGGCAATGACGGCAATTTCTATTCCATCCTCGCTAACCTGACGCTGACCTACTGATGGTAAGGAGCAAATTCTTGACGAGCCAAAGCTCACAATTTCGCTTCTTTACGCCGATGCACGTTCTTTTGGCTGTTGCGGCGCTGATCCTTGGTCTTTCGGTTTTTCAAGCTGAGACGCAGGCCGCTGACAAGGAAAAGCCGACAAAGCGCAATTACAGCCTCGTCATCTCAGCGCCGGCGCCCGCGCGTCAGTCACAGGCCGATGCGGATGCAAAATCGGAAGGGTGCCTTACCTGTCACCGCGCAAGCGATGCGCCGACCATGCACGAAACGCCTGCCGTGGTGCTGGGCTGTGTGGACTGTCACGGCGGCAATGCGAGCGTCGCTGGCAATCCATCGCTTCCTTACGATCACCCCGATTATCTGGCTGCGCGCGACACGGCGCACGTGCTTCCCAAATATCCTGACAGCTGGCACTTTCCATCGTCTGCGAACCCTGAACGCTCTTACGCACTGCTCAATAAAGAAGCGCCAGAGTTCATCAAATTCGTAAACCCATCGGACTACCGCGTTGCGCGGGAAGCTTGCGGTTCGTGCCATATCCAGGCGATTGAGAGCGCTGAACGTTCCATCATGGCAACCGGCGCGATGTTGTGGGGCGGTGCGACTTACAACAACGGCATATTGCCCTTCAAAAACTACATTCTGGGTGAAGCGTACACCCGCGCTGGCGACAGCGCGACGATTGCTGGCGTTGGCAGCGTGATCGCATCGCCAGGCGATGATCCATCAGGTCAGCTGTCCGAGGAACAAAAGGCGCGAGGCGTCCTTGGACAGCTGTACCCGCTTCCGACTTGGCACGTGATCCCGCCTGCAGACGTCTTCCGCGTGTTTGAGCGTGGTGGGCGGACCATCAACTCGCAGTTCCCAGAGATTGGCCAACCCAATATCACGGGCCGGATTCAGCTTCTCGAAGAGCCTGGTCGCCCTGACCTCAAACAATCCAACCGTGGTCCAGGAACGGGTCTTCGCGTGGCGATCCCGGCACTCAACATTCACAAGACGCGCCTCAACGATCCGTTCACATGGTTCATGGGAACCAATGATCAGCCCGGTGACTATCGCCATTCGGGCTGTGCCTCTTGTCACGTAATCTATGCCAATGACCGCGAGCCGCGTCACAGCCTCACCTATGCGCAATATGGCCGCGATGGTCAGACGGTGACGGCCGATCCGTGCATCAATCCAGAAGCGAACACAAATTCCGCGCTTCAATGCTACAGCCGCGTGACCAGTGGTGGTCGCAATCCTGGCGAAGCAGGGCATCACGGTTACAAGAAAGACATCGGCCTGCCCGAAAGCGGTCTTAAAGACAGCTCGTTCGATGGTGCTGGCGGCCACGGCGCTTTGAAAGGTCCCGACGATCACGCCGAAGAGGGGTATGATGATGGTCACGGTACCCACAGCGACAAGCCGAAGCGCGAAAAAGGCCACCCGCTCAAACACGTCTTTACCCGCGCGATCCCAACCGCGCAGTGCATGACCTGTCACATGCACCAGCCTAACATCTTCCTCAATTCCTACCTTGGCTACACCATGTGGGATTATGAGAGCGACGCGCCCAAGATGTGGCCTGGCCCCGAAAACGAAACACCGCGCCCGCACGGCATGTCAGATAAGGACTACGAGACGTTCTATAAAACGCAGCGTTTCCCAACTGCCGAGCAAGTGCGTGCGATCATGGACCGCAACCCCGAAGGGGCCGCTGCGCGCGGAATGTGGGCCGATGTGGACTTCCTGCGCAATGTCTATGACCTCAACCCAGAGCTCGAAGACACACAATTTGCCGATTATCATGGCCACGGCTGGAATTTCCGCGGCATCTTCAAACGCGACCGCGACGGCAATCTTCTGGATGCAGAAGGCGAAATTCTGCGCCCGGGCAATCCGGAAACCGACACTCCTGAAGAACAAGCCTATCACGACAACCGCTGGCGTCAGCGCTGGCGCAAGGACGGCGAGGGCAAATTTGTCGAGGTCGAAAAAGACCCGGCGAAAAACGGCTCTAACAATCCTGGCACGGCCGTTCATATGATGAGCATCCACGCTGAGGTCGGCATGCAGTGCGTCGATTGCCACTATGAGCAAGACACGCACGGCAATGGCCTCATCTATGGCGAAGTCGCCAATGCGATCGAGATCGGGTGTAAGGATTGCCACGGTACAGCAGACGCCTATCCAACGCTTCGAACCAGCGGCCCTGCTGCGCCGCCCGAAGGGCACAACCTTGCGCTTTTGCGCAACCCTGATGGACAGCGCCGCTTTGAGTGGATGGAGAAAGAAAACGGCGAGCGGGTTTTGATCCAACGCTCCATTCTTGATCCAGAGCTTCAGTGGGAAATGAGCCTTGTCAAAGACTCGGTCGACCCGAACGCCTCCACCTTCAACGCCAAGGCTGCGCGCTCCAAACTGATGAGCGTCTATGGCGCAGAAACCGGCAATTTCGAGTTTGGCACAGGCGTCGCGAAGGGCGAACGCGCGCACGATGATGACAATATGGCGTGCTTTACCTGCCACCTTTCATGGACGACCAGCTGTGGCGGGTGTCACCTGCCGATTGAGGCGAACTGGAAGACCAAATCGCACCGCTATGAAGGCGGTTCGACTAGGAACTTTGCAACCTATAACCCGCAGGTTGCGCGCGATCAGATGTTCCAGCTGGGCAAGCACCAGACGACAAAGGGCAATCAAACTGCGCCGGTGCGTTCAACCTCGGCGCTTGTATTGTCCTCCACCAACATCAACCGCGAGCGCATCTATGTGCAGCAGCCGCCGATTTCGGCGATTGGCTTCTCGTCACAGGCGTTCGCACCGCACTTCCCGCACACGGTGAGGAAGACAGAGACGAAGCAGTGCTCTGACTGTCACCTTGCCGAAGCAGAAGACAACAACGCCATCATGGCGCAGCTCCTGCTTCTTGGCACAAACTATGTGAACTTCGTCGGCATGCACGCCTTCACCGGCCTCGAAGGCGGGATTTCCGCAGTTCGCGTCACCGAGTATGACGAACCGCAAGCTGTGCTGGGCTCATACCTCCACCGCTATTCCTACCCTGACTATTGGCGTCGCCATGTCGAGGACAATGGCCGCGAGCTTAAGAACTGGGTGCGCGGTGAAGCGTTCGATGGCGATATCTCAGGCGAGACCAAGCCGTTCGAAGAATTCGTCAATGTCCATGAGGGCACAGGCGATGAGGTCCGCTGCCTTCAGATGCGCGGCGAATATCTTTTCGTGGCTGAAGGCAAGGGCGGTTTTCGTGCCTATGATATCGCCTCGGTTGCTAACAAAGGCATTTCAGAACGCATCCTTACAGCGCCTTTCTCACCGCTTGGCCACGACACGCATGTCGATACCAAGGATGCGACCTGTATGGCGGTTGCGACCAACCAGCCTATTGCGCCAGAGCGCAACACGGCCCGCATGCGCGAAGTGAATGAGGAACAACCGTTCAGCCCGATCTATGACTATGCGTTCATCACCGATGCTCAAGAGGGCTTGATCGCGGTCGATGTGAACACATTGAACGATGGCGAGTTCCGCAACAACTTCTTTGACCGGGCACAATTCCCCGGCGGTGTGGATGCGTGGAACCCGAACGGTGTTCTAAACGGAGCAAGCCATATTACCCTTGCAGGCGACTATGCCTACATCACGGCGGACGCTGGCCTTGTGGTTGTCTATCTGCCCAAAGATATCCCGGATAATCCCGCGACCCCATATGTGGATGAGTGCGAGATCGATCCTGCAAACCCGGCTGAGAGCTGCCTTGCACCGCGCGTGACCAAAGTCATTCCGCTTCAAGGTGCACGCGCGACAACCGTCCAGTTCCGCTATCTTTGGGTGACTGACAATGACGGCCTCAAGGTCTTTGATGTCACAGAGATGGGCGATCCTGTGGCTGTACCAGAGGCGACGTACCCTATTGCCGATGCTCGCCGGATCTATGTCGCGCGCACCTATGCATATGTGGCAGCTAAGGGCGATGGCCTTATGATCTTCGATGTGAAGAACCCGCGCTCGCCAAAACTGTATCAAAAGGTCACGCTGGACGGGACGCTAAACGATGCAGAGGATGTGATCGTTGGCTCCACCAATGCGTCGCTGTTCGCCTATGTCGCGGACGGGGTGAACGGTCTTAAAGTGCTTCAGCTGACCAGTCCTGAAAGCCAGCGCAATTTCTACGGCTTCAGCCCCGCGCCAGTGCCAGAGCTTGTTTCTTACGCGAAGACACCTTCGCCTGCGCTCGCGCTCTCGAAGGGCCTCGACCGTGACCGCGCGGTGGATGAAACGGGCGGGCAGATGGCGGTGTTTGGTCGGCTTGGTTCACGCCCATTCACACGCGCTGAGATGGAGAAGCTCTTCATTACCAGAGCCGGTGTGCCATGGAAGGTCACCGATGATGTCGACATGAACCGCTGGGTGGGAAGCGGCTTTGGCCCCAATGTGGCGGTCCGCCGTGAGGAAGAAGCACCTGAGGCGCGGGCTGAGGATGAGCCTGACCTCGGCGGCTAAGCTGCGCAGTCCTGCTACTGGCCGGGCGTGAACTCACAATTGGAATAAAGTGCGATGGCCAAATGGCCGTCCAACAAGGGCCGATAACCGCCCCTGGGCTTATTCCTCGCGTTCGGCGAAGAGTCCCTTCATCATCGGCTTGATGTGCTCTTCAAACCGAGCGAGTGTTTGCCACTGGCCGACAGGTTGGAAGTGCGAGACGAAGGTGGAATTACGCCAGATATGAAGCGAGTAAAAGGGTGGCTCTGCATCAACGATCGGGCGGTGATCGGCGACATCTGTGTCCATTGGACGCAGGTCCAACGCCACTGCGGGGGCAACGGCCGGGGTCACGCTAATCGGGATGCCTTCTACCACAGAATGAAGCGGGCGATGCAGGTGCCCTGCCTGGATCGACAGGATCTGGCTGTGCCCACGCACCGCGTCACGAAAACGGAGCATCCACGGCTCATGCGGCTTGGGGTCCATCCACTCTATCGATGAAACCACCGGCGGGTGGTGAATAAACAGTACCGTTGGCGTGTCAGGATGCGCCTCGAGCTCTTTAGTCAGCCATGCGGCGCGCACCTCGCAGAATGCACCGCCGTGGCGGCCCGGTTCAAAGCTGTCGAGGCAAAGAAGGCGCAAACGCTCCTCTCCCTCACCCAGCTCCAGCGCGAATTGTGCAAAGCCGTCTGCGGTTGGGCATTCCGGGAAAACCTCAAGCATGACGTCGCGGCTGTCGTGATTGCCCGGAATGATTTCATAGGGGATCGGGCAGTCGTTCATCAGATCGCGGATACGGGCGTAGCATTCTGCGCTCCCATTGTCGGTCAAATCACCAGACAGGATCAGCAGATCAGGCTGAACCGGTTGGCTGAGCAAATGGCCCAGCACATTGCGGAAACGCACGAAGTTAAATTCGTTCTCACCCGCCTCGGGTTCAAATCCGACATGAGTGTCAGTGATCTGAGCAATGATCACGCCGGGATGGGCATTGTGGGCTGAGCCCTGAGGTCTGCCGCTGTCCGGCGAATATCTATGCATCCTAGCGCCTTAGACTGCTTAAGATTGCTGCAACATTATCATTTCCACCATTTCCGGGCAAATCGGGGTGATCGGCGGGCTTCCACGGCATCGCAGGCGTGTGATACCCATGGCACATCGCGCAGCCAGATGGCACGATTTCCTCAGTCTTCACAGCCGTTTCACCAAGGTGGCAATCGCGGCAGCTTTCAAGGTCAGGGATCAACAGATCGGTTGCTTCGCCAGAGGTCTCGGTCGCGTGGCAATCTTTGCATTCTGCAACATCATCGCCGTGCGCTTCGTGCGGGAAGAAACCGCCGTGGATGTATTTGTCAGGGATGTTTACAGGAATCAGGTCAAGCCTGCCATCGGTTGTGGTGCGCAGGTGGCAATCCCCGCAGGTGCCGCCTTTTTGAAGTGCCCGGTTGATCGCTATATAGGCGGTCATTGGACGGCCAAAGTTCGCATAATACCGCCCACTTGACGCATACTGCCCTGGACGGCCGCGTCCGGTGACAACCGTCCGTCGGCTGGCAAGGTTTACCTTGGCAAGGTCTTCCATAAGATCGGTGACATCGCCGTGGCGAAGTTTTGTAAAGGCCCCGCCTGCCGTGCCTGAGACAAGGCTGTGACACGCCTCGCAGGAATCTTCCATAACGACTGGTTTGAACCCGCCGGGCGCATTCTTGTCTTCTTCGTGACAGTCGCTGCATTCCAGAGGTGCGCCATATTGTGACAGGCTCAAAGCCATTTTGGCAGCGCCGCCCGTTTCAGAGACATGGATATCGTGTGGGAAGACAAGGCCGCTCTTTTCAACGGGCTTATCATCAAGGCTTACGCGCTTGGCTTTCTTGTCGAAATGCGCGGTGTAGAATTTGGGGCGGAATTGTGGGTGCTTCTCACCGAAATCGCCTGCATTACTGAACGCCACATCCGTCAAGCGTGCGTCCATATCGTTATGGCAATCTGCGCAGAATTTCTCCGTAGAGGCTTCCAGCTTGACCGGGCCCTCGTGCTCTGTGTGGCACGAAACACAGCCCAATGGTCCCTCTTTGCCGAGCGCTTGGCCGATATCCCATTGGATCTGATCGCCCGTGCTGAACGGAGCCATCCCGGTAAGCTGGCGATCCATCTTGGCGTGGTCGTCCAGTTCCTCGTGGCACGTGATACAGGTTTCATCTTGCACGGAAACAAATGCGGTCTGGTGACAGGCCTCGCAATTGTCCTCCAGATCGTGGTGAGCCATGCTAAGATCGCCCGTGCTCCACGAGGCATCAAACAGCACAGAGCCGGTTTCCAAATTCTCCGGATCGTTTTCGACCTTTTCGCGAAACTGGTGCGTAATGACCGGCACCGACAACAGCAGCACGAAGATCAGGCCGAAGAATGTCCAGGCCATAGCGCGCTTGCTGGGCATTGCGCTGGCCATAAGGAAGCCAGCTTCTGGCTCGCCTGCCGATTTGTCTTTAGGCGCAGGCTTGATGATAATCTGAACAGAACCATCTGCATCGCGCGACACAGCGAGAAGGGCAGGGCCCACCGCAATTTCAGCGCCCGCATCAGGATCAATCCGGGCCTCGGTGACGCTCGTCCCATCAAGGTTAAACGGCAGTTCGCCCAATGCGCGCGCTGCGACCATGCCTTTGCCTGCATCGGTCAGCTTCAAGTGCTGAAGCTCAACTGTCAGGTCGGGCAGATGGATGTCGCTTGCCGGGTCGCGCCCGATGATGAGCTCATCCTTTTCAACCCTGCGGTCGCGGACGATTTCGCGGCCCGATTTGGCAACGGCAATGGTACGGATCAGGAATGCCATGGAGCGCGCCTCACCAATAATAGAACACGCTGATCACATGCGCGAGGAGCGCAGCGAGCAGGGCGATCGTTGCCGGGATGTGGATAAAGAGCCAAATTTCAAGCATCGCTTTGATGCGAAGATGGCGGCGGATTTGGGCGAGTTGTTCGGCCCGTGCGGTCAGTAATTCGTGAACGCGGATTTCGGCGTCACTGCCTGTGGCTGGAATGCCTGCCAAGGCGCGCTTGGTTGCGCATCCGGGATAGGACCCCGTAAGACGCGAGAAGGCGCCTGCGTAAAACACATCCTGTTCAAGCACGCCGATCACAAGATCGGACCCTGCACGTCCCAATGGCTGAGCAGCGCTTTCAAGTTTGCGATCAATATCAGCGATTGTATCGAGCATATCACCGCCCGTTTTATCGCCCCTGTTGGCTGACAATTCCTTGGGCAGAGCAGCGTAGGCGTAAACGCCGTAAATCCCGCTAATGATGACGATGAGCATCAGGACATAGGCGAGTGTGTGGACGTTCCAACCGATTTGAAACCCGGTGTGAAGCGTGCCCACAACGATGAGCGCAAGTCCCAGATAAACATGCGCGCTCGTCCACGCCTTAAGGCTCCACGCGCCTTCGGAAATACGCCGTTTGCGAATGCCGAGCATGGATAGCCAGACGATCAGCAAAAGCCCGACTGTCCCAAGTGTATAACCATACCAGCTACCGCCATTGGGGCGCGGTTCCTGATCAATCAGCGCGTAGCCGATGATGCTGAAGGCGCACAAAAGCAGCGCCATCCAAAGCCAGCGAAAGCCGCGATGTTTGAGGAAGCTGATATGGTCCGCATCCCGCCGCTTTTCGTCTTCGCGAAACCTGTTGTCTGCTGCGGTCGCCATCAGCCCTCTACATCCTCTGTCATTTTGGCAAAGGTCAGGAACTTGTCAGGCGACACCCGGATTGCAGCGCCTGTTGGGCATGCGCGAACACACGAAGGGCCGCCCTCGATACCAGCGCACATATCGCATTTGACCGCCTTTTTGGCGACGCCGGGATCGGAATTTTCCTTGCGCCATGAATAGGGCGCCTCGCCTGGCCCAGGCCCGGAACCAAACATCATCCAGCTAAGAAGGCTGGGCTTTTCAGGGGGCACCGGCTCCATATTGATAACGCCGTAAGGGCAGTTACTTTTGCAATTGCCGCAACCAATACAGGTCTCGCGGTTGATGTTGACCTCGCCATCTGCGCCGCGCTGGATCGCGTTTGGCGGGCAATCGGTCATGCAATGCGGGTGTTCGCAGTGGCGGCAGCTGATCGGCACGTGGAGATAGGCGAAGGTCTTGCCCGTCTCCCGGTCAAGGCGCGAAAGGCCATCGTGGCTGTCCGCGCACGCCTTTTCACAATTGTCACAGCCAATGCACAGCCGTTCATCGATCAGCAGGGCATCGGTCGCCTCGCCCATGCCTTCATCAAAGAGGAAGGATGCAAGGCCGGAGAAGTTATCGACTTTACCGCCGTCTTTGTCCTGTCGGCTTTCAATCTCTTCGTTTGAGCGGCGGCGATCATCCATGATCTGGAGCGCGCGTTCACGCAGCTGCGGCTTTTGGGCAAGCAGATCGAGGAAGCCTTCACCCGGCAAACGGATGACCTCAGATTTTACCGCAGCACGCACAGTGGACATGCGCGGTAGCCCGTCAATAATGCCCATTTCGCCGAAGAAATTGCCTGCAGGGATAAGGCCAAGGAACGTCTGTCGTTCCCCTTCGCCTTTTTCCACCCGCATCGAACCAAGTCGCACGATAAACAGGTCTTTATCGTCCGCACCTTCCTGAATGACCACTTTGCCAGCGCTAATCTCTTCGACCACTGCGCTATCGGTCAAAGGCTTGATGTCCTCAGGCGTCAGGCCAGAACCAAACAGCTGAAGGATTTGCCGCTCGATCGAAATGCGTTTGACCGCTTCATCCGCCTCGGGCGAGGAGCCGATGAGTTTAAGCGCCGCCTTACGTGAAAGTTCGACAACCACGGTGTCTTCAGCGGCGCGAATGGTTGCGCCCCGGCGCCTGCCCGAAACCAGGCCAACCTCGCCAAAGATTGATCCTTGACCAATCGGCACAGTGATTGATGGATCGTTCGGGTTGACCTCTACCGCAACGCTGCCCTGGGCGATGGCGAAGAGGGATGATCCGGGGGCATCGCGCCGGAAGATCACCTCGCCCGGCGCAAAGGCGGTGCAAATGGAATCGAGCATCAACTCGCGCATTTGCAGCGTTGAAAGGCCTGCAAAAATATCGACATTGGTGCGATAAAGCTCGAGCCAGTAGTCGACACTTTTGCCGCCCGGAAGGTTTTCGAATACCTTTTCGAGCAGCGGCTCGTCCGCAGGCTTCACCGCTTCGCCGGTCGCCAAGAATTCGATGACGTCGTAGCCCTGGTTCATGCAGTGTTTGATCAGCGGATAGCCAGCCAGCGCGCCGATTACAAAGACGCCTGCTTTGGTTGTCTCGAATTCGGGGGAGAGTTTGGGGAAGGCGCTGCGATCCTCGCTCGTAAACTCAATCCCCATCGCCTCGATAAATTTGCGCGGCGGCTGTGATCCGATGCGGGTGATGATCATGTCGCACGGGATGATTTCCTGCCCCGTCTCAGTCTCAACTACCATCTCACCATCGCGCACTTCGGCAGGCGATGTGCGGTAAGATATGTTGAGGAAGCCTTCTTCATCTGCGCTGGTCAGATCGGTCGCGTTCTTGATCTTTGCCTTTGCAAAATCGGTGCCGCGGTTAAGAACGGTGACAGTGTTGCCAAGCGCCGGGTCTGTCGCAAGGCCAAGCGCGTTTTCAATCCCGGCATCGCCTGTGCCAACGACGATCACATGCTTATCGATGTGGTCTTCAGGATCGTCCAATTGCGGCGTGATCATCGGGTGATCTGCACCCGGGCACCGCAGCAGATTGGGGTTGCCTTGCGTGCCGATAGCAAGGACTATCGTCTCGGCGCGGATGGTATCACCATCCTTCAACTTGATCGAGAAATTGCCTTTTTCGCCTTCGACCGAGACAACTTCCGCGTTCAGCCGGGTGTTGATGTCGAAATCTTGGACCTCGCCCTCATATGTGGGCATGCGTTCATCTTCGATGCGGCAGTGCTTGTTCCAAATACCAAGGATACGCTCACGCGTGCCCTCTTCAAACTCCATGCCCTGATGCACGCCTTCCTCGTACCCGCCTGCGCGAAGCGCGAGGTCGGAAGGGGTCGCCATCACGTGCTTGCCCTTTTGATATTTGAAGATCGTGTCTGAGAGGTGATCGGTTTTTTCGAGCAGGATGTGCGACATCTCGCGCTTTGCGGCCTGTCCCGCAGCGCTCATTCCGGCAGGGCCGGACCCAATAATCGCGACTTTGAATAAGTCAGACAATCTATCCCCCCCTTTTGGATAGATTTTACATACAAGCGCTAACCATAAGGAAAGCGCGCCCCAATGCCGGTTACAATTGCCGCTTTTGCCCGCGGATGCTAGTGCAAAATGCACAGGACTAGTCGAAATACGTGCAAATGAGGGTGTAAATGGGGGAAAATACGCAAAGCCCATCCGGTTCTAAAGCCGGCTGGATACTGCTTGGCGGCGCAGCTTTGCTGGCGGTCGCATCAGTTGGATATAACGTATACTCGGGCGGTGAGGACGACGCCGTGGCAGAGGCCACGAGCGACGGTGTGCCTACGATTGCTGA
Organism: Erythrobacter longus; assembly: GCF_000715015.1. Lineage (GTDB taxonomy): Bacteria > Pseudomonadota > Alphaproteobacteria > Sphingomonadales > Sphingomonadaceae > Erythrobacter > Erythrobacter longus. Next base: position 105,306 of record NZ_JMIW01000003.1, read on the forward strand.
ACTACGCAAGGCAGCAGAGGCGTCGAGCGATGATGCAGGGCCCTGGAGCGAACTGGGCTTTGCCCATTTTGAACGCGGCGAATTTGCTGAGGCAGTAGAGGCTTATGAGAAAGCGGTCGCAATTGACGAGACATCGGCATCACTTTGGTCCGCTTTGGGCGAAGCGCGCGTGATGGCGGTTGATGCGGCGCAAGCTGATGCTGACCCGCTGCCCGCATCCGCATTAGAAGCTTTTGCCAAAGCACTCGAGCGCGATGGAAACGACCCACGTGCGCGTTATTTCATGGCCGTAAAGAAAGACATCGACGGCGACCATCAAGGCGCGATTGACGGTTGGTTTGCCCTGCTTGAAGACACGCCGGTTGGGGCCCCGTGGGAAGGCGATGTGGTCCGCACGATCGAGCAAGTGGCCGCAATCAACGAGATTGATTTGGGCGATCGCCTTTCCACTGCGATGGCCACCCGAACCCCTGAAATCGCGATCCCGGGCTCAGGTTCGGTAGCGGGCGATGCAGCATCGGACAATGTGCGCGGCCCCACCGCTCAACAAGTCGCCGATGCGCGCCAAATGTCGGAAAGCGACCAGCGCCAGATGATTGCGGGTATGGTGTCGGGCCTTGAGGAGCGGCTTGAGGGCGATCCCAGCAATCTGGACGGCTGGGTAATGCTGATGCGCAGCCGGATGACCCTTGGCGAAAGAGGCAAGGCGCGAGACGCCCTGGCGAAAGCGGTTGCGGCTAATCCGGGTGAGGCTGATGAGCTGAGAAGGCAGGCGGCGCAGCTGGGAATTGAGTAAAGGGGCAGCGATCACGCGAATAAGAGATTTCTTGTCGCAGTCGTCCAATTCTTAGTCACTGGTCATGGGGGCAAATCGGGCGTTGTATATACTTCCGCCGGAGGCTCAATTTGTGGGCACAAACTCTTCGCGTGGCGTCCCATCTACCGCGAATAGGCGCTCAACCGGTAGCTTCACGACCAACTGCGAATTGGGTAAGCGCTCATCGTAAACTGCACCCAGCAAACCTGCCATACGCGAGCCTTCGGTTTTTGCTCCAAGAGCGTCAAAGCCAATCGTCAAGCCCTCGCCCATGCTTCCTGTCCAGCGGCCGACGCGCACCGTAACGGGACCAGAATGGTATTTGCCTTCGCGGGGCAGCACTTGTTCAATCCACTGTCGATCAATACCAGTTCGGCGTTTTTCTGCTGGAAGCTGGTGAATTTGATAATTTGTTGGTTCCTGAACAAACCAACCTAAGATTCCGCGAGCGACAACGGTGTTCCCCCCGCTAGCGGTATCAGTCAGGTCGATAATGATATGCTGATCGTTGATCGCTTGGCCCATGGCCTGATCAAAAGCAGCGATGGTATCATTGCGGCCCAGTGAGTCATGAAACCTGATGACTAGACTGTCGTTCTCATTGCTCACAGATATGCTTGGCCTTTCGGCATCATCTATCGAATAGAGGTTGGGTAATTGCAGAACCCGCGGATTGTCTTGTGGGCTTTGCAAAGTGAGTGTTCGTGGTCGATCGCGTCTGCCAGCGGCAAGGACACGGGCAGCAAATGCCTCATCACCGCTTTCATCTATGACCCCAAGATCACGCCAAAACGTATCGATTGCATCTTGAACCGGTAACTCGCCTATCGCGATAAGACGGTCACCTGGTTTTATTCCTTCTTGCGATGCCGGAGAATTCTTTCGCACTTGCTCGATGAGATAATCGTCGCCACGCTTTTCAATCCATAAGTCGCCATAACTGGGAAACACTGCCCAGCTGTCAGAAAGCGATGCGCCCGTAATCGCATGGTGATCGGCGAGTAGCATCAGCGCCCGCTCAGCAAAGCGAATAAGCTCACGGCTGGTTTGAACGCTGGCAGCCTCTGCTCTTAACGTTTCGGTCAATTCGAAATTGCCGTTTGGTAGCCGGTCTAGATAAGCATATTGATACTTAACAAGTCGCTCCAACAGCTCCGCGTCTTCACGAAAGCCATCTGGCTGCGTAGCGAACGAAGCTGTAGCACTTAGCAGGGCGAATACGGTCAAAAGCCATTTCATGAAGGTGACGATACAACCATTGCCGAAAGTCAGCAAATGGGTCGCAATCGGGCTTTGCGTTAATGGCTTGCTTATCCAACAAGAAAAGGGACGCTCCCCGCAAAGGAGGCGCCCCTTTTGTGTTCGTCTTCAGGCTGCGGCTTAAACCACGCCGAAGGCCAGCATTGCGTCGGCCACTTTCTTGAAGCCTGCGATATTTGCGCCTTTGACATAGTCAACATAGCCATCGCCTTGGTCGCCATATTCGGTGCACTTGTCGTGAATGCCTTCCATCAGATCGGTCAGCATTTCGCCGAGGCGTTCATGGTTCCAACTGATGCGTTCCGAGTTCTGGCTCATCTCGAGGCCGGACACCGCGACACCGCCAGCGTTGGCCGCTTTGCCTGGGCCGTACAGGATCTTGGCATCGTGGAAGACCTTCACGCCATCAAGCGTGGTCGGCATATTCGCGCCTTCCGATACGCCTTTACAGCCATTGCTGACCAGCGCTTTGGCTTCGTCTTCGTTCAGCTCGTTCTGCGTCGCGCACGGCAGAGCGAGGTCGCATGACACATCCCAAGGCCGCTTGCCTTCGTGGAAGGTCGCGTTGGTAAAGTGGTCGGCATATTCACTGATACGGCCGCGTTTCACGTTCTTCAGCTCTTTTACCCAGTCGATCTTTTCTTGATCGAACCCATCGGGATCATGGATGAAACCGCCCGAATCCGACATGGTCAGCACTTTACCGCCAAGCTGCGTGATCTTTTCAGCGGCATGGGTTGCGACATTGCCTGAGCCTGAAATCACTGCGGAGTGCCCTTCGACATCCATGCCTTTGTGCTTGAGCATGTTTTGCAGGAAATAGACCGCGCCATAGCCGGTTGCCTCGGGGCGCATTTGCGAGCCGCCATATTCCTGACCCTTGCCGGTCAAGACGCCTTCCCAGCGGCCCGTGATGCGCTTGTATTGGCCAAACATATAGCCAATTTCGCGCCCGCCAACGCCGATATCGCCCGCTGGCACGTCGGTGTCAGGGCCGATGTGGCGGTAAAGCTCTGTCATAAAGCTTTGGCAAAAACGCATGACTTCTGCGTCAGATTTGCCCTTGGGATTGAAGTTTGCGCCGCCTTTGCCGCCGCCCATGGGAAGGCCAGTCAATGAGTTTTTGAAGGTTTGCTCAAACGCAAGGAACTTAAGAACGCTTTCGGTCACCGATGGGTGAAAGCGAATGCCGCCTTTATAAGGGCCGATGGCGTTGTTGTTCTGGACCCGCCAGCCGCGCTGAACGCGGATGTTGTGATTGTCATCTTCCCAGCATACGCGGAACGAGACGATGCGATCCGGCTCCGCAATCCGGCGCAGGATCTGCGCTTCGTGATATTGGACCTTGTCGGCCATGAATTCGAAGATGTCTTGAGCAACTTCATGAACAGCCTGAATAAATTCAGTTTGTCCCGGATTACGCTTTTTCACGCCTTCCATGAATTGCGATAGATTTACGTGGTCAGAAACCGGCATTGCATACCCCCCTTATGAATAACAACGCGACCGCATTTTTGTTTTTGCGTGTAGGCTCTATCCTTTGAAAGCGGGTTTGACGCAAGTGCAAGGATGCACATTGCTCCGCTCTGGCACCAACGCTTGCGCTAAGGGGACGCGGGGTTGCAATCCCTACGCGAAGCCTTGTAGGCAGGCCCCAACGCAAGCGCGCCCATCACGAGGCGTGCGGCTGGGCCCGCCAAATTGCTTGGGCCCGGCAGGCATCAGGGCCGCCAGTTTTGGCCCAAAACAATCGGAACGCACTTTTCCATGACCAGCCCCGGAGCTGACCAGACGCCTGTTGAACAATCGCCTGCTGAAAAAAGGCCTGCTGACCAAATCAATTCGAGCGACCATCCTATTGCGCCGCCATTGGTTGAGCTTGACATTGATACGCATGACAGCGGCTTTTACGACGGGTTCAGCCGCGAGGTGACGATCCCCGCGAAAATCATTGTGTCGCTCATCATATTGTGGGCGATCTTCTTCCCGGTGAATGCGATGGAGACCCTCCAGGTCGCTAATTCAACCATCATCAGCGCGTTCAGCGGATGGTATGTCTATCTCGTCGCGTTTCTCGTTTTGAGCTGCGCCGTTTTAGTGGCGGTCCCTCAGATCGGGTCTTTGCGTATCGGTCCACCGGGTGAAAAGCCGGAATTCTCGCGCGCTTCTTGGTTCTCCATGCTGTTTGGCGCTGGCATCGGCATCGGGATGCTAACCTTCTCCACCGGGGAGCCGCTCGCGCACTTTTCGAACAATCCCGACATCATTCGCGGGACGATAGAGGCGCGCTCTGCTGAAGCGGTGCGACCTGCCTATCTCTACACCTTCCTGCACTGGGGCTTTGGCGCTTGGTGCACCTATGCATTGGTCGGGCTTGGCATTGGTTATGTGGCGCACAGGCGGGGCTTGCTGCTGACTATCCGGTCGAGCTTGGCTCCCCTTTTTGGTGAGCGCATGTCAGGCCTTGGGGGTCATGCAGTTGACGTTGTGGCAGTAGTGGCGACGATCCTGGGCGTCTCTTACACGCTTGCTTTCGGGGTCCAGCAGTTTGTCGCAGGGCTTTACCGAATAGGCTTTGGCGATTGGTTGATGGTCGAAGGCGAGGGCGGGGTGCTTATCGCTTCGAATATGGCGATTGTTGTCGCTCTGGTTGTGTTGGTGGGGGCCTCTACGATCAGCGCCTTGTCCGGCGTTGGGCGCGGGATCAAATGGCTTTCCAACATCAATATGGCGCTGTCATTTGGGCTCTTGGCCCTGTTCGCCATTGTTGGGTCCGGCCTTTTTGGTTTGCAGCTTATGGGCACTGCCACGTGGGATTACATCGTCAATCTGCCCGCACAATCGCTTGCCTTGTTTGCTGATGATGGCAGCGAAACCGCAGGCGCGCTGGTTGACTGGCAGCTTGGCTGGACGGTGATGTATTGGGCGTGGTGGATCGCGTTTGCGCCGTTTGTCGGCATGTTTATCGCCCGCATTTCGCGCGGGCGCACGATCCGTGAGTACATTCTCGGGGTCGCCTTGGTCCCATCGCTCATGTGCTTCATTTGGATGACTTTGGTGGGCGGCACTGCGATTGATCTTGAGCTTTCGGGTGTTGCAGGCGGTACGATTGTCGATGCACCAATGTCCGATCAATTGTTTGCAACGCTCGCATTGCTGCTTGATCCGGGCACTGCGGCCATCGTCTCAGGGCTCGTTGTGATCTTGCTGATGACCTATCTCATCACCTCAGCCGACAGCGCGATCCTGATCGTCAACACGATCAATGGCGCTGGCGATAACGAAGGTGCGCGGCGATTTCATATTCTCTTTTGGGGTTTGGCCCTCGCGTTTGTGGTAGGCTCGATGCTTATCCTTGGCGGGATTGAGGCCATTCGCATCACCATGATTATCGGCGCTTTGCCGTTCTCTGTGGTGCTTGCTGCCATGAGCGTATCAATCGTGAAGGCGGTGGTGTTCGACCTTATCCGCAAAAAACACGGTGTGCCCACCACACAAGAGGCTTGTGAGAACTGGGATGGGGAAGTTACAACCCCTTGAGGACTTTGTGCGGCACTTATAAAGGCAAAGTATTCGCGAAGATATACAGAACAGTATAGATAATTTATGAAGTATGATATCGGATACTTATAAAAGTCGTTTTGTAAAATTTGCGATAGCAATGAATAGTTCTCTGATTACCTAGAGTTTTCATGGCCTAGATTTACATTGTTGTTTCAATGCAACACATCTTTGTAGCTTTGGAAAATGCGAGGGCGCGCTGTGGCCAGCCCGCTTTGCTCTTGTTACCTGCCCCATCAGCGCGCCCCGTAGTTTGTGAAGTTCGCAAACTTCGTTGAGCCCGCTGTTCTTGGATGAACTGGCGCGAACCGTCGCGCCGCCCCCCTCATCCGCAGTCCAAAAGGGATTACATAATGAAGAACATTATAACCGGCGCGTCGCTGGGCGCGCTGGCTGTCGCAATCGCATCGCCTGCCGCAGCGCAGGATGCCGGCGCACCTGCCGCTGAAGAGCGCCAGGGCGGTGTGAACACCATCATCGTAACGGCGCAGCGTCGCAGCGAAGACCTGCAGGACGTTCCAATTTCGGTTTCTGCCATCGGTGAAGAACAGCTCGAAGAGCTCAACATCGACACGTTCGAAGATTATCTCGACCAGATCCCGTCTGTCACAGCAGGCGGTAACGGTCCGGGTCAAAGCACGATCTACATTCGCGGTCTTGCGTCAACCACGCCAAACATCACTGTTGCCGGTGTGGCGGGGCTCGCCCCCAACGTGGCGCTGTATCTCAACGATCAACCGCTTTCACAACCAGGCCGTAACCTTGATGTTTACGCCGCCGACTTGGCGCGGATCGAGGTGCTTTCGGGCCCGCAAGGCACTCTGTTTGGCGCAAGTTCGCAGGCAGGCGTTGTACGTCTCATCACCAACAAGCCGGATCTCTCCGGTTTCTCGGCGAAGTCCTCGGCTGGCGTGTCCTTCACTAAAGGCGGTGAGGCGAGCTATCAGGGCGAATTTATGATCAACGTGCCGGTAAGCGACACGTTTGCTCTGCGCGGTGTTGCCTATCTTGATGACCAAGGCGGCTACATCGACAATGTTCAAGGGACCCGCGACCTCACCGAGAGCGCGCGTTTCCGTCCCGAAGGTTTCGTTCGTGAAAACGGCGTTCCGGTTTCCGCTGTTCGCGCCGGTTTCCAATCGACCGCTGACCTGTCGGGCGTGGAATTCCTTCAGGCCGACAACGCTGGCCTTGTTCAGGATGATTTCAACGACACGACCTACTCCGGCTTCCGTGTAAGCGCTCTGTGGGAAGTGACGCCTGACTGGACCGTCAATATTTCGCACCAACGTCAAAGCCTTGAATCAGACGGCGTGTTCTTCGCCGATCCTGAGCTTGATGGCCTTGGCGATCTTGAAATTCAGCGTTTTGAAGAAGACCGTCTCGAAGACGACTTCTCGAACACAAGCTGGACCGTGGAAGGCCGCATCGGCTGGCTCGATGTGATCTACACCGGTGCCTACACCGACCGTGAAAGCGAGCAGCGTGCGGATTACACCGACTACCTGTTTGCTGGCCAATATCTGCCGTACTACATCTGTGACGGGTCAGTAACCTATCCCGGTGCAGCAGCGCCGAGCGGAACCTGTCAGGCACCAAACCTGTTCATCAATTCGCTTTCGAACACCGAAGTGTTTACGCAGGAGCTGCGTTTCAGCACGCCTGACGATTGGCGCGTGAGCTTTCAGGGTGGTGCGTTCTATTCGGACCTCAGCCTCGAAGAGCGTGTGGACTTTGCCTATCCGAACAATGTTCTGGCAAATCCGTTTGGTCCATTTGCGGAAAATTTCCCGCAAACAACCGGCTTCTTCTCTGATCCGGGCCCGTTCCCGGCATCTACGATTTTCCGCAACGACATTCGCCGTACAGACGAACAGTTCGGCATCTTTGGTGAAGCCAACTTTGATGTCATCCCTGACTTGCTCAGCGTGACACTCGGTGCGCGTTACTACGATGTTGAAGTCGACTTTGAAGGGTCTGCGAACGGTTCGTTCTGTAACTCTGGCGCTGCTACCGATGCCAATGCCTTTGGTACTGACATCAGCGATCTTTATGACGGTGACGGACAGTTCACTTTCATCGGATCGTGTAATGCGGCCTTGCGTCAGACGTTTGACCTCGATGACAGCATCGCTGACATTCAGGCAGCCGGCCTTTCCGAAGCGCAAGCAACGCAGGTCTTCAACGCGGTGCGTGCGCCAGATGTTGCTGAAACCAGCGGCGTGATCTTCAAAGGGACCGTCACTCTGACGCCTACACCCGATATGCTGTTCTACGCGACATATTCGGAAGGCTTCCGTCCCGGCTTCCTCAACCGTCCCGGCGGGGCCGTTGGTGCTGGCGGATTTGTGGTGCCGTTCGAGCTCGAAACCGATGAAGTGAAAAACTACGAACTGGGCTGGAAACTGGACCTCATCGATGGTCAATTCCGCTGGAATGGTTCGGCCTTCTTCGTGGACATTCAAAACCTGCAAACGCAGATTTTTGACCCCTCGATCACAAACCTGTTCTTCTCGTCAAACGCTGCGGATGCAGAGATTTACGGGATTGAATCGGACTTCACGGTCGCACCTTATGCGACGCCGGGTCTGACCTTTGCAGGTGCGTTTTCGATCCTTGACACTGAGATCACCGAAATCCTCATCCCGACCAATGACGTGATCCTCGGAAGCGATCTCGCTTACGCGCCAAGCTTCCAAGGTAACATTCGTGCACGGTATGAATGGGATGTGTCGGACAGCCTTGAGGCTTTCATTCAGCCACAAGCGACCTATTCGGCATCGAAGCAGACCGACATCATCGCGATCAACAATATCCAACTGGACAGCTACACAACCTTCGATTTGTCGATGGGCGTAAAAGCGGACCAGTGGAAGTTCGAGATCTTCGGTGAGAACCTCAGCGACGAGCGCGCTGAAGTTTCCGGCATCTTCGGCAATGACCGTGAGCGCATCATCACCAACCGTCCTCTGACGGTGGGCATGCGCGTTTCGTTCGACTATTAATCGAACGCATCCAATAACAAGCGGCGGGAGTGGCAGTGTTCACTCCCGCCGTTTTGCTGTCTAAGGCAGGCGTATGAACCGCACAGAGCAACTCCAATCCGCGCAAAAGTCCCTTCAAGCTGGTGAGTTTGAAGCAGGGCTTGATGCTGCGCGCGGGCTTCTTGCCGAGAGCCCCTCGGATGGAGAGGCGCTCTACATGGCGGCGGTAGCGTGCCGCTATTTGAAACGATTTGATGAGGCGGGTGAGCACCTCACCGCGCTGCATTCCGCCATGCCTGAATATGGCCGCGCGTGGCAGGAGCAGGGGCATTTGGCCTTGGCGCGCGGTGACAATGCAGGAGCATTGGCGGCGTTTAGCCGAGCCACTCGGTTCAATCCGGCACTGGAGGCCAGCTGGCGCGAACAATCGCGTTTGGAAGCGGCCGCGGGGCGGATGGTCGAAGCCAACGTCGCCAAGGCTCAGCAAGAGCGGATTGCGCGCCTCCCACGCGAGCTTGTCGCGGTGACTAACCATTTGGCCGAAGGGCGCATTGCGCGTGCGGAGGAGATTTGCCGCCACTATCTGCGCACCCATCCCACCCGCGATGCCGCCCATATCGAAGGCATGCGCCTGCTCGCCAAAATCGGGATTGAACTGGGCGTTCTGGATGATGCTGAGTTTCTGCTGGAGAGCGCGGTGGAGTTCTCTCCCGATGACGTGCAACTCAGGCTCGATTACATCGACGCTTTGCGCCGCCGTCAGAAATCAGCAGAAGCGTTGGAGCAGGCCGAACTTCTCATCAAACGCGATCCGGAAAGCCCCGTTTTTCAGTCGCGCCTTGCGATCGAACGCATTCAGATGGGTGACTATGAAGGGGGCCTCGCGCTCTTTGACGAGGTGCTCAAAAAGCTACCCGGAGACCCCGCCAGTCTCACTAGCCGTGGGCACGCGCTTAAGACCAAAGGCGACCGCAGCGAGGCGGAGGCAAGCTACCGCGCTGCCATCAAGGCAAAACCCGATCACGGCGATGCCTACTATGCGCTAGCCAACCTCAAGACCTACCGCTTTGAGCCTTCCGAAATGGCGGCGATGCGCACGCAGGTTGAGCGCAGCGATCTGGCATTCATGGACCGCGTCCACCTCCACTTTGCGCTTGCCAAAGCGATGGAGGACGAGCGTGATTATGAGGCGGCGTTCCATCACTACGATACTGGCAACGGGCTGAAGCGCGCGCAAACGCGGTACAAAGCAGAGGCGATGAGCGCGGAGCTGACCAAGCAGAAAGAGCATTGCACGCCCGAGCTTTTCGCCAAGCATGAAGGGGCAGGGCACGGTGCGCCCGATCCGATCTTTATCCTTGGCCTGCCGCGTGCTGGTTCCACCTTGCTTGAGCAGATTTTGGCAAGTCACAGCCAGATTGACGGCACGCTGGAGCTGCCCAATATCTTGGCGCTTGCCCACCGGCTTAGAGGGCGCAAAGCGGGGCAATCGCTATACCCGCAAGTGCTCCACGATCTGACGGCGGAGCAGCTCGAAAAATTCGGCGCGGATTTCATCGAAAACACCCGCATCCACCGCCAAGGCGCACCCTTCTTTATCGATAAAATGCCCAACAACTTCCGGCATATCGGCCTGATCCATCTGATCCTGCCCAACGCCAAGATCATAGATGCAAGGCGCGCACCGCTCGACTGCTGTTTCTCCGGGTTCAAACAGCTCTTTGCCGAGGGTCAGGAATTCACCTACGGTTTGCACGAGGTAGGGCAGTATTACGCCGATTATGTCGATTTAATGGACCATTGGGATGCGGTGCTTCCCGGCAAAGTCCTGCGCGTGAGCCACGAGGATGTGCTCGACGATCTCGAAGGGCAAACACGCCGGATGCTCGACTTTCTAGAGGTGCCGTTCGAGGAGCAATGCCTCGCCTTCCACAAAACCGACCGGGCCGTCCGCACGGCGTCTTCGGAACAGGTGCGCCAACCGATCAACCGCAAGGGGCAGGATGCATGGAAGCCATTTGAGCCGTGGCTCAGCCCCCTAAAAGAGGCGCTCAAAGGCCACCTATAGCGCCTCACATCAGGCGCACACCTTTGGGCACAGCTTTATCTGGTGCAGCTAGCACAATCGCGCCGCTCTCATCCTCAAAGCCAAGTACCAAAATCTCGCTCATAAACGGGCCAATCTGGCGTGGGGGAAAGTTCACCACTGCCATTACAGTGCGACCCACAAGGCTTTCTGGCGTATACTGCGCGGTGACCTGTGCTGAGCTTTTCTTGACGCCCAGCTCTTCGCCGAAATCGACCCATAGTTTGATCGCTGGCTTGCGCGCTTCGGGAAAGGGTTCTGCGCGCACAACTTCGCCTGTGCGGATATCGACCTTCAAGAAGTCATCAAAGGAAATCTGAGCCATGGGGTCTCCATCAGGCGCGGCTGGACATTCGCGCTATCAATTTCGGGCCTCGCAGGATAGATTGCTCATCGCAACTGAGAAAAAGCAAGAGAGAGACGCCTTGGCAAATTTCATCCTCAACGGTGAGTCGGTCAATATTGACGCTGAACCAGAAATGCCGCTGCTTTGGGCAGTGCGCGAAAAGGCAGGGCTGGTGGGCACCAAATTCGGCTGCGGAATTGCGCAGTGCGGGGCCTGCACCATGCATTTGGACGGACAGCCGGTGCGCTCTTGTTCGACGCCTGTCAGCATGGCTGAGGGACGCGAAGTTACCACCATCGAAGGCATCGGAGGTGTCGATGGCATGATGAGCGCGGTCCAACAGGCTTGGATCAGCGAGCAGGTGCCCCAATGCGGATATTGCCAATCGGGCCAGATTATGAGCGCGACCGCGCTTCTTCGCGACAATCCGAGCCCTAGCGACGATGACATTGATGCGGCGATGAAAGGCAATATCTGCCGCTGCGGCACCTACACCCGCATCCGCCGCGCGATTAAAGTTGCGAGCGGTCAGCTCGAACCCCGCTCAGAGGAGGAGGCGTAAGTCATGAACGATCTAACTCCTGGTGAAAAAGAACGCTCAAAACTCGCCAAATGGAGCCGCCGTGGGTTTATCGGGGCTGGTGTCCTTGCAGGCGGAGGCCTTCTTATTGGCATTGGCGTGCGGCCGGGCAATCCCATCGGCAAGCTGGCCCCCAAAGTCGCCGGCGGTGCGGGTGAGCAGTTGGTCAACAGCTGGGTCAAAATCGACACGAACAACATCATTACCGCTATCGTTCCCCATTGCGAAATGGGGCAGGGTGCTCACTCAGTGCTGGCGCAAATGCTGGCCGATGAGCTTGATGCGGATTGGGACAAAGTGCGCGTCCAACAAGCACCCACCGATGGCTCTTACGTGGTCACAGACACAGCGCGCATGTTTGTCGCACCCTTCACGATGAACGCGGCCGACTGGATTGAGCCGACATGGAACGGCCTTTTCACGCAAGTGGCGCGCATGGCCGATGCAATGCTTACTGGCGGTTCGTCCTCGATCCGCACCACAGGTCAGCACTCCATGCGTATCGCAGGCGCTGCGGCGCGCGGAATGCTCGTCGGGGCGGCGGCTGACGAATGGGGTGTGCCAGCCGGGGAAATCACCACTGAAAACAGCACGCTGTTCCATAAGGCATCGGGCAAATCTGCAAGCTATGCCGAATTTGCCACTGCGGCAGCAGATCAGCCAATGGACCAGACCCCCGCGCTCAAAACACCTGACCAATACAAGCTGATGGGCAAAAGCAAGGCGCGCACCGACATCCCCGCCAAAATCAATGGCACGGCTGAGTTTGGGATTGATGCTGTGCCAGAGGGACTCGATCTCTCTTACGCAGCCATTGTGCGCCCACCTGTGCCGGGCACGAGCGTTGTGAGCATGGATTCGGCCCGAGCGAAGTCCATGAAGGGGGTCTTACAGATCCTCAATATGGAGACTTTCGTTGCGGTTGTAGCTGACAGCTATTGGCAAGCGCAGCAAGCGGCCAACACGATTGGGATCGAGTGGAGCAAATCGGCAAGCCCGATCAAAACCATGGACGATCAGTATGCAGCGTTTGCAGCGGCCTTGGATGAGGCTGGCGAAACCGGCGGCGAGGAAGCCGCAAAGAAGGGCGATGCGCAAAGCACATTGGGTTCAGCTGCCAAAACGATCAAGGCCGAATACAAAGCGCCCTATCTTGCGCACTCTCCGATGGAGCCGATCAATTGCACCGCTCATGTAGCAGACGGCAAATGCGACATTTGGGCGAGCACGCAGGTGCCTTTGATGGCGCGCAGCGGAGTGGCAGAGACGCTTGGGTTCGATGCCGAAAATGTGACGGTCCACCACCCTTATCTAGGAGGCGCGTTTGGAAGGCGGCTCGGCGTGGACGAGATGACTTTGGCCGCGCGCGTGGCTCAGGCAACGGGCTATCCGGTGAAGGTCATCTGGAGCCGCGAAGAAGACACGCAAAAGGCGCTCTATCGCTGCGCTGACATGGCTCGGATGCGTGCAGGGCTGGATGGTGATGGCAAGCTGGTTGCTTTCGATCATGTGTTCACACAGCGTCACGATCCGGCTGAGGCGTGTGTGCCGGCGATCTACAACATCGCCAACACATCCGTGCGCCATGCGCCCGCCGATCTGCACCTGCCGTTTCAGGCATGGCGCTCGGTTGACCATTCACAGCAAGGCTTTTTCATCGAAAGCTTTATTGACGAAGCCGCGCATGAGGCAGGCGCTGATCCGCTCGAATATCGCATGGAAATGCTCAAGGGCTCACCGCGCCATGTGGCGGTGCTCAAGAAGGTTCGCGAGATCAGCGATTGGGGCGGAGAGACGCCTAAAGGCCATGCTAAGGGCGTGGCCATGGTCGAGAGTTTCGGCACGATCGTTGCCGAGGTGATCGAGGTTGATATGACATCGGGCAAGCCCAAACTCGTGAACGCTTGGGCGGTTTGCGACGCGGGCTATGTGATGAACCCGGATGGGTTTAGAAACCAGATCGAGGGCGGGATCGTTTTTGGCCTGACTGCCGCCATGTATGGCGAGCTTGAGCTGGTCGATGGCGCGATCAAACAGAGCAATTTCCACGATTACAAGATGCTGCGCATGGATGAGACCCCGAATATCGAAGTGGCTATTATCAACTCGGGCGATGTGCCGGTTGGCGGTGCCGGTGAACCAGGTCTTCCCCCTGCTGCGCCTGCCTTTGCCAATGCAATTTATGCCGCTACCGGCAAGCGTTTGCGCACATTGCCCATCGCAAAACAATTCGCCTGAACGCTGTGGCAAAATTGAGATTGAGGGAGAAATTGAGGATGCGAAATCGCGGGATGCTCGCTGTGTGTCTGCTAACCGTGATGGTCACTGCTTGCGGGTCATCACAAGAACCACCGCAAGTGGTTGAACAGATCGTGGTTCGCGAGCGTGGTGCCCCTGATGTGGCGCAAACCGCGTCAGCAGGCACGCTCGATCTGGTAGCTCTTGGCGAGGACGCTTTTCAAACCTGTACTGGATGCCATTCGGTCGCGCCGGACGGACGCTCTGCTGCAGGACCTAATCTGTATGGCGTTATGGGGCGCAAAGCTGGCGGCCTCGAAGGGTATTCCTTCTCCGATGCCTTTGCCGCCTCCGACATCACGTGGGATGAGGCAAGCATGGATGGATTTCTCGCAGACCCGCAAGGCTACATTCCGGGAAGCGAAATGCTTGTAGGGGCGGTGCCTGATGAAGAGCAGCGCAAGGCGATCATCGCGTACCTCGCTGCGCAAAGCAAATAAGCGGCAAGGTCGCGGAAGCTTAGCCAAGTGGACCTCACCCAGACCTGTCAGTTCCTAGACGATGCGCAAGGAAAGGGCCTTCGCACGGTTCTGGTCACTGTGTGCGGCGTCGAAGGGTCCTCGATGCGCAACCCCGGCACGATCATGGGCGTCGCCGAAGATGGCAGCTTTGCTGGCTCCTTGTCAGGCGGCTGTATCGAGAATGCAGTGGTGTCAGAGGCTCTGGAAGTGCTGGCCCAAGGCGGCCCCCGGATTGTGCGCTTTGGTGCTGGCTCACCTTATCTCGATATTAAATTGCCGTGCGGCGGTGGGCTTGATGTGGCTTTTCATGTGATCGAGGATGCCGCATTTGCTGCATCGTGCTGCGCGTCGATTGAGGCGCGTGAACCTTTCTCTATCGCGACGGGAGCACGTGGCGCTGCGCACCTGGCCGAATGGCGCGAAGCGTGGTTCGATGCCGACACGGGCGAGGCGGTTTTTGGGCATTATCCGGGCCCGCACCTCCAGATCATCGGTCACGGCGCAGGGGTGGAGGCTCTGGCTTTGCTGGCTAGCGCTTACGGGTGCACTGTCCGCATTCTCACGCCGGATAAGCGGCTGATCGAGCAATTGGCTGCGCGTGCCATTGATGCTCTTTGCCTTGACCGCACCGATCAAACGAGCCTTCTCCAAAGCGATCGCTGGACAGCGACGGTTTTTCTTTTTCACGACCACGATTGGGAGATCGATTTGATGCAAAGCGCGCTCTCCATGCCGCATTTTTACATCGGCGCAATGGGAGGGCGGCGCGCCCATGCGTTTCGGACAGAAGCGCTGATGCAGCGCGGGGCAAGTGCGGAAAAGCTGGTGAGCATCCGCGCACCCATTGGCCTGTTCCATTCCTCACGCGATCCGCAAACCCTTGCGCTTTCCACTCTGGCCGAGATTATCCGTGCCTATGAAGAGACATCATGGACCGCCGACTAGGAGTGGCGCTTCTTGCTGCTGGCTCGTCAAAGCGGTTCGGTAAAGCGGACAAGCTTGCAGCGGACTATCGCGGGCGAATGCTGGCCCAATATGCAGCACTGGCGATCCCGGTCGAGAGGTTTGAAAAAGCCTGGGTGGTGAGCTCTGCCCCTGATCATCCTTGCGAGCCCACATGGCGGGACAGTGGGTTTTCGCCCCTTTTGAACCCCGACGCTACTTATGGGATGGGCACATCTGTAGCCCTTGCGGCACGTGCGGCGATCGAGGCATCACTTGATGGGTTGCTGATTGCCTTGGCCGATATGCCGTTGGTCCCGCGATCCCATTTCGAAGCCCTGATCCAAAGCTGCGAAGGACCGGAAAGGCTGGCAGTTTCTGCGCTGGGTAAGGTGCGGATGCCGCCTGCGATTTTTGGGTCAGCGCATTTCTCAAGGTTAGGCGACACGGCAGGCGACAGAGGCGCGCGAGAACTTCTTGGTCAGGGAGTAATTGTGGAGTGCCCAGCTGCTTGGCTAAAAGACATCGACACCATCAATGATCTCAGCGGCTGATTATTCCAGGCCTAATGCCTTCAAATCCATCGTTGCCGCATTGTAGCTGGCCTCTGCCATTTTGCCGTTGAGGTTTGCGCGGATCTTGCGGATTTGCGCGGTCGCAGCGCTTTCTTCGCGCAGGTTCACAAGAAAGAAGTCGCCGGCGCCAAGGCGAAAGCGTTTGCGTTCTGCCGTCACCATTGCGTTGGCCTGCTCCACCTCGTTTTCGGCTAAGTTCGCAAGTCGCAGGGAAGCGTTCAAAGTGGTCAGGATGTTATCAAGCTCGACCGAAATCTGATCGGCAATCCTCCGTTCGCGCATCTCAATCTCGCGCAATTCAGCCTCTGCGCGCCTGAGCCGACCCTGCGCCGTGCGCCGTTGAAGCGGCACGCTGAAGGTTACGCCCACCACTGTATCGGTTGAGTCAAATGTCGGACCGCCATCGCCAATCGCGCCAAAATCACGCGACAATTCAGCTTTCAGTTCCAGCTGCGGCTGCAGATCGTTCTCTCGCAACGCGACTTTGTTCTGCGCCCGCTCCAAAGCGATTCTGAAGTTTTGGAGTTCAGGACGGTTCGCCAGAAGATCGCTGCGCTGCGCGGTTAAAAGCGCCTGCATATCGGGCAGGCGATCCAGAATTTCGCTTGCAGGAAGCTGTGCGCGGGTGGGAACGATGAGGTTCCCGTTATTGTCACGCAGATAAAAGCTCAAACTTGTGGCCGCTGTTTGAAAGTTGCGCTGCGCTTCGGTCAGCAAGGTGCGTCTGCGAATGACGTTTTGTTCGTTCTCTGTGAGAGCAATGCGCGGCGTTGCGCCTTCGCGAACCTGGCGCGCCAGTCCAATGGCGCGCGCCTCGGCGATCTCGAGAAGCTCCTCATAAACGGCGATTTCCTGGCCCAATGCGACCCAGCGCCAATACGCCGAAAGCGCCTCGTGCTGCACTTTGAGCTGCACCAGAAGCACATCGAGACGCGCCTGATCGCGTGCCAGCTGCGTGTCCCTCACATTAAACCGGCGTTCGTCGATCCGGCGGTCGCGCAGCAGCGACAAAAGGCCGCCGATCTTGAATTCGCCCGCCTGATTGGTGTTGAAAATATTCTCATAAATCGGAAAAGTGCCGTCCGAGAGGCGGTAACTCCCAAAGACTTCAGCGCCCATGGCTGCAATCGGTTGGCGCGCGCCAACTTCTGCATAGCCGCCCGAAAATGTACCTGTGACACGGTCGTAGGCCTCGCCTTCAAGAATAAGGTCAAAAGCGCCATCTGCTGCCAATTGGTCAGAACGCGCTGCCGCCTCGCGCTCGAAGCTTTCAAGGATGCTGGGAAAAGTCAGAGCCGAACTGCGAAGAACGCTTTCAGGCAAAAGCGGACCCGTGCTCAACTGTTCTTCAAGCGGTACGCCGACGCTTTCGATATTCTGCGCGGACAATGGCTGACCAATGACGAGCATTGCCGTCAGGCCTGCGCAGAGGCGTGAAAAAGGCCGCATCCTTACGCACCTGTTCCATTGGCGCTGATTAGGCTGGCAGAGGATTGGCCAGAAGTAGTAGCCGATGAAGGCAGTTCAGGCGGGAAGTTGTTCAACTGACGCCAGATTTCAAAGCCAACAGGCACGGTTTCGAGCAAAATCCATGCGCGCACAAGCGTGCCAAACCGGGCATAGCGTTCCTCCGGCCATTTTTGCTCAGCTTTAGGATCTTCTGCAATCAGAACGCGGAAGCGGCCATCGGGCTGTGCAACCTGATCCACCGATGCAACGATACCGGGGAATGTGCCGATCGCGACCGACGGCCAGCCGCTGAACTGTACGGCAGGCCAGCCTTCAAATTCGATCCGTGCTTCTTCGCCTGATTGGATCAAAGAGACATCGCGGCCATCAACGAACACCTCGACCACACGCGTTTGCGCTTCGGGGACGAAGGTCGCGAGGACTTGCCCCGCGCGAACGAAGGTCGCGGCATCGCCGGCATTTATGCTTTGAATAAAACCATCGCGCGGCGCGGTCACAAGCTGTTCGGATTGGCGCGCAAGGTTGGTTTCTGATCGCGCCAGAGACCCTTGAGCCTCTGCTACGCGCCCGCGCATTTCCTCTACCCGGATCTGCGCCTGCTCATAATCACGCCTTGCAGTCAGCCCTGCTTCAAATAGCTCTCTCATCCGGCGAAGATCAATCTGCGCAGTGGCCAGCGCGTTTTTCGCGCTTTGCAGTTGCACCTCGACCTGCGCGCGCTCTGCTTCCAGTCGATCAACCAGATTGCGATCGATATCCGCAATCCGCACAATTGGATCGCCGCGTTTCACCCGGTCGCCATCCTCGACGAACCATTCGTCAATGCGCCCTTCGACCAGCGCGTTCAATTCTTGCTGGCGTTCATTGGGGTTCAACGTTGTGACAACCCCGCGTCCTGCCGTGGTCTGCACCCATGGCACATAGATCAAGAACAAGACTGTAATCACGATGCCAATCAGCAAGGTAATAAGGACCGCGCGAAAGACCCGTGGACGGCGCACGGTATCAAGGGCGGTGAATTTGGAGCGATCTCTTTCAAGGTGCGCTAACATCATGCGTCTCCTGCCGCCGAGGCACTTGGCGCTGGAAATAGTCGCTCTGGTGAATTGGCCTTGATCGATTTTTCATTTTGGGCGGCAAGAAAATCGCCAAAGTCGTCAAACTTGCGCTGTTTATCCGCCTCCAAATAGAGGAAGCGATCAAACCCAAGATCAGTGCGCCTGCCTGAAAAATAGATAACGGTCGAATAGGATTGAGAGCGAAGATCGCGAATGGCGCGCGCCAGATTGTCTTCGTCCAAAAGGTCAAACAGTTGGCTCAATACCAGAATACGCGGCCGTTCCAGAAGCGCATTGGCAAGCTTCAATTGTTGCAATTCCACCGCAGACAGCGGCCAACCGGTATAAGCCACGGGCGTGTCGAGGCCCTGATCAAGGCTTGAGACAATATCGATTAAGCCTACGGTCTCAAGTGCGCCCATCATCCGCTTGCTCGCCGTATCCTTGCACGACAGCGCCAGATATTCACGGATCGTCATGCCGACAAAGCTTGGCCGGTCAAGAACGTGAACGTCCTTGCGCAAATTGTAAGCTGAGATGTCATTTACATCCACACCGCCAACGGTGATGAACCCGTGCGATGACCGCTTGTGAAGCTTGAGGAAGTTCGTGAAAAGGCGCTGTACCCCGTGGTTGCTCGCCTTTGCCATGATCAATTCACCAGTGGGTATTTCAAGGTCAAACTCGACATCTTCGCCTCTTGCGGTCCCGGTGACACCTTTGAAAACGATGGAGTGGTCAGTGCCGGTCAGTTCGGATGCGCTCATCGGGGGTTCTTGTTCGACCTCGTAGAACAGAGAGATTTCCTCCACCGCGGCGCAAAGATCGTAGAAATAGGTGAGGTAAGTGCCAAGCTGAGCGACGCCGAAGAAGGCGACCGAAAGGACCAGTTCGGCTGCCACCAATTGGCCAAGGGTAAGCTGGCCCTGAATGACAAGCCATCCGCCAAGACCAAGCAGGGCAGCGCTTGCCAATGCATAAAGCAGGAGGAACGAGAGTGTTTGCGAGAAATGCTGCCGAAAATGGCGGCGATGCGCGTTGAGATATTCGTGAGTGTATTGGTCTGTACGCGCGATCGCATCGTCAATGCGGCGCTGTGATTTAAAGAACCCGTTGGACCCACCGATCGTCTCTAACCAATTGGCGGTCTCATGTTTTGCATGAGACAGATCGATCCCGGTGCGGATCGCGCGCGCGCCCCAGATCAGCCAGATCACCCAGATGAGCGCTGACATGACCAGAGTGAACACGAGGAAAAGCGGGTGGTATAGCGAGACCAGCACAAATCCGACCGCGACCTGCAAGACAACGGAAAACCCTCCGATAAACAGAACGGGAATGGCTTTTTGCACGATAATAACGTCGAAATAGCGGTTGAAGAGCGCAGAAGACTTGCGATCTGAAAAGAACGGGTCTTGCGCATAGACGGACAAAAGCGCGATTTCTTGCACCATGCGGGCGTAAAAATGCCGTTGAAACAGCTCCATCAAGTGGATGCGCAAAGCATAAAGCAGACCGAACAATATAAGCAGGCCAAACAGTGTCATCGACAAGATCACCAGTGGCGCAGCCAAAGCGGTGTTTGCAACGGTATTGACCAGAAACTGAACCGAGATCGGCGTTGCAAGCGAGAGCAAGCTGACACCGATACCGTACACGATCGCCAGCCCATAGAAGCTGCGCTCAGGCTTCATTATGGCCAGAAATATCCGGAAAAACTGGACCAGAGAAATCTGGGTGCCTTTAGTGGGAGCCTCTAGAGCCATTACCGTCCTTTAATTCCATTTTCGATGGTCAAACCGGGACCCCTTCCAGCATGATCATGGAATGTGCTTTATCGCACTGTTTAAACGCATAGATGGGGGTAAGGGTTCCTGCAACTTAAACGCATAGATGGTGGTAAGGGTTCCTGCAACAAGTGGGGCATTGCCTTGGAACATTGTATGGGCTCTGCGGAATAGGCCATATGACGGATGTCATAACCATCCGGGCACTTTGATTGGACAGACAAGTTGATGGAGCAACATGCGCAGCACATGATGCTTGTAGGCGGTGGGCATGCTCATGTTGCGGTGCTTGCGGATTGGATTGCCAATGGCTTGCCTGCTGCGCGCGCCACGCTGCTAACCCCGCACCGCCATTTGCGGTATTCGGGCGTGGTGCCAGGCTGGATTGCCGGACAATATCAGCGCGAAGACGGGCTTGTCGATCTGGCGGCATTGGCAAAGCGTGCGGGGGTTCAGTTTTTACTGGGGCGATGCACCGGAATTGATCCGGAGGCGCGCTGGGTCAAAACCGGCGGTGGTCAGGTTCTGGAATATGATGTCGCCTCGTTTGATACAGGCGGTGTCGGGCGCGCGCATAACGTCTTGGGCAAGGACAAGCGCCTTATTGACGTGCGCCCGATCGACCGGTTTGTGGAGCGTTTGGAAACGGCCGAAAAGGCGGGCGATATTGCGGTAGTCGGCGGAGGCGCTGCGGGGGTCGAGATTGCCTTTGCAATGCGAAACCGCGCCGGCACCAAAGATGCAAAAGTAACATTGATCGCAGGCGATGATGGCCTCCTGCCCAGCTTTTCAGCCGGAGTGCGCCGCAAGGTTTCCCGCGAACTGGCCGCGCAAGGGATCGCCGTTCTCAATGAAAATGCGCGTCTTTCAGAAGGGGAATTGGTGACCACGAGCGGTTCTTGTGTTCCTGCGGATATTATTGTCGCAAGCCTTGGCAGCGGCGCGCCGGATTGGCCGAAGGCCGGCGGGCTTGCGACGGATAGCCAAGGCTTCATCGCGGTCGATCAACATCAGCGTTCAACTTCGCATCCAGATGTGTTCGCCGTTGGTGATGTTGCCTCGCGTCAGGACCGTCATGTCGCGCATTCGGGCGTCCATGCGGTAATGGCGGGGCCGCACCTAGCCCGAAACTTGCGGGATGCGGTGCAGGGACGCGAAGTGGGCTCTGTCTACCGCCCGCGCCCGGTGAGCCTCTACCTCCTCTCCACCGGCAATGGCCGCGCGATTTTGAGTTATGGACCGCTTTCGGCGCAAGGGGCATGGGTGGCAAAGCTAAAGCACGCCATCGACAAGCGCTGGATTTCCCAATACGCCTCCCTTTGTCGGTAAAGGCGGCGATTGTAACCGCATAACGGGCCCTGGCGAACACGGGCTTGAAAGCGTATTTTCGACGCGCACAAAGGGGTTTTCGTGAAAAAGATTTTGATCCTTGCAGCCCTTGCGGCGCTGATTGCGTCCTACTTCTACTTCGATCTGGGTCAGTATCTGACGATTGAAGGGATCAAGGGTGTCGTGAACGATGTCCAAGGGTTCTATGCCGAAAACCAGTTCTTGGTGCTCGCGATCTTCTTCGCGATTTATGTTGGTGTGACCGCTGCCTCGCTTCCGGGCGCTGCGATCATGACTTTGGGTGCAGGCGCGCTATTTGGATTGGTGACAGGCACAATTCTGGTGTCTTTTGCCTCTACGCTCGGGGCGACGCTGGCGTTCTTATCCTCGCGCTTTGTACTGCGTGACACGATTGAGGCGCGTTTTGGCGACCGGCTTAAAACCATCAACAGCGGGCTGGAACGGGACGGGGCGTTTTACCTGTTTACCCTGCGGATGATCCCTGCATTCCCATTTTTCGTGATCAACCTTGTGATGGGTCTGACGCGCATCAAGACGTGGACCTTTGTATGGGTGAGCCAGATCGGGATGCTTTTGGGCACGATTGTGTTTGTGAACGCCGGTACGCAATTGGCACAGATCGAGAGCACGTCTGGCCTTCTGTCACCCGCCTTGATCGGCAGCTTCGTACTGCTGGCTATTGTCCCATGGATCGCGAAGGGGGTGGTTGGCTTTATCCAGGCGCGCAAAGTGTATCGCGGGTTCACACGGCCCAAAAGTTATGACCGCAATATGGTTGTGATCGGGGCAGGGGCCGCTGGCCTTGTTTCCTCGCTCATCGCCTCCACGGTCAAAGCCAAGGTGACTTTGGTCGAAGCGCACAAGATGGGCGGCGATTGCCTTAACACCGGCTGCGTTCCGTCTAAGGCTCTGATCAAAAGCGCCAAGGTCGCAAACCAGATGCGTAATGCTGATAAATACGGGCTTGCTCCCCACGAACCCACAGTTCCGTTCAAGCAAACTATCGCGCAGGTGATGCAGGCGGTAAAGACCATCGAACCGCACGACAGCGTGGAACGCTATGAAAGCCTCGGCGTGGATTGTGTCTCTGGCTATGCCAGGATTATCGACCCGTGGACGGTGGAGATTGCCCGCAATGATGGCGAAACGCAGCGCCTCACTACCCGAAGCATTGTGATCGCCGCAGGTGCAGCGCCTTTCGTGCCGCCCATTCCGGGGCTCACCGAAAGCGATTACCTAACCTCGGACACGATGTGGGATGCGTTCGCCGAAATGGATGCTCCGCCTTCGCGCGTTGCAATTCTTGGCGGCGGACCGATTGGGTGTGAGATTGCGCAAAGCCTTGCACGGCTGGGTTCTAAGGTCACTCAGATCGAGATGATGGACCGCATCATGGGCCGCGAGGACGAGGAAGTTTCCGCTCTCGCCAAGGCGGCTCTGGAAGAGTCTGGCGTGACCGTGCTTACTGGGCATAAAGCGGTCAAAGTCGCCAATGGCGCGGTGCACACCGAACATGATGGCGGCGAAGCTGAAGTGGGTTTTGATGCGTTGATCGTCGCCGTCGGGCGCGCTGCCCGGCTTTCGGGTTACGGGTTGGAAGACCTTGGCATCGACACCAAGAAAACCGTCGTGACCGACGAATTTCTCGCAACCAAATTCCCCAACATCTTTGCGTGCGGCGATGTTGCGGGACCGTTCCAGTTCACCCATACCGCCAGCCATCAGGCATGGTTTGCCAGCGTCAATGCGCTGTTCGGCCAGTTCAAGAAATTCAAAGCGGATTATTCGGTGATACCCGCGGTCACCTTCCTCGACCCGGAAATCGCTCGCGTTGGCATCAACGAGGCGGAGGCAAAGGAGCAGGGCATCGAGTATGAGGTCACGCGCTATGACATCGACGACCTCGACCGCGCCATTGCCGAAAACGAGACCAAGGGATTTGTGAAAGTGCTCACCAAGCCTGGCAAAGACACGATCTTGGGCGCGACTATCGTCAGTATGAATGCAGGCGAGATGCTGGCCGAATACACGCTTGCAATGAAGCACAAGCTGGGCCTCAACAAAATCCTTGGTACAATTCATCCATACCCGACCATGGCCGAAGGCAATAAATTTGCCGCAGGGGAATGGAAGAAGGCAAGGAAACCTGAAAAGCTCCTTGAGTGGGTGGAGAAGTATCACGATTGGCGGCGCGGGTAGGCTACGGCGAAGTGGAGTATTTTGACCAGTTTCGCGGCATCATCGGCATTGCAGTATTGCTACTGATCGCGTGGGGGCTGAGCGAAGATCGCTCTGCTCGCCCAAGCGCCAAGTGGATCGCAGGCGCGCTCGCGCTTCAATTGGCGCTGGCACTGCTTATCGTTCGGGTTCCCTTCGTCTGGGATGTTGTGACGCTCGCAAATGAAGGGGTTGCCGCGATTGAACGCGCGACACTTGATGGCTCTGCCTACATGTTCGGATATTTGGGCGGTGCGGACCTGCCCTTTGAGCTCAAAGAAGGCGCGCAGCCGCCGCTGGTGATCGCTTTCCAGATCCTGCCATTGGTGATCGTCTTCTCCGCGCTTGCCGCCCTCTTTTGGCATTGGGGTGTGCTGAGATGGCTGGTCAATGGCCTGTCCTTCCTTCTTCGCCGAACATTGGGCGTTAGCGGTGTCGTCGGCCTATCGGGCGGCTCAAACATGTTCCTTGGCGTGGTCGAAAGCCCGCTGGTTGTGCGCGCATATTTTGCAAAGATGAGCCGCGCCGAATTGTTCCAGGTCATGGTGCTCGCCATGGCAACGATCTCGGGCGCAATCCTGATCCTTTATGCCACCACCTTGCGCGAAACCGTGCCCGATGCGGTGGGTCATATGATTTCGGCCTCGCTCGTCTCGCTTCCGGCCGCTTTGCTGATCGCCAAGCTGATGGTGCCGGGGAGCGCAGAGGACGAGGCCACCGAAACGAGCGAGGGCGAAGAGGGACTGAAATACGAAAGCAGCATCGATGCGATCGTCAAAGGCACAATGGACGGAATGCAGCTTTTCCTGGCGGTCATCGCGGTGATCATCGTGGTCTTTGCGCTGGTGTCGCTCTCAGATCAGATACTCGCTCTGCTACCCTTGGTGGGCGATGAACCCCTCACGTTGAAACGCATCTTTGGCTGGATATTTGCGCCCTTTATGTGGCTGATCGGCATTCCTTGGAGCGAGGCCCAAGCAGCAGGCGGCCTTATGGGCACCAAGGCGATCCTGAATGAATATGTCGCCTATCTCGAACTCGCAGCGCTTCCCGAAGACACGTTTTCGCAGCGCAGCCTGCTGATCGTCACCTATGCGCTTTGCGGGGTAGCCAACCTTGCAAGCGTTGGGCTGCTGGTCTCCACCATTGGCACGCTGTGTCCTGACCGCCGAGCAGAGGCCGCAGGATTAGGCATGAAAAGCTGGATCGCGGGCAATATCGCCACTGCGATGACCGGCGCGTGGATCGGGTTGGTGACCTCTTAATGTTCGATGCAAAACTGCGCCCCCTAATCGACCCGCCTTTGAACGCGGTTGGGGCGAAGCTTGCAAGGGCTGGCATCAGCGCCAACGCGCTCACCTTTACAGGCCTTGCGATGGGGCTTGGCGGGGCGGTGGCCATCGCGTTTGGAAATTTATGGCTCGGCCTTGGGCTCATCATCGCAAACCGGATAATCGACGGCCTTGACGGTGCTGTTGCAAGAGCCACCACTCCAACGCCATTGGGTGGATATTTCGACATCGTTGCCGACTTTGCGTTCTATGTCTCTGTGCCCGTGGGCTTTGGGGTTCTATCAAGCGAAAACACGTTGCCCGCGCTTGTTCTGGTTGCAAGCTTCGTGCTTACCGGGGTGAGCTTTTTGGCCTTTGCTGTCATCGCAGCAGAGCGAGGCGAGGAGACTCAGAGCCACGGGAAGAAGAGCTTTTTCTATTCGACAGGC
This sequence comes from Erythrobacter longus, assembly GCF_000715015.1. Taxonomy (GTDB): domain Bacteria; phylum Pseudomonadota; class Alphaproteobacteria; order Sphingomonadales; family Sphingomonadaceae; genus Erythrobacter; species Erythrobacter longus. The sequence goes on from NZ_JMIW01000003.1 coordinate 130,818, forward strand.
CTCGCAGAAGGTACAGAAACCATCGCGGTGTTTATTGCCATGTGCGTGTTTCCGGCATGGTTTGGCATAATCGCCTACGCATACGCAGGACTCTGCGTGATTACCGTGTTCCAGCGCAGCCTGCGCGCAAGAGCGACGTTTCGATAGGCTTTATCGCTGCCCGATCTGGGCCGCGACCTTCTCGCGAAGTTCGGCGATGCGAGCCGCATTTGCGCCAAGGTCGCTGCGGCCCACCCGGCTGACTGAGCGAAAGTCGATTTCATTCTCGCCAACGCGAGCCACAACATCGTCTTTAAAGCCGTACCAGAAGGTTTCAGCCACGCCTTCAACGCGGCCCTCTGCTGCGTCCTGACGAATATCGACAAAGCCCATTGAGCCCATCGCCGCCGCTACCGCTGCGACCCCGTCCGCCTTGCTCGCACCGCCCAGTGGCAAAGGCGCAAGGTCGGCATAGATGTCGTTGATAATCTGAGCATGGCTTTGGATTGCAAGTTCAGGCGGACTGCCTGCAAACACTTCGATTTCGCCCAGTGGTATTTGATAATCATGCACCGGGTTCGATTCACCTTGCGCACGCTCTGCCATTACTTCGGCGGAAAAAACCGGCGGGTTTGAGGTGTCTGTCGCAACATCGTGAATAGGGTTCGCACCAGCTGTCGATGAAACCGATTGCCCGAAAAGAACGAAGCCTGCCGGCACAATCAGGCCCAAGATGGCGGAACCAACAACGATCTTGTTGCGAGGGCGTTTGACGCCGTCTTCTTTTTCCGCCTTGCGCCCTGACCAATTGATCAACCCGAATATGAGCGAAATGAGGGCAACGATTGCAACGATGCCGACCACGAACGGTCCGGCTGTGAATGTCATGGCGCCAAGCCCAACCTGCCAGCCCCAAAGGCCGATTTTGGCGCCGAGGGCGGCGACCATAAAATACAGTGGCAGAAACGCGGTAAGGGCGAGGACGAGCTTGGTATGCCAGGGTTGATTTTTCATGGCCCCAGTGTTTAGCGCGGCCCCGGCTAAAGGCAATCCAAAGTGCTTCCCTTCTACCCGTTTGGACCTAATGTCCCCTTCACAGATTTTTTTTGCATTTTGTGCAGGATTTCAGGGAACCAGCCTAATAAGCATTCGTTTGATTTACCGAGTTCAGCTGAGGATTTACTCGAAGACTCGTTGAATTGCGGCGCTAGGTCCTCTAGAGGATTGCCGTGGGATATAGATCAGGCAGGCTTTTCGTTGCACTTATCGGCCTGTCTCGAACTTGGAAAAGGGAAGAAGTTGAATGCGTAAAATTGTAATGAGCGCAGCCCTCGTGCCCGCTGTACTGGCACTGGCTGCATGTGGCGGCAAGCAACCTGAAGCTGAAACAGAGGCACCGGCCGAAGAAGTGGCTGAAGAAGCTGCTGAAGTCGAAGCACCTGAGCCTGCTGCTGATGTTGCTTTTGCTGACCTGACAGGCGACGCTGCTGCTGGTGAAACTGTGTTTGCACAGTGCCGCACCTGCCACCTTGTCGAAGAAGGCAAAAACGGCGTTGGTCCATCGCTTTATGGTATCGTTGGCCGCGCTTCGGGTTCGATCGAAGGGTTCAAATACTCTGACGCCAACGCAAACAGCGGCGTGACCTGGACCCCGGAAGTGTTGTTCGAATATCTCGAAGCACCGCGTGAGTTTATGCCGGGCACACGGATGGCCTTTCCAGGCCTCAAAAACCCACAGGACCGCGCAGACGTCATCGCTTACCTTGATGCGACTGACGACTAAGTGATACCAAGGTTCCCGTGCTTTTAGCCGGGTGCACACAAAAGGGCGGCGTGGTTACCACGCCGCCCTTTTTGTTTGTCCTCGTGAAAGAGGCGGTTAAGCGGCGATCCGCCCGCGAGCCAATTCGCATTGCGACCAGATTTCACTCAGCGCATTAATCAACCGGGTGATATCACCTGTGTCATGAACGGGTGACGGCGTGAGCCGCAGACGCTCTGTTCCAACAGGCACGGTCGGATAATTGATCGGTTGCACATAAATGCCGTGATTATCCATCAGCCAGTCGCTGATCATTTTGCACTTCTTCGCATCACCCACCATCACCGGAATGATGTGGCTGGGGTTGGGCAGGTGCGGGATATTCATCATATCAAGTTGCCGGCGCACCTCTGCCACCCGCTGCTTTTGAAGATCGCGCTCTTCGCTGCTTTCCTTAAGGTGGCGGATACTCGCCGCAGCGCCCGCAGCAACGGCCGGGGGAAGGGCAGTCGAAAAGATGAAGCCGCTGGCAAAACTGCGCACGAAATCGACCAGATCACGGCTCGCCGCGATATATCCGCCCATGACGCCAAACGCTTTGCCAAGGGTGCCTTCAATCACGGTGATGCGGTCCATCAACCCTTCTTGTTCGGCAACACCGCCGCCGCGCGGACCGTAAAGGCCAACACCGTGAACTTCGTCGATATAGCTCATTGCACCGTGTTTCTCGCATACGTCCAAAATGTCTGCGATAGGGGCAATGTCGCCGTCCATCGAATAAACGCTCTCAAACGCGACCAGCTTTGGCGTGTCGGAGGGATATTCGGAAAGCAGGCGGTCGAGGTCTTCGACATCGTTGTGCTTCCACACTTTGTAAGGCGCTCTGGAGTGGCGAATGCCTTCGATCATGCTTGCATGGTTCAGCGCATCAGAGAAGACGACGCAGCCCGGAATTTTGCTCGCCAAAGTGCCAAGGCCGGCCCAGTTGGAGACATATCCGCTCGTGAACAAAAGCGCGCTTTCCTTGCGGTGCAAATCGGCCAGCTCGGCTTCCAATTCAACGTGATAGTGATTGGTGCCAGAGATATTGCGCGTGCCCCCTGCGCCCGCGCCGCATTCATCAAGGGTCGCGTGCATGGCATCGATCACCTTGGGGTGTTGGCCCATGCCAAGATAATCATTGGAACACCAAACGGTAACAGCCTGCGTTTCATTGTCGACAAAGCGGGTGGCGTGCGGGAATTTGCCGCAGTGGCGCTTGATGTCGGTGAAGACGCGGTATCGTCCTTCTTCGCGAACGCCGTCCAGCTGCTCAGCAAAAAATGTATCAAAGTCCATGGGTGTTCCCCTGCTCAATCATGGTATTGTTATTGTTAGTGTTCATACAGGATCGCTCCTGCGCTTGAATGCCCAGCCCCACAGCATTCCGTCCCGAAACGGTAAGGCCAAGAATAGATGTTCGAGTGTGCCTAGCAAGCACAATGCGGTAAGAAGGCTTGCCCCGACCATTTCAGGACTTCCCGCAGGCGCTGTCATCGCAAGGTTTGCAAACCAGGCGGCAAGCGCGGTGATCCCAAGGATCGACACTGCCAACAGGACTGTCATCCGGTTGGCGCCAAAATAACTTTTGAGATAGCCAAGATGGGCAGGCATCATTTCGGTGGTGGTGTTGGGCACGCCGACGAACAGGTTGATCTTGGAAGAGATCCTGAGGCCAAACATCAACACAAAGACCGTCGCCCCGATTTGATTGGGAGCATTCCATGAAAGCGAGATCAGCATCAGTGCCGTAAAAGCGAGGGCTAGTTCATGGTGCATCACTGTCGCGCTTGCTTGTGTAAAGCGCTCCACTCCGCGCGCGCCCAAGGTTTGTGCCTTGCGCCTGGGGCCTGCTGCGGCCCCTGTCAAAAAGCCGATTTCATGCCAGCCCCAGACCATCAATGCGCCCACAAAGGAGAGGTAAACAGCGGCAACGCTGACCATGGTGGAGGCAAGAAGGATCGCGACCAGTCCCGCAATTCCAGCAATGCCGCCAACTGCAACGCTGCGCCGAAACGTACCGTGGCCACGCGTATCTGTTCCGCGGTTCGCGAAAAACGCGATAAGCCCGGTTGCCATAAACCAAATGGCCAGTGTCACGATGAACGGGACAATATGACCGCTCCAACTTACCATGCAGGATGAAGCCGAATGGTCGCGGGCAGTTCATTGGTCTTTGGCGTCATGAAATACATCCGCGCAAAGTTGTATCCTGCGCCTGCCATGCCGCTTACACGCTTGAAAAAGCCGCCAATGCCGCCTTGCGCTTTGCCATCCTCGATCCTGAGCGATGCTTGGCGCAATGCCTCCATCGCTTCGCGAAACTTGGGATTGTCGATGTCGAGTTCGACTGGATAAACCTGGCGCGAAATCTGATTGCAGATGTCGAAGACCTTGTAATCATATTCGGTCGGATCAACGCCAAGAGCCTTGTGAAACACCGGGCGGGAGTGATCGCGCACATACATGGTGGCATAGACCGACAAGAGAAAGAACCGGATCCACAGTTTGTTATGGCCTTTGAGAAGGTCCGGGTCTGCATGCATCAACATCGCAAACGCCTCGCCGTGGCGAAACTCGTCATTGCACCACTCTTCGAACCAATCGAAGATCGGGTGAAACTTGTTTTCCGGATGCTTTTCCAGATGGCGGTAAATCGCGATGTAACGCGCGTAGCCAATTTTCTCGGAGAGGTAGACCGCATACCAAATGAATTTGGGACGGAAATAGGTGTATTTCTTGGTCTTCGTCAGGAAGCCCAGATCCACTCCGATGCCTGCGTCTTTAAGGCTTTCGTTGATAAAGCCAGCATGGCGGCTTTCATCGCGAGCAAGCAGTTTGAAGAGCTGCTTCACATCAGGGTTCTTGGTGCGACGCGCGATCTCTGCATACAGCACACAGCCGGAAAACTCTGAGGTCATCGAGCTTACAAGAAAGTCGGTAAACTCGGCGCGAAGCTCAGGCTCCATCCCTTCGATGATGCCAGCAAAATCGTTCTTGTGGCGAAAGTGGGTCTTGTTGGGGTCGCCCACCATGTCGGCGATCAGCTGGTCCCATTCCTCGCGCACGAGGCTGACGTCAATTGCGTCAAGCGCGTCAAAATCGGTGGTGTAGAAGCGCGGCGTCAAGACTGTGTCCTGCGTTGCCAGAGCCATCGCCTCTTCGCTGGTCATCATGTGACCCGGATCAGCCTTGATCTGTGCATGTGCGTTCATTTGATCCTCCCAGCATTAAAACTCACTTCGTAAAGTTCGGCCAAGTCGAAATAGGCGGCAAATTTGGTCAGCACGCGCATAACCGGCCCGGCGCGCGTCACAGTGGCGGTGCGATTGAACACCTCGCGGCTGCCGAACGGAATTGAAATTGGCGCGCCGTGTACCCGCACCTTGTCGCCTGGTTCCATCGTGATGGTTTCAGGCAATTCGACATGCGCATGAAAATGCAGTGAGCTTTGTTCAACCGTGATCGTACAGGGCGCGTCGAAGACGCGGGTGTCGGGCGGTGTAAACCTGTTGAGGTCAGCCGATCCCTTAGCTGCCAGTGTCGCCATTATTGTGCTCCAGTTTTCAAGAAATTCGCGAAAGTCGTGCGGTTGCCCTCACCAAAGGAGTGAAGCTCGACGGTCTCTTGTGTGGTCGGGTCAAGAAGGGTGAGCATGCCATTGTTCCACTCGATCAGCTCAAACGGCACTTCACGGCCAAATCCATGGACACGCCTTTGGTAAACAAGGCTGCGCAAAGTCGAGCGGACAAAACCGCCTGTGCCAGGGCCAAAACTCCCGACTATCTCACCAGTGCCGGCGTCTTCGACCCGCACTGTGCCGTCGGCTTCGTCGAAGAACAGCAGCGAACGGGTTGCGGTTGCTTGCGTTCCGCTTGCTTCGCGCACTTCGCTTGGAACAGCCTGGCGTTCAAACACACCCAAACTCACAGCCGATGTGAGAGCAAGGCTGATCACAATCAGCCCTCCCATAAGCATTAGCGGGAAGCGATTGACGGTAATTTCGTCTTCTTCATACTCGCGAACAATCATGCGGTGACCCCCCTTACATCGCCTTCGGTAAGACCACTCTTGGAGGAGGTCTCGGAAGTTGCATTGATCTGTGTCAAATTTTGCTCGAGCGATACATGTTTTGACGCAGCCTCAGCCAGAATATTGGCGACCTTTTGCGCCTCAGGCACAGCGCGCAGCATCGGCTCTGGTTTTGACACGCGCCATGGCCGCGCATGGGGCCACAACAATGCATAGCCGAGCAACCGGTCGCCCCCGATCGTCATCGCAATATCGCCCATCGTCTTGCCCCGCGAACGCAGGTTTGCCGATTGGACATGCTTCAAAGGAATGTTGATGCGCGTCTCAATCCCCATACCGATACGCATGATGAGACGCGTATCGGTGAGGATGTAGAGCGTTGTGCGCGCACTAAGCCAGGCAAGGCCATACAATATGGCCACACCCAAAACGCCCAACCCTGCGCAAACGAGCGCGGTGCTCACATTGCCAAGCACCAACGAGATCGCAACGAGCAGGGCAAAATAGATGCCAACTGTTCGTGTATGAAAAGCGGTGCGCGCCAACGTCGGCAGGTCAGGCCGCCCCTGCCACAGGACTTTTTCCTGCGGCTGGGGCGTACCCATGGGATCACCATGGGCAGCCGGTCCTGCTTCTTCCAGCGCTTGGGCTGTCTTGGACAGCACGCGTTTTGGCAAAGCTGTTTGCGTAGGGGCGGGCGTGGTTTTTAGATCCATGGCTCAGAACGCTCCGGCAGGGCATGGATATAGCCGCCGCCATAATAGGCCTGGATCTTGTCCTCTTCGAGGCGGGTGATCTGGCCTGGTGTCGCAATCGCTGGAACAGTGTCAAATTGGTCGGCACGGATTGCGTCAATGTCGATCAATTCAGGTTGGTCATCCACAATCGGGATGAGGCCACCAAACCAGCTTTTGCCTTGCACGGCGGCAAAGGCCATCGGAGCAAGAACCTTCTTGCCTGAATTGGTGGTAATCTCGAGATAGCGGATGAGGTGCTCGGCCTGGTCAACCCAGACATCGCTGACGACGCCCGCTTTCTTCTTATCAGCAGCATAGACCGACAGCCCAACCGGGTTGCGATCCTGCGCCGCGATTTCGATGGCATGAACGGTATTCGCAATCGGCACGATGCGCGGGTGGCCATCCATCGTAAGGTCAGGATAGTCTTCGCGCATCGCATAGGCTGCGGTGCCAAGGCCATCTGCCATCGCGTCGCCGGTTGGCTCCCAAGGGGCGCCAGCAGCGCCAAAGGTTTGCTTGGCCGGGATGTTGCCGACTTTCGAAAGCTCGTCGCGTGGCACATCTTCGGGCACATAAGTGCCGCGGCCGTGTGGCAGGTGGAAGGTCTTTTTACCGGCATCTGAAAGCGGAACGCCGCGATCAATGATTCCGGTTTGTTCATGCTCAAGCGGATAGCCTTCGCGGCGGCTTTCACGATTGAGATAAATCACCAGTCCGACAAAGAAGATGAAGAACAAAATGAACGTTAGCTCGGCTACGTCAAAAAGCCCGGCAATGTATACGTTACCCATGGTACTTTCCTTTAGTCATTAGACAGAGCCCCTGCAGAAGGCCCTCTCGGCTTTTGGACCGCTCTATCCCGAGCAAGCGATCATGTTGGGAATTCGCGCAGGCCAAAAGGTTGGTCGGCGCTATTCCGTGATTGGATGGATGATATGCGAGAGTGTCCGACAAGCGGACCAATCGCGGCGAGGCCTGCGATAAGCAGCAGGATTTCAAGAATATAGACGGATGTGTATCCGCTTGCGCGGGTTGCAATCGTGGCGCTGGCATCGGCTGCGGCTACCCATGCGATAAGGTCGCGCAGTGCCCCGCCAATGGCGATCCCGCCGCCTGCACAGGTCGCTTGAACTGCGCCCCACGCACCAAGCGCAAGACCAGCGGTCTCGCTTTTTGCAAGCGCCATAGCTTCGATAAGGGTGCCCACTGAGAAAAGGCCAAGGCCAAGCCCGATTAGCCCCGCACCTGCATACAGCATTACAGCTGATCCAAACGGCCCAGCAAACAGCACGAGGAGGAAAGCATTGACGCCAATAACAAGGCCAAGCCCGGCAAGCCGGAGCGGATCAGCGCCAAGCGACATTTTGCGGCCTGAATAGATAAAGCCAATCAGCGCGCCCAATGCCCATGCGCCCGTAAGCCCCGTGGTTGCGCCCACGGAAAGACCAAGGATTTCCCCGCCAAAAGGCTCAAGCAAAGCATCCTGCATGGCAAAGCCAGCAGCCCCGATGCCGATAGCGATCAAAAGCCGCGCATTGCGGCCATCGCGCACAAAGGCGTTCCAAAGCTCGCTAAAGCTCGGCGCATCAGAGTCCGCTTTCGTGCGTTCAGGGGCGCGTGCCTCTTGCTTCCACAAAGCCACCAAATTGAGCACCATGGTAAACACGGCAGCCCCTTGGATGACCTGCACAAGACGCGTCGGTGAGAAATCGATCAAAAGCCCGCCAATAACGAAAGCCGATAGCATCATGCCGACGAGCAGCATCACATAGAGCAGCGCCACAGCACGCGGACGTTTTTCTTCAGGCGCAAGGTCAGTCGCCAGCGCAAGACCAGCGGTTTGCGTCACATGGAAGCCAAGGCCCGTGAGAAGGAAGGCAATAGCGGCCGCCACAAGGCCGATTTCAAACCGTCCTTCAAGCTCCAGCAAAAGCAGCGCGAAAGGCATGATCGCAAGGCCGCCAAATTGCATCATCGTACCAAACCAGATGTAAGGCACGCGCCTCCACCCAAGGGCCGAGACGTGGCGGTCCGATTTATGTCCAATGAGCGCGCGGAAGGGCGCGACCAGCATAGGCACCGCGATCAACGTCGCGATCAGCCATGTCGGCGTGCCAAGTTCGACCACCATTACGCGGTTCAAAGTCCCGCTCAGCAAAACCATCGCCATACCCACGCTCACCTGGAACAGCGACAGGCGAAGGAGGCGCGACAGAGGCAGCTCCTTGCTGGCCGCGTCGGCGAACGGCATTAGGTCCGCCATCATCCGGGCAAATTGATAGGAAGGGCGAGGAGGCTGGCTCATCCGTGCTTCACCAGCTCCAGCGCTTGGCTGGTGTAGAACCCGCTCGAAACCCGCTCAGTGCGGCCAATTCTCCACCCATCAAGGCGGGAAAGCCGCGCGTGAAGATCGCTCTCAGCAACTGGTACAATCGCTGGCGAACGGTCGCTTTTGGGAAAGACCTTGCCCACCGAATGCATCGCGCCCAGCAGTTTTGTGTGCGGGGCATATGTGAAGATGATCGAACCGCTCGTCCGCTCGCTCAGCTCTTCCAAGGCATCGACCAGATTGTCGGGCGAATAGTGGATGAGCGAATCCATCGCGACCACATGGGCAAATTCGCCATGCGCAGGGTCGAGCATATCGCCCGCTCTCCAGCGCACTTTGCCGTGACCGATAAATCCGGTGGCGCGGCTTTTGGCGACTTCTACAAGCCCGCCTGCCACATCGACTGCGGTGACATCTGCGCCAAGGCACGCGGCTTCCAAAGCGAGCGCTCCTGTTCCGCACCCTGCGTCGAGAAGGCGCGTGCGCCTGAGATCGGTCGGCAGCCAGCTCACCAAGGTGCGCCGCATCTGCTCGCGGCCTGCGCGCACAGTCGCGCGAATGCCGCTGACCTTCACGTCAGAGGTAAGGTCGATCCAAGCCTGCTTTGCAGTGCTGTCGAAATACGTTGCCAGCGCCTCGCGGCGTGCCGTGTAGGGCGCGCTTAAGCCGGTGCGTTCGGGAGCGTGTGTAGCCATCATTCAAACCCCAAAAAGTCGAAGATGTCGCGGTCCTTCATTGGCGCCGCGCTCGAAGGTTCAACACCTGCCCACAGCATGGCGGCAAGCCGCATGTATTCGTCCTGTGCCTGAATAACCTCAGGGCTGTCGGGCATTTCAAAGAGGGTGCATTTCTTCAGGCGCGAGCGGCGGATTTCGTCGACATCGCGGAAGTGTGCGAGGCGCGGCATGCCGACCGCTTCACAGAAACGGTCGATCTCATCGGTTTCGCGGCTGCGATTGGCGACGACGCCAGCAAGGCGCACGTCATAGTTCTTTGCCTTTGCACCGATTGCCTGAACGATCCGGTTCATGGCAAAAATGCTATCAAAATCGTTTGCAGCGACCACCACAGCGCGTTCAGCGTGCTGCAAAGGCGCGGCAAATCCGCCACACACAACATCGCCCAGAACGTCAAAGATCACCACATCGGTATCTTCGAGAAGGTGGTGCTGTTTCAGGAGCTTAACTGTCTGTCCTACGACATAACCGCCGCAGCCTGTGCCCGCAGGCGGTCCGCCCGCTTCCACGCACATGACGCCGTTATAGCCTTCGAACATATAGTCTTCGGGCCGCAGTTCTTCAGAGTGAAACTCGACCGTCTCAAGCACGTCAATCACCGTCGGCATCAGCTTTTTGGTGAGTGTAAAGGTGCTGTCGTGCTTGGGGTCGCACCCAATTTGCAGCACTCTGTGGCCAAGCTTTGAAAAGGCGGCTGAAAGGTTCGAGGAGGTCGTCGATTTGCCGATCCCGCCCTTGCCATAAACGGCAAAAACCTTCGCGCCCTTGATTTTGTCCGCAGGGTCCAGTTGCACTTGAACCGAGCCATCCCCGTCCGGGCGGCTAAAGCCTTGTTTTGGTGTGTGAAGGTTCATGAGCGTCCCTACTCTTTCAATTTTCTGCAACAAAGACGCCTTCAAGGCGGTCTTCGAGTTCGTCATTGGCCTCGCGAAGCGCTTCCAATGTCGCTTCGTCAGGCTCCCACAATTGCCGGTCACATGCCTCCAGAAGGCGGCCTGCAACGCGCGCGCTCGCCTTCGGGTTCAGTTTGGCGAGGCGCCGGCGCATTTCTTCGTCGAGCACAAATGTCTCGGAGATTTTCTGATAGACCCAAGGTTGCACCTGGCCCGTTGTCGCGGACCAGCCAAAGGTCGAATTCACATGGCCTTCGATCGCGCGCACGCCTTCAAAGCCGTGTTCAAGCATGCCCTCAAACCACTTGGGGTTGAGCGTACGGGTGCGCGCTTCGAGGTCGATCTGTTCCGACAAAGTGCGTACCTTGGCTTTGCCGCGGGTCGCATCAAGGATGTAAACGGGCGCGTTCTTGCCCTTGGCTTTGGAAACCGAACGGCTCACCCCGCCAAGTCCGTCGACATATTGGTCAACGTCGTTGATGCCGAGTTCCACGCTCTCAAGGTTTTGATAGGTGAAGTCCACTGAGGCGAGGTGGCTTTGCAGCAGTTCGCGTTGTTGCACCGGAGCACCGCCGACGCCGTAGGCAAAACCTTTATTGATCTCAAACGCATTGGCGAGTTCGTCGGGGTCGGCCCAAACGCCGCCTTCAATCATCTGGTTAACGTTCGCGCCGTATGCCCCTTCGGCGTTGGAGAAGACGCGAAGTGCCGCCGTCTCCATGTCGCAGCCGTGTTGTTTTTGCTGGGCAAGGGAGTGTTTGCGCACAAAATTGCGCTCCAAAGGCTCGTCCACCTGGCTTGCAAGCAAAGCGGCTTCGGCCAGCATCCGGGTTTGCAGTGGCAAAAGGTCGCGGAAGATACCCGACAGGGTCATCACAACATCGATGCGCGGCCGGCCTAATTCCTCGAGTGGGATCAACTCAGCGCCTGCAAGACGCCCATAGGAATCGCGACGCGGCCGCGCTCCGAGGAGGGTCATCGCTTGCGCAATTTGCACCCCTTCGGTTTTCATATTGTCTGTGCCCCACAGCACCATGGCGATGCTTTCGGGGAAGGGTTCACCACTATCTACATGGCGGGCAATCAGTCGCTCTGCCTGATCCTGCCCTTGCATACAGGCATAGGCGGACGGGATGCGGAACGGGTCGAAACCGTGGATATTGCGCCCTGTGGGGAGCACTTCCGGGTTTGCTACGATATCGCCGCCGGGGGCTGGCTGGACATAGCCGCCATCAAGGGCGTGGATCAGCGAACCGAGTTCGTCGCAAGAGGCAATTTTGGCAGCAAGTGAGGCGCGGTCGTTGTTACCGTCACCGTCTTCTTGCGCTTCCATCATTGCATCGAGCATGTCCTCAAGCTGATCGCCTGTCGGGTTGCTTCCCAGAACGTGGAGACCATGGGGGATAAGCGTCTGTTCAAGCTCGTAAAGACGCCCTGAGAGGCCGCCGATATCGCCCATCTCAATGTCGAGTGCGTCGCATTGGTCAGCGATAAGCTGCGACAGATCAGCGCGTTCGGCTTCATCCGCGCCCATGCGCCAGCGTTCGACGCTCGCTTTGAGTTCGGCAAGATCCTTATAGAGCCCGGCCTGTGCCAAAGGCGGCGTCATATAGCTCACCAAAGTGGCAGCAGACCGGCGCTTTGCCAACATGCCTTCAGATGGGTTGTTGGCGGCATAAAGGTAGAAATTGGGCAGGTCGCCAATCAGGCGCTCTGGCCAGCAATGGCCGCTCATGCCCGTTTGTTTGCCCGGCATAAATTCAAGCGCACCATGGGTGCCAAAGTGAAGCACCGAATGCGCGCCAAAGTCTTCGCGAATCCAGCGGTAGAACGCGCTGAATGCATGGGTAGGGGCAAAGCTACCTTCGAAAAGAAGGCGCATCGGATCGCCCTCATATCCGAACGCAGGTTGTACCCCGACAAACACATTGCCGAAATGCGCGCCGTAAACGTGGATATTGCTGCCATCTGACTGCGCTTTGCCAGGGGCAGGGCCCCAAGCGGCTTCGATCTCTGAAAGGTAGGTCTCGCGCCGGACGTGTTCGTCGGCGGGTATGCGCACTGCGACATTCGCGTCCGAACCAAAGCGGTCGCAATTGCCTTTAAGGATCGCGTCTTGGAGCGCTTCGAGGCTTTCTGGCACATCCACGCTGTAGCCTTCGGCAGAAAGGCGCTTAAGCGTTGCGTAGAGCGATTGGAAAACCGAAAGGAACGCCGCCGAACCTGTTGCGCCCGCATTGGGTGGGAAGTTGAAGATCACAACGGCAAGCTTGCGCGCGGCACGTTCTTCGCGGCGAAGAGCGACCATTTTAACAACCCGCGCAGCCAAAGCTTCGGCGCGTTCAGGGCAGCCTTGCATGGGGCGCACTTGATCGGAATGGGCGCGCTCACAATGGCGGTCACAGCCATTGCAAACCGAGCCTGCCTCACCAAAGCGGCCACCGAAGACAGATGGTGTGATCGCCCCGTCCAATTCGGGCAGAGCCACCATCATTGTGGCTTCTAATGGCAGCAGGCCCTGCGCGCGCTTTTGCCAATCCTCAATCGATTGAAACTCAATCGCGTGAGCGGCAAGATAGGGCACATCCATGGTGCCTAGAACTTCGCGTGCTGCTTCTGAATCGTTGTATGCGGGGCCACCCACAAGGCTAAAGCCGGTGAGGTTCACAATCGCATCGACCGTGGGCTTCCCGCGCTCGACGAAGAATTTCTCAATCGCAGGCCGCGCATCAAGCCCGCTTGCAAAGACGGGGACGACTTTCAGACCCGCCGCTTCAAACGCCGCAATCGCGCCGTCATAATGCCCCGCATCGCGGCCCAAGAGGTAGGAGCGCAGGAGGATTAACCCAACGGTGCCGCTCTTGCCGCCGCCATCATTGGTTCGCGCCTTGGGAAGGATACGAAGGCTTTCCGAAATCCGCTGCTCTGCGCCGGGATGATAGACACCCGTTTCGGGATATTCGACCGGAGCATCAGCTTGTGTCTCACCGCGCCGGCTTTCGCGCTCCCCACTTGCGTATCGGTCGATCAGAGCGCGCACCATGGCGATAACGTTTTCATCCGAACCCGACAGCCAATATTGCAGCGTCAGGAAATAGGCGCGCACGTCCTGCGCTGTGCCGGGAATGAATTTGAGGATTTTGGGCAGACGCCGCAGCATCTTCATTTGCCCTGCGCCAGAGCTTGCGCCCTTCTTAGGCGAGCCGCGCAGTTTTTTAAGGAGCGCCAGCGGCCCCTTGGCAGGCGCGTCCATCCGGTAACCGCCCATGCGCGTGAGCTTCACAATCTCGCCTGCCGACATCATGCAAACCATGGCGTCGCACTGTTCGCGGCGCGCTTCCAAGGCCGGCAGGATCGCGCGCATGTGATCATCGAGGAAGATCATCGTGGTGATGACGATATGCGCCTCAGCGATTGCCTCTTCGCATTTTTCGAGCTGACCAGCTTCCGCGCCCCATTCAGAGGCCGCGTGCAAAGTCAGGCAGATATTGTCGCGGGCAAGCACTTCATTCGCGCGTTCCACAGCCCCTTTGAGGTGATTGTCGAGAGTGACGATCACCACATTGACCGGCGCTTTTGCGCGGTTGGCAGAAGGTGTCGCCTTACCGTGCATAATGCGCTTTCGCATCGTAGAGCGTGTCGAGATCAATCTCGCCGCGTCCAAATTCGGCAGCAAAAGCCTCTGTATTCCGCTTGGCTTTCCCGCGCACGAAGAACGGGATTTTCTTAAGCTCTTTGGAAGCCTCTTGTGTCCACGCCGGGCTGTCGAGCTCGGTTACTTCCGGCTCTGGAATAACTTCTTCTTCCATCACCGGCGCTTTGTGAGCGGTGTTGGGCGCATGCGCCGCATGATGCGAGGGGCCTGCTTCGTCGGAGAACTCAAAGTCCTCGCGGAACATGGTAAGGAGGTGCTCCTCCAGCCCCATAACAAGTGGGTGGACCCAGGTGTCGAAAATGACATTGGCGCCTTCAAAACCCATCTGGGGTGAGTGGCGCGCAGGGAAATCCTGCACATGGACCGGCGATGAAATCACCGCGCAAGGAATGCCCAGACGTTTGGCAATGTGCCGCTCCATCTGAGTCCCTAGCACCATTTCAGGCGCGGCCTTGCCGATGGCGTCTTCGACCTCGAGATGGTCATCGGTGATCAGCGGCTCTATACCGTGGTCTTTTGCAGCTTCGCGCACGTCGCGGGCAAATTCACGGTTGTAACAGCCAAGGCCGCACACTTCGAAGCCAAGCTCATCACGCGCAATACGCGCAGCGGCCACCGCATGGGTCGCATCGCCAAAGATGAAGACGCGTTTGCCGGTGAGATACGTCGAATCGACGCTGCGGCTCCACCAGGGGAGCCGGGAAGAGGTGTCGCCGAGGGCAGGCGTGGGATCTGCACCCACCAACTCGGCGACTTCGGATATAAATGCACGAGTGGCACTCACACCGAATGGGATTGAGCGGATACGCGGCTGATTGAACGTGCGTTCAAGCCAGCGAGCCGCCTCATCTGCAATTTCTGGATAAAGGACGATGTTGAAGTCAGCATTGCCGATCCGGGCAATATCGGATGGCCGCGCGTTCAAAGGCGCCACCAGGTTCACTTCAACGTCCAGTTGTTCAAGGATCTTGCGAACCTCGATTAAATCGTCGCGGTGGCGAAAACCAAGGGCGGTAGGCCCGAGGATATTGGCGCGCGCTTTTCTGCCTTCGCGCGGGCCGGGCGAGACAGACTTGTCCGCCAGATGCCGCAAGATTTGATAAAATGTCTCTGCTGCGCCCCAGTTTTCTTTGCGCTGATAGCTTGGAAGCTCCAGCGGGATCGCAGGGCAGGGCAGGTCCATCGCTTCAATAAGGCCGCCGGGATCATCCTGGATCAGTTCAGCGGTGCAGGACGCGCCCACGATGATCGCCTCAGGCTTGAAGCGCTCAATCGCATCCATTGCGGCGTCCTGGAACAGCTGCGCTGTATCCTTGCCAAGGTCGCGCGCTTCGAATGTTGTATATGTCACCGGTGGACGGTGATTGCGCCGCTCGATCATGGTGAAGAGCAGGTCCGCATAGGTGTCACCCTGCGGCGCGTGCAGCACGTAGTGCAGCCCCTTCATCGCCGTGGCGATCCGCATTGCGCCCACATGGGGCGGGCCTTCATATGTCCAGACCGAAAGCTGCATCTCTAAACCTCCAGCCTGTCGCGCCGGCGCATGGGCCGTGCGAAAAGTTCGGCGAGGTCACCCGCTTGGTCGAACCCGTGAATGGGGGAGAAAACGAGCTCAATCGCCCATTTGGTGGTGAAGCCTTCCGCCTCGAGCGGATTGGCAAGACCAAGACCGCAAACGATGAGGTCAGGCTTGTCAGAGCGCACACGGTCGAGTTGATTGTCGACGTGCTGGCCTTCGCTGATGCGCGTAGTTTCCGGCAGAAGCGCAACTTCATCAGCGCAGTGCGAGGCATGCAGATAAGGCGTGCCCACTTCAACCGGGTCCATGCCAAGCTCTGTGTGAAGGAAGCGCGCAAGCGGCACTTCCAATTGCGAATCTGGCAGGAAGGTCACTCGCTTGCCTTGAAGTGCAGCTTTTGAGTGCTCAATCGCGCGCGCGGCCCGTTCGCGACCAGGAGCGATGACGGCCTCGACATGGGCGCTATCAATGCCAAATTCACGGCCAATCGCACGCAGCCAATCGCTTGTGCCTTCGGCTCCAAACGGGAAGAGCGCATTGATGCGGGTCGCGCCTCTGCCTTCCAACGCCATGGCGGTGTCGGAAAGGAAAGGCTGTGCCAGAATATACCGGGTGTTTGGCCCTACAGGCGGCAAATCGCGGGCATTGCGAGCGGGCAAGACGCCGACATGCTCGATACCAAGCTGGCCAAGGAGGCGCAGGAATTGGTCTTCTACGATGTCCGGCAGTGCGCCCACCATCAGCAATTGCTTGGGAGCGGCCTCGGCCTCAGCGGGCATAACCGGGACAAGCGCGGCCAAGCACGCATCCTCGCCTTGCGTGAATGTCGTTTCAATACCGCTGCCCGAATAGTTCAGGATCCGGACCCTCGGCATATATTGCGCGCCAAGGCGTTCAGCTGCCTTAGCCAAGTCCAGCTTGATGACTTCCGATGGGCATGAGCCGACGAGAAACAGCGTCTTGATGTCCGGGCGCCGCTCAAGAAGGCGGGTCACCACGCGGTCAAGCTCGTCCTGCGCATCGACCATACCAGCCAAATCGCGCTCTTCCATGATGGCGGTTGCAAAGCGGGGCTCTGCAAAGATCATCACGCCTGCGGCTGATTGCAAAAGGTGTGCACACGTACGAGAGCCCACCACGAGGAAAAAAGCATCCTGCATCTTGCGGTGGAGCCACACGATGCCGGTCAGGCCGCAGAAAACCTCGCGTTGACCGCGTTCGCGCAGCACAGGCTTCGCGGCGGATTGAGCTTGAGGGGCATCACAGCCCGGAAGGGTCGTGGCGACGCTCATGCGGGCACCGCCTGCTGTTGTTCTTCTTGCGGGGTCGAACCTTGCAAACGCGCCTGACGCAGTTTCCAGAGGAATTGGCCTGCATTGATCACATATGCCGCATATCCGGCCAATGCGACGCCGAGTCGCTGCTCAACCGTGCCAATCGCGCCGAACAGCATGACCAGATAGGCCGTGTGCAAGGCCAGCACGAGCATGGAGAAGACATCTTCCCAGAAGAAGCTTTCGGCAAACAACCATTTGCCGAACACGACCTTCTCCCAGATCGAGCCGGTAATCATGATCGTGTATAGAATAAGCGTTTTCACGATGATCGAGACGTCAGCGGCAAATGCGCCCTCTCCCGATGACAGAGTGCGAAGCACAAGCCCCAGACTGATGATGAACACGAGGAACTGTAAGGGAGCAAGGACACCTTGCACCACGGTCCAAACCGAATCGTCTCGCCGCTGCCGCTCCTCTGGTGAGTAAAGCGACCCAGTGCTCCTGTGGTCATTGCTTTCCTGCGCCCTAGCAAGATTGGCATTGGGCGGAGGGGAAATGGCCTGGGATGTGTGCGTAGTGCGAGTCATCCTCGGTTGTTGCCCTTCGTATTAGAATTGGAACTTACGCCCATATTCCTACAGGTGTCAATTAAATTGGACGTAAAAAGAAATGGACAACTAAATCATCCCAAGTGCAGTCAATCATCGGCGTGATTGCCATTGCGGAGTTTCTAGGGTAATGCTGCTTTCGCTGATGGACGAAGAGTCGGAAGCGTTTCGACCTCATCAGCCTCGACGCAGGTGTGCGCCAAACTCGGAGACTATCAGCCGAGATCTCGGAGGCATGTCATAGCTTTTCCCAAGATACCACGAAGCAGAGGCCTTAATCGCTTTGGCTTGGGTGCGACCTTGGGTGGAGCGATCCGCCGGGAAGAGGCGTCTGGTTCGCGCGCTTCAAAAGTATTGTCGGACTTCCAGCATAAAGCTCTGCCCGGTCGGCGTATTACGCCTGAAGAGGCGCAGCAGTTTTCTCAGCTTCCTTTAACTGTGGGGGCCGATGGCCTTCTGTCAGAGATCGACCATCTGATGGAGCAGGGCGTCACGGTCGATACAATCTACATCGATCTTCTCGCTCCAGCGGCACGCCGAATGGGCGAGCTGTGGGAAGAAGATCAATGCGACTTTGTGGATGTGACCATGGGATTATGGCGTTTGCAGGAGGTTTTGCACGAAATCTCCTCGCGCACTCCTTCGCGTTCGGCTCTGCTTGAGCCCGGTGCCCGGCGCGCGATGTTCCTGCCAATGCCAGGCGATCAACATTTCCTCGGCCCGCAAATGCTTGAAGATGTGTTTGCCCGTTCTGGGTGGGACACACTTGTGATGACAAAGCCATTGCGCCGAGACGTGCTCAACCTTTTGTCAAACACGCGCTTCGACCTCGTAGGATTGACGCTTTCTAGGGATTGCCCTAGCGCGGCGGTCAAGAGCATAATAAGGGCCGTGCGCAGCGTTTCACGCAATGAACATATTTCAATTCTCGTCGGTGGTCATATGATCAACCAAAATCCAGCATTA
This sequence comes from Erythrobacter longus, assembly GCF_000715015.1. Lineage (GTDB taxonomy): Bacteria > Pseudomonadota > Alphaproteobacteria > Sphingomonadales > Sphingomonadaceae > Erythrobacter > Erythrobacter longus. Next base: position 149,354 of record NZ_JMIW01000003.1, read on the forward strand.
GTTGCCGAAGTGGGAGCCGATGGGACCGGCGCCGACGCTAGGTCTGCCCTCGAGGTGGCAGAAGCGTTGGTCCAGTCCGCGAAGGTGCGTGCGCAAACGCTAAAATAGGCATTCTCCCGCATGCTAACCCGTAAGCATTCGATCGAGGGTAAAAACCCTTTCGGCAAAGCCGCAGAACTGTTCAATTCGCTCGACGCTGATGCAGCGATGAAGCTTGCAATGGTGGCTGGCGACATCACTCTTGTGCTCGATGAAACCGGATTGATTGTTGATACAGCTTTTGATCCCAAGGAATTCCCCGGCTTTGAAGGCTGGGAGGGCACCAACTGGCTCGACACCGTCACGGTGGAAAGTCGCCCGAAAGTCATGGAAATGCTTGCCGCTTCACGCCGCGGCGAGGTGCAGCATTGGCGGCAGGTGAACCATCCAACAAGAGACGGCGATGTGCCGATCCGTTACGCGGTTCTCACCGTAAACGGGGGAGAGCACCGGATCGCCTTTGGACGGGACCTGCGCGAGGCGGGCCGGATGCAGCAGCGCTTGTTGCAAGTTCAGCAGTCGCTTGAGCGAGACTATTTGCGAATGCGCCAACTGGATGCGCGCTATCGCATGTTGTTCGAAAACTCGGGTGAGCCGATGATGCTCGTCGAAGCGGCAAATCTCAAAATCCGTGAAGCAAACTCGATGGCACATTCGCTGCTCGGCGCGCGTGCCGGAAGCCTGTCAGGCAAGAAGCTTTCTGGTTTTGTTGATAAATCATCGCGTGATGCGCTTCAGTCTTTGGTCGGCGCAGCCTTGGCTTCCAATGCAGCCTCGCCAGCTGAAATCACCTTGTCAAAAGGCAACCGCACCGTTGCGGCCTATGCCAGCGGCTTTATCCAGGACCGCGCGCAGCAATTGCTCGTTCGGTTTGCGAGCGTTGAGGGGGCGGATGCAGATATCACCTCTCCTGTGCTGGAACTGGTCAATGAGATGCCCGATGGCTTTGTCATCACGGATGCAAATCTTGACGTGGTAAGCGCAAACACGGCCTTCATCGAAATGGTACAAGCCTCGAGCCTTGACCCAATCGTTGGCCGCAATTTGTCCAGTTGGATCGGCCGGCCCGGTATCGACCTTGAGCTTATCGAAGGGCAGGTTGACCAGCACGGAAGTGCCCGCAATGTAAGCACCGTCTTGCGCGTAAATGATGACCTTGAAGGAGAGCAGATCGAACTCTCGGCTGTGCGCGGTGATGCAGAGGATGGACACTACGCTTTTGTTATTCGGCCCATCGGCAGGCGCCTTCGCGATCTTCCGCCTGGGCCCCAGGATTTGCCGCGTTCGGTTGAGCAATTGACCGATCTTGTGGGCCGCGTGTCCTTGAAGGAGATCGTGCGCGAAAGCACCGATTTGATTGAGCGGCTGTGTATTGAGGCAGCGCTCCAATACACCTCGGACAATCGCGCGTCCGCCGCTGAGATTCTCGGCCTTTCGCGCCAAAGCCTTTATTCCAAGCTTCACCGTCACGGGTTGGGCAATTTGACCGGCGAAGACTCCGACTAATCGGACCCACATTCTCTTGAGGTTTGCTTGGTTTGCACGCCATTAGAAACGGTGCGAGGCGGAAAGCGGTTCAAGTAAAATCCGGCTTGCCCGCTGTCCTTAGAATGCCGCTTTGGCACCAATATTGGGGCCCAAAGCCTTCTCGCCTACTTGCAAAACACCGGAATCCGGCGCGCTCTGCCGATAAAAACGGCTCAATTTGGGATTCTCGGCAACTAAGTGTCAAATTTATTTGACGCATTGGGCTGTCAAGCATAGTTTCGAACTATGGAGCCTTCTGTAGTCTCGACTCACACATCCACTCTGCCCCCGGGGCGGACTGACGATGAACGAGTGGAAGGCGCGCCCACCGTGATCGACCAGCGCTCACCGCGCGTTCGAGACATTGTCGAACTTTTGAAGCCGATCACATGGTTTCCGCCGATGTGGGCGTTCATGTGCGGCGCGGTTTCGTCCGGCGCAGGCTTGGATGGCCGCTGGCTGTTTGTGGCAGGCGGCGTGCTTCTTGCAGGGCCGCTTGTTTGCGGGACCAGCCAAGTGGTGAACGATTGGTTTGATCGCCACGTTGATGCCATCAATGAACCTGATCGGCCTATCCCCTCGGGTCGTATTCCGGGCCGGATGGGGCTTTGGATCGCGCTGATCGCGACGCTTCTTTCAGCAGTGGTGGGCTGGCTCTTGGGGCCGCTTGTTTTTGCAGCAGCCTTGGTGGGGCTTGCGCTTGCCTGGGGCTACAGCGCGCCGCCGTTCCGTTTCAAGACCAGCGGTTGGACGGGCCCTGCGGTCGTTGGCCTCACCTATGAAGGGCTGAGCTGGTTTACCGGCGCGACCGTTATGCTGGGGGCACTGCCACGCGCTGAGGTGCTGATCGTCCTCGTGCTGTATAGCCTTGGCGCCCATGGCATCATGACTTTGAACGACTTTAAGGCGGTTGAAGGCGACCGGGCCACAGGGCTCAAATCTCTTCCCGTAACATTGGGCGTTGCCAATGCGGCGCGTCTGGCCTGCGCTGTGATGGCATTGGCGCAGCTTGTCGTGATCGCGCTTCTGGGCGTTTGGGGCGAATGGATTTCGGCAGCGATAGTGGCGCTTGTCCTCGTCGCCCAGTTCGCCGCCATGCCGCGGCTGCTCAGCAATCCAAAGAAATATGCGCCCTGGTACAATGGGGTAGGGGTCACACTCTACGTGCTTGGCATGTTGGCAGCAGCTCTTGGTTTGGGCGGGTACATCTGATGCACGCGCCCACATCACCCACGCTGCAAAAGCCCCAAGGCCTGTCGTGGTTTGCGATTATCCGCATTGGCCTGGTGCAAGCCTCAATCGGGGCGATGGTCATGCTCACCACAACTGTACTCAACCGGTTGATGGTGGTCGAATATTCGCTTGCCGCTGCACTTCCTGCAGGTCTGGTCGGCTGGCATTACGCGGTGCAATTGTGCCGCCCATTGTGGGGGCACGGCTCCGACAAAGGGGGCGGCAGGGCTATCTGGATTATGGGTGGGCTGGGCGTGCTTGGGGCTGGCGCACTGTTGGCGGTTAAAGTCACCTTGATGAGCGCAGCGAGCCCTGTGCCAGGCTTAATGCTGGGCGTTCTTGCCTACACTCTGATCGGCATCGGCGTGGGCGCAAGCGGCACCTCTGCCCTTGCGCTTCTGGCCTCAGGTGTCGCGCCAGAGCGGCGCGCAGCGGCGGCGGCCGTTACTTGGATCATGATGATTGCGGGCATCGTCGTGTCAGCCATTACCGTTAGTCAGCTGATCGACCCATTCTCGCCCCAGCGCCTGTGGTGGGTCGCAAGCGGGCTTTTGGCCGCCTGTTTCATCATTGCTTCGATCGCCACATTCCGGCTGGAGCCGCGCGAAGCGGTTGATTTTGCTGAAACCGCCAAAGACGCATCCCCCCCTGATTTTAAGGAGGCGATTGCCGAGATCTTCGCAGAGAAAGCTGCGCGCCGGTTCACCCTGTTTATCTTTGCCTCGATGATGGCCTTTAACATGCAGGATTTGATCCTTGAGCCGTTTGCCGGCCTCGTTTTTGGCATGACACCGGGCGAGAGCACCGGCCTTGGAGGGATGCAGTCGGGCGGGGTTCTGGTCGGCATGATCGTCGCCGGGATCGGGGGAAGCGCGTTCAAAGGCCGCATGCCGGTAGAGCTTCGCCACTGGATCGTCTTTGGCTGTCTAGGGTCCGCAATAGCGCTCGCCTGCCTTGCGGTCGGGGCCAAGGTTGGGGTCGGTTGGCCGATCCACGCCAATGTCTTCGCTTTGGGTTTTTGTAACGGCCTCTTCGCCGTCGCCGCGATCGGCGCGATGATGGGCCTCGCTGGGTCGGGAGAGCGCACCCGCGAGGGTGTGCGCATGGGCGTTTGGGGCGCGAGCCAGGCCATAGCCTTCGGCCTTGGCGGCCTCGTCGGATCGCTCGGTGTCGATATCGGGCGCAAGATGATGGACGACGGCTCGGCATTCCAATTCGTATTCGCAGCTGAAGGCGCTCTTTTCGTCGTCGCTGCATGGCTAGCTTTGCGGGCTACGCAAAAGGGGCTCACGCCCAGAAAAGCTGCAGCAATCGCCAAAACGCAGAGCAATCAGCAACCCAAATATTCAAACGGAGCATTCGCATGACTGACAAAATTTATGACGCTGTCGTCGTAGGCGGAGGGCCTGCTGGCTCCACGGCCGCGACCGAGCTTGCACTTGAAGGCCATTCGGTTTTGCTGATGGAACGGGGTGGACGGATCAAACCATGCGGAGGCGCTGTACCGCCGCGCCTTTTGGAAGATTTCGACATCCCGCAAAGCCTGCTCGTTGCCAAAGCGCGCTGTGCCCGGATGATCGCTCCCTCTGGCCGCGCGGTCGATATGCCTGTTGGCGAAACCGGCTATGTCGGCATGGTCGACCGTGAAGATTTTGACGAATGGCTGCGCGAACGCGCGGTGGAATGCGGGGCCGAGCGCCTTACTGCGACTTTTGAGAAGATCGAACGCGACGATGAAGCGCACCCTCTCGTGGCGTTCCGCCGTGAGCGTGGCGGCCCGATTGAAACGGTGCGCGCGCGCATGATTATCGGAGCCGATGGAGCCCGTTCAGCGGTAGCGAAACACGCGCTTCCCAATGCCGAGCGGGTTAAATGCGTGTTCGCTTACCATGAGATTATCGCATCGCCCAAAGAAGCGGGCGACGTGTTCGACCCGGACCGCTGCGATGTGTTTTATCAAGGCAAGCTTTCGCCCGATTTCTATGCCTGGGTGTTCCCGCATGGTGACACGGCGAGCGTCGGTGTGGGAAGCGCGAACAAAGGCTTTTCGCTTCGCGGCGCGGTTTCAGAGATGCGCTCTGAGCTTGACCTGACCCGGTGTGAAACCATTCGCCGCGAGGGCGCGCCCATTCCATTGAAACCCCTGAAACGCTGGGACAATGGCGCGGATGTTATCGTTGCAGGTGATGCAGCGGGCATCGTGGCCCCCGCATCGGGTGAGGGCATCTATTACGCCATGGTTGGCGGGCGCTACAGCGCTCAAGCAGCGAGCGAGGCGCTCAAAACGGGCGAGGCCAAAGCGCTCAAGAATGCGCGCAAACGCTTTATGAAAGATCACGGGCGGGTGTTCTGGATCCTGGGGATGATGCAATATTTCTGGTATTCCAGCGACAAACGGCGCGAGCGTTTTGTCGATATGTGCGACGACAAAGACGTGCAGCAGCTCACCTGGCAGGCTTACATGCACAAGAAACTGGTGCGTAAAAAGCCGCTCGCACACCTTAAAATCTTCCTCAAAGACACCGCTCACCTTCTGGGACTGAGACCGGCGAACTCTGAGGTGCGCTCGCAAGAGAAAGTCGCCTAGAAAACAAAACAGTAAGCAAAAGCTGCAAACCAAACGCAAACGAGGAGTGGGATCGTCATGAGCATAATTACAAGCAGAGAAACCGGGGCAGGATTGCCCATTGGCGTCAGCAAGACCTGGATATTACCAGCCATCCTTGCGGCAGTTGCGGCGGCGATGGTTGCAGCCTTGGGCGCAACCATCACCGATTTGGGCCCTTGGTATCAAGCGCTAGAAAAGCCGGGCTGGAACCCGCCTGATGTGATTTTCCCGGTCGGTTGGACGATTATCTATGCGCTCAACACAGCTGCGATTGTGAGCGCGTGGCGCGCGGCCCCGACGCCAAAAGTGTCTGACACGATAGTGGGACTGTTTGCTCTGAACGCTTTCCTCAATATCGGTTGGTCTGTGCTTTTCTTCCGGTTTGAGCGGCCTGACTGGGCGCTTTTCGAAGTGGCACTTTTGCTTGGCTCGATCCTGTCGCTGATCGTCTATTGTGGACGGTATTCCCGCAATTCGGCGTTGCTGTTTACGCCCTATTTGGTCTGGGTTGGTTTTTCCGCAGTGCTCAATTGGGCAATTGTGGATTTGAACGGTCCCTTCGGCTGAGACACGCCGTTTGGCAGCCAGATGATTGCGAACTTCTTTGAAAGCGGTCACGCAGCCGACCTTGTTCTGGCAGTGCTTGCAGCAGAGGCCATCTGGCTGAAGTTGCGCGGGTGGACCCTTGGCAAGATTATCGGCCTTGTGGGCCCGGCGGTCTTCATCGTGCTTGCATTGAGAGCAGCGCTTGTGGGCGCTGACTGGGAATGGGTAGCGGTGTTGCTGGCCCTGTCCTTCCCGCTGCATTTGATGGATCTCAAAGCTCGTCTTTCCCAAATTTAGCCGCCACAGATTTACCCATTACCGCCTTCATAAGAATGAAAAGGTCCGCTGAACCTATGAGTTCAGCGGACCTTTTGCATGACCAGATGGTACCTTAACGATGATCAGTCGCCAAACCGTGCGGTCAATTGAATCCCATAGAAGCGCGGCTCTGCCGGGATGAAGGTTGGGATACCAAACGCGCCGCCTGTATTGCCCGCATCAAGCAGATAGTCTTCGTCAAAGGCGTTGCGGATGAAAGCCGCGATTTCGTAGCGATCATCGGCAAAGCTGACCCCGGCACGTGCATTGACCAGCGTGACGCCTTCTTGGCTGATCAGGTCGCTATTGGGCACTTCGAAGAAAATGCGGCTGCGATGAGTGACGCTTGGCGTTGCGAAGAGGCGGGCGCCATTGCCGAATTCATAATCAACGGTGAAGCCCGCCGAGGCCTGAAATTCGGGTTGGAGACGGAAGCGGGCGCCGGAAAAGGCAGGTGAGAAGGCTCCATCTTCATCAATGCCGCCGTCAATATAGCCAAAGTTGCCGAACACGCGCAGCCAGCCGGTTGCATCAATCGCGACCTCGCCTTCGACGCCAAGGTTGCTGGCAGAGCCCGCGCTTTGAGTAATAAAGGTGCCGACCGGACCGTCCGGGTCCTCAACCGAGACCTGGAAGTTTTCGTAGACCTGATAGTAAACACCAAGCGACGCGGAAACAGGCCCGCTGGCAAGTTTGATCCCGCCTTCGTAATTCCACACCGTCTCTTCGGAAACGATTTGCGGGTCCGGGACCACATTGCCTGCGCCATCGATGGTCGCGCCAAGGTTGACGACGGGCGAACGGCGACCCTTCGAAATGGTCGCAAAGACATTCACCTCATCGCTGATGCGATAAAGTGCGTTGAAGCGGGGAAGGGCGGCAGAAAAGCTCGCTTCGTCTCGGAAAGTCTGGAGATTGGTATCCAGAAATCCGGGAATCAACGGTGCCCCGCTCAGCACGCTGTCAGGCGAAACCGAGATGAAGCCAGACCGGCGGTATTCGGCGAGGAAGCGCACGCCAGCGGTGAGCTCCAGATCGTCGGTCGCAAGCCAGGTCACATCGGCAAAAACCGAATAGGCTTCGTTACGGCCTTGGTTTTCAAACCGGGCGGAATAGGGAAGCGCATCGACCGCCCCCATCGTCGCAAGGCCGGTGACCGCCGTTGCCGGCACACTGCCATCAGGTGCAACGCAGGGGACGCCCGGGATCAAAGGCGCGCCGAAAATGGAGGTCAGGCATTGCAAGAAGAGCCCTTCTTCGGTGGCGAAAGGCACGTTTTGTGCGCCCTCTTCGATGAACACGTTCCACCCTGCGCTTGCACGAAGATTAGTGCCCGAATAGGTAAAGCGGCCTTCATGGCTGGCCTGCCAGCCGTCGGCGATTTCGGCAAATTCAAGAAAGGGCGCAGCCGTTCCATCGGCGTCGAAAACTTCCGCGCTGTTAAATTCGCGGTAGCCGTTGACCGTGGTGAAGGTCCATTCGTCCGCAAACTGGTATTCAGCCGTCAGATTGACGTCGTAAACCTCGCGATTGAGGCCCAATTGATCGTCGCCCAAGGCCGCCGCCCCTTCGGGAAAACCGCCCAGATTTGCATCTGCAAAAGCGTTGTCTGGGCCGCCCGGCGCGCCTGCAAAGGCGGGGAAGGTGCCAGAGACAAACGGTGTGCCGCCGTTGCGTTGTTGATCGTATGTGCCGATCAGGTCGAGCGTGAAATCAGCTGTAGGTGTGTAGCGCAACGACGCGCGCACGCCGAGTTGATCCTGTGCGTACAGATCCTCTTCCTGATTGGGATTGAGGTTTTCGACATAGCCATCGCGGGTGCGATGTTCGAACGCGATCCGGCCCGCCAGCACGTCTGATCCGGCATTGATGAAACCGCCCAGCAGCGTCTGTTCAAAATTGCCATATCCGCCGGTGATCTCGCCGGAGAAGCCTTCACGCGGTTTGGCTGAGACAAGGCTGATCGCGCCAACGGCGGACGCGGTCCCGAACAAGGTCGCCTGAGGGCCTTTAATAACTTCGACGCGTTCAAGATCGTAGATCGCCTGATAGGACCCACGCGAGCGCGAAATATCGACGCCATTGTAATAGAGCGTGACACGCGGACCTTGCTGCGAAGAGCCGCTGTCAGAGGTGATGCCGCGAATGACAACGCCCGGGTTATTGGCGCTCTGTTCCTGGATCAGAAGGCCCGGAATGTAATTTGAAAGTTCGTCAAGGTCAGTCACGCCGAGATCTTCGATATTGTCACCGCTCAGAGCCGAGATAGTGATCGGCACGTCGAGTGCGCGCTGTTCAACCTTTTGCGCGGTAACGATGATCGTGTTGCCGGACGAAGCGGACTGATCGCTCCGTTCAGATTGGTCGGTGGTGTCCTGCGCTGCGGCGAACGTCGGAAAGGAGACAGCAGAGGTAAGAAGAGCGATGCGCAATAGTTTTTTGGTCACGGTGTTTTCCCTGGACTGTAAGAGAGGTTTGACCGCGCGCTAGAGCAGAGTGATGACAACCGTGCGGCGTTCATGTTTCAAATCAGCGAAAAACGGCGATTTATGCGTTTTGCCAACACCAAAGCCCACCTAAGCTCCAAAGAAAAAGCCCGGCCGCACACTTTGTGCAGCCGGGCCTTTTTCGACCTATGGATGAAGGCTCGCCTTAGCCCTTGAGCGTCAAGCCTTTAGTTGGCTGGAGCGTAATAGTGCTCTTGTGCCCAAAGGTACCAATTGTCGACCACAGTGCCTGACAGAAGGATACCAATCCCGCCTGTAAGTGTGGTCAGAACCGCGAACCACCATGCCCAGCGGTGGATCGATTCCATCGTGGCGTTAAAGCCCATGGTCCAGCGCCAGAAGAGGCCCGCACGCTCAGAGGCTGTGCCGCGGTCCGTGATCTGTTCAATCTCACGCTCACCGCCGTAACGGCCCACAGCAAGGATCGTCGCACCGTGCATCGCGAACAGGACTGCTGAACCGTAAAGGAACACAATCGAGAGCGCGTGGAACGGATTGTAGAACAAGTTGCCGTGAATGAGCGAGAAGTTGTTGGTCCAGTCAAGGTGACTGAAGATCCCGTAAGGAACAGCCTGTGACCAATCCCAAAGGAGCAGCGGGCGGATAAAGCCCAATACGAGGAACAGCCAGATTGCCGACGCAAAGGCCCAAGGGATGTGCATCCCCATGCCCAATGCCTTGGCCCGCATATAGGTACGAGCCCACCAGCAAAGAACCGCAATCGAGAGGAACGCGCCGGTCATGATGAACCAGCCGCCTTCATTCAAGGGTACGAACGGGCTAAAGCCGTATTCGGCACTTGGCGGATCAAGCGAGAGCCAGAAAAGCTCGCGCATGAAGGTTTGCGGGTCCCATCCGGCCTGAGCCCAGAAGTTCAGTCCGATGATCATAAAGGCCGCAAAGCCAAAGGTGAGCGAGATCATGCCGAGCCAGCCGAGATAAACCGGGCCAAACTGCGACTGGCCTATCTTGCCCATCCAGTAGGAATAGCCAGTGATAGGAATACGTTCTTCGCTGCCATCGGTCAGCGGAACGCCCATTTCAGGAGCGGCCTTGACCTGGATCTGGGTGAAGATGTTTTGATAGGTAGCCATCAGATCGGTTCTCCTTGCCAGATTGGGATCACACGCCACCAATCCCACCATTCAACCCAGCTTCCTGTCATCAGTGTGCCGGAAATCACGATGCAGATCGCGCTCCAGAACCCTGCGTTGAGGGCCAGGAACAATCCAACACGGTGGATGCCAAGCGTACCGACAGAATAGCCGATGAAATCGCGGAAATAGGTGTCTTCATATTCCGGTGAGCGCACTTCATTGCCCTTGCCAACGTTGACCGCTGACAAGACCAGACCGCCGTGCAGCGCAAGCGCCAGACAATTGGTGAAGAAGAACGTAATCGCCAGCATATGAACCGGATTATAGTGGAAGTTCACATAGTTATATCCGGTGTAGGAAACCCAATCCAAGTGGGACCAGATGCCATAAGGGAATGCGTGCCCCCATGCGCCCATCCAGAATGGACGGATAATGTTGAGTGTCACAAAGGCAAAGACAGCAACACTAAACGCGATCGGAACATGATAACCCATGCCCAGCTTTCGCGAGATTTCTGCTTGTCTTAATACCCAAGATCCAAATGCAATCACCGCGCAAAGCGTGATGATCTGGTGGTAACCCCCTTCATTCAGGGGAGCGAATGCTAACCCTGCTTCAATCGCTGGTGGCTGTATATCGATTAGCCAGGGGTTGAGGGTCGGACCCGCAGCAGCAGCAGCGAAGATCAGCATTGTGCCAAGGGCGGCGCTGATTGCTACCAATACTCCGAAGAATCCGACATAAAACGGCCCGACCCAAAAGTCGAAAAGGTCGCCGCCGATCAATGTGCCACCGCGTACGCGGTATTTCCGCTCGAAACTAAGGAGCGCCATAGGTCCATCCTTCCCGCCTTTGTGGCAGGCGTTGTCGTTTGCGTATCGGTTATTTGTGGGAGGCAGGCAGGCGAACCTGCCCCCTCACAAGGATTTGCCTGTTCAGTTGTAAAAAACAGCCAGCAAACTCACGATTAGGTGAGCCAGCCGTATGTTTCAGTGCTGAGCAGGATGAAGTGGATCGTGAACGCGAGAACCGCGAGGCCGACATGCAGCGCTACGAGGGTCCGGCGAACATCGAAATGATGCCAAATCTTGTACATGATTGTTTCCTTAATTCCAGATACTTGGTTTGCCCGGTCACGCCCCGAAACGAGACGATCAATGGCAAGTCAGGCAATATGGATTATCAGAGTGGGAGCCACGGTTTGTTGACCCACAAAAGAATGTGGGCGACAACCGCAATACCGACATAAAGACCAAAGGTGCCCATGAACGCGCCATGGATTTCCTTTGCCTCTTCGTCGGTCAGATACGTTCCCACGTTGGGGCGATCAGTATCGGCCATAGTTGTATCTCCGTCTATTTACATTGGAGCGAGGACGGAATTGTCCCCGACGGTACCCGCGCGTGATCCCCCACGTGGATTGCGGATGCCCGATACGATCAGGCAAAACTTGTGATCCCTCAAAAGTTTGGTTGGTGAGCGAGAGGCAGGTCATACAGCTTCTCCCTCGAGCAATGCCTCTTGGAGGCAGTCTTTGGTAACTGTGTCTGCGCCTTTTGCGCGCGCGGCTGCCTCGGCGGCATCGCGAAGGCGCTTGGCGACGGAAATGCGGATAAGGACGGGCTGCTCTTCGACCAGCTCATCGAGCCGGGCCTTGGCCTCCGTGTCCCATGTCACTTCGTGTGTTGGCGCGCCGTTTGACCCGGCTTTCACAGGCACATCTGCACCGCGCGCCAAGGTGGCTTGGCCTTTGTCCATGTCTGTGCCCAGGGGCAGGATATGGAACAGCGCATCGAAGAGCGCGTTGCACACTTCCTGCACCAGATAGGTTGCACCCGAATATCCCATGAAAGGCGTGCCGATATGGCGGCGGATGGCCGCGCCCGGGAAGCTTGCCGGGATGAATTTCCCGCGCGCGCCGACCTCGGCCATGTACATGCGCTCATTATAGCTGCCGAACATTACGAGCGGCGGAGACTTGTGAATGTCCTCGCGCACTTCGTCGTTCCTCGGTTTGACCCCTGCTTCGCGCGAATAGGCAAAGGCACACGGGAGCCCCATGTCGTCTTCGAGGAAGTGGCGAATGCCGCGCGCGTAGGTGTCATTGGCGACAATGCCGAAATTGGCGGTCGCAAAGAAGTCTTGTGTGACCGAGCGCCACAAATCCCACAAAGGTTTGATCGTAGTGTGCTTTTCGCGCTCGATAAACGGCTCTGGATCAAGACCCAGTTCCGCGGCCAGGGCGCGCAGGAATTTGGTTGTGCTTGAAAGGCCGACTGGCGCTTGGAAGTAAGGCCGCTCGAGCGTCTCGCACAGATTGCGGCCAAACTCGCGGTACATGCAGACATTGGCGTCCGCTGTGCCGAGTTTGCGAATATCGGCAAGGTGGCAGCCCAGCGGGAATACCACGCCTACTTCTGCGCCGATTCCCTCGACCAAACGCCGGATTTCGGCGAGATCGCTTGGCATGTTGAACATGCCATATGACGGGCCAATGATGTTGACGACGGGCTTTTCGCCCTCTTTGCGTGGCCGAGGCTGCGGCATCTTCTTGGGACCAAATTCGGTCCAGAGCCATGTGAGCGCGCGGTCCGCTGACTGCCATTGATCTTCGTCGATCGTGCGCGGCAGGAAGCGCTTGATATTGGTGCCCTCTGGGGTCACGCCGCCGCCGATCATCTCAGAAATCGAACCCGTTACCACCACAGCAGGAAGCTCAGGATCAAGCGTTTGCCAAGCCCGCTTCATCGCGGCTTCGGTGCCGGTTTTACCAAGTTCCTCTTCGCCAAGGCCTGTGACCACAATCGGCAATTCATGTGGGGGAAGGGCATCGGTGTAATGGAGCACGGATGTCACCGGCAGGTTTTCGCAGCCCACCGGGCCATCGATGATGACCTGCAGGCCCTTTACGGCTGTAAAGACGTATGTTGCGCCCCAGTATCCGCCGGCCCGGTCGTGATCGAGGACGAGGGTCATGTGCCCACCGCCTCAGCCGCTTTACGCGCTGCTTCGTTCAATGCCGCATATTTCTTGCGGAATTTCGGACGGTCGACGGGAGTGTCTTCCCATACGCCAGTTGCGTGGGCCTCGCCAACGCCTTCGAAAAAGTCGCGCATCGTATCGAAGCGCTCTTTATTGGCCATGGCGGCGTTGATGACCTGAGCCAAGCTGCCGGCGCCTGCCGGACCCATCAGGGGGCGGGCTGAGATGAGGTTTGTGAAATAGAGCGCCGGAATGGCTTTCGCCTTCGCGTGTTGCACCACGGGTGTCGTGCCGATGGCGAGATCTGGGCGGAATTCCTCCACCGCTGCAATATCGTCTTCAAGACTTGCGCGGAAGTTTACCCTTACGCCTTTGGCCTCGAGCCATTCGCGGTCTGGATCTGACCATTTTGTCTTGGGGCAAGCGCTGCCAACGTAAGGCACATCGGCGCCGCTTTCGATGAGCAGGCGCGCAACCAGAAGCTCCGAACCCTCATAGCCCGAAACGGTTACACGGCCCTTGATCGGAGCCGAGGCAATTGCGCCCTTGCAAGCGCCAATCATCGCGTTTTTGACGCCTGCAACTTTGTCCGCTGGCAAGCCCATGACATCGCCAAGGCTATCAAGCCATGCAGCTGTGCCGTCGGCGCCCACGGGGGCAGAGCCAATCACCGGACGGCCTGCGTGTTCAAACTCGCGAATGCTCGCGGTGTAGAAGGGGTGGATCGCAGCCACGACTGAACAATCAAGCGCTGCGTACAATTCGCGCCATTCGCGTGTGGGAACAACCGGTCCAGCCGCCAAGCCAAGCGGCTCCAGCATTTGGTCGATCACCACCGGATCAGCTGGGAACATCTCGCCCAAAAGCGCAACCGTCGGTTTGTCAGAGCGTTTTTCGGGCGTTGCAACCGGGCCTTCCATCGCCTCTTTACGGGCATAAGCAAGCATTGCGCCCGCCAGAACATCCTTCGCCTCGGCGTGGGTTGGAATACCAAATCCAGGCACGTCGATGCCGATAATACGCACACCGTTAATCTGGTCCGGCAGCAGCCTCAGCGGAACGCCGCTTGCTGTGGGAACGCACAGATTGGTGACAACAACCGCGTCATAATGCTCTGGATCAGCGAGGTCCTCGACCGCTTCCTTGATGTCTTCAAACAGCTTGCCGGTGACCAGCGTTTCGGAAGAAAACGGCACATAGCCAACCGTGCGCCGCGCGCCGTAGAAATGCGAGGTGAAGGTAAGGCCGTACACACAGCAAGCCGAGCCTGAGAGCACGGTTGCCGTACGCTTCATCCGAAGGCCAACGCGCAGTGACCCGAATGCGGGGCACATGGATTGCGGTTGATCGTGTGGCCCTTTTTGAGGGTCCACCGGATAGTCGGCGGCGTATTGGTCGAGAATGTCACGTTTCCCGGCCGCGCGCGCTGCCTCGCGCATGGTATCCTTGCTCGAACACGCGCCGCTTGGCTGCGTGGCAGTGCCACTGCCCACATCCAATGTGTCACGATTGCGCATCGCATTTTTGGGCGCGTCTGAGGAAGAGATATCTGTCAAATCAAATCTCGTCGTAGATCACTTCAAGTGATGGTTTTTCTTCAAAAGTGCCGCCGCGCATGTCGGCTTGGGTGGCAGGGACCAGCTCGACGTTTCCGCCTGTTTCGTCGGCAGAAAACAGATTGAGAAGGCCGTCTTGATCCAGAGGCGCAGGTTGGCGCGGCGGGGCTTCTGCGACATTGATGGCAAGCTCTTCAAAGAGGCTTGCCCATTCGCCGCCTGGTATACCAACAATCTGATAATTTGCGCTTTTGCGGCGAATATCTTCGTTTGCGGGGATCGCGGTTAAAACCGGAATATCGACAGCTTTTGCAAAGGCTTGCGCCTCGCCTGTTCCGTCATCTTTGTTGATGATCATGCCAGCAACGCCGACATTGCCGCCCATTTTGCGGAAATACTCAACCGCATGGCACACATTGTTTGCAACATAGAGCGATTGGAGGTCGTTTGAGCCGACCACGATCACTTTTTGACACATGTCGCGCGCAATCGGCAGGCCAAAGCCGCCGCACACAACATCGCCTAGGAAGTCCAACAGAACGTAGTCAAAGCCCCAGTCATGGAAGCCCAGCTTCTCAAGCAGTTCAAAGCCGTGAATAATCCCGCGACCACCACAGCCACGGCCCACTTCTGGCCCGCCAAGCTCCATCGCAAACACACCGTCACGCTGGAAACAGACATCTTCGATAGAAACCTCTTCGCCGGCGAGCTTCTTCTTCGACGAGGTTTCAATGATCGTAGGACAGCTTTTGCCGCCGAACAGAAGGCTGGTCGTGTCGGACTTCGGATCGCAGCCGATCAGAAGAACACGCTTCCCTTGCTGCGCCATCATGTAAGACAGGTTGGACAGCGCAAATGACTTGCCCGAACCGCCCTTGCCATAAATCGCGATGACCTGCGTTTCCTTGGTCACTTCCCCGGTGTGTACCGGGTCTGGCTCTTGCGAAGCTTCGTCGCGTAGAGCCTGATCTTGGGCTTCCAACATCGTCATGCAGCTTCACTCCAGTCTAGAACCATTTTGAGGCAGTCAGGATCGCTGAACGCTTTGGGATAAGCCTCAGTCGCGCGCGATGCCGGACTTGTGTCAGTGATCAAGCCGCCCAGATTGAGAGCTCCTGCCTGAATAAGGGCGATGGTCTGCGCAATGTCTTGCGGCTGCCATTCCGCCGCCACGCGAAAACGCGCCTCTCTCATGAAAGCAGGGGCAAAATCGAACCCGAGCCGGCTTTTGTAAAAGCCCGCCAGTGTGATTTCCCCGCCTTTGGAGAGGCGGCCAATCAACTCATCGAGCAGCCCCGCATCGCCGCTTGCATCATAGATGGATGCGTAGTCGGTGCGCGTGTCATTTTCTGGCGAGATGACGTTATAGCCTACCGCGCCAAAGCGGCGGTTATTGCTGACTTCCCAAACGGTCGGGGCTTTTCCGCCAAGCGCGAGGGTAAGCCTCGCGAGCAAACGCCCAAGCACGCCGTGACCAATAATCAAATCGGGAAGCTCGCCTGCGTTGATCGCATGGAGCGCAGTCGCGGCCAGTGCGCACAAAACGCCGTCGGCGCCTAAACTTTCAGGGATCGCAAGGGCGCGCGCCGATGGCAGCATCACTTTGCTTGCCGTACCGCCAAACAGGCCGCGAGCACCAGAATAGCAATTGGAGCCGGGCACAAACACCCATTCCCCAATCCGCGATTTGGCAGCGGGTCCCGCTTCCACGACCCGGCCGATAGATTCGTACCCTGGCACAAGCGGATAACCCATGCCGGGAAAATCAGGCATTTGCCCTGTGAATAGGAGTTTTTCAGTGCCTGAGCTGATCCCGCTCCAGGCAATTTCAACGAGGACGTCACTAGCGCCAGCTGGGCTTAGCTCGAGCGGCTGAAGCGCAACGGCCTCAGGTTTCTCAAGTATTACAGCCAAGCTATGCATCGGTGGACTCGCTTTCCCGGTATTCAGCCTCTCCATTCGCTTTGGCGCAACAAACATGCGACTCGGCGAATGTCCCAGGAGGGGCTTCCTCTCATCATGTGCTAGGCTTTACACTTTAATGTGTCAACTAAAGCGGACAGTTAATAGTGTAATGTTGCATTTATGCGAAGGCGATGAGGATGCTGGCGTTGATGGGTTGGGGTGTGGGAACGGCTTTTGTGCGGACAAACCCCGCTTTGCGCGCCATGGCGGCGATCTCATCTGCGCTGCGCGCGCGGCCAGATCCCATGGCCCATAAATACATCCCAAAAAACGCCTCGCCCATGCCCTGTGCACCTGGCGTGCGCGCCATCGGCTCTGCGATGAGCAGTTGTGCCCCCGGCGCAAGGCTGGCGCGGATGTTGGTGAGCAGTTTGAGTGCGGCCTCATCGTCGTGATCATGCAGGATCCGCACAAGCGACAAGACGTCGTAACCTTCCGGAATCGCGTCATTAAAGAAGTTACCCGGATGCGGCGTCACCCTGTGAGCACCAAAGCGTTGGGATAGTATCGCAGCGCCTGCCTGGGCCACTTCGGGAAGGTCAAACAGTCCAAGGTGCAGGTCCTCGAAAGCGTTCCCCATATGCATCAGAAACGCACCATGTCCGCCGCCCACATCAAGCAGCCGTGCGTTTTTGGGAAAGCGATAAGAGGCGAGCACCTGGTCGGCCACAAAATGCTGTGAGGTGGCCATTAGTTCGGAATATTCCGCCGTCTCAGTCCCGCGTTCCGCCGCGCCGTGCAAAGCACCAGCATAGGACCAGAAACGCGATAGCTCGGTCGGCTCCTTGCGATCTTTCCTGAGCAATTCCAGCGGGTCAGCAAGGTCGCGGTATAACAAACGGTGGTGGCGTACCATCGCCTGTGCGCCCTTGTCAGCGGCCAGAACCGCGCCCGCCTCACCCAGCATCCAGCCATCTTCGATTGGTTCTTCGGACAGTCTTAGGGCTCGTCCTGCGCGAAGGAGGGTCAGTGCCGCATCACGGCTGAGGTCCAGCTGGGAGGCGACGTGTTGGTGGCCAACAGGGCCGTGGCCGAGCAGGTCGAAAAGCCCGGATTCCACATAACTTCTAAGGATTTGGCTGTAAGTGAAGCCTGCAAGGATATCGAAAGCCTCGCCTGCGCGCGCTCTCGCAATGCGGTTCACCAAAGGCAGTTTGGCGCACCAATATTGGAACCGCGGGGATGCGAACACCGCATTGCGGCGTGCAATCCAGCGCACTTTTAGCGGTGCTTTGGGTGATCCCCCACTCATGCTTTAGACGCAAATCCCAAAAAAATGACACTTCATTTGTCCAAAGAAGTGGACACATGCTACAGTCAGGTCAACTAGAATGTCACATTTGACCGGTGAGAGGTCCCGGCTGGAGGGGTGTTGGAGACATCAGTCGTCATTATTGGTGCAGGGATGGGCGGGCTTGCGAGCGCGGCCAGACTTGCTGCGCGCGGGGTGCGTGTCACCCTCGTGGAAAAGGCCGATGACGTCGGTGGAAAGGCGCGCCGGGTCGAAGTGGATGGCCAGCTTATTGATGCAGGCCCCACCGTCTTCACCATGCGCGATGTCTTCGATGAAATCTTCGCCGACTGCGGCGCGCGACTCGAAGACTATGTAAGCGTCAAAAAGGCACAAGTGCTCGCCCGTCATGCCTGGGCTGGGGGGAATCGCGGCGACACGCTCGATCTATACGCTGACCGTGCCCGCAGCATTGATGCGGTTGGCGATTTTGCAGGGGTAAAGGCAGCGCAGGGGTATGCCCGGTTCACCGATGAAACTGCGCGCATGTATGACATCCTCAATGAACCGATGATGCGCGGCGACAATGTGTCGAGCCCGCTGCCGCTGCTATGGCGCATTGGTCTTACGAGGCTGGGTGATTTTGCCGCGATGCGTCCGCACAAGACCATGTGGAAGGCATTGCGCGAATTCTTCCCTGACCCGCGATTGCAGCAATTGTTTGGCCGCTATTCGACCTATTGCGGATCGTCCCCGTTCGAAGCGCCCGCGACACTAATGTTGATCGCCCATGTTGAGGCGATGGGCGTGTGGCAGATCGATGGCGGTATCCACGCGCTTGCGGTGGGATTGCGAAAACTTGCCGAAGGGCAAGGTGCGCGTTTTCGCATGGGTGAAAGCGTTGCAGAGATCCTCACCCAAGGGGGCAGAGCACGCGGTGTGCGCCTTGCCAACGGTGAGGTAATCGCGGCCGATGCGGTGATCTGCAATGCCGATCCCAATGCAATTGCTGTCGGCAAATTCGGAGGGCTCGTGAGGTCTGCGGTCAAGCCGTTGCCGCCGTCCAAACGCTCACTTTCCGCGCTTGTCTGGTACGCCCACGCCGAAACGAGTGGGTTCGATTTGACCCATCACAATGTCTTTTTCTCAGGCGATTACAAACGCGAGTTTGATGAGATCGCCAGCGGGCGTCCGCCAAGCAATCCCACCGCTTATATCTGCGCCATCGATCGCAGTTCGGACGCTTCCGCCAGCTCAGCACAAGCCAAGCGAGAGCGCCTGCAAATCATCGTCAATGCGCCTGCCAATGGCGACACCAATCCCTATGATCCCAAGGAGACTGAGCAATGCACGAGCGCAATGAGAGAGACGCTTCGATGCTGCGGCCTGACACTAGAGGACGAGATGCCTCACCAGGTCGCGACACCGGCACAGTGGGAGAGCCTGTTTCCGGCAAGCGGGGGGGCTCTATATGGCAGAGCGTCGCACGGCTCGGCGGCCTCTTTCCTGAGGCAGGGGCCGCGCACCAGGATCAAACATCTTTATTGCGCTGGGGGCGCGACGCATCCTTCAGCGGGCGTCCCGATGGCCGCCTTATCCGGGCTGCTTGCGGCGAGAAAACTGTGCGAGGACCTCGTTTCGACGAAGACGTACCACCGGGCGGATACACCTGGTGGTACATCGATGCGATCAGCGACGACGGAGCCCACGCCCTCACAATAATCGCCTTCATAGGCAGCGTTTTTTCGCCCTATTACAAGGCATCGGGCAGAGGCTCTCCGCTCGATCACTCTTCAATGAATGTCGCGCTTTACGGGCCTCAGCACCGCTGGGTCATGCATGAACGCCCGCAAGGCGATGTCCGGCGCGATGCGACCAATCTGGAAATCGGGCACAGCGCGATGCGATGGAACGGCGATCATCTCGAAATCGACATTGAAGAACGCGACACCCGCCTGTTCAACCCGATCCACCGCCGTGTGGCAGGCAAGGTTCGCGTTCACCCCGAGGCTCTGAATGCCGCCAGCTTTGCGCTCGACCCTGCGGAAAACCACATCTGGCACTGCATGGCGCCGCGCGCCCGCATCGAGGTGGAGATGGAGGAACCGGGCCTGTCATGGTCAGGCACAGGATATTTCGACCACAACCGGGGCAGCGAGCCTTTGGAGAGCGGCTTTAACACATGGCACTGGTCGCGGGCGCATCTCAAAGAAGGCGCGGTGGTTTGTTATGAAGGAGAGCGCGGCGATGGTTCGCTTTTCGCAAGCGCCATCCGTTTTGATCGCCACGCAGAGGCGTCTCACGTGGAGCTTCCAGCCGTTGCGCCTTTGCCAAAAAGTAAATGGCAGGTCGACCGGCGCACACGCTCCGAAATTGGCGTCGCTGAAGTGCGCAGGACTTGGGAAGATACGCCGTTTTATGCGCGCTCTGAATTGTCGTCCAAATTGTTCGGTGAAGAGGTCGAGACGGTTCAGGAAAGCCTTGATATGCGGCGCTTTGGCTCACCGGTCGTGCAGTTCATGCTGCCTTTCAGGATGCCCAGAAAGCCAGCTTAGTCGCTAGACCTTGTGTCCTTTTCAGTTGGCTCCGTGGCAGCCTTTTCCTCTGATTCGCGCGCTTCTCGAGCTTCTCGTTCGGCCCGCATTTCGCGCACTTCGCGGCGCATTTTCCACCATTGCCAAAAACACACGCCAATCGCGATGGAATAGAAAAATACGATCTCCAGCCAGCCGAAATTATCGGTCACATTGTGCATGTAGCTGGCGATCATGTTGGCTCTCCGTCAGCTAAAGAGGGAGGCAAAGCGGCGAAAGCTGTAATCAAGGGCGCGATCAATTCGGGCGCTTCCTCGTGGGCCAAATGGCCAAGACCTTCGAGCACTTCAAGCCGAGATGTTGGGAGCCAGAGATGGGCTTCCTCAGCCCAATCGAGCGGGATTGCCGCATCGTTGTCAGAATGCACCATCAATATGGGGTTGGAAAGCTCGTGCATCCGCGTGCGCAAGGTGGGCAGGTCCCAATTGGCCATCATCGAGAGCGCGCCCTTGGTGTGAGCCGCATTCTTGATGAGCGCTGCGTAACAAGCGAGCCCTTCCTTATCGAGGCGCGAATGGGTGGAGCGGTAGATAAACCGTTCTGCCTCGTTCCCAAAGCTTGCAAGCCCAGAGAAGATGCGTGGGACAAAAGGGTTCACGAACAACAGCTTGGCAACGGCAGGGAATATCTCTGCGGCCGGACCGGGGAAGGGGCGAAGCGCCGAATTGAGCCCCACGATAGGTCCGGTGTACCCGTGATCCAGCGCCATTTGCAGAGCGAGCGCAGCACCTGCCGAATGGCCCACGATAAGGTCCGGCGTAAAGCCAGTGTGATCGAGCAACCCGGCAATGCTGCGCGCCATACCGGGAAGCGAGGTTTCTTCTGGCGCATGGCCTTTGGTAAAGGCGTGGCGCGGCAGATCGGGCGCGAATAGCTCAAAATCCTGGGCCAAAAGCGGTGCAAGCCCGCGCCATGAATGGACAGAGCCCCCGGTGCCGTGGAGGAGCAGAATGCGCTTTCGCCCGACCTCTCCAAAGCGTTGAGTGTGCCAGTTGGCACGGCCTTGGGAAATGAACTCGCTTGCATTGCGGTGAGGCCAGATGCGCCCGTCGCGCTCCCAGGTTAGGCCAGCGCTCATACCGATTCTCTGGCAGAAATGGCGGCGTGCAGGGTCTTTGCATCGGCGCGCGGCAGGGCGAGGTAACGGGCGTTCATCGCGTCCGCTAACACGGCGCCCTCGCGGCTGGCTCTTGCCGATATATCGACCACCAGAGCATCAACGCCTTCGCGCGCGATGGCTTTGGCCGCGGCCTTGGTGTCTTCGCCCGCTTGTTTGCGCCCCGGCTGGCCTGCTGCATCGATATTGGCGCGCCCGTCGGTGAGGACAATCACGCTTGGCGTGCGCCCCTTTGAGCGCACCGATGCGGCCAATTCGCGCGCGGCGTGAAGGCCCATGGCAAGCGGTGTTCCGCCACCACCGGGAAGCTCTGCAAGAGCGCGGCGCGCCCGTGTGAGAGAGCGGGTTGGGGGCAAGAGCATTTCTGCCACCTCTCCTCGAAAAGCGATCAGGGCGACTTCGCTTCGGGTGACATAGGCCTGCGCCAGCATCATTTCGACCGCGCCTTTTGCCTCGGCCAATCGCGCGGCGGCGGCGGACCCGCTGGCATCGACGGCGAAGATGGTGACGCGCGCGGCTTTTTCCTCAAATCGGCGAACGCGCAGGTCGTCCTTACGCATGATCAGCGGCGCGTCTTGGCCGGCACCCGCCTCGCGTCTGCGCACACCTTGCCAAGGGACCGCTGCTCTAAGCGTGTCGATCATTGCCAGCCTTGCGCCGCCTCTTGGCATTCCGGGACGCGCGCCCAAAGGTTTTCCGCGCAGTCCGCTTTTGCGCTTTTGTCCAGACCCGCTCCCACCCGCCTGGCGCGGAGCGAGGCCTTTGGCGAGTTGCTCCAAAAGGTCGGCGGGGATCGCAGCTGCGGCGGCTTCTACCACCTTGTCCTCAAGCTTTTGATCGGCGGATTGCTGGTCATTGTCTTGCGGCGTTTCTCCCGGTTCGGGCGGCGGCGCATCGTCTGCCTCGGGTTCCTCTGGCGGTGGGGGAAGCTGGGTTGCACGCGGAGCCAGCACAAGGCGAGCAGCAGCCTCTAGATCTGCCCGCTCGGGGGTGTCGCGCCCAGAAATCGCAGCATGCGCGCGCGCCGCTTCGCTTGCATGGATGAGCGCGCGCACGGAATGCACTCCCAGCGCCGCGCCTGTCGAAGCAATCGTGCTGAGCGCGTCATTGCTTAAGGGTGCCGTGTCGCAGGTGCGCGCATCCTGAAGTTCTGCCTCGTGCGCCCTTGAATGCGTCAGGTCGCATTGGAACGCGAGCCGCTCCAGCAGCGCCAGAGGTGCGCCTTCATCCGCCTCACGTGCGTCATCGAGCAGGATCAACGCGACTCGCTTATCATCAAGCGCCTGTGCGAGCCGTCCAGCCAAAGCCTCTCCCATGCGTTCAGCCATGGGCACGACCAAAACGCCGCCTTGAGCTTCGGTAAGGAGGCCGCTGGTTTCCACCGGCCTTCCTGCTGCAAGGCTCGCCGCAATGTCGATCCCGCCGAGCAGGCGCTCATCATCGACATGGGTCGGCAGGCGTCTTGTCGGGATATTCGCAGCAATCGCAGCCACCAGAGCATCGCGGGCAGGGGAACTACCGCGCAGCACCATTCCGCCAAAATTCAGCGGATTCTGAATGAACAGTTGTGCGGCGAGAATGGCGTCGTGAAGAGGGTCGCTTTGAAGGCTATCGGGGGCAGGCTCGCCCGTCACCCGAACAGCTCTTGCAAAGCGCGGGTGATGCGCACGGTGGAGCCTGTTTCATCAAGAACATCGCGGCGCAGGCGGTGGCGCAATGCAGACGGCGCAACCGCAATCAAATGCTCGCGTTTCACTTTGCGCGCGCCTTCAAGCGCTGCAAAAGCACGCGCTGCGCGCATCAAGGTGAGCTCTCCGCGAAGGCCATCCGCACCCACGGCCATGCACAAATGGGCGGCATCGATGAGGATGTCTTCGCCCGTCTCAAGCTTGGCAAGCTTTGCCTTGCCGCGCGCGATCTGTTTGAGGATTTTTTCGTCTTCGCCCGCCCACTGAGCGGTAAAGGCGTCGGGGTCGCGTTCATTAGCCGCCACAAGGCGCATGATGGAAACGCGGGTTTCGATATCTTCGGGCGTGCGCACTTCAACAGATAGGCCGAAACGGTCGAGCAATTGCGGGCGCAGTTCGCCTTCTTCCGGATTGCCGCTGCCGATGAGCACGAATTTGGCAGGGTGGCGGACCGACAGGCCTTCTCTTTCGACCACATTCTCGCCTGATGCAGCGACATCAAGGAGCAGATCAACGAGGTGGTCTTCGAGGAGGTTTATCTCGTCAATGTAAAGAAAACCCCGGTGCGCTTTGGCAAGGAGGCCGGGTTCAAAACCCTTTTCGCCCGATCGAAGAGCCTTCTCCAGGTCGAGCGAGCCAATCACCCGGTCCTCTGTCGCGCCCAAAGGCAAGTCGACGAACGGCACAGCGCGCTTTCGCAATGGCCCGCCGCCGCACACATCAGGGTATGCGAGCGCGTCTTCTTTCGAGCCGCCATAGGGGCAGTTTTCATGCGCGGTAATCGGCGGTAAAAGGCTGGCGAGTGCGCGCGCTGCGGTGCTTTTTCCAGTGCCCCGGTCGCCGAACACCATGACCCCGCCAATGCTCGGATCGACAGCTGCAATCAGCAGCGCCTGCTTCATCTCGTCTTGCCCGACGATTGCGGAGAATGGGAACTTTGCCATGTAAGCGGCATTGTGGACGCTTAAGACGCTTTCGACAAGTATGCGTGACACCCAAACTGACAATTTGTCCTTACATGGAGCGGTTTAGCGTCTGTCCCGCCCTTGGCTCGTGCGTGTCAGAAGCAGGACCGGCAACAGCCCGGCGGCCAGCAATATCAGCGCAGGGATCGAGGCTTCGACCAGCCTTTCATCGCTCGCCAAGCGGTAAGTGCGGGTTGCCAGAGTTTCCAGATTGAAGGGCCGCAGGATCAGCGTTGCAGGAAGCTCTCGAACCGTGTCGATAAAGACCAGCGCGGCTGCTGCGGCAAGGCTGGGGCTTAAGAGGGGCGCATAAATACGCGTCAGAACTTTCGCAGGGCCAGCGCCCAATGACCGCGCAGCAGCGGCAAGCGAGGGCGGGATTTTGCTCATGCCTCCATCGACGCTGTTGTAAGCAACGGTCAGGAACCGCACCGAAAGCGCATAGACCAGAACCGCGCCCGTCCCAGTCAGGATAAGCCCGCCCGAATAGCCGAACACATCGCGCGCAAAGCGGCTGATCGTCACATCAGCGGCCCCTAATGGTGCAAGCAGGCCGACCGCCAAAAGCGCGCCGGGCAGGGCATAGCCAAGGGTCGACACGCGGATAGAGGCCTTTACCAAAGTGCTTTCGGACCGTGCCTTCGCAAAGGCGAGCAAAAGGGCGGCGATCACGCAAACGAACGCAGCGCCAAGGCCAAGCCAGAGACTGCCACTGGCAAAAGACCAAAGGTCGCCTGCTGCATTGATGGCAGCATCGCTCACTGACATGGAGAGGAGGTGCGCTGCCGGTACGACGAAACCCAAGAGCACTGGTGTGGCGCAAACAATCATGGCCATAAATTTGCCCACGGGTGACAGTTCCACCAGTGGCTCATTATCAGCGCGGGCATCTTTGCTTGCCGAACGGCCTTGGCGAGTGCGCGCTTCAAGAACGATAAGCGCGATCACGAATAGCAGCATCATGGCCGCCAATTTTAGCGCGGCCTGCTTGTCCCCCATCGCAAGCCAGCTTCGGAAAATGCCGGTCGAAAATGTGGGGATGCCAAAATACTGCGCGACGCCAAAATCGGCCAGCACTTCCATTAGGACCAGCGCCAGGCCGCCTGCGACCGCTGGCCGCGCGGCGGGCAGGGCCACTTGCCAGAACGCACGCCATGGCGCTGCACCAAGGCTGCGCGCGGCGCGAAATTGCGATACGCTTTGCGAGGCGAATGCACCGCGCGCGAGCAGGTAAACATATGGATAGAGCACAATGCCAAGGACAAAGGCTCCGCCCGGCAATGAGCGTACTCTGGGGAACCAATATTCTCCAACACCAAGCCCGGTGACACTGCGAAGGGCGCTTTGCACTGGCCCTGAAAAATCGAGCAAATCGGCATAAAGATAGGCCGCGATATAGGCAGGCACAGCAAGCGGGAGAACAAGCGCCCATGCAAGGATTGAGCGTCCCGGAAAGCGAGCGGCGCTGACCAGCCACGCGCAGCTTGTGCCCACCACCAAGGCGATGCCCCCTGCCATCACCATCAACAAAAGCGTGTTCGCAATATAGCTGCCAAGGACGGTGCGGGCGAGGTGGGCAATCGCCTCAAACCCGCCATTTGGGGCAGAGACAAGGATTGCCACGATCGGCAATGCAGCAAGGCCAGCGAGCACGAAAGCGCCCACGCTCCATCCGTCAATTCGCGGCGCTTTCACCATCAGCCCACTTGCGGGGCGGCCAGCAGATTGCCTAAGGCTCATGCCAACAATTTCCGCAGACCGTTTTTGCATCGGACAATTTTGTGAGCCTTGAATTTCGACATATTGCCCATGCTTACACCGGAAGAACCGGAAGGGTGGAGGCGCTCTCGGACATCGCCTTTACAGCGCCGGCTGGAAAAATCACCTGTCTGCTTGGCTCGTCAGGCTCGGGCAAGTCAACCTTGTTGAATTTGGCAGCGGGCCTTCTCCCCGTCCAATCGGGCAGTATATCGGTGGGAGGGAATGAAATGGCCGCCCCCGGTGTCAACCCGCCGCCCGAAGCGCGGCCCGTGGGCCTTGTGTTTCAGGACGGCGCGCTCTTCCCGCATATGACCATTGCTAAGAATATTGCTTTTGGATTGCCAGGGGGCGGGAGCGCTGGAGTGATCGAACAATGGCTGGACCGTGTGGGGCTTGCAGGGTTGGGTGAGCGCTTTCCCCACGAGCTTTCCGGCGGTCAGCAACAACGCGCCAGCCTTGCCCGCGCCATGGCGCCAGAACCGCAAGTGCTGTTGATGGATGAACCCTTTGCCAGCGTCGATATTGTCCTTCGTCGCCGTCTTCGCCGCGATTGCAGGAGGCTGCTGCGCGAGGCGGGGACGACCACGATTTTGGTGACGCATGACCCGGAAGAAGCGCTCGATATTGCGGATCACATTGCGGTGATGGAAAACGGGCGGATCATTCAATTTGGCACGCCAGAAGACTTGCACGAACGCCCAGCGAGCGCTTCGGTGGGCGCGATTTTTGGCGGGGCTCAGATTGTCTCTGCGATGCGCGACGGCGATGTGTTGCGAACATCGATGGGCGTATGGCCGCTTTCCTGCATTGCTGGCGATCTGCCAGATGGGGCCGAGTTTGACCTGCTTGTCCATGCCGAAACGCTTGGTTGTGAAGCGGATGAGGCGGGGCTGGAAGTGGTCGACGTGCACCCCTTGGGCGTTGCCAGTCGCCTGCTTCTGCAAACACCCGATGGCAAAGAAATTACGGTGCAATCAACCGCCACTGTCAAAGAGGGGATGCGGTACCGCATTGTCCCGCAGACGCGCAGCGTTCGGGCATTTCTACGCAGATAAAGCTTGCATTGGTAAAGCCACTATTGCAAGTCGTTCGCAAATACGACGGAAGGCTATCCAACATGAAAAAAGTGATTCTCGGGCTCGCAGCAATGCTGGCCGTCACCGCCTGTGCTGAGACTGAAGGGGGCGATACCGCTGGTCAGGGAGGCGAGGTGAACATCTATTCCTCGCGCCATTATGACACTGACCTTGCACTTTACGAGGATTTTACTGCGCAAACCGGGATCAAGGTCAACCGGATCGAAGCTGATGCCGACGCTCTGATCGAACGTATCCAAAGCGAGGGCGAGTTTTCACCCGCTGACCTTTTGATCACTGTGGATGCAGGTCGCCTTTGGCGCGCGGAAGAGGCCGGGATATTCTCGGCCGTTCAATCCGATGTCTTGAATGAACGCCTTCCTGCCCATCTGCGCCACCCCAATGGCCTGTGGTTTGGCCTTTCCACCCGTGCGCGCATAATTATCTACAATAAAGAAGCAGGCGTTCCAGAAGGCCTCGATACCTACGCTGACCTCGCTGACCCGCAATGGAAAGGCGACATCTGCATCCGCTCCTCGTCCAATATCTACAACATCTCGCTCCTTTCCAGCATCATCGCCAACGACGGCGCAGAGGCAGCGGAAAGCTGGGCCAAGGGCGTTGTTGCAAACTTCGCGCGCCCGCCAGAGGGCAATGACACAGCGCAAATCGAAAGCGTGGCGGCGGGTGAGTGCCGCATTGCTGTGGTGAATTCCTACTACCTTGGCCGATTTGCAGGCGGCGAAGGCGAAGAGCGGGCGGTGTTCGATAAGCTCGGCGTGATCTTCCCCAATCAAGGCGAAGGTGACCGCGGCGCGCACGTCAATGTCAGCGGCGCTGGCGTCACGGTCAACGCGCCCAATCGCGAGAACGCGATTGCCTTCCTCGAATACCTCACCAGCGAGAGCGCCCAGCGGTATTTCGCCGATGGCAATAATGAATATCCGGCTGTTATCGGTATGAAGGGCAATTCCGCTCTGGAAGAGATGGGCACTTTCCGCGCTGACACTTTGAACGCGGCCAGAATTGGCTCTGGCCAGGCGCAGGCGGTGCAGATTTTTGACCGCGCTGGCTGGAACTAATTGATGTGATTGGGGGGCGAATGGCGAAGTCGCACTTTTGCCCCCAATCGCTAATCTAACTTGAAGCGGCGCTACAAAAAGGCCATTTGCGCATCGCAACAGGGCGCGACTCTCCCGCGTCAGACCAGATTTCGAGGCCGATTTTGACCGATACAGCAGTCACATCTCCGATCCCTTCCCGAGATGCTTTTACCGAAAGCGGCGCTGTTTCGGTTGAGACGATCACCCACGTTCATCAGTGGAACGAGGAGCTGTTCACGCTGCGCATGACGCGTCCAGCTTCGTTCCGCTTCCGCTCGGGCGAATTTGTGATGATCGGCCTTCCCAAGGAAGACGGCAAGCCGCTGCTTCGCGCCTATTCGGTGGCCTCGCCGTCCTATGATGAGGAATTGGAATTCCTTTCAATCATCGTGCAGGACGGGCCGCTCACCTCGCGTCTTCAGCATATTAAGGTCGGCGATCCCGTCTACCTTGGAAAGAAACCGACCGGCACGCTTGTGACCGACGCGCTTTTGCCCGGCAAACGCCTGTTCATGCTATCAACCGGGACTGGCCTTGCGCCGTTTATGAGCCTTGTTCGCGACCCGGACGTCTATGAGATGTACGAGGAAGTCATCGTCGTGCATTCGGTGCGCCGCGTGGTCGATCTTGCCTACCGCGAACTTCTCGAAAGCAAGCTTGAAGGCGATCCGCTGCTCGAAGATGATCAGCGTGAGCGCATGATCTATGTCCCCACCGTGACGCGCGAAGATTTCCGTAACCAGGGCCGTATCCAGACATTGATCGAAGATGGCCGCCTGTTTGAACAATCCAAAGGCCCAAAGCGGTTCGATTCAGAAACCGACCGCGTCATGCTGTGCGGTTCGATGGCGATGATCAAGGACCACGCAGCCGATCTGGAAGCGCGCGGCTTTGAAGAGGGCGCAAACAACAAGCCGGGTTCATTCGTGATCGAACGCGCCTTTGTGGGGTAAGGTCAACAAACATCTTCGCCTTTAACCGTCATCCTGAACTCGTTTCAGGATAACCCTCAATGCAAGTGTGAAGCCGCTGTTATCCTGAAATGCGCTCACGGTGGCGGCGCTTGGTGAGACTTTTGCACTTTACTTAGGCTCCTTTCTTGGGTCAGTTGCTACTCGCAACTTGAAAAACACCAAGAGAGAGACCCCACCCCATGCTCGAAGTAGCAAACCGCACCGCTTACAACGAAGACCACGAGGCGTTCCGCGAAACGGTCCGCAAAGTGTTTGGCGAGCATATGGAGCCGCACCTCGACCAGCATGAGGCAGAGGGCATTGTCCCGCGCTCTGCGTGGAAGGCATTGGGCGAAGCGGGGATGCTGTGCCCCACGGTTTCGGAAGAAAACGGCGGGCTTGGCCTCGATTTCGGCTTCAACTGCGTGCTTGCCGAAGAGCTTGCCTATTTGGGCTCGTCTGCTGGATTTACGCTGCAAAACGACATCACGGTCAATTATTTTGAGCGGCTGGGAAGCCCGGAGCAGAAGGCCAAATACCTTCCCGGCATGATCTCGGGCGATATCATCACCGCCATTGCGATGACTGAACCTGGCGCAGGCTCCGACCTTCAGGGCATTCGTACGACGGCGGTTGAGGATGGCAATCACCTCGTGATCAATGGCTCCAAAACCTACATCACCAATGGCCAGAACGCTGATGTGGTGATTGTGGTCGCCAAGACTGACCCGACAGCAGGCGCTAAAGGCACTTCGCTGATCCTTGTGGACGCCGACACCCCCGGCTTTGCGCGCGGGCGCAACCTCGACAAGATCGGACAGCATTCCGCTGACACCTCAGAGCTGTTTTTCGAAGACGTGCGCGTGCCCAAGACTAACATTCTGGGCGGGGAAAATCGCGGCTTTATCCACCTGATGGAGGAGCTTCCGCAAGAGCGCCTCTCCATCGCGGTCTCAGCCATGGGCGGGGCTCAGCGCGCGTTTGACGAAGCGGTGAAGTTTACCAAGGAGCGCAAGGCCTTTGGCAAGACGGTGTTCGAGTTCCAGAACTCCAAATTCACCCTCGCGGACCTAGCGGCCAAGCTGCAAGTGGGCTGGGCGCACCTCGATTGGGCGATTGCGCGCCACCTTAAAGGTGAGCTCACCACGGGCGAAGCGTCCGCTGCAAAGCTTTGGCACACCGAAATGCAATGGGAGATGGTCGACGCCTGCCTGCAACTCCACGGCGGCGCTGGCTATATGAACGAATACCCCATTGCGCGTCTGTGGCGCGATGCCCGCGTCCAGCGCATCTACGGTGGCACGAGCGAGATCATGAAAGAAGTGGTCAGCCGCGAGATTTGATGTAGCGTTCGCGGGGGAGACAAACATGACCAATCCATTGGACTTCACTGGCAAGCGCGTCGTCATCATTGGCGGGTCAAGCGGCATCGGTAATGGCATGGCGCATGAGTTCCGCCGCGCCGGAGCCGACGTTCTCGTGACGGGTACTCGGCCAGATGAGGGCGACTATCTCGAAGCCGAGGACAGCGATTTTACCGGGCTCTCCTATGCGCAATTGAATGTGAGCGACCGCGATGCCGTCGGCGCGCTGGTGGAGACGCTCGGCGCGGTGGACGTTCTCATCCAATGCCAAGGCATCGTGCGATATGCACGCGGTGAGTTTGAGCGTGAGGGCTGGGACGCGGTCGTTGATGTGAACCTCAATTCGGTGATGGATGTGGCCCGCGCTTTCCACCCAAAACTCGCCGAGGCGGATGGCTCGATGATCGTTGTATCCTCGGTCGCGGGGTTCAAGGCGAATATCGGCAACCCTGCCTATTCCGCATCGAAGGCGGGCGCGGTGAGCCTTGTGAAAACGCTTGGCGCAGCTTGGGCAAGGGACGGTATCCGCGTGAACGGCATTGCGCCGGGGCTGGTGCCGACAAAGATTACTGCGGTCACGACCGAGCATCCCGAACGCCTCGAAGGGGCGCTGCGGTCCATCCCGCTAAAACGGTTGGGCACGCCCGAAGATATGGCTGGTGCAGCGATGTTCCTCGCCTCGCCACTATCGTCCTATATGACCGGGCAAACGCTGGTGGTGGATGGCGGCCTGACGCTTGCCTGATGGGAGAGCTTGATGGGGGAGCCTGGTCCAATTGGCTTTCCTACAGGCGGCCTTGCGTGGCAATCTTCACCAGCTTCGGCTTGGGGTAAGGTGGACGATAGGCACAGGGCAGAACGCAGATTTGAAAGTTGACACTTACTATCCGCAAAAGGCACAATTATCTATTTAAATCAGGTATTTACTCGCAATGGGAAGCTTTTTAAGACGGTAGCTTCGGTGTTCCACGAGGAGAAGAGAATATGAAATTTACCCGCCTCGGAAACTCTGGTCTGACCGTCTCGCGCCTTTGCCTGGGTTGCATGACGTACGGCGACAAAGCCGCCGGATGGCATGGCGATTGGCTGCTCGATGAAGACGAAAGCCGCCCCTTCTTTCGCCAGGCGTTGGAGGCCGGGATCAACTTCTTCGACACCGCCAATGGCTATGCGGGCGGCACATCGGAAGAGATTACTGGCAAGCTCCTGAATGAAATGGCCAGCCGTGATGAGATTGTGGTGGCGACCAAAGCATACATCCCATGGCGGCGCGCGCCCAATACGGGTCTGCTTTCGCGCAAGGCCTTGTTTCAGGCGATTGACGACAGCCTGACGCGCCTTGGCATGGATTATGTCGATCTGTTCCAGATCCACCGCTGGGACGATGCGACCCCGATTGAAGAAACAATGGAGGCGCTGCACGACATCGTAAAAGCGGGCAAGGCGCGCTATATTGGGGCGTCGTCGATGTACGCATGGCAGTTTGCAAAGGCGCAAGAGACAGCGCGCAGCAATGGGTGGACGCGGTTTATCTCCATGCAAAACCAACTCAATCTCCTCTACCGTGAGGAAGAGCGCGAGATGCTGCCGCTTTGCGCAGATCAAGGCGTTGGGGTCATCCCTTGGAGCCCGCTTGCAAGGGGGCGTTTGGCAAGGCCTATGGGTGAAACAACCGTGCGCAGCGAAACGGACGGCGTTGGCAAAGTGCTCTATAAAGATGATGATGCGGCAGACGGCGCAATCATCACAGCGCTTTCGCAAATGGCTGAGGCGCGCGGAGCCAAGATGGCGAGCCTTGGCCTTGCCTGGCACTTCACAAAACCGGGCGTGACCGCTCCCATTATCGGAGCAAGCAAGCCGCATCACATTGCCGATGCCGTGGCCGCACTGGACGTGGAATTGAGCGTTGAAGAGCTGGCCCAGTTGCAAGGGCCATATCGCCCCAAATGGCCTACCGGCCTTGGTATGCCTCTGGCACCGATGGATCAGGTGACATTACGACAATAAGAGGCGCAAACCGGCGCATTTCGTCATAAACGCGTCACAGAATTGCGTCACTCATCACTGTGAATTCTCAATGCAGTGGCGGGCAATTGCGAGCATGGAAGTCATCAATATTTTCCTGACAAGTGCGCTTGAGGCAGGGACTGAAGATTTTGTCCATAATGGGCACCGCTTTGTCTTTGATACGATTGGGCCAGACGGGCCCGAGCGTCTTGTTGATGGGCCCATCTGGGCTTTCGTCGATTGGGTCATGGATGATCTGGCGGGCCTTGAGATGTGTCGCCGATTGCGGGCTGATGAGCGCACCTCTCATGCCCATGTGACGATGGTTCTGGAAGAGGACGATGCCGAGGATCGCAGGCGCTCTCTAAAGGCTGGCGCGGATGATTACATGGTGGGCCCGCTTGACCGAACCAAAGTGCTGGACCGGGTGCTAGCCTTGCAATCAAGCAGCTGTGAGCCGCACGTGATCCGCAGCTTTGAACACGGCGCTTTGGTGATCGATATGGCGGCATTGCGGGCACGTTGGAATGGACAGGTGATCGAAGCGCGGCCCAACGAATTCCGCTTGCTACGCTATTTCGCGCAGAATGCCGGAGTGGTGATGAGCCGTGATGAGATCATTGCGGGCCTTGGCAAAGGGGCTACAGGTTCTTCTGGGCCGCCTCTGGATGAGCGCACGGTTGATGTCTGGGTGGGCCGCCTTCGCCGCGCGATAAAGGCTGCGGGTGGTGGCAATCCGCTGCGCACGGTACGTTCACGAGGCTATGTCCTGGACCTTAGCTAAAGCGGGCCGGCGCTTGCCCCGTTTCCTACTTGGCTTTGCCCCGCTACGAACACAGCACCTTAAAGAAAATGGCCGCTCCCTACACGCTTTTGCGTGAAGGAAACGGCCAGTTGTCGGCGGGAGAGGGTGCCGATTAGAAAGCTCTAGAATTCTGCCTTAATGCCAATCGAGAAGCTTGTTCCCACATCGAAAGTGTTGATTTCGAGGCGGCCCGTTTCGCTTTCCTGGAATTCGAAATTGTCGCGTCCAAAGATGTTGCGAACCTGCATCGACAACTCCACGCCTTCGCGCAGGAAACCAAGCTCTGTGCGAGCGACAAAGTCGACGGTAAAGCCGGGGTCTTCGACGACATCGGGAAGCGGGCCGCCGCGCAAGGTCACACGCTCGCTCGCGTAATTGACGAGGATGCTGGCCTGCTGGGTTTTCTCAGTGTCTTCGATCCCAACGGAGAAGTTTGCAATGTGATCCGATTGTCCAACCAATTGCGCGCCGTCGTCGAACAGCAGGCTTGCAAGCTGGTTAGGAGCACCAATGATGGGTGCCACATCATCCGGGCCAACTTGAATTTCCGATTGGGTGAACGTGTAGTTGAACTGGATCAGAACCTGCTTGGTTTCAAAGAAGCTTCCGCCAAGGTCGTACAGGTCAATGCCGTAAACAAAGTCGAATTCTGCGCCGTAAAGCTCTGCTGTTGGAGCGTTTGCAAAACCTGTGCGAACCACGCCTGACGCCGATTGGAGAGTGTTCTCAATCGGATTGTCGATCTTCTTGTAAAAGCCTGCAAGGCTGACCTTGTCGGGACCACCGAAGTAATATTCGGAGCGTGCTTCAAGGTTGAGAAGCTCGCTGTCGTTCAAAAGCGGGTTACCCACAAATTCGCGGTTGCTTTCCGGGTCGAAATACACCTGCTCGACAAGTTCACGAAACTGCGGGCGGGCAATCGTTTGGGATGCTGACAAACGCAATTGGAGATCGGGAATAGGCTCCCATGTCACCGTGCCGCTTGGCAGGAAATAGTCGTTGTTGAGGTTCGTGGACGTTGCCCCTGGAATCGGCGTGTTAAACACCGATTGGTCAAGCGCCACGACTTGGGCGGCTTCCTCATACCGAAGGCCCACTTCGATTGTGAGCGTGTCGGTAGGAACCCAGCGCGCAAGGCCGTAGCCAGCGTTGATCTCAAGCGCTGCATCAAACACCGGGAACGGTGTCGCCTCTGTCAATGTGACATTAAAACCGGCCAAGGTCGCGCCATTGATGATGTCACCGGGACGCCGAAGGCCAAGCGCTGGTACGACGCTGTCGTCGACCACGTCACCGGAAATGAAGGGGCGAAATTCACGGCTTTCCGAACGGCGCGTGGTATCCGAATAGGCATATCCGGCCGTCACTTCGAGATTGTCGAGAAGCTCGTAGGACAAATCGATGCTGCCAAACCAAAGTTCTTCGCGAAGATCATCGAAAGCAACGGTTGAAATGCCTGCATCCGAGAGCTGGTTGAAGTATGCTACGAATTGGTCACCGAACGGGTCGCCGGGAAGGTTCGTGCGGGTGTAGCTGAAGTTGGCGTTATACGGCGCCTCGCGGTCGGTGCGAGCATAGCCGCCGCGAACGTCCACGCTGAGGCGGTCAAACTCAAATTCACCCACAAGCTGGCTGTCGATCAACTGGCGTTCGAACCATGCGGTTTGCTGGTTCTGGAAATCAAAGCCGGTGACACCGGGGAAGATATCAAAGCCTTGGGAAAGGCGAGCGGTCTTCAGCGTGTCGCGGATGTAAAGATTGGTCCAGCGAACCGTGTTCTCACCAAAATCGAGGCCAAAGCTCAAGAGCCCGTTCACAAGGATGTTTTCATCGGTGATGAAAGTCTCTTGCTGCTGGAAGATCTCGGTAAGGTCACCGCTCCCACTCTGGCTCAGGACTGAGCGGTTGCGAAGGTTGTTCTTGATCCCGGCTGTTGCAATGATCCCGAGGAAAGTATCTTCGCCAAGGTCCACTGACAAACCGCCTGTGACCGAGCCTGAGAAGTTGGGGCGCTGATCATCGACGCGTTGCAAAGTGACAAGGTTGGTCGGGAAAAGCTGTCCGGCGATCCCCTCTGTCACTGAAAGCGGAACACCGCCGATGCGTTCCCCGCTGTCGAAGAAGGCTTGAAGGTTTGATGGTACTGCGCGGTTGCCATTGTCGAAACCGAAGGAGTCGAGATTGGACCCAAAATAGGTGAGCCCGTTCTGGAAGGTCGTCTCAGTATCCCCGCTTGCGCCAAAGCTGACTGTGAGGAAGTCTTCTGTGGGAACGGCCTTGGTCGTGAGGTTGATTACACCGCCGCCAAATTCGCCGGGATAGTTGGCAGAATAGGTCTTTTGGACCAGCGAAGACGCCACGACATTGGTCGGGAAAATATCAAGCGGAACAACGCGGCTAAGCGGTTCCGGGCTTGGCAGGGGAAGACCGTTGAGTAGCGCGAGCGAATAACGATCACCAAGACCGCGCACGAACACACGGCCATCGCCCACAACCGAAAGGCCGGTCACGCGGGTAAGCGCGCCAGCGATATCGCCTTCGCCGGTGCGGGCAATATCGGCTTCGGTAAGAACGTTCAAAACCTGTGTCGAAGAACGCGCTGGATCGCGGTTGCGACGACCAGTCACGATGATCCCGCCGCCGGGCACCGAAATTTCCGGTTCCTGTGCGTCGTCTTGATCGTCATTTTGTTGGGCGTCATCCTGATCTTCTTCGTCTGCGCCCGTATCCTGAACCATCTGGTCTTCATCATTGCCGGCATCGTCAGCCGTTTGCGCAAGAAGGACCGATGGAAAGGTGAGCGACGAAGTGAGAAGCAGCAACCCTGCGAGGCGCGTGCCGGTCGACATAATATTAGACCCCCTCATAAAATAGGTCTGAAAATTTCAATGAGCTCTCGTGGAACTCTGCAAAAGCGAAGAAGGGGACGCTCGCGAAACGCTGCGCCCCCTCAATTCAAAAGACGTGGTTTAGTAAACCGGGAGCGATGTGCAGGCGCCGGTCGCGCTGCCGAAGTCCTGGATGCTGGAGTTACAGGTCCAATCACCAAAGTCTGCAGCAAGGTCCGCTTGAACAGCGCCGATCACGCTGGCGGAGGTGAAGAACGAAGATCGTGCGGTTGCATCAAAAACAGTGACGCCGTTTTCAGTCGCACCGTTCACCAGATTGTTGGTGAGCGAGAGCGTGGCGGTGAGATTGTTGTTGGTCCCTGCGTTCACAACCGTTTGGACTTCAGCATCGCTGACACCCGAAGAACCGCGAACAGGGCGGTTCGCGCCGTCACAGATCAACGAATCGAAGCCTATGATCGCCGCCAAAGTGATCTGTTCATCAATCCGGATGCAGACGCTATCAGCCGTGTTCACGTCGATCACACCGTTTGTAAGGCCAAGAGCTGGACCACCACGGGCACGGATCGCTTGGCCAGAGGCCGAAGAACGCTGGACGAAAGTGAAGTTGTTAACCTGCAAAGTGCTCTGCGGGATCGCATTACCTGGTGTGCCATCAGCAAGGTCGTCTGGAGAATCGAACTCGATGATGCTGTCACCTGTGGTGCCGCGCTGAACGACAACGGCGTCTTCGATATTGGCCTGAGCGCCCGAATCGACGTCGATCGAGTCGTCTGACGCGCCAATGACAGCAAGCTGGCTCATGTTGACCGAGCCACCGAAGAACTCAACGCCATCATCCGAACTGTTGAATGACATGACGTGGTTAAATGTGGTGCCGCTGCCCACGCCGCCGGTGGTGAGGCACTGAAGCTCATTGCCCTGAGTAAGTTCAAAGCCGCAGAAGCGCATTTGAACATATTCGAAGGTACCAGACGAGTCTGCGTCATTACCGCCGCCAAAGAAGAAGGTTGCGGCCGAGCCTTCGAGGCGTTGCTGACAGGTCGGGTTGGCGTTTGGAACTGCGGCGGTGTTGAACACATTGTCCTGGCAGTCGGAAACAGGTGCGCGGCCAAGCATCACGATGCCACCCCACTGCGCCTGACTGTTGTCATTGTTGAGGCCAAGGACGTTGTCGCGGCTGGTGAAGACAATCGGCATTGTCGGCGTGCCACTCGCGTTGAGCGCATTGCCGCGGTTAACGATGAGCGCTGATGCTGCCTGCGCGAAGAAGATTGCGCCTGGCTCAACCGAAAGAGTGACCTTGGTGCCAGTGCTGCTGAAGCCTTCATCAACGCCGACCGTTACTGTGTCTTGGATTTGATAAAGGAGGCCCTCGATAAACGGCAGATTGTCGTTGGTGTCGAAGGTGCTCGGCAGGGTGCATACGCGATATTCACCAGTCGGACCGGTGATTGTTCCGCCATCAGTCAGGCCGCCGGTAGACGCGATTGTCGGGCAGCCTGCTGCAGGTGTTACGGTTCCGCCTGTGGATGGGGGTGTTGGCGTTGAAGTGGGCGTTGGTGAAGGATTGTTAATGATGATGTCGCCTGAAGTACCAGGCGAAACAATTTCATCAGCGCCGCAGCCTGCAAGTGCCACAATGCTGACGCCAAGAACGAGAGTACGTTGGATGTTTTTCACAGCAAGCTGTCCCCTAAAAAACCGAGAATCAAATCGCGAGAATTGGCTCGCGTGATGTCCGGCTAGGGTGTCGATGTGACAGAATTTATGCGGCGATCACGTTTGTGCGACAATTTTGTAATGCGACAAAAACATGACGAATGTGACATTCGTTCTGACGCTGTTTGTAACAAGAATGCAATATAAGGGATTGTCTAAGTCTCTGTAATTCAACAATTCAGCCGAATTACAATTGCGAAATTATGACAATGTTACAGATTTATTGCATTCTCGCCCGACGTCAGTCATTCTCTGACAAAGATTGAAGGAGACGAGAGATGACCTTGCTGCAACCGACCAAACTGCGTCTGGCTCTAATTGCCGCAATCGGCCTTGGTAGTGTGGTGCCTGTGGCCCCGGCTTTTGCGCAAAGCGATAACGTAGGTGGTGAGGGGCTTGCTTCGGCAGCTTTGGTCGATGGCAACGCCTCGACCGCGATTGAGCTTTTGCAGTCCGAGCTAAAAGAAGCCCCGCAGGATCCAGCGATTTTGATCAATCTTGGGATTGCCTATGCGCAAACCGGAAACGAAGCCGAAGCGCGCTCCCATTTCGAAGCCGCTTTGACATCGCGCCAAGTTATCGAGCTTGATACTGCCAATGGCCGCACGACCGATTCGCGCCGTCTTGCTCGTCAGGCAATATCCATGCTTGATCGCGGTGAGTTTCGTCCCTTGGCACGCCAAACAGACCAACTCACTCTGCGCCAATAGTTGGGGCGCCAATAGTTGGGGCGCCGGTAATCGGGGCGCCAGTAATCGGGCCTCCATTGGTAGGCTTTCCCGAAAGTCCGCGCGCATGCGTTGAGGCCCACAAATGACTGAGCTGGACACAGCTGGCCCGATGCGGTCCGCACGGCATGAAGAAAAAACCGGACCTTGGATCAAGGGGGCTTTGCGCCCCCTTTTTCGTGTGTAGCCGGTATCTGACGTAAAGGTGGCACCGCTTGCCGGGTGGCCCTTTATGGCTATGCTGTCACCTGCTTGTCATTTAGGTTAGACAAGAGAGCTGTATCGGGAGGAACCGGAATGATTTTCATTCGTGCGAGGGGAACAGTGACCGCTGCCATTTTGGCAATGTTTGCAAGCACTTCGCTTGTGAGCCCAGCGAAGGCTGACGTTTTGGAGATCACTCCTGACGGCGCGCGCTGGGTTGCTGGTGGTCCTTTGCAGACCGTGGTTCAACCGGCAGGCGTCGTGACTGCTGATGCAAGCGGAGTGGTCGTCCCAGACCGTATTATCGCCAATCCGCAAGCCCATGCCGCCGGTATCCCGATGCAATATGCAGCCAAGATTGCTGAACTTTCAGAGCGGTTTGACCTTAGTCCTGCGCTTCTCGAAGCGGTGGTATGGCAAGAAAGCCGTTGGCGTGAAGGGGCCGTGTCGCCTGCAGGCGCGCGCGGTCTTGCGCAATTGATGCCGGGAACGGCGCGGGACCTCGGCGTGGACCCCGATGATCCGATGCAAAACCTTGAAGGCGGCGCGCGATATCTGCGTGAGCAGCTCGACCGCTTCGATGGTGATCTGGAAAAGGCGCTTGCTGCCTATAATGCGGGCCCTGGGCGGGTGGAGCGTGCAGGCGGTGTTCCCAATATTCGCGAGACAAAGCATTATGTTGCGGCCATTTTGGGCCGTCTTGCCAATCATTCGCGGCCTGCAATGCAGGGCGCTCCCATGCAGCTTCGGGCAATGGTGCCTGCGCAAAGGTAGATGGATTTCGGTGTTTGGCGGCATTCGCGCCTTCAAGACTAAAGGGATATGAGAACTGTAATGACTTCGCTTCTTCAACTGCCTGTCCGTTTGAAGGCCCGCTTGATGGCTTTTCTGGCGCTTTTCCTGACGCCAAGCGCGGCAATGGCCCAGCAGGCGACCAACCAAGGCGGCGACCCGATCACCTCTGCGCTTTTGTGGATGCAGAGCATTCTTCTCGGTCCCATCGCAACTGCGCTTGCTGTGATGGCTGTGGCAGGTGTTGGTTTCATGATGCTGACCGGCCGCATGAACTGGCGGTATGGTATGACTGTGATCATCGGCGTATTCATCATCTTTGGAGCGCCGCGTTTGGTGGCAACCATTGCTGGCGGAGCGGGGGTTTAAAGCGGTGAGCGATCTCATCCGTCACCCCGTGCACCGGACCCTTACCCGGCCGCAGATGTTTGCGGGCGTCACCATGGTGTTCTTCATCATCAACATGATGGTCTCGATGATTACCTATCTCGTACTGTCCCACTTGATGACCAATATTTTCATGGTGTTGCTGTTCTTGCTCGTGCCGCTCACGATCCATGTGATCGGCTATTTTGCGTCGCTTCGCGAGCCACGTATCTTTGACCTTTGGATCACCAAGGTGTCGAAATGCCCGCGTGTCCCCAATTTCCGGCGGTGGAGCTGTAACAGCTACGCGCCTTGATGAATTTTGAGTTTGAGGCCTTTTAAGGAGGGCCTGTAAGTATGGTGAAATGGATCGGACCCGCGAGCTGGAGCGCTAAAGAAGCGCTTGCTGGTGATCGCCTGCCGTATGAACGGCTGGTCGATGAAAGCACCGTTCTATTGCGCGATGGATCTGTGATGAGCGTGATCCAAGTGCCGGGGCTCTTGTTTGAGACAGAGGATTCAGACGCGCTGAACTCTCATGCGGCGACCCGCGAAGTGGTGCTGCGCTCAACCCTTGATGCGCGCTTTGTCCTTTATCACCATGTGATCCGCAGACGGGTTGAGGTGGAGCTTGATGCAGAGTTTCCTGATCCGCTCTCGCGCCATATTGATGCGCGTTGGAAAGAGCGGCTCGCGGGTGGATCGCTGTTTATCAATGACCAATTCGTGACCCTTATCCGTCGCCCTGCGCGGGGAAAAACTGGCCTGCCCGAGAGGATTTCCAAATTCTTCTCCCGCACCACACAAGAACAGCTTGAGGCCGATCCTAAAGACATTCGCAGCCTTAAAGCAGCCGTGACGGGGCTAACCGCAGCGCTCTCGGCCTATGGGGCCAGCGTTCTGGGCGAATACAATTCCCCCGCTGGCGGTACGAATTCGGAGATGCTGGAGCTGCTTTCTGCGCTTTACAATGGCGAGATGCGTCCTGTGCGCCGGCCTTCGGGCGATACGGACATTGGCCACATGATCCCCTATCGCCGGGCCAGCTTTGGGCTTGATGCGATGGAGTTGAGGGGAGCGGGTCAGCCTGATTTTGCTGCGATCCTCGGCCTCAAGGAATATCCTGAGGCGACCTCGCCGGGACTGCTCGATCCTCTTTTGCGGCTGCCGTTCGAGATGATCGTGACCGAGAGTTATGCGCCCAATGAACGCACCACTGCGCGCGAGCGAATTGATCTGGCTCTTCG
The DNA here is from genome assembly GCF_000715015.1 of Erythrobacter longus. Classification (GTDB taxonomy): domain Bacteria; phylum Pseudomonadota; class Alphaproteobacteria; order Sphingomonadales; family Sphingomonadaceae; genus Erythrobacter; species Erythrobacter longus. The sequence goes on from NZ_JMIW01000003.1 coordinate 190,304, forward strand.
CCGGTCGCGTTCGGTTGACGAAGAGGCTGCGGCTGAACGGGCCGACATGATGGCTGCGCGCGATGCTCTGGGCAATGGCGCGGTGGGCTTTGGCGATCACCATCTCACGGTGCTTGTGCGCGAACGCTCGCTTGACCGGCTCGATGATGCTTGCGCCTCTGCAGCGGCGGCATTGGCAGATACGGGCGCGATTGCGGTGCGCGAAGACACCAATCTGGAGCCCAGTTTCTGGGCGCAATTCCCCGGCAATGAAGATTATGTGGTGCGCCGTGCGCTTATCTCAAGCGCCAATATGGCGAGCTTCGGAAGCTTCCATGGCTTTGCCTTGGGACAGGCCAGCGGTAACCATTGGGGCGATGCGGTAACGCTGTTGGAGACGACGAGCGCGACCCCGTTCTTCTTCAACTTCCACAATGGCGATTTGGGAAATTTCAGCGTCATCGGTCCATCCGGCTCGGGTAAAACAGTGGTGATGAATTTCTTGGCGGCCCAAGCGCAAAAGTTCAAACCGCGCACCATCCTGTTCGATAAGGACCGGGGCGCAGAGCTGTTTATTCGCGGGATCGGCGGGCGGTATGACCGGATCAATCCGGGTGAGCCAACAGGGTTTAACCCGCTCTCGTTGCCCGATACCCCTGCGAACAAAGCGTTCCTTCGCGATTGGCTTGGCGTGCTTCTGAATGCCGATGGGCCAGAGGAATTTGCGACGATCAGCGCGGCGGTCGATGCGACCTATGCCAATGATCCATCATTGCGCCGTCTGCGGCATTTCAAGGAATTGCTGGCGGGGGCCCGACGTCCTCAGCCGGGTGATCTGGCCGACCGGTTGAGCGCGTGGATTGGCTCCACCAGCGGAGATGGCGGCGAACACGCCTGGTTGTTCGATAATCAGGTTGATGCGCTTGACCTTGACCAACGTGTCCTTGGCTTTGACATGACGCAGCTGCTCGACAATCCGCGCCTGCGCACGCCGACGATGATGTATCTCTTCCACCGCATTGATGAGCGGTTGGACGGTGAGCCCACCATGATCCTGATCGACGAGGGCTGGAAGGCGCTCGATGATGAGGTGTTCGCAGCGCGCATTCGCGATTGGCTGAAGACACTGCGGAAACGCAACGCTCTGGTCGGGTTTGCAACGCAAAGCGCCAAGGACGCCTTGGAAAGCCGTATTTCAACCGCTCTGGTTGAACAGACCGCGACCATGGTCTTCATGCCCAACAGCCGCGCGCGGCCCGAGGATTATTGCGACGGCTTTGGCCTGACTGAGCATGAGTTGGCCCTGATCCGCTCGCTTCCGGCTCATTCGCGCTGTTTCCTTGTACGCCAGCCCGATGCGTCGGTCGTGGTGCGGTTGGACCTGTCGGGGGCTCCGGAAGTCCTCACAATCCTGTCCGGGCGCGAGGCTTCTGTGCGCAGGCTCGATCTTTTGCGAGAGGCTGTGGGTGATGCCCCAAGCGCATGGTATCCAGCGCTCACCAATCGCGATTGGCCAGATGGCAGCGCGCAAGTGAACGAAGACGGCTCGCCCGTCTGGCAGGCGGCCGAATGACAACCGCTTGCGATCTTGTCGCTGGGGAAATGGGCTCGGGCGTTGCCGGGGCTTTGACCGCGGTTGATTGCATCGCAAGCGAGGTAAGCAAGCAGGCATTTGAGCGCCTGTTTGGCGCCGATGGTCAATTTGGCACTGCGCTTATGGTGCTGCTGACGTTTTATATCGCCTTTTTCGGCATTTCTTTGCTGCTGGGCCGGTCGAACCTGTCAGTGCGCGCGCTGATCCCAAAGATGGTGACGGTCGGGCTTGTGCTGACTTTTGCGACCAGCTTTGCCGCTTTCTCGACGATCTTTTACACATTCTTTGTCGCGTCGCCTGACCTTTTGGCGGGCGTGCTCACCGATAGTGAAGGCTCTGCCACCGCCACTTTCGCGATGAAGCTCGATATTGTGTTCCTTGCGATCCAGGAGGCGAGCACGGGGATCGAGGATATCAGCGCATTCTCACCCCCCGGCATGATGTGGATCGGGGCGATGTTGCTTTTGATCGGGACCGTTGGCCTTCTGGTGACGGCGCGCATTGGCTTGGCGCTGTTGCTCGCGGTTGGTCCGATTTTCGTGGTGCTTGCGCTGTTCAATGGCACACGCGGGCTGTTTGTGGGCTGGCTCAAAGGCATGGTCATGCTCGCGCTTGCGCCGCTGTTTGCGGTTGTTGGGGGGTCAATCATGCTTGAGATGGCGGTGCCTATCCTCTCCGCTCTTGTCTCCACTCCTGGCCAGATCGATCAACAAGCCGCAATGGCGTTTTTCCTCGTGGGCTTCGTCCACTGCGTGCTGATGCTGATGGTGCTTTATGTCGGGTCCAAGATGGTAAGCGGGTGGGAAGTCTTTGGCTTTGCAAAGCCGGATGTGGCAACTGAACCCAATGCCGACGCCTATCGCACGACACCGGTCGCGCCGCTTGCAAGCTCGCTAGGCCGCGCGGTTCAAGTGACACCGGCGGCAACCATGACCAATCCTCAGCGGCGCATCAACGTGGCGATGGCAAACGCTGTTGCCGCCAATGATGGTGGCGGCCAAGCCGGCTCTACCACGGTGCGCGAGACCAAGGTTTACGCCACCAGCTCTGGAAATGCACAGAGCGGGCCGACAACCGCTGCTGCTTCGCGTACAAGGGGCATTGGCAACCGTTTCCGCTCGGCACCTTCTGCGCCCGCGCTAAAAAATACGGAGACTTCGCAATGAACCCGTCAGGGACCCGGGCAAAGCCATTTGGGCTTTTTCTTTTAGCTGGATCGCTGGCGCTTGCTGCGCCTGCATACGCGCAAGACCCCGCTCCCGGCGCGCCTGCCGATCCGCGCCTTGTGACGCAGGTTTTTGACGAGGCGCAGGTTTACACCATCAATGGCCGCGTAAAGGTTCAAACGACGATCAAATTTGCGCCCGACGAAGCGATCCAGAACGTTGCAATTGGCGACAGCAGCGCGTGGCAGGTCCAGCCCAATCAGGCGCAGACTTTGCTTTTCGTGAAACCATTGGCGACATCGGCGCGCACAAATATGACCGTGGTGACAAGCCGCCGGACCTATCTGTTCGACCTTGTAGCATCCCCTCGCAATGCGCCGCTTTATGTGATGCAATTCCGCTATCCCGAGCTTGAACGCGCGGCTGAAGAAGCGGCAATCGCCGCCGCGGCCCAAGCAGAGCGAGAGGCGGCAAATGAGGTGGAACTGGCCGCAGCCCGTGATCCTTATGCGGTGGTGGACCCCGCGCGACTGAATTTCGATTGGGCGCCAGCCGGGGAGCGCAATCTGTTCCCGGCGCGCGCTTATGATGATGGGGAGGCATTGTTCCTCACATGGCCCGCAGGCACCGCGATTCCAGCCATCCTCACAACTAATGAGGAGGGCGATGAAGGCCCTGTCAATTTCACCGTTCGCGGGGAGACTGTGGTGGTCGATACCGTGCCGACTCAGATCATCCTGCGGTCAGGCAAAGAAACGGCAACACTCACCAACCTTGGGCCCAATCTATCGCGAAGTGCGAGCGCTGACGACAGCCGTTCGCGCGGTTCATAAGAGAGAGAGAAGACGATATGCGACTTGCGATGCGACTTCCATCCAAATCCGGCGGCAATGGCGCAGCGAATACCGACCCGCGTGAAGAGACGAGCGCAGAGGTTATCGACCTTGCCAGCCGCACTGGCTTTTCCCCCGTGGCACAGCGCAAGACCAAGACCGAAGGGTTGGGGCTGGCAGCCGGTGTTGCCATCGTCGCGCTATTGGGGGTGACCACATTTTGGGCGATGAATGCGGCGCAATTGCCGGAACCCGAGACGGTAGGAGCCGCTGCTCCCGCGCCGGTGCCGGCCGCTGTCCCGCCTGCTGGACCAGTGGAAGTGGCAGCGCCAGTCTCTCCGGTTGTGGCCCCGGTTGATCCCGCTCCATCGCCCGTCCTTGCGAACAGGCCGGCAGTTGGGCCAGCGGTCAATCCTTACGCCTCGCCTTCGCTCGTCTTCGATGCCAGCGCCGCTGCGCGTCAGGCCGCCAATGCCACCGATGCAATCGCTGCGCCCGCCACAGGCGCTGCTGTGAACGAAAGCAATGGCGCGGGCGGTGCGGCCGCAGCCTTTGCCAGCCGTATAGGCGGGGTAGGGGGCGCGCCTGCTCAAGCACGGGCCATGACCAATCCGTCCACGACGGTCACCGAAGGCACCATGATCCCTGCGATCCTTGAAACGGCGATCAACACCGATGTGCCAGGATATGTCCGCGCCGTTGTTAGCCAGGACGTGCGCAGTTTTGACGGGACAAAGGTGCTCGTCCCGCGTTCATCGCGTCTCATCGGACAATATCAATCCGGCGTGCAGCAGGGGCAAAAGCGCGCCTATGTCATCTGGACAAGGCTGATCCGCCCCGATGGCGCTTCGGTAAACATCGCCTCGCCTGCGGTCGCGTTCAACGGGACCACCGGGCTTGAAGGGGACGTGGATAACCACTTCTTCCGCCGCTTTGGTTCAGCCATGTTATTATCAGTGGTCGGGGGGCTTGGTGCGTTCGCATCGGGCGGAGGATCGGTGATATTGGGCGGAGCAGGGCAGAGCGCAGCCTCTGTCGCAGCGCAGCAGGATGGGGCGATCAGCCCAACGATCCGCGTGCGCATGGGTGAACCGATCCGCGTCTTTACCGCGCGTGACCTGGACTTTTCGACGGTCAGTGGATGAGCGCGGATATCCACCCATTGAATGCCGCACCCGAAGCTGAGCCGGTCGCGACCACGGACGCACCTATTTCCGGTGAGCGCAGCGTCTATCTTGAGGCGTATCTTGCCCCGTTTCAACGCTGGCTTGAACAAGACACTGTGACCGAAATCATGGTCAATCAGCCCGGCGAGGTTTGGGTTGAGGATGCGCGCGATCCTGGCATGAAGAAGGTCGTCATCCCTGAAATCGATGACCGTCTCATTCAGCGGCTTGCGGAGCAAGTCGCGCGGGTCAGCCACCAGGGTATTAACCGCGAACACCCGCTTTTGGGTGCGACGTTGCCCGATGGCGCGCGCATTCAGTTTTGTGGGCCGCCTGCAAGCCGCAAGCATTGGGTGATGGCTATTCGCCGCCACCGCAGGCTTGATTTGCCATTGGATGCGTATGACGCGGGGCCTCTCGCGGGCGAGCAAGCGGTCACCATGCCCGATCCCAGCCGGGAGCCGATCGCTTACCTGCGCACGGCCATTCAAAACCGCCGAACGATCCTGATTTCGGGCGGGACAAGCACGGGCAAGACCACATTCCTTAACGCGATGATGGGAGAAATCCCCCGCGAAGAGCGCGTAGTCATGGTCGAGGATACGCCTGAACTCAAATTCCCGGGCGAAAACTCGGTCGGTCTTGTCGCGGTCAAAGGTGAACTTGGCGAGGCCAAGGTGACGCCTAATGAGCTGTTGCAGGCTGCGCTTCGCCTTCGCCCGGACCGCATCGTATTGGGCGAACTTCGCGGCGCAGAAAGCGTCTCGTTTCTTCGGGCGATCAACACTGGCCACCCAGGCAGTTTTTCCACGATCCACGCCAACTCCCTGCGGGGCGCGCTTGAGCAATTGTCGCTTATGGTGATGCAAACCGGCATTGGGCTGACCCGTCAGGACACGATTGAATATGCCGCAAGCGTCATTGACGTGATCGTTCAACTTGGGCGTGATGGAGCAGGCAAACGCGGGATTACGGCGATTGCGGACAGCAAATCGCTCCTTTGAAATGCGCCCGGCAATCTCCATTTGGAAAGCCGTTGGCAGGTAGACAGGTACGCACATAGGCAGGCAGGTTCCAGATGAGCAGCCCGAACATCGTTGAGACAGCAAATGGCGAACAAAGCGCGCAGCCCGCTGTCTCGGCCGCGTCCCCGCCATCTGTGCCCCAGCCTTTCTCCGTCCCGGAAAGCGATCGTTACTTCAATCGCGAGCTTTCATGGTTGGCCTTTAACGAACGCGTACTCGCCGAAGCGTTCAATCAACGTTATCCGCTGCTTGAGCGTTTGCGCTTTCTCTCCATATCGGGGAGCAATCTGGACGAGTTTATGATGATCCGTGTGGCGGGCCTTGTGGGGCAAGCCCAACGCGGAATTGACAAGCCCGCGATCGATGGCCGCTCGCCCACTCAGCAATTGACCGCGATCAGGGAGAAGCTCGCCTCTATTTCTTCGCGGCAGCAAGACATTTGGCTCGATCTCAATACCGCTCTTGCAGAGGCCGGTATCCATATCGCAGATGAGAAACGGGTGGAACCGGCGGCTCATGCGTGGCTTGAGGCGTTCTTTCGGGATGAAATTCTGCCGATCATAACGCCGCAAGCGCTCGATCCTGCGCATCCGTTCCCTTTCGTTCACAACGAAGGGATGGGGCTGCTGTTTACGCTCACGCGCGAGGCAGATCGCGAACAGATTATCGAGATGATCCTCATCCCCTCAGCGCTCCCTCGCTTCGTGCGTGTGCCCGGCGATATCGCTGGGGCAGGGGAGGCCGTTTACATCTCTATCGCCAGCCTCATCCAGCGCTATGCAAGGAAGCTCTTCCCCGGATTTACTATCGAGGGCGATGGCCTGTTCCGGGTCCTGCGCGACAGCGATATTGAAATCGAGGAAGAGGCAGAGGACCTTGTACGCACCTTCCGCAGCGCCATCCAGCGCCGTCGGCGAGGCCAGGTGATCCAGCTCGAGATTGAAGAGGACTTTGACCCCAAGGCCGAAGAAATCCTGCTTGAACAATTGGGCGTGCACGAAGCCGCGGTCATCAAGACCGATGGCATGATTGGTATCGATGGCCTTGCGGAAATCGTTGAAGAAGACCGTCCGGATTTGAAATTCGATGCCTATTCGCCGCGCTATCCAGAGCGCGTGAGAGAGCACGACGGAGACGTCTTTTCCGCCATTCGCGAGAAAGATATGATCGTCCACCACCCGTATGAAAGCTTTGAGGTGGTAGTCGATTTTATCCGTCAGGCTGCGGTCGATCCCGATGTTGTGGCGATCAAACAGACGCTTTATCGCGCAGGCTCCCAGTCGGCAGTGATCAATGCTCTGATCGAAGCGGCTGAAAACGGTAAATCTGTGACAGCTGTGGTTGAGCTTAAGGCTCGCTTTGATGAGGAGCAGAACCTCAAGTGGGCGACCAAGCTGGAACGCGCCGGTGTGCAGGTGATCTATGGTTTTACCGATTGGAAAACCCACGCGAAGATATCCATGGTGGTGCGGCGCGAGGACAAGGGATTTCGCACCTATTGCCACTTTGGCACTGGCAATTATCACCCTGTCACCGCCAAGATTTACACTGATATGAGCTTCTTTACCGCGGATCCCAAATTGGGCCGGGATGCTGCGAAGATGATGAATTTCGTAACCGGCTATGTTGAACCAGCAGGCCTTGAGCGCATCGCTCTTGCCCCGCTTAACCTGCGTGAAAGAATCCTTGAAAGGATCGATGCCGAAATCGCGAACGCGCAAGAAGGCAAGCCTGCGGCGATTTGGTTCAAGTGCAATCAGATCACCGACAAGGGCATGATCGACCGTCTCTATGCGGCGAGCGATGCCGGGGTTAGCGTGGAATTGGTGGTGCGTGGTATTTGCTGTCTCAAGCCGGGCGTGCCGGGCCTTTCTGAAAACATCCGGGTCAAATCGATCATCGGCCGCTTTTTGGAGCACAGCCGCATTTATGCCTTTGCCAACGGTAAGCCGATGCCCAGCCCCGGCGCCTTGGTCTATATCGCTTCTGCAGATCTCATGGAACGCAACCTTGATCGCCGGGTGGAAACGCTGATCCCGATCCTTAACCGCACGGTGCATGATCAGGTTCTGCAACAGGTCTTGCTCGCCAATATGCTCGATGTGGAGCAAAGCTGGTGGCTTCATTCAGATGGCAGTTATGCACGGGTCGATCAGGCCCCTGAAGGTGACAGCAAGCCCTTTAACTGCCACAGATATTTTATGACTAACCCTTCCCTTTCAGGTCGCGGCGGCGCGTTAGAAGCGGGCGGGGTGCCCAAACTTTCGTTACGCAAAGGGCGCGCTGGGTGAGCTCGGCGAAGCGCCGGGCTGGTCGCGACGGCACGTTCTCGGGAAATACGCCGGGCCGTGCAATCATTGATATCGGCTCCAACACAGTTCGCCTGATGATCTATGGCGGCTCCATGCGTGCGCCCACCGTGCTGCTTAACGAAAAGGTGACGGCCAAGCTTGGGCGAGACATCGCAAGCGAAGGTGTGCTTGCAGACGAAGCGATCGACCTTTCGATGCGCGGGCTCAAACGGTTCGCGCTGCTTTTGGAAGACTTGAAAGTTGAGCACGTCGACACGGTCGCCACTGCTGCTGTGCGCGAGGCCAGCAATGGCAAGAAATTCATACGCCAGCTGAAAAAGCTTGGGTTTGATCCACGGATTGTCTCTGGCGAAGAAGAGGCCTGTTTGAGCGCCAATGGCATCATCGGCGCATTTCCCGGCGCGCGCGGTACAGTTGCCGATTTGGGCGGGGGAAGCCTTGAGCTTGTTCGGATTGGCGACGAGGGCGTGCGCGATCCGGTCTCCTTGCCGCTTGGCACTTTGCGCTTGCCCGATTATCGCGGGAACTCGCGCAGTGATATGCGAAACGCGCTTGAAAAAGCTCTCAAGAAAGGCGCGCCTGATATCGTCAAGGGTGAACCTCTTTACCTTGTCGGCGGCACGCTTCGCACCATGGCCGTTTATGTCATGCAAGAGGAAGGCCACCCGCTCTCTGACCCGCATGGCTTTGAGCTTGATCCCAAGCAGGCCAAGCGCTTTTTGGGCAAGGCGCTTGCCAATGAGACGATGGAAAGCCTCAAGATGCGCGAGCGGATTTCGACGATGCGTGCAGAAAAGCTGCCTGACGCGTCCGTCTTGGCAGAGGCGATGCTTTCGCGGTTTGAGCCTAGCCGGATCATCTTTTCCTCCTGGGGAATTCGCGAAGGCCTGCTCTACTCCTCGCTGCCCGAGCACACGCAGGCGCGCGACCCGCTGCTGGCCGGCATTTCGGTTTTCGCAGCACAGCGCGGCGCGCCTACGATTTTGGCGACGCGTATCGCCGGGTGGACGGTGGATGCTGCGCCCTCGCGTGTTCTTGGCAGCAAGAGCCATGGCAGCGAGAGGCTTCGCATGGCTGCAACCATGCTGGCGCTTGCATCGATGCAGATCGAACCCAATATCCGCGTGCCCCACGCCATCGACTGGGCTTTGCACAAACGCTGGATCGCGCTTGACAGCAAGGAGCGCGCCATGCTCGCAGCGGCCATTGCTGCCAACGGCAATGTGCTCGAATTGCCCAGCGAAGTGACCGCTTTGGCAAGCGAGGAAGCGCTTGAAGAAGCGGTGTGTTGGGGCCTTGCTGTGCGGCTGGCACGGCGGCTTGGCGCAGGATCGCGAAGATCGCTGCAGGAAAGCCGGTTGAGCGTTCAGGACGGCACGCTCACCATGCGATTGGCGCAGAGCCAGGCGGCGCTGTTTGGCTTCTCGACCGAGAAGGACATCAAGCTGCTCGCCGGGCGGCTTGGCCTTGATTGGATCGTCGAAGTCGTCGCCGATGACGAAATTCGTAAAGCCAAGAGCCGTTAAGCCTTCTTGGTTGAGAAAGGTGAGAAATCGGTGTCTGTGTCGAACAGATCAACGCCTTCAGCCTTCTTCAGCTTGCCCACCACGAAATAGGTTACCGGCGTCAAAGCAGCTTCCCAAAAGACCTTCAACAGCCAATTGGTGATCATCACCGTGACGACCAATTCGGTGCTCCAGATCCCGTAGAACGCAAGCGGGTAAAAGATCAGGCTGTCGACACCCTGACCCACAACGGTCGACCCAATCGTGCGGGTCCAAAGCGCCTTGCCTTTGGTCCAGACCTTCATATTGGCCATCACATAGGAATTGACGAATTCGCCCGCCCAAAAGGCGATGATGGAGGCGGCCACAATGCGCCATGCATTGCCAAAGACCGAGACATAGGTTTCCTGACAAATCTGGCCCAAGGGCACATCACCGCCGCCGCGCGCGGTCAATGGGCCTTGCCCGTCAAAGCCGCTCGCCGCGCACCGCCAGTCATCAAACGGGGGCAGGGCCACCACGACATAGCTCATAAACGCCAGGAACAGCATCGCGGCAAACCCGGTCCAGATGACCCGGCGCGCTCGTGCAAAGCCGTAAATTTCGGTCAGGACGTCGCCGATCACATAGCCCAGTGGGAAGAACAGGATCCCCGCGCCATAGACAAATACGCCATCGGACGCAGGCCACAACCCATCGGGCCAAAACGGCACTTCGACAAAGGTCGTCTTCGCAGCGCCAATGATGTTCGACAGCAAGAGGATCGCCACAAAGGCCGCCATGACAAAGTCATAGTATTTGAACGTCACCGGCGCGTGGCTGGTCGCCTGTATCCCGTCATAAGGATCGGTGTCGAATGCAGCGCCCCTGTCTAGGCTTTGATCCGAAGAGGTTTGGTCTTTTTCCATTGCTCAGCCGTTAGCGCGATTTGAAACTGACGCAAAGCACGCTATGGGGCGCCCTATTGGCACAAACGATGCGCGCCCTTAGCTCAGTTGGATAGAGCACGGGATTTCTAATCCTGAGGCCGCAGGTTCGAATCCTGCAGGGCGCGCCACCTCTTTTTTCCTTGCTGCAATTTCCTCCCCCTGAAATGCGTTCAGGGTTCGGAGCATCTGCGGGCGGGCGGTCGCCCTTGCGAACTCTTGCGAGTTCGAAACTGGGCGTTCCTTGCGTGCCAAGCCCCTTAAAGCCACAACCCTTTCTATTCCCGCGATTAAACGCAAGTTTTGACACACTTGACACACTGTTCAAGGCAAGAAATCGGTTCGATTGAAAACGCGGGTTTTGATCGGGAAAAGCGATTAAACCTGGGCGAGGACAAGCAAGCATTCTCATGCGTTAGCAAGCGCTCTTGCAGTAGGAAATGGCGAGTAAGGCCCAGCACCTCTGATTTGCGGGTAAGGCCCACACTTCCCCCCGAAGTGTGGGCCAGGCGCCGGAAGGGTGCACCCCCTTCCGCTCGGGTCGCCTTCTTTTGCCCCCGCGTATGCTCCCCCCGCTATGCGTGACGGCGTTTGCATGACGTCGTAAGCATGGGGGTGATTTAGGCAGGGTCGTTCTTTGGGTATGTGATGAGCATCACTATTCAGCCTAAAATTTTTAAGCCAAGGTGCTTGATACTTTCGAAATCCGCCTCTCAGGGGTAACGCTTGAGAGTGCGGATTTGGTTGTGGTGCTTGGGGGAAACGCAAATATGGATACGGCCAAAACCATCATTGATACGCTCGCACCCGACAGCCTCCTGCGCGCGCTTTCGCCTGAGCAGTTGGAGCGCTTGCTTGCCAAATCGACCCGCCGCTCGTTGAAGAAAGGCGATGTCCTTATCAACCAGGGCGATGAGGATGGCGATTTTGCGGTCTATCTTTTATCGGGCGCGCTCAAGATCAGTTTTGTGAGCGCAGGCGGTCGCGAGATTATTCTGAACTACAGCGCGCCTAACGAACTCGTCGGCGAAATTGCTCTTCTGGACAGCGGCCCGCGCACAGCATCGGTCACAGCGGTTGTCCCGTCCGAGGCGTTGTTATTGCCAACCAGCACGTTTCTGGAAACCGTCTCGACCAGCCCCGCCTCGGTTGTGGGGGTCATGCGCGAACTTGCCCGGCGGGTGCGGCAATTGAACCTTGTGGTGGAAAGCGACCGGACGTTCTCCATGGGACCACGGCTTGCGCGCGCGCTGGTGCGCCTTGTCGATCAAAACCGCGATGATGGACAGCTTATCTACAACCCAAGTCAGAACGATCTGGGAGCTTTTGCAGGGTTGGCGCGCGAAAATGTCAGCCGCCTGCTGTCCGAATGGGAAAGCCAGGGGATCATCGCACGCGAGGGTCGCGCATTGCTGGTTCGCGATGCGGAGTATCTCGAACTGCTCGCCGAATTTGGCGACGATATTTGATCCCGTTTCGGGGGCAAGAGCCTTAGCGGTTTTGCCGCCCTTCGATCAAACGCTCTACCAGCGAAGGATCAGCCAGCGTCGATGTATCGCCAAGCGAGCCGTAATCGTTCTCTGCCACTTTGCGCAAAATCCGGCGCATGATCTTGCCCGAACGGGTCTTGGGAAGGCCATCGGTGAACTGGATATGATCGGGCGTTGCAATCGGGCCGATTTCCTTGCGCACATGGCCACGAAGCTCCTTGTCCTTTGATATCATGCGGATAGCCAACCACGGCGGCTTCGGCGACGAGGGGGTGGAGCACCAATGCGCTTTCCACCTCGGCGGTTCCCATGCGGTGGCCAGACACGTTGATCACATCATCAACGCGGCCTGTGATACGGTAATAACCGTCGGCGTCGCGCTTGCATCCGTCGCCGGTGAAATACTTGGCCTTGTAGGTGCTGAAATAGGTTTGGATGAAGCGTTCGTGGTCGCCATAGACCGACCGGGCCTGGCCGGGCCATGAATGGGTAAGGCACAAATTGCCTTCATTTGCGCCTTCCAAAACCGCGCCTTCATTATCGACTAATTCCAATTGCACCCCGAACATCGGCAGGCCAGCGCTTCCCGGTTTCATATCGTGCGCACCGGGCAGGGTGGTCAGCATACAGCCGCCCGTTTCCGTCTGCCACCACGTGTCGATAATGGGACAGCGCTGATCGCCAACGACATCGAAATACCACCGCCAGGCTTCCGGATTGATCGGCTCACCCACGGTGCCAAGGAGGCGCAGCGAAGAGCGGTCGCGGCTGGTCACAAAATCGTCGCCTTCACGCATCAAGGCGCGGATCGCGGTGGGGGCAGTGTAGAGGATATTGACCTTGTGTTTGTCCACTACATCCCAGAAACGGCCATGGTCGGGGTAGTTGGGAACGCCTTCAAAGATGACCTGTGTCGCCCCGTTAAAAAGCGGGCCGTAAACGATGTAGGAATGGCCCGTGACCCAGCCAATGTCGGCACTGCACCAGAACACTTCGCCTTGTTTGTAATCAAAGATGTAGTGAAACGTTGTCGCCGTCCAAACGCCGTATCCGCCGGTTGTGTGGAGCACGCCCTTGGGTTTGCCGGTGGAGCCAGAGGTGTAAAGGATGAAGAGCGGGTCTTCTGCGTCCATAACCTCGCACGGGACAGCGGCATCGGATCTGGCTTCATGGAACCATTGATCGCGGCCCTCGTGCATCGTGATTTCGCCGCCGGTGTGCTTTACCACCAGAACGCCATCGACCGCTTCTGCGCCAGCTTCCCTATTGGCGATTTCAATCGCGGCATCTACATTGGCTTTGAGCGGGATGGGCTTTGATCCTCGCGACCCTTCATCAGCGGTCACAACAAAGCGCGAGCCGCAATCCTGAATGCGCCCGGCCAGCGCCTCGGGGGAGAAGCCGCCAAAGACCACAGAGTGAATGGCCCCAATCCGCGCGCAGGCGAGCATGGCGGTGACCCCTTCGATCACCATCGGCATATAGATCGTGACGCGCTCGCCTTTGGTAACGCCAATCGCTTTAAGAGCATTGGCCATGGCGATCACCTCGGATTGCAATTGCTTAAAGGTAAGGGTGCGCCCCGGACTATCGGGACTGTCGGGTTCAAAGATCAGCGCGGTGACATCGCCGCGCCCTGCGTCCACATGGCGGTCAACCGCGTTGTGGCACAGGTTCAAGGAGCCATCTTCGAACCATTTGATCGCGACCGGATCATAGGACCAATTCCCGCCCTTTGTCGGCAGGCTCGCCCAATCGAGGCATTCCGCCTGCTCAAGCCAGAAACCATCGGGATCTGCAATCGAGCGGGCATACATCTCTTCATATTGCGCGGCGGTGCAATGCGTTGGCGGGCCAGATTGTGGGCCAGATTGCGTGCCAGATTGCGGGCCTGCTTGCGGGCGCTGAACGGCCTCTGTCATTATCGTGTGCTCCCATGGATTTGTCTTGGGAACGATCAATAGTCGCAAGAAGGCTTGCGGGGGAAGGTCTGAATTTGGCTTTGCGATAGAAGCTTAGGGTCCTGAGCCTAAGGCGCGCGCACTTCGTCAAGGAAGCCGTTCACCTGGCTGCGCAGAGTTGCTGCCTGCTGTTGGAGCGCGGTCGCGCTGGAGAGCACCTGACTTGCAGCATTGCCCGTGGATGCGGAAAGCTCTTGCACTTCCTTAATATGCTCAGAGACTTCTGCGGTTCCGCGCGCGGCCATATCGATGCTGCGCGCAAGGTCCTGGCCAGCATAGCTTTGCTGATTGACCGCGCCTGCCATTTCGACGGCCACGCGTTCAAGCCCTTCCACTTCTATGGCAATCGAACGCAAAGCCGCAACGCTGGCCCCGGTGGTCTCCTGCATCTCGCGGATCTGTTTAGCCACCTTTTCCGTGGCCCGGCTGGTCTGCATCGCGAGCTCTTTCACCTCGCTTGCGACCACGGCAAAGCCGCGTCCCGCCTCGCCGCCGCGTGCCGCTTCGATAGAGGCGTTCAATGCAAGCAGATTGGTGCGCTGCGCAATGGTCTGGATAAGCTCGACAATTTGCCCGACCTGCTGCGCGCTTGCCGCCAGTTTGGCGATGGTCTCATCTGCTTCTTGGGTCGATGCGGAGGCCTTGCGTGCGAGCTGCGCGGAAGATTCAGCCTGCCGACTGACTTCGCCAATGGATACCGCAAACTCATCAGATGCCGACGCTGCCGCTGTTGCTCCGAAATTGGCGTCCTGCATTGCGGAGGAAACCTCGCTTGTGCGGGTTGATGTTTGCTGTGCTCTTGCCGCCATTGAGGTTGCGGTTGTTTGCAGCTGGCTGGATGCGGCGGCGACTTCACCAACGACATCGCCGATCTTGCGTTCAAAAGAATCGGCGATTTTGCGCAAGGTCTGCTCTCGCTCGGTCCTTGCTGCTTCGCGCTCTTGCTGGACGCGGGCTTGTTCTTCAAGCTGTTCGCGCGCCTTTTGCGAGCGCTCAAGGCTCAGCCGTTCGAGCCTGATGGCTGCCCGTTGGAAAACCATCACGGCGCGGGTCATCTGGCCAATTTCATCAGCGCGGTTGCCGTGCTCGAATTTCTCGATCTGTTCGCCCGATGAAAGGCGCGTCATCACATTGGCGAGCCCGGACAATGCAGCGCTTACGTGCCGGTCAAAGAATCGCTGCGCCATCAAGGTCAGGGCAAGAAGTATGATGACAATCGCGATCCAGAAAGCGAGGACACTCGTCATCAAGGAACTGTTGAACGATGCCGTTTGCAGGGCATCCGCTTCAAGCTGTTTGGCAAGCGCTTGGGCTGTATCCAAATCGAATGAACCCATTTCAGCAGAGCTTATGCCAAGTGTGCTCGCACCAATTGCGCGCGAACGTATGATGGTATCACCAAGGTCTTCGCGCAGCTTCGATACCGAAGTGGTGAGTTGCGCAATTTGAGCGGAGTTTGCGTCTGATTGGCGCTCAATCTTTTGGCCCTGAGCCGTTTGATTTCGCGTCGTCGATTGCAATTCACCAAGCGATACCAGCGCGCTATCAAGCCGTGACAGAGCCACTGCGCCAGTCGTTGGATCGCCTGCTTTGACAAGATTATTTATCTGATGCTCGGCCTCGGTCAGGTCGGCCACAACACGCTCCGCCAAAAAGGCGCTCCGATGCGAGTTGGTTGTCTGCTGCGTTTGCTTGTTGAGCTCAACAAAAGCGAAAATGAAAACGACACCGCCGAGAAGCGCAAGCGCCAAATTGACGCTGAAAAACAATGTGATTTTGCGACCAATGGAGAGACCTTTGAGCCATTCCAGGACACCTCCTTCACCTGTTTGCAGGCCGCCGTCTGCTCGCTTTGGATCGGCTGCCCGGCTGGCCTCAAGGTCAATTGCGATTTCTTGCAATGCGCTCATTGCGTGGGCTCGCGATTTGCGCAGGGCAGCGAGTCTTCCAAACGCATCTCTGTCTCATTGTCGCTTTGTGCGGTTTGGCGATCAATCAGAGCATCGATCTGCGCTGCAGGCATAGGCTTGTAATAAAGCCACCCCTGAATTTGATCGCACCCTGCCAAGCGCACCAGATCAGCCTGATCGTTGGTTTCAACACCTTCAGCGGTCACGTCCATCTGAAGCGCACGGGCGACCGCAATGCTCGATAGCATCATCGCACGGCTTCCTTCGTCAAGGGAGGCCTGAACCACAAGGCTTCGATCAAGCTTCAGTTTATCGAACCGGAACCGGCGCAAAAATCCAATCGAAGCGTAGCCTGTGCCAAAATCATCGAGCGAAATCCTGACCCCGAATTTGCGGATCACATCCAAAGTGCGTTCAGCGACATGGGGGTCGAGCACAAGATAGGTTTCGGTCACCTCCAGCTCGAGCATGTGCGGAGGAAAGCTGGTTTCTTCGAGTATCTCGCCAAGATTGATTGCAAATTCGGAATTGCGCAATTGCGCAGCGGATATGTTGACCGACAAGGTGATCCCGGGCCAACCGCGCGCCATGGTCATGGCTTCTTGCAAGACCCAAAGGCCGATTGAGTTGATGATCCCTGCTTCTTCAGCCACCGGAATAAACACATTGGGGCCGATTGGCTTCCCGTCAGACCGGTTCCAGCGCAGCAAAGCTTCAACCGCGACGATGCGGCCATCTTGAGCATCTACCAGGGGTTGGTAGGCAAGCTCAAACTCGCCCTTTTTCAAGCCTTCGCGCAAGCCATCTTCGAGATCGCGAACGATTTCGCGGCGTTTGTCGAAGCTTGAATTGAACCAGGTGCAGCGCATTTTGCCGCTGCGCTTTGACATATACATCGCCACATCCGCCCGGCGCATCAACTCTGCTGGATCAAGGCTGAAATCAGTGGTGATTGTGGCAAGGCCGACACTTGCGCCAATCGCCAGTTCCCGCTCGCCAACGCCAATGGGCGCTTGAAGCCGATCAAGTATTTTGCGGCACAGACCTTCGAGGATTGTGCCTGCCAGGGGGCCGCTGGCGAGGCTTGCAAATTCATCACCGCCAAGGCGATAACAGCGCGCCTCATCGCCAATCAATTCCTGCATAAGCACAGCGTATTGCTTGATCAATTCATCGCCTTCTTCGTGGCCGAAACGATCATTGATGAGCTTGAACCCGTCAAGGTCGAATACCGCCAGAGCAACCTCCTCACCGCTTTGGGCAAGATTGGCGATATCTCTTCGTAAAGCGCTGCGATTGGGGAGGTTTGTGAGGGTATCTCTGCGTCCCAATCGCTCCAATTCGCGGACATTGGCAACGCCGCTGCGGCTCAGGAAAAAGACTGTTGCTGCGTAAAGGAAGGCTCCTGCGATCAGCAAAAGGCTTGTGTCAATTAATGACAGCTTCTCGCTTGCAATAACCACCAAAGCGATTGCCGAAACCACCAATGAGACGGTGGCGAGCGGAAGCAGCACCAATCCTGTTGGGGTCAAACGCAGTGGTTTGGATGGTTGAGGCACTCAGCTTCCCTTAGAGGCGCGATCATTCCTGATCGCCAGCAGTTCACGCTAAAGATGAATGGCTAACGCCCGGTAAAATGTGGGCCTGTTTGAGCTACGCAATGCGGGCGTAAGACTTAGAATCACGGCCTATGTGCATCTACTTACTTGCATCTATGCAAATTGGGCGGTGGGCTCGGCCCCCTGGATGGAGCTGCGCAGTTCGAAAATGCTGGCGCGTTTGCCCGAGGGGATGAACGCATCGGTGTGCGGCGACACGGTTTCGCCAGCGCCCAGCATAAGAAATCCGTCATTGGCAAGCGCATTGGAAAGCCGCTGGAACGCAAGCGCGCGTTTCTCGCTACCGAAATAGAGCAGAACATTGCGACATAAGATGAGATCAAATCGCCCCCGACCCGGGCTTTGCGTAAGGATATTGTGCTCTTCAAATCGGCTATGCCGGCGTGCATTCTCGCGCATCTGCCAACCACCTGCTGCCTCATCGAAATAGCTGAGCATTGCCGACACACCAAGGCCGCGCTGAATTTCGAATTGGGTGTATAGACCTTTGCGGGCGACCTGAATCGCCTTGTTGGAAATGTCAGTTCCCAGGATTTCAATGTTCCAGCCAGCCCACAGACCTTTTTGCTCTTCAAACAGCATTCCAAGGCTGTGGACCTCTTGGCCGGTTGAACATCCCGCGCACCAAATTGAAAGACGCCGCTCGCGTTGGCGGCGCTTTTTCAATTCGGGTAAAACCTCCAACGGGATCTGATCAAATGTGGGCTTGTCGCGGAAGAAATAGGTTTCGTTATTGAGAAGCGCCTCGACGATTTCATCCGCCAGATCGTTGTACTGGGATGGCTGGGAAGCGGCACCAAGCAGGCACACAAGCTGATCGATATTGGCAATGCCGTGCCGCCGAAAAACGCCTGAGAGCGCCGATTCAAGGCGCCATTTGCGGCTATCGGTCAACTGTTGCCCGGTCCGCTGGGCCAAAAGATCAGAGATGATCTTGTAGGAGGCTTGGCTAAATTCCATGAGCAAATCGCCGCGGGTTACGCGGCAGGAACTCCGCCGCGGGGCACCGCTTTGTCGGCAAGCCTTGCCATGATTGCCTGGCCCAAGCCTTGAGGCGTAGCGACAAAGCTTGTGAGGCCTGCTTTTGTGACTGCGCCCGGCATTCCCCAGACCGCACACGTTTCTGCGCTTTGTGCCCAGATGGAGCCACCTGCCTCGACCAGACTTTGCGCGCCGTGGAATCCATCGCGGCCCATGCCCGACAAGATAATGGCAAGAACGCGGCCCTCGCAGGCCTCCGCCAGGCTTTTGAGCATTGGGTCAACTGACGGCAAGCAGCCGCTCACCGCTGGCTCAGCAGAGGTGCGAGCGACCAGGCGGTCAGAAAGGCGGGACACGCGCATATGGCCATGACCGGTCGCAATAGCGATTTCGCCCCCGCGTATCTCGGTTCCATCTTCGGCAATCTTGGTCGGTCGCCCGCTCGCAACTTCGATCTGGCGGGCGAAAACCGGAATGAAATTGCTCGGAAGATGCTGAGTGATCAAGATGGGCAAGGTGCATGAAGGAGAAAGCTCTCGCAGCATGAGGTTGATCGCGTGGATGCCCCCGGTAGAGGCTCCAATAGCGATCACGTCAGGCCGTTTGAGCCTCGGGGTCTTAAGAGCTGGCGTGATAGAGCCCGATGTGGCCTGTGCGTCCAATGCTGTCCCAGCCAGTGCGCCCATTTGTTCAGCGGATGATGCCGCATCAGTCCCGTCAGAACCAAGCGCGCGAATTTTGCTCAGGAGCTGGCTGCGATAGTCTTCAGTAAAGCCGCCGGGACGCGGTTTTTGCAAGGTGTCTGCTGCCCCGTTTGAAAGCGCTTCAACCGTTGCCTCTGCGCCATCTTGGGTGAGCGAGGACACCACCAGAACTTGAACGCCCGGAGCTGCTGCAAGAAGGTCCGGCAACGCTTTGAGCCCGCCAATGCCCGGCATCTCCAGATCAAGCAGGACGACGTCGGCTGGCTCTTTTTTGATTTGCGCGATGGCACGCTCGGCGCTGCTTGCCGTTCCTGCGATTTCCATTGAGGGATCGCCTTCCACCATGCGGCGGAAAATTGTGCGCACCGTCAGCGAATCGTCGACGATCATCACTCGGATGAGCGAACCCGCCTTACCCTCAGCAAGACGCTGAATGCGGCTCTGGATTCGAGGTGAGGCAGGAGCCGTTGACGAAGGCTTAGAACCTGCCTTCCCGAAAGGAGGGCTGGGCGGGATGTTCATGCAAAGCCAACAAGCTGGAGTTTGATCTGAAGCGTTTCGTGGTCGAAAGGTTTCATTACATATTCGTCAGCACCAGCGCTGATCGCTTCGCGGATATGGGAAACATCGTTTTCCGTGGTGCAAAAGACCACCTTCGGCTTATCCCCGCCATCCCTTTTGCGAAGGTGAGTGATGAACTCGATCCCGGTCATTACCGGCATATTCCAATCCAGCAGAATGACGTCAGGCATCGCCTTGTCACACGCATCCAGACCCAATTGACCGTTTTCGGCCTCACCCACAGTAAATCCCAAGGTTTCAAGGATGTGCCTCGAAACCTTTCGGATCACTTTAGAATCATCAACAACAAGGCAGGTTTTCATTATTATTCCCCGAAGCCAGAACCCTTATCGGTATGCCGATAAGGTAAGCATTGAATTAAGCGGCCATGTCGTTTGCTGCGTGCCCGTCGACTATTTTTTCAAGATTTAGCAAGAGTGCAGGCCCCACCCGAGTTTCGATCAAGCCTTTGGAAACACGCGACCACCGTTTGCCAAACCCACCCGGAACGGATGCGGGTTCGCTCATGGCGGTGCAAATATCCTCGATTGCATCCACTCTTAAAGCGTAAGCGTCTCCATGAAAGCTGGCCACGATAGCGCGGTGATCGGTTGCAAAGTTGTCTGCGTCAAAACCCATCGCGGTCCGGCAATCCAATACCGTCAATGCCTGGCTTCGCAGAGCGGTAAGGCCGGTGATGTAACTGGGCGTGCGCGGGATTGGGGTGACCGCCGCGATCTCGATCACAGACTGCACCTCTGGCGCTAGAAATGCACAGCGGCGCCCTGCGATAAGCGCCATGACAAGGAGCGAATTCATGTGGCGGTCCCTCCTGCGCGTCGAACTTTACGAAGCGCCTTGATCAGGCCTTCTCGGTCATATTTGTAGACGGTGTCTGCATCCCCGCTGGCCTCTGGCGCATCGCGAAGGCGTACAACAGGAGTGGTTGATGCGGTGCCCGGATCGCCTGAGGGTTCGGCTTGATCTTCAAAGTAGATCGCAACGTCTTCCACAGCATCGCTATCGGATGCGACATCGTATCCCGCTGATACAACTAACGGCGCAAGAACGGTGCGTGCCCAATCGCCATCGGGTATGCGGCAGACCGGCTTTGCCGCGCTCTCAGGCGCTTCACCAAAGCGGGCGAACAAGTCGTGCCCGTCAAGTAGTCTGACGGTTTTTTCACCCGTGGCTTTGTCCCCTACCAGGATCACAGCCTCGACCGATTGCTCGTCTCTTACCGGCTTAAGATCGCCACTAAGGTCAATCGCCTCTTCGACCGCGCGCACAGCGTAAAGCAATTGCATCGTGCCATCGTTGAGGTGCAGCAGGCGTAGTTTTTGAAGCTCAATCGGGTCTTTGGGAAGTCCAGCCAAAGGCAGGATTTGCCCATCGAGAATAGCGCGCATTTGGGTGCCGGTGCGGTCAACCGCGTCCATCGCGATGGTCTCGATGCGTTGAACAAGCTCCAAACGGACAGCGCATCGGCGGCCTTCGAAGTCTTTGAAAAGCATAGCGCGGCCTGCTTGACCCAATTGTGCCTCAGCAAAATCACCCTCGCTTTGCAGAACACTGCTGCTGAGGTCGGAGGTGATTTTCTGCTCTGAGGCAATGTTGGTCACATCAAGCAGCAAGACGGGCTGACCGTCATCAAGCAGGGTGGAGCCAGCATAAACGCCCGCTTTCATCACTGCAGGCGCAAGAGGTTTCACCACGATATCGCCGTGGGAATGGATCCCATCGACCGCAAGGGCAAACAAATCCCCATTCGCCAGCCGAAGCATGACCATCGTGTGTTCGCTTTCAGCCACCGTGCTTGGGGGAAGGCCAAGAACTTTGTGCAGGTGGAGGCATGGCACGCGCTTGCCTCTGAACGTGACAAGCGCGGTTTCGCCCACCCGAGTGAAATCGAGCGCCTTTGATGAGGAGTGTATGATTTCGTCGATATAGCTTTGCGGTATGGCAAAACGCTGGCCGCTGGTCTCCACGGTAAGCCCGGCGATAATGCTGAGTGTCAAAGGGATTTGCAGGGTAAACTGCGAGCCAACGCCTTTGGTTGATTTGACCGATATGGTGCCACCAACACGTCCCAGATTCTGGCGCACCACATCAAGGCCAACCCCGCGTCCTGAGATATTGCTGACTGTTTCTGCGGTTGAAAAGCCCGGCTGAAAGACGAGCTGTAAAATCGCATCGCGGTTCATTGCGGCTCGCTGAGCTTTGGTGATCAGGCCGGTTGCGACGGCTTTATCTGCGATATTGTCTTCGCAAAGGCCGCGTCCATCATCGCTGACCACAACCAGGATCATATTTCCTGATTGGCGCGCAGTGATCGACAAAAACCCGATCTCAGGTTTACCAAGGGAAAGGCGTTCAGACGGTGGTTCGATGCCGTGGTCGATGGAATTGCGGATGATGTGCGTGAGCGGATCGCGGATCGTCTCGATCATCTCGCGGTCAAGCTCAACATCGCCGCCTTCCAGATCGATCATCACCTGTTTGCCAAGATCATTGGAAAGGTCGCGGACAAGCCGGGGGAATGCGTTGAACAAGGTTTCTATGCGCTGCATCCGCATCCGCGTGATGGCATCGCGAACATCGGAAAGGATCGCTGTCAGCCGCTCAAAAGGGCCGTCGATCATGGGCTGAGTGCCGGCTTGGCGCAGGCGGTGGGCCAGATCGTTGCGGGCCAGAACCATATCGGAAACGCCGCTCATCACCCGGTCAAGCAGATCGACAGGCAGGCGAATAGAGCGCTGGCCCCCGACACCATCGGCTCTCTTCGTGTTTTGTGCAGGGCCCTTATCTTCAGCCGTGTTGCTTTGGGAAAACGTGTTTGCAGCCGCGGTTGCGTCCGCATTTTGCACACCGTCCGCTTCAAGCGCTGCGATCAGCGCTTCATCCCCGCCATTGGGAAGGTCTTCACCTGCATCAATTGCATCGACCATGACGACAATCCGGTCGATGATGGCCAAGACGGCGGTGACAAGTCGTTGATCGGGCTGGCGCTTACCCGAGCGGCAATCAGACAGCGCATCTTCAGCGGCGTGGCTGAGCGTGGCGAGCCGGGGAAGATCGAAAAAGCCGCAATTGCCTTTGACCGTATGGACAAAGCGGAAAATGGTGTCGAGACGCGCGCTATCTGCTGGATTGGCCTCCCAAGCGACAATTTCGCCTGCGCTTGCCTCCAGCATTTCGCGTGTTTCTGCGACGAAATCCGCCAGCAGGTCGTCCATATTGCGCGTGCCCTTTGTTCGTTGCCGAACCGCTTTTATTGGGGTGTCACCTGTAAAGAGATGTCACTTCGGAGGTCGCTTATGAACGGGGATGGTTAACGATTGCCTATCTTGCGGGACTTATCGTTACCTGCGTGATGCAGTGGCTTTCGCATCAACTGCTGTGTTTGTCGGGCGCTCTTTTCGCAAGCAACCAATAGGCAAGCGCGCCGCCGGTCAGGCCGCCGAAAATATTGGCAGCAAGTTCAGCGGAATAGACAGCAGCGCTGCCCCAACTGGCAAGGAACACCCATGCAAAGGGCAGCATGACGAGGAAAACACGGGCCGCCGATTGGCTCAGCGCAAAAGAGGCCCTGTCGATCGCATTGAGAATGCCGTTTGAAACGATCAAAACGCCAAAGCCTGCATATCCCCACGCAGCGATCTGGATATAGAGCGCGAACTGCTCAATGATTTTTGGGTCTTGGCTAAAGAAGCCTGCAAACCATTCAGCCATCGGTACTGTGACAGCGACAAGCGCAAGGCCCCAGACAAGACAAAAGCCAAAGGCATAAAGCGCGGATTTTCGGGCGCGGCCATATTCGCGCGCGCCCCAGTTCTGGCCCACGATCGCCCCGATTGATCCCGACAATGCGAGCAACGGGACAGTCGCAATTCCCTGCAAACGTCCCGCTGCGCCAAAGGCTGCGACCGCCGCTTCGCCCTGGGTCGCGATTACGGCAGTGAGGACCGAAAGGCCAATCGGGTTGATCGAATTGGAGAAGGCGGCAGGGCCTGCCACGCGCAAGATCGATACCGCTGGATCAACCCAGCTTCCCTCGCGGATAAGCGATGGGTCAAACGGCAGGTCAGTCTGGCGAAGCAACACGAACGCCACCACAACGCCGATCAAGTATCCGATGATCGTCGCATAGGCGGCGCCGACAATTCCATAACCTTCGAACCCAAATGCGCCGGTGATGAGAAGGGGGTCGAGCACCCAATTGGCCGCTGCATAGCTGACCGAGACAATGCTGGTTTTCTTCGCTTCGCCCTGACCGCGAAGCACGCCGTTAAAACCCATTATTGCAAGGACCAGCGGAAAGCCAATCGCATAGGGTTGCATATATTCAAGGATGAGAGGCCGCAGATGATCGGGGGCATTCATAAGCGCAAACAGCGGATCAAGCAGGGCAAAAAGCACCAGGCCCATGACGACACCGATCAGAACCGCAAAGATCAGCCCAAAATTCGCCCGCCGTGCGCAGCGTTCAAAATCCCCTTCGCCAAGGGCTCTTGCAACGACCGAATTGATCCCGACCATTACCCCCACACCGATGGAAGAAAGCGCGACGGTGATAGGGAAAATGAACGAAATCGCAGCCAGCGCATCGGAACCCAACTGGCCGATGAAATAGGCATCCACCAGCCCGATTGACATGATCGCCGAGACACCGATGATCGCAGGCAGAGTTTGCCCGATCAGGTGCCCGATCACGCTGCCTGTGGCGAGCTTTGCAGATGTATCTGATGATGGGGCAGAGGCGGATTTGCTCATGGAAGGCGCGGGCTTATCCGGCCAAACACGTTGGCGCAAAGCAATTCACCTTCGCGCTTTTCAAACAAGGCCTTGTGAACTTCCAACGGCAGGCCAAAACAGCAGGTACCCGCCTATGCGCAGAGATGCTTGCCGCGATGGGCAGATTAGTGCGATAAGGGCACCAAAGATATTTGAGAAAGGGATAGTTCCATGGCAACCCAACTGAAGCCTTCTGAGAGCTTAGAGGGACAAGTGAGCAAGGAAGAATGGCAGGCGCGCCTTGATCTGGCCGCATGCTACCGGATTTTCGACCACATGGGTTGGGGCGAATCGATCTACAACCACATCTCTTTGAAAGTGCCGGGCGAAGAGGACACCTTCCTCATCAACCCGTTTGGGCTTCTTTATGACGAAGTGACCGCATCGAACCTTGTGAAGATCGATGTCGAGGGCAACAATGTGGGCGGTTCGCCATACATGGTGAACAAAGCGGGCTTCACCCAGCACGCGCATTTTCACAAACATTTGGGCGGGCGCGCTGATGCGATTTGCCACGTGCACACG
This sequence comes from Erythrobacter longus, assembly GCF_000715015.1. GTDB lineage: Bacteria > Pseudomonadota > Alphaproteobacteria > Sphingomonadales > Sphingomonadaceae > Erythrobacter > Erythrobacter longus. Next base: position 215,355 of record NZ_JMIW01000003.1, read on the forward strand.
ACCGCAACCATGGCGGTTTGCAGCCACAAGGAAGGCCTTCGCCCGATCAGCTTTTACGCCTGCAATTTCCAGGACCAGATCGGCTATCACGACTTTGAAGGCGTGACGGTGCGCGCCGAAGAAGGCGACCGTTTGGTGCAAAACCTTGGCAACCACACCATTTTGATGCTGCGCAATCATGGCCCGGTTGTCATGGACGGCACCATTCAGGGCATGTTTGTGAAGATGTGGGCGCTGCAACGCGCCTGCGAAATTCAGGTTGCAACCCTTTCCCAAGGCGAGCCGCAGGTTGTGCCGCAAGAGGTGATCGACGTCCACCAGCGCGATCTTTCAGTCATGGCCAGCCAGGGCGGGGCAGGCGTCTTCGACTTTGAAGCGTGGAAGCGCCGCATCGACAAGATCGACGACAGCTGGCGCCATTAAGGCGGGCTGCGCGTTCACATTTTTCTCATTCCATTCACCTCGATGGTAAATCGCCTTGATGGTCAATCATGCCTAGGATGACAGTGAACGGGCGTCCGGTTGAGTTTGATCTCGACCCGGATATGCCATTGCTCTTCGCGCTGCGCGAGGCGGCGAACCTGACTGGCACCAAGAACGGTGGCGGCGGGGCGACGTGTGAATGCGGGGCGTGTACCGTTTTGGTCGATGGGGCCGCGCTTCGCTCTTGCCGGATTACTCTGGCAGAGGCGGAAGGGCGCTTTATCACCACGATCGAAGGACTGTCGCGTGACCGGGCTCACCCGGTGCAGCAGGCCATGGTGGCAGAGCAAGCGATACAATGCGGATTTTGCACGCCGGGCATTGTGATGGCAGGTGCGGGCCTCCTCACCCGAAACCCCGCGCCCAGCCGGGCTGAAATCGAAGAGGCGATCCCCAATGATTGCCGCTGCGGCGTATATCCGCGCCTTGTCAGCGCGATTGAGCGTGCAGGGCGCGTGACACAGCGCCAGGAAAGCATCAGCGCAGCGCCCGCGCCTGCGATTGACGCAGACGACGCAGCGCAAGCTGTTCCAGCGCTCAGAGTGGCTCCGAGTTCCGAAGAACCCTGAGCCTAGTCTCTGATCCTTAAAAACGTCCCGTAATCGCGAAGCGTGCATTGAGCGGCGCGCCGACGGTTACTTCGTGTGTCGAATGTGAATTGGGGAAATATGTTGTGTCAGTCAGGTTCTCGATATTGACCTGCACGCGCACATTGTCGCTCACATCATAAAATGCGGCGGCGTCAATTCGCGTATATGCGGGCAGAACGGCGGTGTTGCCATTGTTGACGAAGCTTTCGTCCTGATGCGTCAGGCCAAGCCCGATGCCAAAGCGCTCAGTGACTTCCACCTGGTTCCAGATTGAGAACGTGTTTTCCGGCAATTCACGCGGGCGAAGGTCGGTTGGGCCAAGGCGGTCCACCTGTTCGCCATCGAGATAGGAATATCCCGCAATCACCGTCCAGCCGGGCAGCACTTCGCCTTGCAATTGCAATTCAAACCCTTGGATTTCGCTGTCAATTATATCGAGCGTTGCCGCGTCATTGTCATTGGGCTGAGGTGAGCTTTGGCGGATCTCGAAAATCGCCGCTGTCAGGCTAAGGTCGTTCGCAAAATCCCATTTGACGCCTGCTTCAAGGTTTTCAAACCGGTCGGGATCAAGTGCATTGTTGGCGCCATTAATATCGGTAAACTGCTCGCCTGAACGCGGCAGGAAGCTTTCCGAATAGCTGGCGTAAATCGAGATGTTTTCTTGCGGTTTGAGGATGATACCACCGCGCGGCGAAAACTCTTCATCCTTGCGGGTGCGGATTTCGGCTGCGGGGACATTGTTGACGGTGATGTCAAAGCTGTCGAAGCGCCCGCCCACAATCACGTTCAGCCAGTCGGTAATCTCGATCTCATCTTGAATGTAGAGCGAGACAACGTCGATATCGACCTGTGTAAAATCATTGAGGTCGGTGGTGAAATCATTGGTCGTGGTGCGCCCGTCGGCAAGTGTGCCGGTGTTTGCGCGAAGGGCAAGCGGGCGGTTGGCAAAGAAGATCGCCAGATCGGAGCGCGCTGCGCCAAAGAAGGGGTCAACCACGCCATTGGCTGCGTCCTGGACAGATGTGTCAAAGCGCGAATTGAAGCGGTCCTGATCTGACGATGTGTTGATGTATTCCCCGCCGATCAAAAGCGTGTGCGCAAGCGAGCCGGTTTCAAATTCGCCGATCAGATTGCCCGACAGGATCAGGTTCTCGCGAAAGGTGCTGTCGATATATCCATCAAGCTCGATCCGGTTGGTGGCCGGGTCATAGTCAGAGTTGAAGAAGTTCGAATACACTTTGTCAAAGTCGCCATAGAACGCGTTGAAGACGCCTTTCCAATTGTCGGAAAAATTGTGGGCGACATTGGCGCGTAAGATATGCGCTTCCAGATCGTTGAAGTTTTCTTGCTGCGTGCCAAAGGTCACACGGTCAAGCGCTTCGACCGGGCGGCCATCTGCGCCGGTGGGAATTCCGCGATCCACAAAACGGCGGTGGTTGGCATATTCATACGCCACATCGACAATGGTGTCTTCGCCCAAGGCAAAACGCGCTGTTGGGTTAATCCCGATCCGTTCGCCATCATACAAATCGCGGTGGTTGTTGAGGCTTTCATAGGCCGCGTTAAGGCGGAAGGCGGCCGTATCGGAGGATGAAAGGTTGAAGTCGGCAAAGACGCTGAATTCGCCAAAGGTGTCGACCGCGACCTGGCCACCGGCAAAGTTGGTGTTGAATTCGCCTTTCTTGGTCACACGGTTGAGAACGCCGCCTGCACCGCCGCGACCGAACAGCAAAGCGTTGGGACCTCGCAGGATTTCGACCTGCTCGATATTATAGAGGCTGCGATAGTATTGCACGTCATCGCGCGCGCCATCGATGAAGAAGTCGGCTGTGGAGCGAACGCCGCGAAAGACGATTGCGTCGCGGTGCCCTTCGCCCTGAGATGTGTTTACGCCGGGCGTGTAGTCGATGATCTCGCCAATGCTGACCCAGCCGCGATCCTGAATCTGCTGTTCAGTTGTGATCGACAGGCTTTGCGGCACGTCGATAATCGGGGTCGGTGTCTTGACCGAATTGACGGCAGAGGATTGGAGGATGTCGCCGGTTACAAGGATGTCATTGCCCTGCGTTTCCATGATCGGTCCTGCGTCAGTGATCAGCGGAGCATTGCGTCCAGCATCTGATTCGGTTTTTGTCTCAGCAGCGGCAGGAAACGCGATTGCGGCACAGCCAATAAGAAGCGCGGTGCGGGCGAGATGAGTAGTCAAGATATTCCCCTAGAATGATGTCCGGCCACTCTGCTATTGCAAGCCATTCGCAACTGCAAGACAAATATTGCGAATAATTCGCATATTCTATTCCTGTGGCAAATTTGCCCCGTCGAAGCTATGGGCGCGCTGATCAAAAACTGAGGAATACAACGGCATGAAAGCGACCATCTGGCACAATCCGAAATGCGGCACTTCGCGCAAAACGCTCGCCATATTGGAAGAACGCGATGATGTGGAATTGACCGTGGTTGAATATCTGAAACAGCCTCCCACCCGCGAAAAACTTGCGCAGCTTTACAAGGACGCCGGGATCACCCCCAATCAGGGCCTTCGTATTCGCGGAACCGATGCGACAGAACGCGGGCTGCCTGATGCGGATGCTGACGCGGTTCTGGATGCGATGGCAGCGGACCCCATCTTTATCGAGCGTCCTTTGGTGGAAACCGACAAGGGCGTTGCGATTTGCCGACCGCAAGAAGAGGTGCTGAAGCTGCTTTAGCGGCTATCCGTTGACCTCACACTCAGCGGTCTGTGGTCAGCACTTCATCGCGCGCAAGGTTGAGCCAGCTCACCAGCGCAACGCCAAGGCAGACCGCGATGATCGCACCAAAGCCGAGCCAGTCGTTGATAGAATAAAGCCACACGCCAAGGCCGGGCGCATAGATGAAGCTTGCGCCTGCAACGCTTGCGACAATGCCGGATGCCTGCCCTTGTTCAGCGCGCGTGACCGCCAGCGATGTGCCTGCGGTGGTGCCGGGGCGAAACAATCCAAAGCCAAGCGAGGCAATGGCAAAGCCCAGAGACAGCGTCAGCACCGTATCTGCAACGCCCAGAATAGCTGTGCCAAAAGCTGCGACGACCAATCCCCACAAGGTGGCAGCACGCGGCCCAATCTGGAAACGCGGGATAATGCCCCATTGCGCAAGCAAGGTCGCAAGCGCTCCAAACACCAGAACAAGGCTTACCAAGCTTGTTCCTTCGGTCAGGTTATCGCGCAGGTCCAGGCGGTCGAGCACAAGAAACCCAACAATCCCCATGATCATCGCCTGCGCATGACCGCCAAAAAGGCTGGCGATGACCCAATGGCGAAGGCGCGGTTCAAACCATTTGAGGCGAGCCTGATCGCCTTGCGGAAGCGCGGGGTCGCTTTCCTCTTCATCGTCCTCCTGATCGTCTTTATCGCGTTCGTTCATCGCATCGGAATCGTTTACCCCGGCCCCTGGATCGCCAAAGGTTTTCCCGCGCGCGGCAAACTGCGGCTCATCATTGGGCAGGCGAAGGCGCACAAGGATGAGCACAATGATGCCCACCAGAGTGAAGAACCAGAACGGACCCGTCAGCCCAATGCCAAAGAAGGGCACGATCATCAGCGGGGCAAGGACGGGACCCACCACTGTGCCAAGGCCAAAGCTTGAAGCGACAAGCGACAGCGCTTTGGTGCGTTCAGAGCGCGGGGTGCGCGCGGCGACATAGGCTTGCACGGCTGGCGGGGCCGCGCTGCCAAATCCGCCATAGGCGCTGCGGGCGATGGCAAACAGGATAAGCGTCCAAGTGCCTGCAAGCCAGCCGGAAAGCCCTGCCCAAAGGACAGCGGCACACAGCGACATCGAGGCGATAAACCCGATCAGCCCCAGCGCCATCATCGCCTTGCGCCCGCGTTTATCGGAACGCCGCGCCCAGATGGGCGCGCACGCCACCCACAGCAAAGCCGACCATGAATAAGCAAGGCTGATCCAGACATCATCGATTTTGAGAGCCGTACCCACCGAAGGCATGACCGAATGCATTGCCGTGTTGCCAGCCGCCGCAACCAGCATGACCATAAACAATAGCGCCATGCGCCCGTTGGAAATGGCGCTATGACCTTGGGTGTGATCGGCAGGCGGTAAAGCGCTGCTTTGAGGTGGAGGCTGGGTTTGGGACATTGGCAATGCCGCTAGGCCAGTGGGGCGCGGTGATCAATCAGTGATTGATCCGCCGACGTTCTAAAGCGCGCTTTTCAAGGCGCGCCTTTGCCCTTACCCGAACGTGTCCTCGATCGCGGCTTCGCTTGGACCTGCCAATTGGCCGTACATTGCCACTGCGATACCGCACAAAACCATGCCGTAAACCATGCCGGTAAAACCGCTCGCAAGGCCAAGGATCATGGCAGAGACAAGCCCCGTCCCGGCAAGCGCTGCGATGACGCCAAATACACCTGTGAAAATCAGGCTGGCCACGATCATCACAATGATGATGATCGCCCAAAACCCGATGATCGGCCATTGCTTTGGCTTGGTCAGGGCAAAACTTCTGGTGATCGCGGTGATCGGGTTAAGAGTGCCCTCCAGAACCATGACAGGCATCGCCATGCATACGCGGCCCGCAAGCCATGCGACGAAAAGCACAACCGGGATAACCCCGATAATCCCGAACACCGCAGACCCGGCAAGCCCTGCCAGAAGCGAGATTGGCACGATAATCACCATCGCGCCCAAGAAATACATGACAAAAAACAATAGGGTAACGGCAAACAGGCTTGGCACGGTCTTGGCCCCTGTGCCCAAGGCTTGGCCAACGGTGGGGCGGTTGTCGCCCATCAATGCAACCATTGCCGAATACCCTGCCAGTTGAAACGCCAACGAGAACAACCCGCCGCCAATCAATGGCCCGATCAAACCTTCCATTTGCGCGGCCACCACATCAGGGTCCGCCATGGGGTCAACCAACGCCTGCATGTTGGGGACCAGCATATAAATCGCGACATTGGGCAGCAGCAAAAAGACCGCTGCGACAATAAGAAGCAATTGAAAATTCGCCTGGATCAGCTCAACAGCGCGCGACCAACAGCTATTCATGTCAAAGTTCATTGCTATCCCTCAGTACGCAAAACTTGCGCATTGTTTCTTGATTTTGAGCAGCATTGGCCCCACGCCGGAGCAATGGCAAGCCATGCACAGATTTTGCCCCAAGACTTTGGCGCTACCGCTCTTGATTGGCGGCGTGAAACCGCGCTCGTGCCTTACCGCGAGGCATTGGAAGCGATGGAGGCGCGCAACGCCGCTATTGTAGCGGGCGAGGCGGTGGAGCAGGTCTGGCTGCTGGAACACCCGCCTGTCTATACAGCGGGGACATCCGCTGATCCCGCAGAGCTCACAGACCCGCGTTTTGACGTGGTCGAGACAGGGCGCGGCGGGCGCTACACCTATCACGGGCCGGGGCAGCGAGTCGGCTATCTTCTGCTCGACCTCAATAAACGCGGCAAAGACGTACGCTGTTTTGTCCATGCGATTGAGGGCTGGGTGATCGATACGCTGTCGGATTTCGGAGTTGACGCGTGGCGAGCTGAGGGGCGCGTCGGGATCTGGTGCAAGGATATTGACGGGCGCGAGGCCAAAATCGGCGCGATTGGTGTGCGCGTTCGCCGCTGGGTTACGATGCACGGTTTTTCAGTGAACCTTGACCCGGACTTGTCGCACTTTGGCGGCATCGTCCCTTGCGGGATTGACGAATTTGGCGTCACCAGCCTTGCGCGGCTGGGCAAGAATGTCTCCGCCATGGAATGGGACGAGGCATTGATGCAGCGCGCCGACGGATTTTTGGGCACGCTTGAGGCGGCCCGCCAAAGAGCTAGCCAGAAGGCATGTCAAAAATGAGAATTTCTAAGCGTTTAATGTTGGTAGCCCCGCTTTTGGTTGTGGCCGCGTGCGAGGAAGAGGCGCCGGAATCGGTCGGCAGCGAAACCGGCGGGGAGGCCGCTGGCGAAGTTTTGGGCGGCACGATCAGCGACGAAATGATCCCGTTGGAAGAGCTGACCTCGACATCGCCCCCAGCCGAGCGTTCTCCGAGCGCATCATCCGGTGATGGCGCGGCTGTATCCACTGAACAGGGGGATGGGGCGGATGTGCCTGAACCCGACGGCCCTGTGACCGCAGGACCTGCGGGTCCTGAACCCGAAACGTCAGAGGAAGATATACAATAAGCCGGGCCACCTTTCGATAGCCCGGCTTATTCAATGCGTTACGCCAGGCTTACGCGGCGTTTGCAGCCTGTTCTTCTTCCAATGTGGGATAGTCGATGTATCCGTCGGGAATTGGGAAGTACCAGCTTTTGGGCACGTCCTTGTTCGGGTTGAAGTCGGCCCCTGCCGCGATCCGTTTTTCGAGGTCCGGGTTAGAGATATACGGACGGCCAAAGCTCACCGCATCACAGCGGCCACTGGTCACATCATCGTCGGCTTCTTGCGCGGTGTAGTCGGAGTTCAGAATCAACGCGCCGGAGTAAAGGCCACGGATGAGCGCATCCTGCTTGGGCACATCGGTTTGGCCAAAGGTGCCGTCGGGCCCCGGTTGGCGCAGTTCGAGATAGGCAAGACCCAGCTCTTCGATCACTTTGGTCGCCGCGCCAAAAGTCGCGGGCGGGTTGCTGTCATCGGTCCCTTGGCTGTCGCCATTGGGCGAGAGGCGGATGCCAACACGATCCGCGCCCCACACATCTACAAGCCGCTCCAGAACCTCGCGCATAAAGCGGGTGCGGTTTTCAGGGCTTCCGCCATATTCGTCTTCGCGAAGATTGGTCTTATCGCGCAAGAATTGGTCGATCAGATAGCCGTTCGCACCATGCAATTGAACGCTGTCGAAACCAGCCTTCTTCGCGTTTTCAGCGGCGCGTTGATAGTGGTCTAGGGTGCGGTTGATATCGTCCTTGGTCATAGCGCGGGCGACATCGTATTCTTGGCGTCCTACCGGCGTGTGTGCTTCGCCAGGAGCCTTGGTTTCGCTGGCCGAGAAGGGGCGTTCGCCGTCCAGGAAGTAAGACGAGACAATCCGGCCCATATGCCACAATTGCATCGCGATCAGGCCGCCTTCTTCATGCACGCCTTCGACAATAGGCTTCCACGCCTCGGTCTGCTCATCGCTCCAGATACCGGGGGCCGATGGCCAGCCAAGCCCTTCGGTGGAAATGCCAGTCGCCTCGGTCAGGATCATCCCTGCGCCTGCGCGCTGACGGTAATAGGTGCCCATCATTTCATTGGGCACAAACATCGGATCAGCCGCGCGGCCACGGGTGAGCGGGGCCATGAAAATACGGTTTCTGGCCTCGAGCGCGCCCATCTTCAGTGGTTGGAACAAAGCATCATGCATCAGTGGATTTCCTTTCGGATCAGTTTCATTTGGCTATTCACTTGGAGACTTCGGGGCTAGGGCGCAAGCATGGAAACGGTTGAACGCCAAGAAGAGAAAGTTGGGGGTGAGGGTTCGGCCGTTCGCTCGGCTTTGCTCTTGGCGGCGCTTCTGGCGGGCAATTTTGCGCTTGCGCTGGGCCCGTGGTTGGTGCGGCTGGCCGATACTGGCGCGGTGAGCGCGGCGTTCTGGCGATTGTTTTTGGCGCTGCCGTTTCTGGTGCTCTTTGCGCGAATGGCGGGTCAGCCCATGCGCGGCCTTCCCAAAAAGACGCTTATCGTAGTGGCGATTGGCTCCATCGCCTTTGCGAGCGACCTTGCCAGTTGGCACATCGGGATCGAGATGACGCGGCTGGGCAATGCGACCTTGTTCGGCAATGCGGGCTCGATCATCCTCCTCTTCTGGGGTTTTATCGTTGCTCGGATGCTGCCCAAGGGTTTCGAGTGGCTTGCCATCGTCTGCGCGCTTGGCGGGGCGGGGATATTGCTGGGCCGGTCATTGGAGATTTCCGCACAGACATTCGTGGGCGACCTGTTCTGCATCACGGCGGGCCTGCTCTATGCGGTGTATTTGCTCACGCTTCAAAAAGAGCGCAGGGCATTCGGTTCGTGGAGCCTGCTCGTCTGGGTGAGCATCTTTGCCTGCCCCTATTTGCTGGGCCTCGCGCTCATCTTGGGAGAGCCGGTCTGGCCGACCGATTGGACGCCGGTGATCGTGCTGTTCGTGACAAGCCAGCTGATCGGGCAGGGGCTGCTTGTCTATTCGCTAGGCCACTTCCCGCCGCTGATTATTGGCTTGGCGCTGTTGACCCAGCCCGCGATTGCGGCGGTGATCGGCTACTTCGTGTTTGACGAGGTGCTCAGCGCGCTGGACGTTGTGGGGATGTTGCTACTGGGCTCGGCGCTAGTTGTGGCGCGGGTTGCTCAGGGACGGGCCAATTCGTCGAAGCTATGAAGATAGAATGTTAGAGCCACCAAAGACAGTATTCTTAGATCAGAATAAGTGGATCGACCTTGCGCATGCGTTTGAGGACCCGAGTGCAAATCGGGAGACTTATGAGATCGGATGCGCGATGATTGAAGCACTCAAGGCAGGGCAACTACAATTCCCTCTGACTAGCGGTATTCTCATCGAAACTTATCGAATGCGCAACGATGACCACCGAAGGCTCATCGCAGAAGTGCAAGCTCGACTGAGCCAAGGTCGAGTGTTTCGGAATCGAGATTTCTTGATCCGACACGAGATTTTGAGGTTCTTCGAGCAAGATGATCCATCCTCAATCTCGCAGATTCCACCGCTTTGGTGGATGTCGCGTCACTTTCTAGAAGCTTTCGTGGACTTTCAGACCGCAATTTCTGAAATGGGACTGGAAGCTCATCAGGTCAAAGGGTTGTTGGCGGATCCAATTTTGGCGTTGTTTGACTGGGTCGCAAGCGCGCCGAGTGACGAACGTGAAATGGCAATTGGCCACTGGGAAAGAGAGGCTGGCCGCCTGATAAGTCAGTTCGACGAGCGTCGCTCAAGACTGAAAGATGAGTCTTTCAGTATGCAGAAGAGAGTCTATGCGACGACTTTGGCAATCGAAGAGCAAGACCGGATAATCTCGGTATGTCTAGGTTCAGGTCGTGATTGGAACCAGCTGACTGAGAACGGTCCGAAAATCCTCAAAGACATTATTCAGTATGTCTCGACCTACCAGGCTGAGATCGCGTTGGCTTGTTCTATCGAACGATTGGGCAGGCAAATTCAGTTGAACGACCTTCGCGATATGAGCTCCTATGTCGCTGTCTTACCCAATTCTGACGTTATTATTGGTGAGAAGCTATTCGTCAACTTGGCTCGTCAGGGCGGCTTGGGGAAAAGATTTGGTTGCGAGCTCCACACCGACCTGAGTTCGCTAAAGCCATTTTTGTAGGCTCAACTCCCCCCAAACTTCACAAAGCCCAAATCTCCCTGACCTACAGTCCCGCTCGCCATCTCCAGCATACGGTCAAGGCTCTTCTTCGCTTGCAAACGCAACTCCTCGTCCATCTCGATGCGCGGCTCCAGATCGCGTAGCGCCGTGTACATCTTCTCCATGGTGTTGAGCGCCATATAGGGGCAGATGTTGCAGTTGCAGTTGCCGTCCGCTCCCGGCGCTCCGATGAAGGTTTTTTCGGGCAGCGCCTTTTCCATCTGGTGCATAATGTGCGGCTCGGTCGCGACGATCAGAGTGTCGCCTTCAAAGCTTTGCGCGAATTTTAGGATACCGCTGGTTGAACCAACGTAATCGGCGTGGTCGACGATGGCTGGCGGGCACTCGGGGTGTGCGGCCACAGGCGCGCCGGGGTGCTGTTCCTTGAGTTTAAGAAGCTCGGTTTCAGAAAACGCCTCGTGCACCACGCAGACACCCGGCCACAGCAGCATTTCGCGGTTGAAATTGCGCGACAACCAGCCGCCCAAGTGACGGTCGGGGCCAAAGATGATCTTCTGGTCCTCGGGGATTTGCGACAGGATCGTCTCAGCGCTGGAGCTGGTCACGATAATGTCGCTCAATGCTTTCACCTCGGTCGAGCAATTGATGTAGGTGAGCGCGATGTGATCGGGGTTTGCTTCGCGGAAAGCCTTGAACTTCTCGGGTGGGCAGCTGTCTTCCAAAGAACACCCTGCGTCCATATCGGGCAGGATCACGGTCTTTTCTGGCGAGAGGATTTTGGCGGTTTCGGCCATGAATTTGACCCCGCAAAACAGGATCACATCCGCGTCTGTCTCCGCCGCCTTGCGCGATAACTCGAGGCTGTCGCCCACGAAATCGGCAATGTCCTGAATATCGGGGGTCTGGTAATAGTGGGCAAGGATCACCGCATTGCGCGTCTTTTTGAGGCGGTTGATCTCGGCGTGGAGTGCTTCCCCGCTTGGTACTTTGCTTTCGAAGCTCATGGATGGGTCCCTAAGTCTTTGGCCTGCTATCTTACTTGCGTTTGACATAAGCATGATTGCCGAGATTTGCGAGAGTTCAGTTTGCGAATGACTCTCGCGCACAGTGTGTTAGCTTTGGCCCGAGTGAGAGAGGGGAACAGCTATGTACAAGCTTGATCTCAAAGAGGCCTATTGCCCCGCGCAAACCGACACCGAGTATAAAGAGCGCACCATCGAAGGGGTCTTGCGCGAGCAGGTGGCAATACGCCCCGATGCGCTGGCCTTGCGCGAATTGCTGGCCGATGGATCTGCGGGCCGCGACTGGACCTATGCTGAATTGCTTGCAGATAGCGAGCGGGCAGCGCGCGCGCTTGCGGCGCGGCATCCGGCTGGCACGCGCATTGCGGTGATGGGCGGCAATTGCCCGGAATGGGTGATGATACAGCTTGGCGCGGCGATGGCGGGGCTGGTCATCGTCACCGTCAACCCGAGCTTTATCGCGCGCGAGGTGCGCTATGTCCTAGAACAATCGGGCTCCGGCGCGGTCTATTATCAGCCCAATGTGCGCGGGAGTGCGCTTCGTCCCGTAGTGGATGAGGCCGCAGCAGGGCTCGCGGCGTCCGAGTATGTGCTTGACATGACTGATCATGGCGAATTGTTCGCGGGCGAGAAAGACGGCGAGCTGCGTTCAAGTAACCCGCGCGATATCGTCATGATCCAATACACATCGGGCACCACCGGCTTTCCCAAGGGCGTGCTGCTCCATCAACATGGATTGGTGCAATCGAACAGGGACGTGTTCGAGCGCTGGAATATTGGGCCAGGCGACAAGGTGACGTGCCCGTTCCCGCTGTTCCACACGGCTGGCAGCGCGGTGTGTGTGCTTGGTACGATGGCACGAGGTGGCACTTTGATGCTTGTCTCGGTGTTTGATCCGGTCGCGGTTGCAAAGATGATCGAGCGCGAGAAACCGGAGGTTCTGGGCGGCGTTGCAACCATGCTCTTTGCTATCATGGAGGCGGCCAAGGCGACCGGCACCGATGTGTCGAGCGTGCGCACGATCCTGTCTGGCGGCGCGATGGTACCACCGGAATTGAACCGCGCGGCGCAGGCCATTTTCGGAGTGCCGATCCTGATCGTTTATGGCCAGACCGAAACATCGCCTGCGATCACCGCTGCATGGCCCACCGATACCGGCGAAGAGCTGATGGAGACCATCGGCCAACCGTGCAGCCATATGGAAGTCTCGATCCGCAACCCCAATGACAACAGCGTGTGCGCCATTGATGAACAAGGCGAGATCTGCATGCGCGGGTTCAATATGATGGCGGGTTATAACGACAATCCGCAGGCGACTGCGGAGACAATCGATCAGGACGGCTGGCTCCACACAGGCGACTTGGGCAGCATTTCTGCGACCGGATATGTGAAGATCACGGGCCGGGTAAAAGAGATGATCATCAGAGGCGGCGAGAACCTCTTTCCCGCCGAAATCGAGGCCGCGATGATCGAGCATCCTGCCATTGCCGAGGTTGCCGTGGCAGGTGTGCCGGATGAAAAGTGGGGCGAGATTGTCGCGTGCTTTATGCGGCTTGCCGAAGGCGCGACACGGCCTTCGAACGATGACCTCAAAGCCTTTGTGCGCGAGCGTTTGTCGCCGCAAAAGACCCCTGCGCATTGGGTTTGGGTCAGGGAATTCCCGCTCACGGGCTCTGGCAAAATTCAGAAGTTTCAACTGGCGGAAGACTTCGCCAAGGGTGAATTGGCAAGCGCCTGAACCTGCACGAAAAAGGAACGGTAATGGGTATTTTGAAAGCTTTGGTCTTCGGCATTTTGGGCCTTGCGGTTCTGGGCGCAGCGGGATTTTTCGTCCTTGGCTTGATGTCGCAAAATGGTGAGGCACCCGGCCTTGTCCAGGGTCAATTGGCCCCCTGTCCCGACAGCCCCAATTGCGTAAGCAGCGAGACGGGCACCGTTGCGGAAAAAGCGACGCAACCTTTGTCTGCGGATGCATGGGACAAACTTCCCGAAGCGATCGCTGCGCAAGGCGGCACAGTCACCAGCGCGTCGGACGATTACATCTCAGCCGAGTTCAAATCCGCCATTTTCGGTTTTGTCGACGATGTCGAATTTCGCAAGGCCGAGGACGCGGTTCATCTGCGTTCAGCCTCGCGGGTCGGATATTCGGACGCAGGCGCAAACGCTGCGCGGGTGGCGGCGCTTCGCGGAGCGCTTGGCGAGTAGGGGCGACCTTACCAGGGGTGCTCTGTCCCGGCCCATGTCCAGAAGCGGCCTGACATCTCATTGTTAAGACCACTTGCGAGGAGGAATATTCCCTCAGCGCTTTCTTTGGGCGAAATGGCAGCTTGTGGTCCGCCCATATCGGTGCGCACCCAGCCGGGGTGTATCGGGACCACAGTGATGCCATCGCTCGCAAAATTGGTGGCAAGAACCTGCATCGCCTTGTTCACCGCCGCCTTGCTGGTGCGGTATGCGATGGCGCCTTCCAGATTTTGATTGAGCGATCCCATCTCGCTGGACACTGTCACAATGCGCGGATTGGGCGAGCGTTTGAGATTGTCTTTCAACGCCAGCGACATGCGAACAGGGGCCATTGAATTGGTCGCAAATATTGCTTGCCACTCGTCATAATCGATGGATGACAAATCATTGCGGTTCGCATCCAGAATGCCAGCGTTGTTGATAAGGACATCAAGTGGTTCATCACCCAACTGCTGTGCAAGAGCGGCGATGTCATCGGGATTGGTTACATCAAGCTTGCAGATTTGGATGTCATGGCCCTCTTGCAACGCGGTCAGAGCAGTGGCTTGGGCAGGGTTGCGGCATCCTGCGATGACCTTCCAACCGGCCTCAGCAAATTTCTGTGCCAAAGCAAGGCCAAGGCCGCGATTAGCACCTGAGATTAGAACGGTTTCGATCGACATTCTCCTTTGGATTGGCAATTCGCATTAATTGCCCTTTAAACCGCTATCCCGAACAGCGAGCCGATGGCAGCCGTTGCCGCCATTGCAAGGATACCCCAGCCTACCACGCGGATGATCGCTGGCATGGTTGGTGCACCGCCCAGCTTTGCACCGGTTGCTCCCAGCAAGGCCAGCGCGATAATTGAAACAACAGCGATAGCCCAGATCGTCCATTCTTGGGGGGCGAGAACAGCTGCAAGAACGGGCGGGGCTGCTCCCACGGTGAAGGTCACGCCCGATGCAATCGCTGCTTGAAGAGGCTTTGCCGCCAATTCATCCGACAGGCCAAGTTCGTCGCGCAAATGGGCGGACAGTGGGTCTTTTGCCGTCAACTCACGCGCAACCAGCGAGGCAGTTTTCTCGCTAAGTCCGCGTTCCTTGTAGATGGCGATGAGTTCGGCGAGCTCTTCGCCTGGTGTTTCTTCGATAGCCTTTCGCTCGCGTGCAATATCGGCCTGTTCGGAATCGCGCTGTGCCGAGACAGAGATATATTCGCCCGCTGCCATCGACATGGCGCCTGCGACGAGGCCTGCAACGCCCGAGATTATGATGACGGAAGGGTCCGGATTGGCGGCAGCGACGCCAATGACGAGCGATGCGACCGAGATGATCCCGTCATTGCCGCCAAGCACCGCTGCACGAAGCCAGCCGCCGCGCTCGACATAGTGCGGGTCGTCAGGATGCGCGCTGGGGGTCATGGGGTCAATTCACGCTCCAAAGCGTGCCGTCTTGCTTGGCAAGCCCGCGTTTCTCAAGGTCGAGCAAATGGGCCGTCACGCTCATTTCAGCGGCACCGATCAGGCGTTTATCAAGCCCCTTGTACATGTCGGGAATGAAATCGGCGGCAATTCTTGCCCGCTCTCCCATCAGGCGCAAGATCTGGTTCTCGCGCTGGCGGCGGTGGCCAATCATACCGCGCACCAATTGCTGCGGCTTGGTGATCGCTGCACCATGGGCCGAGTGGTAGACTTTGTCGCCGCGCGCCTGAAGCTTCTCGAGGCTCGCCATATAATCACCCATATCGCCATCGGGCGGGATGACGACGCTGGTGGACCAGCCCATGACATGATCGCCGGTGAACAGCGAACCGCTTTCTTCAAGCGCAAAGCACAGATGGTTCGAGGTATGCCCCGGTGTGGCCACAGCGGTTAGCGTCCAGCCGGTTCCGCGCATTTGCTCGCCGTCTTCAAGCACGCGGTCAGGTTCATATGTGGTGTCGAACGCCTCATCAGAACGCGGGCCATCCACTTTGAGCACCAAAGGCGCGCAGCCCACAATGGGCGCGCCCGTTTTCTCAGCCAAAGGTGCAGCGGCAGGAGAATGGTCGCGGTGCGTGTGGGTACACATGATCGCAGTGACCGTGCGGGTGCCAACAGCGGCAAGGATTGCCTCGATATGCGGTGCCTCGTCTGGCCCCGGGTCAATCACCGCGCAGTCCGGGCCAGTGGGATCGCCCACGACATAGGTCTGCGTGCCGGTAAAGGTATAGGGCGATGGATTGGGCGCGAGCACCCGCATGACAAGCGGCTCTACCGGATCGGCAAGGCCTGTGGGCCATGGCTTCGGGGGTATCTTCGACATGGGTATTGCATATGCCGTCATGGACGGTCCGTGTCGAGGGCAGGCCCACCCCGCTGCGACTAAGCACGACCCAACTTCGTTAGGGTCTTGCCAAGTCTCGCCCCCCTCCCGCTTGCGGGAGGGGTTGGGGGTGGGTAAGCGGCGAAGAACCAAGACTTGATAAGGGATCACCATGTCTGATTACATTCTCGTCCTTGATGAAGGCACCACCTCCACGCGTGCAATGTTGTTTGCAAGCGATGGCGTGCTTGTCGCGAGTGCACAAGCGGAGCTGACCCAGCATTATCCGCAAGGCGGGTGGGTCGAACATGACGCGGGCGAGATCTGGTTGAAGACGCTGGCCTGCGCAAACGAGGTGATCCCCAAGGCGGGTGGTGCGGCGATGATCGCTGGCATGGGCATTACGAACCAACGCGAAACCGTCGTTGCCTGGGACAAGGTTACGGGCGAGCCGTTGACCCGCGCTATTGTGTGGCAGGACCGGCGCACAGAGCCGCTTTGCGATGCGTTGAGAGGGGCGGGTCACGAGCCGGACATTCAATCAAAAACGGGCCTTTTGCTCGATCCATATTTTTCCGGCACCAAAATGCGCTGGATGCTCGACAATGTGCCTTCGGTGCGCGCGGCCGCCAATGCGCGCACCTTGGCTTTTGGGACGGTGGAAAGCTGGCTCACCTTCAAGCTTTCAGGCGGCGCTACGCACATCACCGATGCCAGCAATGCAAGCCGGACCTTGTTGATGGGCCTTGGCGATCCGGGCTTTGATGAAGGGCTCTGCGATCTGTTGGGTGTGCCGATGGATGCTCTTCCTCGGGTGGTCGATATGTCGGGCGAACTTGCCCATACTGCCCGGTCATTGTTCGGGTGCGAAATTCCAATCACAGGCCTTGCAGGCGATCAGCAATCGGCAACCATCGGGCAGGCGTGTTTTGCCCCCGGTGAGACAAAGGCAACCTTTGGCACTGGCGCGTTTGTTCTGACCAATCAGGGCAGCGTTATTCCAAAGTCCGATAACCGCCTGCTTGGCACAGTGTTGATGCAGATTGGAGGCAAGCGAACCTATGCCATCGAGGGCTCGGTTTTTGTTGCAGGAAGCCTTGTTCAATGGCTGCGCGATAGCCTTGGCATTGTGGGTGCAGCAAGCGAGACCGAAGCGCTGGCCCGGTCGATCCCCAACAGTGGCGGTGTGACCATTGTGCCCGCTCTATCCGGGCTCGGCGCGCCGCATTGGAAGCCGCAAGCGCGCGCAGTTCTAACCGGCCTCAGCTTCTCCAGCGGTAAAGCCGAAATCGCCAGAGCCGCGTTGGAAGCCATGGCGCATCAAACGTATGATCTGGCGCAGGCTTTTGCGGGTGACGGGGCCCGGTGGCAGACATTGCGGATCGACGGCGGAATGGCGGCCAATGACTGGATGGCGCAGGACCTGGCGGATATGCTTGGCATCACTGTCGAGCGGCCCGACTTTATCGAAACCACCGCCCTTGGAGCAGCGATGCTGGCAGCGGCCGGGGCAGGCCTTCACAGCGATCTTGGAACTGCAGGAAAGGCGATGCGCGGCGGGCAATCAGCCTTTGAACCTGCGATGGAAGAGGCGGTGCGCGAAGAGCGTTTGACCCGCTGGCGGCGCGCGCTTGAGGCGGTTTGAGTGGGCGGGTAAGCACGCCCACCACACGGAATTTATATCGAAAGGTCGCTCAACCGCCGCTCTAGCCGTGAGTGAATGGCGCGCGCAGGCGAGGCCATTTCAAAGCCTGAACGCCATGCTTCATCAAGGCGCGCGATACGTTGATGCAATTGCTCGCTTTCCGAAATCAGATCGCGGGTCGCGGGTTCGAGCACGGCAAGCGCTCTTTGATCCGATGGGCGATCTTCGGGCAAGGTGCCGTGCAAGCGCACCTGCTTTTCTGTAAGCTCACCGGAGAAAAAGGCGCGCTGATTAAGCAGCCATGCAAGGACGTGCATCATCCGCGTGGTGGTCTTCAATCCCTCAGTTGAAAGGGCGAGGCGCATGATAGTGTCATTGCCCGTTTCCAAAGCAATTTCAGGTTCATAAGTGCCACGCGCAAACACCGCCCGCACTTCGTCGGCGAGCACCAGGGCTTCGGTGTAAAGCGCTTCCACAATAGGGCGCGAAAGGTTCGTGGCGTTTGTCATATATTATCAGCTAGTCCGATGAGCGCGCATGTTCCAGTGGCCTTTGGTTACTTTCCATTTAAGATTTTCCCGTGTCTCTAAAAGGGACGATAAGGGGTATATACTTACCCATTCAGGTGAGTCCCTTAGGTAGAAACGCGCATAGGGAAGACTACGTATAAATCTGAGCGCCGCAGTGCCGCACGTGTGAGGTTCGCCCGGCTGTATGGGGTACGCCCGCTTTGACAGTTTCAGCCGCGCTTACGCGATGATGTCCGGAAGCAATGCGTCCTCGATGATCGCAATCTGATCTTTCAATCGAAGTTTGCGTTTTTTCAGCCGTGCGATTTGCAATTGATCACCTGAGCCCGCTTCGCTCAATGCAGTTATGGCTGCGTCAAGGTCGCGGTGCTCGGTCCGCAACATCTCAAGTCGCTTTTGCAGCTCTTGCTCATTCATGACTGTGTTCGACCTGTTCGGCTTTGCGCAAAGATGTGGTGCCTGACGCGGCTATCAACCGCAGTCATTTCCATGGCGGGTTCGCAGGCGGACTGCAAGGGCTCTACTTGGACCGGGGCCTTGCGCATCACCCCTAAGGGATTGCCCCGTTGATGTGAGCGGTTCGTCTTGGATAAACCCTGAACGGTCGCTTCATATCTCAGTAGCACTTTGCAAGTTACCCAAAGATATGATTGTATCGCAATTGCGGCGCGGACTTGTCGATCCGAGTCGCTTTCCGGGGGCAAACCCCCGAAAAATTTTTGGCCCGACCAACATAGGAGACCAAGCATATGGCAACAGCCCATTCCTCTGGCGCAGCATCCTCACACGTAAATGCTCTCCAATCCAAACACGCGGGGTTAGAAGCCCGTCTTCGTGACGAGATGGCTCGCCCGGTTCCCGATGCAGCGGCGGTTCAGGCGATCAAACGACAGAAATTGAAAATAAAAGAAGAGATTGCGCGCTGTTGATCCGCAAAGCGCGTTTTTTCCCTGACATCAGCTCCCCATTGGTGGGCCTTCACGCCGATCCCGTGTGGCAGTCCCGTTTGGGCTCCGTCGGGTGTCTTATTCTGACTAAAAGCACGCGAGCGGTCGCAATTTGAGGCCGCTCGCCTTTTCCTTTGCCGCTCTGCGCGCTAGGGACCATAGCCATAATGACAGCCGTTGACGCAGCCCGCCAGATTCTGACGAGCCTTCATGATGTGATGGCTTCGCGCGCACGCGCTCAGGAAAAGCTTGATCAGGTGGTCGATATCATCGGCGAAAGCCTCTCTTCTGAGGTCTGCTCGATCTATCTCCTGCGCGAAGGGATGCTGGAATTATACGCGACGCGCGGCCTTAACAAAAGCGCAGTGCACGTCACCCGCATGGCCATTGGCGAGGGGCTAACCGGTTCCATCGCGGACAAGGTTGAAACGCTCAACCTTGCAGAGGCCAAGGCGCATCCTGATTTCCAATACCGCCCTGAGACGGGGGAGGACAAGTTTCACTCCTTTGCCGGTGTCCCCATTGTCTATCGTGAGCGCGCGGTTGGCGTTTTGTGTGTCCAGCATGTCGACCCCCGCAAATATGCAGATGTAGAGATCGAGGCGCTGCAAACGACGGCCATGGTCCTGTCCGAACTCATCACCAATGCCGAATTGGTGGATGAGGAAGATGCGCTTGGCCTGACGCCTGAACAATCAGGGCCACAAATCATCAGTGGCCTATCCCTTGTCAAAGGCCTTGGCGCAGGCTTTGCCGCTTATCACCAACCCCGCGTTCAAATCACGCAAGTGGTGGCCGATGATATCGAGGCAGAGCGGCACCGCGTTTACAATGCCTTTGATAAAATGCACGAGCAGATCGACGGCCTTTCTGCGCAAGCCGATTTTGGCGTCGGCGGCGAGCATGAAGAGGTGCTCCAAACCTACAAAATGTTCGCTTACGATGAAGGCTGGTCGCGCCGCATCAACGAAGCGATCAGCTCTGGTCTGACCGCAGAGGCCGCGATTGAGCGCGTACAACAGCATACCCGCATGCGGATGCGCGAGATTGACGATCCGCTTCTGGCTGATCGGATGCACGATCTTGAGGATCTGGCGAACCGGCTTTTGCGGATTGTGTCGGGGCAACTCGGCACTGCGGCGCAGCAGGGGCTTCGCCAGGACACGATCCTTATCGCGCGCAATCTGGGCCCTGCGGAATTGCTCGAATATGACCGGCGGCGTTTGAAAGGTGTGATCCTCGAAGAAGGCTCGCTCACCGCTCACGTCGTTATTGTCGCGCGCGCGATGGGTGTGCCTGTTCTGGGCCGTGCGAACCATGGCAATGGCGGGCTGCGCGGGACCGTGCGTGATGGCGATGAAATCCTGCTTGATGCAACGGCGGCGACTGCAACCGTCAGACCAACCGCGCCTGTCGCCGATGCCTTTTTGCAGCGTTTTGCCAAGACCAAAGAGCGGCAGGCCGTTTACGCTTCCTTGCGCGATGTGGAACCCTTCACCAAATGCGGCACGCGCATTCAGGTGATGATGAACGCAGGGCTTCGCGATGATATCAGCGCGCTTGCAATGACAGGCGCAGACGGCGTTGGCCTGTTCCGAACCGAGTTCCAGTTCCTCGTGTCTGCAACTTTGCCCGCGCGCGAACGCCAGCAAAAACTCTACCGCGATGTGCTTGATGCAGCGGGTGAAAAGCCGGTGATTTTCCGCACAGTCGATATCGGCGGTGACAAATCGGTGCCCTACCTTGCATCGGAAATGGCGCGTCAGGATGAAAATCCGGCGATGGGCTGGCGCGCCTTGCGCCTCGCATTGGAACGCGATGGCTTGATGAAGGCACAAGCCCGCTCGCTGCTTGAGGCAGCCGCTGGCCGGTCGCTTTACGTCATGTTCCCCATGGTGTCCGAAGTGTGGGAATTTGACGCCGCCAAAAAGGTGTTCGACGAACAACTCGCTTTCCTGCGCTCCAAAAAGAAGATGGTGCCAGAAGCGATCCATTTCGGCGCTATGCTCGAAGTGCCCGCATTGGCAGAGGTGCTGGACCTTCTTTTGCCGCGTTTGTCGTTCCTGTCGATTGGCACCAATGACCTGACGCAATTCCTTTATGCCGCAGACCGGGGCAATCCGGCCTTGGCAGAGCGGTACGACTGGCTTTCTGTTGCTATCCTGCGCTTCCTGCGCCGGGTTTCCCAACAGACGGTGGGAAGCGGTGTCGATGTGGGTGTTTGCGGCGAGATGGGGGGACGCCGTTTGGAGGCGCTCGCGCTTCTTGGGATTGGTTATCGTCGTTTGTCGATCACGCCTGCTGCAGTTGGTCCGATCAAGGAACTCGTGCGAAAAGTGGATTTGGCAGAGCTGACCGAGGCGATGTCGCAATGGCTTTTGAAGCCGGAGACAAACTTGCGTCAGGAGCTCAGCGCTTGGGCACAGGAGCGCGAAATCGAATTTGATTAACCATCCAACCGCCCAGAGCGCACGGCTTAAAGCTCAGGTGAGCGATTTTTGGGGTCGCTCTGTCTTGGCAGCGCAAGTTTTTTACGAAGCCTCCCTTGACTTAAGTCTCATCGCAAAGCTTCTATACGCCAATAACAAAAATATGATTTTGGGCGCACATGCGAAACGGTTTGATGGATAGCGAACACAACAGCACCGATGAAACCGGCACTGATGAAACCGGCGACGATCTGCTGGGCACTGCCAGTGCGGGCGCAGGGGATCGCTTAAGGGCTGCGCGAGAGACGCGGCGGATGGACCTCGCTCACATCGCCGCTGAAACTCGCATCCCTATACGGCATCTTGAAGCTATCGAGGCAGGTGCCTACGACACGCTGCCCTCACGCACTTATGCCATTGGATTTGCACGCACTTATGCGCGCATCGTTGGTCTTGATGAAAAATCCATCGCTGACGCTGTGCGCGCGGACCTTGCTGAAGGCGGGCTTCATCCATCGGTTATGGCAGGCGGGATGGAGCCGGGTGATGCAAACAAACTGCCATCGCGTGGTCTTGCCTGGTTTGGCGCTTTTGCAGCTTTATTGCTGATTGTTGGCGTGATCGCCTTTGCCAGCACATATTTTGGGGCTGGCGCCCCGCTTCCTTCGCTCATCGCTGAGGGCGATGAGGCGCAAGGGACGAGCACTGACGTGCAAGAGCCGGTTGCAGTTGCAAGCGAAGAGGGCGCGCCTGCTGGCCTTTCACCTGACGGTCAAGTGGTCCTGACGATGACAGGTGACGAGGCATGGGTGCGCTTTTACGAAGACGGAGGAGAGCGTCTTTTCGAGGGCGTGATGCGCAATGGCGACACATACGAAGTGCCTCTTGATGCTGATGATCCGCGCATCAATACCGGGCGTCCCAACCTGTTTGAGGTGACTATCAACGGACAGGCGGTTCCCCCGCTTGCAACCGAAATGGTCCCTGTGAGCGATGCCCCCATTTCGGCAAGCGCTCTGCTTGCGCGGGGCACTGAAGACGCCGCGAATTGATCGCGCGGCTGGACCGGAGCGAAGCACATTCCCCCGATTAGTGATGTTCCGGGCTCGACTTGGCCGCTTGGCTTGGGCAAGATTCGGACACTATTCATGTGGCCCGTGCCAGACCCCTGGAAGGCGCATATTTTGCCACAAAAACACTATGATGGACCATGAGGGAGCCTGACAAGTCATGCATCTGACCCGTGCAATCACCCTTTTGCGCAAACACGCGCCTGCCCGTAAGGTGGGGGCCGCGCTTGGCGCGTTTACCGCTGCAGCGGTTGTTGCAACCACGCCCATTCCTGCAATGGCCCAGGATGATACAGAAGCGCGCTTGCGCCGGGCAGAGGCGGAAATTCGCGCCTTGCAACGCACCGTCTTTCCGGGCGGCGATGGCCGTTTCTTTGAACCATCCATCCCGGCTAACGGGGGTGAGCAGCCTACGCGCACCACTGCACAAACAAATGCGCGACCTTCGACCACTGCGGTGACAGATATCCTCGCAAGGCTTGATGCGATGGAGCTTCAGCTTCAGCGTCTGACCGCGAAGACTGAAGAGAACAGCAACGCTTTGAGCGCGCTTGATACAAGGCTTGCGGCCTTAGAGGGCGGAGGGGCTGCTCGCACTCTTCCATCAGGAACACCATCGGGAACCGAAATCGCACCCGAAGTCACTGGCGAGGCGACCAATCGGAATCTCGGTGTTATGACGGGAACAGGCTCAGGTGCTGGCGGCAGCAGTCAGGAGCAAGCATCGGGCACTACGACAAGCGCGGCTGCGGGACCAAGCGCTGAGCGTGTGGCGGGCGTCCAGGCCATCACAAAGCCGCAGACCGATGATGCGGGCGATGACGAATATTCCTACGGCTTCCGGCTGTGGGAGGCGGGATATTATCCCGAAGCGCGCCAGCAATTGGCCTCTTTCGTTGAAGCATACCCCAACCATTCGCGCATCACTTATGGCCGCAACCTTTTGGGCCGCGCCTTCCTTGACGATGGTATGCCCGAAGAAGCCGCGCGCTGGTTCCTGCGCAATTATCAGGCTGATCGCACAGCGCTTCGCGCGCCGGATAGCCTGTTGTACCTCGCACAATCCATGATTGCGATGGATGATACGCGCCGCGCCTGTATCGCTTTGGCAGAGTTTGGTGAGACTTATCCAGCGGTCGCAACCGGGCGTTTGGCGGGCCAATATCAGAGCAATCTGCAAAAGGTCGCTTGCGACAACTAATCCCTCGAAGAGAGGAGGGGGTGCTGATTGCTAGGCCGCTTGATCTGACCGCGATTGACCCGGAACGCCTTGTGCGTTTCGCGGGCGCTCTCGAACGCCTGTGGCCCCAGGAACACCGCGAGGGACCTTTGGGGCTGGCGGTTTCAGGCGGGCCGGACAGCCTTGCTCTGTTGTTCTTGGCAGCCAGCGCCATGCCCGGTGAAATCGCAGTTATGAGCGTGGATCACAGCCTTCGCACAAGTGCTGAAGGCGAAGTCGCGCTGGTCGAAAACCTGTGCGGCGCGCTTGGCGTCCCGTTTACCAGGGCCAAGGTGAAACTTGCATCGGGCAACCTTCAGGCCAAAGCGCGCGAGGCCCGCTATGCAGCGCTTGGGCATTGGGCGCATCAAGAGGGGCTGGGCGCGGTTGCAACGGCCCATCACACCGATGATGCGGCTGAAACGCTGCTTATGCGGCTTGCGCGCGGGAGCGGTATCGCCGGGCTTGCCGGGGTGCGTGAATGGACCCACGTGCCGGGTTATGAAGACTTGCCGCTGATCCGCCCGCTTCTCGGCTTTAGAAAGGCCGAGCTTGAGGAGGTGGTGCACGCCGCCGGGGTTGCGCCTGTGCGCGACCCGTCCAATGCGAACCCAGCCTTTGACCGGGTGCGGGTCCGCCAACATCTGGCGCAGCACGAATGGCTCGATGCGCAAAACCTCGCGGCCAGCGCGCAGCATTTGGCGGAAGGGTGGCGGGCGCTTGAATGGTACGCGCAAGCCGATTGGGAAGAGATGGTCACGCGCGAGGAGACGGCGCAGGGCCTCCCCCAATATCGGTATTACTGCAATGTGCCGCGCGTTATTCAGATCGAGACTGTGGTGCGCATCGTGTCCGAACTTGGCGGCCGGGTGAGCCGGAGCGAAGCGGGCACAGCGGTAGACCGGCTATGGCGCGGCGAAAATGCCTCGCTTGGCGGGGTGCTGGGCCGCTGCGATATTGAGAAGGTCGCCAAAGTGGGCGTGGAAATGCGCGTGTGGCGCTTTGTCCCCGAACCGCCGAGGCGGATGCACTAGGCTCAGGACCTATGAATCCCACCTTCGAGGTTTGAAGCAAAATGGCCTTGGGCAAGGAGTAAAGGTGCAGGAATACTGGCGGTCTTTCAAACCTTTATGACGCAGCACAGGGCCATTTTGGTCAAATCCGTGCTGGAAGTCATTCCGGCGCCTCGATGGAGGGATTCATAGGTCCTGAGCCTAAGTCACCCGCTGATGAGCTTGTCGCCCACGTTGACCATCCTGCCGCGCGTGACGATCACCTTGTCCCCGCGCTTGGCGATGGCGAAAAGCTTTTCCGCAAATGGGTCAGGCACACCCACACAGCCGTGCGAGGCGTAGCCGTTCATTACCGGTGAGCCGTGGATTGCAATACCATCCCACGTCATGCGCAGCGTCCAAGGCATTGGCGCATTGTCATATTTCTCCGACACATTGTCCTTTTCCTTGGTCAGGATTGGGAAGGTGCCGACGGGCGTCGGGTGGCTTTTTGTGCCGAGCAGCGCGACCGCTGTGCCAATTTCGTGGCCGTCGCGAAAAACGCTGATGACGCGCGCATCGAGGTCAACAGTGATAACCAGCTTGCCCTTGGCAGGGGCGCGGCTTTCATCCCAGAACCACTCGCCATATTTGATCGTGCCTTCAATCGGCAGGATTGAGTTGATCACAAAGGGATCTTCGGGCGCTTCTTTTTTGGGAGCAAGAGCAGGGGCGGGCGCTGGTGCCCGTTCCAAAGCGCGCGCCGTGATGTCGGCAGGCGCTGCTGGAAGCTCTGGCAGGGCGCCATCTTGCGCAGGGATCATGCGAGCCGCGGGCCCGCGTGGTGCATCCTGCAGGGCTGCGCTGGTTAGTTCTTCTGGTGCCGACGGAAGTTCAGGCAGGGAGGCGTCATTGGCCGCGTATGGATCAGGCAAGGACGGGTCGAACACCAGCGAGTCGCCACCCGTCGTGGGGTCGATCGCCCGGATTTCGTCAACCGCCATATCGCCAGCGTTTTGTCCAACCACAAGCGTTGCACCGCCCGTCAACGCAGCCAACCCTACGACGGTTGCCAAGCGAAGTTTGCCAAAAGCCATAACCAAAAATCCCTTCATTACGCAGCGCATTATGCCGTTTTTTGGAGCTCGCCGCTAGGGGTAAGCGCGCAGGCGTCCCTCGTGGGGACGTAAAAGGGTGCAAATTCTTAACGCGGGACCTGTGAAATGCGAGCGCCGAGGCGGCAATTAGCCATGCGCTCCAAACTGGTTGGCGATAGCGACCGAGAGGCGCAGCATCAGACCGTAGGCGCGTTCAATCGGGTCGATGTAATCGCGCGATATTGCACCGTAACCCTCGCTTGACGCATCAGGATAATCGGACGGCGCATCCATCGCAAAGTCGGATGGCGATGGAAACTCAACCGGGAACGCGCGGCGCAATTGCGCAAGCGCATCATCAATCCGCAGGCTGAACACCATTTCCAGCACATCTTCGCGGGCGATGTCGTTGGCGCGGCTGAAGACCGGCACAGAGACGGCGCGAAGGAATATGTGCTGCATCAATGCGAGGCGCAGAGCCTGTGCGGCCCCAATCATCCGGCGCGTGTCCTGGTCAAAACCAAGGCGTTCTTCGGCCGGAAGCTGATCGAGCAGACGGTGGAATTTCAATGCGTCCACGCGGACACGCGAAGCCAGGCGGCGGAAAACTCCTGTGCGATCGTCCTTGGTCAGATATTCCGCTAACACTTCGCACGCTGCCGACAAATGCGGCTCGGTCCCGCGATAGGGGCGGCTTGCCCAATAGGCGGAATTGAACAGCTCGCCATAGGCTGCAACGGTCTTGATACTGGCAAGCGCGTTTGAGGTTTGCGCAAGGCGCATCAATTGCCGCCCGCGTTCGCTTTCCGCCAAAAGCGCGGCCAATTCTTCGTAATTGCCGTCCGCCGCGCTGCCGATACCGGCGATGACATTCACCGGATAGCCCAGCTGTTGCAGGATTGAATTGTGCGGAATTGCGCGGATTTGCCGCAGGTTCATGTCGCGGTCAGCCGAAAGGTCGCTTTGCCGGCGCGACACGCGGCTGCCGGTGGAATTAAGGAGGCCAAGCCCAAATGCAGTGACTGCGCGGCTGTAAGTCTGGCTGTGCAGATGCCGGCGTTGATGGGTGCGAATGGCGCGATAGAAATCGAGGCTCAGATCCGTGCGGGCATAAAACGGGTCATCGCACACTTCGCTTTGTTCAGGTGTATCTGCGATGATCCGCATAAGCGTCGCGCGCGCCAATGTGTCATTGGCAAACGGCAGATATCCATCGCCGCCCTGAAAACTGACCTCTGGTTCAAGTGCGATTGCGTTGCGGTGAAACCGGCTGCGCGCCCAAGGGCTGAGCGGCCATGTCAGGCGGTCGGCAAAAGACGATGGATGCGCGCCGCGCCCCATACTTTCACCATGGGTGTTAAAGATAAGCGCGGCCACATCGTTCAGCCCGTTCTTGCCCATCGCCTGTGCCAAGCGTCCCTGAAGCCGTTCAATCGCAAGGCTAGCCGGGATTTGCCCGACGAACCGGCCCGCATCGGAAAAGCCCGTTTGAATACAGACCCTTCCCCGCCCGCGTGCATATTCCTGATAGGATTTTTCCGCGCATAATGCGTCAAGGAAACGGCCCCCGTGCTCCAATGCCTCTTCGGTTTCAAACAAGGGCGAGACATCGACCTTGCCCTCGATCCCGAACAATTTGGCAAGGTAGAGCGCGGCCAGAACGGTTGAGGGCTGTTCGCATTCGGCAACCAGCATGCGGATCGGCGTATCGGCATCGATATGCTCAAGGATTTGCGCCATAGCGAGAAATTGCCGGGTCGCGGTCGAGCTTTCGATGGCGAGCGAGGCGAAATTGGTGCGTTTGGGCGTCACCTTGGCCAGCATACCGCGAAGGGTTGCGACTGCCCCCTTGCTCGACAGGTCGAGTTGCGGGCTTTCGTGAAGGTGGACGCGGATAGCGTTGTGCAATTGCTTGGCGTTCACCCGGAAATGGATATGCGCCATGCCAAGCCCATCGGCGCGCATTGCCGCTGCCAATGTCAAAAGGTCGGCAGCTTTGGCGTCCTTGCCTTGCGCCTCGGCTTCTTCCTCAAGCTGCGCGATCAGAGGTTCCAGGCTGGTCAGTTTTGCCGGGTCATCAGCCGTCAGGCGATTGGCAGCATCGGACAGCGCTTTGGGCTGCGACAAATCGCCCGCAAAATCCTGCGCGCTTGCCGAGGCATGGGCGCTGGCCCCTTTCAATGTTTTGATAAGGGCGTGGCCTGCATCAATCGCGGACAGTTCATCGGCATAGCGGGCAAGGCGCTGCGCCTTTTCGCTCAATCGGAAACGGATCGATGTGTACCACGCAATATCGGTGCGCCCGTCCATGTCATAACCAACCCATGTGGCAAAACGGAACGGCAGCGGGCGCAGGGTCTTCCACTGTTTGGGCCAGCACCCATAGGCGTGTTCGTACACCTCGCGCACAATGGCGCTGCGGGCGGTTTGTGCATGGGCAATCGCGGCCATCGCTTCTGCGTGTTCGTACTCAAGCGTGATTTGCGGGCGGTTGGCCCCGCTTAAGTCAGGGGCTCTGACTAGAGTGCCGCCATCGCTTGCTGCATTGGCCACCGCGCGGGTTTGTTCGGGTGTCAGCAGGAATGTGGGGTGAGCGGTGAAAACGGCGTGGAGGCTCGGGCGCTCCCAGCGTTTTTGAAAGCTTTCAAATTCTACGCCGTCTTCGCACGATGCGGCCACCGGGCTTTGCGTTTCGTTTGGCTGTATCAATGCGCGAAGCCGTTTGGTGCGCGCATTAAGGCTGGCACATTCAAGCTCTTCGACCAGCACCTCTAACCCATCAAGGTCGAGCCCATCCCCTTCGAGCCCACGCGACAGGTCCAGACCCAGTTGAAACACCGGATTGAACAGCGGCGTCTCCCTCGTGCGCGCGTGCAGTTCCTGCAGACGCTGAGACAGATGATCGACGGTGTTCAGGGGAAGGTTCATTGAGGTTCCATATCCGATTGAGCCCCGTCCAGATAGGTTTGCGCAAAGGCAGCTGCGGCGCCCAAAAGGCCGGGTTGGGGATGAGTGATAAGCTTAACGGGAAGCGATGCCATAAGCGAGGTAAAGCGTCCTTTCGCGCAAAAACGGTCGGCAAAACCGGATGCGAGGAGTGTTTCGCGAATACGATAGCCAAGCCCGCCTGCGATCACGACGCCTGATGCGCCTTGAACAAGAGCGATATCGCCAGCGACCGATCCAAGCGCGAGGCAGAAACGGTCGACCGCCGCTGCCGCTAGAGAATCGTTTCCACTGGTGCCAGCGGTCCATATCTCGACATCGGTCCGCTCAACCACGGCGCGCCCTTCCATCGCGGCAAGCGCTTGATAGATATCGACAATCGCCGGGCCAGAGACAACGCGCTCGTTAGAGACACGGGTGTGCCGCTGGCGCAGGCGCGCAAGGATAGTGTCTTCGATCTGGTCAAGCGGTGCGAAATCGCCGTGCCCGCCTTCGGTGGCTTGCACGTGATAGCGAGTGGGCGCGGTGCGGTGGAAATGCGCAACGCCAAGCCCGGTGCCAGGGCCAAGCACGCTGATTGTGCCGGTTGCGGGAAGAGGGGTGTCTGGCCCAGCCAGATGCAGGAATTGGTCCGCAGGCGCGCGCGCGGCGGCATGGGCAACGGCGGCAAAGTCATTGATGACAACGTGCGCGGACGCACCGAGTTTCTCTTTTATAAGAGGCGGGCGGATGATCCACGGATTGTTGGTGAAGCGGATGAGATCAGGCTTGATCTGAGCCGCGACAGCCATGGCGAGTTTGTCAGGAAGCGTGCCGCCTTCGCGTTCGTGCCTTTCGCGAAAATCCTCCCATGCGGTCTGAAAACTCGCGTGGTCGGATGTGTGGAGCGTGGTTGGCTCATCCAAGGAGATAGTGCCATCGCTGGCAACGCTCGCAATCGCAAAGCGCGCATGGGTGCCGCCAACGTCCACGGCGACGATTTGGGTGTCCGTCATTGGGCTCCCCTCCCGCTTGCAGGAGGGGGTGAGGGTGGGCCAGCGAGGTCGAGTAGGCCCAGCCCGCTGCGGCTAGGCAGCAGGCTGCCAAGTCTCGCTGCCCCTCCCGCAAGCGGGAGGGGCGAATTATTTGCCACCTTCATAGCCTCAACACTCACAACCCCGCCGCAACCAGCATCGCTGATGCGCCTTTTTCCGCCTCGTCCGCGTGGACTTGCATCATGCGGAAAAGCTCGCGGCCTACGCCCCATTCCTGAACCGGATCGGGCGCAGGTGTGCGGGCCGAAAGGTCGGCGCTAGTGCTAAGAGTGCCGGTCGCGGCGCAAACGGTGATCTCGTCACCGTCTTCAAGAAGGCTCAACGGTCCGCCGCCATACGCTTCGGGTGAGCAATGGATTGCGGCAGGCACCTTGCCCGATGCGCCAGACATACGCCCATCTGTGACCAGCGCAACGCGGAAACCCTTGTCTTGCAGCACGCCCAGAGATGGGGTGAGGCCGTGAAGCTCTGGCATCCCATTGGCGCGCGGCCCTTGGAAACGCACGACAACCACAACGTCGCGGTCAAGCTCGCCGTTCTGGAAGGCTTCTTTCACCGCCTCTTGTGTTTGGAACACGCGGGCACGGGCGGTGATGGTGTAGCGTTCCTTGGCAACCGCGCTGGATTTAAAGCACGCGCGGCCAAGGTTGCCAGTGAGCAGCTTCATCCCGCCATCGTCCTGAAACGGGGCAGAGGCAGGGCGCAGCATGGTATCGTCCTTGCTTGCCTCCACGCGGTTCCATTGAAGGGTGTCTTCTTCCCACACAGGTTCAGCGCGGTAAGCGTCAAGGCCGTCCTCCCACACGGTCAGGATATCCCCATGCGCAAGGCCTGCATCGAGCAGTTCGCTGATGACATAACCCATACCGCCCGCCGCATGGAATTGGTTCACATCACCAGAGCCATTGGGATAGACGCGCGCCAGAAGCGGCACGGCGCTCGACAGCTCAGCCATATCGCTCCAGTCGATAATAATGCCAGCTGCGCGCGCCATCGCCGGGATATGGATCGCATGGTTGGTTGATCCGCCCGTGGCGAGCAGACCGATAACCGCGTTCACAATCGCCTTTTCGTCAATCACTTGGGCGAGAGTGCGTTCCGTAGTACCCGAAAGCTCAGCCAAGCGGTGTACAGCGGCGCGGTCGAGCGCTTGCCGCAATTTCGTACCCGGCTGGACAAAGGCGCTGCCCGGTACGTGCAGGCCCATCATCTCCATCATCATCTGATTGGAGTTGGCGGTGCCGAAAAAGGTGCAGGTGCCCGGCGAATGGTAGGAGGCAAGCTCGCTTTCCAGAAGAGCATCGCGGCCCACTTCGCCGCTTGCGTATTTTTGGCGGGTTTCCTGTTTTTGCTTGTTGGAAATGCCGCTTGGCATCGGGCCAGAGGGCACGAAGATAGCGGGCAGGTGCCCGAACCGCAGCGCGCCCATCAAAAGGCCCGGTACAATCTTGTCGCAAATGCCAAGGAAGGCGGCGCCATCATACATCTGGTGGGAGAGCGCAACGCCCGTTGCCATGGCGATATTGTCGCGGGAAAAGAGCGAAAGCTCCATCCCGTCTTCGCCCTGCGTCACCCCGTCGCACATCGCAGGGGTCCCGCCAGCCACTTGAGCGGTCGCGCCCACTTCCCGGGCATAAATCTTCATCCTGTCAGGATACCGCCCATAGGGTTGGTGGGCGCTAAGCATGTCATTGTACGCGGTGACAATGCCGATGTTCGGCCCGCGATTGTCCTTTAGCGCATCCTGATCTTCCAAAGCGCCCGCAAAAGCATGGGCAAGGACCGAACACGAGACGGCTGAGCGTTCAGGCCGGCGGTCCGCCTCGCGCTGCATTAAATCGAGATAGCCCTTACGCGATGGCTTTGAGCGCTCAATGATGCGCTGTGTAACGCGCTCAATAGTGGGATTGAGATTACTCATGCCAGCTCACTCCGTCGCGTTCGGTAAGGGCAATTGCGCCCGATGGTCCCCATGATCCAGCCGTGTAGGTCTGGGGTTTGACGCGGTGCAATTCCCATTCGGCGCGAATACCGTCGATCCAGTTCCACTGCGCCTCGACCTCATCGCGGCGCACGAACAAGGTCTGATCGCCTTTGATAAGGTCCAAAAGGAGCCGTTCATAAGCAATGCGCCGCTGCGCTTCGGCAAAGGCATCGGGCATAGTGATCGCCAAAGGCACTTCGCGAAGGCGCACGCCGTCTTCGTCAAGACCCGGAACCTTCGCCATCAATGAAAGGGTGATGTTCTCTTCCGGCTGGATTTCGATCAACAGGTGATTGGGCTGGAGCCCTGCGCCGGTCTTAAGTTTCTGGCCTTCAAAGATTGAGTGGGGGACGCTGCGAAACTGCACAAGGATTTCTGTCACACGCTGAGGCATGCGCTTGCCCGTGCGAAGGTAGAAGGGAACGCCCTTCCAGCGCCAATTGTCGACATGCGCTTTGATTGCGGTGAATGTCTCGGTCTGGCTTTCGCCAAGGCCATGTTCCGCCAGTTCCTCGTCATAGCCCGGGACCGCTTTGCCATTGCTTGCGCCTGCGCGGTATTGCCCGGTCACCGTCTCGCTTGCTGTAACCTGACGAAGCGCGCGCAGCACTTTCACCTTTTCATCGCGAACGGCGGTCGCATCGAACGAGGTCGGCGGCTCCATCGCCACCAGCGCGAGCAATTGCAGCATATGGTTCTGAACCATGTCGCGCAGCGCGCCCGCATCGTCATAAAAGCCCACGCGCCCCTCAAGCCCCACGGTCTCCGCCACGGTGATCTGCACATGCTCGATCACATTGGAGTTCCAGATGGGTTCAAACAAGATGTTGGCAAAGCGAAGCGCAAGAAGGTTCTGAACCGTTTCCTTGCCCAGATAATGGTCGATGCGGAAAATGCGTTCCTCGGGGAATGCCGCAGCGACGGCGTCATTAATTTGGGCAGAGGAAGCAAGATCAGTGCCCAATGGCTTTTCAAGGCACATGCGCACCTTTTCGCCCGTCAGCCCAGCTTTTTCGAGACCCGCAATCGTTGGCCCAAACAGGCTTGGTGCAGTCGATAAGAAGATCGCCAGACCGCCCTCGGTGGTACCAGCATCTTCAATCTTGGCCGCAAGCTCGTCAAAGCCATCCAAAGTGCTGGCATCGAGCGCCTGATAGCTCAAGCGGTTGAGAAAGCCCGCCATTCCGCCCCGGCGATCGGCTGGCAAGAACTCTTCTAATGCGGCGCGCGCCATGTCGCGAAAGCCGGCATCATCAAGCTCGCTGCGCGCTGTACCGATAATCTTGAGCTTTTCGGGAAGCAGTCCTTCGGCATCAAGCGCGCACAATGACGGCAAGAGCTTGCGCCGTGACAGATCGCCTGTCGCGCCAAATAAGAGCAATCGCTCAGCAGCAAATTGGGCTGCGGCCATAAATCTTCTCCTCAAGCGCGCATGGATGTGCGCACATATTACCCCTCTAGCAGGCCGAGCTAGATGTGGACCATACATTGCATAGCTATTCAAATGCGCACCATGGTCATTTACGACGGTATTGCGACAGCAAAAAGGATGCGCGTTGATGGAAGACCTGCGCAAGAATGCACGGATCACAAGCTTTGATGTGGCTGAACGCGCAGGCGTGAGCCAGTCTACGGTGAGCCGCGCGCTTTCCGGTTCTGCTGTGATCAGTGAGGCGACCCGGCAAAAGGTCATGAGCGCAGCCCAGGAAATGGGATATTACGTCGACGAACGCGCCGCCCGGTTACGGCGCGGGCATACCGGCACGCTGGCGGTTGTCGTGATCTGTAAACCGGGCGCACGCGCGCGCGATGTGAACCCGTTTTCCTATGCTCTACTGGGCGGGATTTGCGCAGCGGCTGCGGAGCAAGGTTTAGAGGTCCTCGTCTCGCTCCAAGCGGATGAAGACAAGCTGTTTGGCCATTATGTTGAACGTGGACAGGCAGAGGGGCTGATCGTAATCGGCACCACCGCCAACCGCCCCGCGTGGGATTATTTCAGCGATATTGGAAAGGCAGCGGCACAAACGGGCGCGCCTGTGGCCTTTTGGGGGTCGCCATTGGGTGACCTTGACCGGGTCCTTTCCGACAATGAAACGGGCGCAAAGGCGGCGGCCGATCACCTGATCGATCAGGGAGCGAAGAACCTTGTTTGCATCGGTTCTTTGGGAAGCCCTCAACGCCAATTTGCGGAGCGGGCGCAAGTTTTCCTGAACCGGGCAAAGATGCGCGGTGTCACCGCCAGCCTTATCGAAATCGAACCGGCAGATGCACGGCGCGATCAAGGGCGGCTGGCGGCGAAAAAATTGCTTGAAGAGCATGGCGAATGCGACGGCGTGTTTGCGGTGTGCGATGCGCTTGCCTTTGGTGTGATCGAGGAATTGCAAACGGCGGGTAAGGCCATCCCCGATGACCTTCGCCTGGTGGGTTTTGACGGCATTCCGGCAAGCGAGATGACATCGCCTCCGCTTACCACGGTTGAGCCTGATCTGGATTTGGCAGGCCGTATGCTGGTCGAAGCGGTCGCAGGTGCAATAGGCGAGGGGGGCGCCCATCCCAAGGTGCAGCGCGTACCGGTAAAGCTGGTCAAACGGGCGAGTTCGTAGCGGGCCCATAAACGGCCCTCATAATTTCGGATTTTCCTACAGCATCGGCAAGGCGCTAGGCGTTAACGAATGGGCCCTTTTGCACTTTCATTACCCCTGCAACAGCCATGGATTCTGACCCACAAACTTTTTGGCCCTTGGACAGTGTGTCAAGTGTGTCAAACTTTTCGCCATAAATTGGCTATTGATCTGAAATCACGCCAAAAAGATCGTGCGCATCGGCATCTTCGATTCCAACATTCACAATATCGCCCGGAACCAGCGTTTCAGGGACATTGCGCAAGTAAACCGCGCCGTCGATTTCCGGCGCATCGGCCTGTGATCGGCCGGTCGCGCCAATGTCGCCGTCCTCATCTGGCTCGCCCACCTCGTCGATGATGACGCTAAGCGTACGGCCCACTTTGGCGGTCAGTTTGGCGGCGCTGATCCGTTCGGTGACTTCCATCAGCCGGGCGTATCGTTCTTCTTTGACCTCTTCGGGCACCGGATTGGGCAGAGCATTGGCACGCGCCCCTTCGACGGGCTCAAACCGGAACGCGCCCACGCGGTCCAATTGCGCTTCTTCAAGCCATTCCAGGAGATATTGGAAATCCGCCTCAGTTTCACCTGGAAAGCCCACAACGAACGAGGATCGGATCGCAATATCTGGACAGATGTCGCGCCATTTCGTGAGGCGTTCCAAGACCTTGGCCTCATTTGCCGGGCGGCGCATGGATTTAAGGACGGAAGGGGCAGCGTGCTGAAACGGGATATCCAGATAGGGCGTCAAAAGCCCCTCTGCCATCAACGGGATCACATGGTCGACGTGCGGGTAGGGGTAAACGTAATGGAGGCGGACCCAAGGCGTGCGGTCATCGCTGGTGCGCAATTGGCCAAGCTCGCGGGCCAGATCGGTCATATGGGCGCGCACCTCGCGACCCTTCCATTGGCGCGGGTCATGCTTGGTATCGACGCCGTAAGCGGAGGTGTCCTGAGAGATGACAAGCAGCTCTTTCGTGCCCGCCGCGACCAGCTTCTCTGCCTCGCGCAGCACAGCATCAATCCGGCGGCTTGCCAGTTTCCCGCGAAGGTCGGGGATGATGCAGAAAGAGCAGGAGTGATTGCAGCCTTCAGAAATCTTCAGATAGCTGTAGTGGCGCGGCGTCAGCTTTATATCCGGCTGGGGGATAAGGTCGACGAACGGCCCTTGCGACGGGGGCGCATGTTCGTGCACGGCCTCAACCACTTGTTCGTACTGATGCGCGCCTGTGACGGCGAGAACCTGAGGGTGAGCGGCGCGAATGGCGTCTGCCTCTTCACCCATGCAACCGGTGACGATCACGCGGCCATTTTCGGCAATCGCCTCGCCAATCGCGGCGAGGCTTTCTTCCTTGGCGCTGTCGAGGAAGCCGCAAGTGTTGACCAGCACCACGTCAGCGCCCGCATAATCGGCAACAAACGCATAGCCATCAGCGCGAAGCCGCGTGAGGATGCGTTCAGAATCGACCAGCGCTTTGGGACAGCCAAGCGAGACCATGCCAACTTTCTTGGCATCAGGGAGTGTGGTGGTGTTCGACATGATTGCCGCGCCCCTACACCGGAAGCGAACATTGCGCTAGAGAGTGCAAAACAAATCGGGAGGGATCAAACATGAGTGACTTTGCATTGTGGCCAGTTTTGGCCGGAGCAGCCGCATTCTTTGTAGTGGGCGCGATTTGGTACGGCGTGCTTTTTGGCAAGGCTTGGCAAAAGGCCGCAGGGCTTTCTGACGAGGATGTGCAAACCGGCAATATGCTGGTGATATTCGGGCTCACATTCCTGTTCGAGATGCTGATCGCGATGGTGCTGTGGCACTTGATCGCTCGCACGGGCGCTGCGCCCCATGTCGTCATGATGATGTCGATCGGCTTTGCCCACGGGATCATGGCACCGGCAATCGGGATCAACTACCTCTATCAGCGCAAATCAGGCATGCTTTTTGCGATTGATGTGGGGCACTTTACCGTTGGCATGGCGGCAATGGGCGGGGTGTTCTTGCTCTTCCTATAGCGGTTCAGCTGTCGCCGTTACTCTTGGAGTGGCCGCTGCCATTCCCGCTGCCATTCCCGTCGCCATTCTGGTTGCCATTTTCGGACGGCACGATTTCGACAATCACATCGCCGGGTTGCAGGCTCTCGCATTCCTCTTCCCAGAAACCGATCGCGCGGCCATTGCGATAGATGCGAAGGCCTCTGCCCCCGGTGCTAAGCTCAGTGATAGAGCATCCGCATTCCTCTTCGGTAACGACCCGTTCGACCAGCTGGACCCGGCCTGAAACCGATGCCAGATCGGCGAGGTATTCCGCAATATGCGCGCCGTTTGCGCTGCCTGCCAGAAGAAGCCCGGTAAACCGCACCGGATTGATCACATTGGTCGCGCCCGCCTGACGTGCGAGGATTTCGTTGTCATCTGCACGCACGACAACACTGATCGGTACTTTCGGAGCCAGATGGCGAACAGTAAGCACAATCAGGATTGAGGTGTCGTCGCGCCCAGCGGACACAAGAATATTCTTCGCCGTCGATATGCGCGCGGCTTTCAAGGTCTCATCGCGGGTCGCATCGGCGGCAAGGACGTTGACCCCCAGCTTCTCCGCTTCGCGCAGACGATCCTCGCTTGGGTCCACGACGACAATCTTGTCAGCAGGTGTCCCGCGTTCGATCAATTCCTCGACGCTCTGCGAACCTGAGACGCCGTAGCCAAGGACAACCACATGGTTCGAGAGCTTTTCCTGAATGCGGGCCATGCGCCATTTCTCCCAGCTGTGCTTGATGAAAAAGTTGTAAGTCGTGCCAACGAAAATGAAGAGGACAAGGAAACGGATCGGGGTGACGATCACCGCCTCTTTGAACCGGGCAGCTGCGGACACCGGGGCGATATCGCCAAAACCGGTCGTCGTGATCGAGATCATGGTGAAATACACAACGTCGAGGAAGCTGATATGCCCATCGACATTGTCAACCAAGCCTTCGCGATCAAACCAATGGATCATCACCACCAGTAGAATAAGGGCAAAGGCGGCCCCCAAACGAATTGACACATCGGCCCAGACCGATAGACCCACTGCGCGGCGCAGTGGCCTCATGCGTTTTTGCACAGGGTGACGACCGCGCTGGCTGTCTCTGGGCCGCGAAAAGGACCGCTCGGTCTCCCGTTGTGCCATCGCTCGTCTGTTTTACCCCTCGAACCTGCCGGCAAGATTGTCGATTGTAGGGTAATGCGTCAAGTCGAGCTGGAGCGGTGTCACCGTCACAAATCGATCATCGATCGCTTCCAGATCAGTGCCATGGTCAAGCGTATGCTCGATCGGGTCGAGGCCAAACCAGAAATAGCGAAGCCCGCGCGGGTCGGTGCCTTCAACCACGCTGCCGCGCGAATAATCGTGAAAGCCCTGGCGAGTGATACGGATGCCCTTGGCATCTTTCGGCGGGAAATTCACATTCAGGAACGTGCGATTGCCAAAGGGCGCATCGATCAGCGGCCTTATGACTTTGGGAGCCCACTCGAGCGCCTGCGCAAACTCCGCGGCCGTGCCCCGTGTTTCAGGCGAGATCACTTGGGAAAGCGCAATCGCGCGAATGCCTGCCAGCGCCCCTTCCATCGCGGCCGATGCTGTGCCCGAATAGGTGACGTCATCGCCAAGGTTTGCGCCCCGGTTCACGCCGGAAAGGATGAGGTCAGGCGGCCTGTCGAGCACTTGGCGCAGGCCCATTGTGACCGCATCCGTCGGCGTGCCGGTGACGGCAAAACGCCTGTCACCAAACTTCTGGAGCCGCACGGGATGATTGAGGGTCAGCGAGTGGCCCGCGCCCGATTGCTCTTCCGAAGGCGCGCATACCCAGACATCGTCAGAAAACTGAGCCGCGATTGCCTCAAGCACCTCAAGGCCAGGGGCATGAATGCCATCATCATTGGTGAGGAGAATTCTCACTCTAACTTCTCTCCTAATACGTCATCCTGAACTTGTTTCAGGATAACCATCGAACCTTGGTCCTGCGCTTCTGTTATCCTGAAACGAGTTCAGGATGACAATTCTTACTATTGAGGCTCAAGCTTGGTCACACCGCCCATGTAAGGGTGCAGCACCTCGGGCACGAGCACAGAGCCGTCCGCCTGTTGGTAGTTCTCGATAACCGCAACCAGCGTGCGGCCCACAGCAAGGCCGGAACCGTTGAGGGTATGGACGAATTCGTTGCGCTTTTTCTCGCCCGCCACCTTATAGCGGGTCTTCATCCGACGCGCCTGAAAGTCGCCCGTGTTGGAGCACGAGCTAATCTCACGATAGGCACCTTGGCCCGGTAACCACACTTCAAGATCGTATGTCTTGCGCGCGCCGAACCCCATGTCGCCCGTGCACAGCAGCATTTTGCGATAGGGCAGGCCCAATGCTTCGAGCACTTCTTCTGCTGCCCGCGTCATGCGCTCGTGCTCGGCTTCGCTGTCTTCGGGTTTGACGATGCTGACAAGCTCGCATTTTTCAAACTGGTGCTGGCGAATGAACCCTCGTGTGTCGCGTCCCGCAGACCCCGCCTCAGAACGAAAGCACTGGGTGAGCGCGGTGAGGCGGATTGGGAGGGCGCTTTCTTCGAGGATTTGGCCCATGACGCTGGCCGTGAGGGAGACTTCGGATGTGGGGATGAGCCAGAGTGAAGAGTCTTGACCCCGCTTCCTCAGCTCTTTCTCTTCTTTCAGTAACTCGTCGTATTTCTCGGGGAGACCTTCCCCCTTGGCTTCAATCACTTTGCCAAGCTCGAAAACCTTATCGAAAGCTATCGAGAATTCCTTCGAAACCCGATGGGAAAGATCATTATCCAGCTTCCAAAGCATCAAGTCTCCGACTGCTGTAAGCAAAGCATCGTATTCTTGGCTAAGTTGCTCTGTCAGTTCCTCGGCAGCATCTAACTGAATGCTTAGCGCCTTGTATCTGTTGATTACTGCAAAACTATCCTCGGCAAACTTCGGTAGCTTGTCTGTCCCATACATCGCCTCGTCTTTGACCAGCACGGGCGGCATGCATTCGGTATAGCCATACTCTCGCGTCTGGCGGTCGATCATAAACTGACCAAGGGCGCGGTGGAGCCGTGCCATATCGCCGCGAAGGAAGGTGAAACGCGCGCCGGAAAGCAGCGCGCCTGTCTCAAAATCCATTCCCAGATCGGGGGCGAAATCGGCGTGTTCCTTGGGCTCGAAATCAAAGCTGGGCTTCTCACCCCAGACCGCGATTTCGACATTCTGCTCTTCGCCTGCCCCTTGCGGCACATCGTCAAACGGCAGGTTGGGAATGCGGGCAAGCGCATCTTGCAATTTTGCACCCAGTTCCCGCTCGCTTTCTTCAAGCGCAGGCATCGTCTGCTTGAGCTCGGCAACCTCGGCCTTCAGGCTTTCGGCCTTGTCCTTGTCGCCTTGGCCCATCGCCATACCGATAGCTTTGGATGCTTCATTGCGGCGCGATTGCATCTCTTGCAGCTTGGTGGTGAGAGCGCGGCGCTCCTCGTCAAGCGCAAGGATCTGCGCCGACACAGGATCAATTCCGCGCCGGGCTAGAATGGCATCAAACCCTTCCGGGTCATCTCTGATCAAGCGAATATCATGCATGGGTCACGCCTATGCCCTCATCGCCCAATGATGAAAAGGGGGATTGAAAGACCCGATCAGCTTGCGGCCAGCAGAACGCCTGCCGAAGCGCCCGAGAGCGCGCCTTGTTCCGCATCAAGGGTATCTGGGCGAAGAGCGCCAGGATACGCTTTGCCAAGCAGCTTCAAGGCCGCTTCAATGCGGCTTGCCAGGTTGGCATTTTCGCCTTTGATTGCGCCTCCTGATCGCTCGTAGGTGGCCGTCGCCGCTTTGAAATAGCCATAGCCGTCAAGGTAAGGGCCGTAATTCGTGCTCTCGCGCGCCTGTGCATACATGGCGACGGCGCGCTCGATCTGGTCGGCCACAATGCCGCCTGCGACCTTGCCCGCGCTTGCATCGCTTGCTGGTGCTTTGGTTTCGGCTTTGCGAAGCGCTGCGATGATTGCGTCTGTTTGCTCTGCGATTTTCTCAGCACTGGCGCCTTTCAGAGCCGCTTCAGATGCGCGTGTAAAAAGGGGTGAGAAATCCTCTACGCCTCGGCTCGCGAACACCGGCTGCATCTCTAACAGAACTTCGGAAACAGGATGCGCGAACATTTCAGCGCCTGCCTCGGTTTGGCCCGCCGCATAGGCGTCGCGCGCGGCCAGGACATGGGCTTCTGCAATACCAAGGGCAGAGCCATAGACGACCGGATCATTGCCCGCCGCCGCGATCTCTACGCCGCCTTCGCCGCCCTCTCCGCCAGTGCCTTCGCCCGCTTCGCCGCCTTCACCTTCGCCAGCGGT
Organism: Erythrobacter longus; assembly: GCF_000715015.1. GTDB lineage: Bacteria > Pseudomonadota > Alphaproteobacteria > Sphingomonadales > Sphingomonadaceae > Erythrobacter > Erythrobacter longus. Next base: position 256,135 of record NZ_JMIW01000003.1, read on the forward strand.
GCCGACCACGGCGCTCTCATCACTCTGGCCCGCGTCACCTGCCTCGCCCGAACACCCCGCAAGCGTGAGGCCCGCCAAAGCGGTCGCAACGCCAAGCTGGCTCCAGGTTTTCAATTCGACTTTCATTTAAGGCGCTCCAAATCTATTCCTTGGTCAAGCGCATAAGGGAAGCGATCCTTTTTGCAAACCATTATCAAGAGGCCTTTTATGATCCTCAGTATCGCCGCCATTTCACAGGCAGGTAAGCTCGACGAAATCCGCGAGGGGCTTACCAAGCTGGAGTGGCAGGACGGGCGCGCCACGGCGGGCAAAGTGGCCTCGCGCGTTAAGGTCAACGAACAAGCCATCATGAGCAAACCGGCGGGGCGCGCGCTTCAGCAAATGCTCACGCCATTGATCCTTGATCACCCGGTTGTAACAGCGGCCGTGCGCCCGCGTCATATGTCATCGCTTATGATAAGCAGGACGATGGATGGCGGGCATTACGGCGCGCATGTCGACAATGCGCTTATGGGCAAAGGGGCCGCGCAGCTTCGAACCGATATGTCCTTCACTCTCTTTTTGAGCGATCCCGAAAGCTATGAGGGCGGCGAATTGGTGGTGCAATCAGCGGGCCTGACGCAGACGGTCAAAGCGCCGGCTGGCAATCTTGTTCTGTACCCCTCGACCAGCATTCACGAGGTGAAACCCGTTACCAGCGGCACACGCATTGTCGCAGTGGGATGGATTGAAAGCCAGATCCGCGATGCAGCTCAGCGCGAGCTTTTGTTCGACTTGCAAAACACGCGCAGTTCATTGGCTGAAAAACTGCCTGTAGATGCGCCCGAGCTTTTGATGATCGACAAGTCGATCGCCAACCTTATGCGGATGTGGGCCGGGCGTTAGCCTGCGCGCGCGGTTTGGCCACCCGCTTCGCCTGAAGCGTGAAGCCGATGATGAGCGACACGCCAACCGCGCTCGGCAAAGCCCAGACCAGCGGGTTGAACACATGTTCCGGGATATAGCGGATAAGGCCCACCGACATGAAAGCGGTGTAGGCGGAAATGCCCATGCCGATCAGCGCGCGGAAGTGTTCGCCAACGTATGAACGCGGGGCAGGCGCTGCCTTGCGCCAGATGTAGAGCTGCTGGATGCTCATCGCCACAATGCCCAGCACCGCGACCGCCATCATCAAGGCCTCGCCAATGGTGAAACCGTAATAAAAACAATAGGCAGCCGATGCGAGCACGGCGGCAATAACGAGCTGATAACGCGCGCTTCGCAGCGCCTTGCGCTCGCGCGAATGCTTGACCACCGCAAGCCCATAATCGGCAAAACCAATGGTGAGCAGGCCCAGATACAGCATCATCCAGCCAAACAGCCCATCGAACAACACGCGGTCTGTGACAGAGGGAATGCGCTCCTCAGGCCCGTACAATGACAAAAGCGCCATCGCGATCGCGAGCGCTCCTGCGCCCATAAAGCCATAACAACAAATGCGGCCCCAGCGCCGGTGGTTCTTTGCGCCTTTCTTGGAGACTATCGGCACCCAGAACGCGATCAGGCCGGTGAGCCCGGTGATCACATGAAAGACAACGAGAATCTCGAACAGGTGCATGGCCAAGGGTGTACAGAAATCTGGACTATTTGAAAATCCAGCTTGATTGACGCCTAGGCTGCGGCCCTTGTGAACCCTTCACTGTGGTCAGCATTTTGCGGCTGGGTCAGCAGGCTCACCGCGATCAAAACCGGGATATGGACCATAAGTCCCAGCATCCCTTCGTGCAGGTCAAAAGGCCTGAGATCATTGCCTAAATATCCGCTGAGGAAGAAGAAGGCGGCGGTCAGGGAGCCGCTGGCAAAACCTGCGATCACGCCCGCTGTGGTCGCACGGCCCCAATACATCGCGGCGACAATGGGCGGGGCAAGCTGGCAGATGATCCCGTATGCAGTGAGTAGCAGCACGACGAGCGACACACCCTCGACCACGGCAAAGGCATAGGCGAGCGCGCCGACAACAACCACAAGCACCTGGATCAATCGCCGCCGTGCTTCGTCTGACATCTCCTTGAAGGGTTTGATCCCATCTTCAACCGTGACGGATGCGGCGGCGTGCATCAATGAATCGCCCGTGGACATGCTGGCGGACAATGCGCCAGCGCAAAACAGGCCAACGACGATTGCCGGAAGTTCCGCGTTGAGGATCATGAACGGCAGGATGAAATCGGATGAAGGCGGAGCTTTGGGATAAAGCACCCCTGCAAACCCGATCAGGAAGACCGGGATCAGAAACAGCTGAAACGTCGGGAACAGGACCACTGTGCGTCGCAAAGTGTTGTCCGAGCGCGCGGTAAAGGCCTTCATAAACAGATGCGGCCACATCATCAGGCCAACAGCGGAGACGATGATCGCGCTGGAATAGCCGCCCCAGCTCCAAGGCTCGCCGCTCGCGGTCAGCCCTGGCATAGTCAAAAGCTCGGGTCGCTCTGCCATGATCTGCGTGAACATGTCGCCGACCCCGCCATAGAGCGAAATCGGCAGGTAGAGGCCGAGTGTCCACGCGATGGTGAGCATGAAAATGCCCTGAAAAGTGTTGGTCCACCCCACCGCAGCAACGCCTGAAAACAGGACATAGATGAGCACAATTCCGTAAGCGACGAGCGAGCCTACCCACAGCGGAATGTTCCCCTCGGTCACCGCCTCGATCACAATGCCGGCCCCGCGCATCTGCAAGGTGATGTAAGGGATGAACGCCAGCACAGTGAGGACGGCTATCATCAACGACAGGCTGCGCGACGGGAACCGCCCGCAGATCAATTGCGCCTGCGTCACATATCCGAATTTGCGCCCCAGTGCGGCGGCTTTGGGGCCGAGGAAGAAATAGGGCGCGATGCCCAATACGCCGTAACAAAGGATGTAAAAGGCAGCCGCGCCCCGGCTATACGCCCAACCAGGCCCACCCAGAAATGCGAAAGCGCTGAAGATCGAGGCGCCAAGCACGAAATACATGACCAGAAGGCCGAAATCGCGGTCGCCTGCAACATAGCCAGCCACGCTCTTCGAAGCGCGCCTTCCCGACAGCAATCCGATGGCCAACGTGATGCCAAGATACGCCGCGATAACGGCTGCAATGATGTGCCAGCGTTCCATCGCGACCTAGCTCCCGGTTATCATTCTTCAGGTCGCGTTTCGCTAACGTACAATGCTGCCAACATGACCAACGCTACCGAGATCAGCATCGCCAAGACAAACAGGTTGAACGGCAAGCCCAGAACAAGCGGTGTGGCGGTGTTGAAAAGTGTTGCACCCGGCCATGTCGTGGCAAGCAAGAACAGCAGCATGTAAGCTGTGACCAGTCCTCGCACCATACTCTTGCTCAACAACAAACGCTCCCATTTCATACAGCTGCAAATTCACACTGCTGCCAGTTCACAAAGGCTGATCGTGTAGCCAAAGCCGCCGTTCCATCAAGCGCAATATCAAATGTGAAATGTGCAATCGAATTCGGAAATCTACCTCTCAGTACATCTGGCTTGGTCCATGAATGCGCTCTAATCTGTTCTTTTTCGCACCTTTTTTACCAACACCAATGGTCTTTGAAATGTGAATTCGCTACATTCTTCAACAGATGTTGGTGCAAACATGAATATTGAAGCAGCCTTGGCTTGGCCCGCCCTTGCACTTGTATTTGCGGGTGTATTTGCTGGCCTTTGGAATGCGAACCGAAAAAGGATGCACCTTCTGGGCTTCGGGGTCGGTTTTTTTGCGCTCTTTTTGGCCATGACGGTCGTGATCGCGGCCCCTTGCGCGAACCAGCCAGTGATTACGACCGGGCTCCACCTATTGGCTTGCATAAGCGTGATGGCGATTGTTTGGGGGAGCTTACAACGCCTCAATCAAAGAACACCGATTTTCGCGATGTGCACTTTGTCGGTTTTCTCCAGCGCGCTTCTTTATCTTGCACTAGAGAATGCCGAACAAGAAGTGGCTTTGCTCGTCCATAATGAAGCAAGCGGGCTGCTGTTTGCGATTGGCGCTGTCTTACTGTGGACAGCCCGCACGACCAACATGCTGGATCGCATATTGGTGTGGACCATGAGCTTGCTTGCGATTTTCAGCCTCCTGCGCCCGATTGTTCTGTTTTATCTTCAAACCGGGCCGGCCTCTCTGGTTCAGCACAAGATTGAAGCCAGTGCCGCAAGCTTTGTCCTCTTCATGGTTCTGACTGCGATGCTGGGGGGTGTTCATGTTGCGATTGCCATCCACGAAGCGATAGACATTCGCCATGGTTCCAAACGCACTGATCCGGTGTCCGGCTTTCTCGATCAGCGCACTTTTGAACTGACTGGCGAGCGCGCACTGGCTTAGGCGCACCGCCTGAAAGCTCCGGTTGCACTTGCGGTGCTTCAATTTGATTGGTTCCATTCCATTACAGAGAAATGGGGCCAAGTGACCAGTGATATGGTGGTCCGGGAAATCTCGGATGTTGTACGAAAATGGAAGCGCGACAGCGATGTTTTCGGCCGGGTGGGTGAGGACCGTTTTGCGATCATTTTTGTGGGCGTTAAAGCCGTTTCAGCGCAAGCAATCGTAAACACGCTTCGCGATGAAATCGATGAGGCCTGTAACGAGCGCATGAGCGGCCTTCTTAAATTCACTATCAGCTCGTCAATCTTGGATGCGCAATCTGGAACGCTTTTGGGAACGTTGATGCGCAAGGCGCTCATCCCCCTTGGCCGGGCGGGAAAACTGGGAGCCAATATCAGCTTTGTGAATGGAGTTTACGAACAGCATTTGGGTCTTGGCGCTGCTAATGACGCAACCTTCATGGCCCACGGATAGTATTCTCACCCAATACTTCTCGAAACTGGCTGGCGAGTAAGCAGAAACATGGCAAACGGGAGTTCTCAAGCGTCAAGACAGTTCAAACGCTTTGGCGAAACGCTTTCAGAGACTGCAATGAGGGCTCCTGAGGAGCGACGGATGCGCTCGGAGCATCTGGTTATTCCAGAGCTGTTCGGTGAACCGGCATGGGATATCCTCTTGCACATTTTCTATGGGCAGTCAGAAGGGCGAGAAATCAAAATCCAGAGCATAGCAATGAGTTGTCGCCTGCAGATCACTAGCGTGCTGCGATGGCTTGAGGTGTTGGAGCGCAGGCGCCTGATTTTCGCATATCGCAAGGAAGACAGCGAGACACTCAAACCAGGGCAGGTCTGCTTGCGCCTTTCGTCCCAGGGGTATGAGGCGATGGCACAATATCTGGAGCGCTTCGCATGGCGCGATCCGTTCTGCGATCGTTACAGAGTATAAGGTGCCTTAGAGGAGAATACTCAGGCGCTGTGTCTCGCCGCCTTAATATATTCACAGCGTATCCCAACATCTTACTCAAATCTACGAGTGAGGCGCGCATATATGGGATGGTCAACGAAGGTGTCCGCACATTCGTAATCAAGAAATTCGGCAAAGATGCTTGGGAAACCATTCGTTTGGATGCGGGTATTGATACCTCGCAGTTTGATCGGATGCACGCCTATGACGACGCCATAACCTGCGATCTTGTAGCTGCAGTGGCTAAGCATAGGGATATGGCTCAAGGCGAGGTTCTCAGCGTTTTTGGCGAATACTGGGTTGGCTATGCTGGCAATTCGGGTCTTGGCAATCTGCTCTCTTTATCTGGCCGCAACTTTGTCGAGCGCGTTCAGAACCTCGACGATATGCATGATCGCAAGATGATGGCCATGCCAGGTCTAAAACCGCCTTCCTTTGAGATTGTTGAGCTTGATCAGAGCATTTTTGAACTGAGTTACTATTCGGTTCGCCCTGGCCTTACTCCGATGGTTATCGGCTTGCTGCATGGCCTGGCAGCTCAGACAAATGAGAAGATATCGGTTGAGCTTACATCTGCTCGCTCTTCGGCGAACGCGCCTGATCTATTTCGGATTGAGCTGCTTGCTTAAAGAGTGCCCTGAGACCAATGCTCTCCTCACCTGATCTTGCGTACTGCCTCACTGCCGGAGCATTGAACACGCTGTTTCCGATGCACTGCATCCTTGATGATGAGGGGCGTATCGTTCAGGCCGGATCAACTTTGTCCAAAGTCATGCGGCGCGCGGTCGTTGGAGAGGCGCTGTTCGACCTTTTTGAGATCAAACGCCCACGTTCATTGCACTCCTTAGCAGACCTGCAATCGTATACCGGCCCAAAATTCGTCCTTCGTGCAGTCTTCGAAGCCGAGCACCCTCTGGAATTTCGATGTGTGGCTACTGCAATGGAGGCAGGCGGGAAAACCCTGCTCATCGATTTCGCCTTTAGCGCAGACTTCCTCGATCTGTTTTCTTTGCTTCAATTGAACGCCTCGGACTTTAAGCCCAATGACCCTTCCCTGGATTTGATCTACACGATTGAAACCCAAAGAACGCTGGTCGAAGACAGCCAAAAACTCACGCTTGCGCTGGAACGCTCAAGAAAAGAGGCAGAGCACGCGGCCAATATTGATCTGCTCACCGGCATCGCCAATCGCCGCTTTCTGTCGAGTTATCTTCGTCAAGAGCCTGCACCGATCATTTCTCGGTGTGGCGGTTTTTTGCTCCATCTGGACCTCAATAAGTTCAAATCCATCAACGATACGAGCGGCCATTCAGCCGGGGACGCAGTGCTGCAACATACGGCGCGCATTCTTGATGAGGCGGCGGGCGAAACGGGCTTTGCGGCTCGCCTTGGCGGGGATGAATTCGTCTTGCTGGTGCGCGGCTACACATCGCGCGCGGCCATCGAAAGCCTCTCTATAGGCATTTGTCAGCGCATATCAGAGCCGATTGCTCATGGTGGACATGTGCTTCAGGTATCGACCTTGCTGAGCATGGCGGTGTTGCTCCTGATCAATTGCTCAGCTTCTCTGACATCGCACTCTACGAAGCAAAACGCAGCCGGGAAGACATCGTCTTCTTGGATCAAGAGATGCTTCACAACCATCACGAGCGCCAAGCGCTCATCCAACAGATCGAAGACGGGTTGCAGCTGGGCCAATTCGTTCCGTTCTTTCAACCAAAGATTGATACGCGGACAAACCGCATATCCGGCGTGGAAGTCTTAGTGCGATGGCAGCATCCACAGCGCGGTCTATTGCCGCCATCACAGTTTATTGATGAGGCGGAAGCCGCCAATCTTATGGGGAGGATTGATCGCTGCATTATCGCGCAAGCGGTCAAGGCTTACGGAGACTGGCTCAACGCTGGTTTCATCATTGGCAAACTGTCGATCAATCTGACCGCCTACAATTTGCAGTCCGGGACTTTCGTCGAATATCTGGCTGATGAGCTGCGCAACTCCGGTCTGACTGCGCGGCACGTTGAGCTTGAGTTGCTGGAGTCGATACTTTTCGATTGCGATGATTCGTCGTTGTTTGAGAGGTGCCGCGAGCTAAGTCAGGCTGGTTTTCACTTGGCGCTCGATGATTTTGGGACTGGCTACGCTTCGATCTCAACCTTGATCGACAATTCGATCACGACAATCAAGATTGACCGCTCCTTCATCTCCGGGATCGACAAACAACCTCGATTGCAGCGCATCACCCGGTCAATTCTGGCTTTGTCACAGCAACTTTATCTTGATGTTGTGGCAGAAGGGGTGGAGACCGCTGCCGAACTGGAAGTGTTGACGGCGTTTGGATGCCATCTGGTTCAGGGATACCATTTCAGCCGGCCGCTCGATGCCAACCGGATGACTGGCTGGCTGCGCGCTCGGGACGAGTGTGCTGAAGAGCAAAGCCGAACCCAGCAGTCCATGAGATAGCGTGGACTCACCCCGCAGGCACCCCGCAGGCACCCCGCAGGCCCCCCGCAGCATAGCGGAAGGTAAAGCGCCAAGGAATTCAATAATTGGTGGGCGCGGCAAGGATTGAACTTGCGACCCCACCCGTGTGAAGGGTGGGAAACTGGGCGATTGCGGCTATACACGGACGATAAAATCCAATAAAAACAATCACAGGCGTTCAAGTGTGTCCGCCCATGTTTTTCATGTTTTTTTCATGGATTTTGAAAGAGCCGTTGGATGCCTGATTTAAGCCGGATCAAAGAACGCGAAAAATTGAAGCCTAAAGCTGGAGACGAACCGCACTGGCAGCGCTTGCGCCAAGGCTGCTATTTGGGCTTCCGGCCTTCCAAGAAAGGTAAGCGGGGCACTTGGTTTGCGCGCGCTTACGATCCCGATGGCAACAAGTATCGCCGTAAGTCTCTTGGAGATTATGGCGCGCTATCTGGCCATGATGTTTTTTCGCAAGCGAAGGTGGATGCCGAAGGCTGGACCGAAACGGTCGAGAGTGGCGGCGAACGCGCCCGCGATATGGTGACGGTCAAGGATGCGTGTGAAGCCTATCTTGCCGAAAAGCCGGGAGCGATTGCCGAAGGCGTATTCCGGCGGCACGTCTATTCTGACCCCATTGCCAGAGTGAAGCTCGATAAGCTGCGTCGGCACCATCTTCGAAGCTGGCGCAAGCGGCTGGAAGAGGCACCGGCTTTGCTCACCCGCTCCAAGAAAGGCGAGAAGCGCTGGAAGGAGCGCGCCAAGTCGACTGTCAATCGCGACATGGTGCCGCTGCGTGCCGCATTAGGGCAGGTGCTAAAGCCCGGTGCGCCAAACACAGATGCGGCATGGCAAGAGGCTCTGAGGCCATTCAAAGGTGCGGATAAGCGCCGAGAGCTCTATCTTGACCGTGATGAGCGCAAGAGGATGATTGAAGCCTTTGACGGGGAAGCCTTGCCCTTTGTTAAAGCGCTTTGCCTTTTGCCTTTGCGACCCGGTGCGCTGGCTAGTTTGACGGTACGCGACTTCGACAAGCGCACGCGAAGTCTCACAATCGGCAAAGACAAGAACGACAACCCCCGCCAGATTTCCTTGCCGCAAGTCATTGCCGATTTCTTCACCGAGCAGGTTAAAGGGAAAATGCCAGCCGCGCCGATCTTCACGCGCGGCGGTGGCGAGGCATGGAACAAAGACGCATGGAAATACCCAATCAAGGAAGCGGTGAAGGTGGCTGGTTTGCCCCTTGCTGCATCCGCCTACACACTGCGCCATAGCGTCATAACGGACCTGATCCGCGCTCGCTTGCCAATCCTCACGGTTGCGCAGCTATCGGGAACAAGTGTGGCGATGATTGAAAAGCATTACGGCCACCTTGTGCGCGATGATGCGGAAGAGGCATTGGCGAGTATTGCGTTTTAGGTCTTACTTAGAAAACCTCTTATGGCCTTTTAGTCTAGAAGAGCAGCGCGACTGAGATAGGGTCGTAAGAAACTAAGGGGCAATTCTGGAAGGGAGGGGTGGCCAAATCTCCAAGCCTTTTTTGCCGGACACCGCTGCCTTGTCCGCTACACAATCGCTAAGATAGTTTTTTGCCCTTGCGATTGGGCGGCTCGACACATCACAAAAATCAGGTTTTCCCTATTGATTTAGGAAAACAATTGGCGGCTGGGGCAATGGCCATTAGCAAAGGCATGAATAGGAGAGCATTTATGGAAATTGCTGAGTATCTGGCCGAAATAAAAAAGCTTTATGATAGCGGCCAGACAACTGAGCACAGTTTCCGGCCAGCGCTTGAGCGGCTTTTCAAGTCGATTGATCCAGACTTGACCGTAATCAATGAACCCCGGCGCACAGTGGATGTTGGCGCGCCTGATTTCGTGTTCCAGCGGGGCGACGTTTCGATTGGCTGGTGCGAGGCCAAGGACATCGGCAAGGACATCCGCAAGTTTGCCAAGGGCGATTACAGCAAAGAGCAAAAGGGCCGCTACGCAAAAGGCCTGCCCAATCTGATCTACACAAACGGGCTCGACTTTGAGTTTATTCGCGATGGTGAGGCGGTGGACTTCATCACCATTGCGGACCTGATCCCGACAATGCCCGCGCGAACAGAGGCGTTCCCGCTTCTCGAAGCGCGGCTGGCAGAATTCGCACAAGTCACCCCGCTTAGCGTTACCTCGTCAAAGCGCCTTGCCGAGCTGATGGCGGGTAAGGCTGCGCTCATCAAAGAGATCATGGGTAATGCTCTGGTGAGCGACCTCAAGGCGCAAGGCGACGGCGGCCAGCCGACCGACCTTATCGGCCAGTACGAAGCGTTCAAAGAAAGCCTGATCCACGACATCACAGTTGCAGAATTTGCGGACATCTATGCCGAAACCATAGCTTACGGCCTGTTTGCAGCGCGCCTGCATGATGAGACGTTAGAGACGTTCAGCCGGACCGAGGCGCTGGAGCTTTTGCCCAAGTCTAACCCGTTTTTGCGGGCGCTGTTTGTCTATATCGCAGGCCCCAATCTGGACGAACGTCTGCGCCGCGTGGTTGATGATCTGTGCGAAGTTTTCCGTGCGACCGATATGGAGAAGGTGCTGCGCCATTTTGGCAAGGTCACAAAGCGTCAAGACCCCTTCCTGCACTTTTACGAAGACTTCCTCGCCGAATATAACCCCAAGAAGCGCAAAGCACGCGGGGTCTGGTACACACCGGAACCCGTGGTCAATTTCATTGTGCGGGCCGTGGATGAGGTGCTCAAGACCGAATTTGGGTTAAGCGATGGCCTTGCGGACACAAGCAAGATTTCGATTGATTGGGACACAGGGCAAACGGACAAGCACGGCAAGCCTGCGACCATCAAGAAAGAGGTACACCGCGTCCAGATTTTGGACCCTGCAACCGGAACGGGCACATTCCTGGCGGAAGCAATCAAGCTGATTGCGGGACGCGTACAGAACATCGCGCCCAGCCAATGGTCCGGCTATGTCGAGAATGATCTGATCCCGCGCATTCACGGCTTTGAGTTGCTGATGGCAAGCTATGCCATGTGCCATATGAAGCTGGATATGATCCTTACCGGATTGGGGTACAAACCCAGCGACAAAGCGCCCCGGCTGGGGGTTTATCTCACCAACTCGCTGGAGGAAGGCGAGCGGGTGGAGCAAACACTGTTTGGTCTATCGCGCGCCATTGCTGAGGAAGCGAAAGCAGCGAGTGACATTAAGCGGCAGACACCCATCATGTGCGTGATTGGGAATCCGCCTTATGCTGTGAGCAGCAGCAATAAGTCGCCGTTCATCGACCGCCTTCTGGCCGACTATAAGAAGGACTTGAACGAGCGTAATATTCAGCCTTTGTCAGACGATTATATCAAATTCATCCGATATTCTCAGCATCTGATTGAGCAAAATGGAGAGGGCGTCTTAGGGTTCATCACAAACAACAGCTACTTGGATGGCCTCATTCACCGGCAAATGCGGCAATCACTCCTTGATACCTTCGACCAAATCTACGTGATTGACCTGCATGGCAGCAGCAAAAAGAAAGAGGTTTCACCGGACGGTTCACCCGATCAGAATGTTTTTGACATCATGCAGGGCGTCGCGATCATCGTAGCGGCGAAGCTTAATCGCGAAAAACAAATGCCCGCAACGGTTAGGCACCTCGATGTTTGGGGAAGCAGAAAGGCAAAGAACTCGTCTTTGTTTGAGCTCGAGATCGACGCGACGGATTTTGCAGAGATCGATACTACGGCACCCAATCGCTATCTTGTGCCAAAGGATTTTGAATCGGCAACTAGTTACAGCAACGGTGTTTCGCTCAAGGGCCTGTTCTCAAAAATTACCTCTGGAATAAAAACCCACAAAGATCACCTTGTGATCGACTTTGAACGGTCGGCCTTAGTTGCTCGTATGCAATCCTACTTCGATCCCGCAATTGGTGAGAGTGAAATCCGCGAACGGCTGAGATTGAAAGACAACAAGTCTTGGAGCGTGGAGGCATCCCGAAAAGATAACAATTTTAAAGATAGCAACGTCAAAAACGTGTTCTATCGGCCATTCGATTCACGCTCTCTTTACTATGATTCTAGGATCGTCGAGCGTGACCGAACAGCCGTAATGAAGCATATGATGTTTGGCGGTAATCTTGGGTTTGGTTTGAACCGACAAATCGAAGTGAAACGAGGGTTTCATGACATTGTCGTTTCAGACGAGGTTTTTGACCTCCATGCCTTGAGCCTCAAAGAAGGTAACCACTTCGCCCCCCTCTACCTTTACCCAGACGAGCAAGACCTAGACCAATCCATCCGCGTCAATTTCGACCACAAGTTATACGCTAGAATCCGTGAGGCCGCTGGGCTCACTGGCCCAATCAAAGCGCCAGACACGCAGGCCGTCGAAAGCGGCGCTTTCCGCACAGCCACTGGTGACAGCCGCCCTGATGAGGTCAAGGTCTTCGATTACATCTACGGCGTGCTCCATTGCCCTCAATACCGCGAAACCTACGCGGAGTTTCTCAAAATCGACTTCCCCCGCGTTCCCTTCCCGCCATCACCCGAAGTCTTCCGCACAATCAGTGGGCAAGGCGAGGCCCTGCGCCGTCTACACCTGATGGAAGACGCAAGCATTGGCGACACCGCCTACCGCTTCGATGGCGAAGCGCCAGAGGGGCAGGACAACGAGGTCGAAAAACCCCGCTTTGAGCTCCAGCCGGACGGCACAGGCCGCGTCTACATCAACGGCAAAGGCACTGAGGGGCAGTATTTCGAAGGCGTCCCAGAAGTCTCATGGGGCTTCCCCATCGGTGGCTATCAGCCTGCGCAAAAATGGCTCAAAGACCGCAAAGGCCGGAAGCTGAGCTTCGACGACATCCGCCACTATCAAAAGATAATCAAAATCTTGGCGGAAACTGATGGAATTATGAAAGGCATTCAGATGCCAAGTATTGGTGATGGCTGATTCTCTACCCTGACTGCGCTTTAGGGGCCATTGGTCCTATTCGGCATTGATCTGTCCACAGCGAATCAAAAGTCGCACGGCTTATCCCCACCGAATCATACACCCTTGTCTTCGGTTGCCTCGCTTGCTTCTCTATAATGGGGACGCAAACGCACGTGTTTGCGTTCACTAACCACTAGGAGAACAGCCATTTTTGACACCACATAAACGAAACCCCCGCCGAGATGGCAGGGGCTCCGTGCGAAAGATTGGCGTCTCATCGCACTGCAGTTTCTACCCATTCCGGCGGTCTTCGACAACCGCAAATATGTGCGCGGGCGAACAACAAGGTTCGCTGGCGGACGCTACGAATGGATTGACTACAATGACAAACACCTCTCCAAATCTTGAACCTCTGGCCTACAGCGTCGCAGATGCCTGCCGCGTCTCCAGCATAGGCCGCACCCGCCTTTATCAGCTTATCGGTGAAGGCCGACTCGAAGCCAAAAAGATTGGCAAACGCACCCTTATTCCAGCCGCCAGCCTTCGCGCCCTTATCGAAGGGGAGGCTTGAACCATGCACCCTTGCAACAAAGAAACCCCGCTGGCGGCAACCGGCGGGGCTCTAAGCGATGGTTTGGAAGGCCTCTCGCTTAACCCTTCTAGCCTTGCGTTCCAACGGGCGCAATTCCTGATGAGCGCCCATGCGATCCGGCCAGATTTGGCTTTGATGCTTGGCGGATTGATCTTTGAAGGGGGCGCACAATGACTGATGCACGCGAAGTGACGCTGGCGCTCGGCGGGCGCTGGCATGGCCGCTATGGAACTGCGCCTTGCCCGGTTTGCCAAATGGATCGGCGGCGCGACCAGAACGCGCTAACCTTGGCCGATGGCGAGGCGGGATTGCTTGCCCATTGCAAACGGTCTGGCTGCGACTTTCTCGACATTCTGAGCGCGGCTGGTCTGCGCTCCGGTGATTATCGCGCCCCCGATGCGGTCACGGCTGCCAAACGTGAAGCCAAGGCAAAGGCGGACACGATCCGCAAGCAAAATGCTGCAAGGCGGCTTTGGGAGCAATCCCAGCCAATAGGGGACACTCTGGCAGAAACCTATCTGCGTGGGCGCGGTATAGGCTGCGCTTTGCCCGACACGCTGCGCTTTCATCCAAATTGCTGGCACGGGCCAAGCGAAAGCCGGTGCCCTGCAATGATGGCGCTTGTCGAAGGGGGCGATGGCTTTGCGGTGCATCGCACCTATTTGCGCGCCGATGGCAGCGGGAAGGCGGGTGTAGCTGGTGGCGACAAGCTTATGCTGGGCGCGACCGCTGGGGGCGCTGTAAGGCTCTCGAAGGGCGCTTCGCGGCTTGCGGTGGCGGAAGGCATTGAAAGCGCCTTGTCGCTGTTGTGTGGGCTTATGGTTGAGCCTGCGACTGTCTGGGCAGCGCTCTCGACAAGCGGGATGCGCTCGCTTCGATTGCCTGAGAAACCCGCGCGGTTGGTGATTGCTGGCGATGGCGACAAACCGGGCCGTGCTGCATCGCACGCGCTCGCGACAAGGGCGCATGCGCTGGGCTGGCAAGTCTCGATGCTCGACCCCGGCAATGGTGCAGACTTTAACGATGTCCTCACCGGAAAGGCGGTGGCAGCATGAGCGCGCAAGCCAAACAAGTCGAAACCCCTTTCAAGCCCGAAGCGCCGCAACCGCTCTTACGAGAAATCCCACCGGGTGCGCCCTATCCCATTCATGCGCTCGGGCCGCTTAAAGGTGCGGTGGAAGCGGTGCAGGGTATGACACAAGCTCCAATGGCGATCCCGGCACAATCCGCGCTCGCGGTTGCATCGCTTGCGGTGCAAGGCTTTGCCGATGTGGAGACACTTGGGGGCAAGAGGCCAACGTCTCTTTACGCTCTGACTATTGCGCAATCTGGCGAGCGGAAATCCGCCTGCGATGCGCCTCTAATGGCGGCTGTTAGAGAACACGAGCAAGAGCAGGCGAGATTGCATCGCAAGGCTATGCAAGCATGGCAGCGAAGGCACGACGTATGGAAAGCAAAACGCGAGCGGATTTTGGCCGATGTGAAGAAGGCAAAAGGCGGAGATAGTGCAGCATCTGAAGCTGAGTTGCAGGCACTGGGGCCTGCACCAGAGCAGCCACCTTCGACCGACCGACTTGTCACCGAACCGACCTTTGAAGGGCTCACTAAGCTATTCGCGAATGGAGAGCCTAGCCTTGGCCTGTTTTCAGATGAAGGCGGGCAATTCCTGGGCGGTCATGCAATGAACAGCGACAACCGGCAAAAAACTCTAGCCGCTTTCAATGACCTTTGGCAGGGCAACCCCATACGGCGGACACGCGCTGGCGATGGCCATGCAACGCTTTACGGGCGGCGATTGGCTGTTCACTTGATGGCCCAACCAACTGTTGCGCGGGCTTTCATGGCGGACCCGCTGGCGGCTGATACGGGCTTCCTGCCTCGCTTTCTCATCTGCGAACCGCCCAGCACAATCGGCACACGCTTACACGAAACCGCGCGCAATGATGATCGTGCAATCCTTAGCTTCAATGACCAACTGCGGTTCATTCTTGAAAGCGAAATGCCGATGCATGCGGAAACCCGCGAACTCCAGCCGCGATGTTTGCAGCTAAGCCATGGTGCGCGGGAAGCACTGGTGCGGTTCTCGGACAGTGTGGAACGGGCACAAAACCCCGGCGGCGATATGGCGCACCTTACTGGCACGGCTTCAAAGGCGGCGGAACAAGCGGCACGAATTGCCGGTGTGCTGACACTCTGGCGGGACTTAAAGGCGGAGCAAATTGAACCCGCTGATATGGCCAACGGAATTGAGCTTGCTAAGTTCTATTTGCTCGAAGCCGTACGGCTTGCCGATGCGGCGCAAGTATCGGCAGAGATTGGGCAAGCCGAAAAACTTAGGCGGTGGCTTCTCGAAGGCTTTGATGAAGCCGAAGTGACGGTGCGCGATGTGGTACGTCTTGGCCCTAATTCGCTTCGCGAAAGCCCGAAGGCACGGGCCGCGCTCGCGATTCTCGAAAAGCATGGATGGCTTTCACCGCTTGACGCGGGAACCGTAGTGCGAGGCTCTGCGCGCAAGGAGGCTTGGCGAGTTATGAGGCCCAGCGTGGAATGAGACGTGAAGCCATACCCCTGCGACATTCGCGACTGCTGCGACAATGGCCAAGCGCGGCTGGATTTTGTCGCAATTGTCGCGGTTGTCGCAAGGGGGAAGTGATTGCCCAAAATTGAGCAAAGGACGAAAACCAGATGACTGCAAAATCGAAGAAAAGCAAAGCAGGTTCGGCGCGAAGCAAGGCTCGCCTTGATATTGAGGGAGAACCCGAAAAGAGCAAAGAACGCAACCTTGCTAATGTCTCGCTTGATCCAGCGGCGAGCGGGATGGCAGCAACCCGCATGTTCAACGCGGGGAGCTTTGGTGAGCAAGATTCCACTGAGCTCTATCTATCTCTCAGTGACAAGGGAAAGGCTGCGACCTCTGGCGACCTAACTCATTACAAGGCCATGCTGGCTGCGCAGGCGGATACTCTCAATTCAATCTTTACTGAACTGGCACGGCGGGCCGCTCTCAACATGGGCGAATATATCAGTGCAACCGAAATATACATGCGCTTGGCCCTAAAGGCACAGGCACAGTGCAAGGCAAACATAGAAGCGCTCGACCGGCTCTCGAATGGGCGGGTGCAAACTGTGCGGCACGTGCACGTCAACGAGGGCGGGCAGGCTGTTATCGCGGACGAGTTTCACCATCACACAGGGGGATGCAAAAATGGAAAATCAGACAAACAACCCCATACAACCGGAACGGCTGGCAAAAGCCCCGCGCTGCTTAGCCAAGACGCGCAAGGGGACGGCGTGCCAATCTCCAGCGGTAAAGGGAAGCAAGAGGTGCCGGATGCACGGCGGTAAAGGCAGCGGAGCGCCAAAGGGCAATAGCAACGCTCTTATGCACGGCGCACGATCTGCAAACGCTAGAGAAGTACTAGACCTGATCCGGCGATTGGGCCTGCCAGATTAGAATGAAACACAGCTATTCTCGCACGCTCTTTTTCATGTTTTTTTCATGGAAATGTGGCCCATCTCTTCTAAGTCATTGAAAAGATGGTGGGCGCGGCAAGGATTGAACTTGCGACCCCACCCGTGTGAAGGGTGTGCTCTACCACTGAGCTACGCGCCCGCCCGAGCTTCATATCCATGTCTGGACGGATTGAGGGCAGGGCCGGTCAAATACTGCCGACGCTGCCGTGATGCAAGATGACTTTTGGCAAGGTACCTGTGGCCAAGTCATCCGCTAGCGTGCCTTAATCAACGAGCCATGAGCCGATGAGCTTGGCGAAACCTGCAGCCTCATTGGCTTGCAAGGGACGCGCATCAGCCGGGCATTCGAGGCAATAGGCCTGCACCCCTTGAGTGCCGGTGAGCATCTTAGCATCGCTCGCCAATTGTCCGATCAAGACTTCGCGTTGACGCGCGGTCATTGCGAAAAGATCAGCGCGGCGTGAAACCGTCGCAGGGGCAACCGCATTGGTGACGAGCTGACGGATGAGAGAATCGTAATTGCCCGGCGTATCGCCAAGGAACATCGCGCTCCAATCGTCTTCGGAAAGGCCAGCTTCGCCAGCCACCCATTGCATTGCATCCGAAAGTCCGCCGAATTGATCGACAAGACCAAGCTGGCGCGCCGTACCGCCGTCCCACACGCGTCCTTGCGCGATCTGGTCGACCTTGTCATTCGTCATCCCGCGCGCCTCGGCAACGATGGTGAGAAAGTCGGAATAGGTGTCTTCAACCCCTGCTTGCAGGATAGAATCGAGTTCCGGCGACAATCCGCTCACAAGGTCAGGTTGGCCCGACAATGGCGTGGTGCGGTATCCGCCTGCACTAACGCCAAGCTCATCCGCGGTTCCTTCAAAGGTCGGGATGACCGCAAACACACCAATGGAACCTGTAATCGTTTCAGGTTGGGCAAAGATCCGGTCGGCTTTGGTCGCGACCCAATACCCGCCGCTGGCAGCAACATTGGCGAAGGACACTGCGACCGGCACATCCTTGTCGGCGCGGTAGCGTTCGATCGCCTGGCGAATGTCTTCTGATGCCAGAGCGGAACCACCCGGCGAATCCACGCGCACCACCAACCCTTTGATGTTGTCATCGCTAAGCGCTGTGTCGAGCAAGTCGACAATCCGCTCACCGCCTGCAATACCGGGTCCTGCTTCGCCGTCGACTATAGTGCCCGCGATGGTCACAATCGCGATTTTGTTGCTGGATGATCCTGTGCCGGGGCCGACATCGGCAAGATACGGCGCAAATTCGCTTTTGGCATATGCGCCCGGTTTTTTGTCGAAGGCATCTTCGCCAGCGATTTCAGCAACGCGTTCGCCAAATTTTACGCGGGTTCCGATTGTGTCGACAAGCCCCGCATCAAGCGCCGCTTTGGCAAGATCACCCGATGATGCCTCAACCCATGCAACCGTATCGCCGGTTACCCGGTCGAGATCGAGCGAGGGGCGCGCTTTCTTGACGTTGGCCTGCCATTCTTCCCACAGCGAACCATAAAGTGCGGCCAGATTTTCGCGGCTCGCCTCTGATGGGCCATCAAGCAGATAGGGTTCAACCGCCGATTTGAAGGTCCCGACGCGGTAAACGCGCACATTGACTTTGAGCTTTTCCAGAAGGCCAGCGTAATACAACCGCGCGCCGCCGGGCCCTGCGATTGTTGCGCCGCCCATCGGATTGACCCAAACTTCGCTTGCGTGAGAGGCCAAGTGCATATGGTCATCGCCATAGCCAAGCGCGTAGGTGAGTACCGGTTTTTCCGCCTTGCGCACCCGGTCCATGGCGTCTGCGATTTCTTGCATATGCACCTGACCGCCGCCGATAAAAGTGGTCATATCCATGACAACAGCTTTCACGCGGTCATCGGTGGCTGCTGCATCAAGAGCGCGCACAAGATCACGGGCGCGCAATTCAACCGGCGGGGCCGTGCCGCTCAAAAGCGTTGCAAGCGGGTCAACCTTGCTGTTCTCTTCAACCACATATCCGGTCATGTCGATGTAAAGAGCGCCTTCGCGCACTTGCCCCGGATTGGGGGCAGCGGAAAGAATGCTGAACAATGCGACGAAGAAAAGCAGCATGAAAACGAGGACCAAGCCATCCTTGATCCCGACGATAATTTTCCATGCCTTACCCAAAAAGCTCATTATTTTTCCTTGTTTCTCTCGCAAATCAGCCTTGACCGAACAACGACCCGACAACCTTTGCGGTTCCCTTGGAACATAACCACGTATTCGTAAACTTCTAGGGGAGGGGAGAGGCTCATGGGTTGAGCGCCCGACACGTCTCGACTAAGGGCTTGGGTTTAATGAACCAGACACCGCAATCCAGCGAGCCGCCAAGTGCAGGCAACACACTTGGTTCGGGACGCTTTCCCGAAGGCCGCCTCGCTTTTCCGCACCGCGATCTAACCGGTATCAGCCAGCTTGAGAGGCACGAAATCCTCTATCTCCTTGCGTCAGCTGAGGAGTGGGTGGAGCACAATAGAGGCCGTAACAAGCGTGCCGATCTTTTAAGCGGGCTCACCATCATCAATGCCTTTTTCGAAAACTCAACGCGCACGCTTTTGAGTTTTGAAATCGCGGGCAAACGCCTTGGCGCAGATGTTGTGAACATGCACGCTGCGCAATCAAGCGTTAAGAAGGGTGAGACGCTGATCGATACAGCGATCACGCTGAACGCGATGCGGGCCGATGCAATTGTCATACGCCACGGGTCAAGCGGCGCGACACAGCTGATCGCGGATAAAGTTGATTGCCCGGTTTTGAACGCGGGCGATGGCCAACACGAACATCCTACACAGGCGCTGCTCGATGCGCTTGCCTTGCGTCAGGCATTGGCGGCGCGTGGTGAGGGCGCAGAGGACTTTACCGGGCGCACCGTCCTGATTTGCGGAGACATCCTGCACAGCCGCGTCGCGCGCTCAAACATCTTGTGCCTTCAGGCAATGGGCGCAAAAGTGCGCCTGTGTTCCCCGCCAGCCCTTATGCCGCAAGGGGTGGAGATGATGGGCGCAGAAGCGTTCCACGATTTTGATGTCGCTCTCGAAGGCAGCGATGTGGTGATGATGCTGCGATTGCAAACCGAACGTATGTCCGGCCAGTTTATCCCGTCGGCTCGCGAGTATCATCACCTTTACGGCCTTACGAAAGCGCGGCTTGAACGCGCTTCACCAGATGCGCTCGTGATGCACCCTGGGCCGATGAACAGGGGCGTTGAGATCGATAGCGATGTTGCCGATATGCTCGACCGGTCGATTATCACCAGCCAGGTCGAGATGGGGGTCGCCATTCGCATGGCGTGCCTTGAAATTCTGACGCGTTCCGGGCGCGGTGTTGAGGGGTGGGCGGCATGAAGCAGATCAAACCCCTGACAATCACACATGGGAAGCTCGTCACCAGCGAAGGCATCGTCGAAGGCGCTGTGCGCTGTGTTGGCGGTCTGATCGAAACGGTTGGCCGCGATGTCACTGCGCAAGACGGCGATGAAGTCCTGTCAGCCAAAGGCAAGCTTATTACGCCGGGCATTGTCGATTTTGGCGTCTTTGCCATCGACAAGCCTGCTTTTCATTTTGGCGGGATTACGCGGGCGGCCTTGATGCCGGATCAATCCCCTCCGCTCGATTACCCGAGCCGCGTCAATTACATCGCCAAAAGCGGCAAGCCGGACCTGTGGGTGCACCCCCTTGCGGCGGCAACGCGCTCGCTTAAAGGCGAAGAACTTGCTGAGATTGGCCTTATGCGCGAGGCAGGCGCAAGGGGCGTTGCAACGGGCCGCAAGTGGATAGGTGACAGCGGTGTTATGCTCCGCCTTTTGCAATATGCCGCCATGCTTGATCTGGTAGTGGTGACCCATGCCGAAGATGCAGCTTTAGTGGGCAGCGCGGCAGCAACAGCTGGCGAATATGCAACGCGTCTGGGTTTGCCAAGCGCGCCTGCTGAGGCGGAGGCGCTGGCTGTGGCCCGCGATATCGCCTTGGCAGAGCTAAGCGGCGCGCAGCTCCATTTGCGCCAAGTGACAACCGCTGCCGGGTTCGATCTGGTGCGCGCTGCCAAAGGGCGGGGCGTGCGTGTGACTTGCGGGATTACGCCTGCCCATTTCATGCTATCTGATCTTGCCACAGCTGATTTCAGGACTTTCACCAAGCTGTCGCCCCCCTTGCGCAGCGAAGCGGACCGTCAGGCAGCGCTTGCCGCGATCGCAGATGGGACGATTGATGTCATTTCAAGCGGGCATGACCCGCGCGGGGCAGAGGACAAGCGCCTGCCTTTTTCCGATGCAGAGCCCGGTATGGCAGGCGCTGAAACACTGCTCGCGATGGTCTTGGGCCTTGTCCGGGACGACGTGATCGACTTGGTCAGGGCGTTTGACGTGCTGGCCGCGAACCCAGCAAAGCTCCTCGATGTACCAGCGGGCGCGCTCGCAAGCGGATTTGAGGCTGACCTTGCGATTGTCGATCCCGAAGCGCCCTGGGTCATCGACCGCCGCAAGATGACAGCAACGGGTGATAACACCCCTTTCGATATGCAGGGCGTCCAAGGCCGGGTGAAAGCCCTCATCAAAGGCGGCGTGCCGGTCGAGGGATAAGCTAGAGCCAGTTTGCCAAACAAAAAATACCCTCGGAGGCCAGGCTTTTGGGCCGGGGCTCTGAGGGTAATTTTGCTAAAAGCTGTTTGAGCTTTCAAGCGGGGGGAAGGGTTATCTTGAGCGTGAGGCGACGCGGATGTCGCGCTCGACCGCTCCAGCAGGTGGGCTGGATTTCGCATAAGCAAAGCAACCAATACCCGATGCTTTGACCGAGCCGCACATTGAGCGAGCAGAACGTGCGCCAAAGCCAGCGGCGGCAACACGGAAGAACGTGCGACCATTCACGCGCGCTTCGGTGATGACAGCGTCATGACCTTTAAGCGCAGGGAAGCGGCGTTGGAATTCGCCCCATTTTTGTTCGGCGACCTGACGGCTGTCGAACGACCCAAGCTGGATGCGGTGCGTGTCAGCTGAACCGGATGCCGGAGTGCTGATTGAAGGAGTGCTGGCACGGCTGGGTGCTGAACGCGCTGCCACGCTGGGTGCAGAACGCGTTGCCACACTGGGGGCGGGAGCCGATGCAGGAACTTTCTGCACAACCGCGTTTGAAACAAAGCGCGGTGCTGGCGGCGCTGCTGGGCGCGGTTTTGCCGCCGCAGGTTGAGCAATGGGAGGGGCAATCGAGGGCGCTGGTGCCGATGACGCCAATGCGACCGGCTGTGCGACTGGAGCAGCGACGACTTCTGGGGCCGGTTGAGGCTCTGCCATTGCCAGTTGCGCGGCTTCATCTGCCATCTGTTGCTGGGTCGGGAAGTTTGCAAGCGCAAGGTGGCGCGGCTGTCCGCCATCGCTCACGGGTTTAAGGCCAAGCAGATTGGATACGCGAAGCAGATGATCTTCTGGACGTGCGCTTGATGCCCAATTCGACAGACGTGTGTCGAGCTGGTCAGCTGGCACATCTTCTGCGGCCATCACGCGTGCAGCGCGCCAGTTGCCGGCAAGTGAATAGGCATATGCAAGGTTTTGACGCGCTTTGGGCGACGTGTTGCCTTCGCGGATCGCATCGACAAGCAGTTTGACACCGCGATCGGCTTCGCCAGCAAGAGCGAGCGCAAGACCAAGATCAGCGCGCGGGATACTGTTTTGACGCTCTTGAAGAACGCGCACCGCATCGCGGTTGTTGCCATTGGCAGCTTGCGTAAGGGCATAGCTTAGCGCGGTGCGTCCGCGATTATCGCCAAGGTCAATCGCATCGCCAAACGCGGTTGCGGCAGATTGGAAGCGACCCGCTTCGAGATAGGCTGTGCCAAGGGTGGCGCGGTATTCTGGATCGCGGGGGGACGCAAGAACGGCAGCCTCAGCGTAAGCGATTGCCTTGTCGACTTTGCCGTCTTCCAAAGCGGTTTGCGCCTTGTTGAAAGATACCTGAGCAGGAGGCGCGGAAGACGCGCAACTTGCAAGGGCAAGACTAGCCAAAGCTGTCCCAAGGATAAGGCCAACTTTCTGGCCGCTGGATTGTGCAGGCGATGCACCAAAATTGCTGCGAGCCATTTTTGTTTCCCCTAATTTAATCATGTTCTTGTCTGTCTTATTGACGGCAAGGGTTAATATTCAGTTGCGTTTCATGCGCTTGGCGAGTGCGTCGAGGTCTTCGATCTCGTTGAACATCGCATCAATCGCTTCAGTCACCAGAGCTTGTGCACTCATGCCGTGCATGGTTGCGGCCAGGCGCAGTTTGAGGTGGCGGTCAGCGTCAAGACGCAATGTGAAAGCTGCGCGCTTCACGGGTTTGGAGCCGGACTTTTCGGCAGCTTTGAAAGCAAGCTCGGATTTCTTCGAAGCTGCGGCCTTCTTTGCCTTTTTGGCAGACCGTTTTTCGGACGACGTACGCCTTGCGCCGCCGTATTCCCTTGCTTCGCCCATATCGTTCCAGCCAAGATCTTCGAGCATCTCGGGATCAACCAGAGCGATATCTGGAAGAGCTGCGATCTGTGGGCGCATCGCGGGCTTAGCGCCGCCCTTGCGAGCGAGCAAAGTCGGTCCCAGCGAGGCGAATTCGATCTCTGGGCTCGATTTCGCCTCAGAGTCAGAGTGGGCGCGGGCCACTGTTCTTACTGCGCCACGCGGCGGCCAAAGCCACCGGCTGGACGTTGTACGCCATTGGACTGAACCTGCTGGCCAGTACCGGGAGCTGCGAAAACGGTGCGACGGAAATTCTTTTCAAGCCGGTCAGAGATGTACTTCCACAGCGCTGTGATTTCAGCGCAGCTGCGGCCTTCAGGATCGACTTCCATCACAGTGCGGCCATCGATCATCGAGGCGGCAAAGTCGGTGCGGTGGTGAAGGGTGATCGGTGCAACGGTTCCGTGCTGTGACAATGCAACAGCTGCTTCCGAAGTGATCTTGGCCTTGGGCGTTGCAGCGTTCACTACAAAGACAAGCGGCTTTCCGGCGCGTTCACACAGGTCCACGGTCGCTCCAACAGCGCGCAGGTCGTGCGGGCTTGGGCGGGTTGGCACCACAATCAGCTCCGCCACCGAAATGACCGATTGGATCGCCATCGTAATGGCTGGCGGCGTATCGATAACCGCCAGTTTGAATCCCTGCTGGCGCAGAACGGCCAGATCGTTCGCAAGACGCGAAACCGTGGTTTGAGCAAAGGCAGGATATTCCGCCTCACGTTCATTCCACCAATCGGCGAGCGAACCTTGCGGGTCGATATCGATAAGAACGACCGGGCCAGCGCCAGCGCGCTGTGCCTGAACGGCCAGATGCCCGGAAAGGGTTGTCTTACCTGATCCGCCTTTCTGCGATGCCAAAGCTAGTACGCGCAAAACCGGTCCCCCTGAAATGTGACCATAATAAATGCCGCCTGATTGCAGCTGTTGGACCAGTGGGATCGCAGACTACCCCTAATTTAGAGTTAACAGCGACCCGCTTTAGGTTGATCGGGTCCTGGCTCCAGCGCGGTCATTAGGAGCTTAAAACTCGAAACTCGTGGCAGGATGCGAAGCAAGATTTGCCCCATCACGAAGCTTACCCCCTTTACCCGTCAACCAAATGCTAACCATTATGACGCTAGGAAACCTGCGTCTGATTAAGCGGACCCCAGCGCGATTTGACCCGCGCAAACAACACAGGAACCCAGACGCCATGGCACAAGGCACCGACTTTAAACCGAGCATTCTTCGTTTCTTAGGCGGCATGGGCACAGCAGCAGCTGTTCTTGGTGCAGCGCCTGTTTTCGCCAACGTAAAACAGGGCGTCGATGCGTGGAGCTCGGGCAATTACACTGCGGCAGTGGCTGAATGGCAGCAGCCTGCAAGCAATGGGGACGCCGATGCGCTGTTCAATCTGGCGCAGGCCTACAGGCTTGGCCGGGGGGTTCCAGCCGACATTAACCGGGCGCGCGAACTGTACGCAGAAGCCGCGCAAAAAGGGCATGTAAAGGCGGCCGATAACTACGGCCTTCTCTTGTTCCAGCAAGGCGAACAAGCCAGTGCCATGCCGCTTATCAAAGATGCGGCCGAACGCGGCGATCCGCGCGCGCAATATGTTTTGGGGCTCGCCCACTTCAATGCTGACTATGCGCAAAAGGATTGGGTTCGTGCCTATGCTCTTTTGACGCTCGCCAATGGCGCTGGTCTGCCGCAAGCGGCCAATGCATTGGCACAGATGGACGCCTATGTCCCGATCGAACAACGCCAGGTGGCGCAGTCGGTCGCGCGCGAATTGGAAGCCAATGCTGCGCAGCGCCGGACCGCAGAACTCGCAGCGCTTGATCTGGGCAGCACTGGTGGCACTTTTCCCGCTCCTGCCACCTCTCCATCGCCGCAGCCTCGTCCTGCTTTTGTAGAGCGCGCACCGCGCGGTGGCTCTGTTGAGGCCGCACAAGTTTCGGCAACACCGGCAGTTGTGTCCGCTCCAGCGCCTCAGCCCGTTCGCGTGGCACAACCTGTCGCATCGTCGCCGGCTCCGTCCACAGCGCGTAATGGCAACTGGCGCGTCCAGCTTGGCGCGTTTGGTGTGAAGGCCAATGCGGACCGCCTGTGGTCGACGCTTCAATCAAACCCGGCATTGTCCGGGACGAGCAAGGCACTTGTTCCTGGAGGCAATGTTACCCGCCTTCAGGCGGTTGGTTTCTACAGCCGCGCAGAAGCCCAGCGTGCCTGCGACAGCCTGAAGCGCGAAGGGCAAGGCTGCCTCGTTAAACAGCCCTGAGCCGGATCGCGCTCGTTCCCCCTTCCCCTGAGCCACCGCGATGCTAAGCTTCGCGATGACTTGGGATCAGGGGAATATGCATGACCACTTCTGAAAGTGCTGCTCAGGCCGGTATTGGCTTGGACGCTGACGCTGCTGGTGAGAGCGCGAGGGCAAAAGTTGCAGCCCCTGTTGCCACCAAGGACCGCATCGAAACGCTCGATTTTATTCGCGGACTGGCGGTGATGGGCATTCTGGCGGCAAACATTGTTGCCTTTGGTCAACCCTTCAACGCCTACACCTATCCCGGTGCTTGGATCGGGCCCACGGGTGATCCCGATGGTTGGTTGTGGATCGCGCAATTTGTGACGGTCGATGGCAAGATGCGGGGGCTTTTCACCCTGTTGTTTGGCGCTGGGATGTACTTGTTCATGGAGCGGGCATGGGCGCGCGGGGACACAGCAAAACTCCAGGCGTGGCGATTGATGATATTGTTCGCCTTTGGATACGCGCATTTCCTCTTCCTTTGGGTAGGGGACATTTTGGCGATGTATGCCCTTATCGGCCTTCTTGCCCTTACCTGTGTGGGATGGAAGGCAAAGACACAGCTTGTCGTGGGGCTTGCCGCATATGGCTTTGGCGCTGCGGTCAGTCTCCTTTTTTCATTCCCCTATTTGGTCACCAATACAAAATTGGGCGAAGCTGAAGGCATGGGAGAATTGAAGTCTGAATTCCTTAAGGCGACAGAGCAGGCCTTGGCTGACGACAAAGTCATCACTGCCTTCAAAACTTCAGGCGATTATCTCGGGCTCGTACAGCACCGTTTGAGCGATGAATGGTACATTCCGTTCGCCAATTCCGCGATGTTCTTCCTTGAGACGTTTCCGCTGATGCTGCTTGGCATGGCGCTATACCGGCTTGGCTTTTTCAGCGGCGCATTAAACCGCGGCAAGATGATTGCGTGGGGATGGATTGGCCTATTTGTTGGCGCAGGCGTGACCTTGATGATCGGCCTGATCGCAAAAGGCTCAGGGTTCGATTATTGGGCGAGCAATTCGGCCTTCCTTGCATGGAGCCCGCTTCCACGCCTCGCGATGGTTCTGGGGCTGGCTGCGCTTCTGGTCGCCTATTCGCCCGCTTGGACGGGTTGGTTTGCGACACGGGTGAGGGCTGCGGGAAGGGCGGCATTCACCAATTACCTCGGCACTTCTGTCGTGATGCTGTTTGTGATGCACGGTTGGGCGTTTGGCCTGTTCGGTGAGCTTACCCGGCCTCAGCTTTATCTGGTTACGCTGCTGACCTGCGCTCTGATGCTGGCATGGTCCAAGCCGTGGCTGGATCGCTATCGCTATGGCCCGCTTGAGTGGTTGTGGCGCTGTCTAACCTATCGGCGGGTCTTCCCAAACAAGCGATAAGTCACGCGCGCATGCCGGCGCGGGTGTGGGAAAAGGCGTTCGGCGGCTACGATTTGGCTTGCTATTGCGATTAATTCGCATATCTAGGTGTTGCAAACGCCTCGCAGGAGAGATTCGGAAGCTTATGTACACTTGCATTTGCAACGCTATTCGCGAAACAGACTTACGTGCAGCTGCGCTGAAGTCAGATGGCTGTGCCGAAACGGTCTATGCGAGCCTCGGAAAAAAACCGAATTGCGGGCAGTGCCTTGAGAAAGCTCAGAAAACTATCGAGGAAGAGCGCGCTTTGATCGCAAGCCTCGATCCGCGCCGGAAGTTTTGCAAAGAAGTCGCATTATAAGCCGCTAACGCGCAATTGCGAATAGGTCGCAAGCACCTGATTTATAACGAAAAATGTTACGCTAGCCCTTGCGCATACAGGGGTGCAGCCTCTATATAAGTGTTCAACAAGGGCCGGCATTGATCTGGCTCAAAGGTATTTAACCCCGCACACCAATAGAGGACTTCCACCCATGAAGGGCGATCCCAAAGTAATCGAATTTTTGAACAAGGCGCTCACCAACGAGCTGACCGCGATCAACCAATACTGGCTCCACTACCGTGTGCTCGATGATTGGGGCGTGACGAAGCTCGCCGAATATGAGCGCAAAGAATCCATCGAGGAGATGGAGCATGCCGACAAGCTGGCGGCGCGTGTTCTGTTCCTGAATGGCCTCCCCAACTTTCAGGCGATCCACAACCTTCGCGTGGGCGAGAACGTACTTGAGATCCTCAAGGCCGATATGGCCCTGGAAGAAGACGCGATCCCACTGCTGCGCGATGCGGTCGAATATTGCGAAAGCGTGCGCGACTATGTCAGCCGCGATCTGTTCGCTTACATCCTCGACAACGAGGAAGAGCACGTTGATTTTCTTGAGACACAGTTCGATATGATCGAGCGGATGGGCCTTGAAAACTACGTTCAGTTGAACAGCCGGGCTGCCGGTGACAAAAGCGAATAAGCCGTTTTGACAATGTGAATCGAAAAAGGGCGGAGCAGTGGTGCTCCGCCCTTTTTCTTATGCCCAATTAGGGGCGCTGATCGTTCTTAGGCCCGTCAGCGGCAAGAAGCGTCTCGCGCAGGAAATAGACAAGGGCTGTTATCAAAAGAACGACAGTTGTGACCCACAAAATCGCCACAAGGGTCCCGATCTTAGGGTCGATATAAGCTGACACGAACAGGATCGCGATGACCACGCTTATTACAACAGCAGCGGCGGTCGAAAACTTGATCGCCACGCGCACAAGACTGCGGCGTTTGCGGAGCCATTCGATCTCGCTTGCATGCGCCACATCGCACGACACGTTGTCGCTTTCGGCCAAGCGCTCAATCCGACCCGCGACCCAAATGATCCGCGCCATCATCACATTCATAATGCTGCCAATGCCAACCAACAGGAAGGCTGGTGCAAGGCTGAGTTCAACCGCCCGCAGCACACGCGGTGTGTCAGCCGTCCGCTCAAGGAATTCGCTGGCAACGCCCGCCGATAAAAACTCAAAAATCATGATTTCTTTGTGCCGCTTGAATAGTTCCCCCCGCCGCCGCGATTGGCGTTATAGGGGTTTTTGGCGCTCTTCAATGTGACACGCACGGGCACTGCGTCAAACCCAAGTTTGGAACGGATGCCGTTGATCAAATAGCGCTCATAACTCTTGGGTAAATCATCCAGCCGTGATCCGAAGATAACGAAGCGAGGGGGCCGGGTGCCTGCCTGTGTAATATAACGCAGCTTGATCCGGCGGCCTCCCGGCGCTGGCGGCGGGTTTGCGGCCAATGCATCGTCAAACCAGCGGTTAAGAGCGGCGGTTGGTACGCGCTTTGACCAGCTATCGCGCAAGGTGAAGGCTGCGCCCAGCATAGTGTCCAAACCTTTGCCGGTTTTGGCGCTGACAGAGAACACGGGGAGGCCCCGGACCTGCGCCAAACCATCGTACAATGCCGCCTTGATCCCGTTGAAAAGCGAGGACGCGTCTTCTGCAATGTCCCATTTGTTGATCGCGACCATTAAAGCGCGACCCTCTTCAAGAGCAAGGGCAGCGATTTTGAGGTCTTGGTGTTCCAGACCTTGAGTTGCATCCAATAGCAGGACGACGACTTCGGCAAAATCAACCGCGCGCCGTGCATCGGCAACCGAGAGCTTCTCCAGCTTCTCGGTCACATTGCGTTTCTTGCGCATCCCGGCGGTGTCGATCAGGCGGATTTCGCGGGTCGTGCCCGAACGTTTGTCCTCCCACTCCCAATCAATCGCAATCGAATCGCGGGTGATCCCTGCCTCTGGCCCGGTGAGCAGGCGGTCTTCGCCAAGCAAGCGGTTGATGAGCGTTGATTTGCCCGCATTTGGCCTGCCAACAATCGCAAGCTTTAGCGGGCCAAGCGGTGCCTCTTCGCCTTCTTCGAGAGGCGCGTTGGCTGCAGCTTCTGCTGCGTCGGCCTGCTCTCCGATGATCGGCCAGAGCCCGCCAAACAGGTCGGCAATGCCTTCGCCATGCTCCGCGGATACAGCGACCGGTTCACCAAAGCCGAGCGAGTAGGCTTCAAGAACGCCGCTTTCGCCCGATTTGCCTTCCGCCTTATTGGCGACCAGCACAATCGGCACGTCATGCTCGCGCAGGTAACGGGCAATCTCATTGTCGAGCGGGGTCAGCCCAGCGCGTGCATCGACCACGAACATGGCCGCATCTGCGCCCTCAAGGCTGGCTTCGGTTTGTTTGCGCATCCGGCCGGGCAAAGTGAGTTCGTCCTCATCCTCCCACCCGGCGGTGTCGACTACGGTGAATTGGAGGCCAGCAATTTCTGCATCGCCCAAACGCCGGTCGCGCGTGACGCCGGGTTGATCATCGACCAGCGCAAGCTTCTTGCCCACGAGCCGGTTGAACAGCGTGCTCTTGCCCACATTTGGGCGTCCGATGATGATGACAGTTGGTTTTGCCGGATTGTTTTTTGGCGAATTCATGAGTGTGTGCCTGCTTATTTAGGCGCCAAGTGGGCGCTTAGCCGCAAATACGCAAGGCTAAGGGGATGTGAGAGTTTGTAAAAGGCCAAACGGTGTAAACCCGCAATTAACCCTCCTGCAAAGGCTCATATCAAGATTACCGCGCCATTAGGGGTAATTATGAAATGCCACCTCAAATCTCTTTTTGCAGCCAGACTTGCCCTTGCAAGCGCCTCGCTCGCCATGGTTCCTGCGCCTGCAGTCGCGCAAACCTCGGACTATTTGCAATGCGTTCCTTATGCGCGCGAAATGTCTGGAATTCAGATTTATGGCGATGCCCGCACCTGGTGGGATCAGGCAAATGGCGAGTATGCGCGCGGGCAACGTCCGCAAAAAGGCGCGGTGATGGTGTTCAAACCCCATCGCAATATGCACCTTGGCCACGTTGCCTATGTCAGCGAAGTCGTCGATTCGCGAACCGTGCGCCTGACCCATGCCAACTGGTCAGAGATCAACGGACAGCGCGGTCAGGTGGAGCGCGATGTGCCAGCAATTGATGTGTCGCCCAATAACGATTGGAGCGAGGTGCGCGTTTGGTACCATTCGATCGGAGCGCCGGGCGGCACGCATTGGCCACTGCATGGCTTCATCTACGCCGACGGCCAGATTTCTTCGGGCAGCCGGCCACAGATGCAGCGTGCCACCCCCCGTGAGCGTGGCCCTATCCGCGCGAAAAGCTCAAGCGAGTTTGAAAACGCGTTTGCGAAACTCGAGTTCGAAGACGCTTTTGCCAAATTCAGCCGCTAGCAGCGGCCAAATCAGCCCTTTTTGGCGACGGGTGGGTTTTCGCCCAGATCTTCAAACCAGGCTTCAACAGGTCCGTTGAGTTTAATCGTCAGCGGTTGGCCCTTGCGGTCGACCGTCTTTCCAGCCTGCACCCGGACCCAGCCTCCGGAAATCGAATACTCTTCGATATCCGTGCGCACGCGGTCTTTGAACTTGATCCCTACACCGCGCTGAAGCACCTCGGCATCGAACGCAGCACTGCGTGGATTGACCGAAAGGTGGTCGGGCGGAACGTCATTTGAATTTGTTTTGTCGCTCATGCTTTTCGCCCTTAGTCACGTGTGAGACATGAAACAAGCATCCTTACGCTTGCCCTTTTGGCAAGAGCGATATAGAGGCCCCCTCTGACGCGCGCGGGGAACCTATCTGGTTTGCCGCGCGGCTTCGTCTGGGCATGCGGGCGTGGCGAAATTGGTAGACGCGCCAGATTTAGGTTCTGGTATCGCAAGATGTGGGGGTTCGAGTCCCTTCGCCCGCACCACCTTCGCCGTTCTGCAGACGCCCTTTCGAACCACGAAATTCTTGCTCGCAAAGGCTAAAAGTAACAATCTCATGGCTATCAAGCAGACCACAAACGAAGGCCTCAAACGCGCCTATCTGATCACCATCACTGCCGCAGAAATTGCGTCCAAGATCGAAGCTGAGATCAAAAAGATCGCGCCGCAGGTCAAAATGCCGGGTTTCCGTCCGGGCAAGGTTCCTGCGAACCTCGTCAAGAAGATGCACGGTGAACAGATCCACGGCCAGACGGTGAACGATATGATTCGCGATTCGGTCGATGGCCTGATCCGCGATGAAGACCTGCGCCCTGCAATGCAGCCATCGGTTTCGCTTGGCGAAAGCTATGAAGAAGGCAAGGACGCGGAAATCACTGTTGAGCTCGAAGTGCTCCCAGTGGTCGAAGCGCCTAGCGCCGATGGCCTGAAGCTTGAAAAGCTCACGGTCCCGGTCACCGATGAGCAACTCGAAGAAGCCATTGCGAACATCGCAGGCTCCAACAAGAGCTATAAGGATGCAGCCAAATCCAAGAAGGCAGCCGAAGGCAACCAGCTGATCATCGATTTCGTTGGTAAGCTCGACGGGGAAGAGTTCGAAGGCGGCAAAGCCGAAGACGCAGCGCTCGTTATCGGTTCAGGCGCATTCATTCCCGGCTTTGAAGAGCAGCTTGTGGGCGTAAAGACCGGTGATGAGAAGACCATCACCGTCACTTTCCCTGAAGAGTATCAGGCGGAAAACCTCGCTGGCAAAGAAGCGACTTTCGACATTACTGTTAAGGCCGTGAAGGTTGAAACCGAGACCAAGATCGACGACGAGTTTGCCAAGAACCTTGGCCTCGACAGCCTTGAGAAGCTGCAGGAGATCATGAAAGGTCAGCTTGAACAGCAGACCGCTGGCCTCACCCGCACACAGATGAAGCGTCAGTTGCTCGATCAACTGGCTGCTGGTCACGATTTCGAGGTGCCTTCGCAAATGGTCGAAGCTGAATTTGAGCAAATCTGGGCTCAACTGCAGCAGGAAGCCGCTAAGGAAGAAGACCCAGAAGCAGCGATCAAAGAGATTGAAGCTGAGAAGGACGACTATAAGACCATCGCTGAACGCCGCGTGCGTTTGGGCCTTTTGCTTTCCGAAATCGGTCAGGCAAACGGCGTCGAAGTCACCCAGCAAGAGATGCAAATGCTGGTCCAGCAAGCAGCGCAACAATATCGCGAAGAAGATCGCGAGCGCTTCATGCAGTACATTCAGCAAGAGCCAATGGCAGCAGCTCAACTGCGCGCACCGCTTTATGAAGACAAGGTTGTCGACTTCCTGTTCGACAAAGCCGAAGTCACGGAACGTGAAGTGACCTTGGAAGAACTCCAAGCGGCTATTGAAGCGGACGAAGAGGCCGAGGCTGAAAAGGCCAAGGCTGCTCCGAAGAAGAAAGCCGCAGCGAAAAAGCCTGCTGCGAAAAAGGCACCTGCGAAAAAGGCTCCGGCCAAGAAAGCAGCGGCTAAGGACGCGGACGAAAAGCCAGCAGCCAAGAAAGCGCCTGCCAAGAAGTCTCCAGCAAAGGAGCCTGCTGCTAAAACGGCTGAAAAGAAGCCAGCGGCGAAAAAAGCTCCTGCCAAAAAGGCACCAGCGAAAAAGGCTCCGGCTAAGAAGCCAGCTGCCAAGAAGTAATCATTCGGGACCAGTGCCCAGAAATTCAAAGCCCCGCTTGGATTCAGGCGGGGCTTTTTCGTTTTAGCCTTCGGGTGACCAGCGCTTAAAGCTTGGTGTCGGCAACTCAGCGGTGCGAGCCCGTTCGTAAGCCGCGCCTACTTTTAAAACGTCATGGTCCGCCCATTTCGCGCCGAAAAAGCTGATGCCAACGGGTAGGCGCTCCACCGCGCCCATTGGTACGGTGAGATGCGGATAGCCCGCAATCGCTGCCGGTGAACCAAACCCGATGGAGCCGTTGAACTGGTCGCCAAGCACAAGGTCGCTCATCCACGCAGGTCCGCGCGTCGGAGCAACAAGGAAGGCGACGTCATGCTCTTCCATGAGGGCATCGAGCGTTTCTTCGCCCGCGATCCGCACCGCTGTCTCGCGCGCTTTTTCGTAAGCTTCGCGGTCGGTGGTGCTTTCGGCTAGTTCAAACAAGCTTTGATCAAACCACCGCATTTCGGTCGTGGCATTTTCCTTGTTGAACGCAATCAAATCGGCAAGCGAGCGCGGCGCGACGTCGCTATCGGTTTCGCCTCGGCCTCCTGCAATCGCTGGAATGCCTTCCAGATATTTGCCCATTTCTTCGCGCAGCTCGTACATCAGCACAGTAAAGCTGTTGCCGTACATCTCGTCGTTCACTTCGTGCTCGATATCGACAATGACCGCGCCAGCCGCCTCAAGGTCAGCAAGTGCGGTTTCGAAAACTTCGGCAACCTGCGCATTGTCCCCGATCTGCCCTCGCATAACGCCAATGCGCACGCCTTGGAGCGAATAGTCAGAAAGCCCTGCGGTGTAATCGTTCACCCGAATTGCATCCAATGTGGCGCTATCGGCGGGGTCTTCGCCAGCGATGGCTGTAAGCAGCAAAGCGGTGTCATAGACTGTCTTTGTCATTGGCCCCGCGGTATCCTGCGTGCTTGAGATCGGCACGACATGGGTACGGCTGACAATGCCGACGCTGGGCTTAAAACCTACAACGCCGTTGATCGCGGCAGGGCAGGTGATCGAGCCATTGGTCTCTGTCCCGATCGCGCCCCATGCAAAGCCAGCGGCGACCGCTGATCCGCTGCCCGAGGATGAGCCGCAAGAATTGCGGTCAATTGCATGAGGGTTGCGGGTAAGGCCGCCAATCGCGCTCCACCCGCTGGTAGAGTTGTTACTGCGGATGTTTGCCCATTCCGACAGATTCGCTTTACCCAGAACCACGCCGCCGTTTCTACGCATATTGGCGACCAAGGGCGCATCGCGGCGGGTAAAATTGTTTTTGAGGGCAAGGCTTCCCGCAGTGGTCGCAAATTCCTCTGTTTCGATATTGTCCTTCACCAACACTGTACGCCCTCGCAAAATGCCGATGTCGGACATTTCGCGCGCCTTGAAACCGGCAGTGTGGGAATAGGTAATGACCGCATTCAGGCCGTCTTCTCCATCATTGTACCGTTTGATGCGCTCAACCTGCTCACCGGCCGCATCGACCGCTTCGTAATCCTCAGGGGTTTCCTCAGCGCTGAGCGTCACAGGTCCAAGCGCAAGCGAAAACGCAAATAGCGAAACAAGTGATTTTTTCATGGGAGAGAACCTCGCACTTTTCGCCCTTTTGCCCAAGAGCAAAGTTAACGCCCTTGAACATTGCGAACATCCGCCCGACATAGGACGCCGCCCCTTGGGGTATTGGTATTCTGAATGAGGAAATAACTCGATGATCGATCTGTTCGGCAATTCTGGCGAAACCTATGGCGCTCAAGGGCAGTTTGGGCACGACCCCGTAACCGGCGCTCTGGTTCCAACCGTGGTCGAGCAATCGAGCCGGGGTGAGCGCGCTTTTGACATCTTCTCTCGCCTTTTGCGCGAACGGATTGTGTTCGTGACGGGTCAGGTTGAGGACAATATGGCCTCTCTGATTGTGGCTCAGCTATTGTTCCTTGAGAGCGAAAACCCGTCCAAGCCGATTTCAATGTATATCAACTCGCCCGGCGGTGTTGTGACCGCTGGCATGGCGATCCATGACACGATGCAGTACATCAAACCGCGCGTTTCAACCGTGTGTATTGGTCAGGCCGCTTCCATGGGCTCGTTCCTGCTCGCAGCCGGTGAGCCGGGCATGCGCGTCGCGCTTCCAAACGCGCGGATCATGGTGCACCAGCCATCAGGCGGCGCGCGCGGTATGGCATCGGACATCGAAATCCAGGCCCGCGAAATCCTGCGCATTCGCACCCGTTTGAACGACCTTTATGTGAAATACACCGGCCAAAGCCTCGACGATATCGAAACGGCGATG
Source organism: Erythrobacter longus (assembly GCF_000715015.1). Lineage (GTDB taxonomy): Bacteria > Pseudomonadota > Alphaproteobacteria > Sphingomonadales > Sphingomonadaceae > Erythrobacter > Erythrobacter longus. Next base: position 291,348 of record NZ_JMIW01000003.1, read on the forward strand.
GACCGTGACACTTTCCTTGAAGCAGAAGAAGCCAGGAAGTTTGGCCTCGTCGACAAGGTCTTTGAAACCCGCCCAGAGGCAGGTGATGAAGCGAGCGAAGGCTCAGATGAAAAGGGATCAGGCGGCGCGCCTGAATAAGAAGTAAGGTGAACGCGTCCCTTCGCCCCATTGCGGGACGAGGGGGCTCGTCGCTTAAGGCCATGTCCACTATTTGCCCGGTATTATCGGCATAGCGGACCAAAAATGCACGTCCATGAGTTGATTCATATGGGCAGCTAGATACACTCTGCGAATCCGCTGGCGTCTTTTCAGAGATGATTGCCCCGGATTCGAGGAACTTTAGGAATGACCAAATTGAGCGGATCTGACAGCAAAAGCACCCTCTACTGCAGCTTCTGCGGTAAGTCGCAGCATGAGGTGCGCAAGCTTATCGCTGGGCCCACTGTGTTCATTTGCGATGAATGTGTTGAACTTTGCAACGACATCATTCGCGAAGAAACCAAGGCTGGAATTGCCGGTAAGAAAGAGGGCGAGGTTCCAACCCCGTCTGAAATCTTTGCAACGCTCAACGATTATGTGATCGGTCAAACCAGTGCCAAGCGCAATCTCTCGGTCGCTGTGCACAATCACTACAAGCGTTTGAAGCACTCCGGGAAAGCTGGCGAGGTTGAGCTTGCCAAGTCCAACATCCTGCTCGTAGGCCCAACCGGCACGGGTAAGACCTTGCTTGCGCAAACTCTGGCGCGCACTTTCGATGTGCCGTTCACAATGGCGGATGCAACGACCCTGACCGAAGCGGGTTATGTGGGCGAAGATGTCGAGAACATCATCCTCAAACTGCTTCAGGCATCCGATTACAATGTGGAGAAAGCTCAGCACGGCATCGTTTACATCGATGAGATCGACAAGATCACCCGTAAGGCCGAAAACCCTTCTATCACCCGCGACGTGTCGGGTGAGGGCGTACAGCAGGCTCTGCTCAAGCTGATGGAAGGCACCACAGCCTCTGTGCCTCCACAAGGTGGCCGTAAGCACCCACAACAGGAATTCCTGCAGGTGGACACGACCAACATCCTGTTCATCTGCGGCGGCGCGTTTGCGGGTCTTGATAAGATCATCGCTGACCGTTTGGAAAAACGCTCCATCGGGTTTGGCGCGCATGTTGCCGACCCTGAAAAGCGCCGGATTGGTGAGCTCCTTGAAAAGAGTGAGCCTGAAGATCTGCTCAAGTTTGGTCTGATCCCGGAATTCGTGGGCCGTTTGCCAGTGATTGCGACCTTGCACGACCTTGATGTCGATGCGCTGGTGACGATCCTTGGGGAACCAAAGAACGCTTTGGCGAAGCAGTATAAGAAGCTCTTCGAACTCGAAGACGTGGAACTGACCTTTACCGACGAAGCTCTGAGAGCCATCGCCGAACGCGCGATCAAGCGTAAGACGGGTGCTCGCGGTCTTCGCTCAATCGTGGAAGGCATCTTGCTCGATACGATGTTCGACCTTCCCGATATGGAAGGCGTGACCGAAATCGTGATCGATGAAGACGTTGTTGGCGGCAAGAAAGACCCCGTCCGCGTCCACGGCAGCGATGAGGCGAAGGAAGAGGCGGCCTGATACGGCGAGCCGCGCAGCTTTGGCTGAGCAGCAATTCTTTGCAGCGGCGGTTTTTGCCATCCTCGGCTGGTTGGCGACTTGCGCGCTTGCTATAATTCGGTCCAAAACCCTCGTCTCAGACAGCTCGAAAACACTGTGCTGGTTTGTCCCAGCTATCGGCCTGCCCTTCATTATCTATCTAGTTTATGAAGGCCTCTACGGTCCGGCTGGCGGCTTCCGGTATTTTGCGATGAGTGTAGTTGGCATCGCCTTTTATGCCCTTTGCATTCTTCTGCCATTCCTCCAGCTTCTGGTCGGGCTTATTGCAAAGGCGATTGACCAAAGCGGCGAGTGAGTCTCCCACTCGTGGGACGCTCGTGAGGGAAGCGAAGCGATGAAAACCATCGGCATTATCGGCGGAATGAGCTGGGAAAGCTCGGCGCAATATTACGCATTGATCAATCGCGGGGTGAGGGATCAGTTGGGGCCGGCTCATTCGGCACAGATCCTCATGCATAGTCTCGACTTTGGGCCCATCGCTGATGCGCAAAGCGCAGGGGACTGGGATCAGCTTGCAGAGGTGCTGGCAGAGAGCGCACGTTCGCTTGAGGTGGGCGGGGCGGACTGCGTGCTCCTTGCCACCAACACGATGCACAAGCTTGCAGACGTGGTGGAAGAGGCAACAGACCTCCCGTTCCTTCATATCGCCGATTGTGCAGCGGACGCGGTGTGCGACGCTGGGATCACTCGGGTCGCCCTGCTTGGCACGGCTTTCACCATGGAAGGACCATTCTACCGCGAGCGATTGGACGAGCACCACGGCCTTGATGTCATTGTGCCAGAGGCCGAGGACCGTGCCGAAGTGCACCGGATCATCTATGAGGAACTCATCGCGGGGCAAATAATCGAAGAATCGCGCGAAGCTTACCGAGACATCATTGCGAAGCTTGTGGGTGAGGGTGCAAAGGGGATCATCCTGGGCTGCACCGAAATCGGCCTGCTCATCGACCAGTCCGACAGCACGGTGCCCCTGTTCGACACCACACAATTGCACGCGCAGGCAGCTGTCGACTTTGCTTTGAGCTAGCGCGCTTTTGCACAACTCTCAAAAAGAAAACCCCGCCTGGCTCGGGGGGAGAGCCAGGCGGGGCAGATGCCAGCGCCTCTTCGATTTTGGGAGGGGGAACGGTGAAGAGCCGCTTGCAGGTGTTGATGGCTTTTACGCGGGCAGGAACACGCCGTCCGTCACGTGGATGACGCCGTTCGAGGTTTGCACGTCCGCAGTCGTTACGGCTGTCGCACGGCCTTTGGCATCGGTGATGATGATATTGTCGCCTGAAAGGCGTGCAGTAAGGTTTTGGCCTGCGAGTGTTTCAATGGTCGCTTCGCCGCCATGTTTGTTGATGAGCTTAATCAGATCAGCCGAGGTGACCGAGCCTGATACGGCGTGATAGACGAGGACGTTGGTAAGCGTGCCCTTGTTTTCCGGGCGAAGCAGTGTGCTCACCGTGCCTTCGGGAAGCTTGGCGAATGCGGTGTCGGTTGGGGCGAACACGGTGAAGGGGCCTGGGTTAGACAATGTACTTGCCAGATCAGCCGCCGTAACCGCTGCGACAAGTGTGTTGTGAACGCCGGTGCTTTGGGCGGTCTCGACGATGTTGGGGGCTGCGGCCTCCTTGTGCTCGTGCGCGGCCAGCGGTGTTGCGCCAACTGCAATAATACCAGTCGTGGCAGCGACAGCGGCGAGGATTACAGTACGGAAGGTCTTGAAATTCTTGGACATAGGGGGTCTCCAGTTGATGCAAGTTCTCCCGGACTTGCATTGAAAATTACGCAAGGCTTTTGCTAGCGGATGCGCTGGGGACCAAACTTTTTTCACAAATTTCACCAAAGACACTATTTTTGGAAGGTTTTTCGTCGTCCAGCCGCGATGGGTTAAACCTGCGAGAACGTACCTTGAGCCACTACAGGGCCCGCATCTTGGCCCTCAGGCTTACCGCCAATCGGTTCGCGAGTAAGCACAAGGGTTACCCCGTCGCCCATATTGGCAGTGATTTCTCGCGAAAGCTCTTGGCTCAAAACCTCGCCGGGTACCACAACGCCCAAGGATTGCAGCGCACTCCCATCTTCCGGGACAAGCCACAATTCATGGTCGTGCACACCGTCGGCAGTAAGGCCAATCGCACCGACCAAAAGCTTTTCGCTTTCAGGAATATAGGTCACGTCCAAACGCAGACCCGTGTTACCAATCGGGACTTGCGCTACCAGCGGATCGGCGGCTGCAAAGACGGGGCTATCAGGCGCAGGCGCAATCGAACCGGGCTCAGTCCCGGGGCTAAACACCATAACCGCAAGCACTATGGCAGCGGCCGCTGATGTGATCGCGGCAGTCCACTGCCAACGCTTAAGTCGCGCCGTTAGGTCAATGACATTGCTGTTGTCCACGTTAGCGGCAGAGCTGACGTTTGACGCATTGATCTGAGCGCTGATGCGCGCCCACACGGCATCGCTTGGCTGAGCGCCAGCGACTTCGTCACTCCACGGAACGAACCAATTGTCCCACCATTCCTTGCGCGCAGCATAGTCTGGATCGCTTGCAAGTTTCCCGCGTGAAGCAAGCAATTCCTCGCCTTCAAGAAGGCCAAGAGCGTGTTCGGCAGCCTTCATCGCATCGTCACGCTCGCCATCGTCGAAGGGTGTTTTTTCACTGCTCATGAGGCCTCGCTCGCCTCCAAACACACGCGCAGTTTTTGCAAACCACGTCGGATCCAGCTTTTCATCGTACCAAGTGGAACATCAGCGCGCGCTGCCAGCTCGGCATAGGTGAAGCCGTCGAAAAAGGCGCTGCGGATATGTTCGCGGGTGCGTTCATCAAGCCCCTGAATACAAATGTGTATCTGTGCGGAACGTTCTGCATCCACCATAAGCGCATCAGCCAGAGGGGTGTTGTCGGGAAGAGGCAAGGCTTCTTCGACAGGAACAGCGCCGCCGCGCACTTTCCCGGTACGCAGACGGTCGATCGCCCGATTGCGCGCAAAGGTCGCAAGCCACGAAATGGGGCTCGCTCGTTCCGGATCGTACCGGTCGGCTTTTTGCCAAAGGTTGATGTAAACGTCTTGCAATGCGTCTTCTGCTTCTTTTGTATCACCCAAGATACGCAGACAAATTCCAAAAAGCTTCACCCTCGTTGATTGGTATATTTCCTCTAGCGCTGCGCTATCGCCATCAGCCAAGCGTATCATCGCCTGTTTCAAACGTTCGCGCGCGGCATTTGCCGCAAGATCAGAGCGACTATCGGCCATCAGAGCGAGCGCCTCGCACCCGCTTGAAAGGCGGCACAGCGAAGATTGGCTTCTGACAAAATCGGCTTATATCGCACGGTGTAACTGTTCCTCACTGCGCGCCCCTTTGAGCGCTAGGATGCTCGAGCAAGGAAATGCTTGAGCACCGGGACAAGGCTAGGTCAATCCTTGCATCAATTGCAATGGGGACGCGCAGCAAAACAAAAGGTTCCTAGTCAAAGACACAGGCGGCAAGACCGCCTTGTTTTACGTCCGCAATGCTACGTTCGATCCGGTTGCCATGGCGCAGGAGCCAGCCGCCGGGGTTCACGACAGCGCGCTTTTTAGGCTGCGGGAGGGCAACGGCGATCCGGCTCGCCTCATCGGGTGAAAGCCGCGCGGCTGAATGACCAAAATACCGCTGTGCACCAGCCTCTGCACCGTAAGTGCCAATGCCGGTTTCTGCGACATTAAGGTACACTTCCATGATGCGTTCCTTGCCCCAAACCGCCTCGATCCAGAAGGTAAACCACGCCTCTAGGCCTTTGCGAAAATAACCTCCGCCTTGCCACAGGAACACGTTCTTTGCCGTTTGCTGGCTGATGGTTGAACCGCCTTTGATCCGCCCGCCTTTGGCATTGTCTAGTGCAGCTTTTTCGATGGCCTGAGCGTCAAACCCCCAGTGTTCACAGAACTTTGCATCTTCTGCCGCGATCACGGCATAGGCAAGGTTGGGGTCGATATTCTCAAGCGCCTCCCAATCCTTTGTGACGGAGTTTTCATCCATGATCATGGTGGCGGTGATGGGCACCGGGACCCATTTGAATGCAATCACCAACAGGAGGCTCACCCCCACGAACCAGAGGATGATCTGTGCCAAAATACGTAAGGTGAAAATACCAATGCGCTTCATCGTTCGGTGCATTTAGTGCGCGCGCGGTCAAGGTGCAATTGCGCTTGGAGCTTGCGCACAGATGATGGGCATGCTTTTTGGCAAAAAAATGATCGCAGGAGACGCTTCCATGAATATTTTCCGCACTGCCGCTGCAACGATTGCCCTGACGCTCGCGACATCGCCAGCGATTATTCTGGCAGACAATCACGCGGTTGATCATGATGCGATCAAAGCGGCGGTTGAGGCCGACTACGATAGCTATCTTGCGCCGCTATTCGTGCATTTCCACGAAAATCCCGAGCTGTCCTTCCTTGAGAATGAAACCGCTGCGCGCATGGCTGAAGAACTTCGCCAGGCTGGCGTCACGGTGACGCAAGGCGTGGGCGGCACTGGCGTTGTCGGGATGCTCGAGAATGGCGAAGGGCCACTGATCCTTGTCCGTGCGGATATGGACGGGCTTCCCGTGGTTGAAAAATCGGGCCTCGAATACGCTTCTACGGCCACGCAGGTGGGTCAAGACGGCAAGGAATATCCCGTCATGCACGCGTGCGGACACGATGTGCACATCACCTCGCTTGTGGGAACAGCGCGTAAGCTGGTTGAGATGAAGGACAAGTGGTCGGGCACGATCATGTTCATCGTCCAGCCCGCCGAAGAGCGCGTTGGCGGAGCAAAAGCGATGCTCGCCGATGGCCTTTACGAACGCTTTGGCAAGCCCGACTATGCGCTTGCCTTCCACGTTGCCTCGGTCCTGCCCACGGGCAAGGTGTCCGCGGCAGAAGGCATCCAATATTCCAGCGCGGACAGCGTTGACATCAAAGTGCCCGGCATCGGCGCACACGGTGCAAGCCCTCACGCAGGACGTGATCCCGTTTATATCGCGTCACAGATTGTAACCGGACTTCAATCCATTATCAGCCGCGAGGTTCAACCCTTGCAGCCTGCGGTCATCACTGTGGGTTCATTCCATTCCGGCTCCAAGCACAATATCATTTCAGATCTGGCTGAACTCCAACTCACCGTCCGGGCCAATGATGAAAAAGTGCGAGCGCAATTGCTGGATGCGATCAAGCGGATCGCCGTCAACACAGGCAAAGCGCATGGGCTTCCCGATGATATGCCGGTCGAAGTGGTTGTCAGCGAGGGCACTCCTGTGACCTACAACAACGTGGCGTTGGCCAAGCGTTTGAACGGTGTGATGAAGCGCGACCTTGGTGAAGAGAGCTTCCTCGAATTTCGTCAACAGGGCATGGGCGCCGAAGATTTCTCATACTTCGTGGCGGAAGATATGGGCGTCCCCGGATATTATTTTGCAGTGGGTGGAACCCCGCAGGAAGCGTTTGACGCGGCAGAAAATGGCGGGCCTGCTGTGCCAAGCCACCATTCGCCATTGTTCAAAGTTGCTCCGCGGCCCAGCGTGACACTGGGCACGCGCGCGATGATTGCAGCGGTGCTTGATCTGGCACCTGCGGACTAGGGATTAGCTGCCAATTGTGCCCAGGCCACCCGGCGTAAGGGTCCGGGTGTGCTTGAGCCGAAGGGGTAGCATGTGGTGAGCGCCAAGAGGCCACCATCACCGATGCTGCGTCCATCATGCGGATGGGTAAATTCGTCCCAGCGCACCGTCTCCAGATGGGTGATGCGATAGGCGGTACGCGTGCCGTCCAGCCGCTCCATCTTCACCAGATCGCCGGGCACCAAATCCTGGACGAACTCAAAATGCGTATCCCTGTGCGCTGCCAGGATCGTGAGCGCGCGCGCCGGATCATCGACCAGAGCGGTCGGCCCAAATGCCATCGCCTCGCCTGACCCGCCTGAAAGTACCACTTCGCTTTTGCCAAGTCGTGGAACCGTGATGCGGGCAATGGGCGCGGTGTCGGCCCAGCTCCACGGCTTGACCGGACGGCCGCTTTCGACACTGACGTTAAAAGCGCGGGTTAGCATGACCTGTGCCACTTGGGCCTTGACCGGGATGTAAAGCGCCTTTGCGGTCACCGCAGCGCCGCTCAAAAGGAGCCCTACGATGACCAACAAGGGAAGAGCGCGCATGAATGCTCCTTTCCGATGCGCGCGCTCTTCACGGGTGACCGGATATCGGGCGAAAACGGTCTGCATCAGTGGGCCGCCAGCTGGAGGCCGTGGCCGCCCGTCCGATTGCTACCTGTCCGATAGGCAAACCTTTCCCGCCGCCACCACACCGCGCCAGCCATCCCTGAGAGTAGCAAGGTCAGGCCAATCGCGAGGGTGAGTTGATATCCGGTGAAGGTGTTGGGCAGTTGCAACTGTTGGCGTTCTTCAGAGTCGCGTGTGGGCACATCGCGGGCGGCTCCTGAAAGTTGCGCACCGAACAGTTGGTCAAAGTCCCAACCCGCAGGCAAGAGCAGCGGCAGCTCTTCGCGAACCAAGCGCGCACCGTCCGGACGGCTGGGCGTTTCATCAACCGCGATCAGGCTGGTGCGGCTGGTGACAAGGTGAAAGTCCATCCCCAGCTCCTCGATCGAGGCATCGGCGCGTTCGTATGATGTTTCGCCCGAATATCGTTCCGCCTCAACCTCGGCGATCCGGCGACGCGCCCAAAGCTTGGCAACAGCATCACTTTGGCTTGCCTCGGAAAGGTCGACTTGCTGGCTCCAGGGCTTGCCCGCAATCGTGCCGCTGACGGTGAGAGTGCCTGCAAGGTTCTTTGTCCGGCCAAGCAGGACGAGCGGCTCGCCAGCATAAAGGTCAGGCAGATCGCGCGGGGCAAGATCAAGATTGCCGCCTGACACACTTGCGGTCAGATTGGTCGCAATCGGCTTGCTCAAGCGGTCGAGGAGGCGCTGCATTTGCGGCTCTGCCTCATCGCCATACCCCACGTTGGTGAAGGTCCCGCGCCCTGCCTCTGCCATACGCCGCATCAGGTAGTTGTTGGGAGCCGACCCAATGCCAACCATGAACACACGGCTGCGACCGCGGCTTTGGGTGATCTCGCGCATCATATCGGCCTCGTTTGAGAGAGAGCCATCGGTGAGGAAGATGATCTGGCGAAGGTGCGTCTCGCTTGCGCGCGCGCTCAAAGCGGCTTGCAAAGCGGGGAGCATCTCGGTGCCGCCATCGGCTTCTAACCCGTGGGTGAAGCTCTTGCCGATTGCGATGTTTTCATCCGTGGCCGGAACCGCGCCAACGAACAACTCGTCCATGGTGTGGTCGAACCGAATGATGTTGAACCTGTCCTGCGGGCGCAGTGTTTCAAGCGCGTAGAGCAGGCTGCGGCGGGCAGCTGGCATGGAGTCCCCTGCCATGGAACCCGAATTGTCGATCACAAAGATCATTTCGCGCGGGGGCACCACGGGATCCGAAGGCTCGGTGCTTGGCGGGGTAATGGTGGCCATCACATATTCGAGCGTCCCGTGGGCCTGTTTGAACAATCCCAATTGAGGTGCCGCATCGCCTGCGCTCCAACGCAGTTCAAAATCGCGGTTGGCAGGCACCGCCCCGTCTTTAAGCGTGATCGTGCGCTTCTCCCCTTTGCCGGCAACATTGACCGCGTGATAGGGGCTGGAGATATCTTGGGCCGTAAAACCTGGGTCAAGGTTCACCGTGATCGAGACAGGGTTAAGGCCGCTGCCAGCCTTCGCCACCATGTCGGGTTCAGCGGTGGGCGCAAGGATATCGCTGGAACCTGCAAGGAGCGCTGCTCTGGTGAGCGAGCCGCCTGCATTGGCGGTGCCAGCCACATAGCGCGGGCCCACGACCAGCGGCATTCTCAATGAATAATCGCCCTGGATCTGCTGGATCGGCGCCTGAAATTCTATCTGGACGAGAACAGTCTCGCCCGGTCCGACATTGGCAATCGAATTGCGGAACATATTGGGGCGGTGCTGCTCGACAAGGCCTGCTTTCTGGCCGTTGGCCTTTGCTTCCTCGTAAATCTGCTTTGCCTCTTCCTTTGGCTTGATCTTGCCAGAGAAGATCCGGTCACCGACCACCATTTGCAGGGTATCGACCGCGCCATTTTCTGGGAGGGGATAGAGATATGTCGCCTCCATCCATTCATCCGACGTATTGCGGAACGCCTGCGTCACCGTAACCCGCGCAGTCTGACCCGACACATCAGCGACAATATCGGTGCCGAGGCGCACGGCTGGCACGCTGGCCGCGACGCCTTTGCCGTCCGATGAGCGCAGCATCAGCCCGCCATCTGACGAAGTCTGAGTGAAGTTTGCGCGTTCAGCTTGCGGAGTTGTCGGGGCCGGCATCGTGCTTGCATTGTATTGGGCAGCAGAGGAGTTGGCAGCCGGACCTGCCACCGCGCGTGAGCTCAACGATATTACAGTCAGCGAAAAAAGGGCGAGCACCCCTAAAACGCCCATAAGGATCAGTACCTCTCGGTTCGAGTGTGCTGCAATTCGTCGCATGTAAGCCTCCATTCATCGGTGAACTGTACCTCAGTAGCGACGAATTGAGCCGTGCCACCACAGCCAATTCCAGCCAATTTCTGCCGGTTTGGCGCACAGCCATCTGGCAAACGGCAAAAATGTGAGGGTTTGTGCGGATATGTCCGGCAAAAACGCGACGAGAGCGAGACAAGGTCAAGACATGGGAGGATGTGATGGGGTATGAGTTTGGAATTGGAGGGGTGATGAGCGATTTTGACGATGCGAGTGTGGCGGCGCGCCTGCGTGAAGAGATCGCGCGGCAAAGGCTGTCGCGCGCCGGTTTGGCGCAGTCCGCGCGGCTCTCTGTGTCGACGCTGGAAAAGGCATTGTCTGGTCGCAGACGCTTTACTCTTGCGACGATTGTGCGGCTTGAAGAAGCTCTGGGCGCGTCTCTGCGGGGGAGTTTGGCCGCAGAACCTGCCGTTTCGCCGCCTGCGTCCATGCACGCGCCGGAGCACATGGGTTCTTACTCGCGTCCCGCTGTCCGCTGGATCGAAGGCGAATACCTTACCTTGCGCGCAAGCTTTGGCGAGGACGGCGCGGTCTATGCGTACCGCACGGTCATTGTCTGGGATGATGCGAAGGGTCACCTTGTCTTCTCGGAAAGCGACCGTCTGGATGCAGAGTTCGAGCAGGGCGGCTTTGTCTCCATGCCGCATTTGTCGGGTCACACCTATCTGATGACGAGCGAGGAGGGCCAGTACCGCATGATTATGCTGGGAAGAGCCACCCGCGAGGCGCGAATGTTTGGCCTGCTCTCGACCCTGCAAGTGGGGCAGGGCTCACAATTGGTGCCGGTGTCATGTCCCGTCGCTTTTGTGCCATTGGAACAGATCGCAGAGCCGGTTTTCGGCTTTGTGGGAGAGGATGCGGTGAGGTTCGCAGAATACCGCACAGTGCTCAACACCGCTATGGGCGATGACTTTTGCCGATTGAGGCAGTGAAGACAAGCAGAGCAGCCGTCATCCTGAACTTGTTTCAGGATAACTGCCGCAAGCGCTTACCTAGGTCGATAGGTTTATCCCGGATCAAGTCGGGGATGACGTGTGGGGTTAGGCAGAACGAAAAAAGGGCGACCACTCGGGCCGCCCTCTTCAATCTCGTGTTCGTTAAGCCTTACGCCACCCCAGGCAGCAGCCGCTCGCCAGCAATCCGCTGCATCGCTTTCTGCAGCTTCTCAAAAGCGCGCACTTCGATCTGGCGGATACGCTCACGGCTTACGTCGTAAACCTGTGAGAGCTCTTCCAATGTCTGTGGGCTTTCCGTCAGGCGGCGCTCGGTCAGGATGTGCTGCTCACGCTCGTTCAGGCTATCCATCGCCTCGACCAGCATTTCGTGGCGCACGTTGGCTTCTTCAGCATCGGCAACCGTCTCGTCCTGAAGCGGACGATCATCGGTCAGCCAATCCTGCCATTCACCGGCACCCTCTTCACCATTGCGCATCGGAGTGTTGAGCGAGCCATCGCCGCCCATCATCATCCGGCGGTTCATATTGACGACTTCCTGTTCTGGCACGCCCAGATCGGTCGCGATTTTCGCAACGTCATCAGGGTGCAGATCGGAATCGTCGTAGGCTTCGAGTTGCTTTTTCATCCGACGAAGGTTGAAGAACAGCTTTTTCTGAGCCGCGGTGGTGCCCATTTTGACAAGGCTCCACGAACGCAGGATGTATTCCTGAATGCTCGCCTTGATCCACCACATCGCGTAAGTCGCGAGGCGGAAGCCGCGGTCGGGTTCGAATTTCTTGACGCCCTGCATCAGGCCCACGTTCCCTTCGGAAATCAGGTCCGAGACGGGCAGGCCATAACCGCGATAGCCCATAGCGATTTTCGCCACGAGACGAAGGTGCGAGGAAACCAGCTGCGAGGCGGCCTCAGGATCTTCGTGTTCGGCGTAACGCTTGGCGAGCATATATTCCTGCTCGGCGGTCAATACGGGGTATTTCTTGATTTCCGACAGATAGCGGTTGAGGCTTTGCTCGCCGCTGAGTGCCGGAACTTTTGCTTTAGTGCTCACGTAATTTCCAACCTTTCTTGCGTCGACCTCGACTTTTCGGACCCCTGATGGGCATCCGGAGTTACGGGCCACATGGTTACATATATGCGAGTTTCTCTCGTTTTGCAGTGCATTTCATCGATTAGAACGGCCAAGTTCGTCGATTAGTTCCCTCATATCGGGCGGTAAATCCGCAGAAAACCTTAGTTCTTGCCCCAAAACGGGATGGTGGAAACCCAATTCAGCCGCATGAAGCGCCTGCCGTGCGAATCCAAGCTCTGTAAGGAGCGGCTTAAGGGCTTTCGGCGTTTTACCGTAGAGTTGGTCTCCTAATAACGCATGGCCGATTGATGCACAGTGAACGCGCACCTGATGCGTTCGGCCAGTTTCCAAACGGCACTCGATCAATGAACTCGATGAGAGCCTCTGAAGCGTATTATAATGGGTAATGGCGTGTTTTCCGCGTGAGGAATTCTTGTCCAGCACAGCCATTTTCTTTCGGTTGTGGTCCGAGCGGCCCAATCTCTCATCAATCGTACCCGATGAAGGGGTAGGGTGCCCGGCGCAGACTGCCAAATAGCGGCGGTGAACCGAATGTTCGGCAAATTGCGCGGCAAGGCCTTCGTGTGCGGCATCTGACTTGGCGACCACCAGCAGACCCGAGGTGTCTTTATCGATCCGGTGGACGATACCAGGGCGTGCGACACCGCCAATGCCAGAAAGGCTGCCGTCACAGTGATGGAGAAGCGCGTTCACCAAAGTCCCATCCGGATTGCCGGCAGCCGGATGCACCACCATGCCAGCAGGTTTGTTGACGATGATGAGGTGTTCGTCCTCAAACGCGACATCAAGGGGGATATCCTGCGGGCGCGCCTTTGCCTCGGTCGCGGCTGGCACGGCAATACGAAACGCGGCCCCTTGCGCGACCTTGGCGTTGGTAGAGGAGGCGGGCTTGCCGTCTACTTCGACACAGCCTTCGCTGATGAGTGCTTGCACCCGCGCCCGCGACAAATCGGTCGCCTCTGCCAAAGCCTTGTCGAGCCGGGCAGATATTGTGATGGTGCCTTTGATGACTTCTTTGTCGGACATGAGTAAACCCATGGGCTATGACTATTGAGGTGACAAGAGAAGTGCTTGATGCGTTGGGCAAAGCCTCATTGCGCGCTTATCCCAGGGAAGCCTGCGGCATATTGCTGGGCGAGGGGGCGCGGATCATGCGGTTCGTGGAGGCCGCCAATGTGCACCAGGCACCAGAAACGCACTTTGAAGTGGACCCGCAAACTCTTATCGACGCGCACCGATCCGCACGCAAGGGCGACCTGCGAGTGCTAGGCTATTTCCACTCTCACCCCAAGGGGCCAGCAAAGCCTTCAAAAACCGATCAGCGATCAGCGGCAGGAGATGGCAAAATCTGGGCCATTGCAGGCGAGGGAGAAGAAGGAGGCAGGGTTACGTTCTGGCGTGATCAGGCGGGCGGGTTCGAGCCGCTTTCCCACGCCCCGATTGATGGGTAATAAAAGCCACACACAGCGCGCACCCGTTCATTTTTTGAGCCGCTTTGGTGGAACTTTCGAACCCGCCTGTGGCCTGATACATTTTTTGGCTTTAGACAGTGTGCCAAACGTGCCAAACTTTCCACGGACAAGGGCCTAAATGACTTCACAAACCGATCTCGCCGCGCTTTTGTGTTCGCGCCTGTGCCATGATTTATTGTCGCCAGTAGGAGCGCTTTCCAACGGGATTGAACTTCTGGCAGATGAAACCGATCCGGAAATGCAAAAACGCTGTATGGAATTGCTTGAACAAAGCGCCAAGACCAGCACGGACAAGCTCAAATTCTTCCGCCTCGCCTTTGGCGCCGCTGGCGGATTTGGCGAATATGTCCCTGTCGAAGAAGCGCAGGAAGTGATCGGATCATTGGCTGCCGATGCAAAACGGGTTGAGCTCAATTGGGCGATCTCCGATGCGAAACTGCCCAAGGCCGCGATCAAGGTCATGCTCAACCTTGCCCAGATCGCGCTGGACGCTTTGGTGCGGGGCGGCACATTGGACATCGGGGCAGAGCGGACCGGCGGCAATGTTGAAATCGTCGCGCGGGCAACGGCTGAAAAACTCGCCTTTGATGAAACCATCGGACAGGCCTTGCAGGGCGAACTCCCCGATGCCGACATCTCGAGCCGCACTGCGGCCGCTCACATGATTGCCTTGCTGGCCAAAGAAATGGGTGGCGGGCTGCAATTCGCAATGGCGGACGGCGCGCTTGTTCTGGGCGCGGTTCTGCCGGAGCCCGAGGGGATGATTGGGTGAGCGATAGGCTCCCTGCTGTCCCGCCACTGGGCAAGAAACCCAAGGGCGAATGGCGCGATATGGAGGTGAGCGAACTTGTTCACCGGGTTCAGCCATCGCCCAATTTCGGTGAGCGCGGGTTGCCGATCACCATGTTGGTGATCCATTACACCGAGATGAAGCCGGTCGAAACCGCGCTTAACCGGTTGACTGATCCCGAAGCGGGCGTTTCTGCGCATTACCTCATCACCGAAGAGGGCGAGGTTATCCAATTGGTGAGTGAGGCAAAGCGCGCCTGGCATGCTGGCGCGTCGTACTGGCGGGGCATCAAGGATGTAAATTCGGCCAGCATCGGGATTGAGCTTGACCATCCCGGCCATGACCCGGCGAACGGCGGCTATCGCGGCTTTGCGGAAAGCCAGTTCGAAGCGCTCCTGCCTCTAGTCGCGCGGATCATCAAAGACCACGATATCGCACGCGCCAATGTGGTGGGGCACTCAGACGTTGCCCCCATGCGCAAATTGGACCCCGGCGAGCTCTTCCCGTGGGAGCGATTGTCAGAATACGGCCTGTGCCTGCCGACACCCGCGAGATTTGAGAAAGGCGATCCCTTCGATAATGATGGGGCCTTCCTTCTCGCGTTGGAGCGTTTTGGATACGATATCACTGAAGGGATCAAGGCGATTGAGGCGTTTGAGCGGCGTTGGCGCCCGGAACGCATTGAGGGCAAGCCTGATGCGCAATTGGGCGCGATTCTTTGGCAATTGCTGCTTGAGCGGGATCAGGGGCTGACGCGATAGTCCGAAAAAGGACGGGTGTCAGACCGATTTGGGGGAGGATAAAATGAGATCGATTTCTGCATTGCTTGGCGCGTGTGCATTGTTGTCCTTGGTGGGCAACGCTCCTCCACCTCAAGGTGTCGCAAGTGAGCAAACTGCCTCTCACAATTCAAGCGTTGCGCAACGCTTGCCGCTGACCAGTGATGAGGATTTCAAGAACGCTCGCCGTGGTCTTTTGGCTCAGCTTGAGGGGGACATCCTCAATGACGATGGTACCACTGCCTGGGCCATCCCTGATTTCGACTTCCTGAATTCTGAGTCCCCCTCAACAGTCAATCCATCGCTTTGGCGGCAAAGCCAGCTGACCGCGATCCACGGCCTGTTTGAAGTAGTGCCCGGCATCTATCAGATACGCGGCTATGACCTCTCGGTAATGACCTTGATCGCAGGGGAAAGCGGCTGGATCGTGATTGACCCGCTGCTTACCCCGGCACCCGCAAAGGCAGGGCTTGCTCTTGCAAATGCAACCTTGGGGGAGCGTCCCGTTGTTGCCGTGCTTTACACCCACAGCCATGCTGACCATTTCGGCGGCGTTTTGGGCGTAACTTCGCGCGAAGCTCTTGCTGCTGGCGAGGTTGAGATCATCGCGCCCGCCGGCTTTACAGCCGAGACCGTCGGCGAAAGCGTCCTTGCAGGCGCTGCGATGGGACGCCGCGCGCAATATCAATTTGGCGCAAACATTCCGGTGGGTGCGCAAGGTGTTGTTGGCGTGGGGCTTGGCCCAAAGCTTTCAACCGGTCCGATCGGCCTGCTCCCTCCCACGCGCGAGCTTGGTACCCAAAATGAGCGGCTTGAGCTTGACGGCGTTGTGTTCGAATTCCTCGATGCTGGCGGGACCGAGGCGCCATCTGAGTTCGTGTTCTACCTCCCGCAATATGGCGCGCTTCATGTTGCCGAAGTTGCCACCCGCAATTTTCACAATATCCTGACACCGCGCGGCGCTCTGGTGCGAGACAGCCTTAAATGGAGCCGCACGCTCGATGATATCCTGATGCAGTTTGGCACGGGATCGAAAGTCATGCTTGCCTCGCACCACTGGCCCATATGGGGCAGCGAACAGGTGCGCGAGGCGTTGCGCAATCAGCGCGATATGTATCGCTTTACCCACGACCAGACGCTGCGCCTTGCAAACCAAGGGGCAACGATGGACGAGATCGCCGATGCTATTGGCGAACCGGATTTTGCCCGCAATGACTTTGGCACGCGCGGCTATTACGGCACCTACGAACACAATTCTCGAGCTGTTTATCAACGGTATTTTGGTTGGTGGAACGCGGTTCCTGCTGATTACAACCCGCTGCCAAAGGCTGAAGAGGCGAGCAAATGGGTCGAGGCCATTGGCGGGAGTGATGCGGCTCTTGCAAAAGGGCAGGAAGCGTTTGAGGCGGGCGATTACCGCTGGGGCGCGCGCCTGTTGCAAAACTTGGTCTTTGCCGATCCTGAAAATGAAGCGGCCCGTTTGTGGCTTGCGGCGACTTACGAGCAGCTTGGTTTCCAATCCGAAGGCGGGACGTGGCGCAATATCTATCTGTCAGCTGCGGATGAACTGCGAAAGCCAAGAGCCAATGCCGACATCACAACGGCGGGCGTAGGCGTGCTGGCTTCTGTGCCCACAATCGATCTGTTTGATGCGCTTGCCACACGGTTCAATCCGGCAAAGATGCGCGGGGAACCTGCTCTTCTGCAATTCAGCTTCTCCGATACGCAGGAGACCATAACTGTCGATATGCGCCGCAGCGTAATGTATCCGCGTAAGGGCGAGGCTCTGGATGAGGGCCAAGGTCAGGGCGCAGCCGCTGTGCTCACCATTGCGCGTAGCGATTTCAATCGCCTGCTTGCACAAGAGGTGGATGTCCAGTCGCTTCTTGCAAGCGGTGCTGCGACGATTGAGGGCAATCCGATGGCCCTGTTGACCTTGTTCCAAGCGTTCGACCGGCCTGATCCCCAGTTTGATATCGTCATTCCCTAGAGCGGCTTTTGACTTTCATACCCTTGCGCGATCCTGTATGGCGCATCGCATCAGGGGGCTGAGGCAGCCGCGTGTGCTTTAGGGTGCGCGAGGAAAGTCCGGGCTCCACGAAACATGGGTGGCGGGTAACGCCCGCCGAGTGGTGGCCTTCGGGTCAGCGCCTAGGGAAAGTGCCACAGAAAGCATACCGCCGATGGCTCCATTGGAGAACAGGCAAGGATGAAAGGGTGCGGTAAGAGCGCACCGGGGTTCTGGTAACAGCGCCCGCATGGCAAACCCCACCCGGAGCAAGGCCAAATAGGGGTCTCGCGCTCACCGCAAGGTAGGGCAGGGGTGTTTCGCCCTGAGGAGACCCGGGTTGGCTGCTTGAGCGCACTTGGCAACAGGTCGCCCAGATGAATGGTTGCCGCCGCGGAAGCTGGTCACCGAGGAAACGAGGTCGATACCGTCCGTGGATACAGAACCCGGCTTATGACGCCCCCTGATATTTTTAGCGCACCGGTGACGGATGACCGGTCCATTCCCGAAACCCAAAGCAAAACGCCGGGCCTTACCAAGTGGCAAGGCCCGGCGCTTGTTAGAGCGGGAAAAGCTCTAGTGTAGGCTTAGAAGCGCCAGCTCAGCGAAGCCTGCGCCTGGTCGTTCGAGAGAACGCCGCGGCCCATGTCTGAGGTGACAGAGACAGATGCTGAGAAGTTGTTGCCCAGCAGCATCTCGGCGCCAGCATTGACGCTCACCCATTGTGGGTCGAGCGCGTTTGAGATCTCAAACGGCGTGTCTGAAGCGCCGAAGAAGTGTGCAACCACTGTGTCCTCGGTATCGGCCAGTTCGCGGGCATAAGCCACCGAACCAAAGGCACGAAGCGAGCTCTTCTCGGTTGCCATGATGTCCACGCTAGCCATCGCACCAACCTTTGCCCCTACCGAGGTGAAGGTACGGTCAGCAACGGAGAGACCAAAAGCACCAGCACCGGTCTCATCAAAGCCACCGATACGGTTGCTGAGATAATCCATGCTGACCACTGGACCCACTTCGAGACCTTGCGCAAGATCGAAAGCGTAGCCAAGGCGAACGCCGCCGAAGACTTGATCACCATCAGATTGACCCACAGATGAGTCAAACGCATTCAGGAACTCGCCAGATGACTGACGGGTAGAGCCCAGACGTTGATCCGCGGTACCGGCATAACCATCAGCGAAGAGGCCACCGTCGCTGTAAGTCGCGTAAATTGCGACCGAGCGGCTGATGTCTTCTTGCGGTTGGTTACCGGCAAGCGCCAGCTGGCTGTTGCGGATGTTGGACACCGCGACGCCGAAGCTGAAGTCTTCTGACAGACGAAGGTCTGCACCAACGGTGATCTCACCGGCTTGGTTCAAAGATGCCTGTTCAAAGGCATTTGCGCCAATCTCGCCAGTGCTCAGACCGTTGACACCAAAAGCGCCAAAGCCAGAGGTGCCATTGCCAGAAACGCTCTGCTGGAGCTGGCCACCGTTACGGTAGATGCCAGATGCGGTACCGAAGACGCCGACCTTACCGATTTCAGCAGGTGCACCGCCAGCAATCGCATAGCTCGCATTGCCAGCAGCGGTGAAGCCGCCTGCAGCCCGCGATCCGTCACGCAGAGCCAGAGTGCGCTGAGCAATCTGACCTGTGAAACGGTGCGAGAACGAGTTCGCCGTGAAGGTCTGGTTGAACGCGCTCACTGGCGTGATGGCGGTCAACGTGCTGCCAAGCGTGTCGAAGCTTGCGCTATCGACAAAGTCGAACAGACCGGCAAATTCAGTGAAGCGTGATGCACGAAGGTTATCAAGCGCTCCGCCCAGCGATTCCATCTGGCTGCCACGGCTCAGTGTGCGAAGGCTGCGAGCGGTGATCTCTACGATCACTTCGCCGCCTTCTACCCGGCTTTCAGCCTGCAGTGTTGCAGAGTTGCTGAGAAGAACGGTGCTGTCGAAGGTACCATCAATCGCGCCAGCGGTAAGAGCGGTATATTCTGTACCAAAGCGAGGACGACGATCTTCAGTGCTTACCAACAGTGTACCACCAAGGAAGGCTGTGCCGGTAATGTCGTACACGTCCGAGCTGACTGCCCCGCGACGACCACGGCTGAATTCCGAAAGGATGAAGCCGGCAGACGTTTGGAGGAAATCACCATTGACGGTCATGTCGCCAAACGCCCCAAAACCACCAGCATTCAGCAGGCCGTTGCCATTCAGAAGGGCATTGGTGTTGATTGTACCACCGTTACCGGCAAGCTCACCGCTAACGAGAAGGTAGAACGGCGTGTTCACCGTGCCGTCAACTTCGACCAAGCCACCGAATTGTTCGATGTCCTGAATAATGGTCAACGCAAATGGCGAGTCCACGAAGAGTTCAGCGTCTGATGCGTTAACGACCAGCTTGTCGATCTCAACGTCGAGATCAACGGTGGTGCGTCCTGCATTGTTCATATGAACTTCGAAGTACTGTGCCGGGTTTGCGAATGCGACGCCAATAGTACCGTCGGTGTTCTGAGGAACAAAGCCGGTCGAACCTGGGCCAAGCAGAACCGAGCTTTCAGGAACGGTGGTATCAATGCCTTCGAAGCCAGGAGTGATATCGGTTGGGAAGCCGGAGATATCCTGACCCAAGATCGAACCGAAGTTCCCGCCGGATGCAGTAATGCCTGGCTCGGGCCCCGTTGGAATACCGTTGACGATATTGCCATTTGCGTCCTGGATAAAGAAGCCCGGATCGAGATCCTGCGTCCAGTGTGTTGCATCTGACCAGTTGCCGTCACCAGCATTGGCAGAAACATACTTATAAGGCGTGTTCTCGGTGATGAACTCAAAGAACGGATAGAGCGGGTTGTAGAAGCTTACATCTGAGTAAGTGCCGCCGAGGCCGAAGAAGTCAAACCCGCCCGAAAGAACGCCGATTGCAAGCGGGAAGCCCGCAAGCTGGTCAGCAACCAGTGGAGAGCCCGAATCGCCCGGACCCGTGCCTGCTTCACCAGGAAGAGCATCGCCATCGAAGAAGTCTATGCCAAGCACGTTGTCAATCGTGCCACAGCTGATGTTGGAGCCGGTGAAGTCACAACCAGCTACTTCTTCAGGTGTACGATCAGGGTTGTCGAAATCGGTCCAGTAGTAGTTCTGGCTCTCGAACCCGAGCGTCTGCGTTGCAGGAGCGAAGTCCGGGAATACCCCATCAATAAAGTCACTGGTGCTGCCCAGAAGGCCGAGCATGTTTTCACCGACACGGCGAAGGAAGCGGCTGCCCGCGTTCGTACCGCCGGTAAGGCCGGTGCCGTTGGTGCCGTAACCGACTTGAAGAACGTGAGTCACTTCGGAGAGCGGTGTGAGCAAGATCGACAAAGACGGCACGTCCGTGATCGGCGCATCGACTGCGATCAAAGCAACGTCGGCCCATGGGAAACCAAGGCCGATGTTATCAGGATTGCCAGTTGGGTGGATAATGACATCGGTGCTCGAAGCAACGCCACCATCGGCATATCCTGCACCGTTACCAATGTAGGTAAACACACGGTCGGCGCTGCTCTGACCCGTCGCAACCAGAACCGTGGTCGCTGCGCCAGAGCCTGGCAGGCCGTAGCTTTCCGATGAAATCGTCGCAATCGGACCCTCGCTGCCGTTGAGGCAGTGAGCGGCGGTCAGGATCGTACGCGGGTTGATCACACTGCCTGTGCAGTTGAAGAACACGCCGCCATCAGAGTTGCGTTGCTGGAACAGGTGAACCGCATAAGGAGCAATGTTGTCCGGATCGCCAAAATCGACGCCCACGTCGTCGCGAACGAGGAGTCTCTGGTCTGGATCAACGATCGAACCAATAAAGCCACCATCGGTGCGCGATGTACGGAAGTCCGCAATCGTTGCAACGTCAGGCTGAAATTCGAACGCGTCAATTCCTTGGAATGTGTTGAGCGGCGACATTGCCGCGCGGACGCTCGATGTGTCACTGTCAGTTTCATTATCCGCTTCCAGACGGAACGAAACTTCATCGGTTGGGCCTTCGCCGCCTGCTGTTGCTGCGTCACCGCCGGAGGCGTGAGCAGGTGCAGTGGCTAGAGCTCCAGCAAGAGCCATGCAGCCCGCACTAGAGAGTAGGATACGATTTTTCATGTATTGCCCCTTTGCATAGGTGTTTCCCCTGCGAGAGACGCTACATAGCTAAGGGCTGATTCCCAAGTTAATTTTTACACAAAATTTACTTTTGCGCCGTCCAATACTGGGACTCTATCGTTAACGGAAAGCTTAGTAAAATATCCTTGCGCGAAGGCGCCTATTCGCGTCCAATACTTGCGTACGTGAATCCACGAGAGCGCACGTCTTCAGGCGAATAGATGTTCCGCAGGTCAACAAGGACAGGAGCATTGGCCAAATCAGCGACTCGAGAAAGATCGAGCGCGCGAAACGCATCCCATTCGGTGACGATGACAGTGGCATCCGCCCCTTTGATTGCTTCATAGGGGTCATCACACATTTTCACTTCGGGCATGAGAGGCTGCGCAAGATCCATGCCTTCGGGATCATATGCGGACACCTCGACCCCCGCATCGGTCAGTGTTTGCGCGACCGCAATCGCAGGGGAGTCGCGCATATCATCAGTGTTGGGTTTGAAGGTCAGGCCCAGAAGCGCTGCTTTCTTCCCGCGCGCTTCGTCTACACCGCCCAATGCATCGAGCACTTTGCGGCCCATGGCCCGCTTGCGGCTCTCATTGACCTTGACGACCGCTTCTACAATGCGCGTTGGACTGTCGTAGTCCTCGGCAGTTTTAAGAAGGGCAAGGGTGTCTTTGGGAAAGCACGAACCGCCATAGCCGGGGCCTGCGTGCAGGAACTTGGGGCCAATGCGGTTGTCCATGCCAATGCCGCGGCTCACGTCCTGGACGTTGGCGCCTACTTTCTCGCACAGATCGGCCATTTCGTTGATGAAAGTGATCTTGGTCGCAAGGAAAGCGTTGGCGGCGTATTTGATTAGCTCGCTGGTGCGGCGCGAGGTGAAGAGAATGGGCGACTCGTTCAGGAACAGCGGGCGGTAAACCTCGCTCATAATGTCGCGGCCAAATTCGTCTTCTGCACCGATCACAATGCGATCTGGGCGCTTGAAGTCACCAATTGCAGCGCCTTCGCGAAGAAATTCAGGGTTGGAGACAACGGCAAAGCGATGCTGGGTCCCGCTGTCTGCGAGAATGCGCTCAACCTCATCACCAGTGCCAACCGGCACAGTTGATTTGGTGACGATCACCGCTTCATTTGCAAGGCTCTCGCCAATCTCTTCGGCCACGGCATAAACGAACGAAAGATCAGCATGGCCATCACCCCGGCGACTGGGAGTGCCAACCGCGATAAAGATTGCCGATGCATCCTTGATGCCTTCGGCAAGCGAGGTCGTGAAGGAAAGTCGGCCTGCCTTCACATTGGTGTCCACCAAAGCGTCGAGCCCGGGTTCATAGATTGGCATGATGCCGTCGTGCAGACGGTCGATCTTGCCTTGATCTTTATCGATGCAGACCACCTCGTGGCCAAAATCTGCAAAACACGCACCAGATACGAGCCCAACATAGCCCGAACCCACCATTGCAATTTTCATCGTCTATGTCCCTTGGGTCAAAACGTCATTCAAGCCGTTCAAACGAACGCTAGCGGCCCGCTGAACTCCGGCGAAACGCGAAGGGCATTTTAGTGCCCGCGTTCCCCGTGAAATATCTCTACTGGATCATCACCGTTCTGGATCGTTTGAATGATCCGTCGCTGGTCCCCTTCCAGTACGAGCGCGCTAAGCACACCTGAACGAAAAGCGCCAGTGTCAATCCCGATCCGGTTGCCGCAATCCATCACCTTGTTGAAGATTGTGTGACCATGGACGATCACTTTATCCAACGGACCCTCGTGGTTAAGGAAGCGATCGCGGATCCACAGAAGGTCTGCGCGCTTTTGTTCATCGATCGGCAGGGCAGGGTCGATCCCTGCGTGAACAAACATGTAGTCGCCTGCGATAATATACTCTTCAAAAGAGGCGATGTAGTCGCGCTCGGACTGAGAGATGAGCTGCGGCAGAGCGGTATATAGCTCGTCCAATGTCATGGCATTGAATTGCTTCTTGTTAAGGCCGTAAGACATGATCGTTTCGCGCCCACCATGTTTCAAGAAATGGCGCAAAATCTCGGGCTTTTTGAAAGCGTCGAGCATCATCTGCTCGTGATTGCCCGCCAGCACGCGCACTGCGCGCCGGCTTTGCCATTGACGGGCAAGGGCAACAACTCCGGCGCTATCGGGCCCCCGGTCCACGAGATCGCCTAGCAGGACGACCTGAGTGTTCGCGTTGCCGCGTGAGGCATCATCGTCTTCAATCGCTGCAACCATCGCTTCAAACAGGTCGAGGCGACCGTGAATGTCACCGATCAGATAATAGCGCTCACCGTTCGGCACGCTGGGCAGCGGTGCCTGAGAGCGCGGTTTAAAAAAGGATCGAATGGCGTTTAGCATGTTTTTGATCACGCGCCCTTGTTCGGGCAAAGATGTTTGGGTGAGCCTGTCTGGTTAGAACCGGTGCATCGCTATGCACTCCACTCTCTAGGCGGGGCGAGGATTAACGGCAACTGATCCTGATGCGATTGTGCCACGAATGTCCCGGGCTTGGGCTGACCTTGCGATAAAACGGTGGTGCACAAACTCCACAATGGACCATGTTTTTGGCCAGCTTTGACCGTTTTGCGCAATTTCTCTTGTGCTATGCAGCATGAATGTGCACGATTGTGTCGCGATCGGATGAGACTGCATTTAAAAAATAGCAGCCGGCGACCGTGCAGGTGGGACGAAGCAACAACAATAACAAAGGAAGTTGTAATGCTCACGTCCATCCGCGGCCTTTCGGCCGCAACCCTCTCTGTTGGTCTGTTTCTTTCTGCAGCGCCAGCTCTTGCCGAAGACGCCCCTGATGGCGAAGGCACTTCTATTGACCAAGCCAATGAAGTGGCGGCGGTCACGCCCGAGCTTATTGCGGCGTCTGCAGCTCTTGAAGCTGGGCAGGGACTTTCCACAAGTTCGCCGGCCATCCAACCCATTGACGAAACCCTTGCCAGCAAAATGGCAGGCGACACCGGGCTGACTTTTTCGGCCAATGTCGCATTTGCAACCGAGTACCGGTTCCGCGGAGTTAATCTCTCCGATGGTGAATTCGCTGTTCAAGGTGGTTTCGATGTAAGCCATTCGTCGGGCCTTTATGTCGGCACCTGGGCGTCCAATATCGATGAGCAGACCGTTGGTTATGGCTCAACCGAAGTCGACCTTTACGGCGGCTGGAGCGGCGGCCTTGGTGAAGGTGTGTCAGCCGACGTTGGTGTCATCTATTATCTGTATCCTGATGCTCCTTTTGCATCTGGCGACACAGATTATGTCGAGTTTTATGGTTCATTGAGCTTTTCGCTTGCGTCTGTCTCGGTCACCCCGGGCATTGCATATGCGCCTGACCAAAACTCGCTCGGAAACACCGACAACCTTTATCTCTACACTGATTTGAGCGTTGGCATTCCAGACACTCCGGTCAGCCTGAACGGTCACATCGGTTATACCGATGGTTTCCTGACCTTCACCAATGACAGCAAGGCATGGGACTGGTCGGTCAGCGCAGATTACGCGCTTAACGACACTTTCACTCTCAGCGCGGCTTACATTGGCGTTGAAGGCGATGCCGCCAACGACCTTATTCAGCCTGATGGCGACCTCGTCTTTACCGGCGACGCATTTGTCGCAACACTCTCAGCGAGCTTCTAAGCGTCACACACCAAATATAGCCCGCAGCTAAGCGGGAGGAACGAGGGGCGCAGGGCTGAAAGGTCTTGCGCCCTTTTCCTTGCCCGTGTTCAAGGCCGTGTTGAATATAGCGCGCGCCCGAGGGGGCGAAAGGAAAGCTGAAATGGTCAAATATCTACACTCAATGATCCGCGTTACCGATCCGGATGCGGCGGTTGCGTTCTTTGAACTCATCGGAGTGAAAGAGGTGCGGCGATTTGATGTGCAGGCCGGGCGTTTTACTCTGATCTTCCTTGCCGCACCGGGCCAGGAAGGCATTGCCGAGGTTGAATTGACCTACAACTGGCCACCTGAAGATGGGAGTGAACCCGAACGGTATGATGGCGGACGGAGCTTCGGGCATCTCGCCTTCAGGGTCGATGACATCTACGAAACCTGCGCCCGGCTTGCCGAGGCTGGCCATACAATCCACCGTCCCCCGCGCGATGGTCACATGGCTTTCGTCAAAACACCCGACGGTATCTCGATTGAACTACTGCAAGAGGGCAATCTGGAACCCAAGGAGCCTTGGGCCAGCATGGAAAATACCGGCAGTTGGTGAGGCCAGGGGGCGCGACTTCAGGCTTCGCTTGGCTGCTGGCCCTGATCATCGCATTCCTCCGGTGTGTGCTTTGTGGTCATCATTAAAACGATGAAGCCAAGCACCGCCGAAATCGCAGAGCCTGTGAGAATTCCGATCTTCGCTTCCTCGACCAATATCGGTTGATCCGGGAATGCAAGACCGCCGATAAACAGGCTCATCGTAAAGCCGATCCCGCACAAGATTGAGACGCCCCAGATCTCCGGCCAGCTTGCATTGTCTGGACGCGGCGCAAAACCGGTTTTGTCGGCGAGCCATACGGTTGTGAAAATCCCAACTTGCTTGCCAATCACAAGGCCTGCAGCAATCGCGACCGGCAGTGGGTCAAGCAAAGCGCTAACCCCAAGCCCCTGAAGCGACACGCCCGCATTGGCAAAACCAAAGATAGGTACGATCAGATAGGCGCTCCACGGTGCAAGGCCGTGCTCAAGCTTTTCGAGCATGGAATTGCCGTCGCTGCGTTTGAGCGGGATGGTGAGCGCTGCCACAACCCCGGCGATGGTTGCGTGAACGCCCGTGTTCAAAACGCAGTACCAAAGCACCACTGAAAGCAGGATGTAGGGCCAGAAAACGGAAACCCTAAACCGGTTCAGTGCAATCATCGCTGCGAGCACGCCGGTCGCCGCCAAAAGCCAGGTGAGATAGATCGTCGGCGTGTAGAAAATCGCAATGACAAGCACGGCGCCAATGTCATCGACAATCGCAACCGTAAGGAGAAACAAGCGCAATGAGGCAGGAACCCGGCTGCCCAAGAGGCCCAACACGCCCATTGCAAAAGCGATGTCGGTTGCCGCGGGAATGGCCCAACCGCTGGTAAATTGGCCGCCGCCAGAGACACTGATGTAAACGATGGCGGGTGCGACCATACCCGCAAAAGCGGCAAGCATGGGAAGCCGCCGGGCAGCAGGATCGGAAAGCGAGCCTGCAATCATGTGACGTTTTACTTCCAGTCCAACGACGAAGAAGAAGATCGCCATCAAGCCATCATTGATCCAATAATGGAGGTCTTTGAGTTTTGCGATCGGGGTCCAGGCAAGTTTCCCGTAAAACAGCTCCCTGTACTCATCGGAAAACGCCGAGTTAGCCGCAAGCATCGCAGCGCCAGCAACCAATATCAGCAATATTCCAGCAGACGCATCGCCCACAAATAGAGCCCGCACAGGCGCAAAAACGCGGCGTAATGGGCTGGAAGTACTGGAAATATTGTCAGACATTAATTTAAGTCCATTTTGGATGTATTTGTTGTGGTTGCTATGTCTTTAGGGGGGTGTTAATCAATTAGTAGTTCAAGGATATCGGGGGCCTTGAATTGTATGGTATCTGATATTTGGCAATTTCTGGCTCTATTACAGTACGAACTGCTTCTGTTCGCAGGGGTTTTCTTTCTAATGGGTGCTATCGATGACTTTGCTGTCGATTTAGCATGGCTATGGCTGAAACTGACCGGACGGGCAAGGACCGCAAAGGTTGATCGTAGCCAATTGCAGTCCAAAACGCTTGATGGCCGCGCTGCTGTTTTCATTCCTGCTTGGCAAGAAGCCGAAGTGATATCCGACACAATCCGCCATTTGCTTGGTGTTTGGCCCCAAGACACCTTGAGGCTCTATATCGGGGTATATCGAAATGATCCGGCAACCCTAAAGGCCGCGATGCGCGCAGCACAAGGGGATGTGCGCTTGCGGTTGGTCGTTCATGATCGTGATGGTCCATCCACAAAAGCGGACTGCCTAAACCGACTTTACGAAGCGATGAGCGACGATGAACGGCGTTCGTCTTCGCGCTTTTCTTATGTGTTGTTTCACGATGCTGAGGACATGGTCGATCCAGCTGGGCTTGGTCTTTTGGATTGGGCGATATCTGATGGCGCTGATTTTGCGCAATTGCCGGTCGAGCCGCTTCCGCAGGCGTCCCGCGATTGGCTTGGCAGTCACTATTGCGAAGAATTTGCTGAGGCGCATGGCAAGGCGATGGTCGTGCGAAGTGCCGTTGGCGCTGCATTGCCTGCCGCTGGCGTGGGCTGCGCAATGGCGCGCGGTGCGCTTGAGAAATTGGCTGCAGAAAGCAGCGAAGGTGTGCCGTTTGATCCTGCGTCACTTACCGAAGATTATGAGCTGGGTCTTGCCATCGCCGAGCAGGGCGGGCGATGCCGTTTTGTAAGAGCGCGGGGCGAGGATGATCGACTGATTGCAACACGCGCGTTTTTCCCGTCCAAACTTTCTGAAATTGTGCGTCAGAAGACGCGCTGGGTCCATGGGATCGCACTTCAAGGGTGGGACCGAACGGGCTGGAGCGGGGGCGCTGCTGAAACGTGGATGCGCGCACGCGACAGGCGCGGGCCTTTAACTGCGCTTGTTCTGGCGCTGGGATACTTCCTCTTGGCGCTCACGCTCATTATTTCGGTGGCGAGCGCTTTTGGCATGACTCCGCCAATGGTTGTTTCGCCTTTGATGTTCACGCTTATCACCGCGAATTTGTGCTTCTTTATCTGGCGTATCGTGTGGCGTTTCCTCTTTACCGCCCGCAATTACGGCGTTGCAGAAGGTATTTTTGCCATTGTCCGATTGCCGATGACCAACATCATCGCGATCATGGCAGGGCGCCGCGCTATCCTTGCATATTGGCGCACATTCTTTGGACGAGGCATCGTTTGGGACAAAACGGCGCACAGCCGCCATCCTGCTAAACCGAGCTTGAGCCACGAACAGCCGGTACAAAGGCAGATCCATGTGCCCGCAGCCAGATACCGGCGGAACCGGCAAGCTGTGCCGAGGCAAGCGCGCAGATGAAGGCAAGCAAGACGATCGGTAAGCGAGGAACCCCGCTTGCGATGCTTGCTGTTTTGCTCGGCGCGTGGGTGTGCGTGCGCGTGGTCACTTGGGACAGTCCGTTTGCGTACACCGCGATGGCAAAAGCGCCAGATCCGGCGGTCCTCGGATCCCAATCAGATAGGCCGGTCGGAAAAACCGCTGTAGCTTCAATGATGCCAGCGCCCCATTCAATCGCATATCCGCAGTTCAATCGATATCTGCCTTATCCGCCCGTCCCTTTTCTGCCTGCCCCGTACCTTTCGCCACAAGGTTATGTCCTGTACCCGCCACCTGGATATTACGCGTATCCGCCAGCTTATCTTCAGCCACCACCACAAATGTACGGGCCTGCTGTGCGCCCGGGGCGTCAAACGATGCCTTACCCGGAAAGGGCCGCCGCTTTTCCGCTCGCGCCTCGCATGAATGGTGACAGACACCCTTCGGCACAGCAACGCTTGCTGCTCGATTGGAGTTTGCACGGTGCGCACAACGGCAATGCAGCTCTTGCTAAGCGCGAGGGGCAATACCTTGATGCAAGGGAGGCTTCTCCTGCGCCATTTCCCGCGCAGCCAGGCTACGCCATCCAGGCTTCATCTGATCGATGGATGCTCGATGCATTTGGCTTCTTCCGGCAAGGGTCAAATGCGGTTACGATACCGCAAGGCCGGCGCCCCATTTATGGCGCGAGCCAGGTCGCCGCGAACCTTCAATGGCGCGCGCGTCCATCCTCTAGCCATGATCCGCGGGTCTATGCCCGCGCCTATCATGCACTGGTGACCGGAGGCGAGACGGAGCTTGCAGCGGGCGTCTCAGCTTTGCCCCTTGGGAGTGTGCCAGTGCGATTGTATGGCGAGCTTCGGGCGACCCGCAATCCTCAGCTCTCGAACGGAGCTATCTCGGCTCAAACGAACCTGCGCCCGGCCGCCTATGCCGCGACCGAACTCCCACCTCAAAAATTGCCCCTTGCGCTTTCACTCGAAGCCTATGGTGCAGGCGGATATGTTGGAGGCAATGCCGACACATATTTTATCGATGGGCAAGCGGCCGTTACGCGCAGGCTATTGCAGCTGGGAAAATCGGGGTCTCCTTCGGCCTCTGTAAGCCTTGGCGCAGGCGTATGGGGCGGGGCGCAAAAGGATGCTCGGCGCGTTGATATTGGCCCCACTCTGCGGTTCGATGTTGATATAGGGAATTTGCCTGCACGCGTCTCGGTCGATTACCGTGAGCAGGTTGCAGGAGATGCAGAGCCCGATTCAGGCGTCGCAGCCACGGTTTCGACCCGCTTCTGAGGTTTCATATTGGAGATCAATGGGGGTAGGGGGCAAACGCGCCTTCCCACGCCAGCGCCGCTGGGGTAGTCGCTTGAGAATGGATGTATACCTGCCCATTGCGAATCTCTCGGTGAATGGCCTGTTCATCGTATGCCTGGGATTTCTGACCGGAATTTTGTCCGGCCTTTTTGGTGTGGGCGGCGGGTTCCTGACAACGCCATTGCTTATCTTTTACGGCATCCCGCCAACGGTCGCCGCAGCATCGGCCGCCACTCAGGTAACCGGAGCCAGCATTTCTGGTGTGATCGCTCATGGAAGGCGAAAGGGTGTCGACTACCGAATGGGCGCGGTCATGGTCGGAGGAGGGATAATCGGAGCCCTGTTTGGCGCAGCGCTTTTCAGACTGCTTCAAGCCCTTGGTCAGATCGATGTGGTCATCAACATCCTTTATGTTGTCATGCTCGGCTCTATCGGCACCTTGATGATGCGAGAAGCGTTTGAGTCGCTTTCTGCATCCAAGGGACAAAAAGACGCAGCACCCCGGAAAAGGCGCCACCATCCTCTTGTCGCAGGCCTCCCCTTCCGCACGCGGTTTTATGCCTCGGGCCTTTATATCTCACCCATTGCACCGCTCGTTTTGGGAGTGATTGTGGGTGTTTTGACCATGCTCATGGGAGTTGGCGGAGGCTTTATCCTGGTGCCTGCAATGCTCTATATCCTGGGGATGAGCGGCAATGTGGTGGTTGGCACATCGCTCTTTCAAATCCTGTTTGTGACGATGGTCACGACAATGACCCACGCCCTTACAACGAAGGCGGTGGACATCATTCTGGCCGGTTTGCTCCTCCTTGGTTCTGTTATGGGCGCACAGTTCGGTACGCAGATCGCGCTTAAAGCCCGGCCAGAGGTTTTGCGCATTGTGCTGGCAGCGATTGTGATCGCGGTTGCATTGCGGATGCTGTATGGACTGGGCGTACAACCTGACGAGATTTACACGGTCAGCCCGCTATGACCGCCCGGACACGATCCATTCTGTCGGCCATTTCCCTGCTTGTGGCGGCGCCATTTCTTATGGGTCAGTCAGAGCCTGTCCTTGTCCCAGAGGTCAGCCAGTCACGGATCGAAGTGCGCCAGGGTTTTACCGGGGCAAACCTCCTCCTTTATGGTGCTGTGATCGACCCACGAGGGCCGGCGAACACGCGCGACTATGATATTGCGGTGGTTCTAAAAGGCCCCGCTGAACCCATCCGCCTAAGAGAGAAAGAGCGCATGGCTGGCATTTGGATGAATGCAGGCGCGAATGATTTTCGCTCTGCACCGTCCTTTTTCGCTGTCGCTTCTTCCAAGCCGATCCCCGAAATAGTCGACCCCAGAACGGCTGCAATTTATGAATTGGGGACCGAGTTCATTCAGCTAAGTCCAACTGGGCAAATCGAACCTGAAGAACAAGCCCGTTACGCAAGCGGCCTTGTCGAAATGCGAGAGCGATTGGGCCTTTACAAGCAGAACCCACAAGGCGTCCGGATCAGTGAGGGCGTCCTTTATCAAGCGCGCATCACCTTGCCTTCCAATGTGACCACCGGCCAATACACCGCAGAAACATTTGCGATCGCCAATGGGCGAGTGGTTGCCAGCGCCACCGCCGACATTGAGGTGGTAAAAGTGGGCCTCGAAGGCAGCGTCGTTTACGCATCTCAGCAATGGGCTTTGTTTTACGGCCTTGGGGCGATTGCCCTTTCGCTTGGGATGGGCTGGATCGCCGGGCAAGCCTTCTCCAAGCTTTAACTCGCAAATCAATAGTTTCGCGGTGTGCATTTCGCCTTCTTAAAGGCGTGCGCGTTGACGCGATTTTAACTCTGATCGCGCATTGTAGCCTCAAGAGAAACCGCCAAGCAGAAGTGCGCCAGAGATTTGGGTGCGGTGCTTAAGCTTACACAAGGAAACGCGCATGAACGCGATGGGGAATCAAGGTTTTGAGGCAGTCAATCAAGCGTCAAACCCGCTTGAGCGCGAAGGCGCATCTCAGGATAATGGCAGATTGCCAATCGGCATAGTCCTCGAAATCTCGGGCGCTGGATCGCAAATTGCGCTTGATCTCCAACGCCTTAATGATTGCATGGAGGATGAGGATCGCTCTATCGCTTTGGCGGGCCAGGTGGGCAGCCAGATCAAGATCAGGGTAGGCGATGCGTGGCTTCTCGCCAACGTTCGTGACCAACGCAAGGACAGGCGCGCGGAAAACGGCATCATTGCTCATATCGACTTTCTGGGCGAAGGTTCGGAAGAACGGCTGACCGGGCGTATTCACGGGTTCAAGCGCGGTGTGACGCGTTACCCTGTTCCCGGCGCAATGGTGTATCCTGCGACCACCAAAGACCTCGAACAAATCTATGCCAGCGATGGCCGCGCCAATATCACCATTGGCACAGTGTTCCCGACAAGAGATATTCGGGCAGGGCTATATATCGACGCGATGTTGGGCAAACACTTCGCGCTTCTTGGATCAACGGGTACGGGTAAATCGACCAGCGCCGCACTCATCCTTCACCGGATTTGCGAGCATGCGCCCGAGGGTCACATTGTGATGATCGACCCTCACGGCGAATATTCCGCAGCTTTCCGTCAGACGGGTAAGATCCTCGATGTATCGAATCTGCAAATGCCATACTGGCTGATGAATTTCGAAGAGCATTGCGAAGTGCTCCTGACCAGCGATGGCAATGAACGCCAGGTCGATATGGACATTCTTGCCAAGTGTCTGCTCCATGCGCGCAGCAAGAACCGCCTTGCAGAATCCATGGGCAAGATCACCGTGGATTCGCCCATTCCCTATCTCTTGTCCGACCTCTCGACCAAACTTCAGGACGAGATGGGCAAGCTTGATAAGGCAACATCTTCCGCGCCTTACATGCGGATCAAGGGCAAGCTTGACGAGCTCAAAGCCGATCCGCGCTATCAATTCATGTTCTCAGGCATGCTTGTGGGTGACACGATGACCCACTTCATTTCCAAGGTTTTCCGTATGCCCGGCGAGGGCAAGCCGATTTCGATCATCGATGTGTCAGGCGTGCCTTCCGATATCACATCCACTGTTGTTGCCGTGCTTTCGCGTCTGGTCTTTGATTTTGCGATCTGGGGCAGGGAAGAGAACACTCGTCCCATTCTGCTCGTTTGCGAAGAAGCGCACCGTTACGTGCCCAACGAGAAGAACTCGGACGGTTCCTCTGTTGGTTCGATCCTTAGCCGGATTGCCAAGGAGGGCCGTAAGTACGGGATCAGCCTTGGCCTCATCACTCAGCGTCCTTCCGACCTTGCCGAAGGCGTGCTCTCCCAGTGCGGCACGATCATTTCGATGCGTCTCAACAACGACCGCGACCAAGCCTTTGTCCGCTCCGCCATGCCAGAAGGCTCACGCGGGTTCCTCGATTCCATTCCAGCCTTGCGTAACCGCGAATGTATCGTTTGCGGCGAGGGTGTTGCCATCCCGATCCGTGTGACCTTCGACAATCTCGAAGAACACAAACGCCCTGCGTCTGAAGACCCCAGCTTTAGCGAGCTGTGGAACCGTGGCGGCGGCGAAGAGGAACTGGTCGAACGCACAGTCTTGCGCTGGCGTTCGCAAGGGTAACCCCTCTTCGTTATCGCATCAGCGAGCTCAAATTCCCCACCTCGCGCCATCCCTTGCTGGATGGGTCATAGCTGACATTGTAAAAGCGTTGCAGCCCGCCAGCATCGCCGGTGTTTTGGCCTGTGGAGTTGAAGAAGATCCGCCCCGTGACGCCATTGAAGCTGCGCGAGCGTAGAACTGCGACAAGCGCATCGGCGGTGATTTCGCCTTCGATCTCGCTTGCGGCCTGTTTGACGATTACGCCTGAATCGAACGCCACAGCCTCAAGCCGCCATCGTGGCGAAATCGGGCCAAAAAGGCTTTCGAACTGAGCGATCTCTTCGGGCTTCTCGCCAGTGTATGACGCGCTTTCAAAAACGTCGGTCATATCGATCAGCCGGTCAGTCTGCAGCGCCGTCATTTCCAACAAAGCCTTCACATGATGGCTGTTATTCCAACTTGCGAGGATGGCCTTGCGTTCCGGTTGGTCCATACGAAACTGGCCCTGCGCCAGGTCCTTGAAGTCGTTGCTCAGCCCCATAATCACGATCAGCCTGTTCTCATCAAGGATCGCCTTTTCTTCGGTGGTGGAGAAGGCATCATTGATCTGGCCTCTGGTAAAGGTGCGGGTGGTTACCTTGCCATCAGACTGCCAATTGCTAAGCGTGGCCTCGCCAAGCTCTTGCGTCACACGGTCAAAGAACAATTCGCCGTAGGTTTTCGCATCGCTGCCGGGCACCGTTTCAATCATGAACGTAACACCAATCCCTTGCGCGATGGCACGGTTGGCGAGCTCCTTAAACTGCCTTGCCCGTTCATCGACGCCCGATCCCACGCGGAAGATCGGCAAATCGCTGTCCCTCCATCCAAGGTCGGCGCGGCTTCCCGCTGTGGTCAGGACAATAGCCGGTCGTTGGCCGCTTTCCTTGATCACTTCGAGCACTTGCGGAGTGAATTCGGTGATGGACGGCCCAACAATTGCCACAACATTTCGTTCTGCCAGGAAAGCGCGAAGGTCTTCGATGACTTTGGGGGCATCGCGCTCTTTCATAGCGCTGATTGGCGCGTCCAAGTCCTGCACCATCAAGGCGGGGAAGCCATCGAGCGAGGCCTTCAACCCGTTGCTTTGTTGAATGCCAAAGCTTTCATTGGGATAGATGCCAAGGACAATCGCCTTGTCTTCGGGAACCCCGGCAAGCCGACCATTGCTGCTTGCGCCACCAATGCCGCCCAGTTGGATTGCGAGCAAACCAGCGATAAGAACCACCAAAGCGCCAGCGACCATGCCAATTGGCCGTTTCCAAAAGGGCGTATCTGTCTTTGCATCCTTCGTTGGGGCTTGCCCTTGAGCAGCTGATGAAAGGCCAAAGGCGGCCATTTCTTGCGCCCCTGCTTCCACCCCGTCGCCTTCGCCTGCGATTGTGCGGATGCTTTCGAGGAATACTGGCCAGTTCTTACTCTTGGTGGGATCCGCGCTTGAATCCTGCAATTCAGCGGCTTGGATGCGCCTGAACCCGCGCGGGATTATGATCTCGTCAATGAGTGCCGGGACCAGCTTGTTTTCGACAACGCCGTCTTCAGCTTCTTCCTTGACCCAATTGCTTTTGACAGACGTGTTCGACCACACGACCACAATCGCTTTGGATTGCTTGATGTGTTTATCGATCACATTGTCAAATTCTTCGCCAGCGCGAAGATCGCGGTCCCACCAGACCGAATAGCCTTCGGCCTCGAGCGCCTTAGCCATGAAGTTTACGCGTTCACGGTCCTGCCGCGAATAGGAAATGAATATGTCCACCGTTGTTACCCCCCGAGCCGCATCCTAGGTCCCCCGTGTGTCGCCGTAAAGATGGATGTGCATCCGATCCGACATACGATATCCCTTTTCGAGACACAGTGTAGAAAGCCACATTTGCCGGTCTCTTAATGTAATGGAATCAACGCCTTCCGCCATCAGGAACAGGCGGTCTTTTGGGATCCGGTATTCGCGTTGCAGCGCGTCCACTTCGTCCACGTCGTCGGGGGTGGCCACCACGAATTTGAAGAAGGCCCTTGGATCACTTGCGTAAAAGTCGATTCGTTCAGGGATCAGCGCAAGTTCACCTGCATTGCCCGAATGGGAAAGCTTGGGGCTCACGTTGTATTGATCGACCCGGATATCGACGTGCGCGGATGGACGCACGGTGCCATTGGTTTCGATCTCAACCTCAATATCAGGCAAGATAGCGAGCATATCGGCCAATGGCCCGCACTGCATCAAGGGTTCGCCCCCTGTAATGACCAGCCGCTTTTGCCCCAGCGCCGCCACCTTCGCAGCTGCCTTTTCGGGCGAAAGCTTCACCTGATTGGCGGCTTTTTCATAGGCCACGCCGTCGCGGTGGGGGCGGTTGTCTCCCCCCTGTTCATTGGCAAAACGCCAGGTGTAGGCGGTGTCGCACCATATGCAGGCAAGATTGCAGCGCGACAGGCGGATAAAGGCGACCGGCTTGCCCATGCTGGGCCCTTCGCCCTGAAGCGATGCGAAGATTTCAGCGCCGCCAGCATCATCCGTTGCAAGAACAAGGTCAGCCACGATCAAGTCCCCGTATTTCAACAATTTTCAGGCAGTTTTGACACACTTGACACACTGTCCAGGGTCTAAAATCCATTCGATCAATAAGCTGTGCTTTAATCGACTGAAGCGATTGAAGGGTGGAGGTGAGTATTCGGTTCATTCCGCCCCTATGCCACGCCTTGCCGTGGTAGGAAATCGCCTCAATTTGTGCCTCCACTTCAGGACCACTTCGCCGGATCAAGCGCGAGGAGCTGCGAGAACTGCGCATAAAGCGCTGGCTCGTGCGTTTGCAGCGCGTGGGGCCTTTCGAAAAATGTGACGATGCCTTCTGCAAAAAACTCTTGGTGATTGGTGGCGCCGTATGGGTCGATCAGTGTTGGCTCGCCGCGTTCCACTTTCGCTACATGGGCATCGTAGGCATCAAGCATTGCCGCCTCCCACCCGTCATAGGCTTGGCCTTTGCGCAAGATCGGGATGCCGTTGGTATCGCCGGTCAGGCTGTCCAATTGATGGGCGAATTCATGGATGACGACGTTTTCACCATCATGTGCGCGAAGCCCGCCATAAAGCGCATCGTTCCATGAAAGCACGACCGGCCCGCGCTCCCAGCTTTCGCCCAGAGTTCCGTGGCGGTGTTCGTGCACAAGCCCTTGATCGTGCCACCCGCGCCCGGTGTCAAAGACGGCGGGGTAAAGGAGGACATTGCGGATCGTGTCGTACCACAGCGGGCTATTGACGATGAGAAGACAGGCTTGGGCTGCGATTGAAAGCTCCATCGCTTCAGTGACTTCGACGCCGTTTTTGCCTCTGAAAGTGACTTGGTCGAGGAACAGGTTGATCTTACCCTCATGCGCGGCGCGCAAATCCTTGGGCAGGAGCGTGACCAACGGCACCAGCTGCTCGACGACATGGCGCTGCTTGGGCGAGAGGGGGCTTGCCAGAAGGCGCGCGCGGTTTCGGCGCTTCGCCAGGTGGCGATAGACGAGGGCGGCTGCGATAAGCAGTGGGATAGCAAGGATAAGCCAGGGCGACATACCGGTTAGGTAAGGTCGCCTATGCGGTTTTGTAGATGTGCGCACATTTCAACACGTCATGCCAGCGGAGTCGCAGACGGCCGGAGGCCAACCTGGCATCTCGGGCAATTCTGCAATGCCGCCTGAGACCCCGGCTTTCGCTGGGGTGACGTGCAGATTTTACCCCAACCGCTCAAGCGCCGCTGTCAGCCGTTCGACCTCGCCCTGGTGATGGGCGAAATCGGCTTTGGCTTTCTCGACCGCTTCAGGCTTGGCGCGTTCGACGAAATTAGCGTTGGAGAGCCTTCCTTCGAGCGATTTCGCTTCCTTTTGGGAGGCTGCAAGGGCCTTTTCGAGGCGGGCTTTTTCCTCCGCGATGTCGATGATGCCTTCCAGCGGGATCACGAAGATATCGCCCCCCCCTGAACCGGCTTGCGCCGTCACCTGCATTGCGGGGCCTGAAGGAGCCTCACCGACCGTCACAGGCGTTAAGCGCGCAAGCCGCTCAATCGCGGCGCTGGAGCGTTCGATTGTGCTTTTGGCAAGATCGCTAGCCTGCGGCACGAAGGCCGCGAGTTTCGCACCCGGCGAAATGCCAAGCTCGTTCTTTGCGCTGCGCAGATTGGTGGTGAGGTCGATCACCCAGTCAATCGCGTCGGTCGCCTCTTTGGAGGTTTCCCCGCGCGGGTTCGGCCACTTGGCGGTGATGAGGTCGTAGGAGCGGTCACCTTGTGCGTGCCAAAGCTCTTCGGTGATGAAGGGCATGAAGGGGTGGAGCATGACCAAGATCTGGTCGAGCGCCCAACCGGCAACTTCGCGGGTTTCCTTGGCGGGGAGGGCATCGGGGTCAGATCCTTCCGCAAACACCGGCTTAATCAGTTCAAGATACCAATCGCAGAACTTTGACCATGTGAACTGATAGATCGCATTGGCGGCGGCGTCGAAGCGCAGGTCTTCCATGGCGCTCTCGATCTCAGCGCACACAGCCTGGACTTCGCCGATGATCCATTGATTGGCGGCAAGGCGCGCTTGGGGTGCCTTTACGGTCGTTGATTTGCCGATGCCGTTGGATTGGCAAAAACGCGTGGCGTTCCAGAGCTTTGTGGCAAAGTTGCGGTATCCCTCGACGCGGCGTTCATCCATTTTGATGTCGCGGCCCTGGCTTTCCATCGCGGCCATGAAGAAGCGCAGCGCGTCCGCGCCGTATTGGTCGATCAGGCCCAGCGGATCGACAACATTGCCTTTGGATTTGCTCATCTTCGCGCCGTCTGCTGCGCGCACAAGGCCATGGAGATAGAGCTTAGGCCATGGAGCCTCGCCCATATTGTAATTGCCCATCATCATCATCCGCGCATCCCAGAAGAACAGGATGTCAAAGCCGGAGATGAGGAGCGAATTGGGGAAGTGTTTTTCAAGCAGCGAGGGCGCGTCTTCGGGCCAGCCCAGCGTGGCGAATGGCCAGAGCGCGCTGGAGAACCACGTGTCGAGCACGTCGGGGTCGCGCGTTAGAGTTACGCCAGTTTCGGCACCCTCAGGCCGATGCTGTGCGACGATTTTGCCGTCTTCCACAAGGCTGATGACAACATCACCAGGATAGTATTTCTGAGCTTGAGTAAGCACTTCCTCAAGCGACACACCGACAAAGGGTTTGGTGGGGTAATCGACCTGCACGGTGGCCAAGTCGGGGAGAACTTCGAATGTCGCGCCGGAAGGCAGCCCATCCTCTTTCAAGACCGGACCAAACCAAGCAGGAATACGGTGACCCCACCATAGCTGACGCGAGACGCACCACGGCTGAATGTTTTCCATCCAGTTGAAGAAGGTCTTCTCCCACGACTTGGGGACAATTTCGACCGTGCCATCGCGCACTTGCTCAAGCGGTTTTTCGGCCAATTTCGCCGCATCGACATACCATTGATCGGTCAGCCACGGCTCGATCACCACGCCGCCGCGATCGCCGAAAGGCGTCGCGATCTGGCGCGGTTCGGAATCCGAGACGATTTCCTCACCCTTTTTGTTCTTCGAAACCTGCGGAATGAGGCAATCGACGTCAGGGCGTTTTAGCCACTCAATCACCAACTCGCGCGCACCGTCAACGCCATCCCGCTTGAAACGGTGAAGGCCGATAAATTCGTCTGGCACCAAGCCATCGCTCGTCTGACAAACGTCGCCATTTCCATCGAGCATATTGAGCATTTGCGCAGCTTCGATCCCTGCGCGCTTGCCCACGTCAAAGTCGTTGAAGTCGTGCCCCGGCGTGATCTTCACAGCCCCCGAACCAAGTTCAGGGTCCGCGTGTTCATCCGCGACAATCCGAATGCGGCGACCCGTGATGGGGAGCACAACGTGATTGCCGACTACGCTGGCATACCGTTCGTCCGAGGGATGAACCGCGACCGCCATATCGGCGAGCATCGTCTCAGGCCTTGTGGTGGCAACTTCGATGTAATCACGCCCATCCGCCAATGTCACACCATCGGCCAGCGGGTACTTGAAATGCCAGAAACCGCCTGCAATCGTCTGCGTTTCCACTTCAAGGTCTGAAATCGCGGTCTTGAGCTTCGGGTCCCAATTCACCAGCCGCTTGTCGCGGTAGATTAGGCCGTCGTTGTAGAGGTTCACAAAGGTCTTGAGCACCGCCTTGGTAAAGTGCGGGTCCATCGTGAACTGTTCTCTGGACCAGTCCATCGAACAGCCCAGCCGGCGCAGCTGGTGCGTGATCTTGCCGCCTGATTCAGCCTTCCATTCCCAAACCTTGTCGATGAATTCTTCGCGTGAGTAATTGCTGCGTTTGTCCTGTTTCGCTTCCATCTGCCGCTCAACCACCATTTGGGTGGCGATCCCGGCGTGGTCTGTGCCCACGACCCACAAAGCGTCTTTCCCGCGCAGCCGCTCATAGCGGATCACAATATCCTGAAGCGTATTGTCGAGCGCGTGGCCAATATGCAGCGAGCCGGTCACATTGGGCGGAGGGTTCACAATGGTGAAAGCTTCCGCATCGGGGCGCTCAGGGCGAAAACCCCCGGTTTCTTCCCAGTGTTTGTACCAGCGCGTTTCAATGTCCGCAGGGTTAAAGGTGGTCGGTAGGCTCATCTATATATCGCTTCGCTATCGTTCGGGGGCCGCGCCTCCCGCTCTTTCCCCTTCCATGCCAAGGCATTGGGTGCAGTGCAACAACTGTGACAAATTCACCCCAAAAGCGCGTCGATTTCGGCATTGGCAGATGCGCGAAGTTGCCGTTTGCAATCGCGAAATGCGGGCTGAGCGGCGAGGCTTTCAGCGCGGGCAAGGGCGCTTTCGATAAGCGCATCTGCGGGCACCACTTCGTCCACCATCCCGGTAGCAACCGCCTCTTGCGGCCCGAACAATTGCGATGTGAGCGCCAGGCGCCTGCGCCATACAGGATCAAGCCAATGGTCGATAATCGCTTGGGGAACGGGCGGAAACGCAAGGCCAGCTTTCGCTTCGGGAAGGCCGATCTTATAATCGCCTTGGGCTGCAATTACCCAATCCGCGCACAAAGCGACAATGCCCCCTGCGCCAATCGTATGACCATTAAGCGCGCACACAAAGGCGCACGGCAGGCGATGGAGCTGAGCGCAAAATGTGTTCACAGCTGCTTTGGCACGCGCGGTGCCTTTTGCGTCAAGCGAGGCTGCAATTTTCACATCCATGCCGCGCGTGAAATTAGCACCAGCCCCGGTAAGGACAATCGCCGAGGTGTCAGGGGCGCTCCCTAAAGCTGCCAAACGCGCTGCCCCTGCCTCAAGCATCTGGGCAAACACCGCATTGTAAGGCGGGTTATCGAGCGTCACGAGATGCACGCTTCCGCTCGCGCCATTATGCGTCTCAATGCGAAAACAATCGCCCCCTTGTGTCATCGCATATCGCTCCTGAATTGTTGTATTTTTTCATCCCCACAGTGACCGTTTTGTATAACTCTTCAAGAGTTAGCTTGTGATGCGACCAAAATCCTCGCATATCTCGCGGCACGATGTTCGGGGTGGTCACTTACTGTTTGGAAGACAACGCGACTGGCGGGTCGCGGCTGGTGCTTGCTGGCCAAATGCTCGTTTCATCGGTGGGCCTGTTTGAAAAGGAAATCCGCACGCTCAGCGGGCAATTTTCCGAGATTGATATCAGCGGCATCGAAGAAATGGACACCACCGGCGCGTGGGTCGTCTCAAACCTTGCCGCGCAGCACGATTGCCCGATCACCGGAGCAAGCGAGAAGGCCAAACACCTTTTAGAAGCCGTGGCTGTTGCGGTTGGCGAAGGCGAACTTTCCCCGCCTGTGGTGCCGGTGTGGGAACGTGTCCCGCTCTCATTGGGCGAGAAGGTTTACGACGCGCGCGGCGGCATAATAGGGGTCGTCAGCTTCCTTGGCGCGGTTCTTATGAGTTTTGGCACGATGATCCGTCGCCCCTCGCGAATTCCGATGCGCGCGGTTGTGAAACAGATGGAGATGGTGGGGGTGTCTGCGCTTCCGATCATTGGCCTTATGAGCTTTCTCATCGGGATCGTGATCGCTCAGCAAGGCGCAGTGCAGCTTCAGCAATTTGGCGCAGAGACGCTCACTGTGAACCTTGTCGGGCGTATCACTTTGCGCGAATTGGGCGTCTTGATGACGGCAATCATGGTCGCAGGCCGTTCGGGAAGCGCGTTTGCGGCGCAAATCGGGACGATGAAGCTGACCGAAGAAGTGGACGCGATGCGCACCATTGGGCTCTCTCCAATTGAACGATTGGTCATCCCGCGCATTGTGGCTTGCACCTTTATGATGATCCTCTTGGGATTTTACTCCTCGATCGTCGGGATCATCGGCGGCGCGGTTATCGGGCAATTTGCGCTTGGCATTCCGTTCTTTACATTCCTTGAACGTATTCAAGAAGTTGTGCCCATTCACGACGTTTGGGTCGGCCTTGTCAAAGCGCCCGTTTTTGGCCTGATCGTGGCATTGGCGGGGTGTTATCACGGGATGCAGGTCAAAGGGAATTCGGAAGAGGTCGGCATCCGCACCACCATGGCCGTGGTCTCCGCGATCTTTGCGGTCATCGTGATCGACGCTTTCTTCGCGGTGTTCTTCACAGAAGTCGGGTGGGGGTAAGCCATGCCCTATACTGAACCCGAAGCGCCCCACGAACGCTTTTGTCCAGATCCGCCCATTGTGGTGAGCGGGCTTGTTAATCGGTTTGGCGATTTTACCGTCCACGATGGCCTTGATCTTGAGGTGCGGCGCGGCGAGATTATCGGCGTGGTTGGCGGGTCCGGCACAGGCAAATCGGTGCTGATGCGTTCGATCATTGGCCTTCAAAGACCAACCGCTGGCGATATTGATGTGCTGGGCCGCAGGATCACTGACACAGACCTTGATCAAAGGGTGGGTGTGCGGCGGCGCTGGGGCGTTTTGTTCCAGGGGGGCGCGCTGTTTTCAACCCTCACCGTGGGTGAAAACGTCGAGGTGCCGTTGAAGGAATTCTACCCCGAGATCAGCCCCAAACTGCGCCGTGAGATCGCGCGCTACAAGGTGCTGCTCTCTGGCCTGCCAGAAGAGGCGGTGCTCAAATATCCCAATGAATTATCGGGCGGGATGAAGAAACGCGCTGGCCTTGCGCGCGCTCTTGCGCTTGATCCTGAATTGTTGTTCC
Source organism: Erythrobacter longus (assembly GCF_000715015.1). Lineage (GTDB taxonomy): Bacteria > Pseudomonadota > Alphaproteobacteria > Sphingomonadales > Sphingomonadaceae > Erythrobacter > Erythrobacter longus. The sequence continues at coordinate 333,915 of NZ_JMIW01000003.1, forward strand.
TTGATGAACCCACCGCCGGGCTTGACCCGATTGGCGCGGCAGCGTTTGACCGACAGACGCGCGATCTTAAGGAAACCTTGGGTCTTACGGTTTTTCTCATCACTCACGACCTCGACACTTTGTACGAGATTTGTGACCGGGTCGCGGTTTTGGCGGACAAGAAAGTGATCGCGGTCGGCACGATCCCCGAATTGCTGGAAACGCGCCATCCGTGGATCGATGAATATTTCAACGGGCCGCGTGGTCGGTCAGCTTTAGCGGCACGACGGGCTTGAGCGATATGGACAGGCGTGCTCACTTGAGCGCATAGGGAAGATACATGGAAACAAGAGCCAATCATCTCTGGGTAGGCGCGGTTACGCTGGGGCTGTTGATCGCGCTCGCGGCGTTTATCGTCTGGATTGCCCGCCTGAACCAGGGCGCGTCGAACGAATACGATATCTTTTACAAGCAATCGGTTGCCGGTCTCGCCAATGGCAGCCAGGTTTCCTACGCGGGCGTTCCGGTGGGTCAGGTGCGCGAAATTGCACTGTCGAGCGAGGACCCTGAATTTGTCCGCGTGCGGGTTCAAATCCGCGATGAAGTGCCGATCCTTGTGGGGACAGAAGCAACCATTCAGGCAAGCTTTACTGGTGTCTCTACCATCCTTCTGGATGGCGCGCGCAAGGATGCGCCCGCGATCAGTTGCGAGACAACCGCGTGCCCCGAAGGGCGCCCGGTGATCCCTCCGGGCCGGGGCGGTTTTGGTGAAATTGTCGCCAATGCGCCGCTCTTGCTGGAGCGTTTGGCGACCCTCACCGAACAGTTGAATATCATCTTGGGCCCTGAAAATCAGGAAGAGATATCGGGTATTCTCGCCAATTCCAACCGGCTGACGCGCGAACTTGCCAATGCAGCGCCGCAATTGGAAGGCACGATGGCAGAGCTACAGGTGACGATTAAAGAGGCGGGCGAAGCGCTTGATGCGTTTGAGAAAGTCACTCTTACCACCGACGAGCTTCTGGGTCAGGAAGGCCCGCAATTGGCTAAGGAATTGAGCGCGACGCTGGCTTCCGCCAACGAAGCGGCCGCTTCGCTTTCTGCGATGCTCGAAGATGCGCGGCCTGCGACAAGGGCGCTTAGTGAAACGACATTGCCAACGGTGGAGGCGACCTTGCAGGACCTTCGCACCACCAGCCGCTCTTTGCGCGCGATCACCGATCGGCTCGAGGCCGAAGGGGCAGGTTCGCTCCTGGGTGGTCGACCGCTTCCGGAATATGAACCTTAATGGCGGAGTATGAGCCATGATGAAAATGCGTAGCGCTGCAGCGCTTATCGCCGCCAGCCTTGTTTTGACCGGATGCGTCAGCTTTGGCGGGGCAAGCGAAACGCCTGAAAGCCTTCTCACTTTGACGCCCAGCGCAAGTTCGCCTGTGGGCTCTGGCGTGACGTCCGGTGTTGAGGGGAGTGCAGGCTCGATCGCGGTGCTCACTCCCGAAGTGCCTGCAAAGCTTGATGTGTTGCGAGTGCCTGTGAACGTGTCGAACAGCGAAGTTGCCTATTTGCAAAACGCGGTTTGGATCCAAAAGCCAGCGCGCCTTTTCCGCAGCTTGCTCGGCGAGACCTTGCGCACTGCGTCGGGTGATACGCCCGCGCTGCTTGTGCTTGATACGTCCGATACGCCGCTGCGCCCAACACAGACCTTGCGCGGGACATTGATCGATATGGGCTATGACCCGGCGAGTTCGTCTGTGGTTGTCCGCTTTGAGGCCGTGCACACGATGGACGATGGCCGGGTGACATCGCGCCGCTTCGAAGCGCGCGAAGACGGCGTCTTGCCAGAGGCAGCATCGGTTGGCCCTGCGCTTAATGTGGCGGCGAACACTGTCGCAAAAGACGTGGCCGCTTGGGTGCTCGCCGCTGAATAACGGCGCTTTGCCCGCGCGTTACCTTTGCACCAATTCCCAAAATTCGCGCGCTTTTAGAAAATCGCGCGTGCGTTTTTCGCGGCGGTCTTCGGCTTCCTCGTCGCGGCCCCATTGCTCGATTTGCCAGTCTTCTTCGAGGTTTGCCGCGTTCCAGAGCGCCAACGTGTCCGCCTCAGGCTCACTTGCGCTAAGCCCTGTGATGAGCGATGCGGCAAGGTGGGTCATCATCTCAATTGCGGCAAGGGCAAAGGGGCTTTGCCCGGTTAATGCCCCGCGCAATACGTCCAAGGTCGCATCGCTTTGGGGCCGATGGATAACGCCGGAAATGCGGATAAACTGCGCGCCGAGCCGTGCTTCAAAGGCGGTTACAATCGGTTCCCACACTTCTTGCTGGCGGGAATAAAGCGGCTCTTCCGGATCAGCGCGGTAAAGCAGCGTGTCAGTATCGCCATAAGGCACGGTCTTTTCGACCAGCGCCAGCGGGTCTGGGCTCACCATGTCGATGGCATAATCGGCCATATCGCGCAGCGGCATGGTGGCCGGGTCAATCTTCTCGCCTTGCCGGTCCCATTCTGCCGCGAGCGCATCGGCCAAGGCGTTCGTTGGCACGACTTGCGCAAGCCCGCCGACTGTTTTTATCGTGCGCGTATCCAGCATGACCTGAAAGCCGCCGTCTGCCGGCTGGATCGAAACGTCTTTGTAAAACCGCCTCATTTCTCGCCCCGGTTACTGATATCGCGGTTACTCATTTCGCGGTCGCCTGCCTTCCAGCGTTTCGCCAATGTGACTGGCAAAAAGAAGAACGTGACCAATCCTGCAAGCGCCAGGCCCACGCCCAGCGCGTAAGGCAATGCAATCACATCGCGTGCAATCGCAATGCCAAGGCCCACCGCCACGATCGCGCCCAGGCGCACAAGGTTCATCACCATATATCGTTTGGCGGCAATGGCTTCTTCGGGCGTTGGTGCAGGGGCGTTGCTCATGCAAATCGGTCCAATTCTTCGCGCAAATCCCCCATGGTATGCGCCACAAAATCGGCGCCCGTCGCGGTCAGATCGTCGGGAGAATGATAGCCCCACGAAACGCCCACCGCGCGCACCCGCGCAGCGCTTGCCATCTGCATATCGAAACTGGTGTCGCCGATCATCACGGCGTCTGCCGGCTGCGCGCCTGCTTCGAATAAAGCGGCTTCCAACATCGCCGGATGCGGTTTTGATGGGTGACGGTCTGCCGTCTGGAGCGAGACGAATAGGTCGGTAAGGCCGTGCCCTGTAAGGCAAGCGGCAAGGCCCCGGTCTGACTTGCCGGTCGCCACCGCAAGGCTCCACCCTTTGGCATGAAGGTCGCGCAAAAGCTCGGCGATGCCATCATAGAGCGGCTCATGCAAAAGCCCCTCTTCGCGCCGCTTTCGAAAGGCGGTTTTGTAGTTTTCGGTTATCTCGACCTGCTGATGATGCTTTGCCTCTGGCGCAAGCTCGCGGATCGCGACGGGCAGGCTAAGGCCCACCAAACGGCGCACCTCGCTCGGATCAGGCGAAGGCATTTGGGCAAGCTCAAACGCACGGTTCATGGCCCACAGCACATCGGCCTGGCCATCAACCAGCGTCCCATCGCAATCAAAAACGGCCAGTTTTGTCATTCGCTGACCTCACGCATCCACCGGGCAAGCTCTGGTTTCACCCCCGCTGTGATCCGCGCGCGTTCATCCGCGTTTTTCCTTTGGCTGAGTTTGAACGTGGGCCGCCGCTCTTCAACCTTGAGTGAAAAACCGGCGATCCCTTTGAACAGGCCCGACCACACCGTTTCGCTCGATTCCGATGCGAGCCACGGCTCCCCTTCAAGGCATCCCTCAAAAGTGGTGATGACATCGTGGAGCAAAGTCTCAAGCGCCTCATCGCTAAGCCGCTCGACCGTGCCTTCCAATTCCAGCGCGGCATAATCCCACGTGGGGACCGTGTCGCGGTTGTCGTACCAGCGCGGGGAGACATAACCGTCCGGCCCATTGATCGTGATGAGCGCACGCGCTCCTTCAAGATGCGGGGTAAGCGCATTGGTGCGCGCCAGATGAAAGCGCAGATCGTCATGTCCATAAGCCAGCACCGGCACATGGCTTGCGCGCGGGCCATCTGGTGTCGTCAGGAAAACGGTGCCGAAAGCGACCTCGCTGATCAGCTTTTCGTGCAGCGCCTGGTCATTGTGGCGATAGGCTGGGTTCGGGTGCACTTAGCGTTTGCCCTTTGGGTTGCCGCCTGATTTTGAGCCTGATTTTGGGCCTGATTTTCCGGCTGCCCGCTTAGGCGCTTTGCCCTTCGACTTGGCTGCAGCTTTCGCCTGTTTCTTTGCCGTGTTGGCTGACGTTGTTCGCCCGCGCCGTTCACCCCGGCGGTCCTTGCGATACTGTTTCGCATGGCGGCGCGCGGCCTGTTTCTTTTCAGCAGGCGTGCGCTCGGGCGCTTCATCGCGGACGGGCGAGGCATCGCTCAAGCTTTCATCAAAGCCAAGCGCTTCCATACTTGCCGCAAAATGGTCAGGCAGGGGGGCTGTGACATCAAGCTTGCTGCCCCCTGTCTTGGCAGCCGTTTCGCTCGCTGCCTTGCGTTCGGGCGTTCCGATGATGAGGCGGCGTGCGTGAAGGTGCATCTTGCGGCTGATCGCGCCTGTCAGGAACGCATCTTGCCCGCCATATTTGCCATCGCCCACAATTGGATTGCCGATCGCTGCCATGTGCACGCGCAATTGGTGGGTGCGCCCGGTCAACGGCTCCAACTCCACCCATGCCGCCCGCGTTCCCGCGCGCTCCACCACGCGGTAACGGGTTTTGGCGACTTGACCGTTTTCCTCATCGACGTGCATTTTTTCGCCGCCAGTGCCCGGCTGTTTGGCAAGCGGCGCATCGATGGTACCTTCGCGGACCTCGGGAATGCCAACGACCAGAGCCCAATAGATCTTGCGCGCGCTGCGCCCGGAAAAACGCTTGGAATATGACGCCGCGCTGCCCGGTGTTTTGGCGATAAGGAGCACGCCCGATGTATCTTTATCCAGTCGGTGAACGAGCCTTGGGCGGGGCTGATCTTCGCTTTCCACAAACGCATCGAGCAAACCATCAACGTGCTTCGTCGTCTTGCTGCCGCCTTGGGTGGCAAGGCCGGGAGGCTTGTTCAGCACGATTGCAGATGGCGTCTCGCGGATCACCATATCGCGGGCCTGCGAAATTTCTTCTTCGGTCAAAGGACGGCGCGATTTTGGCCCCTTGTGCTTGGCCTCGCCGCCAGGAGGTACGCGCAAAATCTGGCCCGTTTGAAGGCGGTCTTCAGGTTTTACCCGGCCGCCATCGACCCGGATTTGCCCCGTGCGCGACCAGCGCGAAACGGTTGCAAAAGGGATTTCGGGAAGATTGCGTTTGAACCACCGATCCACGCGGATGCCGTCATCATCATCATTGATGGTGAACTGGCGCACTTGCGCTTTGGATTTATCAGAAGCCGAATTGTCAGAAAGGTTGGTCATGCCGCGCTCTGCGCTCCTACAAGGCCGATCAAGAACGCGGCCATTCCTGCAATCACCGACGCGCTGCCATAGCCGAGCGCCTGGACAATAAAGCCGCGATGGACCAGCGTCACCATCTCCGCGCTGAAAGCGCTGAACGTGGTAAAGCCGCCAAGCAAGCCAATGCCAAGGGCAAGCCGCAAGCTTTCACTGGTTTGCGCCGCCAATGATGAGCGCGCAAGCCAGCCAAGCAGGACACCCATAGCAAGGCTGCCAGCGATATTAATCCCAAGCGTTCCCCATGGGAAAGTTGTGTTCGGGCCGGTCACATGAACGGCCGCGCGCCCAATGTGATAGCGCAGCACAGCACCGACCCCGCCGCCAACTGCGACGTAGAGGGATGCCATAAAAGGAGAAAGTGAGGTGGTGGTCATTGTGCAAAGCGCTTTAGCGGTGGTCTCTCTCGATGCATAGCGCAGTGATCGCATATAATGGCAAATCGCACTTTCGGGCGGGTTGCGGGTTGCCAATTTGCGCGCCCGGCGCTAATGGGGCGGCTGTGATTGCGCGAGCCCGTTTGGATTCGCGCCTTTTTTAGCGTCAGATTATAACGCACTCCCGCGGCCAACCATATCGCGGGCTCAGGCGTATTTTTGAAATAGAGGTAGTTGCCGTTTATGCAAATCATGGTTCGCGATAACAATGTCGATCAAGCCCTGCGCGCGCTCAAGAAGAAGCTGCAGCGTGAAGGTGTTTATCGCGAAATGAAATTGCGTCGGCACTATGAAAAGCCAAGCGAAAAGCGCGCTCGCGAAAAGGCAGCAGCCGTTCGCCGCGCCCGCAAGCTTGAGCGTAAGCGCATGGAGCGCGACGGCATCAAGTAAGCTTGTTGGGCGTTTAGGTGGGGCAACCCCTCGCGAAACGCTTGAACAAGTTTGCGCAATACGCCATCAGGGCGCGGGACAAACCTGCGCCCTTTTTGCTGCGCGCTTTATGCGCAGCGGCGCAGTTCAACCATTGGGTTTAATCACTGGGATCACACATGACCGAAGTCACCCGCGTACCAATTCAGCCCATCGCGAAGGGCTCGCTGACCAAGATCTGGCTCGGCGTACTTATTGCCATCCTTTTGGGCGCAGGCCTTGCCTGGGCGGCGGTTCCCAAGGGTTTGAGCATCGACACCCTTGTCGCTGGTGAAGGGCCAACCCCTCAAGAAGGCGACATGGTCTTCGTGAAATATAAGGGATCGCTTGCATCCAACGGCGAGGTCTTCGACGAATCGCAGGATATCCCGCTCCCCATCGAAGGCATTTTTCCCGAAGGCAGCCCGTTTCCAGTAGAGCCGGGTGCCACGATCGAGGGATTTTACCAAGGGCTTCAGCAAATGCAGAAGGGCGGCAAATACGAGCTCTTCATCCCGTCGGACTTAGCCTATGGCGCAGAGCCTCCCCAAGGCGCGCCCATTCCGCCTGATGCAGACCTCGTGTTTGAAATTGAAGTGGTCGATTTTATGGACCGTGAGACGTTTGATCGTAACCTTTCGATCCTTCAACAGGCGATGCAGCAAGCAGGTCCCGGCGGCCCGGGTGGACCCCAACAAGGTGCGCCACAAGATGCGCCACAGGGTGCACCACAGGGTGCTCCTCAGCCGGGTCAATAAATCGCGAATCCCGCGGCCTGTTTTATTAACGGTTCGCCTTTCATTGCAGGTTCAACTGGGTTAGATCATCCCTGCCTTATGGGAGGGATCATTGGCCGAAAATCAAAGCTTTGACCACGACGCGCAGGCTGTCGAGGAATGGCGCGAGCGCCCGTGGGTGCTCGCAGCGCTCCTCGCTGTTGCGGGGCTGCTTGTTCATGTCTTCACCGATGGTGCATCGGATGAACCCTGGCGCGCGGCATTTGCGGCTTTCGCGGTGTTCGGACCCCTCGCGGCGGCTTTCACGCTCAGCAAAGAACGCTGGCAGCCCTCGATCATCTTTGCGGTTATTGTCGGCCTGGTGATGGCCGGAATAGCGTGGCGTGCAACGGCTGCAGGTGACCGGTATTCGGACGAGGAATTCTGGGTCGCAGCAGGCGTCTTGGCGAGCCTTTTGTCTTTGCCCCTGTTTCAGGCAGGCTTTCACAAACACCGGTTGCAAACGAGCTATAAGGCCACTCACTTCCATGTCTGGACCGACGCGATCACAGCAGGCGGAGCGCTGGCGTTTGTGGGCCTTTCATGGGCATTGATTGCCATTTTGGCAGAGCTGTTCTCGGCTATTCAGATCGACCTTCTAAAGGACCTCCTCGACGAGGGGGCGTTTGGCTGGATGTTCTCTGGTGCGGCCTTTGGCGCGGCGCTGGGAGTGCTTCGCAACCAGTTAAAGATCATCGGCACTTTGCAAAATGTGGTCCTGCTGGTGCTGTCCATCCTCGCTGTCCCTTTGGCTGTCGCGCTTGTCATTTTCCTGCTCGCAGTGCTGGTCTCCGGGATCGACGTTTTGTGGGAGGCCACAAAAAGCGCGACCCCGCTGCTGCTCTCGGTTGCGGTGGGTTGCTTTGTTCTCGCCAATGCGGTGGTGCGCGATGACGATGAAGAAGCCAGCAAATCGCAGGTTCTTCGCATCGCTGGCTTTGTTCTGGCGCTCGGCATCTTGCCTTTGTCCGCCATGGCGGCGGTTTCGATGGGAACCCGCATCGCTCAGCACGGGCTTAGTCCCGAGCGTATATGGGCGCTTATCGCGATTGCAGTGGCCGTGGCATATGGCGTTGCTTACTTCGCCTCCGCCCTTCGTGGTAGGTTCGGGGGACGGCGCGAGGGGTGGCGGGGTTTCCTGCGCCAATCGAACCTTCATCTGGCGGTCATGACAGCGGGAATCGCCCTTTTGCTGGCGATGCCGATTTTCAATTTCGGCGCGATCTCGACCTCGAACCAGTTGGCCCGTCTGCAATCGGGCGCGGTGAGCGTGGAAGAATTCGACTATGCCGCCTTGCGCTGGGACTTTGGCGAGGCCGGGCGCGAGGCTTTGGCTGAGCTTACCCAGAGCGACGACGCGAAAGTCGCGGAACTTGCCCTTGCGGTGCAGAATGCGGAAAACCGTTACGATTCCAGGCGCACAGAAAATGTGGCGGCCATCAATCAGGCGTCCATCGAGATCGAAGATGATGAGGTTCGCCTGGCGGCAAGGACCTATCTGCAAAACAACTCGTACAGGTGCAGCGAAAAATGCCGAGTGGTTGAGCTAGGCGAGCTTGAGGGCAAGCCGCTTATGGTGTTTTTGGCTGAGCGCTACGACCCTGAATTCATCGTCTATGACAAAGGCACCAAGAAGGTTGAGCGGGCGGACATTCGCCATGGTCAAATGGGCCGCGAAGCGCCTTACACTGTCCTTGATTTTGATGACCATTCAAACGTGGAACTGCGCCCCTTTGAAGGCCAACAACTCTACATTGACGGCAAGCCTGCAAGCGGTGCGTTTGAATGACGCCTTCGCACCTGCAAAAAACTTGAGCACCTAGCGCTAACTCGTGCTTGAAGCGCCCCCATTGCTTGGCTAAGCGGACGCTATGTCTGTAGATAAACAAACCGTGGCGAAAATCGCTGGCCTTGCGCGCATCAAGATGGGCGATGAAGAGCTTGAGCGGATGGTGCCCGAGCTTAACAATATCCTCAACTGGGTCGAGCAATTGGGCGAGGTCGATGTGACCGGTGTCGAGCCCATGTCGGCGGTGATCCCCAACACGCTTCGCCTGCGCGATGATGTGGTGGATGCAGACCCGCTGACCGGCGGTGGCAAGCGCGACGATGTGATCGCCAATGCGCCTGCGGCAGAGCACGGCTTTTTCGGCGTGCCCAAGGTGATCGAATAGGGCCTCTGCGCCTTCAAAGCCAATACCGCTCGTAGCTTTGCATGGCGATGCACGGGCAGTCTCAGGACGAACGGAATTACTGTGAGCGAAGACCTTACCAACCTAGGCGTAAAAGCAATCCGGGACGGCGTTGCGGCCGGCGATTTCACCGCGCGTGAAGTCGCAGAGCAGTTCAACGCGGCTGTTGCGGGTGCTGCTGAACTCAACGCCTTTATCGTGACCACGCCTGAAGCAGCGCTTGATGCAGCCGACAGGACCGACGCCAAACGCGCGGCGGGCGAGGATTTGGGCGCAATGGGCGGCGTGCCGATTGGCATGAAAGACCTGTTTGCAACCCACGATGTACAGACCACGGCAGCCAGCCACATCCTCGAAGGGTTCAAGCCCCAGTATGAAAGCACTGTTTCGCAGAACCTGTGGAATGCTGGTGCGGGGATGTTGGGCAAGCTCAACCTTGACCAGTTTGCGATGGGTTCCTCGAACGAGACGTCGTATTTCGGCAATGTCAGCTCGCCTTGGCGTAAGGAAGGCAGCAATGCCGCGATGTCGCCCGGCGGTTCGTCTGGCGGGTCTTCGTCTGCTGTGGCGGCGCGCATTGCTCCTGCGGCAACCGGCACCGACACCGGCGGTTCGATCCGTCAGCCCGCCGCCTTCACCGGCATTTGCGGGATCAAGCCCACCTATGGCCGCTGTTCGCGCTGGGGCGTGGTGGCGTTTGCCTCTTCGCTTGACCAGGCAGGCCCAATGGCGCGTTCGGTCGAGGACTGTGCGATTATGCTGGGCGCGATGGCCGGATTTGACCCCAAGGACGCGACTAGTCTCCAGATGGACGTCCCCGATTGGGAAGCGGCCCTATCGTCTGACCTCAGTGGCAAGCGCGTGGGCATCCCCACCGAATACCGGATGGAAGGCACCGATCAGGATATCCTTGATTCGTGGGAGCAGGGCAAGGCGTGGCTGAAAGACGCAGGCGCCGAGATCGTCGATATTTCCCTGCCGCACACGAAGTATGCTCTTCCCGCCTATTACATCATCGCGCCTGCCGAGGCGTCTTCGAACCTCGCTCGCTATGACGGCGTGCGGTATGGTCTGCGCGATCTGCCCGAGGGGGCAGGCTTGCAGGATATGTATGCGCAGACCCGCGCGAGCGGCTTTGGCGATGAGGTGAAGCGGCGCATTCTGATCGGTACCTATGTGCTGTCCGCCGGCTTCTATGATGCCTATTACACGCAGGCGCAAAAGGTTCGTGCGCTGGTTTCTCAAGATTATGAAAAGGCTTGGGCGAAATGCGACCTGATCCTTGCGCCCACAACGCCGACCGCGTCCTTCCCATTGGGCTCGCTCAATGAAGACCCGCTGACCATGTATTTGAACGACGTCTTTGCGGTGCCTGCTTCGCTTGCTGGTTTGCCGGCGATGAGCGTTCCGGCGGGCCTTAACCCCGACGGCCTGCCGCTGGGTCTGCAATTGGTGGGCAAGGCGTTTGACGAGCAAACCGTTCTGAACGCAGGTCTTGCGATCCAGGAACGCGCCGGGTTTGACCACGCGCCGGAGCGTTGGTGGTGACCACCTTCGAGGCGGCCATAATCGCTATCCTCGCCGTGGGCTTTGTCATCCCGGCGTGGGTGATGGCGCTCTCGTTTCGTGAACGTGCAAAGGCCATGCGGGTGGAAGAGCCCAACAAGCGCTACTTCGCCTACGCAGCGCTCCTGCAAAGCCTGCATGCGCAGCTTGATCCGCAATCCAAGACTGTCCGCAATGGTCCGCTGTTCGCCGCCACTGTGCGCGAGCTTGCGAATTATCCCGAGTACCGCTCGTTCAGTGTGCTGTTCCTCGAAGAGATAACCATCACCGGTACGCGCAAGTTTGATCAGGTCGTTCGGGCAGAGCTGAAGGCGGTGGAAGCGCAGCTTCTCGATATCAAGGAGCCGGCTTAGCCCCGGATGAAAACGGTCTCATAAGGATGTGCAGGCCGAGGCTCATCCGCCTTGGTCAGCTCGAAACCATTTGGCTTTTCGAGATAGGCATCGCGCGAATAATCATTGCGCAAGAAAGCCACCTCGCATCTGGCAGCTTTGAACCGCTCAAGTATGCTCTCTTCCTCCTCGAGCAGTTCGACAACAATAGTTGCCGTCGCTTCAGGGTGCGTCAACAGCCAATCGGCGAGCTCATCCAGAACAGGTCCTTCTGCACCTTCAATGTCGATCTTGAAGACATTGTCCGCTTTGGGATCGAGCTCAACCAGATTACGCAGCGGTGCCGCAGGCACCTTTGCGTGGATCACCGCGTTTTCCGGTTTGTTGATCGTGCGGCTGCCGGTATTTGTTGGGCCTGAACGATCATAAAGAGTGAGTTCGCCGACTTCGGCTGCGAGTGCCACATTGTGGATCATCCCACGCAATCCGGCTTTTTCAAGATTGGCCTTGGCTGTCGCTGCCATTTGCGGCGAGGCTTCGAATCCAACCACATCTGCCCCGCGGCTGGCTGCGAGCAGGCTGAAATAGCCGATATTGGTGCCGAGGTCGTAGAACTTGGTTTGTGGCGTGATCCGCGAGGCTAAGAACTCAGATAAATTGGGTTCCCAATAACCGAATGTGAAAATGTACCGACTGACCATATCGCGTGTGTTTCCGCCAATCGGAAACCCATAATGCGTTCCAAAACGCAAAGTTGGAAAGACCCTGCCCAGCGCGGAGGCCGCATAGAACCTGAAGGTACGATAAGGGGTCATGCTGGGTTGCTTCTGAGTTGTTGGCGAGTTTGTTAGTTCGGACAGTTGTGGCGTTTGCAAGTTTTGGTGTCCAGTCCTTTGTAGGCCTTGCCAGAGCGCCCTTACAATGTGTCGATGGGGCTTGAGAATTGCACTGGCGTCACCGGGCTTTGGCGTTATATCGGCGAGGCAAACACATGGCGTTATTCGGACGGCACATTATGGTTGATACACCGCTGATCTTGGCAGGCATTGGCATTATGCTGGCTGTGCCGCTCACTTTTGTGTTTGCCAACTGGGTGCGCAAAAATGTGGACCACGGCGAGGCGCGCTTTGGTCCGGATGGGAAAATGATCTCGGGTGAGACCCAAACCACCGTAGACCGGAGCCACGCGCGCCCTGCACAACGCATCGAACAAGACGAACCAGATAAGGCAAGTGGCAATGAGTGACTACCGCATCCAAGGCGCAACCGGCGAATGGGAGGTCGTGATCGGCCTTGAAGTCCACGCGCAGGTGACTTCCAAGTCCAAGCTGTTTTCGGGCGCAAACACCGAATTTGGCGCCGAGCCCAATTCCCAGGTGTCTCTGGTCGATGCGGCCATGCCCGGAATGCTGCCCGTACCCAACCGCGAATGCGTCCGTCAGGCGGTGCGTACCGGTATGGCCATCGAGGCGCAGATCAACGCCTGGAGCCGGTTTGACCGCAAGAATTACTTCTACGCCGATTTGCCGCAAGGCTATCAGATCAGCCAGCTTTATCACCCGATTGTGGGCGAGGGGCAGCTCTTGATCGAAGCGGACGAGAAACACGGCATTCCCGAAGACAAAGTGATCGGGATCGAGCGTATTCACATCGAACAGGACGCGGGCAAGCTGATGCACGATCAGCATCCGACCATGTCCTATGTCGACCTTAACCGTTCGGGCGTTGCCTTGATGGAGATCGTCTCACGCCCCGATATGCAATCGCCGGCAGAAGCGGGCGCTTATGTGCGCAAGCTGCGCTCTATCCTGCGCTATGTGGGATCATGCGATGGCAATATGGAAGAAGGCTCCATGCGCGCCGACGTCAATGTGTCGGTGCGCAAAGTCGGCGCGACCGAGCTTGGCACGCGGACCGAGACGAAGAATGTGAACTCTGTGCGCTTCGTCATGCAAGTGATTGAATATGAGGCGAACCGTCAGGTTGACGTGCTTGAAAGCGGCGGCACTGTGGATCAGGAAACGCGCCTGTTCGACGTCGCGACCGGCACCACGCGGACCATGCGTTCTAAAGAAGACGCGCATGACTACCGCTACTTCCCCGATCCCGATTTGCTTCCCCTGGTGCTAGAGGATGACTTCCTCGAAGAATGCCGCGCGTCGCTCCCGGAACTGCCCGATGCAAAGCGGGTGCGGTACGAAACCGAGCTGGGCCTGACGCCGTATAATGCGCGCGAACTCACCCATGAGGTTGAGACCTTTGCGCGGTTTGAAACGCTGCTCACCGCCGCTGCGAGCGCTCTCGGAAAGCCCGAAGCAAAAGTCGCGACACAAGTTGCCAACTGGGCGCTGTCAGTGGCGCCCGGCGTGATCAAGTCGCTGGGTGAGGAGGCCGATGCCTCCCACGCGACTGCTGAACGTCAGGCTGCGATCCTTGCGATGCAGGACAAGGGCGAAATCTCCGGCTCACAAGCCAAGGAAATCTTCGAAATCGTCCTTCGGCAGGGCCGCGAGCCCGATGAAATCGCCGATACCGAGGGGCTCAAACAAGTCTCCGACACCGGCGCGATCGAGGCGGCGATTGATGACATCCTTGCGAACAACCAAGACAAGGTCGAACAATACAAAGGCGGCAAAGACAAGCTCTTTGGCTTCTTCGTCGGCCAGACCATGAAAGCGATGCAGGGCAAGGCGAACCCGGCGGTTGTGAACCAGATCCTGAAGGACAAGCTCGCCTAGCCATGTTGATGCGGCCATGCTCTTAAGGGTCGCTCTATGGGGTCCGCTCCTCTTGGCGGGCCTGCTGGCGGGCGGGTACATCTACCTCCATGATCCCTTCGCGCGCGATGGGACTGAGCTGTTGCAGGTGCCGCTTTCTGAGGTGGACCCTTCGCTCACCCAAGTCGGCGACCTCAAATATCTCGGCGGCCTCGACATCCCGCGCATGGGGCAGAATATTGGCGGGCTCTCCGGGCTTCGCTGGGATGCGGAGAGCGGGCGCTTGCTCGCAATCACCGACGATGCGCGCTGGGTGTGGATTACGCCTGAGGAGGCCGAGGGACGGCTCACCGGGATCACCGATATCAAGAGCGGGCCGCTCCTTGGGGAAGGCGGCGAGCCTCTTTCGGGCAAGGCAAAAGGTGACAGTGAAAGCCTGACATCGGTTATCGATCAGGGCTGGGCGGTTGGGTTTGAACGGGATCATCGAATTCTGGTCTATAAAAAGCTGGATCAGGAGCCTCAGCGGCTCAATGTGGATGTGGTCGATTTGTTGGGACCGCTCGAAGAGAACATGGGACTTGAGGCATTGGCGATCAGCGTCTCGACACAGATTTCGTGCGCTGAAAGACAGACATTGCCGGGTCGTCCCAATTGCATGGCCAGCTTCGATGGCGGTGAGCTTCAGCCTCTGTATGCAAATCCGCCTGAAACCGTCCGTAAACTCGGCGCAATACCAACCGATGCCGATACGCTCAGCGATGGGACGGCTCTCATCCTTTTCCGTTCTTACGACCCTGCCAATGGCAATTCTGGAGCGATTGTGTCGTTTGGCCCCGACAATGCCCGGCGCGAACTTCTCGTGCTTGCGCCGCCGCTGACTGTCGACAATTTCGAAGGGCTTGCCGTGCGCGAGGAAGGCGTCGGGGAAGACCGACGAACCTTCCTCTACATTGTCAGCGATGACAATTTCTCCGGTTCCCAGCGCACATTGCTTATGAAGTTTGAATTACTCGCCAAACCTGCGAACTGACGCTGCCCGGTTCGCGGCCCTGCTTACGCGGCGGAACGCAAATGTTCGTGGCCATTGCTGGATTGATCAGAGACGAAGCGTGAGACGATCTCTTTGAGCGCATCAGCTTGCGAGTTGAGTTGGTGCATGGCCGCATTGCTCTCTTCAACCATCGCGGCGTTTTGCTGCATGCTTTCGTTGAGATTGCCAATCGACGCGCTCACCTTGCCAAATTGGCCGGCTGTATCTGACGTGCGCTGAGATATCTCAGAGACGTTGGTGTCAACCGCGTCAAACTCTTCGAGGATTGTGCTCAAAATCGAGCTCATATTCTCAACCAGAAGCGTTCCTTCATCCACGTCATGGACCGATTTTTCGACCAGTTCCTTGATCGAAGTTGCCGATTCTGTTGCGCGCTGAGCCAAGACGCGAACCTCATGCGCAACCACGGAGAACCCTTTACCGCTTTCGCCTGCACGGGCCGCTTCGACACCGGCATTCAGAGCGAGCAAGTTTGTCTGGAACGCAATGCCGTCGATCAGGTCGATGATATCGCGGATCTCGCTTGCTGAGTTCTTGATCCGGCTCATCGCATCTGATGCGGTGACGATCATCTCCTTGCCATCGTCCGCTTTCCCTTTGACAGCGATGGTCACTTCGTTCGTCTGCTCACATAGCGATGCGGTGCTGCCAAGGTCCTGTGCCAGTTTGTTGGAAAGGCTGGATACCTCGTCAAGCATGTCTGAATCGCGCGCGGTTCGATTGCCAAGGTCGTCGGATGCAGCCCGCATTTCACCAGCGCCTTCGACAACGCAGTCTGCCGTTTCGTTCACGTGGCCAAAAATGCTTTGCAACTGTTCGCAGGTTTCATTGACAGCAAAGCGCAAGGATTCATATTTCGACGGGAATTTTTCTTCGATCCGAGAGTGCATATCGCCCGAAGACAAGGAGGAGAGGCGCGCATTGAGGTGATGCAACACAAGTTGTTGCTCTTCACTGATCCGCTTTTTCTCTGCCTCGGCGGCCGCTTCCAGTCTCTCGCGTTCAGCGCGTTCTTCGCTTTGGCCTTTGATCATGCTTTCAAGCTGGGAGCACAGGAACATCAAAGCGACGCTTTCGCCAAGTAGCACCACCGCATGAAAGATAACGCGGGCGAAATCTGATCCGTCAGGAAAGACGTAAAGGGGCGCCACAAAGTTCAGCAAAAGGTGATGGACCGCTGTGACCGATGTGGCGGCCAGGATGGGACGCCAATCTGCCAGAACCGCGAGCATCGCCAAAAGGGCAAAGAAAGTCAGGTGCATATCGATCACCCAACCCGTGTCCCGGGCGAGCGCAACGAATATCGCAGCATAGACCGGTGTCGTAATACCAAGGATGAGGCGCGCGGTCTTATCGCTGCGTTTGAGGACGGCAAGAGTGATCGGTGTCAGCGTTAACAATCCGCCGGCGATACCGAATATGATTTGTCCCGACATCAATGACCAGCCGACAATGATACAGCCCAGCAAGCCGCACAGGACGGCCAAAGACTGCATTCCTCGCAGGCGAATGGATTGAAGTTCTTTCATGATACGATCTTCTCAACGTTAGGGTTGGGGCGACATAGATCAGGTTGTGCGGACACCGGCAGAAACCCGGCTTTGACAGCGTCAAATGCACTAATCTGGCCGTCCAATTGGACGATGGGAGATGCCCCGTTTTGGGCAAAACTGATCAGCGGCAAATCGTGCCTGGCCGACCATGCGAGCGCTCTATTGGGAGATGAGTGGTTCAAGTCGAACAACACCGCAGCGCTTCCCTCAGGTGGATAAAACGCGGCGAGTGTCAGGCTTGCTGCGGTAAGCAAGCCTTGAGCAGATAAAATAAGGGCGGTCCCAATTCGCATGGTCCGTTCAATAAGGTCACACTGTGAAGCGGTGCTCAATCGAAGGATAGGGCCGACTGCCTAGATTACGGTTCTGAATGTGATCAGGTTTGGGGTTCTGGCTCGGGGCAAAGCTCGGGGCAAAGCTCGGGGCAAAGGGCGACCGCACTGCAAAGGCGGTTGCCCAACTTTGGCAAGGCAAACAAAAAGCCCGCCCGGGCATCAAAGCTCGGGCGGGCTTTTGTCTAGCGTAAGCTTGCGGTTTTAGACGCGCGTGC
Organism: Erythrobacter longus; assembly: GCF_000715015.1. GTDB lineage: Bacteria > Pseudomonadota > Alphaproteobacteria > Sphingomonadales > Sphingomonadaceae > Erythrobacter > Erythrobacter longus. Next base: position 350,950 of record NZ_JMIW01000003.1, read on the forward strand.
CTGTGAGCGGCATTGCGCCAAATGCGCCAGCGTTGACGTTGCCAGTGATGGTGTCGCCATCAACGGTTGCTTCGCAGTCGAGTGTCATCGGCATTGGAACCGTCATGTTCATTTTCCAGCTCAGCGTGCTGCCAGCAATGTCGCCGCTTTCGATGTCCATCGAACCCATACCGCCAGCCATGCTGCCTTTGAATGTGCCATCGCCATTGTCGACGATGGTAAGCGTACCGGTTTGGTCGCCCATCGGGCTTTTCACAGTGGTGTTATAAGTACCTGCAACTGACATCTCGTATCTCCTTTAGGTACGCCCGCACCGGGGCGCTTGTGGTGTCTTGAAGCGCGATGACCGCTTTGGGTCCATTGGCTTGGCGCAAAGTTGTACACGTCGCACAGGCGCATTCAATCCCTTACGCTGCGTCAACTGGCGCGAAAAAAGAAGTGGGCCCCAAAAAAGCGGACCCAAAAAAAGCGGGCCCAAAAAGGCGGGCCCAAAAGAAACGGGCAGGGCCATGATTGACCCTGCCCGCTGTTTTTACTCTTTGTGCCTTTCAATCGCTGCCGCGCTGAAAGGCAGGAGGGCGATTAGCCGCCTTGTTGTTCAGCGCCTTCCATTTCGCGCACTTCAACTGGAAGGCCCAGCTGTTCGAGCTGCGGCGCTACTTTTTCTGCATCGCCAACGACAACCCAAAGGAAGTCATCAATGTCGAGTGCAGAACGCGCTGCTGCATCCAGGCTATCAGTGGTTTGCGCTTCATATTTGCCGACCAGCTCTTCGTAATAGCTGTCCGGACGTCCGAAGAGCGCGAGCTCCTGCATCGCGCCCAGAACCGCGCTCGATGTTTCGAACCGGCCGGGCAGAAGACCAACCGAGTTTGCAACATTGCGGGTGAGCTCTTCTTCGGTCACGCCGTTTACGCTGAGGAATTCGCCCGTCTCGCGGATCATCTCTGCGATGGAATCGCCTGTGCGGTCCGCCTGAACGCCGCCGCCAATGGCATAGACCACTGCGTTTTCGCGCGCCTGTGGCCCACCACGAACGCCGTAGCTCCAACCCTTGGTCTCCCGCAGGTTCATGTTGAGACGTGCCAGGAAGTTTCCGCCAAGCGAATTGTTGGCGTTTTCAAAGTCGACATAGGCCGGATCGCTTGCATCAAGCGGGGTGATTTGCCCGCCAAAGATAAAGCTTTGCGGTGAGTTTGGACGGTTGATCAGGACAATGCGACCGCCTTCTGCCTCGGTTGGCATGGTGGAGAAGTCTTTTTCACCCTTAGGCACAGAAGGCGCTTCCCAATCGCCGAACGCTTCGTTGAGCTGAGCCAAAACGGTGTCCAAGGGCAGGCTTGAGATCACAAAAACCTCGCCATTGTCCGGACGGATCCATGTGTCCTTGAACGCCACCAGATCATCGCGGGTGATACCTTCGACGCTTTCGATCGTTTCTACACCGCCATAGGGGCTGTCTGCACCGAAAAGCTCCACGCCGATGGCGCGGCCGGCAATGCCTTGGGGCGAGCGCATTTGCTGGCGAATGCCGGTGATGGTCTGTGCTTTTACCCGGGCAAGGTCATTTTCGTTGAACGCCGGATTACGAATGATGTCACCAAGCAGGCTAAGCGATGGTGCAAGGTTGGAGGACAAAGCCGAGAGCGTGAAGCTCGAACGGTCATCGCCGCCGCCTGTATTGATGGTGACACCCAGCTTTTCACGCTCTTCGGCGATTTGCTGGCTGCTCAATGTGGCAGTGCCTTCGTCAAACAGGCCAAGGGCAAGCCCTTCAAGGCCGCGCTTGTCTGCGGTGTCGGAAGCGGTCCCAGCGTTAAATGACATCGTCACATAGGTCGCAGGAACAGCATCACGCTTTGCATAGGTGACCTGCATCCCGTTCGCGAGGGTTGTCCGCTCAAAGTCAGGGAAATCAAGCGACGGAACCGAGGCGATTTCTGGCGCCGGGCGTTCCAGCGATACGGTGATTGCATCTTTGTCGCTGTCGCGGTCGCGCTCGGTTGCTGGCCCACCAGCGGTAACACTGGATGCTTCCTCATAGGACGCATCGCGCTCTCCGGGTTCAAGAACCAGAGTGAAGGCAGGCTTGGTCATCCATTCCTGCATCGCCGACTTGATCGTCTCTGGCGTGATAGAGGCAAGCAGTTCAAGCTGGTTCACAGCAAAGCTTGGGTCGCCTGCCAGCACTTCGCCGCGGGCAAGAGCCACGGCCTTACCGCCAAAGCCGCCGACCTGTTCAAGCCCACGAATGGTGCCGGCAAGGTTGCTGGTCGCCGCGCGCTCTACTTCTTCAGCGGTTGGGCCGGTTTCAACATACCAGTCGACAAGCTGTTTCAGGCGCGCTTCGAGAACGCGTTGGTCAACGCCGTCCTTAAGAGTGGCGCTTACGTTGATAAGGCCGACGCGTTGGAAGTCGAAGTTTCCAGCCGATACGCTCACCGCAAGCTGTTCATCGCGCACAAGGATTTGGTCCAGACGGCTTGAAAGAAGCCCGCCAAGGATTTGCGTCCCCATGTTGAGCGCGGCCAGATCTTCTGACGTGATACCTGGCGCAGGCCAATACATGCTGATCGAAGTTGCAGCGACCTGGTCACGCATGACCTTGCGCACGGGCTCTTCAAGGGTTGGGATTTCAGCGGCCGCCGGGGTGTTCACCGCGCCGCGCGGGATCGGGCCAAACCACTTTTCAACCAGCGGGCGCGCTTCTTCAGCCGAAACATCGCCAGCAAGCACAATCGTTGCGTTGTTAGGGCCGTATTTGTCGCGGAACCACTCTTTCACATCGTCAAGCGTTGCCGCCTCAATGTCAGCCATCGAACCGATGACGGAGTGTTGGTACGGGTGACCATCAGGGAAGATGGTTTCGAGGATTTCGTAGAATACAAGACCGCCAGGACGGTTGTCGCCTTGACGCTTTTCGTTCTGGACAACGCCGATCTGGTTGTCGAGTTTCCCTTGTGTGACCGCGCCAAGCAGATAGCCCATCCGGTCGCTTTCCAGCCACAAAGCGCGTTCGAGCGCAGGGCGAGGGACCGTTTGGAAGTAGTTGGTGCGGTCAAAGTTCGTGGTACCGTTGTAATCGGTCGCGCCCATTTCTTGCAAGTATTGGAAATAGTCGTTTGGCGCGTTTTCCGAACCGTTGAACATCAGGTGCTCAAACAGGTGAGCAAAGCCCGTGAGGCCCTTTGGCTCATCCTTGGAGCCCACATTGTACCATACAGCAACGCCAACGATTGGCGCTTTGCGGTCTTCGTGCACGATCACGGTCAGGCCATTTTCAAGCTCGAATTTTTCATACGGAACCTGAACCTGCGCGACCAGTTCCTGCAGGTCGTTAGCAGGCTCAGCCGCAGCTGAGGCGTGGTCATCGGCAAAAGCGGGGGTTAGCGGTGTTGCAATGGCAACGCTAAGCGCAGCGAGGCTCGCTGCGGCGTGACGAAATTTCATGTTTTTAGTCCCTTCGTATTCTCAATGCCTGGCGCAAAGCTTTGGGGGGAGTCGCCCGAACCAAGGCGAAATCAAGCCGGTCAAATCGCCGGACTATTTCGCATTGGTGACTACCTTGGTGCTTCCTGCATTAGCTCGTACGTCCTCTTCAAAGAAGTGTACAGGCTTCAATCTGTGATCGACATAGAGCTGCATTTGATCGGTGAAATGCTTCGAATCCGGCCTTGTCGTGGCCGCGCCGAACGGCTGGATCGAGCGCGAAGTCACGCGCCCCCCGTTCTCTCCGCCATCGGCTGGCCATTCGACCCATTGAATAAAGCTGTCACCATGGACAAGGCTTAGCCGTCCATCATCGTCCATACGCCAAATAGTCGAGGCCCGTAGAGTGTCCGAGCCCCCATCCAGCGGCAAGTCCACATTGCCTTGGCGAAGGCGTAAAAGCTCGCTCATCGGGGGATCAAGCCGCCCGAAATGCTCTATCAGATGGCTCCGCGCCTCTTCCAGCTTCTGCGTCACATCTGGCACAGGCGTGTTGTTGTATTCAGCGCCCATGTAGCTGAGGATCATAAGCAGGGCGATGGCATCAGCGGGGCCTTCACCATCGGCGGAATAATCCCACTTCAGCATGAGGTTGCGTGCATCATCAAGCGTGCCACCAGGCCCGCCTGCCTGTTTCATGCGGCTCGGGACTTCCATCGCTTCGAGAGCATCATAAAGGAGGTCCACATAGTCCAGCCGCTCATACGCGGTGTCATATTTGATCCGCTCCAGTGTCTTGCGGTCAAGCACAGCCGCCTCGCTCATCATCCTGTATGCGCGGTAGGAACGGTTGGTTTGCTTGAGTTCAATGCCAAGCACGGGTGAGAAATCATCCGGGCTCAGATCACTCCCCTCACCAGCGGCGGTGTAGGGTTCATTGTTTGAGTTGTAGAGCCAGCCCGAAGCAGGATTGATGAGCTTGGGGATGCGCTCATATTCGACGCTGCCGTTCCAGATAAGGTCAGAGCGCGACCCATCCAGAACACCGCGCCAATTGGCCTCGACATTTTCGGGCCGGTTCGGGATCGCCGCATTGTACACATAGGCGATGTTGCCCTTGATATCGGCATAGATGAAATTTGTGGATGGGATCGCCATACGAGCGATCTGCGCTTCCCATTCCTCAAAAGTCTTGGCCTTGTTGAGCCGGTAATAGGCGTCCAATTGATCGGCCTTGTCCATCCCGCCGTACCGGATCGCAAATGCACCTTTGTCATTCTTGATAACCGGGCCGTGGTGCGCGCTTCGATAAACGGTTTGGGTCACCGGAAGTGTAACCGGGCCCATCTTTACAGGAAGAAGGACCTCTTTTGCGTCCAACTCGTACCACTTTCCATCAAGGCGATAGCTGTCGCCTGCCTCGTTCATTTCAAGCTCGTACACATCGGTCATATCCGGGCGGTTGACCGTATTGGTCCAGCCAAGGTTTTCGTTATGCCCAAGGAATGGGAAGGGTGATCCGGGGAAATTTGCCCCCGTAAAATGCCAGCCTTCGCCGCTTTGTACACCCAGCTCATACCAGGCCACACCTCCGCGAAGGGGTTGGTGCGAATTGGAGATGAGGGTTGTGGGCCCGCCCGTCTTTTCAGGTTTCACCGCCCAAGCATTGGAGCCCATGTGATCGCCCGCCCTCCCCATCGGGAGCACAAGGTTCGGGTGCTCATCGCCGATTCCAAACCCGTGGGCTATCTCTTCACCCAATTCCTTGCGCAATTGCTGCGCGGGCGAATTGGGGCGGGGGAAGCCGGGGATGTCGGGACCAAACTCCTTGCGAAGCTCGCCCCCTTCCACCAGCGGACCGATGACATTGGCAAGACCGTAAAAGAACGGCTGGCGCAAAGTGAAGCCTGCCGCGATATCCTCCCCGTTTACCGGGAACAGATTGGCAAGCTTTACCTCCGCTGGGTTTTGCTCTGCATAATGGTTGAGGCCGGCGGCATAGGCGTTGAACAAAGCTTGCGTGTCGGCGGGCAGTTTGGGAAATTCGCGCTTCGCCGTGCCCCGTGCATCAATCAGGTGATAGACGAAATCAATCTGCGCCCCGTCAGGCCCGGCAATCGCGCCATACCGCCCTTTGGCCATGGCAGCGACATCCTGAAGCGTAAAGAAGTCGTCCTCTGCATGCGCGACAGCCACTCCGAAAGCGACATCGGCATCCGTTTCGCCGTAAATCATGGGCACGCCATATTCACTGCGAACAATTTCGGCAGAGTATTCGCGATAGTCAGGAGCCTTGCTCTGATGGGCCATAAACGGCTCCCACGTCGCCAGGAACACGAACGTCACCAGCGCAATGCCAATTAGGCCCAGAACGCCGCGCTTTACCCACTTCATTGATGAGATTCCCCAATATTCATTGCGCGAAGACAATCGCTTTGTCTGGGCAAGAGGTCAAGGTCTGGGCGAGCGGTCATGCGGTGTCGAAAAGAGGGGGGCTTGCAATGCGCATTTTTGTGACCCACCTACCCATGTAACACACCGTTCGGAGGAAAATTGCCCAGAGCTCTTGTGTTGCTGAAATACAACACTAACTAAAGGGGGCAATCACATGAGGGAACAGGCATGAATCTCGAAAAGTTCACCGACCGCGCCAAGGGTTTTTTGCAGTCCGCGCAAACGGTTGCGATCCGCATGAACCATCAACGGATCACTCCGCTGCATTTGCTCAAAGCGCTTCTCGAAGATGAAGAGGGTATGGCAGCTGGCCTGATTCAGCGCGCAGGCGGCGATGCGAAACAGGCGACTAGCGCGGTCGACATCGCTTTATCGAAAATCCCGATGGTAACCGGCTCTGGTGCGCAATCGACACCGGGCATGGACAATGACCTTGTCCGGGTGCTCGATGCGTCCGAGGGGCTTGCTGACAAAGCGGGCGACAGCTTTGTGACCGTAGAGCGGGTGCTAACCGCACTTGCCGCTCAGCCCGAGGTAACATCAAAGGCGCTCAAAGCGGCTGGCGTTACCGCGCAAGGCCTGAACACTGCGATCGAAGACCTTCGCGGCGGCAAGAAGGCCGACAGCGCGAATGTTGAAAGCACTTATGATGCGATGGAGAAGTTTGCCCGCGACCTGACCAAGGCCGCGCGCGAGGGTAAGCTGGACCCCGTCATTGGCCGCGATGAAGAAATCCGCCGCACGATCCAGATTTTGGCGAGGCGTACCAAAAACAACCCTGCGATCATCGGCGAACCTGGCACAGGTAAGACCGCGATTGCCGAAGGACTGGCCTTGCGCATTGCCAATGGCGATGTGCCCGACAGCCTCAAAGGGCGCACTTTGATGAGCCTTGATATGGGCGCGCTCATTGCAGGCGCGAAATATCGCGGTGAATTTGAAGAGCGGCTCAAGTCGATCCTTGATGAGGTGCGCCATGCCGATGGCAACATCATCCTTTTCATCGACGAGATGCACACCCTAATCGGGGCAGGGGCTTCGGAAGGGTCGATGGACGCATCCAACCTCCTCAAACCTGCTTTGTCGCGCGGCGAACTGCACTGCATCGGGGCGACCACGCTCGATGAGTATCAGAAATATGTCGAGAAGGACCCAGCGCTGCAACGCCGGTTCCAGCCTGTCTATATCGAAGAGCCGACGGTCGAAGACACGATCTCGATCCTGCGCGGTATCAAGGACAAGTATGAGCTGCACCACGGCGTGCGCATAACCGACAGCGCGATTGTGGCTTCGGCCAAACTGTCCGACCGCTATATTCAGAACCGCTTCCTGCCCGACAAGGCCATCGACCTCATGGATGAGGCCGCCTCGCGCATCCGGATGGAGGTGGAGAGCAAGCCTGAGGAAATCGAGACCCTTGATCGCCGGATTATCCAGCTCAAAATCGAAGAGTCCGCCCTTGCAAAAGAGGATGACAAGGCTTCCGCCGAGCGGCTTGAGAATTTGCTCAAAGAGCTTGCTGAGCTTGAGCAGGAATCGTCCGAACTCACCACACGGTGGCAAAATGAGCGCGACAAGATCGAGGCCGAGGGCCGGATCAAGGAAGAACTTGATGCAGCGCGCCTTGAGCTCGAACAGGCGGAGCGTTCAGGTGACCTCGCCAAGGCGGGTGAGCTTTCTTATGGCACCATCCCTGCGCTTGAAAAGAAGCTGGCAGAGGCTGAAGGCCTGACTGATAACGCGCTTCTTCGCGAAGAAGTGACCGAAGAGGACATCGCCTCTATTGTCAGCCGCTGGACCGGTATTCCTATCGACAAGATGATGGAGGGTGAGCGCGAAAAGCTGCTTGAGATGGAGGCGATCCTCGGAAAACGTGTCATCGGCCAGCAGCAGGCGATTGTGTCAGTCTCCAAAGCCGTTCGCCGCGCGCGGGCTGGTCTGCAGGATCCGGGGCGTCCCATGGGTAGCTTCTTGTTCCTCGGCCCAACCGGCGTTGGCAAAACCGAGCTGACCAAGGCGCTCGCTGAATTCCTGTTTGACGATGATCAAGCGATGGTCCGCATCGACATGTCGGAATTCATGGAGAAGCACTCTGTTGCGCGGCTCATCGGCGCGCCTCCGGGCTATGTCGGATATGACGAGGGCGGGGTGCTTACCGAAGCGGTGCGCAGGCGTCCTTATCAGGTCGTCCTGTTCGACGAGGTCGAGAAAGCGCACAGTGATGTGTTCAACGTGCTCCTCCAGGTGCTCGATGATGGGCATCTGACCGATGGGCAGGGACGCAAAGTCGATTTCTCGAACACGCTTATCATCCTGACGTCCAACCTTGGTTCACAGCATTTGGCGAACCTGCCCGATGACGGGAAAGTCGCCGATGTTGAGGAGAAGGTGATGGATGTGGTGCGCGGACACTTCCGGCCCGAATTCATCAACCGCCTGGATGAGATCATCCTGTTCCACCGCTTGGCGATGGAGCACATGGCACCGATTGTCGAAATTCAGGTCAAGCGCGTGCAAAAGCTGCTTGATGATCGCAAGATCACGCTTGATCTTTCCGACGCAGCGCTGCGGTGGCTTGGCCGGGTGGGCTATGACCCTGTATATGGCGCAAGGCCGTTGAAACGTGCGGTGCAGCGCTATTTGCAGGACCCGCTTGCTGAGATGCTGATTGAGGGCAAGGTGTCTGACGGTGTTACCCTCAAGGTTGATGAGGGCGATGGCGAGCTGAAGATGGAAATCGTCTCCTAAGTTCAACCTCCAGCAAAGGGCAGGGGCACGTTTCCCTTTCCTGGCCCTGCTTCAAGTCTCGCCTCAAGCCCCGCCTCAGGCATCTCGTATAATTCTAACGCTCAATAAAAAAGGGCCCCGGTTTCCCGGGGCCCTTTCTTTGTGTTGGTTGCGATCGATTATGGAAGATCGATGCGGAAACCAGCGTAGTAGGTGCGGCCGAAGACATCGAAGATGCCTGAGTCGCCGCCGGTGCCTGTAAGGCCGAGCGGTGGCAGTTCGTTGGTGAGGTTGTCCACACCGGTGTAGAACGTGAAGCGTTCGTCGATTTCATACTCGGCACGCACGTCATGGTAGAAGACTTCGTTGTAGAAGACCTGACCACGTGAGTTCGGGTTGGTTGGCGGGTTGCCGTTGAATTCGAACTCAGATTCGAAGGTGTTGATGAGCTGACGCCCAACAAGACGCATGTCGTAACCAAGGTTCAATGCACCGGTCTCGTAGTTAGCCGAGAAGGTCATTGCGAAGCTTGGGTCACCCAGCTCAGAGCGAATACGGTTCGGAACATCCGGGTTCGCAATATCAAGGAAGGTGACGTTACGCAGAACGTAGGTCGCAATCGCACGCAGGCTCAGACGGCTGTCGTTGTCAAACGTACGGTTGTAGCGAATGTCAAAGTCGATGCCTTCGGTTTCCAGCGCTGCGAAGTTGAACGAACCACCGATCAGAACCGGATCAGCGAAGAAACCATCCGCGTCACGTGGGTTGATTGAAGGGCAGAAGTTGTTGTTCGGGAACGAAGCTGTTGGAGCATCGAAGCAGTTGTTCAACACAGCCTGAGCACCCACACCCGCGATCACGTTAGTGATCTCGATGTTGTAGTAGTCAGCCGTAAACGCAAAGCCAGGGATGAAGTTTGGCTCGAACACGAAACCGATCGTGTAGCTGTCCGATTCCTCTTCGAGAAGAAGCGGGTTACCACCGGTCAAGAACGGAAGCGACTGCGTACGTGCAGGCGTGTTCTCGAAGTTCGCGCCCAGACCAAGCGTCGCACAGTTAGCTTGACGGTTTGCAGGGAAGTTACCCTGTGGCAGGTTCAGAACGTCACACGGGTCGGCGATGAACGCGAAGTTCTGCGACTGTGGAGAGAACAAATCCGATGGGTTCGGCACACGGATCGAACGGCTGAAGTTACCGCGGAAGCGGAGGCCATCAACCGGTGACCACACGCCACCTGCGTTCCAGGTGAAGACACCGTCAGCAGCCGTGTTGTAGTCCGAATAACGTGCTGCACCTTCAACGGTCAGTTCGTTAAAGAACGGAACGTCTGCAAGCAGCGGAATACGGACTTCACCGAAGACTGACTTTTCTGTGAATGCTGGTGGATCGAACGTTGGAATAATGTTCAAGAAGGTCGCGCCAGATTGTGTGATCGGATCGAACTCAGAGAACGATGTTTCACGGCGATATTCACCACCAACAGCAAAGCCGATTGGACCACCTGGCAGTTCGAAGAGCTGCGACAAGTCACCGCTTACGAATGCCGAAACAACGAATTGCTCAGCGTTCTCATCACGGGTGGAATCGAAGTTGACGTAATCGATAGCCGCCTGGCTTGGGCTGCCAACACCGAAGATGTTGATCGGAACACAAGCTGCGTCATCGTTGGTTGTGTCGGCATCGTTGTTGATACCGCAAACGATGTTGCCATTAGCATCGAACTGAGCATCCACCGCATTGGCGAAGTTCTCAGTAAGGATCTGGTTACGGCTGGTGAGGAACGTGTCGAGACGACCGTAGTTTACAGCGATCTCGTAGCTCCAGTCATCGTTGAAGCTACCGCGAGCACCACCAACAATGCGATATGTTTCACGCTCGTTGATTTCGGAACGGCCACCAAGGTCGACGTTGAAACGCGAGTATAAAAACCCGCCGCGACCTGGGAAGAAGTTCTCATCGATGAACGCTGCATCTTCAGGGTTCAGGAACGCATTGTCGAGGGTGACGAATTCCTGGCCAAAGCGGAACGTAGGCTGACCCTCTTGGAGAGCGTCGAGCTTGTTGTACTTACCTTCGAAGAAGAATTCGAGAGCCGGAGACACTTCGTAACGACCAAGGACGTTTACAGTGTAACGGTCAAGGCCCGGTGCAAGCTGACCGGTGTTCGTAAGGGTTGAGCCGAAGCCGCCAATCGTGTTGTTATTGCCGAAACGACGGAAATCGAAGTCAGGTTGGTTACGCGCAAGGCGTCCGTTTGGCAGGAAGCCGTAAATAGCACCTAGTTGTGTACCACCGGCAGTAACCACGGCACCATCGCGGTCCGTCGCACAGGTTGCCGCCGCCCGCGCAGGAGTGCTGGTGTTACAAGAGATCTGAAGGATCTGAGTGCCGTCGGTGATGTTACCGTTGCGAACGCCATTGAAGAAACCGAAGGTGTTCGGACCGATTGGATCGGACGACTGACGGTTGAACTGGTCACGGCCGCTGAATGCGCCGGTTTGACCGTCACGGTCGGTGTTGAACAGCGGTTCGGCGTTTGAGTACTCAGCCGAGACAGCGATGTTACCGCGACCGTCAGCAAAGTTCTGACCGGCGGTGACAGAGATGAACTGCTGACCACGGTCGCCAAAATCGGTGACAGAAGCCTGGCCACGGATCGACACGCCTTCGAAGTCACGTGCGGTGATGAAGTTAACAACACCAGCAACAGCTTCCGAACCGTAAATCGCCGAGTTACCGCCGGTGATCACGTCCACACGCTCGAGCAGCTCGAACGGGATCGTGTTCACGTCGATACGGAAGTCGCCTGGAAGGGCGCCGACCTGACGACGGCCGTTAATCAGAACCAGAGTACGGTCTGTTCCAAGGCCGCGAAGGTCAAGCAGGTTGAGGCCTGATGTACCGATGAAGCGGTTTGAGTTTGACTGGCTGAAGGTTGAACGCAGCGAAGGCAGTTCGTTCAGCGCGTCACCGAGGCTTACCGAGCTGTTTTCGAGCAATTCGTCGGCCGACACGGAGGTGATTGGAACCGTAGAATCGAGGTTCGGACGCTTGATACGCGTACCGGAAACAACGATCGAACCTTGGGGTTCAGCGACGGTGTCTTCGACCGATGCTTCTTCTTGGTCCTGCTCTGCGTCCTGCGCGAAGGCCGGGCTCGCAGCCAGCGCAACGCTGACCGCAAGCGAACCAGCGCTAAGACGAAGTTTAGATGAAGTTCTCATGTGGTGCTTACCCTCATAAAAAGTTGCACCACCAAGGGGGTGGTGCAGCACGAAAAAGAACGGGGTTCGATCACTACGAAGAGGATGATCACGCCCCGGTCACTCTGACGGGCATCCTGCTAACGAGGCAGAATCATCTCCCCCAGGCTAGCCAGTCAGTCCCTGAATGTTGGGTTAAGCTAAGATGAGGGATTTGGAAGAGCAGCACGAAGGCGGTGCGCAATAAATGCAAAGACGTGTAACTTGAATGCAACAGTGTGCCATGGGCGAATTGAAGGCGGATTGCTGCACTGCATTGGATGCCAGATTTGACGGCTTTTGAGGCGTTGCACGGCTCTCATCAACTCAAACAAAAACGGCGGACGTTTTCACGCCCGCCGTCTGCAATTTTAAGTGTCTGCTTTTCTTTACAGTTCAGCGCTGAAGCCGAAGAAGAAGAAGCGACCGGTGTCGTACACACCTGGGTAGGTGTTGCCGTTACCGTTGTTCGCCGGACCAGCCGAAACCGACACTGGGAAGTTGTCTTCGAAGACGTTGTTAACGCCTGCGCGAGCAACGATGCCGTCGAACACTTCATAACGAACCGAAAGGTCGAAGTAGTTCACCGCGTTGAGGGACAGTTCAACTGGTTGCGGTGTGGCTGAGTCATTATCAACGCCGCCGAAGTGGCGCCAGGTGATGTTTGCCGTCAGACCTTCGAGTGGGGTTTCCCAACCGAGCAGGGCACGGTGACGATACTGAGCGGTTGGTTGGCCACACTGACCGGCAAACTCACCTTCACACTCAACTGTTGGTGCACCCAAGAACGGGGTGAAGTCAGATGAGAATAGGTAGGTTGACGCATAGTTCAAGCTAATCGCACCAGCGCTGCCAAGATCGTACTCGTAGTTGACTTGGAAATCCAAGCCACTGGTTTCGAGCGAAGCCGCGTTGACGTTTGTCAGCGTAAAGCCGACGCCCGGGCCACTTGCATTAAGCGAACCAGCGGCGTCACGTTGGACTAGGTTACAGAATACATCTTCGCCTGTTTCCAAGCAGTTGTCCAGAATGGTCTGAGCACCAAGACCTGCAACGATTGCGTCATCGATAGAGATATCGAAGTAATCGACCGAGGCGTTGAACCCTGGCAGGAAGGTCGGCTGGAACACGGCACCAAAGGTAATCGTATCCGAGCTTTCAGGCGTTAGGTTCGGGTTACCGCCAAACAGACCTTGGGTCTGACCAGCCGCAACGTCAGGAATGTTGCCGAACTGAGCAGCGGTAACGCCGGTATTTGCACAGGCTGCTGCGCTGGCAACAGGAACCGCTGTCGAGCAAGGATCGAAGATGCCGTTACCGTTGGCATCGGTACCAACCTGGGCAAGGTCTGGAAGACCAGTGCTTTGACCAGTGAACAGCTCAACCACGTTTGGTGCACGAACTGCGCGCTGGAACTGACCGCGGAACGAAATGTCCGGTGTCGGTGCCCAGGAAAGCTGGAAACCATATGTGTCAGTCGAGAAGCTGTTCGACGTGCCGTTACCGTTAGCAGTGTAGTCGGAATAACGATATTGCGCGCTAAACACGAGCTCTTCGAAGAACGGACGGTTTGTGACCAGTGGAAGCTGAAGCTCGGTGAAGAATTCGGTAACTTCCAAAGTACCAGAGACCGGAAGGGTCGGACCACCAACGCCGGTGAAACCGCCGTCTGGTTGGCGACTGATTTGGTCAGGTGTCGCGTCCAGTGTGTCTTCGCGGTATTCAGCACCAACGAGGAAACCAACGCCTGCATCTTCAGCGAATGGAGACTGAATGCCAAACTCGCTGAGATCTGTTTGGATAGTACCACCCAGAACCAACTGCTCAGTTTCGCCAGTAGTGATACCGACGCCCTGAATAAAGTCGAGCGCACCTTGGCTCACAAGGCTTTCGCCACCTGGCCCACGCTGGAAGATATTATAAGGGACACAGCCATTCGACTGATCGATACAAACAGCGTTGCCGTCTGCGTCGGTCGTTACCAGAAGAGCTTGGTCAAGGTTGGCGATGATGAAGTCGTTGGTTGATGTGTCTTCATCACGGGTTGCCGAGAACTGACCGAACACTTCGTAATCGAAGAATTCAGCAAACGTACCACGAGCACCACCAACGAGACGGAACGCACGGTTTTCAAGACGTGAGTTACGCGGACCACCTTCGACGTTACGGTGAGATGCCGTGAGACCAGTGATGACTTCATCATCGGCAATCTGCTGGGCAGTACACCCTAGCACGTCAGTCGCGATCGAACCACCGCCAGGACGCGATGCATCCTGAATGAATGGGTTGCCACAGTTAATGCTGCGTTGGAAGAAGCCGAAGGATGCAGATGGCGCGACTTGCGCATCTGAAACGACATCGGTGTAACCAAAGTCAGCAAACAGTTCGTGACCGCCATCAAGCTCATAAGTCGCTTTGGTGTAGATCTGGAAACGCTCTGAAGGACGTTGGAAGAAGTTCTGTGGACCAAAGTTGAATGTTTCAGCCGGGCCGCCCACGAAATCTGTGATTGTGCCATCTTCTTGCTGGAAGAAGAAAGGTGCACCGTTAGCCGCATTCCCCGAGAACAGACGGAAGTTGGCTGAACCAATACAACCAAAGCCATTTGCCGAGAAGTTGCCGGTTGAGGCACCAATCGTACAAGCGGAAGCTGTACGGTCAGCCTGGCTGATTTCGTTACGGTTTTGATAGGCGAGGAAGCCAGTGACATTACCACGGCCATCAGCAATGTTGGCACCAAAGGTGACAGATGCGCTGATTTCTTCACCGTCAGTGACGGAACCAGTAGGGAATGGCTGGTTCGCGGCTGTTAGAACTTGCTCGAAGATTTCACGGCCGTTGCTGCTTTGAGCAAAACCGTACTGAACGTCGAATGCAACGCCTTCGAAATCGTCTTTGAGAACGAAGTTCACCACACCGGCAACAGCGTCAGAACCGTAAACAGCAGACGAGCCACCGGTCAGAACTTCAACGCGCTCAACCAGCTGGGTTGGGACGAGGTCGAGGTTGACGGCGATCGAAGCCGAGTCACCATAAGGAAGGCGGCGGCCATCAATCAGGGTCAGGGTACGCTGGGCACCAAGACCACGAAGGTCAAGCTGCGAGGTACCCGATGCACCGTTCGACTGGTCAGCGGTCTGTGCAGCAGAAATCTGCGGCAGAGCGTTGGTGAGGTCTTCGATGTCGACAACACCGCGAACCGCGATTTCTTCTGCATCAACAGCGAGAACCGGGCTAACCGAGGTGAGGTTTGGGTTAACGTTAAGACGTGAACCGGTGACGAGGATTTGATTACCCTCTTCTTCCGCCGCTCCATCCGTCGTAACATCAGCGTCCTGCGCGAACGCAGGCGTAGCAGCCAGAGCAAGACCAACAGCAAAGCTGCCGGCACTCAGGCGTAGTTGTGATGATATTTTCATTGGATAATTACCCCTAATGACGGCCTGAAAATCCGCTCGAAAACGAGTTTCATGTTCAAACCAACACTGACTGAGTGTGACCCATCCGAATTGATGGTTGAGGCATACTCAGTCTCTCTTAAGACGGATCGTATGCGTCAGCGACGGATTTCCCGTTCACAGCAAAGCTGACTAACGCACAACATGTCCATCCCTGTGCCGCGATGTGGCTGAAATGCCCGACTAAGAAAAGCATTGTCACAGCGTGGCACAAACAAAACACAGCGGTGTAACGTGATTGCAACACAGGATTTTGCGTCTGGACGATGAGCTGAGTTTCCCGAGCGTTAGGCTGCAAATTCCGCAGTTTGGTCGTTAACTTGAAGGTAATCATAAACAAGCTGCAGAACCGTTTTCGGGAAAGCTGACAACCGCGCCTGCCGGCGTCACACGCTCACTCTTTGATCTTTTTGGGCTCAGCTTGGATGCGACATAGACTACAAGGCTAATCAATGGCCGCTTGATTCCGATTAGCCTCGCTGCAATAGGCGAGTGGCAAATTGAAACGTTTACGTAAACGGGAAGGGAAAGTCTCATCATGGCCACTGCTTATATCGTCGATGCTGTTCGCACTGCTGGAGGGCGCCGTGGAGGCCGTCTTGCAGGGGTTCACCCGGTTGATCTGCTTGCAAAATCACTCGACGCAGTGGTCGAGCGCAGCGGCGTTGACCCCAGCGCTATCGATGACGTGGTGACCGGCTGCGTCAGTCAGGCGGGCGAACAGGCCGGACAAGTCGGGCGCATGGGCGTTCTTGCATCCAAGCTCTTGCCGCAATCGACCCCCGCCGTTTCCATCGACCGTCAATGCGGTTCTTCACAGCAAGCGATCCAGTTCGCAGCGCAGGCTGTGATGAGCGGTACGCAGGACATCGTCATCGCAAGCGGCGTTGAAAGCATGACCCGCGTTCCGATGGGCACCAACATGACGCTCCACATGAAAGAGGGCCTTGGAAACTACATGTCTGACGGCGTCAAAGCGAAGTATCCCGGCGTGCAGTTCAGCCAGTTCATGGGCGCTGAAATGATTGCCAAGAAGCACGGCATGACCAAGGAAGAGCTCGACGCATTTTCGTTGAACAGCCACATGAAAGCGAAAGCGGCGACCGAGGCAGGCGCGTTCGAAAATGAGATCGTGGCAGTTGAAATCGAAACGCCCGAAGGCACCGAAATGCATACGGTGGATGAGGGCATCCGCTTTGATGCGACAATCGAAGGCATTTCCGGGGTCAAGTTGATCGACCCACGCGGCATGGTAACAGCGGCCAGCGCAAGCCAGATTTGCGATGGTTCCTCAGCGGTTTTGGTCGTTTCGGAAGAAGCTCTCAAAACCCACAACCTCACGCCAATGGCGCGTATTCACAATCTGACAGTGACCGCAGGCGACCCTGTGATCATGCTCGAAGAGCCGCTGTTCGCGACCGATAAAGCGCTGGCACGTGCCGGCCTCAAAATCGGGGACATCGACCTTTACGAGGTGAACGAAGCGTTTGCCCCTGTGCCGATGGCATGGCTCAAGCACACGGGCGCCGATCCTGAGAAACTGAACGTACACGGCGGCGCGATTGCGCTTGGCCACCCGCTGGGTGCATCGGGTACCAAGCTTATGGCAACGCTCGTCCACGCACTCAAGCGTCACGGCAAGAAATATGGTCTTCAAACGATGTGTGAAGGCGGCGGCGTCGCCAACGTCACCATCATTGAAAGCCTTTAAGCAAATCACAATGAATCAAAGCCCTAGAGAGGAAAGCTAATGGAAGTTTCAGCCAACACCCCAGCCGTCGTCACCGGCGGTGCATCAGGCCTTGGTGCCGCAACCGTTCGCGCGCTTGCTGCCAAAGGCGCGAAGGTCGCGATCTTCGACATGAACGAAGAAAAAGGCGAAGCAATCGCTGCGGAAGTCGGCGGCATTTTCTGCAAGGTCAATGTGACCAGCGAAGAGGACGTTGATGCAGGTTTCGCCAAGGCGCGCGAAGCCCACGGCCAGGAACGCATTCTTGTGAACTGCGCCGGTATCGGCAACGCCATGAAAACGGCCAGCCGCGTGCGTGATGAAAACGGCGGGCTTACCGGCGAAACGAAGCACTTCCTGCTGTCAGCGTTCGACTTTGTCATTCAGGTGAACCTCGTTGGCACGTTCCGCTGCATCGCCAAATCTGCTGCTGGAATGCTGAAGCTTGACCCGCTTTCCGAAGACGGTGACCGCGGCGCAATCGTGAACACCGCGTCGGTTGCCGCAGAAGATGGCCAGATGGGCCAGGCGGCTTACTCTGCATCCAAAGGCGGCGTTGTTGGCATGACCTTGCCAATCGCGCGCGACCTGATGAGCGAAGGCATCCGTGTGAACACGATCCTTCCCGGAATCTTCGAAACCCCGCTGATGAACGCAGCACCGCAAAAGGTGAAAGATGCTCTGGCCGCATCCGTGCCATTCCCCAAGCGTCTGGGCATGCCTGAAGAATACGCCAAACTTGCCATGACCATGATCGAGTGCGGTTACTTCAACGGCGAAGACGTGCGCCTCGACGGTGCAATCCGCATGGCCCCGCGTTAATACAAGCTAGCTTGTTGCAATATCGAAAGCCCGGTGACACCATGTCGCCGGGCTTTTTTTGTTTTGGGAACGTAGTATGCGTTTTGCAGCTTTGGGTGTCGTTGGAGCCACAGCATTTTTGGCAACCGGTACAGGGCTTGCGGCCAAAAACGATCCAGTCGTGGTTACGCCAAGCTCGCCATGGAACGTCCACTACGGCGAAACCAAATGCCGCTTGGCGCGCACGTTTGGCGAAGGTTCAGACATGCACGTCCTTATTCTTGACCAACATTTTCCCTCTGCCAGCGCAGGGGTGACTGTCGCGGGCCTTTCTTTTCGCCGGTTTGAAGGCCGCGAAGAGACCAACGTTCGCTTTTCAGAGACGATAGCGCCCTTTACCAGCGAGCCTTTCAAAGGCGACATCGGGCAGCATAAGTACGCGCTTGTTTTTTCCAGCGTCCATTTCGGTGAAATTTCGGAGCAGGGCGCAGCCGGTATCCCGCAACTCGACAATAAACTCGCAGCAGACATCAACTTTCTGTCGTTTTCGCAAGGCCGCCGAAACGTGCGGTTCGAAACCGGCCCGCTCGGGCCAGCCTTCGAGGCGCTTAACACTTGCACACAGGACATGGTGCGCGAATGGGGGTTTGACGTTGAGAAGCAGATGACTGTTGCGAAGCGGCCCATGTTGAAGAATATCGACCGGGTCGTGAAGCGCATTCAGCGAACCTATCCAAGCGCAGCGCTCAGCAGGGGGGAAAGCGCGATTATCCGTGTGCGTGTGACGGTCGACGAAATGGGCGAGGTCGAGAACTGTGTTTTGAACGACCTGACCGTTACAAAAGCGCTCGAATCGCCCGCATGCCGCGAGATGCGTTTCGCTGAATTCGATCCAGCGATTGATGTGAACGGCAAACCGATCCGGTCATTTTACACAACGTCGATAACCTATCAGATCGGGAGCTAATGACGCTCGTCGAGCCGACAAGTCGTCCATCCTCCATTCAAGTTGCGTCCTGCAATGCAACATTCTAACAGTCCCACATCCAAAAAGTGCGCGGGCCTTTGGCCGCGTGCCCACTGTCAATTTCCAAAAGAGGTCGTCCATCCATGACGCGCAAACTCGCTTCTTTCGCTCTTTCTGCATCCACCCTTGCTCTTGCCGCCTGCGCGACCACAGGAGATGAGGGAGGGTATACCGCCACGATCGCTGATGCGCGGCCTATTCCGCATTCTGCGCCCACTGCGTCGATCCCCGAAGGCACCGGCTATTTCGCTTCTGACAGCACTCTGCCGTTCATGGCGCCAGACTTCACCAAGATCAGCGAAGACGATTACGTGCCGTCATTCGAACAGGGCATGGCGATCCAGGCTGCCGAAGTGCAGGCGATCATCGACAATCCGGCAGAGCCTACCTTTGAGAACACCATCGTCGCGCTTGAGAAATCGGGCCGTATGCTTGGCCGCGTGGCACGCGTGTTTTTCCAGCTCACCGGCACCAACACCAATGACCGCCTCGATGCGATCAACACCGAGATCAGCCCCAAGCTGACCGCACACGGTGACAGCATCACTTTGAACCCGGAACTGTTTGCCCGCGTCAAAGCGGTTTACGACAAGCGCACGTCTCTTGGCCTCGACCGCGAAGACACAAAGCTGCTTGAAGGCACCTATGATGGCATGGTTCAGGCAGGCGCGCTTCTTACCGAAGCGCAGGTCGAGCAGGTCAAGGAAATCAACTCGCAGCTTTCCAAGCTGACCACCGAATTCGGGCAAGCAGCGCGCGGCGCGATGGCGGATCAACCGGTGATCTTTGATAGCGCCGATGAACTTGCCGGCCTTTCCGAAGGCGACATCCGTTCAGCAGCCGATTTTGCCGCCAGCATTGGCCAGGAAGGCAAATATGCAATCGCCCTTCAAAACACGACGCAGCAGCCGCTTATCCCAGCGCTTGATAATCGCGAGGCTCGCCAAAAACTGTTTGAGGCAAGCTATCACCGCGCCGATGGCAAGACCGATATCGATACGCGCCTGCTGATCGCGCGCATCGCAGAACTGCGTGCAGAAAAAGCGGCGATCTTTGGTAAGCCCGATTGGGCAACCTACACCATGTGGGACCGCATGGCCGAAAAGCCTGAAACCGCGCTTTCCTTTATGGAACAGATGGTCCCCGCACTTGCCGCGACACAGCGCCGCGAGGCAGCCATGCTGAACAAAGCGATCGCGGCTGATGGCGGCGATTATGAAGTGAAGCCGTGGGATTGGTATCGTTATGCCAACCAGATCAAGGCGGAACAATTCGACCTCGATGAAGACGCGGTCATGGAATATTTCGTCCTTGATAAAGTGCTCGAAGACGGCGTCTTCTACATGGCCGAAAAGCTGTACGGCCTGACCTTCGAACGCCGCACGGACCTGCCGGTCTATCACGAGGACGTGTGGGTCTACACCGTGTTTGACCGCGATGGTTCAGAGCTTGGCCTGTTCTATTTCGACCCGTTCCAACGCCCGTCCAAACGCGGCGGCGCGTGGATGAGTAACTTCGTCGACCAAAGCTATATGTGGGACACAAAGCCGGTCATTTACAACGTGCTCAACATTCCCAAAGCGCCAGAGGGCGAGCCTCAATTGGTCAGCTTTGACTGGGTCAACACCACCTTCCACGAATTTGGTCACGCGCTGCACGGTTTCTTCGCCGATCAGAAGTATGAAACACTTTCCGGCACCGCCACCGCGCGCGATTTTGTAGAGTATCCAAGCCAGGTTCACGAAATGTGGATGACATGGCCCGAAGTGCTGCAAAACTACGCCAAGCATTATGAAACCGGTGAAACGATCCCGACCGAGATGGTCGAGAAGATCGAGGCGGCTTCCAAATTCAACCAGGGGTATGATTTTGGCGAAGTGGTGACGTCCGCGCTTCTCGATATGAAGTGGGCCGCGCTTTCCAAGGAAGAGGCAGCAGCCCTTGATACGCCAGAAAAAGTGACCGCGTTTGAGCGTTCATCACTGGAAGAGCTGGGTCTTGAGATTGATCTGGTGCCGCCGCGTTATCGCAGCACCTATTTCAACCACATCTTCTCGTCCCCTGCGGGGTATTCGGCTGGCTATTACAGCTATCTTTGGACGCAAATGCTCGACCACGACAGCCGCAATTGGTTCCGCGAAAATGGTGGGCTCTCGCTTGAGGCTGGCCAGCATTACCGCGACACCGTGCTGAGCCGCGGCGGCACGATGGACTACTTTGAAATGTACGAGAATTTCGCAGGCCGTAAGCCTGACGTGAAATACATGCTCGAAGCGCTCGGCCTGACAGGCGGCGGTGACGCCACTGCCAAAGCGCCAAGCGGCGAAGGCGCGGTGGGCGGCTCCTGAGCCTCTTACCCAGCCGACTAAAAAACCCCGCACCGTGGATGCCACAGTGCGGGGTTTTTTGTGCCCATCCTACTTGGGGTGTCCTACAGGGGGTTGGGCAATGTATGAGGGCAGCGATGCTGATGCCTTTTACCTTACCTTTTTTACCAGTTTTGCGCTTCCACCCGGCCTCAAATCTTTTCTCCCCCTGAACAGTGTGCCAAGTGTGCCAAACAGGAGAGATTTTGATGACGGATTACACGCAAATTCTGGTCGACAAGACCGATGGCATCGCCACCATCACATTGAACCGCCCGGAGAAAATGAACGCCTACACCCGCACCATGGGTGAAGAAATCATGGCAGCGATGGATGACATTGATGCCGATGATGATGTGCGCGCGGTGATCTTTACAGGCGCCGGCGAAAAGGCGTTTTGTGCTGGCGCTGACCTGACACCGGAAGGGGGAGGGCACGTCTTCTCTGATCCCACACAGGTCGATGATCTGTCCGATGAACGTGTGCGCGATGGTGGGGGCCTTCTGACGCTTCGCCTGTTTGAGAGTAAAAAGCCCTTGATTGCAGCGTGTAATGGGGTTGCCGTGGGCGTGGGTTCAACCATGCAATTGGCGATGGATATCCGGCTTGCGGCATCCCATGCGCGTTATGGATTTGTGTTCGCACGCCGCGGGATTGTTCCAGAGGCGGCCTCAAGCTGGTTCCTACCGCGCCTTGTCGGTATCAGCCAGGCTCTGGAGTGGTGCTATTCCGGCCGCGTCTTTGGCGCGGAAGAAGCGAAGGATGGCGGACTTATCCGGTCCATCCATGCGCCCGACGATCTCCTTTTGGATGCAAGAGCCATTGCGCGCGAGATTGCCGACAACACCTCGGCGGTTTCGGTGTCGATGACCCGGGCGATGATGTGGCGTTTGATGAACGCCGATCACCCCATGGAAGCGCACAAGATCGACAGCCGGGCAATCTATCGCTTGTCACGCGGGAAAGATGCAAAAGAGGGCATCGCAAGCTTCCTTGAAAAGCGCGAGCCGCAATATCCCGGCAAGGTCAGCGAGGATTTGCCAGACTTCTACCCGTGGTGGGAGGAACGTCCTTACAAATAGTCGGAATGGCGCGTGGTCTTGAAGAGACACTGGTTTCATGAGAAACTGGTTCCCATGACCAAATCACAAGCTTCTCTGGCAACAGACTTTCAGCTCGCCAACTTTCTGCCGTATCAGCTATCCATCGCGTCCAATGCGGTGAGCGGGCTCATCTCTGAGCGATACCGTGCGCGCTTTGGCCTTAAGGTGACGGAATGGCGGGTCATGGCTGTTCTGGGTGATGCGGGCAGCCACGGCGGGCAGGTGACACAGCGCGAGCTCACTGAGGCGACCTTGATGGACAAGGTTGCGGTGAACCGGGCCTGCAAAGTGCTCGAGGAACGCGGCCTTATCGCAAGGGTTGCAAATGAAAGCGATGGCCGCTCGCACCTTTTGGCTCTGACGGGCGAGGGCGAGGCGATCCATAGTGAGGTCATGCCCACCGCAAGGGCGACGGAGCGGGAACTGTGCGAGGGCTTGGATGAGGCCGAAGAGGCAGCGCTGCGTTCCATGCTCGCCAAGATCCGCGCGCGCGCCGGGATACTTACCCAGCAGACCGGAACCTAAATCTGGAACCTAGATTTGGCTCCAAAGCTGGGGGCCTGAAAGCAAAAGAGCCGGCGCGTCCGTCAACGCACCGGCTCCTTTTTCTGGTTTGAAGGCGCTTAACCTAACGCACCGCCTTCTGGGTTAACCAGAGCATCGCTGATCGAGCAGGCCGCAGGGCCAAGGATCACGATGAACAGCACCGGCAGAATGAACATGATCAATGGAATGGTCATGATCGCAGGCAGTCGGGCTGCCTTCTCTTCAGCCCGCATCATCCGCTCGTTCCGGAATTCAGCAGACAGAACACGCAAGGCCGAGGCAAGCGGGGTACCATAACGTTCGGTTTGAACCATGGTGGTCACAACACCCTTAACCGCTTCGAGATTGACCCGGTAGGCAAGGTTGTTGAACGCCATCTTACGCTCGTTCAGGAAAGACAGCTCAATCGCGGTAAGAGCAAATTCATCGCCCAGTTCCGGATAGGCACGGCCCAATTCCTTTGCGACGCGGTTGAATGCAGCGTCCACGGTAAGACCGGCTTCTGCGCAAATGACGAGCAGATCGAGCGCGTCCGGAAGACCCTTTTGGATTTCAAGCGTACGTTTCTTGGCAAGGTTCGAGAGATAAATCTCGGGCCCTTTGTAGCCAAGGAACACAAGTGCACCAAAAGCCATCACCTTCTTCATGGAGCCATCGCCCCAAGCGAAATAATCGATCCAGTAGAAGAGGAAGAAACCGATGAGGCCAAAAATGATCGGCAAGATTGCGCGAAGGCCGATGACGATCACCGCAAGCTCTTTGTTGCGAATGCCTGCGTGAGCAAGCTTTTGCTGCACAGCCTCGATCTGGCTCTGCTCGAGCACGTTCAATTTGCCCAGGCTGTCCTTCACCTTGTCGGTGGTGTCAGTCCGGCGAACAAGGCTGGCGCGCTTGCGCGAACCGCCGGTTACAATGCCAGCTTTGAGTTCGTCGCGGCGTTCTTCGAGCGCTTTCACGCGTTTAGCCATCGGGTCTTTGATTGTGACGGCGGCATAGATTGCCAATATCACGGCAAAGGCGGCTAATCCTGCGAGAATGCTTCCCACGAGGATGACGTCAAAGCCAAGAAGCGTTGGTCCGGCTGGTTGATCAAGCATAGTCAAGTCCCTCCCGGATCAAATCTCGAAGCTGACCATTTTGGCCATGATAAAGGCACCGATGCTCATCCAGATGAGCCCTCCGAGGCCGGCGATAATAAGGCGATCATCGACGAAGAATTGGCCCAGATAATCAGGGTTGATCCAATAGATCATGCCAAAGACGATGAAGGGCAAAGAACCCACGATGTAGGCGGAAGCTTTTGATTCGGAGCTCATCGCCCTGATCTTCAGCTTCATTTGTGAACGCTTGCGCAGCACGTCGGCAAGGTTCGACAAAGTTTCAGCAAGGTTACCACCGGTCTCGCGCTGGATCGCAAGCGTGATGGTGAAGAAGTTGAACTCAGGAATGCCCAGCTTGTCGCCAGTTTCCTGAAGCGAATCTTCCATCGTCTTACCGATTTTGATGCGCTCTACGACGCTTTTGAATTCGAGGCCGACAGGGCCGGGGACTTCTTCGGCGACAACCTGGAGCGTTTCAGCCACTGGAAGACCTGAGCGCAGACCGCGCACTAGCAATTCGATGCCGTCGGGGAATTTTGAAACAAAGTCGTTGGTCCGTTTCTTGATGAAGAATCCCACAACAAGGTGCGGCAGCCCGCAGCCGATCACAGCCCCGACGCCGAGCGCCAAGAGGGGGGCGCCGCTTTGCAGGAACACGATGACCGCAACACCAATGGTAAGGCCAAGCGATGCATAGATGTACTGAGACAAAGTCCAGCCTTTGCCAGTACGATCAAGCCGCATTTCCAAGGCTTCGGTGCGTGATCCAGAACCGGCAACTTTGTGTGTTTTAGGCTTGCGCGCCGCAATCGCTTTCTTGAGCTGCGATTCCACTTTGGAATCGGTGCTATCGGAATGCCGAAAGCGCAGCGCATCGATGCGGCGCTTTTGCGATTTGCCAACGTTCGGGCCGGTCAACAGCAGGTAGCCGCCAACGATCACCAGAAAGATCACCACTGTGATCAGCAGGGTTTGCAGTATGTCCATCTTGGTTTTTTCCTGCTCGTTCTCGTTGCTTTGCTCGCGCCCACCGTTCGAAAAGAACTACCCGCAAACGGGTCGCGCGATGTGCTAACCTTCTCTCCCGGTAGGCCAGAGCGAGGAGTTTCCCTTCGCCGCTGGCACCGCCGGGAATTCGTTTATTCAGCTGGCTCTGCGTCTGCCTTGCTCTTGTCTTTCTTTGCCAAGAGCGATTTC
Organism: Erythrobacter longus; assembly: GCF_000715015.1. Classification (GTDB taxonomy): domain Bacteria; phylum Pseudomonadota; class Alphaproteobacteria; order Sphingomonadales; family Sphingomonadaceae; genus Erythrobacter; species Erythrobacter longus. Next base: position 376,129 of record NZ_JMIW01000003.1, read on the forward strand.
AGATCGAACCCGCCAAGAAGCGATTTTTTCTCTTCGGTAATCGAGGCCAAATCATCTTCGCTTGCGCCCATAATGCGCTCAGCGATCTGTTTGATGGTCGCGGTTGCCTTCGAGTTCTTGTTCGCTTCGGTGAATACCTGACCCAGTTTGGCAGCGTTTGACGCGGCCTTGATGTCGTACGGAATTGCAAAGTCGATCTTGCGCTCGATTGAAGCTTCAAAATCTGCCTTGCTGATTTCGGCGACACCGGACTGGTGCTTGTTCACGACGACCATCGGATGGGCGTGCGCTGCATTGGTTTTCAGCCACGACAAAATCCGAATGGTGTCGCGGGCCGAGGCGAGGGTGAGCTCGCACGTCAGCAGGACCAGGTTCACATCAGCCAGCAAATGCGGGAAGTTGATCAGCATATTGCGAGGCAGATCAATCACCGTCATTTCAAACGCTTGTCGGAACTCTTCCTCGAGCTGCACAAAGGCAGCGCCATCGGTCATCAACGGTTGGCTGATGGGAGCCTCGGCTGAAAGGATCGACAAATTGTCATTGGCACGGATCATGGCGCGTTCAATGAACAGGCCGTCAATCCGGCTTGGATTGTCGATCGCGTCGGTCAGCCCGCGGCCAGGTTCAAGATCAAGCGCAAGCGCGCCCGTACCAAAGTGTACATCGAGATCCAGCAGAGCGGTCGGTGCGCTGTGTTGGTCGCTGAAGAGCCACGCAAGCGAGGTCGCAATCGTCGAAGCGCCAACGCCCCCACGAGTGCCCACAACCGCGGTTGAGATGTGGCGTTTGATCCCTTCTGCATCTCCACCCTTAGGCGAGGTGAAGACCGCAAGCGCGCCATTGAGCGCATCATGCACGGCCTGCGCATTGAGTGGCTTAAGAAGATAGTCGTGGATCCCGCTTGAAAGCAGGTCGCGGTAAAGGCGCACGTCATTGACTTGGCCAATCGCGATCACAACCGTGCCCGGCTCACACACTTCAGCCAATGCGTTGATGTCATTCAACGGGTCACCGCTTTCCGACAGATCGACCACCAAAATGGCAGGACTTGCACTGACAGACAAAGATTGGACTGCATTGCGCAGGCCACCTTTGTTGCACTTCTCAGGCGGCCAGCCCATTTCAATCACGACGGGGCGCAGCACGTCGAGCGCTGCATCGTCGCAAATGTAAGCGGCAAAAGGATCACGATTGCCGGGGATGCCGGATTTCCATGGAGCGTTCATTGATCAGTTACCTCCGCCTTGGGCTTGATTTGCTTGTTGGAGACCGCCTGCACCGGTTGGTGCAGCTTCGCGGAATGTCTCGATCGCTTTGGTACCGGTTGCAATCACAGTCTCACCTGTTCCTGATTGACCTTCGAGAAGGTCTTCAGGGTTAGCGACCATCGCCGCCAGATTGCTGTTCACCGCGCAGCCGTAATTCTTGCTGGTCTCGTTCCTGTAATTGCCGTCGTAACGGCCTTCCCAGTTCGGACATCCTGGGACTGTGGCGGAAGAGCGCGTGATAACCACGCGCGCCTGTCCAGCGCCCAAGAGGCCCGAAGTTGTCGGGGCAACGCCTTCGACAATTAGACCGTAGCGACCTGCCAACTGGTTCACTGCATCAGCAACCGCTGGATTTGACGAAGGATCTTCGATGGTGACGCGGTCACCATAACGCAGGTCCATCGTTTCAAACCAACCATTGACGCGTTGTTGTTCGCTGATCGAAAGGCCAGAGCGGTCTGTGTCGACATCAAGGGTGAAGTTGGTGCGCTCGACCACCGGTTGATTAACCGAGTAAAGCGAGGTGTTGGTTTCTGTAAGCGGGCCACTGCTGCATCCAGCAAGACCGACGCCTAAAGCCAGGGCGATCGCGCCCATCAGCTTGTTATTGTGTGCATTCTTCATCACGGTAACCTTTTTGCTGAGGGCTTAGAGGCTGAAGCCGGGCGCAGGAGCGTCCGCTCCGTCACGCTTGCGGTCTCGGCTGCTATCGGCGCGGCGGTCCTGCTTGCCATTGCGCGAAGGCACGATGGCAGCTGGATCTACAGCGCTCACTTCAGGGTTAGGGGCGTCAGGCTCCGAAGCGGTCGGGCCAGGACGGCGCTCACCGCTTACACTGCCGCTTTCACGGTAGAGAAGCATCTGCTCCAATTCGCTCGCAGCGCGGAAGCCATCGGTTGGATAGACGATCTCACGTTCGTTGACTGGCTTGACCAGATATGGCGTCACAACGATCACAAGCTCGGTTTCGCCGCGACGGAAAGAGCGCGAGCGGAACAGATTGCCAAGGATCGGAACGTCGCCAAGGCCAGGTGCCTTATCCAGCGAGTTTTGCGCATTGTTGCTGAGCAGGCCAGCAATCATGAAGCTTTCGCCAGAACCCAGCTCAACCGTCGTTTCAGTGCGGCGGATTGTAAGGGCAGGGACCTGGAAGCCGTTCAATGTCACCGCGCCTTGCGATGAAAGTTCGGAAACTTCCGGGCGGACGCGGATCGAAATCCGGCCATTGGAAAGAACGGTTGGCGTATAGGAAAGGCTAACACCAAAGTCGCGATATTCAATTGCGACGTTGCCCAGGCCTTGGGAAATCGGAATTGGGAACTCACCGCCTGCAAGGAAGGTTGCAGTCTCACCCGAAAGCGCAGTCAAATTCGGCTGCGAAATCGTGGTGATGAGGCCCATGCGCTCTGACAGGTCCATCGCGCCAAGCACATCAAGACCGAACAGTTGAGCCAGACCACCAATGGTCGTGCCGGAACCTGCGTTGGTGCCGATCGCGCTCCCTGCGATTTCGTCAATCAGAGGAACACCGTCATCATCGGTTACGATATTGCCTGCAATGTCGCGTACAAAACGCTGTCCGGTCACTGCGCCGGCACCTGGGCCAACGCTCAGTGGACCGCCGGTGTTAAACCCAGATTCACCAACAAGGTTGCGACCTGTACCAAAACCGCCACGGAAACCGCCTTGCGCGCCGTCAATCGTGGTGACGTTACCGCCGATCTCGCGAACGAGACTGCGGCTGACTTCGGCAAACTTGACTTGCAGATTGACCTGCAGCGGGGTCGCCGTTTTCAGGCGAGTGATGACATTGGTGCCATCGCCGAGGAAAGCAGCTACGAGACGTTCGGCTTCTGCCGCGTCTTCAGGGGCTTTCACCGTGCCTGTCAAAAGCACTGTATTGGTGCCCATCGTCGCAACATTCACATTGGCTTCTGGCATCGCAAGGGCGAGCATCTGGTCGATGCTACCGATGTTGTTGCCGACCCGGATGTTGGCTGAGAAGATCACATCGCCGCGAGCATTGCTGGCGTAGATTGTGGTCTCACCGCCTGCTTTGCCGAAGACATAAAGCTGGCGCTGCGATTTGATCTGTACGTCAGCAACATTATCGTTGGCCACAAAGACATCGGTCATTGCACCTGGCACAGCGATCAATTCACCGCGGCCGATGGAAAGCACGATTTCTGAATTCGGGCTAACGACTTGCTGCGCTGTTGCTGATCCGGTTGGCATCGCTACCATCGGCAGCATTGCAATCCCGGCGAGCAGAGCTCTGCTAAGAAATTTGGCTTTCATCTTTGGGGCCCCTCTGGATTCCCGTTTGGCTGGAGTTGCCAAGTGGATGTTCGGTTTGGTGTAGGCTCGCATGGCTATTTGTCCTCTTTCGAGCCCGTTACCGGATTGTGCTAAGCGCGGACGGAACGGTTTGCCCCGCTTGGCCAACGCCTTGACTAACGCTGTTGTTAAAGTTGCCGGTTGCCGCGGTGATTGAACCGCTCACTGGCACCTCTGTGGTTGCTTTACCCCGTGTCACGCGGACCGACGGGCCTTGGTAGACAGGCGCGCCATTGACCTTTGCAGAAACGCCAGGTGCAGCAGGCGTGCGTGCAGCAACACTGCTACGCCCACCATCGTCTTGCGGTGGCACTGACTTACGCTGGAAGCGTGAAACGTCGCCGCCGGTCTGGAAAGTTGACTTGCCTTCGACAGGGCGACCCATTGCAGTGCGCAAGAAACGCTCTTCTTCTTCAGGTGTCGCATCGGCTGGGATTTCAATCTCACCCGAAGCAATCGCACGCTCCAGTTCAGCCTGATTGTCTGAAATCGAACGCAGAACCAAAGTGAGTTCGCCAATCGTTTGCGCAACGGCAACCTTCTCAGCAATCTTCGGAGTGACTTCGAGTGTTACGGTACGGAACGCACGAACGAGGGTCTTACCTTCTTGGTCAGTCACTTGTTCGGTTGTTTGGTCGGTCGCAAGGACGCGCAGGTTACGAAGCACGGTTTCTGCTGCCTGAAGCGCGCGGCCTTCGCCTTTAACGCTTTGGGTCAATACCATGTCAACGCGGTCGCCAGGGAATACAAAGCCAGCGACGCCGGTCTTGGCAGACACCGGAACAGTCACGGCGCGCATGCCTGGGCCAAGCGCTGCAGCAAGGAACCCACGGTCGCCTGGGCGAACGAGCGAGCCATGCGTAACCGGCTCACCTGCCGTAACAGGGAAGCGCACAACAGTACCCAAAAGTTGGCTCATGTCGGAATTGCCTTCAATAAAGTAGGCATCCTGGACCAGTTCTTCGGGCCATTGCTGATAGCCCATGGCATCAGCGGTGATGATCGTGCCTGCAGGCAGTGCGCGGTTTGCAACAAGAACCTTGGGTCCTGTTGGCTCAGCTTGTGCCTCTGCAGCCGGAGCTGCGTCGCCTGCAAACATACTGCGTGCAAGGAAGGCGCTGCCAATCGCGACAACGAGTGCACCAAGCAGCAGAACCAGTTTCTTCCTATCCATGGCTAATAAGCCCCCTTCGTGGGCCCGTGACATTACGGGCAGGTATGCTTGAAGTTGTTACGTCCAAAGTAGTTAAGATCGGGTTTCCACCCCGCTCAATTGAGCAAAATCAGGCGATTGCGGGGATTTCGCTGAGGCGGGGAATCAGGATCCAGAACGCCCCGATGGCGATTGCGACCCCATAAGGAATGGCGAGCTTCTCTTTTTGCTGGCGCATGGCATGGACGATCGCCATCACAATGGTCAGCGCGCCGCCTGCCAGAGCCATAACCAAGAGAAGTTGCAAAAAGGCGGTAGGTTCAATCCAAAGCGCAAGAGCGGTAAGCAGCTTCACATCACCGCCGCCCATCATGCCAAAGGCGAACATGCCAGCAAACACCGCGAAGGCTGCAACCGCTACGCCCAGTTGGATCGCAACATCCGGCCACAGCGAAAGGCCGCTTGCCCACCAGAATACAGGCGCAACCGCTGCAATGCTCAGGTTCAACCAATTGGAGATCGTGCGCGAACGGATGTCCGTAAATGCGGCATATAGGAGCGCAATTGCCAAGGCAATCAGCAGCCCGTATTGAACAGTGGTCGTTAACATAAGTGCCCCTCGACAAGGTGATCGCTCGTAGCCTGACAAATCCGGCTCGAACGTGTGTCTTGTGAAAGGGTGCTACAGGTGAGTGCTTACTAAATAGTAACCACGATTAAAGGCTTGGACCCTCGCGTTTTATTCATGAGTAAACAAATGACACAGGTTGCTGCGCGCGGGCGCCATGCAGGTGCCCCCATAAATCGGCGGGCAATTCCTCCTGCGGCGACCGAGAGCAAATGGGCTCTTGAAGACGGACATGAGGTTCGCAGGATCGATTGGCCGGGGATCGGGATCGAAGGGAAAGCATCGCCGCGCGGTTCAATTCTGTTTTTGCCCGGACGCGGCGATTGTTATGAAAAATACCTCGAGACGCTGGAGGAATGGCACCGCGATGGATGGCGGGTGACCGCCTCGGATTGGCGCGGGCAAGCAGGGTCAGGGCGTTTGGGAAAAGACGCCTACACTGGCCATATCGACGACTTTTCGATCTGGACTGATGACCTTGCCTTTCTGTGGCGCACCTGGGTGAAGGAAGTTCCCGGACCCCACGTTATTGCAGGCCATTCCATGGGCGGGCATCTGATTATGCGCGCTCTGGTTGATGGCAAGCTCGACCAGGAAGTGGACGCAAAAGCCGTTTTTCTCAGTGCCCCAATGCTCGGTATGCAAGGACCGCCAGTGCCGTTTTTTCTTCAGCACTTTGCGGCAAAACTGATGACTTGGATCGGTGCGCCCACTCGCCAGGCATGGAAATGGAGCGAGAAACCGGGGGAACTTCCCAAGGATCGCATTAATCTTTTGACCCATGACCCGGATCGATATGCCGATGAACAATTCTGGCGCGATACAAGGCCCGAATTGGTGATGGGGCCTGCAAGCTGGCGCTGGGTAGAGCGCGCCTATGCGTCGTGCCGAGCGTTGGATGCTCCGGGTGCAATGGAGCGTGTTGAGGTACCGGTCCTGATCGCGTCCACTGCCAACGACAAGCTGGTCAGCCATGACGCCAATGTGCGCGCGGTGGAGCGACTTCCCAATGGGCGAATGTTCGAACTGGGTGCCAATGCCCACCACGAGGTTCTGCGCGAAACGGATAGCGTGCGCGCAAGCGTGATGGACGCGGTTGCGAGCTTTCTTGACGAGGTTGCGCCGCCTCAATGACCGCACCGTTATACGATTTTGCGGTGATCGGCGCAGGGATGGCAGGGGCCAGCCTTGCCGCTGAACTGAGCCCCTATGCAAAGGTGCTCGTCCTGGAGGCTGAAGAAGCGCCGGGCTACCATTCCACCGGGCGTTCAGCTGCGTTCTGGGAAGAATGCTATGGCGGGCCGGGCGTGGTCCCGCTTACGCTTGCCTCGGGGCGTTACCTGCGGGACAACGGATTTCTGCGCCAGCGCGGCGCGCTTTACATCGGCCGCAGCGAAGACCGCTCAAAGCTTGACGAGTTTGAGCAAAGCTTCGCTGGCAGCGGTGTCACGATTGAGCGGATCAGCGGGGCGAGCGTGCGCAAGCGTGCCCCTTTCCTTCGGGAGGATTGGAGCGATGCAATCTATGAAGAGGCATGCGCTGACATTGATGTTGGAGCTTTGCACCAACACTATTTGAAGGCCCTGAGATCAGCGGGAACCCGTTTAGAGTGCCGTGCCATTGTCGCTCAATTGAGCAGCGAAGACGGCGGCTGGCGGATCAGCACCAGGGATGGTGAGACGTACCGCGCGGCCAAAGTCATCAATGCAAGCGGTGCCTGGGCCGATACCGTGGCGCAATTGGCGGGCGCGCGTCCGATTGGCATTACCCCGTACCGCCGCACGGTCGCACAATTGCGGGTCGAACCCGGCGCGCCCGACGATATGCCGCTTGTCCTCGACATATCGGGGCAGTTTTATTTCAAATCGGACAATGGCCGTCTGTGGCTAAGCCCGCATGACGAAACGCCAAGCGTACCTTGCGATGCGGCACCTGAAGAGATCGATGTTGCCCGTGCAATCGACGCCTTCGAGCGCGCCACCCAGTGGCGTATCAAAGCGGTAGAGCGGCGCTGGGCCGGCCTCCGAAGCTTTGCCCCGGATCGCTTGCCAATCTATGGCCCTGATCCTGACTGCGCGAACTTTCTATGGTTCGCAGGTCAAGGCGGCTTTGGCATTCAGACGGCTCCTGCGGCTGCGAAATTGGGAGCGCAAATCATGCTCGGGCTTGAACGCGATGATCTCACCCGAATGATCGATGCACAAGTTTACAATCCTTCGCGTTTTTGCCGCGAGAAAGCGGCCTGTGCGCTCTAGCCAGACCGTTTCTGATCTGTATGGTGCGGTCCGGCCCAAATCTATTTGAGAGGGAAACCAAGAAGATGGCTCACAAGTTTGAAATTTACAAAGACAAAGCAGGCGAGTTCCGCGTACGCTTTAGCTATAACAGCGAAGTGATGTTCTCGACCCAAGGGTATTCGAGCAAGTCTTCGGCGCAAAATGCGATCGACTCGATCAAGAAAAACGGTCCGGATGCTCCGACCGAAGACAACACCTAAAGGTTCGTCTTTAGCGAGTTCGTAAGCGGGCGTGCCGATGTCGGTGCGCCCGTTTGCTTTCTAGGGTCAGGATCTTAGAGGTTCTCGGCCGCCGCGATCCGGTCCGCTGCATCGCTTGCAAGCTGGTCCACGCGATCATTTTCCGGGTGGCCGGAATGACCTTTTACCCAGTGCCACGACACCTCGTGACGGGCACTTGCATCAATGATGTCATGCCAAAGGTCAGCGTTGCGAACGGGCTTTTTGCTGGCATTGATCCAGCCGCGTTTTTTCCAGCCGTGGACCCATTTCGTAATCCCGTCGATCACATATTTGCTGTCTGAATGCAGGGCGACATCGCACGGCTCGATGAGCGCATTGAGCCCCTTGATGACCGCCATCATCTCCATCCGGTTGTTGGTGGTGTCCAGTTCACCGCCTGACAGCTCTTTTTCGTGCGGACCCATGCGCAGCAACGCTCCCCAGCCACCCGGACCCGGATTGCCTTTGCAAGCCCCATCGGTGAAAATTTCAACGTGTTTGCGCGGTTTTACCATGATTAGGGCCATGTGCCTTAGCCAGCAGCTTTAAGCAAATATATCAGCGCCATGTTCGTTGTAGAAGTGCCAGCGTGAGACAAACTGCATCGGGTCCTTGCGTGTGACCAGCGCATCATCGGGCGTGTCGAGCCAGTCTTCGGCCCGGCTCGCGATGAACCGGATGGTGGCCCCCTTAGCGATTTGTGGCAAAGCGTTTTTCTCTTGGCGGTCAAGCTGGCGAACACTCTGATAACCGGCCAGCAAAGCTTCCCCCAAGCCATGCAAATAGGCGCCGTCTTGGTCGAAACACCACGCTGCGTGAGTGACCGCCAGATCCAGCGCCATTGGCCCTGAACATGCAAAGTAGAAGTCGATGAGCCCTGTAACTTTGTCGCCCAGCATGAGCACATTGTCCGGGAAAAGATCAGCATGGATTTGCGCCTGGGGCAGGGCGGACAGGTCCAATTCAGCAGCTGCGCGCGCTGGGGCCAGGATTTGCGGCAAATCAGGGTCAATTGATGCCAGCGCGTTGGAACCACACCCCTCAAGACACGCCAGATTCTGGCCAAAACCCATCGTGTTTTCGCGCGATAGACCAAAATCCTGGCTCGCCGCGTGAACTTTCGCGAGCGTTTCGCCCACAGCATATGCTTGCCCAGCTTCTGGCTGTGACGGGGAAACACCGGGCAAAAACTCAATCAGAGCAACCGCTTTGCCATCCAGCATCCGAAATGCTGCGCCTTGCCTGTCGTGAATGGTGCGCGGGACCGGGCAATTCCTCGCTGACAGATGATCCAGAAGCCCAAGGAAATAGGGCAGGTCCTCAAGCTCGATCCGGCGTTCGTACATTGTAAGGATAAAGCGCGCGCCTTGGGAGTCTTCTCCCGCGGTTTCAATCAGCCAGTTGGAATTGGAAACACCTTCAGCAATTCCCTTTGCCGATACAAGCGGCCCAACCGGGTAATGCGCGATAAGTTCAGCGAGCTCTTCTGCGCCAAGGTGAGTGTAAACCGCCATTGGAAGGCTTTTCCAGCGTCTACTCGGTCAATTGGCGAGGCAGTTTGAAGACCATTTTCTCTTCGGTGTGCTTGATTTCGCGCTCATTGATGGGGCGTATTCTTGCAAGCGCTTCTACAACCTCGCGCACAAGGATTTCAGGCGCGGATGCGCCAGCGGTCAGACCTATCGTTTCGATGCCATCAAGCCATGCAGGGTCAATCTCATCAGCGCGCTGAATGAGTTTGCCCGGTGTGCCCAGCCGTTCTGCGACCTCGACAAGGCGCAGCGAATTGGACGAGTTGGGCGCACCAACGACCAGCACCAGATCGCAGTCATGGGCGAGCTCTTTGACCGCAGCCTGACGATTTGACGTCGCATAGCAGATATCTTCGGCCTTTGGCCCTCTGATGTTGGGATAACGCCATATCAGCGCATCAATCACTTCGCGCGTGTCGTCCACCGAAAGTGTGGTTTGCGTGAGGTATGCAAGCGGCTCATCGCTCTCAAAGGGAAGCTTATCAACGTCTTCGATATTCTCGACCAGCGTCATTTGACCCGGCGCAACCTGACCCATTGTGCCAATGACTTCTGGGTGACCTTCATGGCCAACAAAGATGATGTGCCGCCCTTTTTCAAGCTGGCGCTCGGCCTGACGGTGAACTTTTGACACCAGCGGGCAGGTTGCATCGACATAGATCATGTTGCGACGCTCTGCCTCGGCAGGTACCGATTTGGGTACACCGTGCGCGCTGAATACAACAGGGGCATCGGTTGGCACTTCGTTCAATTCTTTGACGAAAATCGCGCCTTTGGACTTCAACCCTTCGACGACATATTTGTTGTGGACGATTTCATGCCGCACATAAACGGGCGCGCCGTACCGTTCGAGTGCCTTTTCAACGATTTCAATCGCGCGGTCGACGCCTGCGCAAAAGCCGCGCGGTGCAGCGATCAAGAGGTTGAGCGGTTCAGCCGACAATGGTGCTGCATCGGCTCCGGTGTCACGGGTTATAGGCGCGTTCATATAAGTCCCTCTAGCGCTTTGCTGCACGGCTCGCTAGGGGCTAAAGAGGCTTTGGACAATTTGCGCATCGCCCGCGCAATTTATGAATTTCGAGGGATCACTGGTTACCATGTTGCATCGCAAATCCGCTATTACCGCTCTTGTTGGAGCCGCTGCGCTTGCTGGCTGTGCTGGCGAGGGTGATCTTGTGATCGATCAGGGCGTTGGCATCACCGCTGTGCTGTCGTCGTGTCCATCTGTTGGCATTCCTGATTTCACAGGCGATGTGACCACGTTTCGAGCAAGCGGTGATCAAACCGCGAGCAACCTGGATGTGAGCGCAGCGATGACCAATCTGCGGTCAACCTGCAACGACACCGGCGACAAAGTCTATTCCGAGGCAACATTTGACGTGCTTGCGCGGCGGACGGATACACGCGGCGCACGCACAGTGACGCTGCCATATTTTGTGACTGTCCTTCAAGGAAGCAGCGCGGTTGTGACCAAACGCGTGGGCGAAGTCACTGTGACATTTGCCGACGGCCAGGACCGGGCGCAGGTAAGCGGTAAGGCGGGTTCTTTCATCGACCGTTCTGCCGCCACTCTTCCAGAAGACATTCGTGAGCGTATCACGCGCAAGCGACGAGCAGGCGATGTCGATGCAGCGCTTGATCCGCTGTCTGACCCCGAAGTGAAAGCGGCCATTCAGCGTACCCGGTTTGAGATGCTGGTAGGCTTCCAACTGACCGAATCGCAACTGGCGTACAACGCAACGCGTTAAGGTTTGTGTTCGCCCATCCGGGCGAACTCCTCGGTGCTATCCCTTTCCCCTGAAACAAGTTCAGGGTGCGGGGGCACCTGTGGGCGGCCGGTCGGCCTTGCGACGCATGGTGCGTCGTTTTGGCGCTCTGGTCTTAGGCCGGTGCCCTTTCCCTTTTCCCTTTCTCCCCTTTGCGCTAACGGCGCATGCGAGATGACAGATATGCAAACTCTTTACACAGCCTTTGGCGGCACAATTGAAACTGCGCTTAAGGCGCTTGTGACGGACGGCGTTCTGCCCGAAGACGCCTCGTTCAAGAATGTGACGCTAGAACCCCCGCGCGACCCTTCGCACGGCGATCTGGCGACCAACGCAGCGATGGTTCTGGCAAAGCCTGCCAAGACCAATCCGCGCGCGCTGGCTGAGGCTCTTGTGACCAAGCTAGAGGCAGCTCCAGGCATTGCCAGCGCCGCAATCGCGGGGCCCGGCTTTATCAACCTCACGCTCGACCCGCAGGTCTGGCTCGATGAACTGGCAGCGATTACTGCTCTTGCCGATGACTATGGCCGTTCCACCATGGGCAAGGGCACGCGCGTCAATGTCGAATACGTAAGCGCCAATCCGACCGGTCCCATGCACATGGGCCATTGCCGCGGAGCAGTTGTCGGTGATGCGTTATCGAGCTTGCTTGAGCTTGCCGGACACAAGGTCACGCGCGAATATTACATCAACGATGCGGGCGGTCAGGTCGACACGCTCGCCCGGTCTGCGCACCTTCGTTACCGCGAGGCATTGGGCGAAGACATCGGCGAAATTCCCGAAGGATATTACCCCGGCGATTACCTGAAGCCGATTGGCGAATATCTGGCGCAGGAATTGGGCGACAAGCACAAGGACACCCCCGAAGCCGAGTGGCTGCCTTACTTCCGCGCCGAAGCGGTTGAGAAGATGATGGATCTGATCAAGGCCGACCTCGCCCTGCTTGGCATCCATCACGATGTCTTTGCATCCGAAGCCGCATTGCACGCCGCCGGAAAACCCGATGAGGCGGAAAAATGGCTGCGTGAACAAGACCTTGTCTATGATGGCGTGCTCGAAGCGCCGAAGGGCAAGGCACCGCCAGAAGATTGGGAGCCGGTCGAGCTGCCCCTCTTTCGCTCGACCAAATTTGGCGATGACCAGGACCGCCCGATCAAGAAATCGGACGGGAAATGGACCTATTTTGGCGCAGACCTCGCCTATCACATGCAGAAGGCGGAAAGCGCCGATGAGCTGATCGATATCTGGGGCGCGGACCATGCGGGCACCGTCAAACGGATCAAAGCCGCTGTCGCTGCTCTTTCCGAAGGGAAGGGCAAACCAACACCGTTCGACGTGAAGCTGGTCCAGATGGTTCAGTTGATGCGCGGCGGTGAACCTGTCAAAATGTCCAAGCGTTCCGGTAACTTCATCACGATTGCTGACATGATCGAAGAGGTCGGCCGCGATGTTGTGCGCTTCACCATGCTGACCCGCAAACCCGAAGCGCAGATGGAATTCGACTTTGCCAAAGTGGTAGAGGCGTCAAAGGACAACCCTGTCTGGTACGTCCAATATGCCCACGCACGGATTCAATCGACTCTGCGCAAGGCATTGGAAGATGAGGGCTTTTCGCCTTCCTCTGACGCCATTGCCGATCTGGGTGATGAGGAACACGCGCTCATCAAACGCGCCGCGCAATTCCCGCGCGAGGTGGAAGCCGCCGCCAAAGCGCGTGAACCGCACCGCATTGCCTTTTACCTCTACGACTTGGCAACCGACCTTAATGCCTTCTATTCTTTGGGTAACACTGACACGCAAAAACGCTTCATTGTGAAACAGGATGCGCGTTTGTCACAATCGCGGCTTTTCCTGGCCGCAGCAATCGGGCAAGTTCTGCGCAATGGCCTGCGCGTTCTTGGCGTGGAGGCAGTTGACAGAATGTAGTGGGTCAGGCGGTTACACGTCTGAATTCCAGGGGAACAAAGCCGTGATTATCGACGCTGAATTTGAAGAAGTCGAAGGCAATGATGGGGAACTCGACCTTTCACAGGACGACAGCCTTCCTTGGCTTGAGGCTGATGAGGACGACGATGGCGCAGGCGGCGTCGACAACACGCAGATCATCATCCTTGCGCTTATCTTGCTGGGCATTCTGGCTTTGGCAGTGGGCACGGTTTGGATTTTCGGCAGCAAAGTCACCGATGGCGCAGCTGTCGCTGATGGCAGCGTGATTGAAGCGCCCGAGGGGCCCTATAAAGAGCGTCCGGATGATCCCGGTGGTAAGGAATTTGCGGGCACTGGCAATGTCGCTCCGGTGGTCGGCGAAGGCGGCACACCCGAAGGCGTTATGGACACCGATGGCAATGGCTCAGCCGTTTCAGGTGCTGATTCAGGTGCAGGAACAGGGGCAAACAATGGCGAAGCAGGCTCTGCGACCGCAAACGCAGCAGGGGCAGGTGCTTCAGGTCAGTCGGGCGCGCAATCGGGTGCCACTACATCGCGCAGCGGTGTTGGCGTCCAACTTGCCGCGTATTCCTCAAGGGCTCGTGCCGAACAAGGTTGGAATGAGCTCAGCCGCCGGACCGATGCCTTGTCTGGGCTGCGTTATCGCATTGAAGAGGGCGTGGTCGATATTGGCACTGTCTATCGCCTCCAGGCAGTGACCAGCGACCGTGCGACTGCTGATCAGCTTTGTGCAAAGCTCAAATCCGCGGGCATTGATTGTCAGGTTAAGGGATAATCTGGGCTGATTTTTGGGGGTGAGCGGGGGGTTTTCCGCGTCTTTTCACGCCTTTCCACGTCTTTCCCCGCAAAAACCCCACAATGGATGGTTACTGCGCTTGCCTGATCAGGCGGCGCCTGCAAATCTGCGTTTCATGGTCCCGGCAATATTTGGATGTTCTGGCACAAAGCTGACCGCAGAAGAGCGCGCGTTCTTCCGCGAGGCTAATCCTGCGGGCTACATCCTGTTTGGCCGCAATTGTGAAACGCCTGAGCAACTGCGCGCATTGACCGATGAACTGCGTGAACTGCACGGGCGCGATCATCTCCTCATTTCGATAGATCAGGAAGGGGGCCGCGTTGCGCGCCTTCGCCCGCCGCATTGGGCTTCCTATCCAAGCGGAGAAGCTTTCGATCAGCTTTATCAAATCGCCCCGGCAAGCGCGATCGAAGCGGCTCGTGCGGGCGCGACGGCCATGGGGCTAGAGCTGTCGGCGATGGGTATAACGGTTGATTATCACCCGCCTTTGGACCTTCGCCAGAAGGGGGCTCACGACGTTATTGGTGACCGGTCTCTAGGCCATGATCCGATGCAAATTGCCGCGATTGGCCGCGCGATCCTCGATGGATTGGCAGCAGGCGGCGTCACCGGCTGTATCAAGCATATGCCGGGTCACGGCCGGTCCAGCGTCGACAGTCACAAGGAAATGCCCACCGTTCACGCGAGCGTCGAGGAATTGGAGAGCGACCTTGCCCCGTTCCGCAAACTCAATTCCGCTCTGATCGGGATGACGGGCCACCTCAAATTTCCGGTCTGGGATGCCGAAGCGCCTGCGACTCTCTCCAAGACTATAATTGAGGACATCATTCGCGGCGAAATCGGCTTTGACGGGCTGCTCCTTACCGATGACATCGATATGGAAGCGCTTGATGGGACAGTCCCCGAACGCGCAGAACGGGCCATTGCGGCAGGATGCGATATCGTGCTGAATTGCTGGGCAAAGATGGATCATATGCAAGGCATTTGCGAGCGTTTGCCAAGCATCTGCGAAGCTGCGGCAGAGCGGCTTGATCGTGCGCTTGTGGGCACGCGGGTCGCTGACACTGTCGCTGAGGAGGCAAGCGATCTTCTGGCCAAGCGCGATGAGCTTCTCGCCCTTGTGGGGAAGGCCGCGTGAGCCCGCCGATGACGACCGAGGCAGAAGACGGCTTTATGCTCACCGGCGGCGGCATGAATGCCTCTGAACCGGGCGCGATCATGCCTGATGGCTGGGACGATGATCCGGCTAAACAGGGCGCAAAGCCCGGCGAAGAAGCGCTCTATCTTGAGCTTGACGGATGGGAGGGCCCACTTGATCTGCTCCTCGACCTTGCGCGGCGGCAAAAGGTTGATCTGAAACAGATTTCGATCCTTTCCCTTGTGGATCAATATCTCACTTATATTGAGCGGGCACAGGACCTTCGGCTGGAGCTTGCTGCCGATTATCTGGTGATGGCAGCGTGGCTTGCCTTCCTCAAATCGTCACTCCTTTTGCCCAAGGATGAACAGGAAGACCCGAGCCCCGAGGAGCTCGCTATTCGGCTGCAATTGCGCCTGCAACGCCTAGGAGCAATGCGCGAGGCGGCGGCGCGGCTTTTGGGGCGTGACAGGATTGGCCGCGATATCTTCCTGCGCGGCGCGCCCGAAGGATTGCGCACTGATCGAAAGACCTTGTGGAAGTCGGACACCTTCTCGCTAATCCAAGCCTATGGTCAGGTAAAAGCGCGCACCGCGCCTCGCATCTACCACGTATCTGACCGCCCGGTTATGACGCTGGATAGCGCGCTTGATCGCGTGTCGGCGATGTTGGGCGTGACGCTCGACTGGATGGAAATTCGTGATTTCCTTCCCAAACACGCCGGGCCTGCCTTGCGCAAATCTGCGCTTGCCTCCAGCTTTGTCGCTGCATTGGAGCTTGCCCGCCTTGGCCGGGCAGAGCTTGAGCAAGAAGGCGCGTTTGCACCCTTGCGTATCCGCCGCCTTAAAGAGCGAGTGGAAGGCTGATGTCGGAGGTAGATGGCGAAATCGGCGGCGAACCGGATGAGCTTGAACGCGGCCTTGAGGCGACCCTGTTCGCCGCCGAAGAACCGCTTACCGTCGATCAAATCGCTGCGCATCTGGGGGATTGCGACAAGGCAATTGTGCGCGACGGGTTAAGCGCGCTGGCGCATCATTATAAAAATCGCGGCGTGCATCTGGTTGAACGGGGTAAGCGCTGGCACTTTGAAACAGCACCCGACATGGCGCACCTCTTGCGGCGCGAAAAAGAGCAGGTTCGCCGCCTGAGCCGCGCCGCGACCGAGGTGCTCGCAATTGTCGCTTATCACGAACCCGTCAGCCGGGCAGAGATTGAATCGATCCGGGGGGTGCAGACAAGCTCTGGCACATTGGATGTGTTGATGGAGGCCGGTTGGATCAAGCTGGCTGGCCGGCGCGAAGTGCCCGGACGCCCGGTAATCTACGCAACAACGCCTGATTTCCTCGACCATTTCGGGCTTTCGTCTCGGCGCGATTTGCCCGGCATTGACGAACTGCGCGCCTCTGGCCTGCTCGACCCTGTAGATGACGCGTTTGAAGACGCGATGTCGGCAGGTGACGACGATGGCGAGGCCGAAGAGACGTGCGAGGCGGCTGACGAAGGCTCCGAGGATCATGAGCTAGACTGATTTTCTGCTCGCGTTTTCATAAGAATTGAGGCTCTCACTGGCGTGAACGCATCAGTGCGCCTATATTGGGTTGCGCAACCCCCGTCCTGCAAAGGGCAATAAAGAAAGAACTCCTATGTTTGGCCAAGTCGGTATCTGGCAAATCCTCATCCTTGCGGTGGTCATTTTGGTCCTATTTGGTCGCGGCCGCATTTCTGAAATGATGGGCGATTTTGGCAAGGGTATTTCCAGCTTTAAGAAGGGCATGAGCGAGGACGACACGTCCAAGGATTCAGCGAAAGCCCAGATCGAATCGCCCGCCAAAGACGCGAGCGAAACCAAGACAAGCGACAAGAGCGAAGCCTCTAATTGACGCACTTAATGGGCGCGCATGACCCGCGCGCCCTACGCCTTTTGAAAGTCCTTTCAGGCAATGTTTGACATCGGCGCAGCAGAGCTTTTGGTGATTATTATCGTCGCGGTCCTCGTGATCGGACCGAAGGATATGCCTTTGGCTATGCGCCACGCGGGCCGCTGGATCGGCAAGGTTCGCCGCGTCTCCTCCCACTTTCGCACCGGTATCGACGCCATGGTGCGCGAGGCCGAACTTGAGGACATGGAGAAGAAGTGGAAAGCGCAAAATGAGGAGATCATGAAGCGGTCTGCGGCCCAAATGGAGGCGGAGAAAGGGGAGCCGGTGATGACTGGGCCGCCGCCAGTTGCTGCTCCTGCTGCTGATGCACAAAGCGCGGTTACCGAAACTGCGACCAGCGTCGAGCCTGTGCCAGCCCCTACCAAACCAAAAACTGCCGAACCAACGCCGCCGGAAACACCGGCCAAGCCCAAGGAATAGGTGCGCGGCAATGGCGTTTGAAATCAAAGATATCGACGAAACCAGAGCACCATTGCTCGATCACCTGATAGAGCTGCGAAGCCGTTTGATGCGCGCGATCTTCGCGCTGCTTATCGGATTTGGCATTTGTTTCTATTTCGCCGACCCTATCCTTGGATTTCTGGTCCAGCCTTTGAAAGATGCGTTCCCTGAAGGAGAAGGGCAGCTGATCTTCACCAAGCTTCCCGAAATCTTCTTCGTAGAGCTTAAGATCGGCCTTTTCGCAGGCTTTATGGTGAGCTTCCCAATCATCGCAAACCAGCTTTGGGCGTTTGTGGCCCCTGGTCTTTATGCGCAGGAAAAGAAGGCGTTTTTGCCATTTTTGATCGCGACACCTGTGCTCTTCATAGGCGGCGCGGCGCTGGCCTATTATGTGGTGATGCCGCTTGCGTTCCTGTTCTTCCTTGGATTTAGCGGTGAAGCAGGCGGGCTTCAGGTTCAGGCGCTGCCATCAGCGGGCGACTACCTTGGCCTAGTGATGCAGTTCATCCTCGCCTTTGGCCTCACTTTCCTGCTCCCGGTCCTGCTTATGCTGCTCCACCGCGCAGGGATTGTGACCCGCGAACAATTGGTTGCGGCACGGCGTTATGTGATCGTCGGGATTGTTGCGCTCGCTGCCGTTGTGACACCGCCTGATCCGGGCACACAGGTGATCCTCGCAGTGCCGCTGCTGCTGCTTTTCGAAGGCTCGCTCTTGCTGATGCGCTTGCAAGATCGCTCGAAGCTAAAGAAGCAGGCCAAGGATGATGCCAAAAACGAAGCCGAGCCCGAGCCCGAGCCCGATACTGGGGCCAATTCAGGCGCAAGCGACCAACCAGCCGAATAACTCGGTTTAGCGAGCAAACACGCGCTTTCCTGCAAGATACACTTCGCGCACTTCAGTCTCGCGAATATCGCTGGGTGAGGCGAGCATTGGGTCGCGGTCCACGAAGATAAAGTCTGCGCGTTCACCCGGCACTAACCGCCCGAATTTCCCTTCCGCAAATCCGGCATAGGCTGCGTCAGAGGTGAAGGCGGCCAAGGCTTGTTCCCGGCTCACCGCTTCATGTGCGCGCCAGCCGCCGAATGGCTTGCCGTTTTTGTCAGTGCGGCTGATGGCAACGGCTATGCCTGCAAAGACATCGGCAGGCTCAACCGGCGCATCAGAACCAAAGGCAATGCGGCCGCCTACGTTGATAATGCTTTTCCAGGCGTAGGCACCGCCCAAGCGATCTTCGCCAAGGCGCGCTTCGGCCATAAACATGTCGCTGGTCTGGTGGAGCGGTTGCATGGAGGCAATCGTGCCATGTTCGCCAAATCGGGGAAGGTCGGCCGGATCGACAATCTGAGCGTGCTCAATCCGCCAACGCCGGTCGCCTTTGTAGGTTTCTGAAAGTTCAGCGATTGCGCTTAAAACATCGGCGTTGGCTGCATCTCCGATCGCGTGGATGGCGGTTTGGAAATCATCCATCGCAGCGCGGCTCATCCGGTTGCGCAATTGCGCAGGCGATGTGATCGCAATGCCTCTGGTGGTGGGTTCATCATGATAGGGCTCTTTCAAAGTTGCCCCGCGCGATCCCAGCGCGCCATCGACGTAAAGCTTGATCCCGTTAAGTCGCAGCTTGTCATCGTAAAGCCAAGGCGTTGGGCCTGGACCTCCGATAAGCTCCATCACCTCTGGGCTATCGGCATAGGACATGATGCGGATGCGAAGGTCACCCCGGTCGGCAGACCTGCGGAACGTCATCCAATCGACCACCGGCGTTCCCATATCGGCGACCGCCGTGATACCGTTTGCGAGCAATCTTTGCTGCGCCATGGCAAAGGCCGCATCGCGGTCTTCGGGGCGGGGGGCGGGCACGCTGTCGCCCACGAGGGGGATTGCGTTGTCGATGAAAATGCCGGTTGGATTGCCATTCTCATCGCGAATGATACGGCCGCCATCGGGGCTCTGCGTGTCCGCTGTGATCCCGGCGCGCTCCATCGCGATGCTGTTCGCCCAATTGGCGTGATTGTCGGCGCGCTCCAGCCATACGGGGCGATCAGAGACCACCGCGTCCAATTCAGCAGCAGTGGGAAAACGGCCAAGGCCCCATTTTTCCTGGTTCCAACCGCGCCCGATGATCCACGGCCGCCCCTGATTGGCCTCGGCAAACTCAGCCACCTTGGCAAGCGCTTCTTCGAGGTTGTTCGTGTCTGACAGATCGAGGGTCAGCGCAGCAAAACCGATGTCCATAACGTGCACATGCGCATCGATCAGGCCCGGCATCATCACCTGCCCTTCGCCGTCCATCGCAAACTCGATGCCCTCAGGCCGATCTTCCCCGCGTTCCAGAACATGGGTGATGAAGCCGTCGTCATCGAACACCAGCTGGGTAAAGCGCTTAACTTCGCCTGCCTCGTCAATGGTTACCCCATCGACATTATAGACGAGCGTATCAGCAAAAGCGGGGCTCGCGACAAAGGCGACGCTTGCGGCGACGCTTGCGGCGACGCTCGCGGCAAGGAGTGAACGGATCATGGAAATTCTCTGCATTAGATGTTCGCTTTTGGAAGGCGTGAAATAAGCGCGCTTGTGTCGTGGCGGTTGCCGCCTGAGGCTTGCACCTCTGCATAAAATTGATCGACTAGCGCGGTGATCGGGGAAGACAGACCAAGGCGCTTTGCTTCGTCAAGGGCATAGCCCAGATCCTTGCGCATCCAATCAATGGCAAAGCCAAAGTCGAATTCGTCCTTCGTCATGGTGGCCCAGCGATTGTCCATCTGCCAGCTTTGCGCAGCACCGCCGGAAATCGCTTCATAGGTCTTGCCAAGATCAAGCCCTGCGCCTTGGGCCAGCCGGATTGCCTCGGAAAGTCCGCCAAGAACGCCCGCGATACACATTTGATTGGCCATTTTCGCGGTTTGTCCAGCGCCGGTGGGACCCACATGGACAATGGATTTGGCATACGGCTGCATCACGGGATTGGCGCGTGCCATCGCCTCGTCCGAGCCGCCGCACATGATCGCAAGCTGGCCATTTTCAGCGCCGGCCTGACCGCCACTGACCGGGGCATCGACGAAGGCAATGCCTTTTGCCGCACAAGCCTCGCCCAATTGGCGTGCCATATCGGCAGAGGTGGTGGTGTGGTCGATCAGAAGCGAGCCTTCTGGCATGGTCTCCAGAACGCCGCCGGTTGCTATAGTGACGCTTGCCAAATCCTCGTCATTGCCAACGCAGGTGCAAACGACATCTGCCCCCTTGGCAGCATCCGCAGGCGTTTCGGCGAATGCGACGTTAAGCCCATCATTCTGCCAGCTTTTGCGCCAGTTTTCGGCACGCTCAGGTGAACGGTTATAGGCTGTGACATTGAACCCGGCACGGGCCAGATGTCCCGTCATCGGCCCGCCCATGACGCCAAGCCCGATAAAGGCGATCTTTATGCTCTTATCCATATGCGTGGCACCTAATAGCTTTGCGACACATTTGCCAAGTCAATCGCGCCCACTCAATCACCCCTACTCAATCATGGTTGCTCTCGTGATTGCGAGGGCTTAGGGCGTTGCGCGTTATGAATGCACCAAACGCAAGCCTCACCGCAGGGCCAACGCCTGCCGACTTGACCCTCGACGATGTCCGCGCAGCCGCTGCCCGGATCGAAGGCTCGGTTGTCAAAACACCGATGATGCATTCGAAAACCCTGTCAGAGATTACGGGCGCGGAAATCTGGCTGAAGTTTGAAAACCAGCAATTTACCGCTGCCTATAAAGAGCGCGGCGCGTTGAACGCGTTGCTGCATTTGACCGAAGAGCAAAAGAAACGCGGCGTTATCGCAGCTTCGGCTGGCAATCACAGCCAGGGCCTTTCCTATCACGGCACCCGTTTGGGAGTGCCTGTTACCATCGTGATGCCAAAGACGACGCCGACGGTGAAGGTGATGCAGACCGAGAGTGTCGGTGGCAATGTGGTGCTGGAGGGGGAGACCTTCGACGATGCCTACGCCTATGCGTGCGAGCTCAAGGAAGAGCGCGGCCTGACTTTTGTTCACCCCTTTGATGATCCCCACGTAGCCGCAGGCCAAGGGACCGTCGCGCTTGAAATGCTGGAGGTGAAGCCTGACCTTGACTGCCTTGTAACCCCGATCGGTGGAGGCGGGTTGATTTCCGGCATGGCCACTGTTGCTCGCGAACTAGCGCCAAATGTCGAAATCGTTGGTGTGCAGGCGGGACTTTACCCAAGCATGTTTGCCAAGCTTAAAGGCGAGGAAATGGCCTGCGGCGGCGACACCTTGGCAGAAGGCATTGCGGTTAAACAACCGGGCCACTTCACCTCGCAAGTGATCGCTGAAAAGGTCGATGACATTTTGCTGGTTGATGAGCCAGAGCTGGAAAAAGCAGTCTCGCTGCTGCTCCAGATTGAGAAGACTGTGGTCGAAGGGGCAGGGGCTGCGGGTCTTGCCGCAGTGCTTGATAATCCAGAACGGTTTGCGGGCAAGAAAGTGGGCTTGGTTTTGTGCGGCGGCAATATCGACACGCGTTTGCTCGCCAATGTGCTGCTGCGTGATCTCGCACGGCAAGGGCGTCTGGCGCGTTTGCGGGTGACTTTGCAGGACAGGCCCGGCGCATTGTTCAAAGTGATGCGGCTGTTTGACGAGCATAATGTCAACATCATCGAAATCTATCACCAGCGCATCTTCACAACGCTTCCCGCAAAAGGGCTCATCACCGATATCGAGTGTGAGGCGCGCGATGCTCAGCAAGTAGAACAGTTGGTGCAGGCTTTACGCGAGGCGCGTTACCACGTGGATGTCGTTGAATTAAACTGATTCGATGGCCGCTGCGCCACGTAAAATCCCTTAGCCGACAACCATCCGGGCATAATTGTCCCACAAAGCGACGGGCACGGGCAAAGGAATGAAGCATTGCTCCATTCCGGTGGTTTTTTGCGTCCAGTCATGTGCAAAGTAAGACAAAATTCACCGTGATTTTTGGTTAAAGCCCTTTTACCTCTGGGCGCAAATAGGCATAAGAATGTCTTAACGCAGCTACTGCTGATTCCACTTTTCTCCCAGAGGACGCAAAGCCAAACCCGTGACGGCCCCCATTCGCTTCCCTCGTTTTTTTGTGACTAGCCCCGCGCCGTGTCCCTATCTTCCGGGACGCAGTGAGCGTAAGGTTTTCACTGAGCTCAAAGGCGCTCACTCGGATCAGCTTAACGAAGCTCTTGGCAGGATTGGTTTTCGCCGCAGTCAAACCGTCGCATATCGCCCAAGCTGTCTGGACTGTCAGGCCTGTGTGTCGGTGCGGGTTATGGCGAATGAATTCAAACCGTCGAGCACTCAGAAACGCGACATCAAACGCAATCGCGATCTTATCGTGACAGAGTGCCGCCCATGGGCGACCGATGAACAATTCGAGCTTCTGACCAAATATTTAAGCGTGCGTCATCCCGATGGCGGCATGTCGACCATGGACGAAATGGATTATGCCGACATGGTCGAGCATACGCCTGTAACCAGCTCTCTGGTCGAATATCGTGAGCCTACGGAAACAGGCGAACCCGGTAAATTGATTGGTGCCTGCCTGACGGATCGCCAAGGCGATGGCTTGTCGATGATCTATTCCTTTTATGATCCCGAACATGAAGGGCGCGCTGGCCTTGGCAATTTCATCATTCTCGACCACATCCAGCGCGCTGCGCAAAGTTGCCTTCCGTATGTTTATCTCGGCTATTGGGTCGATGGGTCACCGCGCATGCAGTACAAAGTGCGCTATCGCCCTCTGGAACAACTCACCCGTGATGGTTGGCGCCGGATGGACGAAGAAGAGCAAAGCCGCCTGATCGCCGCAGCGACGGCTCCACGCAGCGAAAAAGATAGCGCAATTGCGGGCGCAAGGGGTAAAGACGGGCAACCTGTCAAATTCTCTGCGAGTTGACCTTTAATTGTTGGTATTGGGATTAAGACTGACCCTTGCGGTCGGACTGCTTGCTTCTGGCACTTTGGCTGCCGGGCAGGAAAACTTGCCCAATGAAGCGGCGCAGCCCGCTGCTGGTGATTTACGGGGGCAAACGCTCGACGATCTTATACCAGAAAGCGCGGTAGAGAACGCGGAAGATTGGGCCTCGCGCGAGGAGGAGGCTCCCTCACAGCCCGTTGTCGTAGATCCTGCGCCAGTTTCTGATCCACTTGATCCGTTGCAAGACACGCCTTCATCGTTCGACCTTGATGAAGCCCTTGACCGACTGGACATCGCAGAGCCCGAAAAGCTCGCGCCTGATGCCGACCGTCCTTCTTTTGCGGATATCGATGCGCCAACTCTGGTGGATTTGCCCGATTTGGTTGAGGTCGAGATCAGCGATCAGCTTATCCTCGCCTTCCCGGCAGAGGTCGCAAGGTTCCCCGAAGAAGAACGTTTCATTGCCCGCTTCCGCGCTTTGTCCGCGATTGAAGCGCTTGGTACAGGTGAAGATACCGTGCCCCAGCTTGCGGCAAGGGCGCGTTCTGACGAAGACCTGTTGGCTGCGATGCTACGCAATTACGGCTATTACAGTGGCGAGATCATCCGGCAACTTTCAGGGGGCAGGCGCGGTTTCGCTGATGAGGCTGAGCGCGGCGATGAACCAGCCGCTGACCGCGATCCCAAGGTACGCTTTGATGTGCTTCCCGGGGCGCAATACACTTTTGGACGCGTTGATCTGGGCGCACTTGACCGGCTCAATCAGGAGAAGCGGTCGCCTCTGGTTGATGCCTTTGGGATAGCTGTTGGTGACCCGGTCTATGCCGACACAATCGTCGCTGGCGAAAGCCGCCTTCGTCTGGCTTTGGGCGAAAATGGCTATCCCTTTGGCCAGCTTGGTGAACCCGATTTGCTGATCGATCATTCGCGCGAAGAAGGTGATCTGACATTACCCGTTGATCCGGGCGGGCAATTTGTTTTTGGGCAAGTGGTAAGCGATGACCCCGACTTCCTTTCGGGCCGTCACTTGGGGCGCATTGCGCGCTTTGACCCGGGCGATTTGTATAAAACTAGCCTGCAAGCCGACCTTCGCCGTGCGATTTTGGCGACTGGGCTTGTCTCATCGGTCGCGATTACGCCGCGTGCGGTCACGACGCCTTCTGGTGATAATGAGCCGGGTGAGGTCGCCTTGGATGTAGCGATTGAGCGCGCTCCTTTGCGCACCATTTCGGGCGCTGTGGGGTACGGCACGGAAGATGGTTTCAAGCTTGAGGCGGGGTGGGAACATCGCAACCTGTTCCCCCCTGAAGGCGCGCTGCGTTTGCGCGGTATCGTTGGTACGCGCGAACAATTGGCGAGTGTGACCTTCCGTCGCAGCAATTTTCGCGGGCGCGATCAGATTCTCTCGGTCGATGCATTTGCAAGCGACATCGAAACCGAAGCGGTCGATGCGCGCACAGTTGCCTTGCGAGGGTCGTTTGAACGGGTTTCCAACCTGCTCTTTCAAAAGCCGCTCAGCTGGCAGCTGGGTGCTGAGCTTGTCTATTCAGACGAACGCAACCGGGTCACCGATGGTATAACGCGTCCGCGTCAGGAATATCTGATTGCCGGTGTCTTTGGCCGGGCGACCATTGATGGAAGCGACGATCTGCTCGATCCGCGGCAAGGATACCGCATATCCTTTTTCGCAGAGCCGGAATTTTCCCGCAGCTTGAGCGAAAACTCGCCCTATCTTCGGGCCCGGGTTGATGCGAGCTATTACCAGCCGGTGGGCGGCACCGTGATCGCCGCGCGCGTGGCAGCAGCAACGGTCGTAGGCGCGGACTTGCTGGATGTTGCACCATCGCGCAGGCTATATTCCGGCGGTGGCGGTTCTGTTCGCGGATATGGTTTTCAAGCCATCGGCCCGCGCAACGCGTTCGACGAACCTGAAGGCGGGCGCTCCCTTCTCGAAGCAGCCGTTGAAGCGCGTATCCCAACCGGTTTCCTCGACGGCGCAATTGAAGTCGTGCCGTTTTTCGATCTGGGCTCAATCTCAAGCGCAGCTCGTCCCAATTTCGACGTCGTACGTGCAGGCGCCGGGATAGGCATTCGGTACAAGACAAGCTTCGGGCCGATCCGTGTGGATGTTGGCGTGCCCCTCAATCCTGCTCCGACAGATGCGCCTGTGGTTGTCTATGTCAGCCTTGGGCAGGCGTTCTGATGGCCGAGGTGGAGGGCACACCAGCCGGCGAAACGCTAGCGGGCGAAACGCCAACTGGTGACACACGCCAGGCGACCCGCAAAAGGGTATGGGCCAAGCGGCTTGGTTGGGTGCTTTTCATCGTGCTCGCCCCCCTCGTGCTTGCAGCCATGTTTCTGGCCTCTCCGATCGGGAAGCGGTTTGTCGCTGACCAGATCGCCAATGCCGCACCTGCTTCGGGTTTGCGGTTTGAAGTGGGCCGTATCGAGGGCGACATCTATCAAGAGGCGATTCTGCATGATGTCATACTCAAAGACCCCAAGGGCGCGTTTCTGAGAATTCCCGTTGTAGAACTGGATTGGCGCCCGCTTGCATGGCTTTGGAGCGGCATCGATGTTCGTGAACTCACGGCGCGGCGCGGGCGGTTGGAGCGTTTGCCCGAACTCCTCCCCGGTGATCCAGATGCGCCGTTCCTGCCCGACTTCGACATCCGGATCGATGCGTTTGAAATAGACAATCTCACACTTGCACCGGGGCTTGCCGGCGAAGAAGCGCAGCGGGTCGATTTTGGGGCGAAAGTCGATATCCGAAAAGGACGCGCACTTGTCGATGCAAAAGGGCGCTTGGGACCGGAAGACCGCATTGAATTTCTGCTGGATGCAGAACCGGACGGTGACCGATTTGATCTGGGCCTTGACTATTCCGCCGCCGAAGATGGACCCATCGCAATGCTCTCGGGTCTTGGTGCAGCTTACACAGCGCGCGTACAGGGTGAGGGAACTTGGTCAAAATGGCTCGGACACGCTGTGGTCAAGCGCCAAGCCGCACCTTCTGGCCCTCTGCAAGAAACAGCACCAAGCGAGCGGGTCGCCGCCTTTGAACTGACCAATGATGGCGGGCAATTTGGCCTTTTGGGTAAGGTTACTCCCACTCTTGCGCCAAATTCCACCTTGGGAAGGACGCTCGCGGGGGGCGTTGCTTTGGCGATGACTGGCACCCTTGAAGATAGCGTCTTCGATGGCCGAGTGGCCGCAGTCAGCAATACACTGGATTTGCGCGGCAAAGGCGCAATTGATTTGGCTGGCAATCGAGCGGACGATTTTAACGTCGGCATGGATATACGCGACCCCAACTGGTTCGCGCCCACTATTCAACTTCAGGGGGGAAGGCTTACCGCGCTGGTCGATGGTCCTTTCAGAGATCTGGAGGTGGAACACAAGCTCAACATTGAGGCGCTGATAATTGGCGAAACGGTCACGATTTCCCGCCTTGCGCAGGCAGGTACGGCGACCTTCGATGGGGAAACACTGCGCTTCCCGCTTTCCGCCACTACCCAAAGTGTCTTGACCGGCAATTCGGTTATCGATGAGCGGCTTGTTGGCGGTGAGCTACAAGGAATGCTGACCGTGATCGGCAGTGATCTTGCGGCTGACAATACCAAGATCGTCTTTCCCGATTTAGAGGGCGAGCTTACCTTTCGCGGCGATCTGGCAAACGGTGCCTTTGCAATCGCTGGACCGATCAAAGCGCGCGCCCTTGCACTTGAGAATGTTGGGCTTGTCACAGCCGATGCCAAAGTGCTCGCCAAGTTTGGGAGCGGTTTTCCGTGGAGCGTGCGCACCAACATCGCCGGCATTGCAAGCCAGTTTGACAACGCCTCCATCGCCACCATCGCGGGCGAAAGTGTCCGGTTTAAGGGAAGCCTTGGAATGGGCGCGCAAAGCCCGATTGTGCTGCGCGATGTGGTATTGGAAAGCGAGCGACTGAATGCCCGTCTCGACAGCCGGATCGTAGGCACGCGCACCACGCTTTCAGGGGCAGGGACCCACACCCAATACGGGGCCTTCGACTTCGATGCTGAGATCGCAAATGAGGGGCTTCGCGCCGATTTGGTGCTTGCTGACCCATATCCCGCAGCAGGTTTGAAGGACGTGGCACTTGGGATTGCGCCTGATGGTGATGGCTTTGCGATTGATGTCGCAGGCGGGTCGCTGCTCGGCCCGTTTGAGGGCGCTATCGCCCTGGAACTTCCCCAAGATGGCCCCACCCGCATTGGTGTCGAAACCTTGCGCATTTACCGCACGGATGTGACCGGAGCGCTGATCTTGGGAGAACGGGCGATTAACGGTAATCTGGCGCTAAACGGAGGGGGGATCAACGGGACTATCGCGCTGTCTCCGGCCTCGGGCGGAGCGCAAGGGTTTGACCTTGACCTCACATCGCGCGGCGCGCGGTTTGGCGGTGATTTTCCCGTCGCCCTCGAATTTGCAGACGTGAATGCAAGCGGTGTTTTTGGCGGAACTGATGGCGCAAATTCGAGCCGTATCGAAGGTACGGTTGCTGGAAGCGGGCTCGAATATGGCGCGCTCCGGCTTCACGCATTTAACGCAAAAGCGCAGATCATCGACGGCAGCGGTGACCTTCAAGCATCGATTGCAGGTCGGCGTGCAGACCGGTTCCAGCTCAAACTTGATGGCGATTTCTCGCCGCGCCAGATCGCTCTTATCGCGCAAGGAGAATATGGCGGTAGGCCTATAACTATGCCCCGGCGGGCCGTCCTGACGGCTCTGGATGGGGGCGGGTATTCGCTGGCTCGCACTCAGATCGGGTTTGCTCGCGGATATACGCTGCTCGAGGGGCAGCTTGGCGGTGACAACACGCAGATCGAAGCGCACTTTTCAAAGATGCCTTTGCGCCTTGCTGATCTTGCTGGTGCAGACTTGGGGCTGGGCGGATTATTGTCAGGCGTTGTGGAATTTGCCCAAAACAAAGGCGCGCCTGCGACAGGCAATGCGCGGATCAAGATCGATGAGTTTACCCGATCGGGCCTCATCCTTTCCTCGCGCCCGATTGATGTGTTTGCGGTCGCAGATTTGTCTGCTCGTGAGCTTGCCGTTGGCGCGCGTCTTACCGAAGGCGGCGAGCGATTGGGGCGGGTCGATGCAAGGATCAGCGGGCTGAACCGCGCCCCGCTTAGCGGCCAGACCTTGAGCCAGAAAATCATGCGCGGGCAGCTCAATGCAAAGCTTGGATATGACGGCGCAGCAGAGGCCTTGTGGCGATTGCTGGCGATTGAAGTGTTCGATTTGACCGGGCCACTAAATGTTCAGGCAAGCGCAACCGGAACGCTCGAAGCGCCGCGCATTGTGGGCAATTTGTCGAGCGACAATCTAAGGCTGCAAAGCGCGGTATCGGGGACAGATTTGAGGGAGGTTTCCGCTCGTGGCCGGTTCGAGGGGTCTCAGCTTGAACTGACTCGCATCTCCGGTGTGACAAATGGCGGCGGGACTGTGAGTGGAAGTGGGACCGTGGACCTTGCCGATATCTCTGCCTCGCGCGGGCCGCGCATTGATATCAAGGCGGCGGTAAACAATGCACAGCTGCTTAATGCAAACGGGCTGGCAGCGACGATTTCTGGACCGCTGAGGATTGTGTCTGATGGAGTGGGCGGGGCTATCGCTGGCCGGGTGAGCGTGGACCGGGCGAGCTGGGCGCTGGGTGTGGCGGCAGAGGATTTACGCCTTCCCACGATCCCAACCCGCGAAACGGGCAGGGCGATCCAGACTGCACAGGCGGTTCAACCGCAAAACGGTGCGTGGCGCTATTTGATTGATGCAAAGGCTCCGTCGAGGGTAGCGGTCGATGGGCTTGGCCTTGATAGCGAATGGGGTATCAATATTGCCTTGCGCGGTACGGTGAACGACCCGCGCATTGGGGGCGAAGCGCGCCTTGTTCGCGGCGATTATCGCTTTGCCGGAACGCGCTTTGAACTTACCGAGGGGCGGATCGAATTTGATGCGAACCGGCCCATCGATCCCCGGCTTGATATTCAAGCACAGTCAAGCGCCAACGGGACAGATGTGACCATCGACATCACCGGCAACGCACAGACCCCGCAGATTGCCTTCTCATCAATTCCAGCGCTACCCGAAGAAGAGATCTTGTCGCGCCTGTTGTTCGGTGGTTCAGTGACTTCGCTTTCTGCCACTGACGCCATCCAATTGGGCGCGGCTCTCGCGGCATTGCAGGGCGGTGGCAGCGGGCTTGACCCCATAGGCAAATTGCGCCGTTCCATTGGGCTTGATCAGCTGAGAATTGTGAGCGCAGACCCGGCACTGGGGCGCGGCACTGGTGTTGCCTTGGGGAAGAACCTGGGCCGACGTGTTTATGTCGAACTGGTGACCGATGGGCAGGGGTATAGCGCAACGCAGGTCGAATATCGCATTACCAGCTGGCTTGCTCTTTTGGGCAGTGTGACAACGATTGGGCGTGACAGCGTTCTGGCTGAAATCAGCCGCGACTATTAAGGTTCTGACCCTAACCCTCGTTGTAAAGACGGGCTTCTTCCCGGCGTCTGTTCACAAGCCCTTTAAGCACCCTGCCGCCGGCCTTGTTCCAACGGGCGAATTCAGCAGCGGCTCCTGCGAAATCACCTTCCTTGTGTTTGCGGGTCAAGGTGGCCTTGTGAATGGCGCCTGTGTTGTAGTGAAAGCTGACCATTGCATCGAATTGGCTTTGAGTGGTCGGCGTATCTCCGATCGCGCGCGCTACGTCCTTGGCGTAGATTATCAAATCGCTTGCAAGGCGAGCATCGCATTGCGCCTGTGTCCACAACGTGCCGGGGCCAATTGGCTCATCGGTTTCAAACCCTTTGCCGGTTGCGCCCCATCCAATCGTCCAGGGTTCAGCGCCAGTGCCGGGATCGGGATAAGCTTCGACCATGCCGTCGCGCCTTAGCCGAGCGCAGCCTTCAAACCTTTTGATCAGCTCAGTACCGCGCGGCCCAATGGTTCGCTTTGCGCTTTGAGAAGGTTTGCTGGAGCCAGAAAGACTTGCATCAAGCGCGTCATCCAGACGGTCCACTTCAGACTGGCGGAACTTGCGGCCCAAGAGCTGGCGAACAAGATCGAAGACGGGTTTGCGTTGCGCTGGGCGCGGGGAAACGTCGGACATATGGGTTACCTCGGGGTCGATTCGCGAATGGCGAGGCCATCTGATTAGTCACAACATGGATAAGTAGGAAAACGCTTTAAGCAATTTCTTGCCAGAGTGTTGCCTTGGGTCTGCGTAATTAGCGCGAGGCTCGTGCTACCGGAAATCAACCCTCAAGTATCTAAGGCCCTGTAATGCAGTCGGGCGGAAGAGCGAGGACAGTTTAGAAGAGGCATGGGCTTACATTTCATTGACACAGAAAAAGAGCGCCTTGCAGCGCTCCATGCCTTGCAGCTGCTTGATTGCCCTCCTTTGGCGATGTTTGACCGCATCACAAAGCTTGCCTCGGTCCTGTTCGACAGCGCGATTTCAGTCATTTCATTGGTGGACGAGAACAGGCAGTGGTTCTTGTCGCGCGTGGGATTGGACGCTGAAGAGACCAGACGCGAGCATGCGTTTTGCGCCGTCGCCATCGCCCAGAACTGCATTTTGGACATTCAAGATGCGTCGTTGGATGAGCGGTTTGCGGATAACCCTATGGTCACCGGTGCTCCTTTCATTCGATCCTACATTGGGCATTCGGTACACTGCCCCGATGGGCATCTCATTGGAACGCTTGCCGTCATTGATCCGCAGCCTGCCAAGTTTGATGGCAAAAGGCGCGAGAAGCTCATTGTGCTTGCGGGCGTAGTCGAAGATCTCCTGCGTGCTCACAAACACACTGTTGAGATGACTGACCTTGCAGATCAAGCGCGTGACAAACACGCGGCGCTTGAAAAAGCGCACCGCATCTTTGTGGCTGCTGAAACCGCTGCGCGAATTGGGTCGTGGGAGATTGATCTTACGACAATGGATCTCACGTGGTCTAATGGCGTCTATGAAATGCATGGCGTCCCACTTGGACGAAAGATCAGCGTCGATGATGCTATCAACGCATATGCGGCCAAGGACCGGGACCGGGTCAGTGCCATGGTTGATGCGGCGATTGAGAAGGGCGAGCCGTTTGAATTCGAAGCGGATATAGAGGATCAAGACGGCAATATCCGGCGCGTCCAATCGCGCGGAGAGGCCATCGAAGGTGATGCAGACCACCCTGCTCGGTTGGTCGGTGTCATCCACGATATTACCGAAAATCACTACGCAAAAATGGCGCTTCAGCGCGCAGCTGATTATGATCGTCTAACCGATCTTCTCAATCGCAATGCCTTTGATCGTATCCTGGGCGAAAAAATCAAGCGACAAGAAGCCACCGGCCAAACCCTCGCGGTTATGTTGATTGATCTGGATGGTTTCAAGACGATCAATGATACCTTGGGACACCTTGTTGGCGATGCGGTCCTTCGACAAATGAGCGACCGGTTGCGCGAAAGTGTGCCAGATGACGTCGTCATAGCCCGGTGGGGAGGGGATGAATTCGTCTTCATTCTTCCTCTCGGGGCGACACACTCAGACGTTGAAGCCTTGTGGGAACTGATGTCGCAAACGGTGTATAGGCCGTTTGAGGTTTCCGGGCGAAAGCTGGTTATTCATGGAACGGCTGGTGCGGAGATTTGTAACGAGGTGATTGGCGGACGCGAAATCGTGCGCCGGGCTGACCTTGCGATGTACACTGGAAAGAAGCGCTCATCTGGCACACTCAGCTTCTATGACGCTGCCCATGCGAAGGAGCACACAGCCAAGCTTCAAGCGGTAACCGAGGTGCGTGACGCAATTCAGTCGAGACGATTGTTTGCCGCTTATCAGCCCATCGTCGATCTTTTGACACAGGAGGTGGTTGGTCTTGAGGCCTTGATGCGGGTGAGCGCGCGCGACGGTTCAGAGCTGACTGCAAGCAATCTCATGCCAGCGATTGTCGATCCGCATGTGTCGCGCGAAGTCGGCAATACTATGGTCTCCAACATTTGTACCGACTTCCCGGACATTGCACGCCATATAAGCACGCTTGGTTCAATCAGCCTAAACGCCAATGAAGCCGACTTACTCAGCCAGAACTATGTTCCAAATCTCTTGGAGAAGCTCACAAATGCAGGGATTGATCCGGCATCGCTGACCCTTGAAGTCACTGAAACCATGCTCATGGTGAACGACAATGACACAGCGCGACAAGTCCTTAGCGACCTTAAAAGGGCCGGGATGAAGATTGCGCTCGATGATTTTGGGACGGGGTATTCATCGCTTACGCACCTGCGTGATTTTCCAATCGATATCGTCAAGATTGACCGCAGTTTTGTAAGGGTAATCAACTCAGATCACCAATCTCGTCTTATCGTTCAGGCGATGATTGCGATGGCCCAAAGCCTTGAAATTGATGTGATTGCAGAAGGTATTGAGACACAGGTTCAGCGTGATCTTCTCGCCTTGATGGGGTGTCGTTATGGGCAAGGGTACTTGCTAGGACATCCTCAGCCTGCAACACGTCTGGCAAGTGAGATCGACCGGACGGTGGCGCGTAAATCTGCCCGCGCAAGGACGAGAGAATATACGCAAGGCAATCTGGTCAGCAGTCCCGCCAGATGACAAGAGCTCCTGACTGACAAGAACCCTTTACAGTAAAGACCTCTTTACAGGCACGAATCGCCGTAAGGGGACTTTTGGTTTGGAAAACCGCGTTAAAGATCATCGTGAAAAACACTGCTGGAGCCAGGGCGAACTGGCGCGTCGGCTGGGCGTTTCGCGACAGACGATCAATGCGGTTGAAACCGACAAATATGACCCCTCGCTTCCGCTGGCACTGCGCATGGCGAAGCTTTTCGGCGTGGACGTGCCTGATCTTTTTATCGATCAGTGGGAACCAAGCGATGATGACTGAAATGAAAGAGAACCCAAAGGGCGGGACGTTGCGGAAGCTTGCTCTTCCGCTTACCCTTGGCGGTATAACCGGCTTTGCGCTCGCAATTGGTGTCGGGCAGTTTGCCGATGGCCTCGGCGAAACCGGGCTTTCCACTTCAGCTGAGATCGCCACTCTCATTGGTGCGTTTTATGTGTTGCTGAGTGTGTTTGTAGGCGGGGGTACGATGATGCCTTCTGCTGGCGCCAAGCTGCTCAATGTTGAAGATGCTGATGAGCTTCGCGAGCAGCGCACCATGTTGCTCCAATCAAGCTATGCCATGGGGCTATGGGGAATAGCCCTTTTGTTTTTGGCGCTGAGCGGTTCGTTTGAGGTGCTCACTCCTGCAATATCGCTTGCCGCTGCTGGTGTGTTCTACGCTCTTGGCGTCTACTTTGTTGTGCGCTCTTATGGCGCTTCGGATGAGCTTATGATGGCAGTCAATCGGGAGGCTGGAAACTGGTCCTACGGCTTGGTTTTTGTGTTCCTTGGCGGATGGAGCGCTCTTGCGCATGCCGGATATATCGCCGCTCCCGCGCCCCTTGATGTGCTCAGCGCTTTTTACGCGATGGTGCTAATTGCAACTTTTATTGCAGCAGGCCGGCGCGGGATGCTGAAAGTTCGGTAAGCTAACAACCCCGCCCAGTTTTAAGCCCGCGCAAACCCGGTTTGCGTGGGCTTTTCTTTGATCTTTCAACGCTTACGGACTTTGTGCAGCAGAAAGTATCGAACAAATTCATGTCTGTTTTGGAATATGCGTTAAACGCAATTCAAATAAAAATAAGTCAAATGGATATAATAATTTGAATTCGAATTTGCCCGCATAATCAAAAAATGTGCAAAATTCACATTACGTCGCCTCCGAATCGCAATATCACAATACAAAAAAGAACGGGTCAGCTGCATAACTATAATGGAGGACCCGATGCCAAATAATGATAGACGAATTGAATCCCGGCGTTTCAGAGTAGATGCCGCAGATCTTGCGTTCAACCGCGATCATCCTGATCACAAAGCCAATGGCGATGAGCAGAAGTATGCCTCGTCCAAGTATCTGATGAGCTTTACCAAGGGGCTCGATCATGATCCCGCCACAGGGCTCATCAAAGACAAGAACCACTTCGAGGCTCTGCGACGGGCCATTGACAATGGGGTGATCGAAGACTTCACCACCCGCGTGCCCGTTCCCACAAACAAGAAGCTTGGGCGCCGTCAGTGGGAAGCGCCCACAGCGGGGCTGGTTTTCGATCTCGAAGGCCCAGATGCTCAGGCGGTGACTATGGCACCGGCTCCGGCATTGTGCAGCGATGAGCTGAACTTTGAAATGGCGGAAGTTTATGAACTGGCGCTGCTACGCGATGTGCCATTCCCTCAATTCGACAATAAAGGGCCAAGCCCGTCACTCACCGATTCGATCAAGCGGTTGAATGATTTGCCCTATGCCAAAGAAGGCTTTCCAGGGCGGCCCCGCATGACCGATGCCAACGGTAAACTCGACCGGCAAACCGTATTCCGCGGAGCTTCGCCTGGCGTTGTCGAGGGACCTTATGTTTCGCAATTCTTGTTGATAGGAAATCGTGATCGCACAGGCACATTCGATGTGGATCAAGGCAAGATCCTGTACGGCGCGCAATTGATCGATCAACGCGTTCCAGCCGCGCCTGAAAAAGATGACTATATGGTCGATTTCGGCGATTATCTGGAGGTGCAGCAAGGCTTTAATGTCAATGCGGCCAACGGCTCACAAGGTGGGCAAAACCTTGCAGGTCAAAACTATCGCTTCATCCATACACCCCGGGATCTGGCGACATATGTGCACTTTGATGCGCTCTATCAGGCATATCTCAATGCGTGTCTGATCCTGCTTTCGAGTGGTGCTCCATTTGACCCGGCGTTCGATAATCTTTCTGGAGCGTCAGGTTTCAATGTGCTCACAAACGCCGCCAATGGCGATACGATGCCGACCAATTCCGGTGGCTTTGCTCTCTACGGAGGTCCGCACATTTTGACGCTGGTGACTGAAATCGCGACCCGTGCGTTGAAGGCGGTCCGGTTCCAGAAGTTCAACACGCATATTCGCCTGCGCCCCGAAGCGTTTGCAGCGCGGCTGGAGAAGGCGACAGCTATCGAGAAGGCTTACCCGGCTGTATGTGGTTGCCTCACGCAGGCTGTTGAGGAATTGAAGCCAACTTTGAAGGCGATCAACAAACACAACCGGACGATACCTGCGCCGCGTAAGGCAGCCGATACTGTCCTGTTGCCAATGGCCTTTGCCGAAGGGTCACCGATGCATCCCGCTTATGGTGCAGGCCATGCGACGGTTGCTGGTGCTTGTGTGACGATCCTCAAAGCGTTCTTCGACACCTCCGCCATGCTTGCGCGGCGCGATGGCGTGGTCGGTTGGTATACAAGCGAGCAGCTCGAAGGCGCGAAAAAGGTCGATTTCATCCAGTATGAGACCATCAACGATGGCAAAGAGATTGAGGCCAAGAAGG
Organism: Erythrobacter longus; assembly: GCF_000715015.1. Classification (GTDB taxonomy): domain Bacteria; phylum Pseudomonadota; class Alphaproteobacteria; order Sphingomonadales; family Sphingomonadaceae; genus Erythrobacter; species Erythrobacter longus. The sequence continues at coordinate 411,966 of NZ_JMIW01000003.1, forward strand.
CCAAATGTCCGCTTACCCTTGAAGGGGAGCTCAACAAGCTTGCCGCAAACATTTCGATTGGGCGCAATATGGCCGGTGTTCACTATTTCACCGACTATTTCGACAGCGTGCGCATGGGTGAGGAAATCGCCATCGGTATGTTGGAAGAGCAAGCGATTGGCTATCCGACCGATCCGTTTGTGATGTCAGTGCCTACATTCGATGGTCCGGTAGAGCGCATCGGTGCTCGCTGATCGAGGTGATTAAGCCCCGTTTAAATGGGCGAGAAAGCGAAGGGCCTCAACTGTAGCGATGCGGTTGGGGCCCTTTGTCTTTTGGCGCAGCGCCGAAATACTTCAACCCGTCCTACTAAAACCGCGAAAAAGAAAACCCGATGTTAAGGGGTCATCCTTAAAACCCTGAAGTATGGGCTTTTTGCAGGCAAATTCCGCATCTAGGGGCGCAAATGATTTGACCCAGTCGTCGCTGGGGGAAATCTATCGTCCGATCCTGCGCGGCTATTTTGTGGTCTATGCGCTCTATTACACGATCATGCTTGGGCTGAATTGGCTCAGCATGGACGCCGGTCGCGATTTCCTAACGCTTCAATCAGCCACATTTATGGCGACCTGCTTTGCAATCTTTGGGGCTTGGCGAATGCGCCAGCCGCAGGACGAACCGACGACCGAAGCTTTATTGCTCGGTATGAACCTGCTTGTGGTTGGAAACGTTTGGCTCGCTCTTGAAATCGGTTTCATCCCTGAAAAGCTTACATATTTCATTATTTCATCCATGCTGTTTGCATTGGCCAGCCCAACTTTCCGGCAATCGCTGGTGGCAATTGCGATCGCGCTCATGGCCATGTTCTCTTTTGTTGACAGGCTTGATGCCGCAACGTTGAGCGCATTTGGCTACCTGACCTTCGGGGCGGCGATGTCTTCGCTCGCAATCGCATTTTACCTGCGAAAGGCAATCTCGCGGATATCTGATGCGAATGAAAAAGCGCGCGTGGAACTGTCCGATGCGATGGCTTTAGGCTCCGAAATGCGCGAAAAATCACTGTCGGACAGCTTGACGAAGCTGCCAAACCGTCGCGCATTTTTTTCAGCGCTTAAAGGCGTTGTGAATGCGGCTGAGGGCGATGAAGCGGGCGCGAATACCGCTGGTGACACATGGCTGGTGCTGCTCGATCTTGATGGCTTCAAAGCGGTGAATGATGTGCACGGACACAAGGCGGGCGACCTTCTGCTTATCGCAATTGCGGACCGGTTGCGTGATTTTGCGAAGACTGGCGCACATGTCAGCCGGATGGGCGGCGATGAGTTTAACATGATCGTGACCGGCGTTGCGAATGTGGATGATCTGCGCGATCGTAGCACCGAGCTCCTTCGCGAACTGGCTCAGCCTTATGTGATTGAAGGGCGCCAGGTGCGTGTTTCATGCTCAGCCGGGTGCGTCCAGTTCGATCCGTCCCTCCCCTCAGATGCGCAAATCAGCAATGCCGATTATGCTTTGATGGTCGCAAAGAAGCAGGGCAAGAACCAGGTTGTGCTGTTTGACCAAGAGCATGAGGCCGAAGCCAAAATACGCCTTGAAATTGAAACGGCGCTGCGCGGTGCAGACCTTGCAGGCGAGATTTCGGTCGTGTTTCAGCCTCAGGTCCGACTGGGCGACAATGCGGTGGTCGGTGCCGAGGTGCTAGCCCGTTGGACCAGCCCGGCCGTTGGGACAATTCCGCCCGACCGTTTCATCAAGATTGCTGAGGAAAGCGGTCTTGTAACAAATATCACCCTTGTGGTTGTCCAGAAGGCTTTGGATGAGCTGCGCGGGTGGAGCAACAAGCTCCCCATATCCATCAACCTGTCGGCGCACGATCTTATGTCTGATTCTGCGATTGAACAGATCATCGAATTGATTGAGCGACACGAAATCTGCGCTTCTTTGATCGAATTTGAAGTTACCGAAACCGCGATGATGGCCGATCTCCAGAAGGCTACGGCCAACCTGATGCGTTTGGCGGATGCAGGCTATTCGATTGCGCTTGATGACTTTGGCTCCGGCTATTCCAACTTCAGCTACCTTCGCTCGCTTCCGATCACACGATTGAAAGTCGATCGCTCCTTCATCGAAGACCCAAGCGACCCTATGGCGGAGAAGGTCCTCGCTTCGCTCGTCGGGATGGCCCGCGTGCTGGGCGTCAACTGCCTTCTTGAAGGGGTTGAGGATGAAATTGCTCTATTGATGGCAAAGCGCGCCGGAGCTGAACTGGTTCAAGGGTACCTTTTTTCAGAACCGATCAGCGCGCTGGATTTGCGCAATGCACTGGCGGTTGGGCGTTCCTTGATCGAGAAGCGCGAGGCCGGATAGCAAAAGGGGCCAGCCATGCGGCCAGCCCCTTTTGTTTATGCTTGAGCGCCAAGCGCCGCCGTATTGCTTACGAGCTGTAATACATATCATACTCAACTGGGCATGGCGTCGTTTCCATCCGCATCACTTCTTCCCACTTGAGTTCAATATACGCTTCGATCTGATCTTTCGAGAAGACCTCGCCTTTAAGCAGGAAGTCATGGTCTGCTTTAAGCGCCTCGAGAGCTTCACGAAGCGATCCGCAAACAGTTGGAACCTGTGACAGTTCTGCTGGTGGCAGATCGTAAAGGTTTTTATCCATCGCATCGCCAGGGTGGATCTTGTTTTCGATCCCATCAAGGCCCGCCATAAGCAGAGCTGAGAATGCGAGGTACGGGTTCGCAAGAGGATCCGGGAAGCGGAACTCAACGCGTTTGGCTTTTTCGCCTGCACCATAAGGAATGCGGCAGGAGGCCGAACGGTTGCGAGCCGAATATGCAAGCAGTACAGGCGCTTCAAAGCCCGGCACCAGACGCTTATAGCTGTTGGTGGTCGGGTTGGTGAAAGCGTTCAGTGCCTTCGCGTGCTTGATCACGCCGCCGATGTAGTAAAGGCAGCTTTCAGACAGCCCAGCATATTCATTGCCCGCAAAAGTCGGCTTGCCGTCTTTCCAGATCGACATGTGGCTGTGCATGCCCGAACCGTTATCGCCCTTGATCGGTTTTGGCATAAAGGTCGCGGTTTTGCCGTATGCGTGTGCGACTTGCTGGGTCACGTACTTGTAGATTTGCACGTGGTCAGCCGACTTGGTCAGTGTTTGGTAGGTGATGCCCAGCTCGTGCTGCGCTGCGGCCACTTCGTGGTGGTGCTTGTCCATGGAAAGGCCGATTTCCTGCATCGTCGAAACCATTTCGGCCCGGATGTCCATGGCGCTATCGACAGGCGCTACGGGGAAGTAACCGCCGGTTGCGCGTGGGCGGTGACCCATATTGCCCATTTCGTATTCTTTGCCGGTGTTCGTTGGCAGCTCGATATCGTCAATCGCAAAGCCAGACCCTGCATAACCATCTTCGAAACGCACATCGTCGAACATGAAGAACTCTGGCTCTGGCCCGACATAGATCGTGTCACCAATCCCCGTGGACTGCAGATACGCTTCGGCGCGTGTCGCGGTTGAGCGCGGGTCGCGTCCGTAAAGCTGACCATCGGAGGGCTCGATAATGTTGCAGAAGATGCTGAGCATCGGGGTTGCGCTGAACGGGTCAGGGTAAACCGCGTCGAGATCAGGCTTCAGGATCATGTCGCTTTCGTTGATTTCTTTCCAACCTGCGATTGAAGAGCCATCAAACATCAAGCCGTCTTCAAGGGCATCTTCGTCCATGACGACAGCAGACATCGAAAGGTGCTGCCACTTGCCTTTGGGATCGGTGAAGCGAAGATCGACCCATTCGATCTCCTCGTCTTTGATGCGCTTTACGATGTCTTTTGCGGTCGCCATGATTGTGTACTCCAGCTGTTTGTTATTGTTCGAGAGGTGCGCCTGACCTCTTAGGGTGTTGGCGCGTAGTGTAGGTGGTAATCAGATCGCGTCGTCGTTTGTCTCGCCTGTGCGAATGCGCAGTGCGCTTGCGATGTCGCTGACGAAAATCTTGCCATCGCCGATCCGGCCTGTTTGCGCAGCGCCAGCAATCGCTTCGACCACGCGTTCGGCCTGATCATCGGTGACGACGACTTCGAGCTTAACCTTGGGCAGAAAGTCGACGACATATTCAGCGCCGCGATACAGCTCTGTGTGCCCCTTCTGACGGCCAAATCCGCGCGCTTCGGTGACGGTGATGCCAGAGACGCCGATTTCGTGGAGCGCTTCTTTCACTTCGTCCAATTTGAAGGGTTTGATGATCGCTTCGATCTTTTTCACGTTAAGTGTTTTCCCGTTTGCGCCTTGATCGGTGGTTGCCAAGGCGCTCTTTCTTGACCTCACGTCTATCAAGAATCATGCCAAGGCATTGTTACACTTGGGTAGCTGATTGAGCGCTCTGCGCAAGGATCATTCCGTAGGGGCACGTTAAACGCAGCAATTTATCAACACTTGCCAGCTGTGCCTAATGGGCGGGCGGACCTGCCCAATAAACGGGCAGACGGGCTACGTGTTGCAACCTAGTTCAGAGCCGAAGCCCTGTGGTTTCCTCTAAACCGCACATGATGTTGAGGTTCTGGATGGCAGCCCCAGAAGCGCCTTTGCCAAGGTTATCGAGGCGGGCGATCAGGCGGGCTTGCGTGCCAGCTTGGTCACCGCACACCGTCAAAGTCATGCCATCATTTGCATCAGTGCAATCGCGAAGGAGAAGTTCGGCTGGCTTCTCTGCGAACGGGGTCACCTTAACGACATCGCTGCGCTTAAAAAACCACTCAAGCTCGACCCATAAATCGTAGGCGTGGGTCGCTTCGACCCGATCTTTCAATTCGCTAAACCGGAGCATCTCAGAGAATGGCACCGGCACTTCAACCAGCATGCCTCGATAGGCTGGGACGACACTTGGGCTGAATAGTGGCGCACTAGAGAGGCCAGCGTAGCGTTGCATCTCCCGCAGATGCTTATGCTCAAGCGAAAGCCCATAAGTTCGGAATGCGATGTCCGGATTGGCTTTGAACCGCTCAATCAGCGCGTTGCCACCACCAGAATATCCGCTCACAGCATTTACAGTGTAAGGCCAGATTTCTGGTAGCTCGCCCGCCTGCACAAGCGGTGCAACAAGCGCCAGAAACCCCGTTGGATAGCATCCGGGATTGCTCACAAGCTTGGCGTTTGCGATTTTGTCATGCCCGATAAGCTCAGGAAAACCATAGGTCCACCCATCCGCCACACGGTGCGCGCTGGACGCGTCGATGATCCGTGTATTCGACCCTTCCGCGAGCTTTACCGCCTCGCGCGCTGCATCATCGGGCAGGCACAAGACTGCCACATCCGCCTCATACAAAGCCTCTTGGCGCGCCGATACATCCTTGCGCTGCGCATCGTCCAAGACGATCAGCTCAAATTCCTCGCGATCCTTTAACCGGTCGCGGATTTCAAGGCCGGTGGTGCCGGCGGCTCCGTCGATGAATATCCGGTGTGTCATGGCGAAATCAGCTTTGCGGCTTTCATGTAACCGCTTGGACCTTGTGGACCCAAGCACCCCCAAATCCAGTCGCCAGAGACGTCGATGACCTCGACCAAAGTGCCCGCTTCAAACCGGGTCACAATCGGGCTGTCATCGCGGGTGTTTTGCATTACATCGACGCCCGCCTCACCAACAGTCCAGATATGCGGGATGACATAATGCGCGGCCAGATGCGTGCCGGCCAAAGCAATATGCGCAAGATCACCGCGAAGCGCGAGTGTACCAGGCGCAGGCGTTTTCACCGGGCCCTTAAGGCCCAGATCACCGCTTGGCACTGTATACTCGTGTTCTTGGCGGGTCTTACCGCTCATTCGCAATTGCTTTCCTTGAGGCTCCCGGTTCCGGGCCCGATCGTGTTTCGCGCTTAGACACACTCACGCGTGTCGGCAAGTTTAGCTGCCAAATCGCTCTTTAAGCATGTGCCACGAGGCCCGCAGGCCATAGGCTGTGCCGCCTTTGGAACGGCCCGGTTTGGGGAAAGGGCGCCATGCAAAGGTGTCAAAGTGGACCCAGTCGATGCCTTCCTCGACAAATCGGTCAAGGAAGAGCCCCGCAACGCTTGCGCCTGCATAGGGGTTGGAATGCGCGTTCACGATGTCTGCGATGTCGGAATTGAGATATTCGCGGTAGGCGTCGGGCAGGGGCAGGCGCCAGGGTTCATCCCCATTGGCGCGGCCTGCCTTGATCAGCGCATCGGCCGTTTCATCGCGCCGTGCCATCATCGCGGCATAATCCGGGCCAAGCGCCACGCGAGCAGCGCCGGTAAGTGTCGCAAAGTCGATAATAAGCTCCGGCTTTTCTTCGCTTGCGCGGGTCAAAGCATCGCCAAGGATCAATCGCCCTTCGGCATCGGTGTTGTGGATCTCAACCGTCAAACCCTTGCGGCTGGGCAGGACATCGCCGGGGCGAAAAGCCGGACCGGAAATCGCATTTTCCACCGCTGGGACCAGCAGATGCAGGCGCACTTTGAGCCCTGCGCCCATGATAAGGCCCGCCAGTGCAATCGCGTGCGCTGCGCCGCCCATGTCTTTTTTCATAAGCCGCATTCCAGCAGCCGGCTTGATATCAAGACCGCCTGAATCAAAACACACACCTTTGCCTACAATCGCCAGAACCGGGGCGTCTTTCGCTCCCCATTCGAGGTGCAGAATACGCGGGTCATGCTTACGAGCCGCAGCGCGCCCTACGGCGTGGACCATGGGATAGCCTTGCTCAAGCTCGTCGCCGCGCGTTACTTTAAGGTCCGCGCCATGCTCTTTGGCAAGCTTCTTGAACTCGGCCTCAAGCGCGGCAGGTCCCATGTCTTCAGCAGGCGTGTTCACCAGATCGCGCACCAGCATTTCAGCCTGAGCCTCGGCGACATAGCCGGACATTCGACCCACTTGCTCTGTCAACAAAATGCGCGGACCAACGGGGTTTTCCTCTGCCTTATACCGGGTAAAGCGATAGTGCGCGGTGAGCCAGCCAAACACAGCGTCATCAGGCTGTGCGTCCACCAGACGATACGTCCCCTCAGGCAGGTTTGTCGCAAGGGCCGCCAGACAATAGCTTCCCAGATTTGCCGGATCACCGACCCCGCCAACGGCAAAGAAGCCATCGCCATCCGGCACAATGCCAACACTGCCAGCATCGCCTTCGAACTTTTGCGCCTTCAGGCTTGCATGCTGGCCAGCGCTAAGCCCCTTGGCGAAAGCTTCAAAGCCAGCCTTGGTAATCAGGTGGATAGCAACCGCATCTTGCCCACGGTCTGCCTGGATCAGGTCATTAATTTCAGTCATGTTTTCCTATTGCTGGCAAGGGGCAAGCTTGTCACGCGCTTTTGTCTGTAATCAGGCGCTCGCAATCTTGTGAGCAGGCCGCTATATGGACCAGCATGACTGAATACCAACTCGTGACAAGCAATGACACCGTCTACCGCGACGGCACTATCAAACTGCACACCGAAGAAGGCTTTGAAGGCATGCGTGCCGCTGGCCGCCTTGCTGCGACCATCCTTGATGAGGTTGCCGATATGGTGGAGCCGGGCATTACCACGGCTAGCATTGACGACCGTGTGCGCGAGATGACTTTGGATGCGGGTGCTGTGCCTGCTACGCTCGGCTATCGCGGTTATACCCATTCGTGCTGTATCTCGATCAACCATGTGATTTGCCACGGTATTCCGGGGCCTAAAGTGCTTAAAGAGGGCGATATTCTGAACGTCGATGTGACCCCGCTTCTGGATGGTTGGCATGGCGATACGTCCCGTATGTTCTTCGCTGGCGAACCTTCGATCAAGGCCAAGCGTTTGGTCGATGTGACCTATGAATGCCTGATGCTGGGCATCGAGGCGGCGGGTAAGCCGGGCGCGCGGCTTGGCGATATTGGTGCCGCGATTGAAGCCCACGCCAAACAGTTCCGCTACGGCGTGGTCCGCGAATTTTGCGGGCATGGTCTGGGTCGCCTGTTCCACGACGCGCCCGAAGTGGTCCATGCGGCCAAAGCGGGCACCGGACCAGAGCTTAAACCCGGCATGTTCTTCACCATCGAACCGATGATCAACCTTGGCAAACCATGGGCGAAAGTCCTCAACGATGGCTGGACCGCCGTGACCCGCGACAAGAGCTTGTCGGCTCAGTTCGAACACTCCTTGGCGGTCACCGAAGAGGGCACGGAGATCTTCACCAAAAGCCCGACCGGACGCGACAAGCCGCCTTATTGAAGCAACCCGCCTCTCACAGGATGAGAGGGAGAAGGCTTGCGACCATCACCACGACAATGGCGATGGAAAAGGCCAGCATGGCCAGCGTTGAGCGGGTGAAACGCCCTTGCGTCTTCCAGTCAAAACCAAGCGCGATCGCGACCGTTATCGGCACCTGAACTGCAATCGCCAGCGGGTCCGGCAATTCTAACACTTGCACCACCCGTGCGTAGGCCGGCGTCATAAAGGCGAGCGTTCCGATGAGCATCGCCATGCGGTGCCGCGCGATTTCCTTGCGCGCTGCAAAGCGGATAGCGGCAAGGTACAGCGGTAGGAAAGTCGCAAATGCCGCGAGGTTGACGATGGTCACTTCGATCCGCCCCAATTCCTCGCCAATGTTCACCGCTAAGGTAAGGCCGGTGACGGTCATCACTGCGACAAGTCCAAGCGATGACTTGCCCATCATCCGGTGGAGCGAATACCGCTCGTTTGCAGCAAGCCAAGCCTGGCTCCCGAGCAAACCCATCCATGCCAACATCGAGACGCCGTGGATGATGACAAGCGGTGTGTAGCGCGTCTGGACCTCTGTGTGCGCGGCGGCCTTTAGCGCGAAAGCCACAAGGCTGAACGCCACGAGGCCAAATGCGATGCGGGCGAGCAGGAGGTTTGCCTGCCTGTGGGTTTCGGGTGCTTTCATCGTCGCAAAGCTACGATCAAACCTCCCGCGCGGCTTTAATCGCAGCGCCTGCCGCGAACGGCGCCATCGCCACCAGTCCCAAACTGATCGCCGCGACAAAGCCCAAGCTTGCGCCATCCTGCCTTGCCAATGCGCCTGCGCCGAAGATCAGAATCGGTAGGGCCAGCGGAACCATCAGCAATCCCGACAATGCAGCGCCTGCGCGAAGGCTTGCGGTGAGAGCGGCTATCATAAGGCCAATCGCTGCCAGACCCGGTGTCCCTGCGAGGAGGCCCAGCAGCAGCAAATGCAAAGTCGGCCCGTCGATAGCCAGCAGAGCCGCAGTAGGAAAGGTTGCAAGGATCAGCGGCGGGCCAAAGCTTAACCAATGCGCGATCAGCCGCACTGCCATCATCATTTCCTCTGTCAGCCCGCGCAGCCGCAGCTGGTCGAAGAAGCCCAGCTCGATGTCGCTCGCCACCAGTTTTTCCAGCGGTAGAATCGCAGCGAGCAATGCTGCAATCCACACCACCCCGCCGCCGGTGCGCGACAGGATGTTGACGTCCGGCCCCACCGCAAAGGGGTAGAGCATGGCAACCGCGATGAAGAACATCACAGGCAGGCTTGCCCCGCCGCCCGCGAAGGGGAAGAACTTGGCGAGATCGCGCTTCAACAGCGTCCCGATCATTCTTCCTCCTCCACCGCGCGGGCTGGTACATAATCGCCGAGCTCCAGCGTTTGCAGACCCTCTATTTCCAACCTCTGGTGCGAGGCGATGAGCGCTAACCCGCCGCCTTTCACATGACCCTCGATCAGCCGGGTGACCGTCTCGATCGCTGCGGTATCAAGCCCCGACAATGGCTCATCCAGAAGCCAGATCGGAACGCTGCGCCCCATCAATGCGGCGAGGCCTGCGCGTTTCCTTTGCCCGGTCGAAAGATACCGCACCGGCACCTCCAACAGATTGCTCAAGCCCAGCTTGCCATAGACTTGCGACGGGTCGCCGCCGCCATCAACCGCGTTCCAGAAACCCAAGGCCTTGCCCAAGGGTAGATCGGGGTCGAGGGCAGGGCGCTCATCCAGCAGGCCAAGCTCGCCTTCGCGTGACACTTCGCCAGCAAAAGGCGTGGTGAACCCAGCCAAGGCGCGCATCAAAGTCGTCTTGCCCGTGCCATTCGCGCCGGTGATATGCAGCGCGTCGCCTTCTCCCAAGGTGAAACTCAGTTTACGAAACAACAACCGGTCGCCGCGCCGGCATGCGAGGTTGGAGGCGGCCAAGGAAGGGGCCAAAGAGGGGTTAGGCGGTTGCGCTTGCATCGCGTCAAGCGTTAGGCAAAAGCTTCACCAGTCACAACACTCTACATGAAGGTTCCCCCTGCGATGACCAGCGTCCCCGAACTCACCCAAGACGAAGTTGCGCAACTTCTAGAAGATCACCCCAAGTGGGAACTCGCCCGCGAAGGCAAAGCGATCACCCGCACGTTCCAGTTTGGCGATTTCAACGAGGCCTGGGGTTTTATGAGCCGGGTGGCGTTGATTGCCGAGACACAGGACCACCATCCCGAATGGTTCAACGTGTATGCCAAGGTCGAGATTACGCTGACCACCCATGATGCCGGGTCAGATGGCGGCGGGCTTTCGATCCGCGATACCAAAATGGCGCGCGCAATCGATCGGCTGGTTTGAACGCCTGCCGGGGATCAAGGGCTGTGAAATCCCCCCCCGAAAATTAACCCCCGAAAATTAACCCTATGAGACACCTGTGTCTCATAGGGTCCTACAGATTTTTCCAACAATCCTGAAAATTCATACGCTTATGACTAAAGGCCTATGAGACACTTTGACGCGAGACGCCGAAAACCGGATTTCAGGGCGATGCAATTTTGAAAGAGCGAGCCGTCATTTTGACGTGCCATTTCCAAGTAGGAAAGCGCCCTCTTAGCCGCCCTTAATTTCCACCAAGCAGGCCTCCTGCACCGCGCTGTTGCTTGCGCACGCGGCCCGGCATCCATCGTTTGGCGAAATTGAGCTTCTTTGCCGTTTTCCCGACAAGGTAATGCAGCTCATCGCCGTGGACCGCGTCCCACACGGTTTTGGCAACCTCTTCAACCGGGGTGATCTCAAGGCCCGCCTCTTGAACGCGTGTGCGCACTTGCTCATTCTCGCCGCGGTGCCCTGTGCCATCCAAAAGCGGCGTTTCGATAAAGCTGGGGCAGATCGAGGAGACCTTGATCCCATCACCAGCCCATTCCGCATCGAGGCTTTCAGCAATCCCGCGCACGGCAAATTTGGTGGCGGAGTACACGCTCATGCCAGACCCGCCGGTGATACCAGCCGCGCTTGCGGTGTTGACGAGGGCAGAGCCCGGCGCTGCCGCCTTGAGGTGGGGGTATGCGGCCTGCGCCCCGTAAAGCACCCCGCGCAGATTGATGTCGAGGCACGCGTCGATCTCGTCTTTTTCAAGCTCGGCCAACGGACCGCCTGTGCCGATCCCGGCATTGTTGAACATGACGTCGATGCGCCCGCCTGCGGCCTCGCTTGCGGATTGCAGAGCCTCATCCCACGCATCGCGGTCGCGCACGTCGAGCTTGTGAGAATGCTTGGCATCTCCTTCGATAAGGCCCAGCGTTTCCTCAAGCCCCGCCATATTGACGTCGGTCACGGTGACGAACCACCCGCGTACAGCAAAGTACACCGCGACCGCGCGGCCAATGCCCGACGCGCCGCCGGTGATGAAAATGTGGCGCTTACCCTGTGATCCCGAAGTCATTTGCCTCTCTCCATAAACAAATCGCCCCGAGGGTTACCCCGAGGCGATCTGTTTGTCAGCAATGTCGCAACTGGAAGTGGGTGATTATCCGCCCAGCGCGTCCTCAAGACCCTTCACGTGCTCTGCGCCTTCGACGATTTCAGCCGTCGACGGGGCAAGCACATCGCCAAGTGGTTCAGAACGCCCGCCGATGCATTCCGACAGGAAATTCTCGGCCACTGCGAAGAAGGAGATATTGTTGGAAGGTTTGGCAAAACCGTGGCCCTCATCAGGATACAAGACATAGGTCACAGGGATGCCCGCTTCCTTCATCGCGCCTACGATCTGGTCGCTTTCCGCCTGTTTCACGCGCGGGTCGTTTGCGCCTTGCGCGATCAGCAGCGGCTTGACGATCTGGTCAGCCTTATAAAGCGGGCTTGCCGCTTTCAGCAGAGCCAGGCCTTCTTCGGTGTTCGGATCGCCCATACGGGTGTGGAACATCTTCACCAAAGGCGCCCAATAGGGCGGGATGGTTTCCAGCAGGGTTTCCAGATTGGACGGGCCAACAATATCGACACCGCAGGCGAATTTGTCCGGTGTGAAAGTCAGGCCAGCCAGCGTTGCATAGCCGCCGTATGAGCCGCCCATGATCGCAACCTTGTCTGGCAATGCCACACCTTCATTGATCGCCCAATCGGTCGCATCGATAAGGTCATCGTGCATTTTCAGGCCCCATTCCATGTTGCCTGCGTTGAGGAAATCTTTGCCAAAACCGGTTGAGCCACGGAAGTTCACCGAAAGCACCGCATAACCGCGATTGGCGAGCATTTGGTGGATCGAATTGAACCCGTAACTGTCGCGCGCCCAAGGGCCGCCGTGGACCAGCAGGACCATCGGAACCGCCTCGTCAGGCGTGCCATCGCCATCGCTGTCGCTGCCAACGGGCAAGGTCAGGTAAGAAGGCAGGGTGAGCCCGTCGCGGCTGGTGATTTCACGCGGGTGCATGGGTTGCAACGGCATTCCCTCAAGCTCTGGCCGCGAGGTGTAGAACGGGGTGAGCGTCTCAGCATCGCGGTCATAGATATAGGTCGCACTCGGCGCGGTCAGCGGGTCGTTCCAGACGATCCATGTGCGGTCGTCATCGGTGCGGCTGGAGATGCCAAAATCGCCATCAAGTTTTCCATCGAGCCAGTTGAGGGCCGCGCCAAGCTCTTCGTCAATCGCGGTCCATTTGTTTTGCAAATAGTTGACCGAATAGGCTTCGACGACGCCGGTTTTCGGGTCGCGGATGGTGCCACCAAGGTCGGCTTTGTCGTCTTGCGCAATTAGCGTCTTTTCGCCGGTTGCGGTGTCCTGCGCAAACAGGGCCGCAGTGTTGCGGCCCCGGCTGTCGAGCCAATAAAGGATCGACCCATCGGTGGTGTAACCCGCAGGCGCCGTGGTCAGCGAATCTTCCATCGCGGTGGTTTCAAACGGCTCCGCCGACACTTCGTTGTTCTCGATATTGAAGTAGTCCGTGCCGCCTTCGGCATTCTGACGCATCGCCATGCGCAGCGTCAGAGTGTCATCAGCCATAAAACCGGCATAGCCGTTGTTTTCATAAACAAGGGTCAGCTCACCAGTGGTGATGTCGAGCATATGCACGTCGTGGAACTGCGGATTGCGGTTGTTGACGCCAAGAAGGACCTTGTCCTTGATCGTCTCAGACGCGCCGACGATCTGGATACGGGTGTTCTCGAACGGAGTGACGGTTTTCTCTTCCAGCGTATCGAGGTCGATTTGATAAAGCAGGAAGTTTTCATCCCCACCCTTGTCCTGAACATACATGATGCTCTTGCCGTCGGGCGCCCAGAAATACTGGCGGATCGGGCGGTCGGTTGAGGTGGTGATGACTTTGCCTTCATTCGGCTTGTCGCGTGTCGTCACCCAGATGTTGAGCACGCCGTCTTTGGGCGCAAGCCAGCTGAGCATCTTGCCATCGGGGCTGATTTGACCCGCAGCGCGCGTGGGGTTCCCAAACAGCGCATCACGCGGGATCAGAGGAGCATTTTCAGCGGTCGTTGTCATATGGTGTCCATTATGTGCAGCGTGGTTATCAGCAGCTGGCGCGCTGGCGGTGGTCCCAGCCGTTGTAAGCGCCGGTAGTGTCAAAAGCGCAGCCGCAGCAGTGGTGGCAAGCAGCTTTGTCGTTTTTGTAAGCGCGGATTGAGAGAGTGCAGACATTGTAGGCCCTCCTTTAAGTTTCAAGTTTAAGGCAAGTTGTCCCGTAATTGAATGCAACGAAGCTACACATGGGTGCAGGCGGCGCAAGTGCGCTTTGTCGGAAGCGATGGGCGGTTTGTCGGCTGCCTAAAGCGCCGGATTGGCGTAAAAGTGCCAGGTGAACAGCGCCATGCTGGACCGGTGCGGGGACCATGGATCGCCAAGCTGGCGGCACTCTTTCTCCTTGGGGCGCTCGCCCAGGTCCAACAGACGCTTCACCCCCTCTTGCACGGCGAGGTCACCGGCGGGCCAGATGTCAGTGCGGCCTTCTGCGAACATCAGGTAAATCTCCGCTGACCACCGGCCAATGCCCTTGATCTGGGTGAGCTCGGCAATCGCCTCTTCGTCGCCATCGGGCAGGGCATCGAAATCGACCACGCCTGCCTCGACCAGCTCGCACAATGACCGCGCATACCCCTGTTTCTGGCGCGATAGACCGCAGGCGCGCAGCGTGTCGAAATCGCGCTTCAACAGGCAAGAGGTTGTGAAATCCTCGCCCAGTTCCGCCTCCAGCTTGCCCCACATGGATGTGGCGGCTGCAACCGACACCTGCTGGCCCACAATGGTGCGCAGCATCGTCTTGTAACCGGTTGCCCGAACGCGTGGTTCAGGATAGCCGATGCGGGCAAGCTCTTCGCCAACGCGCGCATCTTTGGCCGCCAACGCATCCAGTTCCGCTTTCAGTATTGTCTCGCTCAGACCCACTCGGGTTTCCCTTCCATCTTGCACTTGGCACCGGAAGTATCTAGCTGAGCGCCAAGAAAACCCAAGCGCGCATTCTTGCGCTCAATGTTGTCACAAGGACCAACGCACTATGCCAAAGCTTATCGTCACCAACCGCGACGGCGAAACCAGCGAAATCGAAGTGGAAGATGGCCTGACCGTAATGGAAGCGGTTCGTGACAATGGCTTTGACGAATTGCTCGCGCTGTGCGGTGGTTGCTGCTCATGCGCGACCTGTCACGTTTATGTCGACGAGGCTCCTGCTGAAATTCCTGCGATGAGCGAAGACGAAGATGACCTGCTGGAATCGTCCGATCACCGCAAGGAAACCTCGCGCCTCTCCTGCCAGATCGCGCTTGCTCCTGTGCTTGATGGGATGAAGATCACCATCGCACCAGAAGACTGATAGCGCAGACTGATAGCGTAGACGAATTGAAGCGCTTGAAGGTTTATGTTGATTGCAGGGGGCACCGCGCCCCTCTATTTCGAGAGCCATGAACATCACCAAACCTTTTGGCGACACGCTCGCCCTCATTGGCAATACCCCGCTTGTGCGCCTTCAAGGGGCGAGCAAGGCGGCTGGCTGCGACATTTGGGGCAAGTGCGAATTTGCCAACCCCGGCTCCAGCGTAAAGGACCGCGCGGCGCTTTACATGATCCGCGATGCAGAGGCGCGCGGCGAATTGAAACCGGGCGGCACTGTCATCGAAGGCACGGCTGGTAACACCGGCATCGGCATTGCTCTGGTCGCGAATGCGCTGGGCTACAAGACGATCATCGTCATGCCCGACAACCAGTCCAAAGAGAAAATGGACACGCTGCGGGCATTGGGTGCACAGCTGGTTCTGGTGCCGCCAACCAAATACGCCGATCAAAACCACTTCCAGCACGTCTCGCGCCGCATGGCCGAAGAAACAGATGGCGCGATCTGGGCGGGGCAGTTCGACAATGTCGCTAACCGCCGCGCGCATATCGAAGGCACTGCGCCCGAATTGTGGGAGCAAACGAACGGCAAAATCTCCGGCTTTACCTGCGCAGCAGGAACCGGCGGCACGATTGCCGGTGTTGGCATGGGATTGAAGGAAAAGAACCCCGATATCCGCATCGCTTTAACCGATCCGCATGGCGCAGCGCTCTACAGCTATTTCGCCACCGGAGAGCTTAAATCCGAAGGGTCGTCTGTGGCCGAAGGCATCGGACAGGGGCGCATCACCGCCAACCTCGAAGGCGCGCCGATTGATACCCAGTTCCGCATTTCCGATGAAACCGGCATGGAGTGGGTCAAACAACTCCTTCGCGAAGAAGGATTGTGCCTTGGCCTTTCGAGCGGGATCAATGTTGCGGGCGCGATTGAGCTGGGCAAGCAATTGGTCGCAGACGGCCACGAAAATCCGCAAGTGGCGACCATCCTTTGTGACACAGGTTTCCGCTATCTTTCAACGCTTTATAATGCCAAATGGTTGGCTGAAAAGGGTCTGCCTGTGTTCGATTGGCTTGAGGAATAGGACGCTCAAACGCAGGCGGGGTGACCGCATGGCGCAAAGGGCTGTGAGGCAACGCAATCGACACGAGAGGGATTGGGCGCTAACTATGGCGCCATGAACACTGGAAAACTCCAAGATCAAATGGATGCTGCAAAAGATGACGCGCCTCTGGACGGCGCGCCCTTGGGCGGCACAAAGGCCGAAGCCACACAGCGTTTGCAAATCGGCCTTTTCGGCCTTGTCTCGATGGTGCTTTTGATCGGCCTTGCGACCATTATCGGCAATCAGGCCGATCGCACTCAGGAAAGCGCCGTGCCAGACGCCGCGCCCACAACCGAACCAGCCGAAACGTCGCAACAACGCGACCCGCTGGCCAGCGCGGGCATCGTGCCTGATATTCCGGCAGAACCGACACCTGGCGCATCGGCCACGCCGGGCGCATCGGGAGCAGCCGGTCAGCAAGGAGAGGGCCAACCGGTTGAGGATGTGGGCCCACGCGGCAATGGATCGCCGCCTGCCAGCAATGCGCCTAAAAACTAACGCCGTAATCGCGTTTCTGGGCGCAGCGTTGCTGTGCGGATGCGGCGCACCATCAAGCGATGCAGAAATCGCTTCCGAAACTGACGCTGCAAGTGGCGCCGCAGGCACCACCAGCCGAGGGCCAAAACCGCAATTGGGATTGATGACAAGCCTGCCGCTGTATTGGCCGATTGATGCCGATTTTGGCGCGCTCGCTTCGGGTGAGGCAGGTGTGCCATCGCAGCGCGGCGCGTTTGAGGCGACGCACGAATTGGTGCTGCTCGATACGCTGTCTCCAATCGCGGGGATGACGGCGGATGATGCTGAGACAGACCCGCTTGCCAAGCTTGATTACCTTGCTGTGATACAGCCGCGCGTTCTGACCCCTGCCGATAATGTCGCGCTTGATAAATGGGTGCGGGCGGGGGGGCAGCTGTTGCTCGTGCTCGATCCGTTATTGGATGGACATTACCCTTTGCCCCTTGGCGATCCGCGGCGTCCGGTCGAAGCGGCGCTTATCCCGCCGGTTCTGGCGCGCTGGGGCCTTGAGCTGCGCTTTGATGAAACGCAGGAGCGCCGCGTGGGAGCATTTGATCTTCGCGGGATTGATATTCCGATGGCGCTGTCGGGTGAGCTTCGGGAAATCGCGGGAACAGGTGCCGATTGCGAGCTTGTGGGTGGGGGCGTTATGGCCCGGTGCCAGCTGGGCGAAGGGCGGTTGACCGTTCTGGCCGATGCAGAGGCGTTCAAGGATATGGGCGACCCGCATCGCGCAAACGATAACACCCATCAACACGGCGGTGAGCCCCACAAAAGCACCGCACAAACCCCGGTTATACAGGCACTTGTTGGTTTTGCTTTCGAAACCAAGTGACCTTGGCTACCCTTGGGGATAATACGGGAAATCATTAGCTATTGAATTCGACTCCTTGGTTGTGACCGGGGATTTGGCGGGAATCATGCTGAATTGGCCCTAAAATGACGGGAATTAGGGGGAATCCCTTGGTTGGCTTGAGTGGTTTTCATCAGATTTTACATGATAAAAATTAAAGTTAATCAGATATTTACCGTTTAATCCCGTGAATTCCCTACAAAAGCCCTTCCCAGTGGCTGCCTTCCCCGATATGTCTTGGTGCCATCAAACATGCCGAATTGCCCCGCGTCACTGATCCAAGTGGGCGCGCCGCCCCCGTTTGCGCGGTGGCGGCGATGGGTAAGTCGTGACTGATCGGCCTGTTTGATTGGGGCCCATTGATTTGGGTGTGCGTGACGGGAGGCTGGGTGGCCCTCCTCACGCAAAATGAGGAGTGGGACGGGCCGTGGCAATGCCGCACAGATATAACGGACAAGCCTATTCGCCTGCTGGCGATAAGGGCCGTTATGTGCTGCCTCCTGCCTTTCGCAAGGTTGTGAAGGAAAGCTCCGGCGGCTCCAAAACCCTCTGCCTTGCGGTGCATGACCGTTATAACTGTCTCATTGGTTTCGGTTTGAGCCACACCGAGGGCTTCGACGAACAGATCGAAAAAGAAGAAGAGCGCGCGGTTCGCCGCAACGAAGATTTCGACGCCGATGCGCGCGCGGCGCAACTTTATGGCTTTGAGCAGGTGCCCTTCGACGACAGCGGCCGCTTCATTATGCCTGAGACTTTCCGCGATCTCGATCTTGCGGGCGATGGCCTTTATTTTCATGGGTCCGGCAAATTCTTCATGGTGTGGAAGCCTGAAGAGCTTGAAGCGATGGGCAGTGAATTTCGCGGTGCCAAGGCGTCGTGCAAGGCGCAAATGGCCAAGTTAGCGGCAAAAGGGGGCAAGAAATGACCCTCGTGCCCACATCCGCGCCTCACATTCCCGTTCTGCTCGATGAAGTGGTCGCCGCAATTGCGCCCACTAACGGTATGTCGATCATTGACGCGACCTTTGGTGCAGGCGGCTATTCGCGCGCCCTGCTGGCAAGCGGTGCGCGTGTGTATGCCTTTGACCGCGACCCCAATGCAATCCGCGATGGTCAGGCGATGGTTGCCGAGTTCGACGGGCGGCTTTCCTTGCACCCTGAACGCTTTGCCCAAATGCGTGAGGAAATGGAGCGCATTGGCGTGCCGCAGGTTGACGCGGTCGTCATGGATATCGGCGTTTCTTCCATGCAATTGGATCAGGCCGAGCGCGGCTTTGCCTTTAGCAGCGATGGCCCGCTTGATATGCGCATGAGCCAGGACGGCGAAAGCGCCGCAGATTTCCTCAACACCGCCGACGAAAGCGCGATTGCCGACGTGCTGTATCAATATGGCGAAGAGCGCCAGTCGCGCCGGGTTGCCAGAGCAATTGTGGCGGCGCGTCCGTTGGAGACGACAGGCGAATTTGCCCGCGTCGTGCGCCGCGCATTGGGTCACAAGCCGCACGACAAGAAAGACCCTGCAACCCGCAGTTTTCAGGCGGTTCGCATTCATGTGAACGATGAACTGGGCGAACTTCGCGCAGGGCTTGCCGCGGCGGAATTGCTCTTGAAAGAGGGCGGTAAGCTTGCAGTTGTCAGTTTTCACAGCCTCGAGGACCGACTGGTCAAGCGCTTCTTCAAAGAGGCGTCTGGCGCGGGCAGGGCGGTGTCGCGCCATTTGCCCGGCGAAATGCCCGGACCAGCGCCAACCTTCACCAAAGTCTCCAAGGCGATCCGCCCCTCAGAGGCTGAAATTGCCCGCAACCCGCGCTCCCGTTCCTCCATTCTGCGTCACGCAATTCGCACTTGCGCTCCAGCTCACGAAAGGACATCGCTATGATCGCATCTGGTTCTCGCATTCGTCAGATCGGCTGGGCTGCGGTGCTTGCAGCGTGTGTGGCCTTGTTTGCGCTCCTCAGCTTTCAGGTGCAGACCGTGAAAAGCGAAGTGCTTCTGGCAGAGCGTCAGATTATCTCGCTTGAACGCGATGTCTTGATGCTGGAAACCGAATTTCAAACCCGCGCAAGCCAGCGCCAGCTTGCCGAATGGAACACGATTGAGCTTGGGTATAAAGCGCCGCGCGCTGACCAATATCTTGATAACAATCGCCAATTGGCAAGCCTTGGCCAGGATGTCCGGCCTGATGCACCTTCGCCCATCCGCGTGGCGCGCGCGCAATTGTCGGCGGCCGACAAGGGACCAGGCGATATGCGTTCGCCTGTGACAGGGGAGCCAGTGACGCTGGCTTCTGCCAATACGGGCGAGGATGCAGGCGCGATATTTGCCGATGCTTTTGGCGAATTTCTAACCGACACATCGCCCATCCGCCCCGCTAATGCGAAAACGCCGCCTTCTCGCGGAGCAGAGCCTGCGGTTCTGCTTGGTGAGGTGCGTCAATGAATACGGTAGCCCTTTCCGGAGGGCTTGGAGCACAGGCGCGCGCCCGCGATTTCGGGGCCAATGATTTTGCAACTGGTGTCGGCTCAGGCTCACAGCAGGCACAGCCGCGCCCTGATACAGCCGTTCCAGCAGGCGTTCCAGCAGCCGTTCCAGCAGGCAATCCAGCAGGCCGCATTCACTCTGCACACATGCGTTCTTCCTTTCTGGTTGTTGCCCGAACACGGCTCCTTCTTCTGATGGGCTGTTTTGCGCTTGTGGCGGTGATTGCGCTTCTTCGCGTGGGGTATCTGGGCTTTGTGGGGTCCGCCCCGGCGCAGCCGAGCCTTACCGAAGCATTGCTTCCCCCGCGCGGCGAGATCACTGATCGCAACGGCACGCCTTTGGCGCGCAATTTTCCTGCCTATGCCCTGTGGTTCAACCCAGAGGCGATGGGCGATGATGGCGCGCCCCTTGTCAAACCGCCTGCCGAGGTTGCGGCCAAGCTCAAGGCCATTTTCCCTGATTTGAATGTGGCCCGCACGATCCGTGTGCTTTCGTCAAAACGAGGCGGATACATTCTCCCGCGTATCCTTCCCGAGGATGCGAACAAGGTGATGAACCTGGGCGAGATTGCCCTTGAAGTGCCGCGCGAATTTGACCGCCATTATCCGCAAGGGGCATTGGGCGCACACGTCCTTGGCTTTGTGCGCGAAAATGATGCGGGCAAAACGCAAGGCGCGTTCGGGATGGAGCAAGTGCTGGACGAACAGCTTGCCTCTGCCGACCTTCGCGGCGAGCCGGTTCCGATTTCGATTGACCTTCGCGTGCAAGGCGCGCTCGAGGATGAGCTTGGCAAGGGGATGCTTGCCACCGATGCAAAAGGCGCGGCGGGCATTGTCCTTGATGTGGATACAGGCGAAGTTCTGGCCATGGCATCGTTGCCGTCTTTTGATCCAAACCTGTCGGATGCACACAGTTCGCCCAATATCTATAACCGCGTGACCAATGGCGTTTACGAGCTTGGTTCTACCTTCAAGCCGATTACCATTGCCGCTGCGATCGACGGCGGGGTTGTTCGCAATCTTCGCAAGGAATGGAGCGCATCCAACGTCGAGATTGCAGGACGCAAAATCCGCGATCTCCACCCCAAGGGCGCGACGCTTAACGTGCCGGAAAGCCTGGTGTATTCGTCCAACACTGTGACCGCGCGTGTCGCCGATGAGCTGGGTGAGGAAGCCATGCGCAAGGTCATGCTCGACCTGCAAATGAACCAGCGTCCCCAAATCGAGCTTCAGGCGAAAGGCCGCCCGATCTGGCCGCAGGAATTGCCCAATGGCAAATGGTCGCGCATCACCAATATGACGGTCAGCTATGGCCACGGGATCGCGGTGACGCCGCTGCACCTTGCCAATGCCTATGCCGCGATGGTCAATGGCGGGATCTGGCGCCCAGCGACCTTGCGCAAAATCGAAGCGGGCAAAGCGCCCAAGGGCAAGCGCGTGTTCAAGGCCTCAACCTCCTCGCGGATGCGCCAGATGCTGCGCATGATCGCGATGTATGGCACCGGTCGCAGCGCCGATGCACCCGGATACCGCGTGGGCGGCAAGACGGGTTCTGCGGAAAAAGCGGGACGGGGCGGGTATCGTCAGACCTCGCTAATCACCACCTTTGCCGCCGCGTTTCCGATGGATCGCCCGCGTTATGTCGTCGTGACTTTGCTGGACGAACCGCGCGGCACCGTAGCCGCAAGCGGGGCACGCACCGCAGCGTTTAACGCAGCGCCGATTGTGAAAGAGCTGGTGCCGCGAATTGGTCCGATGCTGGGTGTGCGCCCGGATGCAAACCGCGACGTTGATATTTCGGATCTGCGATATCTGGTGGAGGGTCGCCGATGAAGCTGGGGGCATTACTCGAACGGGCGGGGCTGGATATAAAAGCCGGTGCGGACACGTCCGTCACCGGCTTTGCCATTGACCACCGCAAAGTCGCGCCGGGCACTGTGTTTGGTGCGTTTCGCGGTGCGAAGTTTAACGCCGAGGACTTTATCCCGGCTGCGATTGAGGCAGGCGCGGTTGCGGTAATCGCATCGCACGAGGCCAAGGTCGAAGGCGCGCTGCACATCGCCAGCGACGAGCCGCGCCAGACCTTCGCGCAGATGGCGGCAGGGTTCTTTACCCCTGTGCCCGGCACTGTCGTTGCGGTCACCGGTACCAATGGCAAAACCAGCGTGTCGGAGATGACCCGCCAGATCTGGCGCATGTGCGGAGAGCGTGCGGCTAGCATCGGGACATTGGGTGTAACCACTCCCGATGGTAGCGTCTCCACCGGGCTCACTACGCCCGATATTGTAACATTTCTCAGTAATATGAGTGGTTTGGCGCGCGAGGGCGTGACCCATGTTGCCTATGAGGCATCGAGCCACGGCCTTTCGCAATTCCGCAACGAAGGCCTGCGCGTGAAGGCCGGGGCTTTTACGAATTTAAGCCGCGACCACCTCGATTATCATGGCACGATGGAAGAGTATTTCGGCTGCAAGATGCGCCTGTTTGCCGAAGTCGTGGAATCGGGTGGCCACGCGGTCATCTGGCAGGGCGATGACGAAAACGAATGGACACAAAGCGCGGTTGCCAGTGCAAAAGCGGGCGGACTGAATACCTTTACGGTCGGTGATCGAGGCGAAAACTTGCGCCTTGTTGGCCGCGAGGCAAGCCAGCTTGGTCAGATGCTTGAGATTGAGCATGAGGGCACAGTGCGCAGCGTCAAACTGCCCCTGATCGGGGCGTATCAGGCAGCGAATGCGCTTGTGGCCGCTGGCCTTGCGATTGTGACCGGGGCGGATGTTGGTCTGGTTTTCGATGCGATCTCGCGGCTTCAACCTGTTCGCGGACGGTTGGAGCGGGCTTGTATCACGGCATCGGGCGCGCCTGCCTATGTCGATTATGCGCATACGCCGGACGCGTTGGAAGCCGCGATTGCTGCGCTGCGCCCGCATGTTGGCGCAAAAGGTCGCTTGATCATGGTGTTTGGCGCAGGCGGTGACCGTGACACAGGCAAGCGCGCGCCGATGGGCGAGGTGGCCACGAAAAACGCCGACCTTGCAATCGTCACCGACGACAACCCGCGCGGCGAAGATCCTGCGGACATCCGCGCGGCAGTCCTTGCAGGAGCAGGCGGCGCAGACCATGTGCGTTCAATCGCAGGACGGCGCGAAGCCATAGCAGCGGCGATTGCCGAAGCAGGCGCAAACGACATCATCCTCATCGCCGGAAAAGGCCATGAGCAAGGACAGATAATCGGATCTGGAGAGACAATGCAGGTTTTGCCGTTCGACGATGTGGAAGTGGCGCGTGAATGCGCAGCGGCCCCGGCTCAAAGTGGGGTTTCGGCATGAGCGCGCGTCACGCTTTATTGCACCAATGGCCAGCGGACCCGCGTGATGCGCTTCCGCTTGCCTTGTGGGATGCGCCCTCGATTGAGGCGGCGACCGGGGGGCGCGCAAGCCATCAGTTTCAGGCATCCGGCGTCGAAATGGACAGCCGCGATGTACGCCCCGGCGACCTGTTTATCGCTCTTAAAGGCGAGGCGATGGATGGGCACAAGTTCCTGCCCGCAGCCTTTACCAAAGGGGCGGTGGCCGCAATCGTGGACCGCCCGGTCGATTATCCTCATGTCCTTGTAAAAGACACTACGCAGGCGCTTCACGCGCTTGCCCACTACGCCCGCGACCGGGGTAAGGCTGTGCGCATTGGGGTGACGGGTTCGGTCGGCAAAACCGGCGTCAAAGAGGCGATCTTTGCTGCGCTTGACCGGTCCAGCAGAGGCGCTGCCCACCGCAGCGTGAGGAGCTATAACAACCACGTCGGCGTCCCGCTCAGCCTTGCACGTATGCCAGCGCGCGCGAAATATGGCGTGTTTGAAATGGGCATGAACCACGAGGGCGAAATCGCGCCTTTGTCCGCTCATGTCCGCCCGCATGTGGCTCTCATTACGACGATTGCGCCGGCTCACATTGAAAATCTCGGCAGCATGGAAGCGATTGCGGACGAAAAGTCGCAGATTTTCACCGGCCTTATGCCCGGCGGCACCGCTATTATTCCAGCGGACAGCGATTACGCGCCGCGCATGATTGCGAACGCCAAGGCGATGGGCGTCACAATCGTCACCTTTGGCCGCAGCGCTGATGCCGATGTGCGCCTGATCGACGCTATCCCAAGCGCCAATGGTGGTTCCCTTGTGACGGCGCAATTGGGGTCAGGCCTTTCAGCGGCGCGGCTTTGCTTCACCGTCGCAGAGCCGGGTGAGCATTGGGTTTCCAACGCTCTGGGCGTGATCGCAGCCGTGCGCGCAGCGGGCGGTGATCTGGGCGCTGCAGGCCTTGCACTGGCTGAAATGGGCGGCCTTAAGGGACGCGGTGCACGCCTTGAAATCGAGGCAGCTGGCGGCAAGGCGCTGATGATCGATGAAAGCTATAATGCGAACCCTGCATCCATGCGGGCAACGCTCAAAGCGCTTGGCCAAACCCCTGCGCTTCGCCGGATCGCAGTATTGGGTTCAATGAAAGAATTGGGCGATTTTGCCCCCGATTTTCACCGTCAACTGGCAGAGCCACTCGTCAAGGAAGGCATCGACCACGTGATTCTTGTTGGCGAAGAAATGCGCGCACTTGCAGGCGAGTTGGGGAGAAGAAGCGGCGATGCGCTTGGCTTTAAGCCCACGTTCTACCATTGCAGTACACCCGGGGAAGCAATCGAGGCGCTAGACGCGTTTGGATTGACCCACGGCGACACTGTTCTGGTCAAGGGTTCCAATTCGGTCGGCCTTGGCGGACTTGTCTCACATTACACGAGCAATGCCTCCACACGGGGCGGCTGAGGGATCTGAATGCTCTA
This sequence comes from Erythrobacter longus, assembly GCF_000715015.1. Classification (GTDB taxonomy): domain Bacteria; phylum Pseudomonadota; class Alphaproteobacteria; order Sphingomonadales; family Sphingomonadaceae; genus Erythrobacter; species Erythrobacter longus. Next base: position 436,743 of record NZ_JMIW01000003.1, read on the forward strand.
CTGGATCGCAGAACTTTTAGGATTTGAGGGAGCCCTCAATCTGGTGCGTTATCAAACGTTTCGCTTTGGCGCGGCGTTGATGACGGCGATGATCCTGGGCCTTATTATTGGCCCCAAGATGATCAACATTCTGCGCGTGCGGCAGGGCAAGGGCCAACCGATCCGCGAAGATGGTCCGCAAAGCCACCTCGCCAAGCGCGGCACGCCGACCATGGGCGGGTTGCTCATTCTGGTCAGCCTCGCGGTTTCGCTCCTTCTTTGGATGGACCTCAGCAATCCGTTTGTGTGGGCGTGTCTGGCAGTCACCATCGGCTTTGGCATCATCGGGTTTGTCGATGATTACGACAAAGTCACCAAGAACAGCCACGCCGGGCTTTCAGGGCGTGTCCGGCTGCTTCTGGAGTTCGTGGTCGCTGGCATTGCGAGTTATATCATCGTGGGCCAGATCAACACCAACCTCTACATCCCGTTCTTTTCCGACGTCCAAATCCCGCTGGGACCAGCGTATTATCTGTTCGCCGCCTTCGTCATGGTGGGCGCTGGTAATGCGGTGAATTTGACCGATGGCCTTGATGGTCTTGCGATTATGCCCGTCATTATCGCAAGCGGAACCTTTGCAATCATCGCATACCTCGTGGGCCGTCCCGACTTTAGCGTATATCTTGGCATTCCCCACGTTCCGGGCGCAGGGGAGCTGGCAATATTCTGCGCGGCGATCATGGGAGGGGGGCTCGCCTTCCTCTGGTTCAATGCGCCGCCAGCGGCGGTGTTTATGGGCGATACAGGTTCCCTTGCGCTTGGCGGGGCATTGGGGGCAATCGCCGTCGCCTCGCACCACGAAGTCGTCCTTGCGATTGTCGGCGGGCTGTTCGTGCTCGAAGCGGCCTCAGTCATCATTCAGGTTTTCTGGTTCAAACGCACGGGCAAGCGGGTGTTCCGCATGGCCCCGATTCACCACCATTTCGAACAGCTCGGCTGGTCGGAGAGCAAGGTCGTGATCCGCTTCTGGATCATCGCCATCGTGCTTGCGCTGATCGGTCTTTCCACGCTCAAACTGAGGTAGCGCCCAACACGTGATTACATCGCCCGCCTTTGCTGACAAACGATACGCGGTCCTCGGGCTCGCGCGATCAGGTGCGGCAGCGGTGGAGGCTCTTCTGGCAAGCGGGGCACAAGTCACCGTCTGGGACCGTCAGGATGTGGCGCGCGCACCGTTTGAAGGACGCTGCGAGATCGCTGATCCGTTGGAGATGGACCTTGCCGGATTTGACGGCCTTGTGGTCTCTCCCGGAGTGCCCTTGAACACGCATCCGATTGCGGCCCACGCTGCAAGGTTTGGTGTGCCGGTGATCGGCGATATCGAATTGTTCGCCATGGCGCGCAAAGACTTGCCCGCGCACCGCGTCGTTGGCGTGACGGGCACCAATGGCAAATCGACCACCGTTGCTCTCATCCACCATATCCTCGCAATGGCGGGTCTCCCCGCGTTGCTTGGCGGGAACATTGGCGAGCCGATCATGGGTCAGGATCCGCTTGAGCCGAATGGCCAAGGTACGGGCGTCTATGTGCTGGAGCTGTCGAGCTATCAGATCGACCTCTCGTTTGGCCTCGATTGCGAGGCGACGGCGCTCACCAATATCACGCCCGACCATCTTGATCGCTATGACGGCTTTGCCGCCTATGCCGCATCCAAAGCGCGCCTGTTCAAAATGCAGAGCGAAAGCGGGCTTGCCGTGTTCGGCTCGCTTGAAGAGCCCGCTGGCGCGATTTTCGAAACCGAACGCACCCGCCGCCCCGCTGGCAGAGCGGTCGCAGCCGACCTTGAAGCTATCGCCGGTCTGCAACACGAATGGCCAAGCCTTCAAGGGCCCCACAATCTTGAAAACGCGGCCGTTGCAGTTGCAATCGTCGAGGAGCTGGGCGTGACAAAGGCGCAGTGGCAGCATGCGCTCCAACGCTTTCGCAGCCTGCCGCACCGGATGGAATTTGTGTGCGAGGAACACGGCGTCACATTCGTCAACGACAGCAAGGCGACCAACACCGCCTCTTCTGCGCCCGCATTGGCCGCTTACCCGCCGCGCACCGAAATCCGCTATGCTGCACCGCGCGTCCACTGGATCGTCGGGGGGCTCGCCAAAGAGGACGGTCTTGGCGCTTGCGAGGACATGCTGTCCAATATCGCGGCGGCTTACACTATCGGTGAGGCAGGCCCGCGTTTTGCCGATCTGCTAGAAGGCCGCGTTCCCAAGGTGGAGCGCTGCGAACTTGTGTCCGAAGCCGTTGCCAGAGCCCGCGATGCGGCACAGCCCGGCGATGTCGTGCTGTTCAGCCCTGCCTGCGCCAGCTTTGACCAGTTTCGCGACTATGAAAACCGCGGCGACCACTTCCGCAAGCTTGTCGGCGTAATCGCAGAAGAAGGCGACTGCGAGCCAGCCGCTTTCCCGAACACCGATGCAGACTATATCAAGGGGGAGATCGCGTGAGCCTCTCTACTAATGGCACCAACGTCAATTCGGTTCGAGGCGACGCCCGCTTCCACGCACCCGTTGCTGTGCGCCGTGGATTTGCGGACCGCGTTCTCATCTGGTGGCGTGAAATTGATAAGGTGCTCCTGGGGCTAGTCATTTTGCTGATGGTTCTGGGAACAATTGCTGTGGCGGCCGCATCGCCTGCTGGCGGCAAGCAGTATGGCGTCCACGAATTTGCCTTTCTCCAGCGTCACATCGTGTTTCAGGTGATGGGCCTTGGCGTTATCCTTGGGGCGTCATTCTTGAGCCGGGAGGACGCGCGAAGGCTCGGCATTCTCTTGGCGGTGGTCATGCTGTTCCTGCTTTTGCTCGTACCCTTGATCGGGGTGGAGAAAAACGGTGCGCGCCGCTGGCTCAATGTCGGCATGTCGTTGCAGCCGTCCGAATTTCTGAAGCCCGGCTTTGCGATCCTGCTTGCGTGGATGCTTTCGTGGAGGATGCGCGATCAAAGCCTGCCGGTGCTGGGCTATGCGACGCTCGCGATGGTGTTGGTCGCCGCGCTTTTGATGCTTCAACCCAACCTTGGCGCAACCATCCTGTTTGGCGGCGTGTGGTTTGTGCTTGTCCTTTTGTCGGGCGTTTCGCTTGCGAAAATGGGCGCATTGGTCGGGGCCGGGATCGGCGGGCTGACGGCGGCCTATTTCCTTTATGACAATGCGCGCTACCGCATCGACAGCTTCCTTGGCGGGGGCACGGCATATGACCAGGTGTATCTGGCAGAGCGCACGCTTACCTCTGGCGGATGGACAGGCAGCGGCCTGTTTCTGGGCACGCGCAAAATGCAATTGCCCGAGGCTCACACCGATTACATCTTCTCCGTCATTGGCGAAGAGTTCGGCCTGCTCGCCTGCGCGGTCATTCTGCTCCTCTATGTTGCGATCATTACCCGTGCGCTGGTCCGGCTTGTGAATGAGGAAAACCTGTTCGCAACACTGGCCGCTGCGGGCCTTGCGACGCTTATCGGTGGACAGGCGTTCATCAATATGGCGGTGAACCTCCAACTCTTCCCGTCCAAGGGCATGACCTTGCCATTGGTAAGTTACGGGGGATCATCGACGCTGGCGATTTGCCTAACCTTCGGACTGCTCTTAGCGATTACCCGTCGTAATCCCTTCCTGGAGCGCGAGAAGCCGGGCCTCAAAGACCTGCTTGGCCGCTCTGGACCCGAAGACAGCAAGCCGAGAGCGTTTTGATGAGAAGTGAGACACCAAAAGGAGCCAGCCGCCACTTTGTTCTGGCCGCAGGGGGAACCGGGGGACATCTGATCCCCGCCTTTGCCTTGGCAGAGGAACTGCACGCGCGCGGGCACCATGTCGCTCTCATCACGGATGAACGCGGGAGCAATATTCCGGGTAAGCCTGACTTTTTGACCGCCCATATTTTGCCCGCAGGCCGCTTTGGCAAAAACCCGCTGAAATGGGTGAACGGCGTTCGCGCGGTGCTCGAAGGGCGCAATATGGCGCTGCGCCTGTTCGAGACGATCCAGCCTTCCGCGATTATCGGCTTTGGCGGATATCCTGCTTTCCCCGCTCTGCTCGCGGCCAAAGCGGTGAAACTACCAAGCGCGGTGCACGAACAAAATGCGGTTCTGGGCCGGGTAAACCGCCTTCTGGCGCGCGGGGTTGATGCGATTGCAACCTCTTACCCGCAGGTTGCGCGGCTCAAGGCAAAGTATTCGGGCAAAGTCCACTTGGTCGGCAATCCGGTGCGCGAAGAGGTTTTGGCGCTCAGGGATGAGGATTTCCCCGCGCTCACCGAAGAGGGATTGCTCCGCGTGTTGATCACTGGCGGTTCGCAAGGGGCAAGCGTGCTTTCCGAAGTGGTGCCCGATGGCCTTGCAATGTTGCCCCCGGCGCTCAGGTCGCGCCTTCAGGTGACACAGCAATGCCGTAAAGAAGATCTCGATGTGGTGCGAGAGCGTTATGCCAATCACGATATCCCCGCAGAGCTTGGCACCTATTTTGAGGATATGCACGAGCGCCTTGCCGATACGCATCTGTTTATCGGGCGCGCGGGCGCATCGACCATTGCAGAATTGACTGCCGTTGGCCGTCCTGCGATCCTTGTCCCGCTGCCGATTGCGACCGATGACCATCAGGCGGCGAACACTGGCGAAATCGTGAAGGCGGGCGGGGCGCGCATGATCCGCCAAGACCGCTTCACACCCAAGGAACTCGCCAAACAAATTCAGGCGCTGGCGCAAAACCCGGCAAGCCTTTCCAACGCAGCGCACGGTTCATGGAATTGCGGCAGGCCAAAAGCTGCCAAAGACCTTGCCGATCTGGTTGAAAGCATGGGCGGCATCGACCTGATGGACGTCATTCGCGTGGGCGAGGGCGCACAAAAGGCGAGCGCAACCGCGACCAAGGCGCAGCCAGCCAATTGCGAGAGCTCAGAGGATGCGGCCGCATGAAAGGTGTCGGCACTGATATAGGCACGATCCATTTCGTCGGCATCGGCGGGATCGGCATGTCCGGCATTGCTGAGGTCATGCGCAATCTTGGCTATACCGTCCAGGGCAGCGACCTGGCCGAAGGACCAAGCGTAGAGCGCCTCCGCTCGCGTGGGATTACGGTCCATATCGGCCACGCCAAAGAAAACGTCGAGGGCGCAGCGGTAGTCGTCACATCCACCGCCGTGCGCCGCACCAACCCTGAGGTGGCCCACGCATTGGAAAACCGCATACCAGTGGTGCGCCGCGCAGAGATGCTGGCCGAATTGATGCGGCTTAAATCTACTGTCGCGGTGGCAGGCACGCATGGCAAAACAACCACCACCTCGATGATCGCAAGCCTGCTCGACAAAGGGCAGGTTGACCCCACCGTCATCAACGGCGGCATTATTGAACAATATGGTTCCAACGCGCGGCTGGGCGATAGCGACTGGATGGTGGTCGAGGCCGATGAAAGCGACGGGAGCTTCCTGAGGCTCGATGGCACCATCGCGGTTGTCACCAATATCGACCCCGAACATCTTGACCATTATGGCGATTTTGACGGTGTCAAACGCGCCTTTGTCGAGTTCATTCACAACGTCCCCTTCTATGGCGCGGCGATCCTGTGTGTGGACCATCCAGAGGTTCAGGCCGTCATCGGCGAAGTGCGCGACCGCAAGGTTGTGACCTATGGCTTCTCGCTTCAGGCCGACATTTGCGGCGTCAATATTCAGCCCTCTGACGGCGGCAACACTTTTGATGTGATCGTGCGTCAGCGCGGAGAAGAGGACCGCCGGATCGAAGGCGTGCACTTGCCCATGCCGGGCCGCCACAATGTGCAGAACGCTCTCGCCGCGATTGCTGTCGCGATTGAGATGGGTTGTTCTGACGAGGTCATCCGCGAAGGGTTTGCCGCTTTTGGCGGAGTGCGCCGCCGCTTTACCAAGGTTGGTTCTATCGAATTGGATGGCGGCCCTGGCAAAAGTGGTTCGGTCACCGTGATCGATGATTACGCCCACCACCCGGTCGAAATCCGCGCCGTTCTTGGGGCAGCGCGCGAAGCGGTTGCTGCGAAGGACGCCGGAGGCCGCGTTATCGCCGTTGCACAGCCCCACCGCTACACCCGCCTGCGCGATTTGATGGACGATTTCCAAAGCTGTTTTAACGAAGCCGATGTGGTCTTCATCACCCCGGTTTACGAAGCGGGCGAGGACCCGATTGAAGGCGTTGATGCAACAGCGCTTGCAGCGGGCCTTGTGTCGCGCGGACACCGTTCTGCGCGCACCACAAAAGGCCAGGACGAATTGGCCGCCACACTGGCCGACGAAATCGCGCCCGGAGATATCATCGTGTGCCTTGGCGCGGGCGACATCACCAAATGGGCAGCAAACCTCGGGGGCGCAATTTCAGCGATCAAAACGGCATGAGCGCGCAAGTGACAAATACAAATACTTCCCCCGTCCCAACCGGCACAGTGCGCGGCAAACTTACGCCCGACGCACCTTTGGCCAAACACGTCTGGTTCAAAAGCGGGGGCAATGCCGATTGGTTGTTTGAGCCTGCTGATCTGGACGACCTCAAGGCGTTCTTGAAAGCGCTAGAGCCCGGCACCCCAGTGATGCCCTTGGGCGTTGGCTCCAACATGATTATCCGCGATGGCGGCGTGCCGGGTGTGGTGATCAAATTGGGCGCAGCCTTCGCTGAGGTCAATGTCACCGGCGAGACGACGATTGAGGCAGGTGCTTTCGCGCCGGTCAGCATGGTTGCGCGCCGTGCGGCAAAGGCTGGCATTGACGGCCTCAGGTTCTTTATCGGCATCCCCGGTTCGGTCGGCGGCGTCACCAAGATGAACGGTGGATGCTATGGCCGCGAAACCTGCGACGTGCTGACCTCCTGCGATGTGATCCTGCCGGGCGGTGAGTTCGTAACGCTGACCAATGCAGACCTTGCATTTTCCTATCGCCACTCTGCCTTGCCAGAAGGAGCGGTTGTGGTCGCGGTGCGTTTCGAGGGCTTTCCCGGCGACCCGGAAGAAATCAAAGCGGACATGGCCCGCATCTCGAACACTCGCAAAGAAAGCCAGCCTATTGGGTCAATGACAGGCGGTTCGACTTTCAAGAACCCTGAAGGTCATTCGAGCTGGAAACTGATTGATGATGCAGGGCTTCGAGGCTTCACCCACGGCGGGGCACAGGTCAGCGAAAAGCACTGCAATTTCCTCATCAACACAGGCACTGCGACAAGCACGGATATCGAGGAGTTGGGCGAATTGGTGCGCGAAAAAGTCTATGCAAATTCCGGCATCAAGCTTGAGTGGGAAATCCGCCGGGTGGGGCGGGTATGAAGATGCGCTTTGCCTTTACTAATGTGCTCTCCTGCGAAAGCAGGAGCCTATCTCCAACTCTCGATGATGGACTCCTGCGTTCGCAGGAGATCACGGGGTGGGCCGCATGAACCCTCCCCAAAAACCAGCGACGCACCCCCTTCACATCGTCGTCCTGATGGGCGGCTGGGCGAATGAGCGTGAGGTTTCTCTTATGTCGGGCGCTGGCGTTGCCGATGCGCTTGAGATGAATGGGCACCGTGTCACGCAGATTGATATGGACCGCGATGTCGCGGCCAAGATCGCTGCGGCAAAGCCAGATGTCGTGTTCAACGCGCTCCACGGTGTGCCGGGTGAGGACGGAAGCGTGCAGGGGATGCTCGATCTGATGGGTATCGCCTACACCCATTCGGGCCTTGCGACCTCGGTCATCGCCATCGACAAACAGCTTACCAAACAGGCGCTCACCCCCCACGGCATTCCCATGCCCGGCGGGCGGATCGTGCCTTGCGAGGAACTGTATGAACGCGACCCGCTGCCGCGTCCCTATGTGCTCAAACCCGTCAACGAAGGGTCGTCAGTGGGCGTTGCGATCATCACCGAGGATTCGAACGTAGGCAATCCGATTTCCCGCACCGCCAAGGGGCCGTGGCAGGAATTTAACCAGCTTCTTGCCGAGCCTTTTATCAAAGGCCGCGAGCTTACCACTGCTGTGATCGACGGGGCATCGGGTCCGCGCGCTTTGGGCGTGACCGAACTCATTATCGAGACCGGTTTTTACGATTACGAGCATAAATACACCGAAGGGCGCACGCAGCATGTGTGCCCTGCCAAAGTGCCGCCAGAGATCGCTGCATTGTGCGAGGAATACGCCATCAAAGCGCACACCGTGCTCGGCTGTCACGGGACGAGCCGCACCGATTTTCGCTGGGATGAGGAATTGGGCGAGGAGGGTCTTTTCGTCCTTGAAACCAACACTCAGCCCGGAATGACACCGCTAAGCCTCGTGCCAGAGCAAGCGCGTGCGGCTGACATTGGTTATGCCGAACTTGTGGAGCTGATCGTGATGGAAGCGATCCGGGTGCACGGTATCAGGAAAAAACAAGGGGAGGACGCCAATGGCTAGGATCACGCGTTCGGGCGGCAAGGGTGTTCGCCGCGCTGCCAAATCGCAAAGCCGTGCTGCCACCGCGCGCCGGGCAAAGGCGAAGACGGGCGGCATCCTTGATACGGTCATGGGCTGGTTTCCTTTCACCGAAGAGCAGTGGAGCACCATCTGGCTCACGCTTATCATCGGCGGGGCTGTTGGCATTGCCTTTGTGATTGCAAACCTTGCAGGGGTCCCTGCAATGGCCAAGGCGCAGGTCGCTGTGCTTGCCTCGGACGCCGGGTTTGAGGTGAAGCACGTGCGCGTCACCGGCACAAACCGGATGGACGAACAGCAGATTTATGCCCGCGCTCTGGCGCAAAAGGACCGGCCAATGCCGATGGTGGAATTGGAAGCGTTGCGCGAAGAATTGCGCGAGCTTCCATGGGTGAAAGACGCGCGCGTTTCCGTGCAGCTTCCCTCAACCCTTGCAATCGACATTGTGGAGCGCAAACCCCACGCCGTGCTTGAAAAACCCGACCGGCTGATGCTGATCGATGCAGCGGGTATGGAATTGGAACCCGTTGCAAAGGATCAGGTGGGCGACAAATTGCGCATTTCTGGTCCGGGCGCTGCGAAACAAGTCGCGCCGCTTGAAACTCTGCTCGCCTCTGCGCCTGCCCTGGTCCCGCAATTGGAAAGCGCGGAATGGGTCGGCAATCGCCGCTGGAACCTGTCGTTCAAAAGCGGGCAAGTGCTCGCTCTTCCCGAAGGGGCAGACGCATCGGCAAGCGCGCTTATCAAATTTGCCCGCATGGATGGGCAAAACCGTCTTATCGGCGGACAGGTTGCAACCTTCGACATGCGCTCACCGCCTCGCATTTACATGCGTGTACCGGGCCGCGCTGACGCTGTCGAAATGAGCGGCACATAAGAGGACTTTGCGACGATGGCCCGACAAAATACCGCTGTGAAAAAGCCCGTGCCCAAACCGGCACTTTCCAAGGCGCGCCTTGCGAAGGTGTTTGGCGCGGTCAACGTGGGCTCTTTCCGCATCTCGGCCATGATTATGGGAGAGACGGAGACGGGTGACCTTGTCGTGCTGGGCTCTGGCCACCGGGCAAGCAACGGGGTCAAGCGCGGCTATGTCACCGATATGAAGGCGGCGACCTATGCCATTCGCGACGCGGTGGAGCGCGCGGAGAAGAATGCGGGCACCAATGTGCAAAGCGTATGGATCGCGTGCGCAGGCGCTGGCCTTAAAAGCACCACCACCACGGTAGAGATCGACATTGGCGGGCGCCGGATCGAGGAAGATGACATCGAGCTTCTCCTTCTTGAAGCGCGCGACCGCATCCATCCCGATGGGCGCAGTGTGCTGCACGCAATTCCTGCGCATTACACATTGGACGGCGCGCATGGTGTCGCAAACCCGCGCGGCCTTCATGCAGAGCGGCTGGGCGTTGATATTCACGTCATGCTTGCCGATGGGGCGCCTGTGCGCAACCTTATGGAAGCGGTCCAGAACGCGCACCTTGATGTCGAAGCCGTGGTCGCTGCCCCGCTTGCCTCGGGCTATGCCTGCCTCACCGAAGAGGAACGCGATCTTGGCGTGGCGCTGGTCGAAATCGGGTCGGACGTCACCAGTGTCTCCGTTTTTGCCGCAGGGATGCTTCTTGGTCTGCGGTCCATTCCGCTGGGTTCGGGTGACATCACCGATGCAGTCGCCAGCGCTTTTGGCATTCGCCGGTTCCAGGCAGAGCGCCTGAAATGCGTATCTGGTTCGGCCATCGCCTCGCCCAGCGATCACCGCGAGATGATCCCGGTGCATGGTCCGGGCGATAACGAAGCGGCCACCGGGGCAAACGCGCGCGGAGCCGACGACAAGAACCGCATTGCGCGCGCAGAGCTTATTTCCGTCATCACCCAAAGCCAGTCCATATTGATGGGCGAGATTGGCAAAGCGTTGAAAGAGCTTGGCTTTGCAGGCGTTCGCGGCGGGCAGGTTGTGCTCACCGGGGGCGGGGCGGAACTTGCCGGCCTCGCTGAATTTGCGCAAAGCGCGCTTGCTATGCCCGTGCGGCTTGGACAGGCGCCAACGCTTACCGGTATGCCCGAAGCGCATGCGACGCCCGGCTTTTCAGGACTTGCGGGTCTTTGCCTCTATGCCGCAGTTGACCCTATTGACATTCGCGCAGTGGGTACAAGGTATAGCGAGACCCTCGATTTTGGCGGGTCTGTGAACCTGTTTGCAGGGCTTTCGCGGTTATGGCGTGCGCTGAAAGAGAATTTTTGAATTGGCGCAAAAATGCTCGGGTATTTCAACTGCTTGCCCGGCGCTAATGTAAATATCTGCAAACCGACCGCAAATGTCGGCTGTGGATAATGAAGTGTTAAGTATAACAGGCACATCTCGAATGTGTCACAGAAGTCTAACCTTTGGCTAGACGTGCAGGAACTAGACCCAAGGTCTGGAGGAATACAGCGATGAGCATCAATATCGGACCAGCTGCGACGGATGATCTCCGTCCCAAGATCACAGTTATCGGGATCGGCGGTGCAGGCGGAAACGCGATCACCAACATGATCGATTCCGAGATTGAGGGCGTCGAATTTATCGTCGCGAACACCGATGCGCAGGCATTGAGTTCGTCCCCCGCTGAAACGCGTATTCAGCTTGGCCCGGATATTACCGGCGGTCTTGGTGCAGGCGCCCGTCCCGAAGTGGGTAAGGCCGCAGCCGAGGAAACCGTATCCCAGATCGAAGAGGCGCTCGAAGGCGTCAACATGGTCTTTATCGCTGCTGGCATGGGCGGCGGCACTGGCACTGGCGCGGCTCCAGTTATCGCAGAAGCGGCGCGGCGCAAGGGCGTCCTTACCGTCGGCGTTGTGACCAAGCCATTCCTGTTCGAAGGCACACGCCGGATGCGCGCGGCCGAAGCGGGCATCGCTGAACTGCAAGAGCATGTCGACACTCTCATCGTTATTCCGAACCAGAACCTTTTCCTCGTTGCCAAGCCTGAGACGACTTTCAAGCAGGCGTTCCAATTGGCTGACGAAGTGCTCCAGCAGGGCGTGCGTTCGATCACCGATCTGATCGTCAATCCGGGCCTTATCAACCTCGACTTTGCCGACATCCGCGCAGTGATGAGCGAGATGGGCAAAGCGATGATGGGCACAGGCGAGGGCGAGGGGGAAAACCGCGCTCTTAATGCAGCGGAACAGGCAATCGCCAACCCGCTGCTCGATGGTGTTTCCATGCAAGGCGCGCGCGGCGTGATCATCTCGATCATTGGCGGCGAAGACATGACTTTGATGGAACTGGACGAGGCGGCCAATTACATCCGCGATCTGGTGGACGAAGACGCAAACATCATCTGGGGCAGCGCGTTCAACCCCGACCTTGATAACAAAATCCGCATCTCCGTTGTGGCAACCGGCATTGAACAGGTCGCTGGACAGGAAGCGCCGCGCGCTATCCCGCAAGGCTTGACCGCGTCGCGTCCTCCCAAACGCCCCGTGCTTGATCTTTCAGGTGTGAGTGAAACCGAGGCTGAGGTTGCTCCCGAGCCAGATACAGCTCCGAAAATTCCGGCTGTTCCAGCGCCTGTTGCTGACTTTTCCGATGATGGGGGCGATGAGGCCGACACAGCCTTTACCGAGGGTGATGCAGACGATCAGGCGGGCGAGGAAAAAGCAGCTTCTGAGCCGTTCGATCTTTCTGGTATGCAGGCCGGCGATGACATGGGCGATGCAGGCGATGACGTCGATGAAATCATTGATCCGCTCGCTGGACTTCGCGGGGCTGAGGATGATGATGACACTCTCGATCTAGGCACTGAATTCCAGGACGGGTCTTCGGAAGAAGCGACATCGGTCGAATGGTCAGCGGCGCAAGAATCGGGAGATGATGATCTTCTGTCAGACGCTGATCGCCTTGCTAAACGTAATGAACCCGTAGAGCCGCGCTCAACGAGTGGTGATGCCGGATCAGGTTCGGGCACAGGTTCGGGCGGCGGATCAGGTGGCGGATCAGGTGGTGGCTCTGCTGGCGGTGGGGCGACCTTGTTCGAACGCATGGCCAATCTTTCACGGTCGTCCGGTTCATCAGATGACGATGACGACGATGACGGTGATGATGCACCAGCCTTGTCGATCCCGCGTTTCCTGGGACGTCAAAACAACCAATAGGCTGATGCCAGGCGCCAGGCGGTCGCAGATTCCTCGGCTTACCGGCTGGGGAAGGCCGCTTGTCTGAATAGGCGTATTGGACCTTTTTACATGGCCTCTGACTGCTGGTAACGCCTTTGACTGTGACCAATTCATTGAACACTGGCCCTAACGGTACAACCGGCGCAACCGGCGCAACCGGCGCAACCGGCGCAATTGGCGCACTCGGCGTGCTTTTAACCGCGGCCCTTATCGCAATCTGTCCTCACGCGGCCGCGGCGCAAAGCTCCACGTCGCGCGAAGTGGTTCAACCTCTGCCGTCCTCGCAGGTGCAGCGCCTTAACCGCGCTCTGCTTGAAATCGCGCGCCGGCCGCAGAGCGTTGCCGCCTTGCTTGAGGCAGGCGACGCCTCGCTGGACGTTGATGATCTCGATGCAGCGATAGGTTTTTACGCAAGAGCGGCGGAAATCGACCCCTCTGATGCGCGGGTCAAACTGGGATTGGCGCGGGTTTACTTGCGTTCTGGACGACCAGTGGAAGCTTTGCCCCTGCTGGAAGAAGCGGAAAAATCGGGCGCACAGCTGAGCGAAGTGATCAGTGCACGCGGGTTGGCTTATGATCTGGTTGGGGATCAAGAAGCGGCGCAAACCGCTTATGCGGCTGCATTGGAGCTGACCCCGCAAGATGATGAGGTCCGGCGGCGATTTGCGATCAGCCAGGCGATTTCCGGGAATGCAACCGGGTTTCAAGAGACGCTCGCCCCTTTGATCGAAGCGCGCAATGTCGCGGGTTTTCGCACTCGGGCGTTCGGGCTTGCCATTCTGGGTGAGCAAGAGCGCGCAGAGGGCATAGTCAACACGATAATGCCGCGCGATTTGTCCGCCCGTATCAACCCGTATCTTGCCTATATGCCGCGCCTGACTCCATCACAGCAGGCCGCAGCTGCAAACCTTGGCATTTTTCCGCGTGCAGCAGACATCGGACGCGAAGATCCGCGCATTGCCCGCTTTGCCAGGGAGAGTGAAACCGGCTCGCTGCTCGAACCTGCAGGAGAGCCGCTTGGAACAGCGCCGGGAGCGCAGGGAACCACGATTGGGGCAGTGAAAGAGGCACCGCCGAAAGATACTGGCCAGTCTGGCGAACGCCTCACTCAGCCACCGCGAGACGTTGAGGCCAACCTTGAGGAGGCCAACCTTGTAGGTGCCAGCCTGCCGCAAGTCGCAACCCGTGAGACTGCGGCTGCAGCGCCTGTGCAAACCACGCCGCCCCCTGTTACAACACCGCCCCCTGTTACAACACCGCCCCGCGCGACGACACCGCCCGCCAGTGTTGCGGACGCCTTTGCTGACCTTGACGGGGCGCAGTTGCCTGTAACCCCTTCGAGCGCGGATGCGGTTGATATCTCCGCGCTTGATGTGCCGCGCGAGAAAGCTCCTGAGCCCGCAGCTGAACCTGCAAAGCCAGAGCATCCACGCCGCATCTGGGTGCAATTGGCGACCGGGCGCGATGTGTCGGCTCTGGCATTTGACTGGCGTCGTCTGTCTAGAAGTGCGCCTGACCTGCTTGGCGAGTTTAAACCATATGTGACGCCATGGGGGCAGGCCAACCGATTGCTTGCAGGGCCCATCGAAAATGCCAGCCAAGCGCGCGCTCTTGTCAATGCACTGGGTGAGAAGGGGATTGAGACCTTCACTTATACCAGCCCACAAGGCACTGAAATAAAAGAGCTTAAGTAGAAATTTACATTCGTCCCCGGCTTTCTGTGCACAGGATTTGAACAAGGCAAAACGGTTCTCCCCAAGACTTGCACGTGCGGCGGATTGCCAAATGGGCTGACCTGCGTGCATCTCTCATGGCGATGCAAAGCTATGTCCCTCTTCTCCGTCTCGTCCCCGTCTCGTCCTCGTCTCATTTGCCTGCGCAAGAGGTGACCAATGAGACCGCGTGAAACCGAATACGTGTCAGATGATGATGCAGCCCCCATTGAAATGCTTGCCGCGCTGTTCGAAGCACGCGGATGGGACAGCGAAGTTGTCTCTGATGATGAGCTTGTCGGCGAGGTTCAGGGCAGCTGGACCAAGTACCAATTGCGTGCAATCTGGCGGGCGGCGGACAATGTGCTGCAATTCTTGTGCTTGCCTGACATTCGGGTGACGTCAGAGAAAAAGCACAGCGCCTATGAACTGCTTAGCCTCGTGAACGAACAGGTGTGGCTAGGCCATTTCGACATCTGGTCACAGGGCGATGTGCTGATTTATCGCCATGGCGCGCTGCTCGGCGATGATGGGATGCTTTCCATTCTACAAGCGCAGTCATTGGTGGAAAACGCGATCGACGAATGCGACCGGTTCTACCCCGCGTTTCAATTTGTCCTGTGGGGTGACAAGGCTCCGCGCGCAGCTCTTGATGCGGCGATGGTTGACGCAGCCGGGGAAGCGTAACCACATAAGGCCAAAGACAGGTAGCGGCCCCAAGGCAGGCTGCATACGAGAAAGGGCCAATATGGCGCATATCCAGCAACTTCTCATCATCGGATGCGGCAATATGGGCGGTGCAATGCTGGCCGGTTGGCTGGCGGCGGGCATCGACCCGGCGCGCTTTGCGATCCTTGATCCGGGGCTGGAACGCGCGCCTCAAGGCGTGGTGTTGTACCGCGACGTGGCTGAGGCCGAGGCGGCAGGCGCTCACGATGCGGTCCTTTTGGGCTTCAAACCCCAGCAATTGGGCAAACTTGCGCCGGGGTTGCGAGGGCTTACGGGGAATGGCATTGAGATTTACTCGCTGCTCGCAGGGCTTACCATAGCGCAATTGAAGACGGCATTTCCAAGCGCGGATGCACATATCCGGGTGATGCCCAATCTGGCCGCACGCATCAACAAATCGCCGATCATCCTGTTTGAAGATGGGCTGGGGACACAGGCAAAGTCATCCGCTTTTGCATTCTTCGAACATCTTGGAACGGCACTGTGGCTCGATAATGAAGCGAAGTTTGATCTGGTAACGGCGCTCGCAGGGTCGGGCCCCGGCTTTGTCTATCGCTTTATCGATGCCCTGGCCGAGGCGGCGGTCAACCTTGGGCTGGAACAAGTGCAGGCCACCTCGCTTGCTTTGAGCATGGTAGAGGGCGCATCATCCCTGGCCGCAAACGCCGATGCCTCGCCGGGCATTTTGGCCGACCGGGTGGCCAGTCCCGGGGGTATGACCCGCGAAGGTCTTAACGTGCTTGATGCAGATAAGGCTCTGGTCAAACTGCTTACCCGCACGCTCAAAGCGACCGCCGACAAAGGCGCTCAACTGTCTGCCGAGGCGGATTGACACCAATTGTTAATGATAATTCGCCGTAATCTGAATAACATTCGTCGATTCAGTGCCGGTTTCGCTTGAAAATTGCGCGCAAAACACCGATATTCACATTCAGAAGGCGCGTATTTCCGCGTCACTGTTGGAGACAAAGGGATCCAAAATGTCTGATTGGAAAGACACACAGCGCACCGGCTCTGCTTTCGGTTCCGTACCGCGGGCAGGTGGTGATGTTCAAGGGCGTGAGACCTATGACGAAGGTCTGCGGTCTTACATGCTCTCAATTTACAATTACATGGCCTCGGCTGTGCTTCTGACCGGCATTGTTGCTGCAGGTGCGGCCGCGACCGGCCTGGCTTATGCTTTTGCAAGCGGCCCACTGATATGGATCGTTGCGCTTGCGCCGCTTGGTTTCATCCTCGCGATGAGCTTTGGCCTCCACAAAATGAGCTATGGCACGCTTCAGGTCGTGTTCTGGGCCTTCGCGACTGTCATGGGTCTGTCGATGTCGACGATCTTCCTCGTGTTTACGGGCGAATCCATCGCGGTCACTTTCTTCGCGACCGCAGCCGCCTTCGCAGGGCTTTCGCTGTTTGGGTACACCACGAAGAAAGACCTCACCGCCATGGGCTCGTTCCTTATCATGGGCGTGGTCGGTCTGATTGTGGCGATGGTCGTCAACTGGTTCCTCCAGTCTGAAACCATGTCATTCGTGATCAGCGGCCTCGGCGTGCTTATCTTTGCAGGCCTCACTGCCTATGACACACAGCGCCTGAAGAACGATTATCAGTACCTGCGCGGGACTGAGTTCATGGGCAAAGCGGTGATCATGGGCGCGGTTAGCCTGTATCTCGACTTTGTGAACATGTTCATGTTCCTGCTGAATTTCCTGGGTAGCCGCGAATAATCGCCAATCGCGCGAGATTCACTCACCCAGAACTCGCTCACTCAGCATTCAGCTGTTGAAACGTACAAATGCCCGGAGCCTTTTGAGTAGGCTTCGGGCATTTTTGTTGGCATGAGAGCGCTCGAATAAAGTGACGGTATAAGCGGGGCAGATATGCGGGTTTACGAACTAACCTGCATTGCCTTAGCCAAGCGATCCGGCCATGCTCGCATGGCAAGCGGCCATTTGGGCGAGGAACAAAGATAATGAAGAACAACGTGGCTCAAACCCATCAAAAGGCTGGTGGGAAAAAGAGTACTCCGGTTCATATCACAGCAGTGGCGCTGGCAGTTTCATTGCTGGGAGCGTGTGCAACGCCTGTTCCTCCACCACCGCCACCACCGCCGCCACCACCGCCTGTGGTTGAACGCACTCCCTATCGGCCCCTTCCACCGGGCGGTGCATCTTATGTGATGCAAGTGCCGTTGAAGGACGCGAGCGGGGACAGGTTTACTGTAAATTCAGCGCTTTCAGATGACGAACGGGTATGGCATTTCCGCTCTGCATGGAACGTGGCGGCGTTGAATTGCACAGCGGCGCAATATCAACCCATCCTCACCGCCTACAGCTCCTTTATCAGCGATCATGCCCGGGCGATGCGACGCATCAATGACCGGATCGAGGCAGAGTATTACAGCATAAACGGCGGTCGCCGCGCAGGAATACTCGCGCGTGAAGAGCGCATGACAGCGGTTTACAACTACTTCGCGCTCCCACCTGCAAGGGCTGGATTCTGCCGGGCTGCGCTCGACATATCGAACCGTGCGATTGCCGCTCCGCCGAGCGACCCGGCAACCTTTGCGGCTGCCAATTTCGCCCTTCTCGAAGCTCCATTTGATGCGTTCTTCGACGAATATGAGCGTTATCAGCGTTTGTCGGCTGATTGGGATGCACGATTTGGCGATCTGTACGGCCCGTCTCAGCCAGGCTGGGTCGCGGTCCAGGCAGCGCGCCAGAACGGTGTGCCCGTGCCAAACGCGCAAAGCGATCCCGGAGCAACCTTGGCTCAGCCTATTGCCGCGGCCGGCGCTGTGGCTGATCAGGAAACCGGGGTGGATGTTCCCGTTGTGCCAGTTCAGGAGGATTTCGTCTCCCAACCTGTCACGCAGCCAGTGGCAACGCAGACCACGGCCGAACCTGCGGGCGCGAACAAATAGCCTTTACCTTGCGGTGATGCGCCGAGCGTTCTAGTGGAGCCTGAATTCAATGCCCGCGATAATTGCGGTGCCGCGTCCGCGGGCGCTTGAGGCTCAAATAAAATGCACTTTCTCGATCAGGCCAAAATCTATTTGCAATCGGGCGCCGGGGGGCCGGGCGCGGTCTCGTTCCGGCGTGAGAAATATGTCGAATATGGCGGCCCTGATGGCGGCAATGGCGGTAAGGGCGGCGACATCGTGCTTGAAGCGGTTGCGGGCCTCAACACGCTTATCGACTTTCGCTATTCCCAGCACTTCAAAGCCAAGCGTGGGAACCACGGACAGGGCAAGGACAAGACCGGGGCAAGCGCCAAGGACCTCGTGATCCAGGTGCCTGTGGGCACGCAGGTTCTGTCCGAGGACAAGGAAGAAGTGCTCGCAGACTTCACCGAAGTGGGCCAGCGCGTTGTCTTTCTTGAAGGCGGCATGGGAGGGCGCGGGAATGCGTCCTACAAAACCTCAACCAATCGCGCGCCAAGACAGCACCAACCCGGTGAGCCCAGCCAAGAGCAGTGGGTGTGGCTGCGGCTTAAACTGCTCGCTGATGTGGGGCTTTTGGGGCTTCCTAATGCGGGCAAATCGACTTTCATCAACGCCGTTTCCAACGCGCAGGCGAAGGTGGGGCATTACGCCTTTACCACCCTTGTTCCAAAGCTTGGGGTTGTGCGCCACCGGCAACGCGAGTTCGTGCTCGCCGATATTCCGGGCCTTATCGAAGGCGCGGCGGATGGCGCTGGAATTGGCGATCGGTTCTTGGGGCACATTGAACGCTGCCGCGTGCTGATCCATCTGATCGACATTGCTGGTGAAGACCCGGCAGAGGCGATGCGCGTGGTTCGCGAAGAGCTTGCCGCATATGGCGCAGGGCTCGAAGACAAGCCGCAATTGGTGGCGCTCAACAAGCTTGATCTTGCCGACAAGGAACTGGGAGAGGCATTCTCCAAAGAGCTGATTGATGCAGGCGCGGACAAGGTCTTCACCGTGTCCGGCGTCAGCGGTGAGGGGATCGAGCAATTGCTCGACGCCGTGCTCAGCTATTTGCCTGATCGCACGTCGACCGAAACCAAGACCGTCGAAGTTGAAGATGAAAGCACGCTTGGCGTCGGGGAAGAGGGCGAATGGTCGCCGATCTGAAGCCAATGGCTTTTGCTTCAATCAAGGATATCGCCAGCGCCAAGCGCATCGTCGTGAAGGTGGGCAGCGCGCTCTTGGTGCGGGATGGAAAGCCCGATACGCCGCTCATCCAATCGCTGGCGCAGGATTTGGCGGGACTTCGCAATAACGGCACTCAGATTATCGTGGTAAGCTCTGGCGCGATTGCCTTGGGGGCTTCGCGTCTGAAGTTTCCCAAAGGCGGGCGCGCCAGCCTGTCCGATGCGCAAGCCGCCGCGTCTGTGGGGCAGGTGGCTCTCGCTCAATTGTGGGCAAATGTGCTGGGTGAGCACGACCTGATCGCTGCCCAGATGCTGGTGACGCTTGACGATCTTGAGGACCGTCGCCGCTATCTCAATGCCGCTGCCACGCTTGACCGATTGCTCGAAGCGGGCGCGGTGCCGGTGGTGAATGAAAACGACAGCGTTGCGACCGAAGAAATCCGTTTTGGCGACAATGACCGGCTTGCGGCACGCGTTGCACAGGCGGGCAATGCCGATGCAGTGCTGCTTTTGTCGGATGTCGACGGGCTCTATGACAAGCAGCCCAGCGAAGAAGGCGCGGTCCTGATCGAGCGGGTCGAGGGTGTCACTCCAGAAATCATCGCTATGGCGACCAGCGACAGCTCCTCTGGCATGGGTTCTGGCGGGATGCTGTCAAAGCTTCAGGCGGCCCGTATTGCAGAGCGCGCCGGGATTGCTCTCGCGATTATCAACGGCACGCAAAGCTCGCCCATCACCCGTGCGGTCGATGCAAACCGGGGCACGATCTTCCTGCCCGTCCGCAGCGATAATGCGCGCAAAAGCTGGCTTGGCGGAAGAATTGCGCTTGAAGGCGTGCTCAGCGTGGACGCTGGCTGTGTGAGCGCACTTCAAGGTGGCGCAAGTCTGCTTGCGGCGGGCCTTACGGAAGTGGAAGGCGAATTTCAACGCGGCGCCCTTGTCTCCTTGCACGGACCCAAGGGGGAACGTCTGGGGCAGGGCCTCGTTGAATATTCCAGCGAAGAATGCCGCGCGATCCTTGGATTGTCTGGCGCAGAGCAAGAGGCAAAGCTCGGCTATGCGCCGCGCGCAGCCGTCGTTCACCGCGATCATATGGTGCCAGATTGAGGCTTGATACATGAGTAAGATTGCAATCACCGGCGCAACCGGATTTGTCGGCAAGGCAACCCTCGATGTGGCTTTGCACAAGGCGATGAGAGTACGCGCTCTGACCCGCCGTCCGGCAGCCCCGCGTGACAGGGTGGAATGGGTGTCTGGCACGCTCGACAATACTGCGTCATTGGATGACCTTGTCGAGGGTTGCGATGCGGTGATCCATATCGCTGGCCTGACCAACACGCCCAATGTCGGCCGGTTCGAAGCGGCCAATGTCACCGGCACCGCCAACATGATTGCAGCGGCCCAAAAGGCAGGGATTGAACGCTTCGTCTTTGTCTCTTCGCTTGCCGCGCGTGAACCCGATCTATCCGCCTATGGCACGTCCAAAGCGCGCGCGGAAAAGCTGGTGCAGGACAGTGGCCTCAACTGGACCATAGTGCGACCTCCGGGCGTCTATGGGCCGGGCGACAAGGATTATCTCGACCTGTTCAAGGCGGCAAAGCTGGGCTTTGTCCCGGTCCCGCCAGAAGGGGCAAGCTCGCTTATCCACGTCGAGGATCTGGCGCGGCTTTTGGTTGCGCTTGTGCCTGCGAACCCCAAGACCAAGGGGCAGATGTATGAGCCATGGGACGACAACGCCTATGGCTACACCCACAAGGACCTGGCCAAGATGATTGGTGAAGCGGTGGGCAACCCCAACGCGATTGCCGCATCGCTTCCGCCGCAAATCATGCAATGGGGGGCGAAGCTTGACGGGCTTATCCGGGGTAGCAAGGCGAAACTGACCGAAGACCGGGTGGGCTATATGCTGCACAAGGATTGGGTAAGCGACCTTCGCCGTGCGCCGCCAATATCCATCTGGCAAGCGGTCTGGGACGCTGAGGCTGGCCTTAAAATGACCGCCGAATGGTACAAGGATAAGGGCTGGCTGTAGCGCGCCCGTAACGCGGGGAAGGGCTTAGAGGAACGGTTCCTCGCCCGGCTTGTGGATGCCGCATTCGGTCTTGTCCCAGCCTTTCCAGCGCCCTGAACGTGGGTCTTCGCCCGGTGCGACCTTGTGGGTGCACGGCTCGCACCCGATGCTTGGAAAACCCCGTGCGACCAATGGGTGACGGGGGAGATTGTGCTCTTCCATATAGGCCGCGATGTCCTCGGCGCTCCAATCGATCAACGGGTTGATCTTTAGACGGCCCGCTGCATCCGAAGTGTCGATCTCGAAACGGGGCAGGTTGGCGCGGGTGGCCGATTGAAAGCTCTTGCGCCCGGTAAAGCTTGCATCAAAGCGGTCTAGCGCCTTTTCCAGCGGCTTCACTTTGCGAATTTCGCAGCAACCATCGGGGTCATAGGACCAGCGAAGGCCGGTTTCATCCTTGGTCGCGACGTCTGCTTGACCCGGTGTCAGGATTTGCAAGTTTGTAAGCCCAAGCCGCTTCACCACCGTATCGCGGTAGGCAATGGTTTCGGCAAAATGCTTGCCAGTATCAAGGAAAAGCACCGGCACATTGGGATCGACTTCAGCCAGAAGGTGCAGCAAAACAATGCTTTCTGCGCCAAAGCTGGACACAGTGGCGACATCGCCTGCAAGCGAGCCCTCGATCACCGCCTCAAGCATTTCCTGCGTCGAAGAGCCGCGAAACATCCGGTTGAGACGCACAGCATCGTGCTCGGTATAACGCGGGGAGGCGTCGAGGCGGTCGATGGCCCGCTCGTGGGCTTCTTCGGTCGAAAAAGGGGCTTCGGGCTTGTTCATGCGCGATCACCATGTCGAATTTGCGGGATCGTCCGGCGGCCATCCACGGCCCGCTGATAGACGTTTTCCCACATCGCAAAGGCGCGCGCCGCGTCTTCTTCATTTAAGGGCTTATCGGGCGCAAAGGCGTCAAACCCGCAGCGGCGCATATGGCTAAGCTGGTCTACGCCCACATCGCCCACCGCGCGAAGCTCGCCAGTAAAGCCCGCCTCGCGCAAGATGCGCGCCGAAGAATATCCGCGCCCATCACCAAAGCTTGGGAAGTTGATTTCAACGAGCGCCAATCGGTCGAGGAACGGCAAGAGCACGCGCGCATCATCGCCCGGTTCGATCCGGACAGCGGTGGCGTTGGTCTGATCGCAGCACGCATCGACCGTGACAGCGGCGTGGTCGGCGACTTCGTCATCGCGGAAACGGAATTGGACGTCGTCAGGAGATGTGCCGAGTGCATTATCCATAAAGCGCCTCCTTGAACGGGGCCATGCCGATACGGCGGTAGGTGTCGAGGAAACGCTCCTCGCCCTCGCGCTCAGCAAGATAAACGTCGGTTACCTTGTCGACCGCTTCGATGACGCCGTCTTCGGTAAATCCGGGGCCGGTGATCTTGGCGAGGCTTGTGTCCTCTGCCTCGGAACCGCCAAGCGAAAGCTGGTAGTTCTCAAGGCCCTTTTTATCGACGCCAAGGATGCCGATGTGGCCTGCATGGTGGTGGCCGCAGGCGTTGATGCAGCCGGAGATTTTGAGCTTCAATTCGCCCAGTTTCTCGGTCTTGCCCGAAGCGTTGAAACGTTCGGAAATACGCTGTGCGAGGGGAATCGAGCGGGCATTGGCGAGGGCGCAATAATCAAGACCGGGGCACGCAATCATGTCCTCAATCGAGTCCATATTGGGCGAACCAAGGCCAGCCGCCTCCAGCTCCGTCCAAAGCGCGTGCAAGTCGCTTATCTTCACATGCGGCAGAACCACGTTCTGCGTGTGCATGATGCGCAGTTCATCAAAGCTGTACTGCTTGGCGAGGCGAGCCATCAGGCGCATTTGATCGCCCGTCGCATCACCCGGAATACCGCCGACAGGCTTCAGCGAAATGACCGCACTGACATAGCTGTCGTGCTTGTGACGGTTGGTGTTGCGGTCCACCCACAGGGCAAAGTCGGGGTCTGAACGGTCGAGGGTCTTTGGACCATCCTCAAATGCAGGATCGGCGAAGAACGGCTTGATCCGCTCCAGTTCCTCACGCGGAGGCTCAACGCCTTGCTCCAGCATATGCGCGAATTCTTCTTCGACCTGGCGCACATATTCGTCGCGGCCAAGCTCGTGGACGAGGATTTTGATGCGCGCCTTGTACTTATTGTCGCGGCGGCCATAGCGGTTGTAGACCCGCAGACACGCCTCGGCATAGGTGATCAGTTGGTCGAGCGGCACAAAGTCGCGGATCATCGGCGCGATCATTGGCGTGCGGCCCATGCCGCCACCGGCATAGAAACGCGCGCCAAGCTCGCCCGCTTCGTTCTTCACGATCTGAACGCCAATATCGTGGAGACGCATGGCGGCGCGGTCTTTCTCGCTCGCGATCACGCAGATTTTGAACTTGCGGGGCAGGTAAGTGAACTCCGGATGGAAGCTCGACCATTGGCGCATCAATTCCGCATAGGGGCGCGGGTCAACCAGTTCATCGTGGGCAGCGCCTGCGAAGTGGTCGCTTGAGATGTTGCGGATGCAATTGCCGCTCGTTTGGATCGCGTGCATTTCCACCTTGGCAAGGTCCGCCAAGATGTCGGCCGTGTCTTCCAATTTGATCCAATTGTACTGGAGGTTCTGGCGCGTGGTGAAGTGGCCATATCCGCGGTCATATTTGTCCGCGATATCGCCAAGCGCCGTCATCTGCTCGCTATTGAGCGTCCCATAGGGGATCGCAACGCGCAGCATATAGGCGTGGAGTTGCAGATAGAGCCCGTTCATCAAGCGCAGCGGCTTGAACTCGTCCTCGGAGAGCGAACCTTCAAGGCGGCGGCGAGCCTGATCGCGGAATTCTTCAACGCGGGCATCGACCATCTCTTGGTCATATGAATCGTATTTATACATCAGATTACCCAGTCAATCGCTTCGGGGTCTTTGGGTTTGAGCGTCAGATCCTGACGCACCGTGGGACCAAGGGCGCGGATGCGGTCCTTGATGTGGGCAGGGCGCACGCTTCCGTCGTCCTCGCGGGTGGCCTCGATTACGTAAGGCACGTTGACGCGCAGCGCGGCTTCTTCTGTGGCAAGTATTTGCTCGGCGCTGTCGCCTGCATCGACGGCATCATCGACATGGCGCGACCAGCCTTCGCCGGTCCACCAGATTACATCGCCTGTCTTTAGGTCGTTTCCGGTGAGAACTCTCATTGATGCGCCTCCAGCGCCAGTTGTTCGAGGTGAGCATCTTCCCGCGCCGTCACATCGCCGATGACGATCAGCGCAGGGCTCTTGATCTTGTGGGATTTCACGAGGTCAGGAAGGCCAGCGAGCGGCCCCCGCACAACGCGCATATCGGCGCGCGCGGCATTCTCGACCACGGCCACGGGCACGTCGGGGGTAAGGCCATCTGCCATCAGCTTTTCAGCGATCTGCGGAGCGGTCTTAACGCCCATATAGATCACCAAAGTGCGTCCCTTGCCAGCAAGCCCTGACCAATCCTGATCGGCTAGGCCTTTGCACTGACCGGCTACAAAGCTGACAATGCTGGCCGCGTCGCGGTGAGTGAGGGGGATTTGTGTCGCCGCCGCCATACCGTTCGCAGCCGAGATGCCGGGCACAATCTCAACTTTTACGCCGTGCGCGCGGGCAAGTTCAGCCTCTTCGCCGCCGCGTCCAAAAATCAGCGGATCGCCACCTTTGAGGCGCACAACATCGTGGCCCTTTTGAGCCAGACGCACGAGCAGCAGGTTGATGTCATCTTGCGGCAAGGTATGGCGCGCGCGTTTCTTTGCAACGGAGATGAGGCGAGCATCGTCGCGGGCCATGGCCATGATCTCAGGGCTCACCAGCCCATCATGGACAATCACTTCGGCGCTCTCGATCAAGCGCGCTGCACGCAGGGTCAAAAGGTCGGGATCACCCGGACCTGCGCCCACAAGAAAGATGGTTCCAGTTTCCATCATGCCCAAATGGCGGGGAGGGCCACTGTGCGCCAGCGAGAATGGATTGGGCCGCGCCAAGCAAAGCTTTCGCGCGGGACTTGAAACTTTATTCCTATGACGCTTTGCCAGCACTCATCAGCTCGACCAATTGGTCCAACTGTTTGGATGAGCGCAGGTGCAAATCGCGTTGCGGGAACGGGATTTCGATGTTGTTTTCTTTGAACAATTGCCAGATGCGCATATACACATCGGAGCGGATGTTCGCGAGCCCGCCTTCCGGGTCCTGGATCCAGAAGCGCAACTCAAAATTCACCGAATTATCGCCAAATTCCATGAGGTTGACGCGCGGCTTTGGATGTTTTTGCACCCGCTCGATATCGTCTGCCGCCTGATACAGCAGCTTTGTCACCAGCTCCAGATCGCTGTCATACGATACGCCAACGGGTGCCTTCACCCGCACGTCTTTCGAGCTGTAGGACCAGTTCACCACCTGATTGGTCATCAAAAGCTCGTTCGGGATGAGATATTCGGTTTGATCGCGGGTGATCACCGAAATGGCACGAATGCCAATCTTGCGGATTTGGCCAACCGCTTCATTACCCGTGGTGTCGGCAACAGAGATCACATCGCCCGGCTTGATCGATTTGTCGAGCAGCAGGAGAATGCCTGAGATGAGGTTACCGAAGGTTTTTTGGAGACCGAAACCGATGGCTAGACCAAACGCCCCGCCAAAGATCGCAAGGGCGGTGAGATCAATGCCGATAAGATCAATCGTGACAAAGAAGGCAATCGCCCAAATGGCAATGGTGGCCAGCTTCTCGGCGAGCAGTTTCTGACTGCCGTCAAAAGCAGAAACACGCCCGATTAGATTGCGTGCAAGCCGCGTGATAAACCACGCAGCGGTGATAACGAGGCCAATTGTGGCAAGCAGAAACACGACATCGAACACCGAAATGCGAACTTCGCCCACAACCAGCGCCCAGCTGTCGAGCGTGCCGATTACAGCGCCAAGAGTGTCGCTTTGTGCAGCCAATCCCTCTTTTGCACCTTCAGCAACGCTCACCAACTCCTCTTCGGCAGGCACTTCTTGCGCAAGGCTCCACGCTTGGCTGGGTGCCTCACCAGAGTCAGCTTCCAATTCGGGCGTGGGTTCAGCGGTCGTCGAAGTTTCTGGAGTGGTTGCGGTCATGGACTGTCTAGTTGGCCGAGCGCTTGATCGAGGTCAACGATCAAATCGTCTGGGTCTTCAAGGCCAATGGACAAGCGAACCGCAGGCCTATTACCACCCAGAGCCCCGCCGCGCTTGGGCGCGTCCATGACCGATCGGTGGGTGACTGGGTAAATCGGCAGCACCAGGCTTTCATATCCGCCCCAGCTGTATCCCAAGCCAAACAGGTTCAGTGTATCGGCGAGTTTGCCGCTGGCTTCGGGGTCTTCGCTTTTGAGGAAAAAGCTGAATAGCCCGCAGCCACCTGTAAAGTCGCGGCTCCAAAGGTCATATCCGGGTGCGCCTCGCAGGAAGGGGCACAGCACTTGGTCCACTTTTGGGTGATTTTCGAGCCACTGTGCGATCTTCAATGCGCTGGCCATCTCTTGATCGAGCCGGACTTTCATGGTGCGAAGCCCGCGCGCAGCAAGAGCTGCGTCATCGGGGGAGACGACCTGGCCCAGTTCATGGGACGTACGGCGCAGCGCTTTGTACCACCGCTCACCCGCACTGGCCGAACCCATCATCAGGTCGGAATGCCCGCCAACGTGTTTGGTAAGGCTCTGCATGGTGATGTCGCAGCCATGGTCAAGAGCAGCAAAGCCAAGCGCGCTTGCCCATGTGTTGTCGATCAACGACACCGCCTTGGCCGCGCGCGCAATGCTGGCCAGCGCGGGCACATCGCACACTTCCATGGTCAGCGAACCGGGGCTTTCAAACCACACTGCGCGCGGGGATTTTTGCGTTACCAAGGCTTCGAAACCGGCCAGATCGAGAGGGTCGAAAAAGCTGTGCGTGATGCCCATTCGTTTAAGCAGCCCGGTCGCCATAGCGCGCGATGGATCATAGGCCTTGTCGCTCATCAACAGATGGTCGCCAGGGCGCAGCACGGCGAGCAGGCATCCGGCAATCGCTGCGACCCCGCTGGGGTAAAGCACGGTGCCATATGCACCCGGTTCAATATCGGTCAGCGCCTGTGCCAATGCCCATTGTGTGGGGCCTCCGAGCCTGCCGTAGAAAAACTCGCCGTCCTCGGTGCCGCTGGTTGCCGCTTTGCGCTGCGCCTCGCTTTCATAAAGGTGCGTGGAGCCGCGCCACACGGGCGGATTAACCACGCGCCCGGTCCATTCAGGTCGTCTGCCTGCATGGGCAAGCTTTGTCGCTGGTTTCAGCGGCTTGTTTTCATCAGACGCGCTCATACTGGTCCTTGTTCTTTGGGCGTATCAGGATCGGCTTCCCATTCCTGCCAACTGCCATCGTAAAGGCGCACGTCGTCTTTTCCGGCGATATGCGCTGCGAGAAGCAGCACCGACGCAGTTACACCGCTGCCGCAGGTTGTGACCAACGGCTTTGAAAGATCAACACCTGCCTCTTCAAACAGTGTGCGCAAATCAGGTGCCGATTTGAATGTACCATCTTCGTTGAAAACTTTGCCAAAAGGAAGGTTCAACGCGCCCGGAATTCGGCCATTTTGTCCGCCGTGGACCGGATCAATCCCGCTGCCAAACACTCGGTCTTCGCCTCTTGCATCCAGCACTTGTGACACGCCGCTTTCGCAATTGGCGAGCATGTCT
This sequence comes from Erythrobacter longus, assembly GCF_000715015.1. Taxonomy (GTDB): domain Bacteria; phylum Pseudomonadota; class Alphaproteobacteria; order Sphingomonadales; family Sphingomonadaceae; genus Erythrobacter; species Erythrobacter longus. Next base: position 464,625 of record NZ_JMIW01000003.1, read on the forward strand.
GACTTGGATGCAACTTTGGGCGTGGAATTGGTTAGTGCGCGCGGCTTTGTAGCGGCGTATTCACCAGCCCCCGCTTCGAGCGTGCGGCCTTCCTCGCGCCATTTGGCAAGGCCGCCGTCAAGGACCGCGACATCACGAACCCCGGCTTGGGTAAGGGCAAACCAGGCGCGCGCAGAGGTTTTGACCGCGCTGTCATCGTAAACAACGATCCTGGCGCTTTCATCAACGCCAAGCTCAGCCAGAGCTTGTGCCACTTGCTCGGGGCGGGGCAGAGCGGCTGGAACTTCGGAGGATGCATCCGTTAGCGTTGCCAAATCAAGGAACCGCGCGCCGGGAATGTGGCCTGCCTCGAATTCAGCGCGCGGGTCGCGCCCGGCGGCTGGCAAATGGCGCGAAGCATCGAGCACGATCACGTCGCCTGAGCCAGCTTGATCGGCTAGCCATGCGGTGGAAACAAGCGGTCCAAATGTATCTGTCATTTTCGCGTAGTAGCCCGCCAAGCCGGTGCCCGCCAGACCTTAGCCGCCAATCGCTGTCTCAGGATTGTTTGATGAGCTGCGCACGCAAAGGCGGCAGACCACCGGGCGGGCCATCAAAGATCAAAGGATGAACCCGGGTCGGACTGGATGCACTGGGCGTGCCGATGACAAAGGTCCGCTTGACCGCGGCTTGATCGGGGACGCCAAGTTTGAAATGGATAAGCGGGATGACAACCGGGCGCCCATTCTGACGGATTGCGGTGACGTCTTGAATGGGCAGTTGCAATGTGCCTTTCACCCGGCGGATTTGTTGCGGCGCTATCCGGTCCACCTGGGCGATGGGAATGGTCTTGTCGACCGGCGCGGGACTGGTTGCACCTTCCTGCGCGCATGTCAGTTCACCCGAAATCTCAAGGTTTTTCACCGCTTGCTGCGACAGATTTGTGATCTCAAGGCTGAATTCCACCCTCAGCCGCATCAAGCTGCGCGATGCGCTGGCGATATCAAGGGCAAGGTCGATTTTTAGCGGCGCGCTCGACGTGATCGGCGGGGCGCTAGAAAGAGTAGGGGAAGAAGCTGCACCAGCTGTGGCAGGTTCCATCTGTGGTTCTGGCGTTGGCGCTGGCTGTGGCGCTGGCTGTGACGCTGGCTGTGACGCTGCCGTTGCTTGCGGCGGCGCTTTCTCCTGTGGCGTGGCAGCAGTTTTGGGCGCGGGCTTCTCATCCCTCGCCTGTTCATCCTTGGCCGGTTCGAATTCATCACCCATTGAAGCACGCACACCGGCGGTCAGAACCGTCGCTGGGGCTTCCAAAGTTGCCTCTGCCTCCTGCTTGCGCCGCAGCCAAATGATCGCAATGATCCCGCCAAGTGCAGCGATGAGCGCGATGAGAGAGGCCAAAAGCCACGATTGAGCGATCAACCTGTCCCATACGCTGGGGGTGTTGGTTGTAAGCGGGATGGCCCCTTGAGTTTGCGGTCCAGTTTGCGGTCCAGTTTGCGGCCCAGTTTGCGGCACTTGCGAGGCACCCTCCGCGCTCTCTTCGCCTGCCTCATCGACGCTGTACCAGCCGTCTGGACTGCGCGGCGCGGTCCCGCCCAATTCGTCGCCGAGCGATTCAAAACCGGGGTTCGCCGGGGCTGCAACACCAACCCCGGTACCTTGCGCATTTGGGTTGCGTACGTTGGGAGTGCTGGCGCTGGGTGTTCTGGTCGCTGTGCTGGGTACTGTTCTGGTCGCTGTGCTGGGTGCTGGCGACTGCGTAGCTGCCCGCGTTGGAGCCTGAGTTGGAGCGCGCGTTGGTGTCGGTGCAGGCGTGGTTGCCTGCGGGGTTCCCTGCGAGGGCGCGGGCGTGGGGCTGAGCGTGGGGCTGAGCGCGGGGCTGGGCGTTTGCCGCTGCGGGATCACCCTTGGCCCGATGGGCACGCCGAAACGCTCATCGGCTGGTCCCTGAGGCGTGCGGCTGGGCGAAGTTGTTGGTGTAGGTGTCGTTGAAGTGGTCGGTACAGAGAAGGTCGGCTGTGACTGGTCTTGCGCCTGCAACTGCATCGGCGCCGTAAGCACGGTAGCGCTCACCAGACACGAGGCACCTGCTCGCACGACACGCGCTATGGCGAAGGGGCCACGCTGCGAGGGGCTTTGAAACAAAGCGAAAGAGGAAAACAAGCGATACATACCACGATCAACGTCGATAAATTTGCAATAGCGCACCTTGCTGCGAGCTTAAAATGAGAACTGCTAGGGCGCGCTGGGGTTTGCGCGAGGGTCAGACCTGACATAGTGCGCCACGCGCCCCCGTCCAGTAAGCGGCTTGCAACCCATGCCCTTTCGCGGCAACAGCGCGGCATGGAAACCACACCCGATTCATCAGCAAACGCGCCCGCATTTCTGGGGAAGCAAACCGATCTTCCGCAATCCCCCGAAGAAGCGGTGCTCGATTATGTGTCCAATCCGCGCGCGGGAAGCCTCTATCTTGTCCGCTTCGTCTCGCCCGAGTTCACCTCGCTTTGCCCGGTGACGAACCAGCCCGATTTTGCGCATATCGTAATCGATTATGCCCCGCAGGAAACAATTGTTGAATCGAAAAGCTTGAAGCTTTTCCTCGGAAGTTTCCGCAATCACAACGGTTTTCACGAAGATGTGACCGTTGGGATTGGTCAGCGGCTGGCTGAAGAGATGAAGCCCAAATGGCTGCGCATTGGCGGCTATTGGTATCCGCGCGGCGGCATTCCGATTGATGTGTTCTGGCAAACGGGTGCGCCGCCCGCAGACCTGTGGCTGCCCGACCAAGGCGTCGCACCGTACCGTGGGCGCGGTTAAACCGCTGACCTAACCCGCGCGCAGTTCGTCGGCGAGCAATTTGAAATCCGCCTCTCGCGGTGAGTTCTTGCGCCAGACAAGGGTGATTTCGCGCTTCGCAGTGCCATTTTCCATCGGGCGGGCAACCACTTCGGTTCCGCTCAAAATCCCAGCGTCCAATGCCATTTCCGGCAGGATGGTAAGCCCCAGATCATTGTCCACCATCTGTACGAGAGTGTGCAGGCTCGTGCCGATCATACCGGCGCTTGCCCGCAGTTCGGAGCGGTTGCACGCGGTCAGCGCATGATTGCGCAGGCAATGCCCATCTTCGAGCAAAAGCAGGCTTCCGTAATCGAGCAAGTCCGGGTCGACAGTGGCGGGCGGCATCCGTGGGTCATCCTTCGGAAAGGCCACGAACAGCCGATCGTCGGAAATCTTCGCCTTCTCCACCTCGCCTGTGTCAAACGGAAGCGCCAGAAGCACGCAATCCACGCGCCCGTGCTGGAGCGATTCAATCGCATCCTGGCTCGTCTCTTCGCGCAGCATCAATTGCAGGTCAGGGCGCTCTCTCCTGAGACGCGGCAGGATGCGCGGGATCATAAAGGGTGCGATTGTCGGGATAACGCCCATGCGAAGCTCGCCGGTTAAGGGTTTGCCAGCGGCTTGGACCAGCTCTGCAAGCTCCTCTGCTTCGCGCAGAATCTTGTTCGCCTTTTCAACCACCTGATCGCCGAGCCGGGTAAAGCGAACCACCCGGCGCGAGCGCTCCACCAAAGTCACGCCCAGAAGCGATTCCAGCTCGCGAATGCCAGCCGAAAGCGTTGATTGCGACACAAAGCTCGCATCAGCAGCGCGGCCAAAATGGCCCGCCTCATGCAAAGCGACGAGATATTGCAGCTGTTTTAGCGTGGGGAGATAGGTGCTCACACCCCATCCTCGGCTGGTGCTTCTTCTGGTGCCACGGCCTCTTTAACTGCGCCGGATTCGCCCGCTACTTCGGCCTCGTCTTCGGCCTCGTCTTCGGCCTCGTCTTCGGCCTGCCCTTCTTCCATGCTGGCTTGCATGTCGTCGATATGGGTCATCACCAGTTTGCCGCCTTTGACCGCAAAGGCGAGCCGTCCTTCAACCAGTTCCAGCGCGTCCTTGCCAAAGACGTCATAGCGCCAGCCTTCGAGCACATTGAGATCGCGAACCCCAGCGGCAAGCGCTTCCATCTCGTCGGCGCGGGTCAGCAAGCGCGCTGCGACATCAATTTCGCGAGCGCGGATTTTGAGGAGCAATTTCAACAGGTCCGCGACCAATGCGCCTTCTTTGCCCAAGGGGGCGCCGCGCTTCATTTTCTCTGGCATTTCGGATTTTGGCAGGGGTTCAGCCTCCGCAATCACCTTCATCAGGCGCTTGCCAATGTCATTGTCGCGCCATGCGCTGGAAAGGCCCCTTACTTTGGCAAGGTCGCCTTGTTTTTTGGGCGGGTGCGAGGCAATGTCAGCGAGCGTTTCATCGCGCATGATCCGTCCGCGCGGGATGTTCTTATGCTGCGCCTCGCCTTCGCGCCAGGCGGCGAGGTCTTTGAGGCGGCCAAGCACTTGCGGATTGCGGCCCGGTTGGCGAATTTTCTTCCACGACCGGCTGGGATCAACGGTGAAGTTGGATGCGTCCGCCAGCTTCTCCATCTCTGCATCAAGCCAATTGCCCCGGCCTGTTTTGATAAGCTTTTTGAGGATCTTGGAAAAGATCTTCGACAAATGCGTCACATCGCCGATGGCATATTCAATCTGGCGGTCGGTTAGCGGGCGGCGGCTCCAATCTGTAAAGCGCGCGCCCTTGTCGATTTGAAGTCCCAACCAATGGTCAACAAGGTTGGCATAGCCGATCTGTTCAGATTGGCTGATCGCCATCATGGCGACTTGAGTGTCGAAAATGGGGAAGGGGGTCTTGCCTGTCATATTGACGATAATCTCGACATCCTGCCCGCCCGCGTGGAAGACTTTGAGAACCTCATCATTTTCCGTCAGCAGGTCGAGCAGCGGTTTGAGGTCAATACCATCGGCAAGCGGATCAATCGCGGCGGCTTCTTCGGTATCGGCGATTTGCACCAGGCAAAGTTCCGGCCAATAGGTGTTTTCGCGCATGAATTCAGTGTCGACCGCGACAAATTCAGATTTCGCAAGACGCTCGCACAGGTCTGCCAAAGCGTCCGTAGTGGTAATCAGATCATGTATTTTCATACTGTTCTTTTCTTGGTTTTGAGCGGAGTGCCGCTCTCGGCCCGGTGAAGGCCAGAAAGATGAAGGGTGCCCTTGACGGGGCCACGCGACTTGACAAAGCGGGTGGCTTGCCCTGTTAGCGCGCCCATAGCGCTATACACGCAAATAGGACAAGAATTTAGATGCACGCCTACCGTACCCACAATTGTGCCCAGCTTTCCGCTGACAACGTCGGTGAAACCGTCCGACTGTCCGGCTGGGTCCACCGCAAGCGCGACTTTGGCGGCGTTTTGTTCGTCGATTTGCGCGATCACTTTGGCATCACACAGATTGTGGCTGACGAAGATTCGCCAGCGCTTGCTGTACTCGACAAGCTCCGCGCGGAATCGGTGGTGACCATCGATGGCGAGGTAAAGGCCCGCAGCGCCGACACTGTGAACCCCAAGCTTGAAACTGGCGAGATCGAAGTGTTTGCGCGCGCAATCACCGTACAATCTGCGGCTGAAGAATTGCCTTTGCCGGTCGCGGACGAGCTGGATTATCCAGAGCACATTCGCCTGAAATATCGCTTCCTCGACCTGCGGCGTGAGACCATGCACCGCAACATCATGCTGCGAAGCCAGGTTATCACTTCGCTGCGCAAGCGGATGACGGACCAGGGCTTTACCGAGTTTCAAACGCCGATCCTGACCGCGTCATCCCCCGAAGGCGCGCGCGACTTCCTTGTGCCAAGCCGTATGCACCCGGGCAATTTCTACGCGCTTCCCCAAGCGCCGCAGATGTTCAAGCAGATGCTGATGGTGTCAGGCTTCGACCGTTATTTCCAGATCGCACCATGTTTCCGCGACGAAGACCTTCGCGCTGATCGCAGTCTTGAGTTCTATCAGCTCGACTTCGAAATGAGCTTTGTGACACAGGAAGATGTGTTTCAAGCGCTTGAGCCTGTGCTCGCGGGTACTTTCGAGGAATTCTCTGGCGGCAAGACTGTCACCAAATCAGGCGATTTCCCGCGCATTCCCTACGCCGAAGCGATCATGAAATACGGCACTGACAAGCCCGACCTTCGCAACCCGCTGATCATTTCCGATGTCACCAGCCACTTTGAAAAATCGGGCTTTGGCCTGTTTGAAAAGATCGTTGGCGGCGGCGGCGTTGTTCGCGTGGTTCCTGCCCCGAATACAGCCGGTAAGAGCCGCAAGTTCTTCGATGACATGAACAATTGGGCCCGCAGCGAAGGGTTTGCTGGCCTTGGCTATGTCACGCGCAAAGGCGGCGAATTTGGCGGACCCATCGCCAAAAACCATGGGCCAGAGCGCATGGAAGAGCTTTATAACGAGCTTGGTCTTGGTCCGGATGATGGCCTGTTCTTTGCGGCTGGCAAGGAAAAGGACGCAGCCAAACTCGCAGGCGCTGCGCGCACACAAGTGGGCGAGCAATTGGAGTTGATCGAGCAAGACTGCTTCAAATTCTGCTGGATCGTCGACTTCCCGATGTTCGAATATGACGAAGAGGCGAAGAAAATCGACTTCAGCCACAACCCCTTCTCCATGCCGCAAGGCGAGATGGAAGCGCTGGAGACGATGGACCCGCTCGACATCAAGGCGTGGCAGTATGACATCGTCTGCAACGGCTATGAGCTTAGCTCAGGCGCGATCCGGAACCACCGACCGGACATCATGTACAAAGCGTTTGAGCTTGCCGGGTATGACAATGCCACCGTCGACAAAGAGTTCGGCGGCATGATCGAAGCGTTTAAGCTTGGCGCACCTCCGCACGGTGGCTCGGCTCCGGGCATCGACCGCATCGTCATGCTTCTGGCCGGCGAAGAGGCGATCCGTGAGGTTATCGCTTTCCCGATGAACCAGAAGGGCGAGGATTTGATGATGGGCGCACCTTCCAAAGCGACACCAGCGCAGCTGCGCGAGCTTAGCGTCCGGGTGATCGAGCAGCCCAAGAAGGAAAGCTGAGCCTTAGCCGCTAACCCTCAAGAGAGACATAAAACGCCCGCCCCTTTTCGAAAATAGAGGCGGGCGTTGCTGTGTCTGGGTCGCTGTCCAGCAGAGTGTGGCAGAGTGCCCGATCGCATCGTTACCCCATTCACTTGGGGTAGATTGCCGTCCCTTCAGACCAATTGCGCAAAGGTCAGGGGGCAATAATGCGCGTATTCAAAGATGTCTTGATGCTTTTCGCGGCTTTGGCATCTGGCATTGGTGCAACGTCAATCGCGCACGCGGAAGCCATCACTGTCGAGGGTGTCTATGCAGCTCGTGCTGACCTGCCGCCTGATATTGAACTGGTTCTGGTCGACCGGTTCCAAGGTGATCTGGGACAGGATTTGGAGTTTGCCCTTACCGATGTTTTGGGCGGCGTCATCATTCGCGGTGAGCCCTATTTTGACCTCATCACGCCCAATGTTCTGCAAACCGCAGAAGTCACGGTCGATGGCAACGATGGGACTGTGACCACGCGCCCGCTGATGCCGGATGCCGAACTGCGCGGGAGCATGCACAGCGAGGTGATCGAGCGCGAGATGGAACCAAGGTATGAGCGCGAATGCATCAGGCGCGACGAAGACGAGAAATGCGTTGATTGGCGCGAGATTGAAATTGAGTGCCGCGAATTAGGGTCAGGACGCACTAAACCCACCTTCGAGGTTTGAAGCAAAATGGCCTTGTGCAAGGAGTAAAGGTGCAGGAATACCGGCGGTCTCTTGGAAAGGCAAAAAGCCTTCCCGGCGCGCGCTTTCGCCCGATATGTTCGTCATTCCGGCGCCTCGAAGGTGGGTTTAGTGCGTCCTGACCCTAAGCGTCCGGGTTGACCCGCGCCTGCTGCTTACAGCGGCAACCGGGGAAAAGCTTTACTCGTACAGCGAACCGCGCGCCTCAGCGCAGCGCTTTTGCGCAGATGACAGCCATGTGCCCTCCAGCCTTGATATGGTGAATGGTCTGGTGAATTCGCTTGCAGATGAAATTCGCCGTGATCTCGCCCCGGTTCAATCGCGCCGCGATATTCGGGTGATGGAACGGCGCAAGGACCTTCGCAAAGAAGACCGGCGCGCTTTTCGCGATGCTGTGAAAGCAACTGATGAAAATGTGACTGCGGCCTGTGACGGGTTCGATGCGCTAGAGACGACCAACCCGGCGCACGTCTCGGTGCTGTTCAATATTGGCCTTTGCCGCGAAAGCGCAGGCGATCTTGAGGGCGCGCTTGATTACTATGCGCGCGCACTGGAAGTCGATCCGGGCCGTGATTATCCGACCGATGGCCTTCGCCGGGTGCGCAGCCGGATGCGAGCCGAGCAGGATTTGGCCAAGCGGACTGCGCTTTAACCGCCTTCCAGACCGGACAAGAACGCATCCACATTGCTGCCCAACGCCTCGATATTATAGCCGCCTTCCATGACGGTCACACATGGCAGGGCAAGGGTCGAAATACGCTGACCCATCGTGTGCATGTCCTGCGTGGTGAGCTTCAAAAAGGAAATCGGGTCTGCCTCAAATGTGTCAGCGCCGTAGCTGATCACCAGGAATTTTGCGCCGAACTGGCTGATCGCGTTCAACGCCTTGTCCAAAGCCGGTTCGTATCCGGCCCACGTGGTGCCGCGGGCCAGTGGTTGATTGAAGGTCGCGCCTTCGCCTTCGCCTTGCCCAGTTTCATCCGCGTGCCCCCAGAAATAGGGGTAATCCATCGCTGGGTCCGCATGAATTGAGGCGAACAAGACATCGCCGCGTTCATAGAAAATGTCCTGCGTGCCGTTCCCGTGGTGATAATCCACATCAAGCACGGCAACAGGGCCAAGCCCGCTGTCCACGGCGCGCTGTGCGACGATGGCTGCGTTGTTGAGGAAGCAATATCCGCCGAAGTAGTCTTTGCCCGAATGGTGCCCCGGTGGGCGGCACAGCGCAAAGCCGCAATGGCCTCCGCCCGCAACCGCATCAAACGCGCTAAGCGCAGTCTGCGCCCCCCAATAGGCGGCGTCCCACGTTCCGCTGGCGATAGGGGTTGCTGCATCAAACCCATATTGGCCAAGCCTTCCATCGATGCGCGAAAGATCAAGCTTGCGCCGGCCAACAACCGGGAAGGCATATCCGATTGCATCGCCGCTGCGGCCCGCTTTTAGCCAGTCGCGGTGGGCGCTTTGCAAGAAGGCGACGTAATCTGCGTCATGCACCGCAAGGATGGGGCCCAGCCCGTGGTCGATCGGGGCCTCGCATTGACCCAGCGCCGCCAGCATTGAGCTAACGCGCGCGGGGCTTTCAGCAAAATCCATCCATTCGCCATTGTTAAGCTCGCGCAAGGGAGCGTGACCGGTTTGATGCGGGGAAAAGAAGCGTTTCATGAGGGCGTTAGTAACAAGTATGATACCCTTTGCGAAAGGGAGATTATGACGCTCAACCGCCGATCTTTTGTCGCAGCATTGCTGGCCGCAGTTTTTGCGACGCCAGCGGTGATGGGGTGCTCTGATGTCACGCCGTCCGGCCCGCCCAAAACGAAGGTTTATGTGATGGGGGTGATCCATTCGAATCACCTGGCGAGTGAGACTTACTCGCTTGACGTGTTGGAAAATGCGATCCGCAGAGCGGCGCCTGATGTCATTTTAACAGAGATCCCCCCGGACCGAATTGAACAGGCCATCACCAGCTTTGAGGAAACGGGCAAAGTGGACGAGCCACGAACGCAGGTTTTCCCCGAATACACCGATGTCGTCTTCCCCCTGAGCCGGGAAATGGGCTTTCGCATCCTTGGGACCGCAGGTTGGACGCAGGAGATTGCAACCAATCGCGCGCGGGCACTGCGGCGTATTCAGAACGATCCTGCCCGCTTGGCCCAATGGGAAGAGCACCGCGCCGCCACTCGCACGTTTTCGAGGGATTTAGCAGGGCGAGGCGATGATCCGCGCTACATTCATACGCCCCAATTTGATGTGCTCGCAAAGGCGTCACGCGGGCCATATGAGCGGTATTTTGACGCAGATCTTGGCGCGGGTGGATGGACCCGGATAAACCGCGCTCACACCGATTTAATCAACAAAGCGCTCGACGATGTGAGCGGGCAGGGGATGACGGCCCTCATCACCTTTGGAACGGCGCACAAGTACAAGATTCTTGAGAGTTTGGGGGGGCGCGATGACATCGAGCTGCTCGACACGCGCGGTTTGTTCAACTGATTTCCCAACAGAGGCGTGCATCTTGACTTGCGCTCAATGAAACCGACCTATAGGGCGATTCAAGATTTTCAAACCCCAATACAAGAGGGATCAAAATGAGCGATACTGCAACCCGCGTGCAGAAAATTGTCGTCGAGCATCTCGGCGTCGAAAGTGACAAAGTTACTCAGGAAGCAAGCTTCATTGATGATCTGGGCGCTGACAGCCTTGATATCGTTGAGCTGGTAATGGCTTTCGAAGAAGAGTTTGGCGTCGAAATCCCCGATGATGCGGCTGAAAAGATCGCAACCGTTGGCGATGCGACCAAATTCATCGAAGAAACACAAGGTTAAGTCCGCAAGGGGGCCAGGCCCCCGGGCTAACGCCTTCAGATCGCCCGTTTTGATGGACGACTGACCGACAGGCCCGGGCCCTCTCGTAGGGCTGTCGGGCCTGTAGTGTATTGGGATCAAACATGTATCTGTTCCCGTAATCGGGACTATGGAGTGTTGAATGCGCCGTGTTGTTGTCACTGGACTGGGTCTTGTCACACCGCTTGGCGGGGATGTTGAGACCTCGTGGAAGAACCTTATCGCTGGCGAAAGCGGGGCGGGGCCTATTACAAGGTTCGAGCCCGAGGGTCAGAAATGCACCATCGCCTGCGAAGTAAAGGGCAAGGATCACCCCTGGGGCTTTGATCCGGACAAACGCGTTGATGGCAAAATCCAACGGCAGGTTGATCCCTTCATCGTTTACGGCATTGACGCAGCAGGCCAAGCGCTCGAAGATGCAGGCCTTCTTGATCTTTCTGACGAAGAGAAGGAACGCGTTGGCTGCTCCATCGGCGCTGGTATTGGCGGCCTTCCGGGGATTGAGAAAGAATCGATCAATCTGCATGAGCGTGGCCCCGGCCGCGTGTCCCCACACTTTGTGCACGGTCGCCTGATCAATCTGGTGACGGGTCAGGTTCAGATCAAATATGGCTTCATGGGGCCAAACCATGCCGTTGTGACCGCGTGTTCAACAGGCGCGCACTCCATCGGTGATGCCGCGCGCATGATCGCAATGGATGATGCCGACATCATGGTTGCAGGCGGGGCCGAGAGCACGATCAACCCGCTTGGCATTGCTGGCTTTGCACAAGCACGCGCACTCAACACCAGTTTTAACGACCGCCCAACCGAGGCAAGCCGTCCATACGACAAGGACCGCGAAGGCTTCGTCATGGGCGAGGGCGCGGGCGTTGTGATTCTCGAAGAATACGAACACGCCAAAGCGCGCGGCGCGAAAATCTATGCCGAAGTGACCGGCTATGGGCTGTCGGGCGATGCCTATCACGTGACCGCTCCCCACCCAGAGGGCAAGGGCGCAGAGCTTGCGATGCGTATGGCATTGAAGAAGGCAGGTCTTGGTCCGGGCGATATCGACTATGTGAACGCGCATGGCACATCGACCATGGCCGACACGATTGAGCTTGCTGCGGTAAAGCGCGTCCTTGGCGAAGGTCTTGGCGGCGCTTCGATGAGCTCGACCAAAAGCGCGATTGGCCACCTTCTGGGCGGTGCTGGCGCGGTGGAAGCGGTGTTCTGCATATTGGCCATGCGCGACCAGATCGTGCCGCCAACGCTCAACCTGCATAACCCTGATGAAGGCACCGAGGGCATCGACCTTGTGCCGCACAAAGCGAAGAAACGCGAAGTGAAGGCTGTGCTCAACAACAGCTTTGGCTTTGGCGGGACAAATGCCTCGATCATCATGCAGAAGGTGGATTGAGGTGACGAAGAAGCTCGGCCTTATCGTCGGGCTGGGCCTTGCGGTGTTTGCCGCAGGCGTGCTGCTGCTGGGCGTGACATTGTTGGGGCAGGCAAAGGTTGAGGCAGAAACGCCTTTCCTTATCCCTGCTGGCTCGTCTCTCACCTCTGTCGCGCAAAACCTGGAGGAAGCCGGGCACATTACCTCAGCGGACGGTTTCCTGCTCTCAGCGCGCATTTTCGGGTCTTCTGATCCCATTCAGGCGGGCGAGTTTGAACTTACACCCGGCATGAGCCAGCGCGACATCTTGAAGATGTTCCAATCGGGCGATGTCATCCGCCGCTTTGTAACGATCCCCGAAGGCATGCCGAGCATTCTCGTATGGGAACGGCTGATGGCCGAAGAATTGCTGACGGGCCAAGTGGATGTGCCGCTCGAAGGCTCGATCCTTCCTGACACTTATGCCTACGAGCGCGGCCAGTCGCGCGCGAGCCTGATCGAACAGATGCAAAGCGCGATGGACCTCTATCTGGCCGAAGCGTGGGCGAAGCGCGGCGAGAATATCGCTGTCGGCACCATGCGCGAGGCTTTGATCCTTGCAAGCGTGGTTGAAAAAGAAGTCGGGACCCCTGCGGAACGGAGTACTGTGGCGGGGCTGTATTCCAACCGCGTGCGTACCGGCATGATGCTTCAAGCAGACCCTACGATCATCTACCCCATCACCAAGGGAAAGCCTTTGGGCCGCCGCATTCGCCAGTCTGAAATCTCTGCGGTCAACGGCTACAACACCTACACCCGCGTCGGGCTTCCCGTGGCGCCGATCACCAATCCGGGGCGCGAGACGATTGCAGCAGTGATGAACCCGGAAGACCACGATTACCTGTTCATGGTCGCCGATGGCACCGGGGGGCATGAGTTCAACGAAACACTCGATGGGCACAATGAAGCCGTGGGTCGCTGGTTTGATCTTCGCAGGCAGCGCGGCGAAATGGACTGACGCGCCGTGGGCCGTCCCTTCATCGTGACTGCGGCCCTACCGCCTAAGATCCACGGTTGGGCGGATGCTCTGCGCCGCGAGCATTACCCGCAAGAGCGCAATCACCTTCATGCGCATGTCACCATGTTCCACTCCTTTGCGCCATCGCTCTACGATGAGCTCAAGGATTTCCTGCCCATCGTAACGCGCGAATTTGCCGCCCCTGAAGCTTACATCACCGGCATCATGGACTTGGGGAAGGGCACGGCAATCGCGCTCCAGAGCGAGCCATTGTTGACCTTGCGTGGCCTGATCGCAGAGCACTTTCACGGCAGTCTGACCGCGCAAGACCTCTATGAGCCGCGTCCCCACATCACGATCCAGAACAAGGTGACCAAATCCGAGGCCCGCGCGCTTCAGGCAAGCCTTGTACCGACAATCGAACATCGCCGCTTTTCATTTCCCGCATTGGAGCTTCACCTTTATCAAGACGGCCCATGGGAACACATCAAAACATGCACCTTTCGCGGGAAAGAGCGTTTGTAGTATAGGCCTTTGTGCAACGAGCCTTGTAAGACGGGCAAAGGGGGAAACGTCATGGATTTAACCGCGATATTTGGCTGGATGACAGCAGCGATGCTGATCGCGGCTGTGATGGTTCATCAGGTGCGCTCTATCCGCATGTTCCTTTTGGCAGCGGGCGTGTTTGCCGCGGCGCATTTCGTGTTCACTGACAGTCTGGGTGCAGAATTCTACGTCGCTATGGTGTTCGCTCTCCTTAATGCTGCGCGCCTCTATCAATTGTGGGACCGGGCAAGATCCGGAAATATGACCAAAGAAGAGCGCGAGTTGTTCGATCACGTGATGAAGATCGAAGACCCTGCCAAACAAAACCGCCTGCGCGATCTTATGCAATGGCACGATGTCGAGGTGGGCGATGTGTTGATCGAGCAGCACCAGATTGACCCGCCGCTTATCTACATCGCCACGGGCCGCGCTTCGATCAAGCGCGATGGGCAATTGGTCAATGAATGCGGCGCAGGCGAATTTGTCGGCGAGATCAGCCATATTTCAGGCGAGGGCGCGAGCGCGACCGTAACGGTGGTTCTGCCCATGCGCATGGCTCAACTCGACCGCGATGCGCTGGCACAGCTCTCCCAAAGCCTGCCCGAAATCGGCCGGGCGGTGGACAGCGCTTTCAACCGCAGTCTGGCGGTTAAAGTGGTGCGAATGAACGAAGCAATCGAAGAAGCGCAAAACTGAGGTCGACCCCAAAACTTTGGTTGACCATTGCAGGTCCGCGCCCTAAATCGCGCGCTCGCTTGAGGCGTGAAGCCTCGCGATTCCCGCTGGCTTTCAATCCAATGGGAACCCTTTTGGGGCGGAGTAGCTCAGGTGGTTAGAGCAGCGGAATCATAATCCGCGTGTCGGGGGTTCAAGTCCCTCCTCCGCTACCAATCCCGAATCCGCATGGGTTCGTGGTCCTTCGGAAAAGTCCAAAAAAGTAAACCGAATCAGTAGCCTATTGCTAGGTTCTGTCCGCATGTGTTCGCTTGCATTCGCTTGTAGTCGGATTTGGTGTGGGGGTATTTTGGGGGTACTTTTGCGGGGTTAGCAAATGGAGCGATACCCCCAATGGCTTTGAAGGAACTTCAGATCAAGAATGCCCGGGCAAAAGACCGTCCTTACAAGCTCGCGGATGGGGAGGGGCTTTTCCTCTTCGTCAAACCGAACGGATCGAAACTTTGGCGTTTGAAGTATCGATTCATGGGAAAGGAAAAGTTGCTTTCTTTCGGTGCTTATCCTGACATCGGAATTTCTGCGGCGAGAGAACTGCGTGCGATTGCGAAAGGTGCGCTGGCTAAGGGCGAAGACCCGATGGTCGTTAGACCGGGACAGGACTCCCGTGATGGCGAGACACTCAGGAGTGCAGCTACGCTATGGCACCGGAACCGCGAATCCAGCCTTGATCCTGCCCATGCGAAACGCGTTTGGTCCCGATTGGAACGCGATGTCTTTCCCTCACTGGGGGATATGCTGCTGCAGGACGTATCTCCTCCGGATGTGTTGAAGGTCATCAGAAAGATCGAAGATCGTGGGGCACTCGATATAAGTCGACGCGCAAAGCAGAGTATTGGCCAGATTTATCAGTTCGCAATCGCGAGCGGAATCTGTAGCAGTGATCCGACCGCCCATCTTCGTGGGGCTCTGAAGCCGCGACCGAGAGTTAAACACATGGCGAAGCTGCCTCTCGCACAGCTCCCTGAACTTGTCTCAAAAATTGATCACTATTCCGAGGAGGGGCAGCGCCGGTCTGAGATAACAAGAGCTGCTCTGATGTTCGTGTTGCTCACTTGGGTCAGGACCAAGGAGCTTCGTTTGGCCAAAAAGGATGAATTTGAAGGTCTGGGCGGAAGATCGCCGGTCTGGCGAATTGGTGCCGATCGGATGAAGATGGGCCGCGAACATCTCGTTCCATTGTCGAGGCAAGCCGCAAAAATTGCTTCAGAACTGATTGCATTCACTGATTCTGAGTTTGTTTTTCCAGGAACAAAGCCCAATCAACCCCTTTCAGAAAACACCATGATCTATGCTCTCTATCGCCTCGGCTTTCACTCGAGGCAGACCGTCCATGGGTTCAGAGGACTGGCTAGTACCTGGGCAAACGAGCAAATGGTCCAAACGGGTAAGCCTGCCGTTTGGACGCGCCGATACCATGCGGATTGGGTCGAACTGCAACTAGCGCATAGCGAAGAAAACGAAGTGCGCGGGGCCTACAATGCAGCTGAGTATCTCGCGCCTCGCCGATCCATGCTTCAAGACTGGGCGGACTTTCTTCTCCGAGAGAGATGTTCCGTAGCCTCCGAGAAAAGTCGAAGTGTAGAACAATTGACGCTTCGGTAACTTGAGCTTGCGAGTTTGAGTCGGGGACTGACAATCTTACGTCGTACGACCTGCGCTGTTTCATCGGCTCCAACTTATTTTCGAATGGCTGATCGCGACTGGCAAAGAAGTTGATAAATCCAAGTTCTTGTGTGGCACGGACACCCAATGGGGTCGAGCTGAGGCTTCTCACAAACAAAAATGTCTTTAAAACAATAGTTTGGGATAATTTCGGCTTACGCCTACGAGCTGCAGCGGGCTACAGAATCCTAATCCCCAAACAAATTTTGTGACTAATCAATCGGTTAGCGCAGAGCCCGACTGCCGGATGAAAATCGCTTCCAATCAAGATTTGTGACGGTATATTGGTAACGCGATATCCAAACCATGCACAACTATGGGAGTTATGTATGGTTGCCAGATTAGAAAGTGTCGGGGTTACCTCAGACCCGCAGACCGTCGATAAGTTTGGCGAGCTCGTTAACGCTCGCGGAGTTTCTCGCTCCGAAGTAATCCCGATTGCCTTGGATACCGGAGTACCGCTGCTCAAACTTATTATGGCGCCTAACGCCGAGCGCGCCCTTGCCATCCTTAAGCATACGCAGCCTGCGCTTTCGCTTCCTGTCGAGCGGCCATGTCCTAAGGACTTCAACGAACTTATAGATCAGGCCTTGTCCAACGTGCGTGAATGTCATGCATGATCACAATTTTAGTAGCAGTTCTTCAGACAACCCTGAACGCGTCAGACCGCCCCGGCTTATTCGGTTACCTGAGGTGATGGATCGAGTTGGTCTTCGGCGAACCGCGGTGTACGAGCGCGTTAAAGAAGGTGAGTTTCCCAAACCGCGATCGCTTGGTCCTAGGTGCTCAGTCTGGGTCGAGTCAGAAATAGATGAATGGGTGAACCGAGTGATCGATGATGGGCGTTCATAAGCACCGATCACGTGATGGTTGCGATAAGAAGAGCTTAGGTTTCGCTCCACAACCATTCGTGCCGGCTGCACACTGTCCACTAGTGGCCTCGCTAAAGTAAGAAAGTAGACATTCGCTTATTGGCTGGAGACGGATTGTCCGCTTAGCCAATCCCCTTAACAGCGGAGAAGCCAGGATTGAGGGGAAAAGAAGAGAGGGAAGGAAAGGGCGATGAAAGGAGAGGACTATGTATGTCGCGCTGCGCCCAACCCAGCACACCATCGACATCGTCGCGGCACTACGCGGCAAATGGCACGGCGCTTACGCGCTGTGCCATTGTCCGGCGCACGATGATCGCAAGCCCTCTCTGTCGATCCGGCAAGGCCATAAAGGAATTCTAGTCCATTGTTTCGCAGGGTGTGAGCCTCAAGATGTGCTCCGCGAGATTGCACGCCCACCTGCAGGTGGGCGTCCCAATGTGCAGACGTCGGGCACCTATGCCGCTCAATCTCGAGGCAATCCGCGCCGCCTGTGGGAGAGCGGGGTGCCCGTTTCGGGGACGCTGGGTGCCAAATATCTTACCGGACGCCATCTTCCGGTCGACCTTCCCGACATACGCTTTCATCCCCGCTGCCCGCTCGGACCCAAGCCGCGTACACGCTACCTACCAGCCCTGCTGATCGCATTGCGAGAGGGACTCGAGCTTAAGGCTGTCCAGCGCATCTTCCTTGATGCAGATACAGCGCGCTATTCGGTCAAGATGCTGCTCGGCAGGCCGGGAAGGGCGACCTGGCGGGCAGGGGGATCAGCCCGAACGCTTGCGCTCGCCGAAGGCTTCGAGGATGCCGCCGCGTTTACCAAGCTGACCCGCATCCCTTGCTGGGCCGCGCTGGGCGCAGAACGCCTGCCGCGACTACGACTTCCCGATGACCTCGATCACCTCATCCTGGCGCCCGACTACGACAGGGCGGGACGGTTTGCGGCGCGCAAAGCGAAAGCCGTTTATCGTCGGCCAGGGCTTACGATCGAGACACACTATCCGCGGCCCTTTAAAGATTGGGCGGCGATAAACGAGCGGCTCGTCGAGCGAGACTGGCCCACAACAAAGGCAAGCGGGCGCTTGTCATTCTTGTCTCATACGAGCGATTCTTAGGTTTCCGGGATCGGCGGCGGCATTCAGACTGCCTCGTTGCCGCATGAGTACCAACGCCAATGTCTGGCAGTGGGGTGGGGAGAGGAAGGTCTGCATTCGGCAGCGACTATCGAGAAGTGGCTGCTAAAATTCTATCACGATCAACCAATAACCGGCATTGTTAGTGAAGGAGCTTTTTGATATTTTTTGACAATGAGTATCCAAACCTCTCTCAAAGATCGACCCCAGCTAACCACAGAAAACCTCCTACTCCGGCGCCCGAATGAAGACGATATCGGCGCAATCATTGATGCCGTAGGAGATTGGGAGGTCGCATGCCGTTTGGCTCGTGTACCGCACCCTTATGGCGAAGAAGATGCGCGCTTCTTCTTGGAACATGTAGTTCCCAGCGAATGGACGTGGGCCATAACTCTCAAGGGGTCAGACCAGCTTATTGGTGCGGTAGGACTAACGCCAGAAGAGACCGCAGATACAGCTGAATTAGGGTACTGGTTAGCGAAGCCCTATTGGGGGAGAGGTATCGCGACCGCCGCTGCGCGCGCCGTTGTTTCTTTTGGCCTTGACCAGTTGCGCCTTCCTTTCATCAAGTCTGGTTACTTCGTAGAAAACCCAACTTCAGGCCGCGTTCTTCAGAAGCTCGGATTCGTTGAAACTGCTCGCGCAACGCGTGCTTGTCTTGCAATGGGTAGAGACGATGTACCTTCCGTCGAAATGAGATTGGAGCCAAGTGAGCAGTTATAGAGAGCGACTGATTCGAGCGCTCCGATTCGATCAATTACCGTCCGCTAATGGGTCGGAAGCTGCCACAGCGAGTCAGTCTGGATGCCGCCGCTATTCCGAGTTGTCTGGTCGTAAGGGAAAACTCGCCAGTTGCGCTCTACGAAATGGGTTTCGCGTTTCGCGTGGACGGCGCGATCGAAAACGAGAGTGCGTGCCGCTGAGACTGGCGAGTATCACGCGGACATAGCTTCGGGTTTCACGGAAAGGCGGAACCCCGCCATACTTTTCAACCCGACCCGGACCTGCGTTATACGCAGCAAGAGCGAGATCCCACGACCCAAAACGGTCGAGCTGCTCGCGCAGATATCGCGCCCCTCCGCGAAGGTTTTCTAGCGGATCCCATGGATCGGAAACATTGAGATATCGCGCTGTTCCGGGCATCAGCTGCGCCATACCCATAGCACCGGCGTGGCTTTTGGCGAATGGCCGATAGCGGCTTTCCTGCGACACCAGTGCGTCGAATAAGCGAACCGGCACGGCCGCCTCGCATGCGGCTGTAAGAATGTGATCGAAGAATAGGCGGCGACGTGCTTGCGCTTCTGCAGAGATATCGAGCCGCGGGAAGTAGCCATGCGTCAGACAATCAGGATCGGCGGCATGCGCCGGTTGGGCCGGTCTCCTCGTCTCGAATACTGATCGTTCTCCTCGCATCCAAGCTGGAACATAGGGGCGAACAGATGGCGTGCCTAAGTCGATGGATGTGTTCTCGAATGGATTACTGGAAGATGGAGGTTGAGCGTCCGAGATCGTCGGACTTTCAATAGGCCCAGGCTCGGGCTCTCGTCCGGGAATCAGCAAACGGAAAGATACAGGCTCTCGCAGCGTAAACTGCTCAAGACTTGCTTCCTGCGCCGCCGCCACCTGACTGGAGAGAGCAACCAGCGCGGTCAAAATCAATTTTTTCATTACCACACCTTTCGGCGTGGTTTGAGCATCGCATCGTTATGCTAGCCAAGCGAGCATGCGCGAACAAGCACTGTTTTGCACTGCTCACGCTTAGTCGCCAGACGTTCCCTCTGCATATGCCCTCTCCTGCGGCTGCCCGAACGTACCTGACCTCCTGAAAAGAGAAGGGGGAGGGGGTGCTGTGTCTAATCCCAGGAGCAGCGCCATGAACGATCTCTTCACGCCCATTCGCATCAGCCTTGAAGACGCAATCCACGCTATCGCCAAACGCATCGCCACGTGTACGCTCGACAAGCCTGCATTGTTTGAAACGATGCGGGCGCTCAATGGCGGCGATGCCGCCGATGGCAAATGGTCCCAGCGTGACGCCTATGACCTTATAGAAGCGGGGTTGGTGCGGCACCTGATGGACAGTCCGGCACTGCGCACACGCGATGACATTGCGCGCATCTCCGAACTAGCAGAGGCGCTTCCGACCCAGACCGTGCGCAGCGAAGACCAGATCCGTTGGCAGCAATTCTCAACGCCAGCTGATCTGGCGGCGCTGATGGTAAATCTCGCGCAGCCGCGCGCCGAGGATGTGGTGCTTGAGCCCAGCGCAGGTCACGGGATGCTCGCTGCCATGTTGCCGCCGGTCGCCGCACTGCACCTTAACGAGATCGATCCCAAGCGCCGCGCCAAGCTCGCCGCGCTGTTTCCGCAGGCCGACCTCACCGATTTCGACGGCGCCATGCTGACCTCGTTACTTCCCTCAAAGATCAAACCCAGCCTCATCCTGATGAACCCTCCGTTCGCGCGCTCCAAGGGTAGAGGCGTTGATCCGCATGCAGCCGTGCGCCATCTGCGCTCCGGAATTGCAAAAGCTAGGCCCGGAGCAAGGATCGTCGCCATCATGCCCGATGGGTTCATCACGTCAGCCAAGATGATGCCGATCTATCAGCAGACTTTGGCAGGCTGTACGGTGGTTACCTCTTGTCGCCTTGCTTCCTGTTATCGCAAGCAAGGCACGAGCGTGGCGGTGCGGCTCTATGTTATCGATAAGCGCCCCGGCACTATCAAGCCATCGGTGATTTGCCGCAATACGGTCGCCGAGCTCTGCGAGGCGGTGGCGATCACTCCGCGTGCCAGTTTAGAGGCAGCAGATCCTACACGGGTCGTTCCTCCGCACAATCCAAGCGGTTCGCTGTTCAAAGCGGTCCGCTCTGCCAAGCAGAGTACCTCAGAGCGAGTTAGGCAGAAGCCAGCCGCCAAATCTTCTGCTGTCGCACCGCTCGACTACAAGACGCTGCAGACACCGCGCCCCTTGGGCAAGCAGGCTGGCGTCTATCTGCCATACCGCCCGAGCCGGATCGATATTGCTGGTTCAGGCGAGCATCCCACACCCTTGGTGGAATCGGTCGCGATGGGTTCCATCCCCGCGCCCGTGCCCGATTACGTCCCGAATCTGCCCAAGCGGCTTGTCGAGGAGGAAGCGCTCTCCGAAGCGCAGCTTGAAACGGTGATTTATGCCGGGAGCGCGTGGCAGCAATTCTTGCCCGGTCGCTTCAAGCCTTCGGAAGAGGGCGTCGGTCTCACGCTCGCCCCCGATGGCGAGGCTTACCGCAAGGGATACTTTCTTGGCGATGGGACCGGGGCGGGGAAGGGCAGGCAGATCGCAGGCTGCATTCTCGATTCTTGGCTCGCCGGGTGTCGCCGTGCGGTCTGGGTCTCGAAAAACGAGAGCCTGCTTGAGGATGCCCGCCGCGACTGGCAGGCGCTCGGTGGATTGCCCGCGGACATCCAGCCGCTCTCGAACTGGAAGATCGATCAACCTGTACCGTTCAGGGAGGGTATCCTGTTCGTCACCTATCCCACGCTTCGCAGCCAAAGGCAGGACGCTACCCGCCTTGATCAGCTGTTCGCCTGGGCGGGGGAAGATTTCGATGGCGTGATAGCCTTCGATGAAAGCCATGAAATGGGCGGGGTTGCGGGCGGTGAGGGCATGCGCGGCAAGCAGGGCGGCTCGCAGCAGGGCATTGCCGGCGTGCTCCTGCAAAACCGTCTGCCCAAGGCGAGGGTCCTCTACGCTTCAGCCACTGGAGCGTCGGACGTTAACAATCTCGCCTATGCCGTGCGGCTTGGCCTGTGGGGGCCGGAAACTGGCTTTGCGTCGCGTGAGGAGTTCATCGGCCAAATCCGTGGCGGCGGGATCGCGGCCATGGAAGTGGTCTCGCGCGATCTAAAAGCTCTCGGCCTCTATCAGGCGCGCGCACTCAGCTTTGCCGGTGTTGAGTATGAGGTGCTCAAGCACGACCTGACGCCCGAACAGACACACATCTATGACGCCTATGCCCATGCCTGGGCGATCATCCATCAGAATATGGAAGCCGCGCTAGAAGCCACTGGCGTCGTCGATGATATTGCCGGCGAGACGCTCAATTCGGGCGCAAAGGCTGCGGCGCGCTCGCGGTTCGAAAGCTGCAAGCAGCGCTTCTTCAATCAGGTTCTGCTCTCGATGAAGCTTCCGAGCCTGATTGCTGCAGTCGACGCGCATTTGGCCAAGGACATGTCGGTCGTCATTCAGCTGGTCTCAACCGCCGAGAGCATTCTCGATCGCCGCCTGGATGCGCTGTCACCAGAAGAGCGCGCGCATCTCGAAATCGATCTCTCCCCTCGCGAGAACGTCATCGACTATCTTGAGCGCGCCTTTCCGACCCAGCAGATGCAGGCCTTCGTAGATGACACCGGCAAGGAGCGTTCGATGCCGATGTTCGACGAGGATGGCCGGCCGGTCCACAACCAGGTGGCGCTCGAAAGCCGTGCCAGACTCATTGAGCAGCTTTGCGCCATGCCGCCGATCAAACCAGCGCTTGACGGGCTGATCGAGCACTATGGTCCCGACCGCATCGCCGAGGTGACCGGGCGCACCAAGCGGCTTGTGCCGCAATCGGATGGTTCGCAAAGACTCGAAAGCCGCTCGAAGCGCACCAACCAGTCGGAGACCGAGCAGTTTATGGATGGCCGCAAGCGCGTCCTCATCTTCAGCGATGCGGGCGGCACCGGGCGTTCTTACCATGCTAGCCTTGATGCTCAGAACCAGCAGCGTCGGGTTCATTTCCTGCTCGAGCCAGGCTGGCGCGCCGACCGCGCTATCCAAGGGCTCGGACGCACGCACCGCACGCATCAGACTGCGACGCCGCTCTTCCGCCCGGTCACGACCGACTGCAAGGGCGAGCTGCGCTTTACCAGCACCATCGCACGGCGCCTGGACAGTCTGGGCGCTCTAACACGCGGGCAGCGCCAAACCGGCGGACAAAACCTCTTTGATCCGGCCGACAATCTCGAAAGCGAATACGCCAAGGCCGCGCTCGTGACTTGGTTCCATCTGCTCAGCAGCGGCAAGCTGGCAAGCGCGACGCTGCTTGATTTTGAAAGGCGCTCAGGACTTAAATTAACAGGCGAGGGCGGGGTGCTAGTAGATGATTTGCCTCCGATCCAGCGCTGGCTCAACCGCATTCTTGCGTTACCGATAGACATGCAGAACGCGATCTTCGATGAGTTCTTAGGATTAGTCGAAGCGCGGGTCGCCGCTGCGCGCGAGGCTGGTCGACTCGATGTCGGGGTTGAGACCGTGCAGGTTGAAAGTGCGCACGTCGAAGAAGACCGGGTGCTACGGACGGATGAGCGCACCGGTGCGACCTCGCACCTCTTGACCCTTTCGCTGACTAGCAAGGTGAAGCCCATGCCGCTGTCGCGTGTGCTGGAAAGGCGCGAATGGACTACCAATCCGCGCCTCATGCGCAACGCTAAGAGCAGGCGGGTCGCGCTCGCCGAAGACGCACGCAGTTTCATGGAGGACGACGGTACGGTGGTGCCACGCGTGTTAATTACGCGGCCAACTCGCCGGGAGTACCGACTGCTCGCCGATCTTAAAGAAAGCGCATGGGAGCCGTGCGGCGAAGGCGAGTTCAGCAAGCTTTGGGAGGCCGAGGTCAAAGATGCTGGAAGTCGGGGGCGGACCGAAACGGTTTATCTCGCTACAGGGCTTCTACTTCCAATCTGGTCTTCGCTGCCCAAAGACCGGCTTGCGGTACACAGGATTGTTGATGAGGCAGGGCAGAGCTGGCTTGGTAGGATTGTCGAAGATGCCGATGTTCCGGGATTGCTGAAGACGTTCGGAGTAGAGGCCGAGTTCAAGCTGACGCCCAATGCGATCGTCGCTGCGGTACAGCAGGGTAAGCCTATCAAAATCGAGCGACCATTCGCGATGACCATCAAGCGCTCGCTTGTGGCGAGCGAGCAGCGGATCGAGATTTGCGGCGAGATTGGCGCACAGCTTGAGTGGCTCAAAAGCCTCGGCTGCTTCACCGAGATCATTCAGTACAGGACTCGGGTGTTTGTGCCCACAAACCGCTTGTGCGAGGTTTTCGCTCTGATGCTCGCGGGACATTGAACAGTGTCAAATGCTGGGCCGTCTTCGGACAGTCCGGTTCTAGCTGTGGGAATCCAGAAAGCTGACATTCGGCAACAAACCTAAACCGGGCAAGAAGGTTCGGCAGATCGCTCAAAGCCACCCAGGCATTGTCAGGCGAGCGCCTAGCCACCACCCTATTGATCCATTTACTCAGTTCCATACTGGGCTCTGCGCTGAATATCCCTATTGCGGCGCGGCTCTAGAAACGGGCACCGAGCCTAACGCCAAAGGCGCGGGGGTTTGGCAAATATGCGAGAATCCCGCGCGAGGGCGCAAACCCTTCGGTACGCCCCGGGTCCACCGTGCGCTGGGCGGTCTCAATCGTTCGGTTGTCGAACAGATTGTCGACATAAGCCATGACAGAAAACCGCTCCCAATCCACACCGATTCGCGCGCCTACCCGCCAATAGGCTGGCAAACGCGAGAGATTGGCTTCATCCACAAACCTGGCCGACCGATAAAGCCCATCGAAATTAGCAAATAAACTGGTGTTGTCGTCGGACAATGGGAACCGGGCTTCGGCTGAAAGGAACAGGGTATGGCGCGGGCTGCGTCCGACATCATTGCCTGAAAAATCGCCGCAGATATTCTGTGCTTCGGCACGAAACTGAGTTGAGGAGGATTGTCCAAGCGGGACCCCGCATTCTTCGAAGAGCGCATCGGGCGAGCCCGGCGGCGGGCCTTGGACAAAGCTGGCAAAGGTGGAATCGATAAACGCGTAGCTAGCGCCCAAGCGAAGCCAGTCCGTGACACGGGCATCGGCGTCAATTTCAAGGCCATAGACATCCACTTGCCCCGCATTCACGATGCCAGAGCCGACAATCGCCTGCCCCGCTTGCGAGGGGCGGCTTTGCTGCACACCAATTTGTTGGTCGGTGTAATCGTTATAGAAGGCGGCTGCATTGAAAATCAGCCGGTTATCCATCCACGCAGATTTGATCCCGATTTCATAGGCTGTCACACGCTCGGCAAGGTAGCGTTGATCGGTGAATTCGGTGATCTCGTTGGTGTTGAACCCGCCTGGCTTAAATCCGCGAGAGTAAGATGCATAGGCGAGCGCATCATCGAGCACGCGATATTGCGCGGTAAAGCGCGGGGTAAACCGGTCCGAGTTGATCTCGGCTTCTTGCGGACAGGCGACAATGGTGCCCGGAGGCGGTCCGTCTGGACTGGCAGGGTTGAACACGGTTCCGTTGGCAAATTGCGGCAAGCATACCGGGTTAAGCTGCGAAAGGGAGACGTCCTGAATACGAAAACCCGGAATATCGAAACGGATTGTCTCGTCACTCCAGCGAAGGTCCGCTCCTAGCGAAAGCCGATCGGTGACCTCCCAGCCTACGCTGCCATACAACGCGAAATAATCGGTTTCGCGATTTGTGGCGAGAGGAAAGGCAAAGTCGGTTTGCGGGGCCGAAGACAAAAAGAAGGGCGGTCCAGCCAAAGGCGAATTGGGATTGCGAAGCCAGAATTGCGCCGAATTGACGACCGAGGATTCCTCGCTGAATCTTTGCGCGCCTAAAATTAAGTTGATGGGCCCGAAGTCGTTTTCGTATTTGAGCTCATTGTCAAATGTGCGGTTCGTAAAATCAAGCACTTGGAAAGCGTTCAGCGACAGCACAAATCCCGGTGGACCGGCAAAATTGGTATAGTCGCCGTCTTGTTCCAAGTTCGATCGATTATCGAGGTGCCCAAAACGATACGATAGACGGCCAAAACTGGTGTCCCAATTCACCTGAAAGGTCGCAATATCTTGGCGAAGTCTGATGCCCCGCATTGCTTGGCCGGTGAACGGGTCTGGGCTCAGATCAATTTGATCCTCGCTCGCGCTTACATCGCCAATAAATGTGCCGCGCGTGCAATTGGCGACTTGCGGCGGAGTAAGCCCTGAAAAATCGTCGGGGCAAGGAAATATCGAAGGCGCGCCGGGGGCAGGGGCAAACAATCCACCGGGTACCGGTAGCCGCGTATTTGGGGTGAGAAGCACCGTAGGCGCCTCGCTCATCCGTTGGTTGAGATAAATGTACCGGCCTACAATCTCTAGATTATCGGTCACGTCCACAAGCAGCGATCCACCCGCTCCTTCTGTGCGGTTCTCGCCCAGCCGTGCGTCGGTCACAGGGTTGCGATAAAAGCCATCGCGATCAGAAAACACACCATTAACCCGCAAGGCCACACGGTCCTTGACGATGGGCATGTTGAGTGCGCCATCAATGCTGAATAAGCCCCCTTCGGCGATGTCGACATTGACCCTGCCCCCAAATTCCTGAGACGGTTGGCGGCTGATGAAATTCACTGCGCCTGCAAACGCGTTGCGTCCCCACAGGACAGATTGCGGACCCTTAACCACCTCAATCCGGTCAAGATCATACAGCAAAGTGTTTACAGCCGCGCCGCCGCCGCCAATGACCATATTCTCCCCCGACAAATCGAGCCCGTCGAGCAGGATTGCAACGGAAGGCCGTCCACGTTCAGACTGCATGCCGCGAATTGCAGGCCTTGTGTCTGCAAGAAACCCGCCTTGGTCAAAAGTCAACCCAGGGACGCGTCGGCTGAGATCTTCGACTGTGCGAAGCCCTTCATTTTCGATAATCGTGTCATCAATGACGGAAATTGTAACCGGCACATCTTTGAGCAATTCATTGCGCTTGCGCGCAGTCACTACGATCTCTGGCCCAGCCACTAGGTAATCGGGTTCATAATCACGAGGCGCAGTCTCAGCGTTGGCCGCTGCCTCTGCCGTTGCCTCAACCCGCGAGGTCTCCTCGTTCATTGCCGCAAGGTGCACAGGTGATATCAGCACCGTTGAGGATAGAATTCCGGCGCGAATTCGGTTGCTAAAAGTCAAGATTCCAGTCTCCCCTTCGACGCAAATTGGGTGCCAAACGTGGCTGCCCAATTGTCATGTTGATAGGGGTTTGATCGGACCAAGACCCATTGGTGTCAACCGGGCGTGACACTTTACTTTGTTGGCTTTTTCACAATTTACACAGAAAGATAGTTAAGACTGTCAAGCGGGTTGGACTTATCACATAGTTGTTGCAGCTTGGTTGGAGGACAAAGACTGAGACTGCGCACCTGAGGAGGAAAATTAGAACAGAGCCTTTGCCAAGAGATCGCATCTAGACCCTAATACGCGCTTGGGATTGATGCCCTTAGCAGAGGACTATGGCGTCCGCTGCCCGCCCCCAATTTTTGGACGCTACTTGCGGCTTAGTCTGGGGTGGAAGCAAGGTGTCTGCTTGCATCTGACGACTTTGAAAGGAGGGACTGTCCTTTGCAGCCGATTTGCTGACGGGTCAGTTCGCGTTAGCTTTTCACCCCGACCCCGATCATCCGCTCATGGCTGGGCCCGCTACGGCCTGTATGCTCAAGCAATTGACCTGCAGGTCAATTGCTACCGTTTAAAGGCGACCTTCCGTGTGCTCAGGCCGTGGCCCCGGCGTCGGTCTGGCTGCATCACGTTTTTTGCCTAAGCAAGTGAGCAAGTGATTATGCCAGTCATCGAGCATGGACCTAAAACGACCATGCAACGCTGGCTTGAGGGATATGGTTGTTTCTTTCGCCCAGCGAGCCGTGAGGTGAGATTATCGCGATATAGTTGACGCCGACGTCGAGATTTCCTGCTTCCTGAGATGTTGTCATAATACGGGCGCGAGATTCACCCTGACTGTGATTGCCTGCAAACAATGGCTGAATCAAATCGAGCTATTCGAGAGATGGTAACGCGCACAGCTTGAGCGCACTGTGGTGGGGAGAACGAACACGCTCACGCAAACGCAGTTCTATCAAAGCACTTTGGAGCAGTACGTGGCGTCCGTTGAGCAGCGGGGTACATCTTCAAAAACGTTGCCTTAATATGTGCATTGGACGGCTAGCGATAGAATTCGACTTTGAATTCAACCGGACCCACTGATCTTACGAAATGCACTTGCTCTGGTTCGCTGATGATGTGCTCCCCTTCCCGGATAACATGAACCTCGTCCGGATCACCCGGAATGATGTACTCCAAGATGCCTGAGACCACACAAACCTTGCCCCACACACCGGCTTTCAAATCGTGGTTTGATGCGAGCTTGGCAGGAATAGTCTGCTCATTGAACAGCGGTGATTCTGAGTATTTCTCGACATTATCGGGAAGCTTTTTTCGCATTGTCACCCTCCAATCCCGAGGGATATCGTGATTATCAAAATGCTGATGCCGAACAGGGCAACCGCAATCGGTACGATCAGGACCTGACCGTAGACGGCTCTCTTGTCCATCAATCCAGTCCAGGTATCGAGCATACCGCCTTGCTCAAGCGGCGATCTTGCTTCCGGTCCGGCCTGCAGCGATGCGATGCGCGCTACGCCGAAATAAATGATGGTATAGAGGACCGAGATCACGATGGCGAAACGTGCTGCTCCGCTTCCTCCGGTGGCCATCGCAATTGCTCCGAAAAAGACTGCGTAGCATGCAAACATGCTCGTCCACACCGCACGGGGAAGCTCAAAACCTGCGTTATCGGGCGCCGCGTTGGCAGCCGTTAAAGGTTGAAATGCATTGTCCATTGCATGCAGTTCAACGTCGAAATCTGCGTCGCGTTCTGCGATAATCGTTTGCTGTTCAAACATGGGGGAGATCCTTTCCAGCTTTTGATCCAGAGATGCCGTCACGCCGGATCGTGATCCCGGTAAACAGGCTGTCGGCGATGGCACGCGCACGCTCTGCAACAAGAACGGTCCCTTCCTCATGCTGCTCCAGCTCGCGCAGAGTGGCGTAGAAGAGTTCAAGCCAGCGCCTGAAATGCACCTCTTCGAGTCCTGGAATGGTCATGTGTTTCGCCATGGGATTTCCAGAAAACTCTCCGCTGTTAAACAGGATAGAGCGCCAAAAAGATTTCATCCGCTCCAGATGCTCTGGCCAATTGGATATCCGGTTTGCAAAGATCGCTGAGAGCAAGTCGTCTTCGCGGATACTGGCGTAAAACCGCTCCACCATGAGCGATATGAAATGTTCATCGACACCGCACGCTTCGGCATTTGCGCGCTTTGCGACTCGTGCCAAGATCACTTGCTCGCGCGGCCTTTCGATGGTGGTGCTCATTGCAAGCCTCCTCATAATTGGTATTTGATATACCTGTTATATGGCTATTGAATTAAAAGCAACATCTGATATACCTATTTTATGCAATTAAATCTTCGAACCGATTACGCCTTGCGAATGCTCATGACGCTCGCCGCTTCTGACGAGGTCGTCTCAATCGACTGGATTGCGGCTCACTACGAAATATCGCGCAACCATCTGGCGAAGGTTGCGCAAGACCTCTCTGCTGCTGGCTATATCGAAACGATGAGAGGCCGAGGCGGCGGTCTGCGCCTTGCTCGCCCCGTAACAAAGATCAATGTCGGCGAGGTTGTTCGCCAATTGGAGAACCTGGGTGGCTTTGTGGCGTGCATGGGCGGCAAGGAAAATTGTGCAATTGATGGAGCATGCGGCCTGAAGCCTGCACTAGCGGGAGCGCTCGAAGCGTTCCTAACCCATCTTGATCAATTTAATCTGGCGCAGATCACGGATAACCGGCAGAAGTTGCTCAACCAGCTTATGGTTGGATAAGCTTTAGGCGGCCAGCGGCTCAGATAAGTCCTTCTCAAATGAGCCCGTGTGCACCGCCCATCGCGCCAGCGGTGGTGATCAATGCGAACACCGACAGCACGCGGTGCACGAGGACCATAAGCCGGAAATCACGCTCGGGGGTTTGGGAGTTGGCCATACGGCGATGGAGCACCAGAGGCTCTGCGACGAACAGCATCAGGAAAAATACCAGCCACAGAGCGAACATAGCCGACATCCACCAATAGGCGGGCTCGGCAAACCGCCACCACATATCGCCGCGCCACGTCATCCAGAAGCCAGAAGCTCCTGCGAGCAATACCCATATCTTCGCCTGGACAGAGAACCCCTGCTCGATCCGGTGAAAGGCATGGAGCCGCTCGGCGGGCGCTTCCGCTCTTGCAATCGCGGGCATGACCACGAAAGTAACGAACCAAACGCCGCCGATCCAGCCGACAATCGACACGACATGAATTACGCGGGCGAGGGTAAAATCGTCGATCATGATGTCGCTCTCGATAGATGAACCGCGCGCGCTATTGCGACCAAGGTGCTACACTCTAACGTGCGCGAGGTTTGCGACAAGCACGGTTGCAACAATTATGTGGGTGAAAGCGCTTTCAGCTCGAGCTTTCGACGGGGCTGTTTCCAAGGTCATTTGCCCTAGGTGTAGTGCACAATAAACGCGGCCCAAAAAGACAAAGTTCCTGACCGCTCAGCCCTTAAGTTCAATCCAAGCGAAGACGCTTGCCGCCGCGTCTGATGTGCTCTTGAATTGTACAGGTCCACCAGTCTTCCGATGCGTGATCGTAGCTCGCGTTCTAATTTCCGGCCCGGATCTTGCTCGACGAGATTACAGGCCGTCACTTGCTATTTATCGCCAGATAAAGCGGCGCTCGAAGTCGAATGCGCCGCTCGCGATCAAGTAAGAAGCAGTTCTATCACGTGTGTTTCTTGATGAACGGTCGTTTGGGAGAAATCTTTGCGCAAAGGTTCCACCGAACTCGGTTCTGAACTGCGGGATCAAGCTGTAGGTATGTTGTTGGTTTTCTCCTTGGCCGGAATGGCCGAGAAGAATGTCTGCTTTCAGGAGCTAAGAAATCGGATTGCTACGTCCGAGACTGGGGCGCAAAGCCGCCGCTAGCTCTGCACCGCCTTTCGCTGGAAATCGCCGATGACCGCAGGCGAATAGGCCTGCTCCTTTAGCCAAGCTAGCGCTTCAAGGCGAACGACAGTCTTCCGGACTCCGGTGAATTAAAGAACGAAAGAGAAGGGGGAGGGAGGTTTGATGGTCCGTCAATTGGACGGACGATCAGATGGAGACCTCCCATGACTGCAATTCCTCTTTGCAAGCTCGATCAAAGCCCCAGCAATGTGCGCAAGGTGATTGATGAAGCTGCTGATGAGCAGCTTTCTCACGACATCGAAGCGCACGGCCAGCTTCAGAACCTTATCGTTACCAAGTCCAAGAAGCGCACGCGCTTCGATGTGATTGCAGGCGGCAGACGCCTGCGCGCCATGAACATGATCGCCGAGCGCGGCGCTTGGGACAAAACCCATGACGTCCAATGCCTCGTAATCGACAGCAAGACGAGCAATGTTGGCGAGGTGTCCTTCGCCGAGAACTTCCAGCGTCTCGCCATGACACCCACCGAAGAGTGCCGCGCGTTCCAACATTTTGTGGCTGAGGACGGCGACAGCGCGGCGGTTGCCAAACGCTTCGGTCTTACCCAGCGTTTCGTCGAGGGCCGCTTGCGCCTTGCCAATCTTGCCGAGCCGATTTTCGAAGCGCTCGAAGCGGGTGACATCACGCTGGATCTTGCCAAGGCCTATGCCTCGACCGACCGACACGAGGTGCAGCTGCGGGTGTTCGAGCAGGCGCGCTACAATTCCTATCTCAAGGCCGATGCGATCCGGCGTATGATCGCCGAAGGCTCGCTGAGGGGCAGTGACCCGATTGCGAGACTGGTGGGCGAAGAAGCCTATGTCGCCGAAGGCGGACGGGTCGAACGTGATCTCTTCAGCGAAGCCTCGGAAGATCGCTGGCTCGACATACCCATCGCGCACGAACTCGCCGCAGCGAAGATGGAGGTCGAGGCCACCAGACTTGTCGCTGACACAGGCCTTGCTTGGGTTAGGCCTGTGGCCGCAACCTCGAGCTGGCATGCGCGCAGCGAGGCCGATGTTCATCCCGTACGCTTGCCGCCTGCGCCGATCAGCGACGAAGCTCAAACCCGGATCGACGATATCGAAACGCGCATGAGCGCAATCGGCGATATTTTCGAAGCTTACGAAGTCGAGCCCTCAGACGCGATCGATATCGAAGATCTTGAAACCGAATACGAAGAAATCGACGAGGAGCGTCGGACGCTTACCAATCCAAAGCGTGAGCTGCCTAAGGAGTGGAAAGGCGAGGTCGGCCAGTTCTTGATTCTCACCGCCACAGGCGAGATGGTGCTCGATCCGGACTATTATTCGGAAAAAGAGCTGCGCTTCGAGGAAGACGACAACGGCCAGATCACCGGCGGTGCGTTCGAAGCTCCGTCCACGAAGTCGGGTGGGGCCGCGAAGCCAAGCAAGCCCGAGGCCGCCGCGCCCGGCGGCAAAGCGGTCTCCGCGCGCCTGTTCGACGAGCTCTCGGTGCAGCGCCGCGACGTGTTGGCTGCGTCACTGCTTGGCGACCCCGGCTTGGCGCTTGACTATGCGATCTTCGCGCTGGCCGACGCGCGCGGCTACGAACCCAAGGGCACCACCATCCGCGGCGGCAAGGCCGGTGATCCGGTGCGCGGCGAATGTCCGACTGGCGAGGCCGATCAGATCTTGGCCGATGCTCATGACGCGCTCGAGCGCGCCTGGCAGGAAGAAAGCGACCTCACGGACCGGTTTCTCGCCTTCCGCGCGCTCCACGACGAGGCCAAGGCAGCTTGGCTTGCCTATTGCGTGGCGATCTCGCTCGAAGCCAAGAAAGGCTATACCAGCGAGCACCATCCGATCCATGCGCTGCTCGGCACTATCCTCGATATCGACGTCGCGGCACTCTGGCGGCCGACCTCGGAGAACTTCTTCGATCGGATCAGCAAGGCTTCGTGTCTGGCGGCCTTGACCGAGATCGGCGGGCGCGAACTGGCCGCGCGCTATGGCGCTTCGAAGAAGTCCGAGCTGTCGACTTCCTGCGCGCGGCTGTTTGCCGGCGATGCGATTGTTGAAGAGGATATCAAGGAGCGTGCGATGCGCTGGGTCCCGGCACCTATGCGGTTCGAGCTGCCGGTGGCAGATCAAGTTGAGGCCGGTGGGGGCGAGCCAGACGCGCCCGATGGTGTGGACGATCCGGCCGACGAGACCGCGACCGATGATCTCGGTGCCGACGAACCGGAAGCCGACGAGGCCGAGCCGCTCGCCGCCTGATCGAAACGATCACATCAATCAACCGAGGAGGCCCGGGCAACGTGTCCCGGGCCTTTGTCGTTTCAGTATAAGGAGACCTCGCCATGGCCAGGAAACCCCGGCGCGATGCCGCGCAAGCGATCACCGATCTCATCATCCAAAAAATCGAGGAGGGCACGCCCCCCTGGCGACGCCCCTGGACGAAACGAGGCGGGTGCGGTGCGCCCTTGCGCGCTAATGGCGTGCGCTATTCCGGCATCAACGCACTTTATCTCTGGGCGGCCGCTGACACGCTTGGGTTTCGGTCGCGCTATTGGATGACCTACGCGCAGGCGCAGAAACTCGGCGGCCAAGTTCGCAGGGGCGAGACCTCCCAGCCCAGCGTCTACTTCAACTCGCTGAAGAAAGAGGAGCATGACGATGTGACCGGCGAAGACCATATTCGAACGATCCGCTTCATGCGCTGCTATAGCGTGTTCAACTGCGAGCAAATCGATGGCCTGCCAGTGCATTTCTATCCTGATGCCGTTGACGAAGAGCCATTGGAACCGTCCGCCAAGCGCGAAGCGATCGCTGCCTTCTTCGAGCCGATCCCGATCGAAGTGCGCCACGGCGGCGACCGCGCCTTTTATGCGCCGGGCGCTGACTATGTGCAGCTTCCACACAAGACCACGTTCGTCACGGAAGATCACTACGCGGCGACACTCGGACACGAGCTTGGCCATGCGACGGGACATCCCGATCGGCTCGATCGGACATTCGGCAAGCGCTTTGGCGACAAAGCCTATGCGTTTGAGGAACTGGTCGCCGAAATCACCAGCGGGCGGATCTGCTATGAACTCGAACTGCCGCCCGAGCTGCATGACAGCCATGCAAGCTATGTCGATCACTGGCTGCAGATCCTTAAGGCTGACAAGTCGGCGATCATCACCGCGGCGGCGAAGTCTGAGCAGGCCTTCGCCTGGCTGGCGGCGCATTCAGGCTATGGCGAACAGACCGATGACGCCGAAGTAGCAGCGCAGACACCACCGACCGAAAAACTCGCCGCCTGAAACTGCGCCAAGATCATCGATCGAAACCCACTAAATGACTGGAGGCCGCGATGGGCTGGCTTTTCATGACCCGCACCGCGATGGGCGAAGACACAACGCCAAAGACATATCTCGATGCGCAATTCACTTATGAGCGCGAAGCCAAAGGCGACAATACCGGCGGTTGCGAGTTCATCGGACTGCGCGTGCTCGACAGCGCCTGTCCGGGCAACCGGACCTGGTACGGTGCGATTGAGCGCTACGATGAAGCTGGCGCGCGCCTCTATGTCTTCGCTGCGATTTGCCTCGTCAAATGGAACCTGCGCGCCAAGGACGACCTCGTATTCGGATACAAGGATATGGACGAAACCGCCGGGCCCAGCGAGGCCGCGTGCCCGCGGAGGATTATCGATTTGCTCACCAGCACCAGCGAACCTTACGCGCTCGACTGGCGGCGGCGCTGTCATCTCACGGCGAGGCTGCGCGCTCGTAAACTGCCCGACGGCGCGCTCATTCGCTTGCCGGAAGCGATGACCTTCACCGACGGGTCCAAGCATTCGGAGTTTCGAGTTCGGCGCGAAGGCCGGCGTCTCGTGCTGACCGATCCGGACGGGGGAGGGCGCTATCGCGTCTCTGGGCTGATGGACCGCGCCTTTGAGATCGTTCGCGAGCCGGTTCAGGCCGGGACGGTCTTTCCGAGCGCGAGTACTTGAGGAGGGTGCCGTGCCGCCTCTTGATCCCCGCCGCCACCAATTGTGCGGCCTTGCCCATGCAATTAGCGTCGCGCTGCGCCAATGCGAGGAAACCGAGCGCGACCATGTCGTTATCCAAACCGCTGAGCCACTACAGCCCTATCGGGTGTGCCGCCTCGGTGAAACAGAGAGCGGCAAAATCGCTCTTCAGATTATTGTCCTTTGAGGGCATTCTAAAGACATGTGGCTGATCCCAAAGGATACCGATGGACGCAACGAGCGCGTCAAAGTCCCATCGCTGCTGCGTGCGGGACTGATACGCTGGTATTTGGGTCAGGGCAGTGAGGCCGATCACCGCGCCTCGGTTTCCCTCGTCGTAACAGCGCGCGAGAACGGCAAATGGCTAGCCTGCGATTGCTTGGACGAAGATGGGGCGCCGCCGCTTTTGAGTCCGGCCTATCTTAGTTTGCAAGAGACTTACTATCTGAGGCGCCTGACGAGCAGGCCGCAGCACAGACGCGATTGCCCGTTTTTTCTGCCACAGGCCCCGGATCGCATTCGCGAGAAACCCGATGGCGCGCATTTCGAAATCGATTATCCGCGTGGATTGTTCAACGCCCACAAGGATGCGCCGGAGAAGCTGGCGACCAAGCCCGACGAGGTCGAACCCGATGATCGCCGCCGCGGCGTCACGATCCCGAGGCTCGGCAAGCTTCTTTGGATGCTGCTCGAGGCCGCCGGCACCAATGTGATCAGAGGCCTGCCTGCCGAAGGCAGACCAAAGTTCGGGATTGCCAAGGAACTCGCTCGTTTGCGCGAGGCGGCGCGGCGCTTTGACATCGCACCTGGCATCCCGCTCGCTTCGCATCTCTACACAAATGCGGTCGATTACGAGCGCACCCGCCTCCATGCGCGGCTGCGGGAGGCCGCCAAGGACTGGCCCGTCGGCTACGCTCCGCAGGCCTTCCTGCTGCTCGAAGCGAGCGCTGTGCACTCGAACACTTTGACAACAGGCCTAGGGGATGTCGCCATCCGCAATCGCATTCAGCAATCTGGAGTGGGCATGAGCGCAGGAGAGGGAGGGCCGGGTGGCCCTTATCTGGCGCTCGCCGTGGTTGGCGAGCATTCCAAGCGCGAGGGCTATCTTGCGCTGCGCGCCTATGCACAGCCGATTTTCAAGGGCAACCAGTTCGTGCCTATCGAACGCGGCGCTGAGCGGCGGCTGTTTGAGTTGCTCACGCGGTTCCAATATCTGATGCGCGCCAGGCGCGTTGCGGTCGCGATCAAGAAACCGCTGTTCGATATTCTCACAGACAAAGGCTTTGTAAGGCCAGACGCGATCGTCGCCTTTCGCGACTACAACACCGGCGAAGATGACCAGTTCGCGATCCACCTGATTTATGACGATACGTTGGAAGGCCGCGAAGTGCACGCGCGCGACCGGGAGTGCATCGCCGAAATCGCACCTGTGCTCAGCATCACCGCAGACGAGCTTTCAGGCGACGGGCTGCTCGCCCGTCTCGAGGCCATGATCGTGTAAAGGGAAGGGGGAGGGAGCATGGACGTAAGGAGATTACGTCATGGCTCACTTCGCATCCTCACCCAGACCCACGCACTCGATCTGGGGCTCGATCATCATGGCCGAGGAGTTTCTGCCCGGCTTCTGGGTAGTCACCACCGCCTCGCATGGCGGAATCATGCTGTCAGTAGGCCGCAAAGCGGCAATGCCTGAAGCTCTGCAACTCGACACTGCCAACTATGAAGAAGACTGCGATTGGGCGCTGCCCGTGCTCGCGTTCCGCGACGAGTTCGAAGCCGCGCAGCTTGATTGCGCCTCCTGGCTGGAGCTCGCAGTCGATACCGCGCGGTGCTGGCATCCCGACCGTTACGAAGCCTTTACTGGAGAGGCCGTGCCCGAGAACGCCTCGCGTGTGCTTCGCCGACGCGCCGCCTACACAGCCGCGATCGGCAAGCAATGCGTCACCGCCGCCTGGGGCGATTGGGCGGATTGGGTGCCGAAAGGCAAGACGGGTGTCGTCGCCTGCAAGGTCCTTTCCGTCGATCACCTTGGCAATGCGCGTTACGGCGAGGAGCGCTGCTACGCACTGGTCGACAAGCAGGCCTATTCAAAGCGCGGTGAGGTCTTCTGTCTTGAGGACAACGAGCACGAATTGATCGATATGCCCGAGGAGTTCCGACCGACCAAGCGGCTCGAGTAATCGGCCTACAGGCCAAGACCGACGCGGACCCTCCGCTGCCGCTATGGCTCCACGGAAGGCGCGCGAGCGAGCGCGCGCTGCCGGGCCGGACGGCCCGGGTGGGGAGGGGGATGAAAGAGGGTGGTCCGGGCAAGGGGCTCGGACGAACCAAGGAGACGTTCCAATGAATATCGGCAATCTCAAGACCAACGAAGAAGGCATTTTCGTGGGTCGCATCACCACTCTCGCATTCACGGCCACGGTGGCCCTGCGCGAGTTCACTTCGAACAACGACAAGGCACCCGCCTACGACGTCATGGCGCTTTCCGCCGATCGCCGCAACTGGGTGAAGGTCGGCGCGCTGTGGCAATATGCATCGAACGAAACCGGCGAGGTTTTTCTGTCTGGCCGGATCGATGACCCGAGCCTCGACAAACCGCTCGACGTCGCGCTCTTCAACCAGGACGATGGCAGTTACAACGTCGCCTGGCGGCGTCCGAAGGCCAAGCGCAGCCTGCCGACCGCGACCAATGACGAGAACTCGCTTCCGTCGCTGCCCGGCTTTGGCGAAGATAGCGAGGAAGACCAGCGTCCCGCAGGCGATGGCCTTGGCGAAAGCACCTACGGCGCTGATCAGCAACAGGCTGCCTGAACCACGTCCCCCAGCCGGCGTTCCTCCCGCGCCGGCACCCAGAAAGGCTCGTCTCGCCCGTGCGAGGCGGGCCTTTTTTACATTGTCGCTCGGAGCGCCCTCTTTCAAAGCGCAGTTATGTAGACTATATTCGGACCGAATAAAGACTGGAGGTTTCAGAATGAAAATCGAAGATCGCGTAAAGCCAATCAGCTACCTCAAAGCGCATAGTGCTGAAATCATCCGTGAATTGAGTGATGGCGGTGCGCCGCTGGTTATCACTCAGAACGGCGAAGCCAAAGCCGTGTTGCAGGACATCGGCAGCTTTGAGCAAGCGCAGGAAACGCTCGCGCTTCTCAAGCTTCTCGCCATGGGGCAGGCCGATCTGGCCGCCGGTCGCATCGTGCCTGTCGAGGGTCTCGCAGACCGCATCCGTCAATCGGTCGATTGAATGTCGGGCTCTGGCTTGAAGGTCGCGCTTACCCGAAGCGCTGAAAACGACCTGCGCGGCATTTGGACGCGTCGACGCTTGCAGCGCGGCAATGACGGCCGCGACGGCGCTGACGCGCTGCTCGAGGAGTTGGTTGCGCTCATCGAGAGGCTTGGCGCTCATCCGCGCAAGGGCCCAGTGCCATCCGAGCTCGAGGCCCTCGGTATTTCGACTTATCGCCAGTTATCGCGCGCGCCCTTCCGGATCATCTATTCGATCGAACGCGCTTCTGAAGCCGAGGCGGTCGTGGTTCATATCGTCGCCGATGCGCGGCGCGATTTCAGAACGCTCTTGGCAGAGCGGTTGCTTGGCGCCTAATCGCGACTGAGCGCACACAAGAGAGCTGGATTTGTTCATATCGCGTATCGTCGCGATCTCATCATTGATTTTTACCACTCTCAACTCTTGGAAGCAATCCCGTGACCCGATTTTCCGAATACGCCTGGCAAGCCAATCTCCCACTCTTCGAAAAAACGCGCGACATGCCGTTCAATCG
Organism: Erythrobacter longus; assembly: GCF_000715015.1. GTDB lineage: Bacteria > Pseudomonadota > Alphaproteobacteria > Sphingomonadales > Sphingomonadaceae > Erythrobacter > Erythrobacter longus. The sequence continues at coordinate 503,080 of NZ_JMIW01000003.1, forward strand.
CGAGCTCGCTGAGGGATCGTTGCCGGAAGAAAAGTTCCGGCACTACATGATCCAGGACGCGCATTACCTCGAGGGCTTTGCCAGAGGGCTTTCGCTGGTTGCTGCCAAAGGCTGGCAAGCGGATGACGTGGTACAGTTTGCCAAGGCGGCCGAAGTCGCGATCATCGTCGAACGCGAATTGCACGCTGAGTATTTCGAGCTTTTCGGGGTTACGCCGGATCAGTTCGCAGCCACCGAGCTCAGCCCTTCCTGCAATCATTATGTGAGCTTCCTCAGAGCCACCTGCGCGCAGGAGCCGTTCGAAGTCGGGCTCGCCGCGCTTCTGCCGTGCTTCTGGATTTACCGTGAAGTGGGTCGGGCCATCCACACGGACGCACATCCGGACAATCCTTACAGTGCCTGGATTGATACCTATGCGGGCAAAGATTTCGCCGACGCCGTCGATGCGGTGATCGCGACCCTCGACGCGGTGGCCGCCCAATGTTCCGCGCGCAACATCGAGCGGATGCATCTGGCCTACCGACGTTCGGCGCAGCTCGAATGGATGTTTTGGGACAGCGCCTATCGTCTGGAGACCTGGCCAGTCTGATGCGCGACATTCTTAGAAGCGTCCTCTTGTCGACGGCCCGCAGCGGGCGGACGCTGACCTATGCCGAGCTGGCAAAGCAGCTTGCGCTTCAACCCCCGCATACGATCCACCGAGCGGGTCTGCTTCTTGAAGACCTGATGCGCGATCAGGAGGCGAAGGCTGAGCCGCAACTGGCAAGCTTTGTGGTCTCGAGAGCCCGGGCGGGATTGCCCACACCGGGCTTCTTCATGCTGATGCGCGAGCTGGGTCTCTATGACGGTCCCGACATGGGAACTGAGGCGCGAGAGCTGGTGGAGGATGAGCGCGCGCGCTGCGCGCAATGGATTTGATCGAGTGTTTGGATCACAGCCTCTATCTGTGATTCAGTTTGTGCGCTGGGCGCGAAGAACACCGAGCACTGGTAGGTCCATAACACTGGGCTCAACCTGAGAGGGGAGGGGGATACTCTCACTGATAGTCCAAGTGTGGCACGCGGGGTTGGCGCTCCGTCAAGGATCCGCGGTTCCCCCAATTTTTGCATCCACTCCCGCTCACGCGTCCGTTCCTGAAAAAATCGGCTCCCCCACGTCCCGCTTCGCGGCACCGGCCGCTGGCCGGCGTCCCTGACCTCACTGACCGCCGCGTGCCTCAATTGAGATGTCATCAAGAGGATGACGATTTCAAAGTGGAGGATATTCCCATGACTACTTTTGCATCTTTCGAAGAACTCGCAAACGCACGCATTGCACAAGCTGACGAGCGTTCCAGCACAACCCAAAGCTATGATGGAGCCTTTGTCGAACCATCAGACATGGCCAAGCTTTCGGTCATCGACGGACCGACGGCGATCGAGATGCCCGATCCCGATATGGCGCGGCGCGCGGTTGAGATGGCGATCGGCACGATCTTCGATGTCCTGAAGGATACACGCATGGAAGAGTTCGCGCGGCAACTGGCCTGGGGCATGGTCAATTCGTTTCATATGACCGCCCGGATTGCCGAGGGGCGCGAAGACGAAGCTGCCAAGAAATTGGGCGAGATGGCGCGTAATTACGATCCATCGGAAATCTACGCCAACGAGCTCGAAGAAACCCAGATGCTGTGCCAGACGCTGCAAGGGTGTCGGGAAGCGTTGGAAGCGATGCGCGACCATGCGGCGGACGTTTACCGCGTCGAAACCGGCAAGCCTTTCACGGCCACAAGGGGGTCGCAAGTCAGTAAGAACGGGGTCACAGCGAGCCAGGTGCAGGCGCGCGACTTTTTGGCCTCACGTGCAAAAGAACGCAGGGCGCAGTTCCAACCCGAAGGCCCGATGATCGTGGTGTCGGGGGGACAAGATGGCTGGCACGATCACACCATGATCTGGGCCATGCTTGACGAGGTGAAGGCGCGCATTCCGAACATGGTTCTGGCCACCACAGGCATGCGCAAAGGCGTCGATGCGATGGCCTGCGCTTGGGCTCAAGCGAATACGGTCAACGCGGTGCTGTTTGTGCCGGATCGCAAGCTGGGCAAGCGCGCAGCCTTTGTGCGCAACGAGAAGCTGGTGAACATGCGCCCGGTGGAAGCGATCGTGTGCGAAGGCTCGGGTGTCCAAGCCAATCTCGCGCAGCGCCTGCGGACCGCTGGTGTCCCGCTGCATATTCGCCGGATCGCCGATCAGCGAAGCGCAAGGGTGGCCGCCTGACCGTTTCTTTTTGGGAGGCCTTGGCTCTCTGCCGGGGTCTCCCATTTTTGTGCTGCGTAGGTGCGCGCTTCATCGCGGATGGAGCGTGCTTTTCTCTTGCAGCGCTGGGCGGCACGTCAGGGGCATCGAACCCCTGCCGCGCCGATCAGGATGGCCTGCTTGAGCAAACGAAGTTCAAGTGCCTTGAAGCCTTTTGATTGCGGTCTCTAGTTTGACCCTTCCTGCGGCTTCCAAGATCGCAAGCGCGTTGGCCGGGCCAACTTTCTTGATCGCCTTGTCGAGGTTTTTTTCGAGCTCTTCGGCTTCCAGTTTTGCGATCAGCTTTTTCTTCTCGGTAACCGCTGCTTCGGCCTTCACCAAGGCAGCCCTTTCACGCTCAACTTTCGTTACCATTTGCGTCTCCTGAATCGATCCAATCGGGGCGTGAAGCCGCAAGCATCCGCGCCCCGATTTCCAGACTGGATTTGATGCAACTTTGGTCTGATTGGATGCTGGTGTTTTTTGGCTCCTTTGTGGTCATAACTGGTGAGTTGGCCACATCCTGAACGAGCCATACGTCTCGTTCAGGACCACGCTCTACTGCGCTAGGCTTGTCGCGGCTTCGCGCTCCTCACCAAGCTCCGCCGAGCCTCCTGCCTCGCTCAAGCTCGTTAGGGGTCTCGGCCCATTCGGGTGACGATCGCTTGGGGAAGGGAAGGGGAATTGCACTTCCTTCTACAAGGTCAGCAGCGTTGCCTGCGGCCTACGGCCGTCACTCTCTGTATGAGTTCCACCTCAACTCGCGAATCCCCTCACAGTCTAAACCAAAAACGAAGACGCCAAGTCCCTGAGTATGCACACCGAACACGGATTCTCCGTAAATTTGAGATCTAAAACATTGAAATAACGTGATTTCATCCAGACGAATCATCGTGTCCCCACTTTCGGTTTTAGGCCTCGTGTTTGCCATGCCTGTCCCGAAAATCGCTCACCTTCGAGCGGTTGGACAGCACCCTATCACAAGGGCGTGGCAACATGGTTCAACAAGCGAAACGCAAGACACTCAGAGCGCATCTCAACGGAAATTTCGTGCGCCGCAAACTGCCTCCTAGCGGAAGTGAGTATGCGATCCACGATACCAAGCTTCCCGGCTTCGGTATACGCGTAAGGTCCAACGGAAAAGCCTTCTGGTTTGTGCGACCAAGACGCCGCGGGAGAAGTCGTCGGATCATGCTCGGCAGTGTCAGCGAGATCGATGCCGTGACGGCGCGCAAGCAGGCCAAGAAGGTGCTTGTTGAAGCAGTGCTCGACGGTCTTCCGCGTCAGCGCAAATCCGCTAAATCGCCGACCTTCTCCGAATTTGTTGAGACCTATTGGCGCGACATTGCACGCGGGTGGAAGCCATCGACGGTGGGGCGCAATTGGCATGCCTGGACAAACATGCTGATGCCCGAGTTCGGGCCATGCCGCGTAGTGTTGGTAACGCGTGAGGATATCGTTCGCTGGCGCGACGGATGCGCCGGAGCGGACGCGTGCAAGTTCAATCGTTCCGTACCGGTTCTGTCATCGCTGTTCCAGTACGCCGAAGCGCTCAAGATCACTCCGACAGGGTCTAATCCGTGTCGGGGTATTCCGCGCTACAAGACCCGACTGCTTGAGCGCTATCTGACGCCGAAAGAGTTTCAGCGGTTGGGACGCGAGCTGGTCGAAGCGGAAGCGGAGTTCCCTGCGCAAGTGGCGATCATCCGGCTTCTGCTGTTTACCGGTGCGCGAATTTCCGAAATCCGTGATCTTCAGTGGGACTGGGTCAAGCCACCACACCTGATGCTGCCCGACAGCAAGACCGGACCTAAAGCGATCTATCTCAACAGTCAGGCGATTGCGGTCTTGAAGGGCGTCAAGCGCACCAAGGGCTGCCCGTTCGTGTTTCCGAACCCATCGCTAACCAAGCCAATCACTATCCAACGCTGGTGGGCGACGTTTCGCAGGCAATGCGCCTTGCCCGATGTCCGCATTCATGACCTGCGTCACAGCTTTGCCTCGGTTGCGATTTCACAGAATGTGCCGATGGCAACGATTGGAAGTCTGCTCGGGCACGTGCTCCCGGAAACGACCGCGCGCTATGCGCATCTCGCAGACGATCACATCGCCGATGCGGCGCAGCGCGTCTCGGGATTTCTGGCGCAAGCGATTGGAGTGAGCCGATGAACGCGCGCACTCTGAACGAAGTCGTGGATGACGCACTCGCCGAGATTGGATTCGACTCCGCACAGCGGCGTCGCCCCAAAGGGCACCAGCGTGCGACCGAGTGGCTTGGAATCGAGCCGGGGTTTGGCTTGCGACATTATCCCAATGGGAGGTCGGTCTATATCGTTCAGGCGCGGATGGGTGGGAGAAACCGCACTGTGACGATCGGGTCCGCCGCTGTTCTGTCCGTAGCTCAGGCGGCGAAAGTGGCGCGGTTGGTTTTGGCCCATGCTCGCGTGGGCGACGATCCGGCTTCGACCAAACAGCGCGTCAAAGGCGCGCCGCTGTTCCAGGATTTCCTCGATGAGTTCTGGGAAAAGTGGTCGGGCCGCTGGGCGGCCAAGACCCTGTCGGTCAATACTTACTATCGTCGCCTTTATCTCGACGGCTGTTTCCCCGGGCTGGGGATCGATGAAATCGATGAGGGTCATGTCACCGAATGGTTCGCGCGGCTCAACGACGAAGCGCCGCCCGGTGCCGCCAATATGGTTCTCGGTATACTAAACCTCATGCTCAACAAGGCGGAGGACTGGGGCTACCGTCTTGACCACACCAATCCTTGCCGCGCGGTGCGCAGGAACAAGCGCAAAAAGTTTGAGCGCTACCTGAGCATCAAAGAGCTGAATCGACTTGGCTGTGTTTTGGCCGAGTGGCGGCAATCAGAGGATGTCATGCAACGGCTGACCGCATCGGCGACGACCTTGCTGCTCTTGACTGGCTGTAGGCGCGGGGAAATCTTGGGCCTGCATTGGGGTGACATCAAAGGGCGGCGCATCAAGCTGCGCCAAGCTAAGACCGGCCCCCGAACGGTCTGGCTTGGAGCCGAAGCGCAGGCGCTCCTTCAGGATCTGCCGCGTCACAGAGGTATAGAATGGGTTTTTTGGAATCCGGGCGCACAAAAGCCGATCAGGGCCTTTGACGCTTATTGGCGATCGATGCAGGCTCAGGCTGGGCTGTCCGGAGTACGCCTGCATGATCTGAGGCACACCTTCGCCAGTCACGCAGCAATGAACAAGGAAGCGCTGCCGATGATCGGCAAGTTACTCGGACACCGTCAGATTCAATCGACATCGCGCTACGCGCATTTAGATGATGGACACATCTTCAAGGCAGCGGAAGCTGTCGGCGCGGCAGTGGAAAAGATAATGTCGCTGAATCGATTATGCTCTTAGCGGTCATTCCGCTTTTGGGTCGAACGCCGCCGCTGTCACTTAGCCTAAAATCCGCCGCTCGTAGCTCAGGGCCGTTCAAGGTTCCGGCTTTGGTAGAGGCTTACCGTGCCCTTTTTCCAACAAGCTGATGTTAATCATCGTGAGCAACTGATCGAAGATCGCCTCGACGAACATTAGATGCTCTGTGTAGATGACGAGCTGCTCACCAGCCTTCAGATCCAACCCGAGCTGGGGCTGTTCAGCGCAAAGCTCGCCCAACTTCTCCGACACAAGTTCTTCTCCGTGCGTCACATGATGACGAATGAGACCGATTGTCTCGATCGCCTTTGACCAGCTCTCAATATCAGTCTTCTCGTGCCAACTTGGCCTTTTGAGACCGGCTTTTCTCCAAAACGCGACGAACACAGTGTGCAGCCCATCATACGCACGCTTTCGTCGCCATCCCTCCAAGCGGTTAGCCCACGCGTCCTGGAAAGCGGCCTCAGCTTCGGCACTCACCTCCCTATCGCGATGGAGCTTTCGGAGAAACTTGAAATCATCGCCCCTCGTCAGCTCTTCAGGATGGGCGTTTAGATATACCTCGTATAGCTCGAACACCACTTCTTCTAAAGCGCCGTAAAGGTCTTGAACCCCGTAGCCTCCCATCAAAGGAATGCAAGCATCGTAATTCTCGGCTGCCTGCTTCCCATGCCAGAGCGCTAGCTCCACACGCTCTGGACCAGTCGCGCTTGCTCTAACCGTATCTACTCTCAAGCCGAGGTCAGCATGTGCGTTGTAGCGATCACGAGCGAGGAAAAGAGAATTTATTGTGATCGCCCAGCGCATATATACGCTTCGAAAGACGGACCTGAAATCACCTATCATCTCGGTGGACTTCTCTATCCACTTCTTCTCTTCCTCGTCTGTCCGGTAGATTATGTTCTGAATCGGTGGCGGTTCGGCGAGCGCTGGATCATCCGCTTCAAGGATGTTTTGATTGAGAAATTGAACGCGGTTTCTGAAACTTGGTCGCATTGCTCGCCTATCGATTGACTATTTTGAAGGGCGCGAAGTGGCACCGACCGCACTCCACCCTTGTTCTGTGCTTGTTCTATATGTAGCGTTAGTCGCATCATGGCAAAACAATCATCCAGTTTGAGCTTTTATGAATTCTTCGCAGGCGGCGGAATGGCGAGGGCTGGCCTCGGTCCCAAATGGGAGTGCCTGTTTGCGAACGACTTCGATAAGAAGAAGGGTGCTACCTACGCCCGCAACTGGGGTGATCGCGATATCGTCGTTGACGATATTCGGAACATCGACCCACTTGAACTGCCAGAGACAGCCAACCTGGTGTGGGGGTCTTTTCCCTGCCAAGATTTGTCCCTGGCAGGGGGAGGGGCAGGCCTCAAAGGCGATCGGTCTGGTACGTTTTGGCCGTTCATCGAAATCTTAGATGAACTGGCACGCAATGGACGCGCGCCCAAAGTTATTGCGGTTGAGAATGTCGTTGGCACTCTGACCTCCCATAAGGGCAAAGACTTCGTAGCAATCTGCGATGCACTGCATGGCTTAGGCTACGGGTTTGGTGCCATTGTCGTTGATGCATCCCTTTTTGTGCCCCAATCTCGCCCGCGCCTCTTTGTTATTGGTGTGCGCCAGGACCTGGTCGCCAGAGGCACCGTAAGCGAGCCTCAAACCCCTTGGCATACGCCTGCCATTAAGAGGGCTTACGAGACTCTGCCACAAGTTCTGAAAGACAGTTGGCTGTGGTGGAGTATGCCGACGCCTGGCGCTAGGAAACAGGATTTCCGTGATCTGATTGAAGAGAATCCGAAAAGCGTAAAATGGCACACTGCGCGCGAAACCCGTGACCTTCTATCGATGATGAGCGATGTAAACCTCGCAAAGGTCGAGACAGCAAAGCTTGCCGGGGTTCGCATGGTGGGCGGTGTTTATAAAAGGACACGCTTTCATCATGGCATTAAGGTGCAGCGCGCTGAAGTTCGGTTCGACAATATCGCTGGATGTCTCAGGACCCCTGCTGGTGGGTCATCGCGGCAATTGATTTTAGTGGTTGAAGGCGGGAGCATCCGGTCGCGACTGATATCATCGAGGGAGACTGCGCGGCTTATGGGCCTGCCCGACAGCTATAAATTGCCCGATGGATACAACGAAGCATATCATTTGACCGGGGACGGAGTGGCGGTGCCTGTCGTAAGGCACCTAGCGAAACATATCTTTGAACCAATCATCACTCACGCAACAGCAAAAGAGAAAGCTATCGAGGTATGAGTGATCCGATACCGTGCCGCAAAGACCCAGCTCTCAAGCGGCAAATCGAAGAATTCTCTGAAACCCTCAAAACGCGCTCCCACGAACTCAACACCTTCGGTTTGAGCGAGAGAGACTTCTACGACAGCGGAATTTTCGAAGGATCAATTCAGCGCGTCAGAGGCCAGATTTCCGCCTCGATGGCCGAGAAGAAGCTGTTTGTCGCCCACATCCTCAATCACATGGAAGATGCGGGCTACATCAAGAACTGGATCGAGGCAGGCAATGCCAATCGCCACGATTATTCTGTGACGCTCAAGGACGACAAGATCGCAGCCATCGAGCTGAAGGGTTGCCTCGACGGCAACAACACGAATATCTCAGCGCGCCCGCCACACGCTAACGAATTTATCGTCTGGAGCGTTTGCCAGAACAAAGGTGCCGATCCACGCCACAATGTCTGGTCAGGCATTCACGTCCGGTTTTCGGCCGATGTAATTGCCGAGAAAAAGCAGGTTGATGGGTTGATCGTGTGGGACTGGCTTTGTGGAACCGCTGCTCGCGTGTGTCCAAAGGTTGACCACGCGCCTGAGCGAATAAACGAGGTTGGGCCTTATCGCTTGCCGCCGCCGTGCATTTATCTGTTTCCGGCCACTATCCCAAGTCCTCGGAATAACCCGAAACCTCCAGTAAGACCAATCGGGGAGGTGGGCTTCCTGAACGCGATGCACGAGTGCTTCGGCGGCAACGCTTCAGAGCTGAACTCGGTCACTTTCGAAGCAGGGATGGATGGCGTCGACGTGGTTCGCACAACCACGATCAAACGCGATGGAGTTGTCCGAAAGCAATCTAAAGCAACGCCAATACGTCGAGCTTAGCCGATGCGCGGGTACTCGAAACGTGCCACTATCTCTTCACCTATGGCTCATCTGTGCGATCAAGACGATTTGTCTCCCTATATGCCTTGCATAAGCTGAAAGCCTCGGAAGTCGGTCCTCCAGCCAAGTGGAATAATTCTCTGGCTCTAGGATAACGGTGACCTGCTCCCTAGCTATTGTCCTCGCCCTCATCATCGTCTTCTGCCTCTAAAGCCGCGTCTTCTTCGTCCCACTTGGCTAGTTGCTCGTTCGTGATCCAGTAATGATTGGCTCGAGAGTAGCCAAGCCCACTAGTATACTGAAAGTATCGCTCTTTGAAACCTCGTAACGCGGCATCGAATTGAACCATCATCATGAGCGCATCGCTGACTTGGGGCAGCGTATCGTCTTCCAATGAGTGTAGGTATTTGCCCTCAGGTTCGCTGATCAGAAAGGTAAGTAAGTCGTTTATCACAGCGTTAATAAGTTTGACTTTGCTAGCGCTAAGTGTCGCGTCGGGCTTCTTCTTTGAGAGTTCCCGCACCTCACGCAGCAATGCCGAAAAGACTCCAATGGCTGAGTCGTAGGTCTTCACGACAGCGTCTGTGGTCACGTGTTCGAAGTCGGTCATTTTTTCCCGACCTTGGTTGGCGCACCGGATGGTATGTCGCTGGAGTCACCATTGACAACGTAGACCCATCTTCCCTTCCAATACTTCACATTGTCAGACCGATATCGCTCAGCCTCTTCCATGTACTGTGCCAGCACGAGTGCGACATCGCTGGTAGATGGCACATCGTCCGCATTAAACGCCTCGAAGTCTCCGAATGGAAGATAATTGGGGCCCAGCACATCATTTGCCGCTGCTATGACATTGTTGATTAGTCGCAACTTGAAGGCGTTTACCGCGTCGCTGGGTGCCTTTTTAGCCAGTAGACTTATCTCGGAATGAAGACCCTGCAGCTGACCAATCAGCTTCTCCAAAGCTTCGACGTCGCTTTTACTTTTCATGCGGACTCCTCATGGGCACGCTCGCCTGAATTCTGCATATTTCTTTGCTATCACGTCAAGCGGGTCGCGCTGCTTGCTGTCGAAGACCTCTACCATTTGCTCAAGATCGGCATCCGTTAGCGTCACGATCACCTTTCTCTGTCCGGACCACAGGTCGATCGTTCGCTTAAACATCGCGGCTTTTAGAGGGTGGCGCGTAACAAAGACGCCGAAACGTCCAAGCTCTTCCGCCATATATCTGTTTACCTGGTCCACATGGGTGCGCTCAATCGTGGCTACGTTCTTCATTTCGAACGTGACCTGCCGAGAACCGTAGTCCGCATATATCTGCTTCAAGAACGGGTCGCGCTGTGTGTTGTAGAAAATCAGGTCTCGAATGCTAACGCCGCTGTCCGTGCGGGCTTGCACCTGGGCGAAATCCAAATTGGGATACAGAAGTGACGGGAGAAGTTGCCCAACAGCATTCTCATACTTGGTATCCGCACCGTCCGTTTTACCAGTGGCGAGCTTTTTGATCTGCGCGAGCTTGCCACGCGCTGACCGCACCGGGATCTGAGAAAATAATGGGTCGTTGGCTGCATCCTGAAATGCCCGTTCCTTCGATTCGATATAGGCAGCGACGACACCGTAATTGTCACGATTATAATGCAGCACCTCGACGCGCGTCAGGTTCTCCGGCTCATGCGAAATCTCATCTTGTGGACAGTGCTTCTCGAAGTATTCCTCATAGCTTATCCACGGCACGAAGCGGAGCCACCGCTTGGGCACTAGAAGAAGGGGCCGGTTATCTGTCGGATCGATTGGCAAGGTTGTCGCCACGTCGATGAACGAGCGCGAGCGTGGGTCCCAAACGTTGGCAACTGTCATGGGCTCCAGCGGGATGCCCAGCCGATTGCACTGGTCTATTGTGAAGTCGATCAGAAATGACTTGAGAAAGCTGCAAGCGAAGTCGCTGATTCGATCCTTAGAAATGCCCTCCACGAAAAATTGCAGCTCTTCAATGTGTGAAAGGCCGTGGGTCGCATACCGGGGGATGCGACGGAAGATGGCCAGTATCTCTTGCGCCTTCGCCTGCCCAATGCGCTTCCCTCGGCGCGTTCGGGATGAGCCAAGCCCCACCTCATCGCACTCAGAGGCGGCAACCAGCGCTTTGATAGCCTCGTCCTCGCCGCCATTCAAAGCGAGCTGGCCCAAGTGGTTGAAAGCGTTAAGCAGGGCCCCATGCAGGGCAATGTCCTGCTGCGAAGGCGAGCGCCACATGAGAAACGGATCTACGTAGAGCGGGATATCCTCGTCGAAGAATGGGATCGCAAAGTCGGCGTCTCCCTGCGCCAGCGTGACCCCGTGATAGTCCGTAAGTCGAGGGCGGATTAGCATCTCTTCAGCCCCCCTCTATAGATCGCGAACGGGCGTAAATGGCGCACCGGTTTCTACTGCTCTTCTGACCTTCTCACGGATAACGTGATCAAGGGGTAGCTCACGAGATAGCGCCTCATCAAAGTCCTGACCATTCATGCATATGGTGCGGCGCCCGCGCCCGAATGCATGGAGCCCACCTTCAGAAAAGCCCGTGTAGCTAACAAACAAGCCGCGCGCCCAAGCAGCACGACTGCCCAGTTTGCCATCAAAGATCAGCAGGTCGTCCACTCCTGTCATCTCGAAGCGCCACTTCGCCTCGAAGAGATAGGTTTCGTGGTCGAGGACGAAACTTCCGTCGATCTCTTCCCCGCGTAGGCGAAAGCTGTTCTTCGCCATCATCCCGTAGAGATTGAATGCCCCGCGGAGAAATTTTTCAAAGGCATAGCCGCGCGCCTGCGGTGCCAACCCCGAAACGGCAATCAGGTCACGGCGCAGCTCTGCTACGCGTGCCGAATTGCGTGCGGGTTCGGGTGATGGAGCGCTGTCGGCCGCGCGTGTGCCGCTCAGCTTACCTACAAGATCGAGGACGCGGCCCTCAAAGTCACCATCGTCCGCCGCGTCGCGCTTGCCGAAGGCCTGTCGATACTCCCAAAGTGATCGAATCGTTCGAGCGGCGGTGGCATTGTCCACGGTTCGCAAGAAACAGCGCAACCTCTTGGCCTTTGACGTACCTTCGCGCTCCCATTTCGGGTCATCAATGTCCAAATTGAGCTCTTCCAGAAAGAAGTTGCCCATAGTTCGGTCTGAGAAGTCAAGAACATAGCCCGACTGCATTTCAAATGCTTCATCAAGAAGGCGTATATCTAGGGTGCGCACGTCGCTCATCACGCTGTCTTATCGACGCCCAGCGAATTGGGGAAGATTGCCTTATCGGGATAACCACAACGGGAAAGCGACAGGCTGCTCCCCAACGGAGCGCGAAGGGCCATAATCCTCGCTACGTCTCCCAAATCAAGGGGGCACGGCAACGATTGGACTTGCCGCGCCCCACCCACCTGAAGAAGGATTTCCATCATCTTGATGCGAAGGACTGCCTGTAGGAAGAGTTGGAAGTTTCTGGAACGACCGACAATGAAGAGTTTTGCGGACCGGCAGGAGCTGGGCCGTTAAGCGACTGTCCGGTTTATGACAGCATGGTCGCGAAAGCGGACACTCCGCTGACGACCCAATTATGACCGCTTGCCTGCAATGTTAAATCGACCGTAAGTAGCAGCCCGACGAGCGTGATTGCACTCCTAGGAATTTGGCCTCAGGGCATTTGGCTGAAGCCTGAATAAAAGTCGACTAAACGCGGCGCTGCAGTTCCCGCAGAGTAAGGGGCGTTACGAAATCTTGTCGATTTCGGTGATCTCAGCGAGAACTTTTGTCCCGCAAACGATGGTAATCGCCTGGTATTTAGACGCTAGAGCTGGGAATTGGCCGGACACCTCCTGTGTCGTCAAGACTTGCGCAGAGGGGGCGCTTGGTGCGGTTACTTCTATTATCAGGCGTTGGGTTGGTGGCTGGCGCCGGTCGAGAATGCCGAGCTTTAGTTCATGGGTGTATCCTGCGGATGGGAATACCACTTGCCCACGCACGTTGAGTTTGGGTTCGCCGTTGCCGGGCATCATGTTCAGCCAGGCTTTGAAATTGCTCCCTTCCATCACTGGGCAAGCGTCTGCAACGATTTGGCTGGAGGTATCCGGCGCGGGCCCTGCATTATAGGTGCTGCACGCCGAAAGGCTCGCAACGAGGCCAAGGCCCACAAGTCTTTCAAACTTGGCCGAATTCATAATGCTCATTCCCCTTATTGATCCATCGCTGCGTGAGCTGATGCCTTTAAAACAGTCAGACCAACGGACGCTATGCGATCATGGCCCAGAGCCAGAAACTAAAAAAGCTCTTTCACGCTGGAGAACGCACACCAAGGAAGCTGCAAGGCTGATCGCGAAGCACATTGCGGCCGCGTTGATCTGAAAACGCATTCCCATCGCCGGGCTTTAGCGTGAAGGGAATCCTTCCATTAACCTTCTGACATCTTCTGCGATTGTGTCTCGCTCACCTGAAAGATCGTCACGACCCAAGACCCGCTGTCCTGCCGCTCGCCACACCGGTCTGCGTTCATAGATGTCGAAAGCGATCACCGCCAGTTCTCCGGTGGTCTCGGCGCGGTAGGCAACTCTGGGTCCAGATCGCCCAACCTCACCATATTCGAAGTATTGCCTTCCCCATTCCCATTGCTGTGAATTTTCAGCGAGAAAGCCAGTTACGATCCGCTGTTCAATTGTCGCACCTGCGCCAACCGAGAACGTCAGTGCCAGATCGGCGTCAGCAACCTCTCTCTCGTACGAGTATCCCTTGGCTTGCATCTCTCGCCGGATAGACGACTTGATCTCCTGCAGCGTCTCACTTGGTATCGGAAGCTGGCCCGTGACCGCCACCGGATCATCGCCCGACCATGCAAACGATTGGTAGGCTGAGAAGTCAGCGCTCTCATCTTGATCGATGTCGATCGGACTGCTGCTGTTGCAAGAGGCCGTTGTTAAGATGCTTGCGAGAACAAACGGCACGGCAATTCGCCTGGCAATCCAAAGAGACCTGACATCCATCGCTAATTCCTAATTTTCGTTGTAACACTGCCTTGCGCACTGACAGGCATAAACAGGCCAGCGCCTGTAGCGGTTATCTTGCCATGCTTGATGTCGGCAACGTCAAAGGAAAGATCGAAGTCGCCCAGCCTCACTGAGCGTATTCCACGACGCGCCTTGCCGATCACATCTTCGTAATCCTTGGCGAAGTCTTCGACCAGCGCTTGCTCGATCTCGGTCCGGACCTCATCGCTTGCCAGAACGCGAACCAGCAGATCGCCGATATCGGTGTTCATGTCGCCAAACACTTGCAACCCTTCGACGCGGATCACTTCACTGTTGGGCGCGGTTACAGGCGTGCCGGTCAGCCACACGACACCGCGCGATCGACCCCATATGCGGCCCGTGATATTGCCCACCGGCTCCACTTCAGCCTCCACACCCACGGCGATGCGCCCATTTTCGGTGGCGTACAGAGTGACGGTCTCAAAGGTGACATTGAGCGTGCCCAATTCCTCCTTCGCGATGCCTCGATCAGCCAGCCTGCGCAGCGCACGTAGGATAACTGGCTCAACTTGCGCATAATCGGCGAGCACCGGGATTGTGACGTCAAAGCCGCGCCCACCACTGACCCCGACATTGGCGCTCAAAGGTGTAGCGTCAGGTTGAGCGGGTTCCTCGCCAACAAATACCTCCAGATCGGCCCTTAGCATCAGATCGGTCGATATGCTGTTTGCAGCAATACGCACGCCGCTTGTGCCGGCCTCTCTGGGGAGGACGCGCAGCCAGACGGGTGGGTTCTCACGGTTCAGCGAAATTGTGTCGAACCCGCTGCGCCAAGCGCTGTTGACCTGTGATCGAAGGTCGACTTTCCTGATTTGCGCTTCGAGACTGCGTTCTACGGAAGCGAGGATTTTCCTTAGTTCAGGATCGGCAAACTTGGTCAGCTTAATGCGCTGCCCTGCCACGATGACGCTCGGCTCTTCAAACCATTGGTAGGATATTCGGACATCCGGGCGCAGCCGCCAATCCGCGTTCACACCCAGTGTCGCGCGCATCGTCATGATCGCCGTGGCGCTTGCCGTCTCGCGTTTGATGATGTCGCCGATGTCGCGAATTTCGATCTCAGCATTCACTGGGAAGCTCGCGCTAAGCGTCCGCCCGCTACCGCCGAGCGATATTGTGCCGCGCCGAACCTCTCCGACAAGGTTGCAACTGATCTTGGGGGTGCGGAACAGATTCTGCTTAAATATCCGGACTGTCTCGCGCGGCACGCATTCTTCGACCCGCTGGTTGATTTTGAACAGTGTTCTGGGAGTGTCCTGCTCCAAGCCGCGCCGAACCTGGTCAATCGGTACTCTGACGCTGGTCACCACGACCGATGGATGGGTCTCATAGTCTGGCGGCGTCTCAACCCTTGGGGGGATCGAATAGTCTTGGATGCGGACATAGAACCATATGAAATATATCGCCGCTCCGGCAAGCAAGACCGCGACAGTCGCAACGCCGAAAAGCGCCTTTCGGATCATTCGGCCCGTGCGCCTCTCAAACGCACGATGAATTCGATCAGATACGCCGTTACGAGGCTAAAAAGTATCAAGCCGTTCGCCGCGATAATGCCCGACAGCAGCCGCCAGTCTTTGCCGATCACGACATCGCCGAACCCGAGTGTGGTGAAGGACACTACCGAGAAATAGACAGCTTCTTCAAGCGTCTCGAATTGACCGAGCACAAGGAACGCGCCCGCCCAAACCCACACCGAGATCGACAAGGCCGCGAGCAGCCATAGGACAATCCCGGAAAGCGAGACCATAAGCCGCACGAAGGGATTACCGGAGATTAGCCACTGCCCGTTTCTGGTCAGCGTAGCGCTGGCGATGGCGATAAAGCCAACGGTTATAAAGATGGTTAGGCAGACCAGCGCCGAACCCAAGACTAGCTGAGCAAACATTTGTCGTAGACCTCTAGGACACGTCCGGAAGTGACTTCCTGATATGGGTTTGACTCATATGCATGAACGGTGTTAGATAACAGCGCTTAGATGTGTTGATGGGGATCGTCAGCGAATGAATGGGATACGGCCAAGCACAACTTGGCGCAGCTTTGTTGTTGCATTGTGCGTTGTTTTGTCAGGATGCGGCGCATCCGACATTGAAGAGCCAGAGATTATTCGCCCGGCCAAGCTGTTCACCGTTGAAGCAGCGAATAAGCGGCTGGATGTCAGCTTTCCGGCAATCATCGAGGCGCGCAGTTCCTCAACGCTAACGTTTCAAGTTGGAGGCCTGCTGGAAAGCTTCCCGATTTCCGAAGGTCAGCCGGTGCGCAAGGGGCAAGTGCTCGGACGATTGGATCAGCGTCGATACGCGAACGCTGTTTCCTCGGCTCAGGCACAGTTCGACAACGCCAAGAGCGAGTATGAGAGCGCGGCGGCTCTGCTTGAGCAAAACGCCATCGCGGCGATTACAGTCCAACAGCGAGAGGCGCAGCGCGATGTTGCCGCCGCCACGCTAGACAGCGCTAAGAAAGATCTGGCCGACACAATTCTGCGCGCTCCGTTCAGTGGGATCGTTGCAGCAAAGCTGGCCACGCGGTTTGAAAATATCAGCCCGCAGCAAGAGATCGTTACGCTGCAGTCGCAAGGCGCAGCTGAAGCGGTTGTGAGCGTGCCCGCCAGCCTCGTTGCTCGCTTTGCGGGGCGCGAGCCGACCAACGAATATGTCGTTCTTTCTTCCGCGCCTGATGTGCAGATCCCAGGGCGCTTTCTTTCCGCTCGAACGCAGGCGGATACGCAGTCCCAAACCTTTCGCGTGAAGTTTGCCTTCAGTCCGCCTCCCGGCGTCACGGTCCTGCCCGGCATGACCGCGACCGTTTATGTCGGGCGCGAACTGCTTGACGATGAGCTTGCTGGAGATGGCATTACAGTGCCCGTTGGTGCAATCCAGTCAGACGGCAAGAAGCGGTATGTCTGGATCGTTGATCGCAAGACCATGACCGTTTCGAAACGAGCCGTCACCGTTGCCAAAAGCGTGGGCGAAGAAATCGCCATTACCGATGGGCTTAAGACCGGCGAAACAATCGTTGGTGCCGGAGCTGCCTACCTTCATGATGGGATGAAAATTCGTCCCTACGACAGCTGAGGTCTGATCCGATGGGACCGGCTGAGTTTTCGATCAAGAACCGCTTGATCATGTTCATCATCATTGCGCTGGTAATGGTGGGAGGATGGTACAGCTATCAGAACATTGCGCGGTTCGAGGACCCTGAGTTCACGATCCGAACCGCGCAAGTGGTGACCCAATATCCCGGCGCAACGCCCGAAGAGGTCGCGAACGAAGTCACAGAGACACTCGAAAGCGCGATCCAGCAATTGGGGGAAGTCGACGAGGTGCGATCCGTATCCTCCGCAGGTCGGTCGGAAATCAGTGTCGATATTCTCTACAGCGCGTCCCCGAGCAAAGAGAGCCTGCAACAAATCTGGAGCAAGCTGCGCAACAAGGTGACCGATGCGACCGGGCAGCTCCCGCCCGGTGCCAGCACGCCCTATGTCGCTGATGATTTTGGCGACGTTTATGGCCTGTCTTACCTTGTAACCGGAGACGGGTATTCGTCCGCTGAAGTGTATGAATATGTCCGGTCGCTCAGGACAGACCTGCTTGAGGTTGATGATGTTGCCAAGGTCCAGCTGTTCGGCGCGCAACAAGAGGCAATTTATGTCGAGGTCTCGCGCGAAAGGGCCAACGCTCTTGGCCTATCAGTAGAGCAGATTTACGCTGACCTGGATCAGCAAAACTCGGTTGCATCGGCAGGAGACGTGCAGTTCGGTGATCGCCGAACCCGACTTCAGATCACCGGTGAAATCGCCTCGGTTGAAGCTATTCGCAACCTCGTGATTTCGACCGCGACGTCAGGGCAAATCGTGACCCTTCGCGACGTGGCAGACGTCACCAGAGGCTATATCGATCCGCCTGCGAACATCGTTCGCTGGAATGGCAAACCCGCTATCGCCATCGGCGTCTCGAACGTTTCGGGCGCCAATGTCTCGAAGATGGGCGAAGCGATCGATGCCAAGCTTGATCAGACCAAATCCTTGCGGCCACTCGGTATCGAAGTTCATGAGTTCTATCATCAGGGCAAAGTGACGACGGAGGCGGTCTCGAACTTCGCCGTCAATGTGGTCGCTGCGCTGGTGATCGTCTTGGTCACGCTGTTCTTCTTCATGGGCCTGCGGTCAGCGATCATCATTGGAGCAACGTTGATCGTGACGATTGCCGCCACGCTCGCCGTGATGTTCGTCTGGGGCATTCCGATGCACCGCATTTCACTGGGTGCGCTGATTATTGCGCTTGGCATGTTGGTAGATAATGCGATCGTGGTCACAGAGGGCATTCTTGTCGGCACGCAGCAAGGCCGCAAGAAGCTCGAGATTGCCAAGGAAATCGTAGAGCGCACGATTTGGCCGTTGCTCGGCGGTACACTGGTGGGCATCATCGCGTTTGCGCCGATCGGCTTTGCACCAGGGTCTACGGCTGAGTTTACCGGCGATCTCTTCTGGGTGGTGATGATTTCGCTGCTGTTTAGTTGGGTGTTTGCGATCACCGCGGTCCCGCTCTTCGCCGACCTTTTGTTCAAGGAAAGCGATGGGCCGGTCGAGGAAAAGCCCGAGCATCCGTTTTTCAAACGCTACCGGTCTTTGATGCGCGGAGTGTTGGCGCGCTCCAATTTGGCGATCCTCGCTGTTGTCGGGATGTTTGTTGCAGCGATTTTCGCGTTCAACTTCGTCAAATCCGGGTTTTTCCCGCCATCGACCAGCCCGCAGATCGTCGTCGATTTCTCGATGCCCGAAGGTACGGACATTTCGGTAACCGATGCGAAAATGCGAGAGCTGGAAGGCTTTCTGGATGGGATGGAAGGTATCAAAGGCGTCCAAACTCTCGTGGGTCAGGGCACCTTGCGGTACATGCTCGTCTATTCTCCGGAATCGCCAACATCGTCTTACGGGCAATTCCTGATCCGTACGGTATCATACGACGCGATTGCGGGTCTTCTCCCGCAGATACAACAGCACATCGATGTCAACTTCCCTAACGCTCAGGCAAAGGTGTGGCAATTCCAGCTTGGGCCGGGCGGTGGTTCTAAGATTGAGGCTGAGTTCTCAGGGCGCGATATTACGGTCCTTCGCGAACTGGCTGATAAGGCCAAGGCGATCATGGCCGCCGATGGCCGGGCGATATCGATCAAGGATGACTGGCGACAACCCGTCAGCGTGGTCGAGGTCATTTACGATGCCGACAGCGGCCGCCGTTTAGGCATTTCGCGCGAAGACCTCGCCAATGCTCTTCGCACCAATTTCTCCGGTCGAGACGTTGGGGTCTATCGCGAGGCTGATCAGCTCATCCGCATAATCTCGCGCGCACCTGAACGCGAACGGATCGATGAGGCGGCGCTTCAAGGGGTTCAGATTTTCAGCCAGACCAGCGGATCGGCTGTACCGATCCTCGAGGTCGTCGATGGTTTCGAAACGGTTTGGCAAAACGCGAAATTGCGCCGTGTCGACCGTGTTTGGACCATCAACGCTCAGGCCGATCCCTTGCCCGGAGAGCTCGCATCAACTCTTTTCGAACGCCTACGCCCTCAGATTGAGGAGATCGCACTGCCTGAAGGGTATGAGCTTAAATGGAACGGCGAGTTCGGCGACAGCGCTGAGGCGAATGAGAGCCTGGCTAGCACGCTACCGTTAGGCTTCCTTGCAATGGTTCTTGTCGTTGTGGTGCTGTTCAACGCGCTTAAACAGCCGCTCGTGATCTGGCTGATTGTACCTTTGGCCCTAATTGGCGTGGTCATCGGCCTGCTGGCCACCGACACCGCAATGGAGTTCATGGCGATCCTCGGCTTGCTCTCGCTATCGGGCTTGCTGATCAAGAACGCCATTGTTCTGGTTGATCAGATGGATCTGGAGATACGCGAGGGCAAACCTCGCTTCGATGCGGTGCTCGATTCCGCAGCAAGCCGCGTGAGGCCGGTGATGATGGGCTCTTTGACCACAGTGCTTGGCGTCATTCCCCTTTTCCTTGATGCGTTTTTCAAATCGATGGCGGTTGTTTTGGTCTTCGGGCTGACCTTTGCGACCTTGCTGACCCTCATCATTCTTCCGGTGTTCTACGCTAAGGCGTTTGGCATCACGCCCGATGAAACGGCGGACACTTCATCCAAAGGAGCGGTCGCATGAGCAAACAGCTTGCGCGCTTGGCGACCATTGCGCTGGCAGGAACACTCATCTCTGCCTGCACATCCGTGCGACCCGTAAACGATGCGCGTTCGGCGGAACTGACAGCTGGGAGTGTGCCTCCCAAACCCGACCAATGGACATCCGTCCGAGCACGGGTTGGTGAGGTGCAAGTAGGGTGGATTGCCGCCTTCAACGATCCAGTGCTGATCAAACTGGTTGAAGAAGCGCAGGTCAATAACCGCAACCTTCAGGCCGCCGCCGCAAATGTACGCCGCGCAAAGGCTGTCGTGCGGCAAGCGGGTGCGCCCTTGCTGCCTTTCGTCGATGGGAGCGCAGGAGCCTCTCGCCAAGAGACTTTGGACGGCGCAACCGGCCTTAACGCTGCACAGGCTCAGCAACGAGCCTTGCAGGGCATTGGCAATTTCACAAACTACAATGCGGGCCTTCAGGTTTCCTACGAAGTTGATCTCTGGAACAGGATCGAGGCGGGTCAGGCTGCTACGATAGCGAGCGCTCAAGCTGCTGAAGCCGATTACCGGTTCGCCCAGTATTCCATTGCCGCTTCTGTTGCACAGACATATTTCCTGATCATCGAAACCCGTCAGCAGGTCGAGGTCGCACAGGGTATTGTTGATGCGCTGACAGAGATTGTGCGGATCGTTGAATTGCGCTTCCAATATGGTTTTGCCTCGGAATATGATGTCTCGCTGGCGCAATCCGACTTGGCCTCCGCGCGGGACAGTCTCGCCACGGCTCAGAATGGTGAAATCGAAGCCCGCCGTGCTTTGGAAGCGCTTGTAGGTCGTTATCCAGCTGGTCTTTTGGAGACGGCCAGTGCTTTGCCCGCTCAACCGGCAGCGCCAGGGGCTGGACTGCCCTCAGAGTTGCTGGAGCGAAGGCCAGACGTGATCGCAGCCGAGCGCGATGTGGCGGCTGCGCTGAACGCATCGACACAAGCGCGCGCCGCTCGCCTGCCAAGCCTAACTCTGTCCAGTTCACTCGGGGGCGCTTCGTCTGAGCTGGAAAATGTCCTTGACCCGGCGAACGTCGTTTGGACGTTGGCGGGCAATCTGCTCGCCCCGATTTTCCGAGGCGGTGCGCTCGATGCTGCTGTCGATATCGCGGATGCCGACGTGGAGGCAGCGACCGCAATCTACGCTAACACAGCGATCAACGCCTTCACTGAGGTTGAATCCGCGCTGGATCGCGGCGTGTTTCTCAGGACGCGGCGATTGGCTTTGGAAGTGTCAGCCGATCGCTCGCGCAACGCGCTTAGGCTCTCCAATCTGCAGTACGGACAAGGCGAAATCGACCTGTTCGATGTTCTTGGCGTTCAGCAGCGGGTGTTCGGTGCAGAAAGCAGCCTTCTTGCGCTCAGGCGGGCGCAGCTCAACCAGTACATTGAGCTCAGCCTGGCCCTTGGTGGCGACTGGAGAGACGCAAGCCAGCAACCCTCAGGCGCAAGCGAATAACGCGCCATGGAAATGCTCAACGGTGTCCTTCAGCTTGACGACTTCGTTACGCTAACGCTCGGTATCATCGTTCTTTTTGTTGGTATCACTGTCACGAGCCGAATCGAGTTTCTCAAGAAATACAACATCCCGGAGCCTGTGACCGGCGGGATGGTGGCCTCAATCCTAGGCCTCGTTGCCTACCTTGTCTTTGGCCTTGAGATTGAATTCAGCCTCTACGCCCGAGACGTATTCCTGATCTACTTCTTCACGACTATCGGCATCAACGCCCGCTTCGCGCAGCTTTTGGCAGGGGGGAAACCGCTTCTCATTCTGCTGGGCCTGACGCTGGGCTATCTCGCGCTCCAAGATGTTGTCGGATTCGCAGCCGCCGCCGCGATGGGGCAACCCAGTGGGGTTGGCGTGCTCGTGGGTTCGGCATCGCTTGCGGGTGGCCATGGAACCGCGATTGCATGGGCGCCGACAATTTCTGATCAGCAAGGCGTGGGCAACGCGTTGGAAATCGGCGTGGCTGCGGCAACAATCGGGCTTGTGATCGCAAGCCTTTTGGGCGGACCAATCGCGAAATTCCTACTTACGCGTTTTGACCTCACCACCGATCACGAAGGGGACCTGGTGGTGGGTATCGAGCGCGACAAACAAGACGAAACTTCAATTACGCACCTAAATCTGATGGGAGCGATCCTGATCATTCACATTGCGATGATTTTGGGGTTTGTCCTGAATGAGATCATCGCGGGGCTAGGGCTTAAGCTGCCGCTGTTTGTCAGCTGCATGATGGTCGCCATCGCCATGACCAACACGATCCCATTGCTTTTCAAGCGCGTGGCGTGGCCCACTGGATCAAAGGCCCTCGCGCTGATTTCCGATTTCTCGCTCGGACTGTTTATCGCGATGTCGTTGATGGGAATGCAGCTTTGGGAAGTCGCGGGGCTGGCTGGGCCGCTGTTCGGTATTCTGGCGGCTCAGGTGTTGGTCGCGGTGCTTTTCATCCTGTTTGTGGTGTTCCCCTTGATGGGTAAGAACTACTTCGCAGCTGTGCTCTCCGCTGGCTTTGCTGGCTTCTGCCTTGGTGCAACGCCGACGGCGATTGCGAATATGTCCGCTGTGACCAAAACGCATGGGCCTGCACCCACGGCCTTTATCATTGTGCCACTGGTCGGAGCCTTCTTCGTCGATGTCGCAAACGCTTTCCTCATCCAGTTCTTTTTGACGCTGTAACACTCACATTCGGGAGTAAACGACATGACGCTACGCACGGTTCTCACTTTGGCGGCCGCTTTGTCCCTGGCCGGTTGCGCAACCAGCGGCCGGATTTTCTCCGACTATGATCAGACCCAGAGTTTTGCCGATTACAAGACTTTTGCATGGGCTGGCGAGGCTCCGATGGTCTCTGTGGACAATCGCGCTATTCCGCCAATGGTCACGCAAGAAGTCGCCGAGGCCATCAAGAGCGATCTGACCGCGCGGGGTTACGTATTTACGCAGGATGTGGCGCGGGCTGACTTTGCGGTGTCGTTCACGATTGGTACTCGTGATGGCGTCAACTCGATACAGGTCCCTGACTATTTCATGCAGTCACGTGCAGCATGGACGTGGGGGACACCCTATTGGCCGCGTATTCCGACCATGCCCGCAACCCGCACCGAATTGCGCGAGTACACCGAAGGCACCCTTGCGATCGACATTTACGATGTGGGACGCAAAGCGCCAGTTTGGCATGGCACGGGCCAACGAAATTTGACGCGGGCCGAGTTGCGAGGAGAGAGCAATACGGCAGCGCAAGATGTAAAGCTGATCCTTGCGGAATTCCCGCCTAGCTGAACCGATGAGCGAGCACTCCAAAGAGCAGACCTTTGCGCTTCTTAAGGATAGCCTTGATGAAGCGCAGATATCGGTCAGGGCGTATGACACCAAGGCGCAATTCGTCGGCGTGGGCTATATATTCGCTCTGAATGTGATCGGCGATATTGGGCGTATGGCCAATGATCCGGGCTCCGGGGATATAGTGACCATTGTGATCGCCTGGCTGCTGGTGATCCTGCCGATCGCGCTGTTTGGCTATGTGCTCTATCCGATGCGGAAATCGGCGAAGGAGCAAACCTCTGATGGCCGGTCACACATCTTCTATCTGCACCCAGACCGTCATGGATCGTCAGAGGCTTTGATCGCCGCAGCGGAAAGCTGCGATCCTGTCGACGAGATCGCCCATGAGCTGCTGCAAATCTCAATACTCAGGGAGAGCAAAAGAAAGCGCTTTGTCACCGCACTGGCAAGCGCCGGCGTCACATTCTCAGTGCTGTTCGCCAGTCAGTTGTTAGCAAGCGCCGGAACGCTCTAAGAACGGATGTGCGTTTTGAGCACGTCCAAGACCTTTGCGTCGGGCTTATCAACGCATTCCTGCATCGTGTTGACGACGGCGACCTGAACATCGCGAGGGGACATGGCTGAAACGCCTTTCTCGCCACGAGCGTAGCCGTAAAGCAGGACCATCGCGAAGCCTCGATCATCTTCATTAAGGGTAACAACATCCCAGCACCGAAGATCAGCCAGATCGAGCTTTTCGTCCGATTCAAGTCCGAGTGACGGCGCAGAGGTCTCAGCTTGCGTCTCTTGCGCAGAAGCCGCGCTCAACGTGATCAAGCTCCCTGCGAGGACCGCTCCAGCCAATAGTTTAGTCAGTTTCATCTCGTCCTCCTAGCGTCCGCCACGCATACACGCATCAAGCTCAAGCCGGTAAACCCGAGCTTTGCGTTTTTGTTCTTTCTTCGCTTCACTTCGCCGAGCAGCGCCAACGATCGCACCGATGATCGCACCGCGCCGCTCCGCTTTCTTTCGCTCTTTTTTGTTTTTTCCAGACAGCAAAGCACCCAGAGCCGAGAGGCCAGAGCCCTTGGCTGCTCCATCAAGGGCACCACCAGGTAAATAGCGATCGGGGACTCGGCCATCGTAGCCAGAAAAGGCACGCGCGCGCTCCTGACAGTAATCATATCGGGATTCGAGGTAACGCCCGTCGCGAGACTGTGCGGTTGCTGGCGACGCAAGCAAACCAATGATACAGGCCAAGCCCAGACCGGCTTTCAACATTCCACGATCCCCAAACTCCCGACTGTCAGGTTAGACTTCGTATGGCTCTGCGTTCATCTGCTTAGCGGTACGAGCTTCTACCCATCCTTCTCGATGGATCGTAGACGAAACGATGGCAAAGGCTATGTCCTGTAGGTCCACGACATGCGGTAACGACAATACAAAAAGGTGCATGAATGCGGGCGATAAAGACCGGCCAGATAATCAGCGATGAGATTGCAGTAGCGTTTCAGGAAGATGTGCGCGAATGTGAACGTGTAGCGAGGCTCAATGTGGTTTGCTTGCGATTTGCGTCGCTTCTTGGGGCTAAGGCCCTTGCCTATCATCACTTGCCCGCTATCGGCTCATCGGACCCCATCGGGCTCAATGTCATCTGCGTTGGCTTTCCGGCCGAGCTTGTAAGCCATTTTGAAGACAATCGGATGATCCGGATCGAACCGACCATTCATGAGGTGTTGTCGGGCGGCCAGGCCAAATGGTGGGACGACACCCCGCGCCCAACAAAATTGAGCAAGGCTGAGCGTGACTATCTGGAATTTGCGGCCAGCAAAGTTGGCGTTGGTATTCACGTCCCCGCATACGGCCCGAACGGACGGGAAGGGTATATCTCCATCGGCTTTGGGAAGTATCGACCCGACTTCGACAATAAGGCGATGATCACCATTCAGCTTTGCTGTCAGGTCGCGCATCAACGCTACTGCCAGCTCTTGTACAAGCCACTTCCCCAAAATGTGCGTCTATCCCCGCGCGAAAGGGAAATTCTGTCGTGGGTTGCAGAGGGCAAGAGCAACGGTGTCATCGCGGAAATCCTGCACATCACAGAAAGCAGTGTAATCACTTATCTGGAGCGGGCCTTTAGAAAACTGGACGTTGGAAACCGCGTGACTGCAACGCTGCGTGCCTCGACCCTTGGTGAATTGCGGCATAGGTAGCACGAGTGGCGCCACTTAGTGCATTGCTCTTTCGAAAGTACGCTTTCACTCCCAGCCCTTGTCGCAAAAGTGGTGCAGCAGCGAAGCTGCAAGCGGTCACTCAGAATTTCTGAGCAACCGCCTGAACGTCAGATCTCGGTCTTCTCTGCGAGAGACAGCGCATCTTCAATGTCGACCCCCAGATACCGGACTGTATTCTCAATTTTCGAATGCCCGAGCAGAATTTGGATTGCCCGGATATTGCCAGTTGCCTTGTAGATGATCGATGCTTTGGTTCTCCGAAGCGAGTGGGTACCGTATTCCTCAGGTCGCAGTCCGATCGCTTCGACCCACTCATCAACGAGCCGAGCATATTGGCGGGTGCTGAGATGGCGTGCATGGTTCACCCGGCTTGGGAACACAAAGTCCTCAACAGCACCGCCTCGAAGTTCGAGCCATGAAAACAGACTTTCTCGGGCGTCCTTGGCTATCTCAAATTGGACTGGCCGCCCTGTTTTGCGCTGAGTGATCGTTGCTCTCGTCCTGACTTCCGGCCCGCTAACCAGATCGCCAATCTTTAACTCGGCAAGGTCACACCCTCTGAGTTTGCTATCGATCGCTAGATCGAAGAGCGCTCGATCCCGAATGCGTTTCTCGCGATCTAGAAAGAAGCGGATCGCCCATATCTGCTTCTGATTGAACGGACGCTTGGGTCCGATCTTGGCACCGAAATTCCACGGCACTCTGCTTTGTGACGCCGGATCAAATCGTGAGTTAGTCATTGTCATTCTCCTTGGCCGGAATGGCCGCAGAGACTGTCCGCTTTCGGGCGCTAAGAATTCGGAACCTTGCGTCTTGGATTGGGGCGCTTTGCAGACATAGCATTCTCGCGGAAGCTCCAAAAAAATGAAGCGAAGTCGGGCGAAAGGGGCGCTACCCTTAGCACGGTGTCAATCGTTGAAACAAAGCAGCTTGTATGGCTCCTCCCATGCACTCCATGTCATAAGATGCGCATACGATTGTAGAATGAACTCCCGTAGCATTCTCGCGCAAGACTTTGTGCAGCGCCGAACCACTGATATCTTCCATCTCGATGCTTTTAGACGATCTCCTTCAGCGCTATTTCGCAACGCATGCTTGTCCTCGGTAAACCCTGACGTTTTGGCACATGGCCTTGAGCACTGCCGGGTGAATTTCTGACTGGAGCAGGATCGCGGCAAACGCTTCGCGTGTTGGTCGTTTCTGCATATGCTGGGAGCTACACCTGGCCTTGATGTAGCGTTCGAAGACGAGGATGATTGCGAGACGGTACGTAACTTCTTGGACCTTCTCGCAGCATCGCAAGAGGCGGAAGAGAATTGACCCGATCGGTCAACCACGAACTCCCTCCATCTTGTGCCCGAAACCAATCCGGCTTTTGTCGCGAACAGTCCTGAACAGCTCAGCTGAGGCCGGCAACGCGCGCTCGCGAAGGGCCGTGTTGGCAGCTGGGCTGCCTGCCCGCACCACCCCTTGCGAGCGGCGTTTCCCTTCGGTCTTTCAGACCTTCGGTGCCGTCCTCCCATGACCTGTTTCTTTCGGATGTCCGCAAGCCGGAGATGGTCTCCGGTCAAGCGCAAAAGGAGCATCATCATGACCAACATCGCAATCCTCACAGGCCGCCTCGCACGCGATCCTGAAACCCGTCAAACCAGTGGTGGAACAAGCATCACGGCGATCACCGTTGTCACCGATCGCCCGGCCCGAAACGCCGAGGGCAAGACTTACAAAGATGAGAACGGATACACCGCCAAGGAAAGCGAATTTCACCGCGTGACATGCTTCAACGGCCTGTCAAAAACCGTCGCCGAACACTGCACCAAAGGTCAGCTCATTTCGGTACAGGGCCGGATCCATTACACGCAGTGGGACGATGCCGATGGCGTGACCCGATACGGCACCGAAATTCTTGCAGACAAGGTTGAATTTCTGTCACGCGGGAAGGGTCCAAGCGAAGACTGACCCGTCCAAAACCCGATTACAATCCGAGGCTCTGCCACATGGTGGCAGGGCCTCTTTTTGTGCCTCTTTCTGAGCCGAATATTGCTCCTAAGGATCATGCCTCACCCCCGTGTTTTGCACGAGCAGTTTGGGGGCTTATGGTGGCCATACGTGTCCCCACGCGACACATAAGCAGAACATTGGGCCCAATTAACAAAACCGCTCAAGGCCGTCCGGCCAAGCGCCTTCCCATTTAAACGCCAAGAATCAGGCTGATAGATCGATTGCATTGTGCGGGGAGGGCGGGTACTTCAGTCCCTGCGTGGTATGCACACCGAACACGGCTGAGCCGTAGGTTGCTGCAGCGAGTTTATCATTTGCAAATAATGACTTAGCCGGAAGCTTCTGCTTGTTCTTTCACCTGCAGCGGACTGCAGTTTTTTGGCCAGTGTCTCACACTCATTGAAAATCAGTAAGTTAGCGCTGCAGCCGACTGCAGCCGCAAAACGGCTTCCAATGAAGATTATTCGCGCTATACTGTCCCGGCGATACCCAGACCATGCACAACCTTGAAGGTTATGTATGGTTACCAAATTACAAAGTGTCGGGGTTACTCTCAGCCCACACATCGTTGATCAGATCGACGAGCTTGCAAAGGCGCGCGGGGTTTCCCGCTCCGAAGCCATCCGAATTTCCGTTGATATCGGCTTACCGCTCCTGAAGCTTGGTATGGCTCTCAATACGGAACGCGCGCTCACGATCCTCGAACACACGCAGCTTGCGCTTTCTCTTCTGGTTGAGCGGCAATACCCCGAGGACGTCAACGAGCTTATCAATCAGGCGTTGTCCAACGTGCGTGAATATCATGCGTGAGGACATCCGCTTCAGCAAGAACGCAGCCACGCTTACGCACGATTCTGCGCGGGGACGAGTGAAGCGAAACGCGACCAATTTTACGCGCGGATCACAGCTCTTTCATCACGAAATCCTGATGACCTGGGCGGGGGTACGACTGCCCCTGATTATTTGGGCTGCAACGGCAATTATTCTGCTTTGTGGCCTCGGATTTTTCACCTTCAAGAACCATGAAGTGCAGCTCGTCCTGATGCGCCTCATGGCAGTCACCTGGAATTGGATGTCACTCGACCCAACCAAGGCTGTCAATCTTACCCTACCATCAGGTGATGTGGTTCGCGGGACGATGCAAATGGTGCCTTATCACCCTGCGGTTGAAGCCGCATGGGCGCGGGCAATTCAGGTGACAGTGTCAGCGCTCATTGGGGCATCGTTCATCTGTGTTCCTCTGACCATTTGGTTTGTCGATTTTTCCAATCGGCGCGGCTCTGATATTCTTACGGAACGCCACGAACGCGGCTCCGTCCTGGTTAACGACAGACAAACACTGGCGGATGCCATTGCGCGCCATAATTGGGCCCAGCACAGTCAGGAATGTCACGAACGCGACCCTTCCGAAGACCCTCGAAAAGTGCTTGAGGAAGACCTTAAAAGTCGTATCCGGCGCGGCTTTCACCAGCCCTATAAAATGGCCGGACTTCCGGTGCCGTGGCGCCTTGAGCAAAGCCACGCCATGTTCGTCGGAACAACCGGCGCTGGTAAGACAACCGAAATCAAGAAAATCATCGTCCAAGCGCGGGAGCGCGGGCATCGCTGCGTGGTGTTCGACCTCACGGGCGGGCTCGTCGAAAGCTTCTTCAATAGGGACACAGACGTAATCCTGAATCCCATGGATCAACGCTGTGAGCCTTGGTCGATTTTCAACGATTGCGACAATTACGCTGAGTTCATGAGCGCAGCCGCCGCGCTCGTTCCCAGTGGCCATAACGCTGAGGACGATTTCTGGCAGAAGGCCGCTCGCACGCTGTTCGTCGAAATGTGCATGAAAATGACCAAGATGGGCGTGCGCTCGAACGGTGGTCTCGCCTACTTTCTTATGCATTCAGACCTCAAGACAATCAGCCGACAGCTTGAAGGAACGATTGCAGGCCCGCTCATGTCTCCGTCGGCCGCCAAGATGGCTGAATCAATCCGCGCCACCTTCAACGCGAACGCCAACGTCTTCCGCTTTCTGCCCGAGCCTCCCAAGGGTGAAAAGGGATTCTCGATCAACAAGTGGATGACCGAGGACGTGAAGGAGGGCTCGATCCTTTTCATCACATCCAGCCATCCCGATCTTGTCCTCAATCGTCCTCTATTGACGCTTTGGATGGACCTCGCGGTCAACGCGCTCTTCCGCATGGGCCGCACCCGTAATCTTCGCACATGGTTTCTGATTGATGAGGTCCATGCGCTGCACCGTCTCCCTGCCATCGAGCATGGGCTTCAAACGGCTAGGGCCGTCGGCGGAGCTTTCGTTCTTGGGATGCACTCCTTTGGCGCTCTGAAGGACACCTATGGCGAAAACGGCGCTACCCATCTGACCTCGCTTGCAGGCACCAAGCTCATCCTCAAACTGGCCGATCACGAAACCGCAGAGCAATGCTCTGAATTCATCGGCCGACGTGAAGTTCGCCAGATGGATGAAGCCTATTCCTACGGGTACAATAACAGCCGCGATGCATCGACGATCACACCGCGAAAACAGATCGAAGAACTGGTTATGGCGGAAGACATAAAGGATCTCCCGAGCCTGCACGGCTTTATTAAATTCCCCGATGGTTTTCCCGCTGCGCGCATCAAACTGCGTTGGCGCGACTATGAGACGGTCGCCGAAGGCTTTCAGCGCGTGCGCGAGATGCGCGCCGCCGACTACAAACCAAGCGACAATGAGGCCGCGGAAATGGGAGTCGATGGGCGTGAGGGTGGCGGTCCGGACGACAAGCCCAAAAAGGTGATCGAAGCAGATGTTGAGCGAAGCGATGCCGAGCTTGCGGCGGAGCAGCTGCGCAAGGAAGTCGAAGGGTCTTTGGGACATGCGGTCGACGAGGCTGAGCGCGAGATTGCGAAACATGAGGACGGCCGCATCGATCCGGATGGCGCTAAGAACGCTGATGAGCACGTCGACCAATTCAGGTTCAAGAAAACGGGCGAAAAGGACTATCGAGAGCGTCAGAAACAGGTCCAGCGCGATAGCGAGGAACGATCCAACGCAAAGGACAAAACGGCACATTCGCGTGACCTGCACAGCCGTCAAGACAGGCAGGAAAGCGAACTGGCCAAGGAGAATTTGCGAGGCTTCGGCTCCGAGCGGAAAGACCGCGACGACTTCGGCATCGAAGACGATGACCAGGAGATTGGGCGGTGAACCAACCTCAACGCAGCAAGGACAATTCGTCAAACTTTAGAGCGGGTCTGGGAAGACGAATTCGCTCCGCCAGGGTTGCCCTCGGTCAAACGCAAGAGACACTCGCCAAACACCTCGGGATCGCACGTCAGACGCTCATCACCTACGAGAATGGCCAGACAGAGACGCCTAGCAGCATCCTGAAACGACTGTGCGACGACTTCGCTCTGGACGCGGCGTGGCTTCTCTTGGGCGATGTCTCACGCCCCATGTTCGCGCACGACGAAGCCAGGGTGGCTTGAGATGTTGTCGGTTGCTTCCGTGTCATCTGCCGGCGGCGCAGCGAACTATTTCGCAAAGGACGATTACTACGTTGGCGATGGACCGGCAGAGCTGAGCGAGTGGGGAGGGAAGGGTGCTGAGGCACTTGGACTATTAGGACCGGTGTCAAAGGAAGACTTCGAGAAGGTCCTCGACGGAAAGCTCCCGGATGGAACGATTGTCAACGCAAGTGAAAAACGGCGCGCGGGGATCGATCTGACATTCTCAATGCCCAAGTCAGCGAGCCTCATGGCTCAATTGGGCGGCGACAAGAGGGTGCTCGGAGCTCAACACGCGGCTGTTAAATCCGTGATGAGCTACCTCGAAAAGCACTTTGCAGAAGCGAGAGACTATTCGCGCAATCCGAAAGGGGAACCGATCAAAACCGGGAAGCTGCTCTACGCTCTTTTCCAACACGATACGAGCCGCAAGCTCGATCCTCAGAACCACACCCACGCCGTGATCGCGGCGATGACGCAAGACAAAGACGGCAACTGGAGAGCACTTTGGAACACAGAAATCTGGAAAAACAATTCCGTGCTCGGATCGATTTACAACGCGGCTCTCAGGACAAATTTGGAAAGGCTGGGATACCAGACCGAAATCACCGGGAAACACGGCCAGTTCGAAATCAAAGGCGTCTCGCGCGAGGTCATCGAAGCCTTTAGCCAGCGGCGCCAGGACATTCTCGCCGAAGCTGAGAAACAGGGGAAAGCGAAAAATGACCCAGAGGCCCTTCGAAGAATCACGAAAATGACCCGCGACCCAAAGCTAAATGCTGACGACAAGCAGCTGTTGCGCACCGAATGGAAAGAGCGCGCAGAAGCGCTGGGCTTCAATGCAAAAGAGCTTGTCGCGGCAGCAAAAGCCAGAGCGCCCAGTGCGGGGGAGAGACCGCTGGGTTCACCCGCGAACGTCCAGACCCTTATCAAGACAATCCGCGAGACAGCGAAAATATACACCCGCCCAGCGGACGAGTTGACAACCAACGGCCTTAAAAGGACGCTGCTCACCCCCACACAGTTGCGAACTGAGATGGCGACGGCGTCCGCCGTTCGGATCATCGGGGAGCGTGAAACCTCCTGGACCCAAGGCGAGCTGGTCAAGACGGCGCTCGACGTGGGCCTCAAAGGTGTCACCGCTGACGGTGTCGAGGCGCGCATGCGCAGCCTCATTCATGAAGGCAAGATGCTCGAGGGCGCCACCACGCGGCTCGACAAGGCGATTGAGAAATACACCACGCCCGAACACCAAATGATCGAACGTGCGACGCTTAGCAATGTCGCGGCCGGCAAGGGCGCCAGTCCAGGGATGATCGATGCGTCCGAAGCGCCGGGGCGGCTTAAGGAGGTGTCCGGGAGCCGCGAACTCAATGTTGAGCAGATAGCGGCCGGCACGCTTACGCTATCAAGCGATGACCGCACCGTCGTCATTCAGGGGGTCGCAGGAGCGGGTAAGACGACGCTGATCTCGGCCGTTGCAAGTGTCGCGCATCAGGAAGGCAGGCAGGTAATTGGCCTCTCCTTTGCCAACAAGATGGTCAGCGACCTTCGCAACGACACCGAAATACGCAATCCAGGAGGCGCGGTCGTCGAGGGCGGCATCGAGGCAAGGACCGTTTCGTCCTTCATCAACCAGCATTTGCGCGGTGCGCTTCACGGGTCAGGACCACGATACGAAGCCTCTCGCGAAGCGTTGGAGGGAAAGATACTCGTCCTCGACGAAGCCTCGCTCGTCGCCAACAAGCCAATGAACGATCTCCTCACCATCGCCAACAAACTCGGCGTCGAAAAACTCATCATGATAGGGGACAGAGCCCAGCTGCAGCCGATCGAGGCGGGCAAATCATTCTCGCTCATCCAAGCCGATAATCCGGCGATGGCGCGCCTCGATACAAGCCTGCGGCAGCGCACAGAGCATATGAAGGAAGCTGCAGGGCTCGCCCGCGCCGGAAACTTCAAAGAGAGCTTCGAGAGGCTTGGAGAGAGGGTTGTCGAGGCGGGCAAAGACCACCTTGAAGTGACCGCCAAGACATGGCTCGATCTTTCACCGGAAGACCGCGATCGCACCGCAATCTATTCGTCGGGTCGCGACGCGCGGTCACTCCTGAATCGAATGGTGCAAGACGGGCTGAGGGCAGAAGGCAAGGTCACCGGTGAGGGGCTTAGACTGACCACGCTTCTCCCAGCCCATGCCACCCACGAAGAGTTGCGCTATCCCGGAACTTACCGAGAGGGGCAGCTCCTGGAGGTAATGCGCCATAAGGCTCCGGGCGATCTCCTGCGAGGACGATACGATGTTGAAGGGGTCGATGGACAAGACCGAGTTCTGCTGCGCGACGAAAACGGGAAACTCCAAAGGTTAGACCCGTCCAGCATCGATCCTGCCGACAAGCGAGACGCTTTGCGCTTGTCCGAAAAGCACGAAGAAACAATCTTTGAAGGCGACAAGGTGCGCTGGACCGAGAAGGACGACGCCCGCAAGCTGATGAAGTCCGAAGAAGCCAAGGTGCTCGCAATCAAGGACGGCGTTGTCACCGTCGAAAACCGAAATGGCGACACCGTTGAGCTGAAACAAGACGACCGGATGCTTGAACGCATGGGGCTCGCCTACGCGCTCAATATGCATCAGGCACAAGGCGACACACGCGACATGGCGATCGGCGAGATGCACTCTTCCGCGCGTTACCTATCAAATGAACGGTTGGCGCTGGTGATGATGACCCGTGTGCGCGACGACATCACGATCGTCACAGATGACAAAAAGCGACTGCTCGCCCAGATCGGGCGCAATCCAGGCGACAAGACCAGCGCGCTTGAAACGCTTGGCGAGAAGCAGGTCGAACTGCCCAAAGAGGGCGGACCGGCTCGCGACTTTCATCCGAAGATTCCCGACCATCTGCGGAGCAGCGAAGACAAGCTATCACCGCTACCCAGCGTCGATCGCGACAGTTTGCGCGCCTTACCACAGATCGAGCTTCCCGAACGCAACATCGAACGCAGTCGATAGGAGGACCACGATGAACGACCAATCACAACGCGCGACGCAAGGCGAACCAGAAGGTAGGACCTTCGCCGAGCCGCACGCCAATGAGCCGATACTCTCAAGCATCGTAGAGCACGCCGGTCTGCAGGAAATCGCCTACGCAGTGGAGGGGCAGGATTATGTCGTGTGCGATGCGAGCGTGCATGGCGCCCAAGGATGCGCCGACAAACGAGAAGCCGCATCGCACCAACAGGTGACCGCAGAATGCGCAGCGCTGGGTCTTGCCATCCTCATGGCCGTGATGGTGGGGTCTTTAGCGGTCACCTTCGTCAACCTCATCACGAAACTCGCAGCACCGGTCGAAAAACATCGCGTTTGCGCGGTCTTCCCAAAACATCTCTTGCCAACAATCGAGCCTGAAGGAGAATCAAACCATGGCATTTGACTATGAAGACGCCGGAACATTCGGCAGCGAACGCGAAGCGAAAGACTGGGCGCATCGCAACAAGGTGGACCTGCGAGATCTGCACATCCGGAATCTTGGAGGCGACCGTGTCGAGGTCGGAATCCGAAAGAGCTCATACGACAAGAGCGAAGGTTACGACAATCGATACGGGCAGCGACGCGACGGATTTTGGCGCTGATGGCTGCTCACATCGATCAAGGTCGCAAGACTATCAAAAACAACTACGGCCTTCTGGCAGGAATTATCCAAGGGTGAAGAAATCGATGGCCGCCTCACATTTGCCGACGAGATGATCGCATCGCCGGCAGCAGCGCAAAACTGTTGCAAGATGAGTGCGCTGACGCACGAGTACATTGCGAAAAGCGAACATCCTTTGATCCGCCATCAAAGGAAGAGGTTCGAAATGATGCTATCGCTGCTCACGGACCGCTCAGCGAAACCGCTGCACTAGTGAAGAAACCGGAGGCAGGATTTCTTGAGCAAGGTGCCACGGATAGCCCTCAGATTTGGTCGAACTTTTTGCGCAGGCGTTGCCTAGCTCGGTAAACGCGGGTTTCGATGGCTTTTTCGCTAACCCCAAGCAGGCTGGCAGCTTCGGCCTGACTGCGCCCGTCTATGCTCACCAGTACGAGCGCTTCGCGCAATCGGATCGGTAGACGTTCGATCTCGGCTCGGAGCAAATCTAGCTCTTGTCGGTCCGCGGCTATATGCTCTGGGTTAGGTCTCTCGTCCCCAATGAGCGCGGCACCTTCTGACGATTCAACGCCGAAAAAGCGTTTGGCTTTCCTCGCTCTTAGCCGGTCGCGACATTTGTTGAGCACCGCCGTTGTTAGATATGGTCCAATCGGCCGGTCCGGGTCGAGACGATGCCTTGCGAGCCACACCGATGCTAGGCCATCCTGCACAGCGTCTTCGCCTGAATGCTGGGAATCCACCATCCGCGTAGCAAGCGCTATCAAGCGGCCAAGATGTGGCTCAACCAGCTTGCTGAAGGCTGCTCGGCTCCCCTGCGTTGCCTGCTGCACTAGCTTCGGCGGGCTATTGCCTTCAGTTGAAGACACCGACGATCAGTCGCGTGGACTGCGTGTCAGAGCTTGTGACACTTGCCGGTCGAATAGCTCTTGCTGTTCCGAACTGAGCAACTCGCGCATATCGAAAACGTGACGCACTGTCGCTTTCTGCAGTGCTCCCATCTTTTCGTGCACATCATCGATAGCCGCGCCAACTGCCGGACCGTAATCGTGTTCTGCTTCCATCGCCTTGGCAAGGCGCGCATTAGATGCGCGAAGCGAAGACTCGAGCTCTGCCTTTTGGATTGCATAACCGGATTCGAGTTCATCGAGCTTGGAAGACTGCTCGGCTGAGAGTTCCAATTCATCGTGCACGAATTGGTGCAGACCGCCAGTGCGCTCGTCTGCGTACCACTGGCCTGCTGCAAGCGAACCCAGGCAACCTGCCAATGCGGCAAGCAGTACGGCGAATATTATATGGTGTGTTTTCAAGGTTTAATGCCCGCCTTCGAGAAGCGCTGACGGAGACAACGTGTGACTTGTGTCAAAATCAGATGCAGCAACTTGAGGACTTGAGACGAGACCGTTTGGCCACGCGGTTGTGCCAACGCCGGTACCCAGTCCTATTATAAATAGGCCAGAAAAGAGCGCAGCGCGCCGCCGCCGATCAGCAATCTCTCCAAGCTGCCCGGCTCGTTGCCAGACCCCATCCATGAAGCCTTCGGGATGGCTGACGCTCGTCTCGGCGGCAAGAGAGGCAAGGGCGGAGTCGAATGATGGAGGCTCGATCATGTTACACTCTTAGTAGCTGGATGCCTTTCTATACGCGCTACTGCTCTCAAGCCCTTAGAATTTTTTGAGGGGTAGAACGGGTGCGTGCGTAGAGACGGTATGAGACAAACCTCTCAATTCAGCATCTTTGCCCTTCTGGTCGCGCTTGTTCTTGCCGTGCCGATCAGCGCGCACGAGGCGCATAAGAAGAATATGTCCGATGAAGAGATGGTAATGATGGAAGCTGGTCCGACCGACGTCGGGGACATGCACACCGTCGACCATGATGCATCCCCCGGGGCTGACCCGAATGTTGCCGATCCCGCGCAAACAATGACGCCGGCGCAGGTGATGCAGCAAAGGATCAAGGAAAATCGACTGTCGTCTTTCGGTGATTTGATTTCGAGGCTGCATCCCGCAGTCGTCCATTTTCCAATCGCGCTGCTTCTCCTTGCGGGAATGGCAGAGGTTGCGATGAAATGGTCTCCGAGTGTTAGCCTTCAATCAATTGTCAGACTTCTCCTAGCCTTCGGAACGATCGGAGCAATCATCGCGGTCCTCTTTGGTTGGTTTGCAGGAGGCTGGAGGCTCGACGATCAATCGTCCAATCTCGCAATTCATCGCTGGAATGGGACGGCCATTGCGGTCCTTGGCATTGCGGCTTGGACACTAGCAGTCCGCGATGGCGGTCGTACACGTCTGCGAATTTTGCTGGCGATCATCGCCGCAGCCATTCTCGTCCAAGGCTACTATGGTGGAGAAATGGCCCGTGGCCCCAACCATCTGGGGATCATCGGATGAGCGATTCCGTCAAGTCTGAAGAGGCGCCCACCTTCACACCCGCTTTTGGCAAAGGCTCGCCGACACCATTCTATGGCTCAGCCATCGGTTTGCTGACTCGTGAACAGGCATCTTTTTTGAGGGGCGACACTTATCCTATCGTACTAACCATTAGCGCCCTCTTTTTCCACGAATATGAGTAATGGGGAACACTTTGCCTAAACGCGAGCACCGCGACAAGACTAGCGACAAGCAATCGATAAGCCTTTTGGGCGGCGTTGCGATGGGAACTGGCGTGATGATTGGCGCTGGAATTTTCGCGCTTACAGGCCAGATTGCCGAACTTGCCGGCCCCCTGTTTCCGCTGTCCTTTGTTGCGGGCGCTTTGGTAACGTCGCTCGCGGCCTACAGCTACATCAAGATGTCGAACAAGTGGCCATCTTCTGGCGGGATCGCGATGATCCTTCAGAAGGCATATGGGCCTGGCGTGGTAGCGGCATCGGCGTCTTTGCTGATGGCTCTATCGATGGTTATCAATGAAAGCCTTGTTGCCAGAACCTTCGCCACATACGCGCTCCGTCCGTTTGGCCTCGAAACTACTGGTTGGTTGGTTTCTCTGGCAGCATTGGCACTCATAGTATTCGCCTACCTCGTTAACGCCGCCGGCAACAAATCGGTAAGCGGTTTTTCGGTCGTAATGTCTGCGATCAAGATAGGCGGGATCGTCCTCTTCGCCGTAGCTGCCATATGGGCTAGCGGCTTCTCTTCCGGCGCTTTTTCGCAAACGGTCTCAATGACTGGAGCGGAAGCCCTGCTCGCTTCGGTCGCCTTTTCTATACTGGCCTTCAAGGGCTTCACCACCATCACCAATAGCGGTGGTGAGTTGGTCGATCCGCACAAGAATGTTGGCCGAACGATCATGATTTCGATCGCCGTCTGCATCGTCGTTTATCTTCTTGT
Source organism: Erythrobacter longus (assembly GCF_000715015.1). Classification (GTDB taxonomy): domain Bacteria; phylum Pseudomonadota; class Alphaproteobacteria; order Sphingomonadales; family Sphingomonadaceae; genus Erythrobacter; species Erythrobacter longus. The sequence continues at coordinate 541,047 of NZ_JMIW01000003.1, forward strand.
CGCGATTGCTGTTGGCTCAAGTCTGAGCATTGAAGACATTGCCAAGGCGCGTGACTATTCGCTGGCAGCCGCTGCGCGGCCCGCTTTGGGCGAGCTGGGCTTCTATTTCACTGTTGCGATCGCTATTGCCGCAACGACATCAGGCGTCATCGCCAGCGTGTTCGCCGTATCGCGCATGCTTACGATGCTGACAAAAATGAAGATGATCCCGCACAGCCACTTTGGCATGTCGGGTGGGATCCGGAGCCATATGCTGGTCTATACGGTCGTGGTCGCCGGAACACTTGCCGTCCTTTTCGACCTCTCGCGGATCGCTTCGCTGGGTGCTTTCTTCTACCTCGTAATGGACATGCTTATCCATTGGGGCGTCTTTCGCAATCTGCGCGAAGAAGTGGGCGCGCGCGCAAGCATCCTTCTCGCTGCATTAGCCGCAGATGCCGTTGTGCTGGCCGCCTTCACGTCGGTGAAATTGAAGAGCGATCCGGCTATCGTAGCTTATGCCGCTTTAGGAATTGCCACAGTCTTCCTTGCCGAGTGGTTCTACTTGTCGCGTAAATCAGAAGACCCCCGAGAAATCACTGGGCAGGGCGCGGCGGACGAATGATCGACGGTCCTGCTAACCCGTCCGTTCGTCTGCGGGCCTCCTGTCTTTCGTGAAACCAATTCGCAGCTACCCTGTAATCCTTAGGCACTCAAAACACCGCAACCGAGGCATTTCATGACGACAAAAACAGCTCAGGTCTATCGGATGGTTATGGAGGACCATGTCTGTCCCTATGGCATCAAGACGATTGATCTTCTCAAGCGACAGGGCTTCAAGGTGGAAGACAACCACCTGACCACCAGGAAGGAAACCGACGCCTTCAAGGAAAAACACAGCGTAGAGACGACGCCTCAGACATTTATCGATGAGAAGCGGATCGGCGGATATGACGACGTCCGTGAGCATTTCGGGAAAAGCCGCACGCAGCCCAAGGAAGGCGAGACCAGCTACCAGCCCGTTATAGCCATTTTTGCGGTGGCACTTTTACTAGCGCTCGGTTTGAGTTGGTCGTTCCTCGACACACCTTTCACCCTTCGCGCTGGCGAATGGTTCGTAAGCCTTTCGATGACTTTGCTCGCGCTCCAGAAGCTTCAGGACGTGCGCAGCTTCTCCACAATGTTTCTCAATTACGACCTGCTCGCTCAACGCTGGGTGCCCTACTCGTTTGTCTATCCGTTTGGCGAGGCAGCGGCAGGTCTCTTGATGACCGCTGGCGCTCTTGTCTGGCTGTCTGCGCCGCTGGCGCTGTTCATCGGCACAGTTGGTGCAGTCAGTGTGTTCAAAGCAGTCTACATCGATAAGCGCGAACTCAAATGCGCTTGTGTCGGCGGCAGCAGTAACGTGCCGCTTGGCTTCGTATCGCTGACTGAGAACCTGTTCATGATCGGAATGGGCTTGTGGATGGGGGCGAAGGCGCTGGGTTGGATCAGTGTCTGATCGTTCCGAAACTTCCCACACCGAGATTGCGGAAGATACTACCGCTTGGCGCGAAACCTACGACGCCAAAGCACGCTTCTACTCGCTCATGGCAGCTGGCTTTCGTGTCACCGGTGTTGTCCGGCAACGCCGCCGCATGATCGACGCACTCCGGTTGAATGAAGGCGACACCGTTGTCGATCTGTGCTGCGGATCGGGACAAAATTTCGCAGATCTCCAAAAGCGCGTTGGTGCGACCGGTCGGATCATTGGGATAGATATCTCTCGCAACATGCTCGCGATCAGTCGGGAACTGATCGACAGGCACGGTTGGCAAAACGTCGAGCTGATCGAGGCTGATGTGGCCGATTACGATCCACCCTTGACGATGAGCGCGGCGATTTCGACTTTCGGTCTTGATATCGTGCCAGGTGCGGAGCGCATCGTCGAAGATTTTTCTAACAAGATGCCTATGGGTACACGTCTGGGCCTTCTCGGTTCTCAGGAACCCGAGAACTGGCCCGACTGGCTCGTGCGCCTCGGCATCTGGATTAACAAGCCATGCGATATTGAGCGAAAACACCTCGCAATTCGGCCCGATAAAGCGGCGGCGCAGGCACTTGAGCAAGATCGGCGGCAGGACTTTTGGCTAGGGATCTTCTACTGGTCAGTCTGTCGCAAGATTAGCCGGGAACCTGGAACGGCGCGTGCAGAATGATGCTATCAGCGCCCTCATCCGCGGCCATATTGTTCCACTCGCGACTGCATCACTCTTCAGACGCCAGCTCTCTGGCGCTCTGTGGACCTATAGTGCTGAAATCAGTTTCGAAGGTACCGCACCAGAAGGGTAAACATGTTTACGACATGTTCTTGCCCATCCGCGTCAATCAGATTAACAGGAACTTATGCGTATAACCCGTTGCCTTGCCCATATCGCGCTTTGCGTTGGCTTGTTGTTTCAGATTTCCGTTCCGGCTGCGGCTTTGCCGCAAGCCGAGACGATGTCGGCAATGGATTGTGCGAAGATGAAACACCATGCTTCGCAAGGATCAGAGCATGCTGGTCATTCTGACGCCGCGGATGGCCAATGCGAGGACATGTCGCTGGCTTGTTTGGTATCAATGAATGCGGCTGCACCAGTCTTTTTGGGCAGCGAATTTACGCGGATCACTGACGAATTCTTCGCTAACCGTCTTCGATATATTTCCGAAGGTGATGCACAGCTCCTGAGCTGCCACTCCTCACCGGACTATCCGCCGCCCCGATTCTAACTCGATTGAAGAGAATAGCGGCGCATTGCGCCCTTTCTAAGTGCCGCCCGAGCGTATCGATGCACCCTTAGTTGCATCATTCAGCTTGCTGGCGCGCGGCATTCCTTTCGAGTGAGAATATTCCATGAGATGGTTCATAGGCGGAGTCCTTTTGGCGGCTCTATTGCCAACACAAATCGCATTTGCGCAGCCGCTTGCATATGAAGAGGCCTTGCGCGTTGCGCGGGAAGATCAGCCGCTTTTACAGGCCGGTGAAATGCGTGTTAGGGGATCGCGCGAAGCCTCAGAAGCAGCAGACGCGCTTCCAGACCCTATTCTGCGCGGCGGAATTGCCAATCTACCGGTGACCGGCCCGGTCGCCTTCGAACTGGATCGCCAGCTCCCCACACAGATCAGCGTGGGGATCGAACAACCAATACCAAACCTGGCAAGGCGCAGAGCACAGCTGGGTGTCGCGAGCTCTGATATCCGCATTGCGGAAGTACGACTGGGGGTTGCAGAACGCAGGATCGACGTCGCAACCGCACTGGCCTGGGTCGACCTCCATTACGCTCAGGAAAAACTTGCATTGGCGCATACGGCACTAAGCGATTTGCGCCGGCTCTTGCCCGTCGCCAATGCCGCTGTCGCATCGGGTTCTGCGCGGCCTGCCGAAAGCTTGGCCATCCGCCGCGAACTTCTCGCAATTGAAGATGCCGTTACGCGGATCGACGCGGAACAGGACGCGGCGCAGGCCGCACTTGCGAGCTTTACAAATATCAGTGAACCCTCGGCTTCGGGCAGCCCTCCCACGTTCGAGGTTGACCGCCAAGCTCTGCTGAGCCTGCTTGAGCTTAACCCGGAAATTCAATTGGCTGATGCGGAGAGCGGCCGCGCCGAAGCGGGGGTTGACCTTGCTCGCTCTGCATTGCGACCCGATTTTGGTGTGAGCGTCAATTATGGCCGGCGCGACCCTGGATTTGGTGACGCCCTGTCGGTTATGGGATCCGTAACTCTGCCAATTTTCACTGGGAAGCGACAACAACCTCGCATCCGGGCCGCCGAAGCCGGCGCCGCTGCTGCTCAGGCTGAACGCGCGGACCGTTTGCGCGCGCTGCAGGTTCAGTTTGAAACGGATTTGGCCGCTTGGCGAAGCGCCCAGCGTCAATGGGAGCGAGCGCGAGATGAGCTCCTACCGCTGGCACGCAGCCGAGTGGAATTCGAAACCGCCAGTTTCGCCGCTGAGCGTGCCGATCTCATTGATGTCATTTCGGCCAAAGCCGATCTCGCGCTGCTCGATCTGGAGATTCTCGAGCGAGAGGCCACCACGGTCGCAATGGCAGTAAAAATCAGACTCTATTATGGGGAGGCACGGCGATGACCGACGAGAAAGAACGTTTCACGCCGAAGCAGCGTGCTTACGGCGCAATGGCGGCCATCGCGCTTGTGAGCCTAGCTGCCGGATATGGCCTTTCCACGCTTGGCGGTCAGAGCGAAGTCATGTCAGACGGCGTCGCTGAGGGCGAGTGCGAGAACGTGCTTTATTGGTACGATCCCATGGTTCCCGGACAGCGCTTCGATGAGCCAGGCAAATCTCCATTCATGGATATGATGTTGGTCCCGAAATGCGCGGGCGAGTCTGCTACGGCAGGCGTTCAAATTGATCCAGGGCTGGTCCAGAATTTCGGCATTCGCACCGCGTCAGCCGATTTTGGAATCCTTGAGCCAGAGATAGTTGTATCGGGCACGCTTGCCTATAACGACCGCAGTGTTGCCTTGGTGCAACCGCGTGCCGGAGGCTACGTTCAGCGGACTTATGGCTTGGCACAGGACGACGTAGTCGCCCGAGGCGCGCCTTTGGTCGATATCCTTGTTCCCAGTTGGGGCGGCGCACAGCGTGAGTACCTCGCTGTTCTCGATACGGGCGACGCAGCGCTTACCGATGCGATGCGGCAACGGATGCATTTGCTCGGCATGCCCGAGGGCATCATCGCCTCTGTAGAACGAACGCGCCGTGCTCAGACGGTCATAACCATTACCGCGCCTTCGGGAGGCGCAATCACCTCGCTGGGGGTGCGCCCCGGAATGACTGTTTTGGAAGGAGAAACCCTCGCTGAGATAACCGGCTTCTCACCAATCTGGTTGGAGGCCTCCGTTCCTGAGGCACAGTCAGCAGACATTCGCGAAGGTCAGACCGTCAGCGCCTCTCTGGCAGCGTTTCCGAACGAAAAGTTTGCAGGCCGGATCATTGCGATCCTGCCAAGCGCAGATACCGCAAGCCGAACGCTCACCGTGCGAGCCGAGCTCCCGAATTCTCGCGGGAGGCTTAAGCCTGGTATGTTCGCGCGGGTCTCCCTCACGCCAAACACCCGCCGCGCTCTGCTTGTCCCGTCCGAAGCGATCATCCGCACCGGGCGCCGCAACATCGTGATGCTAAAACAAGATGAGGGCGCATTTCTTCCCGCAGAAGTCGAGATCGGGCGCGAAGCGAATGGCCAAACCGAAGTTCTCGCAGGTCTGGCACAAGGCGAACAGGTCGTGACCTCGGGTCAATTCCTGCTCGATTCCGAAGCAAGTCTTTCAGGCATCGAAATCCGTTCGATCGATGGGGTCATGCCTGATGCGTCCAAAAACGAACAGGCTGGCAAGAGCTACAAGGCCACGGGCCGTGTGACCAAAATCGCCGGAGATAAGATAACGCTGGATCACGCTCCTGTGCCGGAATTGAATTGGCCCACGATGGTGATGCCCTTCGAATTAAATGAAACGTCGCTGGCTGGCGAAATAGAGGTTGGAGACGAGGTCGAATTCACCTTCACACAGCACGATACCGGACCGCGCATTGTGTCGATCAGGAAGGTTGGCCGATGATTGCCCGGATTATCGACCTCTCGATCGCCAATCGGTTTTTCATCGTTTTGGTCGCAATCGCTGTCACGCTCGCCGGTTTCTGGGCGGTGCGTGCGACCCCCGTGGATGCGATTCCAGACCTGTCAGATGTACAAGTCGTGGTCCGTTCGAACTATGCAGGCCAGGCTCCGCGCATCGTCGAAGACCAGGTCACCTATCCGCTGGCTACCACCATGCTTTCCGTTCCGGGAGCAAAGACTGTGCGCGGCTATTCGATGTTCGGCGATAGCTTTGTCTATATCATCTTTGAAGACGGAACCGATCTCTATTGGGCAAGATCGCGCGTTCTCGAATATCTCAACCAAGTCGAGAGTGAACTGCCAGAGGGCGTAACCACCGCGCTTGGGCCGGATGCGACCGGGGTAGGGTGGATCTATGAATACGCTCTGGTCGACCGGACCGGAGGCAACGATCTTGCAGGGCTAAGGAGCTTGCAAGACTGGTTCCTGCGCTACGAACTTCAAACCATTCCCGGCATCGCCGAAGTAGCGAGTGTCGGCGGAATGGTGAAGCAGTATCAGGTAGTGCTGGAACCCTATCGGATGGCATCACTTGGTGTCACCCACAGTCAGGTCGTGCGTGCGATTCAGGCAGCCAACCAGGAAGCCGGCGGATCCGTTGTAGAAATGGGGGAAGCCGAGTTCATGGTCCGTGCGTCGGGCTATATCGAAGGTCTCGATGACTTTCGTAATATCCCGCTGAAGACGGTCGGCAATGGGATTCCAGTCACCCTTTCTGATGTCGCGACGGTCCAGCTGGGCCCTGAAATGCGCCGCGGGATCGCGGAATTGAATGGGGAAGGCGAAGTCGCGGGCGGCATCATTGTCCTACGCCAAGGCGAAGACGCGCGCGCTACGATTACAGCGGTCGAAGAGAAACTCGAAGTGTTGCAGGCGAGTCTGCCTGAAGGGGTCGAGATCGTCACGACCTATGACCGTTCACAACTGATCGATGCCTCCATCAGCAATTTGACCAGTAAGCTGATTGCCGAGTTCATTATCGTTGCGCTGGTCTGCGCGCTCTTCCTTTGGCACATGCGCTCTGCCCTGGTTGCGATTATCACTCTGCCATTGGGCATCCTCGCCGCGTTTATCGTGATGCGCTTTCAGGGTGTCGATGCAAACATCATGTCGCTGGGCGGTATCGCGATTGCCATCGGAGCAATGGTGGATGCAGCGATCGTGATGGTCGAGAATGCGCACAAGCACATTGAACATTGGGAACGAGACAATCCGGATTCCGAGCTGTCGTCTGGTGAACGGTGGCGGCTGGTCGCTGACGCATCGAAAGAAGTTGGGCCTGCTTTGTTTTTTAGCCTGCTGATCATTACCCTCTCCTTCCTGCCGGTGTTCACCCTGCAGGCCCAAGAGGGACGCCTGTTCTCCCCGCTTGCCTTCACCAAGACTTACGCAATGGCGGCGGCAGCGATCCTGTCGGTGACCCTTGTTCCGGTTCTGATGGGATGGCTGATCCGGGGTAAGATACCATCTGAAGATTCCAATATCCTCAATCGGTGGCTGACAGCGGCCTACCGCCCTGGCCTCGACTGGGTCATGAGCCGCCCAAAGACAACGCTGGTGATCGCAGTGCTGGTCTTTCTCACTGCCTTGATCCCCTTTAGCCGCTTGGGCGGTGAATTCTTGCCTCCTCTTGATGAAGGAGACTTGCTCTACATGCCCAGCGCCCTCCCGGGATTGTCTCCTGGAGAAGCGTCGAAACTTCTTCAGCGGACTGACCGGCTCATCAAGTCGGTGCCCGAAGTCGAGACCGTATTCGGCAAGGCTGGCCGCGCAGATACGGCAACCGACCCCGCGCCGCTCACGATGTTCGAGACCACCATCCGCTTCAAGCCGCGTGAGGAATGGCGTCCGGGTATGACGCCTGAAAGGCTCGTCGAGGAGTTGGACCGGGCGGTGCAGGTTCCAGGTCTTGCCAATGTCTGGGTACCTCCAATCCGCAACCGCATCGATATGCTGGCCACAGGGATCAAAAGCCCCATCGGGGTCAAGGTCTCCGGTGAAGATCTGGCGGAAATCGAACGCGTGGCGCTTCAGATCGAGAATGTTGCCAAAGGGGTCCCGGGCGTTAGCTCGGCGCTGGCAGAGCGTCTATCTGGCGGGCGCTATATCGATGTAGACATCGATCGGGTCGCGGCGTCCCGCTACGGATTGAATATTGCCGATGTCCAACAGATCGTCTCCGGAGCCATAGGCGGGGCGAATATTGGGCGCACGGTCGAGGGGCTGGCTCGCTATCCAATCAACGTTCGGTATCCTCGCGAAATCCGCGACAGTGTGGAAGAAATCAGCGCCCTTCCTGTGCTGACCCCCGGTGGACAGCAGATCACACTCGGGACGGTCGCGCGGGTGAGCGTGAGCGATGGACCTCCAATGCTTAAGAACGAGCAGGGCCGCCTTGTCAGTGCGGTCTATGTCGATGTGCGCGGGCGTGACCTAGCCTCAGTAGTGGGCGACTTGCAGGCTGCCGTTGCAGACGGCGTTGATTTGCCCGCAGGGGTAAGCCTCTCATACGCAGGGCAATTCGAATATCTCACCCGGGCCTATGAGCGTCTGCAGGTCGTCATTCCGGCGACGCTCGGTATCATTTTCCTGCTGCTTTATCTGATCTTTCGCCGTGTGGATGAAGCGATGTTGGTTATGGGAACTTTGCCGTTCGCCCTCACAGGCGGTTTCTGGCTGCTGTATCTCTTGGGCTACAATCAGTCGGTCGCAACAGCCGTCGGCTTCATCGCCCTTGCCGGTGTCTCAGCAGAGTTCGGCGTCGTGATGCTGATCTATCTAAAGGCCGCGATGGAGCGACATTCCGGTGAGCCAACTGCGGAATCCGTTACCAAATCTATTAGGGAGGGCGCGCTTCTTCGCGTTCGGCCGAAGGCGATGACCGTTGCCGTCATTCTGGCTGGCCTGTTCCCAATCCTAGTTGGCACGGGGGCAGGTTCTGAAGTTATGAGCCGGATCGCCGCGCCGATGATCGGCGGCATGATCACCGCGCCCTTGTTGTCCATGTTCGTACTACCCGCCGCTTACCTCTTGATGCGGCGCCCCCGGCCTGAACGGCCATCACAATCCGAAGGAGAAGAAGAATGCGTTACACAACCCGCTTAACCCTAATGGTTGCCCCATTGATGTTGGCAGCGTGCGACAGCAATGCAGAAATGGGTGAGCACGAAGGCATGACAATGGACGACAGCTCCATGCCAGGCATGCATGACGGCATGGAACAAGGCGTCACCCTCAAGACGGCGAGCGCTAGTGGCACTGTGACTGCCATCGACGCCGAAGCAGGCACAGTTACGATCGACCATGAGGCGGTTCCAGAGCTCGAATGGCCCGAGATGGTCATGGCTTTTGACGCCACCGAGGAAGTTCGCGGCGACGTCGCAGTCGGCGACACTGTCACGTTCGAATTCAGCACCGGCGAAGAAGGCAACACAGTCACTTCGATCACAGTGCAATGATCAAGGGCAAGTGAGCTGGCCCACCAAGTGCCAACCCTAGGAATGGAGATGCCAAATTGCCAAAACCCGTGATGCTGCGCTTCGCCAAATGGCACATCTGGCTAGGTTGGCTGGTGGGAATTCCGATTTTGATGTGGATGGTGAGCGGCCTGTTTATGGCCGCTCGCCCGATCGAGGAGGTGCGTGGCAATCATCTGCGCATTGCCTCTGATCAGCCCGCCTTTTCTTTGCCGTCCCATATGGTCCCAGAGATCGATCACCCGGTGAAAGAAATGCGCGCCTACATGCAGAATGGGCGAGCGGTTGCGATGCTGACCGCGCTCGATGGAAGCGTTACCCGAATTGACCTGGAAAACGAAGTCCCTCTGCCGTCAGTTGACGAAGCTGGAGCTCGGTCAATCGTCGCCGAACAGATTGTAGGTGGAAACGATGTGAGTACCGTGCGCCTATTCGAGTCCAATGAAGTACCTTTTGACTTCCGCCGTCAGCTGTCCGTCTGGCAGCTTACTCTGGACGATGGAACGCATATTTATGTCGGTCGCGATACAGGTCAGATCGAGGCGGTCCGCACACGCTGGTGGCGAGCATTTGATTTCATGTGGGGGCTTCACATCATGGATTTGCGCACGCGAGAGGACACGAGCCACCCGATACTAATTCTATTCGCCGCACTCGGTGTCGCCGCAAGTATTCTCGGATGCATTCTCATGTTTCGCAGGCGCAAAGCCCGCGTCATTGCCAAATAGGCGAGCCAAGAGCGAACGAGCGAGTTGTCTGAGGAATAAGGCGATAGGGTCAGGAGCGGTCAGTTTTGGTTACGGTGCCCAACCTCACGAATGGAACTGTTACCAGACTCGGCGCTTTCGTTCTCAATTGCAGACTTCTCAAAGATCCGAGAAGACTTGGAAGCCAACATCCGAGGCATAATAAACCGCGATCGCGATGATCACCGGCGCCCCGCGCATATAGTTCGCTTGCCATCTGAGCCAGGTTTTCGGCAGGAACAACGCTTTGTCGAGGCCAGTCTCAAGTGCGGGACGCCATCGACCAGTGCGCCAATCATCCGCAGTGACAAGCACAGACAGGACGGCGCAGATCAGCGCCATGATACCAACCGCGATATAGATCGAGGTCCAGGCGATCAGGGAGTCGTGCTTCATATCCGGGACGTACCGAAATCTGCGCCCCTTGTCGTCCGTGAACTTCGAAAACGGCGGCGGATCGCTTGATTGTTTTGTAGGCATTCCGTGGTTGCGTGCCGGTAGAGCTCGGCAGTTACCTCAACGCGCGGTCGGCATCACCAATAGCTTCGCGCTGGGCCTCGATGCGCGCATGGTTCTCGGCAATCGCAGTCGTCGCCCGCTTGGCAAGACCCTGGCACAGTCCTTCTCTCAAGGGCTCGAATTCCCCCTCACAAGCCGCCATCACTTCGAAGAGCTGAACGGCCAAAGCAGTCGCCACATGGGCCGTGGTTTCACAGCAGGGATCTTCATACGATTCCGGGCTTTCAAAGCAACGCATCGCGATCTCTGCGCGGACCGGGTCGATCCTAAGTCTCTTTCTAAGCCTTACGACTTCATCGAACTCCAATTTGCCTTGCTCGATGCGCTCGTAGAACCGATGGCGGTGGCTGCTCTTAACAACCCCCTCATTGACGAGGCATCTGATGCTGACGCCTTGCTTCTTCATTTGAAACCTTATGAGGATGGCATTTTCACGGTGCACCTGAGCGCACGATTTTTCCTCAACACTCCCTGGCCCCTGATACATGATCCTTCCTTATACACAGGCTATGCACATGCATACTGTGGATAAGTTTAGAGGGGATTGGCAAGGAAAAATTTACTCTGTTGCGATCTGCATTGCGCAGTAGATGACCGTTTCCCTGACACCGCAATGGCTTATACCGCGCTCGCACAAGCTGGCTCGAAACATGTCGAGCTCTTTGTTGAGACGCTTGGTTAGTCTCAGATTGATAGGAATTGGGCCGCCCAGTGGCGGGTCTTCCCCGAAGCCTTCAGGCAGCGCTGCGCTCTCGGGTTCCACTGTTTCCAGAGCGGTCGTAATGACGTCGCTAAGCCTTTGAAAGCGCTCTTCTCGCAGGGTCAGAGCCTTTACGGCTTCCGCCATGACCTCGAGACCCTCTCTGCTGACCATAAGCTTGTGATTGACGCTCGGCTCGGCGGCCATTGGCGAGTTCCTCCTATCTTATCGTTCTTGAGGAAGCGTCTTTCGCACCTAACCTATCTCTGGTCGAGGCAGCCGATTCGAAAAATCTTCATGCTGGTTATGCCCGCAGGCCACGTGGCCACAAATAGTACCCACGTGGATCGGTATTCATGACCACCCAGCTCTGAATACAACACCACTTGGCTACGCCATTGAGACCAAGTGGTTCGTTTTTCAGCACCAACCGGGTTCGAAAATAGTGATTCGGACAATTCAAACGCAAGTTGTTGAGACGAACGGGTTGAGAAAAAACTGTCGAAGTCGCCCTTTTGATTGCGACGCCATTAGCGTCTCTCGTCAAACCAGAAGGGAAAGACAATGAATGCACTTGCTCTGAAAAAGCCCGAATTGAAAAAGGCCGGCTCTACTCTTGCCGTCGCCGCAGCCGCGGCCGCTGGTATGAGCGTTCTGGGCGTGGATGCCGCAATGGCCGGCACCGACACCACGTTCGATACAGCTCTGACCACGTTCACGAATTTCCTGGAAGGCTCGGGCGGTAAGATCATTACCGTCTTGTCTCTTGCAGGCGGGATCGTTGCGCTCGCTTCAGGTCGCTTTTCGATGGGTCAGATCGCCATTCCGGTCGGTGTCGGCGTTGGCGCTGGCACCGGTGTGCCGATCGTCACGTCGACGATCACCGGAACGGTCTGATCTGGCGATCCGACTTTCACCAACTGGTGGTGCGCTGCTGACTGCTTTGCGGATGACGGCCACCTTCCTTTTTGGCGGAGCTGACTTTTGGACCAGTATTCCATCCCAAAGCATCTTGATGATCCGGAGTTAATCGGATTTTGGACGCTCGACGAATTCCTCGTGATGGTCATTCCGTTCGCGTGGGGAATTCTCGCACAGCATATCGTAATCGGCCTTATCTTGGCCATCGCTGCGTGGTTTGGGTATCGCAAACTTAAAGCCGGGCGCTCGATGTATTGGGTGCTGCATTTTGGCTACTGGCATCTGCCAGGGGAATTCTTCGGTCTGAAAGTCGCTCCGCCATCTCATCTTCGCGTGATGGCGGGCTGATATGGAACTTTCTCTTGCACACGAGACGTCTCAAAAGACGCTTAAACAACGCAATCTGCTGGCGCTGATCTGCGTCGTCCTCGGTATATTGGTCGTGGTGATGTTCACGGCAGCCTCGACCCGGGACCGGGAGATTGTGCTGCAGCCGATCCTTCCGAGCACAATGACGCTCAGCTCTTCAGCTGTCACTCAAGAATACCTCGAAGCCGTTACCAGAGACACTGCGCAGCTTGCGCTCAATCGTTCACCTGAAACGCTTCAGTACTGGCTCGATGGGATCGTCAAGATAGCTGCGCCGGAATCGCGCGGGGCTCTCAAAGCCGATCTGATGAAGATTATGCAGGAGCAGCAGGGGTCGCAGGTCACCCAGTTCGTGACGATCGACTGGATCAAGACCGATCCTGAAGGTCTCACAAGCCAGGTCGGCGGCGTCCTCCATACGATCGTCGGATCACGCGATGTGCGCCGCGAACACAAGATTTTCGAATTCCATTGGAAATACACCGGCGTGTCGCTTCGCCTCAAAGGCTTTGGCGTGGTCGTGAAAGAGGGAGAGGACAAATGAACCTCGTTGTCTCGTCACTTGTGATCGCCTCAGCAAGCATGCTTGCATCGCGCATCGATTGCCAATTCGCCCGTCTGAGCGGCACGGCAATGATTGCCAGCGCTCTCGCATTTGCGGCAACTCCAGCTTCTGCCCAGGAACACATTCTTGCGGTAGATAACGGTGAGGTTAACTGCCAGGCATCGAAGTCTGATCTTACGCGCATCGCGCTAAAGGATGACCAATTCGTATCGGTTTCGCGCGTCCAGTCGGGGGTGCCGAGCGAAGACTTCTCCATCGTGCACGAGCCAACGCGTGGTGATCTCTATCTCTCGGTCCCGCAGGGCTATTCCAAACCCAACATTTCCTTCTTTGGCACCACCCAGAAGGGCTTCGTCTACAAGTTCGATTGTCGGATAGTCGGGGCGGGCGCTCTTCAGGTTTTCGTCGCAAATGCGGACGTTGAGAACCCTATAGCCCCGGCTGAAACGCTTCAGGCCTTTGCGCCTCTTGAAGATCGCGCTGTCGGCCTTGTCCGGGCGATGTTTGAGCAACGTCCTGTCACAGGCTTCAACATCAGCGATGCCCCGAGAGCTCCGGTGAATGTCGGCGACCTCAAGGTCCAGCTGATCACAGAATATCAAAGCCCGACGATGACAGGCAAAGTGCTGCGCATCGAAAACACCGGCGAGGCTCCTCTCATTCTCAATGAGCAGCTGATCGCGGGCGATGGCGCGATTGCCGTCACGATCTCCAATCCAAACCTCGAGAGCGGGCAGGCTACTGCTGCTTACGTCGTGGTCCCCTCAGGAAAGTAAAGCTCATGGATTTTCTGAAGCGTAAACCAAAGAACCTCGATGGGGCCGAAGTCGACCAGCACGATCTGCTTGATGCGACGGGCTCGATTGCCGAGAATTCACAAGTTCAGAAGCGTCAGAAAATGCTGATGCTCGGTCTGGGCGGTGTGATTGCGATCGCTGGCGCGATGTATGTCCTCGACACCGATGACACGATTGATGAGGCGATGGCCGATGGCACGGAAACAACTGTGTCGACCGATGCCTTGATGAACCGTCAGCGTGTCGATCAAGAGTGGGTCGCGATGTACGAGGGTGAGATCAATACGCTCGACACTCGCGTCAAAGGAACGGAAGCTCAAGTTGCTCAATTGGCCGAGCTCAAGAGCGAAGTCGAACAGCTCAGAGGCGCCAATGCGGAGATGGCGCGGGACGGCCAGCGGGTGCTGGAAGCTTATGAACGTGAAAACCAGCAGCTGCGCCAACAGGTGCAGCGCGGGAACGCCCGGCCAACAGCGCCGGGTCCGGTCGCCGCCGCGCAGGCCTTGGGTGTGCCCCCCGCTCAAGGTGCTGCTGCGGCGGCGCCAACGCCGCCTCGCCGCTCGAACGATGTCCAGATGGTGTCGTTCGCGGCTGAGGATGGGACAGCATCGCGCATCGATCCCTCGAACTCACCTGCCGTTTATACAGACTCTCCCAATTATCTCCCGCCCAATTCGATCGCGAAGGCGACCGTGGTGGTCGGGGTAGATGCCACGACGAATACGCGCAGCCAGAGCGACCCTCTGCCGGTCCTGCTGCGTGTCACGGGGCCAGCGCGCTCGGTCTATGGGGAAGGGAAGCTCCTCGCCACCCGCGTGCAGGGCTGCATGGTCAATGGCGCGGCCTATGGCGATCTCTCGAGTGAGAAGGTCTACGTCAAACTCCAGCGCATGACCTGTGCGCAGCCGGGCGGGCGGTTTGCGGTCTCCGAGGTTAAAGGCTTCATCGCCTTCGGCGGCAAGGTGGGGGTTCGCGGACGGGTCGTGAGCCGTGAAGGCGGTTTAACTACTCAAGCCTTTATCGCGGGGCTCTTCGGAGGCGTCGGCAACGCCTTCCAAGGCGCCAACCAGATCCCGCGTATCGCCAACGAGCCCGTTCTGCCGTCGGTGGAGGATGTGGGCATTCAGGCAATCGGCGGCGGCGCGGCCAATGCCGGCAACACCTTATCCGAATATCTGATCGAGCGCGCCGAGCAATATCAGCCGGTGGTCGAGATGCCAACCGGGGCCGAAGTCGAGGTCGTGTTCCTCGACGGCACATTTATTCGCAACTGAGGAGATATGTGATGAAGAAGTTCACGCCACTGGCTAAGACTACCGCCGCGATAGCCATCCTCGCTGCAGGCAGCGGGGTTGCTCTGGCCGCCTCGGCGCTCGTCTCTCCAACGGACACGAACGTGGCCAAGGCGCTCGCCGAGCGGTTGCCCAAGACCGAGATCACGGCCGTTGATTGCGCCAGAATTGATGGCGTGTGCGAGGTCCAGGCCAAGAAGAACCTATTCTATGTCGACGAAGGCGCACGATATCTCATCATCGGCCGTGTCTATGACATGGAAACCAAGCAGGACCTTACCGCCGCGCGTCTCCTCGAGATGAATCCCGATATGCTGGTCGGGGGAGGGGGCGCTGCTCCCAACACGGATCAGCATACACCGAAGCAGGGAGCCAAAGCCTCGCAGATAGACGCGCAAGTCGACCCTGCTGCGCTTGCTGCCTTACCGAAGATTGGTGCCGTCACAAGGGGGCGAGGTTCGAGGACGCTAACTGTCTTCAGCGACTTTCGCTGTGGGTACTGCAAGCGTCTTCACGAGACGCTTGAGACGCTCGATGTGAAAGTGGTTGAGCGTCCGATCTCTGTCCTCGGCACTCGCCCAATTTCCGAAGCGGTGATTTGCTCGCCGGACAAAAAGCGCGCGGTGAATCAAGCCTATGATGGCGGGTCGATCACCACTGGAGGCGACTGCGACACGTCGGGCCTCGATGCCAATGAAGCCTTTGCACGCCAGCACGGCTTCACCGGCACTCCTGTCATCGTACGCGAGGATGGCGCTGTGGTTCACGGCTACCGCCCCCGCGAATTCCTCGAAAACTGGATCAAAGGGAATGCGTCATGACAAGGAAGTCAATTATCGCGCTTGCAGCACTCGCCGCAGCTCTTGGAGGTTGCACGACTTTCGGCACGAACATCAACGGCAGCTTCCGATGCGACGCCCCCAATGGTGTTTGTGCGCCCTCGACCGTGATCGATGACAATGCGCTTGCAAGGATCGAAGAGACCAGTTCAACCGATTTGCTTAATCCCGTTGGTCCGTACCAGATGGACGATGGCATCGACACGCCTGTCCACACCATCGCGGCTGCGAATACTCCGGCGGTTTCACGGCCTGCGCCGAGTTATGAGCTGTCCGTCGTATTCCCCGCATATACCGATGCATCGGGAGTGTCTCACGCTCGCCGTGTCATACGAACCCAAGCGGGTTTGCCAGGGCGCGGTGATGCGATGGATGCGATGGCCCAGCGCGGCGCTCAATCGTCTCGCAATCGCGGTCTTTTGGCCGCTGCTGAAAGCGCGCCTCCGTTTCTCGCAATCGCGCCCAGCGTTTCCGGTGCATCGCTTCCGCCCGCGAGCGATGAAACCACCATTTCGGTCGCTTCTGCTGACGCGCCCAATCCCATCCAGGAAATCGAGGCCAAGGTGAAGGAGCGCCTGTCCGCTCAGCAGAAGGCGCGCCTTCAGGCCACCCCTTTTCCTGGCACCGTGGAGTAAACCGCGATGGGCAACGTCCTCAACAACATTGTCGATCTCGTCGTTGGCGACAGTCGCAAGCCGGAGCAAAATGCACGGCCAGCGGCGATACCGATGCTCTCGCATTATCTCGGCTACCGCTCGTTCGACGAGGACAAGCGGATCTTCCATCAAGTCCGCTCCAAGGGATTCATTCTTGAGCTCGCTCCCTTAGTTGGTGCGAATGATCGCGTCAGTGACATGATCGGCTCGATCTTCTCCGACATATTGCTGCCAGGGACCAAGTTCAGCGTGACGAACTATTCAAGTCCGCGGGTTGCCGAGAAACTGCAAGTCTGGGCGTTGCCGCGGTTCAAAGCCTCGGGCGTGTTCCAGACCCTAGCTCGCCACCGGCTCGACAAGCTTACGGGCGGCGCGTGGTCGACGCTGGCCAGCGACGGACCGTTTTTCGTACGCAATTTTCGGGTCATTATGTCGGTTGGGGCTACGGATGGGTCATCGCTTTCGAGCGAAGATCTGCTGACCATGCGCGACGGGATTATCTCCGCGCTGGAATCGATCGACGTTCCGGTCAAGGAATACGAGCCGACCGATCTCATCCGGTTGTTCGATGAAATGCTTGCGCCTTCAACCGGGGCTGGCGACGAGGTGCCCGGCTACAATCGGTTCGATCCGATTAACGAGCAATGCGTTCGCCGCGACCTCGTGACGCATGTCGAAAGGGATCGCGTGATCCTTCATGCGCAATCTTTGCGCCCGACCGGTGCTACAGTCGAAGGCGTGCCCGAAATGAAGGACTTCGTGCCGGAGCGCTTCGATATCCGCACAATGGCCGTGCGCAATTTCCCTGATCGCTGGGCCCCGTGGGACACTCAGAAGATGATCGGCGATATCTTCAATCCCAAGCTCAGCCTGCCGTGCCCTGTTCTCCAAACAGTCTGCGGGATCATCCCGAGCCAAGAATCCTCCGAGGGCAAAGCGGGATATAAGCATGCGCGGACTACTTCTCTCGCGGAAGGGAAGGGCGTGAAGCTGGTCCCAAAGCTGCGAACTGAGGCGAGCGAGTGGGAGTTTGTCCAGGACCGTGTGAAACAAGGCGAGAAGCTCATCCAATGCTATTATGCGGTTACGATTGTTTCTCCGAAGGGGAGGGGGGAGCCCTGCGAACGGACACTTAAGGCGCTGTATAAGGCGAGTGGGTGGGACCTCATCGATGAGACCCATATCCAGCTTCCGGCCTTCATGTCGCATTTTCCGCTAATGGTCGCGGATGGGCTCGACCATGATCTGAAGCGCATGAAGCGGCTGCGCACGATGCGCTCAGCGAATGTTGCCGCGATCGCGCCGATCCAGGGGGAATATGTCGGCGGGAATATTCCCCATTGCTTGTTCATCGGGCGGCGCGGTCAGCCGCAATTCTGGTCCCCGTTCCAGAATTCAGCCGGCAACCACAATGTCGCGATTGCAGGCAAGTCGGGTTCAGGCAAGTCGGTGCTGCTGCAGGATCTCACCGCGAGCTTTGCTGGCGTCGGGGCCAAGACCATCGTCATTGATGACGGGCGCAGCTTTGAACACATGGCCAAAGCGCTTGGCGGAACCTTCACCGAGTTCAAGCTCTCGTCGGGCATTTCGATCAATCCGTTCCGCATGATCGATGAAGAGCTCGCGGAAGGGGACGACGATTACCTCGTCGATTGTCTTGCCATGCTCAAGTCGATCATTTCGCAGATGGCGCGCAACGAAACGCGCCTCAACGATACCGAGCGCGGGTTGATAGATCAGGCGGTCAACGTGGTCTGGGATGCCCACGGCCGTGACGGGACGGTCGACCACGTGATCGCTGCGCTTAAAGAGGCTGAACACCCCTACGCCTATGATTTGGCCACGTCGCTTTTGCCTTTCGCGTCAAGTGGGACATTCGGTCGGTTCTTTCTTGGCGATGCCAATCTCGATCTTTCGGCTGATCTGACGGTGTTCGAGCTCTCGGACCTCGCAACCCGCGAGGAGCTGCGCGGTGTGGTGCTGACCTCGATCATGTTCATCGCCTCGCAAGTCATGCGCCGCATGGATCGCGCGACGCCTAAGCCGCTTATCATCGATGAGGCCTGGCAGATGCTGAAGGGCGGGGCGATGGCTGACTTTGTCGAGACCTATTCGCGCACATGCCGAAAATATGGCGGCTCGCTCATCACCGCGACCCAATCGATCCACGATTATTACAAATCAGAGGGCTCGCGCGCCGCGCTTGAAAACTCCGACTGGTTCTTGATCCTTCAGCAGAAGGGCGAGACGATTTCGGACTTCCGGAATTCGGATCGCTTCGAGATGGACGGAATGACCGAGGCGCTGCTGCGAAGCCTGAAGCGCAACGGGATCGATTATTCGGATATCTTCATTCGGGGTCCCGACACCGAAAGTGTTGGGCGTCTCGTACTCGATCGGTTCTCAGGAACGCTTTATTCCTCCAGCCCTGACGTTTTCGCCGAGATCGAGGATCTCGTTCACTGCGGCTGCACTATGCAAGAAGCGATTGAAGCGGTCGCATTCCCCGATGTGGCTCCCTTGCGGGAGGCGGCGGAATGAACACCCTGTTTAATCAGAGCATCGACGAACGCCACCAACAACGCAGGCAGGACGCGTTGCTTGTGAGTCTCCGGCTTGCTGGTTGGATCGCCACGACCGTGATGGCTACGCTGGGCGTTGCGACACTGTTCTTCTGGCTTCTCGGGAGCTTCACGCTGTCCGGCACAATGCTTCAGGTTGACAATCTCGCCTCGCGCTATCTCGAGGCGGACGCGGCGCGGCAGGCGCAGTTTCACATGATTGTGTGCTCCGTCCTCGGCATTGCTTTTGCCCTCATCAGTTTCTTCCGGCGCGCGAGCCTTCGCGCTGCCTTTGACGCCAAAGGAGCTGACCATGAATGACCTTTTTGAGCATGCGGACAACCCAGGCAAACCAGCGCCACCGCCGTCGGTTGTGAAACCTGTGCGCCGTTTTGCGGGAATGTCGCCGCGCGAAATTGTCATGCTGCTGGCGGCGATTGCGATCTTCATCTGGGGTGCATGGGTTACCAAGAACCTCGTTACGGAAGACGCCAGCGAACCAGAATTCGTCCAGCTGCAGCTGCAATCGATCATCAGCGAATATCTTACAGCTCAGGCGCGTTCGAGCGCCGATGAGCAGACCGCAGCTCAGCAAACCGGCATGTTCATGACCACACTGGATCACACTGTCGCTGATCTGTCTGAGAGCGGCAAAGTCATCCTGGTTGATGAAGCCGTTATCGGAGGGGATATTCCCGATGTGACCGAAAGCGTGAAGGCGGCTGTCTACGCCAAGGTCCCGCGCCCGCAGATCGCGCAAGCGCCGAACGGGGAGCAGTCATCTCAGGCCGCTCGCGTTCAGAGCGAAATGCAGGCCTTCATGGCATCCAGTGAGGGAGGCGAGGGTGATGGCGCGCGCTAAGACCGGGTGGCCCAAGACCAAGCGTCTCTCGACCAAAGGCAAACTTCTCGCGGTCGCGGCTCTTTGCGGCGTGGTCGGCGCGGTGAGCGCGCTCGATGAATGGTCGCAGAGCCACGCCTTGATGATCAACGCGACGGATTCGCTGCCGAATTGGGCTTTCCTTGTTTCCGGCGGCGGCTTTCCGAAGCGCGGCGATTACGTGATCTTCCATCCAGGCTATGACCCGGTCACCAAGAAATATTTTGGTGATGAACCCGAAGCCTTTGCTAAGATCGCGTTCGGCATACCCGGCGATATCGTGAGCCGCGAAGGCGGCGATGTCATGGTGAATGGCGAGCGTATCGCATCGCTCAAACCCCTCACCAAAAACGGCGACCCGCTTACTAAAGGCCCCGTAGGCGCCGTGCCCAAAGGCTGCGTCTTCGCGGCCACTCCGCATAAGGATGGGTTCGACAGCCGGTATTCGCATATCGGGTTTGTGTGCCGTGACCGACTGGTCGGCACCGGGCAGCCAATCCTGTGAAGCGCCGCTTCCTTCTTGCCGCGCTACTGGCGCTGGGCGCTTCGGCAAGTGCGTCTCCGTCTCCGGCAGCGCAGGCCGTCGATCATGGTCAGATGGGTCAGACGTGGCCCATCATAGAACCTGATCTTATGTCGATTATCAAAGCGCGCCTCGATCATGCGCAAGCCACCGGCAAGCTCGATGAGCTCAACCAGCGCTTTATGGCCAAGGTCAAACAGCGCGTGATGCGTCCGGTTCCTGTAAGCGGTATTGCGCGCGCCGAGGTAACCCGCAGCTGGGAGTTCGATCCTTCGATCGTGGTTGAGAACGACATTCGCGATCACAAGGGCAATCTCATCGCGGCTGCTGGCCAGCGTGTGAACCCGCTTGCCACCTCAGTGCTCAGTAAGGCCCTCGTCTTCGTCGATGGCGATGATGTCGAGCAGGTCGAATGGGCCTTGCAGCACGGCTCCGAGCCCCAAGCGAAGATCATCTTCGTCGACGGTTCTCCGTTTGAATTGATGAAAACGCACCAACGCCGTTTCTATTTCGACCAGGACGGAAAGCTCACCAGCCATTTTGGGATCACGCGCACCCCCGCGCTTGTCGAACAACAGGGCGAGGTTTTGCGTGTGACCGAGCAGGCGATTGCGCGGAAAGGAGCAGGGGCATGAGCCGCTTCGCCGATATGATGCCCGTGCCGTTGGCCGCGCCTGAAACACGAGAGCTCCGCAAGGCGCGCTATCGAACGACCGCATCGTGTGTCCTCGTTGCGACCATCGTTTTGTTCTTTGGGCTGCTACGTTCCGCCATCGGCTCCTTCGCGCTTCCGCTTCTAGTCGCTGGTGCAACCTATGCTCTTGTCCAAGGCTGGTTGTGGCTCAAGGCCAAGGACGCGGCCGACGATGCGTGGCTCTTCAGGGAGAGAGACGATGCTGCGTAAGCTCCTTGTTCCATTGGCTGCGCTCGCGGCGCTTGCAATGTCAGCTCCTGCTTCGGCCGAGCTCCCAACTGGCCAAGGCCGCTGCTCCGGGTCCTTCGTCAATCCGATAACCGATGTGTGCTGGGGCTGCATGTTCCCGCTTTCGCTCGGATCGCTCAAGATCTGGCCGAGCTCGCGCGCGGACACCAAGAACCCGGATCTTCCCATCTGCGCGTGCGGAACGCCGGTGCCGCGTATTGGTCTTGCCATGGGCTTCTGGGAGCCGGTGCGTCTGATCGACGTCTCGACCAAACCCTGGTGCTTTCCCAATCTCGGCGGCATCAAGCTCGATCCCGGCTTTCCCATTGGCAACGGCTACGCCTCCAACGTCTCGCAGATCGGCGGACAGTCGCAGATGACGGCGAAGTACCACGTCCATTATTACATCTATCCGCTCCTCTACTGGCTCGAGGTCGTCACCGATTTCCTATGCCTTGAAGCGAGCTCTTTCGACATTGCCTATATGAGCGAAATCGATCCGCTCTGGCAGGATGACGAGCTGACCGCATTGCTAAACCCCGAAGCAGCGCTCTTCACCACACCGATCGCGCAGGCTGCGTGCTCAGCCGATTGCATCTCTGCGACGGCAAAGCTGCCGATCGACGAACTCTTCTGGTGCTCTGGTTGCCAGGGTCCCATGTACCCGATGAACGGCAATATCGGTGCGAATATCGGGATCAAGCAATCCTCACGCCTCGCAGCCGAGCGCATGGTCTTCAAGATGCACCGTCAGGGACTGGCCTGGGGCACGAGCGGATCAAAGGCGCTGTGCTCCAAGTACATCATGCCGATCCTGAAAAAGAGCCAATACCGTCTGCAACAGGTCAATCCCACGCCCATGGTGAGTGGGCGCGAGAGCTGCTCGCCGATTGGCGCGACCACGATCCTGCCCAAGTCGGGACAGGTCTATCCAGTGAAAGGAGAAGATGTCGGCTTCCTCCTGTGGCGCAAGCGCAATTGCTGCGTGCTTTGAGAGGAGGGGGGATATGAAACTCAACCTTGTGCTGGGAACTGCCGCGCTGACCGCTCTTGGCGGTGTGACGATGGTCTTTGCGCAAAGTGTTGATGGCTTCGATCCCAACGCGATCGAAGCGCGCGCGGATGAGTTTCGCGATGACGCACAAGCCCTATTCGACTACGCGACGACAAACAGTGAAACGCACCGCGAGGAAGCCGAGACGGTTGTCCAGGACGGTTACGCCGCGATCGAGGACCTTGACGTCTCCGAGATCGCAGGCGGTGATGGCCCATTTGATTTCGACGAAATGGTTGCTGGTGCTAAGGCTGGCATAGCGAGCCCCAAGGGCGCGCCGCTCTTTATCGCGTTTGCCAGCCTCTCCATGCCGGAAGAAGCGTTGTCGCAGATGATTGCTGACACCACCAAAGCAGGCGGTGTCGTCGTTTTCCGAGGGTTTGCAGCCGACAATCCGCAGGACTTCATCACTGGAATTCGCAATGTGGTCGACCAGGCGGGCGCAAGCAATGTGGCGATTGATCCACGTTTATTTCGGTCATTTGGTGTGGACCGTGTGCCCACCTATGTCGCGCTTTCGAGTGATTTCGAACCGTGCGACCAGCTTGATTGCGTTACCAGGCCGCCGCCGCATGATCGCATCGCGGGCAATGTCAGCGTCGCTTACGTTCTTGAGACCTTTGCCGATGCCAATGGTCCGGGCGCGCCCGTTTCGCGTCTCGCGCTGTCGAATATTCGGGGGACGCGATGAATGGCCTGCGCTTGCCTGTTGTGTGCGCTGCGCTTCTCGCGACCGGTCAGCTCGCTCATGCTCAGATGACATCCTCGGAAGCGCGCGCCGAAGGCGAAGCGCTGGGCGAGGGGGTGCGGGACAGTACGAACGATTCCATTCTTGCCTCCGGCGCTGAAGCTGAAGTGCCCACATATGGCGGCACCGACTTTCCGCACTTGGACTATGTCGAAGACCCGGTTGGCTTGAGCACAGCCGGTGAAGCGCAGCGATATCAGGAAAATTACCAAGTGGTGGTTGACCCTTATCGCACCACGTTTGATCCGGCGACGATCGACTTATCGTCCGCTCAGGCCATCGAGGCTGATCCCGATACATATCTGGGGCCGGGTGGAGGCCCAAGTGGCTCATCTGGAGCCTGCAATCCGCTCCCTCCGGGTGGCGGCGGGACCACCACGTATCTGGAAAGCTGCAATCAGGGGTCTGAGCCCTATGATGAAGCCAGGACCTGCGCGGCGCCACTCAATGTCCAGGTTACCGGACGAATAGACTATCTGCACGAGTGCACGAGCTATTCGATCTTCCACGTAAATTATATTCCTGAGGCCTGCACCTCGTTAATCACGGATGCGAATTCTCAAGGGGCAAGTTGTCGGCGTGAAAGCAGTCGCCCCGGCCCCATTATTTGCCTTCAGGGAACGATCAACGACTGCACAGAACCCGAGCCCACGACTATCGACACATTCGCTTGCGACGAGCCGCTGTCCGGTTGGGCGTATCGCGAGCGCAATACACTGTCGATCGCTAGCGAAAGCGTTGACGAGAGCATTTGTCAGAGCGCGAGGGGAAATGCGACTTGTTCGCTCGAAACCGAAGTCTGCGTCTCACCCAATGAGACGCGCAATATCAACGGTCTTGACGTCACCCGCGCCTGTTGGGAATGGGAACGCACCTATCAGTGCCAGGACGTTAATCCTGCAAACGATTGCGGCGATTTAGACGCCCGTCCCGAGTGCACATACAGCCATGATGATTGCCTGAGCTATGACGCCGACGGCGTAACCTGCAACGTCTACGACCGCTGGTACCAATGCAGCACGGGGAACACGGGCGCAGCACCGCTGCCAGCCTATGTCTGCGCAGGTGATCTCTATTGTATCGATGGAGAATGCACCAGCATCGAGCGCGAAGCCTCGACGGAGTTCAAGGACGCGATGGTCGCCATGAACGCCATGGGCGAGCTGCGCGATGAGTTCGATCCGGGCGCGCTGAAGATATTCAGCGGCGAAAACCTCAAATGCACCAAGAAGCTGTTCGGACTCTCCAACTGCTGCAGCGGGAAAGGCGTTCCGCTCCTCACACCGTTCTTGTGCAGCAGCGAAGATCGCGACGTCGACACAAAGGACGACGAAGGTCTCTGCTACAATGTCGGTACGTATTGCTCGAACAAGATCCTCGGCGTCTGCACCACCAAGAAGCAGTCCTATTGTTGCTACGGCAGCAAGCTCGTTCGCATCCTCAATGAGCAGGGCAAGGCACAGCTCGGAATGGATTGGGGCGAGCCCAAGGAGCCCGACTGCGAAGGGTTTCTGATTGCGCAGTTCCAGCAGCTCGACTTGAGCCAGATGGATTTTGCGGAAGTCTACGCCGAGTTCGTGGACGCAGCCAAGCTGCCTGATGAGATCGAGATGTCGATCCAAATCCAAGAGAAAATTGAGAATTATTACAACCTCCACGGAGGCGTTTGATCGTGCCGGGTGCCGATATCCTTGCCATTGAAAGCGGCGATCCTTTTCCGCCCGCTCAAGTGCTCGATCTTGCCGTGAGCGTCGCGATCGGCCGCGAGCTTGCAACCAGCGAGGAGGAAATGCTCGCTCTGATCAGGCAGTGGTTTTTGCGGCCCGCGAGCCGCTCCGAGCTAAGCGCCTCGCTTGCCCGGCTGCAGGGCAAGGGCTGGTTCCAGCCCTCGAGCGGTGAGGGGCTCGATTTCTGCCTCACCGAAGCCGGCGTTGATGCCGCCACGACATTGTCCGGCGGAATGATCCGCATGATCGACCGCGGCCGGGGGAATTTCAAGACGGCCTTTCTCCTCCAGATGCTCGATCTCGAAAAAGGAAAATGCCCATGAAAAAACTAGCTGTTCTCAGCCTCGCCGCGATAGCAGCGACCGTAACCGGACCCTCGCTCGCGCAGACTGTCGCGAACCAGGATCGCGATGAGTTCTATTGCGAAGAACGCAAGCTAGGGAGCTGGTTCTACTGCAACTCGGAAAAAGCGAAGCGCGAGACGCGCGAACGCGCTGCCGCAGCTGCGCCCTCGCCAGAACCGGCGATGAAGCGCATGGAGGCGATCACGCAGCAGCTCGATGAATTGAAAGCGCGGGCCATTCTTGATCCGACGCAGGACAATATCGTCAACTACATTCGCTTTCAGCGCCAGCAGCTCGATCGCGCCTCAACCTTCGCCGATGTCTGGAGCCGGGCGCTCTGGCAAAACCCGGAGCTCGATTACACGCTTCAGCGGCCTGTAGGGACGCTTGCCAAGCAAACCTGGCTCGAAGACCGGCGCGATCAGCGCACCGGCTCAATGGAAGCCCTGACGCAGCGCTACGGCGTCTTCTATTTTTACTCTTCCACTTGTTCGGCGTGCCGAACCTTTTCGCCCGTCATGCGCGCTCTGTCGGACCGGTACGGTCTGGAGGTGCTCGCGGTGTCGATGGATGGCGGCCCTAACGAGCACTTCCCGAACTTCGTGATCGACCAGGGCCAGTACCAGCGCATGGGACTGCAGGGCGGCACGGTGCCGGCGACTGTTCTCTTCGACACGCACACCGAACAGCCGATCCCGATCGGATACGGCGTCATGGCTGCTGACGATGTGATGCAGCGCATTTTCTCTCTCACCCAGCTCGAACCAGGGAGCGACTACTGATGGATCAGCAAAGTAACGGCGGCGTGGCCGCACGGATCGCAAAGTGCGCATTCTGCAGAGGAGGTGTGGCTCTCTCAGCTCTGGCCGCTGTGAGCATGGCTGCTACCCCCGTCAGCGCGAATGTTGGCGGCGAACTCAATGACTTCTTCGATGACATGGGCGCGGCGGCCAATGTCACGGGACCGGTGGCCTACCAAGGACAGCAAGCAGGCTATTATTCAGGCGGGAACATCTGGACCCGGTTTCCGCAGAAGAATGTGGACCCGGTCAATCTTCAACTCCCATCGATCAAAGCGGGTTGCGGGGGCATCGATGTATTCTCTGGCTCGTTCTCTTTCATCAACACCGATGAAATCGTAGCGATGCTCAAGGCCACCGCCAACAATGCGCTCGGCTTTGCCTTTCAGCTCGCGATCAAATCGATCAGCCCGCAGATCGCCGCGACCATCGAAGAGATGGCGCAGAAAGCCCAGCAGATGAACCAGTTCAATATGAACAGCTGCGAGGTGGCGCAGAACCTCGTTGGCGGTCTGTGGGGCAAGTCCGACCGCATGTCCTCGGAGATATGCAAATCCGTTGGCAACAGCCAGGGTCTGTTCTCCGATTGGGCGAAGAGCAGGCACGAGTGCGGTACGGGCGGCCAACGATCATCGACCATTCAAGCCAACAGCGACCCCGATATTCCGGCCGAAAGCTACAATTTCACCTGGGAGATGTTGGACGAGAGCTATCCGAGCTTCTCGGTCGAGTTTCGCGAATATCTCATGACATTCGTTGGGACGATCATCTTTTACCAGGATGGCGACCCGAGTGGGAACACGGGGTATCAGTTCGTCGGAAACGCTAACAGCGATCTTCTGACGGCGCTGCTCGATGGCGGCAGCGCGGTCGAAATCCTCGATTGCGACACGCCTGACAAGTGCCTCAATCCAACCAAGCAGACACTCACCATTTCGAGTTCTGAAGCCCTCAAACCGCGCGTTCGCACGATGATCGAGGGCATCAACACCAAGATCCGGACCAACGCTGCGCTGAACGGTGACGAGATCGGGTTGCTGGGCGCGACGACCATCCCCCTCTACAAGATCATGACGGTCAACGCCGCCGCCACGCTTGGCGGCATGACCAATAACGACATGAACGAGCTCGCCGAAGTCGTCGCGGTCGACTTGCTCGAGACGCTCGCTCAGCAGCACTACAATCTGGCGATACGCGGTGTCGGCACCTTCCAGAACGGCCAAGAAGATGCGGTCGAACAGTGGCGCGAGCAAATCGCTGTGGCCGGCGAGGTTTTGCGCGACAACTCGGAGAAGATGACCGCGCGGCTAAGCCGCACGCAGATGATCGTCGAGCGCGCGGTCTTCCTTGAAAGCACGCTGCGTAACAATCTCTCCCCGCAAATGTCGTCGGCGCTGTCTTTCAGCACCGCGCTTTCGAACCAGGGCATCCAATAAGGACGCTATGCCATGCTGGAAATCTTCACGACCGGTGGCGGTGAATACGTCGTAAACGTCTTCAATGCCGTCAGTGCATGGACCGGAGGAGGGGGCTTTCGCTCTCTGCTTACGGTCGTGATGGTGATGGGCCTCATTTACAGCCTTTTGGTTGTTGCGTTCAGCTTGAACTGGCGTGCTTGGCTCAACTGGTTCTTGGGGGCGACCTTGATGTTCGGCGCACTCATTGTTCCGACCACCACAGTGAAGGTCACCGATCGGCTTAATCCATCTCTGGCGCCCGCCACCGTCGCCAATGTTCCGGTGGGTCTCGCTCTCGTTGCATCGATCAGCTCCACGGCAGGCGACTGGCTCACGCGCACCGCCGAGACCGTCTTTGTCATGCCTAATTCGCTGCAAATGTCGAACAACGGGATCATATATGGAGCTAGGCTCTGGGACCGCACGCGGGACTTTCGGATCAAGGATCCGCGCATCAGCGCTAATCTCGACGAGTATTATCGCCAATGTCTGTTATACGATATTTTGCTTGGGTTCGAAGATTTCGACACGATCGCTAATTCTGACAATATCCTCGTCGATATGGGCCCGGGATCGCCGGCTCGCGCGATGACGCAGATCCCGGTGTCGGGACCGTCGACGATTGTCACCTGTCAGGCCGGATACACTGAATTGCAGACGGCGATGGCGGCTTACACGGAGCTTGGTCTTGAGGAAGAGGGCCGAAAAATGTTCCCCGGTCTGACGCCGGCCGCAGCCAAAGCGAAATTGGTGGCGGACATGCCGGTGATCGCGAACCACTTCCATGGAAGCTCGCAAACCGCGCAGCAAGTCTTCCAGCAGCGCTCGCTTGTCGATGCGTTCCTGCAGGCCCGCGCCAACCTGTCCGCAGCCGATGGCGACACCTTCGCTATGCTCCGTGCCGAAGAACAGGCTCGCAACACCTACAGCTCAATCGCTCAGCAAGCGATGACCTGGGTCCCGCTCCTCAACATCGTGCTCACGGTTGTGTTTTACGCGATGTTTCCGGTCATCTTCCCGCTCTTTCTCTTTCCGCGAACCGGCGTCACGGCTCTCAAAGGCTACGTTACAGGTTTCTTCTATCTCGCCGCATGGGGTCCGCTTTATGTGGTCTTGCATATGTTCATCATGGATCGTGCGGCAGACTCGCTGAACGCCACCGCGCCAGGTGCGATCACGATGGCTGGCATGGCGGGCATTGATGCCGTCAACGCGGATACGGCGACCATCGCTGGCTTCCTGATGATGTCGATCCCGTTCCTCGCCGCCGGCATGGCGCGCGGCGCGATGGCAGTGTCTTCTCAGGCGACCTCCATGCTCGCGCCCGCGCAGGCGGCGGCCGAAGCGGCGGCTGTCGAGCGCACCACCGGCAATTATTCCTACGGGAATGAGAGCTTTATGAATCTCTCAAGCTTCAATCGTCAGTCGAACCAGTGGAACACCGCGCCGTCCTACACCGGCGGTGCGATCATGATGAGCAAGGTCAACGACAACGGCACGTTCATCAAGCGAACCGCCGATGGCTCGACCGTGTTCGACACATCGCCCGGCATGAGCCGCCTTGCCTTTGGCGCGTCGCTCAGCCAGTTCAACAACGCCGAACGCCAGCAGACACTTTCCGAGTTGGAAACGGCGCGCTCGACGCTCAGCGAGGAGCGCTCGCGTGCCATTTCATTCCTTGATCGCACCTCGAGCCGTCAGACAAGCGGCGTGCGCAATTCCAGCGGAAGCGAGAACACGGCAGGGTTCCGGTCGGGCGAGAATCTGCAACGCTTCGACAATCAGTCGCTGGATTCACGGGATGGGATTATTGAGAGTGATCGGGTCACAAGCTCACAGGGCGATCAGCAGACGAGCACGGATAGGCACGAGACAACACAGTCCGGAAATGCTGGCGTTGGTGGGACCGTTGGCCGCGGTAACTCCACCGGTCGCGCAGGTCGCGGCTCCGGTGCGGGACTTAACGGCGGTGCGCAGGTCGGCATTAATGGCGGGCGGGTTCGAACGGATTCTGTGAATCGTGGAAGCGACCGTACGATCGGGCGGGGTTTCGAATCCTCGACCTCGGATAACCGTTCCAACGGGTCGAACGCCACGCAAGACGCTGGTAGCTATTCTCAGAGCGGGAGCTTCAACCGCAGCGAAGGATACTCGGACAACTCTTTCTCCAGCGAACGAGCGCTTGAGGAAGTCCGCCGCATTGACGAGCGCATTGCCGAGATCGACGAGCTATCCACCTCGCTCAGCAACAATACGTCGTCGCGCGATGGTTATGGCTCGAATGTAAACTTCGATATGAGCCAGATCGTCGCGAGCCGCTATCAAGAGAAGGCGGCCGAACTGGGCATCACGGCGCCAAGCCTCGCAAGAACGGATTACACCCCGCAGGAGCAGGCAGCCCATGAAATCGTCGCCCGCGACATCATCTCGGACTATTATGATGAGCGCGTCGCTCCCTACCGGGATCTTATCCCTGACGAAGGCAGCGTGGTTGGCAACGTATCCGGCCCGGGCCAATTCAGCGAGGCGGATCTGCGCTCCAAAACTCCTGCGCCCTCATATGGCGGACCACGCAGCCTCGTCAGCGGCTCTGCCGACGAATCTATAGGCGAGCGGATTGATGAAGGCGCGGAAGGTTTGGGTGATCGCTATGAAAGCAATGGATCGCGTTATGGCGAGCGACGTGAGGAGTTCGATCGGAGCCGCGAAGGTCTAGGTGGGGCAGACGACAGGTTCGACGAGCGCTTCTATGATCGCGATCAGCGGGAGAGAAGTCCGCTGCACAGACGCCTTCGCGGTGATGAACAGTGAGCTACTAGCTCGCCAATCCGACCAACAGGAGGATTGCCGCAATCAGCACACCGAAGCCTATCTCGAAAACACTGAGAGTAGAGAAAGTCTCGTATATGTCCTGACGATTGTCTTCTGGGAGACTACGATAACCATCATTCACCGATGCACCTTCGGACGGATCGCCGGTCCTCACCGCATATTCGACTGGCGTTTCATTTCGATGAGGATCGAAGTTATCCATCGCTTTTCTCCTACGTTTTCGTTAGCATTTAAGAGCGTGACAGGCAATAAAAGTCGTGTTTTTGCGGGAAGAATCGGGGGGCAACGCGAGACCTACTCGACCTTCGATTTGAGCGCAGTGCTAAGTTGAGGAACTCGAGGGGGCGGGACATGTCGAAAAGGCAGGCCGTTTGGACACAATGCAATCGAAGATCGATGCGACTTATATAGATTTGCGCGAGAAGATCCTGTTCGGAGAGCTTGAACCCGGCTCGCCGATGACGTTCGAGCATATTGTTCAGCATACCGGGGTCTCGGCATCCATGGCGCGCGAGCTCATCCTTTCATTGGGGGCGGGCGGGTACCTCACTCGGCGCGGAAGAGGGCATGTCGTTTCGTCATTCACCAAAGAACAGGTTGAGGAATGGCGCCTAGCGCTAGGGGCGATCGTCGAGATTGGCGCGCTGCGCCTGGCCCTTGTTGGTGGTGAAACGCTCGATGCAGCCGAGCAATTCCTCAACGCCAATGTTCGCGACCTCTCCCACAGGCAAGAGGACTTCTTCCTGGGAGCTGTCGCGTTCACTACGATCATTCTGGGGGGAAGGGGCAGCGCACTCTCACAATTGGTCGAGCAGTTCATCCCGCAGGCGTTTTTCCGCCTGCAATGGCTGTCGGATGTTTACGCTGAGCGCACGGGCTATCTGGTCGAAGCCTCCGATCGCTATCTCGAAGCCGCGCGGGCAAAGGACATGGAGGGGGTGCGGCAGGCGAGCCGCTCTTTCTTCGATGGGACCGCGCCGGCGCTGCACAAACTGGCCGATGAGATGGCTGCGGGATCATACCCGCCCAAAGACAGGCACGATGGTTTCCATACGATCGAGCCGAAAATCACCGGAGCGCCGACCTATGCCGGTAGCGCAAGGGCTATGACTCCCCTTTTAAGCCCGCTCGGCGAGCGAGAGTTCGACGCCCACCCGTTCTAAGCAGTGCTTTAACATTGGGCGGCTTCTGCGATCAGCGGCTGCGCCGGATGCACTCGCATGGCGACTGCCGCCGCAGCGCAGGTCCTGACCTCGCTCTCGCCGATGTGACCAAACATGGCCTGCGCGGACTGGACCATGCCATCCAGATGCCGCTCGTCTAGCCTGTTCGAGTGGGCATAGATCTGTGCGACGCTGGCTCGCTTTGCATATTCCTCGAGCGTGTGGCGCTCTCCAGTCGCGGCCACAACCGCCATCATCATTTTTTGGTGAGCGAGGAGGGCTGCCAGTGGTTTTCCGGACCCAGCGACGGTCTCGAACGCTCGAACCCGCTTGCGCAATTCAGGAACCGCAGGGGTACAGTTCATCGAGGAGAGCCGGACGATGGCAGTCGTTTCTATCCCCGCGAGCGCAGCCTGTTCCTCCCACAGCTGTGTCTCTGTTGGGCGATACCATTCGAACCTGGTTATGTTGGTGCGGATGAACCCGAAGCTGCGCAGCTCGCCGAAGGCATATTCACCCCAGGCAAGGTCTTTGTCTGCGGCTTTCGCCAAGGCTTCGGGGGAAGGGGTGAGCGGAATGCCTTCGCCTTGCGCAATCGCTCGCCTGAATGTCTCAATCTCGGAATCTGCAGCTTTAGCCAGTTTCTCGATGGCGACGCGGTATAGCTGATCGACTCCTTCACTCATGGTCAAATGATAGCAGCCTGGTTGCGGTCATCAATCGGGCTTGGGCCAACTGCCGCCGTTTACTTCCTGCTCGTAGTCGCTGATCCGCTTCCATTCGATTGCCGTCTCATCGAAGGTATCATTCTCCAGAATGCGCGTGCAAATTGCATCGAGCTCTTCGGCGTCCGCTGGGATGGTTCTCCTAGTCCGATAAGCGTGGACCGCCTCCACAAGGCGCTTCAAGTCGTCATACTGCCCCATTCACTGTCTTACCCACCTGTTTCATATCTCTTATTAGACTACCGCAAGTATTAAAGAAAAATACGGTCCAACATGGTATCAGGTTCCAGAGCATTCGAGATGGGAACCAATCGCATCGGAGCGACCTCGAAGCGACGTCAGATTCGACTGCATCTCCTCCCCGTGCCTGATGGGCAGGGGCGTGAGAGAAAGCCTCAAATCCCCTAAGTCGCACGAGAGCAGAAGACTTTTCGTTTTTGTCTGGCTGAGCCAACGACAAGAAATCCCGTGAGGTTCTGCGGAAACCGAGTTCTAGGTTCGCTAATTGCGCAGCACTTCCTCCAAAATGCGGACTAGGTTCAGCCGTTTGGCCGTGGGAAGTGCGTTCAGATTTTGCTGCTTCCACAAGACCGCTGGGAGGTCCTTCGCATGGGGAATATCCAAAAGCTGCCAATCAGGGTCGCCGGCTTTGAAGCCGATCAAAAATTCTCGATGCTCCTCCGGCATGCCATCGACCATTTGGGCGACGATGGCCTCGCGCGTTTCCTCGAGTGCGGCAAGCTCGATTGGCTCTTGCGTCATCCCAACCAGCCCGCGCTTGAATTCTTCTGCTAACGGTTTGCGGACCGGCGCCAGAGTTTCCGCCATGGGGCGGTTGTGGCTGATGAGATAGACAACAAAAGCCTGTCGCAGAGCATCGTCGATCCCTTCGTTGGCCAGTAGGTCTCGGACATCGAAGAGATCGCGCGGATGCTGGCGGTCAAGTGCTGCGACAATCTTGCCAGCGTAGAGATCTGCAAAGGAAACGATTTGCATTTCGGCGAAACCAAAGGCGTCCTCGACCGCCGGCGCAACGCTTCTCAAGACGGGGTCATGGACCGTTCCGCGTAGGACAGGTGTCACCTCGATTTTGATCTGGACGCCGTCAGCGCGAACGATGAGCTTGGTCAGGATTGTGTCCTGCGGGGAGGGCAGGCCTGTGACCGCCGCGCCGGGTATCTCTTGTTCGATCCGCTCTTTTATGCGGGTTAGAGAGCTGTCGATGGTTGCAAGTGAAGTCGCTCGATCCTGCACCGGAAGATAAGTCAGATCGATATCCACCGAGAGGCGGGGCAGGTCGCGGACAAAGAGATTGATTGCGGTGCCTCCCTTTAGCGCGAATACGTCCTCATCGGCGACAAACGGCATGGTGCGGATTAACAGCTCAACCTGCCGCCGATAGGACTCCGAGAAGGCCACGCGTCGCTACTCGAACAGCTCTGCTGGCAGCATAATGCCGTAGCGGGTATCGAGCTTTCCGCCCTCGACCAGCGCACGCTTTCCGGAACCAAGATCGATCTTCGAGAGGTCAAGATGTGAACGCCATGCATGGTTGTGCCGGTCAGCAAAAAAGAGAAACAAGCGCTTCACTTTCACACTGGAGCAGTTCTCAAGAAGAGGCTGCAATTTGCGTGGGCTAAGAGTGCTCATCCCCTCGAACAGCATATCGACTTGATGGAAGCTTTCATGCTTTGGCAATTCATCGAGAAGCTCGAGGGCCGCACGCTCTTTAGTCGAGTATCGTATGGGAAGCTGCATTCCGGATGCGCTGTATACGACCGGTGTCGGAAGCGGCGGCGCTTCTGCGTCTTTGGGAAACAGGCGGCGGTTGTTACGCCACTCAAATTCAGTCTCTAGGGGCAAATCGTCCAGCCATGTTGGCGGTTTTTTCGGCCCATAAAGATAGACGCGCTGGGTGACCGCCGAGATATAATGCGAATAGCCTTGTTCTTCGAGTGCGGTTCGCCCGCCGACTGTTAGTGGGAGGTCAAGCAATGACTGGAGGGAGATCACCGTCTGTTGCCAGGTGAGGTGGCCTCTTGATCTGCGATATACTCGCCGGGTCGGGCTATCGAGCCAGCCTGAGCTGAGATAATGGCTGCGCAGGGCCGACGAATAGCCCTTTGCCTCCAACCAGGCGGCATCGACCAAGAGGCCCTCAGGGAGCTCTTGCAGAAGCTGGTTTAGTTTACCGTCTGAACGCGTAGCCATATTTAGCGTTTTAGACTATAATCAAACCAATGTCGAGTTTAAAGTGAGCAGGAAACACTAAACTTGGTTTAACGAATGGCCGGTCGGGCAAACTGCAGCTGTTGCTCTCGATTGTCCATATTTTTTGGAACGCCGGGCAGAGACGCCGGTGCTTGAGATCCAGTGCGCGTCAGTAGAACCAATGTCGAGATCATGATCATTCTATCCCTTCATGTTGGCATCAGGCTCTGGGCCGGGTGCGGACTGTCCGGCTTCAGACCCTAAAAACGGGATAGCTGTCTTTCGGCACGCGATCCACCAACGACCATTAAGCAGTGCCCCAGACGTTTCGATAGTTTTCGAATTTTGGCTTGACCTCGAGCGCGGCTCACGTATTTCGATATTTCTCGAAAGGTGATGCTGGTGGACGATCTCAACTCTCAGATCTGGGCCGTGGATGCGCTTGGCGCGCTCGCCCATGAAACGCGCCTGTCGGTTTTCAGAGCTTTGGTGAAAGCGGGGGCGCAAGGCATGGTTGCGGGCGCCATTGCCGAATATTGCAGCGTACCGCCATCGACCATGTCGCATCATCTGGCGACCTTGGAACGGGCCGGGCTGGTGCATTCGGAGCGCGAAAGCCGGTTAATCCACTATCGCGCTGACTTTGCCGGGATGCGGCGCCTGCTGACATTCCTGATGCAGGATTGCTGTCAGGGCGCGCCTGAAATGTGCGGCGACTTGCTGGGTGAGTTTCAGGGCGATCTTGCCTGCCTCGCCGAACAACCCGCCAACGCTTGAGGCCGATCATGACCGACAAACCTTTCACCGTTCTCGTCCTGTGCACGGGCAACAGCGCCCGCTCGATCCTCGGCGAGGCTTTGTTCAATTACCTCGGCGGCGGCGATGTTCGCGGATTCAGTGCAGGCAGCAAGCCCAAGAGCAAACCGCATCCCGGCGCGCTCAAGCTGCTGGAGCGGCGGGGGATCGACACTGCGCCCTTCCGTTCCAAGAGCTGGGACGAGTTCTGTGGCGCAGGCAGCCCGCCAATCGACCTCGCTATCACAGTCTGCGGCAATGCGGCGGGAGAAGCGTGTCCTGTGTTTTTTGGCAGCCCGTTGCGAGCGCACTGGGGCTTGCCCGACCCCGCCGATGTTACCGGCACCGAGGCCGAGATCGATGCCGCGTTCGAGGAAACATGGCGCCTGCTGGTAATGCGGGTGAGGGCGTTTCTCGCGCTCGATCGGGCAGCGATGGACCAGCGCGCTTTGCAGGCGGCTCTCGCTGACATTGGCGCGATGGAAGGTGCCGCATGAGCGCCGAGGCATCGCCCATGGGCCTGTTCGAGCGTTACCTGTCGGTGTGGGTCTTTCTCGCCATTCTCGCAGGGCTTGGGCTTGGCCTAGTCGCACCGGATGCGGTTGGTGCCATGGCTGGGCTTGAATATGCTTCGGTCAATCTGGTGGTCGCGGTGCTGATCTGGGCGATGATCTTTCCGATGATGGTCGGCGTCGATTTCTCCAGCGTGAAGGATATCGGCCGCAAGCCCAAGGGGCTCGTCATCACGCTGGTCGTCAACTGGCTGGTCAAGCCGTTCACAATGGCAGCGTTGGCGGTGCTGTTCTTCGACTATCTCTATGCCGGGCTGATGTTGGATAGCGATGCCGACCAGTATATTGCCGGGCTCATCATCCTTGGCGCTGCGCCATGCACCGCCATGGTGTTCGTCTGGTCGCAGCTGACGCGGGGCGACCCGGCCTACACGCTTGTCCAGGTCTCGGTGAACGATCTCGTGATGATCGTCGCCTTTGCGCCTATCGTGGCGCTGCTGCTGGGCGTGACCGATATCGTGGTCCCGTGGGAGACGTTGCTTCTGTCGGTCGTGCTCTATGTCGTCATCCCGCTGGTGGCAGGAGCCATTGCCAGAGGGCAGGTCATTCGTTCACACGATGGGGACGAAGCGGCGGTCGATGCCTTTACCGCGCGGCTCAAGCCATGGTCGATCGTCGGCTTGCTGGCGACAGTTGTCCTGCTGTTCGCCTTTCAGGCAGGCACCATTATCTCCAACCCGCTGCTGATCGTGTTGATCGCAATTCCGATCATCATCCAGTCCTATAGCATTTTCGCCATCGCCTATGCTGCGGCGAAGGCATGGAAAGTGCCGCACAACATCGCCGCACCCTGCGCGCTGATCGGAACGTCAAACTTCTTCGAGTTGGCGGTGGCCGTCGCCATTGGCCTGTTCGGGCTGACCAGCGGCGCTGCGCTGGCGACCGTGGTCGGCGTGCTGGTGGAAGTCCCGGTGATGCTGTCGCTGGTGGCCTTCGCCAACCGAACGCGCGATCGCTTCCCCCCGTCCTGATTCAAGCCCTGAGATCAAGGAAGCTTTATGTCCCGTCTTCGCACCCTGTCCGACCCTGAACACTTGCCTGCGCTGCGGGCAGAGTATCTCCATCGCAATCCCGCGATTGGCCTGGGCACTATGGACCTGCCGCCGCGCATCCTGCTGCTCTATGGCTCGCTGCGGGAGCGGTCCTTTTCGCGGCTTGCGGTGGAGGAATCCGCCCGTTTGTTGCAGTTGTTCGGCTGCGAGACGCGGATCTTCGACCCGTCCGACCTGCCGCTGCCGGATCAGATTGCGGGCGATGACCATCCTGCCGTCCATGAACTGCGCGAGCATTCGCTGTGGTCGGAGGGGCAGGTCTGGTGCAGTCCCGAGCGGCACGGCCAGATGACCGGGATCATGAAGGCGCAGATCGATCACCTGCCGCTGGCTTATAAAGGCCTGCGCCCCACACAAGGCCGCACACTGGCGGTGATGCAGGTCTGCGCTGGCTCGCAAAGCTTCAACACGGTCAATACATTGCGCGTGCTGGGCCGTTGGATGCGCAAGGTCACCGTCCCCAACCAGTCATCGATGGCCAAGGCATATGAAGAATTCGACGAAGCGGGCCGGATGAAGCCGTCTGCCTATTACGACCGCATCGTTGATGTGATGGAGGAACTGGTCCGGTTCACCGTTCTTCTGCGACCGCATGCGGATCAACTGGTCGATCGGTATTCCGAACGCGTTGAACGCGATCAGCCGGTCGAAACACCAGCGGACAAAGCTGGAATTGCTTCCGAGTGAAGCGTTCTGGCGAGTAGCTCCCTATAACCAGTCTCGACCATAGGCACATGGCTGGACTTGGGCCGTTAGGCGACTGTCCGCAATTTGCACTTAAGGCTTGGAAAGTAGTCCTTCGGCAAACGACCCATTTTCGGACCTTGCAGGTCAATAGTAGCTCGGATCGAGTTCTGGCGCATGTTTCGCAAGCCATCCTAGCGCGTCTTGCACATCACCTTCCGCTACATCGTAGCAATCCTGCATTGATGAGATTTGGCCATCTTGGAAGCGCCATATGCTAGGTGCCGAAAAGTGGAGAAGAGGCAGTTCACCTAAGCGATAGACGCCCATAGCGCGTGCCTTGACCACATTTGGTTCAAACTCGCGTATGCCGACTGGAAACCACCAACGTTGGTCAAACTTGCGATCAAAGTTTGTGATAGATTTCTTGAAGCCACTGAGAACCGCATCGCTACCTTCAAGATGACACGAAAAAGGCGCGCCCGAGACGGTGTAGGTTACGTCTTTGGATAGCAGTGGCCTCAAGCTCTCCCAATCATCGCTTTCCGTCGCTGCATCAAACGCTGCTATCCATTTTTTCCATTGTTCAATCATATCAATCACTCCTTCTCGTGATTGAATTGATGGTCGAGGTAGTAGACTCAATTACCTCAATGTAATATTCGCCCACCGATGAACTTTGGCTCCAACCTAGCACGCATCCGCAGATCACGAGGATGGTCCCAAGAAGAGCTTTCTCTTCGCTCGGGAATATCCCAGCGACACGTTAGCTTCCTCGAAACCGGACGGTCTCAACCGGGTGATAAAAGCATCAGCAAGTTGTCTAGGGCATTGGCATTGAGGGGCTGGGAGCAGCGCGCACTACTTGAGCCGTTGGCACCGATGAGTGAACCTCAAACACGACAAGCGCCAGATGAAAATCTGATCAACGCAGTCATGCAACGGGCCTTTCCTTGGCCGGGATATGCTTTCAGGCCAGACGGATCACTGCTGACAGCCAACGAGACGTTGTCCAAGCTATTGGATGCGGCATCGCCGAAGCAAGATCTATGGACGGCAACGGCGCCCGAAGCAGGCCCAAACATTTATGATCTTGTCTTTCATCCGAACGGGTTACTTCGATGGATGGAGAACCCAGAAGAAGTTTTGCCTGAGACGCTTCGAAGGCTGCGAATTGAAGCCTCAAGTAGCCCGACAATACATGAAACGCTCATGCGCATTGAGAGCTATCCATCGGTTCGGTCACTTGAATCCCATGAAGTCCTGCCACCGCCAGTCTTGATCGAGCGCTACAAGCTTGGTCCAATATCTTTCTCAATTGTCTCAGTCATCTCGCATCTCGCTTCGCCCGGTGAACTTGAGATGGAGCGACTCCGCTTCGAGAGTTTCGTGCCGGCCGACGAAACGAGTGAAGAAATCCTCCGGAAGGTTTCGCGCTAGGCATGCGTCAAGCCAAATATGTTGACGTCCGCTCCCACCTACCAAACTCGGTATAGATCAGCTGCTCGATGTAGGCCGGACCTGGGCCGTTTGCGGACTGTCCGGTTTGAGCAACTGTAAACATAAAGCTGACATTTGCTCGCAGAGTTTGTGTGCCAACGCGAGGCAGCGAACTTGCGGAGAACGACCTTTATTAAGGCGTTATGTCGCGCCGCGTTCGAAGTAAGCGTCCACAAGGATAGAATTCGAGTTAGCTATCTCGGCCTGCCAAACGGTCGAGCCAACGATTACCTTCGAGCGACTCGCTGTAAGGACGGCGACTGGAAATGCCGGCAGCGCCGTCCTTTCCCCAGCGATTGTACTGTGACAGATCGTCAAGCAGCGGATCGAGCCAGTCATGGCCATGGTATTGGAATTGGCGATGTTCGCCACACCGAAATGCTTCAGTGACTTCTGGCTTATCGCCGCGATAGAACAAGAAGTTGCTAGCGTAGACCTGCGTAATAGCGTTAACTTGCTTCACCTCATTTGCGCTGAGCCGAAGGGTCACTAGCCGCGGCTCAGTCGGATATTGCATCGGAGACATGTAAATGATTGTCGCTGTCGGCAGGATCGGCAGCACCAGCTTGAGTCCGGAGTTGAGGGCGTCCTGCGATGCAGGAAAATTGTGTAGGAAGCCATCACCGGCGGTGACCTCGAGCTCGTCGCTGAAGAGGATCGCCCAGCGGCCATACATCATACGCTTGCAGTATGCATCATACAGCCCGCTCTGGTTAGCTGCTATCAGGCTCTTTTCGGCGGTCGGGTTGGCTAGGCCAAAGTTTTGGCGATAATATTCAGTGGTGCGCTTGATCGACGCGCGAATGCTTGGGCTTCGCGCAAGCAACGAGGCCGTTATACGAGCTAACTGCGTCGCGCGCTCCTCAGGTAGCGGTTGCGGCGCAATTCGTTCAACCATCGGCCGATTAGGTGCCTGAATCGCAGTTTCGAGCGTCGCCAGCCACTGCACGAAATCAGCCATTTCATTATCAGGTTTGTTGAAGATCGGTTCGAATGTCGAGTCCCAGGGACCGCCGATCTTTACATGGTGGGCATTCGTAATCGCACCGAATGCCCCAGGTGGCGCGCGGTGCACGGCTCCGTCTGGCCTGATCACTGAGACCATCCCATCACCTGCCGCCCAATGGTTGGCGAGCGTTCGCGGCCACCAATGATGTAGTTCTGTCTTGAGCGGCTTCTGTTTCATGGCTTTGCGCTGAGGGAGGTGTCAGCCGATGTCGGCACTTTGTGGATGCGGCGCAACTTGAGAATAATGCGGTGGTTCATCAACTAGATTTACGAACCTTCTTTGAAAAGTTCGAGTTCTTATTCTGAGTTTGGACGAGACTATTGCACCGTCGATGCTGCAGTACCATTTCAGGTAGATGTCTTCATCACCAACAACAGATCAGAAAGCAGAACGCAAACGCCACCATTTCGTGTCTGTGACATATCTCGAAAGTTGGGTCGACGAAATGGGCAAGCTGCAAGCCTATCGCAGCGACAACCCTGCGGAACCGCTGCACGTCGGCCCCAAGAATACCGGGTTTGAGAAATACTATTACAGCCAACTCCGCGAGGATGGCTCTCGCGATAATGACAGCTTCGAGGATCTTTTCGGCAATGTCGAAACGCGATGGCCGATGGTGCTAGAGGCGGTAGATGCTGGGGCGTTTGATCCGAACGTCCTTCATTGGCTTTACTCCATGCTCACGATGATGCGGACGAGGATTCCGGCGGCACGCGACTATAATGAGGCGCTGATGGCGCTGGAAACAAGGACTGGCTTCAAGGTACTCGCCGAAATGGGTAAGCTGCCGAACAAGCTGAAGCGTTACGAGGATGAGCTCGATACGGTTGAGGTGACCGTCAACCGGCAGCGCACACTCGGGACGATGAGTGAGGACATGCGCCGGTTCGCCGATATGACCCGGCGGCTGGGATTTGAAATTCTCAGCGACGATACCGGAACAGACTTCATCACTTCGGACAATCCAGTCGCCTATTTCGATCCCGATGATCGCGGCATCCGCAAGCCCTACATCGAGAACACAAAGGTTGAGCTCTATTTTCCGCTATCGCCGAGGCATGTCCTGCATGGCGCAAACCGGCTCAAGCGCTTCGGGCCGATACCGCGATTTCGCAAGATATCGGACCGAACGAAGGTCCACGCGATCAACCGCATTACCTCGCGTTTTGCGTATCGCCTCGCTTTTGCCGGCGACAGATCGAATGACGATCTTATTCAGCGCCACGCGGCAACATCGCCTGTGCTCGATGCAGATGTTGTGCGCAAACCCGGCAAGATCGAATACCATATCGGTCACAGGTTCGCCGCCCGGCCCGTTCTACCCAAATTCAGGCCCGAGGCGTGCGAAGATGATCTCTATGAGGAAGATTTCAGGCCATGAACGCTAAACAATGAACTCGAACAACCGACAGTCACCTTCGCCAATCTCGCGATCATTCCGCGATTTGAGCGCGGACGAAATCAAAGATCCCGAATTGTTGACAGCTCTTGCCGAGTTCGGATGGAGCGGCACATTCGATTGGCAAAAACTGCTCGAATCCGACCGCATACTCATCCTCTCCGAGGCCGGAGCGGGAAAGACACACGAATGCAAAGCGCAAGTGAGAGAACTGAGCGCGCGGGATGAGGCAGCATTCTTTTTCGCGCTCGAAGCACTCTCGAAACAGGACATCGAGTACCTTCAATCGCCCGACGAACGGGCGCGTTTTCAGGGATGGCTGCAGGACGGAAGCTCTACTGCTTACTTCTTCCTCGATTCCGTCGACGAACTGAAGCTCTCTCACGGCGACTTCCGGATCGCCCTCCGCCGCTTGCGCAAGGCAATCGACGGCCACCTTCATCGGGCAAAAGTCGTCGTCACCAGCCGTCCGCTTCCGGTCGAACTGGAAGCCTTTACCGCAGAGCTACCGATCGTTGATCCGCCGAAGGACAGAGATGTTCTCGTCGAATCCCGCGAGAGGTTCAGGGAGTTGATCAGCGGTGAAAAGCGGCGTGCAAAGCGCGACGCAGAGCAGGACGAAAGGCACGGAAAGTCCCGCAAACGCAAGCGCACGGTTGCCTTGATGCCGTTGTCCAACGAACAGATTTCGCAGTTGATATCCGGGCAGCGCATTGCCGATGCGGAAAAGTTGCTGGCAGCAATCGAGGGAAAGCGCGCCTGGGATCTCGCTCGCCGACCGCAAGAACTAATCGAGATATGCTCCTATTGGCGCCAGCACGGAGAACTGGGCAATCGTGCTCAACAAGTTGCCGAGGATATCCGAAGCAAGCTGGAAGAAAAGGGCGACAGAAAAAGACACACCAAACTGTCGGCTGAGCGCGCCCAAGAGGGCGCGGAAAGACTGGCGCTTGGGATCATCTTGACCCGCAAGAAAACCATTCGCGTTTCCGACCTGTCACTCGATGATATCGAACACGAAGCGGCGCTCGACCCGGCAGTGGTTTTGCCCGATTGGTCTGAACCCGATCGCGAAGAACTCCTGATGCGTCCTCTTTTCGGTTTCGCAAGTTACGGGCGCGTGCGCTTCCACCATCGTTCCGCTACTGAATTTCTTGCCGCGCAAAGGCTCTACAAGCTGGTTAGTGAAGGTCTGATGCCGATCCGCGCCTTGTACCGGCTGATCTTTGGCGAGCTATATGACGAGAAAGTGGTTTTCCCGTCCATGCGGGCCGTGGCGGCTTGGCTGTCGTTGTGGAATGATGATGTGCGATCCGACTTGATCGCCCGCGAGCCGGAAGCCCTGATGGATGACGGTGATCCGGAGAGCTTTTCGATCGAAGCGCGAAATGCAATCCTTTCCGCTTTCGCTGTCCGATACAAGCAAAGCGACTGGCGAGGCGTTCGGGTACCATATCCGCAGGTCATGCGGTTTGCGGCACCGGAACTGTCGCCCACCGTGCGCAAGTTATGGCAAGCCGGCACCGAAAGTCCTGAAGTCAGGGAACTATTGGTCGACTTGATCAAGACCGCGCGGATGACCGATTGCCGCGACATTGCTCTTGCCGTCGCATATGATGCCAGCGCCTATATCGGAGATCGCTGCACGGCGATCCGGGCAATCGCAGACATGAGCGAAACTGGTTCGATCGGAGAACTGGTTGGTTCGCTAATTGATCCAGATGCCGATTGGCCGTCATCGGTCAAAAGCGGCGTAATCGACGCGATGTTTCCCAAGCATATGTCGATCGCACAATTCTGCGCTCTTCTGAGTCAGATAGATGTCGAGAAGCGCCAGATTGGCGGTCTCGAGTGGCAATTGCCACATTTGTTCCATGAGGTCAGCTTGGACGATGGCGCACTGCCGGAGCTGCGGCGTTCCATTGCGAGTCTGATCCAATCGGGGATAGAGCAAACCGAGCACTGGCCGCACTACGCCAGCGAGTTTCAGCACCTGTCGTCGGGTCTGGCGGTCCTGTGCAAGCGGGAGCTGGAAACCGGAAAACTGCCAACCGCCGATCTGATACGCTCCATAGTGCTCTCGGCACGATTCAAACAATCAGAATATGGCGATGAAAAACCCACCGATGAGCTGATGCACAAGATCCGCACCAGTGGATCGGAGGTTCGGAAACTGGTTTTCATAGCCGAGAGCGCGCTTTGCTTGGTGGTTCTCCCGACCGATGATCCGGAAAAACACGCTATGCACATATGGCGAGACTGCTTGCTCGGAAATCTCCAAACCGACGATTTCTCG
Source organism: Erythrobacter longus (assembly GCF_000715015.1). GTDB lineage: Bacteria > Pseudomonadota > Alphaproteobacteria > Sphingomonadales > Sphingomonadaceae > Erythrobacter > Erythrobacter longus. The sequence goes on from NZ_JMIW01000003.1 coordinate 584,820, forward strand.
TGGCTGGTCGAGCTTGCCAGCGACGAGGCGCTTCCTTTCTTAACTGCCGATGCGGCGTTTTGGGATGCCCTCAAGTTCTGTTGGGACAAAGGGATTCCGGTCGAGGACCATGTCGAGAAGCTACGCGAACTGGTGGCCGACAATGAGTGGCGGCAGCAAGCGCTGGAAAGGAGGATTACTCCTCCAAAACGCGACCGAGAAGAGGAAGCACGAGAGGCGAAATGGGCGCAAGAGGATGCCGAGCGCGAAGCGAAACGGCAGAGGGACATTGCGAGCTGGGAAGACTGGCGCGAAGAAGTATTGCGCGATCCCGAGCCGACCTTTCCGCCGGATAAGCTCAAGCAGACGGTATGGGATTTTTGGTATGTCCTGGAACGCGACGATCACGAACTCACCCAGCGTACGCTCTGGAACAAAACCACAATCGCCGATATTTTCAGCGCGGAAATAGCTGATCGCGTCGAACAAGCGTTTCGCGACTATTGGCGTACACTCACGATCCCGCTGCGTAGCGAGCGTAAAGAGGATGAGCGTAACACCATTTGGTCGCACTGGATCATGGGCCTTGCCGGCGTTTACGCCGAGGCTACAACCGGAGAAGACTGGACCGAGCGGCTGACCAGCAAAGAAGCCAAGATCGCTGCCCGTTATGCCCCACTGGAACTCAACGGCGTGCCGTCTTGGACTACCGACCTCGTCAAAAGGTGGCCGGATGAGGTCGATCGCATCTTGGGCACCGAACTGACCGATCAACTCAACGACGCCGCTAGCTTCACCTTCCCCGATCTGCTCTCTGATTTTGCGAATGCAGACGAAGTCGTGCAGCGATTTTTTGCACCGCGCGTCTGGGATTGGCTTTCAACAACCGACTGTTCCTTTTCCGATGAAAGCGAGCAGAACAGCATATATGAGCACCTCAACCGGGCGATCGACCTGCGGCTTCGACATGGGCAAGGGCACGCAGATGAAGAACTGGCAGCACTGGCAATTCGTCATCTGCACGCCGGTCTGGATCAGCCGTTCGCGCTACTTTGGGTAAACGCGCTGCTCCGTATAGCGCCGGAATCCGGCATAGACGCAATCGAATTGGGTCTGGCTAAGCTGGACGGCGAAAAGCGGTACGAGTTTTGCGAAAACCTGTTCGCCGGAATCGGAGAACAGCGCAACGTGCGATTTGCTCCGAATCTGGACAGCGATGCCTATTCACCCGAGTTGCTGCATAAACTCCTTCGGCTCGCCTATACCGAAATCGATCGCAAGAATGACATAGATCGTGTTGGCGGTGGCACCTACAGCCCGACCGCCCGCGACGATGCGCAGCGTGGGCGCGATGCGGTCTTACTCTCGCTGCTGAATCAGGACGGGCCTACAGCCTGGAAGATCAAGCTCGCCATGCGCGATGACCCGCTGTTCACCCATTTTCGAGACCGCATCCATCAACTGGCGCGCGAAACGGCGGCAGCGGAAGCGGAGGGGCCACCGCTGCTCGATAGCGAACTGACCAATCTCGATAAGTATGGCGAAGCGCCTCCTGCTGACCGCGACGGGATGTTCGCATTGATGATGGATCGCCTGAGCGATCTTGAGCACGATATTACTGCGCATGAGTTCTCCGACCGCCCGGTGTTGGCCGGCATCGATCAGGAGGCGGAAATGCAGGTCTATCTTGCAAAGCGTCTGCAGGAACGCGCCAACAACGCCTATCGGATCGATCGTGAGGCAATGGTTGTCGATTCCAAGGAAACCGATATTCGGTTATTGTCCGTCCGCAGCGAACAGCAGGCTGTCATCGAGGTGAAGCTCGGTAACAACGGATATTCTGTGAAGGATTTGATATCGGCGCTCGAAGGCCAGCTGGTCGGAAAATATATGCAGCATGACAATTGCCGCGCAGGATGCCTGCTCATCACCTTGGCGCAGGACCGGCACTGGAAACACCCGGATACTGGAAAAATGTTGTCGTTCGAAGAGCTGCTCAGTTTCTTAAGCCAAAAAGCCGAGGCACTGTCCGACCGAATGGGTCATGCAATCAGGGTCGCGGTTTTCGGCTTGGATTTTCGTCCTTAGACCTACCTGGGAGAGCAAATGGGCGTATTACGCTTGCGCAGAGACGCCATCGTCCAGTTCAGGTGAAACGTCGGCTTTTGGAGATTTGGTGACGACTCGCCGATGTCTGGAATTGGGGCGCGAAGCAGACATAGAAGTGGGGTCATGGTCCTAATAAGCTATGCTGCTTCGCTCCAGCGGCTTGGCGAGATTTAGAAACGGTTCGTCGCAGATGGGGGTACAGTTGGGGGTATCGCCCCGACTGAAGAGTGGAAAAGCATGCAATAACTGATGCTTATTAGGGTAATGCGTGTCCCTCCTCCGCTACCAAATATTGCATTTGGCCGACATTCAATCTGTTTGTTCGCTTTAGCCAAACCGCAGGCAGCGTGCATCTAGCGTTTGCCAAGCTGGTACTCATACAGCGAGGAGACCGAGGTGATCTCTTCGTTCAGCATTTCGAGATAGGGAGCGGGCGTGAAATCGAGCTCGATCTCCCGGTTCCCGTACAGGCTGACGACCCTTGCATCAGGGCCTTCCGAACCGGCGAGCAGCACGAGCGGGCTGCCGGGTGGGACATTGCCCTTGGCGATCACCTGTAGGTTCCACGTGGTGTTATAGCGACCATGGCCAGGGTTCCAGTATCCGGCACCTCCAGCCTTGAATAGGTCATACATCGGCTTGCCATCGTCGGTGATCTGGTCAGCGACGACGTGCACTGTGATCCGGTCATACAGATTTTGATGGTTCGCCCCTGCGTGTTGGTCAAGAGTGGGCTGATGCCAAGCGACCGAGTCTTTGTAGACCGACTTTGTCGCCTGAGTGTTGAAACTGAATGTGTGCTCGGTCGGATTGAAAACTGTCAGTTCTTCAACCAACACATTATGCACATTACCAATATGCACACCGTAATGGGCCTTGTGTTTGCCATCGGTAACGACATTCGCAATCGTCACGTTCGCGGCGTCATCGGTGAGTATGCCTGCATCCGCGTCGCTGATGCGTACATTGCGGACCCAACCGTTGTGCACACCGGTGAAATATATTCCGTTATAGCCCGCTTCATTATGGTGACCAAAATAGGGGTTTTCCGGAAAGGTCAGGGCCAGGTCCTGAATGCCGACATTGGAAAGGTGGTCCCAGCGCGCAAAATAGGCCGGTAGCTGATTATTTATGTCATGCAGCAATGGATCGGCAATTGTTACGCGATTGCCGTCAATGGCCTCGATCCGCGTTGCCTGACGCACCAGCGGACGATCAGGCATTTCCCAATGCCGGCTCCCGACCTTCAAATCGGTATCGCCATAAAGCGATTTGATGAGCGCCCCGTCCGGGCCTTGACGATTGTGCCAATGAATTTGCAGCACGTCGCCCACGTTCAGCTGATCGGGGTTTGCCACCGTGACCTCACGCGTGAACTGAGTTCCTTGGCTGATCGAGCTGACAGTCTCAATCGGTCGGTCGTAGCTCTCTTTGTAGGTGGCATGCCGACCGCCAGGATAGCGAACCCATATGAAGCCGGCGCTCCAGCTGTATTCCGAGAAAAGCACGTTGAGATTTGCATCCGGTTGCCGCTCGTATTTGTCTTCTTCAGCCAAGTATTCCCTGACCTCTTTGAGCGCGCCGCCGTCATCCATCTGGTTGAGTGGGCGGGGCATGTAGAGCTGCGTCCCACCGTCGTCTGAACCGATGCCGGACAAGACAATGCCGCTTTTCTCGATCCATAAAATCTCGCTTAGAATGTAGCGACCTTGCTGCAACTGGACGCGGACTGGCCCGGCCATTTCATGCGCTGCGGCGAGCGCTGCCTTGAGGGCTACGCTATCGTCCTTACCATCATCGGGAATTGCCCCGTAGTCTGCGACATCAAGGACGTTGTCGACTGCAGGTATAGGCTGAACGCCAAAGCCATATCCGGCAAAGGAAAAGTCGGGAAGCGGGTATTGCGCCTCGGTTTTCTGATCACCAAGAATTCGGGGTATTTCTTGCGCGACCAAGGGCGCGCCACAGGCCAACAGGGCCATTGGGGCGCAGCTTAAACTCTTGATAAAAATACGTAAACCCAACATCCTACTCACCCTTTTGAACGCTCTTACTATCTTTTTCATCATGGGTATTGACGTTCATTGGCACCGGTGTCAATTATCGTGGTAACCGGTGTCATAAACCGGTCTGCATGTGGGAGTGTGCAGAAACATGGGAGAGAATCATGAGTTCACTAGCTGCTCGTTCGGCGAGAAAATCTGGCGTGCGCGTCACAAAAATGCGCTGCGCTTTGCTTGCATCAACCATTGCCTTGGGTCTGCCTGCCACTGCCTTTGCGCAAGACGCAGAGGAGGAACCAGTTGCCAATCCTGAAGCGCAAGTTGAAGGCAATGCAATCGTCGTTACGGGCATTCTGTCCTCGCTTGCAAGCGCGCTTAATGAGCAGCGAAATGCGGACAGCCTGGTTGAAGTCATCCAGGCCGAGGATATCGGCAAGCTGCCCGATCAGAACCTCGCAGAGGTATTGGAGAATATTCCGGGTGTTCAAATCACCCGCCGGGCCGGCGTTGGGTCTGGTGTCCAGATTCGCGGTACGAATGACAATAGAACCGAAATCAACGGTGTCGGAACCGTTGGCTCTGGTACTGGCCGGGGTGGCATCGACTTTGAAGACGTCAACGCGGCGATCATCGCCTCTTTGGAAGTGACCAAATCTCCAACCGCACAAACCATTGAAGGTTCTGTCGGCGGTACAATCAACTTGCGGACCATTCGACCATTGGACTTGACCGAGCGCCTGGTCGCTTTCCGGGTCCAGGGAGAATACAGCGAACTATCCGACAGCGTTTCACCGCGCATCTCCGGAAGCTTCGGCAACAGCTGGGACACGGGCATTGGTGAAATCGGCATCGTCCTGAGCGGCAGCTATGCCGAGCAGGAGGCCACATCATTCCGTCCGCGCGTTGATCGCGACACGCTAGTTCCGCAAGGCAGCGTCGTCGATTCGGCAGGCAATCCGGGTCCTAATTTCGATTTCATTGGCATCCAGTTCCTCAATCAGGAACTTGAGAATTTTGAATATGAGACAATCAACTTTGCCGGAACGCTTGAGTATGCGCCATCGAACAATTTGAAATTCTATTTTGACACAATCATCAGCGACCAAGAACGTCGTCAGGACAGTTCCCGCATTCAGGCATCGGGAGTTAGCTCGGTCCTTTTCAATAACGTTCCTGATGCGTTTGAGACTATCAACTACGGAACGCTGGACGGTGTCGACTTGGGCTCCATACAGGGCGCGCTCACCGGCACGATTGCGCCCAATCTGGCCAGCGATGATGACGATCCGAACTTGCGCTTCTCGAGCGACACGGGCGCGCGTCTGACGACCAGCCAGCTTTACATTCTGGGTACCGAGTTCAGCGCTGGCCGTTTTTCGGCGCGGATTGAGGCATCACGCACAACATCGAGCACAGTCAATCCAAACCTCAGCACCACGCTGAACTTCATCAATCCGAACGCGCCGCTCAACCGTCTGGACGCGAATGGTAACCCGACTAACAACACCAGCAACGATAACGCGGTTCCGTTTCGTTATGATCTGTCTGGCGGGTCACTGGCATTCGGCATCAATTTTGATTCGCCGTTTGCGCCGACCATCGAACAGTTGCTGGATCCCAGCAATGTGGTGCTGGACGCCGTAACGGTTGGCCGCGATACGATCGACAATGCGGAAAATGCTGCGCGGATTGATACGTCGCTTGATCTGGAAGACCTGACCGGTTTCATCACCTCTGTTGACGCAGGGTACCGCTACAGCAAGCGATCAAGCACGTTTAATGATATCGGTACAACGAGCGGCTTTAGCCGTTTGTTCGATAGCCCGAATGGATCACTGTTCGCTGATCTGCTGGTTCCAGGGCCTAGCAATTTTGGCGATGCCGATGGCCGTACCCTGGCCTTCCGTAACTTTCTGCTCATTGATCCAGACCGCTCCTTTAGCGATCCCGAAGGCACGCTGGATGCTATTCAGGCGGCGTTCCTGCAAACCGAGAACGGCGTTGTTATCGGTGAGCCTTCGGCGTCACCAGACGCGTTTTTCGACATCGATGAAACCACGCATGCCGTTTACGGGCAGGTGAACTTCGAATTCGGGGTTGTTCGCGGTAATATCGGTGCTCGCTGGGTCGATACAGCAATTGCTTCTGTCGGTAACACCGTATTCCCGGACGGCACGGTAACATCGGTTACCACACGAGGTAACTACACAGAATTCTTGCCGCGCCTGAACGTGATCGCCGATCTGACCGATGACCTCGTATTGCGGGCCAGCTGGGGTGAGGACATCAACCGTCCTGACTTTAATGACCTTTCATCCTCGGTTTCTTTCGGCACGAGCTCAACCGCTCCTGTCCGGGTTGGTAACCCCAATCTCGCACCGGAAACGGTAACATCGTATGATGCGTCTCTGGCATGGTATTTTGCTCCAGCAGCCGTGCTAAGCGTCGGTGCGTTCTACAAAGAGCGGACGAATATCTTCGTAACACAGCTTGATGAAGCAGAGGTCAGGCCGGGCGGTTCAAGCGGCTTGAAAGACATTACCCCACCTTGCGAAGGCGGTGGTATTTTCAACCCCATTGCAGACCAAGGCGTCTTTGTGACCGGTATTTCCGAGCAAGGTATCTGTGTCGATCTCCTGACCCAAACCAACGACAGCTCGACGACCAAGCAAAAGGGTATCGAAGTTGCATTCCAGTATGACCTCTCCAGTTTTGAGGACACCTTGGGCTTTGCTTCGGGCTTTGGTGTTGTCGCGAACTACACCTATCAGGATTTTAGCGGCGGCGAAGCTGTGAACCAATCCTCGGCACGCGGCACCACAATCCTTGAATCGAGCAGTGGTCTGACCGGTCCATTCACAGCTGTTCAAGGCCTGCTGGATTTCTCGAAGAACGCGTACAACGTCACGCTGTTCTATGAGAAATATGGGCTGTCGGCACGGGCACGCTACACTTGGCGTGACTCGTTCCGTACCCTTGATACCGCTGGCGGTGCCTCGCTCGGCAGTACGCTTGGTTTCCCAACAGTCACCGGTGCACGCGGACAGCTTAACGCGAGCATCAGCTATGACCTGACGGATTACATCAATATCGGTGTTGAGGGTGTAAACCTGATGAAAGACGATATTGAGCAGTTCTGCGTGAACGATGGGGCACAATTCTGCTTCCAGGGTTTGCCAGACCGCCGGATTACGTTTGGTGCGAATGTCCGGTTTTGAACGAAGCTGAGCTAAACGAGGAAAGCATGGATACGCAGGACTTGGCTGCCCAGGAAAGGCTCGGGGAAATATCCCGGGTTCTGGTAAGGGCAAGACAATCAGCCAAGGCCCTGCCCGGCTTTCCCGGGATGCTTCCACAAACCTTCGGGGAAGCCTATTCGATTCAAGACCTTTCCCGAGGGTTGTGGCAAGATGATGTTGTCGGATGGAAAGTGGGCGGCGTGCCGCCTGCTTTCATCGACAGGTTCGGCGAGACCCGCCTGGTTGGGCCGATTTTCTCTCGTTCAGTGAAGACAGTGACCGACGGCGGGCACGTTGAAATGCCCGTCTTCATGGGCGGCTTTGCGGCAATTGAGCCCGAACTTATCGTGCAATTGGGGGCAACGCGTGCTCATGACCGGATGTTCATCGGGGCTGAAATCGCCAGCAGCCCGCTGCCAGCGATCAATGCGATTGGCCCGATTGCGGTGATCAGCGATTTTGGCAACAACAACGGCATGATAATAGGGCCCGAAATCGTCGATTGGCGCGAGCGAGGCCTTGGTTCAATTCCGGTGACGTGCATGATCAATGATAGGTGTGTCGGCGAGCGCGACGTCAGTGACGTCATTGGCTCGGCCGATCAGACTATCGCTTTCCTGCTTTCACACGGTGAACGCAAAGGCATCGAAATGCTACCAGGCACGCATATTTCCACAGGCGCCATCACAGGTGTTCACGAGGCCGAAATAGGCGCAAAATCGCGCATCTCTTTTGGCGACTACGGATCGTTCTCTTTGTCGCTAATAGCCGCAGAGCCAAGCTCGTGAACGACCAGGCAAATGGGACCGCGAGTTCCAAGGTGATGTCCATTTCGCGCCGCATGATGATCGGCGGTTCGCTAGCGATGCTAGCGGCTTGCAATGGACGTTTTTCGAGCTTGTTTACCTCCACAGACACGCATGTGCTCGGCTATCCGACGGTTCAAGCCGTCATCCGTTTTGGTGAGACTTTGAGCGCGCAAACCAATGGCCGATTGGGCGTCAAAATGTATGCTGGCGGTCAATTGGGTAATGAACGCGATACTCTGGAGATCACGACATTCGGCGGACTGGATTTCAACCGTGTCAATCTGGCGCCGCTCAATTCGATTGAGCCGCTGACCAAAGTGCCTGCGCTGCCTTTTCTGTTTGAGTCAACCGAACACATGCGGACCGCCATGGACGGAGACATAGGCGATGAAATCCTTGCCTCGCTTGAACCGCATGGCCTCATCGGACTTTGCTTTTACGATTCCGGATCGCGGTCTTTCTACAACACACGAGGACCGATAAACTCCCCCGAAGACATGGTGGGTCTCAAACTGCGTGTACCGGGCTCTGATTTGTACATCGGAATGATTGACTCGCTTGGCGCTGACGCGGTCCCAATGCCGCTTGATGAAGTATACCAATCGCTTGCACAGGGAGTGATCGACGGCGCGGAAAACAATTGGCCATCCTTCGAAAATGGAAAGCACTTCGAAGTTGCGCGCTACTATAGCCTGACGCGGCATTTGCTTGCGCCTGAAATGTTCGTGATGTCCAAAATCAGCTGGGACAAATTAAGCGCTGACGATCAGGCACTGGTGCGCGATACGGCCAAGCAATCGGTCATCTATATGCGTGAGCTATGGGATGCACAGGTCGCAAAGAGCATGGAGATCGTGCTCGCATCCGGCGTCGAGGTGAACGAAGTTGATCCTGCGCCTTTCACGGAAAAGATGATGGGCATGTGGGGCGATTTTATTGATACGCCGCAGCAACAAGACCTCGTCGACCGGATCCTTTCGCTTCGCAAAGGGACAAATTGATGCAGCGAATATCGGATTTCCTGATCAAGCTTGGCGCGGCCGGGTTGGTCTTGATGACAGCGATTATCGGCTGGCAGGTGTTCGGTCGATTTGTATTGAACGATAGCCCCTCATGGTCGGAACAGGCGGCCTTGATCCTGATGATCTGGTATGTCTTCTTTGCCGCTGCAGCGGGCGTATATGAGGGCTTTCACATTCGCATTGCACTGCTCGAAAACAGCCTCTCTGAAGGCAGGGCCCGCATGGTTCGCAGAGTAATTCACGCGCTCGTCGCAGGCGGCGGAACTGTCCTTCTGGTCTATGGCGCTCAGCTGGTTTGGTTGGTGCGCGATCACGTTGTCCCTGCTTTGGGGATCAGCCGGGGCTTTGCGTATATTCCAGTTCCGGTTTGCGGCCTGCTTATTGCAGTCTTTGCGGCTCTTCACTTTGTGCGTGAGGGCGAGAGCGCCGGCGCGGGTGAGGGCAAAACCACTGAAAGCGAGGATATCTGATGGAAATTCTCGTCTTGCTCGGTGTGCTTGCCTTGCTGCTGTTCCTTGGCGTGCCGGTTGCGTTCGCACTGTTTGGCGCAGCGCTTGCCACATTCATGGTGATCGATATTCCGCTGGTTGTGGCCGTTCAGCGCATGGCCGCCGGGATCAGCGTCTTTACATTGATGGCAATCCCGTTTTTCATCTTCGCTGGCGATCTCATGTACCGTTCTGGCATTGCGGATCGGTTGGTTCGAGTTGCCGACGCAGCACTGGGCCGGGTTCGGGGCGGTCTGGGCCTTGTTGATGTTGGCGCATCCATGATGTTCGGAGCTGTATCGGGTTCGGCCATCGCAAGCGCATCCGCCATCGGGTCAACTATGGTTCCTCTAATGGAGGAGAAAAAGTACCCAAAGGACTACGCTGTAAATGTAACGGTGACGGCGGCGGTGGTCGGGCTGTTGATCCCGCCCTCGCACAACATGATAATTTATTCGGCGGCCTCTGGAATTGGCGTTTCGATCGGGGATCTGTTTCTGGCAGGCATAATCCCAGGCATTCTAACTGGCGCAATGTTGATGCTAACCGCCTGGCTTATCGCACGCAGGCGCAATCTTCCCAAAGGGCACTTTCCGGGCTGGCGCGCACTCTTCGTTGCCTTCGTTTACGCCATTCCCGGATTGATGACCGCCGTAATCATCATGGGCGGTATTCTTAGCGGCTTTTTCACGCCCACCGAAAGCTCAGCCATCGCGGTAATCTATACCGCTCTGATCGGAACGTTCGTATATCGAAGCCTGGGTTGGAAAGGCTTTATCGAAGCTGCGCAAAAATCGGTGCGGACCGCGTCGATGGTGCTGTTCGTGATCGCTGCGGCCAGCGCATTCGGCTTTGCTCTTGCTTTGCTCGAAGTGCCTTCGGCTTTGGCCAGTCTGATCGGCTTGATGACGGAAAACCCGATCCTCACGCTCATTATCATCAATGTGATGCTGCTTTTGCTTGGCACATTCATGGATATGGCACCGTTGATCGTGATCACCACTCCGATCTTCCTTCCCGTAGCAATGACAACAGGCGTTGACCCGGTGCATTTCGGAATCATCCTGATGCTCAATCTGGGGATTGGACTGGTTACGCCTCCGGTTGGTTCTGTTCTGTTCGTCGGCTCGGCCGTCGGCAAGATCGAAGTGCCTGCGATGGTGAAAACAATCTGGCCATTCTACCTGACTTTGTTGGCCGCGCTCGCCCTGATCACCTTTGTGCCAGCGCTTTCGCTTGCACTTCCAGCCGCATTCTGACTTTCGTATTGTTGGCAAGCCCGCTTAGCCCAATACGTAGTTTATTGTGAACGTGCAGAAGGGCGTCCTCGACGCGCTGGAGGGAACCGAATTTGGCCTGATGGTTCAACCGGTTGATCCGCCGATCTCAGAATGCCTGTTGCCATCGCAATTGATCAAGCGGGATTCCGTAACGCCCCGCCAGACGATTAAGCACCTGCATTGGGTGACCTGAAAACAGCGCTTGCATCGCTAAATGACACCGGTTACCCAAAGTTTGACAAACCCAATGAAGCGTTCCGTCAAACGGGTCAACACGCCAGCAAACCAGAGAGTGAAATGCCATGAAGATTGCTTTGATCACAGAGAACAGCCAGGCTGCAAAAAACACCATCATCCATGATGCGCTGACCTCGGTTGCTGAGCCGCTTGGCCATCAGGTTCATAATTACGGCATGTACACCGCCGAAGATGAGGCTTCGCTCACCTATAATATGAACGGTCTGCTCACGGGCATTCTGCTCAATTCAGGGGCCGCGGATTTCGTGGTCACCGGGTGCGGAACCGGCATGGGTTCCATGCTCGCTTGCAATGCAATGCCGGGCGTATTTTGCGGCCTCGTAATTGATCCGACGGATGCATTTTTGTTCAGCCAGATCAACGCCGGCAATGCGATTTCCATGCCTTATGCCAAGGGATTTGGCTGGGCGGCGGAGCTCAATCTTCAGGACTGCTATCGCAAACTGTTCGAGAATGAGCCTGGGCTTGGCTATCCAAAAGAACGCGCTGCGATCATGAAGGTCAATCGCGGCAAGCTGGCCGATCTCAAAGCGGCGGCGTGCCACGATATGCTGACAGTCCTTAAAAACGTCGATCAGGACCTGCTCAAAGGAGCAATTGCGGGCGAGAAGTTCGCAGAGCTTTTCTATCCGAATTCTCAGGATGAACAGATCAACGCCTATATTCGCGGCCTTTAGGGCCCGTTCCTCGCACTGAAATCGGGAGAGGCTGATGACTAACAATCCGTTCGATCTGTCGGGAAAAGTCGCAATCGTGACCGGTGCCAATACCGGCATAGGGCAGGGCATCGCCGTTGCCTTGGCGCAGGCCGGCGCCGACATTGCTTTGGTCACGCGCAGTGATGCGTCGGAAACTATTGGCCTGATCGAGCAGGCTGGCCGCCGTGCGCTCGTGATTGAGGCAGACCTCTCATCAACCGAGCCGTGCAATCGCATTGTCTCGGAAACGGTTAATGTCCTTGGGCGGCTCGATGTTCTGGTCAACAATGCCGGCATTATCCGCCGCAATGACGCGCTCGATTTCACTGAGGATGATTGGGACGCTGTGCTCGATACCAATCTGAAGGTGCTGTTTTTCCTCAGTCAGGCGGCGGCACGGCAGATGATCGGACAAGGCGGCGGTTCAATCATCAACATCGCCTCAATGCTGACTTTTCAAGGGGGTATCCGGGTCGCGAGCTATACCGCTTCAAAGAGCGGCGTCGGTGGGCTGACCAAGCTGCTTACGAACGAATGGGCGTCAAAGAACGTCACGGTCAATGCAATTGCGCCTGGCTATATTGCGACCAATAACACCGCCGCACTGCAGGCCGATGAGGATCGCAACCGGCAAATCCTTGAGCGTATTCCAGCACAGCGTTGGGGCGAGCCTTCGGATCTTGGCGGAGCGGCTGTATTCCTTGCCTCAGATGCGGCCCGCTATGTCCAGGGTCACATTCTCGCCGTAGACGGCGGGTGGTTAGCGCGTTAAAAATCTTCCGGGGCTATTCTGCGCCGCTCTCTCTCATTCTTTTGTCTGTCTTCGATATGCTGCATGCAGGGGATCGCTGTGCAGGCATTCGAACACAAGGCTTTCATCAGCTGGAGCTGGGCAGACGCCAAATGGGGCAATGGGGCACATCGCGTCCTATTGTCCTGTCGCAGGCGGAAAGCGCCTGTGGGGCAAGAGACCGAGATCGCTCCAGTTCCGCGCTCGCTGCACCCGCTCTCCAAGGATCGCGAGAAAGAAGCAGCCGGTGCCAGCATCGCGACCGCAGTGGAACCGTTTTGGCGGGCTCGCTATTCTCGGCTGTACCCCGTCAGCGCCTGTGGCACTACTGAATTAGGGCCAGGACCCTAGGTCTCGGCGGGGGTAATCAGCCAACACATTCTATTGAGCAGGCCCACCAAAAGAAAATACTCAAGGGTCAATTTGTTGATTTGAAGTACCGCCAATGCGCACCTTGTATTCTTACGTAGGTTGTGTTTGTTAGTTAGCCTGTAAGTGTTTTTAATTGGGGGCAGGCGTGGCGGGTTAAATCAGGGAGTTTCCTCTAAACCCGGACGGTGTAGCCCCCGAAACTGCACCTTTCGCACCCTTACCCCCGTTTGGGCCGAACACCGCGCGCAATGCATCCCTTGCCATTGGCGACCCGTTACAGCCCACGCCTGAAAACCTGCCTGATCTGGAAATCTCAGACGTTGATGTGGGGTCACAGGATCTGGATTTGGGTGAGGTGGTTCGCCAATCTTTTCGCGGCGGTGATGTAGTCGACCTCGAAATCGACATTAGGAACGCTGGCCAAGGCGATGCTCGCAGGAGCGAGGCAGCTGTCTTTCTGGTGATTGACGGTGTTCCTAGAGAGATGCGCTCCAATTCAACCAATGCATTGGATGCTGGTCGCTCTGACACTGGCGAGAGCCTCTCCTTCGCTCTGCCATCCGACCTGCAAGCAGGCCGGTACACTGTTTTGGTCGTGATCGACGCGCGCTCGCAGGTCGCAGAAAGCAACGAAGACAATAACAGCACGCTTTTCTTTATCGATGTTGATGGGCCAGCAGGGGATCCGGATTTAGAGATCACCGATCTGGATGTTGGTTCGCAGGACATCAATCCTCAGGAATTTGTCAATCAACCCTATGCACCGGGCGATACGCTATCGTTGGAGATTGATGTTCAGAACACCGGTGTCGGCAATGCAGCGTCCAGCACGGCTGCGGTTCACCTCTCGTTTGATAATGCCTTGCAGCAGATGGACACGAACCGCACGACATCTCTTGATGCAGGTGAAAGGGACACCAACGAAAGCCTATCTTTCGAAATCCCGACGCATCTCTCGCCCGGTGTTTATGGGCTTGCGGTCCGGGTCGATGATGGCGAAGTCATCGACGAAGCTGATGAAAACAACAACAGCATCATTTTCTTCATTACGGTCGAGGACGATTTCGCCGATCAACCGGGCGACAATGATACGATCAACGCCATCGGAAGCCTGCAACCGGGCGGCAATGTGTCCGGCGTCATTAGCGGCCCGGATACGAATGACGATTCCTTCGGTGACCGCGACGTATTTCAAATCACCTTGGAAGAAGGGCAAAGATACACCTTCACGCTTGAAGGCGACAGCGACCTTCAAAATGGGCTGTTCACGATCCGGGACGGCGACGACTTCAACATACGTCTTGGGCAAAGCGCTGAAGGGCGAACAACTGATTTAGAGTTCGTCGCGCCATCATCCGGTGTCTTTTATATCCGTGTTGGGACAGGTCAGGAGGGGCAGACCGGGGCCTACACCTTGCGCGCTTCGCAGGGTGAGATTCCGCCCCCTCCACCCGGGGCCGACCTTCGTGTGATCAACGCAAGGCTGGACGAGACAACGGTCGAACAAGGCGAGTCGCTCATCGTCCGCTGGGAGATTGAGAACATCGGCAATCTTGCGATTGGCGCGACCAGTGTCGCTATCCGATTGCGCGACACTTCTGATGGCAGTTATCTCATCAACCCAGAAAACGGGACGCAGGTTTTTGCATCCGGTAACACAAGTGCCCTTAATCCGGGGGAAATAGATACCAACGAAAGCGCAAGCATTGTCGTGCCTTCGAGCATTGCAGTGGGCAGCTATGAGGTCGAAATCCTTGCGCTGCCAGGCGATGAGCTCGACACCGATGTCAGCAATAATATTGAGGCATTATCGTTGGTCGTGACCGCGACTGAGACGCCGCCGACCAACCCTCAAAGCAATGACGATTACGCCGATCAGCCCGGAGACTTTGACAGCGTCAACGGCGTGGGCATGCTCGCTATGGGATCGTCCATAAGCGGTGAGATTGGCCCGCGTGATAGCGATGATGGAACCTATGGCGATAAGGACGTGTTCCTTGTCAGTCTTGAGGCAGGGCAGACGTATCTGATAGAGCTCACCGCGCAGGGTCTGCCATTGGGCATTTTCACGGTCCGCGATCCTTCCAATTTCTCAAACGTGCTGCAAGTCAGCCGGATCGGGCAGACCACTGCGACCGAGTTCACCCCCGGAGAAACGGGCAATTACTGGATCAGGGTTGGCACAGGCGGGGAGCCCAACGATCAGGGCGGCTACACCCTCTCCATTGATAATATCACGTCGGGCCAATCCGACGAGCCGGGCGCTCCGCCAGCGCCAGCGGATGATTTCCCCGACTTTCCCGGTGATAGCGGTGCAACAAGCGGCATTCCGACGCTTTCATTGGGCAGCTCAATTCGCGGGTCGATTGAGGTTGCAGGCGACAAGGACGTGGTCGCAGTCGATCTTGTCGCAGGGCAGCGCTATCAATTCTCCCTTGAACAAGCGGGCAGGGGCGCAGAAGCGCTGCAATCGGTGTTCATGACCATCCGCGATCCCGATAATTTCAACGACGTCGACGCGCGCGGCGGCGGAGGCTCACAAGCCACCATCACTTTTGATGCGACAGAAAGCGGGACATTCTTCGTCCGGGTGGGTTCGGGCGAGGTTGGGGGGAGTGGTGATTACCTTCTGAATGTTGAAAACATAGGGATGACGCCTGCGCCGCCGAGCACGGGCGGCCCTCCACCGGAGGATATCGTCGATCAAGCATTCGATGAATTCGTCGAAATTCTAAGACTTTCAGTCCTTAATTTCTCTGACCCATCAACTTGGGAGGGCCTTTTAGCCCTTACTATTTTGATGGATGACGTGGAGTTCGAGAGGTTCGCCCGAAAGATCGTAGACCTCAAGATTGCTAAGACATTTCCATTGCTGGAAACTGCAGATATTGGAATCGAAGTTCTATTTGCTGTGCAGACTGCTGATCCTGGCCAGGGCGCACGCGAAGGTGTCGGTCAGCTGTTTGAGAGTCTTGCTGGCGCCGCTGCTGGTTTCGTCGGTGCACAGATCGGGCGAGCGGTTGGGGGGCTGATCGGAGGCCTTGGAGGAGGTGTAACAGGGTTTGTTGTTGGCTCATGGGCAGGAGCTGCAATTGGAGGCGTCGTTTTCTCTGAGTTGGTTTACACTCAAGATACACAGGACGACGCGCGGCAACTTGGATACGATTTCTACGACTTCTTTGCCGCACGATCAATATTTGCCGAGAGCGAGTTTGGAGAAATATCGGTCGGAACAACAGCGCTCTCGATCGACGAAGCCGAGCTCGTACAATTCGATGAGCAATGGTACGTTGAAACTTACCCTGACGCTCTATCCGCTCTGCAAAGTGGTGCAGCTGGAAGCGCGTATGCGCATTTTCTGACAACTGGCATTGATCTTGGGTATCAGCCAAACCAAGCGCAGACGCTGACCCGCGCTGATCTCGCCACGCAGCTTACCGACAACAATCCGCTCGCACTTGGCAACACTGCGGTTCTGACCCTCGCATTGGGCGAATTTGCGGGCGATGGACTTTCGGACGTTGAGAGGACTGTAGGCAGTCTTATCAATGGCGAACGAGGCACAGGCGCACTCCTCGATTTTGACGCAGGGCTCTCGTCGATTGCAAGCCGCAAAGCCACTGACCTGATTGCAAACTTTACCGATGACGCCATTGCAGCAGCGCTTGCCGAGGCAGACAGTGGATGGGCGCAAGGTTGGTCAAACGGTAATCAGCTGACCCAGCAGTTCAGAGGCGTGATCGAAGAGCTTATTGGCGAGAGCGCCGATGCGAGCCGCCTTGCTCTGTTTGCTGTGGCGTCTGAAACGGGTGATCCGGCAGACATTTTGAGCGAGCTGCAAAACCAGGCCGAATTTGCTGCGGCCATGTCGAATGCCGCCTTTGATACCATTGGCATCGCTGAATTTGGCGGGCTTTGGGTTGTCGTTCTTGCTGACCGGGAGGCGGATTACACGATCATTGAGCCGGGCGCGGATACACTAACGCAAACTTCCGTATTTGGCGGGACCCAAAATGACCAATTGATCGCAGGGGGTCGTTCCGCGCGCCTCTATGGCCTTGACGGTGATGACAGCCTCATTGGCGGAAACCGCGTGGATTTCCTCTCCGGTGGGCTTGGCGATGATAGGATCGATGGCGGCAGCAATGTCGATACAGCGGTGGTTGCTGGCCTGCGGTCTCAATATACGGTCACTCAAACCAGCACAGGCCAGTTCACTGTCGTGGGCCCAGAGGGCACCGACACTTTGAGCGCGGTCGAATTCCTTCGGTTCGATGATGAGCTCTTGCGTCTTCTACCGGGGGCCGGCGTGTCGGTTGCATTCGATGGGGTTGCGCCTGCAAGCTATCAATCCGCCATGGAGAACATTCGCGATTTTGACGGTAATACTCTTGGCGGAGACGGCTCATGGCTCTGGATTGGTGCCTCAGACATCAACGGCGATGGGGATCAGGACCAAATTCTGGTCAACCGCGAAATCGGCCGCTTTGCGACAGTTGGTACAGGACCAGACGGCCTTGTGTATTTCGACGATTTCAGCTGGGCGGGAGAGACTAGGGTTGCTGGTATCTACATCGACCCACTGGTCGCTGATGGCACGGTCGAGGCCGGCGGCGATTTTGACAGTCAACGCCGCTTCCAAAACGATTTGCAGATTGAAAACATCAACCGGGTGCTGGGCGCTGATGACTATGACGGCGACGGCATTCAGGAGGTCTATTTCGCGCTCACCGATGGCACAGCCTATCTAAGGGCGCTGATGCATGCAGATGGCAATATCCGATACGCCAATTATCAGAGCGAAGAAGAGGTGAGAGAATACCTCACAAGCAATGGCTTTGACGCGGGCACTTTTGGTACTTGGTTTACACAGCAGACCGATGGGGCAGCCTTGGCATTGGACCAATCGGTTGCTGCCATACTCCCGCCTGAGAGCGCTGTTGGGCTCCTTCCGGCAACAGGGCCATGGGGCAATTCTAATAGTGAGGCAGGCTTTGCACCCGGGGCACCAGGCCTCTTTCCACCGGAATTGCAATTGGTTGGCGAGGTTTACGGGTAGGGGCGCGAATACCCTCTATTTGCCCGCGTTTGCAGGCTTTGCAGACTTCAAGCAGCGGCTCTTTTTGCAAGGGGCGCACTGTTTTCGGCAAACTGACGAACATTGCGTTGAGGGCGCCCGAAATAGAACCCCTGGAAGCAATTGCACCCAAGCTCCGCCATCGCCTTGGCCTGTTCCTCTTGCTCGATCCCCTCTGCCGTGACGTCAATTTCAAGCGATTGTGCAAGAGCAACAATCGCTGACACAACAGCCTGGCTGCGCTGTGAACCGGCGGCGGCAGCTTGAACGAACTCACGGTCGATCTTGATCATCGAGAAGTCCATCTTGTCGATGTAGTTGAGCGAGGAATACCCGCGGCCAAAATCATCAAGCGCAAAAGAGACGCCCAAAGTCTGCAGGCTTTGGAGGAGCTGCTCAATCTGCGCATCCATTTCAAGCACGAGGCTCTCAGTGAGTTCCAGCACAAGCCGATTGGGGTTGAGGCCGCTAGCAGCCAGTGCCTGTGCGACTGTCTGCAAGAAATGCGGGTCGCTCATCTGAAGGGTGGAGACATTAACGGCCAGTTTGACGTCGTCTGACCAGCTTGCTGCTTCACTGCATGCCGCTCGAAGCATCCAGGCACCCAGTCGGTCAATGAGGCGACATTCTTCTGCGACGGGAATGAATATCTCTGGTGAGACAATGCCGCGCTCTGGATGTTTCCACCGCATCAAGGCTTCGAAACACATCACCTCATCGCCATTGTCCCTGACGATAGGTTGATAACAAATCGAGAACTGTCCCTTCTCAAGAGCGCTTTCCAAGTCTTTTTCGAGGCTTGAGCGATCTTCAAGTTTTTCCCGCATAGCCGGTTCGTAAACCACACAGGTTCCACGGCCGCGATCCTTTGCCGCATACAGCGCCAAGTCGGCATTGGTCATGTGGACACTTGAGTTTACCGCATCGGTGTTTTGGGCAAGCCCAATTGACGCCCCGATCAGGATTTCAAAGCCATCGATCACAAATGGCTCGCACACTTTGTCGATGATGTCGTTGGACAATTCGATCGCTTCATCAATGGTCGAGGCTTCAGGCAGAAGAAGTGCGAATTCATCACCGCCCAAACGGCCAATGACAGCGTCTTCGCCAGCCGCTTCGCGGAAACGATCTGCAACCTGTTCAAGAAGCTGGTCACCTGCGGCGTGACCAAAGACGTCGTTCACCTGCTTAAACCGATCAAGGTCGATGAACGCAAGGATCGGGGTATCACCGGTTTTTACACTTGCAGCAATTCGGCTGTCGAGGAGCGTGCGGAAATGGTCGCGTGCATAAAGCTCGGTCAGGCTGTCGTGTTGGATAACATGGGTAAGCTTTTCGTTCGCTTCCTCGATCTGCTTGCGGCTTCGGCTCACGGCTCTCAGAGACAATAGCGCGGCAAGGAACGCAAGGATCACGAATGCAATTGCGACCGATAGCAGGATGACCTGTTGCTGCGTGCTGTTGAGCTCTGCTTCGTTCGCCGCTTTTTCCAGTGAAAGCTTTTCAATCCGAAGCTCGCGGTTGGCGGCATCAAATCGCGCTGCGAGAAGCGCGTTGTTCGCGGTCGAAGAAATTTTGGCCGCCTCGCCATCAATCCGGTTAAAGGCGGCAAGATGCTGCAAAGCGAGCTTGTAGTTTTCAGACTTAGAATACGCCTGATACGCCGTCTCGTGAAAGTCCCGGAAATAGGGCGATGTCGAAGAGAGGTCTTCGCCTTCAAAAGTGCGGCCAAAATACATCCGCGCAGTTCCGGCATCGCCTCTGGCAAGCGCGATCTGGCCCCTTACGCCGTAAACAAATGTGAGCCATTCCGGTGCGCTGTTCGATGCAATGGCGTTGGCCCGCTTGATCGACTGATCGGCTGCATCAAGGTTGCCAGCAAGATATTGCGCCGATGCGATGTTGGTGAGGATGCGAGCTTCGAGAAGGGGGCTATCCATCTCCATTGAAACGCTCAATGCCTCTTGGAATTCCGCCTCAGCCTCTTCGTAACGGCCCAGCTCTTTCAGCGCATTCCCGGTGTTATTGTGCGCTGAAAGCGAGAGAGACTTGTCCTGTGGAAACGCAGCTTTCGCTTGTTTGTAATAGCGCAGCACCCGTTCGTAATCGCCTGCATCAGAATAAAGCGAGCCGATGTTCTGGAGAACAATTGCGCGGCTACGCTCTTCGCCCAATGCTTCGTACAGTTCGTGTGCTTCAAGAAAGCACGATAGCGCATCGCCGTAATCGCCCTGGCTCACCTTCAGGCTCGCTTCTGAGCGCAACAGATCGGCGTGAAGTTTGGAGCCAGGGAAGTTGGCGGCAATTTCCGTGATGGCCGACCTGATGGTCTGCGCCGCTTCGTCCGCGCGGTTGAGGCGCATCAGTGCCTCGCCTTTAAGCCATTGTGCCGTAAGGCGCGCTTTTTCCGCTTCTTCGCTTTCGCCAATGACAAGGCGTTCTGCTTTTTGCGCACTTTTCAAAGCAGCGGCAGAATCAGCCATCATCATGGATTTCGCTTCACCAATGGCGGCTTCGAATGCGGCTTGATCGTCGGCGGAAGTTGCCAGGGCAGGCGATGCAATCGCCAATAGAACCGGTGTGGCAAGAATTGCCCAGCGCTGTGCGCTTTTCTTTGTCATTGCAATTCTCCCCGGTTGCCAACCGCTCAGCGACTAGGCCCCAACTCGTTTCCCAATTTCAGCTTTGCAAGAGAGGGAGTTGCTACGCTTGCCTCCGATGCCGCTGCTAAACATTTTCCTTCGCGACTAATGACTTGTATTCTCGAACATCTGGTTAATGTGCGAGTCGGTTTGAATTAACCTTCAAGCTGGGCAACCTTGGCATTCAGTCTTGCCAATGCGGACTTGTGCAGGTCGCTTTGGTTTTGATCACCAAGCTGCGTGTAAAGTTCAGCGGCTGTCTCGTGAAAATCCCGAAAATGTGCGGCCGTTGCCTCAAGGTTTTCGCCTTCGAATGCGCGCTCGATATGCGCTTTCGCTATGTCGAGATCGCCGTTTGTCATTTCGACCTGAGCAAGCACGCCATCGACAAACCGGGCCCAATCAGGCGCATGTTCCTGCGCAAGTTCCATTGCTTTGAGCGCGGTTGCCTCGGCCTCTTGCGAACGTCCGTCAGCGACCTGAACAGCTGCGATATTGGTCAGAATACGCGCGGTGAGAAGAGGGCTGCCCTTCGCAGGCGCCGTCTCAAGCGCCAAAGCAAATGCACTTTCGGCCTCGGAGTAACGCGCCAGTCCTTTCAGAGCATTTCCAATGTTATTGTGCGCTGACAGTGACAGCGCAGGATCTTCTGGAAACGCCTGCTGACCTTGCTCAAAATACATCAGTGCATGCTCAAACTGGCGAGCGCCTGAATACAGCGACCCGATGTTCAGCAATACAATCGCCTGGCTGCGTTTCTCGCCAAGGGTATCGTACAGGGCCTGCGCCTGCTTGAAGACGGGCAATGCGTCAGCGAATTGTCCGCT
The DNA here is from genome assembly GCF_000715015.1 of Erythrobacter longus. Lineage (GTDB taxonomy): Bacteria > Pseudomonadota > Alphaproteobacteria > Sphingomonadales > Sphingomonadaceae > Erythrobacter > Erythrobacter longus. Next base: position 606,413 of record NZ_JMIW01000003.1, read on the forward strand.
GCGAGCTTTAATGCCGCCGTGTGTACGAAGCAGATCAGCGTGCAGCTTTGAACCATGAAAGCTGCCTGCTGCTTCTTTCAGCGTTACCTCGATAATCGGTGAGGCTTCGCTGGAGCGATTGAGGCGCATCAAGGCCTCAGCTTCCAGCCAGCTTGCGGTCAGCCTTGCCATTTGAGCCTTGGAGCTTTCACCCCGAGCAATCTTGCGAGCGTTGCGAGCGTGCTCGAGTGCTGCTGCTGATTGGCTCATCATCTTTGAGCGTGCTTCGCCGATTTCACTATCGAATGCGGCTTCTTCGGCACTTGAAAGAGCCATGGCTGGCGCGCCAATGAAAAGGACAGTGGCGGCTGCGATGCTTGTGAGTTTACGAGTTTGTGACTTCAACATCCTCAATCCCCTTTGAGAATTCTTAACCTGAGAATACAAAATAATTCGGTGTATCTGTGAGTTAGAAGTTGAGGTTGAAGTTACCGCCGACCACAAAGCCAGCCTCGTTCGCAGTGTTTCCGGCCGACACATGCCTGCCGAATAAGGCGAAGTCGGACCTGGTACTTAACGGCATAGAATACACCGCTTCTGCTGTAATCCGGCGCTCGGTTTGAATGCCGAAGGTCTGCGTCACCATGCCAAGTTCGCCGGTTTGACGGTCGATTACCTGCTCGCTGGTGAATTGCAGTTCACCGCGTTCAACCTGAAGTGGTTGAGCAAGTGAGAAACGCAGTGTGTCGCGGTTTGACAGAACTCCGTGTTTGGTGGCCGAAATCTGGCCCGCGGTGCTCATGACGCCGCCTGCGTTCGTCAGGAATTGTTCGCGAGACGTTTCAGTGCGCGCACCGGTTGCTGACATGTCGAGCGAGAAGCCGCTGCCCAGGTCAAACGATGCAGATACGGTCATGGCTTCGGTTCGTGCGCCATTGCCCAAAAGTGCATCGGAGCCGGTTTGCTGACCAAGGATAGCATTGTCCTCGTCCAGAAGCGTGTACTGGAAGCCCAGCTTGATGTTGTCATTGACCTTTTGTTCAATGTCGAAAGTCAGAGCCTGAGCCGGACGATCGCCAAATTGACGTTGGAGCAGCACCTGCTGAGGGTTGCTATTGCTAAGGTCGTCCCAGCTTTCGCGGTTTTGCGAGAAGCCGACGCGAACGGTGGTCGAGGGCAGGATCTTGTATCCGGCCTGTGCAAAGGTTTCGCCAGAGGCAAAACCGAGCAGCGGGTTAACACCGCCGGTGATCGGATCGTAATCGCTCTGGATACCGAACTGGTAGCCCGACAATGCCATCGCGCCTTGGCCGTGGCCAACCGTGAAGGACATGTTGCCTTTGGGACTGGTCAGTGTCGCCGCGCTGTGGACCATTTGCAGGCTGCCCTGTTGGTCGAAACGAGGTGCCATGGCGTCAACTCGAAGGTTCCAGCTGTTGCCAATTTCATTACCGTTCGAGCGCACCTCGCTGAAACCGGCGCGGCCATTGCCGTTGCTGTCGCTGCCTTTGCTCTTGATCCAGTTCGTGAAACGTTGGCTCACGTAATCCTGAAAACGCTCATTACCGCGGCCAAGGGCATCTGTTTGAGAACCATAAGTGAACGAGGAAACCGGGATTGAGAAATCGCGGTAGGTGCCTGCAACATTTTCAAAGCCGGTGAAAAAGGCATTTTCGGTTTCCCAATGGAGCGGAATGCCAGCTGCGAAGAGTTCGTTTGCGGAAACAGATGACTGCATCATGCGCTTAAATAGACTGCTCCAGCGGAACATGGTGAAGGACATCGAATTGAAGTCGAGCGGTGACTGCGATGCGGTCACGTCGAGAAGGCCCCAACCATAGACTTCGTCCGGTCCCGGCGCGCCCAGATCGCGGGCGGAGCGGAAGATGATCTGAGCCGAAGCTTCGGGAGCCTGCGAAAGCCAGGGCCAACGGTCATGCAAAAGGGCAACTGCGCCCGACACAAGGGGAGCAGCAAACGATGTGCCGTTATGGCGTGTCACACCGCCGTGACCATCGGACAAAAGCAGCATTTCACCCGGCGCAACAACCGTGCGCAGGTAAAGCTCGTTGCCGGCATTGCATACGCCGTTATCGAGCAGGCAAGTGCTGCCTGGACGGTTAGAGAAGGACGAGATTTCGCCCATCGGATTGATCGAGCCAACAAAGATCGTGCTCGCTGCGTTTTCGCCGTAGCGCCATTCGATGTCAGTTGTTTGGGTAATGCCTTCGTTACCAGCAGCAATCACATACAGCGTGTCGCGGTTGACGCTTTGAATGTCAGTGCGCGCGAACATGTCAGCCATGGCTTGCGGAATGACCCAGCCTTTTTCGCCAAGCGACATGTTGATGATGCTGGTGCGACCGACCGCATTGGCACCTTGCATATTGCCCGGCTGCATCGCGAGGATGCCTTCAGCCACTTCATTCCAACCCGAACCGCCTTCTGGATTGAACGGGTTGTAGGTCGCGATGCTCACATCAGGAGCGATGCCCATGACACCGAAACCGTCGTGGTCGCCTGCGATCAAGCTTGCAACACCGGCACCGTGACCGCCAACTTCATTGTCAAAGCCGCCAGCCCAGATAATGTTGTTGCCAAGGTCGGCGTCGTTCGAGAAGCTGCCGTCGATAATACCGATGATTGTATCAGCGCCGCGGCCTTGGATCTGGGTGAGTTCCGGGGTCCAGTTGATGGTCGCCATCCAGTGGTCAACCGCATCAATGCCAGAATACAGATTGATCGAATCGTGCCAGTCCAAAAGCAGCGCACCGCGCTCGGCAGCGGTCATCACTTCGAGGCTTGCGCGGCTGTTTACGTCAAAGCCGTGACGGCTGAAGATTTCGTCGACGAGAACGCTGAAGTCGTTGCCTGTGCGTGCGGTGTATTCAGCACCAAACTGGCCTTCGGCCTGAGAGATCAGGTCGTTGACAGCATTCATCATCAGGCTTGGTGTGCCGTCGCGTACAATGTTGCCAAGCACGTCGCGCTGGATCGCATCAAAGCTCTGGTTCACCGCTTGAATCTGTGAACGGTGGACGTTCCAGAAGTTGCCAAACGATTCAAACCGGTTCGCGTCAAATGCGATGATGTCGCCGTAGAACGGGTTGATATCGCCCCAGAACGCGGTGATGTCGCCGTAGAACGGGCTGATATCACCATAGAATGGATTGATATCGCCATAGAACGGATTGATGTCGCCCCAGAACGGGTTGATGTCGCCCCAGAATGGATTGATGTCACCCCAGAACGGGTTGATATCACCGTAGAAAGGCGAAAGGCTGCGCAGGGTTACAATCCCGGTTTCGGCCGCGCCTTGGACCTGAAGGTTGGTGGACACCAGGCTGCCGCTAAGGTCGCCAGCAAAGTTGACATTATAAACGGCCTGCTGCGCGTCCTGGCTAAGGCCAAAGGTCGCAGAGTGTGCCGCGGTATCGCCATAACCAAGCGATACAGCATTGATGATCGGGCTGGAGTTTGCAGACTGGAACGGTGCGAATGCGGGAATGGGGGTATTCACAAAGCCGTCATCACCATCGCTGGTGAAGTCTACATCATAGATAGCCTGCTGGATATCATCGCTCAGAGCGACCTTGGACACATCCTCAAGCGCTGCGATCTCGATTGTCGCAATGCTTTCATCAAGCCGCTTTTGATCGACCGCGCTAATAAGCAGCGCTGGGCTTTCAGTTTCGTGTGTGCCTTCCTGCGCGATAGTGACAGTCGTCACAGACGGGTCGAATGCCACGGCAATGTCTGCTGTGTTTTCGTTCGCGTGTGCGGCGCTCATGGCTGATACGGCCAAAGCGATGCCTGCTGTGCTGCGTGCGAGTTGAGCTTTCATAAAGAACACCAAAAAATTCCCCCGGACAGAACTATTCCATCTCGTTAGCCAGTGGTTTTAGCCGGGAGAGTTGGTGATGCGGTTCATGGGCTTAGTTAAGATTTTAAGAAGTTAACATGCTCGCCATAGGGGCCGAAATGCACCCCGAATTTTGCGGATTGGTGCAAGTGTGGGTGACGCGATCGTTAAGACTAAGTGAACGCGCAAAACACGACCCGGGGCGCAAGATGTAAACTCTTCGCGAGCGTTAACTGGGAGGGTGGCTTTGGCTCGTGCTCCGCGAATCGCCTGCGTACAAGCATTTGGCGCAATCGCTCTGCCTGGCGTCAAGGCGCGCTTGCTTTTTCAAGGAACCTTCCATAATAGCGCTGCCACCGCGAAATTGTTCATTATCAAAGAAGGGAATGCATCATGCAAAACACAGCGCATCACGACGCAATCACTTCATTAAAATTTGATACTCAGGAACAATTGTCATGGGCAATTCGATCCAAGGTGGGCGCGCTCACCTAACTGGTTTTAGCCGCCGTAATATACGCGCGGTCGTTACTCACATTCGTCGGCTGACACTGGCCTCCTTCTCATTCAAGAGCGGGGAGACAGGCCATGCGTGCTGATATGTTCAAAGTCATCGTGGAACGCCCGCGGTGGGCGTCTCGTCATGCCCCTGCGGTAAAGCTTAAAAAGGACAGAAATGTTGCTCGCAAATTCGTAGGACACAAGCGGCACGCATGGGAAGAAGCGCCGTACACGAAATCCCTCAGCGAAAACCTCGCACCGCTAAAGCGCTATTTGAATAAGCAACGCGGCCGCCGGTGGGATGATGTTTTCAGTGAGATATGCCAGTCTCTCGATACAGGTAGCACCGTGAAGATGCATGTGCGCGAGCACGTGGAAGACTTCATCATGGTGCGCGTTCGCGTAGACAGGCAAGGTACGTGGCTTGGCCAGCACAAATGGCGCGGCGCGCAGCCTCTCGATTCGTGGTGGCCGGACCTTTATGTCGATCCCGACGATGGCATTATCAAGGAAACGAATGCTCTTCGCAGTGCGCTTGGGCTGCCAGGACGGCATGCCTTTGTCCGCGTCTGTACCTGCTATCCCCAAGGGCCTTTTGCTGATTTCAAGCGGCTTTGCGAAACTTCGATCCTGATCAAGCGCAAGGGGCTCTGGTTCCACTGCGAGCTGGACCGCGACCCGAAATGTGGTGCCCCCCATCTGCGTTTCGAGCTTATCGAGAAGCAGTGGGAAACGCATGAGCGATGGAAAGTCGTCAAGATGGCTCAGCTTTCGAGCAAGGCGTTGAAACGCCATGGGCTGCACAATTGTGGGGGAGACATGTGATGACCAATAATGTTCAGATTATTGCCTCCGCCCGCAATTGGATTGAGCAGTCGGCCATCGATCAATTACACCGAACCGCGCAGCTTGAGGGGATCGAGCGCGCTGTTGGGCTCCCCGACCTGCACGCCGGGCGAGGGATCCCCATTGGCGCAGCGTTCTGGTCCAGCACCCACGCCCACCCGCATTTGATTGGCAATGATATCGGCTGCGGCATGGCGCTTTGGCAAACTGACATCAATGCAGGCAAATTCAAGCTGGATCGGGCGGTTAAAAAGCTCACCGGCTTGGATCAACCCTGGGCCGGTAATCAGATTAGCGCGCTTGAGCAGGCGGGGCTGCCCCTGCACCTTGCAGGAGAAGCCTTGGGGACCATTGGTGGCGGCAATCACTTTGCCGAGTTTCAGAAGGTCGAGGCGATCATCGATGATGAGCGCTTTACCCAGATGGGGCTCGATAAGTCGCTGCTCTTTCTGCTGGTTCATAGCGGGTCAAGAGGTCTGGGGCACGCGGTCCAAGAGGATCACACCCGGCGGTTCAATGCAGAAGGCTTGAACATCGCTAGCGATGCGTTCGCGCACTATTTGACCCGGCATGATCAAGCAATGACATGGGCGAGGCTCAACCGGGACATCATCGCCAATCGCTTTCTTGCAAAGCTTGGCGCTGATGCTGAGTTGAAGCTGGATATATTCCATAACAGCCTGACCAGGCACCGGGACGGTTGGCTCCACCGGAAAGGCGCAGCACCCGCTGATAAGGGCCCCATCGTCATTCCCGGTTCGCGCGGGAGCATGACCTATCTGGTTTGTCCAAGGCCAGAGAATGCCGATGTCGCACTGCACTCGCTCGCTCACGGCGCAGGGCGCAAATGGCCGCGCAGCAGCGCGAAGGCAAGGCTGGGCCGGAAAGTCACTTTGGCCGAGCTTGAAAGAACGGCGCTTGGCGGCAGGGTTTTGTGCGAGGACAATCAGTTGATATTTGAAGAGGCGCCGCAAGCCTACAAGGATATCGAGACGGTCGTCTCGGACCTCGAAGAGGCGGGCCTTATCACGGTCATTGCTGTGCTGCGCCCTGTCATTACTTACAAAACGAGGCGCAAATGAGAGAGGTCATCTTGCACATTTCTGCAGGGCAGGGGCCTGGCGAATGCCGCTGGGTGGTCGCCAATTTGGCCCGCGTGTTTGCAAAGGAAGCCAACAGCCAAAGGTTGCAATGCGAGCTGCTTGAGCAGGCGGACGAGAAGGCGGCTTCTCTTTTGCTGTCGATCACAGGCGATGGGTGTGAGAACTTTGCAGCCGAGCGGGTGGGCACGATCCGGTGGATCGGGAACAGCCCCTTTCGACCACGCCATAAGCGCAAGAATTGGTACGTGGGGGTCGGTCTGGCGCCATCGCCCGGCGATACCCCTCAATTGAAAGAGGGGGATATCAAGTACCAAGCCATTCGAGCCTCTGGTCCGGGCGGCCAGCACGTCAACAAGACAGACAGCGCAGTGCGTGCGACGCACGAACCCACCGGGCTATCGGTCGTCTCGCAAGAGCAGCGCTCGCAGTTTGCGAATAAGAAGATCGCTCGGCTCAAGCTCGCTTTGGCTTTTGAGGAAAGGCGTAAGTCTGGTGAAGCCAGTGCAAAAACCGATCTATGGGAGCAGAACCGTGATTTGGAGCGCGGGAACGAAGTGCGCTGCTATGAAGGCGTCAAATTTGTGCTCCGCTGATTGCGCAGGGGCTCTTACCATCACGCCGCCTTGGCGCGGCCAAATCCGATGAACTGGGCACTTTGCCTGAATACGATTTTGTTCGTGATAAGCGCCACTGCAATTGATGAGAACAGGACAAAGACCATCACGTCGATATAGTGCAACCAATCAAGCCCGAGATATCGGTAATAGGTTGTCCCGCCCCAGATGTCTCTATCGGTGTAGAGGAAGAAGGTATGGAAGGCGTAGATACCGACCCCGTAGACAAGGCCTGCAACCGCTGCGCGTGCGTCCATATTTCGGAACAACAATGCAGCGGCAAAGGCTGACAGGATGGGCATGGACAGAAGACCGTTCAGCTGTTGCAAAAGGTCGATAATGCTCTCTGCATTGGCGTAAAGCGGCACGAGCGCGATTGAAAGCACCATTGCGCCAATCCCGACCTTGCGGTTGAGTTTTACCACGTCGACTTCCTCGTTGATAAATTTACGGTGAAAGTCGACCGACCACAGCGTGATGGTGGCGTTCATTACGGCGGAATAGGTTGTGAGAACGGCTGCGGCGATCATTGCTGCAAACAGGCCGCTGGTCCAACTGGGCAAGACCTGATCGACCAGCATTCCATAGGCCTTATCGCCCACGCCTCCAAACAGCTTGTAGGCGACAACGCCGGGCACAACCACGATCGGCGGAACGATCAGCAAGCGGATCATCGCGGCTGCCATAATCCCTTTTTGTGCCTCTTTGACATTGGGTGCAGCCAATGCCTTTTGCGTGATGTTCTGATTGGTGGACCAATAGAAGATCTGGATGAAGATCATGCCCGTGAACAGCGTGTGGAACGGGATTTGCGAGCTGTTATCGCCCACCATTGAAAGGCGCTCCGTCGGTACGCCGGAAAAATCAAACCCGATGGCTTGGAGGGCAAGAAACACCACCACCAGCGCCAAGCCCAGAATGCCAATCCCGCTGTAAGTGTCCAGAACAGCGACCGCGCGAAGGCCGCCAAGGATTGCGTAGGCAGCACCGACGATAGCAAAAACGGCTGCGATCATCAGCAAGGTTGGGTCAACGCCGCGGCGTGTGGTTTGCTCAACTATCCCTGACACCGCCGTTTCATCGATGCCAAGCCCAAACAGCGACATGAGAAAAAGCGAGCCTGAATAAATGACCGCTGGCAAATAGATGAAGATATTGCCCGCCAGAAACAGCCCGGAGATAACCGTGCGAATGCTGCCGCCTTGGTATTTCTTTTCAAGCAGCTCTGTCACCGTGGTGCAGTTGTTACGATAGTAAATTGGCACAAACACAAAGGCGAGGAGCATCAGGCCGATAAACCCGGCAATCTCCCACCACGCGAGCAGGAACATCTGCGCCCCGTTCATCCCGACAAGCTGATCGGTGGACAGGTTGGTAAGAGTGATTGCGCCCGCTACAAAGAACCAACTGAGCCCGCCGCCTGCAAGGAAGATTTCCTTATCGGCTGATGCATGACTGGCAGCCTTTGCCGCGGCCACCTTGGCCCATGTGACATAAGCAAGCGCCACCATCAGCCCGAAGAAAACGGCGACCTGTACGACATTCATTGTGTTTGCTTCTCCCTTGCGCGCTGCTGAGCGCGTGTTGGACAAGCGTAGCGGCTGCTATCTCACTCTTCCAACTTAGCCCCAAATCAGCAAGTTTTTTGCGCAATTTGCAGGGGATGCTCTTACTCCTCTTTCACATCGCTCCTTTCAAAACACTCACAAACTACGCTAGCTCAGGTTCCGATGTGCTGGACATGGCGCTTTGATGGGACGGAATTCTTGCATGGTTGAGACGACGCAGCCGGTATCGATGGATGAGGGCGTGCTTACCCTTTCGGGTGGCGGCGTGCTGGTCATGGTTGATGCAAGGCAAGGTGAACGACCCAGAATCATCTACTGCGGGCCTGAATTGGCGGGGGCTGATCCTGAGCAATTGAAGGCGCTTGCCGCATGGCAATATGTCGATGGAAGCGCGGGGCAGGAACGGGCTCTGACGCTATCCAATGAGCTATCGACTGGCACCCTTGCGCCTGCGGGACTTTTGGCGAGCCGAAATGGCGAAGATTGGGCGATTGACCTGCGGGTGGAAAGTGTGCGGAGCCTTGAGGGGCCGGGCGTCGAGATCCACTGCCTTGATGCGCGCACTGAGGTTGGTGCGAATTACACGCTGTTGCTTGATCAGAGCGCGGGTGTCTTGACCTCTAGAACCAGGATCACAAACCACGGCGATAAGGAACTCACCGTCGATTGGTGTGCAGCGCTGTGCCTGCCGCTCGACTTCCGATTGAGCGAGATCATGGGGTTTTCAGGACGCTGGGCCGGGGAATTTCAGCGCGAGGAAATTGGCGCATTTCAGGGCAGTTATGTGCGCGAAAACATGGCAGGGCGCACCAGTCATGAGTGTTTTCCGGGGCTTATTCTAAAGACGCCCGACACCAATGAAGCCCACGGCCTTGCTTGCGGATTTCACCTTGCCTGGAGCGGCAATCATCGTTTGCGGGTTGATCGTTTGCCCGATGGCCGCTGCGCCTTGCAGATGGGAGAGCTTTTGTGGCCGGGTGAAATCCGGCTCGCTGTTGGCGAAAGTTACGGCACTCCTGATCTCTTGGCGACTTGGTCAAATCAGGGCGTGGGCGCCGTCAGCCGTGCCTTTCACGCGCATCTAAGCGGCGAAGTCCTCGATACGCGCACCGCATCAAAACCGCGCCCGGTTCACTTCAACACTTGGGAAGCGGTCTATTTCTTCCACGATCAAAGCACCATCATCGACCTTGCCAAGCTCGCCGCATCGGTGGGCGCAGAACGATTTGTACTCGATGATGGATGGTTTGGCGCGCGCCGCAACGACAAGGCAGGGCTTGGCGATTGGTGGGTTTCGCCCGACGTCTATCCCCGTGGCCTTCACCCCATCGTCAACAAAGTGCGCGAACTTGGCATGGAGTTTGGCCTTTGGTTTGAACCCGAAATGGTCAATCCGGACAGTGACCTGTACCGCGCTCACCCCGATTGGGTGCTCGATGCGCCCGGTGTCGATACAATCGCCTTTCGCAATCAACTGACCTTGAACCTTAGCAAGCCCGAGGTGGCCGATTACCTTTATGAAAAGATCGCGGCCCTCGTGGATGAGTATAAAATCGACTACATCAAGTGGGATATGAACCGCGATTGCCACCACCCCGGTGGGGGTGCGCAAACGGGTGGGCGTGCGGTGATGCATTTGCAAACGCTCGCTGTGTATCGCCTGATCGATCGCCTGCGCGATGCGTTCCCAAACCTTGAGATTGAAAGCTGTTCGTCGGGTGGGGGAAGAGCGGATTACGGCATTCTTCGGCGCACAGACCGCATTTGGACGTCCGACAACAACGATGCCCGCGACCGCCAACAAATTCAGAAAGGTGCGTCCTATTTCTTCCCCTTGCGCGTGTTGGGAAGCCATGTGGGGCCAAAAAAGTGCCACATCACCGGCCGCCGCTTCTCCATGCAATTTCGCGTGGCGAGCGCCATCTTTGGCCACATGGGATTGGAGCTTAATCTCGCCCACGAAAGCGAAACGGACCGGGCGGTTCTGGCCGAGGGGATCGCGCTTTATAAAAAGCACCGCGCTCTGCTTCACACAGGCGCATTTCACCGTGTCCCGTCTGCGCCCCATGCCAATGTTGTGGGGGTCGTTTCGCCATCTCGTGCTGAGGCAATGTTCAGTTATGCGTTATTGGAATCGCGCCCCCGAACAGCGCCTGACCGGTTGTTCTTCGCAGGCCTTGATGAGGCGCGCCAATACCGGGTGCGGATCGTGTGGCCGGGTGTTGACCCTTCCATCAATCAACCATCCATTGTTCAAAGTTGCGATTTGATGAGGAAGGGCACGGTTTTCTCTGGCGCTGCCTTGATGCAATTCGGTATGCAAACCCCGCCGCTTCATCCTGATAGCGCCCTGATCTACCACCTCGAAGAGGCCTGATGTCCCAAACACCTGAATATGATCTGCTGATTATTGGCGGGGGCATCAACGGTGCCGGCATTGCCCGCGATGCTGCCGGACGCGGCCTTAAAGTCCTTTTGGTCGAGATGAATGATCTCGCCAGCCACACGTCGAGCGCTTCGACCAAGCTTATCCACGGCGGGCTTCGATATCTTGAGCATATGGAATTTCGCCTTGTGCGCGAAAGCCTGATTGAGCGTGAACGAATCCTTAGAATCGCGCCCCACATCGTGTGGCCGATGCGGTTTGTCCTGCCCCATGACAAGGGCCTTCGCCCCAAGTGGCTGCTGCGGTTGGGATTGTTTCTCTACGACAATCTGGGTGGGCGCAAACTCCTGCCAGCGACGAAGACGGTGAACCTTCGCGAGGGTGCTCATGCGAGGACGCTCGAAGACCGTTTGGTCAGCGGGTTTGAGTATTCCGATTGCTGGGTCGAGGACGCACGGCTTGTCGCGCTCAACTGCATGGATGCTGCCGAGCGCGGCGCACGGATCGCAACGCGCACGAAGTGCACCGGGCTGACCCGCGAAAACGGGCAATGGTGCGCCACTTTAAGCAGCGATTCAGGCGAGGAAACCGTGCGCGCAAAGACCGTTGTGAACGCCGCGGGACCTTGGGTGGATGAGGTGCTGGGCAAGGCCAAGAAAGGTACCCACAAAGACCATGTGCGGCTGGTTCAGGGCAGCCATTTGGTCTTCCCCAAGCTCTTCGATCACGATAAGGCGTATATCTTCCAGAACAAGGACAACCGGATTGTCTTCGCGGTTCCTTATGAGCAGGACTTTACGCTTGTAGGGACCACCGATGTTTTGTGGGAAGATGACCCGGCGAAGGTCACGATCTCGGATGCGGAAAAGCAGTATCTGTGTGATGCGCTCAATGAATATTTACGCGTCGATGTGACCCCGGATCAGGCCGTTTGGGACTATTCCGGCGTCCGCCCGCTTTACGACGATCACAAGTCCGATAACTCGACAGTAACGCGCGATTATGTGTTTGACCTCGACGAGGCAGACGGCGCGCGGGTCCTGTCGATCTTTGGCGGAAAGATTACAACCTATCGCAAGCTTGCAGAGCATGCCCTTGAAAAGCTTGGGGTAGGGGGCAAGGGGTGGACCGCGGATGAGCCATTGCCGGGCGGTGATTTTGGTCCGATGCAATTCGAAGAGTTGCTTGGCGAGTTTCAGGAACAATACCCTTGGGCTCATAAGCGAATGCTGCGCCGTTTGCTGCGCGCATATGGCACGCGGGTTCACAACCTGCTTGATGGCGCGACCAGCGTGAATGGACTTGGCGAGCACATTGGCGGCGACCTTTATGCGCGCGAGCTCGAATACCTTTGCGAGCAAGAATTTGTGCGCACCGCCGATGACGTGCTTTGGCGGCGGAGCAAGCTGGGACTGCATCTGGATGAAGGCGCGAAGACCAAGGTTGCAGCGTGGTTTGCCAATCGTGAGAGCGCGCGGTGAGCAAAAGTCTTCCATTGGCGCGCACGTTGGGCAGCAAGCCGACCTATGTGCGGGAGCACCGCAAGGCCGATGGGCGGATGCTAAGGCTTTATGGGCGAGAGGCTCATTCGCTTGAGCCTTCTGCGGAAAGCGCGGACCCCATCGCGCAAGGGGGGGAGCTGCGCTATCATCCCTTGCGCTCCGAATGGAATGTCTACGCCGCACACCGCCAGAACCGGACATTCAAACCTTCTGCCGCAGATGATCCGCTCGCTCCAACGGTCGCGGGCGGGGTGGAAACAGAAATTCCGTTTGCCGATTTTGAGTTGGCGATTTTCGAGAACAAATTTGCCGCTTTCCACCATTCGGCAAGCGATGCGGCGGACCTCGCTGGCATAGCTTGCGAACCAGCCAAAGGCGCGTGCGATGTGGTTGTCTATGCGCCCGACGCGAGCGGAAGCCTGCACACTATCGGGCAGGACCGGCGACAGGTTTTGATCGCGGCTTTGATTGATCGGTATGATGCGCTTTTCAGGGCGGGCTGCAATTATGTTCTCCCGTTCGAAAATCGCGGGGACGAGGTGGGCGTCACGCTGAGCCACCCGCACGGCCAGATTTACGGGTTTGAGCGCACGCCGGTCATCCAGCAGCGCGCGGTTGATGCCTTTGCGGGCGGCTATGACCTTGCCGCTGAAATCGCGGAATGCATGCCCGATTACGGGCTTGGTGAAGAGGGCGGGGTTGCCGCTTTCGTGCCGCGATTTGCGCGGTTCCCTTACGAGGTGTGGCTCGCTCCCAAACAACGCCGAGAGGGGCCTTGGGATTGCAGTGATGAGGAACTTGAGGGGCTGGCCTCTTGGCTGGGTGAAATGACGCGCCGCTATGACGCGCTGTTTGACGGGCCAGCTGCGACCATGATGGCGTTCCATGCCGCGCCTAAAGGGGGCTCTGCGGGCTATCATTTCACCGTGCAATTCTACCCGCTTCTTCGCGCCAAAGGTCGGGTGAAATACCTCGCGTCGGTCGAACAGCACACGGGCACCTTCACAGTCGATGTGATGCCAGAGACCGCGGTGCAGATGTTGCGAGACGTGGCATGACCGGTTTCGCAAGCGCGCCCGGACGGGTGAATCTGATCGGCGAACACATCGACTATAATGGCGGCATGGTTCTGCCTGCTGCGCTATCGGTTGGTGTGAGCATCGAATTGGAGCCGCGCGAGGATGACGGCGTGTTTGTGACTGCGGACCAATATGATGCGCCAGTTGAGCGTCAGCTTTCCAAAGACGCCAAAGGGCACTGGTCCGACCCAAGCGTTGGCGCTCTTCGCGAGGCGAATACCTTGGGGCTCCTTACGGGCGGGGCCAATCTCACCGTCCGCTCAAACATTCCGCAAGGGGCGGGGATATCATCCTCTGCTGCGTTGACTGTCGCGATCCTGAAAGCGGCGCGCGATGCGTCCGGCGTAAGTGCTCTCACTGACCAGGACATCGCTATCGCCGCGCGCCGGGTTGAGAACGAATATCTCGGCGTTCCATGCGGGATTATGGATCAGTTCGCTGTGGCGATTGCGACGCCGGGCAAAGCAATGGCGCTAGACACGGCATCGCTTGAATATGAGCTGTTGGACTTGCCCGCGAACCACACATTTGTGGTCATCCATTCGGGTGTTTCGCGCAAGCTGACCGATGGGCGATACAAGGAACGCAAGGTCGAATGCGACGAAGCCAAGATCTACTTTAAAACGGACAATTTGTGCGCACTTGAGCCCGAGGAGATCGCCGCATCTTCCTTGCACGAGGCTGCTCGCAAACGGGCGCTTCATTGCGCAACCGAACACCGCAGGGTTCTTGCAACCGTCGACGCCCTGAAAGCGGGCGATGTGGAAACAATCGGCGCAATGATGAATGAAAGCCACGTGTCCATGCGCGATGTTTTCGAGATGTCGGTTGCGCCAATCGATGCGCTTGTTGCCTCTGCTACCGAAGCCGGTGCATTGGGTGCGCGGCTGACGGGCGGCGGTTTTGGCGGGTGCATTGTGGCCCTGGTCGAAAAGACGGGCAAAGAGGAATGGTTGGCGCGCTTGCTTGAAGCGCATCGCGATGCCTGGTTCGTCTGCGAAGCCTAGGTTCGCGCTATAAGGCGCTGGGCTGCAACCATATCGTCCTGCGTGTTGACGTTCCAGAACGGGTCCACGCCATCCGGCCCGTGGTCAAACAGAGCGACTTTCGCGCCGCAATGCTCAGCCCAGCCATGTGCAGAGCGCTTGCCGCTTTCAAGGTAGGCCCCGAGCGTTTCCGACTGCGACGCAGTCCAGATGCCGTTCACCGGATGCCATCGCTCTTTGGTTGCGGCGATTGAGGGGACGCCCGATGCACTCAGCCTTGTGACAAGGTCGAGCGGCGCAAAAGGCAGATCAACCGCCAGCGTGATGACGGTTTCAAAACCCTCCTGCGATGCCCAATCAAGCGCAGTGTAAATCCCGGCGAGCGGTCCGGAGCTTTCCCATGCCGCGTCGCGCAGCAGCGGGAGACCAAGCACTTTGAAAGCCTCGGCATTGCCCGTGTTGATGGCAATCGGGCCGATTGTCTGATCGTGCACCCGGTCCAGCACATGTTCCACCATGGGCCGACCATCAAGCACGGCAAGCGCCTTGTCAGCGCCAAAACGCCGCGATGCGCCGCCAGCCAGAATGCAAATCGGGATGTCGGGTTTCTGCGCCATTGCGCGTCCCCTAATCACGGGCGCTGCGCTTGCAAAGGGGGAGGTCTTCACCCAAGACGCCCACGTGAAGCTATACGACCTCGTATTCAGCCAGTTAAGGACCCCCAATGAGCGACCCCAAATTCGATCTCGTCATCTTTGGTGCCACCAGCTTTGTGGGCGAGATCACCGCTGACTACATGCTCGACAAATATGGCGCAGATGGCCCAGTACGCTGGGCAGTCGCAGGACGATCCGAGGCAAAGCTTGCCAAGCTTAAGGAGACCTTGGGGAGCGCGGCCAATGACTTGCCCACCATCCTTGCCAATTCCGATGACGAGGCCAGCCTTGAGGCGATGTGTGATCAGACGCGGCTGGTGATTTCCACGGTAGGTCCATACGCCCTATACGGAGACACCTTGGTCAAGGTGTGCGCGGCATCCGGCACCCATTACTGTGACCTCACCGGAGAAACACAGTGGATCGCGGCCATGCAAGAGGCGCATGAAGACGCCGCCAAGAAGAGCGGCGCACTGATCGTCCATTCCTGCGGGTTCGATTCCATCCCATCGGACATGGGCGTTCATTTCCTGCAAGAGCAGATAAGCCAAGAGTTCGGCCAAACTTGCGAGAAAGTAGAGATGGGCGTTCAGGCAGCCAAAGGCGGTTTAAGCGGAGGCACAGCGGCGAGCCTTATCAACGTTCTCAAAGAAGCGCAGGCCGATCCTTCACTGCGCAAGAAACTCGCGGACCATTATCTGCTTTGCCCCGAGGGCCATTGCTTTACCGCCAAACAGGAAGAACGCGCGCGCTATTATTCGGATGCTCTTGAAAGCTGGTGCGCGCCCTTTGTGATGGCCGCGATCAACACCCGCAATGTGCACCGCTCCAACGCGTTGCAAGACAATCGCTACGGCGCAAATTTCCGCTACAGCGAATACACCATGACCGGAGATGGCTTTAAAGGCAGCCTTGGTTCGATCGGCATGACGGTGGGGATGGGCGCATTTATAGGCGTGCTTGCCCTTGGCCCAACACGCAGTCTGGCAGAGAAGTTTCTGCTGCCCAAGCCGGGCGAAGGTCCATCGCCAGAGGACCAAAAGAACGGGTTTTACAAGCTTTTGTTCGCGGGCACTTTGCCGGGCGGGGAAGTACGCCGTGTGCGCGTTACGGGAGACCGCGACCCGGGCTATGGCTCGACCGCCAAAATGCTTGCCGAGGCGGCCTTGTGCATTCTGGACACCGCCGAGGGTGGGGAGGCGAAGGGCGGTTTTTGGACGCCTTCGTCCCTGATGGGCGGTGCTTTGCGCAAACGCCTGAGCGAGAATGCCGGCCTTACATTCGAGGTGGTCCAGTAGCGGCGGTGCCAATTGGCTTACTCGCCCTAACTGCCTCGACTTCGGGTCTATTGCCATGGCCGCGATTTGACTAACGGCGCGGGCTTGGGCACATTCAACTGTGCGCGGGTCATAGCGCCACAGGAGAAGTGATTTGACCGATCACGAGCAGCTAGATCTGCAAGACCGGTCTGAACTCGAATACGAGGCAGACGACGCCCCCAACCATGGGACCGGGCACGACACGGATCGTGACCCTCAGGAAAAACCCCCGAGCAAAACCTCACTCGCGGCCGTTTCCACAATCGCTCTCGCGACTGCGGCATGCGGCGGGGGAGGAGGTTCTGGAGGTGGAGGAACACCGCCGCCGACCGGAGGAGGGGGAACGCCCGCTCCAACCGCTCTGTCCCCTGACACCGATGCCCAGGCGGCGCGTTTTGCATTGCAGGCGGGCCTTTCCGTATCGACCGGCGATATTCTTGAGATGCGCTCTGAAGGGTATGAGCGTTGGCTCGATAACGAGATTAATCAGCCGATTGAACGAAGCGCGCAGCAATTCCTGTCAGACATCGGCTTTGAAGCAATCGATGCGGAGCAATGGTTCTTCCGTTCTGACCCTGCCGACTACATGATCTGGAACCAGTTGCTGACCGGTTCCAACTCGGTGCGCAAACGCGTGGCTCTCGCGCTCAGCGAGTTTTTCGTTGTTTCCGTGAACAATATCCAGATTTGGCCAAGCACTTCGATCGGGGCCTATTGGGATATCCTCAAAGAAGGCGCGTTCGGCAATTTCCGCGATATGCTTGAGGCTATCACCTTGAACGCAGGGATGGGTGTGTTCCTCAACACGCTCGGCAATCAAAAGGCGGACCCTGCGACAGGGCGCGTTCCTGATGAGAACTACGCGCGTGAGGTCATGCAGCTGTTTTCAATCGGCCTCTTTGAGCTCAACATTGATGGCACTGAACGTCTGGATGGATCGGGCAATCCAATCGAGACGTATGACAATGACGATGTCACCGGCATCGCGAAGGTCTTCACCGGATACAATTACAGCTACGAAGGCAATATCACCTTCCAGAGCCCGCCTGACCGGCCCAATCTGAACATCCCCGAAGCGCGCCTTTTGCGCAATCCGATGACGGCGAACAGCTTCTTCCAGATACCCAATCGCGGGGATCAACATTCGATGGAAGAGAAGAGCTTTCTTGGCGTGACCATCCCGTCAGGGACCGGCGCACAGGAGAGTTTGCGGATCGCGATGGACACGCTGTTCAATCATCCCAATGTTGGCCCGTTCTTCGGCAAACAGATGATCCAGCGGTTGGTCACCAGCAACCCGTCGCCTGCCTATGTTCAGCGCGTTGCGGAAGTGTTCAACAACAATGGCTCGGGTGTGCGCGGCGATTTAAGGGCCGTGTTCAAGGCGATCCTGCTTGATGATGAGGCGTTGTCCCTGCAATCGCTTGCAGACCCGACCTTTGGCAAATTGCGCGAGCCGATGCTTCGCTTTGCGCAGTGGGGGCGGACCTTTGGTGCGCGTTCTGAAACCACAGCATGGTTGATGCGCGATTTGTCTGATCGCTCGCGCTTCCTTAGCCAATCGCCGCTGCGCTCGCCTTCGGTTTTCAATTTCTTCCGTCCGGGTTTCATTCCCGCCAACAGTCAGGCCGCCGAACGCGACCTGCTCGCACCGGAATTCCAGCTGGTGAACGAGACCACTGCAGCGTCTTACGTGAACTTTATGGAGCGTACGATTGATGGCCGTGGATTTTGGATGTTCGATATCAAAGCCACCTATCAGGACGAGCTTGAGATCGTCGATGATACCGATGCTCTTCTTGACCGGCTCGACCTGCTTTTGACTGCGGGGCAATTGTCCGAGACCAGCAGAACGACAATCGCCGATGCTCTCAATGCGCAGACGGTAACCGCCACCAGCAGCGAGGAGGACAAGCTTGCGCAAGTACATCGCGCCGTCCTTCTGGTGATGGTGTCCAACGATTACCTGATTCAGCGATAGGAGGGCGGACATGTTTCATATTGGCAAATCCAAAGAAATCTCACGCCGGGCCTTCATGCACCGGTCCAGTCAACTGGCCGTTATGGGTGCCGCATCAGGATATGCGATGGGCCTTGCCGGGCTTAGCGATGCCGCGGCATTCGATAACTCAGGCGGCTATAAGGCGCTCGTCTGCGTGTTCCTTTTGGGGGGCAACGATCATGCAAATACGCTGATCCCGTTCGATGTTCCCAACTACAATCGCTATGCCCAGATCAGGGACACAATCGCGATAGGGCGCGATCCGCTCGCAGCCCAGGTTCTGAACCCGCTGCAACCCCAAACGCTGACCGATGATATGCAGTTGGCTTTGGCGCCCACGATGCCGCGGTTGAAGGCGCGCTTTGATCAAGGTGTTATGGCACCGCTCCTCAATGTCGGGCCGCTGATTGCACCGATTACAAAGCAGCAGTTTGAAAGCGATGACGTCGCCCGCTTCCCGCGGCCGGCAAAGCTTTTCTCGCACAATGACCAGCAATCGACCTGGCAATCAGGATCGCCTGAAGGGTCGATTTCGGGCTGGGGAGGGCGGATCGGCGATCTCGCGGCGAGCAGCAACACCAACTCGATGTTCACCGCAATCAATGCAACGGGCAATGCGGTGTTCTTGTCCGGTGACCAGATCCAGCCCTACGGAATTTCATCCAATGGCGCTATCACTGTGAGGGCTTTGGACCGAAGGCTCTATGGCTCGCAAGCTGCCAGCGATGCTTTGCGGACCCTTTTGACGGCGGGCAATGGAACAGTGTTTGGCAATGACTATGCCATGGCCAATGCACGCTCGATCCAATTCTCTGGCTTTATCGACGATGCAGTCTCCGGGGTTAGCTTGGGCACTCAGTTCAGCGACAGCAGCCTTGCAAGCCAGCTTGAAATCGTGGCCCAATTGATCGCAGCACGCAGCGCGCTGGGTGTGACACGTCAGGTGTTCCTTGTATCAACCGGCGGTTTTGACAATCACGATGGGTTGATTGGTACCCACGAAGGGCTCTTGGCAGGCGTGGATACGGCCATGGATGAGTTTTACCGTGCGATGGAAGAGATTGGCGCGGCTGACCAGGTCACGACTTTCACCGCTTCTGATTTTGGCCGCACTCTTGCGTCCAACGGAGATGGATCGGACCACGGGTGGGGCGGGCACCATCTGATCATGGGCGGCGCGGTCAATGGCGGCCAGTTTTATGGCACAGCGGCCAAGATTTCGGTTGATGCCGACGATCAGGTCGGGCGAGGCAGGCTTCTGCCTTCAACCTCGGTCGACGAATATTCGGCCACTTTGGCGAAGTGGCTCGGGGTTGAGGCAGGGGAGATACCCATCATTTCGCCCAACATCGCCAATTTCAATTCGCCCGATCTTGGCTTCATGCGAGCAAGCGTTCCGGCCGAATGACCACATGGGTCTCTGGGAGTGAGCAGGTGTCATCCAACCAATTCTTTGCAAAAAATCTCTCTGGGTTTTCCCATAAGTGACTTTATACACATTGATCATCTGTTGAGTTGGCTATCAGGCTGCCCATGGGCCACGAGTTCCTGGCCCAAGCGACCCGAAGCCTTAGCTCCCCGTTTTGCGGGGAGCTTTTTTTTGGCCAGTCGAATAGTGCGAGTTTGTTGTGTCCGTGCTTGCGCCGCTACACGTCTTCGCACTGGTCCATCAAGCCATGGATGTTCGGGATGACAAGGTTACGGCCTTGTTTGCGCAAGAGGCCAAGACCGGTCAGTTCGCTAATCGCGCGTGTGATCGTTTCGCGCTGGCCGCCCACCGTTGCAGCCCATTCTGCATGGGTTGGCGGGTTGCGAAGCACGATCTCATCGCCCTCGCTGTCTTGCTCCATCGCGGTGCGAATGAGTTCTGTATAAAACCGCATTTTCACCGAGCTTGCCGTCGTTTCATAGATCCGATCTGAAAGGTCCCTGATCCGGGCTGACAAATCACGCAAAAGCGCCTGTGTCACACTGGGCAAAGTTAGCATGAGTTCCCGGAATGCAGCGCCGCTTATGCGGCCCATCACCACCTCGGAAAGGGCAACGATATTAACCGAGCGCGGCTGCCCATCGAACACCGCCAGCTCTCCGACATAGGAGTTGGCAGGCAATCGGCGATAGCTGATCTCGCGCCCCGCAAGCGAATAGCGGTTGGCCAGAGCCTGTCCTTCGAGCAGCAAGAAGACATCCGTATCGCGCGCTTCATGGGCGATGATCGTCTCTCCACGTTCGAATCGGACGATAGATATCTTGTTCAATACAGTCTGAAGATCTTCATCGCTCAAGTCTTCAAAAATACTGAAAAGGCGCAGCTTATCTTCAAGATTATTGTCTGCTGTCATGTATGAAACCCTCATTGCCCCTAACTCACTTGCCAGATGGCCTCATCCTATGGAATGGTGTGTCAGGGTACTAAAAGAGGGGGGCTCAAGTGTCCAATGTTGCTGGAAAAGCTTATGGGATGATTGTCATCACCCCACTGGCCAAACGGTTGGGATGGACCAATAAGTGGGTATTCCGCTTTGGTCGCAGTTTCCCTGGGATTTTGGCTGGGCTGATTGGCCTTAAGTTCATTCATTTTGCGCGCTGGGTGATTATTCCCAAGGACGCATGGCCCACGCTTTCGGATGATCGGGAAACGCTCGACCGGGATACCATGCTGTTCCTGTCGAATTTCAACGGGACCTGGGACCAGTATATTGATGCGTTTTCGGACGGTATTCCGACAGGGCTCGACCTGTTTTGGTATAAGAATGCGCGCTACCCCGGCTCTGTACCGATTACGCCTTTCAAACAGTATATCCGCGCCAACCAAATCAATTGCGACTTTTATTACAATGCGACTCCGGGCGCGGCATACCGCGATGTGGTTTCCGCTTTGCGCGTAAAGCGCGCGCTGTTGGAGCTTGAGGATATCTACCGCGACCCGAGAACTTCGCCCGAAGACTTTGCAAAAGCGTATCGCGCAAGGCTCAAAGTCATTCAGAATGATCTGACGACCCAAGGCTTTTCGCCGGTTGCGTCAACCTCAACCGACCGCGCCGAAGAGCATCGCCAACAGTTCAACGCGCTGCAAAACAAGTTCAACGAAGCCTGGCAAAAAGAGCACAATCCGGCGGGAGGCACAGATGCCTAGCATCGATAGCGGATATTATTTTCTGACGGTGCTTGTGCCTGTGCGGTGCGCGTGGGCCAATGGCGAGGAAAATGAGCGGGCGGCGCCCATCATCGAGCTTCGCAAGACACTGGCGCAGATGCCGACCGCGATGCAGACACCCCACAGCCACAACAGCGGTGAGATCAGCGCGTTTTCGAAGTCCACGCGTACTCATTTTGCCCGTTTCGCGGTGATCGACCGGCTTGGCTATAATGGCTATGAGGCAGCCGATCCCGTGTTTGAAACAGTGGGATTGGCCAAGCCCAGCCTTGCAAGGACTGAGCTTTCAAGCCCTTATCTTTTGTTCGCAGCTGAATTCGATGCACCAAGCGGGTCGCGCAATTATGACCTTGCGGTTTATTTGCGCGAATTGTGGGATGTGATGGAAGAGGATTTGCTCGACATCTTCTCCAATTGCGTTGCGTTTGACCGGGACACCATCACCACCGCAGCTGACTTCATTGAATATATCAAAAAGTGCGAGCTTGAGACGACGATGCCCTTCAATTTTTATTGGGCAGAGCCTCCCAAAAACCTGCCATCGCTGACGATAAAAGGGCTTGCCGCAGGCGGAGTGTTCACCGGCGCCGTAATGGCGATGGTGTTTTATGCGCTGTTTGCCCAGGTTGGCACTTATGTGGCCATAATCGCTGCCGTGATCGCATTTCTTGGGGGCGCGATTGGCTTTGTCGCGATGAGGTTCAAAAAGTACGGCGACAGGCCCTTTCCTGCGCCGCCTGACGGGGATTTAATGTCGGTCTTAAAGGGGCTTCACCTTCAAAATACTTTCGGTCAATTCGTGGTCGACAACCAAGGGTCAGATGTGGCGGATTTGCATAAGGCCTTTGGCCATTATCTCGATGAAAATCAGCCCCAAAAACCAGATCCGCACCACCCGGCCGGGGAGGTCTATCGATGAGCAAGGTTGGAGATAACGAGCGGATCGCGCTGCGGCTTGCCGATATTCAGGGCAATATCCTCAATGCCTATGGCAAGCAGGGATTTCCCAAGGGGCGGGCCATATTCCTGCACGTTGAAAAGGGGGAAAAGGGCCGGGCATTTCTGGAGAAATTTTATGACCGGGTGACGACCGCCGTGCGCTGGAAAAGCGACAACCCTTACGCCCCCAAGGCAGAGACAAGCGCGCCTGAAAGACCACCGGTTACGTTAAATTTTGCCTTTACCTTCGATGGGCTGGTCGCGCTTGGCGTGCCGATCAAGACGCTGTCGATGATGCCGGCAGAATTCCTGCAGGGGATGCGTGCAAGGGCACCCATTTTGGGAGATACCTCGCCGCGCGGTGCGCTCGATCGCTGGGACGATGTGTGGAAAGGCGAGGAAACGGCCGGAGGCAGCAACGCGGTTCACATCATGGCGCTGCTCAATTCCAAAATGAACCCGGTAACGGGCAATCCTGTGCCGGAAATGGATGAGCTCACCGAGATGATCCGGAGCGAATGCAATGCGCGCGGAGGTGTTCGCATTCTCAAAGGCCACGGGGTGGGCGCCGAAGAGTATCAGGACATGAGCGCGCGGTTGATGCAGGACCCGGAAACCGGGCATTTCAAGCCTGTGCCACTGGAACACTTTGGTTATGTCGACGGCATAAGCGACCCTGTGTTCGAAGGTCAGTTTCTGCCCGAGGACGAGGCGGTCCGCAAAGTGGGCAATGGCAAGTTTACAGGCGAGCTGAAAACAACGCAAGAGATTGAAAACGAAGACAATTGGGAGCCGCTTGCAACTGGTGAGTTTTTGCTTGGTTACCCCGATGAAGCCAAGGAAATGCCACCTGCGGCAAGGCCCAATCTCTTTAGCACCAACGGCACCTTTATGGCTTATCGCAAGCTTCAGGAGAACGTTGAGACGTTCGATGAATATATCGACAAGACCGTGCCCGAGTTTGCGAAAGTTTATGGTATCGATGATGAGGCCAAGGCGCGCGCGACACTGCTCGCAAAGTTTTCTGGTCGTTGGCAGGACGGCGTGCCTTTGGCGCTTGCCAAGAATTACGAGGAATGGCTCGCCTTCAACGCCGAATATCAGGACGATGTGACGAAGCGAAAGAAGCTCTCGCGCTTTATCTACGCCGATGATGAACAGGGCGCCGCCTGTCCGGCAAGCTCGCATACGAGGCGCGTTCACCCGCGCGATATGCTTGGGCCGACGCCGGGAAGCGGCACAATTCTGGTCAATCGCAGGCGTATTTTGCGACGCGGGCTGCCCTATGATGCGACCAATGATAATGGTGAGCGTGAACGCGGGATTGTCATGCTCATCTGCTGCGCCAGCCTGGAGCGGCAGTTTGAATTCGTGCAGCAGCAATGGATCAATTACGGCATGGATTCCAACGCCGGGAATGACACGTGCCCGATGCTGGGTTCGCGTCCGGTGGATGAGCTGAAGTTTGTTATCCCGAATGACCCTGACGCAGACGGGGAGGGCGCGCCCTACATCTGCTCAAATCTGCCACAATTTGTGGAGACGAAGGGCGGCGCTTACTTCTTCGTGCCCAGCATGACGAGCCTCAGGATGATCGCGATTGGAGTGATTGACCCGACTTAGGGCCGGGACACTAATCGTATTCGACCCAAAGGCTTTCGGGGAAGGGGCCAAATCTGGTCATTTCCCCTTTTGCACCCGGTGCGCGGCGGACAATGTCATATTCGAGCAAAGCTTTGAAAGTTTGCGTGATTTGAGCATAGGCAAGCGGCGCACCGATGCACCAATGAAGGCCAAAACCCATCAGCATGGAATCGTTGCGTTTGCGGCGAGGATCAAACGCTTTGGGGTTATCAACCCTGCGCGGATCGTGCATCGCCGATTGGGTTGAGACGACCATATTGGTGCCTTTTTTGATCAGCTTTTCGCGGCGAGTCCCAGCAGCGATTACAAAATCCTCACCCGCCACACGGAACGGTCCAGGGTTAATCGGCCAAAAGCGCATAGCTTCAAACAGGCAGCCGTGGAGAAGGTCATCATCACCTGCGCGCGCGGCGTGTTGAGCTTGCCGCATCCAATCTCGATTGCTCAAAAGCAATTCCAGCATATGTCCCGAAGCCATCGTATTGGTCGGCACAAAGCCGGTGATCATGCCCAGCATAATGCCCCGGATGATGTTGTCAGGCATCGCCTCTGGGTCTTCTTTCTGGCGTTGAACCAGCCGCGCAATTACAGTGTCGCCCGCTGGGCCCGCCTGCGCCCGATCAATCGCCTCATCGACAATCGGCCGCACCATTGCTGCTGCTTCCATCGCGGCTTTCTCAAGCTCTGGATCATTGGTCGGATCACCAAACATGTAAGAGCTCATGGTGATCGTCCAGCGCACAAAGTTAGCTTTGTCTGCGATTTTCAGGCCGTAATACTCCTCGCAAATCCGCGTCGGAACCATCGCCAGGACCTGAGAGATAGCGTCTATTTTGCCACTGCCATTGCTCAGCTGTTGCTTTGCCTCCTCATAAGAAAACGGCGCGATGATCGCATCATTGTCCTTGCGCGGGAAAACCTGAACGATCTCGTGGTGCATTCTTTGGTAAGCGTCGCTGTCAGCCATGCCGAGCACGAAATTGGGCCCGGCTGCCATTGCTTTCATCTTGGGGCCAAAGGGGACTGCAACTGATTTATCGTTTTGAAGCGCCTCAGCCACATCATCATAGCGCGTGACAATCGCCCAATTGCCAATCTTCGCGATAGGCCAATATCTGCGCAAGAACGCCATGAAGGGATAAGGGTTGCGAATGATGCGCGCTGTAATGCGAGACGCAAGGCCTTTGGGCTTCATCACCGCCGGATCGAACAGCTCACCAGTGTGACTGGAAGTGCCATTGGTTGAAGCGTCTCGCTGCTCGTCTTGTTCTAGAGCGGCCACATCATTCATATTGTCCCCCACACCAATATTCGCGCTCTATCAAACAAGAGCCAAGATCAGTCTATTACGAGACACTATTTGAAATCCCGTAGTTTTCCCATAGCTGAGTGTTCAATTTTGAACAAAGGGCCGCATTTTGATCGCTGGCCCATTTTTTGGCCGTAAGCATCGCCTGCTGCGCCTCATCGGGCTTGTTGCCCTTGTGGTCCAACACCGCCTTGAGGCCATAATATTCGGCGAACATGTGATACATGCCATATTCGACCGCCGCATCGATTGACCAGACATTGGCTTCTCTTGCCTTTTCCAGGTTCCCTTGCGCAAGCCAGGCGAGCCCTTCCCAATGCTTGAATGTCGGTTGGTACACGATGCTTTTGGTAAGGCGGTAACCCTCAATCGCGTCTGACAGATTTTGCGCTGCATCCGGCTCACCTCGCAACGCCTTGTAATGCGCAAAGAATACTCTCAGCGTAAAGTAGAAATAGGGAATTTCATTCTTTTCGCTCAGATCAATATGATCGATAAAATCCTGCTCTAACCCGTCATATTCCCCCTGCAACATCCGGCAGTAATTGCGCGCGACCGATGCGAAGGCTCTTGAATAGGGCTGCCGTATTTGAACAGCGCGCTGGGTCGCCGATTGGTAAAGCGAACGGGTGAGATCGGCTTCCTCAAGATACACCGCCGCCATTGCGCCATAGGACTGCATTGCGACGTAGAGGTCGTCTGCCACCATGTCCTCTGCCACGGAATCGCCAAGGCGGCCGAGCAGATCAATGCCGCTGACAAGGTCGCTTACGCATTGCTCGTAATTGCCCAATGGAAAGTTTGCGATGCCCCGGCTGCGATATCCGATAAGCCGCCAGGCATCATCGTCAAATTGCTCTGCCAATGACAGCATTTCATCGCCGCGCTTTTGTGTTTCCTGCAGCTTGCTGAGTTGGAGATCGTAGGATTGCTGGCCATGCATTGAGGCTAGGCCGTGTTGACAAAAGGGATTCCCAAACGGGCTTGGTTCTGATTCAAGACTGCTTTTTGAGGAG
>NZ_JMIW01000004.1 GCF_000715015.1 Erythrobacter longus
TCCTCAACATGAAGTCTTGAATCAGAACTCGGCCCCTTTGGGAACCCCTTTTTGTCAACACGCCCTAGTCTTATTACCCAACCGTACTTTGCGTTCGTTCTTGCATATTGGCTCCAACGTCCGCAGAAGAGGTGGACCTTCAGCATTTAATACAATTCTCGGTATTCTAGAATTTGTGCTCTCTGTCACAGCTTATCGAAAAAATATCAGTATAGACGATCCCAGCAATTGGGGGGTTTTTCAATGAAATATTTTCGACTCGGCAATCGTCTTTCATATCGACATTTAAAGCCTGACACCCAAGAGACTTCTAAAGGTATCTCGGCGAAAAAACCTAGTGTTACTAAGAAAGCCAAGAGCATCTCCAAGAAGTCGCCTAGCGGCAAGGGCAAGGTTCCCGCCCCTTATGAACAGCAAGTGACTCCGTGTGTTCCGCACGATCATGTCTCGCGTCCTATCGCAGACCGATTGCCTTCCATGTTGCGTTTGCGTGGAATGCAGCCCCGTCCATTTGATGCTCGAACGGCTGACGTCCGGTTGGAATCACATGGCGAATGGAATTCTGTAGCGCTCTTTTTCAATCTCAATGTTACGTCATCGACCCAGCCTACTGGCTATGCAAGCACAAGCCTCGCGGACGCCAAGGCCTTTATGGACGAGGGTGCTGGCGCATTAAGCCCTGGCATCTCAGAATCGACACACGAATATTGGAGAGCTCTATCCTATGGAGACTTCGGATTCGGGCTCGATAGTCCTCGCAATTCATCGGGCGACCCCCTCATCCCCCAACTGGCCGTTCCCTCAGGAGGAGCGGAAGACTGGGGCGCGCTTATCCGCGAGTGCATCAAGGCTAATCCTGTTGCGGTATGGGAGGCTGCCGGGAGGCTTATGCAAGGGACAAAACGCTGGATACCTTCCGTCGCCTTGATACAAAATTACAATGTCCACGCATCGGCCAATTACGGAGGCTTCGATTTAAACGCGGGTGGAAACACATATCATGTGGGAGATATTACTCACATTCAATTTGGCCTTGAAGAGTGGGCTCCGCCCGAGAATCCTTCAAGAGTTGGTCGGAAATGGTGGGGCACCTTGATGCACGAATACGCCCATAACTTTCTGGAATTTGGGGACCTTTATGGTCCTTCTGGCTGCACGGGCTATTGGGATATTCTCGGAAACAGCAACCCTCCTGGCCGCTACTCGGAGGTCACTTCTGTCTTCAAGGAGCGACAGGGCTGGCTATCTTTCAAACAAGTTATCAACGGTCCAATAGTTTCGAACAGGAGCCTATCGCTCCAGCCCTACACAACCACCGGAGACGCCTATAAGGTCGTACCAGACCCCATCCATACGCCTCACGAATATTTTCTGCTAGAGTACCGCAAATCGACCGGTAGTGAGGTTTGGCGCCCTGATGGTGCTCTCGCCGAGGAAGGGCTGCTGATCACGCATATCAACGAACGTATCGGCATTCCGAATACATGGCTCTTGCGTGATGCGCCCTATTTCAATCCGGAGTTTCCTGATGATGGCGGCCCCAATGTCGTCGATTGGTCGGGGAGCGGTGATCTCAATGGGAAGCTTTTCCCGCAAGGCTCACACAACAGCTTCACGCCGTCCACATCGCCATCAAGCAATCTCTATGGGCCCCGTCACTCAGGCCTATCGATCACCAACATTCGCATCAGCGGTGGACGCGTTCGCTTCAATCTGGCGATGAACGGTTCCCATTCGATTGGCTGGACGGTGAAATCGCAAGATCGGGCCCTTGCGGGTCGATTTACTCCTGAGGCCGATCAGTCCGGCGAGGAAATCTTCATTCGTGACAACGATGCCGCTGCGCTTCTGACACATGGCGAAGGCCAATGGCATGTCGAAAAACGGCATGACGATTGGATCGGCGATTGGAATATGGGACCAGGTGACCGGGAAACCGTTGGTGATCTGGACGGCGATGGGATGGACGAAATCCTTTTGCGTTCTGACAATTGGATTGGTGTTGCAAAATGGCAGCGCGGCAGATTTCGGACAACAACAGTTCAGCACGACTGGGTAGATGGCTGGAATCTGGGAAGGGATGACCGCGAACTTGTTGCTGATCTAGACGGAGACGGTGCGGCTGAGATTTATATCCGCTCGAACGAATGGGCAGGCGTGATGAAGCTCGATCCTATCCGCAATCGCATCCGCCTCAGCAGCATCCAGCACGACTGGATAGGAGAATGGAATCTTGGTGCGGGCGACAGGGAGTTTGTCGGTCGGTTCCGCTCTCCTCACAAGGACGACATAATGATCCGCTCAGCGGAGTGGATGGGGCTGCTTGGCTGGAACCAAAGCCGCAGCCGCCTCGATCTGGTCAAGATACAGCACGATTGGATTGATGGCTGGAATATGGGCGCAGGCGATACCCATTTCATAGGTGATTTCGACGGAGACGGTCTCGATGAGATATTCATCCGTTCAAACGGATGGGCGGGCATCATAAAATGGCAACGTGGCCAGTTCCGCCTCGTAACCATCGTCAAAGAAAAAATCCCACATATGGATGGAGAAGACGGCACGGAAATGCCGCTCGCTTCTAGCGATCTCCACTATACTGGGCGTTTCCGCGGTGACCGCGACGGAATAGTCTTGCGCAAAAACCGGGACCGTGGCGGCGAATATGGCAAGAAAGGGCTCTATTTCCTCCACCTGAATGGCAGCAATCTTGTTTGGGTGCGGCGCATCAAATCTCATTTCAATGGGCGCTGGAATCTTGGCAATGATGATAAGTTTGTGCTGGGAGATTATCACCGCAAAGGCCCAGACATTGCGGACGCTCCTAAAGAAACGGTGTCCGATGGCCTCACCGATATATTTATCCATAATGGGTGGGGAAGCGGAATGGTTGGTGTGAATTTCCAATGGGATGAAGCCAATGACCCCGGGGTCAATATCCAGCAAGTTGGACTGACTTGGATGAGGGCTGGCGGATTTGTGAAACTGTAGGGCAACTCCTTTAAGGCAGGTATTTGGTCAGGAACAGCGACCAACTGCTTGCTTGTTTCAAGTGCTGCAATTGCGGTGCTCAGCGGTCAATTGACCAAGAGCGAAGCAAAAGTTAAGCGACTGCCTTACGAAAAAGCCACTTGAGATGAATGGCTTGCCTGCAGCCAACTTCGAGTCTTACGTTGATGACTGCCACAGGGTCGGAAGCCGAATAGCCGCTTTATGTGCTGTGACGACTGGAGCTGGACAATCCGATCACGGCCCAAATGCCGTCACCGGTGCCCTTGCAGCCTGCCCATTATTGGGGTGCCATCTCTTTCAAGAAAGCCACTACCTTCGGCCAGCTTTCCGCTCGCGCTTTAGCGTTCCCTTCAACGCTTCCGCCGAAGGTATCGAGCCGGTCGTAAAACGGGTTATCCGATGCTAACGGAGGCCCGAAAACGAAATGCCCGGCATCCGGATATGCCAACACCGAAATGGCCGGTCCGGATTTTTGAGCGCTTCGCTTTGCGATCATGCGCGACATCGGGCAGGCTGGCCACATGGTTTCGGCTTCTCCGCAAACCAGCATGATGCGCGCGCTGGCCCGCTCGATTGGGATGGCGGCGCGCTGTGCGGCGACGCTCTGTGCCGGATCCTCTACCGCGCGATAGACGCTGATGATCCCTTCGGACGCTTTCCAGTCGGAGAAGGGCATCGTCGGCACCTGCCTCCCGCCGATTGTCCAAGAGGAGTGGGGGCTTTGACCGTTGCTCGCCCAGTTGATCCCGTTCCACGCGACACTCGTGGGCATCCCGGCCACCACTGCGGAAAGATCATCCCTGCGCGACGCGATGAGCAAAGCCGCTTCGGCCCCTTTTGATGCGCCGACCACGGACAGCCTTTGCGGATCAACCCCGGCCTGCTGCTTCAACCAGTCGAGGGCTCGGTCAAACCCTTCAATCGGTATACGCTCAAGCGCCTCGGGCTGCCCCGGTGCGCCGAAATAGGCGAGGTGAAGAACGGTGAACCCCTTCTCCTGAAGCGAAAGCGCCATGTGTTTGGCACCGCTACCAAGGCCACCTTCCGATCCGCCCAACAGAAGCACCGCCGGACGCCGGTCGCCATGGATTGCATCTTCAGCGCGCTTTGCTGGATAGTAATTGCCGAACAGCCCGGCTTGATCGAGGCGCTGCCCGGTCGTGCCCGGATCAAGCACCTCGATCTCGGGCAGTCCATAGCGTTCGGGTGCGGCCTGTTGAAACAATGCGGCTCCGCCCAGCAGCGCGATGATCGCCAAGGCGGTCAAAAGGGGTTTGGTTCGACGCATGGCTGCATTCTCCTTTGCGCAGACAATTACATCGGTCTTGCCGCATCAGGCAGTGCAGGCCGTCAGGGCTTAGACCTGACAAACGTCACAATTTTGCAAGGGCGTCAGAGCCAACCGTGTTCGCGTGCGATGCGGCCCGCTTCGATGCGGCTCGATGCGTGCAGCTTGCCGGATGCCTCGGACAGGTAGTTGCGAACCGTCCCTGGCGAGAGATCGAGCTGCCTGGCGATCTCCTTGTTCGAACGCCCTTCTTCCGCCAGTCGGAGCACATCGCGTTCGCGTTCGGTCAGTGGATTGGCGGGCGCATCCCAGGCGAGTTCTGCAAGCTCAGGCGCGATTGCCCGACCACCAGAAGCGAGCTTTCGCACAGCGGCGGCAAGAGCATCGGATGGAGTGTCCTTGAGCAGATATCCGCGCACGCCTGCGTCCATCGCCCGGCGCAGATATCCCGCGCGCCCGAAGGTCGTTACAATCAGGACGCTCGTTTCCAGCTTCTCACGCGCGATGGCTTCCGCGACATCGAGACCTGAAAGACCCGGCATTTCGATATCGGACAGGAGAATATCGGGCCTCAATCGCCTCACTTCTTCAAGAGCGGTGTTTCCATCCTCTGCGCGGCAGACGATCTCTATGTCGTCCTCCAGTGCCAATAGAGTCGCAAGTGCCCCAAGGACCAGCATTTGATCCTCAGCAATGGCGAGACGGATCATCGCCTCGCCTCCTGCGGCAGGCGTGCAATCAATTGCGTGCCCATAGCTGTGCCTTGGACGGCGAGATCCCCGCCGGCTGCTGCAAGACGAGAACGCAGGCCAGAAATTCCTCCGCTCGCCCGCACGGCTTCGCCATTGCCATTGTCGCTCACGACCATTTCGAGCCCCGCTGATTGTTGCCTAACGGCGATTTCGCAAGCCGACGCCCCGGAATGGCGGATCACATTTGTGACCGCCTCGCGCAAAGCCATGGCGAGCACCGCGCTGCTGCCCGGATCGATCCGGTCGGCATCACCTTCGACCGTGCAATCAATCCCCGCCACGCCAAGCGCGGCTTGCGAGCTTGCGATCTCACGGCTGAGCGTTGCGCCGGTCATCCCGCTCACTGCTGAACGCACATCCGCCAGCCCCTGTCGCGCAGCGCCGGCAATGTCGCGCATTTCCTTGCGCGCTTCTCCAGAATCCCGGTCAGCCAGCTTGGCGGCAAGATCAGCCTTGATTGCAATCAAGGTGAGTGTACGTCCCAAAAGATCGTGCAAATCGCGCCCGATGCGCTCGCGCTCGGCGGCTGCGGCAAGCTGACGCACCTCGTCACGCGATTGAGCCAACGCACGGTTCTTGTCTTCGAGCGCTGCGCGCGAAATATCGGCGGCTCCCACCATTACCATCAGGAAAATACCGAAGACCCAGTAGATCGCCGGTTGCTTGGTAACCAGCGCCAGAACGCTTGTTGCTGCTACAAAAACACCGACGAGAACAGCGGCTCGGCGCGGCGGGCGCAGATTTCCGACCATCGCTGCGGCATAGATTGCGATTACCGTCCAGTTGCTTCCGGTGAAAGCGAGTGCAAAAGAAACCAGCAAAGTGGCAACTGCCAAGACGATCAGGCGCGCGCCCGTCGCCTTAAACGCTGCAAAATAGAGGCCGAGAAAGACGATCAGTCCGCCTGTCGCAGCAATCATCTGAAACAGACTGGGTTGCTCGATGAACCACGGAATGAAAAGCAGCGGCAAGTAGGCAAGCCAGATGGCGGGATGATCGAGCTTGGACCATGCAACCGATAACCCTTCTTGGCTCATCCTGCCTCCTGCGTTGTCATCCCCTTCTACCGGCGGTTGCTGGCTTGAAGAGGTTCCGACTATTTGCGTCATTCCGTTCGTCTTCACCGTGACTGCTGCCGTTCGCCGGTCCATGCAAAAATCGCTGCGGCTAGTGTGATGAGCAGCAAAGGCCCCGCGTGCAACAAGAGATATCCGCCATCGCGCTGGCCCGCCGCCATCAGTGCGATCTCACCGAGGTGATACGATGGCAGACTCCAGGCGAGTATCTGCATGAATTGCGGCATCGCGGTGGTCGGGAACCACAATCCGCCGAGCACTGCCAAAGCAAGAAAAACAATGTTGGCGAGCGCCACGGCTGCGCCTTGTCCAAAGCGATAGCCGATGCCGATCCCGATTAGCGAGAACGGAATGATGGACAGGAAATGGACGAGAAGCATCGCGGCCCATTGCGAAGGTGCGAGCGAAACCCCTGCGGCCACTCCCAGCGCATAAAGGATCACGAACGCGACCGCGCAATAGACAGTAGTTGCGGCAATCTTGGCCGTGATTTGCGCGCCTGCCGGCATCGGGGACAGGCGTTTCAATTCAAGCTGCCCAGTTTCGCGTTCGGCAGCGATGTTGACGCCGAACCCGAACAGTGCCGGGCCCATCACGGCGAAGACGCCGAAAGTGGCAAGCGTCTGCGTCGCAGAAGCTGTGCTGCCCTGCCCAAGAGCGAACGCGAATAACGCATAAAATGTTGGCGGCAGAGCAATGGTCGGAATGATGAATTGCGGCATGCGCGCAGACTTGATGAATTCTGCCCGGCTCTCGAGCCAGTAGATACGCGGCGCTGATGGAAGAAGGGTGGACATCATGCTGCCTCCTGAACGTTCTGGCTTGTGACAAGGTTTTCGAGGGCATCTTCGAGCGATGCGCTGACAACTTCGAAATGCTGTAGCGCGGGATCAATCTGGAATACCGCCTCAAGCGTTGCACGAGGATTGGTCGTCAGGATTGTAACATCTGCCCCGCGCTCTTCGATCTTCACCATGTCGGGCAAGGTGCCGAAGCGCGAAGCTGGCAGCCGGGTGCGTAGCCTTACCACTGTGCCGGCCACTTGCGCCTTGATCTGTGCGGGAGGTCCGTCGGCGATAACCGCTCCCTTTGCAATGACCACGATACGGTCTGCGAGGGCTTCCGCCTCATCCATATGATGTGTTGCCAACAGCACCGCCGCGCCCGCTTCCGCCTTGGCGCGGACCAGCTGCCACAAGGCCCGGCGCGCCTCGGGGTCAAATCCGCTGGTAGGTTCGTCAAGCACCAAGAGATCGGGGGCCCCGGAGATGGCAAGTGCAAACTGGACGCGGCGCTGTTCGCCTCCCGAAAGCTTGCCGCACCGGCGGTCCTTGAGTTCGGCGAGGCCTGCCTCTTCGAGAACATGATCGATTGTCAGTCGCCGGGCAAAATGGCTGGCGTGCAAATCGATCACCTCCCTGACTGTCAGCCCATCTGGCAAGCCAGATGATTGCAGCATGATGCCCATGCGGGCCCGCGCCCGGCGATCGCGCGGCTCCAGGCCGAAAAGGCTGACCTTCCCGGCATCTACAGCAAGGCGCCCGGTCATGAGGCCGGCCACGGTCGATTTGCCCGCTCCGTTGGGACCAAGCAGCGCAGTCACGCATCCCGGTTCAAGCGCGAAACTGAAATCGCTGAGCACTCGTTGACTACGATACGACTTCGATACGCATTGCAGCTGAGCGACTGTGGAGCAAGAGTTTGCCTGCATGTTGGTTCTCCTCGAGATTGGCCCATGATTTAAGGCGAATGCTGCGAGGGCTGCAGTGTGAGGTGTCAGTTGCCTACCATGACGGATGTCACATCTGAACCAAAACGCGATTGATCTGCTGAAGGTCGGTTGATGAGACGGCAGCTTTGCGCTTGGCTCTACCTGAAACCGGACAGACTGCTACCAACCCATATAGAACCGTCGCTCTGTGACTGACTTTGGGGGTGACAGAGGACATTCCTCTACGATGCCTGCCAGGAAGCGGACCGATTGGCTCCTCTAAGCACTTGAAATACTCACGAGCACCAGAAAAGACGGGAGATATTGGTCGGTGAAGTCGCCTTTCAATCGAGTTTTCCAATTAGAGTTAGTGGTTTTATCTGTTTCATTCGATCTGCGAGACGAGGCTATCGGAGCAGCGCGGGGTAGGCAGCGTGAGCTGCCGCCATCCCGGTGGACAACCCCTCTTAGCTTTTTCGTCACTCAAAAGGACAACTCGATGAAACACCTCATCAAACTCCCCCTCGTTGCAGCGACCTCACTGCTTGCGGTCACAGCTGTCAATGCAACCCCTCCAGGCTTCAACCAAGGAGGCATGGGCACAGTCCCGATGAACGCTAAGGGTGAAAATCCGCGCTCTGTTCAACACTGGTGGCCCGAAGTCGTAGACCTTCAACGCCTGCGCCAAAATGAACAGATTCAAGACCCGCTGGGCGAAGATTTCGATTATGCTGAGGCCTTTGCATCCCTCGATCTTGACGAAGTGAAAGCCGATGTCGCAGCCGCGATGACTGATAGCAAAGAGTGGTGGCCAGCAGATTATGGAAGCTACACTGGCCTGTTCATCCGCCTCGCATGGCACTCAGCAGGCGCTTATCGTTCGGGCGATGGCCGCGGTGGTTCAGATGGTGGTCAAATTCGTTTCGAACCGCTCAACAGCTGGCCCGATAATGGCAACCTCGACAAAGCGCGCCGCCTGCTGTGGCCGGTAAAACAGAAATACGGTCGCAGCCTCTCATGGGCCGATCTGATCGTCCTTTCGGGCAATGTTGCGCTTGAAGAAGCGGGTTTCAAAACCGCTGGCTTCGCCGGTGGCCGCGTTGACGATTGGCAGCCTGACCTTGTCTATTGGGGGCCTGAGAAGAAGTTCCTTACCTCCTCGCGTTTCAGCAAGCGCCCCGGTCAAACCGGAGAAACCCCCCAGGAATTGCAAGAGACACTGGGCGCATCGGAACTAGGCCTGATCTACGTCAACCCCGAAGGCCCTGAGGGCAATATGGACATCCTTGAAAGCGGCGAGCGTATTCGTACGACCTTTGGTCGGATGGGTATGAACGACGAAGAGACCGCTGCGCTCATCATAGGTGGTCACACCTTGGGTAAAAACCACGGAGCGTCCAAGAAAGAATGCATCGGCGTGGAACCAGCAGCCGCTCCCGTTCAAGCGCAGGGCTTTGGCTGGAAAAACTCTTGCGGTACGGGCGCTGGTCCGGACGCAACCACCTCAGGTCTCGAAGGCGCGTGGACGGCGACCCCGATTACATGGAGCGCCAACTATCTTGAGAACCTCTACAACTTCGAATGGCGCGAAACCCGTAGTCCAGCAGGCGCAGGCCAATGGATCCCGGTGAATGCGGATCAGCTCGAGTTTGTGCCTGATGCGTTTGACCCAGAGAAATTTCACCCGCCGGTCATGCTGACGACCGACCTTGCGATGCGCTATGACCCAAAATACGGCGCGATCACGAAGAAATGGGCAGAGAACCCAGAGCTTATGGATCAAGCCTTTGCGCGCGCTTGGTTCAAGCTGACCCACCGCGATATGGGGCCATCGGCGCGTTATGCCGGTTCGCAGGCTCCTGCTGAACAATACAGCTGGCAGGACCCGCTTCCTGCAGCCTCAACCGAAGTGATCAATGCCTCGGACATCGCGACGCTTAAAGACGCCATCCGTTCAAGCGGCCTCAGCAATTCAGACCTCGTGCGCACCGCATGGGCGTCGGCTGTCACCTACCGAGACACCGACCTTCGTGGCGGCGCAAATGGGTCGCGCATTCGCTTGGCCCCGCAAAAAGACTGGGCTGAAAACGATCCTGGAATGCTCGCCAAGGTCGTGGGCGCGATGGAAGGGATTGCGGCAGACTTCAACGCATCGTCCCCGCGCAACGTGTCCATCGCCGACCTCATCGTTCTGGGCGGCGCGGTCGCGATTGAGAATGCGGCTAAGGCAAGCGGGCACAGTGTGACCGTCGACTTTACGCCGGGCCGCGTCGATGCGACCCAAGAGATGACCGATGCGAAAGGTATTGAGCTTCTACGCCCAGCCGCTGACGCATTCCGCAATTTCTATTCGGCGGCCGCTCGCTTGACGCCGACAGAGATGATGGTGGACCGCGCTGACCTGCTTAACCTCACGGTGGCGGAGATGACGGTTCTCATCGGCGGTATGCGCGCTCTTGATGCAAACTCTGGCGGCGCAAAGCACGGGGTGTTTACCAAGGCCCCCGGCATGCTCTCCAACGACTTCTTCGTCAACTTGCTCGACATGGGCACAGTTTGGGCTCCATCGGCAAGCGAAGAGGGCGTGTTTGAAGGGCGCGGTCGCTCTGATGGCGAGCTGAAATGGACGGCGACAGAAGTTGATCTCGTCTTCGGCTCCAATTCAGAGCTTCGCTCAGTGGCAGAGGTCTATGCCTATGCCGGCGGGGAAGAGCGCTTCATCAAGGACTTTGCGAAAGCTTGGAATAAGGTGATGATGCTCGATCGCTTTGATGTGAAGTAATCGGTTTTGCTGCGGCTCGGGCACATTCTCTCCCGTGTCCGGGCTGTAGTAACCGACCACCGCCTCAATGGCTGAACATTGAAAGCATCACTATGCAAAATCGTAGACAGGCGCTTGGAACCATAGGCACTATTGGCTTGGGCGCATTCGGTGTCGGGTTTGCCGTGAACCCACTGACTGCGCGCAATGTCTTTGAGGTCGCAATGCGCAACGCCGATCCCGCTGCCCCTTCAAGGCGCATGGTCTTTACCCCCGACCTTTTGAAAGTGCCTGCTGGTTCGCAAGTGCGATTTGAGGCCCCAGAAGGTGCCCACAATACGCAAAGCACCACTGGCATGCTGCCAAATGGCGCAGAAGGCTGGCGTTTTGGCATTCGCAAGAGTGGCACCATAACCCTGTCTCAGCCGGGCTTTTACGGGTATCACTGTCTACCCCATCGCAGCGTAGGCATGGTGGGGCTGATCATTGTCGAAGGCTCTGGGATGATGGAGAATTTGCAGGCGGCAAAGGCAGTAAAGCATCCTGCCAAGGCCGCGCAAAAATGGGCTAACCTTTGGGAACGCGCAGAGAAGCTGCTCTAGGCCGAAACGAGACGATTCGATCCGGCACGGGCTAGGGGGGTGTCTGGGAATTGAAAAGACAAACAGAGGCAATGACATGGAGTCCTAAGCAAGGACTCACTTGCCGCCATTTTCTCTCTACATTTCAATGTGTTAATATATTGGTGCCCAGAAGAGGACTCGCATAGTTGGCATAAGCAACTGATATTACATTGATATTCTTTGGGACGGATGAAGACGGCCCGCAAAAAGGCCCACTCGGCCCGTTTTATCATCACAACCAATTGATAATTCGAGGTAATTTTTTTGCGCACTAATTAGCTGGAGTGTGAACACCCGACAACCGCTTTGTGCTCATCAAGCGCCAGCGCTGCGCTCTGAGGCACAAGCGCCATACCACAAATAGGGCATGAGCCAGGTGAGACCTGTCTTACATCGCAACCCTCGTGCTTTTCATGGCGGTAGTGCTGATTATTGACGGGTCGATTAAACCGCTGAACTGAAACGGCCGGGCGGGTGATCGCGATAGGGATCGAACAAGGCTGCAATCGCCCGTGAGTATGGAAGCCCCTGAGGTGTTATTGAGATGACACCCTCTTCACAGCACGCGAGACCTCGCTCAAGAAATGGCATCAAAAACGGCATTGCCTGGGCTTCAGTTTCCGAGGATATCTGAGCCTTCCCCGAACACAGGAGTTGCTCGATCACCTGGCCCCGAGTGCGGTCATCCGTTGATCTGGACCTACCTCGCACGGTGGCTAGACGGCCATCCGATGCTAGCATACGGTATCGGCCGCTATTCTTCTCGTTCTGGGCGAGGAGGGTCTCGAATGAACTGATGGCCGATGCACCCAAGCCTATCAAGGCGCGCGCATTGTCATCGGTGAAGCCTTGGAAATTACGCCGGAGAGTTCCCGCTTGAGCAGCGATTGCAAGCGGATCGTTTTCCGAGCGTGCGAAATGGTCAAACCCGATGGCACTAAAGCCGTTGGAGCAAAGAAAACTGAACCCGATTTGCGCCATTCCGAAACGCGCGGCCCGGTCAGGCATGAAGCGGGCATCGACCGCGCGTTGCCGCGGCACCACATGCGGCATGTGCGCATAACCAAACAGGGCAATGCGGTCGGCACCGAACGCCACTGCCCGCTGCAAGCTTTCGGACAAATCATCGTTGGATTGCTGCGGCAACCCGTACATCAAGTCGAAGTTGAGCGATGTCACGCCAGCGTTGCGCAAAAGATCGGTCGTTTCGGCTATCAATGTCTCAGATTGGACACGCCCTATCGCTTCCTGGCAATGCGGCGCGAAGGTCTGAACCCCAAGGCTTGCGCGATCGATCTCAAGCGCTCTTATGACCTCGGCCCATTCACGAGACATCGTGCGTGGATCAAGTTCGATGGAGAAAACGGGATCAGAGATCCCGAAGCGGATGATCAGATCATCGACGAGGCGGACAAAATCCGTGGGTGCGAGCGCATTGGGACTACCGCCGCCAAATGCAATTCGGCGCACCTGCGAGTCCGAAGGGAGCAAGCGCGAGACCGTCTCGATCTCACGATGCAGCGCTTCGAGATATGATTCCAGTCTGTGCCGACGTCCTGCAGCGCCCGTGTTACAACCACAGTAATGGCAGATCTTTTCACAAAAAGGGATATGCACGTAGAGCGAGACGTCTCCGGACGTGCTCTCAATCGCAGTGCTGTAATCGCCTGCGTCGATCGCCTCGAACTCGGCTGCAGTCGGAAAGCTGGTGTAGCGCGGGACAGGCTGTTCGAGCAATTCGGGATGGTAAGGCCACATGGCCAACGGATGCGCTCTCCCTTTTCGGAAGTCCTTGATCTGTATCAAATCATACGGCGCGCCGGTCGCAACTTCCAAACACCAAGGCAATGCAGAGCATTCCCTCGTGCCGGGTCGGCGTCGCTCTCAGCTCAAGCCGGGGAGATGACCTGCCTCTTGCTTGAGCGCGGCAAGATCAAGGATTTTGACCTGCGATCTCCCAGAAGTGGATACGAGGCCCGCATTTCGCAGTTCCGTCATTTGGCGGCTTACGGTTTCGATCGTAAGACCAATATTGTCGCCGATATCACGACGAGACATGGGAAGGTCGAGCAGGGCTCCATTTGAGAACGGAGCTCCGATACGCTCCGCCATACTGACCAGGAACGTCGCGACTCGCTCCCGCGCAGTCTTTTGCCCAAGAGCAAGAGATTTTTCGCGACAACGACTGAGGGCGCACAGCAGGTGACTCAGGAAATTGTTGTTGAGGGTCTTGTCGCTTTGAGCCAGACGAATGAATTCCGTGGCCGGAAAGGCGACAAGCTCGCAGTCCTTCAGGGCGCAGAGATTATAGGCATGCGTTTCTCGTGCGGGCACGTAGATGAAGTCGTCCTTGAAGTAGAACCCCATCACCTGAGTGCGTCCGGCTGACGCACTGGCTATGAGCTTGACCGCACCCTCAACGACAAGAACCACCTGGCTGGCGCTGTTATCA
Source organism: Erythrobacter longus (assembly GCF_000715015.1). Classification (GTDB taxonomy): domain Bacteria; phylum Pseudomonadota; class Alphaproteobacteria; order Sphingomonadales; family Sphingomonadaceae; genus Erythrobacter; species Erythrobacter longus. The sequence goes on from NZ_JMIW01000004.1 coordinate 13,676, forward strand.
GTTACTCGAGAGTCTCCGGAGCGAGCGCCGACATATCTGGTAAGCGCCTGCAGACGAAGATGCGTTGCTTCGTTAGCGCCAAGAGAAGCCACAGGTGCTGTCGCTCCCGTGAAAACGATCGAAGTCGGCGAGGCCGCAGCTGATTGCTTTGCATGCATCAGCGAAATCTGGATGATCAACGAGGCGACGTCATTGATTTCGGTCAAACCGAACGTTTCGTATTCGGTCTCGTGGAAGCACCGGTTGGTGCGGGGGTCCGAAACTTATAACACGGCCAGCTTGCTTCTCAGCTGGCCTGGGCCAGACTAACCCCCTCGTTCTGCCAGAGCCTTCAACGAATTGATTGTCAGTTCGCGTCGGCCTGGAAGACCGATCAACCCATCATTCTTCAGCTTGGTCATGTGCCGACTAACCGTCTCAATCGTGAGGCCAAGAACGTCAGCCATTTGCTGGCGGGAAAGAGGTAAGGTCAGCGATCGCTCATCACCCAGTTCCGACTCTTTGCAGTTTGCAGGAATGAGCCTTTCTGCCGTCTCGACAAGATAGGTGGCCAATTTCTGCTCGGCATTCATTCGCCCCAGCAGCACCATCCAGCGCCGCGTGCGATCCAATTCGGCCAGCGTCCGCTCAAGGAGCTTGTGCTCAAGCCGGGGGTGCTCTCGGGCAAACCTGTCGAAATCGGTGCGCCGAAATACACAGACCTGCGCATCGGTAATCGCCTCGACGCCATAGGGTGTGGTCTCACCGAAGGGTCGACCTAGGAAGTCCGACGGATAGACCATCCCAAGGATTTGTTCTCTTCCATCCGCCGTCTGCGTCGAAAGCTTGAGGACGCCTTCCACCACGTTGGCGACGATGATCGCGTCATCGCCTTCCCAAAGTAACTGTTCACCTGCTTGAAGCCGTTTTCGCCGACCGATTGCGTTCAACAATCCTAATTCATCCTCGTCGAGGTCAGCACAGATCGCACGGTTGCGAACAGCACAAGCCTGGCAGAAGTTTAATGAAGGCTCGATTTCGAGAGAATCCATATTGTTGGAATAGCGCCTTTAATTAGGCTCGCCAAGCCAAAGAGGTTTTTGGCCCGGAAACAACCAAGAGAAACTCTGAGAACTGTCACCCACCGCTCACCAAAAGAGGGTAGCAGCCTGTGAGCCATGCATTCGTGACTGGACAGCTATTTCCCCAGAGCCCCTTTTCTCGGCGAACTGAGTATCGGGCCAAAGACAACCAGGAAGAGCCCGAATGCTCCTAGCCACCCAAAGCCCGCAACAACAAGAAGAACAAAGGACTGCCCAATTTGCAGCCCGGCCACGACGCGAGCAATAGCAGCTAGGGTAATCAAAACGCATGCCGATGCGATGGCCAAATTAAAACTCGGTTCGCGCGCTGTCATTGCAAGCGACGTGCGGCTCATCACGCCAAGTATCATCGTCGCCATCGCCCCTGTCGAAAGCGCATGAATTGCAGGGCTCTCGCTGATCCATCCGAATTGCGCGGCTCCGAGGAGGAGCAGGCCGAGTGCGAGCCAAAAATATCCCAGGTGAAGAACAAATACCGGTAGGCAAGGCAAACAGCGCCAGCCCTGCCACCTGGCCAACCGCGCGAAGTTGGCAAGGCCCGCGAGCATCAGCAGGGTTCCGGATGCGCCGCTTGCGCGAGCAAGAATCCAGACGAGCAAGCCGCCAATCGTGACAGCCATGACAATGGCGTCTGTCAGGTCCGGCTGGGTCGGGGTGGGGTCCAGCCTGACTTGCTTCAGCAACCAATTGTGCGTGAAGCTGGGAATAAGCCGCCCTCCGATCAGCATGACAAGAGCAGTGACGAGAGCTATTCCCGCTCGCCACCCCAGGCCCGCGCTATCGATCCATTTTGCCATCTCCATCCGATCAAGAATGTCGGCAAAACCAAACGCCGCAATAACCATGCAAATGGTGAGACTTCGTTTGCGACCGTGGGTCTCTTCGCGCCCGATCAGAAAAGAGAGAAAAAGGTAGAACCCTCCATCGAGGGCAATAAGGGCCGCACTCGTATCCGCCAGGCCAAACGGGAGAACCCGCCCTACACACCAAAAGAAAAATAGCGTTGCAAGCGGCCATCCGGCGATGGGCAAGCGTCCGGTCCAGTTGGGCGCGGACGTTAGCGCAAAGCCAGCGATTGCCGCTCCGACAAATCCGAACAGCATCTCGTGGCGATGCCACGCCAGTGCGTCAGACACGAAACCGCCAGGGATTTGTCCAAGCACATGTCCCAGCCATAGGCACATGGTGAAGATAGCCCAAAACGCGGCGCCGAGAAAGAACGGGCGAAAAGCCCCGCGGAAAATCGCTGGTCCGCTTTCCATCCGACGGCGCCGCAATGCGAGGCGCTCCGCGTTGCTCCCTTTTGGTTCATTCCCGGCTTTGGCGTTCATAGGCAGGCCTGTTGATCCGGGCACTTCTAGAAGGGAAGCGGGCCTTGCCACGAGAAATCGCGCAGGTGCGCTAGTCGCTCAGGAAGAATCGGGTCGTAGGCCTGCTCTAAAGAGAAATTAGCTGGCTTGTCACTCCAGATATTTTCATGCCGACCGCCGACGAAACGGATCACAGAAACGGCGCCCCACCGTGAGCCATATGGGCCGTGGGGAACGGCGGGTGGCCGCCAGAAGTAGGCGCCTGAATGCATCGTTCCGGGAGGCCCTGTGAGCGAGCCAGCAATCATGTAACATTCCTCGACAACCGGGTGACTTTCCTGCGGCCCCTTGCCTGCCGGCGGTTCAGATTGAGGAAGAATCAATGAGAGGAGCGTGCGTTCGCCGGTCTCAGGATCAGTCCGCAGATCCTTTCGCGAAATTCCCAGATGGCGTAGATTGGGGTCATTGAGCGTCATGTCCCAGTCCATTTGTCGGGTTTTGAGATGCGGTATTGCACGCAACATATCGCACTCGCCTTCATCTCCTACCAGCAGAGGCTCTTGGCTGTAAAACGCCAACAGCACGCAGCCCGTCTTGCTGACCATGCTTTTGCGGGTCCAACCTGCAGGTAGAAAGGCATAGCTGTCCGGTTCATAGAACTCGCCGTCCATTTCCAGCGATCCGTCGAGAACGAAAAACTCCTCGTCTGCCTGAATGTGCTCCGGCCCAATACGCGACCAGCCCGGTGGGTAGCGCATCAATGCACTGCATGCGCCGCATTCCGCATCACGACTTAGCATTTTGTATTCAGCATCGGGTCGCGCAAGGCCCGCCCCGATACGTTGCCAGGGAAGCAACTGCGACTGCACAAACTCGACATGATCGCGACGATCCATGCTGGTCTTTAAAGATCAAATTTCTCTGACCGGCTTTGACCTAAATCAATTCGAAATTCCGGACAAAGTCTATCTCTAGGGGCCAGTAAAACACTTCAGCAAAGCGCCCTCTCGATGGACTTCAGCCTTTCAAACAATCAGTCCCATTGGCGGGACCGCGTGCGCGACTTCATGCACGCGCATATTTATCGCGCAGAAGAAGTATACCGAGACCAACTAGGCAAGCACGAAGGCGAGCGCTGGCAAGTTCCGCCGGTTGTCGAAGAATTGAAGGCACGGGCCTATTCCGCGGGATTGTGGAACCTGTTCCTGCCGCCGTCGGACCATGATGACGGAGACTATCGCGGAGCAGGGCTCAGCAATCTCGATTATGCGCTGTGCGCGGAGGAAATGGGCAGGGTCGGCTTCGCTTCGGAAGCGTTCAACTGCTCGGCCCCCGACACCGGAAACATGGAAGTGCTCCACCGCTACGGTACGCCAGAGCAAAAGGCACAATGGCTACGGCCTCTGCTCGACGGGGAAATTCGGTCGGCATTCCTGATGACCGAGCCCGATGTCGCTTCCTCCGATGCGACCAATATCCAGACCTCGATCCGCCGCGAAGGCGACGAATACGTCATCAACGGGCGCAAATGGTGGTCTTCCGGAGTTGGTGATCCACGCTGCAAGCTCGCCATCGTCATGGGCAAGACTGACCCGGACGCGAACACGCACCAGCAGCAATCTCAGATCCTCGTTCCGCTCGACGCGCCGGGCGTGGAGATTGTGCGCATGCTACCAGTATTCGGGTATGACGGGGCTCCACACGGCCATGGCGAAGTGGTGCTGCGCAACGTGCGGGTTCCTGCGGCCAACATTATACTGGGTGAAGGACGCGGTTTCGAGATCGCTCAAGGAAGGCTTGGACCCGGTCGCATTCATCACTGCATGCGCGCAATCGGTGCCGCCGAGCGCGCACTAGAGAAGATGGCCGAACGTCTTCAGTCGCGCATCGCATTTGGGAAGAGACTGTCCGAGCAGTCGGTATGGGAACAAAGGCTGGGAGAAGCACGCCTCGATATCGAGATGACAAGACTGCTGTGTCTTAAGGCCGCCGACATGATGGACAAAGCAGGCAATAAGGCTGCCAAGCTCGAGATCGCTCTGATCAAGGTCGCTGCACCCAGAACGGCTCTACGAGTTCTCGATCACGCAATGCAGGCGCACGGCGCGGGTGGGCTCTCAGATGATTTCGGCCTGGCTGAAGTCTATGCCGGTATGCGCGCGCTGCGGATTGCCGATGGACCTGACGAGGTTCACTTGCGATCGATCGCCCGTATTGAGCTGGCACAGGTTGGATCGCGCTTGGCGGAATGGCGAGATCGCTGACGCGTCAGATGGGATCGAACCATGACCAGGCAAGCTGCAGCTCCTTTCGCCAAATTCAACGACTGGTTTTCTCAGGCCACGCGCGAGCTAGGGGCTGAGCAAGCCTCGGCAGTCAATCTGGCGACCGTATCAGGCGAAGGGAAGCCATCCAGCCGAATGGTCTTACTCAAGGAGCACGATGAGCGAGGCTTCGTATTCTATACCAATCTCAAGAGCCGCAAAGCCACCGAGCTGACCGAGAACGCTGCCGTGGCGATGTGCTTCCACTGGTCAGACCTTGGCAAGCAAGTGCGGATCGAAGGTCACGCCATGTCAGTGAGCGATGTTGAAGCAGATCGCTACTTCGCGACCCGCCCGCTGGCCAGCCGCTATGGCGCCTGGGCATCCCAACAATCATCGCAGCTCAAGAACCGGCGCGAGCTGGCCGGGCGGCTGACCAGCGTAGTCGCCAGGTTCAAGTCTCGGGATGTTCCTCGTCCGCCATTCTGGTCAGGTTTCCGGGTTCGTGCCGAGCGGATCGAATTCTGGAGCAATGCCAGGTTCAGGCTGCATGATCGCATTTGCTATCAACGCACCTGCGATGGCGCATGGCAGCAATTCCTGCTCTATCCATGATTTTAGGCATGCCGAGGACCTCTTGAAACCATGGCGCATACAAGTTTGGAAAAGTCAGTCGCCAGCAAGGTTGACCCAACTGTTCCGATCGTGATCGCCGCCGGAGGCAACGGTTCGCGTATCGGTGGCTTTAAACATGCGCGGCTGCTGGCAGGCCAATCGCTTCTTGATCGGGCGATCGACTGGGCCAACACACATGCCGATAGGATTGCAATTGCGGTGCGCAGCGTCGATCAAATCGCGATCGCGGGGATACCGCTCTTGACCGACGAGCAAGTCGATATCGGTCCCATCAGCGCGTTGAGCAGCGCATTTGCGTTCGCGGCGACGCACAATCATCCCCGTGTGCTTGTCATCGGGTGCGATATGCCATTCCTGCCCGATGATCTCCTGCTTCGGCTCAAGGAGGCAATCGGGGAAAGCGGTTGCGCAATGCCAGTCAGCGCTGGAAAGGATCATCCGATGGCGGCCATGTGGCGCGTCGATCGGCCAGTATTGAAAGATTATATCGCCAATGGAGGACGATCGCTCTGGAGCTTTGCCGAAGCGTCAGGTGTGGTGCAGGTTTCGTGGGAATCCGAGCCCGAGCAAGACCCCTTTGCCAACATCAATGACGAGACAGCGCTCACAGAAGCGAGGCATCGGCTCAAAAGGCGAGCGCGCTAACATGCTCTCCTGCGCGGCAGGCCGGCGCGTTGGGCAGACGACGAATAAGCCAGTCCGCATGCATCAATGCACGCTGCGCACCGCTATCCTGGTTGGTGACCGGGACAAGGCCGTCTTTTCCCCAGCTGGCGCGAATGAAGGTTTCCCGTCCCCCTGTCGTCGGTAGTTCCTCCGCCAGAACCATTTTTCGCCAGCAATTGACGTCGGCAATCGGTTGTCCCTGCAGCCGCGCGAGCAGTGGCATCAGGAACAGACGCGCAGTAACCATGGCGGATGTCGGATTGCCGGGAAGACCCAAGACCCACTTGCCTTTGGCGCGTCCGAGCCAGACCGGTTTTCCAGGCTTGATCGCAGCTTTAGCGAACACCAATTCCAGTCCATGCGGGGCAAACATCGGCTTGGCGAAATCGCGTTCGCCGACAGATGCGCCGCCCGTTACTATAACCACGTCAGCACAGCTGAGCATTGTACCGGCCAGATCCTCAAGCGCGGGAAGATCGTCGGAGGCCAATGCTCGTTCGATCACCTCAGCCCCTGATGCGGCAGCCATGGCGGCGACCCCGTAGGTTACGCTCTCGGCAATGGCGTCAGCGCGCGTGTATGCAGTTCCTGGCACCATCAACTCGTCGCCCGTGCCGATGATGGCCACACGCGGCTGCACGCTCACGCTAACGGTGGCAAGGTCGGCTGCGGCCGCAGCAACCATTGCCCGGGCTCCCAGACGGGTGCCCGGCGATACGAGCCGGTCACCTTTGCGGAAGTCGCTGCCCGGCGGACGAACGTGCCAGCCTGGCCCATAATCCTCCTTGAAAACCACCAAATCGCCATTCCGCTCGGCATATTCCTGCATGATGCAGCGGTCACTACCCTGGGGCATGGGAGCCCCGGTAAAAATCCGCACAGCGTCGCCGGGCTTTAAAGCATCAGTAAAGCCCGTTCCGGCTGCAGATTGCCCAATAACCCGCAATGCCTCGCCGGGACGTGTGGCACTATCGATGACGGCATAGCCATCCATCGCGGCAACTGCGCTGAATGGAGCATCCCGTCTGGCGTCCAGAGCTCTTGTGAGAACACGGCCGGCTGCTCGTTCGAAAGGTACGACCTCTTCACCAAGCGTAGTTGCTTGGTCGTTTATCAGTCCAATCGCCTCGTCGAAAGGAATCATCACGTCCCCCATGAGCTCGATTTGCCACCTGTCTTCGAAGTAACCTGGACCGCTTCGATCTGCATTGTTTGATCAATCGCCTTGAGCATGTCGAAGAGCGTGAGCGCAGCGATTGAGACTGCCGTAAGCGCTTCCATTTCAACACCGGTTTTCCCATCGCAGCGCGCGACGCCTTTTACAACGAAGCCCGGCAGGCTCTCGTCGAGCGTCACCTCAACCACGACGCTGGAAAGAGGAAGGGGATGACATAGCGGGATCAAGTCCGCCGTGCGCTTCGCACCCATGACCCCTGCCAATTCGGCAGTCGAAATCACGCTGCCCTTGGGCGTCCGGCCTTCCGATACCGCGACAAGCGTTGCCGGTGCGCACCGAAGGCGACCTAAGGCCTCGGCGCTCCTCCTCGTCGGCAATTTCTCGCCGACATCAACCATTCTTGCGCGACCTTCTCGATCGAGATGAGTAAGGTCGGTCATGCGCAAAGGTGTCTCAGGCGGGGTACTTGGCCTGCGATCGAGCAAGGACGATAACGGCTATCGAACTCGAGCGCGAGAATGCGATCCCAAGCATCGCGGCAGGCTCCTGTGGAGCCGGGAACACAGAATATGAACGTGTCATCGGCCTGGCCTGCGAATGCGCGGGATTGCAGCGTGGAAACGCCGATCGTGTCCATGCTTACCTGATGGAAGACGACGCTGAAGCCGTCCATCACTCTGCGCAGCAACGGACCTACGGCTTCAGGCGTGACATCGCGGGGCGTGAATCCGGTTCCTCCGGTGCTGACAATAACGTCCACGTCCGGATTTGCGACCCAGGCAGATACCTGCTTGCGGATTGAGTCGACCTCATCAGGCACGATAGCGCGGCCTGCGAGATGATGCCCAGCCTCCTGGAGGCGTGTGGCGAAGAGCGCGCCCGACGTGTCGGTCTCCGGTGTCCGCGTATCCGATACGGTAAGAACTGCAACCTTAAGTGGATGAAACTCCAGGCTATCGTCTATTCCGGGCACGACATACTTCCTTTGATTGACTGGTGTTTTCTTTGTCCGGGATTTGCTCACGCGTATTTGACGCGGATCAATGACTGACTGGTGGCTTTATGGCATGATAATCAAATGGAGGTGACCTCACATACTCCAACTGGGCTTCGAGGCTTTGCAGCCAGCCGTCTCGCGACCCACTGAGAATGAAGTGATGCCTCCGCCATCAAGGAGGTTATTATGACCAAAGCAACCAATACGAAGCCTGCCACAAGACGCAGTGATGATAATGGCCAGGGAACAGGCCCCCCTAACCTTGCAGAACTCAAAGCCTGCAACATCATGAGCGGATCGGTGATCTCGATACACACGGATGTATCGATCCATGACGCTGCAGAAATGCTGATCGATCACGGAGTCAGCGCGCTGCCCGTCGTTTCCGGTCGCAAGGTTGTCGGCATTCTAAGCGAAACCGATTTCGCTCCACCGGGAGGAGTTGGGCAACCCGCCCGACACCTGCGACGTTGATTCCCCGGAACCTGAATGCGTGAAGGCATTCGGACACACGGTTGGCGAGGTCATGACACCGGTCGTCGTCAGCGTCGAAGAGACCACCACCCTGTCCGAAATCGCGAACCTCATGGATGAACATCGGATCAAGCACCTGCCGGTCCTGCGCGACGACAATCTCGTCGGTATCGTCAGTCGTGCTGATATCGTGCGAGCGCTGATCGTGCGACCAGTAGGCTCGCATGGACCGATGACCAATGATGACGACATCATTCGTGCACGGGTGATCGAGAAGCTTCTGACCATTAAGGGTGCAAGCGCGTGGCTGACTGACGTGGCCGTTTCAGAGGGCGTCGTTACCCTGACAGGAACCGTGCAGGACGAGGACGCACTGCTGCCTTCGCGCGAGGCGGTGGCGGCGATCCCATTTGTCAAAGCGGTCGATGATCACCGCGCAGTCACTCAAGCATTCTGGGGCTGAACCAAACAAAGCAAAGGCATATTGCAGCGCGTTTTGTCGCAGGCTGCATCGCAGCTGATCCGGATGACGTGCTTCACCAGCGCGCAACATCGCTCCTGTCCGCATCGGTCGGCTCGATCCAGGCCGAGCCGTTTGCATGCTCCTCGCGCTTCCAAAAAACTGCTTCTGTCTTGAGCCTGTCCATCAGATAGTCGGCCGCTTCGAACGCCGCTCTGCGGTGGGGTGAGGCCGTTGCCACAAACACTATCGCCTCCAGCGGTTTGATCCGGCCCGCGCGATGAATGACATGGCTTGCGGTTATTGCGAACTTTGCGTGCGCGTCTGCTGCGATTTGCTGCATAGAGGCCAATGTGACGCCCCGGTAGCTTTCAAGGACCAGCGCGTTGATCGGCAAACCGTCCTTGGTCTGCCCTCTGGCTCTTCCGGTGAAGCTTACGACGGCCCCTTCATCACCGATCCGCCCTGTAAACTGCGAAAGGCATACAGACGGATCGAACACCTCCTGCTTTACTTCGACAAACGCCGTCATCCGCCCGAAACCGGAGGAAAAAGCGCCGCTGTATCGCCTTGGCGAATGATCGCATCATCGGGTACGATCGTCTCGTTGACGCAAGCCCGAATGCGACCGCCAGCGAGGATCGGTGCGAGCAAGGGATACGCACTGCTTACCGCCTCGAAGAGCTCCCTGACCGGCAAGCCGCTAGGTGAAATGTCGAGCGTGACAGAGCCCCCGTAGCTGTCTGCCAGCTTGCCGCAAAGTTCAACATTAAGCGACTGGTTCAATTCAACCTCCGATGGATGCCAGGTGCGGCGTGGCACCGCTATTTCCTTGATGAAGCCGATGCGCCGGAGCCTTGGTCGCTGTAAGCTTGCGGATGCGTTCGATCAGTTCGTCCCCTGCGCCATCGTTCTGGAGCAGAGGGCGCAGATTGATGCCAGCATCGCCAAACAAGCACAGATGCAGTTTTCCAAGCGAAGAGACGCGCAGGCGATTGCAACTGGAACAGAAATCCTTCGAATAAGGCGCGATTATGCCGATCCGTCCTTTCGCGTGCTCATGCCCGAACTCGACTGCGGGACCGGCGCCAGCCTGTCGCGGAAGGCGCGACCACCCCAGAGCCTGCAGGCGGTCGATGACAGACTGACCCGTGACGTGCCGCTCGGCAAAGAACTCGGCATTGTCGTTGGTGCGCATGACTTCGATAAACCGGAGTGAAAGATCGCGCGACGAAACGAAATCGACCATTGCCTCGAGTTCCCGGTCGTTGATACCACGCATCAGCACCGCGTTGAGCTTAATGCTGTCAAAACCCGCTGCTTGTGCCGCGTCGATACCAGCGAGGACTTGCCGCAACCTGTCATGCCCGGTAATTTCGGCGAACCGGGCCGGATCGAGCGAGTCCACGCTTACATTGATCGCGCTGATCCCTGCCGCCCGCCAGGCGGCTGCCTTTTCTGCCAGCCGATACCCGTTGGTCGTCATCGCCACGCGCCGGATGCCCGGTACATTTGCAACTGTCCGGGCGATCTCGTCGAAGTCGCGGCGCAAAGTTGGCTCGCCGCCTGTCAGGCGCACCTTCCACAGCCCGAGTCTGGCAAAGGCTGTCACAACACGGCGCACTTCGTCGGCGGAAAGCTCAGTCGGGCGACTGCAGGGCTTCTTGTAGCCGTCGGGCAGGCAATAGGTGCAGCGAAAATTGCAGACATCGGTCAAGGACAGGCGCAGATACTCGAACCGCCGTCCGATCCCGTCGAACAACTGGTCAACACGCCGGTCACTGGCAGGGGCACCGAAGTCGCGATTATCCGTCACTGAACCAATGGTCCTTCTGCTGCAGCCAAGTCCACGCCCTCGATCTCCGTCTGGCTCGCCAGAATCGACAGATATTGCGCAACGGCTTTCCGATAGCTGGCTTCTTCGAGATAATTGCGGATCGATTGCTCGACCGCTTCGAACGGCAGTTGCTTGCCTTCCGCCCGCCGCCCAGCACGGATCACGTGAACGCCGAATGGCGATTTTACCGGAGACAAGCACAGCTCGCCCTCGGATAAGGCAAACAATGCTGTTTCGAACTCGGCGACCGTTTGTCCTTTTCCGATCTGGCCGAGATTGCCGCCTTGCTCTTTCGATGGACAGGCAGATTTGGCCTTGGCCAGTTCGTCAAAGCGCGACGGGTCCTTTTCCAACTCGCGGATCGCCATCCGCGCATCACCGACGGCCAAACTGTAATTAAGAGTATCGTCTGGGCTGGCAGAAAACAGGATATGTTCCGCTTCGACCAGCGGTTCGCTGGCGAAGCGATCTCGGTGCTGGTCGTAGAAGCGTTTTGCTTCCTCTTCGTTTGCCACAGGAACGTCGACTTCCTGGCTAAGCAGGGCATCGATCCGGGCATCTTCGTCTGCGAGCTTGCGACCCTCATCATCGAAGCGCTCGTCGGCAGAGATTTCTAGCCGGTCAGCTTCGGCAAGCAGAAGCTGACGGATCGCCAGCGCTTCGGCCGCAGCTGTCCAAGCGGCCTCGGCGTCGGGAGCCGGATGATTTTGCGCTTCGGCTGCGATTGCGGCTTCGGCGATCTTCACACCGCCAACACTGACCTGTACGCGTTCCATCACATCATCCATGTCTCAGATCCTTGCGTGAACGGACGATCTGATAGCCACCGCGCCAGATATAGCGGACAGGTGCCGAGAAGATATGGACGAGGCGGGTAAACGGCAGCAGCAGGAAAATCAGCATACCAAGCACAAGATGTGCTTGATAAGGCCAATCGAGTCCGGCGACATAGCGACCGACGCCTGGTTCGAAGGTAAAAATGCCCTGCGCCCAGGCAGACAGCCGCAACATCACTTCAGCATCATGGTGCGCCAATGAAAACGGGACGGTAGCGAGTCCCAATAATAGCTGCACGAACAGGATGACCAGGATGGCATTATCGGCAAATGCCGAATTTCTGCGAATGCGCGCATCGAAAAAACGACGGTGCATCAGCAGCACCAGACCTGCAAAGCAAATGAGCCCGGCGACCGATCCGGCATAAATGGCCACCAGTTGCTTCGCCTCTGCCGAAATAAAGTGCTTATAAATGCTGTGCGGCGTCAGAAGGCCGACAAAATGGCCCATGAAGAGGAAAAGAATGCCGATATGGAACATGTTTGAGCCCCACATGAGCTGCTTTCGCCGGAGCAGTTGGCTCGATCCGGCACGCCATGTGTAGGGCTCTCGATCATAACGGAAAATGCTGCCGATGATCATTACCGCCAGCGCAATATAGGGCAGCGCGCCAAACAGGAATGTGTTGATCCACAGGTCGATCGGAATGGATGGCAAGGCTTCATGGCCAGCAGGAACGGCGGCGGGTGGATTGGACATGATCAGGCTCCTTGTTCGCCACGCATCGCGGCAAGCTGGCTGGCAGCGACGGGGCATGCAGCATTAGGGTTGGGAGCGGCTTCGGCTCCAAACCGGATTTCTTCTTCTTCCCACTGCGCATCGAGCGCCTCGAGATCCTGCGGGTCGTCAACCGGAGAGAGCGCCTGCTGCGCCTCTTCGTCCATTTCCACTCCGGCAATGGCGCAGAGCGCTTCGAACAGCGGCGCATAGTCCGATTCCCGCTCGGCCAGACGCGCGGCTATGGCCACCATAACCACGCCCGGCTCTGCGAGCGCTTCGCGGGCAGCCTGCTCCGGCAGGGTTGAGCAATAGTCGAGGAACAACGGCAGGTAGTCGGGCAGCTCATTGCCGCTGGGTTCCAGTCCCGCCGCAAGATAACGTTCGCGCAGGTCGACCATTGCCTGGCCACGGTCGCGGCTTTCACCATGGACGTGTTCGAACAGGTGCAGGCTGTGCGCCCGGCCCCGGTCGAACAGTTCCACATAGGTCTCCTGCGCATCATAGATGTCGCTGGTCGCCAGCCGCGTGAGTAGCGGAGCAAGCGACTTCACCGACGCGGGCGTAAGCGAGGTATCGGCCTCCAGCCGCTGGCGGATTTCGCCGATAACAGATTGCAGGTCCTTGGTCGGATATTGCAGCAGCAGTGACATCAGGTGAAGCGATTGCATCATAACACCTCCGTTGGGGTCTGGAGTTTTTTGCGGGTTTGGGTTGCGAACAGATTGGTCTTGCTTGACCCACCCGAGCACCCGTTGCCGAAGGAGAAGCCGCACGAACCGCGTTCTTCGAACATGTCCTCGGCATCCTCGCGGTGTCCGGTCGGGATCACAAAGCGATCCTCGTAATCGGCCAGCGCCATAATTTTGTACATTTCCTCGATCTGCGCGCCGGTCAGCCCAACATCGGTGGCAATGCTTTCGTTATGGACGCCGTCGATCGATTTGGCCCGCATGTAGCCGCGCATGGCGAGCATGCGCTCGAGGCAGACCGCAATCGGTTCCTCGTCGCCCGCTGTGAGAAGATTGGCGAGATACTTGAGCGGAATGCGCAAAGACCGGATGTCGGGCATATTGTTGTTCACGGAAATCTGCCCGGCGTTTGCCGCAGCGTTGATCGGCGACAGCGGCGGTACGTACCAGACCATCGGCAGGGTCCGGTATTCGGGGTGCAGCGGGAAGGCGACCTTCCATTCCATGGCCATCTTCCACACCGGCGAATGCCGCGCAGCCTCAAGCCAGGCTTCGGGCACTCCGTCCTTGCGGGCCTGTTCAATTACCTCGGGATCATTGGGATCGAGGAAGATATCGAGCTGGGCCTGATACAGATCTTCGACACTTTCCGCCGATGCAGCTTCTTCGATACGATCAGCATCATAAAGCATCACGCCTAGGTAGCGGATGCGGCCAACGCAGGTTTCAGAACAAACGGTCGGTTGACCAGCCTCGATACGCGGATAACAGAACGTGCACTTTTCCGATTTGCCGCTTTTCCAGTTGTAGTAGATCTTCTTGTAAGGACATCCCGATACGCACATGCGCCAGCCACGACAGGCCTCCTGATCGATCAGAACGATGCCGTCTTCCTCGCGCTTGTAGATCGCGCCTGAGGGACAGGCCGCGACGCAAGTCGGGTTGAGGCAGTGCTCGCACAGCCTTGGCAGATACATCATGAAGGTGTTTTCGAACTGGCCGTAAATCTCCTTCTGAACACCTTCGAAGTTGTAGTCCTCCGAACGTTTGGAGAACTCGCCGCCAAGAATTTCTTCCCAGTTCGGACCCCATTCGATCTTCTCCATCCGCTTGCCCGATATCAGGCTGCGCGCGCGTGCGGTCGGAAAGGCCTTACTCTCACCCGCCTGCTGAAGATGGGCGTAGTCGAAAGTGAAGGGTTCATAATAATCGTCGATCTCTGGCAGATCGGGATTGGCAAAAATCTTCGCCAGCACCCGCCACTTGCCGCCCATCCTGGGCCGGATTGATCCTCCTGGAACCCGCTCCCAGCCCCCTTTCCAGCGTTTCTGGTTCTCCCAGTCCTTGGGGTAGCCAATGCCGGGCTTGGTTTCGACATTGTTGAACCAAGCGTATTCCATCCCTTCACGGCTGGTCCATACATTCTTGCAGGTGACCGAGCAGGTGTGACAGCCAATGCATTTGTCGAGGTTCAGAACCTTGCCGATTTGCGCGCGAATTTTCATGCTACGGTCTCCCCTTCAGGCAGAGCTTCTTCGAGCCAGTCGACCTTGCTGAGTTTGCGGACGATGACATATTCATCGCGGTTTGAGCCCACCGTGCCGTAATAGTTGAAGCCGTAGGCAAGCTGGACATAACCGCCGATCATATGGGTGGGTTTCAGTACAGCGCGCGTCACTGAATTATGAATGCCGCCGCGCTGGCCGGTCAGCGGCGAGCCGGGCATATTGGTGAGCTTCTCCTGCGCATGATACATGAACAGGGTGCCTTCCTTCATGCGCTGCGAGACCACCACCCGGGCTACCAGTGCGCCATTGCTGTTGAAGGTTTCCACCCAGTCATTATCAACCAGTCCTGCCTTGGCGGCATCGACCTCGCTCATCCACACGATCGGCCCACCACGTGACAAAGTCAGCATCAAGAGGTTGTCGGTGTAGGTCGAGTGGATGCCCCACTTCTGGTGCGGAGTGATGAAGTTCAGGATTACGTGCGGCGCATCCTTGGCTTCATCGAGCATCGGCTTGACCGCCTTCGTATCGATCGGCGGGCGATAAACGCAGAACCCTTCGCCAAAGGCGCGCATCCATTTGTGATCCTGATAGAGCTGCTGCCTCCCGGTCAGCGTGCGCCAAGGGATCAACTCGTGCACGTTGGTATAGCCTGCGTTGTAGCAGACATGCTCGCTCTCAAGCCCCGACCATGTCGGCGAGGAGATGATCTTCCTCGGTTGGGCCTGGATGTCGCGGAAGCGGATCTTCTCCTCTTCCTTGGGCAATGCAAGATGAGTGTGATCGCGGCCGGTGTTCTTCGAAATCGCTTCCCATGCTTTGACTGCGACCTCGCCATTGGTCTCCGGCGCCAGCATCAGGATCACTTCAGCAGCATCGATAGCGGAATCGATACGGGGCGCACCCTTGGCCGAGCCCTCCTCGCTTCTGGCTCCGTTGAGCTTGCGAAGGTTCTCGACCTCGGTTTCAGTGTTCCAGGCGATCCCCTTGCCGCCATTACCGAGCTTGTCCATCAGCGGCCCAAGCGAAGAAAATCGCTCGTAGAGCCCCGGATAATCGCGCTCTACTACGGCAACCGTCGCCATCGTCTTGCCGGGTATCGGCTCGACATCTCCTTTGCCCCAATCGGCCACATCATAGGGCTGCGCGATCTCGTTCGGAGTATCGTGCTGGATCGGGGTCAACACCACGTCCTGTTCGACGCCAAGCACTTCGGGCGCCACTTCGGAGAATTTCTTCGCTATCCCCTTGTAGATGTCCCAGTCGCTGCGCGATTCCCAGACCGGATCGACTGCAGCCGACAGTGGGTGGATGAACGGGTGCATATCGGACGTGTTGAGATCGTCTTTCTCATACCAGCTCGCGGTCGGCAGCACGATGTCGGAGTAGACGCAGGTCGTCGACATGCGGAAATCGAGCGTTACCAGCAGGTCAAGTTTGCCTTTCGGCGCATCGTCATGCCACTTTACTTCCTTCGGTTTCTGCGCGCCGGTTTCACCCAGGTCCTTGCCCTGCACGCCGTGGGCTGTGCCAAGCAGGTGTTTGAGGAAGTATTCGTGGCCCTTGCCAGACGACCCCAGCAGGTTGGAGCGCCACACAAACATGTTGCGCGGCCAATTGGCTGGATCATCCGGATCGAAGCAAGACATTTCAAGCTCGCCGGATTTGAGCGCATCGGCAACGTAGTCTTTGGCCTCCTTGCCTGACGCCTTGGCGGCCTTGCCCACTTCGAGCGGGTTCGTCTTCAATTGCGGCGCTGACGGCAACCAACCCATCCGTTCGGCCCGCACATTGTAATCGATCAGGCTTGCATCCCAATCACCCTCGGGCGCGGTTGGCGACAGGATCTCCTCCACATCGAGGGTTTCGTATCGCCATTGGTCGGTGTGTGCGTAGAAAAAGCTCGTGGAGTTCATCTGCCGCGGCGGACGGTTCCAGTCCAAGGCGAATGCCAGAGGAAGCCATCCTGTCTGCGGACGCAGCTTCTCCTGTCCGACATAATGCGACCAGCCGCCGCCAGACTGGCCGACGCAGCCGCACATCACCAACAGGTTGATAATGCCGCGATAATTCATGTCCATGTGATACCAGTGGTTGAGCCCGGCTCCGAGAATGACCATCGATTTGCCGTTGGTCGTCTCGGCATTACCCGCGAACTCGCGCGCAATCGTAATGATCTGGTCTGCCGGCACGCCGGTAATCTTCTCGGCCCAGGCGGGAGTGTAGGGCACCATTTCACTGTAATCACGGGCGACATGCTCGCCGCCGAGGCCCCGGTCGAGGCCATAATTGGCGCAAAAGAGGTCGAACACAGTTGCGACAAAGGCTTTGCCTTCTTTCAGCTGCAGCTGGCGTACTGGCACGCGTCGCTTGAGCACGCTGGGATGGTCTGTGCCCTGGAAATGATCATGCTCGCGGTTGCCGAAATACGGAAAGGCTACTTCGATCGTTTCGTCGTGATGGGCATCGAGGATGTTGGTAAGGCGGAGCACCGTGTCGTTTCCGCGGCCATCTTTTTCCTCGAGATTCCATTTGCCCTGTTCGCCCCAGCGAAAGCCTGCCGAACCATTGGGCGCAACGACTTCATCGGTGTTTTCATCGATTGCGACTGTCTTCCAGTCGGGGTTGTTCTCCTCTTCCAAACCGTCAAGGAAGTCAGCCGCACGCAGCAGGTTCTCGGGTACGTAGGCGCCATCTTTCTCGACCAGTCGCACCAGCATCGGCATGTCGGAATATTTGCGACAGTAATCCTCGAAATATTCCGCCTGACGATCGAGGTGATATTCGCGCAGGATGACATGGCCCATGGCCATCGCCAGGGCCGCATCGGTGCCTTGCTTGGGATTAAGCCAAAGGTCAGCAAACTTGGTGGCTTCGGCATAGTCAGGTGAGACAACCGCCACCTTGGTGCCGCGATAGCGGGCTTCGGTCATGAAGTGCGCATCAGGAGTTCTCGTCTGCGGAACGTTCGAACCCCACATCATCAGGAATCCAGCGTTGTACCAGTCGGCGCTTTCGGGAACATCGGTCTGTTCGCCCCAGGTTTGCGGGGATGAGGGAGGAAGGTCGCAATACCAATCGTAGAAGCTCATGCAGGTACCACCGAGCAGCGAGAGATAGCGCGAACCAGCGGCGTAGGAGACCATCGACATCGCCGGGATCGGCGAGAAACCAATGACCCGGTCAGGGCCATAAGTCTTGGCAGTGTAGGCGTTCGCCGCAGCGATGATCTCGTTGACTTCATCCCATGTCGAGCGAACAAATCCGCCATGGCCGCGAATGGCCGTATAGCTCTTGCGCTTGACCGGATCCTCGACGATCGACGCCCAGGCTGCAACCGGGGTGCGAACCACCCGCGCCTCACGCCACAGCTTGAGCAAGCGCGAGCGTATCATCGGATATTTCAGCCGCTGGGCTGAATAGATGTACCAGCTATAGCTCGCCCCGCGCGGACAACCGCGCGGCTCATGGTTGGGCAGATCGGGCCTTGTTCGCGGATAATCGGTCTGCTGCGTTTCCCACGTAATGATCCCGCCCTTGACGTAGATTTTCCAGGAACACGAGCCGGTGCAGTTCACTCCGTGGGTGCTGCGCACGATCTTATCGTGCTGCCAACGCCTGCGATAGCTATCCTCCCAGTCGCGGTTCTCATTGGTGGTGACGCCGTGGCCTTCGGAAAAGGCGACTTTCTTCTGGTTGAAAAAGGTCAGGCGGTCGAGAAGCTTGCTCATGCGGTTGCTCCCTTGAGCTGGTTGGTTGGTTCAGCGGGGACAGGCGCCCGGCCACGTTCGATATCGTGCAGCAGGCCGCCGCGACGGGAATAAGCCCACCAGGTCAGCGCTGCGCAACTGGCGTAGAAGATGAAGAAGCCCCAGAGCGCCGCCATTGGAGAGCCGGTCGCCGAGATCGCGCTGCCAAAGCTTTTCGGGATGAAGAAGGCCCCGTAGGCGGCGATGGCGGAGGTGAAGCCGACAATCGCTGCCGATTCCTTCTCCGATTGGCGCAGGCTTGCTTCCCGAGACAGCTGCGGCATCAACCGCGGCACTTCCTGACGCATGATGTTGGGGATCATCTGGAAAGTGGAGGCATTGCCCACCCCGGTCATAAAGAACATGAAGATGAACGCTGCGAGGAAGCCCCACCAGCTGCCCGCTTCGATGAAGTACGCCACTGCGAGCACACCGAGCATCATGAGGACGAAAACCCAGAAGGTCACCCGCGCCCCGCCCCAGCGATCCGAAACCCATCCGGTCGCAGCACGACTGAGTGCACCGACCAAAGGCCCGAGGAAAACGAACTGGAGCACATCAATTTGAGGGAACTGGTGTTTTGCAAGCAAAGGCAGACCGGCCGAAAAGCCGATAAAGCTGCCAAAGGTCCCTGTGTAGAGCCAGCACATGAGCCAATTGTGCTTGCGCTGGAAAATCACGGACTGCTCGGCGAAGCTGGCCTTGGCATCGGCAATGTCGTTCATCCCGAACCATGCCAGCATGGTCGCAACGATAATGAACGGCACCCAGATGAAGCCGGCATTCTGCAGCCACAACTCGCCACCTTCTGCGGTCTGCTGCGGTTCGCCGCCCAAGACGCCGAACACTCCAGCGACAATGACAAGCGGTACGGCAAACTGCATCACCGAAACGCCAAGATTGCCAAGCCCGGCATTGAGGGCGAGCGCGTTGCCCTTCTGCGCCTTCGGAAAGAAGAAACTGATGTTAGACATCGACGAGGCGAAATTGCCTCCGCCAAACCCGCACAACAGCGCCAGCACCAAGAAAATGACGTAAGGCGTCTCCGGGTTCTGGACTGCATACCCAATCCCGAAGGCCGGGATCAGTAGCGATGCGGTGGACAAAGTGGTCCACAGTCGACCCCCAAAAATCGGGACCATGAAACTATAGAAGATCCGCAGTGTCGCCCCTGAAAGTCCAGGCAAGGCTGCCAGCCAGAACAATTGGTCAGTGCTGTAGTCGAAGCCGATGGAAGGCAACTTGGCGACCACGACCGACCACACCATCCAGACTGCAAAGGCCAAGAGCAGGGCCGGGATTGATATGAAAAGATTGCGCCGGGCAATTCTCTCGCCGGTTTGTTCCCAGAACTCGGAGTCCTCCGGTTTCCACTCCGCGAGCACCTTGCTCGGCTTCGCTGCTGCATGCTTCTTCTCTTCATGCAGATCGGCCATTTCTGGGAATTCAGGCAGCGAGCGGTTATCCATCCCTGCTGCCTTCTGCTCCATCTGCCGAATGGCTATATGCATCCATGCGAGGGCAATGCCGACGAGGGCAAACAGCACCATGAAGCAGCTGGTCCAGATTCCGGTGAGATCGCTAACGGCGCCAAAGACGATCGGCAGGATGAAGCCACCCAGGCCGCCAACCATGCCCACCATGCCGCCAACCGAACCCACGTGGTCGGGGTAGTAGACCGGGATATGCTTGTAGACCGCTGCTTTCCCAAGCGACATGAAGAAGCCCAGCACGAACACCGTGATGACGAAGGGAACCAGGCTCATCGAAGTCGAAAATACGATGTCGCCGCGGATGCCATGAATGACATAGTCGGTTGCCGGGTAAGACAGCATGAACAGGCACACCAACGACACGCCGAAGGTCGCATACATGATCCGCCGCGCGCCGTACTTGTCCGACAGCATCCCGCCATATGCGCGAAACAGGCTGGCCGAGAGCGAGAAGGTCGCCGCCAGCATCCCGGCCGTTTTAACGTCGACGCCATAGAGGCTGACCATGTATTGCGGCAGCCACAGCGCCAGCGCGACGAACGCGCCAAAGACAAAGAAGTAATAGAGCGAGAAACGCCAGACCTGCTCGCTCTTGAGCGGTTCGAGCTGCTCCTTCAGACTCCGTGCTTTGGTCCCATCCGCTTTGCGCGCGGCAAATTCCGGATCATCCTTGGCAAACAGGTAGAACAATACGGCGATAAGTGCGAGCGCACCTGCCCACACCTGGGCGACGCCTTGCCAGCCGATCGCGACCATGACCCACGGGGCCAGGAATTTGGTTACCGCCGCCCCCACATTGCCCATGCCGAAAAAGCCTAAAGCCGCACCCTGTCGCTCTTGCGGATAGAATTTTGAAACATAGGCAACGCCGACGGCAAAGCCGCCTCCGGCCAGGCCGAGGCCCAGCGCTGCAAGGAGCATGACGTAGTAATTCTCGGCGTAAGACAGCAAAAAGGTTGATGCGGCTGACGCCAGCATGGTGAGCGGGAACACGATCCTGCCGCCACGCTGGTCGGTCCAGATGCCCAGCATGAGCCGGGTCAGCGAACCGGTCAGGATCGGAGTGCCGACCAACAATCCAAATTGCGTATCATTAAGCCCCAACTCGGCTTTGATTTCGATCCCGACGATGGCGAAGATCGTCCAGACGGCGAAACAGATTGTAAACGCAAACGTACTCAAGCCGAGAGCTCGGTTCTGGTCGGCGGCGTTTAGCGCTTGCTGTTTTGGCATGCTCGGCTTCCTCATGGATCAGCGATCAGTGGTCTTTCGCTGAGCCAAGAAAACGGGATACTATTTGACCAAGATCAAAGAGCGCGTGGAAAGACCGCAAAACTCGCGGTCGCTTGCTATTTTCGGGAAGCGCGAGTTTTAGATATCAAGTCTTTGGTTGATGAATATCAATCGCTGGGCTAGCCAAAGCAGATCAAGTTGTAAGGGAAGCGAATTCGGGTGCGAATCGAAGAAAAGCCGGAAATCGCGCGACTTCCCCTGTTTCGCGACATGGATGATACCAGACGCGAGGACATCTTCTCCGGTTCATTCCTGCAGGTATTCCCTGCGCAGCTTACGCTTTTCGAAGCAGGCCAGCAGGTGGATTTTTTGCATGTGCTCGTCGATGGCTTGATCGAGCTCTATGTTCCCGGGACAGCGCGCGATACGACGATCCAGCTGATTGAGCCGGTAAAGAGCTTTATCCTCGCTGCAGCGGTCAACGATATGCCCTATCTGATGTCGGCGCGCACGCTTACGTCATCAAGAGTTCTGCTCGTTCCAGCTGCACGTATCCGCGGTGCGATCAAGGAAGATGCTGCCTTGATGCAGGCGACTATGACTGAGCTTGCGCTTGGGTACCGGGACATGGTCAGAGCGCTTGTCGATATGAAGATCCGACAATCTGCCGAGCGGCTGGGCAATTATCTGCTTGGATACAGTGCGAAGCACGGCGATGCGTGGCAATTCGAACTTAGTGGAGAAAAGCGGGTTCTGGCATCTCTGCTCGGTATGACACCGGAAAATCTGTCGCGCGCCTTCGGGACCTTGAAGCAGCACGGGGTAAACGTAGTCGGAGCAAGAGTGCGGATCGAGGACAGGGAAGCTCTGACTGCATTTGCCCGTCCCGATTCAGTACCCGCCGATCCAAATTGAGGAACCACCCGTGTGAGCTCGCCGCCGCAGACACGATTGTTCGTTACTCCAGAAGAAGAGAGGCGGATACGATCAGCTGTAAAAGGCGCGGATGTAGCTTTGCTGGGTCCCGGCTATCGCCTAGCCGTTGCTCAAGACGCCGAAGGCCTGCTGGAGCTTCTCGCTGATCCTGAAGTGTCGAATCCGATCTACGATTTTCCGCGACCGTTGACGCATGAAAGCATTCGAAGTTGGGTTCTCGATGCACGGGCGAGACAGCGTCAGGGTGAAGCCATCTTTGCGATTATGATCGACAGCACTGACGAGATCGTGAGCTACTCCTACTTCACGGTATGGCCGGAGCGCTCCTCAGCCGAAATCGCAGGTGCCTATCGCGGTGACGCGCAAAGCATGGGTGCCGGCAAGGCGGGCGCTGCGTGCAGCTTTGACTGGATGTTTGAGCACTTGGGAGTGCGACTCATCGGCGTCACAGCTGCGATAGATAATGTGCGCTCAGCAAAGGTGATCGAAGCTGCTGGATTCACGTTTTTCGGCGAGCGCGACAGTGTCCGGCCAGATGGTTCGACGCGCCAATCGCGCTACTGGGAGATGATGCGCAAGGATTGGCGAAAGCTAAAAGCACAAGGTCACTAGCAGCTCAGTCGCCAACGGCCTGACGATAGGTCGCCATATCAAAATAATCGCGCCAGACCGCGACTTTTCCATCCTTCATCTCAAAGACCCCGCAGCACGGCAAACTAACCGGCTTTCCATTCACGATCGTACGATCCAACCGCTCTACGAATACGGTGTTTCCAGAGGCAGCAATCGACAAAACGTCCCATTGTGTCTTGGACCAGCCGTGCAGGAATGCAGCGATAAATTGCCGCAACGCATGGTGGCCCTGAACGGGGTCGATCGGCATGTTGTGGTAAATGCCATCCTCGGCGAAATAGCCCACTAGTTCCTCAGGATCGAGCCGCGACCAGGCGGCTATGAACTCGCGCAAGGTAGCGATGTTGTCTTGCTCCTCCATCAAGTCGAATCCTCAATCAGCATCAAAAAGTCATTTGCAAGGATAGCCACCCTTTGGTCGTATCGACCGCGAACTCATCCGCTTTGTAGTGCGCAAATTTCAGCAAGACCTTGAGGTTTGCCTGGATCGGATAAACGGCGAGCAGATTAATCTCCTGCCCATAGGACTGATCCGTCGAAGTCGCATCAAAATCGTGGACGATACCGCGGAGCAGCAATCCGTTGAGCGGTGAGCCATCGCCAAAGCGGTAGCTGATGTCACCATAAAGGTCGCGCAAGCCACCGGGCGGCGTCACAAGAAACTTGTCTGCCCAGCCGTTGAAGGCATGCAATGTTGCGAGCGGGGTTTGCAGGGCGAATGCACCATTACCCTCAAGCCGCTCGTAACCTGTCTTGATCGTGAAACCTCCGGAGGAGATTCCCGGCTCAAGCAACAGATAGTCGAGTGAGAACTCGGCCGGATTCAGCCCCAAATCGCGCTGGTTTGCGTATTCGGCTGCGTAGAGGATCTTTGTCGATCCGCCGATGGGCTGCGCGCCAGAAAGCCGCACTCCAAGCGTCTGCGAACTGTTGGCTGGCGACACCGGAATGTCGAGGAAATAGCCATAGGCGGACACCGTGCCTACCGATGGTATCGCATAAGTCGCATGGACATTGTGGATGTCTGTATCGCGCCATATCCCTTGCGGCGAATCCGGCCCGAAGATGCGATTGACCCGCCAAGCATGGAAATAATCCACGGATGCGCCTTCCACCGGGTTCACCGTGACCTGCGCCAAGTCGAAAGTCTGATCGTTCTGGCGCCAGTCGACCGAACCAATCCAGCGCTGATTGTCGAGGTTGATTTTCTGGCGTCCGGCGAGCACTTCGACAGCAGGGTCCGGTCGCCAGCGAACAAATGCCCGGTTGAGCAATAGGTCCGAGGGATCCGCAATAACCGGGAACTGTACTTGGCCGTTGACGGTATCGTTGAAGTTTTCCGGTCCCAGACGAACCACTGCCTCTCCTTCGACGAGCGCGCTGAGGCCGTTCCACTCATCGGTTTCGACCCCGCCTCTTATCCTGAGCGTCGACGCGGTAGCATCTTCGGGCAGGTTTTCCTGGTCGACCACTTCAAGCCGGTAGCGCAGGTCTAAATATGGATCGAATGGCAGGGCATCACCGTCTTGCGCCAACACTGGCGTGGACATCGTGATCGCCAATGAGGTGGCACCGAGCGTGAGAAGAGTCTTGTTCATGGCCGCTCAGATAGAGGGCAGGCAGCCAAAGTATTTGATCCGTGTCAAAGTCGCGCGCATCCAATTCCACCAAAAGGGCGATATGATATTTGATGATTTCACTCTGGCCCGCGTGCTCCACATCGTATCCATTGTCGGCTGGATAGGAGGCGTCTGGTTCGTAACATTCGTCGTAATGCCTTCGATCGCGAGGACTGCTTCGCCGGCGGACAGGCTCCATGCCTTTCACCGGATCGAGCAGGGGTTTTCTGTGCAAGCAAAGTTCTGGGTAATTCTTGCCGGAGTCTCTGGCTTCTGGATGACCTGGCGCGCTGATATGTGGTCGCGATTTGCGGAAACGTCTTACTGGTGGATGCACGCCATGCTCGGACTCTGGCTCGTTTTCGCTGCTATGCTTTTTATCGCGGAACCGCTCGTACTCCACCGGCGCATGGCAGAATCGCCGTCACCGGAACGCGACTTCAACCTGATGGTATGGGTGCATCGCGTGCTTTCGGTCATCGCTCTCGTCACTGTGCTGGGTGCGATGGCGGGCGCGCACGGGCTTATGTAGGGGGCAAGCGCGAGATATGATGTCACCCTCGATCTTGCTGGCCGCACCGCACCGCCTTCCCTTCCTTGGCGGCGCGATCGGCATTGGCGGACTGGCTTCGTGGTGGCTGATCCATGTGCTGGGGCTGTATGGGGACGGGCCACTGCCGCCCCAGACCGAGCTGCCCGCGTCCCTGCTTCATGGCCCCGCCATGATCTACCTCGGATTGGCACCGTTCATCTTCGGCTTCCTGCTCACGGTATTTCCGCGCTGGATGAGTCTGCCCGATCTCTCTGCCAAGCAGGTTGGTCCAGCCGCATGCGCACTGTTTGCCGGGGTCGTGACGGCCCAACTTGGGCTGTGGACCGGGTCAGACAGATTGGTTTTGGCTGGCTTCGGGCTTGCGGGTGCAGGGTGGGTCTTGGCGTCAATCATGCTGGCCATTGTCCTTTACCGCAACCGGGCGCAAAGCGGACCGCGCTGCACTCATGGCTGGTCGGCCATGGCGGGCATTCTTTTCGGGCTGGCCGGTATATTGTGCGCGGTTGCCTTCATTGCGCTGAGAGACCCGGCCTGGCTGCCCATCGCCAACCGCATCGGCATATCGGGCTTTCTGCTGCCGGTGTTCCTGACGGTTGCCCATAGAATGGTGCCGTTCTTCGCCGGGAATGTCGTGAAGGATTACATTAGCTGGCGACCAGACTGGCTGCTCGCGCTGCTCTGGGCCTTGCTTCTTGCTCGCCTTGTGGGGGAAGTGCTGAACCTTGGGCACATGCAGACAGGCGCTAATGCCGGCTTGGCTGTTACCACCGCCGTGATGTGCTGGAGATGGTGGCCAAAAGCAAGCGCGCCTGGCTTGTTAAATGTCCTGATTTGGGGTTTCGCTTGGGCGCCGGTGGGCTTCGCTTTCGCTGCGGTTGACGCAGCATTTGGCTTGTTTGGGCGCGGGCCGGACCACGCGCTGATGATTGGTTTCTGCTGCAGCCTGTTGGTCGCGATGGTGACCCGCGTCACGCAAGGACATTCGGGTCGGCCGCTGGTCATGCCGATGGTATCATGGGTTGCTTTTTACGGCATACAGATCGCGACCATCAGCCGGGCAGCGGCCGCTTTGCAGAGTGAAAGCGGCAGCTGGCTTATGCTTGGAGCTGCGGCATTTGCCGTCAGCCTATTGCCGTGGGTGATACGCAACGGCGCAATTTATCTGTCTCCCCGGATTGATGGCAAGCAAGGATAGCGACGACTTATGCCTGATGAGCCCGCACTCGCCCCGGATCAAGCGCTTGACCTGCTAAAAGAGGGCAATCGACGTTTTCTGGAGGATACATCCTATGAACCTATAATGGACCGAATGCGGCGTCTCGAGATTGCAGCCGCTCAGCGTCCTTTTGCTGCCTACTTGAGCTGCTCGGATTCGCGCGTCCCGCCAGAGCTGCTGTTCGAGCGGGGGCTGGGCGAACTCTTCATTATCCGCAATGCAGGCAACACGCTCTGCGCCACAGCACTCGGTAGCCTGGAGTTCGCGGTGGCCCATCTTCAAGTTCCGCTGATCGTCGTGATGGGCCATGAGGCCTGCGGAGCGCTGAACGCCGCCGTCTCGCTTGCGCGCGGTCAGGCCAGTTTCTCCGGCAACATTGCAAAAGTGCTTCAGTCACTGCTGCCTGCCGTGCTCGAGACCGATCCCTGGGCCGACAACATCGTCGATTCCGCAGCGCTTTCAAATGTTCGCCGCGTGGTACACGAATTGCGCGAAGAAGCCTCTCCTGCCCTGCTCGAGCCCCAGCAGAGCGGGATGCTCAAAGTGGTGGGAGCATTCTATCATCTCGATAGCGGCAAGGTGGATTTCCTCGAGCCGGACAAGTGACGGTTCTTAGTCTTGGGGGAAAGCGAAGTATGTTTCCCGAAGGAGTATAACAGGTATGGCACCCGTCCGCCCGATCGAAACACTCGGCACACACGAGGTCACTAACCAGCCTCCCCCATTGAAGAGTTTCAACCGGTTTCGATCGGATCGGGCGCTGCACGAAGCTGTCGTTATGGCCGGTGCTGGCCGTCATCTCGACAAGTTAGAGAGGTTTGGAGACCGCACAGGCTCGGCTGAAGTCATCGACTGGGGCATTGAAGCGAACCGATCACCGCCAGTGCTTGAGACCCATGACCGTTTCGGGCATCGCATCGACGAAGTGCGGTTTCATCCGGATTATCATCACCTGATGGCGCTTGGACTGGACGCAGGCGTGGCATCAGTCGCATGGGACGGGACCGAGGCGGGGCACACCCTCCATGCCACCCTGAGCTTTCTGTCGGGCCAGACAGATGCCGGGACAAGTTGCCCGATGACGATGACATATGCGGCTGTTGCAGCGCTGAACCTCGATCCTGAAGTCGGGATGAATTGGGTGCCCAGGATTACAGCGTCGCGGTATGATCCCTCCAATCGTCCGGCATCAAAGAAGACCGGTGTGACCATCGGTATGGCGATGACCGAAAAGCAGGGCGGTTCTGATGTTCGGGCAAACACAACGAAAGCCGAGACTGCTGATGGCGCCTACCGGTTAACCGGGCACAAATGGTTCTGTTCAGCACCGATGTGCGATGCATTCCTGACGCTGGCCTACACCCGATCTGGCCTTACCTGCTTCCTCGTGCCCCGCTGGACGCCAGACGGCGAACGCAATGCTGGCTTCCAGATCATGCGGCTCAAGAACAAGCTTGGTGATCGTTCCAACGCGTCGTCGGAGGTCGAATATCGTGGTGCCTACGCTGAGCGTATCGGGGAAGTGGGCCGCGGCGTCTCAACCATCCTCCAAATGGTTCAGCACACCCGGCTTGACTGCATTGTTGGCTCAGCTGCTACAATGCGCGCCGCACTTGCCGAGGCGCTGTGGCACACCCACCATCGCTCTGCCTTTCAGCGTATGCTCGCAGACCAGCCGGCGATGGCAACGGTGCTGGCTGATCTCGCGGTTGAGAGCGAGGCGGCAACCGCGCTTGCTTTTCGACTGGCGGCTGCGTTCGACCAGAAGGAACCGCTCGCACGTCTGCTGACGCCAATCGCAAAATACTGGGTCTGCAAGCGCGCGCCGGGAATGGTGTACGAGGCGATGGAATGTCTGGGCGGCGGCGGTTACGTCGAGGACGGGCCGATGCCGCGCCTGTTCCGGCAATCGCCTTTGAACGCAATCTGGGAAGGCTCAGGCAATGTCATCGCGCTTGATGTCATGCGAGCGTTAGGCCGCGAGCCAGATGCGCTGGACGCCTTGCAGACGTTTCTCGCCAAAGCACGCGGAAGCTATGCAGCCTATGACAAATGGGCCGACACCCTCCGGTTCGATGATGCTAGCGAGCACCATGCGCGTAACACCGTCGAACGGCTGGCTCTAGCGGCCCAAGGCGCGGCTCTCATCAATGCGAATAGTCCGCTCGCCGAAGCGTTTTGCCGATTGCGTCTTGCCCGGCCATCTCTTGCCTATGGTGGATCGGACGCCGTGATCGACACGCGCGCAATCGTCGAGCGAGCGATGCCCATAGAGGGATGACGCCGGCAATCGCGGAAACCGCTACTCAAATGAGGCTGAACACCGTCATTCATTCTTCATCGCTGAGAGGTTGCGCATCGCCCGCGTGAATTTATGCAGAGACATGGATGTTCTACTGCGAGGCAACATCGCTTCGATCAGATAGAAGCTACTCTCATCGTCTACGGCCAGATCCAGCGCACGCTTCAGTTCAGCGCAGGTCTCTACCCTGATCCCGCGGCCGCCTAGCGACGGAGCGATGTCGGCAAAGTGCCAGTCATCCAGATCGTGATAAGTCTGATTGGGCTGAAACCCGCGGAGCATTTCCCAGCTCTGGTTGTTCAGGACGATGACGATTGGAGACCAGCCATATTTCTGGCAGTTTCCCAACTCCCAGCCAGTCATCTGAAATGCGCCATCACCGACGAGAACGATCGGGCGACGCCCGGTAACGGCATTGATCGCGAGGCCTGCCGGAACTCCCATTCCCATCGAGGCATAATAACCCGGCGCGACCAGCGCCGTGTCCGCAATCTCCAACCCGATGAACAGACTATCGCCAACATCGGCTGCGATCGGAGACGATCCTTTGCTATTAAAGAGATCATTGACGGCAATCGCGATATGCGATGGTTCCAAGGGCGTTTCGTCGTCGGGCAATCCGGTCGCGTAGACAGGTTCCGGTTGCGGCTCCGGAACGCCGATTGTCTCAGCAATCTCGAGCAGGGCATCAACCAGTGCCTCAAGAGAAACGTCCGGATAGAGGTGATGGCCGAGTACAACCGTACGATCCAGGGCACGGATAGAAGCTCGCATATCTATGGCACGACCGGAGACACCGAAATTGGTGTCGCATGTAATAACACCTAGCATCAGCAAGCAGTCTGCACCTTCAATTGCGCTCGCAATATTGGTGTCACCTGCGGATCCGAGATATGGTCCCACCAATGGAAGTGTGAAGTCGGCAAACAGCCCGCGCCCCATGAAGCTGGTTGCGACTGGCACCCCCAGTTTTCGGCAAAGGCTCGCGATCTTGTCTTCGAGACCATATCGGCGCGCCTCGACGCCCACCAGAATTGCGGGCGACTTGGCCGAGCGCAGTCTGTCGAGGACTTCCTTGGCACAGGCACGCGCTGCATCGTGATTGGCAGCCGGCAACGCTATGGCCGGTGCTGACGCGCAAGGCTGATCGACCAGATCACGGGGGATCTCGATGTAGACAGGGCGTGAGAGGCTCAGCGCCGTATCGAGCACTCTGGCAATTTCGATTGGAGCGGTTTCGAGATCGTTCAAAATGCATTGCGCACAGGTCAGTTCGCGAAAGATCTCGAATTGCGAGCTCAACGTCTTCACCTGGTGGTGGAGACTGAGCCCGAGTTTGCCCTCGTCGGCGCCCGGTCCCCCCGATATGACCACCAGTGGAGACTTCTCCGCATAGGCCTGCGCCACGGCATTAACCATGTTAAGAGCGCCCGCGCCATAGGTCACCACCGCTACGCCCAGCGAACTACCAATCCGTCCGGCCGCATCTGCCGCATAGCCAACAGAGGGCTCATGGCTGAGCGTGTGCAAGGGAAGGATGCCGCTTTCGGCAATAGTGCGGAAAAATGGCAGGACGAAATCGCCGGGGAGCCCGAAGATGCGGTCTGCTCCGCGTTCTTTCATCGCGTTCAGAAGGACAGTTCCGAGCGTTTCTGACAATGAGATTTCCTTCCAAACGGCGTGCTCGGGAGAGCATCTCTGGCGCAGCTATGGTGGCCAACTGCCGGGCTCTCCTTGACCGAAATCAAAGGCAGGAGGTCATCGCCCTGAACTTCTCCCAAAAACCTTCTCGGTTTGACATTTATCAAATGAGACGCGGAATTTTGTGCTTAGGCATGCGTGCGCAACACAACATCTTGTGGTTTGGCGGCGCAATCCGCGGTCGCGCCACTGTCGGGAGGAAAAGCGATTATGACACTTGAACTGCAAGAGAAGAACTTCGGCGATGCAATTGCGGCTAATGATCAATTGGGTTTTGGCGACCCAATGCCAGGCCCAGTCTGGTCGGGGAGCAAGATCGATTGTTCGGATACTGTCGGCGAATATATCTCTGGTGCCGATTGGCGGATCAAGGCAAATGCCAATGTCGGTTACTCGCATGCCGGATTGATAAGCAATGTGGCAGGTAAGGTGATCGCCAATTACTGGCTCGACGAAATCTACGCCCCTGAAGAAGGTCTGGCCCATCGCCAGGGCGACATCCATATCCATGATCTCGACTGCCTGACCGGCTATTGCGCGGGCTGGTCCTTGCGCGCGCTCCTCAACGATGGGTTTAACGGGGTCGCTGGCCGCGTATCCTCACGCCCGCCGCGGCATTTCCGAGAAGCGCTGGGGCAGATGAGCAATTTCCTCGGCATCCTTCAATCCGAGTGGGCTGGTGCTCAGGCTTTTTCAAGCTTCGACACCTATCTTGCGCCCTACGTCTTCTATGACAATCTGAGCTTCGCCGAGGTCAAAAAGGCGATCCGGCAATTCGTCTACAATCTCAATGTACCGGCACGGTGGGGGCAGTCCCCCTTCACCAACATCACGCTCGATATCGTGGTGCCAGACGATTTGCGTGAGCTATATCCGACATATAGAGACGAGCATTTGTTCAAAGGGATCAAGAACGAAGAGCTGCTCGCGCAGGCACAAACGCGCGACATGGGGCTACGCAATCTGGAAGACATGTCCTTTGCTCATTTCGGACCGGAAATGGAGCTGATCAATCTCGCTTACTATGAGGTGATGACAGAAGGCGACGCCACGGGACAACCGTTCACCTTTCCGATCCCGACGGTAAACATCACCGAGGATTTCCAATGGGACAGCAAGGTTGCAACTGCGATCTTTGAAAATGCTGCCAAAGTTGGTTCTTCATATTTCCAGAATTTCATCGGGAGCCAATATCTGCGCGACCCCGACACGGGCGAACGACGCCCCAATCCCGAGGCGTATTCGCCCGGCGCTGTTCGCTCGATGTGCTGCCGCCTCCAGCTGGATCTGCGCGAATTGCTGAAACGCGGAAATGGTCTGTTTGGATCAGCCGAGATGACCGGTTCGCTGGGGGTTGTCACCATCAACATGGCGGCGCTCGGATACCGTTTCAGAGGAGACCTGCCCGGACTGATGGCGGAGCTCGACCGGCTGATGGATATCGCGCAGTCCACGCTGGAGAAAAAGCGCGCCTTCGTGCAACAGATGTATGATCGCGGGCTTTATCCATTCACGGCGCGCTATTTGCCATTCCTGCGGAACCATTTCTCGACCATCGGGGTCAACGGAATGAACGAAATGGTGCGCAACTTCACTGAGGACGCGTCTGACCTGACACAGCAGGGCGGTATCGATATGGCACTGGCGATCCTTGACCATATGCGCGAACGGCTGGTCGGCTTTCAGGAGCAAACCGGCAACCTCTACAATCTGGAAGCAACCCCGGCGGAAGGCACTACCTACCGGTTTGCCAAGGAAGATGCGAAACGGTTTCCCGACATTCTTCAGGCGGGCAGCGATGAAAACATCTACTACACGAATTCCTCGCAGATCCCCGTCGAACACACTGATGACCCGTTCGAGGCATTGGAACTGCAGAATGATTTGCAATGCAAATATACCGGCGGAACGGTGCTCCATCTCTATATGAACGAGAAGCTCTCGAGCGCGGACGCGGCCCGTAATTTCCTGAAAAAGGTACTGAGCAATTACCGTCTGCCCTATGTCACGCTCACGCCGGTATTTTCAGTCTGTGACACGCATGGCTATCTCGATGGCGAACAGCCTGAATGTCCCGAATGCGGAGAACGGACCAAAGTCTGGACCCGGGTGATGGGTTATTTCCGGCCCGTGGACAGCTTCAACAAGGGTAAGCAGGGTGAACACCGGCAGCGCCGCCACTTTACCGAAGATGCTGCCATGGTCGGCGATTTGTTCGCACCACAACGCTGAAATGGGAGCTGTTGCGCCAGTGGAGAGGAATGCGCGGCACGGGACGACCCGTGTCGCCACGCCCTTTTATGCCGTAACGCCTTTCACCATGCTCGATTTCCCAGATCGTATTGCCTGCATCCTGTGGATCGCAGGATGCAATATGCGCTGCGGATATTGCCACAATCCGCAAATCGTACTGGGCAGGGGAAGCATCGACGAAGACCGGGTGATCGAGTTTCTGACCCGCCGTAAGGGATTACTGGACGGTGTAGTGTTCTCCGGTGGTGAGGCAACAAGTTGGAAGCATCTTGCGCGCTTCGCCGCTCAGGTGAAATCGATGGGATTTGCGATCAAGCTCGACACTAACGGCCTTAGGCCGGACGTTGTTCAATGCCTGCTCGATGAACAATTGGTCGACCGTATCGCGCTCGATTACAAGGCGCCTCGGTCGCATTTTCACAAGGTCACCGGGGTAACAGCCTATTCGCGCTTCTCGGCGACGCTCGACCTGCTTTGCACGCAAGGGAAAATACTTTTTGACGTGCGGACCACGGTGCACACCGATCTGCTGGACGAGGAAGCCATCGTCGCGATGGCAAACGATCTTTTCCAGCGCGGATATCGCGGAGTCTATGCCATCCAGTCGGCGGTGATCGACCCTGATCGCCCCACTCTCGACGGCTTAGCCGCGCAGTCCCGCCCGCTTGATATGGAGCGGCTGCGTAATGGAAGTCCGCTGCAACTCGAGTTTCGCTAAAGTGTCCAAAGCTTGTGAATGCGGGCGTCGCCCGCGAAGATGAAGCGGCACGGGCTATTCGCTAGCGACCCAAGCGCAGCTTACTGCTGATTACGGACCGACGCAGGCGGGTCCGCTCTCGCGCCGGTTTCATCAGCATGCGCTGCACGGCCTTACGTGCTGGAAGCAACTGGGCCAAGCGCAGAGAAACGCGGCGCGCAATGCGTGCCGGTGGCCGGTCGTCAGTATAGAGGCCTACGATGGAATTGGTGGCCAGGTAAATCGGGCGGCTTTCGCGCCGATGGCGTCGTTCGTAGCGAGCAAGCGCCGCTGGGTTCGCAGGATCTCCTCCGCGCTCCAGAATAGGCAGTATCTCCTCGGAGAGATGCCGCACGCTGGCGAGACCTAGGTTGAAGCCGTGCGCAGTCACCGGATGCATGCCGACCGCCGCGTCTCCGATAAGTGCAGCTCTGTGGGCGACAAACCGCTTAGAATAGGTGGTTGTCAGGGGATAAGAATGAAGCGGGCTTAGCGGTGTCATCGTCCCGAACCGGCCACGATAGCGCCGCTGAAGCTCTTGCCCTAGCGCTTCCGCTTTCAATTTCTGGAGTGTGGCGGCCTCGCTCTCCGGTAGGGTCAGTACAGCTGAAGCCACGCCATCCCCGAGAGGTAGGAGGGCCAGAGTCTGGCCGTGATCGAACCATTCAGTTGCGATATCGTCGTGCCAGCTGCCAATCTTGACGCGGCCCACCAACATGGCCTTGCCCAAACGGTTCATCTCCGCACCGATCCCGAGCTGGTCACGAACAAAGGAGAACCGGCTGTCTGCACCAATCAGAAGGGCTGCAGAGATATCTTTCCCATCAGACAAGGTAATTCTGACCGACCTTTTACCCACTTCAAGCGAAACAACCTTGGCCCCCGCCAACACTTCGACATTCTCGAGATCTTTTACGGCTTCATAGGCCGCCTTGCGGATCGTGCAGTTCGATACCATGCACCCTAGCTGGCCATCTATCTCGCCTGGTCCATAACGCAGCGCATAAGGCGATTTGCCATCGTATATCTGCGCTTCTCTCAACGTGAACACTTCTTTCGCATCAATCCTGTCCCAGACACCTAGCTGCTCAAGATCTGAGATCGATTGATGCGTCAGGGCAATCTCGCGCCCATCGAAGGACGGATCACTGAGCGCCGTGAGCTGCTGCGTATCGACGAGGATGATGCGCGCGCCAGACGAGGACAACGCGCGCGCCAAACTAAGGCCCGCAGGACCCGCACCGACAATAACGATCTGAGTATACAACGCATATCTCCTGAGAAGTTATTGTGCGGGTATCGCCAAAAGAAACGCGAGACATTGATTCATATCATATCGCAGTACGAATCGCCGAGACTATGACCTCTCACGCGGCTGCAATCCTTCCTCCATTGTGTGAAACCGATGCGAGCAAGGACACATGTCGACAAAGAACTAAACGAAACCGTTTCGTTTCAAGGACGAGAATATGTTTGAACAAGTCGGCCACGCAGCAGGACAGGCGGCCTCTTCTGCCGAAGCTATTGCGATTGAGACGCATGGCAGCCTTGCTGCCGAGGAGACGGATAACAAAGAGGTATGTTCCATCGATGAGGCTCATGAAACGGGTCTCGACAAGGCGAGCGCGGTCAGGCGGCGATGGCTCAAGCCCGCCCTCTGGGTCCTGCTTACTTTGGTGCTTGCCGTCGGCGGTCACGCTTTGTGGAAATACCAGACCATCGGTCAGTACATGCAATCCACCAACGATGCCTTTGTTAGTGTGGAGGAGGTCCCGGTTGCCGCGAAGCTCGCTGGATATGTCGATACTCTTGCGGTCCATGACCATGCTGCGGTGCGCTCTGGCCAGACGCTGCTGCTTCTCGACACAACCGATTACACTAACCGGCTGGACCAAGCGAACGCCCAAATCGGATTGGCCCGTGCGAATGAAATCGCGACGCTTTCCGGTCTTGGTGAGGCTGAGGCCGCGATCCGGCAAGCGCAAGCGGCGGTGATGGGCGCGAGCGCCGAACTAGCCTATCTCGACGCTGAGCTCGCAAGGCTTAATCCGCTGGTCGCCGCAGGGGCGGAACCTCACAGCGCTTTGGATCAACTTGCCGCCAACCGCGCCAAAGCAGCGGCCGATCTGCGCGCCCGTCAGGCTGGAGTAGTCGCGGCACGCGAGCGCGTCGGATCGATCAGAGCGCAGGCGGGTGCCACACGCGCTCAAATCATGGCGGCGAATGTCCAGCGGATGGCAGCGCGCAACGATCTGGAAGCGACCGCCCTTACCGCCCCTCTTGGCGGGCGCGTTGGGAACCTTTCGGTGCGGCCCGGGCAATTTGTGCAGCCGGGCCAACGACTGATGAGCATCATCCCGGTCGGCGACTTGTTCGTCACCGCCAACTTCAAGGAGAACCAGATCGGGCTGATGCGTCCGGGTCAACCCGCCACGATCGAAGTGGACGCCCTGCCTGGGGTCCGCTTTGACGGCGTGGTTGAGAGCATCTCTCCAGGGACGGGCGCGACTTTCTCGCTGGTGCCGCCAGAGAACGCGACGGGCAATTTTACCAAGATTGTCCAGCGGGTTCCGGTGCGCATTCGCATCAAGGCGGGCCCTGAAGCGCGCAAGGTTCTGGTTGCAGGTCTCTCGCTCGAAGTATCTATCGATACCCGATCTGCGCGTGGCTCCATTGAGGCGATCCGCCGCGAACAGGATGCTCGCACATGAGCGGAGCGGCCTCATTACCGCTTAAGGCATTCCCGACTCGGCAGCAGCAACCGGTGGGCCGGGCCAATGCTAAGGCGTGGCTCGGTGTCGCTGCGGGCTCCATCGGGTCCTTGATGGCGACCCTCGACATCTCGATCGTCAACGCTTCTCTGCCAACGATCCAGGGGGAGATCGGTGCGTCCGCCAGTGAAGCCACTTGGGTCGCCACCGCTTATCTGGTCGCCGAGATTATCGTCATACCACTTACGGGATGGCTCGAACGTGTGTTTGGGCTGCGCCGTTTCTTGCTGGGTGCGGCAGTGTTGTTCACCGGCTTCTCGGTTCTTTGCGGTCTTGCCAGCGATCTGCCGACGATGATTGCCGGGCGCGTGGGCCAAGGCTTCACCGGCGGGGCAATGATCCCGACCGCCCTGACGATCATCGCAACACGCCTCCCACGTTCACAGCAGCCTGTTGGGACGGCAATCTTTGGCGCGACGATCATTCTCGGCCCAGTTATCGGCCCATTGGCGGGTGGCTGGCTGACCGAGAACTTCAGCTGGCACTACGCGTTCTTCATCAATGTCCCGGTCGGCGCACTGCTGTGCGCTCTGCTAATCCTCGGTCTCCCAAACGAGAAGATGAAACTAAACGAGCTTGCCTCAGCTGATTGGTTGGGCATCATCGGAATGTCTCTCGGGTTGGGCGGGCTGACGATTGTGTTGGAGGATGGCCAGCGTGAAGGATGGTTCGATTCCACGCTGATCCTGCAACTGACCGCCGTGACCATCGTCGGCTTCGGGCTGCTGGCTATCGGTCAGGTCGCGGCCCGAAAACCGGTCATCAAACTGGCTCTGCTCAAGAAACGCGAGTTTGCAGCAGTCTTCGGATTGTCTCTGGTGACCGGCTCAGTGATTTACGGGACGAGCTACGTGATCCCACAATTCTTGGCAGCCATTGCCGGATACAATGCGCTTCAGGCGGGCCAGATCGTTTTTCTCGCAGGGGTGCCGGCGCTCATGATGATGCCGCTGATCCCCATGCTGATCCGGACGGTCGACCTGCGGCTCGCAGTTGCAGCCGGCTTCGGAGCAATGGCACTGGGCTGCTATGTCGATACGACGTTGACCGCCCAGAGTGCAGGCGAAGCCTTCACCACGTCCCAATTGCTGCGCGGTTTCGGTCAAGTCATGGCACTCATGTTCCTCAATCAGGCGGCCATCAGCGCGGTCGGAATTGAAGAAGCAAGCGACGCCTCGGGTCTCTTCAATGTAGCGCGCAACCTGGGCGGGTCGATCGGCTTGGCGCTGCTGGCAACAGCGCAGGAAACCCGCTGGTCCTATCACCACGCGACCATCCACTCTGCAATTCCCGCCAATGATCCCAATGCGCAAAGCTGGCTGCAATCGCTTGCGCAGCAATTGGGGGGTGGGCCCGAAGGTCTCACCGCCGCTTATCGGATTATTGATGCCAGCATCAGCCTCGATGCCTTGGTCATGGCTTTCAACGACGAGTTCCTGCTGCTGACTGCGGGAACAGTGCTGGCCATTCCGCTTGTTTTCCTGCTCAAACCCCTGCCAAAAGGGCAGATCAATATGGCAATCCACTGATGACGTATCGCCGGTTTTCTTCTGCCCTCTGGCACCTTCTTCCGGCTGCGGCAGTGATCTTGGCGCTGCCAGCATGCACCACCGTGGGCCCGGACTATCGCGGTCCGCCAATCGCAGCGCCGGTAGCCATGGAGCGTGGTCATTTCCTGCGCGAACCGGCCAGGGCGCAAGAAGGTGCGCCCGTAGCGGAGTGGTGGGTCAGTCTGGCTGATCCAGTGCTCACCCAACTTGTGCAGCGTGGCCTTGAAGGATCGCCCAATCTTGCCATGGCACGGGCAAAAATCACACAGGCTCGCGCTGGCCTTTCGGCCAATCGGACGGCGGTCCTGCCTACCCTGCGCAGCTCTGCCTCGGCCCCATACGCCAATCTGCCAGCCGACATCATCGACACCAATCCCGGTACCGACCGGATCGATTTCCAGCGTTATTCCCAAGGCTTCGACGCAAGCTGGGAGATCGACTTGTTCGGCGGCACAAAACGCAAGGTTGAGGCTGCCTCCGCCCTTGCCGAGGCGGCTGAAGCGGAGCTAGGCGATGCGCAGGTCTCGCTCTCTGCCGAAATTGTCCGCCTCTATTGCCTCTACCGAGCGCAGCAAGCGCTGCTGAAGCTGCAACACGAGCAGGCTGCAATTGATGGTCAGTTGATCCAATTTGCGCAGATGCGCTACGATCAGGGTAGCGGACCGCGCCAGCCGGCTGAGCAAGCCCGCTTGCAGGCCGCAAGAACCAGTGGTGACGTTGCAGCCACGCAGGCGCAAATTGTGCTACTGGCGGACCAGTTGGCAATGCTTACCGGGCAAGAGCCGGGCACATTGGACGCGGTCCTGGCCTCCACAGGGGAAGTCCCTTTGCCCCCGGCAGCAATAGCGTTGGGCGATCCGGCCATGATGCTACGACAGCGCCCTGATATCCGCGGTGCGGAACGAGCGCTGGCCGCAGCCAATGCTGACATCGGGGCGGCAATGGCGGAGCAATTCCCGAAAGTCAGTTTCTTCGGGCTATTGGGGCTAGGCGGCACAACCCCGGCAGACCTTCTGGCTCCGACCGACATCATTGGGCTGGCCCTTCCCAGAATCAGCTGGTCTGTTTTTGAAGGTGGCCGCTCAGAGGCGCGGATCACGGCGAGCGAGGCCGCTTACACCGAACAAGTAGCCGCTTATCGTTCGGTCGTGCTTGGCGCCTTGGCTGACGCGGAAGGGGCGCTCACCCGTTTCGGAACGGCAAGAACGAAGCTGGGCGCAGCTGACCAAGCGGAAACGAGCGCTGACACCATTGTGGCTCTCCAGCGTATGCGGGCAGATGGCGGACGGCTTTCCGAAGAGAGTGTTCTTGTCGCTAGGCGGGAGGCGATCCAGTTCGCATCGGCGAGCGTGCAGGCCAGAGCGGAAGTGACCATCGAATTTGCGGCAGTGCACAAGGCGCTGGGCTTGGGTTGGACCGTGGAAACGGGCGAATGATGAATGCATCGCTCACAGCACACGTCCCGGCACGGCCTTGCCAGTTCCACGCACCCGGCTTGGGCGGATTTGAAAGGCATACAGTAGCACGATGACAAAACCCGACTGCATGAAGCAAAGCTCCAAAAACAGAAGACGGCATGCACACTCAACGTGCGCAACCAGTGCGCAGGCCGCTCCGACGAAGACCGGGCGCCCTTCAGCGGAGGAGTCTGAAGTCTTGTACGATCTCATCCTCGATGCGGGCTGGGACTTGCTACTCAGCAAAGG
The DNA here is from genome assembly GCF_000715015.1 of Erythrobacter longus. Taxonomy (GTDB): domain Bacteria; phylum Pseudomonadota; class Alphaproteobacteria; order Sphingomonadales; family Sphingomonadaceae; genus Erythrobacter; species Erythrobacter longus. Next base: position 52,784 of record NZ_JMIW01000004.1, read on the forward strand.
GTTCGAGAAGTTCTCTATTGACCGCCTTGCCAGATTTGCCCGGGTCGGCAAGCCGACCATTTATGCCCGCTTCGAGAACAAGGAAGACCTGCTTCGGAAAATCCTGGTAAAGCGAATAGAGTGGCAACAGGAATCGATATTCTCGTCCATCGACCCGTCTTCTCTCTCCGCAGCGATTCCTGTTTTGGCGGCAGAAGCAGTGTCCGTCTTCCAATCGGCGGAAGTCCGCCTGATTGATCGGCTGATCGACTGGATCGATTATGAGGCCGACAAGCAGAGTCCTTCCCTTCGTGGCTGGACGGCCCAGACCACGATATCGATCCTCGAGCAGCACATCATCGAGGCCAATGCCCTCGGAGAAACCCACATCGCCGATCCCAAGGCAACCGCGACGTTCCTGATAGAGGGGATAGCAGGTCATGCACGGCTTTCGGATACACGTTTACCGCAGGCCCACTCGGCCCATCTCGCCTGGGCGCACGATTACTGGCAGCTTCTCCAGTCCTCGCTAGATAAAAGAGCAGCAGATTAAAGCCATCAAGGTGACGAAGAATAGGTGCGGCGCATTGGTTATGCCGTCGTCATTCACAACGTTTGGATTCGTAACCAAAGACCAGCGCTTGTTGACTGTCGGTCATCAGATCATTTGACACAAATCGCAGTATGGATCACGGACTGTAGAGATCTTGTAGTCAAAAATCGGTCGCTCACACCGCAAGAATTGCTGTTCTTTGATCGGAGTGCGCGTCTATTCCTCATGGGGTCAAACCCAGGGTATATCTGCACCAATATTGATCGTACAACAGAACAATAGTAGCATTCCAACGCGAGCCGCTTTCGATAAAGGGGATCGCCACAAAGGCCCAGCTATCGCGGTTTATCTCGCAATTTCGCACTTTGATTCTTGCGGGCATTAAATGACTTTGGCATGCACCCTGGGTTCGGACCGCGCGATCCTAGAGCTCCTTGTGAAGCCTTTCGGACAGCCAAAGTACGGTGGACATCGAATGGCCCGGATTTCAAACATTCTCAATGGCCAACTGCTGGAGAAAGCGAGACCGTGATCCGGTAATCTGCGCAAGATCGAATTGGTCGAGATGCGCCAGGAAAGCGTTCAGCGCGCCCGATAGTGCGGACTTGAGGCCGCAAGCGCCGTCAATAGCACAGTCTTCCTTGCCGCCCATGCAGGCAACAAAGCCTGTCGTGTTCTCCAGCTTCCGCACCACGTCACCGACATTGATTTGCGAGGGAGGGCGGGCCAGGCGCAGTCCTCCGCCTCTGCCGCGCTGCGTCTCGACAAACCCGGCGGCAGCCAGATCCTGAGCGACCTTAGCCAGATGGTTGCGCGAGATGGCGTAGTGATCCGCAATCCAGTCAATCGACAAGACTTCATCCTTGGCCGCGAGAGCCATGAGCATTCGGAGCGCATAATCGGTTCGGAGGTTTAACTGCATAAAAAAGGTATATCAGATGTTGCTTTTAGCGCAAAGCCCATTTAATGGGTATATCAAATACCTCTTAACGAGTATCTGCAATGCACGCACCGATCGAAAAAACCCGCCAAGAAGTGCGCAATGCACGAGCCGAAAAGCGCGCTCATGCTGTGGCCTGCGGCGTCGATGAGCAATTCGTCTCGATCATGGTCGAGAGTTTTTATGCCAGCATCCGCAAGGATGATCTGCTCGCTTCGATCTTCGCACACCGTATCTCCGACTGGCCTGAACACCTAGAGCGAATGAAGACCTTCTGGCGCTCGATACTGTTTAACAGCGGTGAGTTTTCCGGAAATCCGATGGCCAAGCACATGGCCATTCCGGACCTCGAGGAACGGCACTTCGCGCGCTGGCTCGAGCTTTTCTATGCAACATTGCAGAGCCTTGAGGCGCAGCCGGATGGCACCGCGCTTGTCGCGCAGCGCGCCCGAGCCATCGCCGACAGCCTCTTCACCGGCATCTCTATTCGACGAGACGGTCTCGCCGGATCAAAAGCAGGAAGGAACCTCCCCCATGTTTGAACAGCAATCAATTGTCGCCGAACGCGAGACCGATGTCGAGGCAGAAGTCCATTCGCTGGAGAGTTTGCTACAGCCTTTGGCAACAGCGCCAGTGGCACCGAGCAATGCGGGTTTCCAGCTTCCGCGTAAACTTTGGATCGCAATGCTCGGATGCTATGCAACATTCTTTGCAGCAATTGCGTTGGCGACTGGCGGCAGCGGCGCAGCGCGTTTCGCCATCATCGTTTCGGTGCTTTATACAGCCATGTATTTTGGACTGGCGAGAATTGGTGCTTGTCAGGCTGGACCTGAAGGCCGGTCGCCGCTCGATGAGGGCAAGAAACTCAGCACCTGGACCGGCATGATGGACAAAAATGCCGTGTATTCTCAGGTCCTGATCGTCCCGGTCGCAGTCGCCCTGTTTGGCATCGCCATTCTTTTCATCACACTGGCAATCCCAGTATCTGGCTAATTATGGAAAAAACCCTTCCTTCCTGCGTTCAAAAATACGCTGAGTCGCCACTGTTCAACGAGCAGACAGTGCCTGCCAAACTGACATCAAATCACGATCTCAAGCCAGGAGTCTGGGGCAAGGTCTGCGTTGTGTCGGGCACGCTCAAATACAGTCTTCCTGCTAAGTCTAACGACCCACAGATTATCGAGGCAGGCGGCTACGCGATCATCGAGCCAGAGCAGGTGCACTTCGTAACACCGATTGGCGAGGTAGAGTTCAAGGTCGAATTTTATCGCTAATATAGTCGCTTGAATTGTAGGAGACCGACTAAGGAAAGTCGGCTTTGAACGGCAGCTAACGCAGATTGCCTGTCAAAGCCGGACAGCCGGAAAAGGCCCAAAGCAAGTCACGAGACCGATAGCCTGCGAATTTTTGCGGGCCTTTCTGCGGGCCTCGATACAAGACGCGACCTCTCGTTCGATTTCATTCCAAACATTTAGGTGGGCGTCGATGTAGCTTTTTCGGGACTCGAAACGCTGAGTGTTGTCAAACCAAAGCAATTAGGCTGCTAATATATAGGGTTCTAATTCACCTGACAGGTAGAGCTTTTTTGCCTTGGCACGGCTGAGCTTGCCTGTACTGGTCCGCGGCAGGGTGCGGGGAGGAACAAGCTCCACAACGCAGCTCATGCCTGTCACCGAGCGCACTTTGGCCATGATTTGCTCGCGCAGTTTTACCCGCTCTGCCGGGTCCGACACGCGGCAATGGACAAGGACAGCCGGCGCTTCTTCGCCGTTTTCCGTTTCAACCGCAAAGGCGGCAATGTCGCCGTGGTTAAAGCCGGGGAGCTGCTCAACCGCCCACTCGATATCCTGAGGCCAATGGTTTTTACCATTGATGATGATCATGTCTTTGGCGCGGCCGACGATAAACACGTAGCCATCGGCCATGTAACCCATGTCGCCAGTGCTAAGCCAACCGTCCACTAGGCACGCGGCGGTCGCGTCAGAGTTGCGGAAGTACGAATGCATCACACTCGGTCCGCGGCACCAAACCTTCCCTATTTGGTGATCGCCCTTGGTCTCGTCGTTCTCGCCCCGAATTTCGACCTCCATATCGCGCACCGGTTTACCGCAATTGACGATGGCACGGTATCTGGCGGGGCGACTGATATCGCGGGTTGTGCCCGAAAGGCGCTCTTCTTCGACAAGCTCAACTTTGATGCCTTCGCCCGGCGGCATCAAAGTTACCACCAATGTAGCTTCTGCAAGGCCATAGCTCGGCAGAAAAGCGCTGGACTTAAAACCCGCAGGCTGAAGAGCATTGGTGAAACTCTGCATCACGTCAGGGCGGATCATGTCCGCGCCATTCCCCGCAATCCGCCAACGTGCGAGATCGAACCGTTCTGAAACGTCAACTTGGCTCGAAATCCTTCGAGAGCAGATTTCATAGCCGAAAGTTGGTGAGTAGGAGATCGAGGTGCCTTGATTGCGCGTAATTAGGTCAAGCCAAGCTAAAGGACGTCGTGCGAAATCTTCAGTTCTAAGAAAGTCGACTGAAACCTGATTAGCTATCGGCGAAAGCAAGCAACCCACTAAACCAAGGTCATGATACCAAGGGAGCCAACTGATACATCGGTCTGATTGCTTCAGCTCCAAACCAAGGCCATGGGCCTTCAGGTTGCTCAACAGCGCCTCGTGCGTGACCAAAATACCTTGAGGTAAGCGAGTTGAACCGCTTGAATATTGTAGGTAACAAGCATCGGTTGGTTTCGTAATCGGTAGCTCGCACTCAATTGCTGGAATTGTCTGAAACTCTTCAAATGCATACGCTTTGCATCCGCGTCTTTCCGCAGCAGAGCGCCCTAGATCATCGAGCTCATCAGGGAATAAGAAGAGACTAGGAGAGCAGTTCTCCATTTGCGCCATAATCTGATCGATGTAACTCTCTCGACCTCCGAAGCTGGTAGGTAATGGCAATGGTGTTGGCAATGCGCCCGCCAATACTGCTCCGAAAAATAGGGCGGCATAATTTGGCCCTGTTTCAGCAATTATTGCCACTCGATCACTAGGTCTAATTCCTTCCGAAATCATTCTGCGGGCGGCCGCTACTGCATCCGAGTATAGCTCTGAGTAATAATACACTCGGCTCAAAGTGCCTCGGGAATCGTGAAAGTTTAAACCGCGTCTGCCTCTCGCAGCATACTCGAGAGCATCACCCAGTGTTCGAAAGTCTGCAAATCTGCGTGGAAGTCCTCGGTCGAACGTTGGTGTTGGTCTAATGCCTTGTTCGCCACCGTCCGCTAAGTCTGCACCTAAGCTAACACCGCCAGCCTCCGCGATCGCTGAAAGCTCTCCGAAAATTGGCAGTAATTTGCTGCTTTCGTTTAGAATGTGCTTCGATTTTTCACTAGCCTGCAAAACGAAATCTGTTTCTACACCTTCCACAATTCGGAAGTCAGAGTCATCGAAATGAAGATCTGGGCAGTGTTGGCTCACTAGTCGCCTGAAACGAAGGCGCGCCACACGCCCAAGAATTCCGGTAGAGAACGCACGTTTTGCCGACGAACTCATCGTCCTTTGCCTCAGCCAAGAGGCAGCTGACCTCGCTAGATGCACATCGTCTCTGCCATTGTCGAAGAGCAAGTCAAATGCAGTTAGTGGCGCATCCTCGATGATTTCGTCAAGAATATCGTCCACTTCTAAAATAATTTGATAGCGCCTCCCGACATGTACTCTGTCTTTCCAAAGAAACACATCGTGCCAGATATCGCCGACCATAGCAGTTCTATGGTAGGCTACCCCGATACGCTCTATTTCCGCGCTTCCATAGCTATCAAAGCCGATGATACGAGAATTAGGATCGCCGCTAACGGCGGAGCGCGCTACGTACCATAGGTTCCCCCCATCAGTACGCCAATAACATGGAAGAGCAAATCCATTCCGAGAGACCCGCTGAAAGCCGCAGAGAGTAAACTCTGAACTCCTATCCATCGATAACTCCTTTCGAAGCCAATAAATCTCTCACGATGTTTGTGATTTGATCGGCGTAGTGCTTCGGATATTCATTTGGTTGCCAATCATAGTATATCTCTTCGATTTCGGCTGCGCGTATTAGATCTAACACTTCGCTTAGAGATCCATCTTCATCCTCAATATGCTGCTTGGGCAAGACCACAGCACGACAATGCTCCAGCAGGGGTATGTTGCAAGAGTATGCGACTTCAATAGCGCAAGACCTTCCATCTGGTGCATTTATCCGTGACGATTCAAGTCTCGCTATCGCTATGTAGCTCCTCCCAACTTTGTCGAAGCTTGGTAACGACATCGGCAGTTCAGACTTTACCTCACCGTCATAATATGCCTCTCGCGATCCAAACGCCCACGCGATATGAGCTTCAGCCGCTTGCAGCTTTGGAGAAAGTTCATAGTCGTCCAGAAAGACTGTTGGATCTGGACAATCTCCAAACGTTTCGTTCAATGCGCCTCCGGTATCGAAAGGATACACATGAAACGGAGCTGCCAAATTCTCTGGATCGATGATAAAAACTGCTGGAAATCTAGAAACTTGGTCTGATTTTTCTAAGTCGGCTTTCTGCCCGTAAGCAGGTTTGAGTGCAAAGAAGTAGGCAAGCTTCTTATTTAGAGCTTTACATTCGCGCGTTTCAATCTTCTTAGATTTGAGGATTTCGTCTGCCCATCCCGCCATCGTAACGTGCGTGAGCCAAAGGTCGCTACCATCAGATGTTGGCTCAGCTCTAGCGTCTAATTTGCGTTCGGACGGAAGGTTCTGTTCTCGTCTTAGAATTGCCATTGGCCCCCCTTCAAATGGTTGCTAGTTTCAACCTAACTTTCCAAACTCCGACAGCAACCGAAAAGTCTCTCCTAAGCACGTTTCGAAGTATTGATAAAAAACGTCATACGATTGCTTCAGCTGTCAATTGTCGAGGCATAAACTCCGAATGGAGATTTTGGCTAACGGGTTCTCCGCCTGATCCATTCATCAATCTCGTTCTCAGGCCAGGCAACAGAATATCCCCCCAGACTTACCGGCTTCGGAAACTTACCCTCGCTCATCCAGCGATAGATTGTCGAACGGCCAAGCCCGACGCGGTGCTGCACTTCGGGCAAGCGAATGAGCCGCGTCACCCGGCGGGGCTCTATCGCTCCTTTGTCCATCTCTTCAACCACGATGGCCTCCTTCGGCATCGGCGAAGACATCGCCAAGCAATGCGTCCTTACGCTCGAGCTCATCGATGTGATCGGAGAGCAGCCGTGCAACACGATGCGCGGTGCCCTTAGCCCAGCGCGGCTTCACGTCGTGAACCTGGTTGCCCAAGACACGCTCCATCGCCGAGGGCAGTTCACCGGAAAAGACCTCGAAGAATTGCGCGAGGTCCGATTGCAGCCACGCAATCGCATGATCGTCGCCGCTGACGAGGAACAGGAGCAGATGCGCATGCGGCGCTACGCCGCACGCCGCGAGAATGCGCAAGGCCTCGCCAAGGCTTGCCGACCGCTCGCCAGCAAGGACGCGGCGTAAGGCATCCTTATGAATCTGCGCGTCGCGCGCGACGTTGCAGCGCGCCCTGCCGCTGGCTTCAACAGCAGCGAGTAGAAGCTTGGCGAGGTCAGCGCGAACCTGTTGTTCGGCAAAGAGCGTCATGTCAGTCATCTACGAATCCCTATCTCTAGCGGTGATCGATTGACCGGCTAGCTCGAAAGGAAACCTGTAGGAAAACGAAAAGAACAATTAGAGAACATGAAGGAAGTCACGAATCAGCTTCCTTCAATGATTCGCGCATATTTCGGCCGCGCTCGCGCAGAATCCGGCAAGCTCCGATCAGAACCCGGCAGAGTTGGCGCGATCAGGCGCTCGGCCTGCTCGGATCCCGTCTCCAAGCCTTCTCAATGTCGCTTTTCGCTTGGTTGAGCAGGCCCAAACGCATTTCCCGATTTCCTACAGGTCGGTTCTCGAGAGAGGAAAGAACATACAGCGAACGCATCGCTGGCTGATGTTCCATCTTCTCGAAAGGTTCCACCCATGACCACCAAGACTGCCCTTCCGGCCCAGCGCCGCGCCGTAGGCCGCATTCCGCGGCGCGACTATGTCCTCCCGGGCTTCGTTGCGCTGGCCTGCGCCGGCGCCGCTTTCGCTGGCGCCGACACCACCTTCGATCCTGCCCTCAACCAGTTCACCGATTTCCTCGAAGGCTCGGGCGGCAAGATCATCACGGTGCTCAGCCTCGCCGCCGGCCTGATCGGGCTTGCCTCGGGCCGCTTTTCGCTCGGCCAGATCGCCGTGCCGGTGGGCGTCGGCATCGGCGTCGGCACGGGCGTGCCGATCGTCACCTCGGTCGTGACCGCGGTCATCTGACCCCCAGACCCGGTCACAACAGGAGGGCGGCATCATGGCCGACAGGTATCTTGTTCCACGGCGGCTCGACGATCCGGAGCTTATCGGCTTCTGGACCATCGACGAGTTCGCAGGGATTCTCATTCCCTTCGCCTGGGGCATTCTCGCGCAGCACATTTTCATCGGTATCGGCCTGGCCGCCGGAACCTGGTTCGCCTTGCGGAAGGCAAAGGCTCGCGGTGCCGGATCGGCGCTGGTGCACGCCGCGTATTGGTACCTGCCCGGGAGTTTCCTGGGGCTGAAGGCCACGCCGCCCTCCCATTGCCGCCTGCTCGCGGGCTGAGGGAGGGAAACCATGCGAGCAGAATTCGCACACGAACAGGCGCAGGGTTTTCTGCGGCAGCGCAATCGCTTTGCCGCTTTGGCGGGCGTCCTGGGGCTGACCACGCTGGGCAGTCTCGGCGCAGCCTTTGCGAGCGACGAAAAGGTCGTCCTTGTGCCAATTACAGCCGAGCGGATCACCGTTTCGAGCGGCGGTATCGACGCGCCCTATCTCGAGCTTGTCACCCGCGACACGGCGCTGATGCTCCTTAACCGGGCGCCCGAAAGCCTCGACTACTGGATGGCCAACATCCTGAAGCTTGCCGATCCGGCTTCGCACGGCGCGCTCAAAGCCGAGCTCGTCCAAATCGTTGAGGAGCAGCGCGGCTCGGACATCTCCCAGGCCTTCGTGATCGCTCAAATATACGTCGATCCCAAGGGCCTCACATCCACGGTCGAAGGTACGCTCAAGACCTTCGTGGGCGCGCAAGTGATCGCGAGCCAACGCCGCTCCTTTCGTTTCCGTTGGTCGCAGCGCGGTCTGAGCCTTGCGCTCGCCGGCTTCGAACAACTTCCCACCGACAAAGAGGAACCTGGGCAATGAGCCTTATCCCATCTCCCCTGGCCGCTGCGCTCGCCGGAACCGGCCTTGCCTGTTTCGCGATTGGCGCCACACGACGTCCCGATCCCGGGCTCAAGCTAAGCGGTCTTGCCGTTATTGCTTTCGCACTTGCGCCTGTTCCGGCGCATGCTGACCAGTTCGTCGACGCAGCCGACAATGCGACTATCGATTGCGAACTGGCACGCGGTGAACTCACCCGGATCGCGCTCATCGATGACGGCTTTGCCAATGTCTCGAAGATCGCAAGCGGCTTTCCCTATAACGACTTCCAGGTGACGCACGAGCCGGTGCGCGGAGACATTTATATCTCCGTGCCTCCGCAATTCGCTGCGGCCCGCGTCAGCTTCTTTGCGACCAGTAAAGCGGGTTATGTCTACAAATTCGCCTGTCGCCTTGGCGGGCAGGAGGCGACCCAGCTTTTCATCACCAATCCCGCGCTTGCTAAAGCCAAGGCGACAAAATGGGAGGCCGAAACCGGCCCCGAAGACGCCGCAATCCGCCTGATCGAAGCCATGGCGAGCGATGCCGTCCTGCCCGGTTTCACCGCACGCGCCGAAATCTCCGCGCCGCGCCGCACTGGCGGGATCGAGGTTCAGCTCGTCGCCGAATACCAGGGCGATGAACTCACCGGGCAGCGCTTCCTCATCCGTAACCTCGGCAAGGAGAGCCTTGCCCTTGCGGAAGAGCGCGAAGCGCCTGCAGGCGCGCTTGCCTTTGCTTATGGCCGCGAAAGCCTCGCCCCCGGTGAAGCCACCAGCGCCTTCCTCGTCTTCGCGAAGGGAGGGCTCAAGTGATGGCAGTCGCACCAGCAAAACCGGAAAGCCCCAAGGCCAAGCCTGTGCCAGGCTCGCCGCAAGCCCGTGAGAGCGGACGCCGCAATCTCAATTCGCAGATCGCGCAGCGCCAGAAACTGCTGCTCGCCGGGATCGGGGCCATCGCGCTCATCGGCGGCGGGATGTTCATCTTCAGCGACGACGGTGACGACGCTGGCGCAGATGCGAATGGCGCTACGACGATCGACACCGGCAGCCTCGTCAATCGCAACCTGTCACAGCGCGAGTTCGTCGCGAGCTACGGCAACCGGCTCGATGCGCAGGGCAAGGCTATCAAGGATCTGGAAGAAGCACAGCTGCCGCGCTCGCAGGTTCAGGAGGAACTCGAAGCGCTGCGCAGCGAGAACGCGCAGATGCGCTCCGACGGCCAAGCCGCGATCGATGCGATCTCGGCCGAAAACGCCGCCTTGCGCTCGCAGCTAAGCCAGGCGACCAGACCCTCATCAGAGCCTTTACCCGTGCCGCCACCGCCGGCCTATGGTCCCGGGGTCAGCAACGCTGCGGCAATCCAGTCGCCGCAGCCCGGGGCACCGGCACAGGGCGGCGAGCTCAGCCTGATGAGTTTCACCGATGATGCGGGCAAGGACGGCAAGCCGAAAGGCACCGAGACAGCGCCTGCCCTGCTGCTCGAAGCGAGCCGCGACTACCTGCCGCCCAACAGCTACGCACCGGCAACGGTCATCGTCGGCGTCGATGCGTCGACCGGCGTTGCGAGCCAGAGCGATCCACTTCCCGTGGTCCTCAGGATCACCGGTCCGGCCCGCTCGGTCATGCGCGGCAACAAGCTGCTCACCACCGACATCACCGGCTGCCTCGTCAACGGTGCAGCGCGCGGCGATCTCTCGGCCGAGAAGGTCTACGTCAAGCTGGTGCGGATGACCTGCGCGCAGCCCGGCGGACGGTTTGCGGTCAGCGAAGTCAAAGGCTTCATCTCCTTTGCCGGCAAGTCGGGAGTACGCGGCCGCGTGGTCAGCCGTGAAGGCAGCCTCGTCAGTCAGGCGCTGCTCGCCGGGATTGTGGGCGGCTTCGGCCGCGGCTTTTCCGCCAACGCCAACGGCATCTTCACCGGACAAGTGGGGAGCAACGGCCAGCGCGAAGCCCTCTCACCGACCGACATTCTTGCTGGCGGGTTCGGGCAAGGCGCGGGCGACGCTGCTGACACCGTATCCCGCTACCTCATTGAACGCGCAGAACAATATCAACCAGTCGTCGAGATGCCGACCGGCATCGAGGTCGAGATCGTCTTTCTCGACGGCGTCCATGTCAGGAGCTCTTCCCAATGAACTACAATGATTATCGGCCGGGCCTGAAGGCCCGCGCCGCCCACTTCGCCCTGGCCTGCTCAGGTGCCGCCGCCGTGCTTACCCTCGGGGTTTCGGCCGTCACGGCCATGCCGGCATCGGCTGCGGCGCTGGCGAGCGATGTTGCGCAGGCCCTGAAGCTGCGCCTGCCCAAAACGCCCATCGATGCAATCGACTGCGACAGGCTCGGACCATGGTGTGAAGTCGTCTCGAACGACACGCTGTTCTATATCGACGAAACAGCGCGCTACCTGTTCGTGGGCCGGCTCTACGACATGGAAGAACGGCGTGACGTAACCGCTGCGCGGCTGCTCGAACTCAACCCAGACCTGCTTGCCGCCAGTGCGCCGCGGGCCGGAGGCGAAGCCCGACCGGGCCGTGAACGGCCTGCAAGAGCGGCTGCCGCCCATGTTGATCTCTCCACCCTTCCGGCAGCGGGCGCGATCCACTGGGGCAACCCCAAGGGCGAAAAGCTGGTGGTCTTCTCGGATTTTCAATGCGGCTATTGCCAGCGCCTCGCGAGCGAACTCGCAAAGGCAAAGGTCCATGTCGAAGAGCGGCCGATTTCAATCTTCGGTGCAGCGAGCCGCAAGCTTTCCGAAGCGGTGATCTGCGCAAAGGATCCGGTAAAGGCTCTGCATGCGGCCTATGCCGGACAGGCTCCCGCGAGCCGCAAGGCCTGTAGCAAAGCCAAGGCGCTCGATGCCAACGAGGCCTTTGCCAAGGCCAACGGTTTCAACGGTACGCCGGTGATCGTGCGCGCCCGCGATGGGGCCGTGATCCATGGCTACCGCGATGCTGCAACAATCCGCCGCTTCGCAGCCGACCCAAAAGGAAGCGGACAATGAGCCGGCTCTCGATCCCGCGGGCAGCCGCGCTGGCAGCGCCGCTGGTCCTCGCCAGCGCCTGCACCAGCTTTGGAAGCAATGTGAACGGCAGTTTCGCCTGCCGTGCGCCTGATGGAACCTGCGCGCCCACCTCGGCGATTGATGCCGGGGCAACCGGCATCGACGGGGCTGACGCCAAAGAAACGCACCGGCCCTTGCCCAGAACAGGCGAGGCGGTCCGACGTCTGCAGGTCGTCATCGCTGCCTACCGCGATGAAGCGGGCCGGGACCATGAAGCGCGGGTCGTGCACCTGACGCTGCCCGAAGCTGTCGGAACGGGTTGGCGCGCACCGCAAGGGCGTCGCGACATCCTTCGCTCACTGGGCGCGACCATTGCCGCAACCCGCGAGGCAGACCGCGCACCTCGAGACAACCACGACGAAGAATTGCCGGAACAGCTGTTTATCCCCCTGCAGCCCGTTCCGGCGATGCCCGGCGCCAACGCGCCGGAACCCGGGGGACTTGGCTCGTTTTCCCCTCCCCGCGAGCCGGTCCCCCACCCTGACACAGATGAAGGAGAGAGCCAGTGACGCTATCCCTTGCTGCCGCACGCGATGCGCTGTCGCGCAAGCTCTTTGCCGATACATCGCGACCTGAAAGAGAACGGGCACATTTCGGGCTCGACATGCTTTCCGACTGGCTCCCTTACCGGGTCTATGACGAAGCTGCGAAGCTCTACCGCAACGCGCGCTCGAAAGGCTTTGTCCTCGAAGTCACGCCGCTCATCGGGGCCGACGAACAGACCGGCGAGATCCTTGGGCAGTTCTTTTCCGAAGGACTGCCGCAGGGTGCCTGCCTCCAGGTCCTGAACTTCGCATCTCCGCGGATCGGCAATGTCGTCGCACCCTGGTTTGCTCCGCGCTACGAGCAAGGCGGCATCTATGAAGCGATCGCGAGAGCGCGGACCAATCGCCTCTATGATCTCGTCTGGAATTCGGGTTCGGCGCATGCACCCTTCCATGCTCGCAATGCCCGCGTGATCGTCTCGCTGGGTGTGCCGGTGCCCGGTAACGTCACCGATGCCGAGCTCTCCGAATGCCGCGAAGGGCTGATGGGCATGCTCCAATCGCTCGGGTTGCAAGCGCAGGAACTGCGCCCCAACGGCCTCTTGTCGCTGATCGACGAGCTGACTTCACCCACGACGGCACACGAACCGGACACGCATAGCTGGAACCCGCACGATACGCTCGATACCCAAGCGATCCGGCGCGATATCGAACTCGAGGTCGAGGGTGATCGCATGATCCTCAGGACCGAGCGGTTCCGCGAGACCGGGCGCGATGCGCACGGCAATCCCGAAGTGGGCGAATGCTATCCCGACCATTTCGATGTGCGCCATTATGCCGTTCGTTCGACTCCGGAACGCTGGGCGCCATGGGAATGCGCACGGCTTATCGGCGACATGTTCGCCGATAAGCTTCGGTTCCCCTGTCCGACGGCGACCATGCTGTGCCTCGTCTATCCTGACCAGGAAGCCGCCTCGGCGCGGGCGGGCTTCAAGTTCATGCGCACGACCAGCCTCAGCCAGACCAAGAGTGCGAGCTTCCTGCCAAAGCTTGCCGAGCAGTCGGCCGAATGGCGCCATGTTCAGGCCGAGCTCCAGGCGGGCAAGAAGCTCGTCAAACTCTTCTACGGGCTCACAAGCATCTCGCCGCTCGGTGAGGGCGATGCGCATGAGCGGGTGATCAAGGCCGTCTACAAGGCGGCTGGCTGGGACCTCGCCGATGAACGCTTCCTTCAGCTGCAAGGCCTTGTCGCGGCCTTTCCGCTAAGCCTTGCGGACGGGCTTGCCCACGACATGGCGCGCCTTAAGCGCCTCAAGACCATGCTCTCGACCACGGCGGCGCATATCGCCCCGATGCAGGGCGAGTATCTTGGCGGCAATATCCCGCACTTGCTGCTCGTCGGCCGGCGCGGCCAGCCCTTCTGGTGGTCGCCCTTCGAGAACGATGCGGGCAACCACAATATCGCGATCTGCGGAAAATCGGGTTCGGGCAAGTCCGTGCTCTTGCAGGAGCTTTGCGCGGCTTTGCGCGGCGCGGGCGCAAAGGTCGTGGTGATCGATGACGGACGCAGTTTCGAGCATTCGGTCAAACTGCAGGGCGGGCGCTTTGTCGAGTTCACGCTCGCCTCGGGATTTTCGCTCAATCCCTTCTCGATGGTCGATGATGCGCGCGCGCATGAAGACGAGGATTATCGGCTCGACTGTTTCGCGATGATCAAGGCCATGGTGGGCCAGATGGCGCGTCCAAGCTCAGCGCCCAGCGATACCGAGCGCGGCCTGATCGATCAGGCCGTCACCGCAACCTGGGACGCGCTGGGCAGCGGCGCATCGGTCGACGATGTTGCGCACGCGCTGCAAGGCTCGGATAGCGAAGCGGGCCGAGATCTTGCCACCGCGATCGCGCCCTTCTGCCGCGGCGGCAGCTATGGCGGGTTCTTCTCCGGCAAAGCGAGTTTCGCGCTCGACGATGATTTCACCGTCTTCGAGATGAGCGATCTTGCAAGCCGCGAGGAACTCAGAAGCGTTGTGCTCTCGGCGATAATGTTCATGACCGGCCAGGCGATGACGCGCTCATCGCGTGCCACCAAGAAGCTGCTGCTGATCGACGAGGCCTGGGCGATGCTCAAAGGCGGCTCGATGGGCGAATTCGTTGAAAGCTATGCCCGGACTGCGCGCAAATATGGCGGCGCGCTCGCGACTGCGACCCAGTCCTTGAACGACTATTACAAGTCGGATGGCGCGCGCGCCGCGCTCGAGAACAGCGACTGGATGCTGGTGCTCCAGCAGAAAGCCGAGACGATTGCGGATTTCAGGGCGAATGCGCGGCTCGACATGGACGATCGCACCGAGACCCTGATCCGCTCCCTGAAGCGATCGGGTACCGAATACAGTGAGATCTTCATTAAAGGGCCTGAGACCGAAGCGGTCGGACGCCTGGTCCTCGATCCCTTTTCGGCGACGATCTATTCCTCCGATCCGGACACCTATGCCGCGATCCAGGATCATGAGCGGCGCGGGCACTCTCTCTCCGATGCGATCCGCATGGTCGCAGGAGGTGGGCAATGATGGTCTCTCATCTGACCGACCGGGTCGAACCGCCAAATGCCAGAGCGCTCCTGCCCATCATGCAGGGGACATGCTTCGTTCTGATCGAAACGACGCGCTTTGCTGCAACGTCGCTTTGCATCGCGCTTGGCCTGCCGCTCGCTCTGTTCCTGTTTGTCGCAGGCTGGGACTTGCACGCGCTTTTCGCGCAGCTGGGCAATCTCTCGGACCGTTACCTTGAAGCGGACACCCTGCGCCGCAGCCTGTTCAGTTTGGACCTGCAGATTGGCTTCCTTGTCACGGCCGGGACGGTGACGCTGTTTCGCATGCCGCGTTTTCTGCAGCGGCTGATCGACGACCTCGAGACCCACACTGACAGGGAGCCACGCCGTGACTGATACGAGCCAATCGCCAACTTTCAAGCGCGCCCTGCTGGTGCGGATTGTAGCGGTGCTAGCGATCGCCTGTGCACTTCTTTGGGCAGCGTGGGTCAGCCGCGAGCTGAGCGAGCCGCGCCAGGAGATCGTCACCGTCCGGCTCGCCGAGACCATTGCCGCTTTCGTCGATGCCGAAGCGCGTGGGGCACAGGATCCCGAAGCCAGCCAGGCGCGTGTTCTCGCCTTCCTGAAAGCCTCCGAACGCGCGGTGACAGAGATGGGAACAAATGGCCGCGTGGTGCTGGTCGGTGAAGCGGTGCTCGCGGGCGGTGTTCCCGACGCAACCGATGAACTGCGCATGCGGATTGCCCGCCAGCTCGGAGAAGGAGGCGAGCAATGACAAGCCTCAACAAACGGATCTTACAGACACTCAAACGTCCGCTCGTGCTGACCGCGCTGGTCATGCTTCCCGTTGGATGGAGCGCTGTCGATGCTTTCAGCAAAGATCACGCCTTTCTGATCAATGCGAGCCCGAGCCTGCCCAACTGGGCCTTCTGGCTCGATAAGCACGCGCCAATCGCGCGCGGCAGCCTGATCTTTTTCGAGCCACCGCAAAGCGAGCTCGTCGAAGCGCACTTCGGACGAGGCGCGCAGCTCTTCGGCAAGCGGGTCCTGGGCGTGCCGGGCGATGTCGTCAGCCATCACGGCAAAGTGGTATTCGTCAACGGCCAAAAGGTTGCCACTCGCCTCGAAGAGACCAGCCTCGGCATCGCCCTTCACAAAGGCCCCGAAGGTCCAATTCCCGAAGACTGCTTCTACACCGGGACTAACCATCCGCGCGGGCTGGACAGCCGCTACGCCGAGATCGGGTTCGTGTGTCGCGGTCAGATCCTCGGCAGCGGGAGGGCAATCCTGTGAAAAAGCTCCTGGCCCCCTCGATCCTGCTCGCACTTATCCTCTGCCCAGCGCAGGCACTGGCCCGCGACTATGGCCAGCGCGGCACGGTGTTTCCGGTGATCGAGCGCGATCTGCTTGAACAGATCCATTCGCGCCTCACCCAGATGGAACAATCGGGAGAGACCGCACGGCTCAACAACGAACTGAAACGCCGCACAATTGCGCGAGTGAACAGGCCTGATCCCGTCGCCGGACTTGTTCGGGCGAGCGAAGCCCGACGCTGGAGTTTCGACCCAACGATCACGCTGGCTGCTGATATCCGTGGTGCGAAAGGCGAGTTGATCCATGCCGCAGGAACGCGGGTCAATCCGCTCGACAGCGTGCAGTTGCGCAGCCCCCTACTGTTCCTTGATGGCGACGATCCCGACCAGCTTGCCTGGGCCCTGAAGCAGGATGCCAATGCCAAGCTGATCCTGGTGAAAGGCGCCCCGCTCGAGCTGATGAAGGCCCGCCAGCGAAGATTCTATTTCGATCAGGGCGGCAAGCTGACAGCAAAGTTCGGCATTCGATCTGTGCCAGCGCGCGTGCAGCAGGACGGACGTCTCCTCGAAGTAAGCGAGATCGCGCTGCCGCCCCGAGAGGCCCGGCCATGAGCAGCATCCGAGCCTTTCTCATCCTTGTTGCAGCGACATTGTCGCTCGCCTTTGCTTCGCCAGCTTCGGCCGATCCTGGCCCCGGCAAATGCACCGGCAGCTTCGTCAATCCGATCACCGACATCTGCTGGTCTTGCCTCTTCCCGATCTCGGTCGGCGGGCTCGAAATCTGGCCGAGCAATCGTCCTGATCCCGACAATCCTGACTTGCCGGTCTGCCTGTGCGGTCTTCGCCCCGGTATCGCGATGGGGTTCTGGGAGCCGGTCCGGCTTGCCGATGTCAGCATGAAGCCGTGGTGTTTCGTGAATCTCGGCGGCACCAAACTCGATCCCGGCTTCGATATCGGGTTTCGCTCGATCTCTGGTCCTTCAGCTGTCGGCGGCGCCAGCCAGTATTATTCGAGCTGGCACGTCCACTGGTACGCCTATCCGCTGATCTACTGGATGGAGATCGTCGCCGATTTCCTGTGCCTCGAGCCGGGCTCGATCGATATTCTCTATATCTCCGAGATCGATCCGCTGTGGCAGGACAGCGAACTCACCGCGATCATCAACCCCGAGGCGGTGCTCTTCGCCAACCCGCTCGCGCTTGCCGCCTGCGCTGCGGATTGCGCCGCATCGACCGCCAATCTGCCACTCGACGAGATGTTCTGGTGCGCGGGCTGCCAGGGGTCGATGTACCCGATGAACGGTAACGTCTCGGCTTCAATCGGGCACGTCCAGGCTTCGCGGCTCGTGCTTTCGCGCTTTGCTTACAAGCTCCACCGCGAACTCGTATCCTGGGGAACGATGGGCTCCAAAGGCCTGTGCGGCAAATACCTGATGCCAATAATGCGCAAGCAGCAATACCGCTTCCAGGCCACCAATCCCAATCCGGCGACAAACGGACGCTACGCCTGTCCGCCAATCGGCACCTCCACCACACTTCAGGAACCCGGACAGATGATCCCCGCCATCGGCGAAGACATGGGATACCTCGTCTGGCGCAAAAGGAATTGCTGCGCGCTATGAACAAGCATCTCATCATTTTGCCCGTTGGCCTCACGCTTTCGTTGGGCGGCTTGGCGCTCGCCCAGAGCGTTCCCGACGGCATCGACCTCGACAGGATCCGCGAGCGTGCAGCGCAGCATACCGAAGAAGCGCAAGCGCTCGCGACCAATGTCCGCGAACGTGCCGAAGCCCTGACCGAGGATGCGCAGGCCGCACAAGTTCAGGCGCAGGCCAACCGCGCATCCTATGGCGACAGTATAGGTGTCACCGAGACGGACGCTGCCCTCGACCTGGACGCGATGATCGCAAATCAGGCCGCGGCCGAGAAAGCAGTGCTTGAAGGGACTCCGCGCTTCATTGCCTTTGCCAGCCTGTCGATGCCGCCGGCAGCGTTGAAGGCGCTTGTCCATGACATGACGCGGGCCGGCGGCGTCACCGTCCTGCGCGGCTTCCCGCAAGGAAAGAGCGAGGCGTTCAAGAAGCGGCTCGCTGCGATCTGGAGCGATAGCAACGAGGCAGGATCGCTCGGCATCGATCCCCGGCTGTTTCGCGCCTTCCAGATCGAGGCCGCGCCGAGCTTCGTCATGCTGAGCACCGATTTTGCGCCATGCGACGGGTTCGACTGCTCCAGCAACGTACCGCCGCACGACCGGATCGCGGGCAATATCAGCGTGGCAGAGGTGCTCGAGACCTTCGCCTCGGGCCGTGGTCCGGGCGCAGAGCTCGCCCGCCTTCATCAGAACCGCCTGGAAGGAGATCAGCGATGAGGCTCCGCGCATTCGCAACCGCAGCGGCATTGGTCGCCTGCCTGCTGGCTTTCCCAACAGCAGCACAGCAGCAAGACGCGAGGGCCGAAGGCAAGACCTTCGGAGAGAGCCTGCGCGGTGATGCTCAGCAAGCCGCGCGGGCCCGGCCAGATGCGGTCGACATTCCCAATTTCGACCGACAAGCGGTGCGAGATCTCGAACGGCTTGCCGACAATCCTGACCAGATCGAGGCCGCTGCCGGGGCTACATCGCGCAACCATCAGGGCCATCGCGTGGTGCGCGACAGCCTCGCCAATCGCGCACGCTTTGAAAGCAACGACATTGAAGCGGTTATAGCCCGCAGTCTGGCAATCAATGAAGCTCCGCTCGATTACACCAGTGGTATGTCGATTTCGGGCAGCCAGGGCGAATGCGTGCCTCTGCCACCTGGTTCCGGGTCAGCTGGCACTTACACTGCGACATGCAACACAGGCACAAGGATCGAGCAATCGCAGGGGCAATGCTCTGTCCCGCTCGTCGCCAGCGTGACCCAGCGCCAGCAATGGCATTATCTCTGCAATGAGACTGGCTTTGCTCCAAACCTGCCGCTCTGCAGCAGTTTTGATCAAGGACAGTGCCGGGTGACCGGCTATCGTCCTGGCCTCTGCTTGCAATGGCGCGACGACGGATATCGCCGCTTCTGCACCGAGCCCGGTGATCCGATCGCTGAAATTACCTGTGATGCGCCGGATCCGCGCTACTCGCCTTTTGCAATCACCACTCAAAACACGGTCGAGACCGCTCGCGATGAAACTCAATGCTTGCCGCTCGCTGAAGACGGGGATTGCACGCTCGAGGCCGAAATCTGCAGTGATGATAGCCCCCAAACCCGTATCATCGATGGGGTGGCAGTCACACAAAGTTGCTGGGAATGGGAACGCCAATACAGCTGCACATCGCGCGAAGCAGCAAGCGATTGCTCGGACATTGAGCAGCTGGGCACCTGCCGCTTTGTTCGCGAAGTTTGCATCACCGACGAGACGCCATGTGAGACCTGGGAGCGTATCTACGAATGCCCGCTTCCAGAAACGGAGAACTCGCAGCAATTCGTTTGCGACGGCGATGTCTATTGCATCGACGGGTCCTGCGAGACGATCGAGCGCACCGCCAATGACGAATTCAAGGATGCGGTTACTGCACTCCATGCGATGGACGAAGCGCGCGGCCAATTCGATCCGGACACGCTGACACTTTTCCGGGGAACCCGAAACACCTGCTCGTCCAAGGTCTTTGGCGTTCTCAACTGTTGCAAGGGCAAAGGCTTTCCACTGATCCCCGGCATCAGCTTGCTGGTCGCGCTTGGCTGCGACCGCGAAGAAGTTTTGCTCCACGAACGCGATGCTCAAGGCCTGTGCGCCTATGTCGGGACCTATTGCTCGAAGAAATTCCTCGGCGTCTGCCTGACCAAGAGAAAGGCCTATTGCTGCTTTGAGAGCAAGCTCTCGCGCATTCTCCAGGAACAAGGCCGCAAGCAGCTTCCCAAGCCCTGGGACAAACCCAAGGAAGAGCAATGCGAGGGCTTCACCCTCGACGAGTTCGCGCAGCTGGATCTCAGCCAAATGGATTTCAGCGAAGTCTATGCTGAATTTACCGAGGCGGCGCGGCTTCCCGACGAACTCGAGACCAGCGTCCTCATCCAACAAAAGATCGAAGACTATTCCGCAAGGAGTGGCCAATGACGCGCCGCCAATTGATAACCGTCCTGACCGTGTGGCTCGCCGCTCTGAACCCCGGCCCGGCAGCTGCGCAGCAAACCCAGACGGCAGAGGCGGCGACGACCGCTGACAGCCTCTACTGCGAGCAGCGCCGGCTCGGTTACTGGTTCTATTGCGTCAAGCCAGTGCCAGCAGCCGAACCCGAAAAGGAGCAGCCCGC
Source organism: Erythrobacter longus (assembly GCF_000715015.1). GTDB lineage: Bacteria > Pseudomonadota > Alphaproteobacteria > Sphingomonadales > Sphingomonadaceae > Erythrobacter > Erythrobacter longus. The sequence goes on from NZ_JMIW01000004.1 coordinate 73,196, forward strand.
GAAGGAAGTGCCGGCAACGCAGCAGCTCGACGCGATCACCGAAGAATTGCGCGAGTTGAAAGCCCGCGCGATCCTCTATCCGACACCGGAGAACGTCACCGCCTATATCCGTTTTCAACGCGCACAGCTCGACCGAGCTTCGTTGTTCTCGGATGTCTGGCAGCGCGCCATCTGGCAGGATCCCGAACTCGACTACACGCTTGAGCGCCCGGTCGGCGCGCTTGCCAAGAAGCAATGGCAGGACGCCCGCGCTGCCGACCGCGATGCGGTGATGGCGCGGCTCTCCGAGCGCTACGGCCTGTTCTATTTCTTTTCCCAGACCTGCGGGGCCTGCGAGGTCATGAGCCCAATCGTCAGGTCGGTCGCGGATCGCTGGCGCATCACGGTGCGGGCGATCTCAACCGACGGCGGACCGTCTCAGCACTTCCCCGATTACAAGGTCGAAAGCGGCCAGCGTCCGCGCATGGGGCTCGAGCCGGGGATCACGCCGGCGCTGGTGCTGTGGGACAGCGTCGCGAAGCGCCCGATCCCGATCGGTTACGGCGTTCTCTCGGCCGACGAACTCCAGGACCGCATCTATCTCCTCACCGCAAAGGAAGCCGGACATGATTACTAGCATTCGCAATACGGCGCTCACCATAGCCGCAGCCAGCATGGTTGCTTCACCTGTCGCCGCGAATGTTGGCGACAGCATGGACCGGTTCATGGACGATATGGGGGCGGCGGCGAATGTCACCGGCCCGACCGCGTTCGAAGGCCAGTCAGCAGGCTATTACAGCCTCGGCAATGTCTGGACGCGCTTTCCGCAAAAGACGACCAACATCGCCAATCTGCAACTCCCGAGAGCACGGGCCGGCTGCGGCGGGATCGACATTTTCGCCGGGTCCTTTTCCTTCATCAATGCAAGCGAGATGGTCGCGCTCATGAAGGCGGTCGCGAACAACGCGGTCGGGTTCGCCTTCAGCCTGGCGATCGATACCGTCTGCCCCGAGTGCAACAAGATTATGCAGGAGTTCAGTCAGAAAGCGCAGCTGATGAACAATCTCTCGATCAACTCCTGCGAGATGGCGCAAGGGTTAGTCGGCGGCATCTGGCCCAAGGGCGATCTGGCCGACAAGGCGATCTGCGAGGCGATCGGCAATTCGGAAGGGATCTTCACCGATTACGCCGCGGCCAAGCATGGCTGCGGCACAAGGGGCCAACGCGCTTCAACGAACGACAGCGCCGGCACTGACTATGCTGACGTCAATCCCGGCGTCGCGCGCAACTATACCTGGCACGTCCTCAAAAAGAGCGCGTTCTTCAACCCCGGCGGGACCTTCGACCGTGACCTCGCCGAATATGCGATGACGCTCATCGGCACGGTGATCTATGTTCCACCAAGCGATGACGAGGCGGGCAAGTTTGTGCCTTTCGCAGGCGATGCCTCATCAACTCTGGTAACCGCGCTGCTTGACGGGACACAGGGTCAGTCAGTGCGGGTGTTCCGATGCGACGAGCCGGACCAGTGCCTCGATCCGAGCTTCCAGCAGATGAGCCTGACGAGCGCGAAAGCCATCCGGCCTCGTGTGGCGCGGCTCATTGGTAGCATGGTCGAGGCGATCCGCAGCGATACCGCAATTGGGAACGAAGAGAAGGAGCTCCTGCAGGTAGCCTCGGTCCCGCTCTACAAGATCCTGACAGTTCAGGCCGCCTACGGACGCGGCATGCCCACTGATGATCGCGACACGCTTGCCGAGATAGCCAGCATCGATCTTCTCTATGCCATACTCGAAAGGATAACGGCCGAGGCTGGCCGGTCGATGGCGAGCTTCATCGCGGCCGATGAAGCCAAGCTCGCCATCTGGCGCGCTCAGGTCGCCGAAGTGCGTTCAAGCCTCTCACAGCGCCAGGCAACCGGCCAAGCGCGGGTCTCAGCCATTATGCAGATCATCGAGAAGACGGCGATGATCGAGAACATGCTGGCAGCTTCGATGTCGCCGTCGATGGCCGCTGCCCTCGACTGGTCACGCGGGATGCAGTCCCGTTCGATCATCCCATAGGGAGCAGGCGGAATGGTCGAGATCTTCACGATTGGCGGCGGCGAGTACATCGTTAACGTCCTCAACGCTGTCGCCGCATGGACCGGCGCTGGCGGCTATAAGAGCCTGATACAGGTCGCGCTGGTGATGGGGATGGCGCTGGCGGTTATCGTGGTGGCGTTTAACCAGGACTGGCGCGCATGGCTCAATTGGTTCCTCGGCGCGACGCTCATCTATATGTGCTTGATGGTTCCGCGGATGGACGTGCAGGTCACCGACCGCGTCAATCCCAGCCTCGCACCGGCAACGGTCGCCAACGTTCCGCTCGGCCTCGCCCTGATGGCGAGTTTCACCAGTCAGGCGGGTGATTATCTGACCCGCTCGGCCGAGCTCGTCTTTGGCCTGCCTGATGATCTCAACTATTCGAAGAACGGCATGATCTACGGCGCACGCCTCTTTGAGGCGACGAAATCGCTACGCATTGCTGATCCTGAGTTCGCCACCAACTTCGACGAACACGTCCAGCAATGCGTGTTCTATGACCTATTGCTCGGCCGCTACTCGATGAAGGAGCTTTCTGAGAGCGACGACATCTGGGCAAGCATTGCGCCGGGAAGTGCGGCACGAGCGCAGCAATTCCTCACCCGGCAGGCGGACGACAGCGTCACGGCTTCGATTATCACCTGCCGCGAAGCCTACACCGCGCTTTCAGGTCAATGGGCGAACATGATCGATGAGATGACGCTGGTGGCAGGACGCCAGCTCTATCCGCGCCAGAGCGAAGCGCTCGCCAAGACCAAACTGATGGCGGACCTGCCGGTCGCTTACCAATATCTCACCGGCATCTCTCGCAGCGCGAGCGACATCTTCCGCCAGGTGCTGACCATCAACGCCATGAACCAGGCAATGCATGGCTTTGCCGGATCAAGCGGGACGAGCAGTGTGGATGTGTTTGCGCAGACCAGAGCCGATATCCAGACAGAGCGCACCTATTCCTCGATTGCGCATAACGCCATGAAATGGGTGCCGATCCTTAATGTCGTGCTGACCGTGGTGTTCTACGCTCTGTTCCCGGTCCTCTTCCCACTTTTCCTGATGCCCAAGACAGGTCCGATCGCGCTCAGAGGCTACGTCACGGGCTTCTTCTATCTTGCGGCCTGGGGGCCACTCTTCGTGATCCTGCACATGATCCTGATGTTCAAGGGTGCTGGCGATGTTGCTGCTGCCGGCGGCAGTTCAGGCCTTAGTCTTTCGACCTTTGCCGGAATGAGCGACGTCAACAGCGATATCGGCATCCTCGCCGGTTATCTTGTGGCCTCAATTCCCTTTCTTGCTGGTGGCGTGGCGCGCGGCGCGCTGGCGATCTCAGGGCAAGCGACGAGCTATCTGAACCCGAGCCAGAACGCAGCCGAAGAAGCTGCACGCGACGCCAGCACGGGCAATGTCTCTCTGGGCAACTCGAACATCGACAATTCGAACGTGTTCTCGCGGCAGTTCGCTCAAGGAAACCTCGCACCCAATATCGCCTATGGTGCGACGCAGACGCGCAGCATCAGCGACACTGGCACTCAGACGACCAGCTTTCCCGATGGCGAGTTCGCTGCAGTCCCAAATTCGAGTTACCCGTTCACCCCGACACTTGGTCAGGATTTCTCAAGCAGGCTGTCGACCATGGCGAGCGAAAGCCGCAGCCAAAGCCAATCCTTCTCCAACCTCGCACAGCAATCGACAAGCTCAGCGGTCACACGCTTTAGCGAGCTGCGCGATGCCTACACCCGGTCCCGCTCCAATGAGACGGTCAGCGGAACGTCAACGAACGATAGCATTGGCCGAACCTTCAGCGAGCTCGACAATGCGTCCAACACACTGCAGCAGCAGTTTGGCCTGTCCCGCCGGGCATCGGACGACATCACGGTCTCATGGTTCTTGAATGGCGATGCGGGGGTCGGAGCCAAGGCGGAAGGGGACATCTTCAGCGGCAGCGGAGTGGTAAAAGGGGGGCGCAACCAGAGTTGGACCGACAGCGATATAGGGATCGCCTCGGAAGATCGTTCGCGCATCGAGAATGCACTCAGCCAGATTTCAGAGAGTCAGAATTGGTCTAGCTCGAGAGAAGGTTTCTTGCGTGAGACCAGTTCAAGCTCAGAAGCGCTTGTCTCGAGTAGCGCAGCCGGTGTCACAACTTCCCTTACCGAAGCGCAAAGCTATACGCTCGAAGCGCGCCGCGCCGAGGAGATAGCCAATCGGCTCGAGAGCCAGGCCAGCTGGTATGAGAGTTCCAATGCAGCTGGTACTTTGAATCTAAGCCAGGCCTATCGCGAATGGGGCATGGCCGAGATCGAATCCAACCGCGATTATTATGGCCAGGCGCGCTTTGATGACATCGATTTTCAGATGAGCGCGCAAGGACAGCAACTGCAAGCGCGGTTTGTGGAAAGCTATGCTGACGGGCTCAATGATGAGATCGCGAGCGAGCTTGTCTTGCCTGATGCAGCGCCAGTGACCCGGCCAAATGTCGGAAGCGCGAGCAGTGTGCGCGGCTCGGTTCAGCTTGGCGGCGCGCCAAACTCTCTCGGAGATCCGTCAGATGGCCGAGAAGAGATCGCGCGCGACGTCAGCCAGAAGCAGAGAGAGGGCTCTCGAAGTATTGAGCAACGAAGACGAAGGCTTGATCGGACTACTCGGGACGCCCAAGGAGCATCTGCCGAGGCGGCTGATGGAGTGAAGGAATGGTAGGTCATATCAAACCGTCATAGATGATGACGTAGACTATGAATGCTGCCGCCACCAAGGCAGCAAGGATTAAGGCTCTTCGCTCCCACGGGTCGGCCCAAGCTTTCTGCCAACGATACTTTGCTCGTCGGTTCTCAGCGATGGCGCGATCGATCTCCCGGAAGCCCTCCCAGTCCTTATCCTTATGATTTTTCTCATCGGGCATACCGGCACTCCTTAATTCAGTCATAACGTATCGATATTAACGCATTAACTGGCCTTATCGCGATTACGCATCGATATTGACACATTATAGCTTGCTATGTAAAGACGCAAAATCGCTACACAAAGATCCATTCTTGAGGTAACGTGTCGATAATGACGCATTATAATTCATCAGACTTGCGTCCACTCTCGATGCTGCTGTCCGACTTCGGGCAGCAGCTTGAAGCCTATCGTATATCACGCAATCTCAAACAGGCCGAGCTTGCAGAGTTAGCAGGCATCTCGCGTTCAACACTTTCACGCTTGGAATCAGGCAATGGCGGGACAATCGATAGCCTTGCGAGGATCATGCGAGCGCTCGATATCGAAGATCGCCTTCTGGATATCGTACCCGACGCTAAGCTGAGCCCGCTTGATCCGCGATCGGACACGGGCAGAGCGCGGCAGCGAGTGCGGAAACCCTCGGCAAGCGAGCCAAGTGAAGACTGGAGTTGGGGTGACGAAGCCCCATGAGCCGCGCAGTCGTAAATCTCTGGGGTCGGCAGATCGGCGCAATTCTGTGGGATGAGGACCGCGATGTCGGGGTTTTCGAATACACTCCGGAGTTCACCCGCAGCGGTATCGAGGTGGCACCGCTGACAATGCCGCTGCGAAGCGGTGTTTATGACTTTCCTGCATTGAATTACGAGACATTCAAGGGACTGCCGGGAATGCTCGCTGACAGTCTACCCGATAAGTTCGGCAACGCCCTCATCAACCGATGGCTCACTGAACAGGGCCGAACAACTGACAGCTTCGATCCGGTTGAACGGCTCTGCTACACCGGTCGCAGAGGCATGGGCGCGCTTGAGTTCGAGCCTTCGACAGGCGAGCGACGCGAACAAGGCGGCCCCGTTGACATTGCTCCGCTTGTCGATCTGGCCAACCGAGTGCTTGCCGCGAGAGAAGAGCTCTCTGGCGTCCTCAAAAGCGACGATGATCATCATGCTCTTCAGGAAATCCTGCGCGTCGGCACCTCCGCTGGTGGCGCGCGCGCCAAGGCCGTTCTTGCCTGGAACGAAGAGACGGGCGAATTCCACTCTGGCCAGCTGACGGCAGGCCCGGGCTATACCCAATGGCTTGTCAAATTCGACGGCGTGTCAGGCAATGCCGATAAGGAGCTGGCCGATCCCATGGGCTTCGGGCGACTTGAATACGCATGTTATCTGCTAGCGAGGGAGGCCGGTATCGACATGGCTCGCTCACGCCTGCACGAAGAAGGCGGGCGAGCACATTTCATGACCCAGCGCTTCGACCGCACGCCAGAGGGTAAGAAACTCCACATGCAGTCGCTTTGCGCAATGCGCCATTTCGATTTCAACCTCGCTCGCGCATACAGCTACGAGCAGGCGATTGAGACCATCCGCATGCTCGGCCTCGGACGCGAAGCGATCAAGGAGCAGGTGCGCCGCGCGCTGCTCAATGTCTTCATTCGCAACCAAGACGACCACACCAAGAACATCGCCTTCCTGATGGATAGCACGGGTCGCTGGAGCCTCTCGCCCGCATTCGATGTCGTCTACGCCTACAATCCTGACGGCGACTGGACCAACGAACACCAAATGTCACTAGCCGGGAAGACCGATGGCTTCGAACTCGAGGACCTACTGACTTTCGGGAAGTTCGCCGACCTAAAAACAGGCGAGATCAAAGCCATGATCGAAGAAATCAAAGAGGCCATCGGCAACTGGGAGAAGCACTGCGACGTAGCGGGTGTGCCGAATGAAATTTCGCAGAGGGCGATGCGCGGCTTTCGTTCAAGCATTCGATAGCAGGACCGAATCTCATGGAAATCGTTGAAACGAAATCGACTTCGGCCAACTGTGCAGGCAGAAGAATGCCATGACACAGCATCGTCCGATCAGGCTTCCGGAAGTCGCAAGACTGCAAGAAGCGTTTCTGGCTTTGCGCCCTTTGGTGCGCGGCGGGCTGCCTCGCGCTCCAAAGCAGACTTACCATCTCAAAAACCTTGAGAGTTCATTTGGGGAACTGCGAACCGGGCTTTCCCAAGCGAGAGACGAGGGTGGACTTGTCAATCCATGGTCGATTTCAGGACTCAAGCGCGACGAAGTCAGAAATGCTGCTGCTCTCGCTGGAATATGGCTTCCGGAGTTTGGCGGGGCCGCTTCAAGGCGCTTCTTGGCAAATGTTCTGAATGCCGCATTGCCAAGCGAAGAATGGAGCGAGGAGCTCGCTGATGGCTACCGGATCGAAACCGAATTCAGCCCGATCGGAGATATCTCTGATCGAGTGGACCTTGTCATCGAGTCCCGGAATCATCTTGTTGGGATCGAAGTAAAGATCGACGCAACGCTCGGGCACCAGCAGCTTGAGAGATATTCGGCATCGATGGACCGCCGCGCGTCAATAACGGGCAAGCAGTCGCACGTTTTCCTCCTTGCCCCGTTCGCAAGCCCGAACTCACAGACACCTTCCATAACTTGGAGGGAGATTTCGCGCTCCGCGAGAGCCTCAGCCGAAGGTAGGCTGCGACACCGCTCATTCGCAGAGCAGCTCATCGTCAGTTTTGGCGATCACGTCCACGCCTTCTAGGATCTGAAGATCATGAGCGAAACTTCTGTCGGTAAATTGATCGTTCGGCACATTGAGGAGTTGGAAGCAGCTCTCCGTTTCGTGAGAGGGTCGATGAGCCAGTCGCTCGGCAACGCCGTCGCCGATCTAGTAGATGATCGCAGGCGAGCCTTAGATTGGGATGGCGAGGTCAATCGTGACCTCAACGAAGGAATTTGGTTTGCGCCGAGCGAATGGCGAACTGCGAATGACGATGAAGAAAATTACGACCTGTACGTCGAATTCGAGGAAACAGATTGTCTCGATGGGGAGGAAGCGGAGACTTGGATTGGTGCCTTCTGCGGCTTTGCAGGAGCAGGAATTCGTCTCCGCCTAAAAACCAACGCGCTTGGTCAGCGCGAATGGAAAACGCTGCTTCGTACGGAAACCAAGCTTATTGACCAGCTCGTTGAAGGCGGTTTTTCGTGCGACCCAAAGAAGGGCGAGCTTGCAGCTCTAATTTCAATTGAGAAAGACAAGCTAGCAGAAGCATTCGCTGACGAGGAATTCGACGAAGCTCTGCAGCCTGTTGGTTGGGCGATCGATAGAATCGCGAAACACCAGGCTACCTTCGATCAGCTTGTCAGCGCCATTAGAATAAAACGCTGAGTGGGAGCATGTCGTGGGAGCAGAAGCAAAGGTAACCGACGGCGATCCACTGTGGACCAAGACGGGCAGTTGGACGATGGGCCTCGATCCGCTTGGGCTTCAGGCTACCAGCATCAGGATCTATCAGTCGCTGGTTCCAAACATCACCAACATTACCAACCGACTGAGATACTACGCATATTTCCCGTGGCTGGTCGGCTTGTATGAAAAGCTCCACCACTCCGATGATCCAGCAAAATTTGCCAACTTCATGCGTCGCGGCGAGGCCCTCTATGCCCTCGCCACCCTCGTAGACGGTCAGCAAGGCAGCGACGGCCTGGGTGGTTCGAACTGGGCAAGCCAGCATCGTTCCGAGGCCGCAGTCAACGGCATAGATTTCCGCCCCTACACCGACGACAGGACTTCGCCTCAAACCTACCTGCAGGCATCGCGCGGCAACTATGGCGTTGCCTATGCTCCAACCCTCGTCGAGATGGAGTGGCTAACTCGCTCTTCGGTGCCCGTGACAAACGGGCGCGGTGAAACGGTGGCCTCCGCATTTGCCCACTCAATTGGACAGGTCGCCGACGACATTGAAGCCGTACTGCTTGCCGGCAAAGCAACCGCCAAGCAGCTTCAGGATATCGGAGCCGCAATACATCCGGCCAAGATTCCGTCAGGATCTCAAGAGCAGTCCGTCCTTCGGGAGTTCCTGATCGGTACGCATCATACGACGAAGGACGCCGTGTCGCGGCGATCGACGATCTGGCTTGTTCTCGACCTCATTCGCAAGGGTGTCGCCCCCGGCGACATCGATGCACTTCGAAAAGCATTCTATGCCCGACGATTGCCCAATGACGATGTGTACAATCAGTCTGCCGAAACGCTTGATCGCTGGCGTGCATACCAGGCCAACGAGTTTGGGCAGGTTGCTTTGGCTGGTGCGTTGAACGCGCTGACCGGCTTGCAACGAGAAGACCATCCTTCTGGTATCGAACCAAAGGACCTGATCGGGAAGGTGATCGCAAGTTCACTTCCGGCAAGCAACCAAAGCTGGTCGCAATGGGCCAGTTCTTTGGCGGCAGACTCCGAAGCTGATGAACTAAGGTTGATCGAGCCCATACTCCAAGACCTGGGGAATGGTGTTCGGCCGGCGGAAGAAACCATGTTGAGCGCATTCAAGCTGCTCGCTTTGCTCTGGGCACGATGGGCGAAAGGTGACGAAGCTGTCCGGCCAATCATCGCGCGAATGGCGGGCCCCGACGGTCGCTCGCTCGATGGTATTCTGCGGACCCTGGATCTGGCTCAGAGCCTGACAGCCGGAGAAGCCTTGGCCGCCGTAATGCTGAAGCACGTTGTTATCGACCATCAGATCATTGCTGGCCGTAAGCTCTCGACGGCAGGAACTTTTACATATCACTTCCTCGTGGAAGATGGCCTGCTCAGTGAGGGATTGCTGGGCGAGTACGGCTACACGACGCCGCGGTTGTTCAATTTGACCCGTGTTTTGAGAGATGCGGGGTATCTCAGCGACGATGGCGTGACGAGCGATGGGGAGGCTTTCCTTGAACAGCATCAGCCTCTTTAAAGATCTCGCGCGCACTGGCTTCCACACCTCGATCGTCACAACCTACTCGGTCGATGCGGCATTCTACGATGGCTCGCTGCATCATCGGCTGCGCGTCTACGGAAGCGACAACAACATATTGATGGCCGACGCCAATATGCTCCAGCGTGCCATATCCGAGACGCCAGAGTCATTTGGCCGTGCCGGTACGGCCTATGCCTTGTTGCCAATTTCAGTGCCTGGCGCATTCCATCCCAAAATCAGCGTTCGACTGGGCAGTGATGCCGGCTGCGTCATTGTTGGATCTGCCAACGCGACCGCAGCAGGCTGGGGCAGGAATCGCGAGATCGTCGGCCAATTCGAGTGGTGGCGCAAGCGCAGCGACGGTGAGGAGAACGCCAATCGCCAGTTGATCCGCAAGGCTTTCGATTATCTCTTAAAGTGGCTTCAGGAAGCGGGCCTCGAAACGGTCAAGCGCAAACTCGACCTCATCGAACGCGATGCTGCGTGGTTGTTCGAGACTGAAGCAAATGATGGACCGATCGAACTCAATGACGGCACGCTGATCGATCTGCTGTGCGAGGACGCCAGTGGCGGACCTGGCATACTCAGCCGATTAGTCGATCTGGTCAGGGGCGCAGCTGTGACCCAGCTTGTCGTGCTCTCGCCCTATTGGGACGCAAAACTCGAAGGCCTGCTAGGCCTCATCGAAGCTTTGAAGCCTGAGAAGACAACCATTGCTCTCAGTGCCCACAGCCCCGAGTTCCCTGTCAATCAACTCCAACGCATTCCGCAAGTCAGTTTTGCCAGGGTTTTCGATGGTAACGATGGCGCGCGGTTTATCCATGCCAAGGTCTTTGTGATCCAGACGGAGGATTGGGACCATATTGTCTACGGGAGTGCTAACTGTTCCGACGACGCCTTGGGCCTTACTGACCTTGCAGCGCGCAACGCTGAGTGTTCGGTCTATCGCCGTCTTCCGTCGGGTTCCGCACTTGAGCTGTTGGGCCTCGATCTGTCATCGACGATAGACCCATCCGACTTGATGGAGCCGACGAAGGAACTGCTCGAAGCGAAACCCGGCGCACCGCTTCCTCTTGGCACGATCGAAGCGGCGGGAAGCAGCCTGCGCTGGATGCCATCGCAACGAATTGCCGATCCGGAGGACGCGGCAATCGTGATCCCCGAGGGCGAGTTTGCATTCTCGCGCGTCCGCAGCGGCAACTATGCACTCGATCTGCCGACAACACCTCGGTTTCCGCTGATCGCACGGATCCGGCTGAACAACGGAATGCTCACCAGTGCCGTTATCGTCAACGATGCGGTCAGTTTGACCCATGCTGCACCCGGCTTGGGAGACAAGCGGTTACGCTCGGCGTTCGCGAAAGTGGAACTCGAGGGTGGCGACTTTCTCGAACTTGCCAGCCTTGCCGCGATCATCTTCTCCGAAACGCCCGAGAGCCGCCGAAAGGCGGCAAAAACGGTCAGATCCATTGGCCGCGCCCATGGCAAGGGAACAGAGGACGGCGACGACCACGTTTTCTTCGACTACGAGAGTCCTGAAGCCTTCCGAGAGGCAATGTCGGCCAGCGCACCGTCCAAGGGCGATAGCAGTCGGCTCAATTTCGACGACCCCGATGCAGTCAATCTCCTAAGGATCATTCTTCGTGGCATCGGCCAGGCGGATGAGGAGGAGGAGGACCTCTATCGCGACGAGGTGCCCGACGGCGGCGATGGAGCCGATGGAAGCGACGGAGATAACAATTCGGAGCAGTCCGGCGATCGAGGAGCTGGCGATAACGGGGACCCGCCGCCTCGAGAACCGCGTACGTACCGACGTGATGAGGCCGAAAGGCAAAGCCTCGACATTCTGAAAGCGGTCGATTGCTTCGAAGCCTACATTGCGCGGTTGGCTGCCGAGGAAACTCCTCCGCCTCGCAAGCTCACTGCGGAAGTCTGCTTCATTCTGCGACTGATGGTCGAGGCGTGCCGTCGCCCACTCCAAGTCAAAGAAGGCGAACAGCGAGACCAGTTGTTCGCACTGGACCTAGAGCCTAAGCAACACGATCGCGAGCGCGCGTTTGTGGTCCGTGTTGGACGAATTCTCCAACGCCTGTGGCAGGGCAGCAAATCGGAAGCCGCTTTGCTGTCACGGATTTCGATCGGCCAGCATCAGACAGAACTGCCCTTCGACTGTTTTGCCTTGGTGGCGATCACGCGATGGGCGCTAGCGCGTTCAGTGATGGCAGTTGCTGACCACAAGCAGGCGGCTTTGGCAGGGTTCGTGACGAAAAGTGCAATCGCGATCTGGAAAGCAACCCAATCTTGGCCGCGGCTCGATCAAGAGGCCGAACTCGAATTTGTCGGCAAACTGGATGCTGCTCTAGGCATTGATCGCGAAGAGACAGAGCTTCTCCTAAAACACTATGCCCAGCTCAACCAGCAACTCACGAACGCCAACGCATCTTGAGCGTAAACCTGCAGGCCTGCTCATTGCGCTCTCTCGAGGTAGCGACAAAAGGCATTTGCGAGCTGCATTTGTCTCGGCGTGCGGCACTCGGCTTCGAAGACTTGCGGAGAGCCAACTAGGATCGTCACGCACTTCGCGCGGGATGTCGCAACGTTGAGGCGATTGAGACTGTAGAGAAACTCCATCCCTCGCGGAGCGTCCGCATACGAGGAGCTTGCCAGGGAGTAGATTGAAATCGGCGCTTCTTGCCCCTGAAATTTATCAACGGTCCCAACCCGCGCCTGTGGCAGGCGCTGCTGAATTTCGAAGACCTGGGCATTGTACGGCGCGATGATCAGGATGTCATCGCTTCCGACGGGATGCTCTTCCCCATTCCGGTCAACCCAGGTCGCTCCTTGCTGGAGGATGTCGCCTACCAAGGCTGCGATAACATCGGCCTCCTCGGGTGAGCAGTTCTGATTGCCCTCGTGCTCGACGGGCAAGAAGCGGAGCCCCGTGCCCCCGGCGATGCCGCTGGCATTGACGCGTTGCCCAGCCGTTTCCTCCTTCGATTCAAGCTTGCCCTCATAGAAGAGTTCTGAAGTGAATCCGGAAATATCGGGATGCAGCCGCCAGGTAACGTCGAGGAAAAGTCCTTCGTCAGATGCTATCGTCTGTTTCCCCGACAAGAGATGGTCCAGAGCCGAGCATCCAGTGCCGTCCGGATGGCTTCCCTGCATTGGTTGGTCGAGTTGCTGAGGATCACCAAGCAAGACCAGCGTTTTGGCTGCCTGCGAGACCGCGAGCACATTTGCGAGGGACATCTGCGCGGCCTCATCGACGAAAAGAACGTCAAGACATTCAAACGCGTCCTCGGTCGACCACAGCCACGCTGTCCCGCCTGCGAGCTGGCATTCGCCATGCAAAGCGGAGAAGACCTCACCGTTACTCTTTTTGGCAAAGCGAAGGCGATCGGTGGCCTCTTCCTTTGAACCCCCTTTCGGCTTTTGAATGCACACAAGTGGCGTGGCGGTTTCCTCGGCAACCTCGATAACCTTGTCGAGTAGGTTGCGGATCACGTCGTGACCATTGGCCACGACCCCTACCTTTTTGCCTTGCTTCACCAGCTCGCAGATCATGTGCCCGCCAGTATGCGTCTTGCCGGTTCCGGGTGGTCCCTGGATCGGCAACACTCCTGACGCAACGAGCGGCGCAATCCGCACACCGGCGGCAAGCGGCGTTTCGCCGTCCATCCTGATGGGCGCATCGCCTCCAACTTGCGGGGCCACGCGCATGAGCATGTCTCGAGCGGGCCGGTAGGCATCGCCGTCGAACATGCCATGCTCGCAGACATAGCGTGCCAGCCGAACGAGCGATTCCTGCATGGGCTTCGATGAAACATGCTCGTGAACGAAGATCGCTTCGGGATGCTCGCTCGCCATAGCCGAGGTTTTCTTGATGTCGACAGTCCGGTGGCTGCGGGAAATGTCCTCGACAGAACCGACCGATTGGCCGCCCTGGACCTTGATCCCTTTGCCTGGGCGAATGTCGGCTTCCTGAGCCGGAAAGCTGTAACGATCGATCGGACATTTTGCCGTTCCACCCACTGTCTCGACGTACTGAAGACCCGAGAGGCCCGCGCGCTCATCCAGCAGATCTTCGGCAGAGAGGTCGCACAAACGGAAGTATTCCCACCAGCCTGCCTTCTCCTCGCGGCGATGCCATTCGAGCAGGTTCGCCAACAGCCAGCGACCATGCTCCTCGGCCGACCGATCGGCCGGATCGACCGGAACCCCATCGGTAAGTTCCTCGATCAACGGCGTGATCAACTCGAGCCATTCGGAGAGGTTTTCGCTTGGTGCGCCCTCGGCGATTTCCGGACGCGCAACAACGGCTCCCTGTTCGACCAATTTCTGCCGCTGCACTTCCAGCCAATCGCGCAAGTATCGCGTCGCAACGCAGTCATCGCGGTTGTAAACCTCGACGGTTGCGTGATCCTCGGCCTCGATCCCTGCGGGATCGTTCGCTTCGAGGCATAGCTGAAGCCGCGTCAGAGCCTGGTTCGCGTCGGGCAGTTTGGCATCGCGTTCATAGCCGAAGAGAGGCTCGAGCTTCTTTATCGAATAGTTTTCGACGCCAGCGCGAATTGCGTGTCGCACGACGCTGAGAAGGTCGACCAGAACCTTGCCGCGCAACAGCCGATCGAGTTCATCCTCGCGGGTGGCATAGCGGCCCATGAGCCGCTTGAGCGCTCCCGGCTCGTATCCCCCGTAGTGATAGACATGCAGGTTGGGATAAGTTTCCAGCCGCGCGATAACGAAATCGATGAAGGTTTCGAATGCTGCCTTTTCTGCCTCGCGATCGAGCGCCCAGAGCCCCCGATAGCGCGTCTCACCGCCGTCGATGTAATGAAAGCCATGGAGGTATTCGAGACCGTGCTCTCCAACAAAGGGATCACCCTCGAAATCGAGGAAGATATCTCCTTCATCGGGCTCGGGCAGGCAAGCCAAGCCAAATCCGGGGACTGGTGCAAGGAGCTCGAATTTCAGTTCTCCTGCAAGACGGCTTTCCAGCTGAACGCGGGCCTGCTCGCGAACGCGCGTGAAGCTCTCGAGCGAGCCGCGTTCTGGTTTCCAGGGTAAGGGCATGGCGAGTTCGGCAAGCTGCGTACCTGTCGTGACCCCGTGCTCCTTGAGTTCGGCGATCTGAAGGCTCGAAATGCCTGCCACTAGACAAAGATGGTCGTCGTCGCGCCGTTGCTTGTCACAACGGGTGCTCCAGACGCAGATATCGCAATGCGTAGCCGGCTCCGGATATGTCTCTTGCGGATTTCCGGAAGCAAAATTGGCGGCCATGCCTGCCTTCACCTGGCGATAGTATGCCCCGAAATCGGAGACGCGATAGCGCTCGGGCACAAAATCGGTCCAGGGTGGAACGACGTGCGCAAACTCCGGCATACGGCCCTGAACCTCGCCGATGAGCTCGGAATAGAGGCATAGCTGGAGGACGGTCCCACCTTTTGTTTCGCGGGCCAGCTTGGTGTCGACAGCTTCATAGGACCAACCGCCGAGATCGCTCGGCGTATCGACCTTCCGGAGAATGTCGGCGCGACCGACCCATGCGCCCGAACGAAGGGCGCCCTGCACGATGACGTCAACGCCTGCGCGCATGGCCTCGTGCGTCGCAGCAACGGCTTCGTCCGTAATTTCGACGCCGTCGATACGCACGACGTGCAGCCCGAGCGAGGCCAGGTGCTCGACATAGTCCTGCTCGTGCTTGGCCCCGCGTTCCCACAAAGCTTCGAGCAGCGGATCGTAGTATTTGGGTTTCGCCAGCTCCCCTTTGGCAACAGCGTGCTCAAGACCACTCAGGTGCCGACAATTGAGGTAGCCGACCAAATCGGTCGCGCTGAAGCGAAGCTGATCATTCTGGATTTTCACGAGCTTTGCCCTCCTTGAGTACCTGGCTACTTTTCACTTCGGGAACCTGAGTCGCGGTTGATTACTCCCAGCCGCGACGGATGTCGGTGCGATGGCACTCTGGACAATGGACAGCAGATGTGGGGCGATCGAGGCGCCGGGCTTCCCGCCGTTCGGCCTCGTCGAGCACTTCCGTCTCGAAGCGGTAGCCGCAGTTCTGGCAACGGAACCGCACACTCTCAGTCATAGGTCACTCCCGCGTGCTGAAGGAATTCAGCCCAAAGCGCTTCGGCCGCACCCTCAGGGGTCAGACGCTCGTCTTCGCGCCCGTAGCCAAAATTCATTGGCGCTAGATAAAGCTCATACTCGTCGGCCTTGATGCTGAAGCCGCCATTCGCCGTGTTGTCCGGCGCGTTCTCCGAAAACGAATAGAATATGTCGCTGAAGCCGTGACTGCCCCCCCGGCAATGCACCGTGATGTGCGCCACGCCGCGATCACGCGCCTTGTTTACCAAGGTGCAGCTGAAGGAGGTTTCCGTAAGCGGCGCGAACCGACCGCGCACGTCGTCGATCGAATCGATTTCGGCGATGGCTTGCTCGAAGTAGGTTCGCAGCGAGCGGAATGCCGCTGTCCGAAAGTCGCTCCGATCTATCTCATCAAAGTCCCTTTTGACGCGATAGCGCCTTGACGCGCCCCCTGCTTCGTTGGCGACGGCCCCCGCCGCGCTGGCATCTCCCGTCTCCGGCCGGTCTTCGGTGCGAAGGATACGGCGGATTTCATTCACGACATCGAGGTAGGCGTTGTTCTCGTTCGTCCATTCGCTGACCGGCTTGCCGTCGCGCGGAAGCGCCTTCAGCTGTCGCAACGGCGATGCCGCCCAATCACAAGGCTCGATGATGATCGGGACAACCCGGGCATCGCCTGCAGCATGACGTTCGAGTGCGCGCTGCATCTCACGCTCCACGCAATAGTCGGAAGCGAGAAAGTCAGGACTGACGAGCAGCAAGAAGAGTTCGCACCCCTCGAGCTGCGCGGTGATCTCGGCATCAAGCTCCCCGCCCGCCAGAATCTCGCGATCAAACCAAGCCTCGACCGCGCCTTCACGACGAAGCATCGCCAGATGCGTGTGCAACCGGTCGAGCGCGCCCGCGTCCTTGTGCGAATAGGAAATGAAAGCCTTCACCGTGACAGCCTTTCGAAAATGCCGATCAATGCTTCTTGTCGCGGGGCGGGTAGGGATCGTTGCCCGGCGCAACCGTGTCAGAATCGCGCCAACGACCATTGCGTCCCTGGATGCGGACTTCACCGCCGCCGAGATTTCCAACCGTCTTCTTGGCAGCCTTTTCGGCGTCCTTCTGGGTGCCGTGCACACTGCTGGCTCGCTTTGCTCCGGGCGCTTTCACGGCCCAGCCCTTGTCGTGTTTGGTTACATATCGGTCCGCCATCATATCCTCCGTGCGCATTGACTCGAATCGCTCAGTGTGTATATAAACTATACCTATAATACAGATTTGTCAATCTAGAAACTATACGGACTGATATGGCTATGCGCTGGGGTGTCGAGCAACGTCTCGAATTCATTGAGTTTCGGCTCTTCTGGGAAGGGGAGATTAACCGCTCTGACCTGGTCGAGCAGTTCGGCGTGTCGGTGCCGCAAGCCTCGAAGGACCTCAGCCTCTACCAGGAACGAGCGCCGGGTAACGTGCGCTATGACACCCGGGCAAAGCGCTATCTGGCCGAACCCGAATTCATGCTGCGTTTTCTCGACCCCGATCCCGATGTCTATCTCTCTCGGCTGCGATCGGTCACCGAAGGCGTCGTGCCTGTGGAGGATTCGTGGTTCGGCGCCATGCCTCTGGCGGATGCTGCATTCACTCCCCGCCGCGAGGTCGATATCGAGGTGCTCCGCGCCATCCTCAGGGCTGTCCGCGAAGATCGATCGGTGGACGTGCTCTACCAGTCAATGAACAGGGTTCGGCCCGATCCCATTTGGCGGCGCATCACTCCGCATGCATTCGGGTACGACGGATTTCGCTGGCACGTGCGGGCCTACTGCCACCTCGAACATTGCTTCAAAGACTTCTTGCTGCCGCGAATTCTCGAGATTGGAGAGTTTGCTGCATCCGGGGAATCCGGCGCGGCCGATTGGCTTTGGCACAACTATTTCGACATCATCATCGCGCCGCACCCCGGCCTGACCCCCAGCCAGCAACTAGTGGTTGCGAAGGACTATGGGCTCCCTGACGGCAAGGGCACGGTGAGCGTCCGGTATGCGATGCTTTTTTATGTTCTGAAAAAGCTTGGCCTCCTCGGAAGTCCGGAGAAAGACGACCCTCGTCGCCAGCATATCATTGCTGTGAACAAACGGGACGTGCAAGAAGCTCTCGACAAATCAAATGCTTCGCAGGGTCTTATCTTTAGTGATACGGCTACGAACGCAGCGGGGGGCAAATGAGTACGCTCGAAGACATCAAGAGTGGGGCCATTCTTCGCGGCATTGCTCCCAATCAGGCCGTCCAGGTCGTCAGCGTCGACTGGATCGGCGATCAGGCAGTGAATGTCGTGTTCCGCGATCAGAACGGAACGGTGGCCGAGCGGACGCTCTACCGCGACGATGAATACCGTTTGGAAGTTGAGGCCAGTGGGCGTCCGTGGTCTTTCGATGCCGACGGTGCTTTGCTGCGACTTGTTACAGAGGCCAATCGGATCAAGCTGGCCCATTACTTCGATCCCTATCTCGCCATCCACACCAGCCTTGTCGATCCGCTGCCGCATCAGATTTCCGCGGTCTATGGCGAGATGCTGCCGCGCCAACCCCTGCGTTTCCTGCTCGCAGACGACCCTGGGGCGGGCAAGACGATCATGGCAGGTTTGCTCATGAAGGAGCTGATCGCTCGGAGCGATCTCGATCGCTGCCTGGTCGTTGCGCCCGGCAGTCTTGTCGAGCAGTGGCAGGACGAACTCGGCGAGAAGTTCAATCTCGAATTCGATATCCTCACGCGGGACATGATCGAGACGTCACGATCGGGAAATCCATTCAACGATCGCAATCGCCTGATCGTTCGCCTCGACGTCCTGGCGCGCAACGAAGAGCTCCAGGAAAAGCTGATGAAGTCGCAGGAATGGGACCTCGTCATCTGCGACGAAGCACACAGGATGTCGGCGACCTATTTCGGCGGGGACGTGAAATACACCAAGCGATACCAGGTCGGTCAAAAGCTCGGCCAAGTTTGCCGCCACCTGCTCCTGATGTCGGCGACGCCGCACAACGGCAAGGAAGAGGACTTCCAGCTGTTCATGGCCCTGCTCGACGGGGATCGTTTCGAGGGACGCTTCCGCGACGGGGTCCACTACGCGGACACCGAAGACATGATGCGCCGCCTGACCAAGGAAGAGCTGCTGCGCTTTGACGGTCGCCCGCTTTTCCCGGAACGCTGCGCCTATACTGTGAAGTATGATCTGTCGCCCAAGGAGGCGGCTCTCTACACGGCGGTCACTGAGTACGTGCGGACCGAGATGAACCGCGTCCAGCGCTTCACCGAGACCGATGGCAAGAAGCGCAACAATGTGGGGTTCGCTCTGCAGATCCTGCAGCGGCGCCTCGCATCCTCGCCAGCAGCGATTTATCAGTCACTCAAGCGTCGTCGTGAGCGCCTCGAGAGCGAGCTGGCTGAAGCGCAGCTTGCTGCACGGGGCAAGCGGGCCGCATTCAACGAAAGCATCGTGAGTGAAGAAGTCCTCGGCAACATCGAGGAATTTGGCCAGGACGAAATCGATGACCTCGAAGATCTGATCTCGACCGGCGCCACGAGCGCGGAAACGGTCGAGCAACTCATGCTCGAAGTCGAGACCCTCAAAGGCCTCGAAGAAATGGCATTGAAAGTCCTCCAAGCCGGCGAGGACGCGAAGTGGTCACAGCTCAACCGGATTCTCGACGACGAGCTGATGGTCGACAAGGATGGCAATCGTCGAAAGCTGATCATCTTCACTGAGCCCAAGGACACGCTGCACTATCTGACTGACAAGGTTCGCGCTCGCCTCGGAAAACCCGAAGCAGTCGATGTCATTCATGGAGGTGTGACGCGCGAGGAACGCAGGAAAGTCATCGAACGGTTCATGCAGGACAAGGACCTGCTGGTTCTTATTGCCAACGACGCTGCCGGCGAAGGTGTGAACCTGCAACGCGGCCACCTGATGGTGAACTACGATCTGCCCTGGAACCCAAATAAGCTCGAGCAGCGGTTTGGACGTATCCATCGTATCGGTCAGCAGGAGGTCTGCCACCTTTGGAATCTTGTCGCGGCCGATACCCGCGAAGGCGAGGTTTATGCCCGGCTCCTGGAAAAGCTCGAAACTGCGCGTGTGGCGCTCGGCGGCCGCGTTTACGATGTCCTCGGAGAACTGTTCGAAGGGGTCGCGCTGAAGGACCTACTGTTCGAGGCCATCCAGTATGGCGAGCAGGACGAAGTCCGCGAACGTCTCTTCAATCAGGTCGATGGAGCCGTCGACCAGCAGCACTTGCTGGATCTGCTCAAGCGCCGAGCGCTGACCAACGACACGATGCCGGAAGCCAAGGTGCACGAGTTGCGCCTCGAAATGGAGAAAGCCGAAGCGCAGCGTCTGCAGCCGCACCATATTCAGAGTTTCTTCGTGGAGGCCTTTCAGGAACTCGGCGGCAAGCTCAAGCCACGCGAGGAGGGGCGGTGGGAGATCACGCATGTCCCGATCCGCATCCGCGAGCGGGATCGGCAGATCGGTACCGGCGCTCCTGTCCAGAAGAAGTACGAGCGCATCTGCTTCGAGAAGAGCAAAATCAACCAGCAGCCGGTCGCGACCTTCGTTTACCCTGGGCATCCTCTGCTGGAAGCGGTCATCAGCATCATTCGTGAGCAGTACGATCAGCTCATGAAGCAGGGAGCCGTCCTAGTCGACGATGCCGACGATGGCACTGATATCTCCGCGATCTTCCTTCTCGAGCATAGTGTCCAAGACGGCCGTCATACGAGCCTGGGCAAGCAACACATCATTTCACAGAAGCTGCAATTCGCAGCGATCGACAAGACTGGCCGCACGGTCAACGCCGGGATCGCTCCGCATCTCAACCTAAGGCCTGCCACTAGCGAAGAAATCGTCGCCACGGAGGATCAGCTGAAGGCCGATTGGCTGACTGCGGAACTCGAAAAGACAGCGGTCAACTTCGCAACGGTCGAACTCGCTCAATCGCACGTTACTGAAGTTAAGGCGCGCCGCCTGCCCGAGATCGCGAAGGTCGAGCATGAGGTTAACCTGCGCCTCAAGAAGGAGATCAACTACTGGGACAGCCGCGCTTTCGAACTCCAGGAGGAAGAGAAGGCTGGCAAAAAGACGCGGCTCAGCTGGCAAAACGCCCGGCGCCGCGCGGAAGACCTCGCCGAGCGTTTGAAGCGTCGCCAGGACCAGTTGGAAGAGGAAAAGTTCATCAGCTCGCAGCCGCCTCGCGTTCGCGGCGGAATGGTCGTGATCCCGCGCGGCCTGCTGAGCAACTTGGGGCACGGCGATGACGCTGCGGGAACAGCGTTCTCTCAGGACAGCGAAGCTCGCAAGGCAATCGAGCGCGCGGCAATGGACGCTGTCATCGCGGCTGAGCGGGCACTAGGAAACGAGCCGAAAGACGTCTCCGCCCAAAAGATCGGCTACGATATCGTTTCCCTGGATCCAGAAACCCAGCACCTACGCTTTATTGAAGTGAAGGGTCGGGTCGAAGGCGCAACCACTGTAATGGTCACGCGCAACGAGATCATCACCTCCCTCAACATGCCGGAGAACTATATACTGGCGGTGGTACTAGTGGACGATGGCGACGCCGGCGACCCTGCTTACGTCTGGCGGCCGTTCGAGGTGGAACCGCCATTCGGTGTGACTGCACAGCAGTTTGAACTGAAGCACTTGTTGAGCAAGGCGGAAGCCCCACGTTGAGTAAGCAGCCCGCCTATTTTGAAGCTGTGAGGCATCGCTCCCAGAAGCGCTGGGAGCAGCTTGAGGCCGATCCGGAACTTGCCGGTCCTTGGCACCAGCTTTTCAAGCAGGTGCAGAGCCCGCGGCATATTCTTTCAGAGCTCCTGCAGAATGCCGACGATGCCGGAGCGACAGAAGCACATGCACGGATCGACGGCGATGCGTTCGTCTTTGAGCACAATGGCGAGGATTTCACTGACGAGCACTTCGCCTCCCTGTGCCGCTTCGGCTATTCGAATAAGCGTGCTCTCCATACGATCGGCTTTCGGGGTATCGGCTTCAAGAGCACGTTCAGCCTCGGTGATAGGGTCGAGCTCTATACCCCAACCCTCTCGGTTGGCTTCGATCGGACGCGCTTTACCGAGCCTTTCTGGATCGATCAGAAGCAGGTGGAGAATAGCGGAACTACAGTGCGGGTCGAAATTCTCGACCGGCACCGCAAGACCGAGCTTCAGAAAAATCTCGAGGATTGGACCAAGAGCCCTGTCTCGCTGCTGTTTTTCAAGAACATTCGGAAGATCCGGATAGGCGAGGAAGTGATCCACTGGGTCTCCTGCGGCGAAGGTCCTGTGAAAGGGTCGCAGTGGCTCGCGCAGCATGACAACCTCGATGAGAAGTTTCTGCTCGCACGGTCGGAGCCGGAGGACTTTCCGGCTGAGGCGTTGGACGAGATCCGCCAGGAGCGCCTCCTAAGCACCGAACAGGAGATGGAGTTTCCACCCTGCCAAATTGAAATCGTGATTGGGGTCGAGGGCCGACTGTTCGTCGTCTTGCCGACAGGTGTCGAGACCGAACTACCCTTCGCCATCAATGCGCCGTTTATCCAAGACCCAACCCGCTTCAAGATCAAGAACCCGTCAATCTCGCCGACCAATCGCTGGCTGCTTGAGCGGGCCGGGAAGCTGGCGGCCGAAGTTCTGAAAAATTGGCTTCAGCGACCTGACCTGCGGCTGTCCGATCGCGCCAAAGCCTATGACGCCATGCCGGACGTGGATCGCAAGAAGACGTCACTCGACAGCGCCTGCGGAGCGCTTGTCGTGGAAGCCTTCGAAGCCGAGATTGCGGAAGCAGCTATCGCACTGACCGAAGACGGAAACTGTGTGGAATCACTGGGTGCAGTGCTGCTTCCGCGCGAAATCTATGACGTCTGGCCGCAAAAGCAGGCGATTGGCTTTTTCGACGAGGCCTCGCGACCGGCTATAGCGATGGCCGTTTCGACGGATAACCTCGAGAAACTGAAGCACTGGAATGTAATCGAGGAGATCGAACCTCAGGCCATATTGCGGTGCCTGCAGGATCGCCATCTTCCTCAGCCAAAAGCCTGGCAGAACCTTCTTGCCTTGTGGGCCTATGTCGGCGGACTGCTGCAGAGCTATCGCTATTTTGCCGACCGTTCGGCCATGAAGATTGTGCCGGCGCAAGGCAAGTCGGTGCTTTTCAGTTCCTCTGAAGTGGTGCGCCTTGGCGAGCAGAAGATCGTTCCATCGGAGGATGATTGGCAGTTTCTCGGCGATCACCTGTCCGTCCTGAACCAGAATTGGCCGCGCTACCTGACCACTCAGAAGCGCGCGGCCGAAACAAACAAGGACAACGCCCTCAAGCGGCAGGTCGAACGTGCCTCACACGTCTTCGAGGAAATCGATCTCGATGAACCGAGTGATACCGGCAAGGTCATCGACACGGTCGCGGCGTCTTTTTTCAATCGGAAGGGAGTGACGCTCAGCGACTCTGTGAGATTGGCGCAGATCGCAGCCAAGCTCGGCGCACAGATCGAGGACAATTTCAGGTTTGTTAGCCAGGACCGGCACTTCCGAACTGTCGATGATATCGTCCTCTATGACGAAGACGGATCGCTCGATTTGTTGCTGCCCGACGATTGGGCTGAGGAACATCTGCTCCACGGCGACTACTCCAAGACCTTCTCCTCATGCACCGCTGAGGAATGGCGAACCTGGGTAGCCAATGGCCGATCTGGGCTCGGAAACTTTGTTCCGTTTGATGAGAAACGGAAGTGGATCTGGCGCACACGCGACGCGAAATCGGAACTGAGTACGAGGCGCTTCGCTGGACGTTTCGAGCCTCGCTATTCCGATCCAAATTTCTTCCTCGATGATTGGGATTTCGACGCCGATATCTGGGGTCATTGGGAAGAAATTTCCGAAGAAATGCCGACGGTGTGGGCGCAAGTGGCCGAACGTCTGCTGGCGTCGCCGCGCCAACTTTCGGCTTATCAGACCGGCGTGCTGACCGAGCGCGCGTCAAACGGTCACACGCGTCGCGTTATCACGCGAGGGCTTACGCCTGCCTGGGCGATGAAACTGGCCGACAAGCCATGTCTGCGCGATACGCACGGCACCCATAGGAAGCCCACCGAACTTTTGATGCGCGCGCCCGAGACAGAAGCGCTGATGGATGTAGAGCCCTTCGTCCACAAATCGCTCGATAGCGAGACGAGCAAGCCATGGCTCAAGCTAATTGGCGTTTCCGACCAGCCGACAGGGCCCGAAAAGTTGCTGGCGCGGCTGAGCGCACTCGCCAGCTCGAAGACCGCTCCCGCGCACGAGGTTGAGAAGTGGTATCGGCGACTAGATCAACTGATCGATGGGTGCTCGACCGACATCTTCAAATCGATCTGCGCGGCGTTCCGAAATGAACGACTAATCCTGACGGAAGCTGGAGAATGGGAGGGCTCAGAAGGCGTATTCCTCAACGCTGGAGACGAGGAGATCCCAGACGCCCCTGTCATCAGGGCTTCAGTTCGTGACCTGACGCTATGGCGCAAGATCGGTGTTGGAGACCGCCCGACTGGCGTTCTCATCATGCGCTGGCTGGGCAAGCTTCCGTCGGGCTCGATATTGTCGCCGGAAGACCTTCGCCGCGTGCGCGGACTGCTCCCAAGGTTTCCTGTTCGAATCTGGAATGAGTGCGCACATTGGCTCAATCTCGCTGGCGAATGGACTCCAGTCTCAGATCTGAAGTGCAGCCTTTCAATGCAGACTCTGACTGCATTCGCGCACCTGCATCCTTGGGTGAAAGAACAAACGGCCGATCTGCGGCTGCTTCCGGTGGAAGTGGCCGAGGCCATGCCATTTTCACAGCTGCCGGCTCTCGCCGCGCAGATCGATGAGCGACTGGAACTCGATCGGATTGAGAATGGCGAAGGCGAGGCACGGCCTTGGCTACAAGAGCTCGGACTCATGCTCCTTCGGATCAAGCTGGAAGATGGGGACGATAGCGATAAGCTTCGCGTGCTTGCATCTCAGCTCAGCGAGACACTCTGGTATGGCTGCGCAGAACTGGAAACTCTTCCCTACGTTGACGGGAAGCCCGCCGGAACTGCCCGGAAAGCAGATGCTCTGTGGATCGAAGATCGCCTCTACGCAGTGCGCAAGCCGCTCGCCAAACTTGCCAAGGGCGTTGCGCAGGAGATTGGCAAGGCATTCCGGCGCGCTGACATCGTCGATGCGATCAAGCTCTGTTTCGACAGGGATGCGGGTTTCGTGCGCAGCTACATGGAGGAAAATTTCGAGCTCCTTCCCGAAGCTGAGGCACCGAGGGTGCAAAAGCCAGTGATCGGTGATGAGCCTGCTCACAAAGCAGCGCCCAACCGCGATCCTTCACCCTCCAATCAGACAGAGAGTGCCTCTGACGACGATGAAGAGGACGAAACATTTCCCGATAACGCTCCTGAACACCTAAATACTCATGCGCAGGAAGACGACGTCCCCGACATCGAAGACACGGACGAAAATCCACACGCAGCCGAACCGGCAGTCGTACATCCTCGGAAACCGCGCGATGTGAAGCCTCATATCATGGAG
Organism: Erythrobacter longus; assembly: GCF_000715015.1. GTDB lineage: Bacteria > Pseudomonadota > Alphaproteobacteria > Sphingomonadales > Sphingomonadaceae > Erythrobacter > Erythrobacter longus. The sequence goes on from NZ_JMIW01000004.1 coordinate 98,603, forward strand.
CGTTTCGCCCTGTCACAAGGGTTTCGCAAAGATGGTGACGGCTCATTCTTCAACGATCAGGGCTGCACGATCGGAAAAGCCAATGGTGCGTCATTCCCCTGGGAGCAAAGGTCGCAGGATGGGGACCTCCTCAAGCATTATTGGCCAAGGGATCATTGCCTCGAACGCGAGCCGCTCGAACTCGACGCGGTAATCTGGGGCATGCTCGAACGCGGCGAAAACTATGTGCTTGTTCTCAGCGACCCAGACGGCGACCCCATCGAGGTTCCCGGCGACCACCTAATTCAACTCCGGGAACGCGAAGTGCTCGCACTTCATCCCGCTACCTACCGACTGGTTATTGAACATGACAAAGACCTATAAGAAAAAGCTCATCGAAGTCGCTATCCCGCTCGAGGCGATCAACGAAGCCTCCGCGCGCGAGAAGTCGATCCGTCATGGACACCCGTCGACCCTTCACCTTTGGTGGGCGCGCCGTCCTCTTGCTGCATGCCGCGCTGTCTTGTTCGCCCAGCTGGTCGATGACCCTTCGAGCAACCCCGAGGAATTTCCGACGCACGAGGCTCAGGAAGCTGAGCGCAAGCGGCTCTTTGCCATCATCGAAGATCTGGTGAAGTGGGAGAATTCGACGAACGAAGAGGTCCTCGAAAAGGCACGAGCAGAGATACGTAATAGCTGTGGCGGTGAGCTTCCCCCTGTCTACGATCCCTTCTCGGGAGGAGGCTCGATTCCGCTTGAGGCGCAGAGGCTTGGTCTTCCTGCCTATGGCTCTGACCTAAATCCGGTCGCTGTCATGATCGGGAAAGCCATGATCGAGATCCCACCGCAGTTTAAGGACGAGCCTGCGATCCATTCAGGCCCAAAGGAACGACAGTTTTATCGCAACGCTGAAGGGCTTGCCGAGGACGTCAAGTACTATGGAGAATGGATGCGCGATGAGGCATGGAAGCGCGTCTCGCACCTTTATCCCAAAGTCAAATTGCCTAAAAAATTTGGAGGTGGAGAGGCGACCGTAATCGCTTGGATCTGGGCTAGAACCGTTCCAAGCCCTAATCCAGCCCTGCCGGACCTTCAAACTCCATTGGTCCGTAATTTTCATCTTCTCCGCAAAAAGGACCGAACTGTTTGGGTCGATGTCGTCGCTAACGACGAAAAGACTGACTATCACTTTGAAGTGCGCCACAATTCCGGACCAGTACCGGGTCCAAACGTTGGGCGAACCGGTGCCGTTTGTGCAGTAACAGGCGAAGCAATCCCGCTAGCATACGTCCGCGAAAAAGCTCAGGCGGGACAAATGGGTCAACGACTGATGGCGGTCGTGGTCGAGACTCAGAGCGGCAGAGACTACATCTCACCCACTCCAGAAATGGAAAAAATTGCCCTCGAGGCTGAAAAATCATGGCGGCCCGAAACGTTGATCCCGCTTAGGCATCGAAACTTCCAGACCCCGCTTTACGGTATGACAAAGTTTGGAGATGTGTTCACTAAAAGACAGCTCTGCTCAATAAATGCTTTTGTCGATACTTTGAAAGGCTTGGACCGAGAAATCCGAAATCGACCACAAAGTAATTTCAAGAGCGATGAACTCGATAAATACATATCTTGTGTACGACTCTATCTTGCATTCGCCATCAGCAAAGCTCTAACGAGAAACTGCTCCCTAGCAATCTGGGAAACTGGCATGGGCAGACTGGCTGGGGCGTTAGGTAGACAAGCTTTGCCGATGCAATGGACGTTCGCAGAGACTAACCCATTCGCCGGAGCTGGCGGGGATATTGCCGGCACGGCCCTATCAGTTGCCGAAGTCTTAGATTCGATGACGTTTCTAGAAGCAGGCAGGGTTTTCCAGCATAATGCGTCAGAGAAGAATTCAATCGTTCAAAACTTCGTATTGTCCACCGACCCCCCATACTATGACAACATAGAATATGCTGATTTGTCAGATTTTTTCTATGGATGGCTTCGTCGCAGCCTCAAGTCTGACTACCCAGATGTGATGGGAGTTATATCTGTTCCTAAACAGGAGGAACTGGTGGCTAGCACTACTCGCTTTGGGGGTTCAGAGGCGGCCGAAGCTCATTTCATGTCCGGCATGACGGAAGCGATGACGACACTAGCTGCGCAGTCGTCGGGTGAGTTTCCAGCGGCCATTTTTTATGCATTCAAGCAATCTGAGATCGAAGAGGACGGGATATCCTCACCAGGTTGGAGTTCTTTCTTAGAGGCAGTCATTGCATCAGGCTTCAGCGTTGTCGGAACCTGGCCAGTAAGAACCGAAGCTGTTAACGCCCTTAAGAAGGGTATGAATGCTCTCGCGAATTCAGTCGTCTTAGTCTGCCGTAAGAAACGGGCAGAAGCTGAGACCATAACTCGCGCTGACTTTGTACGCGCTCTGAAGCGTGAGTTGCCCCCCTCGATCGCTGAGCTTCAAGCTGCAAGCATTGCACCCGCTGATATGCCACAGTCCGCCATTGGCCCGGGAATGGGAATCTTCTCGCGCTATAATGCCGTCTTAGAAGCTGACGACAAGCCAATGACAGTCAAAGCAGCCCTTCAACTTATTAATGCTGAGCTCGACGACTATTTGGGCGGCATCCAAGGTGAATTTGACGCGGACACCCGCTTTGCCATCACATGGTTTGAACAGAATGGGATGAAGGCAGGAGAATATGGGGCGGCAGACAACCTCGCCCGAGCCCGAGGTATTTCTGTAGAGAGCGTGAGGCACGCAGGAATCGTAGAAAGCGCAGCAGGGAAGGTGCGCCTCATCCCTCGTGAGGAGTTAGATGCAAATTGGGAGCCCACAGAAGATGACCATCTTACGATCTGGGAATGTTTGCAGCATCTTCTCAGGTTACATGAGGAAGGCGGACTTTCCTGGGAAACCGTCCGCATGATGAGGATGATTGGAGCAAGAGCAGAGGCCGCAAAAGACCTCGCCTATTGCCTCTACGATATCAGCGCGAACAAGCGAAAGGATGCCAAAGAGGCGACTGCCTACAACGCGATTATTGCTGATTGGACCGAACTTAGTCGCGAAGCCGCGAAAATCCACGACACTCGCCGCGACGGCCAAGCAGCATTCGATCTTTAAGGTAAGCGACCATGGCAAAGACTACCCGTCAATATGTATTCGAAGGGATGGAGCTTCTTCCAGAGGCACTAATCCCCTTCGTGGAAAAGCGCCTCGAGAATTCGCTCAAAGGACATTGGCAGCTCGAGGTTGTCGATCGTGTCAATGGTCTGAAGTCGAATTCGAAAGGCGATGTAGCGTGGGATCAGGCTTCCCTCCTGAAGACCATGATGTTCATGTGGAAGGAGGCTTTCGCCACTGTCCTTGGCCATCCTGAGCGATCTTACGTTTCGGAGCTTCTCGATGTGCGGAACAAATTGTCGCACAATGAGACCTTCACGTACGACGACGCCGAACGCGCACTCGACACAATGCGGCGTCTCATGGAGGCCATCAGCGCAGGCGAGACCGCAGCAGAAATCTCGAAGATGCGCGAAACAATCTTGCGCACCAAATATGCAGAGCTGCAACGCAATGAGGAGCGGCGCAAAACACAGCGACTCAATATCTCTGTCGAGACCGTGGCTGGCCTCCTTCCTTGGCGTGAAGTCGTCGAACCTCATCAGGATGTAGCCACCGGTGAATTCCAACAGGCAGAATTCGCAGCTGATCTAGGCAAGGTCCACGCTGGCAGCGCTCCCTCGGAATACAGCAATCCCAAGGAGTTCTTCAGCCGAACCTATCTTACGGATGGATTGAGCACGCTTCTGGTCGGCGCAGCGAAGCGACTTTCGCAAAATGGCGGTGATCCGGTCGTCGAACTGCAGACAAACTTTGGCGGCGGCAAGACGCACTCAATGCTCGCGCTTTACCATATGGTCGGCGAGACCCCAGCTCAGGATTTGCCAGGGCTGGATCAGCTTCTGTCGAAGAGCGAGCTCACCGTGCCCCCGAAAGTCAATCGGGCAGTTCTTGTTGGAACCTCGCGTGGCCCGCAAGACGTATTGAAAGTCGCAGGTGGTCGGGAAATCCGGACAACTTGGGGCGAGCTTGCCTGGCAGCTGGGCGGCGCTGAAGCCTTCGATATGGTCGCCGACAATGACGCAAACGGCATCGCGCCTGGATCGAACCTGCTCGAAGCGATCTTCAAGAAGTGCGCACCGTGCCTGATCCTAATCGACGAATGGGTCGCTTACCTTCGTCAGATCTACAAGGTCGAGAGCCTTCCTTCGGGCTCGTTCGATGCGAACCTTTCCTTCGTTCAATCGCTCACCGAAGCGGTCAAGGCCAGCCCGGGCACACTGCTTGTGGCTTCGTTGCCCGCGTCACAGATCGAGGTCGGGGGCGAAGGTGGCCAAGAAGCCTTGGCACGCCTCAAGCAGACCTTTTCTCGTGTCGAATCTTCTTGGCGCCCTGCCTCACAAGAGGAGAGCTACGAGATTGTACGACGTCGGCTCTTCAAGGAAATCCCTGGCGATAGGCACCACCACAAAGACAACACACTCAAACAATTCGCGAAGCTGTATCGAGAAAACTCGAACGATTTCCCTCAGGGCTGCTCAGACGAGGATTATCGCCGCAAGCTCGAGAAGGCCTACCCAATCCACCCCGAGTTGTTCGACCAGCTTTACACCAGTTGGGGTTCGCTCGAAAAATTCCAGCGTACGCGAGGTGTATTGCGGCTCATGGCGCAGGTCATCCATGAGCTTTGGATGAGCAACGATCCCTCGGTCATGATCATGCCCGGCAGTGTGGGTATCAGTTCATCACGCGTCGAACCGGAGCTGCTACACTACCTAGACGTCAATTGGCAGTCGATCATCGCGGGAGACGTCGACGGTGCCAGCTCAACGCCATACAAGATCGACCAGTCGGCACCCAACCTTAACCGGTATTCGGCAACCCGACGCGTGGCGCGAGCGGTTTTCATGGGCTCAGCACCTACCTATCAGGAGGAAAACCGCGGACTTGACGACAAGCAGATCAACCTGGGCGTCGTACAGCCTGGTGAGCGACCAGCAATCTTCGGTGATGCCCTTCGTCGCCTAACGAACCAGGCCAAGTTCATGCACAGCGATCTCGGTCGCTACTGGTATTCGATGACCGCGAGCCTGAACCGGCTCGCAGCCGATCGCGCCAACCAGCTGGAAGACGCACTGATCTTGGTCACGATCGATCAGGAGCTCACCAAATACGTCAATGGCATCGCAGATCGAGGGCACTTCGATGCTGTTCAAGTTGCACCTGCATCATCGGCCGAAGTGCCCGATGAAACGGGTGGAGTTCGCGCAGTCGTCTTGGGTGTGTCTCATGCACACAACGCTCGCGAAGGGTCCGATGCTCAAGTCGAAGCTAAGGACATCCTGATGCAGCGCGGTTCTACGCCGCGCGTTTATCGCAACACTTTGGTATTTTTGAGCGCGGAAGCGCGGCAACTCGATGGGTTGAAAGACGCGGTTCGGTCGGCCCTCGCTTGGGAGTCGATCGTCAAGGACGACAAGCGCCTCGATTTGAAGAAGAGCGACATTGCCTTGGCGGAAGCGAAGCTGAGCGAAGCCAAGGACACAATGAAAACACGACTTCGCGAATGTTGGTGCTATCTTATCTACCCCCATCAGGAAGATGCGCAGTCTGACATCGAATGGTCGTCGAGCAAAATTCCAGCGCAGGATGGGCTCTTGTCCAGAGCCAGCAAGAAACTTGCGAGCGATGAGGGACTCTTGCCAGAGTTGGGTCCGACGAGGCTGGACCGCGATCTACAACGCTACATCTGGAACGGCAAACCGCACTTGCTATTGCGGGATCTGTGGGAATATTTGAACCGGTACACCTACCTCCCCCGACTGAAGGACCAATCGGTCCTCGTTAAGGCCGTCCAAGCGGCCGTCTCAGGGATGCTTCCAGGTCCGTTTGCCTATGCCGAGAAGTGGGATGAAAGCTCCGAAAGCTATCTTGGACTCTTGATCGACAAGGCGACAAGTCCGCACATTGTTGTGGATCGCGACAGTATCATTATCAAGCCGGATGTTGCCCAGGCCCATCGCCCTGTTCCGGCCAAGCCAGGCGAACCCGCAACCGAGGGCGGTACTCCTGGTGGCGAAGCTGATCCCACCACGGATGAAGGCAAAAAGACTGCCAAGACAGAGCCCGATGACAAAGAAACACTCCCGACCCGCTTCGTCGGAACGGTCATGATTTCTCCGGATCGGCCGGCCCGAGACATCCATCAGATTGTCGAAGCTATTGTCGAACAGCTTACTACTATCCCAGGTAGCGAAGTGACGCTGAAGCTCGAGATAGAGGCCGAGGTCGCAAGCGGCCTTGATCGGTCCAAAGTCCGGACTTTGATGGAGAACGCGGCAACTCTCGGCTTTATCGACAAGGACATACGTTGAACAAGATATCCTGACGGTGTGGGCGCTAACTGCCGGGTCAGCCAGTAGGCCGATCAGCAAGGTAGCGCTCCACCTTCTCGATAGTCCTTCTGCGCGGCCTGCGGCCTGCTCTCAAGTCAAGAACGAACCGAGGGTCGCCCACCGCACGCCGACCGAACCGCGTCGCCGACATGTGCGATTCCTTGAGATGACGCTCTATCCTGTCCAATAACTTCATGGCTTTCTCGACTCACTCAAGACTTGTGTTCTTGTTTTGTTCTTAGTAGGAAGGTTCCATCGAGTCTAGGAGATTTCCTTCATTCCTCAGACCGTCAGCAGGAATTAGACAATGGAACATGTCAGAGAGGAGCTTGACCGGCTGATCCAGCAGCGACGGCTCGGCTATTCGGCTATTTCGCGGTTGATCGGACGTAATTCGTCCTACATCCAGCAATTCATCAAGCGCGGCTCACCGCGCAAACTCGATGACGATGATAGACGCGTCCTTGCGAGCTTCTTCGGTGTTGACGAACAAGCCCTCGGTGGCCCGCCCGCACCGATACGCGACGGGCTGATCGAAATTCCGGTGCTGAATGTGGATGCGTCGGCAGGCTTTGGAGCGATTGCCGAAAGCGAGACTGCCCATACCCGTTTCGGGTTCGATGAGCGCTGGCTCGCCGCGCTGACGCGGGCAAAGAGCGCCAGCCTCTCGATCATCCATGTTTTGGGGGACTCCATGGAGCCGACACTTAGTGATGGCGACGAAGTGCTGGTCGATGCATCGGACGAGGGTTCAAGGCTGCGTGACGGTATCTACGTTCTGCGGGCCGATGACGCTTTGGTGGTCAAACGCGTGACGCTCAAGCCCGGCGGACGCAAGATTACTATCAGCAGCGACAACGCGGCCTATCCCAGCTGGGACGATGTCGACCGGTGCGAGATCCAGGTGGTCGGCCGTGTGATCTGGTTTGGTCGGGCGGTCTAATCCTCGAACATTCAGAAACCGGCAAAGCGCGCGCGATGCTTTGCAACAAAGTCGGGACGCGGATGATCTTTGGGGTCAGTCGGCAGTCTGATCTGCTGGCCTGACGGGGGAAACAGCGTCAGCAACTCGGATGGCACCTTGTTGTGCGACACGAGCAGGCACAAATTGTCGTCGAAGCTGATAAGGTGACGATCAAACAACCAGTGCGCTGTTGCGGAGAGCGCCACACCATTGGGCACGATGTCAGGGCCGCCATCAGCGACGGACCAGATGTGAGCCGCCTGCGCTTCTGCTTTCCCGCCACCATTGACGATCCGCAAACCCGTGACGGCACAGGTGCTGTCGTAGGCATCGAGAACATGGTTGCGGAAAGCGGCCGATCGGATCTTCTTGTTCACAAGGATCTGCTCGATCCGGCGCTCGCCAAATTCTTCGGCCAGCAGTCCCGCAGTTGCATCATCAATGTACCGCTCGTCGAGCTCAAGTCTAATCCGGTTGTCCGGATCCAGCGTCTCGCAAAGGCCCTTGTTGACGATGGCAACAAAATCGTCGCTATCGAGCGTGCGCACCGATTTGCCGCGCAGCGTCCTTCCTGCATCGCCCGGACGGGCCATCTCGCGCAAGATACGCTCGGCAAAGCGTCCGTCCGTGTCGCGATAGGCAACCGCATCATCGAAGGGTAGATAGTCCCTGACGCGCGCGTAGTAATGGGTTGGATCGGTCTCATCGGGATCGATCCGCTCAACGAATGCGGTCGCGATGTAGGCCATCCGGCCGCCGGAAACGCGGGTCTCACGGTAGAGTATCCAATCGTTCTCGAGCTGCTTGGCTTCGGACAGATATTGCGAGGGGAAATGATACCGCTCGGTGATGAGGTCGTCGTAGCGCGAATTGCCGCTGATTTCGAACACGCCCTTCACTGACGACACTCCGCATTTCCCGTTTGAATGCATCGTGCCTGGTAAGACCAGCTCCGTCCAGGCCATCAAACATCAAATCCCTATTTCAAATGGCTTTACTCGCTCCTTTGTCAGTTCCGGCGGATCCTTCGCAGGCGCAGCGCTTTCATTGGCCTTACCTTGCGCAATGCCTTTTGCCGCTGCTGACTTGAGACGCTGCGTCACTTCGAGCGCCGAGCTCTTCTCGCCGCTGTTTGCTTTGATTGCGCGGCCAAGTTTTTCTGTGCTGTCGGCAACAAGCGTGAGACCATCGCGCAACCTGGTCACCGTGACGAGGAAGGTTTGCCGGTTAGCAAGATTGCGCTCGCGGCTGTCCATCACCGCTATGCCGCGATCCGAGGTCAGCCCCTGCGCCATATGCGCGTTCAAGGCATAAGCGAGATCGAGGCGCTTCAACATGGGATCGCCGCGCGACAAGCGGAGCTCCTTGCCCGCTGACGTTTCGACTTTAACGCCCTTGGTATCCACCGCGACAATCCTCGCCTGATCGGCATTGAACAATGCGCGCTTGTGATCGTTGTCTGTCCAACGGATCTTGTCGCCCTCAAAAAGTCTGAGCGATTTGCGCTCGAACAGAGAGAAACGGTCTTCGCTCCCACTTGGTCTGAGGCGCGAGGGGCTGAATGTGTGCTTTCGTCCCTTCCTGTCTTCGAGCATGACACGCTTTCGGGCGTGGTCGATGGATTGCACGGTGTAGTCGCCCTTCGACAGCTTCTGGGAACTGTCGCGCGAGCGGACATTCAGGACCATCCCGGCGCGGTAAGTGCCGGGATACCTAAGTTCCTCCCGTGTCGCGTTTACCCGGGAGTGAACTGTCAGTCTTGCGGCACGCGGTCCAAGCTCGCCATTGGCCCTGAGCCCCTCCTGCACCGCATCGTTGACGGCCGAGCGCAAGGCGCGTCCGGAAGCATAGATCGAAGTCTTGGCGCGCTCATTGGGACTAAGCGAAAGCCACCGCTCGGCGGCAACGATCGCGCTGTCTCCCTTGGCCTCGATGGTCGTTGGCGCAAGCGCTTTCAGCGCATCATCAATCCGACCTTCCTGCGCAGCGGCCTGGGCGCGCCGGAGCACCGGATCACGTCCGCGCAGATTGACCTCCATATTGGCGCGCTCGATACCCGCCTGCTGCACGAGTGCGAAGGGCTTGCCAGCGTCAACCGCGCCAAGTTGTTTGCGGTCGCCGACGAGCACCAGCCGATGGACCTCTGCAAGGTTGGCGAGGCGGACCATTTTGGCCTTGTCCTCGTTCGAAACCATCGAGGCTTCATCGAGCACAATCACATGGTCGCCGAGCGCGCTCTTTGCCTCACCCAGCAAGGCAGTGTTACCGGGCTCATCCAGAAGGCGGCCCCATTGCGACAGGAAGCGGGCAATGGTCTTGGATTGAATGCCCGTGTCGCGTTCGAGCATTTGGACGAGCGTGTTCTGCACGGCGAGACCCAGCACTTGCTTGCCCTCCTCGCGCAGAAGCTGGGCGACCGGCTTCATCACGCTGCTCTTCCCGGCGCCGGCAACACCCTGGATCGCGACGATCCGGTCGCGCGATGAAAGCACCAGGCTGGCCGCCTCTTCCTGGCCGGGATTGAGCGTGATGCCGTGATTGATCGCTGATACCGCCTGAACGCGTGCAACAGCGTCTTTGCGTTCGAGGACTGGCGCTACGGCGCTGCGCCCCGCGTCGACACCGGCAAGGATTGTTCTTTCAAGCTGCAAAGCCTCCTTGCTTGCGACCCAGCCAGTATGCGCCCCTTTGCCGCGCACCAGCGCGCCCTCCCGCACTAGTGCTTTCACCTGTCTTTCGACACGATCCACTGTCGTTGGCAGCCCGAAATCCAGTGCTACTTTGAGCAGGCCTTCGCGGGGAAAAGCTGCTTCGCGCTGCGACAGGTGGCGCACCGCGGAAGCGACAGCCTGCGCAGCGGCGATGGAAGGCGCGTCTTTCTTAAGCACATGGGCGGGGATCAGCGGGTCTGCCGGATCGCCTTTTATCCGCTGCGCAAATTCTCGCAGCTTGGCCATGCCGCGGTGGAGAAGGCTTTCCGCTTTGGAATTTGCTATGGTCTTAGCCGCTGCCCGCATCTGTGATGCATCGATCATCGCTTGTAGATCAAGCCCGACCTCTCCTGCACTTTGCTGCCACTCCCCCAGGAGGCCTTCACGGTCCCTGACAGGCTCCTTGCTCTTCCTTGTAGCAAGCACGGCAACGTCACGCGACTTTGGGGAGTTCTCGCCAAGCTGACGGACCGCATCGAGGACCTCTTCGCGGCGCGAAGAGAACGCCTTGACCTGCTCTCGCGTAATGCCGACGGCTTCAAAATTGCCGTGCTTGCCGACCGGGCCTGCTTCGTAACCCATTTTCTCGACCGACATGCGAAAGCGGGCCATGGTCATCGAATTGAGCAGCGTGTTGAAAGACCAGAGCTTGTCATTGCGCAGCGCCCGCCACTTGCCGTCGGGGCCTTGAGTGACATTCGCGACGACCGCGTGAAAATGCAGGTTGGGCTCCTGGTTGCGATTGGTATCGTGCTGAAAGAGGCCGATTGTGAGGTTATCGGTCGCGACCTTCCCGTAACCCTCCTTGCTGCCCATCCGGGTCTGTGCCGCGTTGGTCTCGGCCCAGCGCAAGGTCTCGACCACCGCTCGCCGATAGGCCACGATTATCCGCTTGTCCCCACCAACGAGCGCGAGGAGCGACCAGCTTTTGGGGAGCGAGAATGTGAGGTCCGTTCCGGGTCTGTGGGACTGGCCAGCATTACCTACCTGGATACCGCCGGGCAGTTCTCCGCGCAGCAAGGCGTCGAACTGCTCAGCGCTGACACTGCCGTGAAGACCAAGTCGCTCGGCGCCTCTACCGGTCCAGATACCCGAGCGATCCGCATCAGCGCCGGTGTAGTAATTGTCAGCGGCAAAGTAGGCCGCTGCAGCCGAAGGTGAGCGCACATTGGCAACGGAAAGCATCGTCTCTGATCCTCGTCACGGCTCCCCTCCAGACCGAAAAATCCCTTCCCTAGTTCACGTCACATATCGGGCTCAAACTCTCCCAAATCCTTCGCAGGCGGATCGCTTACAACGCCTTCTCGCAGATCCTTTTCGGCCGGCCTGATTGGCTGGCGCTCACCCTCGCGTGATGGTCTCTGGGTAGGAGAAAGAGCTTTGTCGGAGGTTTTGGCGTTGGCAGATCCGGCCTCAGCCAGGTCTTTTTTGCCAGCCTCGACCAGAGAGTTATCGCCCGTTTGCACGGCAAATGGTGGCAGCGTCGCAGACGCATCAACGACTGCATTGCCGCCGGATCTGGACCTGGCCTCACCGGCCTGACGCCATGCCTCCAACTGCTCGCGGGAATCCGCTTGCTGATGATCTCGCGCCTCATCAAGGGGAATATCACGTCCTGCCAGATTGAGTTTGAGCTGCTTTGGATCGACAGGCTTTCCAGCACCGTCATCATTGGACGCAGGATGTTCACCGTCCATTTTATGCATGGTCTTTCGCTTCTTCGCCGAGGTGGTGCCCGAACCCCGTGTGCTCTTCGAGGCCGGTTTCTCGCGAGGAATGAAACCCTCGGCAATACGATCGCGCGAACGGGGTATGAGCGAAACCGGGGCGGCAGGGAAACCGTCAGGAAACTTGATGTAAGCTGACAGCCTTGGAAGGTTCATGAACTGGTCGGGAAGGAGCAAAGGCTCCACCTGCCGCCTTGGTGTCAGGCTCACTGCGTCGCGGGCATTGTTATACCCGTAGCTGAAGCCTTCCTCCATATCGCGCACCTGCCGATGGCCGATGAAATCTGAGCACCATGTCGCGGTCTCGCGATCAGCTGTTGCCAGGATCAGCTTGGTCCGCGCAAGCGATGACAGTGTCATGGCCATGTTCTCGCCGTAGATTTCCTTGAGCTTGGCAAAGGCATGGACGCCGGTGACGATCGCACCACCGAAATTGCGCGCGGTTTGCAGGCCTTTTTCGAGCGCGGGCAGTCTATGGAGGGCACCAAGCTCGTCGATCAGGAACCACATTTTGAGGTCCTGCGTGCGCTCGAGTGTCATCAGCGTGTTCATTGCCGTATCGAGCCATAGAGTGAGCAATTGCGAGGAGATGCTCATGTCGACGTAGCGCGCTGAAAGAAACAGGATCGAACCCGGTTCGCAGTCGCCCTTAACCCAGTCACGGACCGAGAAGCGTGGACCTTCCGAGGGCAGGAGCTTCAGCACTTTAGCGTTGGCATTGAACACCGCACGGATCGATTCCGCCATACGTGCAGCTTCCGGAGCGGTGAGCGGATCGGCCATTGTCCCGCGCATCAGCTTGTGCACTTCGGACAGGTCCGCGGTCATGAGTTTCTGCGCCAGGGCCTCGTTGGTCGCTGTTCCCTTGCGAGAGAGATGGAGGCACATTTCGACAAACAACATACGAGCCGCAAGCACCCAGAATTGTTCCGATCCGCCGCCATCATGGGGCACCAGCGCCTCGGCTGCGGCATGGAATTCGGCCTCGCTCGAGCAATCATTGAAGACGCTCCACACCGGACAACGCGCATCGATCGGGTTTAGAATAATGTCGCGGGCAGGATCGTAATAGGCTTCGATAAAGGCGCCGGTGAGATCGAAAATCACCGCGCGTTGACCGCGCTGACGGGCCTCGGTCACGAGCTGTGTAAGCGCGACGGTCTTACCGGTCCCGGTTGTTCCAATCAGCATGGTATGGCTTTGCTCAAGCCGCCATGGCCAGCTAACTCCGGCGAGGTGGGCGGGCATGTAATGCCCGGCTTCCGCCAGCGCAGAAGAACTTGCGAGCCGCCATTTCCAACCGAGCTTCCGGCTCAGCTCCTCAGCGCGATATTTGCGATTATAGCGCTCGATTTCGTCCTCGAGTTCATCGAGTGAAACAAGCATGGCTCCGCGCTCGTGCTTACGTTCTTTGGAGCGGCCACCGAAGCGCTCGGCGAACCACCAGAAGAACACAAAAGCTGGCGCAAGAAAGACAGCTGATATGAGCAAGCCTTGCTTGGTCGCGGATACGAATGCGTCGATTGCATCACGCATGGGAGGGAACTCGCGAACCACCGCGAAAGGCAGACCGACCTTGCCACCATCGGCCAGAGTGAGGTTGACCAATTTTGCCGGATCGAACTCCATAAAGGCGTAGAGGCTGGCATAGATATGCATCCAGACCAGGTAGAACTGGTGATCGGTCAGGCTCGTTCGAACTTCCCAGTAACAGGTGCCTAGAACCACAAGCGTCGTGAGGATCACAGGGCCTTTGAGGCCGGCTGCAAACATGAAAGCGAAGTGTCCCAGCAACTGGCTTCCGCGGGTGAAGTTGAGGAGGTTATGCTTCATGGGATTGGCCTCCCATGTTGGTGCTTAGTGGAAGGCCTAGCCGCTCGAGACGGCGGCGATAAGCCTCGTGGGCCCGGTCCCGCAATGCCGGGTCCGGATGACCGGCAAGCAGGGCATCGAGAGCCACAGAAATGAAGACGTTTTGGCGCGCCGGATCGAGACCAGCGGGCCTGTCTTTTGTCTCGTTATCGAGATGCCAGGCTGCAACAATGAGGTCGCGAATGAAGACACTGACACTTTCGCCCTGGTCCGCAGCAGACTGGCGAACCCAGTTGCCCACGGGAAGCGATACGAATGTCTGAAGCCGATCTTGTCGGGTCATGAAACAGGTTCCTTGTCGGGCCGACGGAACCTGGCTCACCTTGCGGAAGGTGACAAAAAGAATAAATCGTGAACAACTCGCAGTCAATCGAAAGTTTATGACATGATTACAATGCACTATAACGACGTGAGTTGCACGCGGATCAGCGCAAACCCGCTCTACTCGCAGACGGGTTGATTCCGCCCAAAACGGGATTTCACAATAAAATCAGAATGATAATTCCCGAATTCGCGGGGTAGGGTGTGCGCGAAGTTGTTCCCCATTTGTGCATGGTCTGATCAACCAAAGCCCTGTCCGTTCAATCACAGAAAAGGCACTGGTTTCACACGGATTTCCTAGCCCAAACCGGGCTTGAGGGGAAGACGTAAGGACGTAAGCTTGTTCTCTTTGCTGTCCGCTTTGGTAACAAATAGCCACTGCAGCAGGGCGAACTGAGCCCGCAATTTACTAACGCGAATAGCTCGGCGTGCTGTAGTTTATCTGTGGCAACTCCACTTGCTACGACCGCATTTGGCAGTTCAAATACCCTAAAGCTAGGAGCGACTTTGGGGGTGAAAGCGGGCCTTCCTTTCGCTGGATATAGTCTTGAAGGCTACGGGCATTCATGCCAACTTCAAGCGCAAATGAAAAAGATCATTGCTTGTTGTATCGCTGACCGAGAACCTATTCATGTTCAGTAAGGCAATATGGATGCTGGTAAAGCTGCAGTTCGCCAGAAACCTCGAGGCGAGAGCCAGCATCAATCCCCGAAGCAAGGGCACACTTCCTATTTGCTCTTGCCCTAACTGTGGGTCGTGCCGGCTTCCTCATGCTTATCCTTGTGCGTATCGCGCAGGATATCGATCCCGCCATAGATCGCGATCCCGGCAACAGCGATGCCGACCAATAGATCTGGCCAATTCGCGCCAGTAAGCGTGACGACCAGCCCTGCGACAATAATCCCGCCATTTGCTACAAAATCGTTGAAGCTAAAAGTCGTTGCGGCACGCAGACTGACGTCCTTCTGCTGGAGGTTTTGAAGCAGGCGGAGGCAGATGAGGTTCACTACGGCTGCGATCGCAGCCATAGCCATCATTTCGATGCCGCCAGGGTCGGACCCCTCCAGAAAGCGACGTATTGCATCGGCAATAACGCCAGCGGCAAACAACAGGAGCAAGCCACCTGAAAGGCGAGCCGCGTTGCGCTTCCACACTCGAGAACGGCTAAGTGCGAAAAGGCTCAGGATATAGACAAGAGCATCAGATGCATTGTCGAGACCATTGGCGAGAAGCGCGTTAGAATCGGCAAAATATCCGACGAACAAGAAACCGACAGCCAACGCGACGTTGAGCCACAGGACAATCCACAGAGTTCGCCGCTTTTCAGCACTATCAAGCTCGAATTTATGATCGCCGCTCATGGCATTTCTCCGTGACCCTTTGCCTGCTCGGATTTCTCCGCGAAAATCAGGCTCACAATGGCAGGCAGCACGAACAGTGTGAGCGCTGTTGCCGTTATCAGTCCGCCGATCACAACCGTGGCGAGCGGGCGCTGCACCTCGGCCCCGGTTCCTGTCGCAAGCGCCATCGGAACGAAGCCGAGCGAGGCGACGAGCGCCGTCATCAAAACCGGGCGCAGGCGTGCAATTGCGCCTTCGACTATCGCTTCACCAAGCTCCAAACCCTTTTCGAGCCGCTGCTTGATCGCGGTTATCATGACGAGACCATTCAAAGTGGCCACGCCAGATAGAGCAATGAAGCCCACGGCTGCCGAGATCGAGAATGGCATGCCCCTGAGGGCCAGGAAGAAGACCCCTCCAGCCAGTGCCATCGGAATCGCGCTGAACACCGCTAACGCCGAGACCCATCCGCCGACCGCCATGTAGAGCAGCAGCAGGATGACCGCGAAGGCGAGCGGAACCACGATCAGTAGACGTTGCTGC
Organism: Erythrobacter longus; assembly: GCF_000715015.1. Lineage (GTDB taxonomy): Bacteria > Pseudomonadota > Alphaproteobacteria > Sphingomonadales > Sphingomonadaceae > Erythrobacter > Erythrobacter longus. Next base: position 114,510 of record NZ_JMIW01000004.1, read on the forward strand.
GCTTGCTGCAGGTTCTGATACTGCCCGCCCCATTCGATAAACGACGCGGATGGCAGATCGACGTTTGCGGCCACTTCGGACTGGGCCTGCTCGACAAATGAGCCAAGATCACGCTCCCGCACATTGGCGGATACGATGACCAGTCTTCGCCCCTGTTCGCGCCGGACCTCGGCCAGCCCATCGATGACCTCGAATTGGGCCACGGCTCTAAGCGGAATGCTCCCACCATTCGGGAGGACAATCGGTAAGGTGCCGAGCTGGTCGAAATCGTTGCGATTGGCATCTGACAATCTGACGACGACATCGAACCGGCGATCGCCTTCGAACACGAGGCCGGCGTTGCGACCGCCAAGCGCGATGGCAACGGACTGCGCCACGTCCTCGACGCTTAGCCCGTAGCGCGCGATAGTAGGCCGGTCGAAGGCGATATCGAGTGTCGGGAAGCCAGAGACCTGCTGGACCTTCACGTCGGCTGCGCCTTCGACGCCGCGCAGCACGGCGGCGACCTCGTTTGCAGCCGAAGTCATGGCGGTCAGATCATCTCCGTACAGCTTGACCGCCACATCGCCGCGAACGCCTGCGATGAGCTCGTTGAAGCGCAACTCGATGGGCTGGCTGAACTCATACAGATTGCCAACAAGACCACCGAGAGCCTCTTCCATCTCGCTTACGAGTTCATCCTTGGACAGCGAGGGATCGGGCCATTCTTCTCGCGGTTTGAGGATCACATAGGCATCCGAAATGTTCGGCGGCATCGGATCGGTTCCGACCTCGGCCGTGCCGGTGCGCGAGAACACCAGCTCAACCTGCGGGAACTGTGTGAGACGTGTCTCGACCTGGCGCTGCATTGTGAGCGACTGCTCGAGCGGAGTGGAGGGGATACGCAATGACTGCACTGCCAGATCACGCTCATCGAGTTGAGGCGTGAATTCGCTGCCGATGAAACTGAACACCAGCGCTGCAAGTGCAAATACGCCGACACCGGTGCCGATGACCGGCCATGGACGGGCAAGCGCGCTGCGCAGCAGCGGACCATAGCGCTCTTTCGCCATTCGGATGGGCTTTGCTTCCTGCTCGTTGATCTTCTTGTTCAGCAAGAGAGCGATCATCGCGGGGACGAAAGTAAGCGAGAGGATAAATGCCGAGGCAAGTGCCAGCATCACCGTGATGGCCATGGGCGAAAATGTCTTGCCCTCAACCCCGGAGAAGGTGAGGAGCGGCGCAAAAACCAGAAAGATAATCGCTTGGCCATACACCGTTGGCTTGATCATCTCATGCGCCGCTGCCCGCGTCTCGGCAAGGCGTTCGCGCAGTGTGAGCAAACGTCCCTCGTGCTCCTGGCTTGCGGCGAGGCGCGCGATGCTGTTTTCGACGATGATGACAGCGCCATCGACAATCAGGCCGAAATCGAGCGCACCAAGGCTCATCAGATTACCCGATACGCCGAGCCGGTTCATCCCGATTGCTGCCATCAGCATCGACAAAGGAATGACCAGAGCGGCAATGATAGCAGCGCGTATGTTTCCGAGCAGCAGGAACAGCACGACGATAACGAGCAAGGCGCCTTCGACCAGATTGTTGCGAACCGTAGCGATGGTCGCATCGACCAAAGTGGATCGGTTGTAGACAATCTCAGCCACCACTCCGGCAGGCAGCGATGCACGAACTTCCTCAAGCCTGTCGGCTGCGCCAGCGGCAACGGTTCGGCTGTTCTCGCCCGCTCGCATCAGGACAGTTCCGACGACCGCTTCATCGCCGTTGAGCGAGGCAGCCCCTGTGCGAAGGTCACCGCCAATCTCGACTGTGGCAACATCGCCTACGCGGATCGGCACGCCTTCGCGGGTCGTCACCACCGCCTGCTCGATGTCTTCTACCGAATTCAGCCGGGAATCGACACGGGCCAAGAGCGCTTCGCCGGCACGTTCGACGAAGTTCGCGCCTTCCGCCTGGTTTGCCACTTCGAGCGCAGTAATCAACTGGTCGAGTGAAACACCGTAGCCGCCCAGACGATCCGGGTCGGGCTGCACCAGATATTGCTTTTCAAAGCCGCCGATCGAGTCGACGCCTGCGACACCGTCGGCTGATCGCATCAGCGGCGCAACCACCCAGTCCTGCACCGTGCGCAGATAGGCGGCTCTCGCCACCTCCGTGTCCAATCGCTCGCCCCGGTCGGTGACAAAGCTGCCGTCATTTTGCCAGCCAATGGCGCCGCCTTTTGGCGCATCCGTTCCACCCGGATGCTCGAATTCGATGGTATACATCAAGACTTCGCCAAGGCCGGTCGCAATTGGCCCCATCGACGGCTCCGCGCCTGCAGGAAGCGAAGAGGCGAGCGTGGCAAGCCGTTCTTCAACCTGCGAGCGCGCAAAGTAGATGTCGGTGCCCTCTTCGAAAATCGCCGAAACCTGACTGAAGCCGTTGCGCGAGATCGAGCGGGTCATCTCCAGTCCCTCGATCCCGGCGAGGCCCGTCTCGACAGGGAAGGTTACCTGCGTTTCGATCTGTGAGGGTGAAAGCGCCGGTGCTTCGGTGTTGATCTGCACCTGAACATTTGTGATGTCCGGCACCGCATCGATCGGCAGTTTCGCAAGATTGAAGGCGCCCCAGATGGCTACACCTAGGGCAAGGGCCACGACCGCCCAGCGATTGCGCACCGACCAATCAAGGACGCCGCCAATCAGGCCGCCATTGTTGTTGCGCTCTTTTTCGAAGCCGCTTTCAGAACGATCAATGTCCATGTTCGGCTTCCTCTTTTCCGAGTTCGGCTTTGAGCAGGAAGGCGTTTTCGGTCGCGATCCGCTGGCCATTCTGCAATCCTGACACAATCACGATGCGCCCTCCCGAGCGCGATCCCGTCACGACAGGCGTCGCCCGAAAGCCAGTCTGGGTGCGAACGAACACGACTTCGCGCCCTTCGACCATCTGAACGGCTGCCTCAGGCACCGAGATGGCAGTCGCATCGGTCTCTCCGGAAGGCCGAATACGCGCCTGCAAGAATGCGCCTGGCTGTAATCCGGGCACTGCATTCGCAAGGGAAATAATAGCGGTGGCGCTTCGGCTTTCCGGATCGAGCGCGGGGGTTATCGAGCGCACACGTCCGCCGATCTCCCGCTCCTCTCCGAATTCGAGCGTTGCCTCGTCGCCGGGCCTAATTCTCACGGCATCGCTGGCGGGCAGAGCAACCTGCACTTGCAAGCCGCTCGCGTTCACGATCTGGAACATCTCTTCACCGGCTGAGACGTAGGAGCCCAGCACGATCGGCGCGCTGGTGATCTGCCCTGAAATCGGGCTCGTCACAGCGAGCGACCGTCCATCTCCGCTGACACCAGCAGCTGCGGATGCGGCTTGCGCGCGGGAAAGTTCGGACCTTGCCACCTGCAGATTCGCCTGCGCAGCTTCGAGATCCTGCCGAGCCGTCACATTGGCCTCGAACAGCCGTTTTTCCCGGTCATAGAGTGCAGAAAGTTCATTTACCCGCGCACGCGCGGCGGCGACCTGCGCAGCCAGTCCGGCAGCATCAGCGCTCTCGATCCGCGCGATCGCTTCCCCCTGCCTGACATAATCGCCAAGCATCTTGTTCACGCTCCGCACGACCCCCGAGGCACGTGCATCGATTCGCGCGCTGGCGTTGGGCGCGGCTGCGACAGTTGCGGGGAATACGATCTCTGTAACAGCACCAAACTGAACAGCTTCGATTTCGATGGAGGAAGCCGCGATTTGCTCTTCGCTAATTTGCAAAGCGCCTTCGGAACCTTCGGTTTTTGCTCCGCCTTCCTCTTCGCTCTGTCCTTCTTCGGAGTGGTCGGCAGACCCTGACGGCCAGAAGGCCCAAGCAGATACGGCCGCCAGAACAAGGATGCCGACTATTGCGATAAGATAGTTACGTTTCATGGGAAGGGATCTCACTGTGCGGTGAGCCAGATGAGCCGCGCCGCGAGCAGGCCGCGGGACTCTTCTGCCTGAATCAGATTTTCACGAATGGCGTCGCGCGCTTCGGCAGCTGCTAGGACTTCGATCAGCGGAAACCGGCCATTGCGGTATCCGATCTCGACAAGTCGGAGTGCTTCCTCGGCCTGCGGCAGGGATGCGCTGGAAAGGGTCTCCACCCGCGTTTCGGCGGCCAGATACAGCGTTCGCGTCCGCTCGAACTCCACGCGGTAGTCCGCCTCGGCTATCGCCTCGCTCGCGCTTGCCGCGCGGTATTGCGCTTCAGCGGCCGCGATGTTGCCTTGGTTACGGTTGCGGAAGGGCAGCGGAATGGAAATCCCGACAATGAAGGCTTGATCGTTGCTTTCCTGAAATCGGCGCACGCCTGCCGACAGCGTGGGGTCGGGAACGCCGAGCGAGCGTTCACGCGCAATTTCGGCCTCAGCAAAGCTGGTTCGCGCATCCGCAATGCGCAGCTGCAAGGGATCTTCGGAACCCAGCGGAGCGAGCGGCGGCGCTAAATCAGGAAAGACGTTTGATACAACCGGGTTGGGCCGGCCGGACACCCAAAGAGCCGCGAGCGCCTGACGTGCCGCTAGATCGGCAGCTTGTGCAGCCTGCAGCTCAGCTTCCGCTTCTGCAAGCGCTGCACGGGCGCGCATGGCACGCAGCGGCGGCTCCCGCCCGACCTCGACAAGCACATTGGCGATCCGGGCCAGCTCACGGTTCCGTTCGACGATTTCGAGCGCCAGGACGAGGCGCTGGCCTGCGGCGACAGCTTCGACATATCGCTCACGAACGCCCAGCGCGAGTTGCGACAGGGCGAGGTCGCTCTGCAAGCCGGTGAAGTCGGCCGATGCCTGTGCGCTCGCGATGCGCGCCCTTCGTTTGCCGCCGAGTTCAAGCTGCTGGCCGATCGCCAGAGTATATTCGGAAGAGCGCAGGCCGGAAAATGCACCGGAACCTGCAATGTCTTCCACCTCGAACGACAGCGAAGGGTTAGGCCGAAGCCGCGCCTGGTCGATAGCCGCACGCGCGGCTTCTGCTTCCGCTTGCGGGCCGTAGACGCGCGGATTGCTGTTCGAACTTGTACCCTCTTGACCGTCAACGCCCGCTCTGGCGAGCGCTTCATCGAGAGTAATTGTTTCCTGTGCCGATATCGGCAAACCCGTACACACGGCAATCAAGGCCGCGGCCAGTGCAATGCACCGCATTTCTTATCTCCTGACTGAAACCAATCGAGCGCGCTCGAAAGCGAGCTCGCAAATGATTGTCGGTCAGGCTTTGGGAGGCTGTATCAGGACTGGGGGAGCACGGGAGGCGAGCGATGACGTGGCAAGCGGGCCCCTCAGGTTATCCGAACTCCAGAAAGGTGATCGCAGGAGCATGCTGGTGTCAGCGAGACTAAAACTGCAATTGTGGTGGTGCGTGGCCGAATGGTCATGTCCATCATGGTCTGGTGTTGCATCGTTCGTATCAAAATGGTCCGCGCCATGCGCATAGATATGATCGGCTGCATGAGCGAAGCTTTCACCTTCCCCGGCATGCACGTCCGGGAGGGACAGCACGCTGCTGAAAAGGATCGCTAATACGGCGAGAAAAGGCAAAATCTTGCGTGTCACTTCAGCGAACATCTTAGAAACACGTGAAGATTTGTACAAGTTTATATCAATCATGGAACTTGGATGGCTGAAAATGCTCATAGTTGATCGTGCTCCAATCCACGCGCCGCCCATAGCCCTATGCCGCCAAGCAATATCTCGATAAGAGCTTCACGCAGCGGTTGGACGGCAAGCAGATCAGCGCCCTCCATGAAAACAGCCGCAACTCTGCTTAATCCCACGCAGATAAAAATTGCGGCAGCAGTCAGACTAAGCTGACGCGAAGAGAGGTTGATGCGCCCCCCAAGGATCAGGACAACGCCTATACCTATCTCGCCGCCTCCGATCATGGCGCGCATAGCCACCCGGGCAGATGGCTGGTCGAGCCCAATCGCATAGTAGCTCATGATTTCCGGCTGAATGAGAGTTACTATTCCGAGCGCGAGAAAAATGCAGCCCGCAAAAGAAGGGTAAACACGGCCCAGGTTTCGATGAAGATGGCTCATCACAGAAACCGCCTGGTTTGGCGTTTGTAGTCCAGATAGTCCTGACCGTATTGCTGCTCCAACCATGGTTCCTCGAATACAGGGGCAAGCAAATACATGGTCGCCCAGAGCGCCAATAATATCCAGACAAGCAACGTGTTGGCGAGCAGGCCCCAACCAATCATGCCGACCCATGTTGCGACGTAAACAGGGTTCCTGCTTATCCTGAACCAACCTTGTGTTTTCAGGCCGTGCTTTTCGCCAAATGCATTGCGCCAGCCCATCTGGAACGTGATCCAGAATGCGAGTGCAAAGCCGACAACCAACAGCACTAGGCCCAAAGTATATTGGAGCACAGCATAAGCGGGAGCCACAGATGCAAAGTCGAGAAGGGAAAGCGCCAGCAATGGGTAAAGGAACAGGCGAAACAGCGCCATGAAGGTGCGGTGCTGCCAACTGTTTCCTGAAGGGGGAGGGAAGAACTGAAACTTTCCGCTCAAAACCGCGAAAATGGAAAGCCCGATTATCGCGCAAATCGAACTGGCCGCTAATCCGAACAAACTCCAAGAGACCCATGAAGGCAGGTCAATCATGTGCAGCACTCCTACAACCAGCGCCGCGTCTGTTTGCGGTAGGCTGTAAATGCGCTTCCGAAATTCTGCTCCAGAACTCGCTCTTCAGGGATGATCTGGAGGAGCGTGATAGAGAGGGCGTAGAGAATTGGTCCGCTGAATGCTGCGAGGTTTTGGAGGGCCAAGGCTCCACCCACGAGCACGAGTAGCATACCCAAATACATGGGGTTTCGGGTAAAGCGATAGAGGCCTGTTGTAACGAGTTGCTCGGCTTGCTCAGGCGTAATCGGATTTACCGTTGTGTTCGCTTTCCCAAACGATCGAACCGCCAAGAAAAGCACCTGCGCTCCAACCGCAATGACGGGAACCGATAGCCAAAAGAGAGGCACTGATCCGTAAGCAAGCGCGGGCAGGTTTGTCGCCAGAATATAGCCAGCAAGGCCATAGAACGCGAACTGCATCAGGGGCGGGAAATACAGCTTTTTCTGTTTCTTGGATCGCTCTGAAATCTGGGTTTGAGGCATTTTTCGACTCGCTTGATTGTGATTCGAGTCAAGTGATACAGTCTACAGCGACTGTAGGGGCAAGTGGGAAAAGCACACTCATATGAAACCAATGACAATTGGCCGTCTTTCAAGTGCGGCAAAGGTCAAGGTGACCACCATTCGATATTACGAAAGTATCGGCTTGATGGGCACGCCAGACCGCAGCGCAAGTGGGCAAAGGCTCTATGGCAGCGTCGATGTGGAACGCCTCTCATTTGTGAGGCATGCCCGCGAACTCGGCTTTTCGATGGACGCAATCAAAGACTTGATTGGATTGCAGACTGAACCAGACCAAGACTGCTCGGCAGTTGACACAATCGCTCAGAAGCAACTTGCCGAAGTTCAAAAGCGGCTGGCACAGCTAGAGGCTCTGGAACGCGAGCTGAAACGCATGATCGAAAATTGCAGGGGCGGTAAAGTCGGCGGATGCCAGGTTATGGCGGCGATCAATGACCACTCTGAATGCGAGACTGATAAGCACGAGCGCCTTAAACCGCTGTGAGTTAAGAGAGCGGTTCTCGCACCTGAATGTGCGAGATTTCTGCCATCCAGTATCGCTCCCAGCCAATGTCCCCGAATGGGTCGTAAGCTGAACGTCTTGTTCTCAGCTTGGATCTGGCAAAAGCAGACATTCCGCCCTTGTCCGAGGCTAAGCCACTGCATCGAGCCCGTTGCGCTGAATGATGGATAGCAGCCGTAAAGCCGGACCTCCCGGCTTCTTCGCTCCGCGTTCCCAGTCAGAAACGAGATTCTTCGACACGTTGAGATAGCGCGCAAACACCGGCTGCGAGACATGCTCTGCCTCTCGAATCGCCTTGATCTCGTCGGGCGACAGGACGGGCGCAGGCGTAAGGCAGGCTTCATCGAACTCGCGCATGGTGCGCCTGTCGATGCTGCCCGTGTCGTGGAGGCCTTCCATCATCTCGTGGACGGCAGCCATCGCCTCGCTCTTGTAGGTCTTTGCCTTAGCCTTGCTCATCGTCTTTCACCTCGACCAATCGGCCTGCTTCAACTTCCGTTTCGATCTGGTCATCGCTGAGCTCCAGCATGATGCTGGCGGCCTTGCGATAGACCTTCAGTTCCACCGCACTCAGGTTCGCCTTGTCGCTCTTAGCGAAGGCGAACACGAATATGGCCCGCTTGCCCGAGCGGAAGATCAGGATCGAGCGATAGCCGCCCGATTTGCCTCCGCCCTGACGCGCGATGCGCTGCTTGATAAGACCGCTGCCAAGATCGGCATCGATCAGGCCGGATTCGGCCCGATGCACGGCATCAGCAAGCGCGGCATCGCTGATCTTTTCCTTTGCCGCAAACTTGGCGAACCAGCGGTTGGCATAGATGCGAAGGCGCGGGTTCTCAGTCATGCAGCAACGGTCCACTATCATACTTAGTGTTACGTCTCAATGAATATGAGCCGCTCATGTTTTGCTCGATCAGGTCGCCGATCCGCTGTGCTGCCTCGATGACATGCCCATCGTCGAGATGAGCATAGCGGGTGGTCGTCCGCACATCGGCATGGCCCAGAAGCTTGCCGATCATTGGCAGGGTTTCAGAGTGGGCGGCGGCATGGCTGGCGAAGCTGTGCCGCAGATCGTGAATGCGGACGCCCGGTAGGCCCGCCTCGTCACGCAGCTTGCTCCACAGATTGCCAATGTCGGTAATTGGACGCTGCGTGGCCGGGTTCCAGAACACATAACGCTGCTTCTCACAACGCGGCAGAGCATGAAGGATCGTTGCAGCCGCTTCGGCAAGCCAGACTGTGCGCGGGCCGGTCTTGCTGTCGGTCAGCAGCAAACGTCTTCCTCGTACCTCCCTCCACTGAAGACCGGTGATCTCCGATTTGCGACAGCCGGTCAGGATCAGCAGGCTGATCGCCGCGCAATGCAGCGGAAAGGCCTTGCGATGCCGGTCAAGCACTTCACCGACCCGCTTGAACTCCTGGTCGGACAAAAAGCGTTCACACTTTCGACCCTTGTTTTTGCGGATATAGAGACAGGGATTTGAGCCTTCAGGACGCACACTCCATTCCTCAGCCTTGTTGAACATGGCGCGCAGGATTTCACTGCAACGGTTGGCAGCACCAGGGCCGCCGGTATTGGTGATCCGGTTGAACCATTCCTGCACGTGGCGTTCCTCGATCTCGTCGAGGAACAGGCCTTCGAACGCGCGATCGAGATATTTCCGCTTATAGTAGCGATGTGTGTAGAGCGTGGATTCCTTCCACTTGGGCGCTACTCTGTCCCAGTAGGTCTTGAGAAAGTCGCGATAGGAGGGAACCTTGCGCAGCCGCTTGCGCTCTTGTGCCGGATTCTCGCCTGTCTGTGCGCGAAGCAGTACACGCTTTGCCACGTCCATCGCTTGCGCATGGCTCAACACCTTGGCGTTGCCGATTGTAACTGTCCGGGTGCGCCCTGCCATCCGTGCTTGAACGATGTAAACCTTGCGACCGCTGGCATAATGCCGCGTCCCGAAGCCGGGCAGTTCGCGCGTCCAAATGGTCTGGCGCAGTTCCCCAAGTCCACCGCGCTTGCCGACGGCGTGGAGTTTGAGGCCGCCCAGTTCCTCGGCGACGATGCCCCGCAGTGTCAGCGCGTTCATCGGTCCAATCCAATCAATCGGGCAATGGAGCCGGATACGCGCTCCGCTGCATCGGCCACGATGTCATCGGAAAGATGCGCATATTTGGTTGTCGTTTCAGCGAGCGCGTGCCCCAGCAGTTTGCCGATCACCATCAGCGAAATGTTGTCGCGGATTGCTACCGAGGCGAAGCTATGGCGAAGGTCATGCAGCCGCACATCCGGCAGCGCCGCGCGATTGCGGATCTTCGGCCAATGCATGCTGAGCTTGATCGGCTTCTCAGGATTGCGGACCGAGGGGAACAGCAAGCCTCTAGGTGTCCGGTTTTGCAGCCCTGCGATAACATCGGTGGCCTGCCGATTCAGATAGATGATCTTCGCGCCAGTCTTGCTGTCTGGCAGCATCAGGCGCGGCTCCTGCACCCATTCCCAGCGCAGTTGCTCGATCTCGCCGCAACGGGCGCCGGTGAAGATCAGCAGGCGGATCGCCGCGACATAGAGCGGTTGCTCAGCCTCATAGTCTCGCAATGCCGTGGCCAGCCGCGCATACTCATTGCTATCAAAAAAACGCTCCATCGGTTTGCGCTTGTAGCGGGGCGTGCCCTTACAAGGGTTGGAGCCGCGCGGACGCAGGCCAAGGCGCTCGGCATAACCCATCATCACCGACAAAACCGGCAAAGTGCGATTAAACACGCCGGGCCGTTCAACGAAGCTGTCGCGCCAGAACAGGATGTCGCCCTTTGCTAGTTCGTCAATCCGCTTATCGCCGAACGCGCCGAGGATTTCCTTGAAGATGGCGCTCTCGTTGCGCTTGCGCGTCGATGGCTTCCAGTGTCGCGAATAGTCAGCCCAGAAGCGTTCGGCGTAGTCGCGGATCAAGGGCGCACTACTCTTCTGCGCAGCGCGAGCCTTCTTGCGCGTTGGCAGGCCGTCCAGCGCCACCTCGGCCAGCTTCGCCCGCGCGAGGCGACGGGCCGTAGCAGGAGTGATATCCTTGGAAGTTCCGAGCGACACACGACGTAGCTTGCCGCGCTGGCGGAACAGAACAAACCACGTCCGCCTGCCGCCGGGATTTACCCGCAGGCCAAAGCCCGGCAGGTCGATGTCCCAATATTCGCATATGCGCTTGCCCGGTTTACGCCGGGCGATATTGCCGTTGAGCCTTACCCGGTTGGACGGCTTTGCCTTTTCACCACTCCCGCGCCCTTCACCGGATCGAGTTCGACGATGATTCGCTGCTTCATTCGCTGGTAGCAGATAGCCATTTGCTTGCATTGACTTGCTCCTCTTTGTAGAGGAACAACTTCACCTAACCTATTGCTTAACAATATCTTTCTGCCGCATGGCGGCGTAGGGTGTGCTCCCTTGTTCCCATATGCGCGCGGGTTATCCAGGCGATCTGAGGTTTTGACCAAGGGTGTCTTTTCCTGTCCCTGAGGATGGAGCGCGAGCAACGGTTGCCGGCAGGTCATCGAGAGCAAATGAGAAGCTCTTGGATGCCCCAAACAGAAGGCTGCACCTGCGAAAGAGGCAGCGGCCAAGGGCGCGTGGGAAGCGAGGCACGCGGGGCATGTCGCGTGCCTGGCTTCCCGCCGCCCGACCCGTTGCCGGTTCGCAAGTGCATGCAGGGCCCAGATACCTACAAAGCCGCACCCTCAGGAGCGCATCGCATGATGCGCGGGACAGAGTGCGTCCATAGCCCTGCTCCTTTTTCGGGCGCCGCTGCTAAGCATGCGGCGCCCGTCAGCGAGGGATAATGTCTGTCGGCGATCCGCTGTTCTCTACCAAGGCGAACATGAAAAAAGGCAGGAACCGTTGCCGGTTCCCGCCCTGCCTTTGGTATCAGAACTCGTCGAGCATGCCGCCGTGGACCGTGTGGACCACCCGCGCTGTGAGATGCGCTGGCAAGGCGTTGTAGTCACCCTCGTCGAGAGCGATGTATCCGAGCTCATCATCCTCGATAACATGCTGATCAAAGAAGCTGTGCAGCGCCCGTTTCTCGGCGGTTTCAAGAGCCTCGAAGTAGCTGCGCGATGGTAGAGTGCAATGTGTAGAACAAGCCATGGTAATCCTCCTGATATCTGTCGTGAGACGACAGGAGGTCGTGTGATGGTCTTGCGTATTCCGGGTCACAGGATCGCCCGGATGGGCGACCGCGTGAGCGGCGGTGGGGGCAACGATTTTATCCGACGCTGGATGCAATCCGGTGGCGGGCAAAATGGTGGGGCCCCGCGCGTCCTTGAGGCGGAAGGCGCAAGGCCATCATGCTGGGATGTCCGTGAGCCAGGACCCACCACCTCCGCCCAACATCAAACGCCTGCTGGGTGCGAATTGCCTTTCCTACACCCCGATGATGCGGGCATGGAATCAACAGGGGAGCAGATCCGAGGGGGACAAAAGGACAAGTAACATGCCCCGAAACAGGAGCGCGATTGCAGCCCTGCAAAAGCTCGAAGCAGACCGCGAGGCGCTCGACGCCAAACAACGCGAACTTGAAAAGCAAGCGGCCAGAGAGCTCGGCGAAATCATCCTGGGAAGCGGCCTCGAAAGCTTCTCGAAAAAGGGTCTCAGGAAGGTTGCCGAAGAACTCGGAAAACTCGGCGAGAATGCCGCGATCGAGAAACTGACGGGACGCGGTTCAAGCCGTGCTTCGAATGGCGCGCCGGGAGCCCAGTAACCACAGAAGAAGAGGCCCTGCCGCTTGCGGCAGAGCCTCTTCGTAAGGGGAGCAATCGGGGTCGATGTCAGTCGATCTCGGGAGCGTCGGTGTTGTCGTTGTCGTCGCTCGAACCACTGCCGCGGGAGAGGAAGTCGACCTTGTCGGCGAGGATCTCGGTGCCGTAGCGCGTGACCCCGTCCTTGTCCTCCCACTGGGTGTAGTGGATGCGGCCCTGGACGCTGACCAGCTGGCCCTTAGAGCAGTACTGGCCGACGGTCTTGGCGAGGCCGTTGAAGCAGGTCACCCGGTGGAACTCGCTTTCCTTGGCGGTGTAGCCGTTCTCATCCTTGTAGGTCTTCCCGTCCTTGTCGCGTGCGGGGCGATCGGTGACGACGGTGATGCCGGTGACATTGGTACCGCCCTTGGTCTCGCGGGTATCGGGTTCGCGGGCGATGCGGCCAGTGAGGATTGCGATATTGGTCATGATGAAAGTTCCTTCAGTTCCTCAAACCGGAGACCATCTCCGGCTTGCGAACATCCAGAAGAAGCAGGGCATGGGAGGACTGCACCGCAGGCCAACAGACATCGTCTGGGGCCGAAGGGAAACCTGTTCATGACGGGTGGTGCGGGCAGGCAGCGCAGCTGCCAACACGGCCGGAAAGGAACGGGTTGCTGTCGTCAGCTGACCTGGTTCAGGACTGTTCGCGAAGAAAGCCGGATGGGTATCGGGTGTGGGTCTGAAGGCTCGCGTGACCCCAATGCAATCAGCTTACCCCATCGTCTTCCGATGCCGCTAAGAGATCCATAAAGTTGCGGGCTGCTTCGCGGTCTTCCTCGATCTTGAACGCCACATCGAGATCGGGGGCGGACCCGAACATGTGCAGGAATGACCACAGCGCAAAGCGCTTCCCCCGGTCCTCCTCAAGGCCGAGATCGACCCGGCAGTGCTCAATGCCGGCTGCAAAGGTGTCGGGAGAAACCCTGGAGAGGTCGGTGGTGGCAAAGTAGCGCTGCAGCAGATCGTCAAGTTGCATGACCGGTCTATAGTCTGGTCGGCGCCGAATGCACATCCGGGCAATACAGCTGCAGATTCTAAAGGCCCCCTCAGGACCCGGGAGAGGTACCCAACGGGCCGCGACGATCGACCACGGTGATCCGGCGGGTTTTGGCATCGATGACAAGCCGTTCGGTTACACCATTGCCAGGAAAGGCGACGACGTAACGCGGATTGAGGGAAAGCATTTGCTCGTTGCGCTTGAACCCGGCGCGGGCACCAAGCCGACGATCGAGCGAATAGGTCAGCTGCTGGACTTCGCGGCGTTCGGCCCAGCTGGCGGCCAGGCGATCGGCACCCTTGCCGTCGCCGCCATGGACCAGGAAGAGATCGGGAACCGCATCGCGAACCTTGTCGAGCGTCGCCCAGACATTGTCGGCATAGACGCGCGCATCCTCGGCGCTTTCAAAGCTCTGGCGACCACCAGCAAAGACGACTGGAGTTCCTTCCGGGATCAGGGCGTGACGCCGGTTCTCGGCGCGTGCGCGGAGGAAATCGCGGGCATCGATCACGGCTGATGTGAAGTTTCGCGAATGGTTCGTGCGCGAGCCGGAAACGGGCTTCCATGAGGAACCGGTCTCGTCGCGATAGAGAGCTGCAGCCACCTCACGCATCTGCTCGAAGGCCAGCATGCTGGCTTCGGCTGCCTGCGCGCGTTCGACCTGCTCTTCCAGATTGCTGGAATGCACCTCGGAGCCATCTGCTGATGCGATGAGGACACGGATCTCGTCGCTGGCCCGATCAAGCTGAGCCGACTTGCGGCTGGCGGCACGGTGAAAGAGATTGACCACGCCCCAGGCAATATCCTCGGCATCAGCCTCCAAAGCAGTGTCGGAAAACATCGCGAAAAGGTCGGACCACACGGCGCCAAGCGTCTGGTCGATCGCGTCCTCGCAGGGAAAGTCGGTTTCTTTGAATGGGGCTGGCCTAATGCTGAGACCTGAAAGGTCAAGGCCGCTCAACTGGTCGATGAAGCTGTCGTACATGGGGTGTCTCCTGATCGCGGGGACAAGGAGAAGAGGCACCATTGCCTCGGCCCTGTCCGCCGGAGCCCGATCAGGGCCGGGGAAAGGGGCGAGACGCACCGCGCAGCGGGAAACCTGCGGCCCTAGGCTGGCGCGGGCAACACGGGCCGACGGGCCGCAGGTTGCGGCACGCCCCGACCGGCCCAAGGGCCTCTGCCGGCGGTCAGGGATGAGGCAGGATCACGACTCGGCGTCACGGGTGGATCTGGAGCGCTCGAAGATCGCTTCGCCATTCGAGAACCGACCGACCATGCGCAGCTCACCAAACAGGTCGATGAACCTACCCGAGACCTGGCGAAGCCAGTGCCGTGCTCTCGACATTCGTGGGTTATAGAAATCGGCTTCCCAATAGCGAGCGTCATCGCGCTCGGCGAGCCAGATCGCGGCGAGCCCGCAATAGGTCGATATGCCGCAATCGGCGAAAGCATTGCGAAGGAGGATACGATCTTCGCGGCCGCGCCATCCGTCGAAGCGCTCGAAAGAGGGAAAGGCCGCTTTCGCGGTATCGATGATCTCGTCGACGAGGCACTCGTAGACCCAGTCGACATCGTCATCTTCGCCGTGATCAAGCAGGCGAAAGGCAACCACGGAGCCGGTTGGATAACTGACAGAACGTCCCATCTCACTGCTCCTCAGGCTGCATCAGCGAGATCGATGTCGGTCTCGCCTTCGCTAGATTGCTGGCCACCCAGTTCGAGCAACAGGCTTGCCGCTTCCTCGGCCTTTACTGCAGCCGTCAGGATCGCACGCTCGTCCGATTTGAGGATCTTGAGCCAGGACGCGATGTAGCTGGCGTGATGGTCGAGGTGGGTGACTGGAAGGCCCAGTTCGGCCCCAAGAATGGCCGAGGACAGTTCGGCGATCAGTTCTTCGGCAGCATAGGCCTCGCTGCCAAACCGGTTCTTGAGATCGCGATTGAGGCGCGAGGAATGCCCCGTCCAGTGCGATAGCTCGTGTGCGAGTGTAGCATAGTAGTGGTCGTAGGCTTCGAAGAGCTCGGCTGGTGGCATGGTGACCCGGTCGCACAACGGCTCATAGTAAGCCTGCGCACCATGGTGGCGCAGGTCTGCGCCGACATGAGCAAAGAAGGCATCAAGGCAATCTTCTCGTCCATCGGGCTCCAGCGAGGCAACCAGTGGCTTGGGATGGTAGAAGTCGGGAAGGCCGTCGCACTGATCCGCGTTGAACACGGCATAGGCCTTGAGCACGCGCCGGTTCTCGGTGTCCGCTTCGCCTACGGCGTTCTCGACCTCCTTGGTGTAGCTCTTGTAGAAGATCGCGATGGTCGACTTCTCGCCCTTGCGGACCTGTCCACCAAGCGCCTGACACTGCCGGTATGTCATCCAGTACGGCGAAGTGTAGCCACAGCCATCGGCCACCATCCACAACCAGAAGGTGTTCATGCCGCGATAGGGCGTTCCGCAGGAGCGCAACGGACGTGAAACCGGCACACCGCGCCACGGCTTGACCCAGGGTTTGGTGCCTCGCTCGAGCTTTTGGATGATGGCCGCAGTAATGCGCTGGGCAGGTGAAGTCGAAGCAGTGCGACGGGACTTGGTCATGGGAGTTCTCCTGATGACCGGGACGGAGATGTCCCGGCTCAGGAAGAGCAAAGCTGCCTCCTCTCTTCTTCAATGATGAGCGTTATGCGCCCTCATCCCAGTCGTTTGAAGTTCGCCTTCACGATCCTGAAAGCGGACATCAATCCAGTCCGCTTTTTTGACTAGTATGTCCGCCGATTAAGTGCGTCTGATTCCAGCTCCTATCCAGAAGCCAAGATAGCCTTCGCTGCCCAAAGTATCTCGATCCGAGGATTGGAGAAACTAGTCTACTTTGTCCGTACTACATGCGCCATTCCACGCCAGCCTTCCTCATGGCTGACCGACATTCCGTTATCAGGGAATTAGGATCGATCAGCCTAGAGTGTAGTCAATAGTGCATTCACTTCTTGCTGCACTTGGAAATAAATATGTCATCCGGTAGTTCGGTCCCGATGAACAACAAGCGAACCACACCTAATTCCGGGAAACTTTCGGAATACTTACGCTGGTTAGCAGTGCAGTTTCAGAGAGCCGCGACGTACCTCAACGAACGTGCGACACCCACCAAGACCGCTTCGCAGTTCGTCGATCTAGCACCGACCGACGAGGCCGATCCCAGCGGCGTCTATGCGGCAGCCTTGCAGACGGCGATGGAAAACCCGGACGTGTCGAACATCGCTCTCACCGGGCCATACGGATCCGGGAAGAGCAGCATAATCAGGACCTTCCTCAAGCGCCATCCGCGGTCCACCCTGCATATATCTCTGGCCGCTTTTCTGCCCGACGCAGGTGAAAGGGTACCTGGCGAGCGATCGGATGAGTCGACGGAAGACGCGAAGCAGCCATCCAGACAGGAGATTGAGCGCAGCATTCTCCAGCAGCTCCTATACGGCGCGGATGCTGATCGGCTGCCGTTGTCGCGGTTCAAGCGCATCAAGTCGCCGGGTATTTGATCGAAACTGCGTTCGCTTTACATCCTCGTCGGGCTCATGGCGCTGTGGTATGTGTTCGCTGGGCGGACGGCCATACTGTCTGGAGCCTATTTCGAGCCGTTCGCTCTTTCGAACGTGTTCAACTACAGCATATTCATCTTTGCCACGGTCTTCGTCTACACCGTAGTGCATTACATTTACGTCGCCAGCCTCGGCGTTTCGCTAAAGAGCATATCCCTCAAGAACGTTGAGCTTGGACCCGCCGCGACCGATCAGTCATCCATACTGAACAGGCACCTCGACGAGATCGTCTACTTCTTCCAGTCGACCGACTACGAGCTCGTCGTCGTCGAGGACCTCGACCGGTTCGACGATTCCGACATTTTCGTGACGCTTCGTGAAATCAACAGCCTGGTGAACGGCTACGTCGGCGTGAAGCGACGGGTACAGTTTCTCTACGCGCTGCGGGACGACATGTTCGCGAACACTGATCGCACGAAATTCTTCGAGTTTATCATCCCGGTCATTCCGATAATCAACAGTTCAAACGCGATCGACATGGTCCTGAGGCAGGGTGAGCGGCTCGCTCTCCAAGACAGGCTCGATCCCGATTTCCTGCGCGAGGTGTCGCGGTATCTCAACGATCTGCGTCTCATCCGGAACATCTTCAACGAATATGCCATCTACGTCGCGAACTTGGAGACGGACGATGAGAACTCCCTCGATCCCAACAAGCTGCTCGCGGTGCTCATATACAAGAACACCTATCCCCGCGACTTCGAGCGGCTGCACCGGGGCGAGGGTCATCTGGCCACCATCTTCGACCAGAGGGATCGGCTGATCGCGGATGCCGAGCGCGAATATCGGTCGGAGATCGTCGAACTGCAGCAAGGGATAGAGGCTGCAGAGCAACAGATCCCGCGAGATATCAAAGAACTGCGTCGCAGTTACGCGATGGCTCTGGTCCAGACGCTACCCGCAGACCTGCGCAGCGTCGGGACCGGCAATCAAGCCATGATTCCTGTTAACCAGTTGGTGGACGACGACAGGTTCGACGAGGTGATCGAGGCTGGGCGCGTTCATTTCCAAGCTGGCTATCATGGTCCAGTTCGTCAGCAGGACATCGGCAACCTTCAGTCCGAAATCGATCCGACGATCGGCTTCAGGGACAGGGTTTCGCTGATCGAAAAGAAATCACGCGAGAGCAAGGATAAGGCGCAAGCTCGGATCGTCGAACTGCGCGAAAGGATCAAGAAAATCCGCGCGAGCAAGTTCAATGTCCTTTTGAGGAAGGACAGTGCGAGACTGAACGAGGCCTTCGCGAAACTGGGAGATGGGGGCGAACTCGCACGCTTCCTGCTCCTAGAAGGATATCTGGACGACAGCTACTACCAGTACACGTCGCTCTTCCATTCGGGCCGCCTGTCGCCGAACGACAACAAGTTCCTTCGGCATATCCGAGGTTTTGTGACGCCGGAACCCGACTTTCCGATCGACAACGCGGAAGAGGTGATCGAGAACATGCGGGCCGAAGACTTCGGCCAGTCCTTCGTCCTGAACGTCAAGCTCGTAGACGTCCTGCTTGGCGAGCCTAATCAGCACGACCGCAGATCGAAGCTCTTCACGTTCCTCGCAAACGAGTTTTCCAGGCACGAGGATTTCTTCAGGTCCTACTATTCCAATGGCATGCACGTCGATGATCTGCTGATCGGCTTGTCGGCAGCCTGGCCTCTGCTCGTCCCGGCGATGCTGGAAAGTTCGATGCGCAACGATCACCTAGCGCGACTGATCGAGGAGGTGCCGCCCGACCTTCTTGGCAAGTTGGCTAGCGAACACCGGGAACTCGGCGAGTATCTCTCTAAGGAACTTCCCGATGTCCTCGCGCTCACCGACAGTCTCGATCCTTCGAGGCTCGAACCTCTGAAGCTCGCCGTCGAAGACCTGTCCGCACTCGCGGATCGGCCACAGATCGTGCGGTCGCTGTTCGAAGCTGGGCATTACCGCCTCACGGTCGCGAATCTCGACTTCATCCACTCGTCCGTTCTCGACCGAACAGATGTCGATGGGTTGCATCGCCGCCATCTCTCGACCCTGCGCGAGATTGGTCCTCGACCGCTGCTGATCCGGGTCGAAGACGGTTTCGAAGAGTATTTCGAAAATGTCCTCATGCAGCTGGATCGGAACGAGGAAGAAGGCCTTCCGGCGATGCTAGAGGTGCTCTCGCATGATGCACTCGAGACGGCGGATGTCGAGGCCTTCATCTCCAAACAGCGCGGCGTGTTTCCTTCCCTTGAAGGCGTCCCTGACAGTTGGCGCCCAGCCTTGTTTCGTATCGCGAAAATCGAACCGACATGGGCGAACTGCGTCACATTCATGTCCGACGAGACCTTCGAGGCGGCCTCTCTGGTCGAGTTTCTGTCCGACGACGCCATGAGGGCTGCGCTCCTCGAAATCGACATGCCGTCAGGAGACGATACTCTGGCCCTGAGGAACTTCCTACGCGAGACTAACGAGCTGCCCAACGATGCATACCGGGAACTCATCGCCGCTTTGCCGAACAGAGCTAGGCGCTTCCCGAGCGGACTCGATGACGCGAAACGCCAGATACTCATAGAAGAGAACGCGGTAACTTTCTGCGAAGAGAATTTTAATGCGCTTGCCGACGATGCGGAACTGCAAGTTCTCTTTATCGCGAGCAATATCGGCACCTATCTCGAAGATCCGTCTGCCGTCCCGGTCGACGACGCTTTTCGTGAAAAGCTTCTACGCTCTGACATCACGGACGATGTCAAGCGAGCGGTGATCGGTTTTATGGACCTCGGTCAGATAGCAGAACAACCCGAGAGGGCTGCCGTGGTCGCGCAGATTCTTGTCAGGACGAACGTGAATCTCGAAGGGATGACCTTCGAGGTGGCCAGAGCGTTGATCCACGCCACTGAGCAAACCACTATGCGGATTAAGTTGCTCAATGGATTGCATCAAACAATGGATCTGACGCAAATCCGTGAAACCCTTGGCTTGCTACCGTCGCCCTACAGTAGCATCACGGTCGGATACGCGCGGCCGAGGCTCCCGAATACCGAGGAGAATCGCATTCTGGTGCAATGGCTTGACGACAGGGATGTGATCTCTTCCTATGGTTCGGCGCTCTGGAGCGACGACATTGTAGTTTATCTTTATCACAGGCGGTAACAAGGTTTTGTCGGTCGCCTTACTGTGTCCACCATCGCTGAACGGATGGTTGGTCATCAGCTCGAATTTGCAGCCCGAAGTTTTCAGCCGAGAACGTTAAGAGGGATACGATCTCCCATGGCCGAACGTCCGCTTTGGCCGTTTTGCGAACCGAGAGCAGTCAGTCCGCAATCGGCCCAAACTCATTCCTCAATTGGCGAACTACTGCATAGTGGAAGCCGATCTCATTTGAGAGCAAACAGTCTTTGACGACACGTAGCGACAGCATAACACAGTCTCATGTCAGTCTAGCTAAGCGAGTAATTAAAGAGATAAAGTGAGGTGTCGGAAAAGGCTAGGCGGCTTGTTCAACCGTGCCAACAAGCTCCGTCCATTTCCCAGTCATTATGCGCTAGCTGCACTAGCCAAGCTGCCCACTTCGATCACCGGTGCTCAAAAACCAGTGTGTCAAATTTAGTTGACACTACACTATTGACACAGGCCTATTTATCTTGGACTCATAAAAGAGGCAAAAAGCGAAAACGCCAGAATTTTGAAGGATTTACTATCACAATGGTCACTGCACGGCTACGCGTCGGCATGCTCGCAACAACTGTTCTAATAACGCCAACTCATCTTGCAGCAGCGCCATCTGAAACGGTCACGTCCAATTTTAAGGAAACGGTTACGTCCCAAGCAACATCTAGGGACGGCACCGGTGCGAACGAGGGGGCGGGCGAAAATACTATCGGCGGTCCTCAGATCATTGTAACTGCTCGCAAGCGCGACGAGGTGCTGCAAAACGTCCCTGTGACGATCCGCGTCATAGACGATTCCGTGATCGAGGATGAAGGAATTCGCACCGTTGAGGACCTCACCCAGCGTGTCCCGGGACTCACGTTTGACCAAGGCGGCTTTCTTGCAGATACCCGTCCTGCAATCAGGGGTATGCAATCGGAGCGTGGACGTCCATCCGTCGCCATTTTGCTCGATGGGCTGGACCTTTCGGGGGAGAATATGGTGATTGGCGGCGGAGGCGCTGCAGTCAACACTCTGCTCTATGATCTGGAACGGATCGAAGTCGTCAAAGGTCCCCAATCGGTTCTATGGGGACGAAATGCTTTTGCCGGTGCGGTGAACTTCATTAGCCGAACGCCGGGAGAACAGTTTGAAGGCCGGGTCAACGCCGATATCGCTGAAGGAGGCCTGTTCAGCATTGATGGCGCTTTTAACATGCCGATTGTCCAGGACAAAGTGGCGCTGCGCGTTAATGGTGTGTTTTCGGATCGGGATGGTTTTTACCGAAATCCGGCGACGGGCGCACGCCTTGGACAGAACCGTACCGAGGGTGCCGGCGGGTCTTTGCGGATCAACATCACGGACAATCTCGATGTCGTGGGCCGCTACATCTATCTGAACCAGAGGCAAAACGAGGCGCCCTCGGTTTTGCTTACGCCTAATACGAGGTTGCCGGTTCCAGGGGGCACTTTTGCTCCGGCGCCGGGCGCTCCGTCTATTTTTCCATGCCCCGATGATTTTGCAGGGCTTACACCGCCACAAGTTGCAAATTGCACGCGGGGGACGTTGATTGGAAATGTGAGCGCGCGCGAGGATCAGATTGATCTCAGCCCTAATCCGCTCACCGGTGAGCCCATGGCAGGCCTGAGGCTGCGGCAAGACATCGCCACGCTTCTGGTCAATTGGGACACAAGCCTGGGACAGCTATCGTACCGGTTCGGGCATCTCGACAATCGGTCGAGCCTTGAGCAGGATGGCGATTACACCAATTTCCCCGGACCGCAGGGATTTGTCCTGTCGCTTAACGCGTTTCAGGCGCTTGAGTTCAACAATCGCACTTTTGATCATGAGCTGAAATACGAAAACCGGTTTGGCGATTTCACGGTCATCGCTGGTGGACAAGCGTTCGATGAGCGGTCTTCGGTGATTAACTCAGCGCAATTCTGGCTGCGCAATCCGAATTCGCCCCTTGGAGGCCCTCCGTTCTTCCTGTCGACCGCTCCCCAAGAGAATTTTGGCTTCTCGCTCGCGACCAATCGCGACACACAGTACCGCGCTTTGTACGCCAGCGTTGGCTGGGAAGTGACTGAGCGATTTGAGCTGGGCGCTGATCTTCGATGGAGCGACGAGACTATCCGTTTCGACATTCCCGGGTTCCGGATTCAAGATGTCTCGCTTTCGCAGCTGACACCGGTTTGTCTGCCCGCGTTTGCGAACGGCACAGTCTTCAGCCCTGCAGCACCAGACGGTCCGCCGCCCGGTTCTATCGTCGCATGTCCGCAGGAAGCAGAGATCAACTCGGACCGCTTCACACCGCGTTTCACCGCACAATACGGTTTCAGCGACGAACTGTTGCTGTTTGCATCCTATTCGCGCGGGTTCAAACCGGGCGGTTTCAACACCAACGAAATTATCGACTTCACCGATCAACGCTTTCTGCCGGAACGGCTGTCCGCCTATGAAATCGGGATCAAATCGGCATGGCTGGGCAATCGCTTCATCATCAATGCTAGCGCGTTTTATAACGATTACACGGACCAACAGATCGGCGTGCAGCAGTCCAGCACCTCGCAAGGCGGAGGGGCCATTGTCGGCTCTGGCATCGTGAACGCGGGGCAAGTCGATGTGTATGGCCTTGAAATTGACGCCGATGCCCGCGTGACAGATTGGCTGCGGGTGAGCGCAAATTATGCGTTTATCGATTCAACCTTTGCCAGCTTTGTGCAAGGTCCACCTCCCGGATCGCCCGATTCCGCTTTCATCGATTGCGGGGTTCCTATCGGACAGTCCTCGTCCGCCCAATTCCGGGCCGAGGCGCAAAACATTTGCGGCGATTTTTCCGGCAATGATGTCGGCAGAAGCCCGAGGCACACACTGTTTTTGACTGGTGAGGTGCGCAGGCCCTTAAAATCGGAAGGCAGCAGTTGGTTCGTCAACATGGATGGATTGTATCGTTCGTCGCGGTTCGTGGATGAGGCCAATCTTTCGCGGCTACCGGGTTACTGGCGCGTTGGTGCACGGGTCGGCGTTGATTTCGGCAATTATACGGTCATGGCCTATGTCGATAATCTCTTCGATGACCGTACCATCGAAACGGCGCAACGCGTCGTCGATCCAGGTCGCACCGAAGGCTTTGCCCCGTCGCGCGGCATCCTCGCCTATCTTCCCAATCCGCAGACTTTCGGGATGCGGTTTGGCGCGCGGTTCTAGATGACGCTACCAGTAGCCGATGATTTCGACCCTGTTGCCGTAATCGTTTTGAGCTGACGGCTGGGGGTGTCGTTGATGGGCAATAGCGATTGCTAGCCACTCTAGCTTCGCCCTCAAGGCCGCTCTTGAGCCACTAGCATTGAGTCCGCTGTGCAGATTACGAGCGACAATTACTGATTGTCGGCAATCGGCCCAAAATTTGACATGGAAAAGGCGGCCCGTCCCGATTGGGACGGACCGCCCGCCGAGTGACCTGGACCTGTCAGGAGGGGTCAGGCAGCCTGCTCGGCAATTTCGTCAGTCGCGTCGTCGCTGACCGGCTCGTCACCTTCAGCGGCAACCGGTGCGACCTGCTCGGCACCGGCGAAACGCATGATCGAAGGCACCCAGGCCTGCGCCCGTTCCTTGACCTCGGGCTCGCCAATGAAGTTGCCCGAGAAGATGCGTTCAGCAGCGCTCGCAAGCTCAGCCTTCTTCGATGCGACATAACGACTGACCAGTTCGGGACCGCCGGCGGCATTGAGCGCTTCGAGCGTGCGGGCCTTGGCCACCCGGTCGAAGTAGTTCGCTGCCGTGGGACGCCACCAATGCGCAGTCTCGATTTCGAGCAGGGAGCCGAGCGCCTCGTGCAGCGGCGCCGAGCGTTCGCCTTCGCAGGCCAGGCTGGCAACCAAAGTGCGCGAGACGACATGTCCGAGCCACGCCGAGCGCGCCTCGTCGGAAAGCGCCCGGAACCTCGCAAACCGCTCAACGTCGCTCTCGCCAGCACGCCAGCTTTGATCGAGCGAACCGGCAAACTCTGCCAGAGCAGCGCTCGCCGGTGCATCCTTGGCCTCGAACCCGGTGACCGGGCCGGACGCCGCCGACCCAACGAGCGTCGACGCTTTCTTGGCGCGCCAATCATGCCCATCGGCATCGGCGAGCGTGAAGACCAGGAAGTCGAGCGCCAGTGCCGGATCGTTGGCGAGATGGATTGCCAGGATGTCGCGGCGTTGCATCGCGAGCTCGTCGAGCAAGCGCTGCGACAGCGAGCTGCCCTTGGGCTTCGCCGTTCCGCTGTCCTCGACTGCCTCGATAGGACCTTCGTCGGTGATGACTTCGGTTTTGGTATAGAACTGCGGGACCAATGTTGGCTCGCCATTACGCGAGAGGACTAAGAAGGCACCAGCCTCAGATTTCAGTTCGTCGGCGAGTACCGGCGGCCGGTCATTGAGCGCGCGCATGGCGCGGTCGATCACCACGAGTTCCTGTTCCGCCTTGGCCACCTCGTCCTCGTCGCTGTCTTCGTCTTCGAGCACGGCGGCGACGCGGTCGTAGTCGGCCTCAAGTTCGCTGAATTCCTGCACTTCCTGTTCGGTCATCGGCGCAGGCTCGCAGGGCAAACGAGCGAGACCTTCAACAAGGTCGTGGCTGACATAGTTCCCCAGCGTCGGGCGCACCCAGGCAAGGCCATATTCGAGCGCGGCCTTTTCTGCGGCTTCTTCCATGGCCTTGTGCGCGAGGTCTTCGAGCAGCGCGATATCGATCCAGCTCTCGCTGGCATCGTCGTCGAACAGTTCGCGTTCGATCCGGCCACCCGCAGTCAGGTAGGCATCGCGTCCGACTAGAACCGCTCGCGGATCGGAGCCACGAACGGTTGCGTCGAGCACCATGCGCCGGATCGTGTCGGGCGTGATTTGGTACCAGGCGTCCTGCAGCTCGGCATAGACATGCGCTTGGCGCTCCACGTCGGAGATCGCGCCGTAGGCCTTGGCCATATCAAGCGTGATCGTGCCTTCGGCGAGCGCTTCGAAGACGCAAGGCGCGAGAGAGGCTAGGCGCAGACGTCCTTCGACGAATCGGACGGTGAGGCCGAAGCGGCGCGCCACGTCTTCGGGGGTAGCCCCTGCCTCGATGATGGAAGCGAAGGCCTGCGCCTCGTCAGCGGGGTTCATCGCGAGACGCTGAAAGTTCTCGGCAAGGCTGGCCTCGCGCACTTCGCTTTCCTCGCCTTCGATGACGAGGCAGGTAACCTCGTGGTTTTCGGGCAAGGTGCCCTCTTCGGCCAGCGCCTGCAGCGCGGCGAGACGGCGACCGCCGGCCTCGACTTCGAACTTGCCGCGCTTTCCTTTGCGCACGACAAGGTTCTGCAATAGGCCGCGCGCAGCAATGTCTGCCCGCAGCTGGAGGTCGGCCAGCACGTCGCTCGACTTGCGAACGTTACGCAGGCTCGGGACGAGCTTCTTCAAGGGAATCGACTGGATCATGGGTGTTCTCCTGATGGAATGAAGGCGCTGGTGAGGATCACGAGGCCCACAAGCCCAAAGGGCTCCCTCCACTCTCGTTCTGAGATTGGGGTCTGCTCGAGGGATCAGGCGGCTAGCGCGGGAAGGATCAGAGAGGCTCTCGATACCGGGACGAACAGCCGCGTGCGGTAGCGGATGATCTCGGTGAAGCAGCCTTTGCCCTTGTACCAGTCGAGCCGATCGGGCGAGAATCCGGTCAGTTCAAGGCGCTGTTCGCCGCCCACCAGTGAGCGCTTCACGGTGAGAGGATCATGGCTCGCGAGGCCCAGCGGTTTGCCGCTGGCGAGGACGAGGTCGCCGATCTGGTCTGGCGCCGGACCGGTAACTCCGGAAAGACCAAAGGTATCGGCAATCGCAGCGAGATCGATATCGAGCACTTCGCGACCGATGATCGACTGGCCGTCCTCGGCAACGAGCCGGGTGACGCGGACATGATCGCCGGGGAGGCGTTTCCAGACCGGCAGCAGTAGTCCGGTGGCGAGATGGACGCGCTCGGTCACCGGTGAAGCGGCGGCCGCCTCTTCCTCAGCCCGCCAGGCGCTCGTGAACGCGGTGACGCCAATGTCTTCCCAGTGGCTTTCAGCAAGTGCCTCAAGTGTCCAGTTCGCGGACTTGAGCGGCCGGAGCAGGCGCCGGCGTTCAATCACGGCTCCGTCATCAGCGATGAGGCGCCGGACCGGAACCGACAGCGCAACCTTGCCCGAGCGCGCATTGCGCATCGGCATCGCGTGCGGGCTGCCAATCTCGTGCATCCGCACCAGGCGCTGCAAGCGTAGAGGCCGAAGGTGCCTCGTCACTTCGAGCGAGACGAGGCGGGTCTCGGCTCCGGTTACGGGATCGGTGCGCAGGAGTTGATCGGCGAGGACCGTGAAGCGATCGACCCTCACGGTCTCCAGTCCCTGGTCGAGCGTTCCAGCCTCGCGCGCGGCTTCAATCCGCGCTTCGACGAGGCCGAGATATTCATCGAATATGGCGTTCTGGAGCGCAATCGGCAGCGCGAGGATGCGATTGAGCCAGCGCTGGATCGTGGGGAGATTGTCGGTCAGCCCCCCATCTGGGTTTTCGAGACGGAGGCCCGTTCGCTCGACGAATTGGCCGAAGCTCGTGGCTTCGAGCTTGCCGTCATAGAGCAGCTGGAACCAGCGGCTGAGCGCATCGCGCGCATAGTCGCTTTCGAGATTGTCTGCCGGGTCAAAGAGGTTCTGTCCGCCGGTCTGGCGCTGGCCGCGCGTAAGCGCGCCCAAAGCGTCGAGCCTTCGCGCAATGGTCGAGATGAACCGGCGTTCGCCCTTCACATCTGTGGTTACCGGGCGGAAGATCGGGGCCGAGGCCTGATTGGTGCGGTTCGTGCGACCGAGACCCTGGATCGCGTTGTCGGCGCGCCAGCCCGGTTCGAGCAGGAAATGGACCCGGCGTTGCTGGTTCCGACAGCCGAGGTCGGCGTGGTAGGAA
The DNA here is from genome assembly GCF_000715015.1 of Erythrobacter longus. Lineage (GTDB taxonomy): Bacteria > Pseudomonadota > Alphaproteobacteria > Sphingomonadales > Sphingomonadaceae > Erythrobacter > Erythrobacter longus. The sequence continues at coordinate 141,563 of NZ_JMIW01000004.1, forward strand.
CGCCCTGTGCCGCCCGCGTCCGAGAAGACCAGAATGCGCTTGGTGCCTTCCATGAAGCTTTGCGCTTCGGCGACATTGGCACTGGGACTACGCCGTTCGAGGCGTTGTTGACCATCTCGGCCCGATACCAGCCTTCGGGTCCGCCCCGTAACCTCGGCCACGGTTTCGGTGCCAAAGTGCTCGATGATCGCATCGAGCGCTGTGGCGATTGGCGGCAGCGCGCAGAGCTGTTCGATCAGCGCATCGCGCGCGGCTATGGCGCGCGGGCAGAAAACGGGATTGCCCTCCTCGTCGCTCATCGCCTCGGAGCGAAGATTGCCATCCTCGTCGGCGAAGACCTGCATCAGGCGCACCGGAAAGCTCTTGGACAGGTAGTCGATGACGTATTCACGCGGGGAGAGATCGATATCGAGCGCTTCGCGTTCTTCGTCGGTGAGGTCGGCAAGACGCCGATCGAGCATGGCCTCTGCGGTAGAGACCAGCTGCACAACAACCGAATGATCTTCGCCAAGCGCCACTTCCATCGCGGGGATCAGGCTGGGCAGTTTCATCGAAAGCAGGAGCTGGGCAAAGAAGCGTTGCTTGGTGCCTTCGAAGATCGACAGCGCTGCCGCCTTGGCATTGCGATTGAGCGTATCGCCGCTGTCTTCATCGACCACGCGGGTTGCCTCCAGGGCCGCTTCTAGGTTGCGGTGAATGATCGCCCAGGCATCAGCATAGGCGTCATAGATTTTTACCTGCGCTTCGGTCAGGCTGTTTTCGAGGATCTCGTACTCGACCCCGGCGAAGGACAGCGCGCGGGCAAGGTATAGCCCCTGCGCCTTGAGGTCGCGGGCGACGAGCTCCATCGCCGCGACGCCGCCTGCGCGGATCTCGGTCATGAACGCCTCGTGGGTCGGGAAAGCAGTCTCGGGTCCCCAGAGACCAAGCCGGGATGTGTAGCCCAGGTTGGCGATATTCGAGGCACCTGTGGCAGACGCGTAGAGCACGCGGGCGCGCGGCAAATGGTTCTGCAGCCTGAGACCCGCCATGCCCTGTTCGGAGCCCTTGACCTTGCCGCGAGTGGAGAATCCCCCGAGCGCATTGGCCATGGCGTGGGCTTCGTCGAAGGCGATCACGCCATCGTAATCCTCGCCCGCCCAGGCAAGGATCTGGTCAAGCCGCGTATCCTCGGCGCGTCCCGAGCGCAGCGTCGGATAGGTCACAAAGAGAATGCCTTCGGACATTGTGACAGGTTGGCCGAGCTTCCAGCGCGAGAGCGACTGGAGATCGAGCGGCAGCCCACCAAGTGCTTCCCAATCGCGGCGCGCATCTTCGAGCAGCGCCTCGTTCTTGGTGATCCAGATATGGCGGCGCTCGCCTGCAAGCCAGCGGTCCATGATGACCGCTGCGATCTGTCGTCCCTTGCCCGCCCCGGTTCCATCGCCAAGGAAGAAGCCCTGCCTGTAGGCGTGCCCGTCATCGGACAATTCGAGCGAGGTGCCTTCCTGGCAAACCTTGAACTGACCCGGGAGATCGCGCGCAAAGGCTTGGGCCGCGTAGACCAATGTCTCGCATTGCGCTTCGGACAGAAGGCCATCGGCCAGCCAGCCAGCAGGGAGACACGGGTTAACATTCGGCTGCGGCGCCGCGACCGAACCCATGGCGACCGATTCCACGAGCGGGGTGGGATGAATCGGCGCATCTTCAAACGCGATGCGGCTGGGCCGATAAGGCAGGTAGATGCCTGTCTGTTCGGGCACCGGCGCGGGTTCCGCGAGAACCGAATAGGCCAATTCGATCGTATTCGCTGTGGCACCTGGTCTCGCTGCGAACGGTGCCACCGGCCGGACTGGCGTGCGATGCGTTGAGTTCCTGTCCCCAAGGCGTACTGGCCTGCCGACTGGCAGGCGATGGAGGCTGGCGGATGTCGGTGCACGTGGCGGAAGTGTGGTGAGCAGCTCGTGGAGCTGGATAAGGTGACAGGTATCTCCGGTGATCGCGGGCGCCGACGCAGCCGACACCTTGTCGATCACAACCAGGCGAACGGAGATCCCCGTCCCTGTCCGGCGAAACATCTGCTGCAGCCGGACATTGAGCAGGAGAGAGGCTTCGGAGTATCCCTTGGCGAAGGAGGAAGCATCGAAGCCTTCAGGCATGATCGCGACAATTCGCGCGCCACAGGCAGCGGCCCGGATCACGCTGCGCAGGTGGCGCATGGCCGTCTCACCATCCTTGCCGCGTTCCTGGCTGCGCGCGAATGGCGGGTTCATCATGACGACCGACGGCGCCGGGCCGCGATGCAGGTCGGCGATCAGTTCGCCGTCATGCGCAGTGATCGTGGCCGAAGGGAAGATGTGGCCCAGGCTGTCTCGTCTTGCCGGATCGATCTCGTTGAGGACCAATGAGGCGTTCTGGACACTGCACCATACGGCAAGCGCACCATTGCCGGCGGACGGTTCGAGTAGCGTGTCGTGCGCGCAGATGGCTGCGGCCTTTGCCATCAGCCAGGCCAGCATCGGCGGGGTCGAGAACTGCTGGAGCTCGACCTGTGCCTCACTGCGAACGTGCCGGGGCGGCAAGGCTGCTTGGAGCCAGTCGAAACGCGCTTCTGCTTCATGCACGCTTGTCGCCAGATCGATGCGTGAAGATTCCCGTAGCCACAGCATTGCGCCGATCTCGGTCGCGTTGTTGTAGTCATCGATGGTCCAGGCGCTTCCCCAGTCCAGGGCGCCGGTGTCTTTGGCGAACAGGCCGGAAATGTCGGCACGGGTCAGATGGCGTCCCGAGGCAAGAAGCGCCGCAATCCTGGTGCTGATTGCGAAGGCCAGGGGCTCTGACGGCAACTGCTCGCTGGCGGGAAACAGGTCTGATTGAAACATGGCAATTCGTCCTCCTGATGAGGGCATCGGGACACGCCCTCTGCCGGATCAGGAATTCGAGAAGCCCTCTCTCCTCTAACGCGCCGCCTTGCGGCGCAGCCATGCTGTAAGTTCGTCGTTCCAGTCGGTATCGCGTGACGAGGGTTTGCGAACCTGGATCGTGCGTCCATCGCGGGCATAGGCGGCCAGGCAACGTGAGGCAGCCAGCTCGCCGCCAGCATCATGATCGACGAAGAGGTGAAGCTCGGTCACGCTCTCGGGCACGCTCACGAGACCGAAGCGCTCATTGCCCAGGGTCGCCCAGACGGGAATGCCGGTGAGAGCATAGGCCGACATCGCACTCTCGATCCCCTCGGCAAGACCGAGCTTCCCAGAAACCGGAGCAAAGAGACGGACAGCAGCTTCACCGAGCGAGCCAAGCGCGCGCTTTGGCTTGTCGAAGGTGGCCTTGGTTGAAGCCTCGGTGGACAAAAACGTGCGGTGGATCGCGATCGGCCCCTCGTCGAGGCTGACCGCCGCAATCATAGCGGGAAGAAAGCGGGCCTGTCCTTTCGGCCCGAGCGGCGTTTGCGGATGAAAGCGAAGAGCTGAAGATGCGGCCAGGATGTCGCGGCTCTCAAGGTAGGCCTTCGCCGGACTGCCACCCAATGGTTCCGCTTCGCGCCAGATCCTCAACGCTGCTGCCGAGGGTTTGCGCACCCTGGTTGGCTCGAGCTGATCCTCGGTCGAAGGACCCGAGAAAAACCTGGCCACCTCGAAACCTTCGCAGGCCAGAGCGGAAAGCACGCTCTGCTGATCACAGCCAGCAAAACAATGGAAGAGAATAGCCTTTCGGCCGAGCGTCACGCCGAGCGAAGGTGTGCGGTCTTCGTGTGCGGGGCAGCAGGCCATCCCTTTTGTGCCTGACCATTTGCCGCCCCGCGATTCGCAAATGCGGCGAGCAGTTTCGGCAAGGGACGGGTTGGGAAGAGTGCGGGCAGACAGGGACATGCGAGCTCCTCAGCTTGCGAAGTGGCCCCCTCGACAGGCTTCCTCTCCTCTCCCGAAGGCCAGCAAATGCCGCTTTCCTACAGGTATATGTTCCATGTATGTTCTTTTTCGATTCGAAGCAATGGAGCAAAGAACGAGATGACCGCCCCCAATCGTTTTGTGAGAACAACGATCGCCTTTGCAGGCCTGATCGTGGCTTCGTTTCACCCTGTCAGTGCGCAGGAGTTCGCCCTCTTTGAACACGCGGTCCACCAACCGGAAATCGAGAGCCGGGCTAAGACCGTCAGCCAGTACCTTCCGGCGGTCCATGCCCGAGGGAAGACGAGTATTTCCTACAGGGAAGGACTGTATATGGAAGTGATCGCCGAGGCTGAGCGCCGGTATGGCCTTCCTCCAAACTTGCTTCGCGCCCTAATCTGGGCCGAGTCCCGCTTCAATCCAATGGCGGTAAGTCCGGCCGGCGCCGCCGGACTTGCCCAACTGATGCCAGGCACCGCGCGCGAACTGGGCGTTAAAAACCGGCATGATCCCATCGCCTCTATCGACGGCGGCGCGCGCTACCTGCGCGATATGTTGAAACGCTTCGAAGCGGTCCATCTCGCATTGGCTGCCTACAATGCTGGTCCTGGTGCGGTATCCCGCGCCCGCGGCATCCCAAGAAATGGTGAGACACCGCAATACGTCCGGACGGTCTTATCAAGATGGTCTGCAATCGGGGCCTACCATTGACGAAATCGCATGATTTCTGACTATCATTTGCTGGTGCATACCATAATGAAATCGGACTACGCCAATGCGTGATGGAGCGGGGGACCCGCTCGACTTTCACAAAGCGTTGAAGGCAAAGAAACGCAGGAAGCTGGGTAAGGAGATCATGTTGGGCTTAGGGGGATTCTCGATAGTGGTTGCGGCCGGGATGCTGGCGCTTAACTGGCCGGCAGGAGACGCGAGACCCGCAAGCGTTGGACAGCAGCCCCAAGGTTTATTCCAACAAGCGAGCTCCCCGCAGTTCGCTATCTGTGGCAGAGTCAGAAGGACATGTGTCGTCGATGGGGATACTTTCTGGCTTGATGGAACCAAGATCCGTATCGCTGATATCGACACTCCAGAAATTGGCCAGCCTCGGTGCGACTATGAGTACGAGCTTGGAATGCGGGCAACACGCCGATTGGTCGATTTGCTTAATGCCGGCCCGTTTGAGCTTCTCACCATCGGAAATCGGGATGAGGACCAATACGGTCGGAAATTGCGTGTCGTGACCCGCAACGGTCGGTCACTTGGCGACCAGCTGGTTCGCGAAGGGCTCGCCCGAACGTGGACAGGAAGGCGTGAACCATGGTGTTGAACCGTGACCAAGAGCGGTGGGCTGCCGCGCTATGGGTAGAGAAGAATCATGGTGATGCCGGACCAGCCTACATAGCAAAGCAAGTGGAACGGTTGACCCTAGAGGGCGACGAAGCAGGCGTAGAAACCTGGAAAGCGATCGCCGACCGTTTCGATCAGCTTGCACGTAAAAGCACCGCGAACTGAGGTCTCGAAGCTGTGCGGCAATGGCTTCGAAATCTGGGGATCAGGATTGAGTTCGCCGTCCTCGCATCAGTGTCTTTGCTGGGGGTGTTTTTGAGCCTCCGATCTTGCTTCGGCTGACTAGTAGAGGCTCTCTCATCTCAGCCCAGGGCAAACTTTGCCTTTATGATCTTTCCTCCTGAGCGGAGTTCATCAAGGTAGTCGCTCCACCATTGAGCCATGCGCACCCGCTCATCCCAGTGCTTACCGCGGTGATAGATGCCGCGCACCGCATTGCTGTCGCCGTGGGCCAATGCGCGCTCGATGGCATCCGGGTTCCACAATCCTGACTCGTTCAGGAACGTCGAGGCCGTCGCCCGCAAACCGTGAGCGGTGACTTCATCCTTGGAATACCCCATGCGACGAAAAGCGGCATTGAGTGTGTTCTCGCTCATGGGACGCTTTGAGCTGCGAGCCGAAGGGAACACGTATCCTTCATAGCCGAGCAATTCGGCTAGGTCAGTGAGGTAGACAACTACCTGCTTTGAGAGTGGCACCGCATGCGCACGGCGTGCCTTCATTTTTCCAGCAGGGATCTTCCAAACGCCATCAACGAGGTCGATCTCGCGCCACTCGGCATGCCTGAGCTCGCCAGGTCGCACAAATACATGTGGTGCGATCTGCAACGCGAACTTGGTCACCATGTATCCGGTGTAATCATCGATTGCCCGGAGCAGGCCGCCCAGCTCCTTGGGCTCCAGGATGGCGGCATAGTGAGTGGCTTTCGGCGTTATGAGTGCGCCTTTCAGCATACTGGTTGGATCGGATTTGCAGCGAGTTGTCGCAACACCATATCGAAACACCCGACCCGCAAACGACCGGCACTTCTTGGCAGTCTCGTGCTTGCCAGTGGCTTCAAGCCGCTTGAGGGGAGCCAGCACTTCAAACGGCTCGATCTCATGGATAGGCCGGTTTCCGATGGCCGGTGCGAGCTGATCGAGAAAATAGTTGGCTTTGATGATCGTGCCTTCGGCGCGGCCATTCTGCACCATCATCTGTTCGATATATTCGCGAGCAACTGCCTCGAATGTCTGGGCGGAGAGAAACTCCTCGCGGATCTTCCGCTTGCGCTTCTCGAAAGCCGGGTCGCCCCCTGAGGCGACAGCCTGACGCGCCTCGAAGGTTACGTCTCGCGCCTCCTTCAGGCTGACTTCGGGATAGCTACCGATCGCAAGCTTCTTCTCAACTTTGCCGAGCCGGTATCGGAAACGCCACAGCTTACTGCCAGCCGGCGTTACTTCGATGTAAAGGCCTCGCTGGTCAGCGACCTTGTAAGGCTTGTCTTTCGTCTTGAGGGCGCGGAGCCGTGTTTCGGTCAGAGGCATTTGCGGGCCTTTTCCCAATGTGGTTTTCGCAAAGGCCCGCAAAAGGCCCGCAAAAATGTCTGGAACCCCCGAGAACAAACGGGACGATCCGGAACTACCGAAGGGCGGAATCCCTAGGGTTTCTGCGGGTTTTATAGATTATCTGGGAGAACAAGAGAAGAACAAATGGTGCCCAGAAGAGGACTCGAACCTCCACGCCCTTGCGAGCGCCGCCACCTGAAGACGGTGCGTCTACCAATTCCGCCATCTGGGCACATATGCGAAAGCCGTACTGCCGTACTCTCGCGGTAGGGGCGCGCCAATAGCGTTGAGGGGGATGCTATGTCAACGCAAACCTTGCGTCTTTATCTCACTCCTTGTGCTTGTTGCGCTTGGGCCCTTGCTCTTGGCCACACATTGGAGCATGGCGGCGCGTGATAACACCAGCGCAAAACTCTGCGCATATGCCCTTCCAAATTGATCCGCTCATTGGGACTTACGAGCCATGTCAAAACCATCACCCTCCTCATCATCGCCTCTCTCAAGCGCTCTCGTCACCGTTTTTGGTGGAGGCGGGTTTATCGGCAATTATGTCGTCCAGGCCCTGCTTGAGCGCGGAGCCCGGGTCAGGGTCGCCAGCCGCAAACCTGAGAAAAGCTGGCCGCTGAAGCCGCTCGCCAATCTGGGTCAGCTTACATTCGCGCGCTGCGACATTACCAAGCCTGAGCAAATCACCAAAGCGCTGAGCGGCGCTGAGTATGTGGTCAACCTTGTCGGGGCCTTTGATGGCGACCTTGGCACGCTCATGGGAGAGGCGCCTGGACAGATGGCAGCGCAGGCCAAGGCGAACGGGGTTAAGGGCTTTGTCCATATGAGCGCCATTGGCGCGGATGAAAACTCGCCAACCGCCTATGCCAAGGGCAAAGGCATGGGGGAGCGCCTTGTCAAACAAGGGTTTGAAAACGCGACCATCCTTCGTCCCTCCATTGTGTTTGGCAAGGACGATAACTTCCTCAATATGTTCGGCGGCCTGATCCAGATGGCGCCCGTGCTTCCTGTCTTCGGGCCAGATGCACAGCTTCAGCTGGTCTATGTTGACGACGTTGCCGAAGCGGTTGCTGTCGCGTTGGAAAACCCTGCCAAGCATGGCGGCAAGACCTTTGAGCTTGGCGGGCCAGAAGTTCTCACCATGATGGACATCAACACCCGCATTGCCGCCGCGTGTGGGCGCGATCCCAAGTTCATCGCCATGCCCGATGGCCTCAGCGGCCTTTTCGCCGCAATGCCATTGACCCCGATGAGCCGCGATCAATGGACTTTGCTCAAAGCGGGCAGCGTTGTTGCCGATGATGCCAACACGCTTGCCGACCTTGGTATTGATGCGCGGCCCCTTGGCTTGTTCCTTGACAAATGGATGACGCGTTACCGCAAGTTTGGCCGCTTTGGCCTTGCCAATGAACGCAATAAGAGCCGCACAACCAAGAGTTAGAAAACGCTCACTTTTTCGCAAGTTTTGACACACTTGACACACTGTTCAGGGGCCAAAAAACTTTGCCCTCCCACAACCCGTTAAAACACAGGGTTGAGGAGGGCGAAAGAGGCGCTGCATTCCCCTGCCTTAGATAGCGCGAAGCGAGTAGGAAAATGCAAGGATTGGTCAGCGCGGCTTAAAGCTGCTCTGAATAAAGCTTCAGCAAGTCCGCATAGGCTTTTTCAGCCGCTTCCTTGGCGTATGCCGGGCTGTCGAGCACGGTCCAACCGTGGTCACCGGCATAGACCTCTATCTTTACGGGACGCCCTGCTTCCTTTGCAGCGGCCGCGAACGCGTCCTTGTCGCCAGGGGCCTCGGCATCGTCGTCCTGCGCGACCCCGATCAGATAGCCAGCCGTGCTTGCCCCGAGCACTTTGTGCGGGCTCTTTGCATAGTCTTCGCGCACCAATCCGCCTCCGTGGAAGCTGGCCGCAGCCTTGATCCGGGATGGAACCGCTGCTGCGCTCCACACGGTGAAGGGGCCGCCCATGCAATAGCCTTGCGCGCCGATCCCTTTGGACGTGTCGACTGCAGCTTGTGCATCGAGCCATACCACCGCGGCCCCTGCATCGCGGCCAATCGAATCCGCATCGAGTTTCTCGCGCCAGGGGCGAACTTTCTGGAAGCCGTCCGCTTCGATAAAGGCGGCAAAATCAGCAAACTGTTCCCCTGCCACATCGCGGTAATAGGGGTTCATGATGAGAACCGAATAGCCTTCGCCTGCAAGCCGGGTTGCCATATTGATCTTGGACGCGCGAACCGAGGCGATGTCAGGCCAGAAGATGACAGCGGGGTGCTTGCCTTCGGACGGGTGGATGAACACGCCGTCCATTACGCCGTCAGCCGTTTCGAACGTCACATTGGTTTGTGTGATCGCAGGGGCGCCGGTTTCCCCGCTTGCTGTAACCGCATCGGGCGCACAAGCCGTCAGCGCCGCAGCGCCAGCCAGAACGCCAAGATCGCGCCGGCTAACCTGCCCGCGCGCCCATTCTTTGAGTTTCTTTTCATCGCACATCGTTCCGGCTCCTTTGAGATAGTCGTGTTCAGGGGCGAGTGATACGCATTCAAAGCGCCCATGGACAAGCGGCAATTTCCACGTCAGACTGCGTTTCAAGAGGGGACTTAAAAGTTCTGCGTGGGAGAGAGACAAGATGAAAAAGCTGTTTTGGGCAGCGCCTGTATTGGCAATGGGCGCTTTGGGTTTGGCATCATGCGAAGACATGGCTGGCTCAGGCGGCTCTGGCATCACGGCGGAAATGCTGCTGGGCGCGGCCGATGATAACGCCAATTGGATCACCCATGGCCGGACCTATTCCGAACAGCGTTTCTCTCCGCTCGACAAGATCAACGCCGGGAATGTGGGCGAGCTTGGCCTTGCATGGTTTGCCGATATGGACACAGCGCGCGGGCAAGAAGCAACGCCGCTCGTCATCGACGGCAAAATGTATCTCACCACCGCATGGTCGAAGGTGAAGGCATTTGATGCGACCACGGGTGAGCCTTTGTGGGATTATGATCCAGAGGTGCCCGGTGAAACCGGCGTCAAAGTGTGCTGCGATGTGGTCAACCGGGGTTTGGCCGCATGGGGCGATGACCTCTTCCTTGGCACACTTGATGGGCGGCTGGTGTCGCTTGACCGCGATAGCGGCGAGGTAAACTGGGAAGTCGTCACCGTCGATCAGGACATGGCCTATTCCATCACCGGCGCGCCGCGCATCATTGATGGCAAGGTTATCATCGGCAATGGCGGGGCAGAATTTGGCGTGCGCGGCTATATCGCCGCCTATGATGTCGAGGACGGCAGTGAGCTGTGGCGGTTCTACACCGTGCCCGATGGGACCGAAGGTGATGATGCGCCGGAGCATCTGAAAGCCGCCGCAAAGACCTGGAACATGGAAGTGCTTGCCGGGTCCGACGCGATTGGCGGCGGTGGTACGGTGTGGGATTCCATGGCCTATGACCCCGATCTAAACCTGCTGTATTTCGGCGTTGGCAACGGGAGCCCGTGGAACCAGGCTTACCGGTCACCGGGCGAAGATGGGACAGGCGAAGGTGACAACCTTTATCTTTCCAGCATCGTCGCGATCCGGCCTGATACGGGCGAATATGTCTGGCACTATCAAACAACGCCGGGCGAAACGTGGGACTACACCGCGACCCAGCACATCATCCTTGCCGATATGGAGATCGAGGGAAAGACGCGTCAGGTCTTGATGCAGGCACCCAAGAACGGGTTCTTTTATGTGATCGACCGGGCAACCGGCGAATTTATTTCGGCCAAGGAATACATCCCGCAAAACTGGGCTAAGGGGATTGATGAAAACGGTCGTCCGATCTTCAATCCAGAGGCGCGCATCGACAAGACGGGCAAACCGGCGATTGTGATGCCGGGGCCGCTTGGCGGGCATAACTGGCACCCCATGGCGTTCCACCCGGGCGAGGGCCTTGTTTATATCCCTGCCTTTGAAGCAGCCATGGCCTATGCTCCCGAAGCAGATTGGAAAGCGGACCGGGCGCGCGGGTTTAACGTGGGCTTTGATTTGGGGGCGGGTGATCTGCCGCCTGATCTTAACGTGCGGCGCGAGATTTACGGCACGGTCAAAGGCAAGCTGATGGCTTGGGACCCTGTGGCGCAGGAAGCGCGCTGGACCGTGGAATTTCCAGGGCCGTGGAATGGCGGATTGCTGGCAACGGGGGGCGACCTTGTGTTCCAAGGCAATTCCTCAAGCGAATTTGCCGCCTATAATGCGGCGAGTGGTGAAAAGCTTTGGAGCTTTGCTGCACAAACAGGGATTGTTGCCCCGCCCATCACCTATACCGTGGACGGCGAGCAATATGTGGCTGTGCTGGCCGGATGGGGCGGCGCATATGCGATTACGGCAGATGGCCATATGATCAATGAACAGGGACCAGTGCGCAATATTTCGCGTCTGCTGGTGTTCAAGATCGGCGGTGAGGCTGTGCTGCCCGACGTTCTGACCCTTGCTGAAATCCCGCTTGATCCGCCGCCATCACGTGCGGGCGCTGAAACGATTGCTTTGGGTAAGGTCAAATACGCTCGTTACTGCGCCGTGTGCCATGCGCCAGCTGCGGTTGGTTCGACCGAATTGCCGGACCTGCGCCGTTCAGGCACGCTAAGCGATGCGCAAAGCTGGCAGGCGGTGGTCCACGATGGCATCCTCAAAGACAACGGCATGGCGAGCTTTGCGACCTCCATGTCCAAGGACGAAATCGAAGCAATTCGCGCCTATGTCATCCAGCGGGCAAACGAGGACAAGGCTTTGGAGGCGGCCGATAAAAAAGGGGGCGCCAAGAAAGTGGCGCGAAGGTGATTTGGCGGTGAGGGGCGCCTAACCCCGGAATACCACCGTGCGGTTGCCGTTCATCAGCACACGCTCCCCTGCGAACAAACGCACCGCTTCGGCCAGCACGCGGCGTTCGATGTCGCGGCCTTTGCGCACCAGGTCAGCGGGGCTGTCAGAATGGGTGATGCGCTCCACATCCTGGTGGATGATCGGTCCTTCATCGAGGTCCGCTGTTACAAAGTGAGCGGTCGCCCCGATGATCTTGACCCCGCGCTCATGCGCCTGGTGGTAGGGCCGCGCGCCCTTGAAGCCGGGCAGGAACGAGTGGTGGATGTTGATGCATCGCCCTGCGAAATGCGCAGACTGCTCATCAGAGAATATCTGCATATACCGCGCAAGCACCACCAGTTCAGCCTCGGTCTCAGCTGCAATTTCGCGCACCCGCGCCTCGGCTTGCGGCTTGGTTTCCTTGGTCACGGGCACGTGGTGGAACGGAATATCGCCAATGTCAGTGCGGATGGCGACCTCGCGCGGGTGGTTGGAAACAATCGCCACCGGCTCGATGTTCAGCTCCCCCACCCGCAGGCGATAAAGCAAGTCGACAAGGCAATGGTCGCCCTTGGACACCATGATAATCACCCGGCGCGCACGATCGAGAGCGACGATCTTCCACTCCATCGCATATTCCGCGCCAAGCTTTGCAAAACTGCCGCGAAGCTCATCCGCATTGGTGCCGAGCGGGTCAAACGCCACTCGCATGAAAAAGCGGTCGCTGGTGGAATCGCGAAATTGCTGGGCGTCGAGGATATTGCATCCACGCTCAAAGAGGAACGCAGTCACCCGCGCAGTGATGCCGGTCTGGTCGGCGCAGGTCAGCGTCAGAACTAGAGGAGAGCTCATAAGTGGGCTGCGCTCACATCTTCATGCGCGCGGATTGGCCATCATCAACCTTGATGACAGCGCCGGTCACGCATTCGCTAGACGGGCTGACGAGATAGAGCAGCGTTGAGTCCATTTGCGCGGGCACCGGCACGCGTTTGCGGGCCAGCATCGGGCGCGGATCACCTATGCGTTCAAACATGCCGTCGGTCATCTCGGTCACGAACATACCGGGGCAAATCGCATTCACGTTGATATTGGCATAGGACCACTCGACGCTGAGCGTTTCGGTCATCCGGGCAAGCGCGGTTTTAGTGGTCGCGTAAAGCGCCGCCCCGCCCCCGTCATAGCGGTAATGCGCGGTCGAGGAGATGTTGACGATGCGTCCCGGTTTATTGGCCTCAAGCAGCCGCCTCGCCACTTCGCATGAAAGAATCCACGGCGCGCGCAGGTTCACGCCCAGCACCCGGTCGATGAGTTCCAACTCCATCTTGTGCGCGCGCTGTGCATCGGGAATGCCCGCATTGTTGATGAGGATATCAACGATGCCAAGCTCGCGCTCAGCAGTCTCGACTGCGTTGATCAGAGCATCCGCATCGGTTGCGTCCATTTCGATAGCGACAGCCTTGCCGCCGGACGCATTGATTTCCGCTGCGAGCGCCTCAAGCCGGTCTACCCGCCGCGCGCACAAGGCAACGCTTGCGCCCTGGCTGGCGAGCACACGAGCAAATCGCTCGCCAAATCCGGAAGATGCCCCAGTCACCAAAGCCACATGGCCCGAAAGGTCGGTAGAGGCATTGGGCAGCGGGAATTCTTGGGGTTGGTCCTCGCTCATCGGGGTCACCTTCCTGCCAATGCCGCTTCGCATTGCTCCATCAGCTGCGTGATGATGTCTGCGACAGGCTCTTCGCTGGTCACCATGCCGACCGATTGACCAGCCATAAGAGAGCCATTTTCAATATCGCCATCAATCACCGCGCGGCGCAAGGCCCCTGCCCAGAAGTGTTCGATTTCAAGCTGTGCTGCGCCCATATCGACTTCCTTGCGGTCGAGCATTCCAGCCACTTCGATCTGCTTTTTGGTGAATTCCTCGGTGCCCTTGTTTTTGAGCGCGCGCACCGGGATCACGGGGAGACGCGGGTCCACTTGGACGCTTGCCTCTGCATCGCGGGCCTTGGCGCGGAAGAACGCCTTTTTGAAATCGGGGTGCGCAATGCTTTCAGATGCGCAGGCGAAGCGTGTTCCCAGTTGAACACCGCAAGCGCCCATCTCAAGATAGCTCGCAATCGCCTCGCCCCGGCCAATGCCGCCTGCGACAAAGACCACATGATCTTCGGCCAAGGCGGGCAGGAATTCCTGTGCCAGAACGCTTGTGGCAACCGGGCCGATGTGGCCGCCTGCCTCCATCCCTTCGATCACCAAGGCATCGCCGCCAGAACGCAGCAGCTTTTTCGCGAGTGCCAGTGTGGGCGCAAAGACGATGACCTTGCCGCCAAACGCCTTGATCGCTTCGACACTGCCCTTGGGCGGGATGCCACCTGCGAGCACGACGTGACTAACGCTGTATTTCTTGCAGACCTCGATAAGGTCGAACAATTGCGGGTGCATGGTGATGAGGTTCACGCCAAAGGGCTTGTCCGTCATCGCCTTGGTTGCGGCGATTTCGGCATCGAGCAGGTCAGGCGTCATTGCCCCGCAAGCAATCACGCCAAAGCCGCCAGCGTTTGAAATGGCGGAGACAAGATTGCGCTCAGACACCCAGCTCATCGCGCCGCAAAGGATGGCGGTTTCGCAGCCGAGAAAGTCGGTGCCGCGCTGCATCATGGCAGCGGTTTTTGAATAGTTGCTCATAGGAAGGCTCGCTTAAGCGGCGCCTGCGCAAAGATCAATCGTGATACACAATACGCACCCCTCGTGCCGTAGCGGCAGCAAGCGCGCGTGCTTCTTCTGTATCCTGACCCTTGGCAAGCGCGACAGCCATGCGGCGATAGGGGCGCGTAGCAGGCTTGCCGAAAATGCGGACATCGGCGGTGTCGTGGACCGCGAGCGCTGCATCCACCCCTTCAAAGCCGAAGTCCTCGCTGTCGCGGTCTGCAAGGATCACGGCGGAAGCCGACGGGCGGGCGTGGATGGTCGCTGGCACGGGCAGGCCAAGGATGGCCCGGGCGTGGAGGTCGAATTCGGTCAGATCCTGGCTTGCGAGGGTAACCATGCCGGTGTCGTGCGGCCGGGGCGAAACTTCCGAAAAGATTACATCGTCGCCGCAAACGAAGAACTCGACCCCGAACAGGCCCCAGCCCTTGCCTCCCCCTTTAAGCGCCTCGACGACTTTGACGGCCATCTCTTGCGCCTTGGCAATTGCGCCTTGCGACATTGCCGTGGGCTGCCAGCTTTCCTGATAATCGCCGCGTTCTTGCCTGTGGCCGATGGGCGGGCAAAAGCTGATGCCATTCTTGTGGCGCACGGTCAGAAGCGTGATTTCATAGTCAAAGGCGATGAACTCCTCGACGATCACCCTCGCCCTGTCGCCGCGCATATTTGCGCAAGCATAATCCCACGCTTCTTCGAGACCCTCGGCGTTATCGACCTTGCTCTGCCCTTTGCCCGACGAGCTCATCACAGGCTTTATCACGCAAGGGAAACCCGAGTGCTCAGCCGCCGCGCGCACTTCCTCAAGGCTGGTCGCATAGCGATAGCGCGAGGTGGTGAGGCCAAGCTCGCCCGCTGCCAAATCACGGATGGCATCGCGGTTCATGGTCAGCTGTGCCGCGCGCGCAGAGGGAACAATGTTAAAGCCCTCGCTTTCAAGTTCGCCCAGAACCTCGGTGCGGATCGCTTCGATTTCGGGGACGATATAATCGGGGCGGTGTTTTTCAGCAGCGACGCGCAAAGCCGCGCCGTCGAGCATGGAGAAAACCTCGCGCGCATCGGCAACTTGCATGGCGGGGGCATTGTCATAAGCATCGCAAGCAATGACCCGGGCGCCCAAACGCTTGGCTGAAATGACAAATTCGCGGCCCAGTTCGCCTGAGCCCAGAAGGAGGATGGTGGCAGTGTGTGACATGGCGCGCAGGCTTAGCGTAGTGGAAGCCCGCCTCCAAGTACGTTCAAATCGCCCTTTCTGTGTCAGGCACGCGGCAATGGGTGCCGCGCCAAACAAACCGGTTAACCTGCGCGGCGCGAAGCACGCACCACCACATTCTCCATCGCCCGTTCGATCAGGTGGCCACTCAACAGGTTGGAATGCGGCCGGCAAATCGCAGTTTGCATGCCTCCTGCAGCGCGCGCCATCACCAAGCCAAGCTCAGCTTGTCGGATCGTCCATTCCGGGCTCATCGCCGCCTTTGCAATGCCTGCGCTTGCGCCAAACTCCGGCTTGCATCCGCTTTCAGGCATCGCAAGCCCAGCAAAAACCTGCAGCACATCAGCTGCCCATTCGCGCGCTGCCCTCGGAGCCATACCGGGCAGGATAACGCCAAATCGCTCATCATCGACCTGGGCCAAGATATGGTCCTGATCCGCAATCGTCTCAAGAAACCGAGCAAATCCCCACCTGACCTCATCGGCGGTTGTTTGGCCGTACTGCATATAAATCGCGCGCATGCCGTCGATCGCAAAGATCGCAACGCTCGCCGTTTCATTCAGAGCAAGACTTCCATCTAGGCAGCGAACAAATGCGCGGCGATCAGCAAGCCCTGTCAACCGGTCACTTATCCGCGGAGTTTCCAAATGACAGGTGGTTTCACATTTGCGCTCAACCAATTGCAAAGTGCCAAGCGCGCCGCGGCCCGATTGCCCATCATTGCCGATGCAACTGAGCTTTAACAGGCACCATTGCTGGTCGTGCTCGGAACACTGCATACCTTGTTGAGAGGCGACCGAGCCAAATTCATCGGTGCTGTGAGGGGTGACAATCGGAAATTCGATAGCCTCTTCTTCGCACTCTCCGGCGATTACGTGTTCAAAGTATTGCGTCACTTTGTGCTGAAAATCAGCGACCGCAAAATCGGCGATATGCGGCATTAAAAGCAGCGCTTCAAAATCGATGCCAAGCTGCCTCGCGTTTTGCGATGCGTTTACGATAAAACCGGCGCGATCAAGGCGAATGAGAATATCATCTGCCGGGTCACACTCTTGTATTTGTGGCGCGCAAGCGCCTGCGTTATGAGAATGCATAGTCATGCAGTCTGCCCCCGAATAATCAACTACAACCCCGTCCGACTCATTCAGAGTAAAGACACAGCGTAAACTAACTTTCAAAGGCCAATGATGAGAAAATCTCTACTCTTTTATGAGCTTGTTATGCGACCTGTTAGCTAACGCTAAGTAACTGAACTAAAAAACGAATCGTCGTGATCTCCGTTTACCATAAATCGACAAAAGTGTTCTATCCCATGTAAGCCTCGGCTGATCGGAATCGCCTCAAACTTCGATCATTATACGAACACATTCCGGGCTGGTTCCATACTCCGAAGCTATACGTAAGCGACATTCCTCAACCAGGTTTTCACTCTTCTTTTGGTCGCTGGAACCCGACAATTCGGCTTCCGAAATGCCAAGTACTTGAGCGATAGCGCTAATACGCTCTGGCAGGGGGCGAGCCTTGCCTTTTTCCCATGCCCAAACGGTTGGTTTGCTGACCCCCAAGGCATTGGCGACTTGTTCCAATGTCATGGAACGTTCGCGGCGAAGGCGATTGAGTTGCTGCCCAAATTGAGCGCTGTTGGAGGAGCGACCAAACGAAGGCGCTGCCGTCTGAGGCTGTGCACTGGGCGCCTGGTGTCTTCCAAGAGGTTCTGATTGCAACTGCGTGGCGGCAAGCGCGGCTTCTCCCAAAGCCTGTTCAAATGCGCAGCCATAAAGCTGCTCGCTCACCCATACGATCTCTGCTCCCACCGGGCCCACATCAGGAAGGCCAATCGCCAGCCGGTCCCCGGGGATCAGCTCAAGCTGCGTCTCGATAAGAAGGCCGGCTGCTGACAGGTTGTGGATCGTTACATTGGCTGGCCTACCGCCTTGGGAGACCGCCTGCGTTTGCAATGTCAAAGCACGGCGCGGGTGCCGCCTGCCATCAAGAGTAACGCCGTCTTCGCTATCAACAGTTTCGAGGTGGGCTTTCAACGCCATTACGTAAGGCTCCTATGTGGAGGAGCCAGATTCCGGCGAAAAAGGTAAAGGCGCGGTTAGCAAACAAGGTTAATTGCGCTGGAACGCGCCCTTATGAGGTTAAGCGTTACCAATCCAATGCCCAGAAGCATGATTAGCGGGTCGATTAGTCGGCTGCGTCGAGGCCGTAAGCTGTGTGAAGCACACGTACGGCAAGTTCGGTTTCGTCTTCATCAATCAGCACGCTGACCTTGATTTCGGAGGTCGAGATTGCCTGAATGTTGATGCCGCGATCCGACAGCGCGCTGAACATGGTGCTGGCAACGCCGGCGTGGCTTTTCATGCCGACGCCCACCACGGAAATCTTGGCCACTTTGCTGTCTGTGATGATGCGGTTGAAACCGATGTCTTCGCGTCGGTCATCCAAAAGCGCCTGTGTGCGGGCAAGGTCAGCGCCCGGCACGGTGAAGGTCACGTCGGTTTCGCCTTTGTCGCGGCCGACGTTCTGAATGATCATATCGACATTGATCGAAGCGTCCGCAAGCGGGGCAAAGATATCGGCCACAGCGCCAGGCTTATCGGGCACGCGGGTGAGCGTCACTTTGGCTTCGTTCTTGTCGTGTGCGATACCGGTTACAAGTTGGCGTTCCATTTCGCCCCTTTCGACCATGAGTTCCATTTCTTCATCCGACACAATCAATGTGCCGGGCAGTTCATCAGCGGGGACGGCATCTTCGCCCACAAAGCTGGAGAGCACCTGGATGCGCACGCCTGCTTTCATCGCAAGTCCCACAGATCGGGTCTGAAGGACCTTTGCCCCGACGGACGCGAGTTCAAGCATCTCTTCGTAAGTGACCGCTTTGAGCTTGCGCGCTTTCGCCACAATGCGCGGGTCGGTGGTGTAGACCCCGTCCACATCGGTATAAATGTCACAGCGATCCGCTTTCACCGCCGCCGCCACAGCGACCGCCGACGTATCAGAGCCGCCTCGGCCAAGGGTCGTCACACGGCCCTCATCCGAGACACCTTGAAAGCCCGGACAAACGGCGATTTCGCCCGCTTCCATGCTGGCGATCATATCGGGGGCATCGATGGTGGAGACACGCGCCTTTGAATGGGCCTCAACCGTCTTCATCGGCATTTGCCAGCCAAGCCAGCTGCGTGCTTTACAGCCCAGCGATTGCAGAGTGAGCGCCAGAAGCCCGCTGGTCACCTGCTCGCCGCTCGATACAACCACGTCATATTCCGCCGGATCATACAGCGCATTGGCCTCGCGGCAGAAATTGACGAGGCGATCGGTTTCGCCCGCCATCGCGCTGACGACAACGGCGACCTCGGAGTTGTTTGCGGCCTGTGCGCGCACAATATTGGCGACGCGGCGAATCCGCTCGGTCCCCGCCATCGAGGTCCCGCCAAACTTCATCACAATTCTTTGCTTTTTCTCGGCCAAGCCCATGAAGCTCCCGCTAGTTAAGTATCGTTCGCGCTGCTAACGAGGGTCTATGGGAAACGCAAACACATCTGACGTAACAATCCGTCCCGAAGAGGCCGCCTTCTTTGCTGATCTTGCAAAAGACTGGTGGAACCCGAAGGGAAAAATGGCGAGCCTGCATCAGGTGAACCCGGTACGCCTTGCCTTCATCCGTTCAGCGGTTGATGCGCATTTTGGGACAGATGCGCGAGGGATCAGGCCGCTTGCGGGCAAGACCGCGCTCGACATTGGATGCGGCGCGGGGTTGGTGTGTGAACCGCTTTCCCGGCTTGGCGCAGCAGTGACCGGCGTCGATGCAGCGTCCGACAATGTTCAGGCCGCCAGCGCTCACGCCGAGGCGGGCGGGCTCGACATCCGCTATATTGCGGGAGAGGTCGCATCGCTCGATATTGGCACCTTTGATCTGGTTACCAGCCTTGAGGTGGTCGAACATGTCGCGGACAAGCGCGCGTTCTTGCGCGATGTGGCGGACCGGCTGGCACCGGGCGGATTGCTCGTGCTTTCCACCCCCAACCGTACGGCTGCCTCGCGCGTGCTGCTTGTCGGCGCGGCAGAGGCAGTGGGATATGTCCCCAAAGGCACGCACCATTGGAAAGATTTTATCACGCCAGAAGAACTGGAAGAGCTCCTCGCAGAGCTTGGCTTTGAAGTGACAGAGCGGCGCGGCATCGCATGGCGGCCGGGCAAGGGCCTGCACCTGTCCGATGACGAGGTGCTCAATTACATTTTGAGCGCGCGGGTGAAGCGTTAGTCCGACCTCCCTCGTCATCCTGAACTTGATTCAGGATAACACGTCGACCCGGCCACCAAGCTCAAAGGGTTATGCTGAAACAAGTTCAGCATGACGATTCTGCTACAAGATTCGCGCGGCCTGCTCGGGGCTCGGCACCCAGCATTCCTCGCGTTTGCCGAACCATTTGTAACGATTGCGCGCGATGAGCTTGTAGACGGGATCGCGAAGAAAGCGCGGGACGATGCGGAAAATCACCGCTGCGCGCCACGGAAGCCCAAGCTGCGACCACATATGCAGCACCGCATCGCTGTTCATCCAGATGCGCCCGCCCTCACTCTCAGGGTCGAGGATGATAAAGCTTGTGGGATCATCGGGATCAAGCCCCGCGTGAACCATGATCGCAGCGCCCGCGTCGTCCTGCATGGCGGCCAGCCGAAACCGGCCCTCACGATCATTCTTCAAAACAAAGCGCGCATTTGCCGTGCACAACACGCACACGCCGTCAAACACGATGATCGGCTTGTCGCGGGGAAGCGTCGCAAAGGCGGATGGGTCAGCGGCCATCCTCTTGCTCCACAAGGGCGACAAACTCTTTCACATTGTCGGTAAAGAAACCGTCCGCCCCGCTCGCAAGCGCTGCTGCCCATAGCATCCGCCACTTGCCATCTGCCGAAGGCCCGCCTTCGTTTTGCAAGCTTTCGGGAAGAAACCCGTTTTCCTTGCGCAAGGTCCATGGGTGCACCGCCAATCCTTGGGCCTTTGCATCTGCCACCAATGATGTTTGCTCCAATGTTTGAGGGTCGATCACATAGCCAAGCCATGGCCCGATCCCATCGGCGTAAGTCGCAAGCTCCGCCAAGCCGCTGGGCGTAATCATCTCGGCATAGCGCATTTCGGGCTCGTCCACCGGACCACCTTCGGGGTGGATCAATTGCACAAGCTTATAGTCGCTGCGCTGGTTCAGGCGGCGCAAAGTGCCCACTTCAAAGCATTGGATGAAAATCGGGTCGCTTGGTTCAATCCCCAAGTTGCGAAGTTCGCGCAGCATCAGGTCGACCATGTCGATACCTTCCGCCTCAAGCATGAAATTGGGGTGTTTAAGCTCAGGGTAAAGGCCGATTTTGCGGCCCGTCTCGGCCTCTTTTGCACGGACCAGTTTGACGATCTCTTCAAAGGTTGGAACCTGATACAGACCGTTGAAGCGCGTGTTTGCAGGGCGGCTTGCGGGCACGCGTTCCTTGGCGCGAAGCGTGCGCAATTCCTCAAGAGTGAAATCCTCTGCGAACCAGCCGGCCACGCGCTGGCCATCGATGGTCTTCTCGCGGCGCAAATGCTCAAATTCTTCGCGGCCTGCCACATCTGTTGTGCCTGACAGCTCGTTCTCATGGCGAGAGACAAGCTCCAGATCCTTGGTCACCACAAGGTCAGGCTCGATAAAATCGGCTCCCTGATCAATCGCCAGCTCGTAAGCGGCAAGAGTGTGTTCGGGCCGGTCGCCGCTGGCGCCTCTGTGTGCGATTATCAAGGGATCACCTGTAGCCATTGCGGGAGCGGAAACCATAAGGAGCGCGGCAAACGCACTCACAAAAAACAAGCGGACCATTCATCTTCCTTGAAACCCACGAGGATGCCATTTTCGTGCTCTACCACTGGGCGTTTGATCATAGAGGGGTGCTGAACAAGCAAGGCTACGACTTTGTTACTATCAGCCGCATCCGCTTTTTCAGTATCGGACAATTTGCGAAATGTGGTGCCGCGTTTGTTGAGCACAATGTCTACGCCCTTGCCCGCGATCCAGGAGGCCACTTTGCCAGCATCAGCGCCCTCTTTCTTGTAGTCGTGGAATGCGTATTCCAGACCGTTAGCATCGAGCCAATTTCGCGCCTTCTTGACGGTGTCGCAATTGGGGATGCCGTAAAGGTGGATGGTCATTGAGGGCTTGGTCCTTTGGGCAAAGAATTCGCTTCAGCGAGCACGCTCTAGCCCAAGCTCCAGCCGGACAACAGGGCCAATTTCGCGCATGCTTCGCCTGTTTATAGGGCCAACGTCTTCGGAGCCAATTTTCAAGGGGGCAGCCTTTTTAAGGGGCAGCGATCGCGCTTAACGGACCCTTTAGTGTTTGTCCTTAAGGAGGGGTTGAATCTTAGGGAAGACCATGACCAAAACGCCTTTTAAATCCGCTCTGGCAAAACTCGCTCTTGCCGCTGGCGCCATTTCGCTTGGCTTTGCTCCTGTTGCGGCCAGCGCTGGCACGCGCGCCGGGGACAATGCCCCTGTTTACAGCTCATCTTACAGCTCAGCCCAATCGCAGCCCGGAATAGGACGTAGCGCAGAGGGCGAACAAGTGGGCGCGAGCGCTCCGGTCTACTTCATCCTCGCAGCCATTCTCGGGACGTGGGCAACCGTATTTGTTGCCAAATCGTCGGACGTCTTGTTTGACGATGATGAAGAGGATGACGGGTTCCAGTCAGCGGGCGTCTAACTCTGGCCTGGCTGGCGGCCCAAATGCGCATCTGCAATCGCGACCGCTAGGGCATCAGCCGCATCTGTCCCGACCACTTTTGCGCCGGGCAAAAGCACCTTGATCATCGCGCCGACCTGCGATTTGTCAGCGCCGCCTGTTCCCACAACCGCTTTTTTCACCAGCCGCGCGGCGTGTTCATTCACACTGAGTGACGCGCCCCCGCACGCCGCTAAGACGCATCCGCGCGCCTGAGCAAGTTTCAGCGTCGACTTAGGGTTTTCATTGACGAAAACCTCCTCGCACGCGGCACGGTCCGGGCGATGCTCGGCAATAACGCTCGCAATACCGCCGTGCAGCAGCGCCAAGCGTTCAGCCATGGGAGCCTTCGCATGGGTTTTAATCTGACCATTGGCGATATGGGTCAGGCGCGAGCCTTCGCTGCGGATGACGCCCCACCCAGTGCAGGTCAGCGATGGATCAAGGCCTAGAATTATAGTCACTTTATTCCCAACCCTCCCGCCCGCGGGAGGGTCGCGAGACTTGGCGAGCCACCGGCGAGCCTTAGTCGCAGCGGGGTGGGCCTTGCAGGCCCATGCCCACCCCTGACCCCTCCCGCAAGCGGGAGGGAAAGATTCAAAGCCCCACCATAAATCCAAGCCGCCACACAATCGCCAGTGCGAAAGCCGCCAAAAGCGTCGCGAGAAAAAGCAGCTCGAGCTTCTTCAAGCGTCGAGTTTATCCATCACTTCATCGCTGATTTCGTAATTGCCCCAGACGGTTTGCACATCGTCATCATCCTCAAGCGCATCGATCAGCTTCAAAAGCGTGCCTGCACCGTCTTCATCCATATCAACGGTCAGGTTAGGCTTCCACGCAAGCTTGACCTCTTTCGCCTCTCCAAGCGCCTTTTCAAGCGCATCGGCCACAGCGTGAAGGTCTTCGGCTACGGTCCAGATTTCATGGCCATCATCCGAAGATGTGATATCTTGTGCGCCCGCTTCCAGCGCTGCGCCAAGCACTTTATCCTCGTCACCAGCTTCGGCGCCATATTCAATGTAGCCAAGCCGTTCGAACCCGTGGGCAACAGACCCTTCGGTGCCCAGATTGCCGCCATTTTTGCTGAATGCGGTGCGGACCGCTGTCGCGGTGCGGTTGCGGTTGTCGGTCAGAGCCTCAACGATGATCGCACTGCCACCGGGGCCATAGCCTTCGTAGCGGACCTCTTCGTAATTTTCGCCGTCTGCCGCCGCTGCTTTGTCGATTGCGCGCTGAATATTGTCCTTGGGCATGGATTGCGTTTTGGCGGTGTTGATCGCAAGGCGCAGGCGCGGGTTCATATCGGGATCAGGCGTGCCCATCTTCGCAGCAACGGTGATTTCCCGGCTCAATTTAGAAAACAGGTTAGAGCGCTTCTTGTCCTGCGCACCCTTGCGGTGCATGATGTTCTTAAATTTGGAATGGCCTGCCATTTGAAAACTCTTTTTGCCAAAGATTTGGTCGGTTTGCGTTTTTTGCGCTGTTTTAAGCGTGAATAAGTGGGCATGCATTAGCCCCATGAGCGACATGACGACAACCCCCAACTCTGAGCCGATTTCGCCATCTGAAATCGAGGCTACCTTTGGCGGCGCTGAGCGCGATCTTGCGCTTTTTGCCCCGGCTTCTTCGATCATTGGTGAATGGAGGCGTTTCGGCGCATTTCTAAAGCGGCCCAGCCTTGACGTGGGGGTCCAGAATGAGGGCGCGCCTACAGTCCTTGCACGGATCTTTGCGCTGGATATGGCGGCCATGTTTGTCCTGATCGGGCTTGCCAGCGCTTTGATCGCAGCCGGCGTTTACATCCCGGAAACTGCGCTTGCGGGGATGGAATTCACGCCGGGAATTATCTTTGCTGTGGTGGTCGGCGCGCCGGTCATGGAAGAAATTGTCTTTCGCGGCTGGCTATCGGGCAAACCCGGTCCAATTGCGGCGTTGATGCTGATTGCAGCCGGAGCGAGCGGTGCACTCTTCCTCCACACATCGGCCCCTGCCGTCGGCGCATTGATCGGCCTTGCAGCCATAATCGCAGCGCTCGCCGCGCTCTTCATATTGCGAGCAAGACCCGCGATGGATTGGTTTGCGCGCGGTTTCCCGGTGTTCTTCTGGCTCGCCACGATAAGCTTCGCGCTGGTCCACCTCGCCAACTTTGATGAAGGCTCGCTTGCGATCCTGCTGCCGCTGGTGTTGCCGCAATTTATCCTAGGCGCGATGCTTGGCTATGTCCGGGTGCGCTTTGCATTATGGGCGGCAATCGCGCTCCACGCAGCGCATAACGCAACCGCGATCACCATTGCCGCCATTGCCGGGCAGTTGGGTTAGGAAGCCCCAATATCTGTTTTCCTACTTGCTAGGTTGCGTGCCAACGTGACCTTATGGATTACAAAAAAAGGCGCCGAATAAGGCAAAACTTGGTCGTCAAACAGAAGCATCGCTGCTGCTACTGCGTGCGAGTTTTCGGTCCAAAGGGCTCTCCATTGGAAGCGACCATCGAGCATTTGAGACCGCTTGCTGACGGCGGATCAAGCAGACTGAAGAACCTCGCCGCTGCTTGCCGCCATTGCAATCAGCACAGAGGCTGCCAGATGCAAGCTTCACGCTTGGCCAGAGCCTATATCTTAACTGCGGTTCCGCTGGCCGAGACCATCAGCATGGAACCAGTGTCGCCGACAACCTCGTAATCAAGGTCAATCGCTACAACCGCATTTGCGCCCTTGGACGCGGCTTCGGCTTGCAATTCGGCAATCGCCTCGTCGCGCGCTTGTTTTAGGATGCGTTCATAGCTGCCCGAACGCCCGCCCACGATGTCGCGGATATTGGCGAACAGATCACGAAACAGGTTTGCGCCAACGATCACTTCGCCAACGACAATGCCGCAATATTCCTGAATCGGGTGGCCTTCGACCGTTGGTGTAGTCGTAACAAGCACGCCGCGCGCGTCTTTCCATTGTCCTGCCATGAGAACTCTCCTCCTCGTTTGGGTGTATTAGCCAAATAGAGCAGCGACGCCCAAAATCAACGCCGCGAAAGATTTTCAGCGTTAAACATAGTTCTTCAGCAATCGGTAGAATCGGCAGTGTTATATGTGGCGACATGGACAAATATCTTCTTGGAGCAGCCCTCGCGGTTCCGCTCCTAATCGTCTCAGGCCAATCGGGCAGTGGTGCGGGTCCAGAATGCACCTACACCAAGCCCGGCCTTGTTTTTGCCAAAGCGTGTATTGATGACGGTTGCCGGGAAAAAGTGCGAAGCCTCTTGCCCGCGTGCAAGCGGCAAATGGCTGGAAAGCTCAGCAAAACAGTGCGCTATGAGGGCGGCACCAAGCAAGCGCCTTATCTTTCCCTTGCTGTGATGGACGACCTGGCCAGCTGCATGTCGCGCGCAAGCTTTGGTTCGTTCAGCACCAGTTCCCTCGACCTCAGCGACTTTTCGGAAGTCAGCAAGGATGTGCGCGGTGAAACGATGCACAAGGTAGGCGGGGGCGATACCGGCAGCGGACTTTATATGCTGCCAATCGTGGGAGAGACGACAATGCTGTATGGGCCAGCCTGATACGCTGGCCCCACAGGCCTAGCCCATGCCAAGCGCGGCTTTATACGTCTCAAGCACCATATCCTGCTCGGACCGCTCATCCGGCTTCATTTTGCGAAGCTTGATGATCTGGCGCATGATCTTGGTGTCATATCCCACCGCCTTTGCCTCAGCATAAACATCGCGAATGTCATCGGCGATGCCCTTCTTTTCTTCTTCAAGGCGTTCGATGCGTTCGATCAGAAGGCGCAGGCGGTCATCGGTGGCTTCGGCCATCGTCGGGGTTCTCCAAAGAATCGGTTTAAACAGTTGGCGAGGCCCTAACAGGAGACGCCGTTCCTTGCAGCTTTAGTGTTGTTCTTCTCCACCGGTCTACCCACAACTTGCACAAGGTTCGCGATATTGTAGGGTTGGCGCTGCGGGGAATGCAGCATGGAATCCAGCGGGGAATGCAGTGGGGAATGCAGTGGGGGCCAGCCAGTGATCAGACAAATCGAACTCAGCGATGAGGCGGTAAAGGCTGCATATGCCAAAGGGATGGGCGCATGATACCCGACCAGCTTGAAGCCGTGCCCTGTGAAGCTGGGGCAAGTGGCAGTGTCATCGTCTTTTGCGGCCATATGTTCAATTCAGGAAGCGAAGCGGAAACCTCGCTTGCGCAGCGTATCAGCAACCACCTTGATGAATTGGACGTAGCCGTTGGGTATGGCCCGCTGGCGTGCGGCGCGGACATTGTCATTGCCGAAGAGCTTTTAAAACGCGGGGCTGAGCTCAATGTCGTCCTGCCCTTTGCCGAAGAGGACTTCATCGACGAAAGCGTGACATCTGGCGGGCATGATTGGGCTGAACGGTATTACGCCTGCCGTAACGCTGCGAAGACAATCAGTTTTGCAACGCCGAGCGATTATGTCGGTGACGACAATCAATTCGCCTACAACACGCTTTACGCAATGGGTCTTGCTTTATTGCGTTCAGAAAAACGCCGAGAGCAAGGGATCGACTGCGAGGCCTATCAAATTGCGGTTGTTTCCGATGAGTTTGCGAGCTTTTCTTCGACCGGAAAGGCCGGAACCAAGGCCGATATGAAGCTGTGGCAGGGTTTGGGGCGCAAGACTGTCACGATCCCTGCTGGAAAAGTACCGCGCAATATGCGCTTTCCCAAACGGGGCAAAATTGGCGATGGGACCAAGCGCGAAATCCGCTCCATCATCTTTGCCGATTACAAGGGCTTCTCGAGGCTGGGAGAACGCGAGTTGCCTGAATTCATGCACACCATCATGGGGCGCATCGGACAGGTGTTGAGCGATTACGGCGACCATGTGGAGTTTCGCAACACGTGGGGCGACGCGGTCTATGCGATCGTCGATGCTCCCAAAAAAGCCGCAGCGGTTGCCCTCGCCTTGCAAGATGCACTGTCCGATATTCCGCGCGGGCTGGTCCCTTCTGGCGCGGTCGCAGGGATGCGGATCGGGGTGCATTATGGCCCGATCTGGGTGGGCACCGACCGGATTACAGGCAATCGTTTATGGTACGGAGGCGAGGTTAATCGCACCGCGCGGATCGAACCGGTGACGCCAGTGGGCGGGGTCTATTGCACCGAAAGCTTTGCCGCAGCGCTGCTGATGGACAATTGCCATGAGTGCAAATTCACCTCAGTTGGCCGCGTGCTTTTGCCCAAAAAATATGGCGAGGTGGAGCTCTACCATTTGGAGAGCGCCGGAGAGGTGGACAATTCCTGAGGCGGATCAGTCCCGCTTGTTAAGAGCGATACTGGCTTCCATCGCTGCCAATTGTTCATCGGTCGCCGGCTTTTGCCGCGTCGCTTTCCACTCATCCATCGGCATCCCGTGAATAAGCTCGCGCGCAGTCGCCTTGTCACCTTCAAAACCAGCATCGCGAATCCAGTCCGCCAGGCAATTGCGGCAAAATCCGGCAAGGCCCATCAGCTCAATATTCTGCGCATCGTGGCGATGTTGGAGATGGCTCACCAGACGCCTGAACGCAGAAGCAGCAACGGCATCGTCCAATTGGTCAAGATCGGAGGGAGTATTCGTATTCATGCGGGCTTTTCCTTGAGTTGCAATATGGCTGTGTCATAGCAAACGTATTACGTGATGGGCCAAAGGGATCAGTAGCGCCATGACAAAACGCGATAACACTCGGATCGACCCCAAAATCGACCCACGCATCAACCCACGCGGGCGCAAGGTCAAGATTTTGGCCACCATCGGCCCCGCCAGCCGCTCACCGGAAATGTTGCGCAAACTGTTCAAGGCGGGCGCGGATGCCTTCCGCGTCAATATGAGCCACGGCAATCATGATGACCACGCCAAAGCGATCAAAGCGATCCGCGATCTGGAAAAGGAATTTGCCCGCCCGATTGCGGTCCTGGCCGACCTTCAGGGGCCAAAACTGCGCGTTGGCGAGTTTAAGGAAGGCCGCGCGGTCATCCGCCACTCGGGCCATTTCACATTGGACCGCGACCCCACGCCGGGTGATGAAACCCGCGTGTGCCTCCCCCACCCTGAGCTTTTCGGGATTATGGAGCGCGGACAGCGCCTTCTCATCAACGATGGCAAAATCAAGCTGATCGTCAAAGAGGCGGACAAGGAGCGCATCTTTTGCACCGCAGAAGTCGGCGGCGTTATCTCAGACCGCAAAGGCGTGAACGTCCCGGATGCCGAGGTGCCCATCCCTGCACTCACCGATAAGGACCGCAAGGACCTGGCATTTGCCGTGCAACACGGTGCCGACTGGATCGCGCTCTCGTTTGTTCAGCGCCCCGAGGACTTGGCCGAGGCGCGCAAGCTAATCGCAGAGCACAAGGGCACCAATACCGCCCTTTGCGCGAAAATTGAAAAACCGATGGCGGTCAATCGCCTTTCCGACATCATCGATATGGCCGATGGCATTATGGTCGCGCGCGGCGATTTGGGGGTTGAGCTTGAACCTTACGAAGTGCCCCCTTTGCAAAAGAAAATCGTCAACGCAACGCGGCGTGCGGGTAAGCCCGTTATTGTGGCGACACAAATGCTCGAAAGCATGATCGAAAGCCCGATACCGACCAGAGCCGAAGTCTCGGACGTGGCCAATGCGGTTTATGACGGGGCGGATGCGGTGATGCTTTCTGCTGAAAGCGCGGCGGGCGAATGGCCCGAAGAATCGGTGGCGATGATGAATGCAATCGCGCTCCAGATCGAAAACGACGAGGGCTATAAGGAACGCGTCCGCCTGCTCGAAACTCGGCCCGATGCAACGACCTCTGATGCGCTTGCACACTCCTGCATGACCATCGCCGACACCGTGCCAATCAGCGCAATCACCGTCTTCACCTCGTCCGGCTCCACCGCGCGCCGCGTTTCGCGAGAGCGGCCCGATACGCCCGTACTCGTCCTTACCCCAAGCGTCAGGACCGCGCGGCGCGTCGCCCTGTTATGGGGCGCGCATGCTGTGGTGACGAAGGACATCGGCAGCTTTGAAGAGATGATCGCCAAAGGCAAACGCATGGCCCTTCGCCATGGCTTTGGCGTGGCAGGATCGAAGCAGATTGTCCTGGCAGGCGTACCGTTTGGAACGCCGGGTTCGACCAATGTGCTCCATGTGGTGACGCTGTCGGGCAAAGAACTGGACGCGCGCGGGGAGTAACGCGCTGTGAGGTTCTTGTTGCTCGGGCTTGGGCTGGTAGTCCTGATGACGCTCTTGGCGCTGTTTTGGCAACAGGACGAACGGTTTCTGGATAGCTACGCCGGGGTCGAAACTGGCATGACACTAAGGCAAGCCGACAAGATCCTTGATGCGAACGACTGGACGCGCCTGGCAGAGAGAAACCCCGGACGGATGAGGCTTTTGTGCGGCTCTGGTCGGGCCGTGGTGTTCGTCGCGCGCGCAGAGATTGGCGCCGAGCTTGTTCTTCACACGGACGAGGACTGCACTGTATCTAAGATCGTGAAGCGCAGGCGGGGACTGGGATCGTAACCGGCCAGACCAGACCACTCCAATTCCCGCAGAGCATTAGCTCTCGGCGTCTTCGCTTACCGCTTCTTCAGCAGCTTCTGCGGCCTCGTCGACGGCTTCGTCGAGCGTTTTCACAGCCTCGGCTTCTGCTGCTTCATCGGCATCGCCCCATGGTTGGGTTGCGCGGCCTATTGGCGCCAAAGGAGCCTCGCCAGCGGTAATTTCGCTCGCTGGGATCGCCAGTTCGATATCACGCTCGGTCGTCGCCATCATCTCGCGTCCTTGCGGGATCGTACCGCTGCGACCGGTGATGAAAAGGCCAGCGATCGGAACAGCAACCACACCAGCGACCGTTGCAACAGTGTTGCCTTCGCCTTCCTGGCGATAGGTGCCTTCAAGGTCGATGCGGCGGCCATTGACCGTCACATACTCAAGCTCGACGTCCATCTTGCCGGATTTGCCAAACATGCCTTTGTTGGTGAGCCAGGTGATACGTCCAGTCGCACGCGCACCCGCTGGAATGACAACATAGTCGCCAACCAGCACATCATGAACCACGCTCAAGGCGAAGGTATCGCCTTCGGACCAGGTCTTGCCCTTAGTTGTGATTTCCTGATTGGTTTTGAGCAGCACTTCGGTGTTGGCTGGCAGTTTCGCATTGCCGGTCGCTCTTGCCTTCACTTGAAGCGGAGCAGGCGCGGGAGGTGCTGCGACCTCAACCGGCATCGCCTCGTCTTGAATGGTTTGCTCAACCGTGTCCTGCTGCGTGGGCGCGGACGCCATGGCAAACGCCAGCGAAGAAAAAATCAAAGTATTCATATTGCGATCCCGTCCCCTGTGTGTTCGAACTTTTGGTCGAACTTGAAATTCTCATATAATGTCAGTTGGTTTTGTCCAACTCGCACTTGGCAAAACTCGACAGTTTTGTCTCTTGCGGTGAACTACTTAGCCGCCTTCTCCAGCCGTACCTTTGCTTCGGCCTCGCCGATAAGCGGCAATAGCTCGCCCATGTCGGGGCCGTGGTTCATACCCGTCAGCGCCTGGCGCAGGGGCAGGAACAATGGCTTGCCCTTGCGGCCAGTTGCCTCCTTCAAGGCGGATGTCAGCGCGCCCCATGGGTCATCACCCCAGGTCAGCGTCTCAGCCGCCTGCGCAAGGTAGGCTTTGTCCTCATCCGAGAACTCGCAGCTCTCAATTG
This sequence comes from Erythrobacter longus, assembly GCF_000715015.1. Lineage (GTDB taxonomy): Bacteria > Pseudomonadota > Alphaproteobacteria > Sphingomonadales > Sphingomonadaceae > Erythrobacter > Erythrobacter longus. Next base: position 172,510 of record NZ_JMIW01000004.1, read on the forward strand.
GGCCAGTGACAAGGCGCCACCATTCGGTGACCTCGCCAACGGTTGAAATGTTGGGCTGCACCGCGTGCCAACCTGCTTCGTCCATGCCTTCTGGCAGTCGGTCTTTCACCGCATCATAAGGCATGGCGTGCACGATGGCGGTGTTGATCCGCTCAAGATCAGCGTCGTCAAACTTCGCAGGCGCGCGCCCAAAAGTGCCAAGGTCGAATGTCTCAAGCAGTGTCGCGCGGTCCGCAATCGGCTCTACCGGAAGCGACGTGCCAAGACGCGCAAGCAGGGCGATGATCGCGGTCGGCTCGATATCTTTCTCACGGAACGCATCGCAGCCAAGCGAGCCCAGCCGTTTGGACAGCTTGCCCTCTTTACCCACCAAAAGCGCTTCATGCGCAAATTTGGGCGGGGTCGCACCCATGGCCGTGAACATCTGGATTTGGACGGCGGTGTTGGACACGTGGTCCTCTCCGCGAAGGACCTGTGTGACCCCCATATCAACATCGTCGATGGTCGATGGGAGCATATAGAGCCACGAGCCATCAGCCCGGCGGATTACCGGGTCAGACAACAGTTTTGCATCAAACTTGGTGTTGCCGCGCACGCCGTCAACCCATTCTATTGCCTCGTCGTGGTCCAGCTTAAAGCGCCAGTGCGGCTGGATGCCTTCTGCTTCCTTTGCCGCGCGTTGTTCGTCGGTCATTGCCAGCGCGCCCCGGTCGTAAATCGGCGGCAGACCGCGCCCAAGCTGAACCTTGCGCTTCAGCTCCAGCTCTTGGCTCGTCTCATAAGCGGGATAAATCCGGCCAGCATCGCGCAAGCTTTGAAACGCTGATTCGTAGGCATCAAGGCGCGTCGATTGGCGTTCTTCTCTGGTCCAGTTGAGGCTCAGCCATTTGAGGTCCGCGCGGATGGCATCGACATATTCCTCTTTGCTGCGCTCAGCATCGGTGTCGTCGATGCGCAGGATGAATTCCCCGCCTTCCTCTTGGGCAAGCATCCAGTTGTGGAGCGCAGTGCGGATATTGCCGACGTGGAGCCGGCCCGTGGGCGAAGGGGCGAAACGCGTTGTAACCATGGAGCCCCCGGTAAAGCCCCACGCGCACTCCTGCAAGCAGGTTCAACAGGCAGTAAGTTCCGCCTCAACCAAAGCCAGGATCCCGTCCCATAAACGCTCCATCCGATCAGGGCGGATAAAGCCTTCGCCCAAGCGCTCAAAAGCTGATCGGTCGCGCTCGCATGCGCTTTCAATCATAGCGGCGATGGTCACCTCATCATGGGTCATCTGGCAACAACAGAACCGCGAGACATGAATGTACTCGGGCCAGACAATTGACACGGTCTGACCAAGGGCAAGCGCCTTTGCCGCCACCTGAAAGCTGCTGAGCCGAGAGGCGAGCTCCGGCACTGGATCACGCGACGCTTTGTGATGGATCGCGATCAGGCGAAGTGAATAGAGAAACCGGGCCGCGATTGGGTTGACGGCCTCGATCAGGCGAGGCTCGGTCAGGTCTGCAATGGTGGCCTTGGTCTCGATGCGGCGCGAGGTATGGCTCTGGTTCTTAGGGGTCATGGTGCTCCTTCGCGAGTCGATGCGACTGTTGAGAGACACCATGACCTAATTGCAAATGCTTCGCAAGAGCGAAAAAGGGGACTCGTGCCGTCGCATCCCCTATTGTTTCGGTGCAATGTCGAATGTGTGCTCGATATAGAGGAACACCTCGGTTTCGCTCGATTGCTGGAAATACAGATCGCCGTGAAGGCCGGTGATCGAGACGCCGTAATCATTGCCAAACAGCTTTGCATAGGCGTTGGCTTCCTTGGCGATTTCACCAACGACAGCCCGGCGATATTGTTCAGGATCATCAATCGCGAGGCCGGTTGTGCCCACGTCGATAAAGGACCGGCCCGTCGCAGGGATCGCCTTAACGAATTCATTGATCCGCTCAGATGTCGCGCGCACCGATGGATCGTCGCCGCGCAAAGGGATGCGGGCATAAATCTGTACCCGGTTGGTGTCTGGCCGGTTGCCCCCTGCAAGGGGAAGCTGACGCATGTTCGCCATGGTCACAGGCTCCAGACCATACTGGCCTGCAACTATATCAATTCCCTCAGCCTCAGCGCGCTTCAGCGTTTCGCCCAGCATTGTGAAGAGCTCTTCGCGGCGCTCTTCGAAATTGCGCGAATCTGAGCTCACGAACAGCGGTGTCACGAAATAATCGGCGCGCCGTGTTACCCCGATTGCGGAGGGGCCGCTGCCATTTCGGCTTGGTGCGAGATAGGCGTTGAGCGAAGAACGGTCTTGCCGCGCGCCGGTCACTACGACGGTGTCTTGCGCGGTCAATGGCACAGCCGGCGCGGCAATAGCGGTCGCACAAGCCAATAGAATCAAACGTTTCATAAAGTCCCTCCTCCAACAAATAAGCAGGCACGCTATGCCCGCAAACCAGACCACAATCTGAACGGGCACAAAAAAGGCCCCGCCGGATCGCTCCTGCGGGGCCTCTTATTTGCTTATTTGCGTTTATTGGCTTGGCTTATTCGCCAGCGTCCCCTGCGTCCGTTTCCGGGGCTGGGGTCGGCGCTGCCGCAGCCATCGCTGCCTTCATCGCGTCTTCCGAAGACACTGGATCAGCAGCAGGCTCTTCCTCTTTGACACCAGCAGCGGCAAGCTTGTCTTGCTGCTTTTTCCAAGCCGCTTTCAACGCCGCGTCACGGCTCGAGGCGGTCACACGCATGCGGTTCATGCCAGCGCCGGTCCCTGCAGGGATCAAGCGGCCAACGATCACGTTTTCCTTAAGGCCTATCAGCGTGTCTTTCTTACCTTCAACCGAAGCCTGGGTAAGGACGCGGGTCGTCTCCTGGAACGATGCGGCGGAGATAAAGCTGCGGGTCTGCAGACTTGCCTTGGTGATACCAAGCAGGATCGGCGTGCCCTGGGCAGGCTTCTTGCTCTTGGTCAGTTTGGCATTCACTTCGAGCATTTCAGCGTAGTCGACCTGCTCACCCGGCAGAAGCGTTGTGTCGCCGCCATCGGTGATCTCAACCTTTTGCAGCATTTGGCGAACGATCACCTCGATGTGCTTGTCGTTGATCTTCACGCCTTGGAGTCGGTACACTTCCTGAATCTCGTTCACGAGATACTCGCTCAATGCCTCAACACCCATGACTTCAAGGATGTCGTGCGGGTTCGGCGCGCCGGAAATCAGGGTATCACCCTTCTTCACAAAGTCGCCTTCCTGCACGTCGATCACCTTGGTCTTGGGGATCAGGTACTCAACTGGATCACCTTCCTCTGGAATGATCGCGATCTTACGCTTCGCCTTGTATTCGCGAACGAATTCGATCTTACCAGAGATCTTGGCGATAACCGACATGTCCTTTGGCAGACGCGCCTCGAACAGTTCAGCCACACGTGGCAGACCACCGGTGATATCGCGGGTTTTCGCAGCCTCACGCGATGCACGCGCAAGAATGTCACCAGCTTCAACCGTTTGACCGTCTTCGACCGAGAGGGTCGTGCCCGGTGCCAGCATATAGCGCTGTGCATCGGTCTCGTCCTCCACCGTCTGACCTTCGCCCTGAAGGATCATACGTGGACGCAGCTCTTCCTTCTTCTTGCGGCCAGTGGCGCGGTTTTCGGTGACCACGCGCTGCGCGATACCGGTTGCATCATCGGTCTGCTCTTCGAGCGTCGTACCCTCGACCAGATCCTGATACTTAACCACACCCGACTGTTCGGTGATGATCGGCAGAGTGAACGGGTCCCACTCAGCAAGGCGGTCGCCTTCTTTGACCTTCGCGCCGTGTTTGAACTTGATGACCGTACCATAAGGCACTTTGTGCATCTCACGCTCACGGCCCTCGGCATCGATAACCGCGATTTCACCGTTACGAGCGAGCGACAGGATGTTGCCCTTCTTATCGGTGATCGTCGGCATATCGCGAAGTTCGACCTTACCGTCCGAAATCGCTTCAAGGTGCGAAGTTTCGTTGAGCTGCGCTGCACCACCAATGTGGAAAGTACGCATGGTCAGCTGTGTGCCCGGCTCACCGATGGACTGCGCAGCGATAACGCCGACAGCTTCACCGATGTTCACAGGCGTACCGCGTGCAAGGTCACGGCCATAACAGGTTCCGCAAACGCCCTGCTCGCTTTCGCAAAGCAGCGGCGAACGGATGCGAGCGGACTGAACTTCAGCCGCCTCGATATCCTTCACCATCGGCTCATCGACCATGGTGCCAGCCTTGACGATCACTTCGCCAGTTGCAGCGTTGACGATATCTTCGGCAACGGTACGGCCAAGGATACGCTCACCGAGCGATGCGATGACCGAACCACCTTGAACGATGGCACGCATTTCAAGCGCGTTTTCGGTCTTACAGTCTTTCTCAACGATGGTGCAGTCTTGCGATACGTCGACCAGACGGCGGGTCAGGTAACCCGAGTTTGCCGTCTTAAGCGCAGTATCAGCCAGACCCTTACGGGCGCCGTGGGTTGAGTTGAAGTACTCAAGAACCGAAAGACCTTCTTTAAAGTTCGAGATGATCGGGTTCTCGATGATCTCGCCCGAAGGCTTGGCCATAAGACCGCGCATACCGGCAAGCTGCTTCATCTGCGCTGGCGAACCACGCGCACCAGAGTGGCTCATCATGTAGATCGAGTTGATGTCAGCCTCGCGGCCATCTTTGTCGATAGGCTGCGCCTTAATTTCGGCCATCATCGCATCAGCAACCAGATCGCCGCACTTGGACCAAGCGTCGATGACCTTGTTGTATTTCTCTTGCTGCGTGATGAGACCGTCCTGATACTGCTGTTCATAGTCAGCAACCAGCGACTTGGTTTCTTCGACCATGCCTTCCTTGGCGTCTGGAATGATCATGTCATCCTTGCCGAAGCTGATGCCCGCCTTAAATGCGTGGCGGAAGCCCAGCACCATGATGGCATCAGCGAACAGGACCGTATCCTTCTGACCAGTGTGACGATACACTTCGTCGATCACGTCACCGATGTCCTTCTTGGTAAGAAGGCGGTTGATGATGTCGTAAGGAACCTTGTGGTTCTTTGGCAGACATTCACCGATCAACATACGGCCAGGCGTCGTTTCAAAGCGCGTCATGACGATGTTGCCATCTTCATCCGCCTGCGGAACGCGTGCCAGAATCTTGGAGTGCAAAGACACAGCCTTTGTCTCAAGCGCATGGTGCACTTCGGCCATATCGGCAAAACGCGGCAGCTTTTCGACTTTGGTGCCATCTTCATTCTCAAGGTATTCAGGGGTCTTTTCCTGACGCTCCATCGAGAGATAGTAGATACCCAGCACCATATCCTGTGACGGAACGATGATCGGCTTGCCGTTGGCAGGCGAAAGGATGTTGTTCGTTGACATCATCAAAACGCGCGCTTCGAGCTGCGCTTCGAGGCTGAGCGGTACGTGGACAGCCATTTGGTCGCCGTCAAAGTCAGCGTTAAAGGCCGAACACACCAGCGGGTGAAGCTGGATCGCTTTACCTTCAATCAGCACGGGCTCGAACGCCTGAATGCCAAGACGGTGAAGCGTCGGCGCACGGTTCAGAAGAACGGGGTGCTCACGGATCACTTCGTCAAGGATGTCCCAGACTTCCTTGCGCTCTTTCTCGACCCACTTCTTGGCTTGCTTGAGGGTCATGGAAAGACCCTTTGCATCAAGGCGTGCGTAGATGAACGGCTTGAACAGCTCGAGAGCCATCTTCTTAGGAAGACCACATTGGTGCAGTTTAAGCTCAGGACCAGTCACAATGACCGAACGGCCTGAATAGTCGACGCGCTTACCAAGAAGGTTCTGACGGAAGCGGCCCTGCTTACCTTTCAGCATGTCGGACAGCGACTTCAGAGGACGCTTGTTCGCGCCTGTAATGACACGGCCGCGGCGGCCGTTGTCGAACAGCGCGTCAACCGCTTCTTGAAGCATACGCTTCTCGTTACGAACGATGATGTCCGGTGCGCGAAGCTCAATCAGGCGCTTCAGACGGTTGTTCCGGTTGATCACACGGCGATAGAGATCGTTGAGGTCAGACGTTGCAAAACGGCCACCATCCAGCGGCACCAGCGGGCGCAGCTCTGGCGGGATCACAGGGATCACTTCAAGGATCATCCACTCAGGACGGTTGCCTGATTCAATGAAGCTCTCAACCACCTTAAGGCGTTTGATGATCTTCTTGGGCTTGAGCGTCGACTTGGTGGTCGCGAGTTCCTCAAGCAGGTCTTCGCGCTCTTGCTCGAGGTCCAGCTCCATCAGCATGACCTTGACCGCTTCTGCGCCGATGTCGGCGGAGAAGGCGTCTTCGCCATATTCGTCCTGCGCTTCGAGCAGTTCGTCTTCGGTGAGCAGCTGGAATTTCTCGAGCGGGGTCAGACCCGGCTCAACCACAACATAGCTTTCGAAGTAGAGAATACGCTCAAGCTGCTTCAGCTGAATGTCGAGCAGCAAGCCGATGCGTGATGGCAGCGATTTGAGATACCAGATGTGCGCCACAGGAGCCGCAAGCTCGATGTGGCCCATACGCTCGCGGCGGACCTTGGTAACGGTGACTTCAACGCCGCATTTCTCACAAACGACGCCTTTGTACTTCATGCGCTTGTACTTGCCGCAAAGGCATTCGTAGTCTTTTACCGGACCAAAGATACGCGCACAGAAAAGGCCGTCGCGCTCAGGCTTGAACGTACGATAGTTGATCGTTTCCGGCTTCTTGATTTCGCCAAAAGACCACGAACGGATGCGCTCTGGCGAGGCGATGCCGATCTGGATTTGGTCAAAGGTTTCCGGCTTGGCCAGCTGGTTGGTGAATTTTGTCAGTTCATTCATGACTGTGTTCCCTTGTGGGATGAAAACTTTTGGACGGAAGGTGGGAGGGGCCGGATGGCCCGCTCCCTCTATTCCGCTGCAATCGCGCCGAAATCGTCGTCGTCTTCTTCGCCGTCTCCCAGCGAAGTGAGTTCGACATTCATACCCAGCGAGCGCATTTCCTTGACGAGAACGTTGAAGCTCTCCGGAATGCCGGCCTCGAAGGTGTCGTCGCCTTTGACGATCGCCTCGTAGACTTTCGTCCGTCCGACAACATCGTCCGACTTGACGGTGAGCATTTCCTGCAAGGTGTAAGCAGCGCCGTATGCTTGCAGTGCCCAGACCTCCATCTCACCAAAGCGCTGACCACCAAACTGCGCCTTACCACCCAGCGGCTGCTGCGTGACGAGCGAGTACGGACCGATGGACCGTGCGTGGATCTTGTCGTCGACCAGGTGGTGCAGTTTGAGCATGTAGATAATGCCCACGGTCACCTTACGGTCAAACGCTTCACCGGTGCGGCCATCATAGAGCGTCGATTGGCCCGAGCTATCGACACCGGCCTTGACCAGATAATCGGTCACGTCGGGCTCGCGCGCACCATCAAAGACCGGCGTACCCATGGGAACACCAGCAGAGAGGTTGGTCGCCAGCTCAACGATGTTTGCGGTCGAACGGCTTTCAAGATCCTCGAAATACTGCTCGCCGTAAACGTCTTTCAGACGATCCACGACAGCCTCTGGTGGTTTCACATCGGCGTAGTCTTCGGCTGCATTCGGATTGGCCGCTTTCCACTCTTCGAGTCTTTGGGCGATATCCATGCCAAGGCCGCGTGCTGCAAAACCAAGGTGCGTTTCGAAGATTTGACCGACGTTCATACGCGAAGGCACGCCCAGCGGGTTGAGCACAAGGTCAACCGGCGTACCATCTTCGAGGAACGGCATGTCTTCGGCAGGAAGGATGCGCGAAATCACACCCTTGTTACCGTGACGACCGGCCATCTTGTCGCCCGGCTGAAGCTTGCGCTTCACCGCGACGAAGACCTTGACCATTTTGAGAACGCCAGGTGCCAGCTCGTCGCCGCGCTCCAGCTTCTCTTTACGGTCGTCGAACTTGGCATCGATCAGGCCAACCGCTTCGTCATATTGCGACTTGATCGCCTCAATCTGGGTTTGGCGCGCATCGTCGGCAACCGCGAACTGGAACCATTCGTGGCGTTCAATGTCGGCCAGAACCTGCTCGGTGATTTCCTGACCCTTCTTGACGCCTTTCGGCGCGGCAGAAGCGGTCTGACCCAGCAGCATGTCTTTGAGACGGTTGTACGTCGCACGGTTCAAGATTGCGCGTTCGTCGGCGGCATCCTTGCGAAGACGTTCAATCTCTTCGTTCTGGATCGCACGGGTACGGTCGTCAATTTCGATACCGTGACGGTTGAAGACGCGAACCTCAACAACGGTCCCGGCAACACCTGGCGGCAGACGCAGCGAGGTGTCACGCACGTCAGATGCTTTCTCGCCAAAGATCGCACGAAGGAGTTTTTCCTCCGGCGTCATCGGGCTTTCACCCTTTGGCGTGATCTTGCCTACGAGAATGTCACCGGGGTGCACTTCTGCGCCGATGTAAACAATGCCTGCCTCATCCAAGTTGCGCAGAGCTTCTTCGCCCACGTTTGGAATATCGCGGGTGATGTCCTCCGGGCCAAGCTTGGTGTCACGGGCCATCACTTCGAATTCATCAATGTGGATCGAGGTGAAGACGTCGTCTTTCACGATACGCTCAGAAATGAGGATCGAGTCTTCATAATTGTAGCCATTCCAAGGCATAAAGGCGACGAGGCTGTTCTTGCCCAGCGCCAGTTCGCCCAGATCCGTCGATGGACCGTCAGCGATGATATCGCCCGGCTCAATCGTCTCACCCACTTTCACCAGCGGACGCTGGTTGATGCAGGTATTCTGGTTGGAGCGTTGGAATTTCTGCAGCGTGTAGATGTCGACGCCCGATTGACCGGGTTCAACATCGCCGATTGCCCGGATCACGATACGTGTCGCATCGACCTGGTCAACGATCCCGCCGCGCCTCGCAGCAATCGCCGCGCCTGAATCGCGCGCAACGGTTTCTTCCATGCCGGTGCCGACCCACGGGGCTTCCGCTTTCACAAGCGGCACAGCCTGACGCTGCATGTTTGAACCCATCAATGCGCGGTTCGCGTCATCGTTTTCCAGGAATGGAATAAGCGAGGCCGCAACCGAGACGAGCTGTTTCGGCGAGACGTCCATCAAAGTGATCTGGTCGCTTGGCGCCATCAGGTTGTCACCCGATTGGCGAGCAGAAATCAGCTCTTCAACAAAAGTGCCGTCATCGTTTAGTTCGGCCGAGGCCTGTGCCACGGTGTGCTTTTGCTCTTCCATCGCGGAAAGATAGATCACATCGCCGCTGACTTTATTGTCTTTGACCTGACGATAGGGCGTTTCGATAAAGCCGTATTTGTTGACCCGGCTGAAGGATGCCAGCGAGTTGATCAGACCGATGTTCGGGCCTTCCGGCGTTTCAATCGGGCAGATACGGCCATAGTGGGTTGGGTGAACGTCGCGGACTTCAAAGCCGGCACGCTCACGCGTCAAGCCGCCCGGCCCAAGCGCCGACACGCGGCGTTTGTGGGTGACTTCGGACAGCGGGTTGGTCTGGTCCATAAACTGCGACAATTGCGATGAACCAAAGAACTCACGCACTGCTGCCACAGCAGGCTTTGCGTTGATGAGGTCGTTTGGCATCACAGTCGACACATCGACCGAAGACATACGCTCTTTGACCGCACGCTCCATCCGAAGCAGGCCAACGCGGTACTGGTTTTCAAGAAGCTCACCAACCGAGCGAACACGCCGGTTGCCGAGGTTGTCGATGTCGTCAACTTCGCCCTTGCCGTCTTTCAGATCGACAAGCTCTTTTACAACGGCAAGGATGTCTTCCTTGCGCAGCGTCGTGACGGTGTCTTCAGCATCAAGCTCAAGACGCATATTCAGCTTCACACGGCCAACCGCGGAAAGGTCATAACGCTCACCATCGAAGAACAGGCCTTCGAACAGAGCTTCTGCGGTTTCCTTGGTGGGTGGTTCGCCCGGACGCATGACCTTGTAGATCGCTTCCAGACCCTCATCACGGTTTTCAGCCTTGTCGACTTTCAACGTGTTGCGGATCCATGGGCCGGTGTTGATTTCATCGATGTCAAGCAGCTCAAGCGTGTCAAAGCCAGCTTCGTCAAGCGCCTCAATGTGCTCAAGCGTGACTTCGTCGCCTGCCTCGATATAGATTGAGCCGGTTTGCTCGTTGATCATATCGTACGCGGCATATCGGCCAACGGCTTCCTCTGTGGGAAGCAGCAAATGGGTCAAACCATCTTTCTGTGCCTTATTGGCTGCGCGTGGGGAAATTTTCTGCCCTGCTGCAAAAACCTCTTCGCCAGTCTTTGCATCGATCAGCGGGAAGGTCGGCTTCGCGCCGCGCCATGCCTCTGGCGTGTAAGGGATTTTCCAGCCGTCTTTGTCCCGCGCCCACTTCATCGTGTCATAGAAGTGGTGAAGGATGCCTTCACTATCGAGGCCAAGCGCATAAAGCAGCGCAGTCACCGGAAGCTTACGCTTACGGTCGATACGCACGTTGACGATGTCCTTGGCGTCAAACTCAAAGTCGAGCCATGAACCACGGTATGGAATAACGCGCGCTGCAAACAGGAGCTTGCCCGATGAGTGTGTCTTACCACGGTCGTGATCGAACAGTACGCCCGGCGAGCGGTGCATTTGCGACACGATCACGCGCTCTGTACCGTTGACGATAAAGGTGCCGTTATCAGTCATGAGCGGCATATCGCCCATGTAAACGTCCTGCTCTTTAATATCGAGAACGGAGCGGGTTTCGGTTTCCTGATCGACTTCGAACACGATCAAGCGAAGCGTTACCTTCATCGGCGCTGCGTAAGTGATCCCGCGCTGACGACACTCGGTGGTGTCGTACTTGGGCTCTTCGAGTTCGTAGTGAACAAAGTCGAGCTCTGCGGTGCCTGCAAAATCGCGGATCGGGAAGACGCTGCGAAGGGTCTTTTCGAGACCCGAAACATAGCCCGTTTCCTTGTTCGAGCGCAGGAAGAACTCATAGCTCTCCCGCTGAACTTCGATCAGGTTGGGCATTTCGACGACTTCGTGAATATCGCCAAAAATCTTACGGATGCGCCGCTTTGCGGTACCCTTTGCCTCGCGGCTGCGGGTTGCTTTCGCTTTGGTTGCCATGGAGGAATTGTGCCTCTTTGCTTGAGCGCGCCACCGGAAAATACCGAGGCGCAAATTGGGTTCAGTCGTCACGCGAGACTGTCATGCCATATGAGACGCAAATAAGCCGCACCCCAACATGAACCCTTCACCGGGTCCAAAATGGATGCAGCTTGATCACTCGCGAATATGGCAAAGCACCGATTTCTATTCTTGGCCCAATTCGTCGCGCATGAATCAGTCCGGCTCGAAAGCGGTGTGTGAGGGCGTATTTAGGCACAATGTTGGATTTGTAAAGGGGGCAATCGCAGCCCCACACCCAGCGATATTATCGTTTTTCAATATTATTGATTTACAATAAACTTCGAATCAGTCAGATGTTCCTTATTGATTTTCAATATGCACTTTAATGGAGAACGATATGAAACCGCAGCTTACAAACACATTTGCCGCAATCGCAGCCGCGATCCTTGCCTTCACCTCCATTGGGACAATCGTAACCGTTCCGCCTGCTCATGCGAGCGGTGCAATCGCGATGGCAGAGCTTGCATGAGTTGGGATGAAAGGAACTCGGTTATGAACGACAAACCCAATGACATCTTGCTTCTGGCAGGCAAATTGCTCACGATCATCATGCAGTTCGCGTGTGTAATCGGTGCCGCTGTGATCGCTGGATTGGCGCTGCTCGCAATATTCGATCCAGGTTGGATCACTTCAACGGGTTATGAGTCGAGTCTTGGTAACGCCGAGCCAATCATCGGATTGCCAATATTTTTTCTCCTGATCGCCATTTTTCTCGGGTCCGGCTTCCTATTCTTCCGGAAGCTCAAAGAGATTATCGATACCGTCGGCGAAGGCAATCCCTTTGATCTGGAGAATGCCAGTCGCCTCAATACCATGGCTTGGCTACTCTTAGTGATGCAGTTCCTCGTCATGCCAGCGACTTTGCTTGGCACGTTCCTGGCCCCTTGGATTAATGCGCGGGAGGATATGTCAATGACCATTGAAATGGGGCCAGACGTGGAAGGTATCCTCATGGTTATCATTCTCTTCATCCTTGCCCGTGTGTTCAAACACGGCGCTGCGATGCGTGAAGATCTGGAAGGCACGGTCTAATGCCAGCCGATGACGAAGGAGCCGTAATCATGGTCAAGCTAGATGACATACTACACGACCGGCGCATGACGCTGACCGAACTGGCCGAGCGGGTGGGCCTCACCCTTGCCAATCTCTCGATCCTGAAAACCGGCAAGGCCAAAGCCATCCGTTTTACGACGCTCGCCGCAATATGCCGGGAACTGAATTGCCAACCCGGCGACCTTTTGGAGTACCAGGACAAGTAGGCATCAATCGCCCAATCGCTTTACGCAAATTGCTTGACTCTCGGGGTGCGCATAGTAATGGCGCGCCTCGACCTCTTTACCGGAGGTCATCCGTCCGAGACAGTTGGTGAGAGGAATTTGCCTCTCTTAATTTCCAGCCTAGACGGGGAAAAGAGATTTCGCAGCTTAGCTGCAAGCGAGCCTTAGGGCTCACCCTCCTTCCCCATTGATGGACTTGATCTGTGTCGATGAACGGCATGGATTGATTTGAGCCGGTCGCGCGGGCCTTAAGCCCTCGCGGCCATAGTGAAGGAGCAAATGCATGGATCGTTCGCAAAAAGCCGATGCGGTTGCGCAGCTCTCGCAAGTCTTCAAAGAGGTCGGCGTGGTGGTTGTCACCCGCAACCTCGGCCTGACGGTGGACCAGTCCACCGATCTTCGGGGCAAGATGCGCGAAGTTGGTGCAACTTATAAGGTTGCGAAGAACCGTCTTGCAAAGCTCGCCCTGAAAGACACCGATTACGTTGGCCTTGAGGAATACCTCACCGGTCCAACCGCGCTTGCATGGTCGCAAGACCCTGTGGCGGCAGCCAAGGCTGCTGTTGAGTTCGCAAAGTCGAACGACAAGCTGGAAATCGTCGGTGGCTCGATGGGCAGTCAGGTGCTCGACGAAGCCGGGATCAAGGCGCTTGCCTCGATGCCAAGCCTCGACGAGCTGCGTGGCACGATTGTTGGCCTTGTCAACGCACCTGCGACGAAGATCGCCCAGGTTGCAACGGCACCAGCCAACAAGCTGGCCCGTGTCATTGGCGCATATGCCGCCAAAGACGCCGCTTAAGACGTATCTCGCAAATAACGAAACATCATGGGGCGTTTTGAAAAGCCCCGCACATTATTGGAGTTAACATCATGGCCGATATCGCCAAGCTTGTTGAAGAACTTTCGAAACTGACCGTCCTTGAAGCGGCTGAACTTGCAACCGCACTCGAAGAAGAGTGGGGCGTTTCTGCTGCTGCTGCTGTTGCAGTTGCTGCACCTGCTGCTGGCGGCGGCGAAGCTGCTGCTGAAGAAAAAGACGAATTCGACGTCATTCTCACCGGCGACGGTGGCAAGAAAATCCAGGTCATCAAAGAAGTCCGCGCCATCACCGGCCTGGGCCTCACCGAAGCCAAGGGTCTTGTCGAGAGCGCACCGAAGCCGCTTAAAGAAGGCGTCAACAAGGCAGAAGCCGAAGAAATCAAAGGCAAGATCGAAGCAGCCGGCGGTACCGTCGAACTCAAGTAAATCTTGGACAAAGTTTTGTGAGTGTCTTGAAGCGCTCGCAATCAGGGGGCGGTGTCAGCAATGGCGCCGCCCTTTTTGTGTCTGGATGCAAGTTGAAAGCAACTGATCGTGCGGATCAAAAAAGCAAGAGTTAACGCGGGATTTGCTCGATCGCTGTCAGTTCAGAGCCCAAGGTCGGGACCGAAATCTGATCGACCTGCACCTTTTTCGCATCGGGCGCGTCCTGGTAATCGATCCCGAACTCCACCTCGTCATAAGCAGGGTTATAACTCACTGGAATGCCAGCGGCTTGCAGCTGCGCCAAGGTCACGAAGCTATCGATTGCCGCCCCTTGCGTAATGCTTGCAAATTCCGTCTTGCTGAATTGTTCGCGCATCATATTGGCAACCGAGCGAAGGCGGATTGCAATCGTGCCGTCGCGCTGTTGGAAATCGACGCTGCCGGTAAGAACGCCGTTTACCCGCGCATCAAGCCTGGTCTTGGGGACCAGCATGGCCTGCGCGGCTGCTGCCCCGCTTACCTCAACAGGCGGCGCCCCTACAGGGATGGCGCGGCGTACTTCATCGACGCCTACTGGCAGCGACGTAGGGCTGCGTTCAGGCGCGACCGGGAGCGATCCTCGCACCGCGGCGGAGGCATCAATTGCCCCCGCAAAAGCGGCCTCAACCGAACGAGAGGCAATCGCATCGGTGCGCGCAGATGATGAATTAAGGGCAAGAGATTGACCCGACCTCCCTACATTTTCAGGCCCTACATTTTTAGGCCCTACATTTTCAGGCCCTACATTTTCAGGAGTTGCACGAACCACAGCGTTCAGACCCGTGATCTGCTCTATCGCGACAGTGCGGGTCGCAATGGCAGAGCTTCGAGCCCGCGTAACCGGCGAGGGTCCATCCGGCCGACCCGGCGGCACAAGTGCGGTAAGGGTCGAAGGCATTGCAACGCTTGCGAAGGCAAGGTCGAATTCTTGCGATCCGGAGCTAAGGACAGCCACCGGCAATTCGCGGTCAAAATTGCTGAGCTGCGGGGAACTGCCGAATGTCAGAGAGGTATCTTGCTCATCAAGAGGTTCGGCATAAAGCAGGGCAGTTATCGGGCGACGAGGCGCAAAAGCCTTGGCCGGTCGCGCCGTCCCGCCCGGTGCAAATCGATCTGGTGCAAATCGATCAGGCGCAAATTTGTCGGTGCCCCCTTCGGCTTCAGGCGTGACCGTCCCAATTCCAAAAGAGGATTCTCCGATCGCGCCGACCATCGCGTCGAGTGAAAGGTTAGGCACAGCGACCGCGACCGCCACGGCTGCTGAGCCAAATGCGAGCCGGATTTTGTTAAGCGACTTGTTAGCCGGAGGACCATACAGGCTGGCTGCGATTGCCGCCTTCTCTGGTGCGGTCAAAGGGTCAGGCATAAAGCGGGCATGGGGTAGCCAATCGCTTTGCGCGACCTGCATGCCAGCCCCTTTAACAGCTATGTCAGCTATGCCGTTATCCCTGCTCAATTGAGCAGCCCCCTTCGCTTAATTACATCCATTATGGCGGTTTTTACATTTGAGATAAAGAGGTTTGTCTAACCATACCTCGTCACGCTTTAGTAACGGGCCCCGATATTGGATCAATGCGGCATGGTTTTCGCGCTCCAATAAATATGCCCCTTCCATGCTTGCCCTAAGCCATCAGGACACGTATTCGGGCCGGCTCGCATCTGCGCGAGCAGTACCGGCAAGATGCAAGAGACAACACAAAACCCAATGGGCAAGATCACCCCTTCATGGGGTCAAGAGTTTCGGGCGACCCTATCGCTCGCAGCTCCGCTTGCGGCTGCCAATCTCTTGCAAATGCTCACCTATGCAGTCGATGTGATCTTCATTGCACGGCTTGGTGATGAGCCTTTGGCAGCCTCTGCCTTGGCGGTTTCGCTGTTTGGGTTGGTCTTGTGGGCGATGACCGCCCTTACCGGCGCGGTTGCCCCTCTTATCGCAGAGGCCATCGGCGCAGGTGGTCCCACAGTGAGGCCTGTCAGACGGTCGGTGCGCATGGCCTTGTGGCTCGCGGTGATCACCGGCGTTTTGGGCATGGGGCTTTGCCTTTTGCTCGAACCCATCATGCGTTGGACCGGTCAACAACCGCAGATCATCGCATTGGCACGCGAATACAATTACATCATTATATTCTCACTCATCCCGATGCTGCTTGCCGGCGTGCTGCGGAATTTTGTCTCAGCCCTTGGGCGCCCGCTTTTTGCCACCGCGATCACCGGAGTGGGCATTTTCGTGAATGCCTTTGCCAATTACGCGCTCATTTTCGGGAATTTTGGCGCGCCTGAGTTGGGGCTCAAAGGCGCGGCAGTGGCGACCATCATCACCGCCTTTGTTATCCTTGGCGCATATGTTGTGGCGATCAGGCTCGACCCGAAGCTACACCGCTATCACATCTTTGGCAGGCTCTGGTCGCCGGACTGGGACCGCTTCTGGCAGATTGTTCGGATCGGCGTTCCCATTGGCCTGACCGTGACAGCGGAGGCCGGCATCTTTGGTGCGGCGGCATTCCTGATGGGCCGGTTTGGCGCAAGCGAGCTTGCCGGGCATACGGTCGCCTTGCAATTGGCCGCCCTTGCTTTCCAAGTGCCGTTTGGCATTGGCCAGGCTGTGACTATTCGTGTCGGTTATTATTATGGCGCGCGCGATCCCATTGGCATCAAACGCGCCGGGTGGGTTGCGCTCGCAATCTCGACCGCCTTTATGGCTTGCACGGCCAGCGCCATGGTGATCGCGCCTTACACACTGCTCTCGATCTACGTTGATCCCTATGCGGCCAAGAACGCAGCGCTCGTCGGGTTCGCGCTCCAATATCTCGTGCTTGCTGCCGCCTTCCAATTGGTCGATGGCATTCAGGCAGTCTCCGCCGGAGCTCTGCGCGGGCTGCAAGACACGCGCGCGCCCATGTGGATCGCGATTTTCAGCTACTGGGTGCCCGGTATCGGCCTTTCAATAGGCCTCGGGTTCTTCACCCCGCTACAGGGAACGGGCGTGTGGATCGGTCTTGCGACCGGCCTTGCCTTTGCCGCCGTCCTGCTCACCTGGCGCTGGATGGCGCGGGAGAGTTTGGGGCTGGTCAAGCAGCCGCAGCGCCCATCGTAGTCACCACACGTTGAGGGAACGGGATGGAAATGCCCTTCTCGTCAAATTTCGCCTTGGCCGCTTCGGTGAGGTCCCAGGAAAGCCCAAGATAATCCGCCGTATCGCACCACACGCGAAGTCCGATCCCGACCGAGCTTTCGTCAAGCGAAGCGACAAAAGTGATAGGCTCAGGATCGCTCAACACCCGCTCATCACCGGCCGCCAATTGCAACAAGGTGTCGCGCGCGTCCTTCATGTTGTCGTTATAACCAATCCCGACAATCAGCTCGAACCTGCGTGTCGGGTGACGGCTGAAGTTGATGATGGGCTGATTCCAAAGCTCGTTATTGGGCATCATCACGAACAGGCCATCGGGCTGTTTAAGCTCGGTGGTGAAAAGGCCAATTTCCTGCACTGTGGCAGTGATCGTACCGACATTGATTACTTCGCCCACACGAAAGGGGCGCTGGGTCATAATCATCACGCCCGAGGCGACATTGGAAAGTGTACCTTGAAGCGCGAGGCCGATAGCAAGCGCCAGGCCGCCGAGCGCTGCAATGATGCTCGTCGTTTGCACCCCGAATTGTGAGAGCACAGTCAGCAGCACCACCGCCCAGATTGCGTACTTCGCCGCTTTGGCGATAATACGCGCGATGGAGATGTCCATGCTGGATGAGCGCGTCAAACCTTTCAGAACCCAGCGTGACACAAGGCTGCCGATAAACAAGCCGACCACCAACAGCGCGATGCCCCCGGCTATGTCCATGATATTCATGCGCAGCCAAATAAGGCCCTGCTCAGCATAGGTGAGTGTTGTGATCTCGGGGTTAAATCGCATGGGGGGTCTCTGTTATGAAGCGGAGGCGCGCTTTTGGGGTGACGTGCGCAGAATCAAGAACTCATTGGCCCATGCACCGATACAATTCAAGCGCAGCCCCGGTTCCGAAAAATACCTGAATTTTTTTTGGCAACCACCTGTTGACTCTCACCTCGCCCACAACCATTTGAGCCCCGCTGGCACTCTTAGTCGAGAGTGCCAAAGTCTATTATCAACCCTAGTCCAAGAAAGGTCATCAAAATGGCATTTCGTCCACTTCACGACCGCGTTCTGGTCCGTCGCATCGAAGCAGACACAAAGACCGCAGGCGGCATTATTATCCCAGACAGCGCTCAAGAAAAGCCATCCGAAGGCGAAATCGTCGCCGTTGGTGAAGGCACACGCGACGATGCAGGCAACCGCGTTGCTCTCGACGTGAAAGCCGGCGACCGCGTTCTGTTCGGCAAATGGGGCGGCACCGAAGTCAAAGTCGACGGTGAAGACCTCCTCATTATGAAGGAAAGCGACATCATGGGCATCATCAGCTGAGGCCATCGACCTTAGTTTGAAGCTCTAATCCGCTTACTCAATTCAACGAATTTTCTCAGGAGAAACAATCATGGCTGCTAAGGACGTAAAGTTCGGCCGCGAAGCACGCGAAGGCATTCTTCGCGGCGTAGATACGCTTGCTAACGCTGTTAAAGTCACGCTCGGTCCAAAGGGCCGTAACGTCGTCATCGACAAAAGCTTTGGCGCCCCTCGCATCACCAAGGACGGCGTAACCGTCGCCAAGGAAATCGAACTGAAAGACAAGTTCGAAAACATGGGCGCACAAATGCTCAAAGAGGTCGCTTCAAGAACGAACGATCTAGCAGGCGACGGCACCACCACCGCAACCGTGCTTGGCCAGGCGATTGCCCGCGAAGGCATGACCGCTGTAGCTGCTGGCATGAACCCGATGGATCTGAAGCGCGGTATCGACACCGCAACCGCAGCAGTCGTTGCAAACCTTCAGAGCCGTTCAAAAGAAGTCGCTGGTTCTTCTGAAATCGCTCAGGTTGGCATCATCTCGGCCAATGGCGACAAAGAAGTCGGCGAAAAAATCGCTGAAGCCATGGAAAAGGTCGGCAAAGAAGGCGTCATCACCGTCGAAGAAGCCAAAGGCCTCGAATTTGAACTCGATGTTGTTGAAGGGATGCAGTTCGATCGCGGCTACCTCTCGCCTTACTTCATTACCAACCCGGACAAGATGCTGGTTGAACTCGACAACCCCTACATCCTGATCCACGAGAAGAAGCTCTCCAGCCTGCAAGCCATGCTCCCGGTTCTCGAAGCCGCGATGCAGTCGGGCCGTCCGCTTCTTATCATTGCTGAAGACATCGAAGGCGAAGCGCTTGCGACCCTCGTCGTGAACAAGCTGCGCGGCGGCCTCAAAGTGGCAGCGGTGAAAGCTCCAGGCTTTGGCGATCGTCGCAAGGCCATGCTGCAGGACATCGCGATCCTCACCAAGGGTGAAATGATCAGCGAAGACCTCGGCATCAAGCTTGAGAACGTGACGCTGGGCATGCTCGGCGAAGCCAAGCGCGTCACCATCGACAAGGACAACACCACCATTGTCGACGGCGCAGGCTCTCAAGACGACATCAAAGCCCGCGTGGGTGAGATCAAGGCTCAAATGGAAGCCACGACGTCGGACTACGACCGTGAGAAGCTGCAAGAGCGTCTGGCGAAACTCGCTGGCGGCGTTGCTGTGATCAAGGTTGGCGGCGCTTCGGAAGTCGAAGTGAAAGAGCGCAAGGACCGCGTTGATGACGCGCTTCACGCGACTCGCGCTGCGGTTGAAGAAGGCATCGTCCCTGGCGGCGGTACTGCGCTTCTTTACGCAACCAAGGCTCTCGAAGGCCTCAAAGGCGACAATGACGACCAGACCCGAGGCATTGACATCGTTCGCCGCGCGATCATGGCGCCGGTTCGCCAGATTGCTCAAAACGCCGGTCACGATGGCGCGGTTGTTTCTGGCAACCTCCTTCGTGAAGGCGACGAAACCCAAGGTTTCAACGCTGCGACCGACACCTATGAGAACCTCGTTGAAGCTGGCGTAATCGACCCAACCAAGGTTGTTCGTACCGCCCTTCAAGATGCAGCATCTGTTGCTGGCCTTCTCATCACCACCGAAGCGGCGATCACCGACGCTCCGGAAGATAAGGGTTCAGGTCCTGCAATGCCCGATATGGGCGGCATGGGCGGCATGGGCGGCGGCATGGGCTTCTAAGCATGTCCTGAGCCCGTCAAAGGGCCAAACGCTTTTCCCAAGCTTTCAGGAAAAGCCCCGTCGGAGAAATCCGGCGGGGCTTTTTGCTTATGGTGCACCAAGTTATCAATGCCGCCTTTTGAGACACTTAGCGGACATTTGTGTTAAATGGGCTTGACGCATGGCAGTGTATAATGAAAAATACATGCATTCTCGGCCTCGGGACTCGCGTAGCTCACGGGCTTGAATGTGTCGGCACCCTGTTCAGGGTCAAACACAGCTTTTGTATTCAGCTGGTTTGATCTTTGGGTGTCCGCCACCTGAAGGAGGCTTTTAGCCTGCCGCAAAATTGGGATCTGCGGATGGGAATAGGCGCGGAACGTTGACGGATGATCAGGCCCGCTTTTGCGGCCTTCCGAATGCTTTCCAGTGTCCACCAGCGCCGGCCCGTGAAGGGAGCAGGGAGCGATGTACGCGCGTGATGATGAGACGGGATCAAATTCTGGCGCAACCAATCTGATTGGCTGCCTGACTTACCAAAGCAAAGCGGCCGCGCCGCCGTCCGAGGCTGAGCTAAATGACCTGGTGGCCAAAGCACGCCAGCGCAATCAAAGCGCCGGCGTAACCGGTATGCTCCTTTATGAAGATGGGCGGTATCTCCAAACGCTGGAAGGCCCGCCTGATGGGCTTGGCAAAGTGTGGCAATCGATCCAGCAGGATGAGCGCCATGAAGATATAGAATTGCTGACGGAGCATTTTGTCGAAGCCCGGCTGTTTTCTGACTGGGACCTCCTGCTTTACCGCAAACGCGGTGAGACGCCCCGTAGCTTTTGGGACAGACTACGGCGCAAACATCCGCTCAGCCAACATATTCAGAGCGTGGTAAGAGATGCGTTCGAGGCAAATGAAGTGGGTCTTGGCGACCTCTTCGCACGGCTTGCGGAATCAGGCTGGCACGGCGATGAAATCGTGAGACAACTGATAGAGCCATCTGCCCGCGCGTTGGGGGACGCTTGGCTCAATGACGAGTGCAGCGAATTTGACCTCACCTTGGGCCTTGGCATTTTGCAGATGGCCGGCCATGCGGTTCGTTATACGCAAGACGCAGAGACGCTGCGGACCAAGACATATTCAATCGTCCTCGCGTCGGCTCCGGGTGAGACGCATATGCTGGGTCAAAGCCTGCTTGCCGATCAGTTTACCGATGCAGGTTGGTCGGTTGAAATGTCATTCCCGGGAAGCGATCAAGCGCTTGCCAACCAACTTGAACATCAACGCCCTGATGCGCTCGATGTAAGCTTGTCGGATTCTCTTTCCCGTCTGGGCCGCATCGCGGCACTGCGCGAAACCGTGAAGCAAAGCCGCCTCGTTTTGCCAGATCACAATCTGGTCATTTCAGTGGGCGGCAGGCTCTTTGCAGAAGCTGCTGCCACCGCTGAACATGTGGGCGCGGATCACTCTCGCCAAACGATGGCTGGCACGCATCTGCGCGTTGCAGAGCTTGTCGCTCATGCGAGGGAAGTCCGCTCAGGTAAGTAGGCCGAGGACCCTTTCATTCTTTGTCGCTCTGCGCCATGAGCAGGCGAAACGAAAATGAGGGAACTCCCAATGAAAACGAAATTCGCAGCTCTGCTGCTTGCTTCTGTCGCGCTTGCCGGGTGCGATGCGCTGACACCAGTGGAAACTGTGGAATGCGGCACGCAGGCTCAAACGGAATGCCTGAACGCCTGGTTTGACGAAAAGTTCGAAGAACAGCTCGCCTTCTCGCCGATCACGCAAACGGGATTGGGCCGGAAAACCGATTACGACAAGATCGACGATTTCAGCGAAGACGCACAGCTTGCCCAACTTGAATGGATGCGCGGCGCAACGGCGCAAATGGAAGCAAGCTTTGACTATGACGATCTGTCAGAGGCGGCCAAGCTGTCCTACGATATGTGGAAGTACCGGCTTGAGCAGGCGGAGCGCGCTTACGAGTTTCGCGAGCAAGCCTACATCCTCCACCAAATGGGCTCTGCGCAAAGCAGCCTTCCGACCTTCCTGCTGACGCAGCACACTGTCGAAGATGAAAGCGAGATGCAGGCGTTTATCACGCGTATTGGCGCGATCGGGACAGCTATGGACCAACTCCTAGCCCGTACGCAGGCAAACGCCGAGGCAGGCACCCGCGCTCCACGCTTTGCTTATGATGCGGTAATCCTTGAGGCGAACAACCTCACCTCCGGCGCGCCTTTCGAGGAGGGTGAGCCTTCCGCCATGTGGGCAGGCGTCGAGCGCCACCTTGCGAGCCTTGTTGGGAGCGGCGCGATTACCGATGAACGCGCCGAAGAGCTCCGCGAAAAAGCGCGCACAGCGCTCATCGAAGAATTCGCGCCTGCCTATGCACGCACGATTGCCTGGTTCGAAGAAGATCGCCCGAACACAAGCGAGGAAACGCAAGGGGTGACCGCCCTGCCGAACGGTGAGGCATTCTATGCGGCATCATTGAAAGAGATGACCACCACCGACCTTACCGCTGATGAAATCCACCAAATCGGCCTGGATGAAGTCGCCCGTATCCAAACCGAGATGCGCGCCATTATGAGCCAGGTCGGGTTTGAGGGCAGCTTGCAGGAATTCTTCGAATTTACGCGAACCGACCCGCAATTCTATTACCCCGACAATGAAGCCGGGGCGCAGGCCTATATTGCGCAGGCCAAGGCTCACATTGATGCGCTAACCGCGCGCCTGCCCGAGTTTTTCGGCACCTTGCCAAAGGCGCCGCTTGAGGTGCGCCGGGTCGAGGCTTTCCGTGAACAGGATGGCGCAGCGCAGCATTATCAGAACGGCACACCCGATGGTTCACGCCCCGGGATTTACTACGCCCACCTGTCCGACATGACCGCGATGCCAATCCCTGAACTGGAAGCGATCGCCTATCACGAAGGCAATCCGGGCCACCACATGCAATTGTCCATCGCACAGGAATTGGAAGGCGTGCCCAAATTCCAGTCCCAGGGCGGATTTATCTCTGCCTATGGAGAAGGCTGGGCGCTGTATACCGAACTGCTGGCAAAGGAGATGGGCGGTTACCAGGACCCTTATTCCGACTTTGGCCGCCTTGGCAGCGAAATTTGGCGCGCAATCCGTCTGGTGGTTGACACCGGCATCCACGCCAAGGGCTGGAGCGAGGAAGAAGCGGTGCAATATGCACTTGCGAACTCGCCCAACCCCGAGGCCGCCGTGCGCAGCGAAGTGCAGCGCTATTACGTGCTTCCGGGCCAGGCGACATCATACAAGATCGGCATGATCCGCATTCAGGAACTGCGTGCGAAAGCGGAAAAAGAGCTGGGCGAAGACTTCGACATTCGCGGCTTCCACGACACCGTGCTTGGCGGGGGCTCGGTGCCGCTGTCGATCCTTGAAAAACGGATCGACCAATGGATCGCGAGCGTCAAAGAAGCGTAAGCTGCTAGCAGATCAAATAGAAAAGGGCGCGAGGTGGTTGACCACCTCGCGCCCTTTTTGCGTCTGGATTGATGAGGCCTTAGCCGCCCTTGCGGCTTGCCGCTGCTGCCTCGATCACGTCCTCATCCCATGTGACCTGCGTCTGGGTCTGCGGGTTGAAACGGGTGTTGGCGTAAGAGGCGGCTTCTGCTGCTGCAATCTCCTCGGCGGTCAGGTGCTCTGATGGCTCAAGCGCGAACACATCGACACCGCGAGTGATCTCGGTGCCGTAGATGCGGCCGTTGTACCAATAGCTGGACCAGAAACCGCCAACGACCAATTGCTCTTCGCTGATCGGGCCGCGGTCGAAGAATGCGATCTCTTGCGGATTAGCGCTGTCGGTGAAGTCCATCACGCTGATGCCGCCCTGATACCAGCTTTGCACGAAAAGATCGCGGCCGGGCACCGGAATGATCGAACCATTGTGAGCGACGCAGTTTTCCGTATCGCTTTGTGGTCCGGGCATCTTGTAGTGGCTACGGAATTCCAGCTTGCCGTCAACGATGTCGTAAATCGCATTGGCGCCCCAGGTCATCGGGTCCGATGCCTTACAACGCGGACGACCGCCCCCGCCCCATTCGTCGGTGAAGATCACTTTGGTACCGTCATTGTTGAAAGTGGCGGAGTGCCAATAGGCAAAGCCTTTGTCGAACACGCTGTCGGTGCGAACGGGGTTATAGGGATCGGAGATATCCATAATGATCCCGTTGCCCGAACACGCGCCCGCTGCGATTTTGAGCGCAGGGAACACGGTGATGTCGTGGCACTGATTGGTTTGGCGGGTGTCTTGAGCGCCCTCTTCAGAGGTACCGCCTTTCCAAAGACCAGCAATTTCACCGGTTTCGTTGTCAGCAAAAACGCGTGGGCTACTGGTGATGCGAGCCGCTGCCGGATTGGCGAGCGGGATTTCGATCACGTCGATGCTGAACAATGCGGTGCGGCTGTCCGCTTCATTGTCGATGCAGCGCGAGAGCTCTTCCTGCTTGCGCACGCGCGACGTGCCCGAGTTGTAGACGACAAGCTTTTCGTCATCAGCGCTCACGATGGAGTGCGTGTGGCTGCCGCGGCAGGTTTGCACCTGTCCGACCTGGCGCACAGCGGTAAGGTCCGAGATGTCGAAAATGCGAAGGCCGCGGAAACGCTCTTCCGACACGTCACCCTCAACACCCTGAAGCCCGCAATCCACGCGGCCACGGGTTTGCTCGACGCTCATAATGAGAAGGTTTTCGTAAACCGAAACGTCGCCTTGGCCGCCCGGGCAGACGACTGATGACATGAGGTTGGGAACCCCGTCATCGCCAAGCTTATAGATATTAAAGCCGTGATAGTTACCGGCAACCATAATGTCGTCGAAGAACGCCATGTCCGTGTTGGCAAAATCGAGCAGCGGCGAACGCTCTGCAAATTGTGTCAGGCTTTCGCCGTCTTCCTCTGGCGTTTCCGCCTCTTCAGCTGCAGCATCTTCTGCCTCTTCCTCATCCGTTGGGAGAGGGGGGCGAAGGTCAGCCGGGTTTTCCGGATTAAAGAAGCCAGCAGGTTTTGGCAGCGACACCACCTTGCGAAGGTTCATGATTGCCTCGCCCGCATCGTCGAAACCAACGGCCAGATTGACGCGCGGATCGGATGAAAGACCAGCCAGCATCACATCCATTTGATCGATTTCGGACTGCTGGTCGCTCTCGATATCGCTGATGAACTGGAAAAGCACAGGGTCAGACGCGCTGCCCGGTTGGTCGAGCAGATCGTCAACCATTTTGATCGCGCCTTCGTGGTGGGCAATCATAAGCGTGAGGAACAAGCGGTCGAATTCCGTACCCTCAAGCGTTGCGAGCTTGGCCATGTCCTCTGCGCTTGCCATGCCCGCCATTTGCGAGTGATCCATCGCATGGCCCATCATGTGGTTGGAGTGGTCCATCCCTGAATGGTCCATGGTAGAGTGATCCATGCCGACCATCACGGTTTTCTGACCGCGCGCGGTCAGCCATTCATTCATGAATTCAATCTCGTCGGCCTGGCTCGACAAAATGCGGCCAGCGATAGTGACGACGTCTTCATTATTGGTGCGCGCTTCGACCAGAGCGGACATTTCAACCGCCTGTTGGTGGTGCGCAATCATGCCTTGCATGAAAGCAACGTCTGCATCGGTGTAGCTGGATTTTGCAATCTCGCTTGCTTCGCTTGCGGTTAGCGTTTTGCTCGCCTGACCGGGTGCACCTGGCAAAAGAATGGGAGCAGTCTGCGCCATCGCAAGGCTCGAACCGGTAAGAAGAAGGCCCGTAAGCAGGCCGCGAGAGCCCAAAACGAGGTTACGTTGCATGGTTGTATTGTCCTTATGATGCGTGGTTTGACAGCATACCTGCCCGATTGCCTGCGCCAGTCAAGGTCGCACCGCAAACGATCCATACAAACGCAACAAGGGAACAATCGAAGGGTTCCTTGCATTATTATTAATGCAGACCTTGGCACTTTGGCCAGGAATCGGTCCCGCGCCCGGCACATTTCGCCGCATGCGATAAAATGAGTGCTTGTCGCGGCGAATCGTAGGATCATAGAGTGCACGCTTAAGCCGCTGCTAACATAGCCCGGAGTATCTTCGCCTTATGGCATTCAGAAACCTTATTTCTTCCGTAGCCCGCGCAGGGCTTGTCGCATCAGCTTTCCTCGCTGCGACTTTGGCACCCGCAATCGCGCCCGTTTCGGCTCAAGGTAACGAGCTGCAATCCAGCTTTGACAACGCATTCGGGACGCAGGCACGCGAGCCCTCAACCTTCGAGGCGATCTATGCATCATCCTTCGAACAACGCATTGCTGAGCTTGCCGATGGAAGCGATGGCCGGATCGGCGTTGCCGCATGGGATTTGGCCACAGGCGAACAGATCACGGTTCTGGGCAATCAATTGTTCCCTATGGCCTCGACCAGCAAAATCGCGGTCGCTGCCAAGTATCTCGAAATGGTGGAACAGGGCCAATATTCGCTGACCACTGAATTTCCGCTCCTTATCCCTGTTCGTTCGGCGAAATTTTCGTCAGCGGCTGCGCCCGTGCGCAAGGGCAATTCCATGGCAGCGATTGATCTGATTGAAATCATGATCACCCGGTCCAGCAACCCTGCGACCGATGCCCTCTTGGCAGCGGTTGGTGGCCCGCAAGCGGTCAATGACTGGATGCGCCGTCAGGGGATTAGCGATTTTTCGCTCGACCGCGACATTGCGACTTTGGTGCGTGATGATGGGGAATATGATCCTGCAAACTGGATTGATCCGCGCGATGCGGCCTCGCCCAAGGCCATGGTACGCTTACTCGCGGGTCTTTATCGCGGCGAATATTTGTCGGATGAAAGCCGCCGGGTCCTTCTGGGCGCGATGAGCCGCACTGTCACAGGCAAACGCCGCATCGTTGCAGATATGCCAGGCGAAGCGCGGGTCAGCCATAAGACTGGCTCGCTCAATAATACCTCCAGCGATATCGGAATTATCGAGAGCCCCGATGGGCGCGCTATTGCCGTTGCGATTTATGTGACGGGTCAGGGTTCACGCGGAGCCCGCGAAGCACGGATCGCGTCTATTGCCCGCGCACTCTACGACGGGTTCAGCGTTCGCGCGCGTCAGGACCGCAATTGGGTCAATGCGCCGCGGATGGGCGGAGGTTAGAACCCCGTCTGGTTGTGGCCCCGTTTAATCTGGGCAAAGAAAAAGGCGGCGCCCGGATTGGACGCCGCCTTTTCTGTTTCTAGCGTTAAGCTAGCGAAAAGCGAATTACTCGCCGTCCACCATAGCTTCTGCCTTAGCAGCAGCGCCTTCAGCAGCTTCCACAGTCGCATCAGCAGCGCCTTCAGCAGCTTCTGCAGTCGCGTCAGCAGCTTCACCAGCAACAGCAGCGCCTTCTTCGGCAGTTGCAGTTGCATCGTCAGCGATTGAAGCAGCGTCAGCAGCCATTGCATCACCGGTTTCGGTCACTGCGTCTGCGGTTTCGCCGCAAGCAGCAAGGCCAAGAGCAGAAGTTGCAACAACAGCGGCAAGAATGATCTTACGCATAATAAAATTCCTTGTTCAGCGTTTAGAACACGCACCCCCACCTGGGGGAACGCGCCAAAGTCGGGCAGAACGGCCTGACTTGAGCTTCTAAATAGTGGCAGAAATGTGGCCGCACAAGTAAAATGTGGCAACATGCCCTTTTTTTGCCCTATTCTCGCCACATTTGGGCTGCCCGCCTAGGCGATGCTCGCGGCGCCTCCCACTTTTGGTGGGCAAGGGGGCTTGCTGGCTCAAAGGCGGCTTACACCAGTGCTCTTGCAGTGCTAGCAGGTGGCCATGTCCGATAAGAAGCAACACCTCTACCTCGTTGATGGCTCAGCCTATATATTCCGCGCCTATCACCGGTTGCCACCGCTTACCAACCCGCAAGGCACGCCCGTTGGCGCGGTTTATGGCTATACGACGATGCTGTGGAAGCTGGCGGATGACCTTGATGCAGCCGATGGGCCGACGCATTTGGCGGTGATCCTCGACAAAGATTCGAAGAGTTTCCGCAACGACATTTATCCCGAATACAAAGCCAACCGTCCCCCACCGCCAGAAGATTTGCGCCCGCAGTTCCCGCTGATTCGCGATGCAACCCGCGCCTTTAGCCTGCCTTGCATTGAGGAGCAGGGATTGGAGGCCGATGACCTCATCGCCTCTTACGCCCGCGAAGCGCAACGAAAAGGTTGGGACGTGACAATTGTATCGTCGGACAAAGACTTGATGCAGCTTGTGGGCGAAGAAAATGGTGCCAATGGGTCAGGGCGCATCGACATGCTTGACACGATGAAGTCGCAGCGCATTTATCTCGATGAGGTGCACGAAAAGTTTGGTGTCACGCCCGATCTGGTCGGCGATGTGCTGGCTCTTATGGGGGACAGCGTGGACAATATTCCAGGCATTTACGGCGTCGGCCCCAAGACCGCGACCAAGCTTATTGCCGAACACGGTTCGCTTACCGCAGCGCTCGATTCTGCGCCCGATATGAAGAAGTCCAAGCTCAAAGAGCGCCTGCTTGAAGGGCGCGAGGCTGCCGAATTGTCGCGCGTTCTGGTGACGCTCAAGGAAGACTGCGATCTTCCCGTGGCGATCGAAGACATGGCTCTGGGCAAAATCCCCGAGGGCCCACTCGTCGAGTTCTTGCAGACCCACGGCTTTACCTCGCTTCTTAAGCGGCTTGGCGCTGGGACGGGCTCGCCTGAACGCGCAAATAACCTCAATCCTGCCAAGGCCGACAAAAACGGCGACAAGGGCTCCGTCGAAGGCAATCGTCAGCCGCTTTCCGAAATGCCACAAGTGGATCGCAGCGCCTATGAGACGGTCCAAACCCTGGAGCGCCTGCAAGAATGGACCAGGCGGGCAACAGCGGCCCGGCTGGTCGCTGTGGATACCGAAACCTCTTCCCTCGATGCCATGCAGGCGGACCTTGTCGGGGTGAGTTTGGCACTTGGCCCCAATGATGCGTGCTACATCCCGCTTGCCCACGGGGGCACCGATTTGCTGGCTGAAAAACCTGATCAGGTGGCGATGGCCGATGCAATCGCTGCACTTAAGCCCATGCTTGAAGACGACGCCGTTCTCAAAGTCTTCCAGAACGGCAAATACGATCTCAACGTGTTGGAGCGTTCCGGGATTAGCGTGTCGCCGATCGAAGACACGATGGTGATGAGCTTTGATCTTGATGCCGGGCGCGGAGAAGGTATGAGTGCCAAAGGTATTGGGGGCCACGGCATGGACGAATTGTCCGAGCGTCACCTTGGCCACACGCCCTTGTCATTCAAGGAAATCTGCGGGACGGGCAAGAAAGCGATCCCCTTTGGCGAAGTGCCTTTGGGCCGTGCGACCGAATACGCCGCCGAGGATGCAGACGTCACCTTGCGGCTTTACCGGATGCTGAAACCGCGCCTTTCCGAAGAAGGCGGCACCAGTATCTATGAACGCGTTGACCGCCCGCTTATCCCGGTGGTTGCCGCAATGGAGCGTGAAGGCATCAAGGTAGACCGCGCCCGGCTTGCCAAACTTTCCGAAGAATTTGCGGGCGAAACGGCGCGGCTTGAAAAAGAAATTCACGAGGTCGCGGGCGAAGAGTTTTCCGTCGGCTCCCCCAAACAGCTGGGCGAGATTCTGTTCGAGAAAATGGGTTTCAAAGGCGGGCGCAAAGGCAAGAGCGGCGCGTACTCCACCGATCACGCGACGCTTGAGAAACTCAGCAGCGACCCAGAAGCGGCCGCGATCACCAAAAAGGTGCTGGAATGGCGGCATTTGTCGAAATTGAAATCGACCTACACCGATGCTCTGCAAGCCCAGATCAACCCGTATACGGGCCGTGTGCATACCAGCTACAGCCTTGTAGGCGCCCAAACGGGGCGATTGTCTTCAACCGATCCAAACTTGCAAAACATCCCCATCCGCACCCCCATTGGCCGGCAAATCCGAGAGGCTTTTGTGCCAGAGGATGGCAATGTTTTGCTGGCGGCTGACTATAGCCAAATCGAGCTCCGGCTGGCCGCGCATATGGCGGATGTCGGCACGCTCAAAGAGGCTTTTGCGAACGGCGAGGACATCCACTCGCGCACCGCAACCGAGATGTTTGGAGAAGTCACACGCGACACCCGCGCCCGCGCCAAGACGATCAACTTCGCCATTCTTTACGGCATTTCGCGTTGGGGCTTGGCCGGCCGGTTGGAAGTCGAGCCAGACGAAGCACAGGCAATGATCGACACCTATTTCCAGCGCTTCCCCGGCATCCAGCGTTATATCTCCGAGACGCTCACAAGCGTTGGCGAACGCGGCTATTCTGAAACGCTGTTTGGCCGCAAGACCTGGTTCCCGCGCATCAAATCGAAGAATCAGGCCGAGCGGCAGGGCTCAGAGCGCGCCGCGATCAACGCACCGATCCAAGGGACAAGCGCCGATATCATCAAACGCGCCATGGCCCGGATGCTTCCGGCTCTGCGTGATGCAGGGCTCAAGGATGTGCGCATGTTGTTACAGGTGCACGATGAATTGGTGTTCGAGCTGCCCGAAAGGGACGTCGCCGCCGCCTCTCCCATCATCGAACGCGTCATGGCAGAAGCAGCGTTGCCATCGGTGACACTCGACGTGCCGCTGGCGATCGACATCGGCACGGGCGCAAGCTGGGACGCGGCACACTAAGGCACAGCACGATAAGGCGGGGCACGATAAGGCGGGGCACGATAAGGCGGGCACGATAAGGCGGGGCGCAAACCCCTTTGGCCTATTCGTGCTTTTCGGCTCGTGTCGCCTCGAGATGCTCTGGCGCAAAGAACCCGATGGGGTTGGCCTCCACCGCGCGTTTTTTAAGCTCACCTCGCATGGCGCGATATTCCGCTTCCATCCGGGGTGTGACCGTCGCCCGGCTGTCTTCAAGCGCGTCGTCGAAGTCCTGCATTTCAACCGCTGACACATCACCGCCCATACGCCGCAATGCGCTAAGGCCAGCGCGGCGCACGACATCTTCGAGATCAGCTCCGGTGAACCGGTCGGTTTTTGTTGCGACCTCGTCCAAATCGACATTGGTCGACAAAGGCATATTCTCAGTGTGAATGCCAAGAATATGGCGGCGACCCTCCAGATCGGGGGTGCCGACATAGACAAGCTCGTCAAAACGGCCCGGTCGAAGCAATGCAGGGTCCATCAAGGTCGGGCGGTTTGTTGCACCGATCACGATGACGGATTGAAGCTCTTCAAGACCATCCATCTCAGCAAGAATGGTGTTCACCACGCGGCCGGTAACCTGGGGTTCGCCCTGCCCGCTGCCGCGCGCTGGAACGAGGCTGTCGATCTCGTCGATGAAGACCACGCAAGGGGCAACAGCCCTTGCGCGGGCGAACAGCTTGGCAATCTGCTGCTCACTTTCCCCGTACCATTTGCTGAGCAGGTCAGAGCTTTTGAGGGAGATGAAGTTCGCCTCTGCCTCCTTAGCCACCGCCTTGGCAAGCAAGGTTTTGCCAGTGCCTGGAGGCCCATAGAGGAGGAAACCCTTCGCCGGGCGAATCCCCAGACGGCGGAAACCTTCCGCGTTCTTCAAAGGCAGTTCGATGCCCTCTTTAAGCTTGTCGACTGCATCGGTAACCCCGCCAATATCGTCCCAGCCAACATTGGGCATTTGAACCATGACTTCGCGCATCGCCGAGGGTTGGACGCGTTTAAGCGCGCTTTGAAAATCGTTGCGGGTGACGCACAATTCTTCGAGCACTTCGGGCGGGATTTCGCGGGCGTCCAGATCCAGCTTGGGCATGATCCGGCGTACAGCATCAATTGCCGCCTCGCGGGTGAGCGCGGCAATATCGGCGCCCACAAAGCCGTGGGTCATCCGGGCAAGCTCATTCAGGTCCACGCCCTCTTCAAGCGGCATTCCCCGCGTGTGGATCGCCAGAATTTCGCGCCTGCCGGTCTGATCTGGAACCCCGACAACTATCTCACGGTCGAACCGGCCCGGACGGCGAAGCGCCTCATCAATGGCATCGGGCCTGTTGGTCGCCGCAATCACCACAAGATTGGCGCGCGCTTCGAGCCCATCCATAAGCGTCAGCATTTGCGCAACCAGACGCTTTTCTGCCTCGCCCGGCACTTGAGTACGCTTTGGCGCAATCGAATCGATTTCGTCGATAAAGACGATTGCCGGGGCCGCCCTTGCCGCCTCTTCAAACACTTCGCGCAGGCGCTTTTCGCTTTCGCCATAGCCCGAACCCATGATTTCGGGGCCGTTGATAGTGAAAAATTCAGCATCACTTTCACTGGCAACCGCTTGCGCAAGGCGCGTTTTACCGGTTCCGGGAGGACCATGCAGAAGCACCCCTTTGGGCGGATCGACGCCCAGCCGGGTGAACAATTCTGGATAACGAAGCGGCAGCTCAACCATTTCGCGAAGGGCCTGAATGGTGTCTTCCATCCCCCCGACATCATCATAATTGACCGCAGCACGCGCATCGCGCGGCTCTTCAAATTCAGTGCGCAGCTCTACTTCGGTATTTTCGTCGATATGGACGATGCCCTTGGGGCTGGTGGAATGCACCGAAAGACGAATTTGCGTAAGCGCATAGGCAGGCGCGCGCAGCAATTGGCGTACGTCTGATGGCATGTTTTGAACTGGCTGTTGGCCGGTTGTCGCCACCAGATCCCCTGCGACCAGAGGCTTTTTGAAGAAGTTGCGTTTCAATGCCTGTGTGGGACCTTGCAACCGCATGTCGCGCTGTGCAGGGGCAAAGACCACGCGGGTGGCAGCGCGCGATTGCGCGACGCGGATATCGACGTGCTCACCTGATCCAGCCTCTGCGTTCCCCCGCTGAAGTCCGTCCAGACGAATGACATCGAGTGTCTCGTCCTCCTGATAGGCCGGCAGTGCAATTGCGGCTGTTGAACGCTTGCCAACAACTTCGACCACATCGCCTTCGGTGATACCGAGCTTTTGAAAGGCTGTGCGGGGCATTCTCGCAACGCCTTGCCCCGATTCTTCCTGCCGTGCCGGGGCCACCTGAAGCCGAAGCGTGCGGGTGGAGGTGTCGGCTGTATCGGCGTCTGCCATGGGCGATGTCCTTTGGCTGAAAAGAAGGACCTGCTCTTTGGTCCAATAAGGTGATCACAAGTAGCTAGGATGCAGTGGTTGGGATTGCAAACGACACTTTGCGCGCACCTTGAAGCAAATCCTTGCGCGGTCATGCATTCGGCGCCGGTCCATTGGGGCAACATGGAAAGGGCACAAAAATGGAAAGGGCACAAAAAAAGCCCGGCACAAAGGCCGGGCTTGAAAGTTTGGGAGAGGATGCCTGAAAGGCACGGGTGGGTTTTGCCCCGCGGGCCATTATTGTGCAAGTGCGAAAGCCGCATTCTTACGTGCAAAAAATGCACGTATTGAGCGGGAACTTTCGTGTTTCATGTGATTCTGTGCAAACCTTAGAGCCTGCGCATTAGGCAGCTGCTTATTATTTAGGCATATTTCCGTTTTGCCGCCCGGTAAATCTCATTCTTGCAAGCTGTACCTCTAACCCGTGACATCGTTGTTGCTTGGGACTAATCAGGGGTTTGTGACCTCATATGGCCTGAATACGCCAAAAGCTTCCCAAACCGGGCGGCCTTTCTGGAATTGAGCGGGCTTCACATGGAAATCGAACGGACCGGCTTTTCTTATGTCAAAAATTTACCCGAACGCTGTCGCTGCGCTTGAGGGCGTCATTGCCAATGACTTGCTGGTTGCAGCTGGCGGATTTGGCCTTTGCGGCATTCCAGAACGCCTCTTGGACGCCATCAAGGAAAGCGGCGTTACCGGCCTTACCTTTGCCAGTAACAATGCAGGCATCGACAATGAAGGCATCGGCAAGCTCCTTCGCACGCGCCAGGTGAAGAAGATGATTTCCTCTTATGTTGGAGAAAACAAGGAGTTTGAGCGGCAGTTTCTGTCGGGCGAACTTGAGGTTGAGTTTTGCCCTCAAGGAACGTTAGCCGAGCGAATGCGCGCCGGGGGAGCTGGTATTCCTGGCTTCTACACAAAAACGGGCGTCGGCACGCAGGTCGCCGAGGGCAAAGAGCACAAGGACTTCCCCGATCAGGACGGCGTCATGTCGACCTATATTCTGGAACGCGGCATCTTTGCCGACCTTGCCATTGTAAAGGCGTGGAAGGCTGATGAGACGGGCAATCTCATTTTCCGCAAGACTGCGCGCAACTTCAATCAACCCGCGGCAACTTGCGGCAAGGTTTGCATCGCAGAGGTCGAGGAAATCGTCCCGGCAGGTGCATTGGAAGCCGACGAAATCCACCTGCCTGGTGTGTTCGTCAATCGCATTGTTCTTGGCGCGCCATACGATAAGAAAATCGAATTCCGCACGGTTCGCTCACGCGAGGACGCATAGATGACCAAGGATGTGCGAAACATACGGTTAAACAGCGTCGGAACAACAGCCTTTGTTCTGGGCTGCTCTATCGCGTTGCAAGGGTGCGTTGCTGCCGCCTTTCCGCTGGCCGCTGGCGGATTGCTTGGCGAACGCACGATTTTCGCGCGCAAAGGTGATGTGCCCCAGCCTGACCCAATTGTCGAAGTTGCAACAACAGGTCAGCAAAGCGAGGTTGCGAACTCTGACCTTGTGCCCGTCAAGCAAGAGCCTGCAACAGCCTTGCCACCAGCCAGCTCGGCCAGTGCGGATTTCAACGCCGCTTTTGCGAATGGCGCAAAGGTGAACGCTGCGACATCACCCGACCCTATATCATCCAGTCCTGTATCACCCAGGCCCGTATCAGCTAGCCCATCTGCGCCTGAGCCGATCACAATGCCTGCGCCTATGACGGCTTCCCTCGCAGCTGAAGTGCCAGCAAACCCGGCGCCCATCGAGAGGCCCACAAACAGGGTCATTCGCTCGTTGCCAACGCCGGTTCCTTCCGCGCGGGAACCCTTGGACGCGCCTGTGAGCAGCCCGGTTAGCGCTCCATCGAATGCGCCAGCCGATACGCCTGCATTTGCTTCGAGCTCTCCGGTGGGCGCACAGGCGGGCATCAATCAGTTTTTATCATACGCCAACCAACGCCAAATCGGTTCTGGTGATGAGCCAGAGGCTGCTATGTTAAGCAATCGGGTGACGCTTGAACCGGTAAAGGCACAATGCGGCGGGGTGTCGCCTACCGTCCTTATCGACCTTGATCCCAAAGGCGCTTTGTTCGATTCCACCTCCGCCTCGCGCCCACCCTCTGGCCTTGCCCGCGGGCTCGCACAATTGCGCTTAAGCGGTGTTTCGATTGCGTGGATTTCCGGCAATGGGATCGATAAGCTCGACGCGATCAACCGCGCATTGAGGTACAGCGGTCTTGACCTCAATAATGAGGACCGCGTCCTGCTTGTTCGCGGCCCCGATGATCGCAAGCAAACCCTTCGCGAAGAGCTTTCTCAAATCAGCTGTCTGATTGCCATTGCAGGCGATACACGGTCCGATTTCGACGAGCTTTATGACTATCTCAAAAATCCGGCAGATGCAGGGTCGCTTGAACCCCTGATTGGCGATGGATGGTTCCTCATCGCGCAACCCCTGCTTTAACCAAACGAGGCAATAAAATGAGTGATGAGGCAAAAGGCTGGAGCCGCGACCAAATGGCAGCGCGCGCCGCAAGGGAACTCCAGGACGGATACTACGTCAACCTTGGCATTGGCATTCCAACGCTGGTCGCCAACCACATTCCAGACGGCATGATGGTGACACTGCAAAGCGAGAACGGAATGTTGGGGATCGGGCCTTTCCCATATGAAGGCGAGGAGGACCCTGATCTGATCAACGCCGGTAAGCAAACCATCAGCGAACTGCCGCATTCCGCTTACTTTGATAGCGCGACCAGTTTCTCGATGATCCGGGGCGGGCACATTGACCTGACGGTTCTGGGCGCAATGGAAGTGGCGGAAAATGGCGATATCGCAAACTGGATGATCCCGGGCAAAATGATCAAGGGGATGGGCGGTGCGATGGATCTTGTAGCCGGCGTCAAAAAGATCATCGTGGTGATGGATCACACCGCAAAAGACGGCAGCCCCAAGCTGATCCCGGAATGCACTTTGCCCCTTACTGGCGCAAACGTGGTCGATATGATCATCACCAATCTAGGTGTGTTCCATCGCCCATCAAAAGATTCAGCCTTCCAACTTATCGAGCTTGCCCCCGGCGTGACCGAAGAGGACATCGCAGCCTCCACGACAGCGGCTTACGAAGTGGCGTTGGAAGCGGCTTAGTCGGCGCGAACCGGATGACTAAAGTCGCACGCAATCGGGGGACGGTCTGGCTGCTCGCCGGAGCAGTTCTGTCAGGTCTGGCAGGGCTTCTTCACATCGGGGTGATAGTCGGTGGCCCTGACTGGTATCGCTTTTTTGGTGCACCAGAAGAATATGCCGTCGCTGCAACTCGTGGCGCCATTTTTCCAGCGATGGTGACTTCTGGCATTGCTGCAGTTCTCTTTATCTGGAGCGCGTTTGCTTTGTCTGGCGCAGGCTATATCGCGCGGCTGCCACTTCTAAGGGTCGGACTTATCGCCATCACCGCGATCTACCTCTTGCGGGGCGCTGTGTTGATCCCGGCATTCCTCTATGTTCCATACCCAGAAGGCGCGTTCGACTATTGGTCGTCTGCGATCGTGCTTGTCTATGGCATTGTCCATGCTGTTGGATTGGCGTTTGCATGGCGAGCGCTGAGCGACCGGACTGAGTCAGCCATATGACCCTTTGGCTGCACACCCCGCGAAACCCAAACGCTCCGCTTGCCGGGCTCAAAGTGCTCGAGCTTGCGCGGGTGTTGGCTGGGCCTTGGGCTGGTCAGATTTTGGCCGACCTTGGCGCAGATGTCATCAAGATCGAAAGCCCCGAAGGCGACGGCACACGGCAGTGGGGCCCGCCCTGGGTCGAGCGCTTCGGGGCCGACGGCACAGTCCACAAAGAAGCTGCTTATTACCATGCCTGCAACAGGGGCAAGCGCAGCGTGGTTGCCGATTTTGGCGATGCGACTGACCTTGAACGCGTGCGCACCCTGGCGCGCGAAGCCGATGTGTTGATCGAGAACTTCAAGACAGGCGGCCTTGCAAAATTCAGCCTCGATTATGCGTCTTTGAGAGAGGCCAATCCGGCCCTTGTCTATTGCTCGATCACCGGGTTTGGGCAGACCGGCCCACGCGCGCATGAAGCAGGATACGATTTTGTTATCCAAGGGATGAGCGGGTTTATGTCGGTAACTGGTGAACCCGGCAGCGTGCCTGTCAAAATGGGCGTTTCGATCAGCGATCTGACAACGGGCATTTATGCAGCCAACGCTATCCAGGCAGCGCTGATCCAGCGCGGACGAACCGGCAAGGGACAGCAGGTGGACATGAGTTTGCTCGATTGTTCGGTCGCTTTGCTGGCAAACCAAGCGACCTATCATCTGACCACTGGCGAGAATCCGCCGCGCATGGGAAATGCTCATGCGCAAGTCGCGCCTTACGGAGTGTTCCCGGTAAGAGATGGGCACGTGATCCTGGCCCCTGCCAATGACCGGTTGTTTACGAAATTGGCCAAAGTGCTTAATCGGCCAGACTTGGCCGCTGATCCGCGATTTGCCAGTAATGGCGGACGGGTTGAGAACGCAGGGCTACTCGACGCAGAGATCGCTAAGGCAACATCCACTTGGACCAAGGAAGGCCTGATTGAAGCCTGCAATGCCCACGGCGTTCCAGCGGGCCCGATCAACAAACTTGATGAGGTATTCGCCGATCCCCAAGTGCTGGCACGCGGTATGCGGGTGGACCTTGGCGGGATGCCGGGCGTGCGCAGTCCATTCACATTTTCAGACGCAGAATTGGCGCTCGACCGGCCTTCACCGATGCTGGGCGAAGACACCCCCTCCTCCAAGGATTAGCGAGGAAGACGCCGGAGCCTCTTGCCTTATTCCTGAATTTCTGTAATTACAGAAATAACGAAAGCGAGGCGAGTCGTGAGCAAGTTGCTCGATATTCCGGAAGCCAGGTCCTTCATCCTGCACTGGGGTGAAATGGGCACCGAATGGGGCGTCAATCGCTCTGTCGCGCAGGTCCACGCCTTGCTGTATCTGAGCGATCGTCCTCTTCACGCAGAAGAGATTTGCGAAGCTCTTGGTCTTGCCCGGTCCAACGTGTCCAACGGGCTGAAAGAGCTGCAATCCTACGCCATCGTACGCCGTGTCCACGTCGAAGCGGACCGGCGCGATCACTTTGTGGCCGAAACCGATCTGTGGGATATGCTGATGAAGATCGCGGCCGAGCGTAAGCGGCGCGAAATGGACCCCACGATCCAACTGATGGGCGAACTTGCCGAAAGCCTTGAGGGGCGCAACGACGTGCCTGCCCATGTGCGCGAGCGGATCGGGCGGATGCACGAATTTATCGGCACGCTGACGGGATGGTACGCCGATGTGCGCGACCTTCCCAAACCCACCCTTGTCCGCTTGATGAAACTGGGGCGCGGCATTGCGCGCTTTCTCCCCGGTAAATCGAGCGACTAATCCCGCAGTAGTATGAAAGGATAGCACCATGACACATGCCGCACATCCAATCGTTTCTCAAATTACAGAAATTTGTGAAGAACGCTCTTTGAGCGGTTTTTCAGCGGCGCTGCGTTGCCCCAGCGGCAAAGCGCAATCCGCCTCCGCCTCGCAGAACACTGTAACGGCTAGAGTCGCGTCAAAACGCGATAACCCGGTCCACGATCTGATTTTCTAAACCGGCCCTACACTTTCAAAAGGAGCAAAATTATGTACGCCCTTGTTTCCTATATCATCTATCTCGGCGCCAGCATTGGCCTCAGCGTCTGGGTGGCGCGGACCTTGTCCAAGAACGGCTTTGTTTTCCTGACCGAGTGTTTTGGCCACGACCGCATGCTTGCCGCATCCACCAACCATTTGCTGGTCGTCGGCTTTTACCTCGTGAACCTTGGGTGGATCTTATTGACCCTGCGGTTCGGGACCCCGCCCGAAAGCGCGATTGACGCAATCCAGTTTCTCTCCAGCAAAGTTGGGATTGTGGTCGTCGCCCTTGGCGTCATGCACTTCTTCAATATGAATGCGATTGCCAAATTCGGGCGCAAAGTGGGCCATTGGTTCCGCGAGGAACAATGGGCAGCAAAGGCTGCTGAGCCCGAAGCCTGATCGAGCTCCAAACAGGGCGTCCTCAGTTTTCGAGGACGCCCGATTGGATATTGATCGACGTATCATCGCCCCATGTCGACACACGGCTGACGGTGCGGTTTGCATTCACAACTTCCAACACACGGCGCAAGGATGGAAGCCGGTTCTGCGGCACATAATTGATCCTGCGGTTGTCTGTGATGAGGGTGATGGAATAATTCGGTTTAGAATTTGGGCGCTCGCTCTGGAGGATTTGTCCAGCCGTATCGGGCCCCACCCAAATTCCCTTGCCACTGTCGCTGATCGCCAAAAGATAGGCATCGGCCGCACCATCCGCACGGTAAGCAACTTGGACGGGGCCTAAAGATGAATCCCGGCACCAAACGCTCGCTGGTTCGGGAGCGATTGCCTCACCCTCTTCACTTTCGCCCGGCTCACCGCGAGAGACCAGTCCCCCCAGCAAGGCCCCCAAAATTGCAGAACCCGCGTCCGGTTCTGCGTCTTGTGCCTTCTTGAACCTGAGCTTTTTCTCGCAATCTTCGACAGGGACCGCAGGGGCCTGAGCAACCTTAGCCTCTGGCGGGGTCAATTCCGCAAAGGCCGCGTCGATCATCTGACCCAATTCTTCCGGGCTTTTGGTCGAAGACGACACGCGCATCTTCACCAGCCATCCATCGATCGAAAACAGCACAACCGCAGTGCTCAGCGCAGTTCGGCTATTTGGCGTGGCATAAATAGCGCGCAAACCCTGCCACTCTTCCGCTCCCGGCCAACCATATTGCTCCACGCCAAAAGCCAGTTCGGGCTTGGCGTAAATGTCGCGTATTTCTATTCCGGTTTGTGCCTGGCGAAACCAGACCGGAACAGCGCCATTGGTATGGCGATAAATATATAGCGAGATTTCTTCTGACCCATCCGAGCTGGGAAAAGAAAACCCGATATTGAGGAAATCTTGCGCAAACTCGGTCGCACTTCCGCGCGGTAGGCCCCCGATTGTATCGGGCACTACGATGCCGCTGTGTGGATGTTCCCAAGGCGCTCCGATCTCAAGCTCGATGGGTGCCTGCGCATTTGCTGATGCCAATGGTGCGACCAATAGGCCTGCATAGGCAACAATCGCAAAAACACTTGAACGCATGTCAATTCTCCCCCTTTGATCAGGAGTTTGCCAGCGCGCGCACACAGTTCAAGGAAATAATGGAGCAAGATTTGGTGCAAGCCCTAGTGTGGCCGCGCTAACTCAACAGCTTGGTCATGCTGCGCCAGAGACGTTCAAACGGACCTTGCCCTGCAAAGCGTGCCCACAAAGTCGACCAGATCAGCATCGCGGCAATGGGTACAAAGCTGATGGCAAAGCCTTGCGCGCGCGAGACCTCTCCGAATAATCCCATGCCCCAACTGGCAAAGATCGCGGCGAGAATGACGGATGTCAGCAGGTAATTGGTGAGCGACAACCGGCCCACGGCTGCCAAACGTTCGCGCAAGGCGCCTTCCTTTCGGAAAAACGCCATCGCTAGGGCCGCGTATGCGAGCCCCAGCGCCGTGTCGAAGGGCGCAGAGAGGACAAGGCCCACCATCCCGGCAATGCTTGCCGGAAAACCATTGTCAGACACCCACCATGCAAGGCCAAGGAGCGCGGGAACAGCAGCCAGAGCGCATATCGCAGCGCAGCGTTGCAAGAGAAAAAGCCGCCATTTACCTTGAAGCAGCTCGCTTTTCCAAAGCCCCATGCCAAGCGCCATTGCAGCCAGATTGATGGGTATCGCGCTGCCGATCACCGAAAGCTGAGAGCGCAAACCCGTAAGGCTTCGCGCGATACGCTCTTCCCAACCCTCGCGGCCCTGATCCAACATATATTGCACCGATGCAGGGTTTGAGCCGAACAAGCGTTCTGCCAAAAGCGACGCATCGCTTCCCGGTCGCCCCTGGTAATAGTCGAGCACGCTGGCCCCCAAAGCGACAACCCCGCCTCCGACGTGCACAGCAATAAAGCCCACGCAAATAGCGAACAGCGACCTTGCGCTTAGCACTGTGAGTAAAGGCAAAGCGCAGCCCGCCAGCGCAAAGACCCGCAGCACATCATTACTCGCAAACAGGATTGAATGGACCGCGCCAATCGCGAAAAGGACAGCCATTCGGGCGTAGTGCGCGCGCACGGGATGCCCCTTCTTCCGCTCGCCGTCACGCTCCAACAGGATGAGACACCCTGCCCCAAAAAGCATTGCGAAAAGAGTGCGGAATTTGTCTTCGATAAAGACAAAGTTGACCGCCCAGATGATGCGATCAAGGCGTGATGCCTCGCCAAGTCCGGGTCCCCAGACTGAGGGGTTATGGTACCCTTGCGCCGGAAGTGCGAAGGCATAGACGCTCATCCACACCACGCCGATCACCGCAACGCCGCGCAAAGCGTCGAACTCTATTATGCGCTGATTAGGCGGTGGCCTTTGTTGCGATTTGGGCTGGGCGAACGTCTCCATCAGAGACGCCTAGCCTATTGGCCTAGCGCTGCCTTCAAGTCTTGGACCAAATCATCACGCTCCCATGGGAAGCGGTCGCCTTCAGCCTTGCGGCCAAAATGACCATAGGCAGCGCTGATCCGGTAAATCGGCTTGTTCAGCCCCAAATGCGTGCGGATAGCGCGCGGGGTCAGGCCGCCAAGCTTCCCGATTGAGAGGATCGCTTTCTCGAGCGTTGCATCAGACACGCCATCAGCCGCCGTGCCGTGGGTGTCGACGTAAAGCGACAATGGTTCAGACACACCAATCGCATAAGCGATCTGGATCGTGCAGCGCGTGGCAAGCCCGGCGGCTACCACGTTCTTAGCAAGATAACGTGTAATGTACGCTGCACTGCGATCAACTTTGGTGGGGTCTTTGCCGCTGAACGCGCCGCCACCATGCGGGGCCGCGCCGCCATATGTGTCGACGATAATCTTGCGGCCAGTAAGGCCCGCATCGCCAT
Organism: Erythrobacter longus; assembly: GCF_000715015.1. GTDB lineage: Bacteria > Pseudomonadota > Alphaproteobacteria > Sphingomonadales > Sphingomonadaceae > Erythrobacter > Erythrobacter longus. Next base: position 214,457 of record NZ_JMIW01000004.1, read on the forward strand.
CTGGCCCGCCAATGACAAAGCTGCCCGTGGGGTTAATGTGCCACTGTGTTTCATCAGAAAGGAAGCCATCGGGCATGACATTGGCAACCACGCGTTTGACGTAGTCTTTAAGCTCTGCCTCTTTCGCGCCCTCGTCATAGCCTTCTGCATGCTGAGTGCTGACCACAACGGCGGTGCAGGCAACAGGACGGCCATTTTCATAGCGCAGCGTCACCTGGCTTTTTGCGTCAGGTTCCAGAAAAGGCGCGGCACCAGAGTGGCGGTCCTTGGCCAGTTGCTCGAGGATTTTGTGGCTGTAATCAAGCGTTGCAGGCATGAAATCAGGCGTTTCGTCACAAGCAAAACCGAACATGATGCCCTGATCGCCTGCGCCTTCGTCCTTATTTGACCCTTCCGCCCCTGCATCAACGCCTTGCGCGATGTGGGCCGATTGGCCGTGGAGGTGGTTTTCAAAAGCCAAGGTCTTCCAATGGAAGCCGTCTTGCTCGTACCCAATATCGCGCACCGTGCGGCGGACGGCTTTTTCAATCTCTTCCTTCGCGCCTGGTGCCCAGCCGCCATTGACCGCCCAATCGTCATTTTTCTCGTCATACATGGGAGCACAACGGATTTCGCCGGACAAGATCACGCGTTGGGTCGTGGTCATCGTCTCGCAAGCGACGCGCGCTTCGGGATCTTTGGCCAGCATCAAATCCACGATGGCATCTGAAATCTGGTCAGAAACTTTGTCGGGATGGCCTTCAGACACGCTTTCAGACGTGAAAAGATAGTCGCTTCGCATGGTATTGAGGGGCCTCCCGAGCCGCTGTTTCAAGCCAGTAATCGACGCGAGAATTCGCGCCCGTCAAGCAGATATAAGGAAACCTTTATGTCTGCCTTGTGAAGACCTAGCTGCGTGGTTCTCGCAGTGCAAGCAATCTTGGTAGGCCCAGCCCCAAAAGAGCGAGCAATCCCGCCCACATCAGAGGGAGTGCATTGCCGAGCTTTGAAAAAAGGGTCGGGGAAGCGGCTTCCGGAATTAAACCGTGGAGCGCGCCTGCCTCGCCAGAGGGGACGTGCTGAACCACATTGCCGTTCGCATCGATTACCGCGCTGATACCGGTGGTGGTGGAGCGAAGGACCGGGAGCCCCTCTTCGATTGCTCGCATCCGCGCCTGCGCCAAATGTTGGGGCGGGCCCCAGCTGCCAAACCAGCCGTCGTTGGACGGGTTGAACAGGTAATCGGGCCGGTTGTCCCGGTCGACCACCTGGCCCGAGAACACGATCTCATAGCAAATCTGGATGCCCGCTTTGCCGTGCTCACCAAGGTCCAGTGTCTGGGGACCGGGGCCGGGGATGTAAGGGATAGTGCCAGACGTAAGCCGCGACAGGCCAATCGCGCCAAGGACCTGTTCCATTGGCAAATATTCACCATAAGGCACCAGATGCGCCTTGGCATAGTGGTTGGTGATATCGCCTTCGCCATTCATTGCTATGACGGAATTGCGGGCCGAAAGAGCGCGGGGAATGCCGTCGGAGCCCTCTCCGATATTGAGATTGACTACACCGGCAAGCAGTGTCGATTGCGGCCCGATCACCACGCCGATGCGGCGCCTTGCGAAATCAGGATCAGCGCCCGCTGTCATGCGGGTGTAGTAGCGCTGCGGATAGCCGTCTTCGAGGTAGTCGGGCACCGCGCTTTCAGGCCAAAGCACGAGCCGCGATTGGTCCGCATTTTTGGCGGTGAGGCGAGCAATGCGCTGGAACTGTTCCTCGAATTTGGAGCCGTCGTTGAGCTCATCTTGCGGGATGAGAGGCTGCACCAGGGTGTAGTTGATGTCGGTTTCTTCTGCACTTGGCCGAAACGTGGTCATAGGCAAAACCACACCACCAAAAACAACGCCAAAAGCAAGAAAGGCTCGGTGTCCACGCGACGGCATCGGAGCAGTTGCGGACCACAACAACAGAAGCGCTATCCAGATAACCAACCCTGATAAAGCGTAAGTACCGATCCAAGGAAGCAACCGTGCAAGCCCAGGGGTCTCCCACCCTCCGAGGAGCATCAGCCCCAAAGGCGGCCAAGGGTATCCCGTGAACACCCAGCTCCTAAGCCATTCGGTTACAATCCAAGCAGCGGCAAGCACTGAACCAAAGGTCCTCACATCACCTCGCCTCCCAAGCAAATGCGCCGCCAGCGCAGCCAGCGCGGGATAGACCGCAAGATAAACGCACAAGAGCGGCACTGCGACCCAGCCCAGTATCTCGGGCATATCTGATTGATAGGTAAAGGCGGTCGCGATCCAATTGTTGGCAAGCGTCAAATGCGCCCAGCCAAAGGTCCAGCCGCGCCACAAAGCGCTTTTCCAATTCGGACTTGTGCGCAAGTGGGCAATCCACAGCGCAAGCGCTGGCAAGGCCACCCACCAGCCATGAACCGGTGGATATCCAAGAGCAACAATCAACCCCAGTAAGCCAGAGGTAAGCCCAGGCCAGCGCTGCGCAAATTGCGTCACTCGGCTCCAATAGGAACCAAGCCTACTCTGAGATGTGTTCAGCGCTTGATCCGCCATAGTGCCCTGCGCTCTTACCGCTGTTTTTCGCCGTTAGCTGAAGGGCCTCAGGGTCAACCAGCGACCTCAAGATCATCGGCATCACCTGATCCTGCGCCCGCACTGATGGCAGGCGGGAGAACCGCCGCGTCAATTTCTGAGCTGTCGCTGGCGTCTTCGCTTGCCCTCGGCTTGCGCGCACGGCGGCGCGGTTTCTCATCCGAGCTTTCCTCACGCTTTTCATCACGGGGTTTACGAGCCCGGCGCTTTGGCTTGGCGCTTTCTTCGTCTGAGCCTGATGGTTCGCCATCGGAACGCTCATCGCCATCGTTGGCCTGAGCGGCCTCGTCCTGATTATCGCCTTCTTGTGCATCGCGGCGTCCGCGGGGACGGCGATTGTTCCGACGACGGCCATCGCCATCGTCCTCGTCGCCATCATCGTTATTGCTTGCGCGATCATCGCTGCGCGTATCGCCACGCTTGGCCCGTGCTTCGTCCTGACGCGCCTTGTTATCGGCGATCACCCGGAAGTAGTGGTCTGCGAACTGGAGATAGTATTCGGCCTGAACCCTGTCGCCATTGTGCTGCGCGTCTTGAGCAAGCTTTTTGTACTTGTCGAGCAACTGGGGAGCATTGCCCCGCGCGCGGCTGTCAATACGGTTCTGGTTATTGCCGCCGGCTTGGGTGTTGCGGTTACCGCGACCGCGACGGCGATTGTTATTGCGATTGTTATTCAAGGAAAATCTTCCTGTTAACGAGCCTCAGCGTCCTTCAATAGAGTGGCGCCTTTTTGCCCATAGACCTTTCGTCTTTGCGCCGCACATGCAGCGCGCTCGCACTCTACGTTTCCTGACCTGTGGGTTTGCCCCCGCAAAAGGCCGTTCAACATGGAATTAGGAGCTGGTCCAGCGTTTCGCGCATATCGCAAAACGGTGTTCCGACTCGATAGCTAGCGAGCCTTATTGCTTTTGCCAAGCCCTGATGATGTTTTCGTCAACCCCGGCGCTTCTTTGATCAAGTCAACACAAGGCAGCGAGGTCGCCCCGCCAGATCATGGTGCAGCTCCACGCTAAAGCCTTGGTCTTGCGCGATCTGCGTCACGGCCTGGGCTTGTGTGTAACCGATCTCAAAGATCGCCACCGCATCATCTGTCATCAATGCGCGCAATTGCGGGATCAATATCCGGTAGTCGTCCAATCCCTCAGACCCAGCAAACAGGGCGCTGGCAGGCTCGAAATCTCGAACGTCGGGCTCAAGCGATGCTGAGGTTTCCACATAGGGCGGGTTGCACACGATCAGGTCGAATTGGCCCAGGTCTTTGGCCCAGCCCGGCGTTGTCCAATCCCTGCAATGCAGTTTCCATTCCCAATCATCCATCAGATGCTCGGCAGCATCGAAACCTGTCCCATTGTCGAGAGCTATTTCAATCGCTTGTTGCGAGGCATCAATGCCCACACCTTGGGCCTTTGGGCGCTCCAACAAAATCGTGAACAAAAGCGCGCCCGAACCTGTCCCCAAATCGAGAACCCGCTTAGGGTCGGGGCACAGCTCCAAGGCTGTATCGATCAGGACTTCGCTGTCGGGACGAGGGATAAGAGCGCCGGGTTCGACGCTGAATTCACGCCCGTAAAATTCCTGTTTGCCGGTAATGTAGGCGACCGGTTCATGCGCCGCTCGCCGTGCAATCAGGGAATCGAATGCGACTGGCGCTGCGTCCTGCATATGCCGCAAAAGCATGTCCGAACGCGTCACACCCAGCGCATGGGCCATCAGCAATTCTGCATCTAGACGCGCTGTATCACTGGTGGCCTCGAGCTGCGTGCTGGCTGCCCGAATGGCATCGGCAGTCCTCATTCGGCAAGCGTCGCCAAACGCTTGGCCTCGTCCTCTGCGATAAGGGCGCTGACAAGCTCGTCCAATCCGGTTCCGGCAAGCACCTCTTCGAGTTTGTGCAGCGTCAAACCGATGCGGTGATCGGTAACGCGGCCTTGGGGGAAGTTATAGGTGCGGATGCGCTCCGAGCGGTCGCCCGATCCAACCATTGCCTTGCGCGCTTCGGCTTCGGCTCCCTGCGCTTCATCGCGTGTCTTTTCATAAAGGCGCGCGCGCAGCACCTGCATCGCTTTTTCTTTGTTCTTGTGCTGGCTGCGCCCATCCTGACAGGTCACAACAAGGCCGGTCGGCTCGTGGGTGATGCGGATCGCTGAATCAGTGGTGTTGACGTGCTGGCCACCTGCACCGCTTGCCCGGTAAGTGTCGATTTTGAGATCGCCGGGATCAATCTGCACATCCACTTCATCGGGTTCGGGCAGCACCGCGACAGTCGCCGCCGAGGTGTGAATGCGCCCGCCGCTTTCGGTGACAGGCACGCGCTGCACCCTGTGGACCCCGCTTTCAAACTTCAATTTGGCGAACACGCCTTGCCCGGTGATGTTGGCGACAATTTCCTTAAAGCCGCCAACTTCGGATGCGCTCATGCTGACGGGCTCGACGCGCCAACCCTGCTCGCTCGCAAACTTTTCGTACATGCGGAAAAGGTCTCCTGCGAAGAGCGCCGCCTCATCCCCGCCTGTACCGGCGCGAATTTCGAGCATGGCGGGCTTGCTGTCAGCCCGGTCGCGGGGGAGCAGCGCGATCGCGAGCGCACGCTCTTTGTCCGGCAATGCCTCACGGATGGAGGCAAGCTCTTCCTCAGCCATCGCCTTCATTTCCGGATCGGCGAGCATCTCTTCAAGGCCCACCATCTCCTCGCGCATGGCAGTAACTTCAGCAGCGATTTTGGCGACCGGTTCAAGCTCTGCGTAATCGCGCGAGGCCTGAACGAATTCATCGCCTTCAAGGGTGCCAGACGCCATTCGAGCTTCAAGCTCGGCAAAGCGGTTGGCGATTTGGTCAAGGCGTTGGGCGGGGATAGTCATTGTCTGTGTTCTCTAACTCGTCATGCTGAACTTGTTTCAGCATCCATGTCTAGGTGCTCACCGCCGCTGCTTGAAGGTGAGATAGACCCTGAAACAAGTTCAGGGTGACGAAAGTGGCTAGACCTTGTCCTTGAGAAATTCGCTCAAAGCAGGATCGATTGCATCTCCGGCATAGCCATAATAGCCGCTCTCATTGACGCGCAGGATCGCTCGAGGATCCTGTTTGACCGCCTTGTCGTAACGCTTCTTCTTGGAGCCTGATGCAATCATATCGCTGACAAATCCGGCTTTGCGCAAATCGCTCAAGAGCTGAGTCGCCTTGGTTAGGCCAGCATCGTCCTCCAACAAAACCATCGCCTCTAGCGGTTCGGGGGATCTCTCCCCCACCAACATCGCCAGCCGCTCAATTCCAGCTGCCCAGCCAACCGCAGGGGTCGAAGGACCACCAAGGCTTTCCATCAAGCCGTCGTAACGCCCGCCGCCAAGGACGGTCGATTGCGAGCCCAAGGCATCAGCCGCTGCCGAGCCCTCATCCGGGATGAATTCAAAGGCAGTGTGACGGTAATAATCGAGGCCACGCACAAGGCTTTCCGCCCGCTTCCATTTGACGCCCGCTGCATCAAGGCCGCGGGTGACGCTCTCGAAGAACGCCAGCGCCTCGTCGGACAGATACGCGTCAATCTTGGGCGCATCAGCCACGAAGGCTTGATCGCGCGGGTCTTTGCTGTCGAGGATGCGTAAGGGGTTTTTGTGGAGGCGTTCCTGACTATCCTCGGAAAGCTCGCCCTCAACCGCGCTAAAATACTCGATCAACCCGGCGCGCCACGCATCGCGGCTTTCCGCATCACCAAGCGTGTTGAGATGCAGTGTCACGCCCTCGATCCCCAGCTCCTTCAGAAGCTGATCGGCCATGGCGAGAAGCTCGACATCGGCTTGAGGTTCACCTGCGCCCAGAATCTCCGCGTCGATCTGGTGGAACTGGCGATAACGGCCCTTTTGCGGGCGCTCATAGCGGAACAGGGGCCCGTGGGTCGCAAGCTTCAATGGCGCGTGTTGTTGCCAGCCATTGGTGAGGTATGCGCGCGCGATCCCGGCGGTAAATTCGGGACGCAAGGTCAGCGATGTCTCGCTGCGGTCCTCAAACGAATACATCTCTTTCGAGACGACATCGGTCGTCTCACCGATCGCGCGGCTGAAAACTTCGGTCTTCTCGAACACCGGCATTTCTGCACGGCGAAACCGGTATAATTTGCGCACACGTTCAAACGTCTCGACCACAAAGGCGAAGCTTTCTGCGTCGGGTCCGAAAATGTCCTGCGTGCCGCGAATGGCTTTTGGCGTGTTCTTGCTCATGGTGTCCTGATTTCTTTGGGCTGCGATTACGACTAAGGAAGGGCTTTCGCAATCCCAAGAAGGCCGCTAGGGGCGCAGCGCAAACCTTTTGGGAGAGGGTTTCGAATTTTAGACCAGACAGGAAAGTCAGGAACCTCAAATGCGTATCGACAAGATCCCGACCGGCGACAATCCGCCCGAAAGCCTCAATGTCATCATCGAAGTGCCTACTGGCGGCGAACCGGTCAAATATGAGTTCGACAAGGAAAGCGGCGCGCTTTTCATCGACCGTATCCTGCACACGCCTATGCGTTACCCTGCCAACTACGGCTTTGTGCCGCACACCTTGTCGCCCGATGGCGACCCGCTTGATGCGCTCGTGATTGCCCGCTCACCGTTTATTCCAGGCTGCGTTGTAAAAGCGCGCCCGATTGGTGTGCTGAACCTCGAAGATGAGCACGGCGGCGACGAGAAGCTGATCTGCGTGCCGGTCAACACAACGTTCCCGTATTATTCAGATGTGGGTGAAACCAAGGATTTGCCGTCGATCATCCTGCAACAGATCGAGCACTTCTTCACCCACTACAAAGATCTTGAGGCTGAAAAATGGGTGCGGATCGGCAAGTGGGGCGATGCTGCAGAAGCGCGCCAGATTGTTCTGGAAGCAATTGAGCGGGCCAAAGCGTAAGGCCCACCAATTTAGCAAAGCAGTTTAGCTGAGTGCAAAGATCGCTTTGCAAAGCCCGGTCAGGACAAGCGGCAAACCAATGGCAAGAAGCCATAGCATTACTGTGTCACGGCGAAAGGCACCGGCAAAAGATGGGTCGGTCGCCTCTTCGTCGGACATTCCGGTCCATCGGCGTTCGAACCAACGACAAGCTGGGATAATGGCCGCAACCAGAACGACGAGAGCAATATAAGGCAAGAGTGATGATGTGCCTTCGCCCAAAGCCTTAACCGTCATGAAGATTTGCAGGCCGGTGTAGACCAGAAGCGCATAGGCCACATGGTCGCTCATGCCTTTACGCCAATCGCGCAGCATTTCGCCCGATGTGTCTGTGGTGCTTTCGGTACCTGAGTGGCTACCGGCTCCGTGGCTGTTCATCAGCTCGTTCATGATTGCGTTCCCCAACAAACTCTACTCTCTCGCACGCGATTATCTCAAACACAGAGCGATGTTGCAAGCTTGGTAACCAAATTGAAATATTCGCTCTGCGTAGCCGGGAAGCTTGGTCAAAAACTCCCGAGATTACGTAAGGTTACTCTTGCAGCCGAGTTCAGCCACGGCCGGTTAAGCAAAAATCTTGCCAAAACGTGCCCTCTGACCCTTCCTTCATAAAACAAGGGTGCTACATGGGAATCATATGAGCGACACCACGACCATTAATGACGCTGCGAGCGCTCCCGGTGAAGGGCCTGGTGAGGGGCCTGATGCAGGAAAGGCAGACGCCACCGCGCCTATGCCCGATGGCGGTCTTGAGGTCATTTCCATCGCGAAGAGCTATGACAAGCGCGCGGTCCTGACCGATATTTCGCTAACCGTTGCCAAAGGCGAAGTGCTTGGCCTGCTTGGCCCCAATGGCGCGGGCAAGACAACCTGCTTTTATTCGATCATGGGTTTGGTGAAGCCTGATTCGGGCCGGATCTTGATGGATGGTGAGGATGTGACGAACCTGCCGATGTACCGGCGGGCAATCCTTGGCCTTGGATATCTACCCCAGGAAACCAGCATTTTTCGCGGGATGACGGTTGAACAGAACATCAACTGTGTCCTTGAAATGGTTGAACCTGACGCATCCACCCGCGCGCAGGAATTGGAGCGGCTGCTCGAAGAATTTGGCCTCACCCGGCTTCGGACGAGCCCTGCGATGGCGCTTTCAGGTGGTGAGCGTCGGCGCTGCGAGATCGCGCGCGCGCTCGCCGCTAAACCTTCGATCATGCTTCTGGATGAACCATTCGCTGGCATCGACCCCCTTTCGATCAGCGATATTCGCGATCTTGTTAAAGACCTCAAACGGCGCGGCATCGGCGTTCTGATTACCGATCACAACGTGCGCGAGACCCTCGACATCGTGGACCGGGCCTGCATCATCTATGGCGGCCAGGTGCTGTTTGCTGGCACCCCGCAGGCACTCGTCGCGGATGAAAATGTTAAGCGGCTTTACCTGGGAGAGAGCTTTACGCTCTAACGACCCAGCGTATGGCTTTAGGCCCCCGCCTCGACTTACGCCAATCGCAACAGCTGGTAATGACGCCTCAGCTGCAGCAGGCGATCAAGCTGCTGGCAGCCTCTAACCTCGAAATTGAAACCTTCATCGGCGATGCTTTGGAAAGCAATCCTCTGCTTGAGGCAGGCTCGCTTTCCACGGACAATGACACCCCTCCCGGCGAGCCCGGCGATATCCCGCGCGAGGAATTAACGAGCGACCAGTTGATGGATCAAGGTCAGGGCGAAAGCGAAGCGCCGCTGGATATCGACGTAAGCGCAATCGACCGCGACCGGGATACGGGTGAGGCTGACATTGGCGCAGGCGGTTCTCCTGATGCGGAGTGGGGTGCGGCTGGCGGTGCAGGTGGGGGGATGGACGATCTTCCCGGGCTTGAAGCGACCAAGGCCGCAGAGCTTACCCTTGCAGAGCATTTGGACGCGCAGATCGGTGGGCTTGCGTGCAACCCGCGCGAAGAATTCGTCGCGCGCCATATCGCTGGGCTGCTCGATGACGCAGGCTACCTTTCTGCTTCGTTGCGCGATATCGCCTATGATCTGGGCGTTGACATGGATTGCACCGAGGATGCTCTCGAAGTGATCCAGATGTGCGATCCCACAGGTGTCGGCGCGCGCGATTTGGGCGAGTGTCTGGCGCTGCAAGCCAAGGAGGCGGACCGCTATGACCCGGCGATGGCAACGATGCTCGCCAATCTGGAGTTGTTGGGCAAAGGCGAGGTGCCGCGATTAAAGCGTTTGTGCAAAGTCGATGATGAAGATTTTGCCGATATGCTGCGCGAACTGAGGCAATACGACCCCAAGCCTGGCCTTGTCTTCGCTTCATCAACGAGCGAGGCGGTGGTGCCTGATGTTCTCTTGTCATCAAAAGACGACGGGGGATGGGATATCACCCTTAACGAGGACACTTTGCCGCGTCTGATCGTTAACCGCGACTATTATGTAGAGCTGGGAGGTGAGAGCAAAACCGCCGACGCGGAAACTCAAGGTTGGCTCAAAGAAAAGCTGGCGGATGCACATTGGCTGATCCGCGCATTGGACCAGCGGCAAAAGACGATCCTCAAGACAGCGGCTGAGATCGTGAAGCAGCAAGATGGTTTTTTCAGGCGCGGCGTTTCCGAACTTCGCCCGCTCACCTTGCGCGAAGTGGCCGAACAAATCGACATGCACGAAAGCACGGTCAGCCGGGTGACGAGCAACAAATACCTGCATTGCAACCGGGGCACGTTTGAGCTCAAATATTTCTTCACGTCCGGGGTGGCGTCCTCTGATGGCGAAGGCGCATCATCGGAAAGCATCAAGGCGCGCATCAAGGCGCTTACCGATGCCGAGGACCCCAAAAAGGTATTGTCGGATCAAAAGCTCGCAGATCTTCTTAACGAAGAGGGCTTCGGCCTCGCACGGCGCACGGTCGCCAAATACCGTGAAGCCATCGGGATTGGCTCCAGCGCTGAACGGCGGCGGGCAAAGAAGCTGGCTGGGCTTTGAGGGCATATCTATCAGATTATGCGGAACGTTCACTCTTTGCGCTGTCCAAACGCTCCTGGATTTGATCTCGTATTTCGGCGAAATCCTCGATCTTCACGATCCAGTTTCGATAGCGCGGTTGCCAACGGCCCCGGCCCTTCACTGTTCCACGCACTGCGTCAATGAAGGGCTCTACCGGTGGGTTGCGGATGGCCACCTCCTTATCACCTAGTGCAATAAATGTGATCTTGCCGAGCGGAGTTGGGATAGTTGAGAGATCGGGCTCAAACTGGCTCGTTGCCTCTTTCGGCTCGCGCAGCGCGCGCACATTAGAGCTGCCCTGCTGTTCTTGCGTCTCCGGCGTCGTCTGCTCAAACCCCAGCCGCTTCTCCCAGTCAAAAACAATCGGTGTATGCGCACGGCAAAGTTTATCGCCCAAGTCGCGCAGCCAATCTTCGTCCCGTCTCTCCCAAAAGGTCCCCGCAACCATTTTCATAGCCGTTAGCGCGCCCAACCCGTTGGATTGACGTTGCCACCATTCGCCAAACTGGTCGGATTTCACGACCGTCACGTCTTGCGGCATATTTCTGCGATCAATGCTTGCAGTTGGCGCGAGGAGCACGAGCGGCAAGACTTCGAGATAGCCATATCCGTTGAGTTCGAGCCAACGCCGAAAAACAATCGATTGAAGGCGCGCTTGGCTTATTGGTGAAGGGACAGGCTGCGGTTTCTTGCCATACCAGACCGTCCACTCTCCGTGCGCATTGCATTGCAGTCGGCCACCATAATTCTTCGTTTCGCAGAGCCATACACGGCCCTGTAAACGGTGGATGACAAGATGATCGATTTGCGCAAATTCATCGCCTACTCCGATGCGGAGATCATGAACGAGGCCGATGCGGTTCGATTCACCGTATTCGCGATTCATGAAAAATGCCGCGTCCCGCTCGCCTTTCCTGCCCGAGCTTAGTTTTGCATATTCTTTGTCGAGGCGACGCTTTTGAACTTCGTTACACCTGCTCGCCAGTCGTGTTAGCTCGATAAAGTCGCCAGAACGTTCGTCGGACTGCTTCAAGATCAAGACGAATTCTCCTCTCGTGACGTCCAGGATAGACCTCAAGAGTTAAGGGGCAGTATTCCTGCTTTTCGATTATCATTGACAGCTGCATATGAACGTATTTTGCGGCGGAGAACTTTTCTACAGCTATCCGCCAAAGGTATATCGGCCTCACAATGGTAGCGCTTTCTTCGCCGCTTCTATCGCCATCTCAAAGAGTGACCTAGGGCACTCCACATATGCGATGCAGACCTCAAAGAGGAAAAGCCAGCCGGGAGCGAACTCCCGGCTGGCTTCCCTTGGCCTAAGGCAGCCCAAGTTGATGCAATTTAGAACGCGAACCGGACCCGAAGACCGCCCGAGTGCGACTGGTAACCAGAAGCAAAGCGTCCGCGGTATTGGGCACCAACCGAGACGTTGCCTTCGCTGATGAAATCAGCGCCAACGGCAAGGTCAAAACGTGATGCCGATGCTTCGTCCGCCACCACGGTGAAACTGTCCGCTCCGCCGTTGAACGTTCCAGCGATGGCGAGTGGGTCGCTGCTGAAGTCGTAGGCATAATCGACGCTCACGAATGGGACGAAACCGGTTTCTGCTTTCGATGCCACCCGAACACCCACGCGGCCCTCGAGGAACTCGGCGCCCTCTTGGTCAAGTGTGAGGCCAAGGCCACCATCTTCAGTGAAGGTGTCACGGGAAAGGTCGGCGTAACGAAGGCCAACGGTTGGCGTGATAGCAATGCCGTCAGTACCAAGGTCGTAGCCAGCATTGAGGCTTGCAAAGACGCCGTCCACATCGCTTTCCGAAGTGATGATCGAGCCAAGAGCGGCACGTGTCTCATCAACCGAGCTGGTCGAGTAACCGACTTCCGCATTGACAAAGGCCTTGCCCAAATCGAACCCGGCATAGGCACCGAATTGGAAAGCATCTGCTTCGCTTCCTGAAGCCGTCGTACCTTCTGCGTCAATATCGATGTCTGAGTAGTTCGCAAAGACACCAACAACGGTGTTCTCGCTAAGGCGCCCATCAAGACCAAGTGTGAACCCGGTTGCCTCTGCGTCATAGCCCCGTGTGCTGAGGCTTTCAGCGTCGGCATCCGCATCGCGGTAGAAGACTTCGCCCCAAAGGCCGATACCCTCACCGCTCAAACGGTCTTGGACCTGTGCGCTTGCGAAACGCTGGGTTTCGAAGATCTCGCGAGTGACAGCTGGGTTGATCGCAGGCAGGAGGTCTAGAGCGGTCGCTTCGAACTCAGTTGCTGACGAAAGCCCGTTGAGCGCAGTGAATATATCCGCTGGCAAACGGTTACCCGCCGCAGCCGAAGTGATCGCTGAGCCAAAGCTGTTGATGCTGCTATCGCCAGATACGTTGCCAAGGTCGGTTGCCGCAACAGCGACCGCAACTGAACCCAGAACCACTTCGTAATCGATGAGGAAGTCGTCTTCGATCACATTGATAGTGGCGCCGCCGTTGGTGAAGGTTCCGGTTTCGGTGAGAATGTTGATCGAGTTGCCGATGTCCGCTTGGGTCACGCCAGTGGTGGCGATGTTCACAACGCTTCCCTCTGCGAGCACGATGTCACCCTCAACCGCAAGGCTATCAGCGCCAAGGCTGAAATTGAGCGTGCCGTTGTTGGTGAGGCTGCCGTTGAGAGTACGCGCGCCAACAATCGCAGTCGAGCTATCTGCCGAAGTCGTCACGGCTACAGTGTTCAGGATGTTGCCCTGAATGGAGTTGCCCGTGCCGGTGATCGTCAGAGTGTCTTCCTGCGCTGTGCCCACGAAGTTGCCGACAAGCGTACCGCCATCATTGGTGAAGTTCACCGCCGACAAAGCGTTTCCAGCGAAGAATGCATTCACGCCGCCGGACAATGTGCCAGAGTTGGTGAAGGTCGCCCCGGTGTGGTCGCCAGCACCAAGGTAGATACCGTGGTTGCCGCCAGAGATCGTGCCGGAGTTATTGATCTCACCTTGGAAATCGATCCCGTTTACAACGCGCAAGCCCGCTGTGGTCATTTGCGTGCTTTCGGAATTGATCGTGCCAGAGTTGGTGATCACTGCGTCTGTGACGCCGGTATTGCCAACGTTACCGATCCGAACACCGTCGCCTGCGCCATTGGTTCCAGCTGCCGCCTGACCGCGGCCCTGGATGGTACCGGTGTTGGTCAGAGTGAAGCTGTTGGCTCCATCGGCAGCGCCGCCAATCTCTGCGCCAAAACCAGAACCTTCATTGCCCATGCCAGCGTCAACTGTGCCAGCATTGGTGAAAGTGAAACCATCAGCGGTACCGTCTGCATAAACTGTGCCGTTGCGTTGGTTATCAAGACCAAGGATTTGACCACCTGCAAGGTTATTCACCGTGAGGCCGACGCCATCGATGTTCAGCGCGCGGCTGCCCGATGAAATCACTCCGGAGTTGTTGACGATCGCTTGTGAGAAATCGCCTCCGCCAGCCGGTGTCGGGTTGCCGAAGTAAAGGCCATTTTGAACGCCGGTAATCGTGCCGGAGTTCTCAAGCACGCCTTGGAAGCTTACGCCATTGACGAAGCGGATACCGCCTGCCGTGCCGTTTGCGCTTTCCGAGCCGATAGTGCCGGAGTTGGTGATATTGCCAACGAACAGACCATCGGTTGAGCCTTCAAGAACGCCGTCCACACGGGTGCGCTCAAAGCGAAGTCCGTCGCCAGCTGTCGTTGCTCCAGCAGAAGCGTTTCCGCGCCCTTGGATGGTGCCAGCGTTGACGATGTCGAACGCGTTGCCGCCGGTTGCCGCCGATGAAAGCTCAACCGAGAATCCAGCGCCTTCATTGCCGATGCCAGCGTCGAAGACACCAGTGGCTTCGTTATTCAGAATGAAGTTCTGAGCGGTGCTGTCAGCATATACTGTGCCGTTGCGCTGATTGCCGGTGCCGACAATAGAGCCGGAGTTGTTTACCACAAGGCCGGTACCATCAATGTTAAGCGCGCGGCTGTCTGAGCTGATCGTGCCGAGGTTGTTGACTACCCCGCCTGTATTATCGGCGTCATTGCCGAAATAGAGACCATTTTGCGCGCCAGAAATCACGCCGTCTGCTTCGTTGGTCAAAGTGCCTTGGAAGCCGATGCGGTTGGCAAAGCGGATACCTGCAACGGTGCCTTGCGTGCTTTCTGAATTGATCAGACCGCTGTTCGTGATGTCGCCTTCGTAGACGTAATCCGGCGCAAGGCCGGGTCCAAAGAAACGAATGCCATCGCCGGCGGTGCCGCCCGTAGGAGAGGCTTGGCCGCGGCCCTCGATGGTGCCAGCGTTGGTGATCGCGCCGCCGCGCGGGGCTCCGCCTCCGCCCACTTCAATGGCGATACCAGCGCCTTCGACACCTGCATCAATAGTGCCGGTTTCGCTGTTGTTGATGGTGATGTTGTTCGAGGTGCGGTTCGCATAGACAGCGCCATTGCGCTGGCTGCCAGTGCCCAGGATCAGGCCGTCATTGTTTAGCGCCGCGTTGCTTCCGTCAAAATTAACGACGCGCGATTCTGCAAGCAGCACGCCACTCTCAGCGTTGTTGATGACCACGCCAGTGGTGCCTTGGTTGACCTGAACGGTTTGCGTAACACCCGCCGTTTCAAGTGTTCCGGCATTGTCGAGCGTCACATCATTGTTCGCAACGACAACAACAGGTGCGCCGTCAACCGTGCTTGTAACGCCTTCAGCAGCGGTGATGGTCTCGCCATCCGCTGCGGAAGTCACAGTCGCATTGTCTGCATCATTGATGACAGTTTGCGCGTTGGCTGCTCCTGCACAGAGCAAAGCCATTGAGGATGATGTTAGAAATAAACGGCCTGAGGCTATCACCGCATTGCGTGATCTAGGGGTTTTCATTTTGCTGCCTTTCAATTTGATAAATTGGAGGAAGACGGGCGAGAGGGTCTAAGGGTTGCCCGCCTTCCGAGGTCAGCAAATATGGTGCGAATTTGGTGTTGTATAATACAAGGTTTCAATGGGTGCCATAGGCAGTGCCTATCGGTTAAGTATCTGAAATAAATAGCTTACTATCGGCTTAAACACGTTCTGCCGACTTGCTCTCGCAAGCCGGCTTCTTAGGGCTGAATTGATGTTGTAAAACTGGTTCGGCTATCAGCGCAGGACGGTTACATTCTCCGGCAGATTTGCGCGAATATAGTCGCAAAGACGCAGGAGAATTTGCTGCCGCGGGCACCCCTCGCGTGATACAAATCCGATCTTCCGCGCAAACGAACTGTCTTCGATTTCGACAAACCTTATCGCCGGATTGGCACATTCAAGGATAGAGCGGGCCAGCGTCGGAACCAACGCGCATCCAACTCCAAGGTTGAGGAGGTGAGACAAGGTGAGAAAGTTGTGTGCGAGCAACTGATCAGGAACGTCAATGCCGATATTCTTGTCTTTACAAAGTGTGATTGCTTCATCCCGCAGGCAGTGTTCCTTGGTCAGCAAAAGCATCTCCTCAACTGGGATCTCATGGGCCTTGATCGCGCCTGAATTGGCAAGGCGGTGATCTTTGGAAACCATAAGCAAGAGCGGCTCTTCAAAAATCGGGGTGAACCGATAACCTGCCGGTGTCTCAGGGTTGCTCATCAATGCCACATCGACAAGACGTTCATCGAGTTCGCTCCACAAAACCTGAGTGGGCTGCTCACGAATGATGACTTGTAAGTCTTGGGCAACTTCTGAGATCGTCGAGGTCAGATAAGGCAGCGCGAAGGGAGCGAGTGTCGGGATCATCCCGATTCTCAAAGGGGCTGCCATCGGATCATGATATTCAGCTGCCGTGTCGGAGATTCGTTGCGCTGATCGCAGAACATCACGAGCGGTCGAGACGATCCGGGTTCCTGCGTCGGTCGTATGGACGCCTGAATTGGTTCTTGCAAACAGTTCAACACCCAAGCGATCTTCAAGCTTTTTCACCTGAGCGGACAGCGATGGCTGGCTCACATGGCAAGCATCAGCGGCGCGACCGAAGTGGCGATACCGGTCGACGGCTGCGATATACTCAAGGTCTCGAATGTTCATGCTTTTGGCCTCCTGATCGTGATTACGCTCAGGAAAGCAAGGAGGTTACACTTTGCTGCTCAGAGAAGTGTCTGAAATACGGGTTTCAATTGCAATTGATCCGCGTTCAGGCACAGATTGCGTAAGCTCGGCCTCCGGCCGCTTTGCAATTGTGCAACTGACCGGACTTGGGCCGTGTGCGGATTGGATGCCCCCCATCTCAACTAGCCAGAAACAGACAGGCCGCGTTTGTGGCCATTCAACCGGACGGGCCAGGAGCGCAAATAGCAATGTAGCGTTTCGCTCTCTAAGGCCGAACGCAAAATATTTGGAAAAATCATCAATCCGGTAACTAGTGCCACCAGGGCAGCCTCCGGGGTTAATTGGTCGAAGCGCGGCGTAAATAGATTTTTCAGCGCGTCGCTTGCCGAGGGGTGGCTCGCAAAGCGTCGAAAAAGCAGCGGTTTTTTGTGTTTCCCTGTTTAAGCGGAGATGTCAGCCAATCGTGTCGAAAGCTCATCCACGATTGCATCTGACAGAAAAATTTGCCGCCAACGGTATCAATCTGCGAATTCGACAAAAGCGCAATCGTCCTTTCAGGCTCGTTCTGGTCGATTGCCCGATTGGACGGAAACCGGGCTCGGGCCGCTTCGACAAGGCAGTCTGCGTCGGGCTCTCTTTTTGCACTGACCACTTCGGAAAGCCCCCTGCGAATGCGGGCATCGACATGATCACGGCGCTCGGCGAGCCATCAGTCAAATGAGGGATTTGGCGTCACCCATTCAATCAAGGGATGATTATCGATGGCCAACAACTGATCGACCACCATATCGGTTTCGCATTCGGTAACAGCGGGCTCGATCGCGTCTAAGTCAGTGTACAGGCTTTCGGATTTCAAGGCGAGTTCCGAGCGTGACATCGAGAGCGCATCGATACCGCGCGGATCGAGTTCGTTCTTCAGTTCAAGCAGGACCAAAATAGACGAATTGGAACAGTGGATTTCGTCATCTACAGCTTAGGTTGAAGCGCAAAATACACTGTCTTGATCATGTGGCTCGATTGATCAGGTTTTCCAGATATTCCTGCCGACCAGATACTGGACCGGGCATGAGATTTTTCTCGATCGCATGATCTGCGACTTGCTCTAACGTCATTTCGCCCGCCATGACTTTCCTGCCAAATCCGGTTTGCCAACCCGAATAACGCATTGTTACGAATTCGTCGAAGGTTCCATCTTCGATCAATGAGGCTGCTGCCAGAAGTGCGCGTGCAAGGACGTCGACACCCCCAATGTGAGCGTGAAACAGATCTTCTGCATCCACCGATTGTCGGCGGATTTTCGCATCAAAGTTGAAACCACCCGTCCTGAAACCACCGCCTTGCAAGATGTAATACATAACCGGCGTGAGGTCGGACACATTATTGGGGAATTGATCGGTATCCCAGCCATTTTGCGGATCACCTCGATTGATATCGATTGACCCCATGATACCCAGCGCATTCGCAGTCGCGATTTCATGCTCGAAACTGTTTCCGGCGAGCGTGGCATGGTTCGCCTCAATATTGACCTGCACTTCGTTTTCAAGGCCATAGCGCTTTAGGAAACCATAAACGGTGGCCGTGTCGCGGTCGTATTGATGTTTGGTTGGTTCATGCGGTTTGGGTTCGATCAGAATGGAGCCTTTGAATCCAATCTTGTGTTTGTGCTCAACAACCATCGACATGAACCGACCCAATTGATCGAGCTCCTGCCCGATATTGGTATTTAGCAAGGTATCATAGCCTTCGCGACCACCCCAAAGAACATAGTTTTCGCCACCCAGACGATGCGTTGCCTCAATCATGGAACGCACCTGATGCGCAGCCCAAGCAAACACGTCTGGATCAGGGTTGGTCGCAGCACCAGCCGCATAGCGAGGGTGACTGAACAAATTGGCGGTTCCCCACAACAGGCTCACGCCTGTTTCGGCGATCTTACCCTCCATTTTGTCGACAATGGCATCCAGCTCTTTGGTGTAGCTTGCTAAATTGTCATGGTCGGCCATCGCATCGACATCGTGAAAACAGTAAAATGGTGCTCCAAGCTTTGAGAAGAAATCAAAAGCGGCATCCAGTTTGATCTGCGCAAACTCAGATGTAACCGGCTGCCCCGGTTTCCAAGGACGCTCAAACGTGCCAGCACCAAAAATGTCATTACCTGGCCAAGCGAAAGTGTGCCAGTAACACACAGCCCAGCGCAGATGCTCTCGCATCGTTTTGCCAAGCACTCGCCTATCAGCATCATAATATCGGTAAGCCAGCGGGTTGTTGCTCTGCGTCCCTTCGAAAGCGACCGGCGGAATGTTGGCAAAATAACTCATTTATGTTGCTCCAAAAGTGGATTTCAATATCGGGTAAAGGGCTCGAAAGCGTTCAAGGCGATCGTTTTCAATGCCTTGTGGCAGATAGCGCATCAACTCGACTGGTTGGCGACACACGTGTTCGACAGGATCATTAGTGACTGCCAACCGCGCCAGCCGCGCTGCTCCATTGGCTGGTCCCACGTGGGCGCCGTCTCGGTAAACCAAGGGCAAAGCAAGCACGTTTGCGAGGATTTGCGCCCAGAATTCGGAACGTGAACCGCCTCCTATGACCGAAAGTTCGGCCGGCTTATCTGGCACGGCATCCAACCCATCGCGCAAGCCAAAGGCAACGCCTTCTAAAGTGGAGCGGATAAGCTCTGCGGGTCCGACTTCGTTCGTCAGTCCGAAGAACACGCCTTTTGCAGAGGGATCGTTGTGCGGGGTTCTTTCACCGGTGAGATACGGCAAAAACCAGGGCAGTTTGTCTTCACCCACCGTGCTTTGCTCTGCGGCCCTGAGCGCGGCGGCCACATCTTTAAAGCCGGTAAGGCGCGCAGCCCAGTCGAGGCAAGCGGCGGCCGAGAGCATTACTGCCATTGTATGCCAACGTCCCGGCAGCGCATGGCAAAAAGCGTGCAACCCATTGTCAGGAGCTGGGGAAAACCCATTGCCAGCCGCGAAAGTCACACCCGAGGTTCCAAGGCTAAGGAACGCCTGACCGGCTTCGACCACGCCCGCGCCAATTGCGCCTGCGGCTTGATCCCCGCCACCGCCTGCAACTGGGACTACTGGCAGGCCGAGGCGGCTGGCGATCTCTGGCCGCAGCATCCCGGAAACCTGCGAGCCTTCAACAAGATGAGGCATGTGATCTCGTGATAGTCCCGTTGCCTCAAGCATAGTGTCGGACCAGGCGCGTTTTCCCACATCTAGCCAGAGCGTACCGGACGCATCGGACATCTCACTGACTTTCTCTCCGGTGAGAAGCAGCCTTAGGTAATCCTTGGGTAAGAGCACGGTGCGTGTCCGAGCGAATGTTTCCGGTTCTTCGTCCCGCACCCAGGCAAGCTTTGGCGCGGTGAACCCGGCCATTGCGAGATTGCCAGTGTGGTGCCGGGAAAGCGCGTCCAACCTTGGGCATTGCGCAGCGCTGCGTCCATCATTCCACAAAATTGCTGGACGCAAGACTGTGTCACTTTGGTCAAGCAGAACCGCGCCGTGCATCTGACCGGAAAGACCAATCCCACGCACCATAGATCGCAGTTGAGCAGGTAAACCCAAAACGCAAGCCTGCACCCCTTCCCACCATGCAACAGGATCCTGTTCTGACCAGAGGGGGTGCGGGCTTTGTACGCTTAACACGGCAGAGTTTTCCGCGCTTACATTCCCTTCATCATCAACAATGACGGATTTGACTGCGGAGGTTCCAAGATCAATTCCGAGCCACATCACAAAAGTTCCTCAACTAGGAAGCGGCATTCGATTTCCATTGTTTCTCCCGGCTCCAGCATCACATGGCCTGTCACCGACCGGTGAAGCGTGCTGTTCACCGCGTTTGGAATGTGGCTGACCGGTTCGATACAAAAAAAGTCTTCCCCCGACGGTGTGTAAACATGAGTGAAGGCAAGATTTTTTGAAGGGCGTACAAAAAGCCGATGGGTGGGCCAGGCAATCGTGAAAGGCAAAGCATCGCACTCAAAGCAATGATCCAACCCCTTTTTATCGAACCAGTTCGGGGTTCTGGACAATTCCCGCCGGTTAGTGGGGAGCCGATCCTGACCCATTTCCCAAATAGCCCGTGCCCCCAGCTCAATGCGCGCATCTTTACGCGGGAAATAAGGGTGCAATCCCAGACCGGTTGGCATGGGACTGGTATCATTGTTGGTCGCGGACATAGAGAAGGCAAAACCCTCGGGCGATGCTTGAAGGCGCTGCTCTGATGAGAAAGCCCAAGGCCACAACGTACCATCGTGCTTTAGGCCAAGCCTCACGAACCTCTCACCTGTCTCGATTGTGGACCACGGGCTTCGCCAGCCAATGCCATGCAATGCGTGTACTGGTTCGATCCCGAGCGGGGCGGGCTGCAACATCCAGGGTTTGCCACGGTACGGCACGCAGCCTGCGGCGATCCGGTTGCAGAAAGGGACCAGCGGGAAACTCGCCAGACCAAGTGGACCACCGTGGCCGACAGAGGGTCTGAAAATATCGATGCCCCGCCATGTGAACGAGAGGATGCCTCCTCCCATCCATGGGTCCACGGTAACCTCTACCTCGTCGCACTCTATACGCAGCACGCCTTAGCCCGCCATGTCTTCAAGTTCGCGGCCTGCAGTTTCAACTACAAGCTTCGCCACGAACAGTGCCGAAAGCAGCGCGGCTGCCGCGTAAAAGCCATAGGTGATCGGTAACCCGATATTTGTGAGCAACCATGGGAAGCTTATGATGATCAGGAAGTTGGCAATCCATTGTGCAAACCCCGACACTGCAAGGCCAGACCCGCGCATTTGATTGGGGAACATTTCGCCCAGCATGACCCACATCACCGGCCCCCAACTGAAGTTGAAGGCAACCACATAAAGATTGGCAGCGATCAGGGCTGTGAGGCCGGCGGTTTCCGACAGCTGCAGCTCCCCGTCGACCAACGAACCGGACGCAAACGCAACAGCTACTACGGCAAGTCCTGCTGCCATCAGTATGGAACCGATAAAAAGCAGGGGCTTGCGACCAATCCGGTCGATCAGCATGATCGCAAGGAAGACCGCGCCAATCGACAATCCTCCGGATAAGATATTGATCTTCAGTGCATCATTTTCTGTAAAACCAACGGCCTGCCAAAGGACCGCGCCATAATAAAAAACGATGTTAATCCCAACGAACTGCTGGAAGGTCGCGAGACCAACCCCGACCCATACAATTCTTCTGATCTTGCCTGTCTCGGATGCCACGAGATCGGATAGGCGCGGCTGATGATCCGCAATCAAACTATCTTTGATCTCGGCCACCTTTTTGGAGGCACTCTTTTCATCAAACAGCTTTGCGAAAAGCGCCAAGGCTTCCGTCTCGCGGCCTTTTGCCACCAAGTATCGCGGGCTTTCCGGGATCATGAACAACAAAACCAGAAATAGCGTCGCTGGCAGTAATTCCGCCCAGAACATCCATCGCCACGCCTCATATCCGCCCCACATCTGCGCCTGACTGTCTCCGGCGAATTGAGCGAGAAAATAATTCGATAAGAAAGCGGCAGTTAGCCCAACAATAATCATCACTTGTTGGATTGACGATAGCCGGCCACGCTTATCGGCTGGGGCGACCTCGGAGATATAGGCCGGGGCAATAACGCTCGCCGCGCCTACTGCCAGTCCTCCAAGGATACGCGCAATGATGAAAGTAGTCGCATCGCTGGCGATACCCGATCCCCAAGCGGAAATGATAAAGAGCGCTGCTGCAATCAGTAGAACCCCACGCCGCCCAATGCGGTCAGACAATCGTCCTGCGACGAATGCGCCAAACGCACAACCAAGCAGCATCGATGCGACATTAAAGCCGGTACCGATGCTGTTAGAGTTAAATGCCGCTTGCAGACCATCAACCGTACCGTTGATCACTCCGCTGTCGAAGCCGAACAAAAAGCCACCCAAAGTTGCGACCGTAACAATCAGCGTCACAAAGCTAACGCTACCCGAATTCTCGTGCGCCATTCGAATCCCCTCTCACAGTATCAGCGCATTATGTTAGCGCTAACTAAAGAGAAGTCCAGCTATGTTGTTTGCGTGGCTGCTCCGGAAGACCCACGAATGATCAAACCGCATTCAATTGCGGGGCCGGCACGGGGAGTATCTGTGTTTTGAGGTTCTGTACTCACAGCCTCTCTCACCAGTTCAAATGCCGCGGAAGCCATCGCGCTGACGGGTTGGTCTACTGTCGTCAATTCAGGCCAAACCGATAGGGCAGAGGCGCTGTTGTCAAAGCCGACAACGCTCAAATCGCCCGGCACAACCAGTCCCCTTCTGTGAGCAACACCAATTGCAGCAGCTGCCATATCGTCATTGCTTGCAAAGATTGCTGTTGGGGGGACTTCCAAATCGATTAATTGCTCAGCAGCACTTACGCCAGAACGATATGTGAATTGTCCATCAACAATATAATCAGGAGGAATGTCTAGCGCTGCATTCTGCATTTCCCCCCTAAAACCATCTTCTCGCAGTTTGCTCGATGCCTGATCAGCAGGCCCTCTGATAAAGCCAATTCGCCTGTGCCCCAAGTCGATGAGGTGGCGGGTCATTTGCGCAGCAGCGCCTTTGTCATCTATGCTGATGTCCAACGCGTTTGGGTCTTGAGAAAACCTGGAAACTGTCGCTACCGGGGTCCCCGACTCTTCGAATATCGACAACACCGCATCCGAACCCGAGATCGGCGGAGGCAATAAAACGCCTGCTACATTAGCGCGCACCAGCCGCATCGCCGAGGCAACGTATGATGCCGTGCTTTTGTTATCGCATGTCTCGACAATCAAGTGACTGTCCGTTCTCTGCGCCGCTTCCAAAGCCCCGTGAAGAAACCGGCCAAGATAGCTGTCAGAGGGGTTAGCATAGATCAAACCGATATGTGCATCCGCACCTCTGGCTAACGTTCTAGCGGACTTGTTCGGCCGATAGTTTAGCGTCTCTACAGCCTCAAGCACCTTCTCGCGCGTATCAGTGCGCACACCACTTTCTTGATTGATTACGCGTGATACGGTCATTGCAGAGACCCCCGCGTGCCTTGCCACGTCTGATAATTTGACCGCTTTGGTCGTGCGCCGACTTGTTCGAGTTACCTGTGCCATGATGCCAGCAACCGTAGCCCTCGATAATTGGCATTGCAATGCAATGCGTCTAAAGTATGGTAGCGCTACCAATACTAAGATGGAGAGAGGGATGCGAAGGTTTCTTTTTGGCGCGGCGAGTGTGCTCGCGGTTGCCGCCGTAACAACAGTTTCGACAGGGATTGCCGCACCTTCCTTTGCGACCGCTCAAGAAGTGGAGACGCCGCTCTATAAAGATGCATCCGCTGATACAGAGGCGCGAATTGCGGATTTGTTGTCCCGGATGACGCTTGAGGAAAAAGTGGCGCAAATGCTCACCATTTGGGAGCAGAAGGAACGCGTGCAGGGCCCATCAGGCGATTTTGATCCCGACAAAGCGAGCGAAGCCTTTCCCCACGGCATTGGCATGATTGCAAGGCCATCCGATTTTCGCGGCGTGGATCAGTCCAATACTGGCGAGGCCGGTGTATCGGCAGGCGCGCGCAATCGGACTGCGCGAGAAACTGTTGCATTTGTGAATGCTGCCCAGCGCTGGGCACTCGAAGAGACGAGGCTGGGGATTCCAATCCTCATACACGAGGAGGGCCTTCACGGATATGTGGCTCGCGGAGCGACAAGCTTCCCCCAGGCAATCGGTCTTGCCAGTACTTGGGACCCAGAGTTGGTCGAGCAAGTCTACGCCGTCGCGTCGCGCGAAATGCGGTCACGAGGCGCTCAACTTGCGCTCTCACCTGTGGTTGATATTGCCAGAGATCCGCGCTGGGGCCGGATTGAGGAAACTTATGGTGAGGACCCCTATTTGGTCTCCGAAATCGGACTTGCCGCTATTCGCGGTTTCCAGGGTCGCGAGCTTCCTTTGGCTGATGACAAGGTTCTAGTTACGCTTAAGCATATGACAGGTCATGGTCAGCCCGAAAGCGGAACCAATGTGGCGCCTGCGGAACTGACCGAACATACTTTACGTACTTACTTTTTCCCACCGTTTGAAAGGGCTATCAAGGAAGGCAACGCGTTGTCGGTCATGCCTTCTTACAATGAAATCGGGGCTGTCCCGAGCCATGCTAACGGGTGGCTCTTGAATGACGTACTCAAAGAAGAATGGGGCTTTCGCGGCGCGGTGGTCAGTGACTACTTTGCCATACGCGAGATGGTAACGAGACATCAAATGCTAGCCGATGCGAAAGAGGCGGCAGAGCGCGCTATCAAGGCAGGTGTCGATAGCGAAATGGCTGATGCAGATGCGTTTCTTGAGCTGGCGGCATTGGTCGAAGAGGGCCGGGTTGACACTGCCTCGATAGACGAAGCGGTCCGGCGAATCTTGCGGCTCAAATTCGTCGCTGGGATGTTCGAAAATCCCTTTGCCGACGCTGATTATGCAGAGAAGATCGAGGCCAATCCTCAAGCTATCGCACTTGCCAGAGAAGCTGGCCAAAAATCCATGGTGCTCCTGAAAAATGACGGATTGCTTCCGCTCGATGCTGACAAGCTTGAACGGGTATTGGTGGTTGGGACCCATGCAAAGGACACGCCACTTGGCGGCTATAGCGATGTTCCCAAGCACGTCGTTAGCGTGCTGGAGGGAATGGAACGCGCGGGCGAAGGCCGGTTTGAAGTCGCCTATTCAGAGGGTGTTCGGATCACGAAGAGCCGCGACTGGGGGGCTGATCCGGTTGATCTTGTTCCTGAGGAAGAGAACCAACGTCTGATTGCCGAGGCTGTGAAAGCAGCGCAAAATACTGATGTTATTGTCATGGTAATTGGTGGCAATGAACAAACCAGCAGAGAAGCATGGGCCAAGACCCACCTGGGTGATCGGACCGAGATCGGGCTGGTCGGACAGCAGATGGACCTGGCGCGGGCGATGCTTGCCACTGGAAAACCGGTCGTCACCGTGCTGCTCAATGGGCGCCCCTTATCGATCGGAGAACTGAATGAAACGGCGCCCGCCATCTTGGAAGGATGGTACCTTGGTCAGGAAACCGGAAATGCTGTGGCGGACGCATTACTGGGCAAAGTAAATCCGGGCGGAAAGATGCCAGTTACCGTGGCGCGCAATGTCGGCCAAATTCCGGTTTTTTATAAC
The DNA here is from genome assembly GCF_000715015.1 of Erythrobacter longus. Taxonomy (GTDB): domain Bacteria; phylum Pseudomonadota; class Alphaproteobacteria; order Sphingomonadales; family Sphingomonadaceae; genus Erythrobacter; species Erythrobacter longus. The sequence goes on from NZ_JMIW01000004.1 coordinate 240,215, forward strand.
CATAAACCTCAAGGCCGGCGGGGGTATTTGTTCGATACGGTCGAACCCCTTTACCCATTTGGCTACGGGCTGAGCTACACCAGTTTTGAGATTTCAGCGCCACGGGTTGTTGGTCAAGGGCACACAACAATTGGCGACGTGACCGTAGAAGTTGATGTGATGAATACAGGAGACAGGGCGGGCGATGAAGTCGTACAATTGTATCTGCGCGATGTGCATGCTTCTGTCACCACTCCGGTGAGACAATTGGTGCGCTTTGAAAGGGTCACCCTTCAGCCGGACACCTCGAGAACCGTAAGATTTCGCCTCAAGCCAAGCGACTTCAGCTTGTGGAATGACCGGATGCAACGAGTGGTTGAGGCTGGAAAGTTCGAGCTCATGGCCGGTGGCAATAGTCGCGACACCAAAAAGGTAGACTTGGAACTGGTCGCTCCCTGAGCTCACACAAGCCACGATTTGGTCGATCGCAACTGTTTTGGCAGACTATAGCGCTATTTGTTAGCGCACTGTTCGCGCGTTCGCTTCGCAGCCCATCATGAAACCGGCCAATTGCCGGGGGAAGACGCGCATATATCTTAGGGGCTCATCGCTTTGAAACGACGTTGTGGCTAAGGGCAGCTTACTTTCAGTCTGTGAAGGGCGTTGCAAATGCTGACCAAGGCCCGGGAACATCTTTTAAAGTTTGGGCATCAGATATTCTTACCAGATCATTTGACCCGCCTGCGAGCGCAATTGCGAGCACATTGAAAGGAGAATGGCGGGTCCAAACAAGGTTAAGTCGATAATCACGACCATTTTTTCAGACACAGAAAAGCCCGGCCAGTTCTCCTGGCCGGGCTCATGGTGTGAAAGGAAGGAGAGATTACTTCCTTTCGTGTACTAGAAATTCAACCTTGCAATCAAAGTGAACCGGCGGTCGTTGCGGAAGGCATTGCGCAAGGTGCGCAAGCCACCTGGATCAATCGACTGTTCCGTAACCGTGATGTCATCGGTCAAGTTCACGCCCTGCACACCCACTTTGAGATAGTCGGTCACATCATAGAAGATCGAGGCGTCCAACTGACCGGTTGAAGGCTGATAGATAGAGGCAAATGGGAAAATCACATCGCGCTCTGTCAGCTGGAACGTGCTACGCCAGTTATAGGCGAGACGCGCCTGCACAGGCCCCTTCTCGTACAGCGCCACCGCGTTGATAGTATGCTTCGAAACCCGAGGGAAAATTCCATCGTCGATATCAAAACGTGCAACCGGCGGATCATCGCTTCCAAACGCTGGATCAATCTCGTTTGAGACCCCTTCTGCGTCAAGATAGGTGTAGTTGAACTGTACGCCCAGCCCGCTCAATGCGCCCGGTAAGAAGTCAAAGAACTGCTGGTAAGCAACCTCAAAGCCGAGCACTGATCCGGTGTCATCTGTGTTCACTTCCGTATTGCGGAAGATCGACAGATCAGCACCGTCAAATGACAGGTCCACGGGCACAGGCTGGAAGGCGATGAAGTTATCGATCTCTTTATAGAAACCGGTGACTGTTACAGAGCCTGTGCGGGCAAAGTACCATTCCCATGCCAGATCAAAGTTCCAGGCTGTCTGCGGCAGCAGCGCCGCATTACCTGTCGCGTTGCCAATAAAGCGGCCAAAGGTTGGCACTGATGTTGGCTCACCTGTTACAGGATCAGGTGGTCCGGGGACATTGGGGCCACCCTCTTGCAGAATAACCACACGCTCGTTGAGCTGTGTCGCAGTTGGGCGCGTGAGTGTCCGCGAGATTGCTGCGCGCAACACGTGGTCGCCGGGTAGATCAAGCTTGAGGTTCAAGCTTGGCAAGAAGGCATCGTAGTTGGTGTCGACAACACGTTGCACAATCCGCGGCTCGGGCCCGGCGCCAAAGGCTGTTTCAAGCGCCCCAAGGTCAAGCGAACAGATAGCTGGAACTTGGAAGTTCGGAATATTTGCACCGGCCCCCGGCGCACACAGAGCAACCTGTGCAGGTGGGAAGAACTCATTGAACGGATCGACCGTTATCGATGCTCCCGCTGAACGCTCAGTGCGCACGTAACGCAGGCCAATGTTGCCGCTTAATTGAACCCCGGCATTATCCACAGGGCTTTCAAAATCGAGGCGGACATATGCGGCAAGATTATCCCGCGTGAGATCGGATATCTCACTGGGCAAGAACGGTGTGCCAGCAATAACGCCGGGGCGTTCCGTCAAAACGTTGAGGCCCGATGGGCTGCCGCCAACTGCGCTCAGGATGTTGGAAACAGTGGCCTGATATTCATCAAAGTCGCGGGCATTAATTCCATTCAAGCTTGGAATTGGACCGGATGGAGCGCTAACGTTGCCTCTTTGATAGCCATCAAAATCAAACGAACCCAGGATGGGTGCCAAGAGAGCGTCGAACTCAGGGTTGGCATTGCCAGAGAACTGCAGAACCGATTGGATTTGATTGAAATCTCCGCCCGATTGACCCTGAATATCGCGAGCGGTCCAAACTTCGGAGATGTTACCCCAGTTAAAGTCGGATTCGCGGATCGTCAGGTCTTCGCGGTTGTAACGACCACCTGCGCGGATTGATTTGAGCCAACCATCGCCAGAGAAATCATATTCAACATCACCCCGGAAAGCGAGCGAGTCGCCTTCATTTTGCGTGGTGTGATCAAGCTGTGCCCGCAGGAAATAACTGCTGGGATCATTGAACGCTTCGGCGGGGCCTTGGAAGGCAATGTCAGGCACCGCACCAACCGAACGATCGATTGCCACTGGCGCAAAGAACGAACCGAAAAGCGACAGGTCATTCACGCGGCCTTGCGATGTCACATATTGTGCATCGAAGTTGAACCGCAGATCAGCGGTCGGCGCAAACTTCAAGTTGAACGAATAGTCTTCGGTCTGGTCCGATTCAAACCGCGTCCGGTAGGTGTTAAGCTGCTGACCACCGGGGCCAAAAGCGCCAACTTGTGTGCCGGTCGCATTGGGACCGCGCCACTGCGCGGTGTCCGTAATGGTGCCGCTCTGGAAGACGCCGTCATTGTCGAATGTAAAGTCGGACTGGTCCAGGACGCCCGGAGCACTCGCATTGTCGACAACGGTTTCAAGAACGTTCTCACCCCACAAGAGCTCTGAATCGGTGCGGAAGAATTGAGCGGTCGCAATCCAGCGACGGTCAAGGCTTTCCCATTGGACTGCACCTGCGAGCGTTAGGCGTTCACGATTGAAGTCCTGGTTACGGATACCACCGCCCGCTGGGATAAATTGACCGTCCAGCTCGCGCGGGTCACCAAAGCTGGAACCGTTGGCGCGCGATTCAAGCTCTGAGTAAGCGACGTTACCCAAGATACCAAGGCGACCAATACCAGTGTCCCATTCGTTGGAATAAAGGGCAGAGATCGTTGGCGAGGCCTCTTCGCGCAAATCGCCATAGTTCAGCTCCGCCGAGATGGCGATTTTTTGGCCCGTCGAGTCAAATGGCACGCGGGTGCGAAGATCGATTGTACCAGCTGCACCGCCCTCGATAAGGTCAGCGGATGAGTTCTTGAAAACAGCGACGCTTGCAAGAAGCTCAGGCGAGACATCGTCGAATCCGATTGAGCCGGAAGGACTTGCAGAGAAACCATCGCGGCCATTCACCTCTGAGCGAACGAAGGGAAGCCCGCGAATAACAGCGCCAGCACCTTCAATCGCGAAATGATCGGGATCGTTAGGCCCGGCGAACCGGATGATCGAGACGCCAGGAATACGCTGGAGAACTTCGGACACCGAACGGTCTGGCAAGGCGCCAATGTCATTGGCGGTAACCACATCAACCACTGTGTCAGCATTGCGCTTTTGATTTTGCGACGACGCAAGCGACTCGCGCAGGCCCGTCACAATAATGACATCGCCTTCATCAACCTCATCGGTTTGATCGGCGACCTCAACTTCATCAGGATCAACCTGCTCCTGAGCCAATGCGGGCACTGCTGCAAGCAAGCCGATTGTTGAAACACTAGAAAAAAGGGACTTCGACAAAAGTCCGTTGGCGGTGCGAACGCGAGTTGTTTTCACTTTTTCTCCCCTCCGAAAAGCGCCTCACTTCCCGAGGTCGCATATTTTCGTTTCCATACGATATGACTTCATTATGACAGCGTTGTCAACGGCGAATGGTCAAATCCTCCAGCTATGATGCGAAGTTTCAACGCTCACAACTTAAGGCTCTGAAAACGTTGAGCAGTTTTCGTTTATGAAGTCCTGGTGAAAAGGCATACTTGTGGCCGCATGGTCAATTGTTGCGCCAATTTGACGGATAATATTATCGATCTTGTCTGACGGAATTTTCGCGATCAGAGGGTTGGCTGCGGTCGGCCTGACCCCTTGGCCATAGAGAACAGCAAGCCAACTCGCGGTCCCGAATATGTCATTGGGTTCTGAGAAAATGCGGCCGCAATCGCGGAATTGTTCGATCCGGCTTTTGAGGCTGTCGGGCTGCTCGATTGCCTGACAATGCCGCCAAAACGGTGTGTCATCGCGCCGTGTCGCAGTATAATGCAGGACCAGAAAATCGCGGATCCGCTCATATTCCTTCGTCGTGCGGTGGTTGAACGCATCGATATCAGCCGATTTGAACCGCTTATCCGGAAAATGCGTCAACAACCGCGCAAGGCTGGTTTGAATCAAGTGGATGCTGGTCGATTCCAGCGGCTCCATGAAGCCAGCGGCAAGCCCAAGCGCAAGGACATTGCCGTCCCAGAATTTCTTGCGCCGCCCGGTCACGAATCGCAGCCGATTCGCATCTGCCAACGGCTCCCCGTCCAGGTTATCGCGCAATATCTGCTCAGCGGTGTCATCTTCCATGAACTCGCTACAATAGACATGCCCGTTGCCGGTGCGGTGTTGCAACGGAATGCGCCATTGCCAACCCGCATCGCGTGCTGTCGCGCGTGTGTAGGGAAGGGGATCGCCCACTTTTGCGCATGGCATAGCCACCGCCCGGTCACACGGCAGCCATTGCCGCCAATCCTCATATCCCGTCTCAAGCGTTTGCTCGATCAAGAGCCCGCGAAAGCCTGAGCAATCGACAAAGAAGTCGCCTTCGATCGTTTCACCGCTTTCGAGTTTGAGCGATTGCACATGGCCGTTTTCGGAAGCTTGAGTGACGTCCTGGATCTTGCCCTCAACGCGCGTTACGCCCTTCCCTTCTGCAAAACGGCGCAAGAATGCGGCGTAAAGCGATGCGTCAAATTGGAAGGCATAATTGATGCCAGACAACGCCGATTGCGGGCGGTTCGTGAGCGGGCGCATAAATTTCTCGCGCCGACACGCCTCCACCATCAGCGAATAGGAGAACAGGTCGTCCTTTGTCCCGGCTAGGTTCCGATGCAGCCAATATTGGTAAAACGGGATCGCATCAAAATCGCGCCCGAAATCGCCAAATGGGTGGATGTAGCTTTGGCCACGCTCGAACCAGTCGACAAACTCAATCCCAAGCTTGAACGTCGCATTGGTTTCACGGACGAATTCGTCCTCATCAATGCCCAACATCGTGTTGAAGGTGATGATCGGCGGAATAGTCGCCTCGCCCACGCCTACGGTGCCGATTTGCTCGGATTCGATCAAAGTGACCTTGGTGGGAGAGCCTTCAAGCAAATGGCCAAGCGTTGCTGCCGCCATCCAACCGGCGGTCCCCCCGCCCACGATCACGCAATGCTCTAATAGATGTGGGTTCATGCTGCATCTGCCCGCATTTTGTCGCCAGCCGCTTTACAGAACCGGTCGATATAGGCCTGATGCTCAGGCATCGCTTTTGCCGTTCTGGCGTAGACATCGCGCATATTGGCAAGGCTTTGGGTGAGATTGGCGCTCGTAATCCGGCTTGCTGCTGGACTGTATCCTTGAGGCCCCCACCCTTGCCCCTCTGCCACCACAAGCCAGCTCGTTAGATCGAACAATTCTGCATCATATTTGAAGAACCGCCCGCGCGAGCGCAGCAGGTCCATCTTCTGTTGAAGCGTATCGGGAATGCTCATGGTCCTCACATAGTCCCAAAACGGGGCACCGCTGCGCCGCGTTGCTTTGTAGTGCAAAATCAAAAAGTCCCTCACATGGGTAAAATCATCGGTCATTAGCCGGTTGTATTCAGCCCGCTCAATCGGCGCTTCGATTGCATCGGGGAAGAGCGCAATCAGCTTTGCAATGCCCATTTGGATAAGGTGAATACTGGTCGACTCCAGCGGCTCCAGGAAGCCTGACGAAAGCCCAATCGCAACGCAATTGCCGGCCCAGAATTGGTCCCGATGCCCGGTCTGGAAACGCAAGTGGTTGGGCGAAGAAACAGGCGCTCCATCAAGCGAGCCCAGCAGCGCCTCTTCCGCATCCTCGGCGCTCAAGAACTTATCACAATACACATAGCCATTGCCGGTGCGATGCTGGAGCGGGATGCGCCATTGCCATCCGGCGTCTCGCGCGGTGGAGCGGGTGTAGGGCACGGGATCGCCTTGTTTCTCGCATGCAACTGCGACCGCCCTGTTGCAGGGGAGCCAATGGCTCCAATCAACATATTGCGAGCCGAGCGCCTGCCCAATCAAAAGCCCGCGAAATCCGGTGCAATCAATGAACAGGTCGCCTTCGATCTCGCGGTCGTGGTCCAGCTTTAGCGCGGTGAGCAGACCGCTCTGCGCATCCTGCTCAACATGCTCAATGCGGCCCTCAATCCGGGTTGTGCCCTCGCCTTCAGCAAAGGCGCGCAAGAAGGCGGCATAGAGCGAAGCGTCGAAATGAAACGCATAGCCCATTTGGTTGATCACTTGCCCGTGATCAGGCTCTGGCCGCACAAATTTGCCCGCATAGGCCGCAACCGTGTTGAGCGAATAGTCACCCAGACCATGCTCACCGCCTTCTTGTTTGAGGCGCGACCAGAACTGGTGAAAATCAATACCATCAAGGTCAAAGCCAATGCGCCCAAAAGGGTGGAAATAACTCTCCCCCAAATCGCCCCAGTTTTTGAACTCAATGCCAAGCTTGTATGTTGCCTGCGTCGCGCGGACGAACTCGTGTTCATCAATGCCCAATTGCGCGTTGAATTTCATGATCGCCGGGATCGTCGCCTCGCCTACGCCCACGGTGCCGATTGCCTCAGACTCGATCAAAGTGACCTTGATGCCAGCAGGGCCCATGATCTTGGACAAAGCCGCCGCCGTCATCCAACCAGCTGTGCCACCTCCCGCGATAACGACGCGCTTGATTGATCCCTCGCTCATACCATCTCTCGTTTGCGGTTAAGCTGCTCGCATTGCCTTTGCAGGTCTGCGATCCAGTTCATCAATTGTGCCTGTGGGAGGCGGTCAGCCATCCGGTCATAACGACGCGGGCGCAGGTCCCTACCCCAAAGCGCGGCAAGCCATTCGGGGGGCGTGAAGACTTCAAAATCCTGCGTCGGGATGCGGCCACAAGCTTCAAACAGTTCCACTTTGCGGCGGAGCGCGGGGCGCTCGGTTTCACGCGGGTCGGTAGCGCTCAGAAGCGCCTCCATATCCGCGATCCGCTCCGCCTCTTGGCGGGCAAGGCGCGTGTATTCGCGCGCTTCATTGGCGTGGTTCGACAAGTCCGCCGAGAGGGCAACAAATCGCCGCACCGCGTTGACGCTTACCTGCCATTCGAGACCCGGCAAGGCCTGCTCCTCAAGCAGGCTGAGCGATCCCTGCGCCCAAGAGGGAGCTGCCACGCCTGCACAGTCGATGGTCAGGTCAGCCTTAGGTAATTCTTGGTCAGCCGCCTGAACAACGGCGCCCGCCGATGCCGCCAGACCCAAAATCCCGCGCACATATTGCGACGCCTGCAACTCCAATCCGAACGGCGGCGCGCTCTTTTGCAACGCCTGCAAAGAGGGGTTGTCGTCTGACTGCTCCAACACAATTGCTGGCGAGAAGGCGAGCAAATCCGCTTGCGGCGCCGCGTTGTTTGCGCGCATCCAAAAATGCTGAAATTCAACGCCGCCTTGGGATTGGCCGATAGGCGCAAACGGCAAATTGAGCGGGCCCGAGGCGCTCTTATAGCTGGGAGCGAACGCAGGTTTCGCACCCGCTGCTTTGATCAAAGCATCGAGCCCAAGACCGATCTCCGCTTGAAACCGCATATGATCGGGGCGCGCAAGTATTGTCGCAGGAAGCGCATCAAGACTGTCCGGTGCAAGGAAAAGGCTGCGGTGATTGCCCAGCCAACGGCGGGCCAGAAACGCTCCGACAATGGCAACCCGCAAGGCCGGACCTTTAACGAGGATGGTCTCCTCGCTCATGCCGCATCACTCATCTGGGCATAGCGGCGCAGAAAGGTGGCGTGGTCCTCCATCGATCCCGCAGCCTTGCTCATATGATCGCGAAGGCCAGCAAGATGCTGCTTCACATGTGCCTCTGGCGTGCCCGCAACACGCGCATCAAAGCCTTGGGGGATTACCCTTTGCCCAATCAATACCGCGATCCAACTGGGCACAAGGAACAGCCCATGTTCGTAAGCGGATACGTGGCCATGCGCGCGGAAAAGCTCGAGACGCTCTTGCAGGCTATCAGGCACTTTCAAGTTACGCATATGGTTCCAAAAATCGGAATCGTCGCGCTGCGTCGCGTGATAGTGCAGAATCAAAAAGTCGCGAATGCGCTCAAACTGCAGGTCCATCCAGTAGTTGTATTCGCGTGTCTCAACAGCGCAGTCCTGATCTTGCGGAAACAGTTCAACAAGCTTCGAGATGCCTTCTTGAATGAGGTAGATACTGGTCGATTCCAGCGGCTCCAAGAACCCGCCTGACAGCCCGATAGCCACGACGTTCTTGTTCCAAAGCTTGCGGCGCTTGCCGGTCACGAACCGCAAGAAACGAGGATCAGCAAGACGTCCGCCTTCCAATCCACCAAGAAGCGTATCGCAGGCCGCATCATCGGATAAAAACTGGCTTGAATAGACATGCCCATTGCCGGTGCGATGTTGCAGCGGGATGCGCCAGCTCCACCCCGCTTCGTGAGCGGTGGCGCGCGTGTAGGGGAGCAAGGGCCCCGCACTCTCGCAAGGCACTGCGACCGCGCGATCAGCGGGCAGCCATTCGCTCCAGTCGTCATATCCGGTTTCAAGCTGCTTCTCGATCAACAGGCCGAAAAAGCCGGTGCAATCTATAAAGAGGTCACCTGCAACGCTTTGGCCGTTCTCCAGGGTCAGCTCAGTTACCCTACCATCATCTGGGTCAAGCGCGACATCGACAACCTTGCCTTCAATCCTCGTCACCCCCTTCTTCTCCGCGTGGGAGCGCATGAAGGGCGCGTATTGCAGCGTGTCGAATTGATAGGCGTAACGATAAGTTGAGAGGACAGAGCGCGGGTCTTCGCTAGGCGGTTGGAACTTCGCATTGCGGCAGGCGACGACGGGCAGCGAATAGTCATCAAGGGGCCCAGCAACGTCAGCAAATTTGCGCCAATAGTGATGGAAGGCAACACCCTCATTAGGCAGGCCAAACTCGCCAAAGGGGTGGATATAGCTATCCCCCTTGCGGCCCCAATCGACAAACTCGATGCCAAGCTTGAAGGTGGCAGAGGTTGCGGCCATAAATTCAGCTTCGTTGATACCGATTGTGTCGTTGAACGCCTTGATATGGGGCAAGGTCGCTTCGCCTACGCCCACTACACCGATGGCCTCGGACTCGATCAGCGTGACCTTCAATCCCGCCTGCCCCAGCCCGGAAGCCCCAAGCATATGGGCAAGCCCCGCAGCTGTCATCCAACCTGCGGTACCTCCCCCCACGACAACGACGTGGTTGATCCGTTTGGCAGCCCCACTTGGAGTGCCCTCATTGGATGCAACGCCATAAGTCACACAAAACTCCCTCTCTCAGACCGCCAAAAATCGCATGCGCGCCGACAAAGTCAATCGCGCATCCGTCTCGCGATTTGCGGGTCATTTTTCGAGTCTCTCTTGACCTCTTGCCTGTGACAGTAATACAAATTGACAACGTAAGACAAGATGGCAGTGCAAAAGCCATGCGTTCGGAGAGGGAGAGCCTTGAAAAAGGAAGCAGGGTCATCGCGATTGCGCATGGGTATGGTTGGCGGAGGCCAAGGCGCGTTTATTGGTGCTGTTCACCGCATGGCGGCTGCGCTCGATAGCGAAATTGACCTCGTATGCGGCGCGTTCAGTCGCGATCTTGCCAATTGCAGCCAAACAGGGCGCGAGCTCGGCCTTACTCAGGACCGCTGTTATTCGGACCTTGGCGAGATGCTTTCATGCGAGGCGTCTCTTGGGCTTGGTGGAGGCGCAGCCGGTGGAAGAGGCGGGATGCAGCTCCTCTCGATTGTCACCCCGAACAATTCTCACGTCGACTTCGCCTCGCAGGCCGCCAAAGCGGGCGTGCATGTCATGAGCGATAAGCCAGCGGGCATCTCGCTGGAGGAAGTCGAAGATCTTGCCGTAGTCTTGCAAGCCACCGGCACGCATTATGGCCTAACCCATACTTATCTCGGCTATCCCATGGTCTGGCAGGCGCGTCATATTGCCGCGTCCGAAGCCTTTGGCCCGATACGCAAGGTCCATGTCCGCTATGTCCAAGGGTGGCTCGCAAGCGCCGCTGAGGATGGAAACAAGCAGGCGGCATGGCGCGTCGACCCGGCGCTGGCAGGCCCCGGCGGCGCGCTTGGCGATATTGGCAGTCATGCGCACAGTCTCGCCGAGTTTATTTGCAATTCGCGCATGAGCTCGCTCGTCGCGCATTTGCGCAGCCACCTGCCCGGACGCCTACTTGATGATGATGGCGAGATCCTGTTTGAGCTTGAAAACGGGGTCACTGGATCGCTTGTCTCAAGCCAGATTTGTGCAGGCGAAGAGAACGGCCTGTCGATCACGATCTACGGCGAAAACGCTGGCCTCGAATGGCACCAAGAGCAGCCAAACTCGCTAATCGAACGCCGCGCGACCGGCGAAGTGATCACCCACCGTGCAGGCGTTGATAAACCGCTTTGCGATGAGGCTTTGTCGCGTTGCCGCCTGCCCTCAGGCCATCCGGAGGGCTACGTTGAAGCCTTCGCAAATCTCTACCGCAATTTTGCCCGCGCCCTTCGCGATGGCGTCGCTCCAATTACTTATGGCGTCCCCGGAATAGCCGAGGCCTTGCGAGGCATGGCCTTCCTTGAGGCAGCCGTGGAAAGCAGCAATTGCGCAGGCGCACTCACCGAAATCAAAGAGCCAGCATATGGCCCAGACCGAAAAGGCCTTCTGACATGAAAGAGCTTCGTGGCCCCGCGATTTTCCTGGCCCAATTTATGGGTGATAAGCCTCCGTTCGATAATCTCGACAACACTTGCGAATGGGCGGCCACGCTTGGCTACAAGGGCATTCAAATACCTTCGAACGATCCGCGCTGTATGGACCTTGATCTGGCCGCGGAAAGCCAGGATTATTGCGATGAGCTTACCGGGCGATGCGCTGAACATGGTCTTGCGATCACAGAGCTTTCCACCCACCTTCAGGGGCAGTTGGTTGCCGTTCACCCGGCCTATGACGACCTCTTCGACGCCTTCGCGCCAAAGCAAGTCCACGGCAAACCCAAAGAGCGTCAGGAATGGGCGGTTGATCAGGTCAAAAAGGCCGCGATTGCCTCGCGCCGTCTGGGTCTGAAGTCTCACGCCAGTTTCTCAGGCGCACTTATGTGGCATCTGGTTTATCCATGGCCGCAGCGCCCCGCAGGCCTCGTTGATGAAGGGTTTACTGAGCTTGCCAAGCGCTGGAAGCCTATCCTCGATGTGTTTGAGGATAACGGCGTTGATTGCGCCTATGAAATTCACCCGGGCGAAGACCTGCATGATGGCGCAACGTTTGAAATGTTCCTCGAGAAGGTCGACAACCATCCACGCGCCAATATCCTTTTCGACCCCAGCCATTTTGTGCTGCAACAGCTCGACTATCTCGCCTTTATCGACCGCTATCACGAGCGCATCCGGGCCTTTCACGTCAAAGATGCTGAGTTCCGCCCCGATGCGCGCACGGGCGTTTATGGCGGCTATCAAGATTGGCAAGACCGTGCGGGGCGTTTCCGTTCGCTGGGTGATGGCCAAGTCGATTTCCGCCAGATTTTCAGCAAGCTTACGCAATATGATTTCGACGGCTGGGCGGTGCTCGAATGGGAATGCTGTTTGAAGCATCCAGAGCAAGGGGCAGCGGAAGGTGCACCTTTCATCGCCGATCACCTGATCCGACCCACCGAATACGCCTTCGACGATTTTGCTGGCGGCGATGTGGACGAAGCGAAGATCAACCGCGCGCTAGGCCTAGCGCGCTAAGCGCGGGCGATTGAGGGAGAGGGAATAATGGCAACGGCATCACTTGGCGCATACGCAGCGCCCGACATAAACCGTGACCGCTTGTTTTGGCTGAGCTGTATTTCACTCATCGTGACGGCCATGACCTTCGCGATCCGCGCAGGCATTTTGACGCAGCTTTCAGAGGAATTTGCGTTGAGCGACACGCAGCTTGGCTGGGTGAACTCGATGGCATTTCTAGGCTTTCCGCTGGCGATGGTGGTGTTCGGCTTTCTCTACAACAAGCTGGGCCCGCGCCTTATTATGATCCTTGCGTTTGCGGGGCATTTGCTGGGCCTCATGCTGACCATTTTTGCCGATGGCTTTTTGGGGCTTCTCATCTCCACCTTCTTTATCGGTTTTGCCAATGGTTCGGTGGAGGCGGCGTGCAATCCGCTGGTCGCTGATCTCTACAAGCACGAGAAGCCCAAGTGGCTCAACCGCTTCCACGTATGGTTTCCTGGCGGCATCGTGATTGGAGCGGTTGTTTCTTATATCATGACCAATGCCGGGATCGGCTGGCAGCCTCAGATTGCGGTGATGCTGGTGCCCACAGCGATTTATGGGTTTATGGTCTTCACGACGCAATTCCCCGATGTGCCGGAAAGCGAGCGGACGGTTGATCTGGATGCCAAGGGCGTCATTTTGATGAGCGCTATCTTCGGACTTCTGGTCCTTATCGGCACGCCGAATGATCTTGTCGCAGGGTTGCCAGGAACCTTTCTTCTTCCGTTGCTTGCGGCGCTTGGCTTCACCTTCTTGCTGATGCTGTTTCGTGCAGGCCGCACACGCGATGCGCTGCTCTTGATCCTGCTGATGGCCATCATGAGCGTCACCGCGACCTCAGAACTCGGCACGCAGCAATGGGTGGACCGTATCCTTGGAGCACAACTAGGCAATTTGCCGGGACAGGCGATGATCGTGCTGGGCATGGTGACAGGGATTATGGCGGTGGGCCGCTATTTTGCCGGGCCTTTGATCCATGCGCTGAACCCGCTTGGTGTGCTTCTGATGAGCGCCGTGCTCACCACGCTTGGCCTCTTTTTGATGGCCTCTGCCAGCGGGGCGATGGTCTATGTCTCGGCGATCATCTTCGCGGTTGGCGTCTGCTATTTCTGGCCCACAATGATCGGCGTGACTGCGCAATATGTGCCGCGCTCTGGCGCTCTGGGGATGAGCCTTGTGGGAGCTGCCGGCATGTTCGCTCTCACCATCTGGAACCCGATCATCGGAGGCTGGATCGACAGCGCGCGGGCCAACGCAGAGGCAAGCGGGCTTGAAGGCACCGCTGTTGAAGTAGCCGCCGGGCAAGGCGCATTGTCGCAGCTGGTCTATTTCCCGGTCGTTCTGATTAGCATTTTTGCGGTGCTGTATTTCGCCCGAAACGCGCTCGAAAATTCGGCGGAGGAGGCTTGAGGATGACGATGGATACACCGACAATGAACCGCCGCTCGGTGTTGCGCAGCACCGTTCTGGTAGCGGGCGCTGCGGTGGCACTGCCGAGCTTGGTCAGCCTTGCGGGTTGCTCTGCACCAGCCTCAATCTCTGAGCAGATGTCGCTGATTTCGGCGGTGAGTGATCGGATCATTCCGGTGACCGACACCCCCGGCGCGGTGGCTGCGGGCGTGCCGGAATATATCGCGGCGGTCTTCGACAAGCATTTCACTAAGGAGCAGCAGGGCGAGTTTCTGTCGGGTCTAGAAGTGATCAATGCGTCGGGCTTCTCCTCCGAAACACCCGAGCGTCAGGATGAAATTCTCAACCAGTTCGCATCTGCCTCTGACGGGGACGCTGGACGCGCTATTTTCCAGCAGATCCACGATATGACGCTGTTTGGATATTACACCTCTGAAACCGCCACACAGGAACTTTCCTATGAGGAGATTCCGGGCCGATACGTCGCTTGCGTGCCCCTTTCCGAGGTCGGCCGCGCATGGCTTGATCGCGGCGTTTAATGCCTTAATCCAGCAACGGAACACACCAAGCATGTCAACCAATACTCATTTCGATGTCATCGTTGTTGGCTCCGGCATGTCTGGCGGTATGGCTGCGAAAGAATTCTGCGAAAGGGGTATGAAAACCCTTGTTCTTGAGCGAGGCAAACAGACAGAACGCAGCCTCGATTATGTCGGCGAAAACAAGGAACCCTGGGACATGGAGTTCCGTGACCGGGTCGATCCCAAGTTGATCGAAAGCGATTATCCGAAACAAAGTACTTGCTACGCTTTCCGGGAAAGTACGCGCAATTTCTTCATCAATGACCGCGAGAACCCATATTCCGAAGAAGAGGGTACAAAGTTTGCTTGGCTTAGAGGAGATCAAGTGGGCGGCAAGTCACTTATGTGGGCACGCCAGAGCTATCGATGGAGCGAAATGGACTTCAGCGCCAATAAGGCTGATGGGAACGGCAATGACTGGCCCATCCGCTACGATGATCTTGTACCTTGGTATGAACATGTCGAACGTTTCGTTGGAATAAGCGGTTCGCAAGAGAGACTTCCTCAACTGCCTGACAGCGTCTTTCAACCCGCGATGGATATGACCTGCGTCGAGAAGGCGGCGAAGAAAGGGATTGAAACTGCCTTCCCGGACCGCCGATTTATGATCGGACGCGCGGCTCATTTGACAAAGCCAACTGAGGAACAACTTTCGCTAGGTAGAGGCAGCTGCCAATATCGTCATCAATGCGAGAGGGGATGTTCTTTCGGCGCCTATTACTCAAGTGTTGCGGGGGCACTTCCTGCGGCAGAGCGCACCGGCAATATGACGATCAAGCCTGATAGTATGGTCGAGCAAATTCTCTACGATCCCGGCACCAATCTTGCCACAGGTGTTCGTGTGGTCAACCGGCGAACCAAAGAGCGCGAGGACATCACTGCAAAGGTCATATTCCTTTGCGCATCGACGATCGGCACTCTGCAGGTCATGCTCAATTCGACATCTGAGACCTTCCAAGACGGGTTTGCCAATTCCAGCGGCGTGCTCGGCCAATATGTTATGGACCACCATACGCGGGTCGGGGCGATGGGCCGAATGTCGGGGTTTGAGAACGACTATTTTGCGGGCCGGCGGCCCAACGGTATATATATAGCGCGCTATCAGAACCTCGATAACCGCACAGATGGTGAGTTTCTGCGCGGGTATGGCTATCAGGGTAACAGCAGCCGGGCCTCTTGGACAAGAGCGCTTGGCGGCAACAAATTTGGCACTGCTTTGAAGAATGAACTGCGTCAACCAGGCGATTGGTATCTGCGCATTCAGGGCTTTGGCGAGCAATTGCCCAACGCAGACAACCGGATTACCCTTCACCCAACAAAAACCGACCCGCTGGGCATCCCTCAAGTTCATATGAATGTGCGTTGGGGCGATAATGAATTGAAGATGCGCGTGGCAATGAAACGCGATGCAGTTGCCATGCTTGAGGCCGCCGGTGCGGTCGATATCGAGCCATTCGAGACGGAGGCCATTCCGGGCCATTGCATCCACGAAATGGGCGGTGCGCGGATGGGGAATGATCCATCGGAATCCGTGCTCAACAAATTCAACCAATGCCACGATGTTCCAAACGTATTTGCAACCGATGGATCGGCCTTCGCGTCGGTTGCGTGCCAGAACCCATCGCTCACATTCATGGCTCTGACCGCCCGGGCCGTCGACTACGCTGCTCAGCGGATGAAAGAAGGAAATCTCACATGATACTCCAACCCAACCGTCGTGCCTTTTTGGCGGGAGCGTCTGTGACCACACTTGGCCTAATGGCGGGATGTTCACCAAACGTATCGGATAAAGAACCGACTGGAGCTGGTGTATTGGGCTATACTGAAATGCTCGGAGCCCAGCTGTACACTGTGCGCACTCTTTTTGAGGCCGATGCACGCGGAACCCTTGAGGCATTAGCCAAAATCGGGATCAAAGATTGCGAGACAGCTGGTCTGTTCGAGCATTCAGCCGCCGATATTCGCGCAATCATGGACGACAACGGCCTTATCAGCAGATCTGGCCACGTGCGTCTTGAAGCCTTGCGCGATGACGCAGCTTTTGGGGCAAACCTTGATGAGGCAGCAACGCTGGGACAGGACAGGCTCTATCTTGGTTGGATTCCCGAAGAAGAGCGAACAACAGACAAATACCGCGCTCTTGCTGAGTTGCTGAATAGGCGCGGTGCGGAGGCCAAGTCTGCAGGCATTATGATCGGTTATCACAATCACGAATTTGAGTTCATCGAACAAGGCGACACGACCGGTTATGACATTCTCTTACGTCAAACAGACCCGGAACTTGTCACTATGGAGCTTGATTTTTTCTGGGTAGCAGATGCCGGCAAAGATCCACTGGAGATTTTAGAAAGCGCACCTGGCCGGTTCACCTCCTGTCATATCAAAGATCGTGACCAGGCCGGAGAAATGGTGTCTGTTGGTGATGGAACCATCGACTTTAAGACGCTTCTTCCGCTTGCCCAAGCGGCCGGGGTTGAGCGGTTCTATATCGAACACGACAACCCCGAAGATCCGCTTGCGTCAGTTGGGCGCAGTTACGCCCACCTAACCGGGTGAACGCTCATTCTTCTGTGAGCGCTTTAAGCATGTCCTCATCCCAGCCGTTCTCATCTGTGTAGAGGGCAAAAGTGTTGCCATAGGACCAAAGACACCATGGAATATCGGCCTCTTCCATTGCAGCCTTGACCGCGCCTGCCCATTTGACGCGCTCATTGTTGCTAACCGGCGCATTGACGCCAAACTCACCTAAGAAAACCGGACGACCGGTGGCCTCACGGAACGCCTTTGCGGTTTCGACGGCTGCGGTGAGTTCAGCTTTGTCCTCACCCGAGCCCCAACCGCGTTTGCCCTTAGGCATGTCGTCGCCCAGCCAAGTCGCCTCTTGGTGGGTGAAGTTGAACGGGTCATAGTAGTGGAAGGTGTAAACGACATTGGGATCATCGGTTGAAAGATTGGTCGCAAGCGTGCGGATGCCCGACCACTCCTCGCCGCCGAGCATCACAATCCGGGTGGGGTTATCCGCACGAATGATCTGGAGCGCCAGCGCTTGCAATTGGCGCATCTGTGCCCCTTTCAGATTATTGTGAGGCTCGTTCAGAACCTCAAACCACACATTGTCCGGCAGCTTTGAATAGCGCAGCGAAATCTGATCCCACAGCGCACGGTAGCGTTCCACATGGCTATCGGGCGCCTCCATCAGCTGGTTAAAGTGATGGATATTGAGGACAATGTTGAGATCGTTCTTAAGCGCCCATCGGATGTTGTTGTCGACCACTTCGGCAAAATCAGGATGGACACGATAGATGGGCGCTGGGCCAGTGTAATCGCTCCACCGCACCGGAATCCGCACGGTGTCAAAGCCAGCTGCTGCAATGCGCGCGTAGTCTTCCTCGGTGTACAGCCGCCCCCAATTCTCACCGTGAGCCGCCTCCAAAGCATTGCCCATATTCACACAGCGCTTCATCTGAAAATCTTGGGCAATTGGCGGCGAGGCATCTTGCGCCAATGCAGGAAGCGATCCTGTTGTAATAAGTGCAGCGCACGCTGCGATTAAGCACGATTTTCTAACCATGTGATCCCTTCCCTTTTGGAATTTTATTTGGTGTTTGGTGGAGCTGTTGTGTCGCGCAGGACAAACTCGTGATCGAGCACAATGCGCCGGGCCTCTGGTTTGCCGGTTCCGCTTAGCGAGGCGACCAATTCGCGCACGGCCCTTGCGCCCAGATCGCTCAAAGGCTGGCGAACCGTGGTGAGGTATGGGCGCATGCAAGTCGCGATGCTAGAGTCATCGAAACCAACGACTGAGATATCCTTGGGAACTTTCAGCCCATGTTCCGTGTATGCCGCGACAAGCCCTGCTGCCATATCATCATTAGATGCGAAAACGGCGCTTGGGCGACTGGTATGACCGAGGTAAAATTGCCCCGCTTCATACCCTGATTGGAAATCAAAAGCACCCGGCCTTACAAGAGCATCTTCAACAGTCAGGCCAGCCGCTTCCATCGCAACACAGAAACCGGAATACCGCACATGGGTTGCGCGCTGGTTCTCACTCCCGCGAATGAAGCCAATATTTTTGTGACCAAGATCGGCGAGGTGTCGCACCACTTCAATCGCTGCTTGATAATCATCAATCTCAACCAGCAACCCTTTGTTTTGGAGCTCTACCGGCCCCACGCGAACAACAGGGATACCCATCTCTTGAAGAACGAAACCAATCTTCTCATCATTCGCATATGGGGCAAGCAATATAACACCGTCAGGACGTCTACGCTTCATCACTGTTTCGAATGCTGCACGAATATCGCGCATCGCCATCTGGTCGAGGTCTTCCATAAGGCTGATCGACAATTGATAACCCAATTCCTGACAGGCAATCACCCCGCCGAACTGGATCGAATTGACATAAACGCTGCCCGCATTGTGGCATACTAGGTTGATGTCATATGACCTGTTCCCGCGCAAAGAACGCGCCGAATGGCTTGGAACATACTCCAGCTTTTCAGCCGCCTCGCGAACCTTGCGGCGTAACTTTTCTTGTACATGTGGCTCATTGTTGAGGACACGCGAGACGGTCTTGATCGATACGCCTGCTAAGTCCGCCACATCCTTCATCTTAGCCGAGTTTTCGGATTTCGTTTGTGTCATTATACCCCTCACCCCTGCGACAGCTCATCGACGATGCGCGCATGCAGGTCGCGACTAAGTGGCATAAGGAAGAGCGTAATTGAAGCCGTGACAAGCAAAAGCGCCGGGGCAATTGCAATGAAATCGCCAAGCACCGCAGCGGTTTGAGCGGTCTGGATATCACGTTCGGGATTATATCCGATGCCCGACAACAGGTATCCTACCGCAAGACCAGTCAGGCCGCCCGATGCTTTTTGAATGAACAGGCTGGAGCCGAAAACCGCGCCTTCATCGCGTTTGCCGTAACCGAACTGGCCGTACTCGACCGTATCGGGGATCAACACCCAAATTATGATGGCAAAAGAAGGGAGCGCAAACCCGTAAACAATGAGCTGTACCGGGACTCCGGCGATCACAAAGGGTCCCGACATGAGCAACCAAAACCCTGCGGCAACGGTCAAGACCGTGCCAAGATACCAGCATTTCTTCTTGCCAAGCCAACGCGCAAGAACTGTCCAGACCGGAGTCCCCAGAATCGTCGCCACCGCATAGGAGGACATGATGACTTCCTTGTTTGCGAAAATGCTCGAATTCGCCTCGATGTAAAATGCCATGACGATCGCGACGCTCGCCCCGGCTGCGGAATTGAAGAATAGAACCACCAGCAATAAACGAAGCGCAGAGTTGCGGACGAAGGCCTCCTTGAAGGATTTGAGGCTCCAGCCGCCTTCAATAGCCTGACCGCCGAGCGGTGGCTTCTCGCGGGTGAAGGCAAAGCATGTCACCAATGCAAGCGTCGCGATAAAGGCGCCCAAAGCCGCGACCAGAAGGAAACCTGTATCCTGAGTGCTCCCCTGCGCTTCGACCCAACGACTGAAGGGGAAGAAGAACGCGGTGACGCACAGCATTCCGCAAAAAGCAAAGAACATACGCACACCCGAAAGCTCTGCGCGCTCGACCGAACTGAAAGTGAGCCTTGCCGAAAGCGCTGAATAGGGCACTGCCACGATGGTGTACGCGGTGCGGAAAATCATCGCAGCCGCCAAAAGCGCGGCGAAAAGGAACCACCCTTCCAGCGGTGGATGCCAGAATAACAGGCAAAACGAGGCTCCAAGGCCGAAACTGCCGAACAGGATGAAGGGGCGATAGACGCCGTGCTTGCTGCGATTGGTGGCTGCGATACTGGCGACAAGCGGGTCAGACACCGCATCCCACAAAAGGCCAAGCGCATAGATCCACCCGGCAAGTTTGGGGTCGAGCCCAACGACCTCAGCATACCAGAAGACAAGGATCAACGAGAGGCTGTGCCAATAGATATTGAGCCCAAAATCACCTAGCCCATAACCTGCGAGCAGACGAGCCTTTTTACCCGCCATCACCGGAGCTCCCTGTGAATCTTGGAAAGGCGCGGCGTTGGCCAAATCAGAACCGTCCCAGTCCTTGAACCTTGGTGCGCACGGCAACTAAGCGGTCGCCAGCCGTGATGAAAAGCGTCCTGCCATCCTCGCCAAAGGCGCAGTTTGCGCTCGCCCGGCCGGTGAAGATGCGGCCAAGACATGCACCATCCGGAGTGATGACCAAAACGCCTCCAGGCCCCGCCAGCATCACATAGCCGCCGCGCGTCACAGCCATGCCATCGGGAAGCCCGCCCACTTCGTGCATATAGGGTTTTGCGTCGAACCAAGTTACGTCTTCCCCAACTGTCTTTCTGGCTACCAGCGAGCCATCCTCGCCCAGCTTGAAACGTCGGATCATTGGGGCCGCAGGATCAGATTGACTGACATAAAGCCACCTCCCATCCGGCGACAACGCTATCCCATTGGGAAAGGTCATATCGTCCACAAGCCTCGTCACGCTCGCGTCAACGCCAAGGCGATATACGCCGTTGACGCTCATCTCTTTGGCAGGAGATGCATTGAGCCCTTCCAGCCCATAGGGGGGATCGGTGAAATAGATCGTGCCGTCAGCGGCCTCGATCAGATCATTGGGACTGTTGAAGCGCTTACCCTGAAATTCTGAGGTCAGCACGCGCCGTTCACCACTGGCAAAATCACGCGCTTCAACGGCGCGCTTGCCATGATTGCAGATCAGGAGTTCACCATGGCGCGCGACAAGCAGACCATTGGCGCCCGCCTCTCGCATGCCCTCAGCAAGGTCAGGCTCAACACCTGAGGGGGATAGGAACACGGCCTCACCTTCTGCCTTGGACCACGAATAAGCACGGTTGCGGGGCACGTCTGTGAAATAGAGCGTTTGCCTTTCCGCATCCCATGCAGGCCCTTCAGACCACCAATGTCCGGTTGAAAGCAATCGAGCAGGCGATGCGATGTCGATGATGGTCTCGAATGCAAGATCGAACACCTCGAACCCAATATCTGCGCTGGACGCCTCGGCGGCTGTTAAAGAACGAGGCGCGCAAGCCGTCAAACCTGCTATGGCTGAAACTGACATTAGATTTCGGCGCGACAACATCACTGCGACTCATCTCCCTCAAGCGCCTGATAATCCAATATTGACAACCTTGTCAAAAATCGCTCGTTTATAGGACAAGATGGATTCGCAAAGCGCCTTCCGATCGGAACAAAAAGGCGCGCGAGATGAGAGGATTAAATTATGAGCGCTCGCTTTTTGGGGCGAACTGCCTTGATTACCTTGCTGCCGGCTCTTGCCGCATGCACGCTAAGCTCTGCCACAACCAACGTTGTGTCTGCATCTGTTGGACAGCCTGCTGAATCCACTGAAACCGGTCAGTACGAGCAGGTTCGCCAAGCGCAGATCAGGCCGGAAATCTGGCCCGAGCTCGGCGCAACACCGCTCAATCCCGCAATCGAAGCACAGATCGATGCGATCATGGCGAAGATGACGCTTGAGCAGAAAGTCGGACAGACCATTCAGGCAGACAGCGCTTCGGTTACGCCCGAAGAGGTCAAACAATACCGCCTTGGCTCCGTGCTCAGCGGCGGCAATTCGGCCCCCGGCCCGCTGCCTTACGCCGATGCGCAAACCTGGCTCAACGTCGCGGACCAATATTGGGAGGCATCCACCGACACCGACGGGGTCGAAGTCGCTATTCCTATCATCTGGGGCATTGATGCCGTCCATGGGCACACCAACCTTTTGGGCGCGACCGTTTTCCCGCACAATGTCGGGCTGGGCGCGGCGCGCGATCCCGATTTGATTGAACGCATCATGCAGGTAACGGCCAAGGAGCTTGTCGTCTCAGGCCACGACTGGACCTTTGCCCCTACGCTAGCCGTACCACGCGATGACCGTTGGGGCCGCGGATATGAGGGGTTCTCCGAAGAGCCCGGCATTGTCGTCTCCTATTCCGACCGCATCGTCGAAGGCTTGCAAGGTGCGTTTGGCAGCGATGATTTCCTAGCATCAGGCCGCGTCCTATCCGCCGCCAAACACTATGTGGGTGACGGCGCAACCGATGGCGGGCGCGACCAAGGCGATGCCAGCATCACAGAAGAAGAGCTGCGCGATATTCACGCATTAGGCTATCTGCCCGCGCTCGAAGCGCAGGTGCAGACCGTCATGGTTTCCTTCTCCAGCTGGCAGGATATCAAGATGACAGGCAATCGCGCGCTTATCACCGATGTCCTTAAAGGTCGTATGAATTTCAACGGCTTCGTCGTCAGCGATTGGAACGCGCATGGGCAAATTCCAGGGTGCAGCAACACCGATTGCCCTGAGGCATTCAACGCCGGGATCGACATGTTTATGGCGCCCGATAGCTGGCGCGGGCTTTACGAAACCCAACTCGCCCATGCACGCTCTGGTCGTATTTCGATGGAGCGATTGGACGATGCCGTTCGGCGCATTTTGCGGGTCAAACTGCACTATGACCTCTTCAATCGCGGCGCGCCAAGCACGCGGGCAGGTGCTGGTGATACGAGTCTTTTGGCAACCGCCGAGCACAAGGCAATCGCGCGTGAGGCGGTTCGCAAGTCTCTGGTGCTCCTCAAAAACAACAACCAGACCCTGCCTCTTGCTGCCAATCAGACGGTTCTGGTCGTAGGCGACGGCGCGGATAGCATAGCCAAGGCATCGGGTGGGTGGACGCTCTCATGGCAGGGCGGCTCACACAGCAATGATGAATTTCCCGGTGGACAGTCGATCCTCGATGCCATCCGCGAGGCGGTTCAGGCGTCTGGCGGCACCGTTATTTTCGACGAAGACGCAAGCGGCAGTCATGACGCAGATGTGGTGATCGCGGTCTATGGCGAGGAAAGCTACGCCGAATTCCAAGGCGACCGCCCTCACCTCGATTGGTCCGATGGCGCTTTTGATACAGCGATGCTGTCCAAATATCGCGAGCAAGGCATGCCTGTCGTCTCAGTGTTCTTGTCCGGTCGTCCGATGTGGGTGAACCCGGAGATCAACGCCTCGGACGCCTTTGTCGCCGCCTTCCTTCCGGGAAGCGAAGGTGGCGGGGTGAGCGATCTGCTCTTCCAACGTGAGCCCGGCTTCGACTTCACCGGAAAGCTGTCTTTCTCATGGCCGCGCACCGCCGACCAAGCCACGCTTAATGTGGGCGATGAGGGGTACGATCCGCTCTTCGCGTTTGGCTATGGCCTTTCATACGCGACCACCGCGCAGGTCGCTGAGCTTTCCGAAGTTTCTGGCATCGATCCAAACGCAAGTTCCTCAGGCGACGTCCTATTCGCAGGTGGGCAAACCCCCAATCCGTGGTCCCTCTATGGCATTGTGGGAGGCACGCAGACGCGCCTTAATTCAAGCAGTTGGGACGGAGGGGCGCTCGTGTTCTCTGGCTATGATCGGCTTGCACAAGAGGACTCGCTACAAATCGAGTGGCGCGAAACGAGCCCGCTTGTGCGGATCGCCAGTCATGCGCCTGTCGATTTCACCCGCCAAAGCAATGGCGACATGGAACTGGCGTTTTTCGTGCGCAAAACCGGCGATGCATCGACGACGCTCAGCGTAGCACTGGGCTGTGAGACATTGGCGGAATGCGGGGGCGGCTTGAGCGTGCCGGTCACAAACGGTGAGTGGCAAGAAGTCCGCCTTAGCCTTGCCTGTTTTAAGGAGCGCGGCGCGAACCTTGGCGCGTTTAGCACGGGACTGCTGCTGGCGTCTTCGGCGCCCGCAAGCATCGGCATTTCCGACATCCGCATTGCGCCTGACATTGACGCCTCGAAAACCTGCGGCGCCTAACGAGGCGAGGTGAAACCAATGATTGTGGTTCTAGGCTTGCGTAAGATGCGAGTCCCAGCCCACGGCAACTAAAACACGTTGTTGAGAATCAAAAAGAGGAGCGACCAATTGTTCGCTCCTGACGTGACTCCCTGTTTTTCGTCCAACAGCGATTAGAGGCTGGCCTTGAAGGAAGGACAGACGCGATAAAGAGAACGAGGTTTACAAAAGAGCAGATCATTGGCGTACTGAAGGAAGCCGAGGCTGGAGGTATTGGAGGCCCGGAGTTTGCGGGAGCTGGAGAGCGAGAACGGAAGCTGAAGCGATTGCTGGCCGATGCGACGCTGGACAAGGCTGCACTGAAAGATCTTCTGTCAAAAAGTGGTGACACCTGCCGCGAAGCGGGAAGCGGTTGCTCATCTCCATGCGTGCCACGGGATTAGCGAACGGCGGGCGTGCCCGATACCTCCATTTAGGGGCAGTATGTTGTACGGGAGTTGACCGGGCAGATCCCGCAGCATGGCAAGCCCGGCACGATTGTTAGCGACAAAGGAACTGAGCTCACCAGCAACGCCACACTGGCATGGTGTGGTGAGATCGGCGTGCAATGGCATGACATCTCGCCAGGAAGGCCGATGCAGAACGGCCATGTCGGAGAGCTTCAACGGCCGGATGCGGGACGAATTGCTCGACGAGGCGCTTTTCATGAGCATGACGCATGCCTGGATCGAGGTCTACAACCGGAAGAGATCGCTCTCCTCTCTCGATTATGAGACACCGGCGGCGGTCGCCGCCAAACTGGATAAGCAATGGCACGGCTCTAATCCCAGTTGGGGAAAGCGGGGGGCACATCACTGTGGCTGAGAGCCAGAACTTTCTTGCGCTGATTTGCGCGGGGTTTAGCTTCGTCGAGCCTCGCGGCTGACCAAACCTTCTTCAGACGTTCGTTCGCCTGCACCAGCTGAAGCAAACGTCTGGCATCCGACACCTCCAGCCAGCCATACTTCGATTTTCACTTGTAGAAGGTCGCAGAGCTGATCCCATGAGGGAAGCGCACATCTACCTGAGCATGCCAGCTTCCTCTGCTCCTTCGCAATATTAATGATCTGCTCCTCGATGAGCCTGCTCCGCCTCGACTGTCCGTACTCTGTCCTAAAGAAAGGACCCTACTCACCACTTGGCGAAATCCGTGACCTCAAACGAGGAACGCAACCTGGCATCGCGCTCCGTTCCTTCACATCGAAACTCATTTCCTGAAGGGCTATTGGCACGCTACGCACCACGTAGTCTTCATGTAGGGCTTGCATCTCTTAACACAGGATTTTTGGATGGGCTGCCCATCTCAATTATTCAAGCCCAAGACAATGTGCCAAACTTCTTTGGCAAGCCCTACGTACAACCCCTGCGACTCGGCAGGGAAGCTGGGTTTACACTAAGCCGTGTTGACAAAAGCCTTCAGCCATAGGCGCGCTGCGGCGAGGTTGAGGAAGCTCTCGAAGG
>NZ_JMIW01000005.1 GCF_000715015.1 Erythrobacter longus
TCCTCAAAAAGCAGTCTTGAATCAGAACCAAGCCCGTTTGGGAATCCCTTTTGTCAACACGGCCTAGAAAATCGTCAATCGTCCGCAGTCGGTCATCTGACAACATTGCCTCGCGAAAATCATCAAGACCTTTGCCGCCAGAGAACCATCGGGATGGAATGACCATACTCAAATAGCGCGGTTCAAGACTCTTCGCTTGCTCAACGAACTTCTGGTATATTGGCGCTGCGCTAGTGCCGTGTCCCCCATCATCCAGTTGATACGGTGGGTTCCCTATGATCACGTCAAACTGCATGTCTTCCCCAAATATTTCGGCAATGCGAACCTTGATGTCATCAGTGTGAATGAAGGCATATGCATGGCTCTCTAGAGTATCACCACGGTCCAGAGCACTCTTACTTGCTCCGCAGTATCGGCATCTCTCGCCATCCCATGAATGTTCGACGCGCTCGAACCAGATATTGCCATCGTCATTGGAAAATCCTTTGGCGACCGAGTGCTCGCCGGAAGCGTGCTTGGAGCAATAGAGGCTGCGGCGCGCCAGCAGGCTGGTCAGCCGCGTAATTCCGATGCCGAAAATCTGCTGCGTCAGGATATGGTCAACGCGGGTTTGCAAATCCGGGATTTCGGTTTCCAGCCCAGCGATCAACCGTTTCGCAATTTCCCGCAGGAAGACACCGGATTTCGTGAACGGGTCCAGAAACCTCACCGAACTGTCGGCCCAGATGCTGGCGCCATCATTGTCTGCCGCCCATGCCTCTGCCAGCGTATCCAGCATCCGGTTGGCAAACTCCGGCGGGGTGAACACCTCGTCGTTTGACAGGTTGGCGATGCAGGTCAGCACATCGGGGTTGCGCCCTCGCAGCGCAAAGCTGGCCTGTTCAATCATGCGCTCGCCCCCATTCCGTAATTCGCCGTCGCAAGATCATGCACACTCATGGGCGGAAATGTCTTCGCAGGCGTGAATATCTCGTGCTTGCCCAATGTCGAGAACAGGGAATCTTCCGCGCTGAAACTCGCCATGCCGGTCAGCACATCAAGCCGGAAATCGCGGCGTTGGAATTTCCCTTTGCCAAGATAGCCCCACTCGACCACACAGATCGGCGCATCATCAATCGCGCGCATTCTCATCGCATCCCCGTGAACGAGATTGAGCGAAAGGACATGAGCGGCGGCACAGTAGAGATCGTCGTCCGCGCCTAGTGCCAGATAGTCCGCGAGTACCTCCAGCATGTTGGCGCGGCATTCCGCGATATTGTCGGCCAGCAATTCAATGCCGTAGCAGCACATTAGGGCGAGCAGCGCATGATGATGCTTCTCGAAGTCCGACTTGCCGAATTTCAATTCTACGGCGGCCAGCTTGCGTTGCAGGATCGGCACGAGAAAATTGCCGCTGCCGCAGGCGGGTTCAAGAAAGCGGGAATCAATCCGCTCCGTCTCACCCTTCACAAGATCGAGCATCTTCTCGACCAGCCAAGGCGGTGTGAATACCTCCCCGTGATCGACAACGCGCTGCTTAGACTTGATTAGATTCATGATAATACTTCGAAATGATGTTCGCAGCCGATCTGCCGTCTCTGGAGGACGATAGACCGGACCGCAAATTCTCTCAACGTATTGCTCGACCTAATCCGAGCTCAAGAATTCAGCAGCCTTCGCCGCAGCGCTCGCGGCCGTGAAGATCGCCCGATTGTCGGCCTTCAGCACCTTCAGCCAGCTCGCGAGGTAGCTGGCGTGATCCGGGCGCGGGCTGGTGGAAAGGCCAAGGTCGCCGCAGAGGAATGCTGAGCCAAGCTCGGCCACCAGTTCTTCCATGGCATAGGCATTGTCGCCGAACCGCTTGCCGAATTTCCGGGCAAGGCGGTGATCAGCGCCAGACCAATGGACCAGCTCGTGCAACAAGGTGGCGTACCAGTTTTGCGCCGCGCTGCCGCTGGCGGTCGCGAAGAAGCGCTCGCGGTTCGGCATGGTGATGGTGTCGGTCGCGGGAGTGTAGTGGGCGCTGTCGCCGTAGATGTGTACGGCGGCACCGGTGGCAGAAACGAAAGCGTCCGCTTGCGGGATAGGGTCGAAGTCTTCGCCGTCCGGCACTTCGGGCAGGGCGTAGCCTTCGACCTGGCTGGCGTTAAACACGTGTGAGGCCTGCGCGAAAATGCGGGCCGAACTATCCGATTCTTCGGCTTGATCGTCATCGCGCTTTTCGAAGACCTTGTAGAACACGATGGGTGAAGCCTTTTCGCCCTTGCGAACCTGGGCACCAAGCGACTGCCACTGGCGATAGGTTGCCCAGAGACCATGTCCGAAGTCCTGCGCTTCGGCGCTAGCCCAAAGGGCGAGCACGTTGACGCCGCGATAGGCTTTTCCAGTTGCCGCATTCATGGGGCGCGAAAGCGGCGCGGTGCTGCGATGCCAGGGGAGCGAGAAAGTATCCGTGCCGCGTTCAAGAGCGGCGATGATCTGGTTGGTGATCGTGTCGTAGATGCTGGCGGTTGTGGTGCTGGCCATGGTGAAAGTCCTTCGTCCAATCGTTGGGAACGCGGATGAAGGGACGGGCCGGATTGGCCGGACGGGTCAGCGGTTACGCGGAACAGGCAACACGGGAGGGCGTGAGCCCGAATGGAGCGGGCAGGCTGTTGATCCCGCCCGGCACGGCCTGTCGAAGAGGAGCAGTTCATTCCAACGGCAGGACGAAGGACGCCATGGCCTGCCGCCGCCAAGTCGTTTGATCAGCCCAAACCAGCACCCATTGCCTTTGACTTTCCAGCCTCGGGAGTACTCGCGGCCATGGCCGTCTGCTTCTCGCCCGCGCGTTCGTAGATCGCGTGGACAAGCCGGTCCTTGTCGTCGGTGACAACAATTGCTTCAGCTTTCGCGCGTGACAGCGCGACATAGAGCATCTTTTGGTCGACCAGATTGGTGGAGCGGCTATCGGCGTGGATCAGGACGCGCTCGGCGGTCTGGCCCTGCGCGGCGTGGGCAGTCTGGACATAGGCATGACGCAAGTGGGCATCGCGAGGGTCGGAGATGTCGAGCTTCTGCTCGCGTCCGTTGGCGAGCTTCACCGTTGCCAGGCCACGGTCGGAATCGATGCTGGTGACGGACCCGCCCAACCCGTTGACCCGCCCCGTCTCGCGGTCGTTGCGTGTGAACTGCACGCGGTCGCCGGTGCGCAGCTCCATCGGCTTCGGCTCGAACACTTCGGCTTTGCCTGCGCCCCACTGCCGGGGCTGCCAATCAAGCGAACGGCCATCGCGTGCTTCCAGAGCAATGCGCCCGCGCTCGGGATTGATAGCGTAAATCACGAAGGTTTCGCCTCGTCGCACGCCCTTGGCGGTATAGTCGCGGCTGAACCTAACGACATCGCCGATGGCATAGCTTGCTGCCTCGCGCGCTTCCGCACGGGTGAGACCTTTCGCTTCAAGCGCATCGAACTGCACGGCCTCTACCGACAGATCACCGCGCTCGGTCAGTTTCGCGCGTATCATGCCGGTGAGCTGGTCGCGGCCTTCGCGCGATGGCTCGATCACCAGCGTTCTTGCGCGCTCTGCTGGCGACAAGGCCAGATAGTGCCGGGCCATCTTCTCAAGGCGCTCGCCCGGTGTTGCGCCTTCGATCACCTCGCCGCCGCCACGTTCCAGCGCGGCGAGAGCCTTGCCTGCGTGGCCTTCGATCGACGCCATGACGGCTTCGCGGGTGTCGGCATTGGTCTGCCGGACCACATCGGCAAGCTTCGCGGTCGCCATGCCTGCTTGCTGCAACTGGGCAAAGGCAGCGCCTGCACCGACCGATCCCAATTGCTTGGCGTCACCTACAAGAACAAGTCGGGCTCCAGCCTTGTCGGCGTGGGTCAAGAGCTTCGCCATGTCGTGCGCCGAGACCATCGAGGCTTCATCGACTATCCAAACGGCATCCTTCCCAGCCGTCTTCGCCTCCGGTGCGAGCAAATGCCGCGCCACGGTGTCACCGCGCAGACTCAGGGCATCACCCAGCACAGTGGCTGCCGATGCGGTTGGCGCAAGCGCAGTTACGGCAAACCCGTGTCGCTCGGCCTCGCGCGCATAGGTGGCGAGCACCGTCGTAGTCTTGGCAGTCCCGGCATAGCCCTGAACGGCGGCAACTCGGTCGCGCGAAGTGAGCAATTCTGCGGTCGCCCGTTTCTGGTCATCCGTCCAGGCATAGCCGGATCGGGCTGACTGTCGTGCAGCCCGCTCGATGGTTCGTGCTGCCGCCACCGGACTGGCGAGCGATTGCACAATGCCGCGTCCGGCTTCCTCAAGCCGCAACATGGCGCGTTCGGTTTCTATGGCCCTCGGCGTCGTGAACCCGACAAACTCCGCGCCGCGCCGGTCAAGGAAAGTGCGCGGGACCAGCTCGCCGCGCTCTCCGGCCTCGGCAATGGCCATGCTGATTGTATCGTGCCCCACCTTGCCAAAGGCAAAGTCTCCGGCCTCGCGTGCCAGAGTGCTGGCCGAAAACACCGCCTCGCGTTCGGACAGCTTGGCAGCGGCCCATGTTACTGCCTGCCGTGCCAACAACTCCGGGCTGGTGGTTGCTTCGTTGCTCTTGGTCCGCCCTCTCGCTTCGCTCATTAGCCGGTCTCGCAATGCCTTGTCGAACCCGTTGGAATCTGCGGTTGCTCGCCAATTGGCGCGCAAGGTACGGTGATCCGCACTGGTCTTGGCTTCCCGCGTATCGAGCGCGGCGATCTGCTTTTCGGCGGCGCTCGCTTCCGCGCGGCTCGTGCCGCGCTCGGCAAGTCGGGCATCGATTGCTGCGGTGCGCTGGCTCAGTGCATCGATGGCCTTGTCCGGAACACCTGCGATCTCGAACAGCGAATCTTTCCCTGCCTCGATCCGATAACCCAGCGCGCCAACGCAGTGCGCAAGCTCCTGACGGTAGATCGCGCCGATTTCCTTTTGCAGCTGGTAGAAAGCGCGTGGCTCCAGGCTACGCCAGTTGCCATCCTTGTCCTCGGTCGCGTTGAGGATTACCCCATGAGTATGGAGTTGGGGGTCTTGTGACCGGCTCGTCGCATGACGGAAAGTGGCAATTGCAAGATTGCCGGTAGCCTCGCGTCGGACTTCACCGTCCTGCCTGATCCGTGTTGCCGCCATGTGCGTTTCGACATGGGCAAGCGCCGTCTTTACCGCTTTCCCATGCGCCTTGATCAGCCGCTTGTCTCCAGCAACCTCAGCCATGATCGAAACTGACTTTGGAGCAGACAAGGTAATGTCCCAGCCTGGCCGGTGCTCGACCTTGCCATCACGGGTTTTGCCAAGCTGCTGTCCGGCCATCCGGCCTTCAAGCATCTCGCCGAATTGCTTGCGGTCGACCTCTCCGGACAGGCCAAGCTTCTCCGCCGCCTCCCCAAACCATTCGGACGGAGCCATACCGCCTTCGGCATAGTAGTCGTCGGCCTCATAGTAGCTCGCAGCCTGAGCTGCGCTTGACAGGGCAGAGACAGTGGCGACCATTAAACGGGCCCTTGCTGACTACCGCGCCCAGACTCGCTCTCTGCCTCGCCCTCGTCGACCTGTGAGCCTTTGGCGATCTCACTCACCTTGCTCCAAAGCGTGTCCGCAGGATCGCCAGGGATGTAGGCAGGCTGGCGCGCTTCTCCGCGCTGCGTGATGTGATCAGCGGTAAGACTGATCTTGGTGACCGGCAGGCCATCTGGCAGCAGCAAATAGCCTTTGTAGGGACTCAACCTAAGTTCACTTTCGAGCACCGCTGCACGAAACTGGCGCTGCGTTGCCATGGTCGTTCGCGGGCCTTGATTATTGATTGCCAGCGTATCGGTTGCAACGCGCATTTCGATCTCACATTGCCCGATGGTTTCGCTCGCCCACTTGCGTGTTTCCTGGTCGACGGTTTGCAGGAACAGCTTGGTGTTGCAGCAGGCGAGCATGGCTTCGGCAATGTTCGCACCGTAGCGATTGCGCATCTGCCCGAGCGCCTGAAAGGTGAGCACGATGGCCGCACCAAACTTGCGACCTTCAGGCAAGAGGCGGGCAAGGTTTTCGACACGGGGGAGGTCGGCTAGTTCGTCGAGCACGAACCAGATGCGGCGGTCCGGCGATGGCGACAGACCCAGCACCGCACTTGCTGCACATTCGAGCCAGCACGCCATCAGCGGCTTGGACGCCTCGAAATAGTCTTCCTTGCGCGGCACAAATATCCAGGGCTTTGCGCCCTTGCACTTGTCCAGGTTGACGATGAATGTACGGAAGGCAAAGGGGTCTCCCTCATCCTCTTTCAGCTTCAAGAACTGGATAAGGTTGGCAGCTTTGGCGAGCATGAACAGTACGCTTCCCGTTGCCCGATCTGCATCATCTGCAAAGGTGCGGGCAGACGAAGTATGCCCCAGCCATTCCTTCAACTGCTCCTTGCTTTTGACCTGTAGGGCTTCCAGCAAAGCTTCAAGGCTGCAGTTCTTTTCTGCCCAAAGTGATCGCATCATATTGGCGACAAGAATGCGGCTTGTCTCAAGCCAGACATCGTCATCCTCGCTGCCTGTTTCTGCTACCAATTGGCGCGCGATGCGGTCTGCATCAGCCGGGTGCGAGATCTCGTCAAAAGGAGACCAATAGGTGCAGCGCGCATCGAAGGGATTGAGTATTATGTCGCCGCGCGCTGGGTTATAATAATGGGCAATGAACTCGCCGCTGGTGTCATAGACAAGAGCGGCCTCGCCGCGCGCTTCTATGCCATCCAGCATTTGCCGCAAGACAGTCGTCTTCCCGCTTCCGGTCGTGCCCAGAAAAGCAAAGTGACGGGTCTCCATGCGCTGCGGGATCGGGACTGGACCGATGCGAAGAGTATCCCTTCCACTAAGCAAAGTGGTCTGAGCAGCCACATCCGCTTCATCCGCCAGACGGGTACCACCAATGACCCTGTCGGCGAGCGTATCTTTGCCTTGCTCGGACATGGTGCGCTTGATGAAGTGGGACACCAAAAAACCCGTCCCGAGCCCCGCAAGCGCGCCGCCGATGACCAGTTTTATCGCCTTGTTAAATGTCGCGGCGACAAGGGGCTCGCTGGCAAAAGCCGATGCGGATACGGTCCAGCTTTGGCCGTCCATCGACACCTTCATCATCATGTCTTTGCCAGACAGATCACCCAAAAGGGTGAGCAGGCTCGCTCCCATATATTGGACCGCAACGGTAAGCTCTTCGGGCATCAGACGGAGCTGAGGGACAACTATCGCCCCAGCCAATGCCGAGATGAGAATAAGCTTGGCAAAGAAGCCAAAGCGCTGCTGCCAGTGCGCCATACGCACCCGCCAGAGGGCATGGGCGCGGGTGACAAAATCGGTCCCAAAACTCATGACTCGGCCTCCAGCGCAAGGGAGCGTTGCCGCTCAAAAGCAGCCCGTGCTTCAGCGGCAATAGCCTCATCAGACTGCTTCTTTCCAAGCGCTGCACTTCGCGCATAGGCGTAGGCAGCGCAGGAGGTGAACAGAGCGCGGTCAAGCACCCTTTCGGTCTCTGCCAGGCGCTCCGATATCGAACCGATCTCGCCTGCCAGCTCAGCCAGATCGGTCTCTTTGTCGGTGCCGTGCAGCAGCGAAAGCAAGCCCGCTTCCACCACTCTTGCGAGCATAGCGTATTGGGACAGGCCTCGCCGTTTCGCAAAGTCCGCAAGCAGCCTGTGTTGTGACGGATTGAGGCGCACCGTCTGCGCCCGCGCACTCATCGGTTCGCCTCGATGGAGATGCTATCCGCCATCGCGAAGAATGGCGGAATTGCGAAGGTCTGCAACAAGCTATCGTCGCGAGGTGCTATCAGCATCTCACTAAACCCGCAGAAATCCTCGATGCACCCGTGCGTGGGGTGTGTATCCACTTTCTGGGCTCGATGCGTAGCATCGCGGCCCTCTCGTTCTTCTATTTTAGAGAAGTTTCTATCCATCGCAGACCTCCTCCCTTTGTGCCGTTGGAGGCGTCGCAGACCGGATCAGATTGCGAGCGAAATCGTCGTCAAAGTAACGCTCGCGGGACTGGCGGGAAGGCAACTGGCGTTCCGCCATATCGGTACACGTGAACCAGCGAAGCAATGCGTGGTCGATCGCTGTTCGAACTTCATCTGCAAGCAGGTTGGTCTCTTCTGGCGTGAGGTCCAGCCACCCGAATTCGGTGCGAAGCTGGCTACCAAGCGGATACCCGGTTCCATCTCTGCTTTGGTAGATTGGACCTTCGACCGTGAGGCCGCAATCGTGGCCCTCAAACCTATCTAAGACGGGACGCTCATACCAGAGCCAAGGCCCTAGTGTATGCCTCCGGGAGCGCCCATCGGCGTTTTCTTCAACAAGCAGCTCAACAAGTTGGGCAGTGCGCTCCTTGTCATCAATTGGAGCGCGGACGATGATCCAGCCCTGCTTCAGCAAGGCCGTCTTGATCCATGATCGGATAGACATTTGGGAGTATCTTTCTGCGGACCATTGCCCGCATTAGCGGGGTCAATAGCGGCGCAGAGGGAGGGCCTCGATCCAATCGTCGATATCCGTCGACCGCCAGCGGATACGTCCGCCGCCAATATCTATCGGATGAGGAAAGACACCCTTGCGAATGCGTCTCCAAATTGTGGTTCGGCTGCGAATGCCCGTGAGACGCATGACCTCATGGCAAGTAAGTAGTTCGATATTCGACATGACAGATTCCTTTTCTTGAAGGGTCTGTCACCGTTGCCGCACTCCCCTGCGACGTTGGGTTGGTTCTCAAATTGCTGTTGCGGACCTTGCGATCAGATACTCAACTCAGCGCCACCCTTGGCTTAGGTGACGTGAGCCAACCTACGTGAATCGCAAAGGTGTAGGAAAGAACAAAAAGAGATCAAATTGCGTTGTGCGCAATCAGGAAGACGAGTACAGATACACTCGGATCGTTTGGGACGCGAAAAATTTCCCACAGCGCTCAATCGGAGCGAAAGGGAGGCCAGAATACAGAAAATGGGAAATCGCAAGCCTCCGGAAAACTAGGAGCAATTTGTACCGCTAAGGCAGGTCCCTTATGAGACCTGTACTAGCGACATAATCAACACCCAACCTGAATTCACCGAGCTGATCGGCTCACCTACTCACGCATAGAAATACATATGGTCAGGCGTATCAGTTCGCAATCGATCTGTTTCCGCAGCTTCGTTTACACCAAAAGCGTTCATCTCCTGCCGGATCATCATCAGCCTGCGCGCCAGCTCGGCTTCGGAGTTTGCTGGTCCCTTGCTGTCATTAGCATGGGTCACAGCATCCTCTGGGATAGAGGCAATGCCATCTTGCGTGATGGAAGGATGGTCTGCTGCCCATCGCTGCTCGATCACACTGTCAAAGAAGCGCTGTTGAGCATGAAGTTCACCACCCGCAGGATCAAACATTAAGCGCTCATGAGGAAGAGCTTGAGTGGACTGAGCGCCCACTGTTCCAAAAAGACCAAACCGCTCGCGTTCCCGCGGGATATCGAAGCTTCGTTGAGGCTGCGCGAACCGATCGAAGAGATCGGAGTTGGTGCCACCCAGATCGCCGCGCAGCGAAGCGAACACCTCATCAATCGATGGGAACTCTTCTCGCAGCTGGGGTCCAGAAGCGGAGCGGAAGAACAGATCAGAGGAGAACTCCAAACCTGCAAACCCAATCGACGCCAGATCGAATGCAGAGCTTCGTGCGGGGCTACCTTCTGCCGGACGATAGGCCAGCGACACATCCGCTGCCGTGCTGGTGGTGCCATTGCTGCGGGTAAAGCTGGTGGTTGCTGTAACTGCGTTGCGGTCAAGTTTAACGCGATCATCAAGGCCCGTCGCAGCCAAGGAGATGGAGACGATGCCCGCTTCTTCTAGTGTTCTCAACTCGCCGCTGTCGGTGCGGCCATTGCCATTGCGATCCTGCCATACGCGAAGCTCGCCAAAGCGCGCATCGCTTGCGTCGACCACACCGTCACGGTTGCTATCCATAGTGGCAAGGCCTTGCAGCCCGGTACGCGCTTCCTCATTTTCAGAGGCTAGGGTCAGTTCGGATGCCTCAGTGATCAGCCCGTCATTGTTTCGGTCGATCACTAGGAAGCCATCGTCGCCTGAGAGCCATCCCGTCCGATCGCTGCGCCCATCGCCTGCATAGTCAAAGCGAGCATTTGAGCGCTTCATCCGCACCATCTCAACACCATCGCCGTCAAGATCGAGTACCACAGGCGCAAAGCGGCCATAGTCGCCCTCCTTAGTGGTGATCACCGTATTCGCGCCCAGCTGTCCTGCAAGGCTGCTGACGTCTGAGCGACGACGTTTGCGGTCCACCGCAGCAACGCCGCCTGAGATGTGGATACGGTACTTCTTCGCCTTACGGTCGAAGGCGTAGCTGGTCGTATCAAGCTCTGGCAGGTTGCCCGCAGCTGAGAAATAGGTGAGCGCCGCATCGGCAAACTCGCGGGTCTGACCGTTGATCAGCGTAAAGCTGCCGGTGTTGGCAACAGCGACTTCGCCAAACTCAATTGCGCCCTCAACCGGGGTTCCATCAAGATTGATCGAAGCGATGCCCACTTCGCGCAATGTGGCGGTTTCGCCTTCGTCAACTGCGCCGTCACCATCGGCATCGTTCCAGACACCGAAGTCTGCAAAGCGATCATCGTCGCTGTTCAGGATACCATCGCCGTTGCTGTCGAAGGCGGCAAGGCCTTCTAGGTCAGTGGCGGCGTTTTCAACATCATCGATAAAGCTGATTTCTTGAGCGCCAGAGACCGTTCCATTGCCATCCCGGTCAAGGAACAGGAACGCATCATTGCCACCGATCCAACTGGTATTATCCGCAAGGCCATCACCATCGAGATCAAACAGCGCATCGCTCTCAGCCGCACTAACCGTCTGAACGCCGTCGCCAGCCAAATCGAGAATGATGGGCGAAGCGATATTGAGCGTCACCCCATCCTTAAACTCAAGCTGCTCGATTGAAATCAGCGTATCAACGCCGTCATCGCCATCAACCGCAGTGTTGAGATCAACGGTCTGAGTAACGTTGAAGAAACCGCCCGATGTAAAGATTTGATAGTCGGCCCGGTCACCCAGCAGATGCGCTGTATCAAAGCCAAACCCGCCGTAAAGCGCATCATCGCCCTGGCCACCATAAAGGTCGTCATTGCCCCACAGGCCAAAGATGCGGTCATTGCCATCACCGCCTGCCAGCTCATCGCTGGCAAAGCCACCAAAGATACGGTCATTGCCGCCCGCACCAAAGATACGGTTGCGGCCAAAAAGCGATCCGAACAGGAAGTTGTTGTTGTCGTTCCCTTGGCGGAATCCATCGAACGCATCCGATGGGTCGATGTCTATGGTGACAGTGGCCGTTGATGTGAACTCGCCATCGGTCACCGTGTAGGTGAAGGTCGCCTCACCCACATAGACTGCATCAGGAATGTAGATGATATTGCCATCTGTATCGACGCTCACTTCGCCAATGCTAGCATCCTGAACGCTGACCAATGTGAGCGCATCGCCTTGCGCATCCACATCGTTCTCGAACAACGTGTTCGGATCGATGGCAAGTGTGCGATTGGCAGTGGTGACGAAGACGCCATCATCTTCAGCGACCGGAGCGGTATTGCCTCCGATAACGGTGAGGACAAAGCTGTCGCTGACGCTCGCCTGACCGTCTGAGGCGGTGACGGTGATCGCATAATCACCCGTTTCGGCAGGCACGCTGTCCGAAGCAAGGATACCGCCGGTAAAGGTGAGCCAGCTTGGGAGGCCTGAGCCATCCGAGAGGCCTGCGTTGAAGGTCAGTGCATCGCCATCCACATCGGCAAAGACGCCGTTTGTGAAGTCGATTGTGAGCGCATCGCCCACATTGGCTTCCACGTCCGGGGTGGCCTGGACGAGTGTCGGCGCGTCATTCACTGGGTCAATCGTGAGCGTGAATGTGTCGGAAACACTAAATTCGCCATCGCTTGCGGTGACTGTCAGGTCAGACGCACCGTTGAAGTCCTGCGGCGGGGTGCCAGTGAAGGTCGCGCCATCGAAGGTCAGCCAATTTGGCAGCGGGGCGCCATCCGAGAGGGTTGCGCTCAGTGTCAGAGCATCGCCATCCACGTCAGCAAAGGTATCGGCGGGGAGAGCGAGCGAAATCGCTGCATCCTCATCCGAAGACACATCGGCCAGTGCTTGCGTCAGAACCGGTGCATCGTTGACCGGATCTACGGTGAGCGTGAAGGCAGCGTCTGCTGTCAGCTCGCCATCGCTAGCAGTGACGGTCAAGTCCAACGCACCGTTGAAGTCTTGCGGGGGCGTGCCAGTGAAGGTCGCGCCGTCAAAGGCGAGCCAATCGGGAAGGTCGCTGCCGTCCGCAAGCCTCGCTGTGATGGTGAGCGCAGGGCCATCTACATCCGCAAAAGTTTCGGCGGGCACAGCAACGCTGATTGCTGTGTCTTCTGCGAAGGACACATCGGGCAGCGCCTGAACCAAGGTCGGCGCATCGTTCACTGGATCGATTGTCAAAGTGAAGGTGTCAGAGGCGCTGAGCGCGCCGTCCGATGCAGTCACCGTTAGATCGAAAGCTCCATTGAAGTCTTGCGGCGGCGTGCCGGTGAAGGCGTTGCCATCGAAGCTCAGCCAATCGGGTAGCGGGCTGCCGTCAGACAGGGTCGCCGTCAGCGTTAGAGCATCGCCGTCAATATCGACAAAGGTGTTCGCCGGAAGCGCGATGGAGATCGCAGTGTCCTCAGGTGCAAACGCATTGGCGATGCCTTGGAGGAGCTCTGGCGCATCATTCACTGAGGCGATTTGCAGGGTGAAGTTGTCGGAAACCGAGAACTCGCCATCGGACGCAGTGACAGTGAGGCCGACAAGGCCGAAGAAGTTTTCAGGCGGTGTGCCTGTGAATTCCACGCCGTCAAAGCTGATCCAATCGGGAAGCTCGCTTCCGTCGGACAAGGTCGCCGTGAGCGTCAGCGCATCGCCATCCACATCGGCGAAGGTCTCTGCCGGGATCGCAAAGGCGAAGCTCGTGTCTTCAGCGGTGTTTGCATCCCCGATATCCTGCACGAGGATAGGCGCATCATTCACCGGATCGATGGTGAGCGTGAAGCTGTCGCTTACCGACAATTCGCCATCGCTTGCGGTGACCGTGAGGCCGAGCGAACCGTTGAAGTCCTGAGGCGGGGTGCCGGTGAAGGCAGTCCCGTCAAAGCTGAGCCACGCGGGCAGCTCGCTGCCATCGCTTAGCGTTGCGGTGAGAGCCAGAGCATCGCCTTCCACATCGGTGAACGTATCAGTCGGCACGTCAATGTTGATCGAGGCGTCCTCTTGGGAAGTCACATCGCTCAGCGCCTGGACCAGAACCGGTGCATCATTCACAGGATCGATGCTGAGGGTGAAGGTGTCCTCAGCCGTAAACTCGCCATCGCTCGCCGTAACGGTTAGCTCCAGATTGCCGTTGAAATCCTGCGGCGGTGTACCTTCGAAGGTCTCGCCATCGAAGGTCAGCCAATCGGGCAGAGCGCTGCCATCGGAAAGCGTGGCGGTGAGCGTCAAAGCATCACCATCGACGTCCACAAAAGCATCGGCAGGCAGAGCAACGCTGACGCTCGCGTCCTCATCGCTCCAGACATCAGGCAACATCTGTACCAGCATCGGCGCATCATTCACCGGATCGATGGTGAGCGCGAAGGTGTCGCTTGCAGAGAACTCGCCATCGCTTGCGGACACGGTGATATTGAGCGTGCCGTTGAAGTGCTGCGGCGGCGTGCCTGTGAGGTTGACGCCGTCGAACATCAGCCAATCGGGCAGCGGTGAGCCGTCCTCAAGGGTGGCTGAGAAGGCCAGCGGGCTGCTGTCGACGTCTGAGAAATTGCCGGTTTCAATTGCAAAACTGAAGGCTGTGTCCTCGGTAGAAGTGAGGTCAGTAAGCTCGGCATCCAACACCGGCGCATCGTTAACCGCCGCCACAAAGACGCTGACCTGCGCAGTCGATTCAACCGTGCCATCAGAGACAGTGTATTCAAACCGGATCTGACCGCTTTCATTGGCTGGCGGGGTGAGCGTGATCGTGCCGTCATCCTCGATAACCGCGCTCGCGCCCTCGGTGATCGCTGTGACCGAAGTGATGGTGATTGTGTCGCCATCTGGGTCGATATCGTTTGCAAGGAAGGCAGACGGCGCAAGGTTAAGCGCCACGTCTTCATCGCTCGCAAAGCTATCACCAGTGACACGCGCGGCATCGTTTACCGGCGTCACTTCGATAGTGACCGTGCCCGTGACTGGATTAGTATCGCCGTCGGTGACGAGATACTCAAAGGTCGCCGTGCCGAAGAAATCGGGGTTTGGCGTGAAGGTGACCACGCCATCCACAAGCGAAACCGCACCGCCCAAGGCATTCTCAACCGCCACCAATGTGAGTTCGGTTGAGTCCACATCAGTGTCATTGCCGATAAGGTCGGCTGCGACGAGCTCCAGCGGTGTGTCTTCCGCGATGGTGAAGCTGTCCGCGACCGTTTCGGGCGCATCGGCGATATCGCTGATCTCAACCGTGACCGTCGCGAAATCTTCAGAGATCGCACCTTTGTCATCGCGCGCACGGTAACGCACGGTGATGGTGCCGTTGTAGTTCAGCGGAGGGGTTAGCAGCAGATTGCCGCCATCAAGCTCGATGGTACCAATATCGGTTTCAAACTCGGCGAACTCGAGCACATCGCCTTCAGGATCGCTGTCATTGCCAAAGACGTCGGCTGCGCGGATGACAAAGACCTTGTCTTCATCGCCGATAAACGGCCCTTCATCATCGACCACCACAGGCGCATCGTTGATCGGGGAGACTTCGATGGAAGCGGTGGCTTCGTCCTCAAACTCGCCATCGCTTACCCAATATTTAAACGAGGCAGGCCCGTTGTAATCAGGTGCGGGCGTGAAGACGATGTTGCCATCATCATCAAAGGCAACGCTTCCCTGCTCTGGGAACTCATCGAGACGCGAGACGAACAATGTGTCGCCGTTCGGGTCTGTGTCGTTGGCGAGAAGCTCGGCCTGCGTGATCACCAGCGGCGTATCTTCAAGGCCATCGAAGGTCTCGCCGCGAGCAACTGGCGGATCGTTGGCCGGAAGCACGGTCACATTAACCGACGCAGTGCCCACAAGGCCTGTGCCCTCCTCAACCACGGAATAGCTGAAGCTCGCTGAGCCTTCGAAGTCGGCATCGGGCGTAAAGCGGATGAACTGCGCGCCGTCGATAATCTCAAGCGCGGCCGTGCCGTTTACGCCTTCGCCAATGCCGGCAAAGGAGAAGTTATCACCTTCAAGGTCAAAGTCATTGGCGAGAAGCGAAGCTGCTGAAATAAGGACGTCCATGCCCGAGCGCACGCTTGCGTTGTCGCTTTGCGGACGGGGCGCATCGTTCACAGGCAGCACCTCAACAGTGACTGTTGCGAAGTCAAAGCCGCCATTGCCATCTGACAAGCGGTAACGGAAGGCCGCAGCGCCATTGTAATCTGCATCGGGGCGGAAGGTGACAAAACCAGCGGCCTCAATCGTGGCGGTTCCATTGCCGCCATCAACCTCTTCAAAGCCATTGATGGTGAGGGTGTCGCCATCAATGTCGCTATCATTGGCAAGCAGCCATGCGAACGGGATCGAAACCGAGCCGTCTTCGTCGACCACATAACCGCCGTCATCATCAACAGCGACGGGCGCATCATTGACGGGGCGCACGTTGACTTCAACCACAGCCGAGGACACGCGGCCAGTGCCATCAGTCATCCGGTATCGGAAGAATGCATCACCGTTGAAGTTCTCTTCGCCCAAGAAGGTGATGGTGTCATCGTCGTTGAGCGTTACTGAGCCACCAGAAATCGCCTCGACTGAGACAACACTCAAGACCGCATTATCGGTCGCAATATCGTTCACCAGCAAGTCAGATGCAGCAAAGGTGAAGGCAACGTCTTCATCCACGAGGCGCACGATGTCGCTCTCTGCCTGCAAACGTCCTGCGCCTGCACTCGCATCGATAGTGGCACGGTCCCAGACGGTGCCATCGCCAAAGACCAGCGTTTCGATGCCGGTGCCATCGCCGATGAAGTGGTCGGTGATCCGCACCATGTCAGAGCCGATGCCCTCGGCTTGCTCAAGCTCGACAATGAGATCGTCGCCATCGGCATAAACGCTCACCGCATCAGGGGCGAAGTCACCCACGATCTCAAGGACATCGCTGTCGGTGAGAGCGGTGCCTTCGTTGATGATGTCAGAGCCGCTGCCGCGCGCAAGGATATAGCGATCAGAACCGCCGCCGCCTGAAAGCGTGTCATCGCCAAGCGATCCGTCAAGGAGGTTGTCACTGCCATCGCCAGTGATATCATCGCTAAAACGCGAGCCGCGAACGTTTTCGAAATTGCTGACGGTATCGCCAGCTGCATCACCTGCTGAACCGGTGCCAGCGCCAAGGTCAATCGCGATGCCGCCTACGCTATCGCTGTAGTCGAGCGTGTCGACGCCATCGCCACCGTCAAGTTCGTCTGCGCCGCCAAGGCCTGCGATTACATTGTCTTCAGCGTCACCTGTGATGGTGTCGTCGTGAGCCGAGCCGATGATGTTCTCAACATTGGTGATCTGATCACCTTCGGCATCGCCGCCGCTTGCTGTGCCAGCGCCAAGATCGATGGTGATGCCCGTTTCAGAGAGCCAATAGCGCGCCGTATCGACGCCCTCGCCGCCATCGATAATATCGCCATCGCGGCCGCCTTCGATGAGGTCATCGCCGCCGCCTGCAAGGATAGTGTCAGCGCCGCGACCGCCATTCAGGAAGTTGGCTTCATCATCGCCGGTGAGGCTGTCGGCGCCCACAGTGCCGATGAGGTTTTCGATGGAGACAAGTGTGTCGCCAGCAGCATCCCCGCCGCTGGCTGTGCCCGCCGCAAGGTCAATGACAACAGGATCGAGCGAGTCTGAGTAGTCCGCCGTATCGCTGCCCTCACCGCCATCGATGCTGTCCGCGCCTTCCGCGCCAACAATCGAGTCATCGCCTTCGCCACCGGAAAGCTCATCGTCGCCATCGCGCCCGTCGATGAAGTCATTGCCCGCACCACCAGCGATGGTGTTGAATTCATCGGTGCCGAACAATTGGTCTGAGCCTTGCCCGCCGATGAGGCCCTCGATGGAAATCAGCTCATCGCCCTGCGCAAAGCCGCCTTGGCCGATGCGCGAGTTGATATCGACGCGCAGAGCCACCTCGGAATCGCTGAAGTCGGCTATGTCAAAGCCTTCGCCGCCATCCAAGAGATCCGCGCCATCGCCGCCGCGAAGGATGTCATCGCCCTCGCGCCCGAAGAGATCATCGACGCCGCCAAACCCGACAAGTGTCTCTCCTTCAGCCGAACCAATCAGCAAATCGCGAAGCTCGCTGCCCTCAATGATCAGATCGCGGTTGTCGCGCACGGTGGTGGCAACATCGGCAGTATCGGTAAGGCCCGTCTCATCCGAAAGCGTATAGCCAAGCGTCAGATCGCCTGAGAACGCCGGGTCGATTTCGATAACGATGAACTCATCGCCATAGATCGAAGCTGTGCCTTCAGTGCTGGTGAGCGTATCAAGGATTTCGAGATTGTCCGAACCAAACCGGTTCACAAACCCGCCATTGGGGAGCCAGGCCGATTGGTCGATGTCAAAATCATTCGCGGTCAAGTCAGAGATACGAATGACGACAGGGCGACCAAGGCCGCTCTCGATATCCT
The DNA here is from genome assembly GCF_000715015.1 of Erythrobacter longus. Lineage (GTDB taxonomy): Bacteria > Pseudomonadota > Alphaproteobacteria > Sphingomonadales > Sphingomonadaceae > Erythrobacter > Erythrobacter longus. The sequence continues at coordinate 17,687 of NZ_JMIW01000005.1, forward strand.
CATCATCATCCGCCGTTGGAGCGTCATCCACAGGCGTGAAGTCCACATCAATGCGGCCTTCATCGGTGAAGACGCCGTCACTAATGGTGTAAAGGAGCGTACCACTGGCCGGCAGATCAGCGATGGGCTCAATCACAAGATCGCCGTCATCGTTGAAGTAGAAATCAGCAAATTCGTCAGCTGACGCTCCCAGGCTTCTCACCTGAACAAGCTCAATCGCATCGCCATTGGGGTCAAAGTCGTTGGCGAGAAGCTGCTCGCGCGTGATGATCAGAGGCTGATCTTCAACACCGGTAGCCACATAATCGACAGCAACCGGCGCAACATTCCCGGTAGGCCGGAAATAGACGCTTACATTGCCATCATCGACAAGCCCCTCAGGGTCAGAGATGACATAGCGGAAGTTCGCAAAGCCCCAGTAGTTTTCGTCCGGCGTAAAGTAGATCAGGCCGTCATCGCGCAGCTCAACATCGCCATTGACGCCGCCGGTAACGGTCTCGATCGAAATGGCATCGCCTTCGATATCGAAGTCATTGGCGAGTATCGTAGCAGGGTCGATAACCAGCACCTGATCCTGGTTCGTGATAAGACCTGACACGCTGCCAATTCCAAATGGTCGATCATCACGGGTAACCGGAGCGTCATTAATGGGGTTGACGGTGATAGAGACCGTTTGGCTTGTGACACCTCCTTGACCATCATCGACAACATAAGTGAAGCCAGCCTCTCCGAAGAAATTACGGTCAGGGGTAAACAGGATTGTGTTGTTCTCAAACAGCTCAACATCACCGCCAATCGCGCTGCGCACGGCTGAGATCACAACGGGGGTGCCATCAGGATCGAAATCGTTATCAGTCAGCAATTCGCCCGAGATAAAGAGCGGATTATCTTCATCGATAACAAAGCTATCGGCCTGCGTCACAGGCACATCATTGACCGGGTCTACCACAAGGCTTGCCGTTGCGCTCGCAGTGCCGCCAGCGCCGTCATCAATGAAGTATGTGAAAGAAGCTGAGCCAAAGAAATCACCAATCGGCGAGATCAGCACAGAGCCATCGTCATTGAGGATAGCATCGACATTACCATCGCCTGACACGCCGGCAATCGTGAGCGTATCGCCGTCAATATCGCTATCATTGTCGAGCACTGCCTGAACCTGATCGCGGTTGATCGTGATCGGCACGCCTTCGTCAGTGGTGAAGCCAGTGGCGTCGTTTCGCGCAATGGGCGCATCATTGACGGGGAGCACATCAATTGTGACGTTCGCTTCATCACGGCCACCATCGGGCGTGTTGGCGACGTAAACGAAGCTCGCCTCGCCGTTGAATTCAGCAAACGGGGTGAAGGTTATGTCGCCGCTGCTCGATAGCGAGACGGTGCCGCCAACCGCATCTTTGACTTGGCTCACTTCAAACCGGTCGCCGTCGACGTCATTGGCAAGAAGATCGCGGTCACGGATGATCAGGGTTTCGTCTTCATTGACGCTGATGCCGCTATCGTCATTGGCAATCGCCTCAGGGCGAACGCGGACTGTGACGCTTGCCTCGGTGACGCCCTGGCGGCCATCCGTGACGAGATAAGCGACAGACGCAAAGCCAGTGAATTCAGGGTCAGAGGTGAACTCAATTGTCCCGTCAGGCAGAAACGTGGCGCTGCCACCGACAACTTCGCCCACACTTTGGATCGCAAGCGGATCGCCGTCTGCGTCAAAATCATTGCCAAGGAGGCTCTCGCTGTCGATTGCCAGCACTGTGCCCTGCACAACATCCTGGAAGCCGTCTGGATTAACGATAGGCGCATTGTTGCCAACCAGCGCCTCGATTGTGGCGAAATCCCAAACCACGCCATCCTCGGCAAACTCAATCGTCTCAATCCGATCCTCGCCTTCGGAAATCAGATTGATGATAGTGAGGCTGTCCGCTGGCGCACCGATGAAGTTCAGCGCAACGCCGGTTGATGCGTAGAACAGGCGAGACAAACGCACATCAGTTGACGCATAGCCCTCGATGATAATGCGGTCGTTCCCGCCGCCATTGTCCTCGATCAGGTCGTTTCCATCGCCTGCGCGGTAGATATAAGTATCGTCTCCAAACAGACCGAAGAGCGCATCTTCTCCCGCTCCGCCAGCAAGCGTGTCATTGCCGGAAAAGCCGTAGATTTGAGCAGCACTTGGCGTGTTGAAGCCTGCAATAAGATCAGCGCGGAGTTCATCAGGCGTGATGGTTGTGCCATCTGAGAACTCGATGAGATCAACACCTTCTTCGCCATCAGCGAGCGCCCCAGCAAGAATAGCAGTGTCGCCCGATGAGAAGGTGATAATGAGATCATCGCCAGCAGGCGGACTCCTGAACAGATCGGTGATATCAGCCGCGCTAAAGTCAGCGAAGATGATCCGGTCTGCGGTTCCGCCTGTATCAACAATGCGATCAATCCCATCACCAAGGTTGAAGCGATAGATGTCGTCGCCAAGGCCACCTGCGAGAACATCATTGCCCGCGCCGCCCGTGAGTTCATCGGCAAGGTCGGTCCCGATGATCGTATCGCCATCATCAGAGGCGAGATCAGAGATAGCTCGGCTCACCAGATCCGCTTGAGTGAGCGTTTCACCGCTATCGACAAAGGTGATGCTCTCAACCGCAGTAGCCGCTTCGAGACCGCCAATAATAAGAATGGAACTGCCATTGCCGAAGTCGAGCAAGAGATCGTCATTGCCTGCTTCGAACCGGCGGGTTGTCAGGTCGACGCTGGTGAGGCCGGAAATCTGGATAGAATCCACCCCTGAGGCATCGCGCACGATGTCACGGCCGTCGCCTGCCGCGTATATATAGGCGTCATCATCGCTGCCACCTTGCAGCAGGTCATTGCCAGTTCCGCCAGTGATCGTGTCATTACCCGAGCCGCCGTCGACCCGGTCATTGCCTGCATCACCGCGCAAGATGTCATCGCCGCCATTACCGAAGATTCGGTCATTGCCAGCTGCGCCCGCCAGAGTTTCGCCTGTGCTCAGCCCCTGGTAAACATCGTCGCCGGGCGTTCCCAAGGTCGCAAATGCGACCATGTCGTCGTGGGTAATCTCAGTGCCGTCTGCAAAACGTACGATCTCAACCTGATTGGCCGCGTTCGACAGAGCATTCTGGATAGTGAGCCGATCATCGCTTCCCACAAGTCGCAATTGCAGATCAGATGTACCGCTGCGCACAACGATGAGATTGCGCGGGCCTATGTCAGCCGCCAGCTCGATTACATCAACGCCGCCGCTATCGAGAATTGTGTCCTGACCACCACCCCGGCGCCAAATATAGGTATCGTTCTCGCTGCCGCCCTCAAGCCGGTCGTCACCTAGACCACCATCAAGAATATCATCGTCGGCCCCACCGCGAAGCGTGTCGTTGCCAAATCCGCCAATGATCGTGTCATTGCCCGCATCCCCTGCAAGCGTATCATCCCGGTCACCGCCATCGATGCTGTCATCGCCAGCAAGGCCAGAAACGGTGTTGGAACGATCATCACCGACAAATGTGTCATCACCATCAGTAAGGTCGAAGTCTCCGTCGCCTACGGTTGTGAAGTAAGCAAGCGAGGCGATCTCGTCATAGGTCTGGCTTGAGCCATCAGCGAACTCGAACGTCTCAATCCTGCGCGCCTCATCGGTGATCGCGCCAGACACAATGATCCGCTCACCTTCAACGCCGACATAAACGATTAGGTCGCTTGGTGTGGCCTCAACCCTAAGGTCAGCCTGTGTGATCCCAGCGCCGAACTGGACCACATCAGTGCCATCGCTATCGATGATGGTATTGCGGCCATCGCCAATGTTGAAAATGTAAGTCTCATCGCCCGAGGCATCGATCAGCGTATCAAGACCCCCGCCACCAATCAGCGTATCATTGCCCTCACCGCCATCAATGGTGTCGTTATCGTGCCCCCCATCAAGCGTATCATCGCCCCCAAGGCCTGAGATCGTGTCGTCGCCGTCCGAACCCGAAAGAGTGTCTGAAGTCTCGCTTCCGGTTAGCTCCTGGCCCTGGCCGGAATTGTCGACCAAAGCGATAACTTCATCGAAGGTCAGAGTTGTGCCATCCGCGAAGGTATAAAACTGGATGACCGTCTCGAACCTGCCGGTTGTCGTTGGCCCAACGCCGTTTGCGATTCTGATACGGTCTGAGCTTCCATCAATATCAATGATGAGAGTTCGTCCAGAGCTGGAGAAGCGCAGCATCGATGGATCAATTCCAGGTCCGAATTGCAGCGTGTCATTGCCGGGTACATTGGCATTGCTCAGGTTGTTGCGCTCATCTTTGATGAGGTCCTGACCGTCACCCAGATTAAAAATGTAAGTGTCATTTTGGCTGCCACCCTCGAGCCGGTCATTGCCCTTGCCACCGATCAGCGTGTCAGCGCCAATATTGCCGTCAATAAAATCGTCGCCGAGGCCTCCATCGATTACCGACCCAAACACCTCGTCTCGTATTGTGTCGTCACCGTCGGTCGATGCCACAAGCACATCGGCTACATCGCTGTAAGGCACCGTCGTGCCATCAGCGAATGTGAAAAACTGTATGGTGGTCTCAAATCGACCCGTGGGGTTTCGGAAGCCTCCAACAATTGTAAGCCTGTCGCCAGTGCCAACTATATCGATGATTATATCAGAACCAGAGGTCGAGAAACTGAGCATGGAAAAGTCGATGCCATCACCGAACTCGATGGTATCGTCGCCCGGCGTGTTCCGATTTTGGAGGTTAGTTCGCGCATCTCTGATACGATCCTGACCATCGCCCAGATTAAAGACATAGGTATCTGGCTGACTGCCTCCAAAGAGCGAATCATTGCCAGTACCGCCAATAATGCGGTCCGAGCCAAGATTGGCATTGATCGTGTCATTGCCCGCACCGCCCTGAAGAACATCGGAAGAGGTGGAGCCGTTGATTGTGTCGTCACCATCGGTGAATGCAAACGGGCCACCGGGATTGAGGAAATCGTCGATGTCGCTGCGTGAGATGACGTTTCCATCGCTGAATGCGATCTGCTCAACGCCGAGGGTATTGCTGCCAGATTGACCGCGCAGGATGATGCGATCTTCTTCCCCAGCAAATGTAATCAGAACATCGGTGCTGCCTTCATAAAGCAATTCGAAGGTCAGTTCCTCAGGCGCATAGCCTTCTATTCGCAGGGTATCAGTGCCTGTACCTTGATCGATGATAACATCGTTTCCATCGCCTCTTCGGAAGACGAACGTGTCGCCATTCGCTTGGCCGATGAGGATGTCATCGCCCCTACCACCAGCAAAGGTCGCGGCGGGCGCATTGGCATCTTCAAACCCTTGAATGAGATCATTGCCATCGCTTGCAACCGCTTCGATCAGCCTTGCGCGAATGTCATCGTTCGATAGGACCACGCCGTCAGCAAATTCGAACTCTTCAATGGCACTGGAGTTCGCAAAAGCGCTTCGGATAATCGTTTCGCCGTCGAGCCCTTCAAAGCTGATCGCAATATCGCCAGTGCCGGGATTGATACGGCGAATAGAGACCGCATCCGAGCGTCCAACGGTAAAGCGCACACGGTCGAGCCCTCCTGTATCTGAGATGATATCAAGACCCGGATTCTCTCCAACGACATAAAAGTCATCGCCGGTCAGCCCCAGAAGTTCGTCATTCCCAGCTCCTCCTTCAAGCCTGTCGGCGCGGTTTGCAAAGCCTGTGATGATATCATCATTGACTGTCGCCTGCCCTGCCAAAACAAAGCTGCGGACGTCTTCGAATTCAAATTCAAAACCATCGGCAAGAACAATGGTCTCAATTGCGCTTGCTGGATCAAGACCGCCGCGAATAAGCAGGCTATCCTCCAGCCCATCAAATCGGATGAGAAGGCCTTCATCCACTTGAGAGAAGCGCAGCATATCGGCAGAAATGCCTTCGCCCAGTTCAATGCGGTCAACGCCGGCGCTATCTTCAATTGCATCAAGACCATCGCCAATACCGAAGCGATAGGTGTCATTGCCAGCCTTGCCGACAAGCAGATCGTTTCCAAGCCCGCCCGCAATCACTTCATCGGAGTTATCGAAACCAATGAGCAGATCATCTGCATCGGTTCCGCGAACGATAGCCGCCCGGATTTCAGCTTGCCCCCAAACAGTGCCATCGAAGAAGTCAAACTCTTCGATTTGCCGATTGCCTAGGCCATCGACGATGGTGAGCTGTTCGCCTGAGCTTGGGATTGTGACGATAAGATCGAGGCCATCGGCCCGGAAGACAACATCCTCAGGGCTTACCAATCGCCCAAAGACAACCCGGTCTACAGCGCCAGAATCCGATTCTGAGTCCAGTTTCTCTGTGATCGTGTCGAAACCATATTCGACACCGAAGAGATAGGTATCGCTGAGAGATCCACCATTCAGCTGGTCATCGCCCTGACGCCCATCAAGGATATTGGGCCTGTCATCGATCGCATCAAGGATATTGTCGCCGCGCGTACCGCCAGCGATCTGCAACTGTTCTTCGACGTCTTCGATTGTGAGCGAGTTGCCGTCGGCAAATACAAAGTTCTCCACGCCCGAAAGGACCGAGCCAAACTGGTCGAGCACGCGCAGAGTGTCGGTAAAGCCCTCGATTGAGATGAAAAGGTCATTGCCCTCTTTGGTGAAGCGCACATCGGCAAACTGCACATTGGCGCCAAACTCAATCGTATCGGCAGCACGGTAAGCGCCCGCATCAATCCGGTCGTTGATAACGTCCTGACCATAGCCAATGTCGAAAATGTAGGTGTCGCCATCCGAAGAGCCGATCAGAATGTCATTACCGCCGCGGCCATCAATACGCTCGGCATAATGGGTGCCGATGAGCGTATCATCACCCGATGTGCCAATCAGGTCGATGTCATCTGCACCAAGATCCTCCCAGTCCACAGCAAGACCGTTGAAACGCAGTTCCTCAATGACAGTATCGCCAAGGCGGTCGTATTGCCCTTCAAGCGTTACGCTTTCACCAGTGGAGCGAAGGGTGAGGGTTAGGTCATTGGCCCGACGGCTGAACTCAACGTCGACAAGGTCAATGCCTCGCAGATCGAGGCGGTCAAATCCTCGGGGTAGAAGCGGGTGATTGCTCCCACCTGAATCAAACACGGTGTCATGACCATAACCTTCACGGAAGATATATGTGTCGTTAAATAGCCCGCCTTCCAAGCGGTCATTGCCAGCCCCGCCATCTAGTGTGTCTGACCAATCAAAGCCGATGATCGTATCGTCGCCATCGGTCCGCTCAAGGGCGAGTACCTCGCGGCCCAAGCGATCCTGATCCCACACTGTGCCATCGCCGAATTGTATGAGATCAACATTGTCACGCCAGACAATGAAGAAGGCAAATGTCACCTCAAACTGGTTCTTCAAGGTGACGGTTTCACCGGTATCTTTGATCCGCAAAGAGATTGTGGGCGAGCCTGGTTCGCGCAGGATCTCAATGTCCGCCGCATTGATCCCCTGAAGTCGCAAGGTGTTGACGGTCTCTTCAACCCCAATCCCAACTTCAAAAGAGCGGTCTTGAATGACATCATCGTCATATCCACGCGCAAAGATGTAAGTATCTGCTCCGTCTTGGCCAACGAGCAAGTCATTGCCTGCTCCGCCATCGAGCGTTTCTGCTTCATCAAACGCCCAAATAGCATCTTCGCCATCGGTTCTTGCCTCGGCCACAACGCGGTCGCGGATCCCTTGTTCATCGAGAAAAGTGCCATCCTCAAAGGCGAGGATTTCGATCCGGTTGGGTTTGAGCGTGGTGATGAAGGCATCTTGTTGGAAGAATTGGCCTTCGATAGTGAGGATATCGCCGGTACGCATGCCGTCTTCGTCAAGCAGGTGAATGATGAGATCGTTTGAGGAGCCAATGCGCTCAAAACTCAAAAGATCGGCATCAATACCATCACCAAAGACGACCAAGTCCAACGCCTCACGGAATGGGTTAGTCTCGGCATCAATGATCCGGTCTTCGCCATAACCATAGTCGAAGATGTATAGATCACCATCCCCGCCACCGCGAAGGATATCATTGCCCGCCCCGCCGTCGAGAACGTCGATGGCATCGGTGCCAAAGACCACATCCGCGGTGTCGAGCGGATGGCTCGCCGCATAGGCCATATCAACGAGGTCCCACGCGGTCCCGTCGGCAAAGTTGATCTCAACGATCTCGGTGTTGTCTGAGTAGTCGCCACCAAGGAAGCTCGGCCACCGCCCTTCGAACTGGTTCTTGAGCGTTAGGATATTCTCGGTGCCAATCTCCTGGATGATGAGATCAGCGCCATCTTTGGTAACGAACACATCGTCCGGCGTAAGGTGCGCAAAGCGCAGGTAGTCCGAGGCACCAGGTTGGAGGATAGGCTCCACATCCTCGATCAACACTTCGCCGAAATCGCGCCCGATGATGTACACATCACTGCCAAGTCCGCCGCGCGCGCTTGCGGCGCCATCAGCGATATAGATCAAGTCATCGCCGCGTGTGCCCACCACGTCTTCGCTGCCGGTTTCGGCAATGAGTACGCGCTCTTCATTGATCGAAAGCGCTTCGGCGACTTGGAGGAAACTTGCATCGACTGGCGAGTTTTCGAAGCCCGCCACAATCATCTGCATGAGGAACGCTTGGCTGCGCGGGCCATTCCCGTTGCGCTTGAAGTCTGGGTAGACCGTTTGCAGCACGCGGTCCCAGTCGCGCAGATAATCGACCGTCTCATCCGCACCCGCTGGCGCGTCCGCAAGGATCGCAGTGAAGAGCGGGATCAACTCCCGGTTAGAGGTCGCCTGGAAGGTGTCAGAGGCAGCGTCATACTGGACGCCTTCGAAGTATTGGGCGAGTCCCCCTTGCGACGCAATCCGTACCGCCATCGCGCGGCCAATCGCGAGGTAGGATTCCGCCAGTGTCCCGGCAAATTCCTTGGTCTCATCAATATCGAAATCGTAAGAGAGCGTGTTGTCGGACGCACTTTGCGCCACGAACAGCTCAGGCCGGAAGGTCTCGCCGCCGCTTGCAAAAGCGTATTGGATCTCATCGAGCGACATGATCTCAACGCGCACAACGCTGTCATCGCTGTTGTCGGCATCGGGCAGGTTATCAAGATCAAGCTCAAAGCCGCGAAGGCCAAAGGAATTGGGGCCAAACCGCTCCTGGCTTTCAAGCGCTTGCTCAAACACGCTCGCCCAGACCGCGAAGAGCCCGTTGCCATCGTCAATCCAGATCGAATAATCGACCACCACGCCGTCGCGAATGTTGAAGGCCGCACGGTCAAACCCTGCATCGGGAATAGGATCGGCAAACTCCTCCATCCGCCACGCGGTGCCCTCGGCAGAGCCTTGCGCCATGATATCCTCAAGGCTCGCCCGCGCGATGACTGAACCGTCTGCGCTAAGCACATCATTGCCGCTCGCCAGCGTCCAGTACTCGCCCTGCCCATCGCTCTGGCGGATCGCGTAATCGAGCACGGTCGCAGCGCCGATCGTGCTGACGAGATAGGCGGTTTCAAGACGGTTTTCGGGTGTAAAGTCGCGCGAAGACGGAGTCCACCCCTGGATCGCCTGCCAAGTCGCACCGCCAGGCGTGGTTTGCGTCAGCACATCCTCAAACGACGCGCGCGCAATGACAGACCCATCTGCGCTAAGCACGTCAGCGCCGCTATTCAGCGTCCAGAAGCCGCCGCTCTCGTCTTCATTGTAGACCGCAAAATCAATGAGCGACCCATCCGTACCCACCAGCGCCGCGCCGAGCTCAAGCGAGTCAGCGTGACTGCGCGCCCAGGCCCCCAGCACACCGCGCGCCTGATCGCGCAGTACGTCCAGATCGGGCACAGTCATGCCGGCGGCCGTGTTCTCGATCAGCTGGGCAAGCTCAAGATCATTGCTCGCCGCAACAGCCAAGTCGGTGGTGATCCCATAGCCAAAGGCGTTTATCGGGAGGCCAGCTGTGCCTTCGGGCGCGTAGCTCGCCACACGGGCATCGCCTTGATACTGCGTATCGCTTGGATCGATCTCAAAGATGAGCTCACCAAGCCCGCCCGTGGTGCCATCAGAGCGCGCAAAGAAGCTCTCCGCGCGGATCGTCGTGCCATTGGCGGTGATGAGATTGGTCGGCTGAGCGTTCAGCGAAAAGGCAGTGATATCAAAGGCGGCAAGCGCATGAAGCTCGCCTGCATCGGTAATCCCGTTCTCATTGGCATCGCGCCAGATTTGTAAGTCGCCAAAGCCCACATCATTGGCATCGACGATATTGTCGCCAGTGGTGTCCCAATCGCTAAGCTCGGTAAAGCCAGAGAGGCCGGGGCCACCAAAAAGCTCAGACGCCGTGATATTCCCATCTCCATCCGCGTCATGGACCAAAAACCCGTCTTCGCCGCTGAGCCAGCCAGAGCGCTCGCCAAAGCCATCTTCGTCATTGTCCCAATAAACCGCGCCGAGCCCTTTTGAGACAAAGCCATCGCCGTTGAGATCGAGGACAAGGGGGTCGTCTTCGGGGCGCCAGAAGAGGCTCTTTGCAAAGCGGATACCGGCCCGCGCGAAGTCGCCTACATATTGGAAAAGAGCGAAAAGCAGGCTCGTTTCTTCGCCTGCCCCGAAGATCGAAAACTCGATCCCAAGATCGCCCGACTCCCAGTTTTGGACAACCTGAGCCACTTCGAGGATTTCATCCTCGGTCATGGCCGGATCAAGGTCGACGCCGCTAAAGGAGGATTCGACCAAAAGCTGGTTGGTCGAGGTCAATCCATAAGTGACCCACGGGATGAAGAAATCGCGCGCCACACCCTTTTCGAGGGAGCGGCCAAAATACTGCTCATTCGTGCCGCCGATGAGAGGGAGGCCAAAGAGCTGAAGCCGGTCATTTTTGCCAGCATCCATGATGAAAGAGCCAGCCGACCACCAGAAGATGTCGCGCTCACCGGCGACGGCACCTCGACCATCGCGGCCATCGCCGAAAAGCTGGCCCTTAAATGAGCCGTTGTAGAGAAGATCAGTCCCTTCTCCGCCGACGACAATCGCTGCCTCACCGCCCAGCACAAAAATGCGGTCATCGTCCGCGCCGCCATCAACAACCAATTGGAGGTCAGCGCCCGCTCGTGCCGCATCAGGATCAGGCTCTTCGCCATCATACTGCTTACCATTGGCAAGCGCCTCATCGCGCGCATCAGCCAATGCCTGCTGCTCGACATCGATATATTCATCCTCAAATACAAAACGCGGGCCATAATGGACGATTACATCTTCGCCTTCGCCGCCTGAGATTTTGCCATAGCCGGGATGATTGGGTGTGCCGAAGAAATCGGAGTCGAGGCCCAGGAGCGAGGTGATGTTACCGCCGAAATAAAGGTCGTCCTGATTGGAGAGAGTAACGTTTTCAGCGCCTCGGAAATGGAGCTCTGCTGCGGGAGTGAAAGCTGCCTTGAAGATTGCGCCGGTGGCTGTTGCGAGAAGTTCCGCGAGAACTTGAAAGCTGCCAAGAATAACTCTGTTATCGGGATTGTTGCCCCAATCCCTGATTGCGCCATTTGCGGTAAACACGCCTTCGCTGCGCTTAGCAAAGGAGATGGTATCATAATCTTCGCTTGTGACATCTCCCGTTTGCACATCGCCCAGATCGAGCACGATGGGAAGCTCAGACAAGGCATCGGTGACTTCGACCGTTTCTGCCCGCTCCGAAAGCTCGATAACGTCGATATTGACGAGGATGTCGCTGGAAGTCTTGCCGCTGTTTAAGTCTTTGACGGTCGCGCGAAGGGCATCTGTTTCGCCGAAAGTCGTCCGTTCGAGATTGACGAGTTCGACGCCTTTTTCAGCGAGACTTGTACCTATCCCGAGACCATCAGGTCCAAAATCTTCAGCAACGCTATAGCGGACGACATCTTCTGCAAATACGTCGAACTGATCTCCCAATTCTTCGGTTGATTCAAGGATCCCCGAGCTTGGACCATTAAGCCATGCAAGGAAATTCTCGCTTAGCCCTGCATTGACGCGCTGACCGAAAAAGAAGTCAGTTTCATTATCAAGGTCTGTAGCCGCACTCTCTGCAACGACATAATTGACGATTGTATCGTCGCCAGCCCCGCCAATAACAAGGTCACGGCCACTGAAAGTGTAGGCCGTATCATCCCCATTTTCGAGGATCAGGAAGTCATTTCCACTTGTGCCGAAGACCGTATCTTCGCCAGCAGCACCAATGTAGACGTCAACGTTGGAGTCATCGCCTGTAAGTGGCCCGCGATCATATGGCCGTTCATCGAGGCGAATTTCCCCACCTCCGTCTCGCAATTGGAAGTGCAATTTGTTGAAAATTTTGGCGGTTGAAGCGTCCCAAGCCTCTTGGGCCAGTCGGGCTAAGAACTCTTCATCAATAGCACCAGGAAGTCCAAATGCGGCCTCGACTAAGCCAGCTAGATCATCATCAATCTCATCCGACTGCGCAAAGAAAGCCTCACGGATATTCTGTTCACCGATAGGGTCGATACGATCAAATCCGCCTTGCTCGTTTTGCGGATAGGCCTCACTGTTCCCTTGCAACAGTACATCGCGCCAAAGTGTGTCAGAAAAATCTACCGCTAGGATCGTTTGTTCATCGTTTAAGTCGAGAACACCGTCGCGACCGTCGAGGATTTCGTCAAAGCCCCCTCCCTCAGAGAAGGCTATGACATCTTCTGCCTCAACGTCATAAAGCGCCAGAGCTCCCGCATATTGAACTGCAATGTTCGACAGCGCTTCTTTCAAGGGTACAGTTGGATCGAGGCTAAATAGCTTGAATTGATAGTCTACTGTCTGATCGAGAATACCAGTCGTTTGAACCGCAATTGCATCTGCAAGATCATTGGTGTCATCAAATAGTGAATTGACACCGGTGTTACCGAACGGTCGCGACGTATGGTCGCCCTCCTCGCCCAATGCCGAATAGGCGATCGCAGTTCGCATGGTACCGCTTCTATCTTGGCCTGAAAAGTCAAACGCAGAGGCACCCGATGCAAGACCAACATCTTCATCGAATAATGATGTTACGAGTAGGTCGGAAATCTGTTGCCATGCCTGGGGGTCTCTACCCTCTGAAGACACAAGCCCTTCGGAAAACAAACGCATCACAATCAGCGCGTCGTTGTGAAGTTGACCAACTTTGTTTCGGTCTGTCGTCGTTGCGCCAGTATTTACTGCAAACTCAAGATCACGCAGTTCAGCACCGGTAGGCACAATGCCTTGCGTTCGACGACGGGCAGCATCGAGATTGTTCGCTCCTATACCGCCAAAGGCGTCCGGGATGACAACTCCGCTGAATTCATCGGCCTGATTGCGGGACCATGACTGGGTGACATCGCCGTAGACGAGTTCGGCGAATGCTGGATCATAAGAGTAAGGTTCAAATGGGTTTGCATCCGTATTAGTTGGATCGAGTTTGAGAAAGGCGTTGTCGATTGCGTTGCCAAACTGCATGGGATCGACAAAAAAGCCAGGCCTGTTGTAAACCCCTGCAACAAGGCCGGCGAGGCCAGCACCAAGCGAGTGCCCAGTGAGAGTGATGTTAGCGGCGTTAAGACTGTCAGATTTGCCCAATGTGTCAGCAACAGCGCGATAGAACTCAATCGCAAGCGTTGCTTGAGGACCATCGGGAATTCCAAAAGCCACTCCGTAGCCGTTGACAACATCCCCGCCCTGCCCAAACGTGCCATCAAAGACGCTAGCTAAAGTGAGCTGTCCAGCAAAGTTATCGGAACCGCGATAGCTAACGACATGTTCACCATTCCAATTATAAGCTATTGCATAAAAGCCAGCCTCCTCCCAACCTGCGCTTACGGTGTCAGGCAGAGTCAGGATCTCTGCCTCGCCAATTGCCCCGGAGTCCGCCAAGCCGCTGACGCTAGGACCATACCCCCGATTATAAGAATCCATTGCGAGGATTGTGAGGAACAACTGGCGTTTCTGTTCATCAGTGAAATTCATTTTGCAATTTCTCGCTTGAAGTGTCGGTACGCCAGCCTTTGAGCCAGAGTGGGGTTAGTGGTTGATTTGAAATCGTTATCCAAACTATGGTCGGGCTTAATCCCGAGCTTTGCGAGCCGGTCCGCAAGCCGATCTGTTACCGGCTGATCGGTTGCCTCTATCGTCACGCGGCTTAGGCTTACGCCTTCACCAAAACTGGCCGCCAGATCATCGGGGTCGACGCGCTTCACACTCGTCGGATCACTTAGATCGTCAAACGTCACCAGCATGGGAGCCGGATAAGCTATCCGCGGATCGCTGGTCTTGGGTGCAGTCGGCCACAATTCGATCAGATCATCATCTATTTGCCGCATGATATGCCAAACATGCTGCCCACCATGATCGGAGCTCCCATCGGCGCCCGATAACAAAGCAAACAGCGTGCCCCCATTAGGCAAATCCAAAGCCACCGCTTCCCCGACAGCTTGGCCATAATCGCCGCCATTGGCCCTCTTTGAGAAGCGAACTTCGCGAACTGCTGAACCAGTCCGAAGACCTTCTGACGTCATAACCTCTACAGTCATTTTGTAGCGAAAAGTCGATGGCCCAGAAAGCAAATGAAAATACAGGAAGCCTACTGCGATCAGAACTATGGGAATTCCCAAGAGCCAAAGCATAAGCGCGCCCCTCACGCCGCCGCACCGCAGCCAGCGCCGGACCCACATGGATCCGACACCAGGACGACCCGCCGCTGACAAAGGTTCAGATCATAGCTCCCCACGATTGGACCGCCTACCCCTCAGCCTTCACCTTCATCTTCTCCAGCACTTCCGGATCAACGCTGCGTGCAACAATCGGGTGGATCGCGATCGGTTTGTCGCCAGCGATTTGCTTGAAGTTGGCTAGCACCGCTGTTGCCAGTTGGCGGTTGGGGGCAATCAAATCGAGCAGCCAGACTTTCTCGCCGCTGGCCCAATCCTCTGCGCCAAGGCGCGTTGGGAAAGCGCCGCCTTTGATTTGCTCGCGGATTTTGGCGTCAACCTCGTCCGAAACGCTCGCCCAGATGGCGATGCCAGCGGTGGTCGTGTTGTCGACACCCGCCTCATCACCCTCTTTCTTCTTCGCAGACGCAATCGCCAAGCGGTCGCGCAGGAGCGGCTCGATGACGAGGTGGTTGAGATCGGAAAGCGACTGCCCCTTATAGCGCGGCAGGTTCATCATCGCGAGGACGGTTTGACCAACGCTGACCTGAACACGCTCGCGCAATTCGGCGAGCTTCTCGCGCATTTCTGGCGAAATTTCGGTTTGCTCTGGCTTGGCTTTAGTCGCTGACTTTGCCCCTTTGCTTACCTTGCCATTCGCCTTAGCGTTCGCACGGCCATTCGCTGCGCCGCTTCCGGCGGACTTTCCGTTAGTACTCATTCAGACCCCCTATTGAAATTGAAAATTTTAACTCAGCCACTTCGCACAAGCCCTGCCGAACACACAAAAACTCAGCCCGTGAGAGCACACGATTAGTCCCGCTGAGCGCAATGCACCCTGCGATTAGTCAAGCCGAACGATGGAAAACCCCAACCCTCAATTTGCGCCCTTCTTCATTGATAAACGGCAGGTGGCCGTACAAAGGCCCAATCTTGCTTGTATCGCTGACCCCATGAATATCTAACAAATGACTTTTTCAGCTCATTGTCAATCACGCAGTTCAGTTTTTAAAGTTCATATTTCCTTATCTTTCCCGCGCTGCTTCGTTGACTGCTTGGGAGATAGGAGAGAGCAAGTATTGGATGATGCGCCTTTGGCCGGTTTTAATCTCAGCTTGCACGCTCATTCCGGGTTGCACGCGGTCGCATAGAGCGTGGCGCTCAGGGTCATCTTTACCGCAAGCAAGTTCAATTTTAGCTGCGTAGACTAGACCAGGTTGGATGGGGCGCCCATTTTCATCACGCACACTTCCAGCGGGATGCTGAGATTGGTCGATAGCATCGCGGCTTATGTTCGTGACCGTGCCCTCGATGAGGCCATAGTCGGTGAAGTTAAACGCCTCCAATTTCACCGCCACTCGCTGGCCCACTTTGATAAAGCCAATATCTTTGTTCTGGACAAAAGCCTCAACCGTTATCCCACCATTGCAACTCGCCGCATCGCTTGCGTCACCTGAGGTGCACGGGACGATCACCATCAATGGTTCTGCGGGCTGTACTACGCCGCCAACCGTACCTACCGCGAGTTGCTGCACGACGCCATCGACCGGGCTGCGAAGTTCTTGGAACCTACGCATACGTTCCGCTTTGCGTAGCTCTTCACCGGCCATGGTTGCACGGTCATTCGCTTCTGCCAGATCGGTGACAGCGGTCCGGCCAAAGCCAGCGCGAAGGCTTGCTAGCTCCGCATTCAACCGCCCAATCGCCGCCTCAGCGCGCATTTTATTCGCCTGTTGCACCTCGATATTGCGCAGGTGCTCGGCGCGCAGCTGTTCGTATTCGAGGAGTTGGAGCTTGGAGAAATAGCCGCGCTCTGCCAGTTCCGCACGCGCGCCCAATTGCTGGTCGATAAAGGGCAGCGCTTCTTCGAGCTTGGCGATCTCCGCATTGGCAGCCGCCAGTTCCGCCTGACTTTCCGCGCGTTGCTGCGTTAAAGCTGCCGCTTGCGCATCATATTGCGCGGTTGCATTGGCGACGAAGGCCTCTTCGGTGCGGATGATATCAGAAGTCGTCCCTTCTGGCGGCACAAAGCGCGCCCGGCGGCCCTGCAGGTGGGCAAGCAGAGCATCATTGCGCGCTTGAATAATCCGCGCGGAAAGCAGTGTTTGCGAGCTTTGCGCTTCATCTGCATTGGCGAGTGTTGGGTCGAGTTCGATCAACAGCTCTCCCGCCTTCACGAACTGGCCGTTCTTCACATGGATTTCGCGCACAGAGCCGATTTCAATGGGCTGGACAACTTTGACATTATCGCCCGGAACCGTCTTGCCCGCCGCAGTGGCGACAACATCGATCCTGCCGAAGAAAGCCCAGATGAGAGCCAGCACAAACAAAGTGCAGATCAGCAACAGAAGCCAGCGCATGCCTGGGCTTGCAGGCTTCTCCATGATCTCAAGCGCTGCGGGGAGAAACTCGTGCTCTTCCTCGGGCTTGAAGGCTTTGTCCGCCTCGTTCTGCCCGCGCCATGCCTCGCCAAAAACGGCAAGGTGTTTGGTCATCGTGGGGAAACGATCAGAGAAGAAACCCATTACGCGCCCCCAACTCCGCCAGACGCCATGCCGGTTTGTTTGGCATGGAGTTGTGCGTAGCGACCGCCGGCTTTGAGAAGCTCTTCGTGGCTGCCCATTTCCGTAATCTCGCCTGCCTCAACTGTGATGATCCGATCGCATGGGCGTACAGCGGAAAGGCGGTGAGCGATGATCATCACCGTGCGGCCTTCTGCGATGCGTGCAAGGTTGTTCTGTATGATCTCTTCGCTTTCGGCATCAAGTGCACTTGTCGCCTCATCGAGGATAAGAATGCTGGGATCGGTAATTAGCGCCCTTGCAATAGCGAGCCGTTGGCGCTGGCCGCCGGAGAGGTTCGAACCTCGCTCTTCGATCACCGTGTCATAGCCGTGAGAGAGCGTCAGGATAAATTCATGGGCCCCTGCTAGCTCTGCCGCTGCGATCACCCGCTCCATATCAATCGTGGGGTTCGCCAATGCGATATTCTCACGCACCGTGCGGTTGAATAGAATGTTCTCTTGCAGGACCACGCCCACTTGGCGGCGCAGCCACGCCGGATCGACCAGAGCAAGGTCGGTGCCATCAACCAGCACACGTCCTTGCTCTGGCACATAAAGCCGCTGAACCAGCTTGGTGAGCGTCGATTTACCCGAGCCCGATGGACCAACAATGCCAAGCATCTCGCCTGCACGGATATCAAGGCTCACCCCGCGCAAGGCTTCAGGTGCATCAGCGCGGTAGCGGAAGCGGACTTTGTCGAACTCCACCTGTCCCTTAATCGGCGGGAGGCTAGCGCGGTTGGGGTTGTGCTCGGGCTCTGCAGGCGCGTTCAAGATGTCGCCCAAGCGGTCCACCGAGATACGCACCTGCTGGAAATCCTGCCACAGCTGAGAGAGCCTCAGGATGGGCTGCGCCACACGGCCCGAAAGCATGTTGAACGCAACCAATGCGCCCACAGTCAGCGAGCCCGCAATCACCGCCTGCGCGCCGAAGAACAAGATCGCCACCGTAGTGAGCTTGCTCACCAATTGGATCAAATGGCTGCCCCAGTTCGACAGGACCGTTACGTCCCATCCAGTCTTGATATAGCCCGCGAACTGCTTTTCCCAGCGGTCGCGCATGCGCGGCTCAACCGCCATGCTCTTAAGCGTGCCAATGCCGGTGACGGTCTCAACCAGGAACGCCTGGTTCTCGGCTCCGCGTTTGAATTTCTCATCTAAGCGCGCGCGAAGCGGCGGCGTTATGAACACCGAAATCGCGATGTAGACCGGTATCGTCAGTGCCACGATCAGAGTCAGCATTGGCGAATAGAGATACATCACAATGAAGAAGACGATGGTGAAGAAAAGGTCGATCACCACGGTCACTGCGTTCGATGTGAGGAAGTTTCGAATGTTCTCCAACTCGCGCACACGCGCAACGCTATCGCCCACGCGCCGCGCCTCGAAATAAGAGAGCGGCAGGGCAACCAGATGCTTGAACAGGGACGCCGACAGCTCCGCATCCACCCGGTTCGATGTATGAGCGAAGAGCCAATTCCTAAGAGCCGACAACATCGTCTCAAACACCAAAACCGTCGCAAGACCGATCGCCAACACCTCAAGCGTGGTCATCGATTGGTGGACCAACACTTTGTCGATCACGAGCTGGAAGAAGATGGGCGAGGCCAGGCCAACCAATTGAAGGAAGAAACTTCCAATCAGTACATCGCGCAAGGCTCTGCGATACTTAACAAGAGCGGGAATAAACCAACTGATATCAAAGGCGCGTTTTTCGCCCGCGATCTTCTCGCGGCTTGTCATCAGCAAGAGGTCAACCTTGCCGCCATTCAGCTCAAATTGCTCCAAGACCTGCTCTTCGGACCAAACTTCAGGCCGCTCGCTATCGGGCCGCAGAACCATATGGCGCACACCCGCATCACCGCTTGTGTCTATCTTGAGAAGAACCGCGCAGCCGCCCTCGTTCAGCCTGACTAGAGCCGGTAGGGGAAGCTTTGAAAGCTCAGCTAGCGGCGCGCTCTTGCGTCTTGCAATGAGATCGAGTTTCTTGGCAATTCGCACGAGGTCATCAAATGTGTATGGCCTATCGCCTTGCCCACGATCATGGTGGATTTGCGCAGGGTCGGCTGCTTGCCCAAGAAACTGAGCAAGTAAAACGAAGCTCAACAGCGCCGCATCGGCGGGAGCCGCCAAAGGATTTTCTATTGATGATGCCATGAATTGCAATCGACCCTGAAGTCTTGGGTAGGGCTTTTTACTTAAGATGCAAGTCTTTGCATTTATTAGCTGAGCGGTATGCGGCGGAAAATAGACTTTTCAAAAATTGATGAATAGCCGGAACTTGTTTCGTTAGCCGAATGTCAGCTTCAGCTTATAATTTCAAGAATGCAAACGTCTCCGCAAGTGATCGAACAGCGTATTGAGAAAGCGACTCGGACCTAACAAAACAAAGCTAGTCACCTACGGACACTCAAGTGCGCAAAACCTGCTGATTTTCTGGGGAAAAATCACGGTTTGCACTTATATTTCACTTACGGGCCTCACCGGCGAAATTGTGCAGCGCGGCAAGTGTTTGAAAAAACTGGCGCACCCGAGAGGATTCGAACCTCTGGCCTCTGCCTTCGGAGGGCAGCGCTCTATCCAGCTGAGCTACGGGTGCCGGGGCCATGGCGGCTTTCGGCCATGAGGCTTTATATTGCAAGCGGACATCATCCGCTCACGTGCCGCGATTAGCAAGGGACTGGTCCCTGCGCCAGACATTATTGGCGCTTTCACGCAATCGCAAACCACACAAATCACTCCCCCAATGGTTAGAACCGTTACTGCAAGTCCATCCTCAAGCGACTGGGCGTCGAGTTTAACCAATCGGCAAGAGCATTGGGTTTAATTGCCAGGAATGACCGTAATTCAGCAACGCCCCGGCAGCCTCTCCCCTCGGCCAGACCGAGCACCGCAATCGTCTCTTGGCCAGCGGTGGAGCGCGTTGCATGGTAAAGTTGCTCAGATCGCACAGATGGCTGACCTTTCGCCAGAGCCTTTGGACCAGATAAACACACGTTTTAACAATGCCTTATCGCGAACCGGCGCGCTGTTTGGCAATCATGCGCATCCCGCGGTTGAGCGCGGGGTCGAGGATATGGAAATTCTCGTGGATATGGGTCTCACCGCTCTTAACGAAGTCGAATCGCGAGGACAGGATCCCGGCGCACCCGCCTTTGCCTTATGGCGCGAGGTTTTCCACGCCCGCGAAGCCATCTTGAGCGTCATGGAACCGACCGTCGCATAGTCAGGCAGGTGGGCGAGGCAAGCGGCCCAAGCGAGTGGGCCATGCGAGCAGCAAGCAGGCGCTTGACGGTGTTCACATTATGTTCCATCCAGACGTGATGGACGGAACTCAAAACGCGATTCTCGAAAGCTCTCTTCAAAACGGCATTGGCCCGAGCACGAAAGCACCCTGCGCCACGGATGTCGCGCGCGGGATCAAGCGCCTTTTTGCGCGCAACGACATCTGGTGCGTCGAAGAGATGGCTTTAAAGAACAATCGGCGCGCTGATCTGATGGGGATCGATGCGCGCGGACAGATTATCATTGTCGAAATCAAGGTCGCGCGCGGTGATCTTTTGGGTGACAACAAATGGCCCGATTACCTCGATTTTTGCGATCGCTTTTTCTGGGGTGTCCCACCGGAACTGGATCGCAGTCCGCTGGAAAGCGAGGCGTATAGTCCTGAACGCTGCGGCATCATTGTTGCTGATGGCTATGATGCTGAAATCGTACGGCAGGCTCCGTTGGAGCCGCTCGCTGCGGCGCGCAGAAAAGCTGAGATTGAGAAACTTGCCCGCATCGCCCTGCGCCGCAACACCGCTTTAATCGACCCGCAGTGCACCGATTTAAGCAGCGCGGGCTAGGCTCAGCAGGGTTTCCCAGGCCCGCTTTGTGCGGCATAAGCCTATCCCATGGTTCCTGCTGATACCCCGGTCTGGCTCGCTTTCCTGATTGTGGGCACTGCGATGAGCGTGATGGTTGCGCTTCGCTATTTCGCAAGCAGCGGGATATTTGCATGGATCACAAAGCGCGCTCGACCGGGTCTTTATGCAAAACAGCGCCGCCAGATCGCAAGCGAGATACGCTATTCGCTTATCGCAGCGGTGATTTACGGGGTGCCGGCGGGCGCTGTGTTCTGGCTTTGGCGACATCACGATTTTGCGCTGATCTACACCGACTGGAACGCCTATCCGCTTTGGTATTTGCCGTTTTCGGTGCTGATCTATCTGTTTGCACAAGACACATGGTTTTATTGGAGCCACCGCGCGATGCACCATTGGCCAAGTCTTTTTCAACTCGCGCACAAGGTCCACCATGATAGCAAGCCGCCCACCGCCTGGACGGCGATGAGCTTTCACCCGGTCGAGAGTTTAACCGGCGCGATTGTGATCCCGATCCTTGTTTTTTTCGTCCCTATCCATCTTGCCATGCTGGGCGTGGTTTTGACGGTTGCAACGGTAATGGGCGTGGTCAATCACATGGGCTGGGAAATTTTTCCGCGCGCGTTTGTTCATTCCCCGTTTGGGGCCTTGGTGATAACAGCAAGCCATCACGAGCGGCATCACGAGGAATACCGATGCAATTTTGGGCTGTATTTTCGTTTCTGGGACAAGGTTTGCGGGACCGATCGCGGACTGTCGCGGCGGTTCGACAAACAGGCGAGAAGCGCCCCATGAAGAGCCCGATCCAAAAGCGTGCACGAAACCTGGGCGCGCTTGTCATTGGTGGGGCCGTTATGGCAGCAGCTGCCCCTGCTGCGGCGGGCACGGTGACGATAACGGTCACTGATCTGCGCAACACCAATGGTGTGGTGCGCGCCTGCATGACCACCAAAGAGAGCATTTTCCCAAAGTGTCGCAATGACCCCAATTCCTATCGCACCGTGGTGAAGGCTGCGAACACGATCACAATCCGCTTCAACAACGTGAAGCCTGGTGAATACGCAATCGCGCTTTTGCATGATGAAAATGAGGACGGAAAAGCCAACCGGGTTCTCGGGATGGCACCCAAGGAAGGGTATGGCTTTTCACGCGATGCCCCGGTGCGCATGGCCCCGCCGAACTGGGATGATGCGGTGTTTACCGTTGGCTCTGCCGATCAAAAGGTCGCGATCAAGATGCGGTATTTCCTCTAAGGCACTGCGTTTGCCCTGCTGCATTGGTTGAGCACCCTGACCTAGCCCCCTCATCCAGCCTATCGCTGACACAGTTTGCTCCAAAGTTTTGCAAGCCTGCTTAACGGGATTTTTACCACGTAAGGCCAGAACTGTCCCAAAGCTTGTCATAGTTTGGGGACAAACGGCCTAATCATGGATACTCTTCGCGGACCTTTTGAAAGCGGCACATCTGCCGATGACACACCTGATTGGGGTGTGGAAAGCCTTGATCGTGAAGAAAAAGGTGCTCGTGAAGATAGCGGCACACTTGAAGAAGAAACCGTGCGCGAATTGCCACCCGAAGCGATCGGCCAGGACGAACGCCGCATGCAAGTGCGCGCTTACAATCACTGGGCCGGCCTTCTGGGTGACGCGACCTTCCCCTCGATTGAACTGCTTGACCCTGAAAATCTGACGGATTTTGGCCCGAACAGCGTTCTGCTCGATTTCTCTCGCGGTATTGAGGACCCTGCGGTCCAGTTTCTTGGCGAAAAGCTCGCCCGGGAATGCGGCGCAGGCGGCAATAAAATCATGAAACTGTCGGATGTCCCGCCGCGGTCTTTGCTCAGCCGGATCACCGACCATTACATGCAAATCCTCGCCAATCAGGCACCAATCGGGTTTGAGGCGGAATTCGTAAACGAACGCGGTGCAAGCGTCCTTTACCGCGGCATCCTGCTGCCCTTTTCCAGCGATGATGAGACGATTGATTTCATCTATGGCGTCATCAATTGGAAAGAGATGGCCGATGCAGCGACCGCTGATGAGCTGCTTCTGGCTATTGATCAGGCGATTGATGAAAAACTTGCAGCCAGCCGCCCCGATGAAGAGGATACCCCGCAAAAGCACCACATCGGTCCTTTGACCGAGTGGGCCGATTCGCCAGCCCATGAAGCCAGCGATGCGGCTGAAAAAACCTTTGACGCGGGCGAACTAGACCTCTGGGCCGAGGACGAGGCCGCCGAGGACGAGGCCGCCGAAGAGCTTTCCGACGCAGACGTCTTTGATGACGATGACAATATCGCGAGCTTCACCGATCAAATGGGTGATGCACCATCGGACTTTGATCGTCACAGCGATGATCTTCCGGGGCCAGATTTTGGTCAATTTGGGCTCGACGAGCCGGAAGTTGATGAATTCGGAGACGAAATCGACGAGGACGAAGAGGGCGCAAATGCCGCAAGCTACAGCTTTGCCTCGCTGACCGATTATATCGAGGTTCCTGCCAAAAAGGCCGTCGATCTTGATGCAGACCGGTTTGACCCTGACGACTATAAGGTCGAAGAGCCCGCCAGCAAGGGCGGTGAAGGCTCAAACGATCCGGTCGATACCGACGACACTGCAGACGAACTGAGCGAAACGCCCGATACTGAGCCCGCTACGGCAGAAGTCGCAGAAATCGCAGAAATCGCAGAAATCGATGGGGACGCAGGGCTGTATGACTGCCTCGCCTCGGCCCGCGAACTTGCACACACGGCCCGCGCCTCCGAAGATCGCAGCCGCCAGGCACTTTATGCAGCCGTGGGACGCGCTTACGACGTATCGCTTGCCGCAAAAGACGAGCCCGAAGCTTTTGACGAGCTGATCGAAGACAACGGCCTGACCGTCCAGGAACGCGCGCCCATGACCCCAGTGGTCAAGCTTGTGTTCGGCCAGGATTACGACAAGACACGCCTGACCGAATATGCCGCCGTCCTCTCCCATGCGCACCGGCTTGAGCTGGAGCGCGGGAGCCTTGCGGACTATCTCGCCAAAGCTGAGGGCGGCCTAAAAGCGGTCGTTGCATCCGAGCGCCGCCTGCGCCGCGAAGAAGCGGGCCAAGTGGTTGAAGATGAAGGCGACATCCGGGCAAAACTGGCCCAGAAACTGCGCGAACTTGATGCTCTGATGTTCGATGCGCTTTCATCGGAAGGCCCCGAGTTTTCGCTCGTCATGGTGCGCCGTGATGGCGAAGGCAATGTCGCGATGATCGGCGAGATTGACGACGACACCGCGCTCATTGAACGGGCCGGCAAAAAGCTCGTCGGTTAAGCGGTCCAGCCAACCCAAACACCCAATCAAAAAAGGCGCCGCACGCACTGTGTAGGCGCCTTTCTTGCGCAAGGCCGTCCCCTCTGGCCTTTACGAGACGCGTAACCCTCTCCAAATGCTGTGCGAATGAACACTCAGACCATTCGCAAAACCAAAGGACCCGTTCGCATCATGGTTTGGACCCTCGGCGTTCTTTTGGGACTCGCAGTTCTGGCCGCAATCGGGCTCCAAATCGCCATTTCACGCGATGGCCCGGTGGTTTTGAGCGCGGTTGACCGGATCCTTGGCGGTGACGGCGGGGCTGAGCTTAAGGCCAAAATCGCGGTCGGCGACCATCCCGATCAGAAAGTTCTGGTTTGGGCACCTGAAAACACTGCACATGTTTGGGCACCTGAAAACACTGCACATGCAAGGATGACATCCGGCACGGCTCTTCGCCCCGTTTTGCTCTTCGTGCATGGCGGTTCGTGGAATTCTGGCGATCCGGAAAGCTATGATTTCGTCGGGCGCGCCTTTGCCGAGCAGGGTTTTGTCGTGGTTTTGAGCGGGTATCGCTTGGGCGAGGCGGGCAAATATCCCGGCATGATCGAAGACACTGCAAGCGCCTTTGCCTGGGCTCGCCAAGAGATCGCGCAATATGGCGGGGACCCACAAAATATTGTAATCGCAGGGCATTCTGCCGGCGCTTACAATATGATGATGGTCGCCCTGGAAAGCCGCTGGCTTGAACCGCACGGGCTTTCGCCCAAAGACATCGCTGCCGTTGTCGGCATATCGGGCCCCTATGACTTCCTCCCGCTCGACAGCGAGAGCACCATCGCAAGCTTTGGTCATGTCGATGACCTTGATGCAACCCAGCCGATCAACCATGTGAGCGAAAACAGCCCGCCCATGCTTCTCCTCCATGGCAAGAAAGATACGACCGTCGGCGTGTTCCATTCGCGCAACCTCAGCGGGCTTTTGCAGGAAGCAGGGCACGCCCCGCGCCTCGAGCTGTACCCAGAGAAAGACCACACCGACCCGCTCGTTTCGATCGCTGCCCCGTGGCGGGGGCGGCGTGATGTTGTGCCGAAAATTGCCGAATTTGTGCGTCAGACTACCGCAAGCCGATAAAACTTCAGTTCCCGTTCAGGCCTAAAGGCGTTAGCAGGTAATCCAGATGCATCTCCTTCGCTCCTTTGTCGCCGCGCTGCTGGCAGTTTTCGCCGCTTTTGCGCTCGCTGTTCAACCGGTCGCGGCCCAGTCAATCCTGCGCGATGCAGAGACTGAGGCGCTGCTGCGCGATATGGCGCGCCCTCTGATCGAAGCCTCAGAGCTTGAACCTGAGAATGTCGAAATTGTCCTCATCAACGATTCGTCCATCAACGCGTTCGTTGCTGGCGGGCAGGTGGTTTACGTCCACGCAGGACTGTTGAACGCAGCCGACACTGCGAACGAAGTGCAAGGCGTGATCGCGCACGAGCTGGGCCATATCACGGCCGGGCACGTCGTTCGCTTTGGTGAACGCACGAAAGGCGCGCAAGGCATCTCGATCCTGTCGCTGATCCTCGGGGTTGGCGCGGCGCTTGCTGGAGCAGGCGATGCCGCTTTGGGCGCGATTATGGCCGGGCAACAGGCCGCAACGGGCAATTTCCTCGCCTTTAACCGCAACCAGGAAGCCGCCACCGATCAAGCGGGCGCGCGGTATCTCAACGGCGCTGGCATTTCGGGCCGCGGCATGATCAGCTTTTTCGAGAAGCTCAGGAATTTTGAAATTCGCCGTGGCTACAGCCAATCGGATGATGCAGCTTACGGTCGCACGCACCCATTGTCTGGTGACCGTATCCAATTCCTGCGCGATCAATTGACGAAGGACGAATATTGGGATGCGCCCGATGATCCAGAGCTTCAGGCTCGCTTCCTAAGCGTCCAGGCCAAGCTTTATGGTTATTTGGCTGAGCCGAAACGCACGCTTCAACAATATCCTGAAAGCGACCAAAGCACACCAGCGCGCTATGCCCGCGCTTACGCCTTCCACAAGGATGCGCAGGTCGAAAAGGCATTGAACGAAGTGAACGCTTTGCTCGCGTTTGATGCGCAAAACCCATATTTCTTGGAGCTGAAGGGTCAGATCCTGCTCGAATCAGGCCGCCCGACCGAAGCGCTTGTGCCATTGCGCCGCGCGACCGAATTGACCCTCAATCAGCCTTTGATCGCGGGGATGTTCGGCCATGCGCTGATCGCGACGGAAGAAGAAGCCAATTACGAGGAAGCCGAAAGGGTGCTGCGCGCAGCGGTTGCGAAAGACCGGTTCAATCCGTTTGCATGGTATCAGCTTGGCGTTGTTTACGCGCATCGCGGCGATATTCCGCGCGCCAAACTGGCCAGCGCCGAGCAACAAATCATGCGCCGCAATTATCCTGAGGCCTTGCGCAATGCGAATGATGCCGAGGCGGGGTTACCGGTCGGATCGCCTGATTGGATCCGTGCACAAGATGTCGGCCTTCAGGCGCGCGCAGAACTGGAAGCTTTGCGCGACAGCCGCTAAAGCTCGTCTCCATGACGCAAAACACGCAAAATTCTGGCATCTCGCCCACCCGACAATCTTTGCTGACAGCGCTTTTGGCGCTCACATTCGGCTTTCTGGGCGCAGCGCTCTGGTCCTACACCGGGCTCGCCGACAATCGCACGCGCGCCTATCTCATGGACAATCCCAGCATTTTGCAGGATGTGGCACAGGCCCTTGCCGCCGAGGACGCGCGCGATCGTCTGGCCTCTGTAAAAGACGAGCTTTACACCCCCTTCCCCGGCGCCATCATGGGCAATCCGGAAGGCTCAAAAGTGCTGGTCGAGTTCACCGATTACAATTGCCCCTATTGCGCAGGCAGCTTTCAGGACATTTCGCGCCTTGTCGCCGAAGACCCTGAGCTCAAAATCATCATGCGCGAATGGCCGATCTTTGAAGGCAGCGAACTGGCAGCGCGAATGGCTCTCGCAGCGGCCAAACAAGGGCAGTATCAGGCATTTCATTCGGCCCTGTTTCAACGCGGCGACACCAGCCCCGCAGGCGTTGAAGCGGCTGCTGCGGCAATTGGCCTCAACATGGAACAGGCGCGCATTGATGCAGCAAGCGAAGAGGTTTCGGTTGAACTGGTCCGCAACCTCACCTTCGCGCAAAGTCTGGGGTTCAGCGGCACGCCTGCCTTTGTGACCGGCGACATTTTGATGCCGGGCGCTGTTGGCGTTGATCGCCTGCGCGAAGCCATAGCCGAAGCCCAAACAGGGGCGAGCGCTGCGTCATAAAATGCGTGTGAGGGTTTGCCTTGCATCTGTCGCCATGCTTGGCGCGCTAATCGTGGCGGCACCGGCCGTGCCAGCAGCAAGCGCCCGCGATACCATCAATTGGGACAAGATCGACCTTGCAGCAGAGCGCCGCGCGATTGAAAATTACCAAAAATACGACCAGCTTTTACAAAATGTTGGCTGGAAACTGGTGCGCGGAAATGCTGAGTTTTGCGACCGGGTGATCCCGGGAACAGGCCTGCAATTGCAGGATATGGCGAGTTACGGCTCCCCAGAAATTGCCCGCCGAGCGCTTGGTCTGTCAGGCGACTTTGCGGTTCAAACGGTGGCGAAGGGGTCCCCCGCTGACCTTTCCGGCAATTTTCCGAGCAACCGTGAGATCGTGCGGCTTGCCGGGACCAATCCCAACGATTGGGAGAGCCAAGGCCCGTTTGACTGGCAGCGCCTTGCCCGCGTGCATGACCTTATCGATGCGTCGGTCCAAGGCTACGATGCCATTCAGTTTGATTTTCACGACAATTATGTCTCGGTCATTGCCTCTGTCCCTGTATGCGCTTCGCGATTTGAGCTGATGGGCGAAGGGCAAAAGGCGGTGGCAGATGGCAACCGCGTCGTCATCGGCATCGAATTTCCCGCGTTTCAATATGAGGAGGCAGAGTTTGCAGGCCTCGTTGCGCATGAACTGGCGCATAATCTTTTGGGTCACACCGCATGGCTCGACCGCAATAAAAGAAAGCGCCGCAACATCCGGCGCACAGAGCGCGAGGCGGACCGGCTGATCCCTTGGCTTCTCGCCAATGCGGGATATGATCCGCGGGGCGGTAAGCGCTTCTTTGAAAAATGGGGGCCGGGGGGTGATGGCGGGCTGTTTCGCAATCGCAGCCATGATGGCTGGGACGAACGCGCAGAATTCATCGAGGCCGAAATCCCACAGATTGAAGCACTTATCGCTAGCGAAGGCAAAGCCGACTGGCGCACGCATTTCCGGCGCGAGGTTGATCCAGACCAGGGACTCTAACCGCGAGGAAAAGCGCCAAGATGCCGCCCCGCCTGCGGCAAGCGGTTGTGCCTTTGCGTTCATCTGCGCGCACGCTTACCTTAATTCATGCGACGAACCGTTTTTTGCGCTACACTCATGCCCATGTCGATGGTGAAATTCCAACCCGCTCCGTTCTTTGCGAGCAAAAACCGCGCCTTCTGGAACCTGCAACTTGCGGGCTGGGGTGGCTATTTCCTGCTGCGCAGCGTGGTTGCCATCGCCAATGATCAGCCGCTTGATCTGCTCGTCGTTTTGCTCGTCACCACGATCACCGGGTTTACCATCACCCTGATCTTGTCGGTGGTGTACCGCCAATTGATAGACCGCCAGCCGATTGTGACATGGGGCGGGACCGCCATCGTGCTGACCATCGCGGTCTTGGTGCACTCGGCGATCGAGGCATGGCTCCAAGGGCTATACCAAGGCTCGCTTACCGAGACGAGCTTTGCCCAGCGCCTCATCGGCTTAAGCTTTATCCCGCTCGCGCTTTTGGGCGGGTGGAGCGCGCTGTATTACGCGATCAATTACTTCCTGCGGGTCGAGGAACAGACAGATCGCCTGCAACGATTGGAAGCGCAGGCAACCGCCGCTCAGCTTGCCATGCTGCGTTATCAACTGAACCCGCATTTTCTATTTAACACTCTGAATTCCATCAGCACTCTGGTACTTTTGAAACAGACAGGGCCCGCCAATGCGATGCTAACGCGGCTGTCGGGTTTCCTGCGTCACACCCTGATCGCGGAACCGGGAAGCAAGGTCACGCTGGAGCAGGAGATCGAGACGCTGCAGCTTTATCTCGATATCGAACGCATGCGCTTTGAAGAGCGGCTTCGCACCCAGTTCGATATTGAAGACGCGGCGATGCACGCAAGATTGCCGGCAATGCTGCTGCAACCGCTCGTCGAAAACGCGATCAAATATGCGGTGAGCCCGCAAGAAGAAGGCGCGCGCATTTCCCTGAGCGCGCGCGTGGTCGGCGAGCGGCTTAGAATTGCGGTCGAGGATACCGGACCTGGCGCTGTTCTGGGCGGGCAGAACCGGCCCATAGCGTCCAACGCACCGCCAAGGCCGGGCGAGCCCGTTTCCACCGGAGTTGGCCTTGTGAATATCCAGAACCGTTTGGCGCAAGGGTACGGGGCAGACCACCTGTTTGAAACCCGCTCACAGCCAGGCGGCGGTTTCACCGTCCTCATCGAAATCCCGTATGAACCTTCGCAGCAGGCGACCAATTCGCCAGCTAAATCCCCGGCCGATTCCCCCCCGCCCACATCAGAAACTGCCTCATCCCCCGAAACTGAAGCAGCCGATAATGTGATTAATCTGAACTCTCAGCGTGTTATTGGAAACTCGTGATATGACCATCCGCACTATCATCGTAGACGATGAAAAACTCGCCATCCAAGGCCTTCAGCTAAGGCTCCAGGCCTTTGAAGATGTTGAAATCATTGACACCTGTGCCAATGGGCGTGAGGCCATCCGCAAGATCAAGACGCAGAAACCCGATCTCGTCTTTCTCGACATCCAGATGCCTGGTTTTGACGGTTTCAGCGTCGTCAAAGGCGTCATGGAAATCGAGCCTCCGCTGTTCGTTTTTGTGACCGCATACGAAGAACACGCCATCCGCGCGTTCGAAGCCAATGCGGTCAATTACCTGATGAAGCCGGTGGACGAGGACAAGCTTGCCGACACCGTAGAGCGCGTGCGCCAGCGTCTGGCCGAGAAGAAATCCGCCGAGGATGCAGAGCAATTGATGGGCGTGCTTTCCGAAGTCGCCCCGGACCTTGCCGCCGACTTTACCGGCGATCCGGGCGAAAGCGCGGACCGGTTTGAAAAGCTCATCAATGTCAAAGATCGCGGCCAGATTTTCCGCGTCGAAGTCGACTCAATCGAACGCATCGAGGCGGCAGGCGATTACATGTGCATTTACACCGCCGAAAACTCGCTCGTCCTGCGCGAGACGATGAAGGATCTGGAGCGCCGCCTTGACCCGCGCGTCTTCCAGCGCGTCCACCGAAGCTGGATCGTGAACCTCGACCAGGTGCGCCAGGTAAAACCCCACACCAATGGCGAGTGCTTCCTCGTGCTGGATTCAGGTGCAGAGGTGAAGGTATCGCGGTCCTACAGGGATGTGGTTGCGCGTTTCGTGCATTGATTTGTTTTGCGAAGGCCCATCCGGGCCTTTGTCCTCGGCGCTAATCCCTCCGCTGCGCTGCGGGGCACCTGCGGGCGGGCGGTCGCCCTTGCGGACCTGCTATCAGGCCCGATCAGTCAATTAATTCCCGAACTGCGTTCGTCCTGAGCCCTGCGACAAGCTCAGGAGGGCCTTGTCGAAGGGCAGGCACTCGCACTATGCCTGAACTTCTGGGAAACGAGGTGCTTCAACTGGCTCAGGACGAACGGAACTTTGATGGCATTCACACTTGAGGGCTTCGACCTCGACACATTCATCCGCGACACGCTTGCCGAGGATTTGGGCGTTGGCCTTCCCGGCGGTGGCAAGGATGTGACCTCTGAAAGCGTAATCCCCGCCGATGCGCGCTTTTCGGGTGTTATGGATAGCCGCGATGCGATTGTGGTGGCGGGGCTTCCTCTGGCTGAGGCGTTTTTCCGGCACCTTGACCCCGAATGCGTGATCGAGACGCTGGTAAGCGATGGCGAACAAGTGACGCCGGGCACTGATCTGATGCGGCTTGAGGGCAATGCGCGCGCGCTTTTGACCGCCGAACGCAGCGCCTTGAACATCGTGCAGCACCTCTCCGGCATTGCCACCATGGCGCATGAATATGTGACCGCGATGCGCGTGGGCAGCGCGACCTGCACCCTGCTCGACACACGCAAGACGCTGCCGGGCCTGCGCGTGCTGGAGAAATACGCGACCCGCCAAGGGGGAGCTCAGAACCACCGCATGGGCCTCTATGACGCGGCCATGATCAAGGACAACCACGTCGCCGTCGCGGGCTCTGTCGGCGAAGCGGTGCGGCGAGCAAGGGATGCGGGCGTCTCCCCCATCATCTGCGAAGTGGACCGCTTGGATCAGATCGAACCCGCGCTTGAAGCAGGCGCGGACCACCTGTTGCTCGACAATATGTCGCCCGAAACGCTCAAAGAGGCGGTTGCAATGGTGAGAGGCCGCGCCAAGACAGAAGCGAGCGGCGGGATCAACCTCGACACCATCGCCGCGAAAGCGGCAAGCGGGGTGGATTATGCTTCGGTGGGAAGGCTCACCCAAAGCGCGCCTGCGGCTGACGTTGGGCTGGATTTTAAGCCGATATGAAGATGGCGCGAGGGCCACGGCCGTGGCCAATCCATACCTTTGCGATAATCCTTGTCTTGCTCGGCATTACTGGACTTGGTGCCAGCTTCTTTGAGATCGAGGAGAGTTTGGTGGTCTTGCAGCAAGACTTGCCCATGATTGAATGGACCCGCGACTATGTGATCGTCGCCAACTTTTCTCTGTTCACCATAGTGCTAATCCCGGTCATGGCCGTGTGGTGTTTTGCCAGCCGTATCGCACGCCTGATTATGGCAGTGATGTGCGTCTTGCCTATACTAGCTCTTGGATCAGCTCTCTTCATTGGTCTTCGGGATGACGACTTATTGTTCGGCTTGGTGGTTGACCCAGCGTTGACAATTTTTGCGACTGTCATTCTTTACCTACCGTCTTCTTCGCGGTGGCTGAGCCAGGAGAGATCGCTTGACCCAACTGTTTTCAAATAGCTGGCTCTGGATCGGGTTAGCGCTTTTTGGGCTTCCCGCCACTGCCTCCGCGCAGGCCTACCAGTGCCGCGCGCCGCAGGTGTCTTCGGTGCCGCAAATTGCGCCCGATCAGCAGCGCCGCGTGGTGCCGATCACGGGCTATACCCTCGCGCTTAGCTGGTCGCCGGGCTTTTGCCGCACCCGCCAAGATTCGCGCTCGCACCGCGTCCAATGCTCGGGCGACAACGGGCGCTTTGGCTTTGTTGTGCATGGCCTGTGGCCGCAAGGATCGCGCACTTGGCCCCAGTGGTGCGCGGTTCAAAACCGCCTTACCCCGCGAGAAGTGCGTGCAAATATGTGCATGATGCCCTCTGCCCGCCTCATCGCGCGGCAATGGGCCAAGCACGGAAGCTGCATGGTCAAGAAACCGGAGACCTATCTCGCCGTCACCAAAGTGCTGTGGGAGAGCCTTCGCATCCCCGACTATGACCGGATCAGCCGCGAGGAAGGCCTCACCGCTGGCCGCATCCGCCAGGCCTTTGCCGATGCCAATGGGCGCATGTGGCAGCCAAGCCATGTCGGCGTGAAGCTAAACCGCGACGGTTGGCTGGAAGAGCTGCGCCTTTGCTACAACAAACGCTTTCGCCCCACCCGCTGCGATGACCGGCGCTATGGTGCAAGAGACGAGGCAAGCGCGAAGATCTGGCGCGGGCTTTAGGGCGGCTCACACCCCCCGAAATTTGATCTGCATCAACGACAGCGGTGCGACTCGCGGCGTAGAAAGGGACCATGGAGGTCCCCCAATGATCAATATCGAATCCCTATCGCCCAAAGCCGTTCGCATCACCTCGATTGCCGAGTTTTGCCAGGCGGATGTCGAGACCCTCGTGGATTTCGTCCAAGGCCACTACGATAATGGCGGCGGCGGAAATCTGCTGATCGATGCAACCGCGCTCACCGGTTTTACGTTTTCTGCGGTCACTATCGAATTGGCGCATATGCCGTTGTTCGTAAAATGGCTCTACTCGCTTGATCGTATTGCGATCATCTCTGACGAGGACTGGATTCGCACTGCGGCGCGGCTTGAAAGCATGCTGCTGCCCGGCGTCACCTATCAGGTCTATGACGACGACGAGAAAGACGCAGCGCTCGCTTGGGTGCTTGGGGAAGAGGATGCCCCGCACAAAGGCGCTTTCCGCGAGCTTGACCTTGGCAGGAGCGATGTGGCGGCGTTTGAGGTTGTCGGGCGGCTTGATGGGCCCGAATCGACACGCGGGCTTGCCATGGTCGAGGAACGGCTGAGTGATCCGCAATGCACCAAGCTGATGATGGTGATCCGCCACTGGCACGGCTTTGAAGCCGAACTGCTGTTCAGCCGCCATCTCCTCGCCTCAAAGCTCAAGCTGATCGACACAATCGACCGCTACGCCATTGTCGGGGGGCCAAG
This sequence comes from Erythrobacter longus, assembly GCF_000715015.1. GTDB lineage: Bacteria > Pseudomonadota > Alphaproteobacteria > Sphingomonadales > Sphingomonadaceae > Erythrobacter > Erythrobacter longus. The sequence goes on from NZ_JMIW01000005.1 coordinate 51,507, forward strand.
CTGGGTCGGCGGCGTGGCCGAAACCATGGGGATGCTGATTAGACCTGAGATCAAGGCTTTTGAACTGGATGAGCAGGATGAAGCGCTGGAATGGCTTAGCGAGACAGTGGTGGAGGCTATTTAGCGCCGTTCCCTAAAGAAATCTCGCAATAACTCCGCCGCCTCCGCCTCGCCCAATCCTGTGTAGACCTCGGGCGCGTGCATGCATTGCTCTTGTTCAAACACCCGTGCGCCGTGCTCTACGCCGCCGCCTTTGGGGTCGCTGGCGCCGTAGTAGAGCCGCGCAACCCTCGCATGGGCAATCGCGCCTGCACACATCGCGCAAGGCTCCAGCGTCACGTAAAGATCGCAGTCTGTCAGCCGGTCATCGTCCAGAGCTTGCGCCGCCAAGCGGATTGCGCGGATTTCTGCGTGCCCGGTGGGATCGGGGGGGACGCGTGTCGCATTGGCGGCGACCGCGATAATTTCTCCATCCTTGACGATCACCGCGCCCACGGGCACTTCGCCCGCCTGCGCTGCCTTTCGCGCCGCGTCCAGCGCGGTTTGCATGGGTTGAGGGATCGGCCAGCGGGTCATCGAAGCGACGCGCTACCCCTCAAACCCGCACGAATCAATTGACGATTCGGCAAGGGGCGGCTATGCGGCGCGCTTTCCGGGACACCCTTATGACATCACTTGTGATTAAGGGACGCCATCACGGCGGTAGCGCCCCCCTAGTAAACGAGACGAGATTTATCATGTCGCGCATTTGCGAACTGACTGGCAAAGGCCGCCAGGTTGGCAACAACGTCAGCCACGCCAACAACAAAACCAAGCGCGTATTTCTGCCCAACCTGCAGAACGTGACCCTGATGAGCGAAAAGCTCGAGCGCAGCTTCAAATTCCGCGTATCGACCAATGGTCTTCGCTCGGTTGAGCACAATGGCGGGCTCGACAACTGGCTGCTCAAGACGAAAGACGAAAAGCTTTCGACACGGGCGCAAAAGGTCAAGCGCGAGCTTAAGAAAGCTGTCGCAGCTGCCTAATTCGCCCTTTGGCGTCTGAAATTGCTAAGAAGGCGTGGCGCAAGTGGGCGCTCACGTCTTTTTTGCGTTTTTCATTTCCCTACCGCTTCGCTATTTGAGGGTGTTCTTGATTGCCCTATCGCTTCGCTATTTGAGGGCGTTTTTCATTGCCCTATCGCTTCGCTATTTGAGGGAGGGGTCGTAAATCAGCTTGGCCAGCAAGGTCCGCTGCATCGCAGCGATGTTGTCATCCGAGATAACCCAGACCGCCACCCGGCCATCTTCAAGCCGGCGCACCGCTAGCCCCTCGTAATTTTCTGGCGGTAGAAGATCGTCAAACCGGAACAATATCCGCGGCGACAAGGGTTCCGCCGACCCCGCATCGGGCGGATCGGATATTGCCATCATCCCCGCAAAGGGCGGGTAGTTGCCCCAATTCACATCGCGCATCAGATAAAGGACCCTGCCATCGGGCAATTGTGCAAGGTCTGTCACCGCAAACTCTGGCGCTGGGTTGGCAAAGGGCAGAATGCGCGGCGCGCCTCCCTCGACAGGATCGCTGGCGTAAATCAACGCCTCTTGATGCCGTTCGGGGATGATCAGAAATCGCCCGTCGGTCAGGCGCACCATCGCCTCAAGCCCAGCATTGGCGTACCAATCCACCTCATCCTGAATGATCCGCACCTTTTCAGGCTCAGTCCGATAAGAGAAGCGGTGGATCGCATGAGTGTTTTCATAGCCCACCCAATAATCGCCTCGATCGGCGGGATCACGCGTCACCGATTCGATGTCCCACAATAGCGGGTAGAGATCAGGATCATCATAAGGCAGGCCCCCAATCAGGCGCATATCGGCGCTTTCTTCGGCTCGGTCGGGCTCGATAAAGGTGAAGAGAAACCCCCGGTCGGAAAAAGCCCGCAAACGTCCATCGCCCACCGGCATCAGCCCGGAAAAACCGCCAAAACGCAAAGTGGGCTCGGTTGAATAATGCCACACGCCCTCAACGCTCCACCCGGGCGCTGAAACCTGCGATGGCCCTGCGATCTGAGCAAGCTCAATTCTTTCGGGGTTTGCCTTTTCAACCGGGGTTCGCAGCCAAGTGCCGGGTGCCACCATACCAGCCACAGCCAGAGCCGCGATGACCCGGACTGCTCTAGACATTCTAGTTCATCGGCCCTGCAAGAAGGATCGGGTCAAAGCGCGCATCGTGCCATTTGAGGCCCCAGTGAAGGTGCGGCCCGGAAGAACGCCCGGTCGAGCCTACATCGCCGATATGCTGTCCCTGACGCACGCGGTCACCCTCTTTCACGACAAGGCGGCTGCAATGCAGAAATGCGCTGTTGAGGCCATTGCCGTGGTCGATCATCAAAAGCCCGCCTTCAAGGCTGAACCCGGTGCGCGCAAGGACCACCACGCCGTCTGCGGGTGCTACAAAAGGCGTGCCATTGGGTTTGGCAATGTCGATGCCCGAGTGATAGCTCCCCGGCTCACCTTGATAGATACGCTGGCGGCCAAAGCGGCCCGAAATGCGGCCCGTGACCGGCCAGATGAAATCCTGTTTCCACCCTTGCGCATCGGTTTTCCTGGCCCGCGCGGCGACAATCGCATTGTATTCAGGCTCGCGCTGTTTCCAGTAGGCTTCGGGATCGCGAAGCTCGCGCTTGGGCACATTGACCCGTTCAATCTGCCAGTCGCGTGAAGAGACACTCAACGTTTCGCCGTGGATTTGGCCACTTTCCAGCCTTGCGCTCAGGGTGACAGTGCTCTCAGCATCGCGGTCAAAGGCTGCAAAGAACGACCCGTCTTCGCCAATTTCGATCGCTTGGTCGCCCAGTGATGCAGAGACTGCGCCATCGGGCACAAACCCGCGGATAAACCCGCCTTGGGTGAGCTCACCTGAATAAGAAAACCGCGTGTTTTGATAGGCTGGCTCATCGGCGGAACCTTGCGAGCCCGTTTCGCTCTCAGGTGCAGCCGCTGCCACAGGCTCCGCTGCGACCGGTGCAGCTGTTGCCGATTCAACAGCAACCGGGGTTGCCGCTTCCGTCCCGGTGCAGCTTACAAGTCCCAGTAATCCCAGCCCAGCAACAATCCCAAGCCTGCGCATCGCGTTACTCTTGCTCAAGCAGGCGGCGGGTCGCGATTTCAGGGGTGGCATAGGCCTCCTGATGCTCCGCGCTCCAATAGCGAAGGTCTTCCAGGTGGATCACTGTCCCGGACACGGCACAAATGACATGTTGGCCCGGGCGAAGCACACGAAAGCCAGAGGGACCATAATGGAGTTTAGCGGTTTTATCGCCTGATGACATCAACATAGGTGAGCCTATAGCAAGCCGGAGCTATCCAAACAAATCATCTTGCGCCGGGTTTGGTGCAGATGGTCGCAATTTGCGCTTGGGAGGTGCAGGTGCAGGTGCAGGTGGAGGGGCGTCCCCCACTCCAACAGTCAGCTCGCCATCCTTGAACCTTAGATCAAGCGCAGTGTGCTTGGCGGCGTCCGCGCGGGAGGTTACGACTTTGCCCTCGCTGGTCCGCACCATCGCATAGCCGCGTTCCAATGGCTTTTCCGGGTGCAATTGCTGTGTCAGCCGAGCAAGAGCATCGAGGCGGTTTTGCCTCTCGCCGATTGGGCGCGTCACAAGCTCGGGTAAGAGCCTGACCCGGCGAAGGCGCTCTTGGCGCGTTTCAAGCGCCTGGCCCAGAAGACGCGGGCTAAGCCGCGCCGCAGTGCCTGCCAATCGCTCGCGTCCCTGCCCTGCACGGTCACGCAAGCCACGGCGAAGGCGCTCTGAAAGATCGTCGAGCTTTTGCGCCTGGGGTTGGAGCAGCGCTTCGATCTTCGGCATCCGCCGCACGCGCGCTTCCAGCCGCTCACGGCCAAGCTCAAGCGGGCGATGCACTGCGCGGCGTTGGCGAGCGGCGAAATCGGCGACCGTGGCCTCCAGGTCCACCCGCACCGGAACTGCCATCTCGGCGGCGGCTGTCGGGGTCGGCGCACGCCGATCCGCCGCATAATCGGCAAGCGTTGTATCGGTTTCGTGACCCACGGCAGAAATCACCGGAATGGTACATTCGGCAATTGCGCGAACCACAATCTCCTCATTGAAGGACCACAAATCCTCTATCGATCCGCCTCCGCGCGCCACAATCACCACATCGGGCCGCGCAACCGGACCACCCGGTTGAATTTCAGAGAACCCTCGAATGGCGCCCGCCACTTGTTCAGCCGCCCCCTGCCCCTGAACCAGAACCGGCCAGACCAGAACATGGCTCGGGAACCGGTCGGCGAGCCGGTGCAGAATATCGCGGATGACTGAACCTGTGGGCGAGGTTACCACCCCGATAGTGCGCGGCAGAAACGGCAGGCGGCGCTTGCGCTCGGGTGCGAACAGCCCTTCGGCGTCCAACCGTGCGCGGGTTTTTTCCAGCAGCGCCAGCAAAGCGCCCTCGCCCGCGACCTCAAGACTGTCGATGACGATCTGGTATTTGGAACGGCCGGGATAAGTCGTCAGCTTACCCGTCGCGATCACCTCAAGCCCGTCTTCGGGCACAAAGGCCAGCCGCCCCGCATTCCCGCGCCACATCACCCCGTCGAGCACCGCTTTGTCGTCTTTAAGCGCGCAATACATATGCCCAGAAGCCGCGCGTTTGACGCCGGAAAGCTCGCCGCGAAGCCTTACATAGCCAAAGCGATCCTCCACGGTGCGCTTCAAGCTTTGGGAAATCTCGCTGATCGTAAGCGGCTCGGCATTGTCGCCGTCTCTGCTGCGCGCTAGCAGGCCAGAACTGTCGTCGTTGTTTGAAGAGGGGCTGCGAGCCATGAATATCCTGTTGATCGGGTCGGGTGGCCGTGAACATGCGCTAGCCTGGAAGCTGGCGCAATCCCCGTCTTGTGATAGGCTCTACGCCGCCCCCGGAAATCCGGGCATCGCTGAGGAAGCGCAAATTGTGACCCTTGATGCGAGTGATCACACGGCGGTGGTGGAGTTTTGCAAGGTACGCGATATCGGCCTTGTGGTGATTGGCCCGGAGGCTCCGCTGGTCGAAGGCCTTGCCGATAGCCTCGCCGCCGCTGGCATCCCCGCTTTCGGCCCGTCCGCCAAGGCCGCGCAATTGGAAGGCTCCAAGGGTTTTACCAAGGATTTGTGCGCAAGAGCCGATATCCCCACAGGCGGCTATGTCCGCACGCACTCCCTCGCGGAGGCTGTCGAAGCGCTTTCCAAATTCACCGCGCCTTACGTGCTCAAGGCCGACGGGCTCGCGGCAGGTAAAGGCGTTGTCATCGCCGCCACGCTCGAAGAGGCGAAAGCTGCGCTCGCCGATATGTTCGACGGAGCATTCGGAGAGGCCGGCGCGCAGGTTGTGATCGAGGAATTTCTCGAAGGCGAAGAGGCAAGCTTCTTTGCGATCACCGACGGCAAAAATGTGCTGCCTTTTGGAACGGCGCAAGACCACAAGCAGGTGGGCGAAGGCGATGCTGGCCCCAACACCGGCGGCATGGGCGCCTATTCGCCCGCACCCGTCCTCACCGACGAACTTCAGGCCCGCGTGATCGCAGAGATTATCCAGCCGACCGTCGACACGATGCGCGCCGAGGGAATGCCCTATTCCGGCGTGCTTTACGCAGGCCTCATGCTGACCGCGACCGGCCCCCAGCTGATCGAATACAATTGCCGTTTCGGCGATCCGGAATGCCAGGTTCTGATGACGCGGTTCGAGGGCGATCTGGCAGCGGTGATGCTGGCCTGTGCCAAGGGTGAACTGTCCGGGGGCGAGCTTGCCGGGGTCGAAGCCGGTTTCGCCGAGGAAACCGCGCTCACCGTGGTGATGTGCGCCAATGGCTATCCCGGAACGCCGGAAAAGGGCGGGCGCATTGATCTGGGCACGGCGCAAGCAAATGGCGCAAAGGTCTTTCACGCAGGCACAAAGCTGGTGGACGGCGCTCTGGTCGCGAACGGTGGCCGCGTGCTCAACGTGACGGCAAGCGGCGCGAATGTGACAAAGGCCAAAGCGGCAGCCTACGAAGCGGTGGCCAAGGTCAATTTCCCAAGCGGCTTCTACCGCAGCGATATCGGCTGGAAAGAAGTCGCGCGCGAGGGATAACTGCAGGAATTGGGGTAAAAGCACGCTCACGGAGAAACAATGAGAGCGATCCTTCTTTTAGGCTATGTACGGGCCAGCCTACGAACGAGCCACCGGGTCGACAAATAGCCAAAAAAGCAAAGAGGAACACTCCACCATGCGAGGTGAGCCGTCAGTGAAGCCCACACGGCTTCGTCTTTGGGCAAAAGGTCATAGTACCGCTGTCGGATCGCGCGAAGGACGTACCAGTGGAGAATTGGATAAGCCGTTGCCACGCTGAGGCTTCCCAAACCCCAGAAGAACCACCGCTGCCGAGAGAAGGCAAAGCCCACTAAAATGGCTAGCAAGATCGGGATCGAAGACCCTAGGAGGACGATTGTCATTGTCGCAGGTTAGCAGTCTGTACCACGTCCGCAATTGGGTGGATTTCCCGAGCCGCATCTACCGCAACGATATCGGCTGAACAGACGTTGCGCACGAAGGCGAGTACGCGCATCTGCCCACGCCCAACCCCTCCCGCAAGCGGGGAGTCGCAGACGGCCGTAGGCCAGCGGAGCGAGACTTGCCGAACCGATAGGTGAGGCTTAGTCGCAGCGGGGTGGGCTGTATGGAGAGCGTGCAGACACAAACTTGATTCAGATCAAAGACACTTGGCCTTAATGGGTTCATACAGCCAATATGACCCATCGCCTCATCATCTCCGCCGCAGCAGGTCTGCTCCTTGCCTCTTGTCAGTCCGCTTACCCGGATGCGCCTCAGGTCGGGGCGATCTCGACGGCTCCTGCGCCCGCTTTCGTCGAAGCAGCTTGCGGGGGGTGCCATGCGGTTGAGCCACCCTTCCTCTCGCCCAATGCGACCGCGCCAAGCTTTGAATCGATTGCCAATCGGCCCGGTGTGACCCGGTCCACAATCCAGGCCTGGCTCAGAAACGCGCACAATTATCCTGAACAGATGGATTTCGACCTGACCCCCGATAAGGTCAATGAAGTGTCCAACTACATGATTACGCTAAAGCGCCGGGATTACGTGCCGGTGGAGTGATTTCGAAAGCTGGGGTGACGTGGGCAAGCCATGTCGGAGAAACACTGGTTTTCCTACTCGGGCTTAGCGCGCTAACCTCAAGTATGGCTTTTTCACTTCCCGGCACGCTTGACCCAGTTCAATCGGTAGAACCGATTAGTGAGCGCCCGACTAATCGAACGGATTTCAACCCCAGGACAGTGTGTCAAGTGTGTCAAAACTTGCGTATTTTAGCGCATTTTCAGAAGCTTACAGACTTTGCTCCATCAGCGCCTTCATATCGGCTTCTGGACGCGGGCCATAGTGTGAAATCACTTCGGCGGCTGCAATGGCTCCGCGCTTGAGGCAAGTCTCCAGCTTCTCACCGCGCGCAAAACCGGCAAGGAAACCGGCGGCGAACTGGTCGCCTGCCCCTGTGGTGTCGACCACCTTGGCAACAGGCGCTGCGGCAACAACGGCGCGCTCGCCATATGCGCTGGCAACGGCGCCTTTGGCGCTGCGGGTGGCGACGAGGACGGGGACATTGGGCGCGATCATGTCGAAGCCGGTTTCGAAATCGTCTTCACCCGTAAGGCTCGCAAGCTCGGTTTCGTTGACGAAGAGGATGTCGATCAGCCCCTCTTCGATCATGGCGCGGAAATCATCGCCGTGACGGTCGATGACGAAGCTTTCGGAAGCGGTGAACGCGACCTTGCGGCCTGCGGCTCTGGCAACGCCCATGGCGCGGCGCATGGCATTACGCGGCTCTTCGGGGTCCCAGAGGTATCCTTCGAGATAGAGGATCGCGGCGCTAGCGATCAGCTCTTCGTCGAGGGCCGAGGAAGGCAGGAACTGGCCTGCGCCAAGGAAGGTATTCATCGTGCGCTCGCCATCGGGCGTCACAAAAATCAGAACGCGCCCGGTCGCAGGTTCACCAGTCCGGGCCGGGGTGTCGAAATCAATTCCGGTTGCGCGCATATCGTGGCGAAAGACCTTGCCGAGCTGGTCATCGGCAACCTGTCCGATAAACGCGCATTGCAGACCAAGGGTGGAAATGCCCGCCAGAGTGTTGGCAGCGGAACCCCCGGAAACCTCGCGCGCAGGTGGCATAGCGTCGTAGAGCTCGTCCGCCTTCGCCTCATCAATCAATGTCATGCCACCGCGATTGAGACCAAGCTCTTCAATAAGGCCCTCGTCGCACGAGGCGATGACATCAACAACAGCGTTGCCAATTGCGAGTACGTCATAGCGGGTGGTTGTGTCTGACACGATGAAGAGGTCCTTGGATCGAATAATTGAAAATGTTGAGCGAGCGCCTAGCGCCAAGGAGGGGAGAGGCCAAGCATAAAGGGGTAAAGCGCCTATGCGTGGTTTGACTTAAGCCAAGAGGGCAAGCACAGGTGAAGGTATGAATGACGTGATTTCAGCGCTGGTAAAAGGCCTTGGCCAGCTTACCGACCGGGCGGTTGTGTTGCTGCTTGTCAAGACGGCGGCGATGACACTTCTGGTGTTCGCGCTGTTCGGCACTGGCCTCTACTTTGGCCTTAGCGTTGCACTCGAAGCAATTGGGCTTGAAGCGGCCGGTGTTGATGGTGGCGGGTGGGCTGGATCTGGAGTTGCGGCGGCGGCGGCGGTGATCATCGGTGGCCTTGCATTCTGGTTCTTGTTCCGGGTGGTGGCGCTCGCAGTGCTTCAATTCTTTGCCGATGAGATTGTGATTGCGGTCGAACAAAAGCACTATCCCAAGGCCGCTGCGCAAGCGAACAAGCTGCCGTTTCAGCGTGACCTTGCCAACAGCGTGCGCGGGATTGGAAGAGCGTTATTGTTCAATGCTCTGGCCCTGCCGGTCGCGGCTGTGTTGGTGTTTACAGCGATCGGGCCTGCGATTGTATTCCTGCTTGTTAATGCAGTGCTATTGGGCCGGGAACTCACCGATATGGCATGGTTTCGTCATTGCGGTGACCAACCCAGCGCAAACCCCGTCCCCGGCTTTCAGCGCTTTGTCTTGGGAGCGGTTATTGCAGCGATCATGGTGGTCCCCTTCGTCAATTTCCTTGCTCCCATCTTAGGGGCGGCGGCTGGAACCCATTTGGCGCATCGGGGGATGGGTAGTGCTATCGCCAGCGGTCAAGGAACAGCATTGGATGCGTAAGGGCTTCGCAGTGATTTGTCTTAGCGGCCTGTGCCTGTCTGCCTGCGCGGGAGGGGCCGGCGGCGCGTCCACCACCGCTCGCACCACGGCTTCGGCTGGCACGGTTCCGCCCCCGCGCATTTTACGTGGAAACGGCCTCGAAAGCGTTATTGGCAAGCAAGCCACAGCCCTGACCCAGCGTTTTGGCGAGGCGCGGATTGACCTTTCCGAAGGCGACGCGCGCAAGTTGCAGTTCATTTCTGAAACCTGCGTGCTCGACATCTTCCTCTACCCGCTTCAACCGCGCTCCCAGCCGGTTGCGACCCATATTGAGGCACGCAGACGGGTTGGCGGTGAGAGTGCCGACCGGGCGCGGTGTATCTCCGAGGTCGAACGTAGCTCGCGTTCGGGCGGTTAAGGCGGGTGGATAAGGCGGGTGGATAGATCGACTTGGTAACCCGGCTTTAAGCACATTGTGTCATGTAACTGCCCATATCAAAGGGGTTACGACCAAAATGACCACGCATTTTACTGAACTCGCCAAAGCTGCCGCCGTCGATGGGAAGGTCGATGCACAAGAGGTTCTCGCGCTTCGCCGCCAAGGTTGGGGCGATGGGATCATTGCACGCGACGAGGCAGAGGCGCTGTTTGCGCTCAACAATGCCCTCGATCAACGCGACGAGGAATGGTGCGACTTTTTCGTTGAGGCCATCGGCGAATTCGTCCTGAACGCCACCCCGCCCCGCCTGCAATGCGACGATGCAGAAGCCCGCTGGCTGATCAAACAGGTCGACCAGGATGGGATCGTGGACAGTGCGGTTGAGCTTGAAACAATCGTGCGCATCATCGAGCGCGCTGAAAACGTGCCTTCGCTGCTTAAGAACTATGTTGTTGAGCAAATCGAGCAAGAGGTTCTCACAGGAACAGGCCCCACGCGTTGCGGTGGTGAATTGTCAGACACGCATATCACCAGCACGGAGGCCAATATCCTTCGCCGTGTGGTGTTCGCCAGCGGTGGTTGTGGCCCTGCTGCGGTCAGCCGGTTTGAAGCGGAGATGTTGTTCCGCCTCAAAGATGCAACGCTATCGGATGCCAACGCGCCGGAATGGGAGCAATTGTTCCTCGATGGGGTAGAGAATTATCTCAAAGGCTTCACCATGGCGAATGCCCAGTTGAGCCATGACCGCAAGCTTGAACTGCAAAGCTTTGTTGCGGACAATGACGCCAATGTTGGACGCTTCTTGGGTAATATGGTCCGCGCCGCGCCCAATGTGTCTGAGAATTTCGCGAACGCAATGGGCGTTGTTTTCGGCAAGCGCAAAGGCGGGCCGCTGCCAGAAAGCGCAGGCGAAAACATTGTCGCAGCGTCCATCGAAGGGGCCAAGGTTACTCAGGCTGAAAAAGACTGGGTCAACGCCATGGTGGAGACTGACGGCGAAGTGGATGATCTTGAGCAACGCTTGATCGCCCGGATTGTTAAAGGCAGCTGAGGTTCAACGCTTTAGCGGGGCAAACCCTTTCGCTACAAGAGAGCGCCAGCGTCTTTGACGGTGGGCATAGAAAACGCGCGCAAACCCGGCGACAAGCGGCGTTAGAAAGCCTGCGTCCACAGTAACACGGTCGGTGTAGCGCGTTGCGGTGCCGCCCGTGTCGGGTGCGATCTCGATCCAGTGGTCCCAGCGTTTTATCATCGGGCCATAGCCATTATCGCGCAGCGTCCGGACCTCGCCATCGGGCTCGGGGAAGCTGATAACGATCGCCTGCCACCCTATCGGGATGATGCCAAACAGCAGCATCAAGGCGCGGTGTTCGCCCACGGTCCAGTCTGGCGGGAACCGCTTCCCCCCGCGCGGCACAAACCGGATCAGCGGCGCGGCAATATAGTCAAGAAGCGCCGAGGTGCGCACATAGGTCCACGCTTCGTCAGGCGCGCAGTCAAGCGTTGTCGTCAATTCGACAACCCGCTGCATCAGACCATAAAGCTCTCACCGCACCCGCACGCGCCTTTGGCGTTGGGGTTTTCAAAGGTGAAACCGGCGGTGAAGTCGTCTTCGACCCAGTCCATGGTCGATCCCACCAGATAGAGCACACTCGCCCCGTCGATGTAGAATGTGCCGCCGGGTGTTTCGATCTTTTCGTCGAAGTTGGCCTCTTCGGTGACATAATCGACCGAGTAAGCAAGGCCGGAACACCCACGGCGCGGGGTTGAGAGTTTGACGCCGATCGCATCATCAGGCGCCTGGCTCATCAGATGGGCAATCCTCTCCTCTGCGCCCTTTGTCAGGACCACAGCTGCGGGCAGTTTGCGGGTCTTTGTTGTTGTATCGGTCATCACAACATCCCCAGTTCGAGGCGGGCTTCGTCGGACATTTTTTCAGGGCTCCATGGCGGATCCCAGACCAGCTCCACCTCCGCATCCCGAATGCCGGGGACGGATGCGGCGCGCAGCTCCACTTCACCCGGCATAGTCTCGGCAACCGGACAATGCGGGGTCGTGAGCGTCATCGTGACGGTCGCATCGCACTCATCATCCACTTCAACCCCGTAAATCAGGCCCAGATCGTAGATGTTGACCGGAATTTCCGGGTCGTAAATCTCTTTGAGGGCATCAATCACTGCCTGCTGCAAATCGCCACCCGGACCGCCAGCGGCGTCGCTGGCCGGCTTCTGGTGCAGGAAACCGTCGAGATAATCACGGGTCCGAGGTGCAGTCGCGCCCGATGTGTCCGGGTCGACAGCGTCTTCAACCCGAGCGCGGGGTGGTTTTTCCTGAGTTTGGTTGGGAGTGGTCATACTCAAATGCCTTTTCCAAAAATCCGGCGAGTGCGGGCGATGCCTTCAAGAAGCGCGGTTACGTCTTCCTGAGTGGAATAGAGCCCGAAACTGGCGCGCGCCGTGGCTGGTACGCCGAGATAGTCCATCAATGGCTGTGCACAATGGTGGCCTGCGCGGATGGCGACATTGGCTTCGTCAAGGATGGTGCCAAGGTCATGGGGGTGAATGCCGTCGATGGTAAAACTGACGATCCCTGCGCTTGCCTCAGGACCGTAAACGGTCACATCGTTCATCGCGGTCAGCTCGCGGCGAAGACGGGCCACAAGCTCGCCTTCCGCCTCGTGCATCGCGCCAAGGCCAACGGATTGAACGTAATGCGTGGCAGCGGCAAACGCGATCGCTTCAGTGATCGCAGGCGTGCCCGCTTCAAAACGTTGGGGTCCGCTGGCGTAAGTGGTCTTTTCAAAGGTCACGCGATCGATCATCGCCCCGCCGCCTTCCCAGGCGGGCATTTCGAGCAGGATTTCAGAGCGCGCCCATAAGGCACCGATGCCCGTTGGACCATAAAGCTTGTGCGCGGAGAAAACGTAGAAATCGCAATCGAGCGCTGCGACATCGACCGGCATATGCGCAACCGCCTGACAGCCATCGAGGAGCAATTTCGCGCCGACTTTGTGAGCGAGGTCCGCCGCACGCTTGGCATCGAGCACGCCGCCCAGGACATTGGATACATGACCAAAGGCGACCAGTTTGTGTTGCTCGGTGAGCATGGCCTCGGCTGCATCCAGATCGATCTGATGGTCGCTTGTCAGTGGCACTACATCGATATGTGCGCCAACCTCTTGCGCCAGCATTTGCCATGGCACGATGTTGGAGTGGTGCTCCAATTGCGAGAGGAGAATGCGGTCGCCTGATTTGAGGTTCGCCTTGCCCCAGCTTTTGGCGACAAGGTTGATCGCCTCGGTCGCGCCCCGGGTAAAGACGATCTCGTCCTCTCCGCCGCCGATCAGCGAGGCAATCGTGCGCCGCGCGTTCTCATAGGCCAAAGTCATATCGGCCGAGCGCGAGTACACCCCGCGGTGAACGGTCGCATAGTCTTGCCCGAGCGCGCGCGACATGGCCTCGATCACCGCCCGCGGCTTTTGCGCCGTCGCAGCGGTGTCTAGGTAATGCCACGGCGCGCCATCCTTGGTCACAAGACCAGGAAAGTCAGAGCGCAAGTCAGCAGCAGGTCGATTGGCAAGGGCTAGGGGCAAACTTCTCTCGTCCATTGATTTGTGTTGGGGCCATTCTGGCATTTGCGACGAAGGCCCGCTTCAACAGCTTCCCAGCCGCCGCTTTCGGCTTTTAGCTCAAGACGCCATTGAACCGCGTTGACCTTCGGATCATCAATGCCTTCGACGGTCGCAATAACGACTTTGTGCCTGTTGTTGCGCGGGTTACGTCCTTCTTCATACTCGGCATCGCGCGCCGAAAGGCCAAGCATCTGGACGTAAAATTCCGCCATATCCTTGGGCTTTTCGTAATTGGTGTCGAACCGCTGCATCGGTGCAAATTCGCTCGACGGGAGCATAAGCGCGCTTGTTTCGTCTTGCGCTGAAGCCGTCACGGCCGCGCCGCCCAGCAATGCGATAACGGGCAGAACCGCCAGCTTCGAACTTTTCGTGATCATAGTTTACCCTCCAATTTAGAAAGCGCTGCTTCGAGAAGCTTTTCGCGGCTTTCCTCGTCCTCAAGTTCTACAAAGGCATCACCAATAAAGGCCTGCACCAGAAGTCGCCGTGCCATCTCGGGCGAGAGCCCGCGTGCAGCCATGTAGAAGCGCGCCGCCTCATCAAGTTGACCAACGGTCGCGCCATGCGCACATTTCACGTCATCAGCGAAGATTTCAAGCTGCGGGACCGCATTGGCGCTCGCACCTGCTTCGAGAAGCAAGCCTTTGAAATCCTGTGCAGCGTCGGTTTTTTGCGCGTGGCGCGCGACTTTGATCTCGCCAAGGAAATTGCCCGCAGCCGTGCCCCAATGGACGCTGCGGACGATCTGGTTGCTGGTTGCATCGGGCTGCGCGTGCACAGTTTGCGTCACAAATTCGCGGGTTGCATCGCCGCCACCGATCGTCACCCCGCCAAATTCAAAATGCGCGCCTTTGCCGAGTGTGACTTCGATCTCGAGGCGGGTGTAGTCATCACCAGCGCTGGTCGCGAAGACTTCGGCGCGCCCGCCATCGCCGACGCTCATGCGGATCCGCGTGACTTCGGGAGCATCGCCGCCGACAACCATGCACGTGCGCTTGGTCTCGCCAGCGGGCACCGCGATGTCTTGCCATTCGGAAATGCCAGCAAGGCCAAGCCGCTCGACCGCGTCGATATCGGCATAGCGCCACGCCTCATCGCGGCGGGTTGGGAGGGTTGCTATTTGTGTCATGATCCGTCTCCCCGACGGGCAGCTGCCAGCGCTTCAATGCCCTCCTCACGCCTCGAAAAAGTGCACTGCCCGACATTGCCTTGTTCAAGAACAGCATTCAGGCGGTTGCCCATTTCACGGCGCGATAAGTCCATCTGTTCGAGTGCAACAAACTCGGGAACGAGCGGTGTCATGCACGAAGTCATCGCGTCGCAACCGATTGCATCGATGTCTTTGTCGCCGGTCGACTTGCGGGTCTTACAAACAACCGCGCCGTCTTTGAGTTTCCAGCTGCCCCGCCAGTCGCGCAGCTGCCGGCCAATCACGACAATCTCATTCTCGACTTCCGGCTCCAGCGTCGGGGACGGGGCCAAGGACGGAAACGGCGGCGGCGCTGCAGCGGATAGGGTGAGGAAAGCGATGCCTATCATGCCATCACCGCATCGTAGCCTTCGTCTTCGAGACGAAGCGCAAGCTCTGGGCCACCGGTCTGAACGATGCGTCCATCGGCGAGAATGCTCACCTTATCAGGCTTCACCACGTCGAGCAGGCGTTGGTAATGGGTTATCAGGAGCACGCCCTTGTCGGGTGCGCGCATGATCGAATTGATGCCCTCACCCACAATGCGCAGCGCATCGATATCGAGGCCTGAATCGGTTTCATCCAGCACAGCGAATTTGGGATCAAGAATGCCCATCTGCACCATTTCAGCGCGCTTTTTCTCGCCGCCGGAAAAGCCGACATTCACCTGCCGCTTGAGCATTTCCATGTCCATTTTGAGAAGCGCGGCTTTCTCTTTGGCAAGCTTCAGGAACTCGCCGCCGGACAGAGGCTCCTCGCCGCGGAACTTGCGCTGCGCATTGAGGGCCTCGCGCAGAAATTGGACGTTGGAGACGCCGGGGATTTCAACCGGGTATTGGAAACCGAGGAACAGGCCCGTGGCGGCACGCTCATGCGGGTCGAGGTCGAACAGGTCCTGGCCCATGAATTCGACCGAGCCGCTGGTCACGTCATATCCGGGCTTTCCCCCAAGGACATTGGCGAGCGTCGATTTACCCGCGCCATTGGGGCCCATGATCGCGTGGACTTCGCCAGCCTGAACTTCGAGAGAGAGGCCCTTGAGGATCGGCTTGGGGTCGGCCTCGCCAACGGTTGCGTGGAGGTCGGTGATCTTAAGCATCTGTTTCAATTCCATAGCAATTTTCGTCTCCCCGGACTTGATCCGGGGTCCAGCTTGCTTCTTGCGAAATGGCAAAGGAGCGGGATGCCGGATCAAGACCGGCATGACGGGAGGGGGTAAATTGGCTCATCGGCGGTCACCACCATCGCGGTCATGTCCCCTGTCACTACCAGCGCGATTGTCTTTGCGATCAGGCCGTGAGTAATCTTGGTTGGGGTTGGCCTCGCGGTGGGCGCGGGCGGCGTCTTTTCTGTCTCCGATACGAATGCGCATGCCAGCGGTGATACGCGCGAGCACGGCGTCCATATCGTCGAGGATATCAGTCGCCTTGATGCGCATGATGCGAATGCCAACGCTCTCGAGGCTCTTGTCGCGGCGTTTGGCCAGCGTTTCGTCCTGATCCTCTTCATCGATCATGATCGCCATACCGAGGTTGTGGCAGTTGAAGTCGACAATCGCGCTGCCAACAACGGCAAAGCGTTTGAAGGTGTAGCGGCCGAGATCGGCCTCAGCGAACTTCTTGGCGAGCGCTTTGTTCGCAGGCGAGGCAAAGCGCCGCATTTCGCGCGCACGGTCGTGGAGCGCGTCGAGACGCTTATCCGAAATCTTCCACCCGCGACCCTTTTTAGGGAGCTCGGGGGCTTCGGTGTCGCTTGTGTCGCGGAGGCCTAGGGTTTTGCGGTCAGTCATGGGTAGCTTCTGCCTTATTTGGCCCTACCGGACCAGGTATGGGGATCTGCCAAACAAATAGGTCTTCCTCGTATGTCAGCTGCACTCTTCTCAGTTCCTCTGCGGAGCGGATGAGGTCTCTGGCTGAATAAGCCCGATTGCCTCGCCCATTTGGCAGCATCTCAAATACCTGCAATTCAAGGTCGAGATAATTGCATGCCTCGCGTGCGTCCGAATTGACCGCAGCTAAGCGTTCGTCAATTTCCGCAACGCTCGTTTTCCCATCAACTGCTGGACGAGGAGCGTAAGTGGCGCCGCGCAAGCTCGTCTCCAACTCAATCATCTGGCGGTCATAAGGTGTCCGGCACTCAAGGTAAGGTTGCATCACCAACAAGAGTTGCGAAAGCGCAGGCAATTCGGTGTCGGCCATTGGTGCCGTTGACATCGCAAGGGCAAGAAATACGCCCATCACCCCACACTCCCCTCAAGCGAGATCGCCAGCAGCTTCTGCGCTTCGACGGCAAACTCCATCGGCAGCTCTTTCAGCACGTCTTTTGCAAAGCCGTTGACGATCAGCGCCACCGCTTCCTCTTCGTCGAGGCCGCGTTGTTGGGCGTAGAACATTTGCTCATCGGAGATTTTCGACGTGGTCGCCTCGTGCTCGATCTGAGCGCCGGGGTTCTTCACCTCGATATAGGGCACGGTGTGGGCGCCGCATTCATCGCCCAGCAGCAGACTGTCACATTGCGTGAAGTTGCGCACCCCTTCGGCCTTTGGACCCACGCGGACAAGCCCGCGATAGGTGTTGTTCGAATGGCCAGCGCTGATCCCCTTTGAGATGATGGTCGAGCGCGAGCCCTTGCCATTGTGGATCATCTTGGTGCCGGTGTCGGCCTGCTGGTAATTGTTGGTGACCGCGACCGAGTAGAACTCGCCCACGCTGTCTTCGCCATTGAGGACGCAGGACGGATACTTCCACGTCACCGCGCTGCCGGTTTCAACCTGCGTCCAGCTGATCTTGGAGCGGTCGCCTTGGCAAAGCCCGCGCTTGGTCACGAAATTGTAGATCCCGCCCTTGCCCTCGGCATCACCCGGATACCAGTTCTGGACAGTCGAATATTTGATCTCCGCATCTTCCATGGCGACCAGTTCCACGACGGCTGCGTGAAGCTGGTTTTCATCGCGCATCGGGGCGGTGCAGCCTTCGAGATAGGAGACGTAAGAGCCTTTCTCCGCGATGATCAAAGTGCGCTCAAACTGCCCCGTATTCTCGGCATTGATGCGGAAATAGGTGGAGAGCTCCATCGGGCAGCGCACGCCTTCGGGGATGTAAACAAAGGTGCCATCGGAGAAGACGGCTGCATTGAGGCAGGCAAAATAATTGTCGCGCGTGGGCACAACCCGGCCCAGCCACTTTTTGACGAGTTCAGGATACTCCTTGATCGCCTCAGAGATCGAGCGGAAGATAACGCCGGCACGCATCAACTCATCGCGGAACGAGGTCGCGACGCTCACGCTGTCGAAAACGGCATCCACGGCGACTTTCTTCGCGCCTTTGACCCCGGCGAGCACTTCTTGTTCGCCCAGCGGAATGCCAAGCTTGTCGTAAACGCGCTTAATCTCGGGATCGAGATCGTCGAGCGAATCAAGCTCCACCTTCTTCGTCGGCGCGGCGTAGTAGTAGGCGTCCTGATAATCGATTTTCGGATAGCCGACTTTGGCCCAATCGGGCTCTTCCATTTCCTGCCACATGCGGAAGGCTTTCAGGCGCCAATCGAGCATCCATTCCGGCTCACCCTTTTTGCCAGAGATAAACCGAACCGTATCTTCGGTCAGGCCCTTTTCGGCAAATTCGGTCTCAATATCCGAGGACCAGCCATGCTCATACTCGGTCGCAGCAGCAGCCGCGTCCTTGGCGTCCCTATCTATCTCTTGGGTGTCGATTTCCGGTTGTAGGTCGAGATTGTCGGTCATGCCGTAAGCTCTTTTTGTGTAAATTTTTGAGAGGGTGAATTTGGACGCAGATCGTCCAGAGTGATTTCAGCAAGCGCGCCGCGCAGCTTGGCGTTGATCATCGGCCAATGCGGCTTCATATTGCAGCCGGCCTCGTGATCGCAGTCGCCATTGTCGAGACATGCGGTAAGCGCAATCGGCCCCTCCACCGCTTCGACAATATCGGCAACCGTAATCGCAGCAGCTGGGCGGCCCAATTGCAGACCTCCGCCCGCACCGCGAACCGACCGCAGAAGGCTCGCCGCGGTCAGCTTGGACACCAAACGTTGAACCGTGGGAACAGGAAGCCCCGTCTCATTCGCCAATTCAGCCGCGCTCACCCGGCCATCCCCGCAATGGGTCGCCGCCTGGCACATCGTGATGATGGCGTAATCGGTGAGGTTGGAGAGGCGCATGAGAGAGGGAAAAGGGCCTTATTGCGAGTGGTTCTTAAATCGGATTGATTCGTTCCTATTTCAAATACGCGCAATATGCTCCGATTTCAAGCGCAGCGGGAGCGCCGGCAGGACTTGCCTCTCGATATTGCCTGCAAAGAAGGGCTCAGCTGTCCAGTTCGCGCAAGTTTTGCGGGGCGATCATCTCGGACAGGAACGGCGTATCCGGGTCCTGCAAGCGCGCGGGTGTGCGCCCGACGAAGAGATTGATCTCGCGGATCATGTGAGACTGGTCGAAAAAGGCGCCTGCCAACTGCGCCTCGAATTCGGGGGTGAGGCTGGGAAAAGACAAGAGAGCAGCAGCACGAAGAGCGCGGTATTTTCGCGCCAACGCTTGTGGTGGTAGGCCGAAATACCTCTCGGTCAAACGCTGAACCTGGCGCGTTGAATAGGCCGCAGCTTTGGTGAGGTCGTCAAGGCTGGGATTGAGCGAGGACCCAAGCCAGGTATTGACCGTCTTGATCAGCTGAGCATGGCGCGAATTGACCGGTTTAAAGCGGGCCTTCAAAAACTCACCGATGGCAAGGGCGCATTCATGCCCAGTCTGTGCGCCTGATAGATAATCGGCATTGAGCGCCTCACCCAGATCGACCGCATCTTGCCCAAGGACATCGCTTGCGCAAAGCAATCTGTCGCAAATCTCGCCTGCATGAAGCCCGGTCAGCGCGGCCCAGCCAAGGGGAGTGAGTGCTGCGCCAATGGAGTGCATCGGACCTTTGACCTGGATCGGGTGAGCGGTCGATAAAGGCGTCATCACAACGCTCGCGTGATTGGGGTCGCGCCGCCCATCGCGGAACAGCATTTCGCCGCGGCCCTTTGGAAATATCGCAAAATGGCCAACAGATGCAGGCTGAATGTCGCAAATCTCCGGTTCATCGCAGCGGAAGTGGTAAAGCGTGGTCACAAAGTCGCTGATCGCAGCAGGCGGCGCGATGTAGTCAACTTCGATGAGATCACCTGAGGTAAGCTCGACTTCAAAGTCAGCCGCCGTCCCGCCGTTATGACCGCCCGTTAGACCGGGAAAGCCTTCAAATCCCTCAACCATTTGTGCACCTACTCTTCTTTCGCGCAGAGCTAACAGAGGGACTGCACAAAAAAAAGGGCGGCTTTCACTCTAGGAAAGCCGCCCATGTGAGTTGAGGAACTCTTTGCATCGCTGCTTAGAGCCCTTCGGGTCGCGAGCTTTACTTAGCGGGGGTTTAAAAGGAATAATTGTATTGAAGCGACAAGCTTGGAGTGTTGCAATTTTCTCAATACTCGACGCATTTTGTAGCTTTTGTGCGCGTTCGGGTGATTGTTTGCGCTCGACAATCGCCCGTTTTTTGGGCTTAGCAATACGCGATGTTCAGCTCATTCAAACTGTTTGACCTTGCCCGCCCTGCCATTTTCGCGCTCGATTCGGAAACGGGTCACAAGCTTGCGATCAAGGCGCTCAAAGCGGTGCCTATAGGTGCGTCCCCAAAACGCCAAGCGGGCACTTCCAGCCTTGCGATCAATGTGGCGGGGCTCGATTTTCCCAATCCTGTCGGCGTTGCTGCAGGCTTTGATAAGGATGCAGAGGTTCCAGATAGCCTTTTGGCGCTGGGCTTTGGGTTTACAGAAGTGGGATCAATCACCCCGCGCCCTCAAGCGGGTAATCCCAAACCGCGCCTCTTTCGCCTGACCGAAGATCAGGGCGTTATCAACCGGATGGGGTTCAACAATGCTGGCGCTGTGGCGGCGGTTAAACGGCTCGAGGCACGCAAAACTCGCGGTGGCCTTGTGGGTATCAACATCGGCGCAAACAAGGATTCCGAAGACCGGATCGCAGACTATGCTGAGATGGCACGGGTGATGACCCCTTATGCAAGCTACCTGGCTGTGAATGTGTCGAGCCCCAATACACCGGGTTTGCGGGCGCTTCAGGATGAGGGCGCGCTTTCTGCCCTCATCGACGGCGTGATCGCGGCGCGGGCAGAGGCAATGGAGGGCGCGGCATCAAGGGGCAGTCTGCCGCCGATGTTCCTTAAAGTGGCGCCTGATCTCGAGCCCCAAGACATTGACGCGATTTCGCGCATTGCGATGGATAAGGGGCTTGGCGCGCTGATCGTGTCCAACACAACCATTTCGCGCGACGGGCTGACCTCGCGCCATGCAGGCGAAACCGGGGGGCTGTCAGGACAACCACTGCGCCAGCTTGCGCTTCAGCGGGTCCGGGATTTCCGGGCGGCCACTGGCGGGGCTATTCCTTTGATCGGAGTGGGCGGTATCGCCACGGCTGAACACGCCTGGGAACGGATCTGCGCCGGAGCCAGCCTCGTTCAGCTTTATTCCGCAATGGTTTATCACGGCCCCACATTGGGCGCACAAATCGCCCGGGGTCTTGCCCGGATAATGGAGCGCGAGGGCGTCTCAAGCATTGCGGAGGCGGTTGGAAGCGAATAGCTAGCTTGCCCATGCTAAAACACGTCGCAATCTTAGCCCCGTTTGCTCTTGGCCTGTCCGGATGCAGCAATGCGCCCGCACCTCTTTCAAGCACCCCGCCGCCGATTGAGAGAGCGGTCTCCGACCCTATTGACCTTGGCGCCGTCAGCAGCGCTGATCCACGAGCGACCGCTGCGGGTGAGGCGATTTTAGCAAAAGGCGGATCTGCAACGGATGCTGCGATTGCGGTGATGCTGGCGCTTACCGTGGTTGAACCGCAAAGCTCTGGCATTGGCGGAGGCGGCTTTATGTTGCGTGCGGGCGATGGTGAGCTTGTCACATTTGACGGCCGGGAAACCGCGCCAAAGTCGGCAACGGGCAACCGTTTCCTTGATGCAGAAGGCGAGCGGCTGCCCTTCGAGATGCGCACTATCTCGGGGCTTAGTGTGGGTGTTCCGGGCAACATCGCCCTCGCTGCAAAGGCCCATGAAAGGTACGGTAAGCTGCCTTGGGCTGACCTGTTTGAGCCCGCAATTGCCCTGGCGCGCGATGGTTTCGTTGTAAACCGCCGCCTGCACGCATCGTTGAGCGGCCGGGTCGACCGAGCAGGCAAAACCGAGGCTGCGCGCGCTATATTCTATGGCGCAGACGGCGAAGCTTTGCCTGTCGGAGCGACGATTAAAGTCCCCGAATTGGCCGCCACGTTCGAGATGCTGGCAGCTAAAGGGGCCTCGGCCTTTTACGATGACAGCGCCGCCGAATTTGCCGCCTATGTCGCAGGCGAAACCCCGCAAGATGGCCGCATGACAGCGACCGATGTCTCATCCTACACCGCCAAGCAGCGCGATCCCGTCTGTGTTCCCTATCGCGCCTACAAAGTGTGCGGCATGGGCCCACCCTCGTCTGGCGGCGTTGCGGTTGGACAGATGCTGGCTCAACTCGAACGGTTCGATGTCGCTGCTCTTGGCCCAAACAGCCCCCAATTCTGGCACCTCTTCCTCGATTCGCAGCGCCTCGCCTATGCCGATCGTGAACTCTACATCGGCGATGAAGACTTCGTATCTGTGCCTGTCGCAGGGCTTGTCGACCCCGCCTATCTCTCCAGCCGAAGCGCATTGTTGGACCCTGCAAAGGCGCTCGAAGAAGCAGAAGCCGGGACACCGCCCGGAGCCCCCCTCGCCCGCGGCGATGGCGACGAACCAGCCGAAAACGGCACCACCCATTTTGCAATCGTCGACGGCGAAGGCAATGCGGTAAGTTACACCTCAACCATCGAGGGAGCATGGGGGTCAGGCCTCCATTGGGGCGGCTTCTACCTCAACAACGAACTCACCGATTTCAGCACCAACCCGGTTGCAGACGGAAAGCCGGTCGCAAACCGTGTCGAAGGCGGCAAGCGCCCGCGCTCTTCCATGGCCCCTACAATCGTGTTCGATGAGCAGGGCGAGGTCGTTTTGGTGATCGGCGCAGCGGGCGGACCGACTATCCCTGTGCAAGTGACCCGGTCCATCATTGGCGTCCTTGATTTCGGGATGAGCGCTAAGGATGCTCTCAACCTGCCCTTGTTTATGGCGTTTGGACCAGTTGCCATCACCGAAGAAGGCGGCATTGTTGCTGGCATGGTCGATGAGCTTAAAGCGCTTGGCCATGAACAAATCCGGGTGATTGCCCCGCGCGGTAAAACCAATGCTTTGCGCAGGACAGACGACGGTTGGGAAGCGGCAGGCGACCCGCGGATCGCTGACCTTTTGTCCTACACGCCAACAGAAGAGGTCGATCCAGAGGCAGCTGCGAACGCGCCTTGAGCTTGACGGGGTATCTCTTGCCGCCCCGCCAATCATCGCTTATTTCGACTTTTGAGAGAGATATGAGCGTTGCCGTGCCGGCTTTCTGGCGCAGGCATACGCGATGAGGAGCCCTAATCTGTGAACGCCCCATATGCGCCGCCTGTGATTGATCCCAATGACGATCTGATCCTGCAAGACGTTGATTGTGCAAACAACCTTGTCGAGCTGTTCCTGAAACGCGCCGATGAAAAGGGGGATGCCCCCTTTCTCGGGCGCAAGGTTGATGGCGAATGGACCACGCAAAGCTGGAGCGAGGTGGCCAAGGCTGTGTGTCTGCTTGCCGAAAACCTGCGCCGGATTGGCTTGAATGCTGGCGACCGGGTGGCGCTTGTTTCCGAAAACCGCCCGGAATGGTGCATTGCCGATCTTGCGATCATGGCAGCGGGCTGCGTTTCGGTCCCGACCTACATCACCAACACTCAGCGCGATCATGCCCATATTCTCGACAATTCCGGCGCACGCGCCGTGATCGTCTCCAATGAGAAGCTTCTTGCCCCATTGGTGGGCGCGATTGGAGAGACGGGCTGTACCGATTTTGTGATCGGGATTGACGATCTTAAGCGGCGCCAGGCGAGCAGCTTTGAATACCACAATTGGGACGACATGACCGCTGGCGATGCAAAAGCGGCGCGCGCGATCGTCGATGCCCGGATTGCGGATATGGGCCGCAATGATCTTGCCTGCCTCATTTACACCAGCGGCACCGGCGGGGCGCCGCGCGGAGTAATGCAGCACCACGGCGCGATCCTTTGCAATGTATCGGGCGCGGCGGAAATTCTCATCAATGATTTTGGCATTACGGACGAACGGTTCTTGTCCTTCCTGCCGCTCAGCCACGCATACGAACATTCCGCCGGGCAATATCTGCCTATCGGTGTGGGCGCTGAGATTTTCTATGCCGAGGGGCTCGAAAAACTGGCCTCCAATATCGAAGAAACCCGGCCCACCATCATGGTCGTGGTCCCGCGCCTGTTCGAAGTGCTGCGCACGCGCATCATGAAGCAGATCGAAAAGCAGGGCAAAGTCGCCAATTTCATGATGGATGCAGCGCTCAAGATCAGCGGCAATTCGCGCGGCGGCAAAAAACGCCTGCGCGACCGGCCGCTGGATATGCTGGTTGAAAAGACCCTGCGCCCGAAAATCCGCGCCAAGTTTGGTGGGCGATTGAAAGCCATGGTTTCAGGCGGCGCGCCGCTTAACCCCGACGTTGGCAATTTCTTCCAAGCGATGGGCCTCACCATGCTGCAAGGGTATGGCCAGACCGAAGCAGGCCCCATCATGAGCTGCAACCGGCCAAGGACAGGCCTTCGCATGGACACCGTTGGTCCGCCGATGCGCGGAGTCAATATCAAGATCGCTGAAGATGGAGAGATCCTGTGCGCAGGCGAGCTCGTCATGCACGGCTATTGGCGCAATAAGGCCGAAACGGCGCGCACGGTTAAGGATGGCTGGCTTCACACAGGCGACATTGGCCTGATCGATGAAGGTGGCAGGATCAAGATCACCGACCGCAAGAAAGACATGATCGTCAACGACAAGGGCGACAATGTCGCCCCGCAAAAGGTTGAAGGCATGCTAACCCTGCAACCTGAGATCGCTCAGGCGATGGTGAGCGGTGACAACCGGCCTTATGTCGTGGGACTCATCGTGCCCGATGCGGAATGGGCATTGGAATGGGCGCGGGCGAATGACGAGAAATTTGACCTAGCCGCCCTGCAAGACCTCCCCGCCTTCAAAAACGCAGTGCGTGCGGCAGTGGACCGGACGAACAAGGACCTCTCAGTGGTCGAAAAGGTCAAGAGCTTCGCCTTTGCGGACGAAGCCTTCACCATCGAGAACGAAGAGATGACTCCGAGCATGAAAATCCGCCGTCATAAGATCCGTGACCGGTATCAGGAGCGGATCGATGGGATGTATCGTCGGTGAGCTAGAGCCTCTTTCGTAGAGAACCAAGTTCGCACGAAAGGGAAACAAAGCCGCTCTTCAGACGGTCGTTAAACTTAGTTGTCTCTGGACGGTCCAGCACCCATTGCTCTTCAATTGGCGTGTTGGCCTTAACCCGGGTGAGGTCAAACCGGGCATGCCATCCCCCTTGCGCTTCTAGCAGCGTGGTAAGCTCGCCGTGCGCCAGAAACGCGCGCTTTGGTTCAACCTCCTGCCAGAGGTTTATTGCGGCAGATGCGGCATCGCGTTGCTTTTGGGTGGCATCAACCTTCAAGATGAGTGACTGTATTTCTGAGAAGCGGGGTCCAGCCATTGGGCTGATTTTAACCTCCTTTCCGGAGGCTTGAGCCGTTTGGAGTGCAGAGATAATTGCTCTCTCACCACGAGCAAAAAGATCAATACATTTGCCTCGCCAAGCCTCTATTTCAGCGCGCGCAATTTGGTGCGCGCTCAAGGGCTTCAGGTCAGACGCATTCACGCCGCTTCCACATCCTCGACATATTCGGGAAGGAAGCTTGGCTGACGCTCTGACCATGCGGGTGCTGTGGCGGCGGCTTCGCTCAAGCTTTGCAACAGAACTTTGCGGTGGTCTGGCCGGATAAGCGGTAATGCTGCGGCAGCGCAGAATACGCTTGGCAGATAGGGGCGCACTTGGGCACCCAAGAGGCGCTCATAAAGGAAGCGGAAGGCGGAGAAGCTTTCGATCCGTTCCTGGCCAAGGTCAAAGGCAGCGATGCGGATGCATTTGCCGACAAAGCACTCAATCTCGCCAATGCCGCCTTCTTGCGGGACTAACCCACGCAAGGACCGCAAGTCCTGATAGGCGACATATTGCCGGCGGATTGCGACATTCTCGTCCTCTGTGCGGCCCCACAGGCGAAAAGCATCACAGCGCGAAAGCCCGATATCGAGGCTGCGCTTGATGTAGCGCTGCTCGGCGGGGGTGAACCCTGCAAATTCGCGCATTTCGCCAATGGTCAAGGTCGAGGTGCTGGCAAGTGTCATTCATCGTCTCCTGACTTCAGAAAACGGATGTGACAGCCTATGGTTAATACGTAGTAACCAAGGCGGAGGATTTACAATTCGGTCAGCATATCGGCAAGCTAGATCAGACCGGCAAGCGGGCTGGACGGATCCGCATATTTGCGCCTTCCCATGCGGCCAGCAAGATAAGCCTCGCGTCCGCCTTCGACGGCCAGCTTCATCGCGCGGGCCATGCGGATGGGGTCTTTCGCCTCGGCAATGGCGGTGTTCATTAAGATGCCGTCGCAGCCAAGCTCCATACCCACCGCTGCATCGGACGCTGTACCAACGCCTGCGTCCACAAGGACGGGCACTGACGCGCCTTCTACGATCAGGCGGATGGTCACCTGGTTTTGAATACCAAGGCCAGAACCAATCGGCGCGCCCAAGGGCATGATCGCGACCGCGCCTGCGTCTTCCAATTGCTTGGCCGCGATGGGGTCGTCGACACAGTAGACCATCGGCTTGAACCCCTCTTTGGCGAGCACTTCGGTCGCCTCAAGCGTCTCTTTCATATTGGGATAAAGCGTGCGCGCTTCGCCCAGCACTTCGAGCTTTACAAGGTCCCAGCCCCCTGCTTCCCGCGCCAGCCGCAGCGTGCGGATTGCATCATCAGCGTTAAAGCACCCGGCGGTGTTGGGAAGATAGGTGACTTTCTTGGGGTCAATGAAGTCAGTGAGCATGGGCGCTTTGGGGTCGGTGACATTGACCCGGCGCACGGCCACGGTCACGATTTCCGCACCGCTTGCCTCAACAGCCGCGGCGTTCTGCTCAAAGTCCTTATATTTGCCGGTGCCCACGATCAGGCGCGAGGTAAAGGTGTGGCCAGCAACGGTCCAAGTATCGGCCTGATGGTCGCCCCCACCCACAAAGTGGACGATCTCGAGCGTGTCACCTTCAGCCAATGGGGCATCTTCCAAGGTCGAACGCGGGACGATCTCCCGATTGCGCTCAACCGCCACTTTTGCAGGCTCCAGTTCAAGCTCGCGCACAAGCGCGGCGATAGTGGTGGCAGAAGTCTGGCGCGGTTCGCCGTTCAGCGTGATGGAAATAGTGTCGCTCATGGCCCTTCAAATAGAGCCCTCGCACAGCGGCGCAAGCCTCGCTTGCACAAGACGTAACGCTGCGTTTCCGCAAACGCACTTGCTTGCGCGCGGGTTCAGGCACATTTAGTGCGCAATTATGGCTACCACCGCTCCTCATACCGCCTTTCAACCGGCCCCCAGTGCGCTTGCACGGCCGCTTGCGCTTGCCCGCTGGCTTGAGGCTGTGGCTGGCCTTGTCGTGCTGATCGTCCTTGTTGGCGGCATTACCCGCCTGACCGAAAGCGGCCTTTCGATCACCCACTGGAGCGTTGTGACCGGTATCCTGCCCCCGCTAAACGATGCGGCCTGGTTGGCCGAGTATGAGCTCTATAAGCAAACGGGCGAATTCAAGTTTGAAAGCGGCCCTGCGGGTATGGACCTTGCGAAGTTCAAGTTCATCTATTTCTGGGAATGGTTTCACCGCATCCTTGGCCGTGTAATCGGGCTTGCCTTCTTGCTGCCGATGGTCTGGTTCTGGGTGAAGAAGACCATTCCCAAAGGCTACAAGCCGCGCCTTCTTGCGATGTTTGCCCTCATCTGCGGTCAGGGTGCGCTTGGCTGGTATATGGTGAACTCGGGCGTTGGCACGGACCTGACCGATGTGAGCCACTTTCGCCTCTCAGCGCATCTGCTCACTGCTCTGTTCCTGCTCGGCGGGCTTGTTTGGACCGCGCGGGACCTGCGCAATTTGCCGAGCAATCCCGATGCTCTACCAGCAAAGCTCACAACCCCTTCCGCCATTGTAGCGGGCGTATTGTTTATCCAGCTGCTGCTTGGCGCATGGGTGGCAGGGCTCAATGCTGGCCATGCCGCCTATGACTGGCCGCTGATGAACGGGCGGCTGGTCCCAGAGGTGAGCTTTGAGGGCGGGTTCTTTGCGACACTCACCAATGACCCCTTCCTCTTGCATTTCCTCCACCGCTGGTGGGCATGGATCGCTGTCGCAGCGCTGATCTATCTCGCGCGGCGAGTGCGGAAAACGGACCGCGCCGCTTCAATAGCAGTTCACAGCGCGTTCGGCTTTATGGTCATCCTTGGGATTGCGACGGTCATGAGCGGGGTTGAGCTTTGGATTGCAGCGGCTCACCAATTAACCGGTGCCTTGCTCGTCGCGAGCACCGCCTGGGCAATGCATTCTGATGGCAAGGTCAAGCTCAGCGCATGAGCGGTGACCCGCAAGCAGCGCTCGTCTGGTGCCCCTTCCCCGATGCCAAGACCGCCCGGGCAATTGCGGGCACATTACTCGAAGAAAAACGCATCGCCTGCGCCAACATCCTGCCCGGCGTAGAGTCAGTCTTTACTTGGAATGGCGAAGTGTCGAGCGAGACTGAGACAGCGGTCCTGTTCAAGACGACGGCCGGTCAACTGCGCGCCCTGACCAAGCGTCTGGAGGAGCTACACCCCTATGAGACGCCGGCGATTATGGGGTGGTTGGTTGATGCAACACCTCCCAAGACGCTGGAGTGGTTGAATCAGAGCCTCAAATAGCCTCAATCGCGCGAGAGGTATTATTTTACCACCCCCGAAACCCCCGGATTTGCTTGACTTGAAGCCCCTAAAGCGACAAATGCGCCCCACTTCGATGGACAGGCAACGCTGTCTATCGGCTGTGATTCGCAAGCAGCGAACCACAACCAGTTTCGAGAAACCCTTGATTTAAGGACGCATCAGCCATGAAGGCTCTCAGCAAACAGACCGCGTCGGTGAAACCGGCAGAGGTCGAAAAGAAATGGCATATCATCGATGCCGACGGCCTTGTGGTCGGTCGCCTTGCATCGATCGTCGCCAATATTCTGCGCGGTAAGCACAAGCCAAGCTACACCCCCCATGTCGATTGTGGCGATCACGTGATCATCATCAACGCGGGCAAGGTGAAGTTCACCGGCAAGAAAAACACCGACAAAATCTATTACAAGCACACCGGTCACCCCGGCGGCATCAAGCAAACCACCCCTGAGAAGGTTCTGGGCGGTCGTTTTCCTGAGCGTGTGCTTGAAAAAGCGATCGAGCGTATGATCCCGCGTGGTCCATTGGGCCGCGATCAGATGCGCGCTTTGCACCTCTATAACGGCACCGAGCACCCACACGACGGGCAGAAGCCCGAAGTGCTCGACGTTGCTTCGATGAACCGTAAGAACAAGGTTTCTGCATAATGGCTGACGAAAACAACACCGTCTCCGATCTCGCTGATCTTAAAGACATCGCTGCGGATGCACCGGCTGCGGATGCGGCGGAAATCGCCCAAAACCCAGCTACGCCTCTGCGCGAGCAAGAACTCGACGCACAAGGCCGCGCCTATGCAACTGGTCGCCGTAAAGACGCAACTGCACGCGTCTGGCTCAAGCCTGGCACCGGCAAGATTACTGTGAACGGCAAGGATCAGGAAGTGTATTTTGCACGTCCAACGCTTCGCCTCATCATCAACCAGCCTTTCGGCATCACCGATCGCACTGGCCAGTATGACATCGTCGCAACCGTTAAGGGCGGCGGCCTTTCGGGTCAGGCTGGCGCGGTGAAGCACGGTATCAGCCAAGCTCTTACCAAGTACGAGCCTGAGCTGCGCAGCACGGTGAAAGCCGCTGGCTTCCTCACCCGTGACAGCCGTGTGGTTGAGCGTAAGAAATACGGCCGCGCGAAAGCCCGTCGTAGCTTCCAGTTCAGCAAGCGCTGATATTTGGGGGCGGCCACACCGCCCTTCTCAAGATACGAAAAGGGGCAGCTTCCACGAGGAGGCTGCCCCTTTCTTTTGCGCTTCGCGAACAGTCAGCGCTGAAGCAGCATAATCCCCCAGCCAAAGCCACTCCCGCAAAGGAAGACTGGCCATGACCAGAAAAAGCGAAACCCATCAAAGGTAATCGCATAAATGGCCAATGCGCCGCCGCTTGTCCCTTGCGATCCAATTACGAGCGCAATGCAGAGCGTCAAAAGAGAGCTCAATCCCATCGCTTTCAATAGGTCCATCGAACACACTCCAACTGTTGTTACCCGCACCTTCGCGTGCGAATCCCGTGCACACACAATATCAGCGCAGGGTCGTTAAATGCGAACCTCTAAGAAAGGTTAAATTTCGCGGCGTCGAGGTAAACGTCAAGTTACTGAAAACCTCTTAGTTCGACCTGTATCGGTTCGCCGCGCACGCAGGTCAGCACATTGTAGGACGGTGGAAAACCTCCACGAAGCCGGGTCGAAAGGGTGCCAGCCCCAATAACATGGGTGCTCCAACCCGAACCTGCGCGGATTTCGGAGAAGGGTTTGTGAATATGCCCGGTCAAGACCGCATCCATGCCGCCTGACGCGAGGGTCGCGATCACTTCATCCCCGCGGATTGTATCATTGGGCCCGCCTGCGACCGGCCCATGCAACGGATGGTGCGCGGTCACGATAATGTGCCGAGGGTCATCATTATAGCGCGCCAGATCCTCACAAGTGCGTGCCTCAGATGCCTCGGTTATGTGTCCATCAGACCACGGCCACCGGTTTTGTGATCGCACTGTGGTCTTAAGCGGGATCAGCACCACATCGTCAGTTTCAAAGCGCTCTATTGCCACGGCTTTGCGCAAGGCATTGTACCGGTCATATGGCCGCTTGAAGCGCTCCCAAAGGTTATAATAAGGCATGTCATGATTGCCCGGATCAATCCAGACAGGCACATCAAACTGGCGAAACCAGTCCGCTGCCGCTCTATACTGGGACCGGGTGGCACGCTGCGTCAGATCCCCTGTGCAAACAAGCGCATCGGGCCGCTCATCATGCACGGCCAAAGCGACTGTCTCGAGGGCAGCCCGGTTCTCGACCCCGAAATGGACGTCGCTGATATGGAAAAGGCGTGTTGTCATGCCGCTAAGCCCCAAGCGCTTTCACAGCGCCCTTGCAAGCAGAAAAGATGGCGAAAAAGTTGGCCAAAAGGATGATCGATAAGCCCACATCATGTGTGACAATATGGCGAAACCCCTCGTCCTTTGAAATAGGCTGTTCGTCAGCACGCTTAAGCACTCGGTCATTTCCCACGCCCTCAATCGACGACTACAAGTGGTTTCGTCGAGCATGAAATGACGCGGGCGAAGGCTTTGGGTAACCCTTAATCACAGCACAAAAGGCGGCATCGCCAAATTCTGGCCCGGTTCGGCCCCCTTCGAACCCAGCCTTTAGTGCTTTGATGGAGAGTAGTTATGAAAACCCGTAATTTTGCCACAATGGCAACCGCCACCCTCGCTCTTGCAATGACGGCCAGCCCTGCTTTTGCAGGTAGCGCCGAGGTCCACACCAAGATGGTTGATTATGCCGATTTGAACCTTGCTTCCCCAGCAGGCCAGAAGCGGCTTGAGCAACGCATTGAAGCGGCCGCGCGCAGTGTGTGCAGCGTCCATGAAAACCGTATCGGTACGCGCCTTCGCTCCCCTGAGCTTGACGCCTGCCTCGCAAACGCCCGCGCCGGCGCCAAAAAGCAGGTAGCAACCATCATGTCTGACCAACGGCGCGGCGGCTAACTCACGCGTTCACTCCTGCGCCCCTTATCTTACCCCGATATAGGAGCGCAAACACTGCGGCCCGAACCCTACTCAGTCCCGGGGTTCGGGCTGCTTCTTTTAGCTTTGCACAGCGCCGCTTTGTCGCTGCGCACCGAGCGCTTTCGGGAGCGCTTTCCAGGACGCGTATGGGCCCACTTGCAGGCCTTTTCAGCCCGACTGAACTCCTTCGACAATCAGCGTGGCGCTTAACGCCCCGCCATGGCTTTCACTTTGGAAAGATAGGTCCGCCCGATCCTTAAAGCCTCACCATTTTGCAGCTCTGCTGACCACACACCGAGCCCATCATGCCGCAGGCCCCGAATGTTATCGCGGCGCAAGATGGTCGAACGGTGGATGCGAATAAACTGCTCTGGGTCCAACCTGTCTTCAAGACCCGCAATGGTTTGAAGCAAAAGATAAGAGCGCCCCGTTTCAGCGCTCGTCACCGGATCACCGACATGAAGGCGGACATAGTCGCGCTCTGCATCAATCTGATGCACTTCGCTCACCGCAATGCGTAACAGTTCAGAGCGGTGCGGGACCCACAGCTCTTCGAGCCATTTGCTGGCAGGGGCTTTGCGCTCGCCCTTTCGGGCCACAGCGCGTTCAATCGCTCGGTCGAGGCGCTCCGATGAAACGGGTTTTAGAACATAATCAATCGCTTCAAGATCAAAGGCTTCGACTGCAAAATGATCATGGGCGGTCACAAAGATCACCGCTGGCGGATTGCTGTCTTCGGCAAACTTTCGCGCGACACCAAGGCCATCAAGTTCTGGCATAGTCATGTCGAGCAGCACGAGATCAGGCTCAAGCTTTTCGGCAAGCCGCAGCGCTGCTGCCCCGTCGCTCGCCGTGCCCACGACATTTATCGCAGAAAGTTCGGCGCAGATCACCTGGATCCGCTCCACGGCCAAAGGCTCATCATCCACAATCAAAGTGCGCAGTTTGATTTGAGCGTCTTCGCTTTCAGCTTTGGCCAAGAATCACCTCTTATCTAACTAGTCTCGGGGTTTGAAATCTCTGGGTTTAGAGAGCGGGATTCGAATTTCCGTTCTGTATCCGCCTGGAACCGGGGTGGAGGTAAAGGCAATATCGGAACCAAAGCGCGCTTCGAGCCGGTCGCTTACATTGGCAAGGCCAATACCAAAGCCATGCGGCGCGCCTTCTGGTATGCCGGGGCCATCATCGCTGATCGTGATGACCAGCCGGTCAAATTCCTCATGCGCAGCCACGGTCACGGTCACCGGCCGCGTCACAGCAGAGACAGCATATTTGACCGAGTTTTCAACCAGCGGCTGAAGGATCATGCCGGGGACCCGCGCCTCTTCAAGGCTCTCAGGAAGGTTGAACACAGGTTTCAACCTTTCGGGAAACCTCACCGCTTCGATGTCGAGATAAAGCTTTTGGAGGTCGAATTCGTCTTTGAGTGTCACATCGCTGGTCGGCTCATCAGCCAGACTGTGGCGATAGAACCGGCTCATCGTCTGGATCATGCGCTCGGCCTGTTCTGCTTTGCCGGTCATCACCAAAGCGGACAGGGAATTGAGCGTGTTAAAGAGAAAATGCGGGTTCACCTGATAGCGCAAGGACCTGAGCTCCGCCGCTTTTGCTGCGGAGCGAAATTGTTGTTCACGCCGTTCAGCCACGCGCGCCTTTGTACCCGCAAGCAGCGCAAAATAGGTCGATGACCACGCAAGCAAAAGGAAATATCGACCAAGCGCAATTTCCAGAACCGAACGCCACGTGCTCCCGGCCTGTTCAGCCTCTACGATGATAAGGCTCTCAGATTGTTCAAAGGTGCTGGACCCGTCTGGTCCTGGCGCTGGAACGGTCACACCTTCGGGAAGGTCAAAAATCAGATTGCCTTCACCATCGAAGCGAAACCCGCGCTCTTCGGCGAATTTGGCCTGCAACTCGGTCTGTATGTCTTCGAAAACGAAGTGGTTGATTTGGCCAATCGCGCCCGCAACGGGGATAGCAAACAGGCTCGCGGCGAAGATTTTGATCCATAGAGAAAACCGGTCGACGAGGCGCAAAAGCGCCCACAAAACGAAAGTGAGCCCAATCGCTGCGAGGGTTACGAGAAACCTGCGCGCAGCCATCTCCACCTGCATGTCCAATTCAAAGACATAGGTACGAAGGGTAATAAGGAGGAAATACGCCCCCCAAAGCAATACGGCCGACAGCAATACCGTGCGAAACGGTACGCTTGCCGAGCCCTTTTTGACGGGCGTTTCGGGAGTGCGGCTTAAATCCATACTGAAAGGCCGAGATAGCGCTTTACAAGCCAAAGCGCCAACCGGTCGTCGGCGCAAAAGCTCTTTTCGTCGATTGGGATCGACCCTGAACGAGCCCAGTCTTCAACAAGGCCAGTCTTCAACAAGTCCAGTCTTCATCCAGCCCGGCCTTGCACATTGGCGTCAAGCGCGCGGCTTGATCATATCGGCTGGCACCACCCACTGCGCAAACTGTTCTTCGGTAAGAAGGCCAAGCTCAAGCGCGGCTTCTTTCAACGTCGTTCCATCGCCATGCGCTTTCTTCGCGATTTTTGCGGCGTTGTCGTAGCCGATGTGCGGGTTCAGTGCTGTGACAAGCATCAGGCTTTCATTCATCAGCTGGTCGATGCGGGCGGTGTTCGCCTCAATCCCGACAACGCAGTTGTCGGCAAAGCTGCGTGAGGCATCCGACAGAAGGCGCACGGATTGCAGGACATTGTAGATCATCACCGGCTTGAAGACGTTGAGCTCAAGGTGCCCGTGAGAGCCTGCAACGCTGACGGTGGTGGCATTGCCCATAACCTGCGCGCACACCATAGTCAGCGCCTCGCACTGCGTTGGATTGACCTTGCCCGGCATGATCGAGGAGCCCGGCTCATTGGCAGGTAGCGCAATTTCACCCAGACCCGAACGCGGGCCAGAACCAAGCAGGCGGATATCGTTGGCAACCTTCATCAAGCTAACGGCGGTGGAGTTCAGCGCGCCTGCCAGTTCGACCAAGGCATCATGCGCGGCGAGTGCTTCAAACTTGTTGGGAGCCGTTACGAACGCATGGCCGGTGATGTTCGCCACTTGCGCTGCAAATTTCTCTGCAAAGCCTGCTTTGGAATTGATGCCGGTCCCCACAGCCGTACCGCCCTGCGCAAGTTCAAGCACGCGGGGGAGCGCGTTTTCAATCCGCGCAATCGAATATTCAACCTGCTTGGCATAGCCCGAAAACTCCTGACCCAGGGTCAGAGGCGTTGCGTCTTGCAAGTGAGTGCGGCCAATCTTCACAATGTCCGCGTATTCTTTCGCCTTGGCATCCAATGCGCCGTGAAGGTGCCCAAGCGCAGGGATAAGCTGCTCAATCGTCTCACAGCCAGCAGCAATGTGCATTGCGGTTGGGAAGGTGTCGTTTGAGCTTTGCCCCATGTTGCAATGATCGTTGGGGTGAACCGGCTCCTTACCACCATGAACGCCGGTCAGGATCTGATTCGCGCGGCTCGCGATGACTTCGTTCGCGTTCATATTGGACTGTGTGCCCGAACCCGTCTGCCAAACACTCAAAGGAAACTGATCGGCAAGCGTGCCATCAATCACTTCGCCCGCTGCTGCGACAATGGCATTGCCGATCTCTTCAGAAAGCACGCCCAATTCCATATTGGCCTTCGCGCTTGATTGCTTTTGAATACCCAGCGCCTTTACCAGCGGAGCGGGCATCGTCTCTGTACCAATCGCAAAATTATACAGGCTGCGCTGTGACTGCGCGCCCCAGTGAGCATCGATGGGAACGGCCACTTCGCCAAGAGAATCCGTTTCGATCCGCACATCGCCGGTCGCACCGAAGATCGCACCATCGTTGTGCACTTGACGCGAATCTTTTCCATCAGCGCCACCTGTTTGCTTCATGTCACTCATCGAAACTCTCCATTCTTCGGTCGAACCGGGATTCCTGTGTTACTTTGTGCCCCATATGACGCCTGACGGTGACAGGTCAAAGGGAAGCTCACGCAAGTTTACCTAATGGCTTGGAAGTCTTGGCTCCGAGAGCTAAGTAGGGTTGACGAGCTGTGTTATGAGCATAATACAGCGCTTGGAAAAAATATGAGCGATACCACCATGTCAGTGACCAAGAGCGCCAATAGCGAAACCGCGCGTAAAGCCATGATCGACAGCCAGCTTCGCACCAGCGGCGTGAACGAGGAATTTGTCCTTGGCCGTATGAACTCTGTCCCGCGCGAAGCATTTTTGCCAGAGGACAAGGCCAGCCTTGCCTATATCGACCGCTCGGTATCCATTGGGCCCGATGCACATCTTGCCTCGCCATTGTTTTACGGAAAACTCTTGCTTGAAGCAGCGCCCATGCCCTCTGACCGCGTGCTTATCGTTGAGGGCGGCACCGGCTACCTCGCTGAGCTTGTGCGCCCGCTTGTGGCAGATGTGACCGTTGTGGCTGCCAAGGATGCGGCCGAGGGTTCTGCGATCAAAGGCACCTATTCCATGATCCTGATCGACGGTGCGATTGAGGCGCTGACCCAAGGTTTAAGCGATGCTCTCGAGGAAGAGGGCACAATTGTCTCCGGCTTGCTCTTGCGCGGCGTCACCCGCCTTGCATCTGGCCGCAAGGTCGTTGGCCACCTCTCGCTTGAGCCTGTCGCTGACATCGGAATTCCGCTGCTCCACGCCTTTGACCAGCCCAGAGAATGGACCTTTTCGTGACAATCAAACCTTGCTCCTATCGGGCTTTTAAGCTTGCCTCCTGCACAAGCGTTGCTGCCCTTTTGATGGGGGCAAGCGTCGCTCAGGCGGACACTTTGCGCGATGCGCTGGTTTCGGTTTACAACACCAATCCAACCCTAGAAGGCGCACGCGCCACGCAGCGTGCTGAGGACGAGAACGTCCCGATCCAGCGTGCGCCGGGCTTACCGAGTGTGAACGTAACAGCCACTCATATCGAGTTTATCCAGCAGTCTGCGAACGCCTTTACCGCACCAGAGCGTAACCTGGGCGTCAATGCACAGCTTCAAGTGCCGATCTATTCGGGCGGCGCTGTGCGCAACGGTATTCGCGCTGCAGAAGAGCGGGTTGCAGCAGGTCAAGCGACTTTGCGCGCCACGGAAAGCTCCGTTTTCAGCCAAGCCGTTGCCGCCTACATGGATGTGCTTCGTACACAGGCGCTGGCACAGCTTGCGGCCAATCAGGCCGAAGTGCTCGAAGTGACGTTTCAATCGACAAGCGACCGGTTTGAAATTGGCGACCTTACCCGCACCGATGTGGCACAGGCAGGCTCTCGCCTTGCGGTCGCTCAAGGGGACCTGCGGACCGCCTACGCCAATCTCGTGACCGCGCGTGAGACATATATTCAGCTGGTGGGCCGTGCGCCCGACAACCTCGAAGCGCCGCCCCCTCTTCCAGGTCTTCCTGAAACAGTCGGCTTGGCAGTCGTAACAGCGCTTGAAAACAACCCTGATGTGATCGCTGCCAAGGAGCGCGCAGTGGCAGCAGGGTATGACACCGAAGTTGCCGGCGCAGGACGCCTCCCGACAATCGGCCTGTTTGCCAATGGCGATTACAGTGATTTCTTCGGCACGCTGGGCGGGCCCGTTGCCGCAGAGTTCGCACAGAGTGAGAAGACAGCCAACGCCGGAGTGCGGCTCACCATTCCGATTTTCCAAGGTGGTCTGACCGCCGCGCGCCAACGTCAGGCGGGCGCGCGCGAAAGTGCGGCTTTGGAGCAAGTCATTGCCACTGAGCGCAGCGTCATCCAACAGACCCGCTCGGCCTATGCAAGCTGGCAAGCGTCCAACGCCGTGATTGAAAGCTCCATAGCCGCCGTCGAAGCCGCTGAAGTCAGTCTCGAAGGCGTGCGCGCAGAAAATTCCATCGGCAATCGTACGATTATCGATGTTCTCAACGCTGAGCAGGAATTGCTCCTTGCGCGCGCCAACCTCGTGACGGCAAGGCGCAATGCCTATGTCGCAGGCTTCACCTTGCTTGCCGCCATGGGCCGCGCAGAAGCACGCGATCTCAACCTTGATACTGGCGGGCCGCTCTACGATCCTCAGGTCAATTACGAACGCGTGCGAGGCAAGCTTTGGGATTGGGATCGCGATCCTGAACCCGAACCAAAATCGACGAGAACCGTTGACATTGAGGCCGCTGAGGCTTTCATAGGCCCCGTATTGGAACCTCGCGAAACGCCTTAAACCGCGATTCGTAATGGTTAATGTGGAATTGGGGAATTTCCTTGAGCAAGAACGGCGAACCTTCGGTCGAAGAGATATTGGAATCGATCAAGAACGTAATGGAGCGCGACAGTCGCGCATCCGCTGCTGATGCCAAACGCCGCAACCGCACCGAGGGTAATGATCTCGCCGCCAGCCGTTCAAACGAGGAAGCGGGCAAGGCATCTGAGGATGAAATCCTCGATCTGAGTGAGCTTGAACTCTCAAATGTGGTCGACTTTGAAGCAAATGATGATGACAGCGCAGAGTACGCACCGTTGATCGGCGAACAGACACGCGGCGCTATGCAGGAAAACCTCGCGGCGCTCGCAATGCTCGCCGAACCCGGTGCAAAACCGCAAATCGTGCGGTCAGGTGAGACCTCTCTTGAGGGGCTTGCGCGTGAATTGATGCGCCCGATGCTTGCAGAATGGCTCGACAAGAATCTGCCTGGTATGGTTGAGAAAATGGTGCAGGCCGAAATCGCCCGCATCGCTGGAAAGCGCAGCTAAAAACCCAATAACTCTGGTTTCGCTGGAAACCTTCTGGTGTTGGGGTTAGCGTTGGCAACATGGGACTTATCAAATCATCGCGCCTTCTTTTGGCCGCTCCGCTGTTTGTGACCTCGTTCTCGTTTGGTGGGCCGCTGGCCGCCGACAATATGGCCGCCGATAATCACGTCACAAACGGTCGCCCAAATGAAACCGCGCCAAATGAAACCGCCCCAAATGAAACCGCCCCAAATGAAACCGCCATTGCGGGCGTTAGCAAACCGCCGATGACCGCGCGCGACCTTATCACCATGCCGCGCTTGGGGTCGCCAACGGTGACATCAGATGGCCGATATACGGTCTATTCGGTCACTTATACCGATCCGCAGACACTAGAGCGCGCGCCAAAGCATTATCTGCTTGATCTTTCCGTGTCCGGAAGCTCTCCAGTAGAGTTTGAATTGGGTCTCTCGGGCCATTCTTTGAGTTTTGGGCCTGACAACTTCCTCTATTTTCTGACTTCGAAGCATACCGATGAAGGAGCAGAGCCCCGCTCGCGGCTTTGGCGGGTGGCGCTTGAGAGTGCGAACGGTTCGTCGGTAAATGTGACCGGCCCCATGCCCGTTGCTGATATTGCCACAACTGACATTGCTGGCTTCAAAATCGCACCAAGCGGCGACAAAATCGCACTTTGGGCCGAGATTGGCCGCGATTGCCCGCGGTTTGGCTGTGTCATAGAAGATAATGCCACTGGCTCTGGCCGCCTTTACCAAGGGGGCGGGGGGTTTTACCGCCACTGGGACCATTGGGTGGAACCCGGCCTTCTTAGCCGCGTCTTCGTTTTCGGCCTCGAAGACGGCGGAGTTATCGGCGACGGAGTGCCGGTCGATGGCGGCATGGGTATCGGCAACACACCGACAAAGCCGTTTGGCGGGGAAGAAGACATTGCTTGGGCCCCGGATGGATCAGGTCTTTATTTCGTCGCTCGCCGATCGGATGCAAAAGAGCCGACCTCGACCGATCTCGACATTTACTGGTCCG
Source organism: Erythrobacter longus (assembly GCF_000715015.1). Lineage (GTDB taxonomy): Bacteria > Pseudomonadota > Alphaproteobacteria > Sphingomonadales > Sphingomonadaceae > Erythrobacter > Erythrobacter longus. The sequence continues at coordinate 90,741 of NZ_JMIW01000005.1, forward strand.
ACTTGTCGGGCGGTACACCGACCAAGCTGACCAAGTCCAACGAAGCGCACGATTCAAGTCCGGCCCCGTCGCCCGATGGCAAATACCTTGCTTATTTGGCGATGGCGCGTCCCGGATACGAATCGGATCGCATGGTCGTGCATCTTCGCAATTTGGAAAGCGGCGAAACCCGCGCGCTGATCCCCAATCGTGACCTCTCTTTTGGCAGCCTTACCTGGACCCACGACGGCAAAGCGCTTCTGGCAACGGCGACAGATATGCTCGATGTGCCTGCGTACCGGATTGATCCGACAAATGGCTCCGTCGAAGAGCTCAACCTGATCGCCGGAAACGAAGCGCATATTGGCGCGCTTACATCGCTTCCTGGAGACAGGCTGCTATTCACCCGCGATTCGATCGGCACTGCAAAAGAGCTGTTTCTAGCCAAAGGCCGCGCCAAGGCCATGCCGCTTACCGACGTGGTCACCACTCGCACTGGGGCGATGGCCTCAACTGTGACCACACGTTTTAGTTTCAAGGGAGCGGGAGACGATACCGTCTGGGGGCAGATCACGCGGCTTGAGGAACAAGAAGGCCCGATCCCAGCAATCCTTTACATCCACGGCGGCCCGCAAGGCTCCTTTATCGATGGCTGGTCCTCGCGCTGGAACCCGCGTGTTCTGGCAAGCCAGGGCTATGCGGTCATCTCGGTCGATTTCCACGGCTCTTCTGGATACGGGCAGGATTTCACGGACTCCATCAATCGTGACTGGGGCGGTAAACCATTGGAGGATTTGCAAAAAGGGCTGGAAGCTGCACTCGAGCTAGACAGCCAGATCGATGGGACTCGCGCCTGCGCTATGGGGGCAAGCTATGGCGGTTATATGGTGAACTGGATCGCGGGCAATTGGCCTGACCGGTTCAACTGTCTTGTTCAGCACGACGGCCTTTTTGATATGCGCAGCTTCTACTATTCGACAGAAGAATTGTGGTTCCCGCGCTGGGACTTTGGCGGTTCTTATGGTGAGAACCGGGAAGTTTATGAAAAGTGGAACCCGGTCAACCACGTCGACAAATGGCAAACACCGATGCTTGTGATTACTGGCGAAAAGGACTTCCGCGTACCTTATACCCAAGGCTTGCAAAGCTTCACCGCCTTGCAAGAACGCGGTGTCCCCTCCCAATTGCTCGTGTTCCCGGACGAAAACCACTGGGTTTTGGGCGCTGCCAATTCTTTGCAATGGCACGACACGGTGTTTGCGTGGCTTGATCGCTGGTTAAAGCAGCCCGAGAACAGCTCAGAAGAGGACTAATTCTCGTCCTTCTTGGACCAAAGTTCATCAGGATCAGGCAGGCGATTGTCGACCGATGCATCGTGACCCGTTCCATTGGAAAGAAACGCCAAGCCCATCAAAGCCCCGCCAAGCAACATCGTGAAACTGATACCCAAGGCAACCGCGATGTAAAAATGGACCGAAATGGCGCCATTATACGCGTACAAAAGGCCCACCGCGATCAAGACTGTCGCAACCGTGACCGAAAGCAGGATCCGCATGATTTGACGATACCGCGCCCATGCGTGGGCTGCGTTTGCGGGATCATCGAGGGGGGACTTATTGACCATGGGGGCTCCATGCGGTGGGCGAGGGGACATTGCAATGGTCAAGGTACGAACGGTTCTCGATTTAGGTTTTAACTGCGCGGACTCGCAATTTGGCGCAATTGGTGGCATTTTCTTTCCCGGAAGAGGAGTTGGCCATGACAATTGGAAAAATTATCCGCGATCGGAATGCATCGGACATCATCTCTTGTGACGTGAGCACTCCGGTCAAGGAAGTCATTGGTATGCTTGCTGGAAAGCGGATCGGAGCCCTGCCGGTTTTGCGCGATGGCAAGGTTGCCGGGATCGTTTCGGAACGCGACATAATCTACCGACTCGCAAAAGAGGGACCAAGCTGTCTTAACGGCCCGGTCGAGGCGATTATGACATCACCCGCGATAACGATTGAGCCTTCAACAAGGATCGACGATGCCTTGGCGCTGATGACGAAACGCCGGTTCCGCCATTTTCCCGTGGTTGAAGGCGAGGCTCTGGTCGCATTCGTCTCCATTGGTGACCTGGTGAAAGACAAGATCGACGAGGTTGAACATGAAGCGGCGGCACTGCGCGATTACATTCAGACGGTTTAGGCGGAACGCTCCCCTTGAGGATTCTATCCGCCGGACCTAAATGGTACTCATGGCACAAACCCTGACCCTTACCCCTGCGGCGGCAAAACGCATTGCGCTGATCGCGCAAAAACAGACGAAGCCTGCCATCTTGCGGCTTTCGGTCGAAGGGGGCGGGTGCTCCGGCTTTCAATACAAGTTTGACCTCGCCGAAGGTGCGGATGGCGACGATTGTGTGAGCGAAACGGATGGGGTGAAGCTCGTAGTGGACCCGGTCAGCCTTGATCTTGTCGGCGGAAGCGTTGTCGATTTTGTCGAATCGCTGGGCGGGGCGGCCTTCCGCGTCGAAAACCCTAACGCAGCGGCCGGTTGCGGTTGTGGTTCAAGTTTCGGGATTTAATCGCTCTGACAGCAAACACTCATGATGGACGAAGGCCCTTCGATCCTTCATGAATGCTTCCATGAAAATCGCCACTTACAACATCAACGGTGTTAAAGCGCGCCTGCCTCGGCTTAAGGAATGGCTTGAGGAAACACGGCCATCGGTTGCCTGCCTTCAAGAGATCAAGAGCCAGGACAAGGACTTTCCCGCGCACGAATTTGAAGCCTTGGGATATTCGCTCATCTGGCACGGGCAAAAATCGTTTAACGGCGTCGCGGTCCTGGTTGATACCAAGGCGGGCTACTCCCTGAACGAGGTCAAGCGCGGGCTAGGAATTGACGGTCCCAAAGAAGGCGAGGGCGAACAATCACGCTATCTCGAAGCAGACGTCACCAAAGACGGGCAAACGGCGCGCATCGTTTGCATTTACCTGCCCAATGGAAATCCGCAGCCAGGGCCCAAATTTGATTACAAGCTTGCATGGATGGAGAAGCTGCGCGCGCGCATGGCCGAAATTTGGGCCGAGGAAGTGCCAGCGGCGATCTTGGGCGACTACAACGTGATTCCGCAAGACGATGATGTTTATTCGGTGAAAGCCATGGCGTCTGATGCACTGATGCAGCCCGAATCGCGCGCTGCATACAGCCGGTTGTTGGCAGACGGTTGGACCGATGCGGTGCGCACGCACAACCCGAATGGCGGCGTGTGGACCTATTGGGACTATCAGGCGGGCGCTTGGCAACGCGACCATGGTTTTCGCATTGACCACATCTTGTTGTCGCCAGAACTCGCTGACCGTTTAAATGCCGTGGGTGTCGACCGCGAACACCGCGGGCGCGAAAAAGCGAGCGATCATGCCCCCACATGGGCCATATTGCGCGACTGATTCCACTTTTTGGAAAACCCCAAGCAAAAGGACCCCGCCCTCGGGGGGAGAGGGCGGGGCCTTAAGCCATCGGCTGGAGCAATGCCCAGCGATAGAAAGGGTTCAACGATGAAAAAGGGTTCAGCGGTAGAAGACGTGCGTATCGATCTGTGTCACGCGGGTCTTTGTCCGGCTCCACTTGGGCCGAACATAATTTGCGTGGAAATACACCGCTTCGTTGGCTTCTGACTGCCACAGATTGTCATGCGCGATCTTGGCAACCGCCTTGGCGCGGCGCCATGTCGCGCTTGACGTGTTGATCGACGGCATTTTGCCCCCGCGGACAAAGGAAAACTGCGCGCGCTGATAGACGACACCGCAATAGCTTGCAGGCCAGCGATTATCTTGCGCCCGGTTGATCACAACCTCAGCGACAGCGAGCTGCCCGTTAAGAGGCTCACCGCGCGACTCAAAATACACAGCACCCGCCAGACAACGAAGCTGTTCGCTCAAAGTCGCGTTCTGATCAATGCTTGATACAAGCTCGCGCAAGGACGACGCCTCGATAGGCGCATCAACAACTGGCTCAACGACTGGCTGAACCACCTCATTAGCGACAAATGCGATCTCTTGGGAGGAAGGGTTTTGAGGCACGATCTCGATCGTTTCTGCCTCGACAGTCTGGCTTTGCTCCTCAACCACCTCATCTTGAGCGATGAGGTCTTGTGCAAAAGCCTCAGCACCATCGGCGCTGGAGAAACTCAGTGCTGCAACCGCCACAATTGCGGCTGCGCTGTATGAATAAGTCTTACGACTCATGAAACTTACTTTTTGTGCGGTGAGCGAGCTCAGACGCAGGCGGAACCTGGAGTGCGATTATGTCGCGAATTAGGAGAGGTGGTTCAAAAGCCTGCCGGCTGCCCCCCGTCTGCGTGCCATAGGTCGAGCCGAATTGCTCGCGTCATGGCCTGCGCGTCTGGAAGTCGGGGGCTCAAATAATCTCAGACGAAACTATGTCAAGTTAACGACCCCTCACTTGGGCAAAAGCGCGATGAACCGTTCTGGATCGTCGATATCCACCTCAAGAACCCAAATATCCGGGTCCTGAGATTGCCTTCGTGAAATGTATTCGTCAAATTCCAATTGTTTTTCAGGGTCTTGTGATTTTGTCAGCACGAAAGGGCGTGTTCCGTCCAATTGCGGCATCCTTTCGTAAAGTCTCGCATTACTGCCGCGAAACATACTTACTATGAGAATAGTGCCTGCATCGCGCTCCCCTTTGGCTAGCACCATCGCAAAGCCACCATTTGATTCGGCAAGCCGCATCAGGCTCGATACTTCAAGATGTGCGGGGAGCCGCTCGCTCATCGCGATGCCTTTACCCTACATATCCAGGCAGGCTGGAGAGCGGGATGCGCGAGCGCATGAATGTGCCGGTGCCGCGACCGATTTCTTCGCCCTCGCCGTCAACCAACCGGGATTCAGCAACCATCACGCGCCTTTTGCCGCTCACCCATTTGCCCTCAGCCACCACTTCACCCTCGCGCACGGGCTTGGTGAAGTGAAGATTGAAACTGGTTGTGAGAAGGAAGGTATCGGTCGCAAGCGTGTTAGCCGCATAAAAAGCCGCATCGTCGAGCATCTTGAAATAGATCGTCCCATGCGCCGCACCTGCGGCGTGATAGACGTCCTTAGTCACCATAAAGGTCAGGCGCGAAATGCCTTTCCCCGTGATTTCCAGCTTGGAGTTGAATAGCGAATTGACCGGAGCCGAAGCGTAAAGCCGCTCAAGCGCGCGGTAATGTCCTTGCGCTCCTGTCTCTTCAGGCGGCATCGCGGCCAAAGAATTGGTTGGTCAACACCGCAAAGACTGCCTCTGAATCAGGCGCGTCGCCAAGCGCATTGAGCATATTTTCATCGCGCATGATGCGAGAGATCGCAGCCAATGCGTGAAGATGGATGGCCCCCGCGTTTTCGGGCGACACAAGGCCAAATGCAATCGTCACAGGAACAGCATCGGCTGCCTTAAAGTCCACTGGGTGATCAAGCTTAAGCACGACCAGTGTTGGACGGGTCACCGTTTGGAGGCGGCAATGCGGAATAGCAACGCCGCGGCCAAAGCCGGTACTGCCCAAGGCTTCGCGCTGCTCGAGACCTTCCAGCACGTCATCTGCGTTCAGCCCGTAAACTGATGCAAAAAGCTCAGAAATGCGGGTTAAGACCTGATGGCTGGATTCAGCGCGTACCAACGCGATCGCATCCGGCTCAAGTGCAATGTTAACGTCCATGTAAATCCCAAAACTTGTTTATCCCCTTATCACGAAGGGAACATTGAAATCTTCCAATAGTGAGCAAAAGCGCCGCAATTAAGGCGTGTGCTTCCTCTCTTAGGTTTGATTTGGACCGATCTGGTTGCTTTGCGGCTCCCAACCGCTGTCCAGACTTCCTTAGCCCTGAGTGGGTTCAACCCAGCCGATTGATCCGTCGGCGCGGCGATAGACCATATTATGCCGTCCAGTTCCAGCATTTTTGAAAAATAGTGCCGGTGTGTCGCGCAAATCCAGCATCATCACAGCGTCGGCAACGCTGCTTTCAGGCACATCGACGCTGGTTTCAGCGATAATGGGCGGGGCGTCTGCCACCTCCTCTTCGCTTTCGTCTTCGACAGCAAAAATCGTATAGGCCGCTTCTTCTTCTGCTCTTGCATGAAGCGCTTGTTCGTGATGGTCTTTCAGTCGCCTTTTGTAACGGCGCAGCTGTTTTTCAATCTTTGCGGCCGCATCATCCAAAGATTGGTGTGCATCATGGGCGCTGCCTTGCGCCCTCAGGATCAGCCCCTGCATCACATGCATGACAATATCGCAGGTAAAAGCGCTGCCGGGACCTTTGCCAAAGGTCACATGGGAGGAAAGGGCGCGGTCAAAGTGCTTTTCAACGATACCGCCCAGCCGGTCGGATGCGTGTTCCTGGAGGGCTGCACCTGTTTCGACCTGATGGCCTGAGATCCGCATTTCCATATTGCCAGTCCTCCTGTGTGTAATTCTAATTCATCGCGCCCAGATCGCTTCCTTGATCTCGGCGACAAATTCCTCGTGGCGCGCCAGTTCAGCGGCGCTGGCCGCGTGGGGTCGCGGCTCTCTTCGTGGGGCTTTGGGCTTTGTAACAACGCCGTCCGCGCCATTGCTTTGAGCATCGACCATTGCATCGCCGCGCTTTGGTTCACCGGCAAGCTCAAGCCCAATCTGACGCCCGCCTTTGAGTTCAACATAAACCTGTGCGAGCAGCTCTGCGTCCAGCAATGCGCCGTGTTTTACCCGGTGACTGCGATCTACGCCGTAGCGCGTGCACAGCGCATCAAGCGAGAGTTTGGCGCCGGGGTGTTTCTTGCGCGCGATTGCGACCGTATCGATCATACGATCCATCGAAATCGGCTCGCGCCCGATCAACACCAACTCAGAATTGAGGAAGCCAAAGTCGAAGGCTGCATTGTGCGCCACCAAGGGGGCATCGCCCAAAAACTCGAGCAATTCGTCAACTGTTTCAGAAAACAGCGGCTTTCCCGAGAGGAAATCGGCTGATAGCCCATGCACCGCTTCGGCAGCGGCGGGCATATCGCGTTCGGGGTTGTAATAGGCGTGGTAGGAATTGCCGGTCTCAACCCGGTCAATCATCTCAACACAGCCAATTTCGACCATTCGGTCCCCTGTCTTGGGGTCTAATCCGGTCGTCTCTGTATCGAAAATCACTTCGCGCATTTGCTGGACTATCGGCTCATGTGCTGGCGAGCGCAAGAGCCTAGACCTGCGCTTTCAGCACTTCGATCAAAGCGCGCACCTGTTCCTCTGTTTCTTCAAGGCTTACGCCTGTCTCAATCACATGGTCAGCGCGCTCGCGCTTTTCCTGGTCAGGGGTTTGCAGGCCAAGGATGTGTTCAAACTTTTCCGGCGTCATGCCGGGACGGGCAAGGACCCTTTCACGCTGAACTAGGGCAGGGGCCGAGACAACAACGATGTGATCGACATGGGCATGACCGCCACCTTCGAACAATAATGGGATGTCAAAAAGGATGAGCGGCTCATCGGCGTTATCTTTTAGAAACTGCGCGCGTTTTTGGCCCACAGCTGGGTGCACGATCCCCTCAAGCGCGGCGAGTTTCGCCTTGTCAGCAAAAACAAGCTTGCCCAGCGCATCGCGGTCAACTCCGCCAGGTCCGGTAGAGCCCGGGAAGGCAGCCTCGATTGCAGGGATAAGCTCACCGCCGGGACCCTGCATTGTGCGAACCTCGGCATCGGCATCGAAGACCGGGATACCAGCGTGTTCAAACATAGCGGCAACGGTGGATTTGCCCATTCCAATCGAGCCGGTAAGGCCGATCATTTTAGGGCCAGAGGTGCTTTTGTCCTTCATACAGCCAAAAGCTCCACCAATTCAGCGTCGTATTCGCGCGGAGGGGCGGCGTTGAAGAATTTCTCAAACGCCGTGGCCGCCTGTCCGATAAGCATCGCAAATCCATCAATCGTCTGGTGACCAGCCGCGCGTGCATTTTGCAGGAACGGCGTATCAAGCGGGCTCGTCACAATATCGTAAGCGACGCTGTCCGGAGGCGCGTGGCTCCAATCAAAGGGGAGGGGGGGATTGCCTGTCATCCCCAAAGGCGAGGCGTTAACGATAAGGTCAAAACATCCCTGCCGGTCATCAAACTCAAAATCGGTTGCCTTGGCAAAATGGCCGAGATCGATTGCGTGATGCTCGCGCTGGGGGGCAAGCTCATCGAGAAGCGCGCGCGCCTTATCGGGATCGCGCCCTGCCAGGACCAAAGTGAACCCATGCGCTTCCAAAGCAGCAATGATCGCCCGTGCCGCGCCGCCGGTACCAAGAACACGCGCCATGCGGAACAAATGTTTCTCACCAAGCGCGGATCGCAGCGGCTCCAGAAACCCTTCGCCATCGGTGTTATAGCCAACAAGTCCGCCATCCTTGGCGCGAACCACCGTATTCACCGCCCCCAGCTTTTTTGCCAGAGGGTGGAGGCGATCAAGCAGCGGTATGATCGCCTGCTTATGCGGCATGGTGACATTGCAGCCGGTCCAGCGCGGATTGTCTTTCGATTGCGAAAGATAATCGGACAATTCGCCGCTTTTGACATGGGCGCGGCCATATTCGCCTTCGATCCCAAGCTTCTCAAGCCAGAACCCGTGAATAACGGGCGACTTTGAATGCGCAATGGGATCGCCGATCACTTGGGCAAAAGGGGTTGGGGAGGTCATGGCAAGAGCACGCCCTCGTCGCGCAAAGCCCCAAGCACCGCAAGAAGCGGCATTCCCAAAACGGTGAATTGATCGCCTTCAATACTCTCAAACAGCTGGACACCCATGGCTTCAATCCGGAAGCACCCCACGGTGTAGCCAATTGCGGGCCATTCAACCTCAAGGTAATGTTCAATGAAATCAGGCGACAATTCGCGCACCTTCAACCGGGCACAGTCCATATGGCTCCAAATACACCCGCCATCGCGCACAAGAGCAGCCGCGCTGTGTAGTTCTATTGTCTTGCCGGAGAAAAAGCTCAGGTGTTCGCGTGCGTTTTCGCGTGATGTGGGCTTATCGAACCGTGTGCCCTCCACCACGACCAAGGAATCGCTGCCCAGAACGATGCCATCGGGACGGGAGTTTGCGACCTCTGCGGCCTTGGCAACGCTTAATGCTTCGGCAATTTCCGAAGAAGCCGCATTTTGCAAACTCTCTTCAATTGCGCGCTCATCTACATCGGCAGGCACCGCTTCATAAGTCACGCGTGCTGCATCAAGCATCGCCCGACGCGAGGCCGATTTGGACGCGAGTATCAGCTTGGTCATTTCATACCGTTCATATCGGTTTGCTCACTCCATCGACCTGGCGGTCTTTGCGCTGGCGCTCTTGTACCAGGCGGATGATCGCAGCGGCGCTTTCTTCGATAGAGCGGCGCGTCACATCGATAACCGGCCAGCCATTGTCGGCAAACATGCGGCGAGCAAATGTCAGCTCATCCTTGACCTTGTCATTATCAACGTAAGGCGTCTTAGTGCCTTCATTCAAAGACAAGAGGCGATTGCGGCGGATCTGGACCAGCCGCTCTGGCGCGGTGGTTAGGCCAACGACCAGAGGGTGGCGAAGACCAAACAGCGCTTTGGGCGGCGGGCTTTCGACCACAAGCGGGATGTTCGCGGTTTTGTACCCGCGATTGGCAAGATAGATGCTGGTCGGAGTTTTTGAGCTGCGCGAGACGCCAGCAAGGACGATGTCGGCCTCTTCCCAATCCTCCCATGCAACTCCGTCATCGTGAGCAATAGTGTATTGGATCGCATCGACGCGCTTGAAGTAATCTTCATCCATCAAATGCTGTCGGCCCGGGCGGCCGTGCGCTTCCTGGCCCAATTGCGATTCAAGTGCGGCGGTCACTTGATCCAGGACGGGCACTGCGGGAAGGCCAAGGTGCAAACAATGCTCCTCCAACCTTGCGCGCGTCTCCGGATTGACCAGAGTAAACAGGACAAGCCCCGGATTGTCCGCCAGATCAGGCACTATCCGGTCCAAATGCTGACGCGAGCGCACCATCGGCCAGAAGTGGCGGCTGACATCGGGATCATCAAACTGCGCAAGAGCAGCCTTGGCGATCATCTCGAGAGTTTCGCCCGTGGAATCCGAGACTAAATGAAGGTTAAGACGGCTCATAAGTCGATTCGCGCGTGGCCCTGATCAGCTTGTGGACAGAATGCTGCATAAACCACGGGAGAGAACCGTCGACAACCTAGGGACAGTTTTTCCTACCCACTACGCGATTTTTCCTGAGGGTCTTTCTCTACATAAATTCACGAATGTGCACAGGCTGGTAAGACTGGGGAAAGAATCTGATTGACCACGTAATCTTGCGGATTCGGCATGTGTAAATCTTGCTGGACCTTTCCGATTGTATAGGGGAAAGTACGATAATCCCCGCTTTCCACAGGGCCAACAGACTCCATCAAACCTTTTATAATTATAATTTATTTGTTTAGAGGAACCCCATGCCTGGTCCATTGCTTGAAACCCTGAAGGGTAACCGCCAAGAAATCGCTCCTGTTTGGCTTATGCGCCAAGCGGGCCGATATCTTCCTGAATATCGCGAACTTCGCGCTGACAAAGGCGGCTTTCTAGCACTTGTTTATGATAGCGAGGCAGCAGCTGAAATCACGGTTCAGCCGATCAGGCGATTTGGCTTTGATGGAGCGATCTTATTTTCGGATATTCTCATCGTCCCTCATGCGATGGGTCAGGGGTTGGAGTTTCTGGCAGGCGAGGGACCTAAGCTCTCGCCCACTTTGCTTGAAACTGAGCTTGATAGCTTTTCTGCGCAGTATGAGCGGTTTGATCCCATTTACGAGACGGTGCGGCAAACGCGAGCCCAGATATCTGACCAGGTGACGATGCTGGGGTTTGCAGGCTCTCCGTGGACGGTTGCGACCTACATGGTCGCTGGCGAAGGATCGAAGGATCAGGGTAAGACACGGCTTCTGGCCTATCAGGACCCAGCCCGTTTTCAGGCGATTTGCGATGCGATTGCTGACGTTTCGATCACCTATTTGCGCGGCCAAATTGATGCAGGGGCGGAAGCGGTACAATTGTTCGATAGCTGGGCAGGGACGCTTGCCCCTGATGAGTTTGAACGCTGGGTAATTGCGCCCAATGCGAAAATCACTGCGGCGATCAAGGAAAGCCATCCTGACACGCCCGTGATCGGTTTTCCCAAAGGCGCAAATGAGAAACTTCCGGCGTATGCACGCGAAACAGGCGTTGATGCGGTGGGTCTTGATGAATCGCTTGATCCCAATTGGGCCAATGCAAATCTTCCCGAAGGCATGCCAGTGCAGGGCAATCTTGATCCGCTGCTGGTGGAAGCTGGCGGCGATATGCTTCCCAAACGGGTTGAAACCATTCTCAAGGCGTTTGAAGACCGGCCCCATGTGTTCAATTTGGGTCACGGCATCGGGCAATTCACTCCGATTGAGCACGTCGAGACGCTTTTGAAAGCTGTACGGGGCTAATTCTGATGCAAGAGGCGCTGCTGACCATCTATCCTTGGCTCACTGCGGGCCATGTGATTTTCGTCGTGTTCTGGATGGCGGGGCTCTTCATGTTGCCGCGCCAGTGTATCTATATGCACGATTGCGCACCCGGCTCGTCCGAAGAAGCCTTGTGGGCGCATCGCATGGGCCTTTTGCGCAAGATTATCCTCACGCCCAGCCTGATCGTCGTGTGGGTCCTTGGCCTTACACAGGCGGTTGCGATGGAAATGTTCACCCAAGGATGGCTGCACATCAAAATCACGCTTGTGGTGCTCATGTCGGGCTATCACGGGTGGTTGGTTGGCCAGACAAAGAAGATGGCACGCGGCAAACGGCCGCTGAGTGAAAAGACGCTGCGTTTGGTTGGAGAGGTTCCCGGTATCCTCCTCATCCTTATCGTTGTTGTCCTTTATCTTGGCCGTATCCACCTTGCATAAAACGATCATCATCGCAGGCTTTGCGATTGATGGATTGACCAGCGCGCTTTCCGCCCGTAATTTGTAACCCATCAAACCGAATGGTCGCAGCGTCTAACGCTCGGCCCGTCTGCTTTCTCCAAGCCCAGCCTTCCCTGCAATCGAAGCAGCGAGGCACCTCTTTTTTTCGAGAAGAGGGACTGACGTTTCGGCCATCCCTTTGCGCAAGATACCTTTTGCGCCGTAATATTTGGACTGTAATTTTCTATGCACCTTAAAGACTTAAAGGAACGCACCCCGGCCGATCTCGTGGCAATGGCGGAAGAGCTCGGTGTTGAGGGTGCCTCAACCATGCGCCGGCAGGACCTCATGTTCTCAATCCTTCGCGAGCTTGCCGAAGATGAAGAATATGAAGAGAAAATCATGGGCATCGGCACGATCGAAGTGCTGCAAGATGGCTTTGGTTTCCTGCGTTCACCCGAAGCGAACTATCTCGCTGGGCCAGACGATATCTATGTTTCCCCCAACCAGATCCGCAAATGGGGCCTTCGCACAGGCGATACGGTAGAGGGCGAAATCCGCGCACCAAAGGATGGCGAGCGCTATTTCGCTCTGACCAGCCTTAGCACCGTCAATTTTGAGGACCCCGATGCGGTTCGTATGCGGACCAATTTCGATAATCTCACCGCGCTCTATCCTACAGAGAAATTGAATCTCGATACGCTCGATCCGACGGTTAAAGACAAGTCGGCCCGCGTGATCGACATCATTTCACCGCAAGGTAAAGGCCAGCGCGCCCTGATTGTGGCACCGCCGCGCACGGGTAAAACGGTTCTTCTCCAGAACATTGCCAAGGCGATCACCGACAATCACCCGGAAGTGTTTCTGATAGTGCTTCTCGTAGATGAACGCCCGGAAGAAGTCACCGATATGCAGCGCAGCGTGAAGGGCGAGGTGATCTCTTCAACTTTTGACGAACCTGCAACGCGTCACGTGCAAGTCGCTGAAATGGTGATCGAAAAGGCGAAACGTCTGGTTGAACACAAGAACGATGTTGTGATCTTGCTCGATTCGATCACGCGCCTTGGCCGCGCCTACAACACGGTTGTGCCATCCTCGGGTAAGGTTCTTACAGGCGGTGTCGATGCGAACGCTCTGCAGCGCCCAAAACGCTTCTTTGGTGCAGCGCGTAACATTGAAGAGGGCGGATCGCTGTCCATCATTGCAACCGCTTTGATCGACACCGGCAGCCGGATGGACGAGGTGATCTTCGAGGAGTTCAAGGGCACCGGTAACTCTGAAATCGTGCTTGATCGCAAGGTATCCGATAAACGTATCTTCCCAGCCCTTGATGTGGGCAAATCGGGTACCCGTAAGGAAGAGCTTCTGGTCGAGAAGGACAAGCTCTCCAAGATGTGGGTATTGCGCCGCATCCTTATGCAGATGGGCACCGTAGATGCGATGGAATTCCTCCTCGACAAGATGAAGGATTCCAAGACAAACGAAGATTTCTTCGATACTATGAACCAGTAAGGGCACTGGGACAACGAAGGCTTCGTACCAAGTGGTCACAGGGAGGGTCGCAGGTTGATCAGTCAATACGTTTATATCAGCACGGCCCAAGGCCTTTCTCGCGACCAGGTTCAGGCGATTTTGGACAGCTGTGCCCGCAACAATGTGGAGCACGGAGTTACGGGCCTTCTGTTGTATAATGGCCGCAACTTTCTCCAACTTTTAGAAGGGGATAAGGTTGCGGTTGATCAGCTCATGACGATCATCGAAAAGGACCCTCGCCATGCAGGTCTTGCCATTTTGCACAAGGGCGAGGTTGATGCGCGTGTGTGCCCCGACTGGGCGATGAAGTGGATCGCGATTTCAGATGCGTTTGATCTGCGTCAAGAACGCCTCGAGGAAGACCTTCCCAAAGCCGTTGATCCGGCAATTCACAAGATCGTTATGAACTTTGCCATGCTCAATTAGGCGGCTGTATGACTGACCTGGTCACTGTTTCCATCGCTGTTTCGCGCGCTGAAGCTCTCGTCGTTGCTTCGATGTTGGAAGGTTACGGCATCCCAGTTCATATCGGAGGGGATCGGCAAGGCTCGACCGAGTATTTGTCTCTCGCTTATGGCGGCTACAGGCTTTGGATATCGCAGGACGACCACGAGGTTGCATCGCAAATTATCCGGCAATCCGGGGCTCTGGACGAAGGCGACCAGCGCAAATGGCCACGCAGGGCGCTTGTTCGGTTTTTGTTGATCTGGACTGGCCTGAAAGTGGCTATAGTAATTGGCTTCTCCGGTGCATCGGGTGTATCGCCGCCGCTGTATGCGTTGGGCTTCGTCATGTTGGAAAGCCTGACCGCGCCAGTAAACCCGCAAGGGCGAGCGGATTATTTTTTGGCTAGCCCTTCTTAAGCTGCGTCCCCATCATCTCCCACACTTTGTTCACAGCCTGTAGTGGGCGCACCATCACCTTGAAATCGGTGATCTTTCCGTCATCATCGAAGGTGATGATATCGACCCCATTGACCTCAATCCCTCCCATGACCGTACGAAACTCAAGCACAGCTGAGGTGCCGCTCACGACCTCGCGTAGATACTCAAAACTGTCATTACCAAGCGTTTTACCTGCGGCGGCAAGATAAGCTGTGGTGATTTTGCGGCCCCGTTGCGGTGTATGGACAACCGGAGAGTGAAAAACGACGTCTTCATGGAGGATTGAGCTAAGGCCCTCCATCGTGCTGCCCCCGGCCAGAACCTCGTGCCAGTGTTTGAGCCCACCAAGCGCGGGTGAGTTTTGGGTGGCTGTGCTTGCGTGGGTCATTATCGTTCACATTTCCTGTAATAGGGTATGAAACAAACCTAGCCATTGCTCGGCGCTTGATGCAAACCCAAATGCATGGTCTGATTGATGCAGGCGATTTTGTGGGAGAGTGCGATGAAAATTAATGTAGAATTTGACTGCACACCCCAGGAAGCGCGCGAGTTTCTGGGCCTTCCTGATGTGAGCGAAGCAAACAGCATCTATGTCGAGAGCATCACCAATGCGATGAAGGGCGTTCAAAGCCCTGCGCAATTGCAAGAATATGCGCAAGCGCTTGCTCCAATGGGTCAAATGGGCCTCAAAATGTTTCAAAGCTTTGTTGAAGGCGGCCTTCGCGGCGCTGGTGTCTCTGGTGGAAAATCCAAGAGTGGCTCTGACGAATAATCCGCGCAAGGTTGGTAATAGTCCGACTGGGCGAACCCCATTGAAATGAATGCAGACCTCCCCACCATTTTTGCGATCTCAAGCGGCGCCCCTCCTGCGGCCATTGGAGTAATCCGGGTAAGCGGGCCGAAAGCTGGGCTTGCTTTGTGCGCATTGACCGGGCGTGATCTCGAACCACGGCGCGCTTCCTTGGCAAAGTTGCGGGACAATTCAGGCGAAGTGCTCGATGAAGCGCTCGTTTTGTGGTTTCCGGGCCCAAAGACGGCGACAGGGGAGGATCTGGCGGAACTTCATTGTCATGGGGGCCGCGCTGTCCTTGCCGCTGTGTGCGAGGCCCTGGGGGCGATAGATGGCCTACGTCCGGCGCAAGAGGGCGAATTCACCCGACGTGCATTCGCCAATGGCCAGATTGATCTGGCACAGGCTGAAGGGCTCGCTGACCTTTTGGAGGCCGAGACCGAATTGCAGCGTGCTGCTGCCATGCGCAGCGTGAGCGGAGCGATATCTGACAAGGTAGAAGGGTGGCGAGAGCGTGTCTTGCAGCTTTCTGCGCAGATCGAGGCCGCGCTCGACTTTTCTGACGAAGACGATGTGAGCGAACTGCCGCCAACGTTTGTTGAGAGTATCGACGAACTCGCCGCATCAATAGAGGATTGGCTGACGCGTCCACGGTCTGAACGGTTGAAGGATGGGCTTAGGATCGTCCTCGCTGGGCCGCCCAACTCGGGCAAATCCACTCTGTTTAATGCTCTTGTAGAGAGCGAAGCGGCGATCACGTCTCCGATAGCGGGCACAACCCGCGATGTGATCGAACGCAGCGTTGCGATCAAAGGCGTTCCGTTCGTCTTTATCGATACAGCTGGGCTTCGCAGCGATAGCGCGGACGAGATAGAAGCGATCGGGATAGCGCGCGCCAATGACGAATTTGAACGCGCGGATTGCGTGCTCTGGCTCGGCAAAGAAGGCGAGGGGCCGCCCGATGCCTGGGAGATTGCAGCAAGAGCGGATTGTACCGATTTTGTCGCCAAGCCCTCAGCCCTTCATAGCGTGTCTGCAACGACAGGGGCGGGGCTCACCGGTTTGAAAGATGCTTTGGTCGCATTTGGACGGGCCCGTCTGCCAAAACCCGGTGATGCCGCTCTCAACGCAAGACAGCGGGACCGTTTGAACGAGGCGTATGAGGCTTTGGTATCGGCGAAATCACAAACGGATTTTCTCCTTATTGGAGAAGATTTGCGCAGTGTACGCCTCGCATTTGATCGTCTGATTGGCCGAACCTCGACTGAAGATATGCTCGATGCACTCTTCGGTCGCTTCTGCATCGGGAAGTAGGTCTCTCGCGTTAGTTGCTGGTTGAGTGTTTCACGTGAAACAGTTTCGAGGCAAAACGCCTTTGACGGGGCCTAGGAGAGGCTCTATTTGGCGGCTCATGCAAAATTTTGATGTTCTTGTGGTTGGCGGCGGGCACGCCGGTGTTGAGGCAGCCTGTGCGGCTGCGCGCATGGGCGCGCGCACTGCGCTCATCAGCTTTGACCTTGAAGCCATCGGAGCGATGAGCTGCAACCCTGCAATCGGCGGGCTGGGCAAGGGCCACCTAGTTTGCGAGGTCGATGCACTGGACGGTGTTATCGGCAGAGCGGCCGATGCGGGCGCTATACATTATCGCATGCTAAACCGGTCGAAGGGCAGTGCGGTCTGGGGCCCAAGGGTTCAAGCGGATCGGAAGCTCTTCAAAGCGGAAGTGAAGCGCATTGTTCGTGCGCAAGATAAACTCACCCTTGTGGAAGGCGAGGCAGCCGCGCTTTCGCTAAAAGGCGGCAAGGTCGCTGGGTTGGAGCTTGCGGACGGCACACTCATTGAGGCCCAGCGCATCATTTTATGTACGGGCACCTTTTTGGGCGGCATCCTCTTTCGCGGGGAGGAGCGCTTCGAAGGGGGCCGTATTGGCGAGAACGCAGCAGCGCGGCTCGCAGAACAGCTTCGTGGTGCAGACTTGCCTATGGCGAGGCTCAAGACAGGCACCCCGCCGAGGATTGATGGGCGCACGATCGACTGGTCACAGTTGGAAGAGCAGCACTCCGATGCTGACAATTGGACGATGTCGGCCATGGCAAGCGAGAGGGTGAACCCGCAAGTATTCTGCGCGATCACTCGCACGACCCAAGCCGCGCACGACATAATTCGTCAAAATCTGCACCGCTCACCCTTATTCTCGGGTGCAATCGGGGCTGCGGGTCCACGGTATTGCCCCTCCATCGAGGACAAAATCCATCGTTTTGGAGACCGCGATGGTCATCAGGTATTCCTGGAGCCAGAGGGGTTGGACACACATCTCGTCTATCCCAACGGGATCAGCACGTCTTTGCCGGTTGATGTGCAGCACGATATGCTGCGAATGATGCCCGGCCTCGGCAGCGCCGAGATGGTGGTTCCGGGCTACGCGGTTGAATACGATCACATCGATCCACGTGCGCTCACCCCTGATCTTCAGCTTCGCGCCATTCCAGGCCTTTATTGTGCTGGTCAGATTAATGGCACCACCGGATATGAAGAGGCAGCGGCGCAAGGAATGGTTGCGGGACTTGAAGCTGCTGCGGCAGCATTGGGCAAAACCGCTCCTGCGCTCGACAGGGCTAACTCCTATATCGCGGTGATGATTGATGACCTCACGCTGCAGGGTGTTTCTGAACCCTACCGCATGCTCACCTCGCGTGCGGAATACCGGCTTCGCCTGCGCGCAAACAATGCATCGACCCGTCTCACCCAGCTTGGCATTGATGCGGGATGTGTTGGTGGGGATCGACTACGATGGTTCAGATCGCGCGATGTTTCACGTGAAACAGTTAGGGCCGCGTTTGCATCGAAGGTCCATTCGCGCGAATTGGCTGACGCGGGAATGAATGTGCGGCGCGATGGCGGTGAGAAGCCCATTGAAGAGTGGTTGCGGCACGGCGGCGTGGATGTGTCCACTATGCAGCCGTGGCTCAGCGAGTTGAACGGCGTCGATCAAGCGCTTGTCGAGGAAATGGCGGAAGATGCCGCCTATGCGCCCTATCTCGCACGCCAAGAGGCTGAATTGCGCGATTTGCGCGCAAGCGAGGCGCTAGGCCTACCGTCAGATTTTCCTTATGAACAGGTGCCTGGTCTCTCAAACGAGATGGTTGAACGCTTGACCAAGGCGGCCCCAGTGAGCCTGGCAGCAGCAGGACGTGTTCCGGGCATTACACCAGCGGCCCTGTCGGCTCTTCTGGTACACGCTCGGCGTTGGCAAAACGCGGCGTGAGCGATCGACGGCTTCTCACGAGTGAGACTGAGGCAAGATCCTACGTCGAAAGCCTCGCAAGCCAAGAGGCGTGGGAAGGTCTCAACCGCTATGCGTCCTTGCTCCTTGAAGAGAATCAGCGGCAGAACCTTATAAGCAAGCCGAGCGAGGCAAGCCTTTGGCTGCGTCATATAGCGGATAGCGCTCAGTTGCTTGAGCACGCTGGCCTTAATGCGCCATCGCAGAATACAGATGGACCCTGGCTTGATCTTGGTAGTGGTCCAGGCCTTCCGGGACTTATTATCTCGATCCTTTCCCCTGAATTACCGGTTGTCCTCGTTGAATCTCGTGCCCGGCGGGTTGAGTTTCTTGAGCGATGCATAAGCGAGATGGGCCTCAACAATTGCACTGTTCGTGGTGACCGCTTGGAACGGATTGACCCATTTCATGCTGGTATTATTTCGGCACGGGCTTTCGCGCCGTTGGAGAAGCTCCTGAGTTTATCCGCACCCTTCTCCACAAAGCATACTCGCTACCTCTTGCCCAAAGGGCGGTCGGCGGCGCACGAATTGAAACGTGTAAAGGCGCCGATTCGGAAGATGTTTCACGTGAAACACTCGTTGACCGATGCAGACGCAGGGATCATCGTGAGCAAATAGCTCTGATTGAGCCAACCAATAAGGGAGAGCCCAGTGCTTACAATTGCCATTGCGAACCAGAAAGGCGGGGTGGGGAAGACCACAACCGCTATCAATATGGCAACAGCAATGGCTGCGACCGGTTGGCGCACGCTTTTGATCGACCTTGATCCGCAGGGAAATGCGTCCACGGGTGTTGGGGTTGAGGCCTCGTCACGCCACGTTTCGAGCTATGATATCCTCGTGGAGGGCCTGCCCCTTGCAGAAGCCACTATGGAGACGAGCATCCCGGGGCTGGATATTGTCCCTGCAACAGTAGACCTTAGCGGGGCTGAGGTGGAGCTGGTTTCTGTGGAAGAGCGCACCGAATGTCTGCGCAAGGCTTTGGCCGGGCATAAGGACCACGAAATCTGCTTTATCGATTGCCCTCCATCGCTTGGGCTTTTGACCTTGAACGCTCTGTGCGCCGCGGATTCGATCCTTGTGCCGCTACAATGCGAGTTTTTCGCGCTGGAGGGCTTAAGCCAGCTTTTACAGACAGTTGAGCGTGTTCAACAAGGCTTTAACCCGAGACTTAACATCATTGGCGTTGCGCTCACCATGTTTGATCGCCGCAACCGTCTGACCGACCAGGTTTCCGATGATGTGCGCGATTGTCTTGGTGATTTGGTGTTTGAGACAGTGATTCCGCGCAATGTTCGTCTTTCCGAGGCGCCGAGCCACGGGCTTCCCGCGCTGGTTTATGACCACAGCTGCGTTGGCAGCCGGGCATACATTGCTCTGGCGCGTGAATTGATTGGACGTTTCCCCCCTGAAAGACAGGTTGCAGCATGAGCGGTAAGACATCAGACCCCATTCCTTTTTCGGTGCCACAGCGCAGTCCAGCGGACCGCAAGAAGAAGCTGGGTAAGGGGCTTGGCGCGCTTTTAGGTGAGACTAAGCGCGAGGAGCCGCTTGTCAGGCAAGATGGTGAGGGGGAGCAAGGCCGCAGCGGCCAAGGCTTGGCTGCGCAGACATCTGGTGACGGGTCTTTTTCAAGTGAATCTCCGTTCAAATCCCTGCCAATTGCCTCAATCCAGCCTTTGCCGGGTAACCCGCGCAAACATTTTGACGAGGGTGCGCTTGAAGAATTGGCGGCATCGATCGCTTCGCGCGGGGTAATCCAACCCATCATCGTGCGACCCAAGGGCAATGGCCGTTATCAATTGGTCGCCGGTGAACGTCGCTGGAGGGCGGCCCAGAAGGCGCGCCTTCATCAAATCCCCGCTCTCGTGCGCGAGCTCAGCGACCGCGAGGTCATGGCGCTTGCCCTGATTGAGAACCTCCAGCGTGAAGATCTCAACCCGGTTGAGGAAGCGCGTGCTTACCAACGTCTCGCTGATGACGAGGGGATGACGCAGGCGGAAATTGCCCGGATGGTTGAAAAGTCACGCAGCCATGTCGCGAACATCCAGCGTCTTCTGGGCCTTCCCGAAGCTGTGCTTGATCTTGTTGAGGGCGGTAAGCTTTCGATGGGGCACGCCCGCGCGCTTGTGGGGCACGAGGATGCAGCAGCGCTCGCTAAACAAGCGGTGAATGACAAGCTCTCCGTACGCGAAATTGAAAAGCTCGTGCGCAAGGTTGCCAAAGAGGTGGGTGGTGCGAAAGCAGTAAAACCCTCAATCGCTGCCGACGGTGAAGACGCAGATATCGTCGCTGTTCAGCGCCATCTTGAGGAATTCCTTGGACTTAAAGTCCGAATCAAAGCGGATGCCGACCCGCGATCGGGGGCGATTACGATCCAATATGGCTCTCTTGATCAGCTCGATTTGTTGTGTCAGCGGCTAACGGGCGGTGATTTTTAAGAAGAAAATTTGCACGTGATCTGATCGAAAAGGTCAGGATTTCAGGTGCTTGGAGTTAATCAGGCGAAAGTCCTACCGCTCCATTAACCATACCTAAAAACGAAAGCGGAACCCCGGACTTCTACCTAGAGGGCCGAACGGGAAAAAACTCGTTCGGTTAGGGTGATCTGGTGCAGTGATTCGCGACGGGTTGCGAGAGTGCTTTGTCCTTCACCCTGACAACGGGAAAAAAGAATTTTCGGAAGGACCACAAAATGACCAAGATTTTTCGCACTGCCGCTGCTGGCGTTGCACTTTTCGCCGCTGTAGGCCT
This sequence comes from Erythrobacter longus, assembly GCF_000715015.1. Classification (GTDB taxonomy): domain Bacteria; phylum Pseudomonadota; class Alphaproteobacteria; order Sphingomonadales; family Sphingomonadaceae; genus Erythrobacter; species Erythrobacter longus. The sequence goes on from NZ_JMIW01000005.1 coordinate 111,899, forward strand.
CGGCTCAGCTGCTCACGCCCAAGTTACCGAAAGCGCGGATGCGACTGCAGAAGTTCTTGCAGCACTTCAGCTGACTAACGATGCCGGCCTCGACTTTGGTGCGATCGTCGTAAACGCTGGTTCAACCGGCGGTAGTGTTGCAGTGGACTTTACTGGTTTCCGCAATTGCGCAGGCGATGTGATCTGTGGCCCAGGCGGCACTGAGCAGGCTGCTGCCTTCACTGTCACCGGTGCTGCGGGCACCAACGTGTCAGTATCTGTCCAGGACCTCGGCGCAAACCCAGTTGTTCTCACGCATACCGGCTTCGCTGGCTCAACCAGCAACGAGCACCTGATCGAGCTGACATCGCTCCAGGATGGTTCATTCGGCGGGTTCCCGTTCTTCAACGGCTCTGAAACCTTCAACGTTGGTGGAACTATCTCTCTCGACGGGACTGAAATCGCTGGCACCTACGAAGGTTCGTTCGACGTAACCGTTCAGTACCAATAATCTCCTTGATGCTGAGCGCCCGCCCTTAGGGTTGGGTGCTCAGCCAGAGACCAAAACAAGAAGCCGCACCCTTTCATAGGGCTGCGGCTTTTTGTTTTTGGGTCTGGGCCCTCGAGATTGGCCCCTCATGCCATGCGGTCTTTAACCAATCTTAACCCTATTTGCTTACCAACTTACGTGAAAACGCGTGGGGGCTCAGGTGGTGATGAGCTTCCATTCACGGGAGCTATGGAAAATATGTCACTGAAGTCTTTTGCAAAAACCATGAAAACTGCTGCTTGCGCTGCTGCTGTCGGCCTTGCTGCTCTATCGGGCGCTCTATCAACCTCAGCGCAGGCTCAGGGCGATCTCCTTGTTGCTCCCACGCGGGTGATCCTTGATGGATCACGTGGCACAGAAGTGATTCTTAGCAACATCGGATCAGAAGAAGCGACCTACCGGATCGGGCTCGAGCTGCGCCGCATGACCGAAGATGGCCGCCTGGTTGAGGTTGAGAAAAGCGAAGCGAACAGCGTCGAAGAAGCATCGCTTGGCATGATCCGTTATGCGCCGCGCCGCATCGCTCTTCCTCCAGGGCAGCCACAGGCTGTGCGACTGGCGGCGCGCCCGGGCGCAGAATTGCCCGATGGCGAATACCGCGTGCATATGTCTTTCAAGGCAATCCCACGTCCGCGCGAAGTAACTGAGGAAGAGACGCGTTCTGATGCGGTGACCTTCCGCCTGGTCCCGATTTACGGGATCACCATTCCAATTATCGTGCGCCATGGAAGGGTTGAAGCGCAAGTGGCCCTGACACAGCCGAGCATCGTTGCCGGCGAAAATGGCCCAGAACTCGCCATGTCGATCGAACGTTCCGGCGAGAGCTCGACTTACGGCGTTTTGAGCGTTGTGAAGCCGGGTGTGCCTGATCCCATTATTCTTGCAGGCGGCATCGCGGTTTATCCCGAAGTTGGTTCGCGCGAGGTGCGCATTCAGCTGACCGATGAACAGGTTGCGCAGATCAAAGGTCCTGGCCGGATCGAATATCGCGAACTGCCTGAGCAGGGCGGGGCGTTGATCGCCGCTGTTGACGGAATGATCGGCTAAGGCTGGCTCAGCCAGTCGGGGCCGATTCCCGGAATATTCCTCATGACTGCACTACGCCAACGAATTCTAAGCGCCGCTGCGATTGCCGCAGTGGCGCTTAGCGCGTTTGCGTCTGGTGCGCCGGTTCATGCTCAAGCCAACAGCCGGGCCCAGGAAAGTGCTGCTAATCCAAGCGGCTGGCGGGCGAATGAGGATGATTATCTTCTCCTCCAGATGAAGATCAAAAACTTCAGGCTGAGCTACGAAGTGCGCGGTTACCAAACCGACCGCGGCGTCTGCCTTGATTTGGCCGATGTGGTGCAATCACTCGACCTGCCGATCCGTATCGACAAAAAGTCGCGCCGCGCAACTGGTTGGTTGTTTGCAGAAGATCAGGAAATCACGATTGATCGTTCCTCAAACACGGTACAAAAGGTGAACACAGGGCCGGCTCCGCTCGCCAACGACATCTATGATACGCCCGAAGGATGGTGCGTTGATACCAGAGCCCTTTCGCGTTGGTTTGGCGTCGATTTTACGCCGGATCTGTTCAACGCAGCGGTAAAGCTCGAGTCTGAGACCGAACTGCCCTTTATGCAGGCGATTGAACGCCGCAAACGGGCTGAACGTATCAGGCCAAGCAATGTGAGCTTTGATCTCTCGCAATACCCCTCTTCGAAAATGGAATATCGCAATTGGCGCACACCATCGGTTGATGTGGTTGCAGATGTGGAAGCGCGCAAAGACAGCGGTCTTGCCGGGCGTGTCGAGTTCTTTGCAGCGGGCGAGGCGCTGGGGGCAAGCTATACCGCGCGGATCAGCACCGATAACCAGCTTCGGCCGCAATCTGTGCGTGTGCGCGCCTATCGCAGCGATGTTGAAGGAGGCCTGCTTGGGCCGCTTGATGCAACCGATGTGGCGATTGGCGATGTTGAGACGGTTCCGGGCCGATTGGTGGGTCAGACGGCTGTTGGACGAGGCGCTTTTGTCACAAACCGGCCCCTTAACCAGACCTCGCGCTTTTCCACGACCGTCTTGCGCGGCACTTTGCCATCGGGCTGGGATGCAGAGCTGTATCGCAATGGCCAGTTGATCGCTTTCCAGGGTTCGCGCGACGATGGCCGTTACGAATTTATCGATATTGAACTGTTCTTTGGTCGCAATGACTTTGAAGTCGTCCTGTATGGCCCACAAGGCCAGATCAGGCGCGATCGATCATCGGTCCCTGTGGGGGCCAGCCAGATTGAGCCTGGGCAGACCTATTATTGGGCCGGCGTGGTACAGGACAACCGCGACCTCATTCAGCTCGAACCCATAACCGTCAGACAGGCGCAACTTCCGCAAAAGTGGCGCTGGGGCACCGGGGTAGAGCGCGGTCTTAGCAAGCGGACCAGTGTGGGTTTCGGTGTTCACAATTTGTTCCGAAATGAGGCTCGGCATACCTATACCGAGGCCACTCTCACGCACTCCTTATCCTTTGCGCAGGTCGAACTGGCCGCGGCACATGAGTTTGGAGGAGGGGTTGTGACCAATCTCAATACTCTGGGAAGGGTTGGAAACGTCAACTTTGGCGCCAACGCCCGGGTGTTCTTTGGCGATTTCGCAGGAGAATTTGCAGAAAACGACATCGCCTATCTGGGCGGTGTCAACTTCTCCACTTCCTTGCGAATGGGACGCCTATCCATCCCCATCCAAGGGGGTGTGACCCATGCCAAGCGCGACAATGGCGAATCGATCAACGGATTTAACCTCATCACATCGATCGCCGCAGGTCGCCTGTCGCTGTCCGCTCAGCTTCGCCATGAACAAGACAGCGGCCGCCCGCAAAATGACAACACTGAGGTCACTTTGATCGCTAACCGGCGTTGGCGCGACTTTCGAGTGCGCGGTAACGCCACATTCCGTGCAAATGGGCCCGACAAAGGCCTCGTATCTGCTACCGTGCGCGTGGAAACCGACATCGGCGAAGATGGCGCATTACAGGGAGACTTCGACTACAATTCTTCCAACAATGAGTATCGTTTGACTGCCGGTTATACGCACCGCTTTGAGGAGTTCTCTCTTCGCGGTGATGCGTTTGTCACCTCGCTTGGCGGGGTCGGTGCCGGGATCCAGGCAGCCTTTAGCCTTGGGCCTGATCCGATCTCAGGCGGAGTACGCGTCACCCATGCCAAGCTTGCGCGCAATGGTCAGGCCGCGGTTACCGTCTACCGCGATGACAATGGCAACGAGCGCCGCGATGCAGGGGAGCCCTTGCTCGAAAATATCATGGTCGAAGCCGGTCTTCGCAGCACCGATGCTGTCACAGGTGCAAACGGGCGGGCGATTGTCGATGAGTTAAGGCCATTCCAACCCGTGTTGGTGGGCATTGATGAAAGCTCGCTTGAAGATCCTTTTCTAGCGCCATCAACCAAAGGCATCGTCGTGACCCCGCGGCCAGGTGTAGTGGCGCAGGTGGAACTCGCGATCTCTCCAACTGGCGAGATCGAGGGGTCGCTCTTGAGTGTGACCGGCACGGACCAATCGGGGGTGAGGCTGCAGCTGATCAATCAAAGGGGTGCGGTGCAAGCAGAGACAGTCAGCGAGTTTGACGGTTTCTTCCTGTTCCAGCGCGTGCCTTACGGAAAATATAGCCTGCGGATCTCTGAGGAAGCGGCCAATGCGCTTGATGTGAAACCAGCGCTTTCTCTCAAGGATGGCCGGTTTGTATTCACGATCAACCGCGAAGAGGATGTCATCCGCTTTGGGCCAGTGAAACTGATTTCCGCAGATGCGCCAGACCCGCCAACCTCTCGGCCAGCGGGTCCAGTTATTGCTGCAGCAAATGCTAAGTAACCTGCCGAATACTCAGCCTCAATTGCCCTTGATGTAGCGCGGCTGCCCTTTGATCGGAATTGGTGCGGGTTGGCGCACAGGTGGTGGCGGTGGCGGCGCAGGGATTGTCCGGCGCGCACCAGGAATGACCTCTTCGCGCACAGTCTCACGCACGATCACGCGCTGGCGTTGCTGGTATTCAACCGGCACATAAGTGATCTGCTGTGGTGGCTGATAATAATACTGCGGCTGCGCATAAGTGTATGCGGGAGCTGCATAAACAGGCGCTGCATAGACTGGAGCTGGCGCAGGAATAGTCCGCGATGCAATGCGCGTGCCGCCCGCTGCATATTGCGACAGGTAGGCGTCAAGCGCTGCCTCGCAGTCGTATTCGCCGCGATCATTGCGACCACCACCAATCAAACTGCCAAGAAGTGCGCCGCCGATACCGCCAGCGCCAACACCGATCAATGTACCGGCAAGACGCTCGCTATCCCACAACCGATTGCCAAGCACGCCGCCTGCAACCGCTCCAAGAAGACCGCCGATGATGCCGCCTTTTTTGCGGCCCCTGTGGCCGTCGGTGCGACGCTCACATTCTGCAATCCATTGTTCGCGCTGAAACACTTGAGCGCCTGGCGCATAGGATTGAGCGTAAACGGGTGCATAGCCCTGCGCATATCCCTGCGCATATCCAGGCGCATAGGCTTGGTTGGCAGGAATCTGGCCTTGTGGAAGCGGGGGAAGTTCAACCTCATACTCTTCCTGTGTCACATATTGCGCTGGCGCCTCAGCATAAGGAGCAGAGCGCGTGATCCGCCGTGTGCGCGTAATCGTCTCCACCCCATCAGGGCCAATGCTTGTTTCTGGAAGGGAAGTCGCAGGCACAGGCGCGCTTTGCAATTCAAGCGGCAGGGTGCGCGTTTCCTCTACACTAAGCGGCTGAATATCAGGCATGAAGTCTTGAGCTGATGCCGCTGTTGGAGCCGCCATCGCAACGCTGGCCAGACCAATGCTGGTCAAAGTTGTGCGGGTAAGGGCAGTGAATGTCATCTTGGGTCCCCTCTTTGCGCCAACCACGGGATCGCTGTCATGCGACTCGCGCTAACGCCTAAGAAAAATGCTTAGCAATTCCTTACCATTACGCCGAGTGGCCCGCCAAACAGCCTAACTCACTATGTCTCGAAACGGGGCGAAAGCGGACAGAAGTTCAACGGAGTGAGCGCTTAGATACGGCTCCCTAGCATTGTTGCGAGGGCCTCAATCCCGTCTGCGTCTTCTTGTGTGAAGCGTGCTTTGGTGGGGCTATCCAGATCGATCACAGCAATTACCTTGCCCTCGCGCATTACCGGGACGACGAGCTCGGCCTGACTTGCTGCATCACAGGCGATGTGGCCGGGGAAGGCATGAACATCTTCGACAAGCTGTGTTTCGCCCGTCTTCGCAGCTGCACCGCACACGCCGATCCCGATCGGGATACGAATGCACGCGGGCCTTCCGGCAAATGGCCCAAGCACCAGTTCATCCTTGCCCGATGCATCCGCGCCCATGCGATAAAACCCTGACCAATTGAGGTCGGGTAAAAATTCCCACAGGAGCGCTGCAACATTGGCCATATTGGCAACCGCGTCGCTTTCGCCGTGTGTCAGCGCTTCGGCTGCATCGTGCAATTGGCGATAGATTTCTGTTTTGCCCAAGGCTGGATCTGGTTTGAAATCAAACATTGCGTGGGGCTTTCTAGAGTGTGTGGACGCTATTACGGAGGAGAGGGCTCATGGCAAGTGGGTGCCTTATGGCTGTTGTAGGTGTAGCATTGGGAGCGCTGCGCACTTGTGAGAGCCGCAGCGCTGCCTTATTGGGCTCGACATGGGAATTCTTCGCAAGACCGCAATCGGCACAATCGTTTTTCTGGTTATCGCAGGCGCAGGCCTGTTCTACCTTGCACAGGGCCAGACGGCCACATTGAGCGTGGACGAAGTGAGCGGAACCGACCCCGTATTGGTCGAACCGTCGCCCGAAAACTTCCCCACAGTAAAGATTGCAGAACCGGTGGGCTGGGCCGAGGGCGAGGCACCTTCGGGAGCAGATGGCCTTGCGGTCAATCGCTTTGCCGAAGGGCTCGATCACCCGCGCGTTTTGTATGCGCTTCCCAATGGCGATGTGCTGGTCACTTTGACACGGGCACCCGCACGTGAAGAGGGCAGCGATGATCGCGGCTTCTTCGATACCATTCGCGGCTGGGTTGCAGGCATCTTGTTTGCCCAAGCAGGCGCTGCTGGCGAATCGGCCAATGAACTCGTCCTTTTGCGCGATGCAGATGGAGATGGCGCGGCAGAGGTTAAACAAGTGCTGCTGAATGCAGACGATGGCCTCGATTCCCCTTCAGGCATAAGCTGGAACGATGGCAAGCTGTATGTCGCCAACCACAACTCTGTTCTGGCCTTCGATTACGAGCTTGGCGCGGATGCCACCTCTGGCGAAGCGGAGAAGATCCTCGATATGCCGGGTGGCGGCGGTCACTGGATGCGCAATATCGAAGTCCACCCGGACGGCGACCGGCTCTATGTCGCGATTGGCTCTGTTTCAAACATTGGCGAACAGGGCATGGCAATCGAGGAAGGGCGCGCCGCGATCTGGGAGTACAATATCGAAACTGGCTTTGTGCGACAATTCGCATCCGGCCTTCGCAACCCCAACGGTATGGATTTCAGCCCATGGTCGGGCGAGCTTTGGACCACAGTGAACGAGCGCGATATGCTCGGCCCTGATCTTGTACCCGACTACCTGACCAATGTGCCTGTGGGCGCGCAATATGGTTGGCCGTGGCTCTATTACAAAAACAATATCGACCGCCGGGTCGAGACGCGCATGCCCAATTTCCATATGGAGTATACGCGTTTTCCTGAGTTTGCGATGGGACCGCATGTTGCAGCCCTTGGCCTGGTTTTCACCGCTGAAGGCCACCGGATGGGCGATGCCTTTGCAAGCGGCGCATTTATCGCGCGCCATGGTTCATGGAATCGCAAACCGGCGGCGGGATATGACGTGGTTTATGTTGCCTTTGATCAGCGTGGCAATCCCCAAGGCAAGCCGGTGCCGGTTCTGACCGGGTTCCTCAATGAAAACGGTGCCACGAGGGGTCGTCCCACATGGGTGGAATGGGCGAGCGACGGTTCGCTCCTGGTTTCAGACGATACGGCGGGCATTATCTGGCGAACCCTGGTTCCTGACAGCGCGCCGGGCGCCGGTATCACCAGGGTGACGGGTGAGCCGCTGCGTCCGTCGCGTGAGCTGGTCGATCCGCGGGCTCAGTTTGAAGAGGAATATCTGCGCCAAGAAGCGCAAGAGCAGTAGGCGTAGGAGCCCAAGCGAGTAAACGCTACACTCTCAAAGCAAGGCCAGCGCGCCCTGCGAGCTCGCACGCAAACTGGTACGCCGTGCGGCCCGAGCGATTGCCGCGTTCTATTGCCCAGCTTTGCGCCTCAACCTCGTCAAAGGTGAGCCCGAGCGGTTCACAATACGACCGCACAATTGCAATGTAATCGGACTGGTCACATGGGTGGAAGGGCACGGTAAGCCCAAACCTGTCCGCCAGCGCCAAAGCGTTGTCGCGCTCGTCGCGTTCGTGCAGCTCGGTTGGCCGGGTTGCCTCTCGCTGGACGATGGCGCGCCGGTTGGATGTGACCGCTACCGCGATATTGCCAGGGCGGCCAAGCGCGCCTCCATCAAGCAGGCTGCGTAATGCGAGGTTGGCCTGCAAATCATTGTCGCCAAATCCAAGGTCATCGATGAAGAGGACAAACGCACGCGGCTGTTTGCCAAGCGTCTCTATCAGTTGAGGGATCGATGCAAATCCGCCAGCATCCACTTGAACAAGGGCAAGGGTCGCGCCCTCACTTTGCAGCGCGTTGACCGCTGCACGGATGAGCGCTGACTTACCCATGCCGCGCGCGCCCCAAAGGAGCATGTCATGCGCCGCAACCCCTTTCGCAAGGCGAGAAAGATTGTCGCAAACAGCGCGTTTCTGTGCGTCAATTGCGCGCAAGTGTTCGAGGGGAAGCGCACTGAGCTCGCCAAGCCCATACGGCGCATCGCCCGTCCAGAGATAGGCTGGATGCGCGCCCCAATCTATCGGAGCGGCAGGCGCAGGGGCGATCCGCTCAAGGCTTGCAGCAATTCGCTCAAGAAGATCGCGTGGCAGATCTCGCTCCCCCGACACTTAGCTCGCTAATGCCTCAGGTGAAAGCGTGTAAAGCCCCTCTGCCCCAGCGGTGGCGCTTGCTTTAAGGCCAGCGGCCTCAGGGACAATTCGGTCAAGGAAGAAGCGCGCCGTTACTGGCTTTGTTTCAAGCAAGGCGGGCGCGGCCCCGGCTGCGACTGCCTCAGCCTGTTTCATCAGCTGCCAGCCAGCAACTGCCACCGATGCCATCGTGCAGAACGGTACGCTTCCCGCAAGGCGATCATCGAGGCTCGCCTCATCACGCATCCACTGGGCAATCGCAGCGCAATCTTGCGCCAATACTGCCAGAGCAGGTTCGCCCGATGCATCGCGCGCAATATCGGCGAACAAAGCCAGGATCGCTTCGCCGCCTTCCATGCCCAGCTTGCGGGTCACAAGGTCAGCCGCCTGAATGCCGTTCGTGCCTTCATAAATCGGAGCAATGCGCGAATCGCGCCAGTGCTGCGCTGCACCGGTTTCCTCAACAAAGCCCATGCCGCCGTGGATTTGCACACCAATGCCAGCAACTTCGACGCCGACATCCGTGCCCCAGGCTTTGAGCAGCGGCACCAGAATCTCGGCCCGCGTTCTCGCCTCGCTATCGCCGAGGGTTCCGCGATCGACCTGACCTGCACAGTAATAGAGCAGCGCGCGAGCCCCTTCGGTCAGAGCCTTCATCCGCAAGATCATGCGGCGCACGTCGGGGTGTTCGATAATCGCAACCGGCGTCTTGTCCGGCGATCCGGCACGCGCCGACTGCACGCGGTCTATCGCATACGCAATCGCCTGCTGCGTTGCCCGCTCCCCGATTTGCACGCCCTGGTTGCCGACATTGATGCGCGCATTGTTCATCATCGTGAACATCGCCATGAGCCCGCGATTCTCAGCGCCCACCAACTCACCAATGCAATTGTCATTGTCGCCATAGGACATGACGCAAGTGGGCGAGGCGTTGATGCCAAGCTTATGCTCGAGGCTGACGGGGCGTAGATCGTTGTGAGGGCCAAGCGATCCATCGGCATTCACATGATATTTTGGCACCACAAACAATGAAATCCCGCGCGTGCCCTCGGGCGCTCCAGGAAGGCGGGCAAGCACGAGGTGGATGATGTTTTCTGCCAGCGTGTGATCGCCCCATGTGATGTAGATCTTCTGACCCTTGATCTTGTATTTGCCCGCGTGTTCGCCGTCCGTGATTGGTTCAGCGGTAGAGCGCAGCGCGCCCACATCGCTTCCCGCAGCAGGCTCGGTCAGGTTCATCGTGCCTGACCATTTCCCGCTGATCAGGTCAGGCAGGTACATCGATTGCTGCGCTTCGTTGCCGTGGTGCTCCAACGCCTCAACCGCGCCGACTGACAGCATCGGGAGAAGGGAGAACGCCATATTGGCCGCGCCCAAATTTTCGAGCACATTGCAGGCAAGCGTGAAGGGCAGGCCCTGACCACCAAAATCGGTTGAGCTTCCGATGGAATTCCATCCCTGCTCGACATAGCCTTCGTAAGCTTCCTTGAACCCATCGGGCAGGCGTACAACGCCGTTTTCAAGTTTCGCGCCTTCCAGATCGCCGATACGGTTGAGCGGTGCAAATTCGCCAGCGGCAAATTGCCCGACCCCTTCGACGATTGCCTCGACCAGATCGCTTTCAGCGTGAGCAAACTTTTCGGAAGCAGCGAGCTGTTCAATCCCGGCGTTTACCCGAATGGCGAGCAATTGGTCTTGGGTGGGCGGTGTAAAAGGGGTCACGCGGTTTGATCCTCTTAAGAGAAAGCTTGGCCCATCATGCGATGCGGGCTTGGAAATTCAGGCTATCAGATATAGCGCGAGCGGATGGCCCGCAAGAACGTTACGGAACAGCTGCTCCCAAATGATGCAGGTCTTGCACGCGCGGCCGACATTCTTGTCGCCGGAGGCTTGGTCGCAGTGCCGACCGAGACGGTTTACGGCCTGGCGGCGCGTGCAGATTCGGCAGAAGCGGTTGCTGGCATTTACGCAGCGAAGGGCCGGCCAAGTTTCAATCCGCTTATCGTCCATGTGAAAGATATCGAGCAGGCAGAAGCGCTCGCCCATTTCGATGCCCGCGCCCGCAAACTGGTGGAGCGGTTTTGGCCGGGACCATTGACCCTCGTTCTCCCATTGCGCGCCAACGCCGGACTTACGCCTGCGGTGAGTGCAGGCCTGCCAACGATTGCGCTGCGCCAACCGGCACATCCCGCGATGCGTGCCTTGCTGGAGCGGCTCGACTTCCCACTGGCAGCCCCGTCTGCCAATCGCAGCGAAGAGGTGAGCCCTACAAAGTCAGAGCACGTCATGGCGTCGCTGGGTGAGCGCTGTCCTGCGGTGATTTGTGGCGGAGCGACCGAGGCCGGTTTGGAGTCTACGATCGTTGCGCTTCGGGAAGATGGCGGCTGGAACCTCTTACGGCCCGGACCCGTCACCCGGGAAATGCTCGCAGATATTCTGGGACCCGAAGCCCTTGCGGCAACTTCGCGGATAGAATCGCCTGGCCAAACGGCTCGCCACTACTCCCCGGGCAAACCCTTGAGGATGAACGCCACAGAAGTTGCGCAAGACGAGTTTTGGATCGGCTTCGGGGTTTTGGATGGTGACTTTAACCTGTCACCGCAAAGCGATTTGAATGCCGCAGCCGCGCGTTTGTATGAAAGCCTGCATCTGGCGGGCGCTTCGGACAAGCCGCGTATTGCAGTCGCGCCTGTTCCCGAAGGCGGCGTGGGCCGTGCGATCAATGACAGGCTAAAGCGCGCGGCCAGCCGGTAGTTCAGCGCGGCTCGACCGGGACCTGGGGCAAGAGCTCCAGATATTCCTCGCGGGTTTCCTCGGCATCTTTGCACGCGCCCTTATCGCCCGCGTTGCACGCCTGCCTCTCTTTGCTCATCCGCCGTTCGAGCTGGGCGAGCTTTTCTTCCCGCCTGCGAATTTCACGGCCGCGGTTTTCGTCGGCTTCCGATTGGCTGGTGGTCGCAACGTCCACCGCCTTGCTCGCCACGCGCACGGGCGCAGTTACCACATTGGCAGCGGTCCGGACCAGACAACCCGATAGGGTAAGCGATAGGATCGCCAGAGAAAGGACAAGTTGGGGGGTGGCGCGCATGTCGGCAATCTTGCCTGCCTCGCCTAAGATTGCAAGTCGGGGATTACCCCTGATCCCTTCCGCTTGTCGCCCTTTATGCTCGCGCTAGCTCGAACAGGTAAGCGAGCCGGACCCAGCGGCGTTTTCTGTACATTTGGCATCGCCCTTCACGCTGACGCTGCCAGAGCCCAGGATATTGGCCTCAACCTCGCCGTCGGATTGCAAGCTCACACTGCCAGAGCCTGCGATTGAAATCTCCGCGTCATCGGCTTTGAAGCCTGACAAATCAGCGCCGCCTGAGCCGCCCAAATTTACTTCCAATCGCTCCGCGCTGCCCGAACCTCCAAGCGTCACTTCGAGAGATTGCGCTGTGAGGGTACCAAATTTGGCGCTTCCCGAACCGCCGATGTTGACTTCAAGCGAGTTTACTTCGGCGTCTCCGCCGGTGAAATCACCCGAACCCAAGATCGAGATGTCCGCGTTTTCAGCAAGGTCTTGTGCTTCGATATTACCGCTCCCGGTGATCACAATCTCGCTTGGCGCGGGCATGGTGATGCGGATGGTCGCAGCGTCACTGCCATCCCACATGTCACCTTCGCGCATGATACCAAGGGTTTTTTCATCAAGGACAAAGCGCAAGGCGGCCACCGCCTCGTCGCTGCCCTCGACATCAATGCTAAGTGTATCGCCGTGGGTTAGAATCACGTTATCCGATCCTGCAAGGACCAGCTCAACGGGAGATGCTCCAACGATGTCGAGTTCAGACAGGGGTACGCCTTCCTCGCCGTTGATCGTCATGTCGACATCAAAACACCCGGCAAGGCCGAGGGCCAAAGGAAGCGATGTCAGGGCAAACAAGCGATTGCGGGGCAGAAACGACATACGAGAACTCCAACGAAGAACAGAGCGTATTACTGATGTAATACACTAGGATTGTGTGCGCAAGCTTGGCACAAAGAAAAAGGGCCACCCGATAGGGCAGCCCTTTTTAATCTTTGTCAAAAGACTTGCGTCTGAAGCCTAGCCCTCGTCAGCGCTCTCGTAATATTGCGGCGCGTGCTCACGCAGCACTTCGAGGATTTTCCCAAGAGCGGTCGCTTCGTCGGTTTCTTCCATTGCGCCCAATTCGCGCGCAAGTCGGCTGGATGCCGCTTCGAAGATTTGCCGTTCAGAGTAGCTTTGCTCTGGTTGATCGTCCGGGCGGAACAGGTCGCGGGTGACTTCTGCGATCAGGACAATTTCGCCTGAGTTGATCTTCGCTTCGTATTCCTGCGCGCGGCGTGACCACATGGTGCGCTTCACCTTGGGTTTGCCTTTGAGCGTTTCCATCGCCTCTTTGAGGGTCTTGTCGCTGGAGAGCTTGCGCATCCCGATGGATTCAACCTTGTTGGTTGGCACGCGCAGCGTCATGCGCTCTTTTTCGAAGCGGAGAACATACAGCTCCAGCTGCATACCGGCGATCTCTTCGTTTTGAAGCTCGATCACGCGGCCAACGCCGTGCTTTGGGTAAACAACATAATCGCCTACAGTGAAGGCGGGCGCATTGCTTGCCATGCGAATTCCTTTCTTTGGGCCCCAGCAAAAAGGTCCTAACCCCCAATTCTGATCTAGCGGGGATTCGACAAAAGCCCTGGTTTTCCAGCACCCGCATACAATGAGGCGAGGGCTGCGAACTGACTGATATCAAATTGTAATTGCTGGTATGTGGCCTTTCCAATTGTCACACCCTGCACCCAGCCCGATCTAGGGACGATTGGTGCGGTTGCATCATTATATAGCACACTTGCAACAAAATTACGAGTCGTAGAAATGGCGGCCGTCAAAAGGAGCGAGATTTAGTCACCTTCACGCAGTTGCGTCGGCTCAGTCCCCTTCGCCGGGTGCTTCAGAAAAGTACTTCTCGAACTTGCCTTCTTCGCCCTTATGCTCATCGGCATCGGCGGGCGGTTCTTTCTGGCTGGTGATATTGGGCCATTCAGCAGAAAACTTGGTGTTCAGCTCAAGCCATTTTTCAAGGCCGTCTTCTGTATCAGGCAAAATCGCTTCGGCTGGGCATTCAGGCTCACAAACGCCGCAATCGATGCATTCCGCGGGGTTGATGACGAGCATATTCTCGCCTTCATAGAAGCAATCGACCGGGCACACTTCCACGCAGTCGGTGTATTTGCATTTGATGCAGTCATCGGTGACGACGTAGGTCATTTAAAATGCGTCTTTCTTTACGTCCAAAGCGCGCGAACCGCGCATGGGTCAGGAATCACAAGTTTTGCGCTGCTAGGGGTAAGTGGGCCTAGTGGTCAAGGCCACTATTGATGCCGCGATCATACTCACAATAGAACGTCTTAGCTAAATCGGGCGATGCACGCCGCTTAGGTATGGCTACTATTTCGATGATGCGCACTTCGCCGCCCACGGCCAAAGTCAGCACGTCTCCAATAGCGATCCTTTCGCTGGTGCGCTGCACATGTTTTCTATTGCGGCGAAAACTGCGCCCTTCAATCATGGCGCGTGCAGCCGACCTGGTGCGGGCAAAGCGCAGATAAACGAGCAGCCGATCAAGCCTCAGGCTTTCGTTGGCTGCGTCGTCATTAGCCATCAGAAGCGTGTCGCCATCAGCGCCTCATCCCCCAAGCAGATCCGCCAATTTGTCAAAGGCACCGCTTGCCCGTGCCGGGCCGAAGTCCTGCTTGGGCCTGCGCTTGCCAGCGTGCTTTGGCCCTGAGTGGTTCGGTTTACCGCCGCGCTTTTCGTCGCCTCTTTGCGGTTTACCTTTGCCCTTCGCATTGCGGTCTTTCTGATTTCCGCCTTTGCCTTTGCTGGCCCGTTTGCGGGGATCGCCTCTCTGACCAGAACGTCTATCAGAACGATGGTCACCGGCACGTTTGGGACGCCAGCTCCAGCCATCGGGAAGAACAGGGCCTTGTGCGCCTTCTTCCAATGGCTTTGCGCGCTGAACGCGGAAGCCTGCGCTGCCCAAAAGACGGCGCGCGTTTTCTTCCTCAAGCCCAATCGAGACTGGCAAAGACAGGTCGAGATGGAACTTTGCATTCGCTGTTTTGGGGCGCGGTTTTGTCGGTGTTTTTGCCTGTTGGGTCGGCTCTGCCTCGGTCTTGGCCGCCTTTTCTGGCGCCTCGACCTTCCCAACGCCCTGCCCAACGCCCTGCCCATCGGCTTGCCCATCGGCTTGCCCGGCGGCCTGTTCCTTAGTCGGCATCGTATCCGCTTCGACTTCGGCCGCAGCAGGCGCTGCCTCCACTTTTGGTGCTACTGGCGCGGCCTGCTCGCTCGCTTTGGCGCGGGTGTCAAAAGCAGAACGCAGGATTTTCTCTGCCAGATCCACCCGGATCACCTGACTTCCAGCAAGGCGATATCCGGCAGGAATTTCGTCGGCTTGCGCAATCACTGGGAGCATCGCTTCCTGCAATGGCCGTGTGTCCAGACCAAGCGCATGGAGCAGTTGGCGAGGGGCCGGTTTGAGCAGATCGCGCGCAAAAATATCAAGCGCGCCAAATGTCACACCAAGTTTGCGCAGGAAGGGGCGCATTTCCTTGGGCAGATGTTGCAGACCCGCGTTCTCGCGCGCCACCACGCCGCGTGCATCAATCAAAGTGACGAGCAGTGCGCGCGCTTCGCTGCCCGCGCCCGGGTCGCGCGCCGCTTCGGAAAGTTTGCGCAGCGGTTCGAGCGGGGCGAGTTTACCCTCGAGCCATGCGGTGAGCCCTGCTTCCAGTTTCTCGCGCGCTGCATCGGGAAGAGCCGAAACCTCGCGCGGGAAAGCCAATCGCGGCGTTCCGAAATCATCGGGGACGGTGATGTCTGCAAGCTTTTCGCCCTGCCACTGGATAGCACCGCTTTCGATCGACAGATCGTCAAGGCCAGCGGCGAGCAATTGCTCTGCGCGTTGCGACAAAATGCCCGGAAGCGCCTTTTCCCCTGCGGAGAGCAACATCTTGCGGTCAGCCAGACCGGCTTGCGGGTCGACGGAGAAGCGAAAGCCATCAAGGCGTCCGATTGTCTCGCCCTCAACGCTGACCCGTCCATCGGGCTCGAGCGTCACGGGAAGAGCGCCGCCATCCTGGCCCAGAGATTTCATCAAAATAGTCGTCCTTCGATTCACAAAACGTTCTGTCAGACGCGCATGTAGCGCATCCGATAGCCGTGCTTCCACCCCTCTTGCACGCGCCGCCATTTCATCGCGCGCCAGAACCCAGTCGGGCCGCTGGCAGATATAGGCCCAGGATCGGATCGCGGCGATCCTCCCCTGCAAAGTATCGATATCGCCGCTAGTCCGGTCGAGTTCGGCAATGCGCGCCGCTACGAAGTCTGCGCCAATATAGCCTTCGCGAAGATCCTGCCACAGCCGTGCGACAAAGCGAGAGTGGGGGTCCACGCCTAATGCACGAAAATCGGGAAGCGAACACGCCTCCCAGAACCGGCGCACGCTGCCGTGGCCTTTGACCGTGTCGGCAATCGGTTCGCTCGCAAGGCGTTTGAGGACCGCAAGGTCAATCGCTTCGGGGGCGGGTTTGAGCACTTCGTTTTGCGGCTTTGCCTCTAAATCCCCGATCAGGACACGGAGCGTATCAAACCGGGGCTCTGCCTCGCGCCAATATAACTTGGTCAGAGGGGCAAACTGGTGTTCCTCAATTGCGTAAATCTCTTCTTCGGCAAATTCGATTGGAGCGCCAGACCGGCTCCCCCCGCCGGAAAGCACGCCAAAGCTTCCATCGGTTTGGTGGCGTCCGGCCCGCCCTGCAATTTGCGCCATTTCTGACGGGGTGAGGCGGCGCTTTCGCTTACCGTCAAACTTGGTGAGCGCGGCAAAGGCGACGTGGTGCAGGTCAAGGTTGAGCCCCATCCCAATCGCATCGGTGGCGACAATGTAATCAACCTCGCCGTTCTGAAAAAGCTCGACCTGTTTGTTGCGCGTCTCCGGCGAAAGCGCCCCCATGACCACGGCTGCGCCTCCGCGAAAACGCTTCAAAGCCTCAGCCATGGCGTAGACCTGCTCGGTCGAGAAAGCGACGACCGCGCTTCGTGGAGGGAGCCGTGACAATTTCGCCTCGCCTGCGTGGGTGAGGGTGGAAAAGCGCGGGCGCTCCACCATTTCAGCGCCGGGGATCAGCTTTTTGACGATAGGCTCCAGCGTGGCCGAGCCCAGGATCATCGTCTCTTCGCGCCCGCGTGCATGCATCAAGCGGTCGGTGAAGATATGGCCACGCTCAGGGTCTGCCCCGATCTGCGCCTCGTCGATGGCAACAAAGGCATGGGGACCATTTGCGCCCATGCCAAGCCGGTCCATTGCCTCCATCGTGCAGCAGAAATAGCGCGCCTCGGGCGGTTCAATCCGTTGTTCGCCCGTGATCAGCGCAACCGCTTTGTCCCCCTTGATCGCGCGCACCCGGTCATAAACCTCGCGCGCGAGCAAACGCAGCGGGAAGCCCATCATCCCAGAGGAATGCGCGCACATCCGCTCGATGGCCAGATGCGTTTTGCCAGTGTTGGTTGGGCCAAGCACAGCGCGAACACGACTATCGGTGGGGGGGCGATGAAGAATTTGTGAAGTCACTGGGTAAAGCTGTGTCAAACGATTGGCTCAGGGGCAATGCCTGATCGTGGATTCACGCCGATAAAATTCTGGCACATTAGGCTGGCATGGCTAAGGGAAACACCTTATCGCAGCCGCATCTCATTTGGCCGCTTGTTAAGTTTACATTTACCATGTTTCGCCATGGAAGGAGTGCAGCAGTCTGACCGTTATGTTGTCGCATGAGAGGCTGACTGAGTGCAGTGAGAAGGTAAGATTTGGATCATACGGGCGACATCCCCCAAGGTTCTGCCAAGGGATTTGCAGGTGAAGAACCGGGTTTCGACGGCCCCGGTGCGTCTTCGGTCGGCCTGAACGCGCCTGATCGAGCCGATCCAGCCGACCCAGTCTCTGCCGCCGATACCGCCAGCAAAGGCGGGATGGACGAAGAAACCGCGCGCAAGTTTGCACCCTACCTTGCCAATTCAATGAAAGCTGCGCCGCCTACAGGCACGCGCAAAGTCAAACGCCAGGTTCTTGCCCGTGTGCAAGGCTGGGGGGAGCGTTATGACGAATGGAAGCTTGGCGTAAGTACAAGGCTTGAGGCACTCGATCTTGTGCCTGACCTGGCGGATAATATTGGCAGCCGCCGTTGGTTTCGCGGTCTTGGCACTATGGTCTTGCTGGGCGCACTTGCGCTGGCTTTCTGGCCCAGCCTAACGCCTCTGGAGGCGCGTGCTGCAATCCCGGAAGGCGAAGATATTCGCGACGAATTTCGCAGTCAGATGATTATGCCGCTGGCTTTGGGCGCAGACAGTGGCCGGCGTATGGGGCCCACCAACGCGGTCACCCCGCTTGCAAGCGTCCCGGAGCGGCCGCAAATCGCACTTGTTGCAACCCTTGCCAGAGGCGACAGCTTTGCATCGATGTTGCGCCGGGCAGGGGTGTCTGCGAGCGACATTGGCCGGGTGAGCGCCCTCATCGGCGATGCAATGCCTCTTTCCGACATCGAGTCCGGCACAAAAATCGACATTGTCCTTGGCCGCCGTCCAGCAGAAGGCGCGCCGCGCCCGCTTGATGCCTTGTCCTTCCGTGCGCGTTTTGACCTTGAGCTTGAGATTGGACGACAGGGCGCAGCTCTTGAGGCAGGCGATCCGGGAGAGCTTTCGCTAACCCGCAACTTCATCCGCGTGGACGACACCCCTTTGCGGGTGCGCGGTAGAGTAGGCTCAAGCCTATACCGTTCAATGCGCGCTGCAGGCGTCCCGGCAAGCGCTGCGCAAGATTACCTTCGCGCGCTTGATGATCAGATCGAGCTCGAGCGCGAAGTGCGCTCGTCGGACGAATTTGACATTATCATTGCCTATCGCCGCGCGGCCACGGGTGAGAGGCAGGCGGGCAACCTTCTTTATGCCGGGATCGACCGCGATGGAAAGCCCAAGACACAGCTGATGCGTTGGGGCGAAGACGGCCAATTTTTTGAAGCATCGGGCGTAGGCGAACAAAGACGCGGGCTTGTTGCCCCCGTTCCAGGCCCCATTTCGTCGCGATTTGGAATGCGCCGCCACCCTATCCTTGGTATTCGCCGCCTTCACGCTGGGATGGATTACCGCGCTCGCTCGGGAACGCCGATTGTGGCTGTGACCGACGGGCAAGTGGTGTCTGCTGGACGGGCGGGGGGATGCGGGATCACTGTGCGCCTTCGCCATGGAGGCGGGCTTGATACCCGCTATTGTCATATGAGCCGCATGGCTGTGCGCAAAGGTCAGCAGGTACGCCGGGGGCAAGTGATAGGCTATGTTGGGTCAACTGGCCTTTCCACCGGGCCGCACCTTCATTATGAAATGTACCGCAATGGCCGCGCCATCAATCCCGGTAGCGTCGACTATGTTACGCGCGCGATCTTGTCGGGAACCGAACTCATTGATTTCCGTCGCCGTTTGATCGAATTGCGCACTGTAGAACCGGGGGCAGCGCTTGAAGATCTTGAGCCGCTTCCAACCGAGGTTGAAGAGCCCATTCGCGAAATTGAGAAGATTGCGCCTGGCACAGCCGTTGATTGATATGATCGCTGATTGCTCGGACTTGACAGGCAGGCGCGTCAACATGCGTTGATTGCGCTCATAATTTCGGGCAACACTCAGCGGCATGACAGCAAGCTATCCCAATACCCGCCTCCGCCGTACTCGAGCATCAAACTGGTCACGCACACTCCACCGGGAGAATGTGGTTTCGCCCGCGGACCTTATCTGGCCGATGTTTGTGACCGAGGGCAAAGGCGTGGAAGAGCCAATTGGCTCACTCCCCGGTGTCTCACGCTGGTCAGTGGATGGCATTGTGGCGCAGGCGAAAGAGGCCGTGTCGCTGGGTATTCCGGTGATTGCGTTATTCCCGAACACGCAGCCAGATCGCCGGTCCGATGACGGGGCCGAAGCGCACAATCCCGACAACCTGATGTGCCGCGCTATCCGCGCAATTAAAGATGCCTGCGGAGAGGACTTGGGTGTTCTCACCGATGTCGCGCTCGACCCTTATACAAGCCATGGGCAGGACGGGCTTTTGGATGAGGCGGGCTATGTCACCAATGACGACACCGTCGCAATGCTGGTCGATCAGGCATTGAACCAAGCAGCCGCGGGCGCAGACATCATCGCCCCATCTGACATGATGGATGGCCGCGTTCACGCCATCCGCATGGCATTGGAAATGAACAGCCACCCCAACGTCCAAATCATGAGCTACGCCGCCAAATATGCTAGCGCCTTTTATGGCCCGTTTCGCGATGCGGTGGGCTCTGGCGGGCTGCTTAAGGGGGACAAGAAAACCTATCAGATGGACCCTGCGAACGGCGATGAGGCCTTGCGCGAGGTTGAGCTTGATATTGCCGAGGGCGCAGACAGCGTGATGGTCAAACCCGGCCTTGCCTATCTCGATATCATTTACCGGGTGCGCGAGGCCTTTGGCGTGCCGGTGTTCGCGTATCAGGTGAGCGGCGAATACGCGATGCTTGAAGCAGCGCAGGCAGCAGGCGCAGGGGATCGGGACGCTCTGCTGATGGAAAAACTGATCGCCTTCAAACG
The DNA here is from genome assembly GCF_000715015.1 of Erythrobacter longus. Lineage (GTDB taxonomy): Bacteria > Pseudomonadota > Alphaproteobacteria > Sphingomonadales > Sphingomonadaceae > Erythrobacter > Erythrobacter longus. Next base: position 132,182 of record NZ_JMIW01000005.1, read on the forward strand.
CGCAGGGTGCACAGGCATTCTGACCTACCATGCGCCCGTGGCGGCGCGTCTTCTCATTGGCTGATGATCAATGGCTGAGCCTTTCTATCATGAAACAGACCGCCTGATCCTGCGCGATTGGCGCGAGGAGGATTGGGACCCCTTTTGGAATAGCACGAACACGCCTGCTGTCATGCAATGGCTGGGCGGGGTGCTGGCCGATGAAGGTATGCAGGCTGCCCGCATGCGGCTCGAAACCTATCAACGCGAACATGGCCATACATTCTGGCCCATCGTTGCCAAAGACGATGGCACTATTCTTGGCTTTTGCGGGCTTAAGCGTTCCAACCAACCCGGCGGCCCGATGGGCGAGTTTGAGGTAGGCTGGCGTCTTCGTGAAAGCGCTTGGGGCAAAGGCATTGCCAAGGAGGCAGCACAGGCGAGCCTTGCGATTGGTTTTGAACGTTTCAATGCGCCGCGCATCATTGCTCTGACGGTTCAGGAGAACACAGCGAGCTGGGGTCTGATGAAGCGACTGGGGATGGAGCGGCGCGAGGATCTGGATTTCGCAAACAGCGATTTTGGGGCGGACACGATCATCGTTTATTCGATTTCTCTCGACAAATGGGTCGCCACAGATGCCTGATATCATCGCTGAAACGCAGCGGTTGATCCTGCGCACCATCGATGAATACGACGCCGCACTGCAAGACGGCCACCTCAACACCCCTACTGTGATGGCGCATCTGGGCGGGGTCAAGGAACTGCATGAGATTGAGGCGAAACACGCCAAATCCATGGCCCTGCAGGCACGCGAAGGGTTCTCTTTCCTTATGCTCATCGAAAAGGCGAGCGGAGAGCTTGTCGGGCACGCCGGGATCAAGCGGGTCGATAACCCCAACGCCCCCAATCAAGGCGACCACGAAATCGGCTGGCTGGTGCGAGAGGACCGTTGGCGACGGGGTTATGCGCATGAGGCGATGATCGCGGTGATCGAATGGGCTTTTGGAAGAGTTGGCGCGCCCCATGTGGTTGCCATCACCAATCCGCCCAACATCGGCAGTTGGAAGCTGATGGAGAAGCTGGGTATGGAAAGGCGCGAAGACTTGGACTTTGTCGACCAGGAGCCATTGATCCAATATTCCCTCACCAAAGCTCAATGGGAGAGAGCCCGATGACACAATATCCGCCCAGACACCCAGGCGTGAACATCGTGCCCATTCACGGCAAGACGCCCAAAATCCACGAAACCGCCTTTATTGCGCCGGGATGCACTATCATTGGCGATGTGGAAATCGGGGCGGGGTCATCGATCTGGTACAATTGCGTCCTTCGCGCCGATGTCTTCACAATCCGCATCGGCGAACGCACCAATGTGCAAGACGGCAGCGTCCTTCACTGTGATCCGCCACGTCCAGGCGATGATGAGGGATGCCCGCTCATTATCGGTGATGATGTGCTGATCGGCCATATGGCGATGGTCCACGGCTGCACCATCCACGACCGCGGCTTTGTCGGCCTTGGCGCGATTGCAATGAACAAGTCGGTCATCGGATCAGACGCAATGCTTGGCGCAGGCGCAATGTTGACAGAACGCAAAGTCATGGGTGAGCGCGAATTGTGGGCAGGCCGCCCGGCTAAAAAGCTTAAAGACCTGTCCGATGCAGCCATTGCCGGCATGCGCATCGGCGTTGCCCACTATGCCGAAAACGCAAAGCATCATGCTGCGGCGGTGAAAGACGCTCTTTAAGCGCGCTGTGCTGCTCCTTCAGTTCGGGCCTTTGGTCATATAGGCCATCATATGCGGCATAAAATCGATCTTTCCGATTTCTAGCCCCTCTGAGCGCAGCAGCGAATAGGCTGTCATCAGGTGGAAGTAGAAATTGGGAAGCGACCAATCGCGCACATATTGCTCGCGCGTGAGAGCAAATTGCATCCCATTGGGAAGCGTGATCTCGATTTTTTCATCAGCCGCCTTCAATTCATTAAGAGCGATGCTGTCGAGCAATTCAGCTGTCGCCGTGACCATCGCCTTCGCCTCTGCGAGCGTTGTCGGATTGTTTTCCTCCTCGCGTGATACGAAGCTGCGGTCGGTCAGCCTCGGTAGGGCCTCACCCGGCAAATTGGCGACAAAGCGGACTTGCGTCGCCAAAGGGTGCATATCTTCCGCAAGCCTCGCGTCGAGCAGCGCGTCGCCTTTCGGATGACTCTCTGCCTTAGTCAAAATCCCAGTTAGAATGTTCAGCCGCGCGCGATAGGTGGCGATGGATTGGTCGTATAGGTTCATTCAGGCGTCTCCTCTTGGGAGACACTCTAAGGCCTCGGCCAAAGCTGGCAATCTAACCCCGCACAAGCGCCCGCAATGCCTCGATCCGGTCGGCTTCGTGCACTGGTTTGTCCCATCGGATGCGGTGAATGCGCGGGAAGCGCATGGCGAGGCCGGACTTGTGGCGTTTGGAGGAATGGACGCTGTCAAATGCGACTTCGAAAACCAGAGTGCGTTCCACCTCGCGGACCGGCCCGAACCGGTTGAGGGTCGTCTGGCGCACCAATTTGTCGATTTTTTTGAGTTCGGCATCGGTGAAGCCGGAGTAGGCTTTGCCTACAGGCAAAAGCTCTGCGCCTTGATCGGGATCGCCGTCCCAACAGCCGAACGTGTAGTCGGAATAGAAGCTCGACCGCTTGCCGCTCCCGCGCTGCGCATACATGAGGACGCAATCAATCAGTAACGGATCGCGCTTCCATTTGTACCACAGACCCACTTTGCGCCCGGCAATATAAGGCGCATCGCGGCGTTTGAGCATCAGCCCTTCAATCGCGTCATCGCGCGCGCCCTCGCGTATCTCAGCCAAGTGATCAAAATCGCGCGCTTCGACGAGCGCCGACAGATCAAAATGCGAGTCCGGTAGCTTGGGCACAATCGATTCGAGCGTATCGCGCCGCCGCTGCCACTCTCTTTCGCGAAGGTCTTGCCCCTCAAGGATCAGCGCATCGTAAAGCCGGACGAAAGCGGGCGCTTGCGCCAGCATCTTCTTGGACACCGTTTTGCGGCCAAGGCGTTGTTGCAAGGCGTTGAAACTGGCCGCCCCCCCCGCTTCTCCACCTTGGGATGTGCCGCGAACGAGAAGCTCGCCATCGAGCACGGCGTCGATCGGTAAAACATCAAGCAATTCGGGGAAAGTCACCGAGATATCGTCGCCAGAACGCGAATAGAGCCGCGTTTCGCCGCCAACCCGGACCAATTGCACGCGAATGCCGTCCCATTTCCATTCCGCCGCATAATCCTTGAGATTGACTTTGGTCTCTTCAAGCGGGTGGGCAAGCATAAAGGGTCGGAACATCGGACGGTTCGACACATCGGGCGGATCAGCGCCGTCTGCGGCCCATTGGAACAGCTCGGTGTAGGGCGGCTCCAGCGCGTGCCAATATTCCTCAACCTCTTCGACGCTAACGTCAAAGGCCTGCGAGAACGCGGTCTTGGCCAACCTTGCTGAGACGCCAATCCGCATACCTCCGGTTGCCAGTTTGATCAGCGCAAAACGCCCGTTGGCATCAAGACGGTCCAGAAGTTTTGGAAGTTCTTTGGGTGCCGTGTTGCGATTGAGGCCCGAGAGAAGATCGATCACTTCACTGACGCTGGGCGGGTCGTCTTGGGGGTCGGTGTCCTGGGGCCACAACAGGCTCGCCGTCTCGGCGGTGTCGCCGACAAAGTCTCGGCTCAGCGTCCACAGCACCGGGTCCACGCGGTCTTTCATCAAATTGCGGATGGTGGAGGATTTCACGGCGGGAAAATCAAGCTCCCCCGTCAGCGCCCCCAAGGCCCAGCCGCGATCCGGGTCCGGCGTCTCACGCAGATACTCAGCAATCAGGGCAAGCTTGCGATTGCGGCTGGTGGTGTAGACCAGCGTATCGAGAAGGGTGGCAAAGGCCTTCACGCGAAAACCTCATGCGCTTCATCGAGAAGACAGGTGCAATCACTATTGGCTTGTGGCAATCCGCTCCTTCGCGTCCAATTCTTGAGGAACCCGATACGATGAAAATGCTTCACGCCGCCGTTCTGGCACTTACTCCTGTTCTGGCAATTACCGCAGCGCCCGCGCTCGCTGAGGAAGCCGCCGCAAAACTCAGCATCGACAGCCCGATCGAGGCGTTGATGGCGAATGAAGCAGCCAAGGCTGTTGTGATCAAGCATCTGGGCCCGCTGAACCAGCACCCCTTCTACGATCAGTTCAAAACGATGACCCTGCCGCAGGTTCAGCCCATGTCGAATGGCGCGATCACGGCGGAAACCATTGAGAAGATCAAAACCGAGCTTGCCGCAATCGCGTAACGGCAATCGGGGGGAGAGGGGGCGATCAATCATCCTCTTCCTCCCGTCCGACCAGAGCCAGCGCCCGCGCACGGCGCTGGTTTAGCTCGCACCATCGAAGCAGGGCTTCCTCGCGCCCGTGTGTGATCCATGTCTCGGCCGGGTTCACTTGGCCGATGGTGTCGGTAAGCTCGTTCCAATCGGCGTGATCTGAAATGATCAGCGGAAGCTCCACGCCTCTTTGCCGGGCCCGCCCGCGCACTCGCATCCAGCCTGACGCCATAGCGGTGACAGGCGAAGGGAGACGCCGCGACCACGTCGCGCTCATGGCGGAAGGCGGAGCGACAATGATCGCGCCGGCCATATCCTCTTTGCTGTGATCCGCGACCAGCCGAAGCTCGCCCAGTTCCACGCCGTGCTCTTCATATAGGCGGCACATTTTCTCCATCGCGCCGTGGAGATAGATCGGGGCATGATGCCCTGCTGCTCTGAGCTCCGCGATTACCCGCTGTGCTTTGCCGAGCGCATAGGCGCCGACAAGCACTGAGCCTTCGGGGTTCGCCTCTAATGCCGAAAGCAGTTTTCCCATCTCGTCGGCAATCGGGGGGTGGGTGAAGACGGGGAGGCCAAAGGTCGCCTCGGTGATAAACACATCGCAAGGCGTCACTTCAAAAGGGGCGCAGGTCGGGTCTGCGCGGCGTTTATAATCCCCTGTGATCACCACCCGCTCGCCCGCGTGTTCGAGCAGGATCTGAGCCGAGCCCAGCACATGGCCGGCTGGGATATATGTTGCATCAACCCCTCCGGCGAGGCGGATCGTCTCACCATATTCAACCGGCACAGCCTTGTGCGGGATTGCGCCTTCATCGTCCGATGCGCCGGTGCGATAGCGCAGTTCCATAATGGCGAGTGTTTCAGGGGTCGCGATGGTTTCCCCGTGTCCGCCGCGCGCATGATCGGCATGGCCATGAGTGACAAGCGCCTTGTCTACCGCGCGCGAGGGGTCAATGAAGGCCCCCGCCGGCACAATCTCGACGCCCCAAGTATGGGGTTTGATCCAGGAAAAGGGCGCGCTCATCACCGGGTTAAACCCTTGAGCGCGCCTTGGGGTTCCAATTATTCCGCGTCTTTATCGCTGCGATATTTATCGAACCACGCAATAACACTCGCCGTGCGCGCGGCTTGTTGGCTTGGGCTTTGCGACAGGTTGTTGTGGCTCGAATCGGGTGTCACCACCAAGGCTGTGTCCACGCCCACCAGTTTCAACGCGGCGTAGAATTGCTCGGCCTCGCTCCTTGGTGTGCGGTAATCCTCCGCGCCCACCAGAACCAGTGTGGGCGTGGTGACATTGGCCATATTGCTAAGCGGCCCACGCTCCCAATATTCCTCCGGCTTCTCCCATGGAAGGCCGCCCAGCCAATAGCGCGGGATAAGCGTGGGGAGGTCCGACATCAGACCCTGGCTCACCCAGTTGATGACGGGTTTGTGCGCCGCTGCCGCTTTGAACCGGTCCGTCTTGCCAACCATATAGGCGGTCAGAATACCGCCGCCCGAACCGCCGGTCACAAACAGGTTTTCCTCGTCAGAGAAGCCTTGCGCCACCGCTGCGTCCACCACGGCCAGAAGTTCGGGGATGTTGCTGATCGGGTAATTGTCTTCGATCCGGTCGGCGAACGCCTCGCCATAGCCGGTCGAGCCGCCCGGATTGGCGAAGACAACGGCATATCCCGCCGCGCCATAAAGCTGATAATCGACCGAGAATTCAGGGCCATAGGCCGCATAGGGACCGCCGTGCATCTCGAGGATGGTCGGCACAGCCTTGCCTGCTTCATATCCCGGCGGGAGCATGATCCACGCAGGGATGCGGGTGCCGTCTTCCATTGTCACCCGCAGCTCGCGCGTCTGCCCCATTTCCTTGCCCGCAAGGCTGACGGTGTTAAGCGAGGTAAGAGTGCGAATGCCGCGCCGTGTCTGTACGCCCACGTCGGGCGGCGCGACCGCGCTTTGCGTGGTGAAGGCGAGGCTGCCATTCTCGCTCACCGACCATTCGCCGCCCGTGTAGGGCAGCGCGTAATACCCGCTGCCCACGCGCGCTTCCAATGGAGTTGGCGCGCTTGCATTCAGGCCGATTTTGGCAACGCGGTGCTCGCCGTCATCCTCATAGCTGGCAAAAAGGCCAGCATCTGTCCAATCAAGCCCGTCAAAGCCCCGGTCGAAGCCCGGTACCAATTGGCGCGAGCCCGAACCATCGGCGTTCATCACGTAAAGCTTGGTTTGATCAAACGCGTTGCCTTGATCGTCGAACCCGAGATAGGCGATTTTAGAACCATCGGGAGAGACCTGCGGATTGCCATCAGGGCCGTCGCGTGTGGTGAGCGGTGTGATCTCTCCGCTGGCAATATCGAGCCTGTAAATCTCGCTGCCGAAGATTTCGAGCTCCCAGTTTTCCTTGCGATTGGCCGAGAAATACAAGGTTGAACCATCAGGCGACCATTCAACCGCGCCGCCATTGGAATATTCGCCAAAGGTAAGCTGACGCGGCGCGCCTCCGGTGGCGCTGACGACGAAAAGCTGCGTCGTGCCCGGTTTTACGTAAGAGCCGCCATCGCGGCGATAGACGAGGCGGTCAATCACTTGGATCGGCTGGCCCCATTCCGCGCCCTCTGGCTTGGCAGGGGGCGCGCCGAGGGTCAGGCCCTTGCCCGGAACGCGCGCGGTGTAAGCGATTTGGCGACCATCAGGGGACCATTGAATGCCGCCGGGCCCTTCTGCCAAGGCGGTGATATTGGCGCTTTCACCGCTTTCCATCCAGCGCACGTGCAATTCCGGCCCGCCGCCACTTTCGGTCGAGATATAGGCGAGCCTATCGCCACCTGGCGACCAGCGCGGGGAGACATGGGTGCCTTCGCCCGTCACCAGCGGGGTTTCCGCGCCCGTGCCCACATCGATCAACCAGATTGAGGAGACGGCCTTGTCAGTCATAATATCGTTGGTGCGCCGCACGTATGCGATGTGGGAACCATCCGGGCTAATTTGAGGATCGGCGGCGACCGAAAGGCCGAAGATATCATCGCCGGTAAAGTGCTTTTGAGGCGCCGAAACCCCTTCCGGATTGTCACCAGCAGCATGATCGTCCGCCGCAAGGGGGGCGCCAAGAGCGCCAAGCGAAAGGGCGCTTGCAGTAAGGACGGTTTTGAAGGCTAGCTTTCGTGCAAACATAAACGGCTCCAGACGTGAGAATCTGGAGCCGATCAATGCCGAAATTTCGGGGCTTGTCCAGCGCTGTCGCTGATCAGCCCTCTTTGTCTGAGTCCGATGCCTCTGGCTTGGATTTGTCCTCCTGGGAATCATCCTTCTTGGCAGCAGGCGTTTTCTTCGCCGCCGGTTTGCGCCGTGGCTTGGGCTTTGGCTTCTCCTTTGGCGCGGCTGGGGTGAGCTCGAAGGCGGGCTTGCCGTCCTTCATCGTCACCGACACCTCGCCGCCCTCGGCAAGCTTACCAAAGAGCAATTCTTCGGCGAGCGGCTGTTTGATCTTGTCCTGAATGAGGCGGCCCATTGGCCGCGCGCCATACAAGCGATCATAGCCCTTGGCTGCCAACCAGGCACGCGCATCGCTGTCGAATTGGATGTCGACATTTTGTTCAGCCAGTTGGAGCTCAAGCTGAAGGATGAATTTGTCGACGACGCGGGCAACGGTGTCTCTGCCAAGGTAGGCGAACGGCACAATTGCATCCAGACGGTTGCGGAATTCCGGCGTGAACATCTTGTTCACGGCTTCGGTTCCGGCGTCTTCTTTTGACACATCGCCAAAGCCAATGCCGCTCTTCGCCATGTCCGCTGCGCCCGCATTGGTGGTCATGATGAGCACAACATTGCGGAAGTCGACCGTCTTGCCGTGGTGATCGGTGAGGCGGCCGTTGTCCATGACTTGCAGGAGGATGTTGAAGAGGTCCGGGTGCGCCTTCTCGATCTCGTCGAGGAGGAGCACACAGTGCGGGTTCTGATCCACGGCATCTGTCAGCAGACCGCCTTGGTCATAACCAACATATCCCGGAGGCGCACCGATCAGGCGGCTGACTGAGTGACGTTCCATATATTCGGACATATCGAAGCGCTTCAATTCGATGCCCATGATGGACGAGAGCTGACGCGCGACTTCGGTTTTACCGACACCCGTGGGGCCGGAAAACAGGAAGGAGCCGATGGGCTTGTCCGGATCACGAAGGCCAGCGCGCGACAGCTTCATAGCGGTTGCAAGGCGCGAGATCGCCTCATCCTGACCAAAGACAACGTGCTTCAGATCGCGGTCGAGGTTTTCGAGCGCTTTCTTGTCGTCCTTCGAAACAGATTTCGGCGGGATGCGGGCCATGGTCGCAATGACCTGCTCGATCTCGCGCGCGGTGATTTTCTTCTTACGGCGGCTGGGCGGGAGCAGCATCTGCATCGCGCCCACTTCGTCGATCACGTCAATCGCCTTATCGGGCAGTTTGCGATCATTGATGTAGCGTGCCGAGAGCTCAACGGCGGTTTTGAGCGCATCGGGCGTGTATTTCACATTGTGGTGATCTTCGAACGCAGAGCGCAGGCCCTTGAGGATCTTCACCGTGTCTTCAATTGTTGGCTCATTCACGTCGATTTTCTGGAAACGGCGCAGCAGGGCCCGGTCTTTTTCGAAGTGGTTGCGAAACTCTTTGTAAGTGGTCGAGCCGATGCAGCGGATCGTTCCACCAGACAGCGCGGGCTTAAGCAGGTTTGAGGCATCCATTGCCCCGCCGCTGGTTGCGCCAGCGCCGATCACGGTGTGGATTTCGTCGATGAACAGAACTGCGTCGGGCATGCCTTCAAGCTCGGACACGACCTGTTTCAAGCGCTCTTCAAAGTCGCCGCGATACCGCGTGCCAGCCAAAAGTGCGCCCATGTCGAGCGAATAAATCACCGCAGGCGCAAGCACTTCGGGCACGTCGCCTTCGACGATTTTGCGCGCAAGGCCTTCTGCGATGGCGGTTTTACCAACGCCGGGGTCGCCCACATAAAGCGGGTTGTTCTTCGACCGGCGGCACAGGATTTGCACCGTCCGATCCACTTCTGGCCCGCGGCCAATCAGCGGGTCGACTTTGCCGTCTTGCGCTTTCTTGTTCAGATTGACGGTAAACTGGTCGAGCGCGGTTTCTTTCTTGTTGCCGCTGTCCTTTGCAGCTTCCGCATCATTCGGCGCGCTGTCATCGCTTCCGCTCGCATTGCTCGATTCAATCTGACGACCGCCCTTGCCAATGCCGTGGCTGATATAGCTCACCGCATCCAGCCGGCTCATGTCCTGTTGTTGCAGGAAGTAGACCGCGTAAGAATCGCGTTCAGAAAACAGCGCAACCAGCACATTGGCGCCTGTTACGGTGTCTTTACCAGAAGATTGAACGTGTAGGATAGCGCGCTGGATCACCCGCTGGAAACCGGCTGTCGGTTGAGGATCGGCGTCCTCTTCGGTCTTAAGCGATTGATATTCCTGATCGAGATATTGCTTCACCACCTCGCCCAGTTCCGCCAAGTCGACCCCGCAAGCCCCCATTACGGCCGCACCGTCTTCATCGTCGATCAGCGCGAGCAAAAGGTGCTCCAAGGTCGCATATTCATGACGCCGCTCTGATGCGTGAGCGAGCGCGTTGTGAAGGGTGCGTTCCAGATTTTGGGCAAAGCTAGGCATAGAAAATCTCTATCGGGGGTGAGGGGTGCGGCGCGATACCGCAGGGTTTAAGGCAATATGGGGCGTCTTTGTATAAATACGAATCCGAATCGGTTTCAGACGACAAAGCCATCATGATCCCGAACCTTTAAAGAGTGCATCAGCGGCCGCGCGGTGTTTTGCCGCCTTTTGACTATGCGCTTGAACCCGGGCGATTTCTGCCTCGAGCATGGCGATGCGTGTCGCCAATTCATCCTGACTGTAGGGTGCCAGATCTTCGGCTGAAAGCTTGCTTGCAGCATCGCCTTTTGTGCGCCCTATAGCGTTGGGAAGATCATCATCATCCATCGAACGCGATCATCGCTCCACCATCTGCTTGCTGTCAATGCGGTTGGTGGGTATTTGCTCCATTCTGTTGGAGATGGCGCATTTGTGCCATAAAACCGCGCGAAGCAGAGCTTGGGGAACAACGAATGGTCGGGGCGACTAAATCAGATCTACCAAAAGTCATTCCAGAAACGATGCCAGAGACGGTGCCGGAGACGGTGCCAGAAACCATGAAGGCGATCGGTTTTGCTGCGCCCGGCGGGCCTGATGTTCTGCATCTCGAAGACGTGGCTGTGCCAAAACCTGGCCCAGACGATGTCCTTATCAAGGTTGCTTATTCCGGGGTGAACCGGCCCGATTGTATTCAGCGTGCAGGCCATTATCCGGCCCCGCCTGGCGCATCGCCTATCCTTGGTCTTGAGGTTGCAGGCCAAGTGGTTGCAGTGGGCAGCAATGTGCCCCGTGAAATGCTGGGAAGCGTGGTCGCAGCGCTTACTCCGGGCGGCGGATACGCCCAATATTGCACCGCGCCCTGGCGACATTGCCTGGCCGTGCCCGATGGCATGGATGTAAAACACGCTGCAGCCCTGCCAGAGACGCTTTTCACCGTATGGCACAATGTTTTCGAACGCGGCCTAGCGCGCGACGGGGAGACTTTGCTGGTCCACGGCGGCACCAGCGGCATCGGCACTATGGCGATCATGCTTGCCAAAGCGTTCGACCTGAACGTCATCACCACATGCGGTGATAAAGCCAAATGCGAAGCGGCGCGCGCATTGGGCGCAGACCTTGCGATCAATTACCGCGAAGAGGATTTCGTGGAGGCCGTCAAAGCCCACACCGGCGGCAAGGGCGTCGATATTGTGCTCGACATGGTGTCGGGCGATTATGTCGCGCGAAACCTCCAATGCCTTGCCGAAGATGGCCGCCATGTGACGATCGCTGTGCTGGGCGGGGCCAAGGCCGAACTCTTCATGCCGCTGGTTATGATGAAAAGGCTAACGCTGACCGGATCGACCCTTCGCCCGCGTTCGGATGCATTCAAAGCGGCTTTGGCCGACGAGATTGCACAAAACGCGTGGAGCCTTTTCACAGACGGTGAGCTGTCGCCAGTGATGGACCAATCCTTCCCCCTGGCCGAGGCCGCAGCGGCGCACGCGCGAATGGAATCAAGCGCGCACATCGGCAAAATCATGCTGGAGGTTGCACCGTGAGCTATCCCGTCCTTCAGATCACTGGGGATTATGCCTATGTCGAAATCCGAAAGGGGCGGGGGGCTGTTCGCTGGGAGGATATGGACCTTGTCTATCGGGGAAGTGCATCGCGCGGTGATGAATGGAAAGGCACGGAAGGTGAAAAGCTCTGGGGGCGTCACTGCCTCTGGCCAACCGATCCCAATTCCACGCTGTCACAGCCCTATGATATCTCCTCAAGAGCAGGGTTAGCGGTAGGGCAGCCACGCCTTTTACGCTTTCCCACACGCGTCGGCAGCTTTCGTTCCTTTGCCGCCTTCGAAACGCTCGCTGACGAGATGCAGGAAGAGAACCTGCCGCGCCTCTTGCTGCACGAAGACCCGAAAAGCGGCAATTGCTACAAGATAAAGCTGACCGCCGCGCTCCTTGGTTTGCCGCTCGAGACGCGCCAGTATGACATCTTGAACGGCGAAACGCGTAACGCCGATTTTCTCCAAAACGTGAATGCCAACGGCCGCATTCCTGTTTTGCAGGTAGGGGAGGGCGATAGCGCGCGCTTTTTGCCGGAAAGCAATGCAGCGTGCTGGTATCTCGCTTCCGGGTCGCAGCTCATCCCTGAGGATCGCTTTGCCCACGCCGATATGCTGCGCTGGATGTTCTTTGAGCAATACCAACACGAGCCCAATGTCGCGACTTTGCGGTTCTGGCTGCGGTTTGTGGGCGAAGATGCGCTTTCAGATGACCAGCGGGCACTCATTCCCGTCAAAAGGGCTGCAGGTGAGGCCGTGCTGCAATTGATGGATGATGAGTTTGCCCACCGCCCATTCCTTTGCGGTGAGAAGGTGACGCTCGCGGACATTGCCCTGTTTGCGTATTCACATCTGGCGGATGAAGCAGGCTTTGATCTTGGCGCATTACCCCATCTCTCGTCATGGATTGACCGTGTCAAAGCGCTGCCTCGATTTGCGGCGATGGACTGATCGGTTCTGAACTGCTGCTTGAGATTACGCCTGATCGCCTTAAACTGCGCATTGTAGTCCGGTCCGGGGGGTCAGGTGAATACAGTTGAAGATTCTCTTGTAGAACAAGAAAAAGCCGTTTCGCATCTTGATAAGATGCTGGGCAAATACATCAGATGGGTTGCCGCCATACTGCTTGTGAGTTTCAGCTTTCTAGAGCTGGAGAATGCGCCGATCGACAAAATCACTGCGGCGTTCGATGAGAACAGCTTCACGAAGCTGGGACTTTTTCTGCTTTTTGCAGCATGGGCGACAGGCGCAACGGACGATACACGAATTCAATCTACCGCTTATACTCGTGACCCAAAAGCGGGCAAAATCGGGATTCAGGAAGTCCTTGGGATACTGCTTTTTCTACCAGTCTTTACCGGATTGTTTCTGCTCCACGAATATCTGTTTTGGTTCCAGCTTGCCCTGCTTGTTTTTGTTTGCGTCAATATGTGGACTTACTCCGTTGCCGTGATGGACCGCGCGTCGTCAATCATCGAGGCAAGCAAAGAACATTCGCTCAAAACCAAAGACTACAAAGCTTACCTGAAACTCTATTGTGCAGTTGAGTATCTTACTGGAAATTGGCAGCGCAAGCGGTTCATAGCGCTCTTTTTGCTCGCCCTGATTCAGGTGATCATTGCAGCCTGGCTTAAGTTTTTTGGTTTGCCTGAGGCGGTCGCGCAAATCGGTTTCAAAGGCGTGAGCGGGCTTATCCTCGCCTCATATCTGCCTTCGGTCTTGTTCGTTGTATATGTTCTGACTTCAGAGATTTGGATCAGAATCTACCGCTACAAAATATTCTCTGACTTCGAGACGATTGACGTCGTCGCCGAACATTTCCGAATGACGAAGCAACGAAACGTGACTTTGCCCGAAATTGACACCACAAACCTATTCCGCCGCCAAGTGTCGCCCAATCGTAATTATCGCGGTGGTAGAGACTAGAAACACTGATGCTCGCAACCGGCCGCAAGCATTTCCTTGCTCCTAGCGGCGAGATCGCCTATCTAGCTCTACGTAACGGCCGCTCCGAAAGGGGCGGCCCTTCTATTTTTTACGGAGATTTCATCATGGCCAAAGCAGGGGCCAAAGTAGGGGCCAAATCAGGCGCACAAAAGGAACAGCCAAAGCCGCTGATGCCTCACGCCACCGCGACATGGCTTGTGGACCACACGGGTTTGTCTTTCGAGCAGATCGCTGAGTTTTGCGGCCTTCACATCCTTGAAGTGCAAGCGATGGCCGATGACCTTGCGGGCAGCAAATACACCGGTCGTGATCCTGTGCACGCTGGCGAGCTGACACTGGGCGAGATTAAGCTTGGCGAAGAAGACGCCGAGTATTCGCTCAAAATGCATAAGGCGCCCGTCGAAGTCACCCGCACCAAGGGCCCGCGCTATACGCCTGTGTCCAAGCGTCAGGATAAGCCCGATGGCATCGCCTGGCTCTTGCGCAATCACCCGGAGGTGTCCGATGCGCAGATCGGCAAGCTGATCGGCACAACGCGCAACACCATTGGCGCTATTCGCGAACGCTCACACTGGAACATTCAGAACATTCAGCCAAAGGATCCCGTGACCCTTGGCCTGTGTGCTCAGCGTGAACTTGACGCAGTGGTTGCCAAGGCGGCCAAGCGCGCAGGCGTTACCGAAGAAGCGGCCCCTGTTGCCGATGAAGCTGTGCTCGACACCCGCTCAGACAAGGACAAGCTGATCGAAGAGTTGCGTGCGGAACGTGCGGCAAATGTGAAAGCTGCGGCGCAGGCCGCACAAGAGGCGGAAGCCGAAGCCTGGCTTGCTGATAAACGCGCAGCTGAAGAAGCGAGCGCCGAAGAGGTCGTGGATGTCGAAGCTGCCTTTGCTGCTCCTGCCCAAGAAGCGGCCGAAGAAGCGGCTGAAGAGGCATCTGAGGGCGCAGCGCCAGTTGAAGAAAAGCCAGAATCGGACGCCGATACGGCTAATTGATCTGGGGCAACTGATCCCAACCATCCGAGATTGAAAAAGGGCGGCCCGCTAGTTTCGCGAGGCCGCCTTTTTTGTGCCTGATTATGGCGCATTTGGCCGCAAACGCCCTGCACCCTCGCAGTGCCCTCTCAATTCCCTCACAACTCCATCACAACTCCATCGCAACTCCCTCCAGATTTCCCCAAATTCGCTTGCGCCTTGTCGCCAATTCGCCCATTCTATTGACATGCATGTCAATACAGCGCCTTACAATCACCCAACGCCGTGGGAGACCTCGTTTGAGCCTCTGACGCTTCCCGCCATGCTTGAACGCACATTGATGCACGATCCTGGCGCGCCATTCCTGCATTTTATGGGACGCACCTTCTCCTATCGCGCAGTCCATAGCGAGGCGATGAAGTTTGCTGCTGGGCTGATTGAAATGGGTGTGAAACCGGGTGACCGGATCGGCCTGTTCCTGCCCAATGTCCCAATTTATGCGAGCGCTTATTATGGCGCGATGATGGCGGGCGGCGTCGTGGTCAATTTCTCGCCGCTTTATTCGGTCGAAGAACTCGCCTGGCAGGTCGCCGACAGCGGGACCAGGGCACTGGTCACAGTGGATGTGCCTGAACTCTATGTCACAGCTTCCAAAGTGCTCGAAACATCAGAGCTTGAAACGCTGATTGTTGGATCCCTGGCGTCAATGCTGCCGCTTGGCAAAAGTATCGCCTTCAACCTGTTCAAGCGCAGCCAGATCGCAAAGGTCGAATGGAGCGCGTCGGTGCGCCGCTGGGATGATGTGCTGAGTGATGAGGGCGTAAACCTGCCCGTCATCACGCCCGATGATCTGGCGCTGCTGCAATATACGGGCGGCACAACCGGGCGGCCCAAAGGCGCAATGTTAGGGCATAGCCAGCTGACGCAAAACGCGCAGCAAGTGGCGGCGATCAATCCGTTCGAAAACCCTCGCAAAGAGGTGATGATGGGAGCGCTGCCGTTCTTCCATGTCTTTGCGAACACGGCGCTGTTGAACCATGCGGTTGCAGCAGGCGCCTCGATTGCGATGGTCCCGCGCTTTGATGCAAAACAAGTGCTGCAAACGATAGAGAAATACGGCGCGACAGGCTTTCCCGGTGTGCCCACGATGTTTCAGGCGCTGCTTGATCATCCCGATCTTGCCAAGACCGATCTTTCAACCCTGAAGGTTTGCATTTCAGGCGGCGCCCCGATGCCAGCGCAAGTCCACACGCGCTTTGAAGACGCCACCGGCGTGCGCCTTGTCGAAGGCTATGGCCTCACCGAAAGCTCAGGCGTGGTTTCCGCCAACCCATACGTCGGCACCCGCAAAAAGGGCACGATTGGCCAGCTGGTGGCAGGCACTGAGATCATTCTTCTCGACAAGGAAGACCCCACCAAGCTTGCGCCAGAGGGTGAGCCGGGGGAATTGGCCGTTTGCGGGCCGCAGATCATGCGCGGATATTGGCAGCGCCCCGAAACCGACGCCGATGTCTTCGTAGAGCGAGATGGCAAACGGTACCTTCGCACAGGCGATGTCGCGGTGATGGATGAGGATGGGTTTTTAAGCATCGTTGACCGGATCAAGGACATGATCGCGGTGGGCGGATTTAAGGTGTTCCCAAGCGTTGTCGAAGAGGCGATCCTCAAGCACGAAGCGGTGAAAGAGGCGCTGGTGATCGGCGTACCCGACGATTATCTCGGCGAAGTCCCACGCGCTTTTGTCGTCCTTGAGCCTGAGGCAAATGCGGGTGCCGAAGACATCAAAGAATGGCTGAACAATCGCATTGGCAAGCATGAGCGGGTCGATGAAGTGGTGATCCGCGATGAGTTGCCAAAGACGATTATAGGCAAGCTTGATCGAAAGGCCCTGCGCGCCGAAGTCTTGTGAGGCGGCCAAAAATAGCGCGCGCCGAAGTCTTGTGAGGCGGCCAACAAAAACGCCGCAAACCCGTCTGGGGTGCGGCGTTTTTTGTCTTTGACCAGGAGGCCGGGAACAGAAGGCCGGCTTAACCAGCGATCAGCGGCTCGGCGCCTTTCTTGGCAGGCTCTGATGGAGTGGGGAGTGCCGGTGTGGGGGCACTCGCCTTGTGGCTGGCATTGGGGGCAAAACGGCCATCAACCTGCGCACCTTGTTCAATGGTCAGCGCATCATAATGCACATCGCCGTCAATCTTGGCCGTTTTGAGGACCACCAATTCTTTTGCTGTGATCGAGCCGATGACCTTGCCAGACATACGCGCGGTTTCCGCTGTCACACCGCCTTTGATCGTGCTCGATTCGCCTTGAACGATGCTGGCGCATTTGATGTCGCCTTCGATCGTTCCATCGACGTGCAGGTCGGCAGTTGCTGTGATGTCGCCCTTGATGGTGACATCAGAACCGATCACGGAAAAGGTTGAGTTACTGGCCATCCCTCGTCCTTTTGGCTTAGCGCTTGGCACCGAAGGCGGCGCTGGGGTCTGTTCCGCGGGCTTCTTTGAGAACATTGGGGGCGGTCTCCAGGAAAGGACGCGGGTTGACCGCACGTCCGTTGATACGAACTTCGAAATGCAGGTGAGGACCAGTAGACCGGCCAGAACTGCCAAGGCCACCCAAGGTTGCCCCGGCGTCGACGGGTTGGCCTATATTCACGTCGATCCGCGCCAGGTGGGCATAGCGGGTGACGATACCGTTGGTGTGAGTTACCTCAACTGTGCGGCCATAGCCGCCTTTCCAACCTGCAAAGGTAACCTCGCCCCGCGCGGCGGCATAAATACCTGAACCATAGGGGCCTTTGAAGTCGATGCCGCTGTGCATTGCGGCGCTGCGGTTAAATGGATCACGGCGATAGCCGAAGTTTGACGAAATACGAGTGGCCGCAGCGGGTACAACACGCGGCACGCCTTCAAGCGCAAGCTCAAGCGCGGACATACGCGCAAGGCTCATTCCCAACCGTTCAAACCGGGGATCAATCGAACCGTCCGCAGATGAGGCGAGCACTTCAAGCGGGCCACCCATCGCGCCCTGTGATCCAGCCCGGGCTGCGCGTTCCATTGCGCGCGGATCCAGGTTCAGCTTGCGCAAAGCCTCTTCTGCCTTGCGCGCGCGCCAATCGGCATAGCGGGTCATGTTCTCAACATAAGCAAGCTGGCGCGCCTCGATTTCGGCCAGACCTTTGGCTTGCGGGAAGAAGGCACCGACTTGCTCAACGGTTTTGGATGTCTCTTCCGAGCTGTCGGTCACATTGGTGTCGACGGTTTTGATATCGTCGGGCAGCATTTCCGACATCGCCTCAAGCGCCTTTTGGCGGGCTTCAAGATCGGCGACGACGGTTTCAATGTTGCCACCGTAGGCTTCAATCCGTTCCTGCGCCTTGACCACTTTGGCCTTTTCAGACTGGAACGAGGCAACCTGCAATTCAGCAGAATATTTGTTCCATGCCATCACGCCCATTGATCCAGCCCAGCCAAGAGCAAGAACAATCGCGGCTGTCGCGGCGCCTTTTTGGAGGCGCGATGAAACTTTGATGAAGCGCACTTGACCTTGTGATCGCATGAAAAACTCACGGTCGGGGAACCAACCTTCGAGCCTTTCGGCGAATGTGCGTTTGGTGTTTGTGCCTGACAATTTGCGTCTAACCCGAATTTTTTTGTTTCGTTATGGCAGCGGACGCTAGCGGCAGATTCGTGAAGAAGCGAATCCGGGAGCCTAATGAAAGGTTGAATCGAAGCCTTAGCACGGTGAGTCGTTCATCCTAGAGCAATCCCCTATTGGCGGCGTCATAGCATGGCAACGATTGCCCACGTGCCAGCCCTTAGTGTTGTCCCGTGGCAGGACAGTTGTGACCCCGATTCGCCGCCAATTCGCCGCCACGATTGCACCCGATTCGCTCCCGGAAAGCGCCTGAAGCGCGCCCAACAGGCCGCTTTCAGGCAAGCCGTCATGTCAGCTTGGTTATGTCTCCTGACAGTTGGTCAAGCTGATGCTAATGCGGATTGCATGAATGAAATCTCGCCTATCACCGAAGCCGAATTGTCCGGCAGCCTTGACGTCACAAAGCCAGAGGCGTTGATCGCCCATCTTGCGAAGGCAGGCCGCGCGGCGCAGAGCGTCCTGGCGCAGATGCCGAGCGATGCGCGTGCGCAAGCACTGCGATGTGCTGCCCGAAAAATGCGCGAGGAGGCGGGCGCAATCCTCGCCGCCAATGCCAATGACGTTGAAGCGGCTCTTGCCAATGGGCTTTCCAAAGCGATGGTTGACCGGCTCACCCTTGATGGGGCGCGGCTTGAAGGCGTGGCGGCAGCGGTTGAGGCGGTTGCGGATCTGCCTGATCCTGTGGGTGTCATCATCGATAAAAGCGAGCGGCCCAACGGCCTCAAACTGTCGCGGGTGCGGGTGCCGATTGGCACCATTGGTATCATCTATGAAAGCCGACCCAATGTGACCGCTGATGCAGCGGCACTCTGCGTTCGGGCGGGCAATGCG
This sequence comes from Erythrobacter longus, assembly GCF_000715015.1. Lineage (GTDB taxonomy): Bacteria > Pseudomonadota > Alphaproteobacteria > Sphingomonadales > Sphingomonadaceae > Erythrobacter > Erythrobacter longus. The sequence continues at coordinate 151,102 of NZ_JMIW01000005.1, forward strand.
GCGATCCTTCGCGGGGGAAGCGAGGCGGCCGGCTCCAACCGCGCGATCCTTTCAGCCTTTACCGCCGGGCTTGCCGAAGGCGGCGTTCCAAAGGCGGCGGTGCAGCTTGTGCCCACCCAGGACCGCGCCGCTGTTGGCGCGATGCTGACAGCAAGCGGGCTCATTGACATGATCGTGCCACGCGGTGGCAAAAGCCTTGTCGCAAGGGTGCAGGCCGATGCCCGCGTGCCGGTTCTCGCTCACCTTGACGGGGTCAACCATACCTATGTTCACAGCCAGGCTGACCCTGCCATGGCGCGGGCAATCGCGATCAACGCCAAGATGCGCCGCACCGGCATTTGCGGGGCGATGGAAACACTTTTGATCGATGTGCAATTTGGCGATGCCGCCGGTCTGGTGTCGTCCTTGATCGAGGCAGGGGTGGAAGTGCGCGGTGATGCCCGCGCGCTTGCTCTGGGACCACAGGTGAAGCCTGCGACAAGCGAAGATTGGGGCACCGAATATCTCGATGCGATCCTGTCGGTTGCGATGGTCGACGGGTTGGATGATGCCTTGGCCCATATCGCAGAGCATTCCTCTGCCCACACCGATGCGATCATCACCGATGACGAAGCGGCTGCCGAAGCCTTTTTGAGCCAAGTGGACAGCGCGATTGTCATGCACAATGCGTCCTCGCAATTTGCCGATGGCGGCGAGTTTGGGCTGGGCGCAGAGATCGGGATTGCCACCGGGCGGCTTCACGCAAGGGGGCCCGTCGCGCTCGAAGGGCTAACCACCTACAAATGGATTGTCCGAGGCAGCGGGCAGGCGCGGCCATGATGGGTCCAAAAGCAATTGGCCCAAATGAGATTGGGGCATAGATGCTCACCGGACTTTTAGGCGGCAGTTTCAACCCGGCCCATGGGGGCCATCGCCGCATCACCCGCTTTACCATTGATGCCTTGGGGCTGGATGAAGCGTGGTGGTTGGTGTCCCCCGGCAACCCTCTGAAACCAAAAGCGGGAATGGCGCCGCTTTCTGCGCGGCTTCGCTCTGCCTATGCGCAGGCAAAGCGCGCTCCGATCATCCCCACCGCGATCGAAAGCGAGCTTCGAACCCGCTACACTGTGGACACTCTGCGCGAGCTTCAAAACCGCTATAAGTCGCGCCAGTTTGTGTGGCTTATGGGTTCTGACAATCTGGCTCAGTTCCACCGTTGGAAGGATTGGCGCACCATTGCGCGAACCATGCCGATTGCAGTCATCGCGCGACCCGGTTATACTCGTGATGCTATGACGAGCCCCGCCATGGCCTGGTTCAGGCGTTATACGGTGTCTGTACCGGCTTTCCGAAAATTGGGGCGAAACGGCCTTGGGAGAGCGCCCGCACTGGTGTTGCTACATTTTGATCCAGACCATCGCAGCGCAACGGCTATCCGCCGCAACGAGAGCGATTGGGCTGACCAGTATGGCAACACGCGCGTGCTCCGAGACAGGCTGACGCATCAGTTGATCAAAAGCGGGCAGATTAAGGATTTGGATGCATGAGGGCGCGCAACGCCTCCTCTCCAACCCCACAGCTTGCCAAAAGCGCTGCCAACCCCCACATTTTGCCTATAATCAGGAGACTTCATTCAGCCTATGACGCAGGCACATACGACGCAGGCACAAACCGCCCCATCAACCGGGGCACCAACCAATTTGAAAGCGGTACACGCAATGTCTGAAGGCGCCGAGCCAACGAATGGTGCAGTTGACGAACTCTATGCTCTGATCATGAGCCAGCTTGACGATGATCAGGCGCAGGAAATCGTCTCCATCCCGCTTGAAGGGAAAAGCTCTGTCGCCGATCACATGGTCGTGGCGAGCGGCCGTTCGTCCCGGCAAGTTGCCGCGATGGCGCAAAAGCTTGCCGAAAAAGTCAAACAGGCCGGCTTTGGCCCAGTGCGCATCGAAGGTCTGCCTCAAGCTGACTGGGTGTTGATCGATTGCGGCGATGTCGTCGTGCATCTGTTCCGCCCCGAAGTGCGCAGCTTCTACAACCTTGAACGCATGTGGTCGTTCGAAGGCGGCGAATTGAAGCAAGGGCGTAGCTAGGTTTTTGGTGCCCTCGCACGGCAAATAAACAGGTTGCCCCCGCTGCGGGCGCCCGTGCAGGTGGCCTCGGCCGTCTGCGCTTCGCTTAGACTCCGGGCTTGCGGCTTAGTGTTAGTTCGACACCGCAGGTGTCGCAAGGGCGACCGCCCGCCCGCAGCGGGTCCGTACCCTGAACTTGTTTCAGGGGAAGGACATCTAGCGAGGACGCGCCCCCGGATGGGGGTGCAAGAAACAAAGGAAAATCCCATCCTCCTCCACATCATCGCCCGTGGGAAGATCGCTCGCTCACCCGAAGCGGACCTTGTCGCGCGTTATGAAAAGCGGATGACCTGGCCGGTGAAGTTCACCGAACTCCCTGAAACCGGGGGAAAAGTGCCGCTCCCTCAACCTCCGCATAGAACCGTGCTTCTGGACGAGCGCGGCAAGGCGCTTGCATCTGAAAAGCTGGCAAGCACGCTTGAAAACTGGCGCGATACGGGCACGCGTGAGGTCCGCTTTGTGCTGGGCGCGGCGGATGGTCATAGCGAGGCCGAGCGCGCCGAGGCGGACCTGCTTTATGCCTTTGGCCCCGCGACCTGGCCGCATCTTCTGGCGCGCGCGATGCTGATGGAACAGCTCTACCGCGCAACAAGCATCCTTGCAGGCCATCCCTATCATCGTGCAGGGTAGCGGGTATGCGCAAGTTAACTCTCCTTTTTGGTGTTATGGGGGCCGCCGCCGCGGCGCTGCTCATGACTGCGCCGCAAGGGTGGGCGCAGCGCGAAGTGACCTTGCTCGAACCCGAAGAAGCACAGGCTGAGCTGACAAGGGCAACCCGCGAAAGCCAGCGTGCACAGGCGCGTGCCGACAGGTTTGCCAAAGAGGCAGAAGAAGCAAGCGAGGCAGCGGACAAAACCGCGCGTGAAGCGGCCGCAATGGCAGCGCAAATTCAAGCATCCGAGGCCAAAATCGCCGCAGCGCGTGCGCGATTTTCGCTCCTGCAAAGCGACCGCGATAAACTCGCCAAACGCCTGTCTGACCGGCGCGAGCCTTTGGTGCGCCTAACAGGGGCCTTGCAAACAACGGCGCGCCGGCCCCTCGCACTCTCCGCGCTTCAGCCCGGATCGCTAAAAGATTTGGTTTATGTGCGCGCTGTGCTTGCCTCTGCCGTTCCTGAAATCCGCACCCGGACCGCTGCCTTGCGCGCCGAGCTTGAGGAAGGCGAGCGATTGGAGCGCCGGGCCGCGCGCGCGGTTGCAACCTTGCGAAGCTCAGAAACCGAGCTGCAATCGCGCCGCACGCAGCTTGCCGAACTTGAAACACGCCAACGCTTCGCCTCGAAAGATGCGCGCAGCAACGCGGTGCGAGAGAGCGAGCGGGCGCTTGCTCTGGCCGAAGAGGCGCGCGATCTGGATGGTTTGGTCGATACCTTGGGTGAGGCGGCGAAATTGCGCGCTGAACTGGCCGCGCTTCCCGGACCGATTGCGCGGCCTAGCGACCTTTCCGCCCGGGTCGTGGAAGTCGATCCCACCCCCTCAGCATCGCCCAGCTCAAGCTCGCGGCCACCGGGATTTCAACTGCCCGTTCAAGGACGGACGATCGCTGGATTCGGCGAATTGCGTGAAAGCGGTCTTCGCTCCAAAGGCCTAAGCCTTTCGCCCGCACCCTCTGCCCAGGTCGTTGCCCCTAGTGCAGGGCGAATCGCCTTTGCGGGACCCTATCGCGGCTTTGGGCGAATCGTCATTATCGAGCACCCCGGCGGCTGGACGAGCCTGGTTACCGGCCTTGCCCGGACCGAGGTTGAGGTGGGTGATGAGGTCATTGGCGGCGCGCCTTTGGGTGTTGCAAGCGGGGGTGATGAACCGATCAGCCTTGAGCTGAGGCGTGATGGAACGCCCGTTAACCCGCTCAATTTTCTTGGTTAATTTTAGAGGCGCGTTAACGCTTGCAAGGCTTTGATGACCCGCAAAGGGACGCATGGGCAAACATTGAGAGGGCGCCTCACCTCTCATCTGGCGTTCAGACCCCGCTTCCTATACGTTTGTGTGCACACACTAAGGAGCACCTTTCCCATCATGAAACTTGCCGCTCTTCTTCGCCCCAATCTACTTCGGGGCGCCGCTCTGGTTACGGCCGTTGCGCTCATCCCCGCTACCACCGCCACCATGGCGCAGGTTGATGGCCGCGCTGGTCCCGAACTGGCGAAAATCTTCGCGATCATGCAGCGGGTTCAGGCGAACTATGTCGAGCCAGTTGAAGATGAGGTGCTGGTTCGCGGCGCGATTGACGGGATGCTTGCGGCATTGGATCCGCACAGCGCCTATCTCGATGGCAGCGATCTGGAGCGGCTCAACACTCTGATTGACGGCAACTATTCGGGCCTTGGCCTCTCCGTTGTCCAGGAAGAGGGCGCGGTTAAGATCATTTCCCCGTTCAAGGGTAGCCCGGCGGACAAGGCCGGGATCAAAGCGGGCGACTATATCACGCACCTTGAAGGCAAGCTGATTGTTGGCGGTGATCTTGATGATGCGGTTGCGCAAATGCGCGGGCCTGCTGGCACTTCGATCAACCTCACGATTTTCCGCCCAGGCCGCGATGAACCGATTGAGCTTTCCGTGACGCGCGGCGTGATTGAGCTGGAGCCGGTCACATATGAGCTGAAGCCCGGCAATATCGGGCACATTTCGGTGAATGAATTCTCCGCTGATGTGGGCGCGGACGTTTATAACGCTTGGGCCGCGCTTCAGACAGAGGCGACCGGCCGGATGAGCGGCCTTGTGCTTGACCTGCGCTCTAACCCCGGCGGCAGCCTGGATGAGGCCGTGGCGCTGACCGATCTGTTCCTTGAAAAGGGCGAGATCGTATCGCAGCGCGGGCGTTCATGGGGCGAAACCTTTGAGTTTCAGGCCGATGACATCGACTATTACCTGCGCCGCCGGATGACCCGTGCCAAGGCCCAGATTTTCATGGGCGAAATCGCGCGCGATGTGCCGATGATCGTTCTGATTGATGCAGGCTCGGCGTCGGCCTCCGAAATTGTCGCAGGCGCTCTGCAGGATCATGGCCGCGCTCTCATCATGGGCCAGAGGAGTTTTGGTAAAGGCTCTGTCCAATCGCTGTTGCCATTGGGACCGGATTCGGCGCTTAAGCTGACCACGGCGCGCTATTACACGCCTAAGGGCAAGTCGGTGCAGGAAGGCGGGATTGCGCCAGATATCCGCGTGCCGCAGCTGTCGGACCCAGACTTTGCTCTTCGCGAAAAATACCGCACGCGTGAAAGCGATCTTCGCGGGCACCTGATCAATGAAATTGGTATCGCTGATGAGGAAATGGTCGAAGACACCATTGCCGATCCGCGTTTCCAGCTCACGAGTGAGGAATTGGAAGAGCAGGGCGTTGAGGATTTCCAGCTGCACTATGCGCTTGAAACCCTGCGCCGCACCACGGCAAGCTCGGTCGCGTTGAGAAAGCGCGGCTCGAAAACGGGCGGCTAAAGAACTGGAAACTGGTCAAAGCCTGGGCGTCACCCTAAATGGTCGGCATGACCGGTTCTAATCAAGCTCGCAGCTTAGCGTTGCTCATTCCTGCTGGCCTTTTGGGCGGCGCTTACATTTCGCAATACGTCTTTGGTCTTTACCCGTGCGAGATGTGCTGGTGGCAGCGTTATCCCCATTTCGCCGCTCTTGGCTTTGGCCTTGCCGCCTTCGCCCTCCAGCCCTCGCGGGTCTGGGTCGCATTGGCAGGGCTCGCTATCATCACATCGGGCCTGATCGGCGGGTTTCACGCAGGCGTCGAATATGGTTGGTGGGAAGGCATCACAGGATGTTCGACCTTGCCATCGGAAATTGACGTGATGGACATCAACGCCGCCCCAATCGTACGGTGTGATGTGGCGCCGTGGGACCTGTTTGGCATATCGCTTGCCGGGTGGAATTTCCTGATTTCTTGTATCGGCGGTGCGGCTGTTGTGGCTTTGGCTGCGTATAAGAAGTAGCATTACATACAGTATGTTTTGGAGATGACCTATGGAACGCGATGAACTGCACCGTATGATCCGCGTCGATCAGGCCGGCGAATTTGGCGCAACGCGCATTTACGAAGGCCAGCTTGCGGTCATGGGTGACCGTGGCCCGCATTCCGCTGAAATCCGCCACATGGCTGAACAAGAGAAGGTTCACCGCGAGAAATTCGACGCACTCATGGCAGAGCGCGGGGTTCGCCCGACCGCCTTGCACCCGCTTTGGTCGATGGCGGGATATGCGCTTGGTGCGGGCACCGCGCTGCTTGGGCCAGAGGCGGCGATGGCGTGCACTGCAGCGGTCGAAGAGGAAATCGACAAGCATTATTCCGAGCAATTGGACCGGCTCGCCGAAACCAATTGCGAGCCCGAACTTGCCGAGATGATCGACAAATTTCGCGAGGAAGAGCGCGAGCATCGCGATGCAGCCTTGGCGCATGGGGCAGAGCAGGCCCCTGCCTATCCGTTGCTCTCGGGCGCTATCCGCCTTGGTTGCAAGATCGCCATCAAGGTGAGCGAGCGGGTCTAAAACCCCTTCAGTCGCGGTTCAGCGGGTGCTATCTATTGCGAACAGCGAATTTCGTCCCCGATAGGAACCACCATGTCCAAGCTCTTGCGCCTCGCCTTCATCGCCCCCTTCGCAGCGGCCACCGCAATCGCTGCCGCCGTCCCTGCAACAGCGCAGGATCAGGCCGGCGACCGCGTCAACATGGTCATCGCCTACAGCGAAGACGAATGCCCCGAGCAGACTGCCGAAAACGAGATCGTGGTGTGCCAGATCGTGGTCGAAGCCGACCGCTATCGCATCCCGTCGACCTTGCGCACAAGCAATTCGCCAGAAAACATCACTCAGGCGCAGCAGTTTGAAAAAGTGCGTTACATCGGTGAATTCGGCGCATTTTCTTGCAGCCCAGCAGGCGCAGGCGGTTTCACCGGCTGCACGCAGCAGTTCATTGATGCCGCCTATGCTGAGAAAGACAAAGCCGAAGGCATCCGTTTTGGTCAGCTGATCGAACAAGCCCGGCAGGAGCGTCTTTCAACCATCGACGGCGATGCCGCCGCAGAACAGGGCCGCGTTGAGCAAATTGAGCGCGAATATCTCGAGCGGCTCGAACGTGAACGCAGCGCCGCGCTTCCGGGTGAAGGCCCAGATGAGCAGGCCGATGAACAGGACCTGCCCGACCCCGAAGCATCCGAGGACGGCCCCAACTAAGGGTCTGTGTTGGGGGTATTTACCCCTTAAACCTGATAGTAATCGCGGTACCACGCCACAAATCTGGCGATGCCTTCGCGCACATCCGTTTTGGGTGTGTAGCCCGTAAGCTCTTTCAAAAGCGTCGCATCCGCCCATGTGGCAGGCACATCGCCTTTTTGCATCGGCAGGAAATTGCGGATCGCCTCGCGCCCGCATTCCGCCTCAATCGCGTCAACGAAATCGGTAAGCTTCACCGTGTCGCTGTTCCCGATATTGACCACGCGATAGGGCGCGGCGGGTGATAGCGAATCCCATTCGGGAATATCTTCAGGCGTTTCCGGGCGCTCAGGCCTCGCGTCGATCAGCAGGCGAATACCGCGCACCAGATCCGTCACATAGGTGAAGTCGCGGTGCATCTCGCCATGGTTGTAAATGTCGATCGGCTCGCCGTTCAAAATGCCGCGCGTAAACTTGAACAAGGCCATGTCCGGGCGTCCCCACGGGCCATAAACCGTGAAGAAACGGAACATCGTGGTCGGCAGGTTCCAGAGGTGGGCATAGGAGTGCCCCATCGCCTCATTCGCCTTTTTCGTGGCGGCATAAAAGGTCAGCTGGTGATCGCTTTTTTGCTGTTCATGGAACGGCATATCGGTGTTCGCGCCGTAGGCCGAGCTGGTGGAAGCCATCAGCAGATGCTCCACCTCCAATTCGCGCGCGCATTCCATCACGTTGAACGTGCCCACCAGATTGGCGTCGAGATAGGCGCGCGGGTTTTCAAGGCTGTACCTGACGCCCGCTTGCCCTGCGAGATGCACGATCACATCGGGTTTTTCTTCCATGGCGAGAGCATGGAGCGTCTCCATATTCTCCAGCATTCCGACTTTGCAGGTGAAGTTCGCATTTTGCAGCAGCATTTGATGCCGCCGCTCTTTCAATGCGACCTCGTAATAATCTGTCATCCCGTCATAGCCAACGACGCGAAAGCCCTCATCCAGGAGCAATTGCGAGAGGTGATAGCCGATAAACCCGGCTGATCCCGTGACGAGGACTGTTCGCATCAATCCACCGAGATATCGGGCGCGTCGACCTGCTTCATGCCCACCGTGTGATAGCCGCTATCGACGTGGTGCACCTCGCCGGTGACCCCGCTGGAGAGGTTTGAGAGCAGGTAAAGCCCCGAACCGCCCACATCTTCCAAAGTGGTCGTGCGGCGCAGCGGCGAGTTCAGCTCGTTCCATTTGAGGATATAGCGGAAATCGCCAATCCCGCTCGCCGCGAGCGTTTTAACAGGCCCTGCGCTGATTGCATTCACGCGGATATTGCGGGGACCAAGGTCATTGGCAAGATACATGACGCTCGTCTCAAGCGCCGCTTTGGCAACGCCCATCACATTGTAATGCGGCATGTATTTCTCGGCGCCATAATAGGTTAGCGTGAGGATGGAGCCGCCTTCTTCAGGCATCAATTCCGCTGCGCGCTTGGTCACAGCGACAAGCGAATATGCCGAGATGTTCATCGTCATCAGGAAATTATCGAGGCTGGTATCAAGATATTTTCCGCGCAGCTCGTTCTTGTCAGAAAAGCCGATCGCGTGGACCACGAAATCCAATGTGCCCCAGCGCTCTTTGATGGCGTCAAACCCTGCATCGAGCGACTCCATGGATGACACATCGCATTCAAAGGTGAAATCGCTGCCGAGCTTTTCCGCCAGAGGCTTCACCCGCTTGGCCAAAGCATCACCTTGATAGGAGAAAGCGAGCTCGGCGCCGTGTTCGGCAAGCTGTTTCGCAATGCCCCAGGCCAGCGACTTATCGTTGGCAAGGCCCATGATGAGACCCCTCTTGCCTTCCATGAGTTTGGTCATGCCGCGGTTTCCTCTTCGATAGTTTCATGTGTCTGCTGCTCGTTCTCTGGCTCTGCCAGTGCAGCGTTCAATTCTGCCCCGATAACGAGCCCGAGCCCAACGAGCCAGAAAAAGAACAAGGCGATGATGATCCCCGCCATGCTGCCATAGATCAAGTCATAGGTGAAAACGCCGCGCAAAATGGGGGGCATGGCGGCGGTGACGCCCAGCCACCAGATGGCGGTAAAGGCAGGCCCGGGCCATTTGGGAAAGGCTTTGCTGCGGTAGGTTGAAGGCGTCAGGGTGAAGAACAGCAGGTACAGCGACACGCCAAGGCCAAGCGCTGGTACAATGCGCGAGATCCGCAGTTCGCCCACCGTTTCGGAAAATTCCGGAAGAAAGCTCAAGATCATCTGCTGCATCGTCCCGATCAGAACGCTTGCAAAAAGCGACACCATCAACACCACGACTGCTGCGAGAATAAGCGCGGCTGAAAACAGGCGCGATTTCCAAAAGGCGAGCATGGGCCGTGTTCCATATGCGCGGCGCAAGATTTCGCGGATCGTTTCCACCAGATTGGACACCGTCCAAAGCGCAACCCCTGCGCCCAGCCATAAGAGCCAGCCTTGCGGCGCATCGACGATCTCTTCTGCGACCGGCCCGATGGCGCTGCCAACTGTTGGCGGCATGGCCTCAAGGACGGCCGTGACCAGCTCCAATGCCTGTTCGCGCCCTCCGACAAGCTCAAACAAGGCGGCACCGATAATGAAGAACGGAAAGATCGCCAGCATGGAAAGATAGGCGAGGTTTCCGGCATGGATAAAGCCGTCCTGCCACGTCCCCACCAAGGTGCGGCGCACCGTTTCAAACGCTCTTGTGCCGGGGCCAATGTGGTGAGCGATAAAGCCAAAGAGGCCGGGTTGAGGGGCAACGGGCGCGCCCAAAGCGGAAAACTGCACAGGTTGTGTTTGCGCTCTTAACCGCCGCGCCTCTGGTGAAAGCGAGCGGATTTCCATACCCAGATGGGCTTTTTCCAAAGCTTGGGGAGGCGGGGGGTGTTGGTTCAAGTTTCCGCTCGCTCGGCCTCTGGCTTAGAGCCCGAACCTTTCGCGAGGCTTGGCCGGGTCTTTCCAGTCGCCAAGCTTCTCTTTGAGGCCGTCCAGATCCTTGGGCATTTGAATCTCCAACGTCACCAATTGGTCACCGCGCGCAGGCTTATCGCCTTTGCTCGATTTCTTGGTCCAGCCTTTGCCGGTAAGGCGCATCACCGTACCGCCATTGGCGCCCGGCTTGAGCGTCAGCATCACCGGCCCATCGACCGTGGGGCATTTGACCTTGCCACCGTTCACTGCCTCATCAAGAGTGATGGGCAAATCCATCCGGATATTGTCGCCATCGCGACGGAAGAACGGGTGCGCGGCGACTTCGACCATGACAATGCCGTCACCATAACCGCCGGGTCCTGCGTGCCCCTTGCCCTTAAGGCGCATTTGCGTGCCGTCTTCGACCCCTGCGGGCAGTTTCAGGCTGATCGCTTTGCCATCGGCCAAAGTGATGCGTTGGTCCTGACCAGAGGCTGCGTCCACGAAGGGGACGGCGAGGCGATATTGAATGTCTGCACCCTTTTTGGGTGGGGGCGCTGCCCGCCCGCGGGCGCCAAAACCGCCTCCCCCAAAACCACCACGCGGTGGGGGTTGGGCTGTTCGATTGCGCCCGCCGCCAAAAAGGCCTTCGAACAGATCGCCCAAATCCATGTCGTCTGTGTCAAAGCCCTGAAATTCGGAATCGCGAAAACCGCCGCCGCGCTGGGCTCCGCCGCCATATCCGCCACCGGGACCTCTGGGCCGACCGCCGCCCATCCCTGCAAAGGGGTTTAGCGGATTGCCCTCCGCGTCAATTTCGCCGCGATCAAATTGCGCGCGTTTATCCTTGTCCGACAAAAGGTCATAGGCCTTGGTCGCATCCGAGAACTTCTCGGCCGCCTTGGGATTGTCCTTGTTCTTGTCAGGGTGCAGTTCCTTGGCAAGCTTGCGATAGGCGCTCTTGACCTCTTTTTCAGAAGCCGTGCGGGCAATGCCAAGGGTGGAATAAGGATCGCGCATGGTGTTAGGACACCTGGGCACAGTCCGTGCGGATCACGGTTTGAGCCCAAATTTGTTCTCGTGAGGCGCTGGCGCACAGGAAGTGCACCGTACTTTCAAGCGTCGGCAACGATGCGAGGGCGGATTTGGGCCAAACCCCTCCGGGGCCTGCCGAGCAATCGCCAGCTAAGCGTCGCTCGTCCTTGAATATGCTCTGCATGTCCTTGCGTCCTCGCTCCTCTATCCGGCGATTGCTCGGCAGGCCGTGACCGCACGGACTGTGCCCAGGTGTCCTAGCTAGGTGAGGCAGTGGAGAGGTGCAAGCACCTAACGCCGATTGCGGGTGTAGGGAATATCTTTCCTACTGCGCCTCTAAGCCTTATCGCGCGCCGTATGTCTGTAAAACGCATCCCTTTTGCACCGCTTCACCGCACCAGTTTAGAGGGCCAGATCGGGCACAAAGATTTTTTGCCTCTGAACAGTGTGTCAAGTGTGTCAAAATCGTCAATAAACGTCTGATAAGGAACTCTTTTCATGATTAACCCCAACACGCTCAAAGAAGCGCAATTGGCAGACAGCGTGATCCCTTCAGGCGCCGATCCTTATGCATTGTTTGACGAGTGGTTTGCCGAGGCGAAGACAAGCGAGATCAACGATCCCAACGCCATGGCATTGGCCACCGCGAGCGCTTCGGGAATGCCATCGGTGCGCATGGTGCTGTTGAAAGGGCATGGACCGGAAGAGAGTGAGACCGGCGGCTTCACCTTCTTCACCAATGCGCAAAGCCGCAAAGGGGGCGAAATCCTCGCCAATATGCAGGCCAGCCTGCTGTTCCACTGGAAAAGCCTGCGCCGCCAAATCCGCATCGAGGGGCCTTTGGAAGAGGTGACACAAGCACGCGCGGACGAATACTTTCATTCAAGGCCCTTCAAAAGTCAGGTCGGCAGCGCGGCAAGCGACCAATCGCGTCCGATGGAAACACGGCAGGACTATCTCGACCGGGTGGAGGCGATCTGGGAAAGCCACGAAGCGGCTGGCAAAGTGCCGCGGCCATCGCACTGGACAGGCTTTACCCTGCGCCCGAGCCGCATCGAGTTCTGGATCGACCGCGACAACCGCCTGCATGATCGCCGCCAGTTTGACCGGCCACACGGTGGCGGTGATTGGGTGGACACCCTGTTGTATCCTTAAGGTGGGGCTTTACCCGTGAAGAAGAGCATCCCCTATTGGCATATCGACGCCTTTAGCGCCGAACCATTCGGCGGTAATCAGGCGGCGGTTATGGTGCTGGATGAGTGGCTCGATGACGAGGTGCTCACCAAAATCGGGGCAGAGAACAACTTTGCCGAAACCGCCTTTCTTGTGCGCGATGCGGGCGAAGAGGCCGATTGGGAACTGCGCTGGTTCACGCCGACGTCCGAGATCCGCCTGTGCGGTCATGCGACCTTGGCAAGCGGGCATATGCTGCTGACGCGGGACGGGGGCGAGAGGGTCACCTTTCGCACGCGGAAGGCAGGCATTCTCGAAGTGCGGCGAATGGGCGAGGGCTATGAAGTCGGCCTTCCGGCAATCGAGACTGAGCCGGGCACGTTGGACGAGGCAGCGCGGCTCCTTGGCGGGAGCCCGCAAGAGATGCGTCGTAGCGAGCTTGGCTACAACCTCTTCCTCTACGAAGATGAGGCCGCGATCCGCGCGCTCGACCCTGATTTTCGCGGGCTTGCCGCATTGGGCGGCGAACTGTTCGTATGCACTGCGCCCGGCGCAGTAGGGGGAACGGGCACCGACATCGTCAGCCGTGTCTTCGTGCCAGCCTATGGCATTGACGAGGACCCCGTGACAGGCGGCGCGCATGCGGTGCTGACACCCTATTGGACGGAAAAACTGGGGCGCGACAGCTTCACAGCCTATCAGGCAAGCGAACGCGGCGGATCGCTCACCTGCCGGATTGACGGGGAGCGCGTCTGGCTGGGCGGCCCATGCGTGACCGTGGTGAAGGGAGAGTTCTACCTCTGACTATTCAGCCGGATACAGCGCCAGCACATCGGCGGCTTCTTTGAGCATCGGTGGGCGCTCCTCACTGGTCGAATGGCCAAGCCGCACCAAGGTCAGCTTTTGATCGGGAGAGACAAGCACATATTGCCCCATATGCCCGATCAGCGAAAACAGGCTTTGCGGCGCGCGGTCGGGAAAGAGCGGGTGGGACCACTCAAGGTCAGGCTCGGGCCGGTTGAGCCAGATCTGATAGCCGTAATGCTCGGATGCAGGACTGGGCTTCAGCATCTTTGCAACCCAGCCGCTGGGCACCAATTGCTCTCCGCTGGGCGCTTGGCCACCGCTTCGCAGAAACTCGCCAAACTTGGCATAGTCGCGCGCCGAGGCGTGCATCAGGCTCCCGCCGATCAAAGTGCCAGAGGCGTCAAATTCGGGAACCATGGAGGTCATGCCAAGCGGTCCGAAAAGCCGCTCTTGAAGATAGTCGGCCACCGCTTTGCGCCGCGTATCGGGATCATCGCTGTCGGTGAGCGCGCGCGCGGCGATATCGGCAAGGATGACGGTGGTGTTGGACGAATACTCGAACCGTGCGCCCGGCTCATCCTCGAGCGGCTGCTCCTTCGCCCACTTCGCCATGTTGTCGCGACCATCAAGGAAGAGCATGCGCACTTCGGACGACTCATAGGGCGGATCGCCCGCCTCGGTATGGCGCAGGCCAGAGCGCATCTGAAGGAGGTGCTCCAAGGTGATGTCAGCGCGCGGATCGCCGCTTCGCTGCCAATCGGGAATGGGGGCGGGCGCCTCTTCATTCAGAAGCCCGTCGGCGACCAACATGCCGACCAGAACGGCGGTGACGGTCTTTGCCATCGACCAGCTGATAAAGCGGGTGTCGGCATCGTATCCGTCCGCATATCGCTCGGCCGCGATCTTGCCATCAGCCATCAACAGCACGGCGCGGGTCTCTCCAAGGCCTTCGGTCGTGAAGAGCTCATCCACCTGGCGGGCAAGTTGATCCTTGGGTGCGCCCGCATCATTGGAAACAGCATCCAGCGCGGCTTGAGTAAGCGGGGGCGGGGCAGCAGGCTCGGCATCCCCGCAAGCGATCAGGGCTGGCACGAGCGTTGCGGCGGCGATAGAAGCTTTCAAACGGGCGATCATGGCTCTTCAATCTAACAAGGATACGCGCAAAGCAATGGCGAAATCGGGCAATTCATCGGCCAAATGGGGGCGCAAGCCGGTTTGGCTTACGGTCCTTGGACTAATCGTTCTCGCGCTTGGTCTTGCCGCAAATTACTATCGCGGTCCGATACAAGGATACACTGCGGCTGCCACCACCTATTCGGCGCGCGTTGCGTGTTCGTGTCGCTTTGTCGCCGGGCGCGATCTAGAAGATTGCGCGAAGGACAAGCTCTCCGGCATGGAAATGGTATCCTTGAGCGAAAACCCGGATGCGCAAAGCGTGACCGCCAGCATTCCCTTCGTCAACACAGCTACGGCGACGAGACGCGAAGGCTATGGCTGCGTGCTCGAAAGCTGGGAGGGCTAAGGTCAGGACCCCAGCGCTTAAGACGCGACAGAAGTGGTCGCATCGATCCAGCCGCCGCCGATCACGCGCTCGCCATGATAGATGACCGCTGCCTGTCCGGGGGCAACGCCAAATTCAGGCGTTGCAAAGCGGATGCGGGTTGAGGCGCCATCGCCCAGCGGCCCTTCGAGGGTGATCGGCACAGGCTTTGCCAGACTGCGAACCTTGGCGGTCAGCTTAGCGCCTTCAGGGACGGTGCCAATGCGATTGGTCTCGATCACTTCCGCGCTTTCCACCGCCAGCATACGCTTGGGCCCAACGCGCACTTCGCGAGTCTCAGCATCGAGACTGATGACGTAGAGCGGCTCAGGCTGTCCCCCGATCTCAAGCCCTTTGCGCTGGCCAACGGTGTAATGGACGATGCCCTTGTGCTCGCCCAAAGTCTCTCCGGTTGCGGCATGAATGATCGCGCCCGGCACCCCGCCTTCGGGGCGCAGCTTGGTCACAATCTTGGCGTAATTGCCATCGGGCACAAAACAGATGTCCTGACTGTCAGGCTTGGCTGCATTGCGAAGCCCTGCCGCCTCGGCCAGCTCGCGGACCTGCGTCTTGGGAAGACCACCCAGCGGGAAGCGGATGTAATCAAGCTGCGCCTGAGTCGTGGCATAGAGGAAGTAAGACTGATCGCGGGTTGCATCATTGGCGCGGTAAAGATGCGGGCCGCCCTCTGCTTCTTCGCGGCGAACATAATGCCCGGTCGCCAAGCAATCGGCACCAAGTTCGCGCGCCATACGGAACAGGTCGGTAAACTTGGGGCCCATATTGCAGCGGATGCATGGCACCGGCGTGCGCCCGGCCAGATATTCATCCGCAAACTGGTCGACGACTTCTTCTTTAAAAGCGCTTTCATGGTCGAAGACATAATGCGCAATGCCAAGCCGGTCGGAAACCGCACGCGCATCGGCAATGTCATCGCCTGCACAACACGCACCCTTGCGCCCTGTCGCCGCGCCATAATCATAAAGCTGCAATGTGATGCCGATGACCTCTGCGCCAGTGTCAGCGGCAAGCGCAGCGACGACGGACGAATCGACTCCGCCGCTCATCGCAACGACGATTCGGCACTCAGAAGCCGGCCTTGGCAGGTTAAACAATGCAGCCGTATTGAGCCCAAAAGTGGGGCTTATGGTGGTGGGTTCGCGAAGTTTCATGATCGGTTGGGCATATAGTCACCCATGTTGCAGATAGCCATAGCCCAGCGATTTTACGCCGAAGCACATTGATTTTACACGCATTTCTTGGCCGTTAACTTCGACAACCACAGTGTTGCCAAGCGCCTCGGCACACATCCTAAGCAGTAGTAAAGCTGCGTTTTACCACATTTTGACAACCACCCCCTATACCTTTGCCCATGTTCGAAAAGGCAGCGCCTCCTGTGATTCCTTCTGCACATTCTGCGACCACGCAGGAAGTCACCAATCGTGACCAGTTTACCGACCGGTCGAGCGATCTGAGCGTTCCTGTGGAAGTGGCCCCGTTGCGCACGATCGAATGGAGCGAGCTAACCGCGAGGTTGAGCGCGGCGCGCGATTTAAGGCACTTGCTTCGTGAAGACATGGACAGAAAGCTCGACACTGACAAGCTAGGTTTTGCGACGGCGGCGGCACAATTTTTTCGCGCAATTGAAGAAGACGAACGGTGCGTTAACCCTAATGCTTTAGAGGCCCGAAAAGCCCGTGCTGTTAGCCATGAAAGCATAGAGAGCAAGGGCCCGGATGAGGACCGTTTTGCTGAAGAAATATGCTCGGACAAATCGCACCGCGCGCGATTGTTGCAGAGCAATACGAGAGAAAAAGAATGATTGAGAACCAAGACATCAAACCAGCACAAGTGATTGGCCCTCTCGGGGAACCCTTGACCATTGATGATCTGCCTTCTCCCTCGACGAAGCGGTGGGTTGTGCGTCGCAAGGCGGAAGTCGTTGCTGCGGTGAACGGCGGTTTGCTCACCATTGACGAAGTGCTCGAGCGTTATGGCCTCACCCTCGAGGAATTTGCCGGATGGCAGCGAGCGGTGGACCGGTCGGGCATGCAAGGTCTGCGAGTGACCCGGATTCAGCATTACCGCGATCTCTATGAGCGCCAATTGAAATACTAGGCTCAGCCGCCTATCCCGCATACAGTCCGGGGACGGCTCAGGCTCCCGTTACCAAAATTCACATTTCTCTCTCGCGCTATTTTGCGCTAGCTACCCTATATGACCGGCTATGAAACCGCGCCGATTGAGCGTGGTACGGTGCCTTATAAGGGGAAGTTAAATGGGATGGATTGTCGCACTCATCGTTGGCGGTGTTGCAGGTTGGCTTGCTAGCCTGGTTATGAACCGCGATGCATCGATGGGTATATTCTGGAACATAGTTGTTGGTTGTGTCGGCTCAGTGGTCGGCAATATGATCGTTGGCCCGCTGCTTGGCATTACCGGGAGCGTGCAAGAGTTCTCGCTCACCGGTCTTGTTGTCGCAGTGGTCGGCGCGGTTGTTCTGCTTGGAATTCTTAATCTGATTCAGCGCGGCCGCATCAAGGGCTAAAAACCAAAGCGGTTTGAAAGCGGGCCACACCGCCGGACCGCTGAGAGATTTAAGAGGACGGTGCGAGGGCTTTAACCTTGCGCCGTCCTTTGTCTTTGGGAACTTCGTTTGCCCGCAGACGTCTTTCGTCTAGGCCCAAAGTCATCGGTCGAGATACGGATTGCCCTTTTTCATGCTGTGAGTATGAGGGATTGCAAGGGGTGACTTATGCCTATAATACACCCTGTGTCGGACAAAAGCGGGCTCAATGCCCGTAAGTGTCACCGCTAGAAGGCAATTGGCATGAATTACGCGAGCACCATCGATGCAGAGGCGCAGGACGAGGTTCCTTCGGACGCTTTGACACAATATCACGAGCAGCAAGGTTCTGCGATGGGCCGCAAACTGCTGATTTCAGGCGGCATCTTGCTGGCGCTGCTTCTGGCGATTGGTGCTTACTTTGCGCTGGCTGGCGGTGAGCCGGTTGGTCCAGGTGATGACAACACACAGGCGCCGGTCGTGACCGTGATCGCCCCCGGAAAGACCACGGTCGAAGGCCAGGTCGAAGCGCCCGGCACCCTTGCTGCGCGCCGGCCCATGCCCGTTGGTGTAGTGGGCGAAGGTGGTCAGGTTCTGTCCGTTCGAGTGGATGCGGGCGACTGGGTTAGTGCAGGGCAAGTTCTGGCTGTGATTGATCGCTCTGTCCAAGCGCAGCAAGCAGCGGCGCAGGAGGCTCAGATCGGCGTGGCGCGTGCGGATGCACAATTGGCTCAGTCCAATCTTGACCGGGCACTGCAATTAGTAGAGCGCGGATTTATCTCCAAGGCAGAAATCGACCGCCTGACCGCCACTCGCGATTCCGCTGCTGCCCGGATCAAGGTGGCCCAGGCACAGCTTGCGGAACTGCGCGCCCGTAACGCGCGGCTCAATGTGACCGCCCCTGCTGCCGGCTATATCTTGGAGCGCAATGTAGAGCCGGGTCAAACCGTCGGAGGTGCCTCTGGCGCGTTGTTCACGATCGCGCGCGGCGGCGAATTTGAAATGCTCGCTGAAATCAGCGAGACGCAGCTCGCTACACTTTCCGTCGGCGCTTCGGCGACTGTCGTACCCGCAGGCACCGACAAGAGTTTCGAGGGTCAAATCTGGCAGCTTTCGCCGGTCGTGGACCCTCAAACCCGTCAAGGAACGGCCCGCATCGCTTTGTCATATCAACCTGGACTACGCCCCGGTGGTTTTGCCACAGCGCGGATCAACAGCGGGACGGTTACAGCAACCGTGCTTCCAGAAAGCGCGGTTCTTGCGGACGATCAAGGCAGCTATGTCTATGTCGTCAACAAGGAAAACAAAGCAATCCGGACACCGGTCCAAACCGGCATGGTGACGCCTGATGGCATTGCTATCACTGGTGGGATTACCGGGACCGAATCCATCGTTTTGCGCGCAGGCGGCTTCCTCAATCCGGGCGAAACCGTCAGCCCAAGGCGTGAAGAGAATTGAGCGGCATCTGATCCGGCACAAGTTGCGTAATTTGTTCCAAGCGTCAGACTATCGCCGAAAGAGATAAAGGCAGGCAAAACTCCATGAACTTCCGTAATCTCTCAGCCTGGTCGATCCGCAACCCTGTGATCCCGCTCGTCATGTTCACCGCCCTTCTTTTTGCAGGGCTGGTGAGTTTCCGAAATATGGACATCACCAACAACCCGGATATTGAATTTCCGGCGGTGACTGTCGGCATCTCGCAGCCAGGTGCTGCGCCTAGCGAAATTGAAAACCAGATCACTCAGCAGGTCGAAAGCGCGGTGCGCTCGATCAACGGGGTGAAACAGATTTCCTCCACTGCGAGCGAGGGGTTCTCCAATACCTTTGTCGAATTTGAAATCGGTACCGATCCCAATGTGGTGGTATCCGAGGTCAAGAACGCGGTTGACAGGATCCGGGGCAGCCTTCCCGACGGCATCCAGGAACCGCGCGTCAACAAGGTTGAGGCGGCTGGCGGCTTCCTCGGCATTTACGCGGTGCAAGCCGATGATATGACCATCGAGCAATTGAGCTGGTTTATTGATGATACTGTCACGAAACGGCTGTTAGATATCACCGGTATGGCCGAAGTGGGCCGGTTTGGCGGCGTGGACCGCGCAATTGAGGTCGTTCTTGACCCTGCCAAGATGCAGGCCTTTGGCGTGACCGCCGGGCAAATCAACAACGTCCTTCGCCAAACCAATGTGAACGCGGCAGGCGGCCTTGCAGAGGTCGGCGGCACCCGCCAATCCTTGCGCGTCCTTGGCAATAACGAAACCGCATTTGAGCTGTCACAACGCCAGCTTCAATTGGGCGGTGGCCGCACGGTACGCCTCGCCGATGTGGCAACCGTGCGCGATGGCTTTTCCGAACGCACCTCAATCAGCGAAGTTGGCGACCGAGAAGTCGTGAATTTCTACATGAGCCGCGCCAAAGGTGCCTCGGATGTGACGGTGTTCGAGAATGCTCAGGCGATGATCGCCGATCTTCAGGCCGAGAACCCGGATTTGAAGTTCATCCCTCTGTTCAACACTGTCAAATACACCAAAAGCCAATATGCAAGTTCGATGCAGGCCCTGATTGAGGGCGCTGTGCTTGCGGTTGTCGTGGTGTTCCTGTTCCTGCGCGATTGGCGGGCAACCTTCATCAGCGCAGTCGCCATTCCGTTGTCTGCTATCCCGACATTCTTCTTTATGGACCTGCTCGGGTTCAACCTGAACTTCTTGTCCCTGCTCGCCCTTGGCCTTGTGGCCGGTGTCCTGGTCGATGACGCGATCGTGGAGATCGAGAACATAGTCAGACACATGCGGATGGGCAAAACTGCCTACCAGGCAAGTATCGATGCAGCCGATGAAATCGGCCTTCCGGTGGTTGCGACGAGTTTCTGTATCGTTGCGGTCTTCCTGCCGGTCGGTTTGATGCCGGGTATCTCGGGGCAATTCTTCCAGAACTTTGGCCTCACCGTTGTGATCGCTGTGCTGATGTCACTCGCGGTTGCACGGATGATTACGCCTTTGATGGCGGCCTATTTCCTCTCTGCCAAAGGCCACGCCGAGCACGGCGAGGGCAAGTGGATGGACCGCTATTTGCGGGTGCTCCAATGGACCCTTGATAGCAGCACGATGTACAAACTTCGCGAAGGCATCGAAGGACCGCGTTCGCGTTGGCTTTACACACTTGCTTTGCTGGTCGTGTCGGTGCTCTTGCTTGCAGTTCCAGCGGCTGTGGTTTTCTCCTTGTGGGGCCTTGTCGGTGAAGTGAACCTGCATGGCCAAGTCGCCGCGCTATTCACAGACGACCAATATGGCTTTGTTTACAAGAGCATTTCGAAGGTTTTCGAAGTCGCACAGTTGTTGACCGTGACATTTGTCGCAGGCGTTGCGACATGGCTTGCGCTTAAACTGCTTGAGCTGTTTGCTGGTACGGGCTCACGCCTGCGTCAATCTATGCGCTACCTCACCGCGCGCTTCCGCGATCACCGTGTGTGGATGCTGGGGATGGGGTGGATGTCGCTTCTGGTGACTGTTGTGCTCCTCACGACGGTTCCCGGCCAGTTCCAGCCAGACATCGACGATTCCAACAGTGAAATTGCCATCGAAATGGTGCCCGGCACCACACTTGAAGGCACGAAACGCGTGGTTGATCAGGTCACCGATCTCCTCATGCAAGAGCAGGAAGTTGAGCTCACACTTGAACGTATTCGTGTGGGCGAAGCGACCATTTACGTGACCCTCAAAGAAGATCGCGAACGCTCCTCTATCGTCTTCCAGCGTGAAATGGCTCCGATCCTCAACACCGTGGCCGATGCGCGCGTTCGCTTCGTTGCGGAAAGTTTTGGCGGCGCAGGCTCGGGCCGCGATATGACCGTAATGCTCGCAGGCTCTGACCCCGTCCTGTTAAATGACACCGCCACCAAGCTCGTTGAAGAGATGAAGGGTCTCGACAGCCTCGTGGCTCCGCGCATTGGCGCTGACCTTCGTCGGCCTGAGATTATCATCACCCCCAACGAACAATTGGCCGCAGAGCTTGGCGTTTCGACGCTCGCTTTGAGTCAGGCGATCCGCATTGCCACCCTCGGCGAGATCGAACAGAACGCGGCAAAATTCTCACTTTCTGACCGTCAGATCCCGATCAATGTGAAGCTTGGTGAAGATGCCCGCGGGAAGATGACCACCATCGAAAACCTGCCGGTGCAAACATCGGCGGGCGGCACTGTCCCATTGTCACGCGTGGCGACCATCGAATTTGGCTCAGGCCCGACCACGATCCAACGCTACAATCAGAACCGCCGTGTTTTCATCGGCGCTGACCTTGCAAGCGGCGTTTTGAGGGGCAATGCCCAGGCAGAGATCGACGCGCTGCCTACACTGCAAGACCTGCCCCAAGGCGTCATCCGTGACGCCGTAGGCCAAGATGAAATCCAGCAAGAATTGCTTGGCAATTTGAGCATTGCAATCGTCTCAGGCGTGTTGCTTGTGTTTGCCTGCCTCGTGCTTCTCTACAAGCGCTTGATGAGCCCGCTTGTAAATATGACCTCGCTCGCGCTCGCGCCATTGGGCGGAATCATGCTGATCTGGCTGGTGGGTATGCCGCAGTCGATGCCGGTTTATATCGGAATGCTGCTCTTGCTAGGGATTGTCTCCAAGAACTCGATCCTCCTAATCGACTTTGCGATTGAGGAAATGGAGCGGGGCACAGACAAGCTTAGTGCAATCATGGACGCAGGTCACAAGCGCGCACAGCCGATTGTCATGACCACCGTTGCCATGGTTGCAGGCATGGTTCCCGTGTCCCTCTCGCTGACCGGCGATGGGGCCTGGCGTCAGCCGATGGGCATTGTGGTGATTGGCGGTTTGATGTTGTCGACACTGCTCACCTTGCTGATTGTGCCAGCTGGCTTTAGCCTTGCCGACGGGGTTGAGAAGCGGGTTGGGCCATGGCTGCGCAAGAGCTTGCTCACCTATCAGCCCGGCGACGATGGCCAGCCCGTGCTCGAAGCGCCTCTTCCGCCTCGTGCGCAAACAAAGCCACAAATCCCGCCTCCGGGGGCCGAGCCTGCCGAGTAAGCCTTTCTTTTTGCCTCGTGCCGCTTGCGCCTTTGGTCTTTTCAAATGGCGTCAGCTTGGGCACAGAGCGCTCTTGAATGGCTGAAACGCGAAACTCCATCCCTCTGAAGTTCGGCGGAGAACCGCTCACCCCCGACCGTGCCCGGCGTATGCGCTGGACGGCGACAGGCCTATTGCTTGCGATGGGCGTATTGTTCTTCACAACCCATGGGCTGGTGCCGGCACACCCTGCATGGGGCTACGTCAACGCCTTTGCCGAAGCGGCCATGGTTGGCGGTCTTGCCGATTGGTTTGCGGTGACGGCTCTTTTCCGCCACCCGCTCGGGCTCCCGATCCCGCACACGGCGATCATCCCGTCCAATAAAGACCGTATCGCCGATACGATGGCGCAATTCCTTCAGGAAAACTTCCTGACGCCTGCCGTCGTCGCAAGGCGCATGTCGGGCATGAATGTGGCGCGGGCCATTGGCGACTTTTTGGTGGTCAGCCCGGATGATCAGGGGGCGGACAATCGCTCACGCATTACCGGCGGCGCAGCAGAATTGCTTGCCGAAGTGCTGGAATCGCTTGATCCGGACCGGCTCGGCAATCAGGTTCGCGCGGGGCTTGGCAGGCAGCTTGGCAAAATCGATGTGTCGCCCCTTGCGGGCCGTATGCTTGAAAACACGATGGCTGATCAACGCCATTTGCCTCTCATCAACGGATTTGTCCGCTGGGCTGGGCTCACCCTTGAAGACAATGAAGAGACCGTGCGCTCTATCATCCACGAGAGGGTGAACGGGGTCTTGCGCTGGGCGGGGCTTGATAAGACGATTTCGTCTAACGTGCTGGATGGTCTCTATAAATTGCTTGCCGAAGTGCTGGTTGATCCAGAGCATCCCATTCGCGGCAAGATTGAAGAAGGGCTCAAAAAGCTCGCCTTTGATCTGCAAAACGATCCCGAAACACGCGCGCGGGTGGAGGATATGAAGAGCGATCTTCTTGAGAACCCGGCCGTTGCTGAATGGTGGATGGGCGTGTGGGAGCGTATTCGCCAATCGCTGATCCGCCGCGCGCGCGACCCCAATAGCGAATTGGGTAACGATATGCGGGTCGGCCTGTCGGATCTTGGCGAGGCGCTTAAACAGGACCCACGCCTTCAGACCCAGATCAACCGTTTCGCGCGCCGTACAGCGGTTGGCATCGCGACCCGTTATGGCAGCGAAATCGTGACGCTTGTGTCAGAGACGGTGAAACGCTGGGATGCCACCACCATTACAGGCCGCATTGAGAGCGCGGTGGGCCGCGACCTTCAGTTTATCCGTGTGAACGGCACCATTGTCGGCGGCCTTGTGGGCATGACGCTGCACTTTATTGTGAGCTTTCTCTAACGCGCGAGGCCGGTGGCGCTTATCTGCTGCGATAGCTCACGTTCGTGGTCCAGAGCCCGAAGCGCGGCTCCCCCTCAGTGCCAATTTCAACCACGACGAACTCGCCCTGTTTGGCATCCTCAGGGACAGGCGCAAGAACCGTTCGTTCGCGCGCTTCGGCGAGCTGGGCAATGACTGCCAAGCCAATGGCCAAAGACCCTGCAAGAATTACGCGGCACCTGAACATAGAAAACCTCCGCCGCGCAAATTAGCGTGGCGGAGGTCTTTGAAAGTTTGGACTTGTGGACGTTCGTTTAAAGCGCTCCGGTCATTTCCGGAACTGCATTAAACAGGTCGGCAACAAGGCCGATGTCTGCGACTTGGAAGATCGGTGCGTCTTCGTCTTTGTTGATCGCGATGATGACTTTGGAGTCTTTCATGCCTGCCAAGTGTTGGATCGCACCGGAGATACCGATTGCGATGTACACTTCTGGTGCGACGATCTTACCGGTCTGGCCGACTTGATAGTCGTTGGGAACATAGCCTGCGTCAACCGCTGCACGCGATGCGCCGATGGCTGCGCCCAGCTTGTCAGCGAGCGGGTTGATGATGCTCTCGAAGGTCTCACCGTCTTTAAGAGCGCGGCCACCTGAAACGATGACCTTGGCGCTGGTGAGCTCAGGGCGCTCGCTCTTGGCGACTTCGCGGCTGACGAAGCTGGAGATGCCCGCATCGCCTGCACCGCTTGCATCTTCGACAGAAGCCGAACCGCCTTCGGTCGCTGCCTTTTCAAAGGCCGTACCGCGAACTGTGATGACGAGTTTTGCATCCGAGCTTTCGACGGTTGCAATCGCGTTGCCAGCATAGATCGGGCGGGTGAAGGTCTTGGGCCCTTCAACCGAAAGAATGTCCGAGATTTGCATCACGTCGAGCATGGCAGCAACGCGAGGCGCGATGTTCTTACCCGACGTTGTTGCAGGCGCGAGCAGAGCGTCATAGTCAGCCATAATGCCAGCCACGAGTGGCGCGACGTTTTCGGCGAGGCCTTCGCCGTAAGCTGCATCGTCCGCTTTCAAAACTTTTGAAACGCCAGCGATTTTTGCTGCCGCGTCAGCCGCGCCGCCGCAGTTTGAGCCTGCGACAAGAGCGGTAACTTCGCCCAATTTCGCAGCCGCTGTGACCACTGCGAGCGTTGCATCATTGACCGATGCGTTGTCGTGTTCGACCAGAACCAGAGTGTTCATGAGTGTCTGTCCTTTTCCTTTGTGCTGGGCCGCTTAAGCGATCCCCAGCTCCTTGATCTTGGCCACGAGAGCGGCAACGTCCTCAACCTTTTCACCAGCCTGGCGAACGGGTGGTTCGGCCACATTGGTGGTGGTGAGACGGGGCGTAATGTCCACGCCAAAGTCAGCCGGTGTCTTCGCATCCAAAGGCTTCTTCTTTGCCTTCATAATGTTGGGAAGCGACGCATAACGCGGCTCGTTCAAGCGAAGGTCGGTTGTGACGATCGCGGGCATGGTGAGCTTGACCGTTTCAAGGCCGCCGTCGACTTCGCGCTTGACGATAACCGCATCGCCGTCGACTTCGACGGTGTTGGCAAAGGTGCCTTGGGGGCGGTTCATCAGAGCGGCCAGCATTTGGCCGGTTTGGTTTGAATCGTCTGAAATCGATTGCTTGCCAAGGAGCACAAGGCCGGGCTGCTCTTCGTCAGCAATTGCTTTTAGGATTTTGGCAACGGCAAGAGGCTCAACCTCTTCGTCCGTTTCCACGAGGATTGCGCGGTCTGCGCCCATCGCAAGGGCTGTACGCAGCGTTTCTTGCGCCTTTGCAGGACCTACAGAAACCGCGATGATTTCTTCTGCCTTGCCCGCTTCCTTGATTCGGATCGCTTCTTCGACAGCGATTTCATCGAACGGGTTCATGCTCATCTTGACGTTTGCAAGATCAACGCCTGTGCCATCGGCTTTAACCCGTGGCTTGACGTTGTAATCGATCACCCGTTTGACGGGGACGAGGATTTTCATGGCGGTTCCTTTCCCAATGACGCGCGCCTCGGACAAGGCCGGACGCGCGTGAAACTGTGTGGCAGCGCCCTAGCTTGCGTTTACGTAAACGTCAAGTCTGACTTGCCATGACCAAAGCTGCGCGCAGCAGCCCCGATCACTTACCGCCTTGCCAAGTTCGCGTGCCCTCGTCCATCATCTTTCGTGCAAGGGAGGTTTGTTATGTTTCAATTGATCCGGCGTCTCGCATCGGGTGTGTGGGCGGCGGTTTGCCTGTGCCTTTTGCCAAGCTCGCTAAGCGCTCAAGAGACGCGCTTGGCTGAACAAGGTGCTGAGCCTCCCGCAGCAAGTCTTGCCGATATGGATTGGCTAGTGGGGCAATGGGTGGGTGACGGTATTGGCGGAGCGCCTGCGATGGAGAGCTGGCTCCCGCCAACTGGCACCGTCATGGTCGGAACCTTCGTTCAGCAGACTGGCGATGGCGGCATCATGTTTACCGAGCACCTCTATCTAATGGAAGAAGAAGGGACGCTGGTCCTGCGGCTTAAGCACTTCAACGCCGATCTGACCGGATGGGAGGAGAAGGATGACATACTCAACTTCCGCCTTGTGGCGATGGAGGCATGCGCGGCCTATTTCAATGCGCTGACTTTGCGGTGTAGAGACGCTGATAAACCGGGAGAGGGCCTTGTCGCGGCAGTTCGGATGCAATCGGGAGCGGAGCTACTCTTCAATTTCAAGGCAATGCTAAGGAATTAGCCGCAGCCCGAGAAGCTTCGCTCTAATGAACTTACCTTGTGGGGCTCAGCAAAGGTGACGCCAAAATCACGCAAGCGTGCGTCTAAACGCCTCTGTGAGATTCCCTGCTCGACATCGTTGGACCGCAAATCAATTATAAAATAGCTCGCGCCATCCTTGGAGCCCCATGCAATGGTTTCCTTGCATATGATCGCGGTAACCCTTGGCCCCACGAGCATATCGCTGTTTTCGTCGGTTAGTGCCCAGGTCGAGCCATGCAGCTGGATCAGCTTGACATCATCTGAGACGGTAACACTATTGCTCCAACACCCAGCCGGGAGGACGGCGCAAGGAAGAACCAAGAGCGCCGCCCAACCTTTTGACATTAAGCCGCCTTTTTCACCTCAGCGACGATCTTCCTGGCTGCATCGCCAAGATCATCAGCAGGCACAATGGCAAGGCCAGAATTGGCAAGGATTTCCTTGCCCGCCTCAACATTGGTGCCCTCAAGACGCACGACCAGCGGAACCTGAAGGTTCACGTCTTTGGCAGCTTGAACAACGCCATTGGCGATGATGTCGCATTTCATGATGCCGCCAAATATGTTGACGAGAATACCTTCGACCGCAGGGTCTTTGAGAATGATCTTGAACGCCGCAGTCACCTTCTCGGTGGTCGCGCCGCCGCCTACGTCGAGGAAGTTTGCCGGGAATGCGCCGTTCAGCTTGATGATGTCCATCGTCGCCATCGCAAGGCCAGCGCCGTTCACCATGCAGCCGATGTTTCCATCAAGCTTGATGTAGGCAAGGTCATATTCCGACGCTTCGACCTCTGCAGGATCTTCCTCTGTCTCATCGCGCATCGCCTCGATCGCAGGGTGGCGATAAAGGGCGTTGGAATCAAAGCTCATCTTGGTGTCGAGCACCAGCAGCGAGGCGTTCCCGTCTGCGTCTGGCTTAGTCTCAACCAGCGGGTTAATTTCCAGCATGTCGCAATCGCTTGCCGTGAACGCGTCGTAGAGTTGCTTGGCGAGCTTCTGGCACTGCTTGTTCAGGTCACCAGAAAGGCCGAGCGCAAAAGCGACCGAGCGCGCGTGGTGCGGCATAAAGCCTTGAGCAGGGTCAATTGTGATCGTTGTGATCTTCTCAGGCGTTTCATGGGCGACATCTTCGATGTCCATCCCGCCTTCGGTCGATGCCACCATGGCAACGCGGCCTGTCGCACGGTCCACCAGCATGGCGAGGTAGTATTCGCTCTCAATATCGACCCCGTCGGTGACATAGAGGCGGTTGACCTGCTTGCCCGCGTCGCCCGTCTGGATCGTCACGAGAGTGTTGCCGAGCATTTCCTTTGCGTGAGATTCGACTTCATCGAGAGAAAAAGCGAGGCGCACGCCGCCTTTTGCATCTTCGGGAAGCTCTTTGAACTTGCCCTTGCCGCGGCCGCCTGCGTGAATTTGCGCTTTCACAACATAGAGCGGTCCGGGGAGCTTCTTCGCGCCTTCAACCGCTTCTTCGACAGTGAGTGCTGCGTGACCAGCGGGAATCGCAATCCCGTGTTCCTTGAGCAGTTCCTTGGCCTGATATTCATGGACGTTCATGAGAGGATGATCCCTTTGGTGTTGATCCCGTAACAAAAGCTTCTTTGATAAAAGCTGTTTGCCGGTGCCCTAAGCACGGATTGGCCCCCTTGAAAAGTGTCCAAAGGTCGCACACGAGTGATGGGCTAAGGAAATTCGCTCCATGATCGACCAGAACCAGTTTCAAGAGATAGTCCGTGAAGCGGGACGCATGGCCTATGCGCGTTGGCCTGGTGCTGGTCATACGCTTGATTCTTGGGAAAAAACGCCCGGTGATCCGGTGAGCGAAGCCGATCTGGCTGTCGACAAATTCCTTCGCCGCGAGCTTGCCCGACTTTTGCCTGCTGCTGCGTGGCTTTCAGAAGAATCGACCGATGACCATGTGCGTGTGGGACAGGATTTGATCTGGTTGGTCGATCCGATTGATGGAACGCGCGATTTTGTTCGGGGGAGGACCGGTTGGGCGGTGTCGGTTGCGCTGGTGAGCGCGGGCAAGCCGTTGATTGGAATGCTGAGTGCGCCTGCTCGCGATGAAGAGTGGTTTTCGGTCGCTGGACGCGGAGCGACGCTTAATGGGGAAATGCTCACCGCCAGCAGTCGCAAGCAGTTTTCGGGCGCGCGCGTCCCTGTGGATCAGCTGCCATCCGCAGATTCGGATCTGGTGATTGTGGAGAAACCCAATTCGATTGCTCTCAGGATCGCAATGGTCGCCAACGATCAGGCCGATCTTGTTGCGACCCTTCGCTGGGGTTTTGAATGGGACATTGGTGCAGCAACATTGATTGCGCGTGAGGCAGGCGCCCGCGTGACTGATGCGTTTGGAAAGCCGCTCGCCTACAACAAACGCGATCCGCGTGATTTTGGCGTGTTGGTCAGCGCACCTGCCATTCACGCCGATGCAGTCGCACGCATCGCCGAGCGGGCTGAGGCGCTCAAGAAGATAAAATAAGTGCAGGTAGCGAAGGGCCGCGCCTGAACGCGGCCCTTGCCCATATTATTGCGCCCGCGCTTGTTCGACTTGCTCTTGGCTGATCGGAATAATCTTAATTTCGACCCGGCGGTTCAATGGCTCATCCACACCATCGGCAGTTTTCACCCGCAAGAAGTCATAGCTTTCACCATATCCACGGGTTGCAAAGCGGCTGCGGGCAACGCCGCGTGCCGCCAGATAATTGGCAACCGCCTCAGCGCGTTGCTCTGACAGACGTTGGTTTAGCGCATCAGACCCAGTCGTGTCGGTAAAGCCGTACACGTCGATCAAGCTGTTGGGATATTGAACCATGCTGTTCGCAATGGCGTCCAGCGAGCTGTAAAAGCCAGGATTGATATCGGCAGAACCGCGCGCAAAGGTTACGCCGTCTGGAAGACGCACGAGGATCGCATCCTGGTCGCCCACTTCCTCAACGTCGACGCCGGTCCCTTCGAGCTCTTCATCAAGCTCGCGGATTTGATCGTCGAATTGTTTGCCGATTACCGCGCCAGCAGAACCGCCGATCCCAGCGCCAATGATCCGGCCGGTATCGCCGCCGATGACGCCGCCAAGAATAGTCCCAAGAACACCGCCAGCCACAGCGCCAATTCCGGTGCGGGAAGCTTTTTGCTCGCCCGTATTCGGGTCAGTGACACATGCGCTTGTTCCCAACAAGGCAACCGCTGCTGTGCCTGAAAGCATAATCCGAGATAGTTTCATACCGTCCTCCATTTGTGACTGTGCCATTTGCCATACTCCTTGAGTAGCCATGCGCCAATCGGTGTTTCGTGAGTTTACATTGGTGCTTACACGATGGTTCGCCCATGGTTCCAATTCGATTGCAATTGCCTGAACATGAACTGCGCGCCGAAATAGAACCGGCAATAGACGAAGTGACAACTGGCAAATTGCGCGGGATGTGCTAGCGCACTGCGCGTGACACCGTTTCCCTGGACCGAACTCTTCATCATCTTTGGGCTGATTTTGCTCAATGGCGTTTTCGCCATGTCCGAGCTCGCAATCGTCTCTGCCAAGACCAGCCGCCTCAAAACCAAGGCGGAAGGGGGCTCTGCTGGTGCGCGGGTCGCTTTGCGATTGGCTGCGGAGCCTGGCAAATTTCTCTCAACCGTCCAAATCGGCATTACTCTCATTGCGATCATGACCGGTGCTTTTTCCGGAGCGAGCCTGGAAGGACCCGTTGGCGAACGGTTGGCGTTTTTGGGAGTGCCCGCCGACATGTCGGGCGAGGTGGCGTTTGTCACTGTGATTGCTCTCACCACCTATTTCAGCGTGGTCGTGGGCGAGCTGGTGCCCAAACAACTGGCCTTGCGCGCAGCGGTGCCGATGGCGGTTGTTATGGCGCGGCCAATGGCGATTTTGGCAACGATTGCAGCGCCCCTTGTGTGGCTGCTTGACCGGTCATCAGCAGGGCTCATTCGCTTGTTTGGCATCCGATCTGGCGGAGGGTCTTCGGTCACGGCAGAAGAGCTGCAAATGATCTTTGCCGATGCGACCCGTTCAGGCGTTATCGAGCATGACCAGCACCAAATCCTGACAGGTGTTGTGCGTCTCGCAGAGCGTCCGGTACGCGAACTTATGACCCCGCGCACAGAGCTTGATTGGCTAGATGCAGACGCTGACATCTCCGCAATCCGTCAGGGAATAGAGGACAGCCCGCATTCGCTTCTACCGGTGGCTGAGGGTTCGCCTGACAGCATTCTTGGCGTGGTAAAAGTGCGTGAGCTTTTGGCCGCAATGGTCGCTGGCGACCCTGTCAACGTGCGTGATATGATGCACAAGGCCGAGGTTGTGCCCGATCAATTGGACGCGATGGACGCTTTGCGCGTGCTGCAATCCGCGGAAATTGCGATGGCGCTGGTCCATGATGAATATGGGCATTTCGAAGGCGTCGTGACCCCGGTCGATCTGCTGACTGCGATTGCTGGCACATTTGTGAGTGACCAGGACGAAGGTGACACGCCCGAGGTTGTCGAATGCTCAGATGGTTCGCTACTGATTTCTGGAACGCTGTCGGCCAATGGCCTGTCTGATCGATTGGGCCTCACATATGGCGAGGACCGCGAGTTTGGGACGGCGGCAGGTTACGTGCTTTATGTGCTGAAGCGACTTCCGATGGCGGGCGACAAATTCACCGACCAGGGCTGGGAGTTTACGGTCACCGAAATGGACAACCGCCGGATCGACAAGATTTTGGTGCGCAAGCGCGAAAACGTGGAATAATCGCTCAGCCAGCGGCGAATACATCGCCTGCAAGACCGTGCGCCCGTACCCGCCCTTGATCGAAAGCGTAAAAGAACAGCGCCAAGGAGCGCACCCGGAGGGGCGAATGCGGACTTAGGAAGGTATTACCGTGCTTGCGTTTTGGCCGTCGCCTTCAGGCGCTGCGATAATATCGCGGGTAACGCGGCCCTTGGCGACGGTGTTGGTGTCTTCATCGCCAATTTGCGAACGAATGCTGGGAGCGGCTGCTCCTGCACGGTCGAGCGCACTGGTTTCAATTTCGCTGCGCGGGGCAGGTCCGCCAAAAAGTGCATCGAGCGCTTGTTGCTGAGCGGTGCCCTCTGCCTCACGCGGCGCACCGGGGGCTGGCGGTGACAGGGTAAAGTCTGGTGGGATCACGAGCGGCGCCTGACGCTGCACTGCAAATTCATCCGGGCGATCACGGTTGAAAATCCCGCTGCCCCCGCAAGCGGCGAGCATGGCGCTGCCTGACACAAGAAGAATGGCGGTTTTAACGTTACGCATCAGGAATTCTCCGCTGGGACGGCATCACCGTCCGAATTTTCGTCCTTTTCGCGCACAAACAGGCTGCGCGCAAGGATGATCACAACGCCAATGGTGATAGCCGCATCGGCGATATTGAAAATAAGAAAGGGTCGAAAGGTGCCAATATGCAGGTCGGCATAGTCGATCACATAACCGAACACATACCGGTCATAGATATTGCCAATCGCCCCGCCAAGGATGAGGGAAAGCCCCAGAATATCGCCCAAAATCTTCTCGCGCATCATCCAGACCAGCACGACCAGAGCGATAAGCGCTGTCATCCCGACCAAGAGCCACCGCATCTCCATATTGGTCGCCTGAAGCATGCCCAGTGAGATGCCGCGATTCTCGGTGTAGGTGAGATCAAAGAAGGGCAGCAGCTCAATATTGCGCACATTGCGCAAGTTAAGCGGCCCTGTGATATACCACTTCAGCAGCTGATCCATCGCAGCGATGAACACTGCAAAACCAAGGCCGATCAGGCGGTTACGAGTGAAAAGCGTGCTCATGCCGCATCCAGCTCGCTTACTGCATCATCGCAGCGCCCGCACAGATCGCCATCTTCCGAAACATCGGGAAGAAGGCGCCAGCAACGGCCGCATTTGTGGTCGGTGGATTTGGTCACGGTCACATCGTCCGTCTGCCCGCGCGTGACTGTCCCGGTGATGAACAATTCGGCCAGCTGTTCGTCGGTGACGCCTTCGGGCACAGCCGATGCAGGGACGGTGACGGTCGCCTCATTGCTGGAGCGGATCACTTTTTCGCGGCGCAGCGGCTCAATCGCTTCGTTTACACGCTCGCGAAGCGCGCGCAATTGGTCCCATTTGGCGCGGTTGGCTGGCACTTGGGGCACGCTTGGCCATTCGAGGAGGTGAACGCTGCCTTCCTGTTCGCCGTCTTGAGGGTAGCGGGTTTGCCACACTTCCTCAGCCGTAAAGACCAGAACCGGCGCAGCATAGCGCACCAGCGCGTGGAACAAGAGGTCCAGCACCGTGCGATAGGCGTTGCGAGTGGCCGAGCTTGGCCCGTCGCAATAAAGCGTGTCCTTGCGAATATCGAAGAAGAAGGCGGAGAGATCTTCGTTGCAGAAGTCCACCAACAGGCGTGTGTAGGTGTTGAAGTCGTATTCGGTCGCAGCCTTTTTGAGCTTGCCGTCCAGCTCCGAAAGAAGCGAGAGGACATAGAGTTCAAGCTCAGGAATCTCGCCTGCATCGGACATATCGCCGACAAAGCCGTTAAGCGCGCCCAGCAGATAGCGGAAGGTGTTGCGAAGACGCCGGTATTGATCGCCGACGCCTTTGAGGATTTCTTCGCCGATGCGGTGATCTTCGGTGAAATCGACGGAGAGCGCCCACAGGCGGATGATGTCCGCGCCCGTCTGCTCCATCACCTGCAAAGGCGAGACTGTGTTGCCGAGCGACTTCGACATCTTCTTGCCCTTGGCATCCATGGTGAAGCCGTGGGTGAGAACCTGATCGTAAGGCGCGCGGCCCCGCGTGGCGCAGCTTTGCAGAAGCGAGGATTGGAACCAGCCGCGGTGTTGGTCTGACCCTTCGAGATAGAGGTTGGCAGGCCATTGCAGGTCCGGCCAGCGCCCGCTTTCGAGCACGAATGCGTGGGTACAGCCCGAATCGAACCAGACATCGAGGATGTCGGTGACCATCTCGAACTCGTCCGGATTGTGGCTGTTACCAAGGAATTCAGCCTTGCGGCTTTCATCCCAGGCATCGACGCCTTCTTCGGCCACGCTCGCGACAATGCGTGCGTTGACTTCGGGGTCTTGCAGATAGGTACCGTCGGGGCGGACAAAGAGCGTAATCGGAACGCCCCATGCGCGTTGGCGTGAGAGCACCCAATCGGGGCGTCCTTCGACCATAGAGCCGAGGCGGTTTTCGCCTTTGGGCGGGATGAATTCCACCCGGTCAATCTCGGACATGGCTCGGGTTCGCAAAGTATCCCGTTCGCCCTGAGCCTGTCGAAGGGTCCCATCATCGTTCGCTGCCGCCTCGATATCCTCAAGGCTCATTTCATGCAGTGCGGAAGCCTTGGCACCAGGAACAGGCTCCAGTTCCTTGTCCATCGGCACAAACCATTGCGGCGTGCAGCGGTAGATGACCTTGGCTTTGGAGCGCCATGAGTGCGGGTAGGAGTGCTGGTAATCCGCACTCGCGCTGAGCAGCGCACCGACTTCGCGTAGGTCTGAACAGATCGGGCCTTCGGGCGCGTTGAAGGGCTTGTTGATGACCGAGCGGCGGCGTTCTTTGCCGTCCTCGTCCTTGTCATCTGCGCCCAGCCACAACCAATCGTCGCGGTAACGGCCATCGTCCATCACCGCGAAAGCGGGGTTGAGGCCGTTCGCTTTGCAAAGGTCAAAGTCGTCCTCGCCGTGGTCAGGCGACATATGGACGAGGCCGGTGCCTGAATCGGTCGTGACAAAATCACCTTCGAGGAAGGGACGCGGGGTGGCGTAGAACCCGCCGAGATGGTGCATCGGGTGGTGGGCTTTGGTTCCGGCTAAGTCGGAGCCTTTTATAAGTTTGTCGGCCTGCCAAACAAGAAGACCATTGCCATCATCAGGCATTCCCGGTTCGTCGACCAACCTCAAGTTTGTGCGAGTCAGAAACTCACCCACTAGATCGAACGCAACCAAATAACGCTTGCCATCGTTGGTTGTGAGAAGGTCATACTGGACCTCAGCCCCATAGGCCAAAGCCTGATTCACCGGGATCGTCCAAGGCGTCGTCGTCCAGATCACCGCATGAGCGCCTTCAAGCTCAGGCACGTTCGGACACTCGGTGATCTCAAACGCCACGTCGATCTGCGGGCTGTCGGTCAGGTCTTCATACTCAACCTCAGCCTCGGCCAGCGCGGTCTTCTCGACCGGCGACCACATGATCGGCTTTGACCCGCGATAGAGATTGCCGCTTTCCGCAAACTTGCAAAGCTCGGCAACAATCGTCGCCTCTGCCTGAAAATCCATGGTGAGGTAGGGATTGTCCCAATCGCCCAATATGCCAAGCCGCTTCAGCTGCTCGCGCTGGGTATCGACCCATTTTTGAGCATAGGCGCGGCATTCGGCGCGAAATTCCTTGGCCGGAACCTCGTCCTTGTTCTTCTTTTTCTTGCGATATTGCTCTTCGACCTTCCATTCGATCGGAAGGCCGTGGCAATCCCAGCCGGGCACATAGGGCGCGTCTTTGCCCATCAGGTTCTGCGTGCGGCAGACCATGTCCTTGAGGATATGGTTCAGCGCATGGCCGATATGCATATCGCCGTTTGCATAGGGAGGCCCATCATGAAGGATGAACTTCTCGCGTCCAGCGCGAGCCTCGCGGAGCTTGCGGTACAGATCAATCTCGCGCCAACGCGCCTCAATGCCCGGTTCCTTCTGCGGAAGGCCGGCTTTCATCGGGAAGGGCGTCTTCGGCAGGAAGACGGTGTCCTTATAGTCGCGCTTGGTGCTGTCGTCTGTCATTGTGGGAGCGCGCTTAATAGGCGGCGGGCCTCGGCGCAATCCTTCTCCATCTGTACCATCAAATCATCGAGGCTATCGAACTTCGCTTCACCGCGCAGGAAGTGGTGGAAAGCGACCTCGATTTCCTGACCATACAGGTCACCGGAGAAGTCAAAAAAGTACGGCTCAAGCAGCTCTTTAGGCGGCTCAAACTGCGGGCGGATGCCGATATTGGCCGCGCCTTTGAGTGTCTCGCCGGTCGAAAGGATTGTGCCCGTGACCGCATAGACCCCGTATTTGGGGCGCAAGTAAGTGTCGATCGCAAGGTTCGCGGTGGGATAGCCGAGCTTACGGCCGTTTTTGTCGCCATGTTCGACGATCCCCCGGATCGCAAAAGGCCGGGTGAGGAGTGAGGCTGCAAGCTGAGGATCGCCATTACGCAAGGCATCGCGGATGCGGCTGGAGGAGATGACCCCCTCTTCCTCCACGGCTTCAACCACGCGTGATTTGAGTCCGTGCCCCCCGCCAAAACCTTGAAGCAGCTCGACATTGCCGAGCGCTTTTTTGCCGAAGCTGAAATCGCCGCCTGTGACCACGCCGTGCGCGCCAAAGCGTTTGATCAGGATTTCGGTGATGAAGTCTTCTGCGCTTGTCCCGGAAAGCTCTGCGTCAAAGTGGAAGACCAGCATCGCTGTGGCCCCTGCCTCGAGGTAGAGTTCCTGACGCTGTTCCAGAGTGGTGAGCCGGAAGGGCGGCACGTCGGGCTTGAAAAAGCGGACAGGATGCGGGTCGAACGTGGCGATGATCGAGGGGCGGCCCTCTTCGTGCGCCCAGCGAATCGCTTCGCCGGCGACCGCTTGGTGCCCTCTATGAAAGCCGTCAAAATTGCCCAGCGCAATGATCGCACCGCGCAGCGCCTCGGTCACATCCTCGCGGTGATCAAGCCAGCGCATCAGGCCTCACCTTCAGCGCGGGAGTAGGTGACGAAGGAGAAGGCTGGCTTTTCGCCCTCGGCCTCGTGGTCTTCGCGTGTCACCTCGACCCATTCAGGCCCCAATGGCTTCATAAAGACATCGCCCTCAAAATCCGCGTGAATCTCGGTGACTTCGATGCGAGCGGCCAAGGGGCGAAATACATCATAAATTGCCGAGCCACCGACCACCGCGATTTCGCCTGTGTCATTGTCGCTGTGTGCTGCATCAAGCGCTTCGTCAACCGAGTGCACGACCTCTGCGCCCTCGCTTCCCCAATCGTCATGCCGTGTGAGCACAATGTGCCGGCGACCGGGAAGAAGGCCGGGCAAGCTTTCAAAGGTCTTGCGCCCCATCACCATCGGCTTGCCCATGGTCATCGCTTTGAAGCGCTTGAAATCTTTGGGGATGTGCCAAGGCAGGCGGTTCTCAAACCCGATCGTGCCATTGGCCGCGCGAGCGTAAATCAGGAAAATTTCGTGAGATGACATCAGGCTTCAAGCGACCTTGTTCGAGACCCGCGTTACATGGCCCATCTTGCGGCCCTCGCGCGCCTCTTTCTTGCCATAGAGGTGCAAGTGCGGCTCACCCTCTTCGGCAAGGATCTTGTGCGCGGTAAGGGCGTCTTTGCCCACGATATTGCGCATCTCAATAGCTGCAAATCGTGTCTCTGTCCCGCCCAGGGGAAGGCCGCAGACCGCTCGGATGTGGTTTTCAAACTGGCTGGTGGCAGCGCCTTCGATGGTCCAGTGGCCAGAATTGTGCACCCGCGGGGCCATTTCGTTGAAAACGGGCCCCTGATTGGTGGCAAAAAACTCCAGCGTCAAAACGCCAATATAGCCAAGCGCATCGGCGGTTTGTCGGGCAATATCGCGCGCTTTTTGGACCTGAGCTTCGATCAGATCGCCTGCAGGCAAGGCTGAACGCACCAGCATCCCGCCGTCGTGTTTGTTGTCAGTAGAATCCCAGAACCGCACTGTGCCGTTTTTTGCCCGAACGAGGATCACCGAAAACTCGGTTTCAAAATCCACGAGCCCTTCGTAAATACAAGTTCTGCCCGGAAAGCGGATGCCTTCCGCTTCATGCGCCGAGGCTATGCGCCATTGCCCTTTGCCATCATAGCCATCGCGCGCCGTTTTAAGAATGCCGGGTGTGCCCACACGGTCGACGGCTCTTCTTAAGTCGTCCTCGCTATCGACGCGCATGTAGGGGGCACACGTCGCTCCCAATTCCTCGACAAATTGCTTTTCATTAAGGCGATCTTGCGCGACTTCGAGCGCGCGTTTGCCCGGCACGACGCGCTCCGCTGGCAGGGCGTCGAGCACTGACAATGGCACATTCTCAAATTCCCAGGTGATGCGATCGCACTTGGAGGCAAACGCGGCGAGCGCAGCCTTGTCGCCCCAACCATTTTCAAAGTGATCAACGCACACATCAGCCGCGACATTATCACCCGGAGGCGCAAAGCAAATCGCGCGGTATCCCAATTGCGATGCGGCTTGGGCAAGCATACGCCCCAATTGGCCGCCGCCAAGAATGCCGATTGTCGATCCCGGTTTAAGAGCCAAAATTCCCTACCCCAATTGCCTCGGCCCTTCTGGGCAAGAGCTTATTCTTGTGCCGGTGTTCCTTATGGAATGGCCAGCGTTTCCACAAGATCAGTCGACAGGCACTTCACCGACATCGCCTGTGCGAGCCGCGCGCCAATCTTGCAGGCGCTCTGACAGGTCCTCATCGTTCAGCGCAAGGATTGCAGCCGCCATAAGCGCTGCGTTCTTCGCGCCCGCATCGCCAATCGCCAGCGTCCCCACCGGAATGCCGGCCGGCATTTGCACGATGGAAAGAAGGCTATCCATGCCTGACAATGCCTTGGACTGAACTGGTACGCCCAGAACGGGCAGATGGGTCATCGCCGCAATCATGCCGGGCAAGTGGGCAGCGCCCCCGGCCCCTGCAATAATCACATCGAAGCCTTCGCCCTCTGCACCTTTCGCAAATGCGCTCATCCGGTCGGGGGTGCGGTGGGCAGAGACAATGCGCGCCTCATGCTCCACCTCGAGCTCGTCGAGGACTTCGCTCGCCAGCTTCATGGTTGGCCAGTCGGACTGACTGCCCATTACGATTGCGACTTTTCCCATCAGGAATCCTTCAGATAGTACCGCTCGCCGGGCACCATATTGTCGTCAAAATCATAGATGATCGGCTGGCCAGTGGGAATTTCGAGGCCGGTGATGTCCTCATCCGAGATGTTCGACAGGTGCTTGACCAGCGCGCGAAGCGAATTGCCGTGGGCGGAGATGATGACCGTCTCTCCGCTCGCGAGAACGGGGAGAATGTCGCTTTCCCAATACGGCAGCACGCGCTCAATCGTGAGCTTCAGGCTTTCGGTATTCGGTACGTCGATCCCGTCATAGCGCGGATCTGCGCCCGGATCATATTGACTGCCCGGCTCCATCGGCGGGGGCGGCGTATCAAAGCTGCGGCGCCAGATGTGAACCTGCTCGTCCCCATGCTTCTCGCGCGTTTCCTGTTTGTTGAGGCCGGTGAGTCCGCCATAGTGGCGCTCATTCAAGCGCCAGTCTTTGGTCACTGGAAGCCACAAACGGCCTGCCTCTTCCAAAGCGAGGTTCAGCGTTTTGATCGCGCGGGTTTGCAATGAGGTAAAGCAGGCCGTTGGCAAAACGCCCTTTTCCTTCATCAGCCTGCCTGCCGCCTTGGCTTCGGCGACGCCTTTCTCTGTGAGATCAACATCCCACCAACCGGTGAACCGGTTTTCAAGGTTCCATTGGCTTTGGCCATGGCGAACGAGAATGAGTTTTGGCATTTTTGCTCCGGGTGTCGTTGGCCCAAAAAACTGAAGCCCCGGCGTTAGCTATCCGCTTGGCGATTGGGAAGGTCTTCTACCTGCGAATCGCGTGTTTCCTCGCGGATTTCGCGTCCTTGTGCCTTTCTACGGCGCAGGTTTTCGCGCAATTTTGCCGCCAATCGCTCCTCACGGGACGATTTGTCAGATTTGTCTTCACTCATCTCTAACGCTCTGCCCGTAGTGACGCTTTTGCTCAAGAGGGAAGCAGAGGCGTCGCAGAATCCCTGCAAAGCCATCTTGACATTCGCGCAGCCTACGACAATAGGCGCGCCTCGGTTGGCTGCTGTAGCTCAGTGGTAGAGCGCACCCTTGGTAAGGGTGAGGCCGAGAGTTCAATTCTCTCCAGCAGCACCACTTCTTGAAATCTGCCATCCTTGTTTTCTCCGCTTGCAAGCCCATCGGGTCTGCGGCCACTTTGGTGGGTCGACGTCCCTAGGGGCATTCGCGCCGTACCTTCGAAATTGAGGCCTTTGCAGATTGGCTCCTTGCCGATACCAAGCGCTCAATCATTCAGACCAAGAGGTGCCGCTATCAATTTCGAACTCCCTGAAGAGTACCAGATGCTCGAAGACCTTGTGCAAAGGTTCGTGCGTGATGAGTTGATGCCATTGGAAACGGGCGTGTTGGAGCGCGATGCCAAGGGGCAGGGCGGATACATCACGCCCGGCGAAAAAGCGCGTCTTGATACCGTTTCCAAAGACATGGGCCTTTGGGCTCTGGATGCCCCCGAAGATGTGGGCGGTATGGGCTTGCCGCATGTGGCTCTTGTGGGTGTCAATATCGCCATGGGCAGCACGGTTGCGAAATACAATCTGCCGCCTGATAGCCCGAACCTTAAGATGCTTGCTGGCTATTGCGATGAACGACAGCGCGCCGAATATCTGGTGCCCCATATCGAGCAAGGCACGTTGTCGGCGATCGGGATTTCGGAACCGGGCGCGGGCGCTGATCCATCGGGTATGAGCACAAAGGCTGTGCTCAAAGGCGACAAGTGGATCATCAATGGCCGCAAGATCTGGATCACCTCTGCCAAAGAGGCTGATTTCACCATTCTTCTGGCGCGCACCGATCCAGAGGCCAAGGGGTCTTCCGGCATGTCGTGCTTCCTCGTCGATCGCGATGCGCCCGGATTCAATGTGGTGAAGCAAGTGCCCATGCTGGGCGGCGAATACACTTATGAAATCGCTCTGGAAGATTGCGAGGTCGAAGATTGGAAGCTGCTCGGATCGGAAGGCGATGGCTTTGCGCCGATGCAATTGCGCCTTGGCACACGCCGGATGCAGATGGCAGCATGGTGCATTGGCGCTGCTGAACGCGCGCTTTCCATAATGACCGAGCACGCGCCGCAGCGTGTGACTTTTGGGCAGCCTTTGTCATCACGCCAAGCGGTGCAATGGTGGGTGGCCGATGCGAAGATGAAAATCCACGCCGCGCGCCTAATGGCATATGATTGCGCCTGGAAATTGGACGAGGGGCGCGATGTGCGCTCTGAAATTTCCATGATCAAAGTCTATTGCAGCGAAATGGCTCAGGAAGTCATCGACAACGCCATGCAATGCCTTGGCGGGATGGGTGTGACCAAGGAAATGCCGCTCCATATTCTGGCGGGGCGTGTCCGCAATATGCGCATTTATGATGGACCATCGGAGGTCCACCGCATGGTGATTGCGCGCAACTCCATGGATGTGCCGCGGCGGTAAATCGGGCCACAGCGTGGCAAATGGGCAAGTTTATGCTTGCACGGGCGAGCTCCTATTCGCACAAGTCTTCGCATGGGTGACGTTGTATGAGTGACAGGGATCAACAGGACCAATCGGGCGAGAATGACAAGGGGGATACAAAGCCCTCTTCAAGCTCTGGTCCATCGCGCCAATTGTTTGGGCATAGGACCGGTGCAAAGCCTTGGGAGCCGGGGCAGCGTTCGGGCGCGTCGGCGGCATCATCTGATCGACCTGCACAGGCCGCCTCAGCGCCCTATCCGCGCGATGCCCAATATGCGCCCCGTCCACAAGCAGACTTGCAGGCAGCCGCCCCAGCTATGGGTGCGAACCGCCAAGCTTCAGCAGCAAGCCAAGAGCCCGCTCCCTCAATCTTCAGTGAAGTCGATGATGAGGCAGAGCTTACCAAGCTCCACCCCAATTATAAGCTGCTGATGCGCATAGGCGCTGTTATTTTGGGATTTGTGATCCTCGTCGTGGGGTTGGCTGTTGACGGCGCTTTGCAGGCTGAGGAAGTGCCCATGCCCATCCCGTTTGGGGTGATCACAGGGCTTGCGACGCTGCTTGCGCTCTTCATAATCATTCGTATTCCCCTCGCCCGGTACAATGCGCGCGGCTATCAAATCAGCCGCGACCGCTTGCGCGTGGTACGCGGCATTATGTGGCGCTCTGACACGATTGTACCCTTCGGACGCATTCAGCACATCGATGTCGATCAAGGGCCGATAGAGCGGGCGCTTGGGCTTGCTACCTTGACGCTTCACACCGCGGGAAGCCACAATGCTTCGGTCAGCCTGCCGGGTCTGGGTCATGATCTTGCCGTTCAGATGCGCGAGGAAATCCGCGCCCATATCAAGCGCGAGAGCATGTGAGCGAGCCAGCCGACAATAGCCAGGAACCGCGCAATACCGATCCCAAGACGGTGCTCGTGGGATTGCTGGCAAGCGCGCAAAACGCTGTCCTCCCAACGATAGCCATCACCTTTGGTACGGGTGGCACCGGATTGTTGGTCGCTATCCCCGTGGGCGCGGCGATAATCGCGATTGGGACGTTTTTTGCCTATATCAGCTGGAAACGGCTGACGTACACGATCGGGCAGTCCGATATTCGCGTGGAAAGCGGTGTTTTGAGCCGGTCCGCGCGTTCTGTACCCTATGAACGCATTCAGGACGTGAGCCTTGAGCAAAAGCTGTTGCCTCGGCTGTTGGGTCTGGTTGCGGTCAAGTTTGAAACCGGCGCTGGCGGGGGCGAAGATCTGAGCCTGTCTTTTCTCACCGAGGAACGCGGCGAAGAGCTGCGCCAATTGGTGCGCGAACGCCGCGATAATCTGGACGCAAGAGTTTCCGCTGAACCCGGCGGCACGCTTTCGCCGAACGCAAACGAAGAAGAGGCCGAGCCGCTTTTCACCATGGGGCCAAAGCGGCTTTTGACCTTTGGTCTGTTTGAATTCTCGCTAGCCGTTTTCGCGGTGCTGGCCGGTCTGTTGCAATATGTGGACAGCTTCCTCGACTTTGAGGTCTGGGAATTGGATTTCTGGCGGGGGCTAATTGACAACTATGCGCCTGATCTCAGCGCGCTTGACCGCACGGCTCAAGTCATCGGGATTCTCGCAAGCGTTTCGGCGCTGCTTATCGTGGGATCGCTGACTGGCATGGTCCGCGTATTCATGCGCGAATGGGGCTTCCTTTTGGAGCGCACAGCGCGCGGGTTTCGCCGCCGCAGGGGGCTATTCACCAAGACCGATGTGGTAATGCCGATCCACCGGGTCCAAGGGATCAGGATCGGCACGCGTCTCATCCGCTATCGCTTTGGTTGGCATTCCTTGAGCTTTGTCAGCCTGGCCCAGGATATGGGCGCATCAAGCCATGTGGTCGCACCGTTTGCCAAACTTGACGAGATTGCGCCCATCGCTGAGGCGGCTGGCTTTTCTTTGCCCGGTGAAGGTACGGATTGGCGGCGGGCTTCTGAGAATTTCCTGTTTGACAGCGCGGTTCGCGATGCGCTGTTCTTTCTGGTGCCAGCGGCGGTGGCCGGGATCGCATCGAGCATCTACTCGCCTGAGTGGACCGGTGTGGTTGTGGGCGTTTTGGCGGTGCTTGCCGGCATTTCTGCAATCCTCAACGTGCTTGCCTGGCGCTATCAACGCCACGCCTTGGACGCAGCGCAAATTGTGTCAGCACGTGGGGTTCTTTCCCCGCGCAGCCAGATTGCGACCCGGCTGAAACTGCATTCGGTCGAAATTGCGCAAGGGCCGATTTCCAGATGGCGCGGCTATGCGACGGTGCATTTGGGCCAAGCAGGCGGGGTCTTTGCGATCCCCGGCGTGCCATTGGAGCGCGCGCGCGAAGTGCGGCGCAAGGTGATGGAAACAATAGCTGCAACCGACTTTTCGCAATTGGAAACCGGTTAAGCGCGCAAATCCGCCCATTCCGGGTTCTCATCGAATTTCTTCGCAACATACCAGCATTGCGGGACGACCTTGAACCCGTGTGCGCGCGCGTCGGCGATCAAAGCTTTAACCAGATGCGCTGCGACCCCGCGCCCGCCGATTTCCTTTGGCACGATGGTATGCGTCGCAACCCGGACGCCTTCGTTTTGTGGTTCCCACTCGAGGTAGCCCGTGGCGCTTTCGCCTGCGACCTCAGCGATATATTTGCCGCCCTGCCTGCTGTTCTGTCCGCCGGGCTGTTGGGTGATCGTGATCTCGTCCACTTTATCACTCATAAAGCAGCTCCTTCTTGCCAATACGGCCAAGCGCATTAGAGGCTTGGCGCTATGCCTGAACTCAAGCCCTTCCTCTCTGACAACGC
Organism: Erythrobacter longus; assembly: GCF_000715015.1. Taxonomy (GTDB): domain Bacteria; phylum Pseudomonadota; class Alphaproteobacteria; order Sphingomonadales; family Sphingomonadaceae; genus Erythrobacter; species Erythrobacter longus. The sequence goes on from NZ_JMIW01000005.1 coordinate 194,705, forward strand.
AGCGCCCGTCCACCCTAAAGTGTGGAAAGCGATGCGCGCCGCTGATAGCGCGGATAATCCTTACGATGGCGATGCGCTCTCAGCGCAATTGGATGAACGGTTCAGCGATCTGTTCGGGCGCGAATGTGCTGCTCTTTGGACTGCGACTGGAACGTCTGCCAATTGTCTTGCCCTTGCCACTATGGTTCAGCCGCATGGCGGTGTTGTGTGCCATGAAGAGGCGCATATCGAAGTGGACGAAGGCGGCGCGCCGGGATTTTACCTTCACGGGGCAAAGCTGATGCTGTGCCCCGATGGATTTGGGGGTGAGAGCGCCAAGTTAACGCCTGAAGGCATTGCAGCGATGATCGACCCGATCCGAGATGATGTGCACCAGGTCCAACCCCACGCCATCGCCATCACACAGGCTAGCGAATACGGGTGTTCCTATTCACGCGAAGACCTCGCCGCGTTAAGCACATTTGCGAAGAATCGCGGCCTTGGCCTCCACATGGATGGCGCGCGCTTTGCCAATGCAGCAGCGTTCTTGGGCGGCTCAGCAGCCGATGCCGCTCACGGTGTCGATAGCCTCGCCTTCGGATTTATCAAAAACGGCGCGATGAGCGCAGAGGCCGTCGTGCTGTTCGATCCAGCACAGGCCGATATAGTCAAATATCGCCGCAAGCGCGCAGGGCATCTGCAGTGCAAGGGTCGGTATTTAGCCGCGCAAATCCTCGCGATGCTCGATGGTGACCTATGGCTTGAGAATGCGCGCCATGCCAATGCAGCGGCAGGGGCGATCGCAGGTGGCTGCGGCGGACGTTTGATGCATCCGGTAGAGGCGAATGAGCTGTTCGTGCGCCTTTCTGCAGATGAGCGCGAGGCTTTGCGGGCGCAGGGTTTTGCCTTCTATGATTGGGGCGCGGATGCGGCGCGCTTTGTAACCGCATGGGACACGCGCGAAGATCACGCAGCTGCCCTTGGCAGAGCTATCTCAGGGTTATGAGTGCTCTTGCATGAGCTCTGAAGCCCCATCCATGCTGAGCCCTAGGGTGATTATTCCTTTCGTGCTCACCGGCACGATCTGGGGTTCGACGTGGTTCGTTATCACTGGGCAAATCGACGGTGTGCCTGCCGCGTGGTCGGTGTTCTACCGTTTTGCATTGGCGACACCGGCGCTGTTTCTGGTGGCAATCTTGATGAAGCGGCGTCTTCGCCTGACCCGGCCAGAGCATAGGCTCGCCATACTCGTCGGACTGTTCCAGTTCAGCGGTAATTTCCTCTTCGTTTATCACGCAGAGCTGTATGTGACCTCTGGCATTGTCGCTTTGATGTTTGGCCTGATGATGGTGCCTAACTCCTTGTTCGCAGGGGCTTTCCTGGGAGAGCGCGTCCCAAGGGGCTTTATGGTTGGCAGCGCTGTTGCGATTGTCGGGGTGTCTTTCCTGCTCTTCCATGAATGGGATGCGAACCCCAACGCAGGCGTGATTGGCGGTAATGTCGGGCTTGGGATTGCGCTTGCTTTGCTGGGCATTCTTTCCGCCTCGGTCGCGAATGTGATCCAAGCCAACCCCACAGGCCGCGCCGTGCCGATGGTGAGCCTGCTTGCATGGGCGATGCTTTATGGGACCGTGTTTGATCTGGGCTTTGCCTTTGTGACCGCCGGACCCCCGCCCGTGCCCACCAGCGGAACCTATTGGGCGGGCATCGTCTATCTCGCGCTTATAGGATCGGTCATCACCTTCCCGCTGCACTATAATCTTGTGCGAGAAATTGGCGCAGGCAAGACCGCTTATAATGCGATCCTAACGATCTCGGTTGCGATGGTGGTGTCGACTCTCTTCGAAGGCTATCTTTGGACCGGGATAACCATTGCAGGGATGGTTCTGGCCGTGGTCGGGATGGTGATTGCCTTAAGGGCAAAGCAGGTTCGCTAAACCTTCGACATAGGTCGGATATTGCGGCTTCCATCCCAGCACTCGCTTGGCCTTGCCATTGGCGACCCGGCGGTTTTCGGCATAAAAGCCGCGCGCCATTTCGGACAGGTTTGCCTCTTCAAGCGTTTCAAGCTTTGGCGGTTCCAGCCCTAAGAGTGCGAAGGCATGTTCGGTCACATCATTGCCGCTGGCGGGTAGGTCATCGCCAAGGTTATAGGCACCGGGCGGCGAATTTTGTGTGAGAGCTGCAACAACTCCGCTCGAGATATCATCGACATGGACGCGGCTGAACACTTGGCCGGGCAAATCAATCCGGCGCGCTTTGCCTTGTTTCACCCGGTCCAGCGCGCTGCGGCCTGGGCCATAAATACCGGGTAAGCGAAACACCCGCGCACCAAGCTCCATCCATTTGGCATCGGCTTCAGCCCGCGCGTTGCGTCGGCCAGCGCCAGTCTCAGCCACTGTCGGAGTACTTTCATCGACCCAAGCGCCTTGTTGGTCGCCGTAAACACCGGTGGAGGAGAGATAACCGATCCATTTGCCCGCATCGCTCGCTGCCTGGATCGTCGCGCCATAGGTCATCAGCACATCGTCGCCCCCCGTCACTCTTTCGGGCGGGACGGACGAGAGGATGTGGGTCGAATAATCGATGGTCGCGCGCACCCGTTCGAAGTCATCGTCGAAATCGAGATTGCCTGCGCTACCCGTCCCGTCGACGCGCCACCCGCGCGCCTCCATCGCTGCCTTGATACGTTTCGCGGTGTAGCCAAGGCCAAAGATCAATAAATGCGACATTGGAGCCTTCAATCGGTTGGACGTGAGCCAGAATCAATCTAAATCGCTCGGCATGGATATAGCGACCACCCCAACGAACCCCGAAGGCAACCCCGAACTCGCCGATGCGGCGCCCAACCCTGTGGACCCGCCCGTAATCCGGCGCGAGGATTATCAGCCCTTTGCGTGGAAGGTTCCGGAGACGCAGCTGCATTTTGACTTGGCAGTGGACCGCGCGCGGATCACTGCGGCGCTCTCGGTAGAGCGTAACCCGGACGGTGACGGATCGGACGAGCTCTATCTTGATGGGGATAGCCTCACCGCTTTGAGCGTGAGCGTCGATGGCGAAGAGCGCAGCGATTGGCGAATGGAAGGCCGTGATCTAGTGCTGCGGCTTTCAGGCGACAAGCACACGGTTGAGATTGTCACTGAGATCGACCCCAGCACTAACACGACGCTGATGGGGCTTTATGCCTCGAACGGCATGCTGTGCACCCAGTGCGAGGCAGAGGGCTTTCGCCGGATCACCTTCTTCCCCGACCGCCCCGATGTGCTCTCCACTTACCGCGTGCGCATGGAGGCCGACAAGAAGGCATTTCCGATCCTTTTATGCAACGGCAACAAGGAAGCCACGGGCGATCTCGAGGGTGGCCGTCACTTTGCCGAGTGGTTCGACCCTTGGCCAAAGCCCTCCTATCTCTTCGCTCTCGTCGCTGGCGATCTGGTGGCGAAAAGCGGGCCGTTCACAACGATGTCTGGCCGTGAGGTGGAGTGCAATATCTGGGTCCGTGCAGAAGACCTGGACCGCACGACCCATGCGCTCGAATCGCTCCACCGCTCGATGAAATGGGACGAGGAGGTGTTCGGGCGCGAATATGACCTTGACCTTTATAACATCGTTGCCGTGTCCGATTTCAACATGGGCGCGATGGAGAATAAAGGCCTCAACGTCTTCAACACGAAATATGTGCTGGCCGATAGTGACACCGCTACCGATGCCGACTTTGACGGCGTCGAAGGAGTGATTGCGCACGAATATTTCCACAATTGGTCCGGCAACCGCATTACCTGCCGCGATTGGTTCCAGCTGTCCTTGAAAGAGGGCTTCACCGTCCTTCGCGACCAGATGTTCAGTCAGGATATGCGCGGAGAGGCGGTAAAGCGGATTGAGGATGTGCGCATCCTGCGCGCGGCACAATTCCCCGAGGATGCAGGGCCTTTAGCGCACCCGATCCGCCCGGACAGCTACCGCGAGATCAGCAATTTCTACACCGCTACCGTTTACAACAAAGGCGCAGAAGTCATCCGCATGATGCGCTCAATGGCAGGGGCAGAGCGGTTTAGAGCAGGCACTGACCTGTATTTCGACCGCCACGATGGTGAAGCGGCAACGTGTGAGGATTTCGTCCGCGCGATTGAGGACGGCGCAGGGCTCGACCTCGAACAATTCCGCCTGTGGTATTCGCAAGCAGGCACTCCGCGTGTCGAAGCAAGCGAGAGGATTGAGGGTGAGGAATTGGTCTTGACGCTCAAGCAAGTGCTGCCTGCGACACCGGGTCAGGGCGACAAAAGCCCGATGCCCATTCCCTTGCGCGTCGCCGTGCATGACCGCGAGACAGAGGCGCTAGGAGCAGAGCAGACCATCGTGTTGACTAAAGAGCAGGATGAATTTCGCCTGCCTTTGGCCGGGCCAAGCCCCGTGGTTTCGATCAATCGCGGTTACACAGCGCCAGTCGTGATCGACCGCACTCTCGACCGTGATGCTCTTTTGTTTCTTGCCGCGCGCGATGACGATCCCTTCGCCCGATATGAGGCGATGCAGGAACTTGCTGTGGGCTCGCTGATCGCAGAGGCGACCGGCCAAGGCGATGCAGCAGGGCGTGACGCTGTCGTTCAAGCGATGGGCGCGATCATAACTGATGCAGGCCTTGACGATTCCATGCGCGGCGAACTGATGATGCTGCCAAGCGAAAGTTACCTGTTCGAGGTGATGGCAACAGGGACACGCAAGGCCGACCCCGGTGCCATTCACGAGGCGCGCGAGGCATTGAAGGCGGCGATCGGCGCGAGCCGGTCGGCTGAGCTGCTCTCTGCTTATGAGCGCTGCCAGCAGGTGCCTTTCGCCGATCCTGCCGGTGTGGGCGCGCGCAAGGTTAAAACTCTGGTGCTGGGCTATATCGCGGCAAGTGATGCCGAAAAGGCAGCCGGGCTTGCCGCGAAGCAATTCGATACGGCTGAGAATATGACCGATCGCCAAGGTGCCTTGATGGTGTTGACGGGCCTTGAAACGCCTGCGCGCGAAGAACGGCTTGCCTCTTTCTATCAGCGCTATTCCGGCAATGATCTGGTGATCGACAAATGGTTTACGCTTCAGGCATTGTCGCTGCACCCCAATGTGCTTGCCCATGTCGAGGCGCTGGCAAAGCACCCCGATTTTACCATGAACAACCCCAACCGGGTTCGCTCTCTCTACATGGCTCTGGCAGGCAACCCTGCTGCGTTTCATGCCAGTGATGGCACAGGATACCGGATGATTGCGGACTGTATCATCGCACTTGACCCGATTAACCCGCAGACAGCCGCGCGCTTTGTGCCAGCTTTGGGCCGGTGGCGGCGGATTGAGCCTGGGAGAGCGGCGCTGATGAAAGCGCAGCTTGAGCGGATCGCTGCGCAGGACAAACTGTCGCGGGATACCTTCGAACAGGTCAGTCGAAGCCTTGATGGCTGAAACGCCCTTCTCGATTGAGCGCGCGCCCGCTTTGGAAGGCGTGCCGCATGGCTTCTTTGGCTCTGCAAACGGCGCGCACCAATTTGGTTTTGGTGGGCCGGGCGATCCGGAGGAAATCCGTGCGCTAAGGAACGATGCTGCAGGCGCGATCCTACCGGGCGCTCCGCTCCAAACCCCACATCAAGTGCATTCGCCCGAAGTCATCACTCTTGGTCAAACCGTGGGAAAGGTATGGCCCGATCATGCCACGGACCGTCCTGTTGCCGATGCAATTGTGACAGACCGCACCGATGTCGTGATCGGGATTGTGACGGCTGATTGCGGACCAGTGCTTTTTGCCGATCGCAAAGCGGGCGTTGTAGGCGCGGCCCATGCAGGGTGGCGCGGCGCACATAGCGGCGTGCTTGAGAACACTGTGGCAGCGATGGAGGCACTTGGCGCAGTTAAGGCCAGCATTACCGCTGTTCTAGGCCCCACTATCGGTCAGCCAAGCTATGAGGTCGATGCAAGGTTTCGCACTAACTTTGACGCGGCTGATGAGGTCCATTTTAGTCCTGCTGTGAGGCGTGATGGTGCGAATCGCTGGCATTTCGATTTGCCCGGCTACATTGCTGCGCGCCTTAAATCGGCGGGTTTGAGCCAGTTTTCTGATACTGGCCGTGACACCTACGCCAACCGGCGGACCTACTATTCCTATCGCCGCGCCATGCATGAGGAACTGCCCAATTACGGTCGTCAGCTAAGTGCTATTGCAGTCGGCTCGCTTCATCAAAACTCTTGAGATTGCAACCGATAGAACCAATCGTGCTGAAAACACCATTGGCATTATCTGGAATACGATTATAGGGGCGCCATCCGTGGAACCGATTTTGGCGTCTGACGTTGTGGATTCACGGAGCTGGGATAATCTGTGCAATTTGCGCGCCCGGTAAAATCATTTTGATCGCCGCGATGGGCTTTGCGCTACTGCGGCTATAAGAGCAGGGTATCGAGTAATGGCTACGACTGCAGACAATGTGAACGCCGAAGAAGGTGTTCGGCGTCGCGATTGGATCCACATCGCCGCTGTCAGCACCGCTGGTGTTGGCGGTGCGTCCATTTTGTTTCCACTGGTCAGTCAGATGGCGCCGACCGCAGATGTTCTCGCGGCATCGACGACGGATGTGGACGTGTCCTCGCTTGAGCCCGGTCAATCGATCAAAGGCGTGTTCCGCGATCAGCCTCTCTTCGTCAAGCGCATGACCGCCGAAGAACTGGCCGAAATGAAGGCGGTTGATGCTTCTGGTCTTCGCGACGCACAAACATTGGAAGAGCGTCTTGGTGAAGGCAACGAAGACATTCTCGTGCAGCTTGGCGTTTGTACGCACCTTGGCTGTGTGCCGCTTGGCGCTGGCGAGGGTGAGGACAAGGGCGAGTTCAACGGATATTTCTGTCCGTGTCACGGTTCGCACTATGATGCCGCTGGCCGTATCCGCAAAGGTCCTGCGCCAACCAATCTGGCTGTGCCAGACTTTGTGTTTACCAATGAAACCGTCATCCGCGTTGGGTAATTGATCGTAACTTCGATCGGTAATCCGTTTCACAGCTAAGAATGAGCAAGAGAGCATTATGAGCTTCGCCTGGGCAAACTCTTACGAGCCGAAGACCGACCTTACCAAGTGGCTGGATGAAAAACTTCCTGTCCCACGTTTGGTCTACAACGCGATTGGTGCCGGTTATCCGGTTCCGCGTAACCTCAACTACATGTGGAATTTCGGCGTTCTTGCCGGGTTTTTCCTCATGTTCCAGATCATCACCGGCATCATCCTTGCGATGCACTATGCGGCGAACACCGATGTGGCCTTTGGTCAGATCGAGCACATCATGCGCAATGTGAACTACGGTTGGCTGATGAAATATGCTCACGCCAACGGCGCGAGCTTCTTCTTCATGGTGATTTACCTCCACATTTTCCGCGGCTTCTATTACTCATCGTATAAAGCGCCGCGCGAGATGATCTGGCTCTTGGGCGTCGTCATCTTCCTTCTCATGATGGCAACCGCCTTCATGGGTTACGTGCTTCCATGGGGCCAGATGAGCTTTTGGGGCGCAAAAGTGATCACTGGTCTGTTTGGCGCAATTCCGTTTATCGGTGAGCCGCTGCAGGTCTGGCTGGTTGGTGGCTATGCGCCGAACAACTCAACCCTTAACCGCTTCTTCTCCCTGCACTTCTTGATGCCATTTGTGATCCTTGGCGCGGTTATTCTGCACATTTGGGCGCTGCACATTCCGGGTTCTTCGAACCCGACCGGCGTTGAAGTAAAAAAAGAAAGCGACACCGTACCGTTCCACCCCTACTACACCGCCAAAGATGGCTGGTTCTTGGGCCTGGTTCTCTCGCTTTTCGCATTTGTCGTATTCTTTGCGCCAAACGCGTTGGGCCATGCTGAAAACTGGATCGAGGCAAACCCGCTTTCGACACCGGCACTCATCGTTCCTGAGTGGTATTTCTATCCCTTCTACGCGATCCTGCGTGCCTTCACCGGCGATCTGACCATTCCATTCACCGGCATTGTTTTGATCGAAGCGAAGCTGCTTGGCGTTATCGCGATGTTCGGATCGATCCTTCTTTGGTTCTTCCTTCCATGGCTGGATAAGAGCCCGGTGCGCTCCGGTTCCTATCGTCCGCTGTTCCGGATATTCTTCTGGATCTTCGTCGTCGACATGGCTGCCCTGTTCTATCTTGGCGGTGCAAAGGCGGAAGAGCCGTTCATCGTGATGAGCCAAATCGCAACCGCCTGGTACTTCCTGCACTTCCTGGTGATCCTGCCGATCATTAGTCAGATCGAAGTTCCAAAAGCCCTGCCCTTCTCGATTACTGAGGCTGTCCTCGGGAAAGACGAAGGTTCGTCGAAGTCAGCTACGCCATCTGCTCCGCCAGCCGGTGCAATGCCGGAGCCAGCAGAGTAACCGCACGGCTACAACCGTTCTACTGACCCGATAACGAGAAAGAGTTAGGTCATGACCATTCGTCTTGGAGGCATCCTTTTCGGTTTAGCTATCACAGGGGTTTTGCTCCTGTGGTCGCTGCTGCCCGGAGCCCTCAACTTCGCGTTTCCAACGAAGCCCGACTATTACGCCTTCCAGGAAAAGAACATCGCCCCAGAGGGTGGGTTCTCCTTCGACGGGCCGTTGGGTAAGTGGGATACCCAGCAGCTGCAACGCGGTTATCAGGTTTACAAAGAGGTCTGTTCGGCCTGTCATAGCCTGAAGTTCGTCGCGTTCCGCAACCTGCAGGAAATCGGTTTCACCGAACCAGAAGTGCGCGCCGAAGCGGCAAGCTGGGAAGTACCGGGCATCGACCCTAAAGATGGTTCCGCGATCAAGCGTCCCGGTATTCCAACCGACCAGTTCCCGTCACCTTACGCAAACGAAGTTGAAGCGCGGGCGTTTAACAACAATGCTCTTCCGCCTGATCTCACACTCATCACCAAGGCGCGTAAAGACGGTGTGCACTATGTGTACTCTCTGATGCAGGGTTATAATGAGCCCGACCCAGAGGATGTTGCCAAGTCGCCTGATTTTGAAACGCCTCCGGGACTCTATTTCAACGAGTATTTCTACAACATCAACATCGCCATGCCGCCGCAGCTTCTCGATGGTATCGTCACCTATTCCGACGGCACCGAAGCAACGACCGAGCAGATGGCGCAAGACATCACTGCGTTCCTGACCTGGGCCGGTGAACCTTCGTTGATTAAGCGAAAGCAAACCGGCTGGTTCGTGATTGGCTTCCTGCTTTTCGCAACCTTCCTTGGCTTTATGTCTTACAAGACAGTGTGGGCCACCAAGAAGCCGAAGAAAGGCTCACCAGACCTCGTCTGATAGCTTTTAAGGAATTTGAAAACGCCCTGTCATCCCTGTGCGGATGGCGGGGCGTCTTCGTATCGCCTTCCCATCTTGGACCACAGATTGATAGGAGCGCGCGATGATCCCATCTCCGCTTTCACTGACTGAGTTAAAGGCTCTTGTGCGCACAGTGCCCGATTTCCCAAAACCCGGCATCCAATTCCGCGACATCACAACCTTGATCGGCGACGGTGCAGGGCTTTCTTCAAGCATCCATCACTTGGCCAAGATCGCCCGCGCGAAAGGCGCGCAGAAAATTGCCGGGATGGAAGCACGCGGCTTTATATTTGGAGCGGCGGTCGCGGTCCAATTGGGCATTGGCTTCGTCCCCGTTCGCAAGCCCGGAAAGCTCCCGATTAAAACAATCGGCATCGATTATACGCTCGAATACGGCACGGACCGGCTTGAGATTGACCCGGACGCGATTGCCGATGGAGAACGTGTCGTGATTGTCGATGACCTTATCGCCACAGGCGGTACTGCTATCGCGAGTGCAAAGCTGCTACGTATGGCAGGGGCTCTTGTTGAAGATGCCGTCTTCGTGATCGACTTGCCAGATCTTGGAGGTACGGATCGTTTGCACGAAGAGGGCGTTACGGTTAGCACGCTGATTGATTTCGAAGGCCAATAACCTTCCCCTGAAAGGTTCTTAGACATCTCTCTCGAAACCCAAGCTATCACCATCGCAGCAGTCGGCGCCCTTGGCATTGGCGCGCAGTGGGCCGCTTGGCGCACGGGCTGGCCTGCGATTGTGCTCATGCTGGCCGCTGGATTTATCGCAGGGCCAATCACCGGATTGATCGACCCTGAGGCGGCCTTTGGTGATCTGCTTGATCCTATGATCAGTATAGGGGTTGCGCTCATTCTGTTTGAAGGGGGGCTCAGCCTTGATCTTCGCGAACTGAGGCATTCGGGCAAAGCGGTCTGGCGCCTTGCGACGATTGGCGTTCTTGTGGGTTGGACCCTTGGCGCGCTGTCGGGTTACTACATTGCGGGGCTGGTGTGGCCGGTGGCTGTCCTGTTTGGCGGCATTTTGATTGTTACCGGGCCAACGGTTGTTATCCCGCTCCTCCGCCAGGCGAACATCCAGACCCGGCCCAATTCGATCCTCAAGTGGGAAGGCATCGTCAACGATCCCACAGGTGCGTTGTGTGCGGTGATCGCGTATGAATACTTCCGCCGTTTGAATGAGTTTCCAAATGCCAGTGTGTTCGATGTTGCGCCCCCGCTCTTGATTGCAGCGGTGCTCGCAGGGCTGATTGGATATGCATCTGCCCGGCTTATCGCATGGCTATTTCCTCGCGGCGCCATACCTGAGTATCTCAAAGTGCCGGTGCTTTTCATTGCGGTGATTGGTGTTTTTGTACTTACCAATCAGATCGAGCATGAAGCAGGCCTCGTGGCTGTCACCGTTATGGGCGTGACACTTGCCAACCGCGAGGTCTCCAGCATGCGGTCAATCCACCCGTTCAAGGAAAACATTGCGGTTATTCTTGTGTCAGGCATTTTCATACTGCTTGCTGCATCGCTCAAATGGGATGAGCTAACCTATCTCCAAACCAGCTGGAGACCGCTCGCGTTTCTGATGGCGCTCCTGTTCCTTGTCCGTCCAGCCACCGTCCTGATAAGCCTCTTGGGCACCGATATCCCATGGAATGAGCGTTTGTTTGTCGCTTGGATTGCACCGCGCGGGATTGTGCTGGTGGCGATTTCGGGCCTCTTTGCCCTTAGGCTCGGCGAACTTGGTATAGCAGGTGGCCAGATATTGACCGGGCTTAGTTTTGCCGTCGTCGTGGTGACTGTGATCGCCCATGGTTTCAGCGTCGATTTCGTCGCGCGGCTCCTGAAGGTAAAAGGCGATACACGGCCGGGCGTTTTGCTCGTAGGCTCCACCCCTTGGACGGTTGCCCTTGCCAAAGAGATGCGGGCGGTGGGAACACCGGTCCTCATCGTAGATCAAAGCTGGCAGCGATTGGGCCGCGCCCGGCTTGAAGGTTTGCCGCTCTATCACGGCGAAATCCTGAATGAGGCGACCGAGCACAACCTTGATCTTTCCCCCTATCAGGTGCTTGTCGCTGCGACTGAGAATGAAGCGTACAACGCGCTGGTCTGTAACGAATTCGCGCACGAGATTGGCCGCGATATGGTCTATCAGCTGGGCGAGAATGAGGGCTCTGAAAGCCGCACTTCGCTGCCTGAAAGCATCCGGGGCAGAGCCTTGTTCGAAGATGGATTTGACGCAGGCGCCGTAAACCAGCGCATTGCAGATGGCTGGATTTTCAAGAAGACCAAGCTTTCCGAAGAGTTTGACTTTGCCGACGCGCAGGAGAAGCTGGCCGAGGATGCGAGCCTTTTGCTGTTGTTGCGCGAAAGCGGCACCTTGCGGTTCTTCACCCACGCAGTGCGACCAAAGCCGCGCGCAGGGGATACAGTCATATCCTTTGTTCCACCCAAAAGTGCTCAAAAGGCCAGCTTATGACGGTAAAGCCAGCTCCGATCTTTCCTATTCTCGCAGTTTTGATGCTTGCCGGATGCAATCCTCCTACAGATGGGCAGGACGCCTCTGTTGAGCCGACAGCCGCCGCTGAGGAGCCGGTTGATGAAGCTGTGTCGATCCTACGCCCTGATATCTCGTCGCCCATCGCGATCGAAGAGCCTCAACCAGACGAAAGCTATACCGCCACAATCGGCTTTCCTGAAGGCGGCAGCGACCTTAATGCCGATGCGATTGCCGCGCTTGAGCAGGTTCGCGCCTCCGAACAATTTGCAGGCCCCGGCGCGATTATCCTTCGCACGCACAGCGATAGTGGGGGCAATGATGCGGCTAACGCTCGCGCATCTGAAAAACGCGGACTTGCGGTCGCTGAGTGGCTGATTGCAGCAGGGGCTGATGCGCGCCGGATTGATGTGATTGTCTTCGGTGAGCAAAACCCGGCAGAGCCGAACGCTTTGCCTGATGGTTCACCCAATGAAGCGGGCCGTGCGGCTAACCGCCGGGTCGAGGTGGAAATCCTGAGCGTGCCAGGCAACGCACCCAAGGACGGCGCCTCAAAGGCCAGCGACTAGGGCTAAAACTTCTGCAGCATATTCAGTTCGGCAGATCAGCAGATCGGGCAAATAGGTATCCGCCTGATTATAGCGGATGGGAGACCCGTCAATGCGCGAACAATGCAAGCCATGCGCCTGTGCTACAGCAACTGGCGCGCAGCTGTCCCATTCATATTGTCCGCCTGAATGCAGGTAAATCTCCGCTTCGCCGCGCAGGACCGCCATGGCTTTCGCGCCGGCGCTGCCCATACCGACAAGCTCTCCGTCCATCGCCTTGGAGACCGCGACCGCCTCCTTGGCAGGCCGTGTGCGGCTGACGAGGAAGCGGGGTTTGGATGCGGCGGCAGGGAGCGGCTTCACCTCGTCTGTGGCGACAACGATCCCGCCATTCAGATCCGGCAACGCCACCGCGCCAGTTGTCGCAACGCCATCGATGGCGAGGCCGACATGCACGGCCCAGTCGCTTCGCTCCTCAGCGTATTCGCGGGTGCCATCGACTGGATCAACGATCCACACGCGCGATTTTTCGAGGCGCGCGGGATTGTCCTTTTCCTCTTCAGACAAAAGCCCATCATCGGGCCGGTTGCTGCGAATTGCGCTGCACAGGAATTCATTTGCTGTGGCGTCCCCCGCATCCCCGAGTGACCTGCCAGCAAGAAGACCGCTTGCGCGCACGTTGAGGGCGATACGCCCTGCCACTTCGGCAAGCTGCGCGGCAAGCTGTGCGTCGGTGAGGTCAGGCTGGTTCATTGAGCTTGTCATTTGAGCGGCAGTATCTGAGCGATGATGTATTCGGCAGCCTCAAGCGGGGTCATATCCACTGTGTTGACGCGGATTTCCGGCTCCTCGGGTGCCTCATAGGGACTGTCGATCCCGGTGAAGTTTTTCAGCTCTCCCGATCGCGCCTTCTTATAGAGGCCTTTGACGTCGCGTTTTTCCGCAACCTCCAGAGGTGTATCGACGAAAATCTCGATAAACTCGCCTTCAGGCAGCATCTCGCGCACCATCTGACGTTCCGCCCGGAAAGGGCTGATAAAGGCGGTGAGCACGATCAGGCCAGCATCGGCCATAAGCTTTGCGACCTCACCAATGCGGCGGATGTTTTCGATCCGGTCGGTCTCGGTAAAGCCGAGGTCTTTGTTCAGGCCGTGGCGCACATTGTCCCCATCGAGGAGGAAGGTGTGCCGGTTCATGAGGGCAAGCTGCTTTTCGACCTCGTTGGCGATTGTCGATTTGCCAGAGCCCGAAAGCCCGGTGAACCACAGCACGCGCGGCTTCTGGTTCTTGAGGCTGGCGTGATCGTCTCGGGTGATGGTGGTCGCCTGCCAATGCACATTTTGCGCACGGCGCAGGCTGAATTCGATCATGCCAGCGCCAACGGTTGCATTGGTGAACTTGTCAATCAGAATGAAGCCGCCAAGCCCTCGGTTTTGGGCATAGGGTTCGAATACGATCGGTTTGTCGGTCGCGAACTCGGCGACGCCAATAGCGTTCAATTCCAGGGTCTTGGCCGCCAGATGATCGAGGCTGTTGACGTCGATCTCATACTTTGGCGGCTGCACGGTCGCGGTCACTGTCTGGCTGCCGATTTTGAGCCAGTACCCCCGGCCCGGCTTCAATGCAGTCTCGTCCATCCACACAAGGGTGGAGCAAAACTGGTCGGAGGCCTCTGGCGGGTTGTCAGCGACGGCAATGACATCGCCCCGGCTGCAATCGACCTCGTCCGCGAGGGTGATCGTGATAGATTGGCCAGCCACGGCCTCTTCAAGGTTGCCATCGAAGGTCGCGATGGATTTGATCGTGCTGGTCTTTCCAGATGGGACCACGCGAACGGTGTCACCCGGCTTTACCGTGCCGCTTGTGATCTGGCCTGCGAACCCGCGGAAATCGAGGTTCGGGCGGTTCACCCATTGCACTGGCATTCTGAATGAGGCTTCCTGTGCAGCGGTGCTCGAAAGCTCGACGCTTTCCAGATGGTCGATCAGCGAGAGGCCTTGGTACCAAGCCGTGTTGGCAGATGGCGACGAAGTGATGTTGTCGCCTTTGAAGCCTGAGATTGGAATAGCGGTGAAAGTTTCGATTCCGACTTCGTGCGCAAAACCTGCGTAATCCTCGACAATCGCATCAAACGTCTCTTGCGAGTAATCGACCAGATCCATCTTGTTGACCGCGAGCACCACGTGCTTGATGCCGAGCAGATGCACGAGGAAGGAGTGCCGCCGCGTTTGTTGGAGCACGCCCTTGCGCGCATCGACGAGGATCACCGCAAGATCAGCGGTGGACGCGCCCGTCACCATATTGCGGGTGTATTGTTCATGCCCCGGCGTATCGGCGACGATGAACTTGCGCTTTTCGGTCGTGAAAAAGCGATAGGCCACGTCGATTGTGATGCCCTGCTCGCGTTCTGCGGCGAGGCCGTCGACGAGGAGCGCAAAATCAATCTCTTGCCCTTGCGTCCCGTGGCGCGCGCTGTCCGCTTCAAGGCTCGCCAGCTGATCCTCAAAGATCATCTTGGCATCGTAGAGCAGCCGCCCGATTAGGGTCGATTTGCCATCGTCCACGCTGCCGCAGGTGATGAAGCGCAGCAGGCTCTTGTGCTGATGCGTGTCGAGATAGGCGTCGATGTCTTCAGCGATCAACGCATCGGTTTCGTAAGCGGGGTGCGACTTATCCATTAGAAATACCCCTCCTGTTTCTTCTTCTCCATGCCAGCACCGCCTGCATCCTTGTCGATCACACGGCCTTGGCGCTCGCTGGTGGAGGTAAGAAGGGTTTCTTGCACCACTTCGGAAAGGGTCGAGGCCGTGCTTTCAACCGCGCCTGTCAGCGGGAAACAGCCAAGCGTACGAAAGCGCACCGACTTCATCGTGATTTCAGGTTTCTTGCCCATGACGCGTTCGAGCCGGTCAATATCATCTGCCATGAACAGACCGCCTTCCCATTCGAAAGTTGGGCGTTCCGCCGCAAAATAGAGCGGCACAATCTCGATGTTCTCGCTCATGATGTATTGCCAGATATCAAGCTCGGTCCAATTGGACAGCGGGAAGACACGGATGCTCTCCCCCTTGTTTTTCTTGGCGTTGTAAAGGTTCCAAAGCTCCGGTCGCTGATCCTTGGGATTCCATGAATGGCTCGCGGTGCGGAATGAAAAGACACGCTCTTTTGCGCGGCTTTTCTCCTCATCGCGGCGCGCGCCGCCAAAGGCTGCGTCAAAGCCATAATGGTCAAGCGCCTGCTTCAGCCCTTGCGTCTTCCACATATCGGTGTGAAGTGGGCCATGATCGAACGGGTTAATGCCTTGGCTTTTGGCCTCTTCGTTCTGCCACACAAGCAGCTTCATGCCCGTTTTTTCAGACACTGCATCTCGCAGCGCGTACATGTCTTGAAACTTCCAGGTCGTATCGACGTGGAGCAGCGGGAACGGCGGGGGAGCGGGGTAGAATGCCTTGCGCGCCAGATGCAGCATCACTGCGCTATCCTTGCCGACCGAATACATCATGACCGGGTTTTCAGCCTCAGCCACGACTTCGCGCAGGATGTGAATGCTTTCGGCTTCAAGCCGCTGGAGATGCGTAAGGGTAGTCATGGATGCGCAGCTAAGCCTTAGCGCGCCCCAAGCAAAACTAGAAAAGCTACTGCCAAGGAAATTTTTGGAGCGGGTAAGGGGATATTGCTCGGTGATTTGGGGTTGTGTGATGGTGGGGCCGTCTTCCAGAGCCTGGAGCGGGTAAGGGGATATTGCTCGGTGATTTGGGGTTGTGTGATGGTGGGGCCGTCTTCCAGAGCCTTGATCAACGCTTGTTGTGCTTCGCGTGAGCGTCCTTTGAGGCTGGCAAGGACGGTCTCCAACCAACGTTGATCATCGTCTTGCAGAGCATTCATAGGAACGCCTGTAGCGTCGTTGGTGATGCTGGTATTGACGATTGTATTGGCGTTGTCGCTGACGGTTCTTCTGGTCATCGGTCGATGGTGGCAGAGATCGTCGGTAGGTCAACGATATCAGGAGCCATGAGTGATGACCGTGATCGACCGTGTTTTGCCCCGTCCTGTTTGCTCGCGGTGGATTGGTCCTGTGCCGATCTCGTTACGATTACGGGCATTGGCTTTGCGTGTGCTGGCTCGGTTGATCTAAAGGTTGACGTCAGTCTTTGTAGGAACGACCCGCTCGCATAGATGATCGATAACGCTCTGTGTGATTGGTGCGGACGGCTGACCAACATTGAAGTTCAACCGTCCGTCTCGGCTATGCGATGCCTATGGGTATTTAGTGGGGAAGTCTGCTTCGAGCTTTAACTCCATGGAGTGGAAGATCGCGACCATAACCGCGCATCTTTACTTTCTCGAAGGAGAGAACGCTTGGTTGATACGGCGGGTCAGGAAGCTTGGGTGTTCGACGCATGGTGACGACGGCAGCTATCGCACAGATGGCGGCGGCAGTGGTGCCGATGATGGTAAGCAGTGTCAGCATGGATATTCCTTATGATGGCTGTTGATTGAACGCCATCATACAGCACGGGATTCGAGCACTTAAGGTTTATCGGTATGCACCGCGTATCACCACGCTTTGCCAGTAGCTCGTTATGCTGTCTTAGTCGCCCGATAGACGGCGCTTCGGCTGACCTGATACTCTGCTGCCAGAGTGCCCAGAGAAGCTCCCTGAGAGCGTTTATGGACTATTTCCGTCACCTGCTGCTTCGACAGCGCAGGAGGGCGTCCGAGACGTTTATGCTTACGTGCTCGGCGCAAGCCTGATTGGACTCTTTCAACTAGTAAGTCCCGTTCAAATTCGGCGACAGCAGCGATAACACCCATAGTCATCTTACCTGCTGATGAGGTTAGATCGACTCCACCAAGTTGTAGGCAAACTGTCCGAACATCTGCATCAGCCAATGCCTCAACAGTCGCACGAACATCCATGGCATTGCGCCCTAAGCGATCCAGCTTGGTAACGACCAGCACATCGCCACGTTCGAGCTTATCGACCAGCTTGGCGAACTGCGGTCTTGCCATCGCTGATGTTGATCCAGAGATCGTCTCCACCACGATCCTGTCATCGCGAATGTCATACCCAGCAGCTTGAAGCTCAGCGATCTGGTTCTCGGTATGCTGGTCGGTCGTGCTCACACGGCAATAGGCAAAGGTTCGCGCCAAGGTGCTGCTCCTGTTTCGAAAAGGGTATCTCGAAACGCTACCCTGTTTTTCTATTCTGTCAGCCATATTCTGGAACACTCTCAGCCCATGTTCCGAAAACGGTCGATTGTGGAA
>NZ_JMIW01000006.1:0-90000 GCF_000715015.1 Erythrobacter longus
GTTGGTGCCCCGGCGTTTTCAACCGAAGCATGATTTCACCAAAAGACAAAAATTCAGCCATGGGGAGGAGCTTTCATTCAGCGAGTGGCCTGCGCGATTGCCAAAGCCTCGCTCGCAAGGGTTGTGATTTGGGAGTAGTCGCCGATGGCAACCGCCTCCTTGGGTGTGAGCCAGCTGCCGCCACAGGCGAGCACACTTGGCAATTCGAGGAATTCGGAAAGGTTTGCCGCTGAAACGCCGCCGGTGGGCATAAACCGCATTTCGCGGAATACCGAGCTAAGCGCTTTGATCATGGGCACACCGCCTGCAAGCGATGCCGGGAAGAATTTCACGTCGCGAAGGCCAAGAGCATAGGCCCGCTGCACTTCGCCCGCTGTCATTGTGCCGGGGAAGAAGGGGATGTTTTCGGCCAGACAATATTCGGCGATTTCATCCACCAGACCCGGCGACACGATAAACTCAGCGCCGCTCGCCCGGACCGATTTCGCCTGATCCAGCGTTAGCACTGTGCCAGCGCCCACGATCAACCCTTCGGTCTGGGCAAGGATCGCTTCCATGCCCTTTTGCGCGTCCGAACTGCGCATAACCACTTCGATCACGGTCAAACCGCCCGCGCCCAATGCGCGTGCGGTTTTAACGGCCCGGTCCGCATCATTCTCGCCAATAAGCGGAACAACCGGAGCCGATGCAAGACGCTCTGAAAGCGAGATGCTCATGGGTATAGCCTTCTTCCAACTTCGCTTACGAAAAGGCGAGACCGCCGTTGATATCGACATTTGCACCCGTGATGAAGGACGCTTCGTCAGAGGCGAGATATGCCACAAGATCAGCGGTTTCCTCAGGCCTGCCCTGGCGGCGCAAAGGCGTTGAGTTAGCGACGTTTTCGCGCGCTGCATCAGGTGTAAACTTGTCATGGAACGAGGTCGCGATCATGCCGGGACAAAGCGCGTTTACCCGGATACCCTTGGGGCCAAGCTCTTTTGCAAGACCGCGCGTCATGGTCGAAACTGCGCCTTTTGATGTGGCATAAGCAATCGCGCCCCCGCCGCCGCCATCGCGGCCAGCAAGCGAGGCAAGGTTCACAATCGCAGCCCCCTCTGCCATGAACGGCACAGCAGCCTTACAGGCAAGGAACGTAGATGTGACATTGAGCTGCATCACGAAGTTGAAGAACTCTTCATCCATCTCGCCAAGCGTTTTGCGAGCGACAAGGCCGCCCGCATTATTGACAAGCACGTGGATCTCGTCGCCAAACGCTTCCCGTGTGGCTGCGATAAGAGCGTCGACATCGGCGGGTTTGGTCACATCCGCCTTTACCGCGACCGCTTTGCCACCGGCCGCTTCAACGGCTGCAACGGTGGCATCGGCATCGGCCTGATTGCTGTTGTAGTTGACGACAACGCTTGCCCCTTCGGAGCCCAGCTTGACGCAAACTGCGCGGCCAATGTCTCGGCTACCGCCGGTGACCACGGCCACTTTGCCTGCAAATTTCATTTTCGTTTCCCCTTATTAGGAATGTTATTGGCCAATGGCCGATTTCGGTTTTAAAGGTTTGATGTCCGGGCACAGGATCAGGATTGACAGGACTGTCATGATCGCGAGCCCTGCACCGACCAGGAAGGCCGGCACGTAGCTGTTCACGGTGATAATCGGGATCAGGAAGTTCAGCAGAACCACCGCCAACTTGGCAGCTGTTCCGGCGAACCCTGCAAGCGAACCGACCGATTGACCGCTGTAAAAATCGCTTGGCAGGGTCTGAATGTTGCCAATCGCCGTTTGGAAACCAAACAGGATGACCCCCATGATAAGCACGGCGACCAGAGGCGTTGATGCCTGCGTTGTCGCAAGCAGCGAGATCAGCATGATTGCGCCGCCAAGCGTGATAACCGACTTACGCGTCCGGTTGACTGTCCAGCCAGCCTTCAAACGGTTGCCCGCAAGCAATCCGCCGAACCAGGCACCAAACATAGCGCCCACGTAAGGGATCCATGCGTAAACCGCGATTTCCTCTACGCCAAAGCCGTAAGTGTTCAGCAAATAAATCGGCAACCAACCGACAAACAGCCACCAGATCGGGTCGATAAAGAAGCTTGCAGCGATAACGCCCCAGCTTTCCTTGCGCGAGAGGATTTCCTTTGAAGTCGGCGCATATTCGGCAACTTCATTGGTTTCGGCATTGCGTTGACCTGTCAGGATAAACTCGCGCTCTTCAGCGCTGATCCAGGGGTGCGCATCCGGGCCGCTTTTGTAGACGATCAACCAAGGGATCAGCCACAAGAAGCCAAGCGCCCCAACAGCGACGAAAGTCGCCTGCCAGCTGCCAAGAAAGACGAAAAGCAGCCCGATAATGGGCGCAGAGACGATCCCGCCAACAGCTGCGCCTGAATTGAAGATGCCTTGTGCAAGAGCACGCTCGTTAATCGGGAACCATTCGGCATTGGCTTTGGTTGCGCCGGGCCAGTTGCCCGCTTCCGACACGCCCAGAACCGCGCGGAAAATCGCAAAGCTCAAAAGGCCCTGAGCCGCCGCATGCAGCATGGTCGCCGCCGACCAGACAACGATGGAAAGGACAAAGCCGAGCCGCGTACCAATCCAGTCGAAAATCTTGCCAAAAATGCTCTGACCAAAAGCATAGGCCAAGGTGAACACATTGAGGATGATCGCATAATCAAATTCGCTGAGTTCAAGGTCTTTGGAAATTTCAGGCCAAAGGAAACCAAGCGCGCCGCGATCAATGTAATTGATGACGGTCGCCACTGCGACCAGCAGGACGATCCAATAGCGAAGCTTATTGCGAAACATGGATCACGCCCCCTCGCCAAGAAAGTCTTCGAGTAGCGGGTTGAAGCTGTCGCTCAGAACGCCGGACTCAAGGCGCACGGCCCCGTGGTCCAAATGCGGTGCGATGCAGAAGCTGTCTCCGGCCCCAAGATCCTCTTTTGGCGTTTCCTTCGCGACCACGAAGGACGAGCTTTGCTCCTTTAATATCGTTGCCAATTTCAGCTATCCTCTCCAGAAAGTGCGACCACGCTCGCAAATCCAGTCCAGGCGATTGTCTCGCCGTTCAATGTCACGCTGTGCGCGCCTTCTGGATCGGGATTGTGCGAAACTGCGATCGCGTAGCGCTGCCCTGATTTCAGGGTCAGTCGCACTATATCAAAACCACCAATAGACACGTGGTCGAGATCAGAAACGAGGCTGCGGCTGTCGAGCGTTTGCTCTGCTGCGCCGTCGTAACTTCCATGCGCCTCTAACAGGCTTGCAAAGCTTGCCTCGCCGTTGCGCTGAGCGCGCAAGATGATGAGCGGTTCGCGGCGCAGATTGAACTCAGGGTCGTTTGCCCCGCTCTCGCCCAAAATGGCGCGAAGCGGCCCGTTTCCGGCAAAGCGATAGGTGTAGAACCGCCCGTCCAAAATCCATGTCAGCGCGCCTTTGCCCGCCTCTAAATCAGCTTCGGCATCGACCCATATG
This sequence comes from Erythrobacter longus, assembly GCF_000715015.1. Lineage (GTDB taxonomy): Bacteria > Pseudomonadota > Alphaproteobacteria > Sphingomonadales > Sphingomonadaceae > Erythrobacter > Erythrobacter longus. Next base: position 3,472 of record NZ_JMIW01000006.1, read on the forward strand.
TGCTGGTAGCCATTGTCATTCCCAAGCACTGGGCGAACATCGACATTCACGCTTGCATCAAAGTCATATTCCATGATGTGACCGGAATAATGCAGCGGCAGATCGTACAGGTGCGATGCCTCGCTTTGCGCATTCACAAGGTCGATCACCAAGGGCGCTTCGAGCCCGGGGATCATGGGCATCAACATGGTGCGTTTGATGCTGACGCCGGGATAAGCGCTATCGATTACCCCGCTGGAGACTTGCAGCGAGGGTGCGTCGGAGAAATAGAGTTGTTCTGGCCATTTGGTGTCTGCAAACTGTGCATCACCATCAAAATGGCTTGTCTCATCCACGACCAGCGCGTTGTGAGCGACCGTGCTTTTTGCCCAAGTGGTGTTTTCGGGCAGATACCGTCCGCCGCGCTTTGCCTCGATATTGAGGAAGCGCGCCGCGCCATAATCGCGCACAATCTCATTGCCATTGTCGTAAAGCTGCCATGCAAGCTTGTCGAAATGGCCGTGGCCCATCCCTTGCGAGCTGTTCTTTGCGATGAGAACGGTGTGGCTGGGTCCTTCACCTTGGCGAAGAATGGCAACAGCGCCCCGCGTGCCTTCCGGCCCATCGCTGAGTAGCATTGAACGAAAATCAAACGGTTGCGCCTTGCCCGCAGCAAGATCACGCGACAGCGCAAGGCCATTCTCGGTTAGCACTGTGCGGCCCTGGAAATCGGCAATGGATAGCAGCGCCGGGTCGCCCGTCTGGCCATAGGCAATCGCCACGCCTTCATACAATTCCGCCGTGCGCAGGCTCTTGTCCCTGATCGCGTCATTGAACGGGAAGAAATATCCCTGATAGCTCAGTTGAACCGTGGTGCGCAGCGCCTTCAGCAAGATCCCATCGCGGTGTTCGAAAACCTTGCGCTCTGGCTGATTGCGTTCAATCGCATCGGCAAAAACCATGAAAGGAAGCAGCGCAAACCGCTGATAATATGGCCCTTCGGTGTAATAACCGTCTGGCGAGAACAACAGATCAGCCTGCCGCAAAAAGCCAGTCTTGCCGCTTTTATCAGAACCCATCAGCGCACGCTCAACCATGTCAGCATCGCCGAGCAGATAGCCGGTCATCCCGACCCCGGCCGTTGCCCAGGTCGCGTGGTTGTGAATGCGATCAAAGGTGATGACCTGATCCTGCGACAGAAAGTTTGCCGCGCGGCGAAACACATCGTCGTCGATCCGCTTACGGTCCGCTGCGCTCAACGTGTCGCGAATGTCGCGGTATCCTTGAACCGCGTGGACCAGCCACATCGCATCGTTCAACACCTGCCAGAAAAGACGGCCCGAATACTGGTTGGCTTTCGCAGGATGCTCACCCAGCGTTGGATAAAGCGCAGCGTATTGAAGGAGCATTTCGCGCAGAAAATCGCGGTATTTTGCCTCACCAGTGATGCGATACAGCTGTCCGCCTTGATGCAGCGCGCGAAAATTGCGCTTGTGCTGTTCGTGGGTGTAGCCCCCGCCCGGATCTTTCGGCTGAGGCACAACAACACCTTCAGCCATCATCGCATCGACAAAGGCGCGCGAGCGCTCCAATTCAGCGGCATATAGCGGCGGAAGAGAAGAGGCCGCCTCACGCCCCTCAGTTGAGGCGACCTCTTGGGATACAGCAGCACACACAGCCTGCGGCATAGCCGAAACCGCGAGAGCCGCTGTGAGAAGAACAAAGGACCTCATTGCGCAGGCGCATCCTCAAAGATATTGCCTGTCCGATCGGAGCGGTGCTCGCCCTCAAAGACCAGCTCATCAAGAACCATCTCAGGCGTATCGGCAAAGGCATTGTTCAAGAATTGGGTCTTGGGCGTGCCGACGGTGTGGACCACGCGAAGCGGCGCTGAACTGCGGACCGCGTTTTGTTTGATCGCAGCGATTTGCACACCGTGGAGATTGACAGAGGCACCCGACGAATTGGTAGGCGCAAGACCGACATCCAAAATCGCATTGTTGGCAATCGTCACATCGGGACCAAAGGTGCTTTCATCGCGGCCACCGCGATAAATATCGGCAATTGGGCCGCCAATGCGAGCAAAGGCGTTCTCGCTCATGTCGAGATATTCGACATTGTATTGGCCGTAGTCTTCTGTCTCGGCCTTGGCGGATACGATAGTCCCGGTGATGTCGGCAAATGCGCTGTTTCGGATGACAACACGCTCCGCCAGCGTGCTTTTCCCAAGGGTCAGAACATTGAAGCTTTTGTTGACGACAAGGCCACGCACTTCGACACCGTGCATCTCGACCGAGAAATTCGATTTGATCGGAAAAGTGGTGGTGCGGATAACCGAATTGCCGACCGAATCCGGCGCCAACGCCCCGTCGATGACGACGTTTTCCAGCTTGAGATTGCCGCCTTCGCGAAGCTCGAACAAGGATGGGCGACCAAAGGTGATGACAGGCCTTTCATCCGCCTCGCTTGGCGCGGCCTGAATTGTGAGCGCAACCTCCACCGGGATCGTGCGCTCAACCGTGTATTCGCCTGGCGAAAGCTGCAACACATCGCCGCTTTCAGCCGACAGGATCGCATCAACCAGAGTGTCATTGCCCGGCTCAACCGCGATCACTTTGCCCGAAAAGTCAAAAACCGGGCCATCCTTGGGCTTGGGGTAATAGGGCGCACCAACCTGATCGAGAGTTACCGGCGCAAGATCATGTGAGACACCGATTTGGGCAAGAGCGGGATCGACCGGGTAAAGCAGACCATTTTCAGCGCGCTCCATTGCAAAGGCACGCTGCTCAAAACTGGAAAGCTGTCCAGCAACACCACCTGCGCCCACAACATTGTTTGAAAAGGCGATTTTGGAGATATCGCCATAAACCTCAAGGAAGGAATCCCCTTCAAGTCCCGCCATCAAATTGTTCGCAAATGTCGTATTGCTTGGCGCTGCTGAACGCTCTTCATCGGCGCCAACATTGAAGGCAAGCCTGCGACTATCGACTATAGTATTGCCTTCGATAACCGCGCCTTCGACCTCGACATAGCGGTTGACCGGTGAATTGGGCACGCCATTCATAATCGCAAGCGCGCTGGAAAAGGCTTCGCCGCGAAGCCCCTCCATATAATTGCCGCGTACCGTCTGGCCGCGATTGATCACCCGGATGCCGCCTGTGTGGTCCGCACCTCCACCCAAAAAGACATTGCCCTCAACGACATTGTTGTCGCCATGACGCAGCGTCAGCGTGCCGCGTGACCGCAAGAAAACGTTGCCTCGAAAGACATTGCCACCCGACTTGGAAGAGATGATCTCCACCTCGCCGCTGGTCCGGTCGAAGATATTGTTTGCCACCACTGTGTTCGAATTGAACATCGAATAATGGCTGGTGCCGATCCGAAGGGTCTCCCCGCCGTTTGAGCCAAGCACGGGGCGCGGCCCGAAATAATTGAATTCAATGCGGTGATCGTTCTCGCGGCTGCTTTCGCTATCAAGCCGGACCGCCAGCGTCACACCCTTGTTGGTCTTGCCAATCAAACTGTTGTGATCGAACCGATTGTTCTGGCCGTAAATGCCAACCCAATAATCGCTTTCATACCGGTCAGGTTTGCTAAAGCCGTCGATCACGACCTCACTCACCCGGGAATGGCGCGCCAGATCCTGCTTGTTGCGGCGGAATGAAATGACCTCGCCGCGCGGACTATATCCATCGCGGAAGACGAGGCCGGAGACGTGGATGTATTCACCGCCGATGCGCAGGCTCGATTGCCCGGTCAAAACGACTTTGCCTGCGTCTTGCGATGTCACGATGATCGGATCAGCAGCAGTGCCCTGTCCGGTTATCACGAGGTCAAAATCGCGCCACTCACCGTTGGCAAGCACGATTTCATCACCAGCTTCGACAGCCTTTGCAGCGTCAGAGAATTGGTCTTGGTTGTGAACGAGGATGCGCTCAGCAGCAGCCGGGCTGTGAGCCAGCCAAAGCACAGCGGTCACAAGGCTAAGCCTTGCAAGCATACCAACAATCCCCTCGTCCAAACTCTTATCGCACGACTATAGGCTCGCGCCTTCGTGTGTCAATCAATCTGGCATATTATTTTAGGGCTTTTGTCGCACCAATTTGGTTAGCCAATTTTCGAGGCAGCTGCAAAGCGCTCGCGGCTCTTGGAGGCCTTTTCCTGAAGCTCCTGCATCGCCATGCGCTCGGTTGCATCAAGCATCGCCTCGATCAGGCGATGGAAGTGTTCGCGCATGGCAGCTCGGGCCGCAGATGGATCACGATCACGCAGCGCAAAGAAAATCGCCTCATGCTCCTCCGTCCGCGTTTCTGCATCGTGCACACAGACCGCTTCGTACGTGGCCTTCACCTCAGGGATTTCTTCGCGCATTCGCCATAGTTCCCCGACGGTGTGAACCAGTGCCGCATTGTTTGACGCAGCAGCAATGGTGCGGTGAAACTCTTCGTCCGCAGCATTCGCGGCTTCCTCATCGCCTGTGCGCATCTGCTCAATCAGACTGGAGAGGTGCTGAACCACGGCATCGGTCATATTGTGTGCCGCCAAAGCAGCGGTTTCAGACTCGACCAGAAGGCGCGCCTCCGTCACCTCAAACGCGCTCACCGATGGCAGCGCGGCGACGCTTTCGGGCGGCGCCTCACTCACATACACACCCGAGCCGGTTTTGATTTCCAGACGGCCAACAGCCTGAAGCGCGATTTCAGCCTCGCGAATGGTAACACGGCTTACACCGAGCCGCTCGGCCAGTTCTCGTTCACCTGGCAAACGGGTTCCTGGCGGGAATGCCCCTGCATCAATAAGTTCAGAGATTTGCTCAGCCACAGACTGGAAAAGGCGCTTACTGGTCATTCTAACTTCCAATACTCTCTAAGCTCTGGTCTCCGTACCTTGGCACTTCATAGATAAGACAGCCCTATCGGTCAAAAGGACCGGGCCACCGTGCGGGCTTTGCGCACGGCGGCTCTCGATCGTCAGAAACGCGCCCTTACACCAGCAAAGAAGCGAGGGCCGTAAACCAGGACCTGGCCCAAGTCGTCAGGGGCACCGCGGAAGTCGGTTCGCGGCTCGTTAAACAAGTTCAACCCTTCAAGGCTGAAGCGCACATTGTCATTCAACTTATAAGTGATGCGGGCCTCAAACACGGAAACATCATCGACATAGCGGATACGCCCCGGTGTCGCGATGAATTGCTGGAAGTAATTGCTACGATATTTGTAGATGCCTTGAAAATCGAACGGGCCAATTTCGTAATAGGCTTGCGCTGACAAGACATGCTTTGAAAAGCCGAACAGGTTTGATGGCGGGATGAGGCCGTTGACGGTGGTAGAAGTCCGGTCGTCAACTGGTGTTGAAATCGCCCCCAACACATCATCTTCAAATTCGAAGTCAGAATCGGCGTAGTTGTAGCTCAACTTGAAGCCCAGCCCATCCAATGGTGCCGGCAGATAGCTTAGGCGATGCGCAGCGGTGACCTCGATGCCGTAGATCGTGCTTGTTTCATCAGTTACATCGATTGACGTGACAAGCAGATCAGCTGCCGCCCCGCCAACCGTGAATGTTTCGAAAATCCCGGTGGTTTCAAAACCGCCGTCAAAGCTTTTATAATAGGCGTTGAATGCAAGAATGGTGTCATCATTAGGATACCATTCAAGGCCTACATCAACATTCCAGGACAGCAATGGATCGGTCGCAGGATTGCCTGTTGCAGACACGTTGTTCACACCACTGACAAGCGCCTCTTGCGGGGTTGCAAAATCGTCTTCGTCGTTGACGTTCAAAATCCGGCCATCCCCAAGGCTGGAGGGGTCTGGCCGCGACAACGAACGATAGAGCGCGAAACGACCAAGCAGATCGGGCTGCAATTCGGCAACAAGGTTCACGCTCGGCAAGAACTCGGTGTACGACGCCCTGCTGTTGACAACGCTCAGGTTATTGGGGTCTTCTACAAGCGCGAAACCTTCGTCGCCATTGCCGTCCTGATCAACCAACTCGATGGAAAGCGCAGTGCGGAAAGCGCGTGAACGCACCGATGTGTTTACCACCCGCAAGCCAACATTGCCGCGGATCGGCATTTCACCAAGCAAGCTGTCAAAATCGGCCTGAACATAACCGGCCCATGTGCGCTCGGTCACGTCGGTGTTCTGGATCGAATCAAAGTCACCCGTGGGATAAATCGGCACACCGTCTGAATCGAAGGCCAGCCCTTGCGGATCTTCACGCTCCAACACCTGTGCAACACACAAGGCATCAAACGAGGCAAACGAGTTCGCCGTGCCGATCGTCGCCCCTGTCGCATCGATATTTGTTACAAGCGGGTTGCCGCCTGAAATCGAGGACAGAAAACCACTTTCCGCAAAGTCAAAGCGGCATTCCTGGTTGGCAACGGCTAAGGCTGCGCTGCTGTAGTTTTCCTCAAACCGGCTTGTTCCATTGGAGGCGCCAGGAACATCGCGATAGACCAATTCTTGATAGCGCGTGCCTGCCTGGAACAGATTGAAGAACCCATCCATTTCATAGGCGGCATCTCCGCGCAGAGCCCAAACCCGGTTAAAACGGTCCTGCTCAAGATCGGCCCGCAAACGCGCAGCATCGCTAAACAGGTCGGGGTTGGTGACATCGAAGTCGCGAACGATGAAATTCAAGCCTTGCGAGCCGTTCTGGAAAATTTGGATCACCGATTCAGGACGATCAGGGCGCGACGAACCATCGTTTTCCTGGCCGCCTGTAAACGCGCCATCATTGCCAAAGATGTCTTCTTCATTATTGCTGCGGAAACGAATTTGCACAGCCTCTTCAATACGCTGCGTCTGCGAATATGATGCATCAAGAGAAACGGTCAGCCGGTCCATCGGACGAAAATCAACCGAAAGGCCGCCGCCATAGTACTTTTCATCGCGCTCAATATACTCGCTCACCGCCTCAATACGCTGCTCGCTGGTAAATTGACGTAGAGCGCCCGACTCTGTGAAGATAAGATCAAATCCCTCGATCCGGTTCGGCGCACCCTGCGCGTCAATCCGGCGCCCTTCGGCAAAGTTCAGGTCCGAACGCCGCTCTTTTGTGGCACGGCTCGAATATTGGAAGTCGGCGTTGATATCGACATCCGGATTTGGCTGATATTGAACCGCACCAAAGAACGCATTGCGCACATCTGCCGTACTGTTTTGACGAAACGCATAGCTGTTGCGAGCAATGACGAAGGGCAGATCAATGCTCCCATCGCGCAGGCCATTGATCGTACTGGCGTTGGTGTCGCAGTTGCCGTCATCGTTCAGACCATCGGAGCTGTTGCCGATAGGCAATGATGGATCAACCACACAGGCACGGATCGTGTTGGAGACGTTCGCCTCCTGCTCTGGATTGTTGGAATCGCGGCGCTCAAAGCCAAGCGAGATACCAAACTCACCATCGCCGACATCGAATTGGTCAATGTAACTCAACGAGCCGCGATAACCGAGGTCATTGAGGCGCTGGTCTGATGCGATGTCAAAGTTGTCGGGGTTGTATTCGGCCTTAAGTTCGCCTTGAACCCGGCGTTTCCCATAATCGACAGGACGCGTTGTCTCGAGCACGATCTGACCTGCGACACCGCCCTCGATGTAGCTAGCGGCCTGGGTTTTATAGATCCCGATCTTGGTGAAAAGCTCAGAAGGAAATTGACTGAAGTTGACAGAGCGATCGCCGCTTCCGTTAGTGGCAATCCGGCCATTGATCACAGTCGAGCTTAGGAACGGGCCAAGGCCACGGATCGAAATCTCGGTCGCACCACCATTTTCACGGTGAGACCCCGCACCCGTCAAGGTTTCCAACGCTTCGCCAATGGACAATGCTGGCAGGTCACCGATCTCATCGGCCGTCAATGCATCAAACACTTCGGTTGAGTTGCGCTTTTCATCGATAGAATTTTGGATGACCGCCCGGAAACCCTCGACAACGATGCCCTCACCTTCACCGTCGGTTACATCAACTTGCTCATCCTGAGCAATCGCGGGCGTCGCTAACAGCGAGGCTCCTGCAAGCAATCCAGCTGACAAAGAAATGCGCGATGACGCGCGGCGACCAATTACGCAAGCTCCCATGTGCCCCTCCCTAAAGGCTTATTTCCACCTATTGGGATACCCCCAAAGCACTTTGTGTCAACCTTTGACGCATACCAAAAATTACCATTTGACCTAACCAATTTAATCTCGACAGGGTCGCATGAAGATTGACGCAAGCCCACGGTATAGATCTATCTATCTGTTATAAGGCGCTTTTTAAAGCCACTGCTTCATCTGCATGAGTGTTGCGCGGATGGAAGGCCATACGCCAGTGAGTGGTACATTTTTGATACAAAGGGATGAATATCGCGCCGCTCTGAAAGGCATTCCGCGAAAGCCGACCGCCCGAAAACCCCAGCATTCCGGGCTTTTTGAAGCAAGTATCTAAATTGGCATTACAGGCTATTGATTATAGGTATGTCAATTTGGTTGACTCTGATTTTCGAATCCCTAGCCTATTGTGTGATCAGCCAAAATAACTTGGCGGTGGGAGAGAGAAATGAGACATGAAGAAGGGGGCGCAAGCCTTCTCGCTGGACGATCACGCCTTATGAGCGGCCTTCTCGTCGGTTCAGCCCTTGCATTGATACCATCAACCGCAATCGCACAGGACACAGGCGCTGAAGATGCGGTCTCCGAAGGCGAAGGCAACGCGATCGTCGTCACTGGCATTCGCAGTTCGCTCCAGAGCGCATTGAACGAAAAGCGCAACGCAGACAGCCTCATCGAAGTCATTCAAGCAGAAGACATCGGTAAGCTCCCCGACCAAAACCTCGCAGAAGTTCTTGAGAACGTAACCGGCGTTCAGATTACCCGTACAGCGGGCGTGGGCACAGGCGTTCAAATTCGCGGTACATCGGCCAACCGTGTGGAAATCAACGGTGTTGGCACACTGGGTTCCGGGTCGGGCCGTGGCGGGATCAACTTTGAAGATGTGAACGCAGCTATCATCGGTTCGGTCGAGGTCATCAAGGCGCCAACCGCCGATACGATCGAAGGATCTGTTGGGGGTACCATCAATCTTCGCACAATCCGTCCGCTCGACATCAACGACCGCATTCTGACCGTCCGCGCACAAGGCGAATACAGTGAGTTGTCGGAAACGGTGACACCGCGCATCGCTGCAAGCTTTGGCAATCGCTGGGATGTTGGCGACGGCGAATTTGGCGTCGTTCTGGCTGGAAGTTATACTAAGCAAGAAGCCACTTCGTTGCGGCCACGTGTCGACCGCGATGGCGGCCTAGTTGAAAACGTGAATGCCGATGTCATTCGTGGAGGCAACCTGCAAGATCCTGCAGATCGTCCATCTGCACAAGATTTCGATTTCGTCGGGGTCCAGTTTCTTAACCAGGAACGTGAGAACTTCGAATTCACAACCATCAATATCGCTGGCTCACTTGAATATGCGCCAAATAGTGATCTCAAATTCTTCATCGACGGGTTTTACAACGATCAGGAGCGCCGTCAGGACAGTTCGCGCGTACAGGGTTCTGGCGTAAGCAACCTGCTTGATTTCGCTGTGCCGGCGACGTTTGACACTGTCAATTTTGGCGCTTTGGACGGGGTTCAGCTAGGAAGCATTCAGGTCGCAACGTCGGGCGTTATTCCGGTTAACCTTGCCGCCGATCCTGATGATCCAAACCTGCGTTTTTCAAGCGACACCGGCGCGCGTGTCACGGAAAACTCGCTTTTCCGGGCTGGGTTTGAATGGCAAGCCGACAAATTGTCAGTTCGCGCCGAAGTCTCGACGACAAGCTCTGATACGGTCAATCCGAATTTCAGCACGACTGTAAACTTCATCAATCCCAACGCACCGCTCAATGCGCTTGATGCCAATGGCAATCCAACAAGCAGCACGCTTAATGAGAACGCCGTGCCGTTTATCTACGATCTGCGCGGCAATTCGTTGACGTTCGGGATCGATTTTGCATCACCTTTCGCGCCAACGGTTGCGGATTTGCTCAATCCAAACAACGTCGCGTTTGAAGCGCTTCAGATCGGCCGTGACACGACCGAAAACTCCGAAGATGCCTTCCGTCTCGACCTTTCGTACGACACGAGCGATTTCGTCAGCTTCATCACCTCGGTCGATACAGGCTATCGTTACAGCAAAACGTCGAGCGCATTCCAGGATGTGAACTTCAGCCGTAGCTTTGGTCGTCTTCTGGACGTGCCGACAGGCGAATTCTTTGCAGATTTGCTTGTTCCTGGACCGGACAATTTCGACAGCTTTGACGGCCGCGAACTGGCAGTGAACAATTTCCTTGTGATTGATCCGGACCGCGCGTTCAGCGACCCGGATGGAACCTTGGCGATCCTTCAGCAGGCGTTCGTCGATTCAGGGGCGAACGGTTCCATCGGTGATGCGGTTGCAAGCGATCAAGGCTTCTTCGACATCGATGAAAAAACGCATGCCTTTTATGCGCAGGCCAATTTCGAATTCGGAGCAATACGCGGCAACGTTGGCTTCCGTTACATCGACACGTCGATTGACTCGCTGGGTAACAATGTCGATTCGGTAACCGGCGCAGTCACCCAAGTCGTTACCTCGGGCAGTTACAGCCAGTTCCTGCCCCGGATAAACCTCATCGCAGACGTGACCGATGATCTGGTCTTCCGCGCAAGCTTTGGTGAAGACGTCAACCGGCCCAGCTTCACCGATCTTTCAACCTCGGTTACCTTTGGTACGAGCGAGAACGCAGCGGTCAGGTTTGGTAACCCGGGTCTTGCCCCTGAAACCGTCCAATCCTTCGATGCCTCGATCGACTGGTATTTTGCGCCAGCAGCGGTGCTCAGCATTGGTGTGTTCCACAAGGATCGTTCAAACCTGTTCGTAGAGCAGCTTGAAGACGTGGCCCTCGATGCCAACGGTTTTGCGGACATCACCGACCCGTGTGAAGGTGGCGGTATCTTTAACCCGATTGCACAGCGCAACACGCTGTCCGATCAGGTTGGCCAAGGCATCTGTGTGCCAATCATTACCCAGGTGAATGACACCGACAACACGACCCAGACCGGAATCGAAGTTGCATTCCAATACGATCTGGCCCGGTTCGAGGACACTCTTGGTTTTGCCTCTGGCTTCGGCATTCTGGCAAACTACACCTACCAAGATTTCGGTGGCGGCGATGCAGTCAACACTTCTGCATCACGCGGGACCGACATCTTCAATGCGATCAACGGCATCTACGATGACGCAAACTTCGTTCCTGTCACCGCAGCTCAAGGTTTGTTGGACTTCTCCAAGAACGCCTACAACGTCACGTTGTTCTACGAGAAATACGGCATTTCGGCTCGCGCACGCTATACGTGGCGTGACGCATTCCGGACGCTTGATACAGCGGCAGGTGCCTCGCTTAACTCAACTCTGGGCTTCCCGGTTGTAACCGCAGCGCGCGGCCAGCTTAACGGCAGCATCACCTATGATCTGACAGAGAACATTGTTCTGGGCGTCGAAGGGGTGAACCTTACCAAATCGAACATCCAGCAGTTTTGTGTGAACGATGATGCGCTGCTGTGCTTTGAAGGGCTGCCGGATCGCCGGCTTACCTTCGGCGCCACCGTACGCTTCTAACTCCTCCTTCAAGGAGGCGATTTTTGAAAACCGAACAGGGCGCTTCGTTTGTGCGGGGCGCCCTTTTCATATCTAGCATTGAACCTCGCGATTGTTCAGCCTGTGTTGGTATGAAATCCCTTATGAACAAGGCACTTGGATCAAGGAGTGACTAAAGTGAATATCTCTAAACAGCTTCGAACAAGCAGTCTGGCCGTCACCGCAAGCATCCTTGCATTGGCGATCCCAGCCGCGTCGTTGACTGCAGATGATAATTCCGCTGCGCCCGGTAGTGTATTTGACCTGAGCTATTGGAAGATCACTCTTCCAACGGACGATGATGGCGACAGTAAACCGGACGAAATTTCGGTGAAGGCGATACAGGATTACTTCCATTCTGATTTCTTCTACCTAAACGATGAAGGGCGCATGGTCTTTGCCGCGCCCAACAAGGCCCCAACCACGGCGAATTCCACCAATACCCGCAGCGAACTGCGCCAAATGTTGCGCGGGGCGAACACCCGGATCGGGACGCATGAGCCGGGCAACAACTTTGCTGTTGAGGCGCGCAAAAGCTCTGACAAATTCGGCGCGATTGGCGGCAAAATGGAAGCCACCTTGCGCGTCGACCATGTTTCAATGAACGCAGGCGACCCTTCCAAGCGCCCTGCCTACTCTGCCGTTGTCGGGCAAATCCACGCGCTCAAATACAAAAGCACGCGAAGCGGGTTTGGGTACGGCAATGAACCAATCAAAATCTACTACAAGAAGTTTCCAGACCATGAGACCGGCTCGGTCTTCTGGACCTATGAACGCAACCTTGAAAAAGACGATCCTGATCGCACCGACCTTGTTGTGCCGGTGTTTGGATATACGTGGGACAATCGGGAAGACCCGGGCGCAAATGGCATCGCTCTTGGCGAAGACTTTAGCTACACGATCAATGTCCATCGCAATACGATGTACCTGACCTTCCATAACGAGCGGCTTGGCACGGTTCAGCAAACGCGCAGCCTTGTGAGAGGGGCCGATGCGAAGGACAATCCCTATTCCTACGGCGGAGACTCGCTCTATTTCAAGGCCGGTATCTACAACCAGTGCAGCACGCGAACGGGTACATCGATGTGGTATGCTGGGTGTCCTGGAACGGGCAATTGGGAACAGGACAAGGCCGATGGCAATTATGCGCAGGCAAGTTTCTCAAAGCTGGTCATCGACCCCTCTACACCGCCCGAATAACCCTCAATACTACCCTAACAAAAGCGCCCCGATCTCGTGTGAGACCGGGGCGCTTTTGTGGTGGTTTGCCGGGAATTAGAACCCGATTGTGATCCGCGCAAAGCCTGCGTGCGTTTGCGATTTGTCCCCATAGAACCCATCGTACGCGATGCTGATCTCACTGTGCTGTGACAGCTCAAAGCCTGCTTCGATCTGGGCAAACACACCGTGCTGCGACTGAGGGGCGCCCGCCACCGTGAACGCATTGCCTGTGTCAAAGCGCGCCGTGGCACGCGGCTCTTGCTCGCGCAGACCATATTGATAGCCAGCATTGCCGCGCATTTGGAACGCGCCCTCGTCCGAATTTGCGAACCGCATGCCAAGGATTGCAGCGCCAGAGTTTTCGCCGCCATCATCAAAGCTCAGAGCAGCAGCGCCCCCTGCTTCTGTAAAGGCATCGGTGTTCGCTTCGCCAAAGTTGAAGCCAACATATGGTTCTGCCTGTCCGCCGCCAAGCTCGATCGGATACCCTGCTTCGAGGAAGCCGAAGGTTACCGAACCGTCGTAGTCTGAAGCAAGCGTGTCAGTGAAATTGGCAAAGGCGACACTGCGGTCAACTGATACATCGGTTGTGCCATAACCGCCGCCCGCCCGGATCCGGAGGCCCAGCGCGTCCACACCGATATAGGCGAGAACCGAGAGCGTTTGCGCTGTGCCAACGCCGCGCGTTGCCGCATCAAGCTCAAGATCGGTTTCCTGATAGCTTGCCGCGATACCAAGGCTCGCATTGTCGCCAAGGCCCACGTCAGCGCCAAGCAGCATGCCAAAGCCATCGCGATCAACGCCGCTGGCATTGCCGTCGCTGTCATTGCTTCCAGTAAAGCCCCAAGCCTGGCCCCAGATGTGGCCGCCGCTAAGATCGCTGGCAATGTGGCTTAGCACTGCGTTACGGACCAGGCGTTGGTCTTCGGTCAGAACACTGCGCACACTGGCGTGCACTTCGCCTGAGAGTTGATCGAACGCCGCAGCGGCTGATGCTGCATCAAGGTTGATCAAGCTGTCTGCAAGAGCGCCACCGCCCTGACTGTCAAGCGCTTCGCCAACCGCAATCTGGTTGGCTGTCACACCTGCTGCGGCAAAGTCGATGTCATTGCGGGTAAGTGTCAGAAGGACCGATGCGTCTTCGTAGCTGAGGGTCGGGGTAAGGAAAGCAAGGTTGCTTGTCACCCCGTCAAACTCGCCCGTGACACTGCCCCCAGTGGTCAGGATCGTATAGTCGGTCGAAATACTGTAATCCGTGCCGCCTGCAAGAACGTTGACCGTGCCGCCGGTGATGGTTGCGTCACCTGTGGCCGCGACCAGATCGCTCGACCCATCTGGCAGGACTTCAACCTCAAAGACGGAGCCCGCAGCAAAGCTGATATCGCCAGTAACATTGAGCGTCCCGATGCTGTTACCAGGGGTAAGCGTGCCGGTGACATCGATACCGCCCAATTGGCCATCACCGCCAAGACTTGCGCCCGCATTCACGGTGACTGCCGAAGCGATGCTGCCGTTGACGATAAGCAGACCGCCATCGACAACCGTATCACCGGTGTATGTGTGGTCACCGTCAAGGACGAGCGTGCCTTCATCAAGCTTGTTCAGCCCGCCTGCACCGCCAATCGGCGCCCCAATCGTGGCAGTCAGGCTCGGATCGACACGAACAGCTGTAAGAGCTTGCCCAATCGTCAAAGCCCCACTTCCCGCAGCAATAGTGTAGCCGTCGGTCACAAATTGCAGACCTGTGAACGCGATCACATCATCAACCGTGACCGTGCCGCCAGCCGCGCCGCCGAACACTGCAAAATTGTTGTTCCACGCCGCATTGAATGCGCCGTTGGCATCGGTGAAGTTGGTATCCGCAAGGGTCCAGCTTCCGCTGCCGCCATCAATCGTGCCATTGCCAGCCAGATCGCCGCCGTCCCAGAATTGAATAGCAGGGATCGCCCGGTCAATGATGAGGTTGACCTGTCCCGCCTCGGTGACCTGGATGGTGCCTTGTGCCGCGTCAAACCCTTCGGGCAGAACGTCCACCAACAGGCCATTGTCGGTCAGTGATCCGGTGTAGTTGATCAAGCGATAAACGCCGATCCCGAACCCGCCCGCATTGCTTGCATTCAAAAGGCCATCAAGCGTCAGGTCGCCGTTCACTTGGATAAGGTCGCTGCCCATCGCGCTATCAGGCGCGCCAAGGTCAAACGCCAGATTTGTATTGGCACCCAGCACAAGATCACCCGTGGTCAAAGTGCCCACGGTGCCATTTGTGCCCGGCGCAAGGGTTGCACCATCGCTAGCGGTCACACCAGCCGCAGTGCCTGAACCGGCAAGGGTTGCCCCTGCGCCCACCGAAGTATCGCTAACCAGCGAACCATCGAGTTGAAGAGTGCCACCTGAAACAGAAGTCGCGCCAGTGTAAGCGTTGTCGCCCGACAGAACGAGTGTGCCGCCTTCAACCTTCTCGAGCCCCCCATCACCAGTGACGGGTGCATCGATTTCAGCTGAGATACCGCTGCCTACGCGAACAACACTGACATCATCGACAAGCACGAGAGAGGCAGGTCCATTTTCGCCGCCTTCGCCTGCTTCGATCGAATACCCATCGACCAGGAATTGCAGCCCGATCGTTTCAACCGCATCCTGAAGCGTGACAACCCCTCCGGCCTCGCCGCCAAATACAGCAAACGAGCCATTCCAGAGGGAATTGACGGTGCCATCGGCATTAGTGAAGTTGTTTGTGACGTTGTCCCAAACGCCTGCGCCTCCATCAATTACGCCATCGCCTGCAACGTCGGCCCCGTCAAAGAACAGAACCAGATCGTCCGAAATGGTGTTGAGCGAAGTGACAACGAAATTGACTTGCCCGCCCACTGCGGTTTGCACCTCGCCCTGAGAGGCTTCAAAGCCCATCGGCAAAGAGCCCACATCAAGGCCATTGTCGGTCAGCGTTCCGGTGTAATTGATCAAGGTATAAACTCCCAGACCAAACCCGCCCACATCAGTCACATTAAGCGTACCATCAAGGGTCAGATCGCCCCCAACGGTGAGCAGATCGCTTTCAGAAGCGACGCCTGGTGTGCCAAGATCAAAGTTGAGGAATGACCCTTGCGAAAGGATCAATGAATCCAGGGACAATATATCAGCATCGCCCGCATTACCGGGGTTGATCGCCCCGCCACTGCCGACGATTGTATCGCCTGCACTGCCGTTTCCGCCCAAGACACCGCCATCGCCCACGGTGATTGACCCCACGCCGCCTGCGTTGACGAACAATGTGCCCGAATTGAGAGCAACCGAGCCGATACCGGTCGAAAGCGACGACAGGTTAAAGACACCGCCATCGACATTGACCTGTGCAAAATCAAACGCCTGAACAAAACTGGAATTTTCCGAAGAGCCGCTAAGGTTCAGGATATTGACTGCTGCCCCGTCCGCGCTGCCTTGGAGATCGCCTGTAACAGAAGCGCCAGCGATGACATTCAGAGTATTTGTGCCTGACCCTTCGAATTGGACGGCTTGGCTGGTGCCGGTGGTAGTGCTGGTTGCGCCCAAGGTGACGCTTGCATCCTGAGTGCCTGACATGCGGATACCATCGCCGTCCGCGCCAGCAATCGTGCCATTGTTGATGACCGTCCCGCCGGTTGCCGATTGGATACCATCATTGCCAAGGATTGAACCGGTCGCATTGTTGGTGATGATCGCGCCGATAGCGTCATCATTGACGAGGATACCATCTGCCCCGCCCTCGATTGTGCCAGAGTTTGTGATGACAGTATCGGTGGGCGCTGTGTCTTCGCTGATGTCAATTCCACCCAAAAGGCGAACTGTGATTGTATCACCGTCGAGGCGGATGCCTTCATCGTCACCAATGATCATGCCGCCTTCTTCGTTGACGACAGTCACACCGCTGCCACCGATCAAAATTCCAGCCTCGGACTGACCATTGATCGTACCCGCATTGGAGATGGTGACGCTGTGATCTGCGTGCGCGCCGTTGATCCGAATAGCGTTGCTTGCCCCGGTAATCATGCCGCCCGCTTCGTTCGTAATCGTCCCGCGCAATACGGCATCACTTTCGGAACGGATCGCTGCGTTTGACGAGTTATCGCGGGCAGCAGAGATTGTGCCGCTGTTGGTGACATCAACTTCGATGACGCAGTTGATCCGGTCATCCTCGCGGCAACCACGGTCTTCGCCGCCGCTTGAACCGGGGTCGCCGTTGAAATGCAATGCATCGGCGTCGCTGTCAGAGCCAGTGTTGGAAATGATCCCGGTGTTTACCAATCTGAACCGGGCAATCCCTTCTTCATCACCCACCGTACCCGACGATGGATCAGTACCCAGAAGCGAATCCACGCCAATCGTGGCCCCGCCAACGCTGGTGATGGTGCCATTATTCGTCAGTGAGTTAAGCTCACCATCGGCATCGCGGTCAAAATAGACAACCGCTTCGCTTGCCTCGCCGGTGCCTTCAATCAGGCCATCATTGGTAATAACGGCCGCATCGCCTTCGTAAAAGACGACCCCATCCACGCCCTGAAGCACGCCGGTCGAAGCGATGTTGATGATCACGTCATCTTCAGAGTTGTCGACAAAGATGACAACATCCTCGTCATCGCCGTCATTGTTTATGTGCGTGCCCGCAAGGGTGATGACCGTCCCATCGTTGGTGTTGTCCTCAAGCTCGATATTGTCACCGCTGTTGACGGTTTGCGTGACGCCCACGGCTGAAGTTACCGTTTGACCGCCTGGGTTATCAACCGGCGTGTCATCGACGATCACAATTTGCGCATGAGCAGGGGCGGCAAACATACTCGCCAGCGCAATGCTCGACATTGATGCCCCCACGAACAGACCTGCAAGAGAACGCTGCGGTGCCTTATCTTTGCTGGATTGCGCTACAAACTTGCCTGAACACTGGTCGCCAGCACGCGTTGCTTTGTCAGCCATCTCTCTTCCCCTCATGTCCGGCCCGCCTTTTGGCTGGGCCCGGTGTCCTCGGGCATAAATCTTTGCACGCACCGAACGCGCGCTGCCCCTTCGGAGTGTTATGAAGGTTGTTCAGACCAATTCAACCCTTTTCATAATACCTGTTGGTAAATCCTGCATCGCACGACAACATATCGCCAACATTGGTTCAATCGTCCTTTGAGCGGCTCACCTAATCATGGATATTTTCCAACCGATAGAATGTCGCTTGATCAAAGTCGGTGGGGTCGCCTGTATTGTTCTGGGTGTAGACACCAGCCTTGAAATAGTTCCACTCGTCAATTGTGTCGTATCCGCTGTTCTCGGCGGCCATATCGACGAAGTTGTGACCGATAATCTCACCGTCCTCATCGCCGCGGCGGATAATCACATCGATGCGTGAACCTGCATTGGTGATTTCATAAGAGAATACTTCATCAAGCGCGATGCCATTGAAGGGGTCATCCCTCACCTCCGGCTGACTGTCCCGGTCGCCAACTTCAGGGCCGACGACCATGAAATAAATGTCGTCCCCGCCCCGGATTTCATGGGCGAAATAGATATATCCGCGATCATTCTCAGGGTATTTGCGATAATACAACCGGATGGGTTCATCGCTTGATGCGTGGATTTGTCCAAACACCATGCGGCCAATATGAAAATCGGTGCCCGAGGTGCTGACATGGTTGATCGCAAGGGTGCCTTTGAGCACGCCGCCGCGCCCGCCAATGGGCACGCCAGGATCGGGCTGGTAGCCCAGCACCCAATTGTTGCGATTGACGCCTTGCGTGCTGATACTGCGATCACCATTGCGCAGCATCTCGCGCAGCTCGGAACGGGTGAACCGCGAGTTGGCCGACGTCGTTGCCCCTGCAATCGTGGACCGGAAAGTCATGCCTCCATCGGGCGCGGTAAAGAAGAATTCATCGGAGAAACCTTCCAAATCGCGGTCTTGAGTGCGCTGCGCAAAACCATCGGATGGGTCAACGGCAGGCGTATCAAGCGCCCAATCAAGGAGCGTGAAATTGCGCCCGGGGGGGACCGATGGATCAAGCCCGAAAATGCGGGTGTCAAACGGCTGTGCAACAACAGGCGTTGGCGTGCCATCAGAGCATCCAAAAACCGCAGCTTCAACAATTCCAAAGGGATTGCTATCCGAAGTGCTTTCCGCAGAAATCCGTACAAATCGCGCCGATGTATCGGTTACATCGAACCGCTCAAAACTAAGCGTATCGCCCGATGACTCGAGACTTGCACCAAGGTTTGTAAAGTTGGTCCCGTCGCTCGACACATCAAGCGAGAATGTCGATCTGCGCACATCGCCCAGATGAAATGCAAGGCCAACTTCGCGAACGAGAAACTCGGCTCCCAGATCAAGGGTCAGTGTCGCCGGAAGCGCGGATGCGCTCCAACGCGAATTTGCGCCAAGCCCATCATCAATCGCATTGTCCGCCTCAAAGCCGCCAGCCGATGACTGGCTCGCCTCAGCCGATGAAATATTGAGGAAGTTCAAACCGTTGCACGATACAACAGGTGTCGGTGTCGGTGTAGGTGCGGGCGTCGCCGTAGCGCTTGGCATGGGCGACGGCGCCGAAGTAGCCGTTGGTGCAGGCGATCCGCCGCCCCCACCGCAAGCCGTGATGAGCATACAGGTCGAAAGAGCGACAAAGCCTGATGAAAGGGCATGACTGAAATTCGGCGGCCTAAAATGCAAAGGAAACATCCTTCATCCAGTGTGATGAGCCCATTGGTACGTAAAGCTGGCAAGAAAGCAACCAAGTTGCATGCCAAATTGGTATGACAGTTTTTGCCGTCACACTTGGAAACCGCACCATTTGCGCCGCCCGCCGATAACGGTCGAGCAATGAAGGCTGCAATGCTCTGGCTGAGCAGGAAACGTATGGCTGGGCAGGAATCGCCAGGTTCGCGCAGCATTCTCAGCTTGCCCAAAAACTGTTCCCGGGCTTAGGCATTCAAAACAAGAGTTGCGCTTTGCCAATTCATTGGCCAGCATATCGGCAACGGTCGCAGTGTTAGGAATGCCAGCGATTTGGGTTGGCGGGGGAAATGCGTGAGCGGCAACAATTCCACTCCAGAAGGTTTGGCCTCGATTTTCGTGAGCTATTCGCGCGCTGACCGCGAGGATGTCCTGCCGATCATCGACGCGCTGAGTGAGCGCGGACATCGGGTCTGGTGGGATGGTTTGCTCGAAGGAGGCGACCGCTTCTCTCAGGTAACTGAAACGGCGCTTGAGACGAGCGACGTTGTCCTGGTGGTGTGGACCCAAACTTCGATCAATTCAGATTGGGTGCGCGATGAAGCCACCCGTGGCCGCGACCGGGGGCGGATGTTGTCGGTCTCGCTCGACGGAACACAGCCGCCGCTCGGCTTTCGGCAAATCCAGTATATCGACCTTACCGGCAGCGGTAGTGCTGCCAAACGGGCGCGCTTTGCCGATGTGGTCGCGGCATTGGACAAAGTCGAAGAGAGGGCAGGCGGAGAGCCAATTTTTGCAGCGTCACATGTGGCCAGTGGCACCAGCGGACTGTCCCGGCGCGCCGCAATCGCCCTTGGAGGGGGAGGCATTCTCGCTGCCGGAGCGGGCCTTGCGTTATGGCAAAGCGGAGCGTTCAGTGCTGGAGGCACGCCGGGTAGCCTTGCGGTAATTACTTTTGAGGACCTCACCGGAAATGCCTCACGCGGTTATCTGTCAGCAGGCCTATCAGAGGAGCTGCGCGCAATCCTGAGCCGCAATCGACAGCTGGCCGTCGCTGCGCAAACGTCTTCGGACAAGTTCAAGGACAGCGATCAAACCGCCAGCGAAATTGCAGCAACGCTTGGCGTTCAGCACGTGCTCGAAGGCAGCGTGCGCAGCGAAGGCGAAGAATTGCGAGTGACGGCGCGGCTGATCGACGGGCAAAGCGATCTTGACGTGTGGTCAGACGTTTTCACGAGCCAGATCGACAACGTTCTATCCGTCCAGAACAGGATCGCGACTTTGGTCGTCGATTCGCTCCTTGCCAGCTTTTCCGCAGGCGAAATCGCAGGCGCAGAACGGATCGGCGGGACCAAAAACGCGCAGGCGCTTGATCATTATCTTCGCGGGATCGGCCTCTATCAACAGGTCAGTTCAAAAGAAGAGACAGACCGGGCCGCGCTTGCCGCGCTTGATGAAGCGATCGCAGTCGATCCACAATATGCCGCCGCGCACGCATTCCGGTCGCGCGTATTGACCGCTTTGGGCAATCGCTATGCGAGCGGCAGTGAGCTTGCATCCTATTACGAACAAGCGATGGAGGCGGCGCGAACATCGATTGAGCTGGAGCCCGATCTTGCCCAAGGGTATGATTCGCTGGGCTCTGTGCTGGCCAATGGAAAGCTCGATCTTGCCTCTGCACGCCAACCTTATCAGCGCAGTTTCGAACTTGGGTATGGCAATGCCGATATTCTCACAGGATACACCTTCTTCGCTTCTTACATCGGCGATTTCGAAGGCGGACGCGATGCAATTGAGCGGGCCGAAAGGCTTGATCCCCTTAATGGCGGAGTGTTTCGGGCAGATGCCGTTCTGGAATTCGCCGCACGCGACTATCCCGCGGCTACCCGCGCAGCGCAAAGAGCGCTCGCGCTCAATGAGGAGATTAGCATCGCCAACCGCATTCTTGGCGATATTGCGCGGTTCGATGGCCGCATTGATGATGCGCGCGCGCTTTACGAACGCGAACCCAGCACACTTTCGCGCTTGCCAAGCCTGGCAATCCTTGAGGCGCAGGACGGCAACCGCGAGGCTGCCGATCAAGCTTTTGCCGAAATGGTTGAACGCTTCGGCGACAACAGCCTCTATCAACAAGCGCAGGTTCTGGCTCAATGGGGTCAGGGGGGCGAGGCTATTGCCGCTTTGGAAAAGGCTTTGGCTTTTGGGGATGCGGGGCTAGTCCTGTCACGATCAGACCAGAACCTTGATCCCATTCGACAGGATCAAGCCTTTGAGTCTATACAGAAGCGGCTCGGATTTGAGTTAGGATAAACAAGGGGCAAATTATGAGAAAACACGTTGCAATTGGATCGGCTTTTGCGGTTGCGCTTGGACTTGCGGCCTGCACGCCGCCTGCGGAAAGTGAAGGTGCAACTGAAGAAGCGGCGGAAGCTGTTGAAGCAGCGGACGCGGACGCAGTAGCCGATGGCACCATGACAGGAGAAGCCAGCGCCGAAGAGGCAGAAGGCGAAGGTAGCGATGCTACTGGAACCGACCAAGATGGCAATCCAATCCACGACTGATCACACGCAAACAGCAGTCAGGCCCGTAAGCACTTGTCTTTCGGGCCTGCTGGTGTTTTTAGCGGCGTGTCTGAGCGCGTTCTTGGCGGCGCCCGTGCAGGCACAATCCCCCCTTTCTCCCGAGCAGAGTTACGAACGCATTGTCGGCGAACTCTATCCGGATGAGATCGCTCCTTTCTACGATTTCTATGCAGAATTGGACGTTTACGACCGGTACGCATTGGCGCGCGTGATCGGACATCTTGACGAAGGCGAACGGGGAATGTTCGCACAGCTACTGGTCGAAACTGATCGGCCGACCGCAATCAAGACATTGCGATTGTTCGCTGGATACGATGATCAGCAACTTGGCCGCGTGACGGCTTTGCTGAAAGAGCGGGAATATGATCGCTGGCAAGCCATTCCGGTCCTTGTTCGTGCTGAAAGCTACGCCAATGCGCGCGATATGTTGCTGGGACGCGATGCGGGCAACCCTTGCAAGTTCTTTTCCGATGGCAATCCCATTGGTGATGGTACCGACCCCGATGCGTCCGCCGTGCGCTATTGCAGCGATGCCGAGAAACAATTTCTAGAGACCTTTTTCCGCGGGGATACCGGCTATGTCAGCAGGGGTTTACTCGCTCTTGAGGGAGAAATCCCGTGGCAGGCGCAGTTTTCGCTGCACGGCGCAAGCACCAGCGCATATTACAAGCGCAGCGAGCGCGACGCGCAAATTGAACGGTTCGGACGCGAGCTCAAAGACTGGGAAATCAACCACACTTGCGGCGCGGTTTATCTGGGCGCGAAGTTCCTGCTAACCGCTGCGCACTGCATCGGGAACCTTGAAGACGCAAAGTTTTTTGCCGGGCGCCGGGTTCATCTTGGATCGATCAATATCAACGGTCGGCGCAACCTGTTCGAAATCAGGAATGTGTTGGTCCATGGCGACTTTCGAAGCGACACGCTTCAGCACGATATCGCCCTCATTCAGCTGAACGCCGTGCCAACTGGATTTGGCAGTCGTCTGCGTTCGGTCAAACCAGCGCGCACCCCGGCACAGCCTTCAGGCAGCGTTCCACTGCTCCTCAGCGGTTGGGGCTACAACAAGCCCGCAACCAGTTCGAGCAACATTTTCGCGCTGGATGGACAGCGGCAAACTCCGGCGCAACCCTCCCTTTTGAAAGGCGAGGTATGGGTTCAGAAAAACTCGGTTTGCAGGTACAATCGCCACTTCATCCGCCGCCAAATTCAGCTTTCCCCTGGTCAGATTTGCGTAGGCTCCCCTACTGGGATCGACAGTTGCCGGGGGGATAGCGGTGGCCCACTGGTCGACACGCGCACAGAAACCCTGATCGGACTGGTTTCGGGAAGCGCTGGATGCGGGCTGACCAACACACCGTCGATTTTTACAGACGTTGGATATTACCGTGATTGGATCGACCGAGCGAAAGCTTCTGCCCCGAGCATGCGCGCTAACCGCAAACACCTTTTTCGGTAGACCGCCGATTTCAACTGGGTTTTGCAGTTGTGCTTGATCTTTCCCATGGATAGCATGAGATCAACGCGTTGCCGGCGGGGGGTGTATTGAGCGGGGGTGTATTGAAATTTCAACCAAAGTGAACTTGTCCGCCGGCCCGACCGCGACGCAATTGCCAATCCCCAAGTTTGCCGTCGGCGTCACAGGGCACCGCGCCGCGCACGCGTCTTTTCCGAAAAATCCGTCTGACCTCAGCGATGTGATTCAGGGGATTTTCTCGCTGATTGAGGCAAGCTTGGCCAAATCAAACGCCGCAGACCATTCACCAAGGCTCCTCACGCTATTATCCGATGGCACCGACCATCTTGCAGCCGGATTAGCGCTGGACCGCGAATGGGAACTGGTTGTCCCGCTCCCCTTTGGTCGCAGGCTAAACACTGCGATTAATTCCGGGGCCAGTGATCCAGGAACTGTCCGCTCGATCCTTGCCGGAAAAACCCCTGATGACCCAAGGACCAAGGCGAAGGTCGCTGCAATCGAAGCGCTGGCCAATCGAGGCGCAATCTTCGAATTGGCCGATAACGATGCAAGAGTGGAAGAGCTTTTGCTCAACGCAGTCGCCCTCAACGCCGATCAGACCGCGCACGATGAATTGGCTGCTGCCACGGCACTGCGAGCAGCGCTTGCAGGCCAAATCCTGATCGAGCAATCAGATGTGTTGGTCGCGGTCTGGGATGGCCAATCCACTGCCAATATCGGCGGGACAGGACACACCGCATTAATGGCCCTTGAGCAAGGCGCTCCGGTGCTTTGGATTGATCCGACCCAACCGAATGAATGGCAAATCCTCTCGTCGCCTGAGGAGCTGTCGGGGGGCCGAGTACCGCTTGATCAATCAGCCGTTCACACCCGTCTGGATCAGCTCGTTGCCGAAACCAGCACTCCGCTCGACGAAAAGACGAGCGCAATGCTGGCAGACCTCGAACTGAGGAAACAAAGCAGCCTCAAAAGCCACGCTTTCAGGCGCGTTCAGGTGCTGTTTGGCGAGCGCGGGATTGGCCGAAAGCTGGGCTCCATCCGGCAACGGTATGAGCAGCCCTCTGAAGTGTCGCAAGGAATGAGCGAGCCTGTTCTGAAAGCGCTTGCCTCGCTCACGCCCAAGGATGATCGACTGTCGCAGCGTATCACTTCGCAAATCATTGAGCGGCACATTTGGCTTGATGGTATCGCGTCGGACTATTCGGACCGTCATCGCTCCGGCATGGTTCTGAATTTTCTGCTGGGTGCAGGCGCAATCATTATGGGCGTGTCTTATCTGCCCGTGGTCGATCCCTCGTATAAGTGGATTTTTGCCAGCATCGAATTGGTTTTGCTGCTTGTTATCGTAGTCAACACCGCCATTGGCAGGAGGCGAGAGCTGCACACTCGCTGGTTCGAAACCCGCCGAGCGGCAGAGTATTTGCGCCACACCCCGATCCTGGCCGCACTGGGAGTGGCTCGGTCAAAGGGCGAATGGCCGCAAACAATCGAAAACGCATGGCCTGAAAGATACGTTCAGCATGTCGCGCGCGCGGTGAGTTTACCTCAAGCGCGCGTTGACGAGGCCTATCTTCGAACCGCCCTTAAAGCTCTTCGCACTCACCACATCGAAGAACAGCGCCAGTACCACAAATACAAAGCCGAATATCTTGAACGCGTGCACCATGGCCTCGATCATTTGTCCGAACGTCTGTTTGTCGGCGCGATTGTGATGGTGGCGACCTTTTTAGCGCTTACCGCTGCCGGGCATTTGGGCTGGATCAGTGAGGCGTTTGTGGCAGGATCAGCCAAGTGGTTCACTGTCCTTGCCGTGGCGCTGCCGACCCTGGGCGGTGCGTTCGCTGGCATACGTTACTTTGGTGATTTTGAACGCTTTGCAGATATTTCAAAAGTGACTGCGGCAAAGCTTGATGCGATTGCTGAACGCATTGATCTTTCATTGAATGCGCCAGAGGGGGCAGTGACTTACGACAAGGTCGCCGATCTTGCCAAAGCCACCGACCAGATCGTGTTTGACGAGATCCAAAGCTGGCAATCGGTCTTCAGCAGCAAGATCATGACCGTCCCTGCATAGTGCGCGCCAGCCAGGAAAGCGGCGCATCTGATGCTGCCAGTCTAATCGCATCCCGTCTGTAGTGGGCGTAGCCAGCCCTTATCCACCTTCATTTCAGGCGATGAGATATTACTCGGGCTTTGGTGGTTCTGGTGATGCAAATTGGAAGTCTGGCAGAGACTGAAAGGCGCCTCGCAGTGCCTCGCCCCAGCCGTTGGTAATCTGCTGGAAATAGGGGTCTGTGCGATGAATTCGTTGCTGCGCTGTAACGACGAAGCTGTCAGCCTCATAGACTTGTACATCGAGCGGCAAGTCGACCGCAAGGTTCGCTCTGATGGTTGAATCGAATGAGACAAGCATCAATTTGACGGCATCTTCAAACGACATTTCAGGATCGTAGGCCCGCACAAGGATTGGGCGGCCATATTTGGTTTCGCCGCTCTGGAAGAAGGGGGCATCATCGCTGGCTTCGATAAAGTTTCCTTCTGGATAAATCAGGAAAAGCCGCGGTTCGCTGCCTTTGATCTGACCACCCAAAATCAACGTTGCACCAAATGGCGATGCAGCTTCTTGGCCATCGGGCGCATAAGTTTTCACAACCTCGCGCAGTGTATCTCCCACAATCGAGGCAATCTGAAACATCGAGGGTGCCTCGAGTATCGACGGGCTGCGATCTTCTGGTGCTTTGCTGCGTTCATCAAGCAGGCTGACCACCGCCTGAGTAGTCGCCAGATTTCCGGCCGTGAGCAGCGTCACGACGCGCTCGCCCGGTTTTTGCCAGGTCTTCAATTTGCACACCTGAGAAATGTCATCGACGCCCGCGTTCGTGCGGGTGTCAGACATGAAGACGAGGCCCTTTTTGAGCCGAAGTCCAATACAATATGTCATTTTGAAATACCTTGCGGCTGCGAATTGCCCGCGTTCATCCGAGTTACTGCTGCACCTGTAATTGCACAACCATATTCTCGATTGTGTCACCATATCGCATACCGGAAATCGGCGAAGCATCGCGATAATCGAGCCCGGTCGCGACGCAGACATATCGTTCGTCGGGCGAATACCCGTTCGAAACGTCGAACCCGACCCAGCCGATGCCGTCAAAATGCGCCTCAGCCCATGCGTGGGTGGCGTCCTGATCAACCCGGTCATTCATCATCAGATAACCCGAGGCATAGCGTGCCGGAAAGCCGAGCGAACGCATCGCTGAGAGGAAAATGTGGGCGTGATCCTGGCACACGCCAGCGCCAATATTGAGTGCCCCTTCAGCGCTGGTTTCTGCGTTGGTCTGGCTGATTTGATAGGGAACACGTTCGACGATCAAAGCCGATAAAGCATGGGCCATGGCAATGTCGTTGGTGTGGCCACCCCCCAACTTTTCAAGCAGCGCCGCGATGTGCGGGCCGCTTTGGGTGAGCGGGGTTTCCCGGGTGAAATTCCAGAGCGCCATATGGCCTCTATGCTGGCCGACAACGCCGCTGCTTGCGGTCACGTCAACCTCGCCGCGACAATGAATGGTGATGCGTTGGCTACCCGGTTCAATGCTGATCAGTTCGACATGATTGTTGAACTGGTCAGTGAAGGAGAGCTCTTTCTTGCCGCCCTTGACAGTCAGGTCCCAAACACGGGTTTGCTGACCCTCGCGCGATTTAGGGGTCAGCCGAACCTGCAACAGGCCATAATCGACCGGCGCGTCATAGTGGTATTGTGTGGTATGATTGATGATCAGTTGCATGGGTTATTCCAGAAACCGGTAATCATGTTCAATCTGCGCAGCGAGCCGGCTGTTCTGCGCAGTGAATTCCTGAATGAATTCATGCAGGCCCTGATCGAATATCTGGTCAATTGAGGCTTTGCGCAGACGTTGTGTCGACGCTTTTGCCGCCTCATGCGAAGCCAAGCTCACTCCATAATCCTGTTCAAGATAGCCGAGATTGTCGGAAATCTTCTGGCTGCAGAAGATCAAAGACCGCGGCATCTTGCTGTATAAGATCAAGAACTCGGCGATGTTTGATGGGCTGATTTCAGCGCCATTGAGCCAGCGATATGCGCGCTGGGCCGACACGGTCCGCAAGATCGTTTCCCACTGCATGACGTCAATCGCCGAGCCGACTTGCGCAATCGACGGCAGGAGCAAGTAATACTTCACATCGAGAATACGCGCCGTGTTGTCAGCGCGCTCAATAAATGTGCCAAGGCGGATGAAATTGAAAACATCATTGCGCAGCATCGTTCCGGCAGTGGCACCGCGGACCTGCGCGCTCATCCTGCGGATACTCGCAAGCACGTCTGGCAAATCCTGCTCGGCCACTGGAGCGGCCAGAATCTGTTTCAAGGTCATCCAACTTTCATTGGTCGCCTCCCAAACCTCCCGGGTGAGCGCGGTTCGCACCAACCGGGCATTGTCCCGTGCCTGTTTCATGGTCGAGATTACGCTCGATGGATTGGTCGGATCGCGCAACATGAAATCGACCACCTCGGCAGAGCTATAGTCGTCATGGCGGTCATCATAATCCGCCAGTGAGCCTGCCGTTGTGAGGATCGACTTCCACTCGGATTTGGCTGTTGCTGAACGCGTCAGGGCGATCCGAAAGCCTGCGTCAATAAGCCGGGCATTGTTCTCGCAGCGCTCAAGATAACGGAACATCCAGAACAGACCGCCTGCTGTTTTTCCTAGCATCGTCTACTCCTCCAGCACCCAGGTGTCTTTGGTGCCGCCTCCCTGACTGGAGTTCACTACCAGTGATCCTTCGGTCATCGCGACCCGCGTAAGGCCACCGGGCGTGATGTCGATCCTTTCTGGCGACACCAGTACAAAAGGCCGCAGATCGACGTGCCGCGGAGCCAAGCCCTTCTCGGTAAAGATCGGCACAGTCGAGAGCGCCAAGGTTGGTTGCGCAATATAGTTTGCAGCGTTTTCGAGCAGTTTTGCGCGAAAATCCTCGATCTCTTGCTTGCTCGCAGCAGGACCAACCAGCATTCCGTAGCCGCCTGAGCCATGCACCTCTTTCACAACCAGCTCTGCCAGATTGTCGAGGACATATTGCAACTGATCCGGTTCGCTGCATCGCCATGTCTGCACATTGTTCAATATTGGCTTTTCGCCCGTATAAAATTCCACAATGTCAGGCATATAGCTGTAGATCGCTTTGTCATCTGCGATCCCTGTCCCCGGGGCATTGGCAATGGTTATGCCGCCTGATCGGTACACATCCATGATCCCGGGCACGCCCAGCATGGAGTCCGGATTAAAGTTCAAGGGGTCGAGATATTCGTCATCAACGCGCCGATAAATGACATCAATGGGCGTGTATCCTTGCGTGGTGCGCATGGCGATGCGGCCATCGACGACCCGCAAGTCATGCCCCTCAACCAGCTCTGCACCCATCTGGTCAGCCAGATAGCTGTGCTCAAAATAGGCGGAGTTGTGAATGCCCGGCGTCAGCACCGCAACGACCGGTTTTCCAGCACAGGCGGCCGGCGCTGATGCGGCGAGCGACCGGCGCAGATTTGTCGGGTAATCACTGACCTGCTGAACCGCGATACGCGAAAACAGCTCGGGGAACATTTGCAGCATCGTCTCACGATTTTCCAGCATGTAAGAAACGCCAGAAGGGGTGCGGGCATTATCTTCCAGAACGAAAAATTCGTCCGGCCCGGTGCGCACAATATCTGTGCCAACTATATGCGTGTAGACACCGCCCGGCGGATTGACGCCCACCATCTGCGGCAAGAATGCCTCGTTATTCGCAATCAGCTCAAACGGGACGCGGCCAGCCCGCAATATCTCCTGACGATGGTAGATATCGTGAAGAAACGCATTGATGGCGCGCACGCGCTGTTCAATCCCACGTGATAATCTGCGCCATTCCGACGCAGAGATGATCCGCGGTATCACATCAAAGGGAATGAGCCGCTCATCAGCATCCTCTTCGCCATAGACGTTGAAGGTAATGCCAGTCGTGCGGAAGAAAGCTTCTGCCTGCGCGGATTTTTTCAGAATGCGTTTGGGTTCTTCATTGTCAAGCCATTCCCCATATGCAGCGAACGGCTCTCGAAATGAAGCGCCTTGCGCGCCATTAGAATCGCCAAGCATCTCGTCGAAGAAATCGATCGCAAACCCCCTTAGGATGTAAATCAGATCGAAGGTAAATCCCGCGATCCACGGAATGGCCACAAGCAGCCGATGATATGCTGCTTATTGTCCTCCTCCCTGCCATCAAAGCTAGCCGAAGCCAGACAAGTTGTGAAGGGTGATACCCAACTGTCGACTTAGAGTTGGACGTCACATCGAGCGCCATATATTTATGGGCCGCCCCTTTAATGCTTACTGAAGCCAGCGATGTCAAAGGTCCTGATAATCAGTGAGTTCTTCGTTTGGGGGAAGCTATCGTCATTGGCGCTTGCGCGCCGGACGGCTTGCTCGGACCTGTTGAGCCGGGCACCGCAAGGTCCACGCCGGAACCGAGTAGGCCGCGCAATCCTAGGTTTTCAGGGGTTTTCGCGAAAATCAGCGAACGGCTGGAAAAGGGTGATTGGCGGAGAGACAGGGATTCGAACCCTGGGTACTCGTGAGAGCACAACGGTTTTCGAGACCGCCCCGTTCGACCACTCCGGCATCTCTCCGCATGTCCTTGGCGTTTCGCAGAGGTCTAAATTGCACAAGGAGGGCGCCCGTTAGACCACGTATGCGCAAATGCCAAGCCCCTTGGCAGCGTTAGGTTGCAACAAAAACGGGCATATCTGGGACGCTGGCCCGCAAATCGCTTGTTTTGCCCGGGTAAGGGTCCATATTATGGCTGTTATGGAACGCTCTCATTTCTTCTCCAGTCAAGCAGGACGCAGCATCAATGCGCCGCGCCTGACCAAAAGCCGCTTTGGCATTGGCGAAGTGGTTCGGCACAGGCTGCTCGATTTCCGGGGTGTCGTCTTCGACATCGACCCGGTCTTTGCCAACAGCGAAGAATGGTACGAGGCCATCCCTGAAGACATGCGCCCGCCGCGCGAACAGCCGTTCTATCACCTGCTCGCAGAGAATGAAGAATCAAGCTACGTCGCTTATGTCAGCCAAGGCAATCTGATTGACGACAGCATCGGTGGGCCGGTTGATCACCCAACCGTGCCGCAACTGTTTGAGCAATTCCAGAACGGCCGCTATCGTATGCGCCGCTCGCTCACCCACTAATCTTCAGCGAGCGCGCACCTTGCCTAGTTCTTAAGGGCCTAGCTCTTAAGGGCCTAGCTCTTGAGGCGCCAGCCAGAACGCAGCACCCAATACACCGCCAAAGCAAAGACTGCGTTTAGCAACGCAAGCCCGATTGCAGCGAGCATAACCGCATCGCTCGAACCGATGTCACTTTGCCCCAAAAAGCCATAGCGGAAGCCTGAAATCACGTAGAAAAACGGGTTTGCAAGGCTCACCGCCTGGAAGGCAGGCGCAAGGTTGTCGATTACATAAAAGGTGCCCGAGAGCAGCGATAGCGGGGCAACAATGAAATTGCTGATCGCGGCATTGTGGTCGAATTTTTCAGCCCAGATCGACGTCGCCAAGCCAATGAGCCCAAGCATCACGCTTCCCATCAGACCGAACCAGATCACCGCCCAGATGTGGGCAACCCCAAGTGAAACCCCCGGCCACAGCAGCATGGCGAGCGCAACCGCCCCGCCAACCATGATCGCACGCGTTACAGCAGCGCCGACGATTGCCGCCATAAGCTCACCCGGTGATAGCGGGGGCATCAGGTAATCGATGATCGTCCCTTGGATCTTTCCACCGAGCAGCGAAAAGGAGGAATTGGCAAAGGCATTTTGCATCATTCCCATCACAATGAGGCCTGGCGCCACAAAGCTTGCAAAGTCCACACCCAGTACTTCGCGCCCACCGCGGCCCAATGCGACCGTGAAAATCACCAGAAACAGCAGAGTTGTGACCGCAGGAGCCCAAATCGTCTGCGTCTGGACCTTGAGAAACCGGCGGACCTCCTTCATATAGAGGGCCAAGAGCCCGACGCGATTGATTCCGGTTATCATCGGGACACCGCGAGGGGGAAACCGGGTGCTCCCGGCTGCATTGCTGTCTTGGGAAGGTGTGGCACCTGTCGGTGTGGCTGAAAGATTTCTTTCCATAGCGCATGCGCCTAAGGCCTCTGGCACAATGTGACAAGCTGCCTATCTAAAGGTGGCAGATAACGAACGGACGATTTATGAGTTGGACTGACGAGCGGATCGATACGCTCAAAAAGATGTGGGAAGGCGGATCGACCGCAAGCCAGATCGCTGAAGAGCTTGGCGGGGTAAGCCGCAATGCTGTGATTGGCAAGGCGCACCGTCTGGGCCTGAAATCGCGGCCGTCGCCGGTAAAATCGGGCGACAAGAAGAAGAAAGCGGCAGCCAAAAAGCCCGCGACCAAGGCGGCAGCACCTCCAAAGAAAGCAGCACCCAAGCCTGCGGCGAAACCTGCGCCCGCAGCAGCAAGTGCGCCTGCCACCAAGGCAAGCGCCCCGGTTAACAGCCAGCCTGTCCCCAATCCTACACCTGATCTTCCCAAGATCGTATCGGTTGGTCCAGGCGGCTTCTTGCGTCAGGGGCCGGGTGATCAGCAACCGCCGATCCCCCCTGCTCCGCCGCGCCGCCTTGTCCCGGCAAAGCCTGATCCATCGATCAAAGACAAGACCAGCCTTCTGGATTTGTCGGACAAGGTTTGCCGCTGGCCCATGGGACACCCGGGCGAGCCTGACTTCCATTTCTGCGGCAATGCCGTGAACCCGGGCTTTCCTTACTGCGTTGAACATTGTGGCCGCGCCTATCAGGCACAGCTTCCGCGTGGTGCCCGCCGGCCCCCGCCGCCGCTGCCATTTGGCGGGCCGCGGGTACGCTAAAACGGGCGTGCTAGGGGCTTAACCAGTCTCGCCCTTGTGCATCACCTATTTGCCCCGCCGGACCGTCTGGCGGGGCATTTCCATTAGAACACATTTGCAAAAAAGGGCAGTTCATGCCGATCTCGCTTCACGCCAGTTTTGTCCCAAGCGGTCTCCAAATGATTGGAACAGCGAACCACCTCGTCGACAAAACCGAAAGCTGGTGCGGACAGCAGGGGTGCGATGCAAGCACAATCCTTAATGCGCGCCTCATCGATGACATGCTGCCTTTCACCTATCAGATCAAATGCGTTGCCGAGCACACGGCAGGCGCGCTGGCCGCAGTGAAAGAGGGCGTTTACAGCCCCGATCTCAACCCTCCCCCGGGAAGTTTTGATGGCCTGCGCGAAAAGCTTGCCGGTGCGAAGGCCGCGCTCGAAGCACTTAGCGAAGACGAGATGGAAAGCTGGATCGGGCGCGATATGCGCTTTGAGTTCAAAACCACGCGTATGGATTTCACGGTTGAGGATTTCCTTCTCAGCTTCAGCCAGCCCAACTTCTATTTCCACGCAAGCGCCGCCTATTCGATTGCGCGCCATCTCGGTGTCAGCATCGGCAAGACCGATTTCCTCGGGCGGATGCGCATCGCGAAGGCGTAATTTCATGACCAGATCAGTTTTCACATCGGCAGCCTTTGCCGCGCTCCTCCTTGTGCCCACACCAGCTCAGGCCCAATTGCCAGAGCCCGTGCGCGCCATGATCGATGCCGCCATCGCGACCGGTGACGAGGCGAAAGTGCGCACCGTCATCGACATCGCCCGCATTACCAATCCTGATGATGGCAAAGAGCTGGACACGATCCTTGCCGGTTTTGAGACCCGGCTTGCCGCGAACGAGGCCGCACAAGCCGCCGCCGAGGAAGCCGAGATCCGCTCCGCTGGCATCTTCGAGAACTGGTCAGGCAAAGGCGAACTTGGCGCGTTCATGTCGTCGGGCAATGCCGATAACACCGGCGTCACCGCCAGCCTTGCGCTTACCAAGGACGGCATCAACTGGCGCCACAAACTCGCAGGACGCGCCGATTACCAGCGCTCCGAAGGGGTCACCACCCGTGAGCAATTCCTCGCCGCCTACGAGCTCAACTACAAGATCAGCGACCGCCTCTACGCCTATGGCCTCACCCAATATGAGCGCGACCGGTTCCAGGGATTTGCCGCCCGCTATTCTGCCTCGGGCGGCCTTGGATATGACGTCCTCACCGCTGGCCCGACCCTCTCTGTTAAAGCAGGCCCCGCATGGCGGCGCACCGAGCTTATTGCCGGGACCACCACCAGCAATATCGCAGCCCTTGCCGCAGCAGACTTTGACTGGGAGCTTTCCGACAAACTCTCCTTCACACAAGATGCGAGCGCCTTCATCCAGAGCGGGTCGAGCACTTTGATCTCCGATACCGGCCTCCAGGCCTCCATCTCTGATGCGGTGTCATTGCGCCTGTCCTACACGGTTGAACACGACACCGATCCACCCGCCGGCGCGGTCAAAACCGATACACTAAGCCGCATCACGGTCATTTACGGGTTTTGAGCCGGAGATGCCCACCCCGCTGCGACTAATGCTCACTTAGCGGTTCGCAAAGTCTCGCTCCCCTCCCGCTTGCGGGAGGGGTTGGGGGTGGGCCCTACCCTCCCCGCGTCCTGCCAAACCAGATCACATGATGCGCGCCCTTGTTGTTCGGGCGTGAGCGCACACGGCGTTCCTCGACATCCAGGCGCGCCTCTTGCATGCGCCGCCTGAACCCGTGGTCGGGCGCGGCTGACCAGACAGAGACGATGCCGCCCGGCTTCAACGCATCGCGCGCTTTACCAAGGCCAGTGCGCGAATAGATGCGGTTGTTGTCCGCGCGCACCATGCCATCAGGCCCATTGTCCACGTCGAGCAGGATCGCATCGAACTTTGCGCAGGTTCCGTCATTGGCGTCGTCAATCAGCGCCGCCACATCGCAGATTTTGAGGTCAAGGCGCGGGTCTTCGAGGCAATTTCCCGTCAGCTCTGCCATAGGCCCCTTAGCCCATTCGATGATCTTCTCGGAAATCTCGGCCACCACAACTTGCGAATTTTCGGGCAACCTTGCAAGCGCGGCTCGCAAGGTGAACCCCATCCCATAACCACCAATCAGGATGCGCGGGCGAGGCG
This sequence comes from Erythrobacter longus, assembly GCF_000715015.1. Taxonomy (GTDB): domain Bacteria; phylum Pseudomonadota; class Alphaproteobacteria; order Sphingomonadales; family Sphingomonadaceae; genus Erythrobacter; species Erythrobacter longus. Next base: position 38,141 of record NZ_JMIW01000006.1, read on the forward strand.
CCTCCAACCGGTCAAGCGTCAGTTCCGCCAGCTGCTCTTCGGAAAAGCGCATCCGCGTGCTCATCAGCTCATTATAGCCCAGCACAATCATGAAGTCGGAGCCATGGCTGAACAGCTCCAGCGTCTCGCCATCGTCGATTTGGACAGTGTCTATAAGCTCACGTTTCAGCATTCAGGATCGTCCTTTGGGGTTTTGCACTAAGGTATTGAAGGTCCAGAGTTTAACGCAAGTTTTGACACACTTGACACACTGTCCAGGGTTCAAAAACCTTTGGGGGAGAATGCGGGGGCGTCGCCGTTTGAGTCATCGCACGGCCATAGCCGATTTGGCGAATGTAGGAAATTGCCCACCCCCAGCCCCGATACCTGTCCTTGCGAAAGCAGGGCGCAAGCGGGAGGGGAGCAAGTTGGCGCGAAAACAATCCCCTCCCGTTTACGGGAGGGGCAGTGAGACTTGCGAGCTTGCTCGCTAGTCGCAGCGGGGTGGGCCAGTAGCACCCTATCCAAAACAAAACCCCGCCAAGATTGCTCCTGGCGGGGTTTCGTATGTCTTTCGCGAAAGGGCTTAGTCTTTCAGGAAGTCGGGCATTGCTGTTGGACCGCCGTCACCGCCCTTATCGCCGCCATCACGGCGACCACCACGGTCACCGCCGCGGCTGCGACTGCCGCGTGGGCCACGGCGATCACCACCACGATCACCGCGATCACCGCGATCACCGCGTGGTTTATTCTCACGCGGTGGGCGTGTGTCTTCGAGTTCTTCACCCGTTTCCTGGTCAACGACGCGCATCGACAGGCGGACTTTACCGCGCTGGTCGATTTCAAGGACTTTGACCTTCACCTCTTGGCCTTCGGAAACGACATCGGTGACTTTCTCAACGCGCTCGTTCTTCATTTCGGACACGTGGACAAGACCGTCCTTGCCGCCCATGAAGTTCACGAAAGCGCCAAAGTCGACGATGTTGACGACCTTACCGTTGTAGATTTTGCCGACTTCGGCCTCTTCAACGATGCCTTCGATCCATGCCCGTGCCGCTGCGATTTCATCGGCGTTGGAAGAGCTGATCTTGATCGTGCCTTCATCGTCAATGTCGACTTTCGCGCCGGTTTCGGCAACGATTTCGCGGATGACCTTACCGCCTGTACCGATGATGTCGCGGATCTTCGATTTGTCGATCTGCATAGTCTCGATACGCGGTGCGTGCTTGCTGACCTCGGTGCGGGCACCGGTGAGAGCTTTCGCCATTTCGCCAAGGATGTGCGCACGGCCAGCTTTCGCCTGCTCAAGCGCTTTGGTCATGATTTCCTGCGTGATGCCGGCAACCTTGATGTCCATTTGGAGCGAGGTGATGCCTTCTTCCGAACCTGCCACCTTGAAGTCCATGTCGCCAAGGTGATCTTCATCACCAAGGATGTCGGAGAGAACCGCAAAGTCCTCGCCTTCAAGGATAAGGCCCATGGCGATGCCCGATACCGGACGCGTCAATGGAACGCCTGCATCCATCATCGACAATGCGCCGCCGCAAACGGTGGCCATCGAAGATGAACCGTTGGACTCGGTGATGTCTGACAGAACGCGGATGGTGTAAGGGAAGTCCTCAACCGTTGGCAGAACCGGACGAAGCGCGCGGAATGCAAGCTTGCCGTGGCCGGTTTCGCGGCGGCTGGTGAAGCCGAAACGACCCACTTCGCCGACCGAATAAGGCGGGAAGTTATAGTGCAGCATGAAGTTGCTGTAAGACAGGCCTTCGAGACCATCGATCATCTGCTCAGCGTCTTTGGTGCCAAGCGTGGTGGTGCAGATTGCCTGCGTTTCACCGCGCGTGAACAGAGCCGAACCGTGGGTGCGCGGAAGCAGACCAACCATGGCTTCGATCGGGCGAACCTGATCAAGCTTACGGCCGTCGATGCGGGTGCCATCCTTGATGATCGCGCCGCGAACGATTTCGCTTTCCAGCTTCTTGACCGCTTTGTTGGCGACCATTTGCGTTTGTGGCTCTTCGTCTGCAAACGCTTCTTTCGCTTTGGCGCGCACTGCGTTGAGAGCGTCCGAGCGGGCCGATTTGTCGGTCAGCTTGTAAGCGGCTGCAATGTCATCGCCAACGATGCCGCGCAGCTTTTCCTTGATTTCGGATGTGTCGTCAGAAACGTCGACTTCCCAAGGCTCTTTCGCAGCTTTTTCAGCCAGATCGATGATCGCGCCGATAACCTTGCGGCTCTCTTCGTGAGCGAACAACACAGCGCCGAGCATTTGCTCTTCGGTAAGCTCTTTTGCTTCTGATTCCACCATCATCACAGCGTCTTGCGTCGCAGCAACAACAAGGTCCAAGCGGCCATCTTCGCCAAGCGCATCTTCAACCTTCGGGTTGAGGATGTATTCGCCGTCATTGTTAAAGCCAACGCGCGCTGCACCGATTGGGCCCATGAATGGAACGCCCGAAATGGTGAGAGCGGCAGAGGCTGCAATCATCGCAAGGATATCTGGCTCGGTCTCGCCGTCATAAGACAGGACCTGACAGATCACGTTGATTTCGTTGTAGAAACCTTCTGGGAAGAGCGGGCGGCAAGGACGGTCGATGAGACGCGATGTGAGCGTTTCTTTTTCCGTCGCGCGGCCTTCGCGCTTGAAGAAGCCACCCGGAATACGGCCAGCTGCTGAGAATTTTTCCTGATAGTGTACGGTCAGCGGGAAGAAGTCCTGGCCTTCTTTAACTGACTTGGCGGCGGTCACGGCGCACAGCACCACGGTTTCGCCATAGGTTGCCAAAACGGCGCCATCTGCCTGACGGGCAATACGGCCTGTTTCCAGAGTGAGGGTTTTTCCGCCCCACTCCAGCGATACGGTTTTCGTGTCGAACATGGATTTTCCTTAAATGACCCGCTTGGCCTTATTGCTCAGGCGGGGCCTACAGTTTTTCCGGGTTTAACCGCCCGGATGGCGGTGTGTGGGGCTTTTGAAACATATGCCCCAGAGCTCAGCCTTGCCGAATTGCAAAGCCTTGCCCCCATTCAAATCGTCACCCTGACTTTTACAGGGATGACGCCTTAATAGCAAAACGGCCCCCGTTTGGGAGCCGTTCGCTTGAATTATTTACGCAGACCCAATTTCGCGATCAATGCGTTGTAACGCTCGACGTCTTTCTTCTTGAGATAGGCGAGGAGGTTGCGGCGCTTGTTCACCATCATAAGGAGGCCACGACGTGAGTGGTTGTCCTTGTGGTTGGCTTTGAAGTGCTCGGTGAGGTTTTTGATACGCTCGGTAAGGATCGCGACCTGTACTTCTGGCGAACCGGTGTCGCCCTTGGCTTGCGCGTTGTCCTGGATGATCTCTGTTTTACGCTCGGGTGCTACCGACATAGTATTCTCTTTCTACTCAGCGACATCGGGAAGGTTGAAACCCCTGACCACTTTGGTCGCACCATCCGAAATCTGAACCAGCGCCACCGGAACATTGTCCAGCATCGCACAATACAGCCCGGATGGTTGGGGCAATCCAGACACGACCCGGCCCTGTTGGACCGCCTGCGCGTCTGTCTGGGTGAGGTGAAGGGCCGGGATGTCGTCCAGCCCTGCCTCTAACGGCAGGAGGAGGTCAGATAGTTGCGCGCCATTAGCGATTTCGTTCAACTTGTCCAGCGAAATCGCTTGGGTCTCGGTGAAAGGCCCGGCTTTGCTGCGACGCAAATAGGTAACATGACCGCAAGTTCCAAGGGCACGGGCGATATCGCGGGCAAGGCTGCGGATATAGGTGCCTTTGGAGACATGGGCTGTGAGGGTGATTGCATTCACTGCGTCACCCCGGCGCAGGCCGGGGTCCAGTTTAGCTGGATCAGCGCCTTGCGGCTCTGGATCCCGGCCTTCGCCGGGATGACGGACTGAAAGAGAATGGATGGTGACCGCCCTTGTCTTCATCTCCACAACCTCCCCCGCCCGCGCCAGATCATAGGCGCGCTTGCCGTCCACTTTGAGCGCGGAGTATGCCGGAGGAACTTGCTCAATGGGTCCGGTGAACTGGGGCAGAACCGCTTCGATTTCGGCAAGGCTGGGGCGCACATCGGACCGGTCAACCACCTCGCCCTCGGTATCGAGCGTCGCGGTTTCTTCCCCGAACTTCACCGTAAACTCGTATATCTTGCTCGCATCGAGCATCCGCCCAGCCAGCTTCGTCGCCTCACCCAAGGCAATCGGCAGAACCCCTTCAGCAAGCGGATCAAGCGTACCGCCGTGCCCTACCTTGGTCTTGCTAAAGCCCCCTTGGCGCAAATTGCGCTTCACCGCCGCCACGGCCTGCGTCGAGCCTAGCCCGCGCGGTTTGTCGAGGATGATCCAGCCGTTTGGTGCCGGAAGCTTGGGGGGCGTCGGATCACCCATGCCACTCATCCTTGAGAAGGCCAAACACCGCCGTGTCGCGGCGATATCCGGTCCAGGTCACCATATTCTGGCGCATGACACCCTCTTGCTGCGCGCCCAGTTTGAGCACGGCTGCTTGCGAGCGCTTATTGCGGGTATCTACCCTGAACTCGATCTTGTGAAAGCCGCATTCAAACGCGTGTTCGATCATCAGCTTTTTCATCGCCCGGTTGAAAGCACCGCCGCGCACCTCTGGCACGATATACGTCCCGCCGATTTCGACCACACCATACTGCGTTGGCCGGATATAATTGGTCAGCCCCGCCAATTCACCAGAACGTGCGTCGATCACTGCGAAATTCACCCATTCAGGCGAGCTGCGAAACATCGCCAGCGCGTCATCAAACCCGTCACCGCCAAGGTTGACCGGATAAATGCCCCAGATCTCCTGATCCAAACGGCAGGCGGCGCGCAAAGGCTCGATATGCTCATCGGCCAGCGGCTCCAGCCGCACGGGCGCGTGCTCCAAAATGGTCGACAATGCCGTCATGGGCGCAGCCTTTACGCCAGCCTTTACGCAAGCGCCACCCAATTGGCGACACCTTCGTAAAAGCTCATCACCGCCGCCACGAGGGGCAGCACCGTGACTTCGAGCCATCCGGTTCCGAACACCCAGCTAAAGCCGATCACGCCAAGGATAAGCACCATGCCAAAGCGTTGCAGCTTCTCCCAATGCTTGCGCAAGGGTTTGGGCAAAAGCCCACCCAAGATATGGGAGCCATCAAACGGCGGGATGGGAAGCAGGTTGAACATACCCAGGAACACATTGATCAGCATGAACAGGTAAAGCCCCGTTGCCACCGGCAATGTCGTCCCGTCAGGCGCGATCAGCATGGGGAAGCCCGCGCCGCCCTCTGCCCAGCCTGCGCCCGGTGTGCCGATGATGCCGAACGCAACCGCCCCCACAAATGCGAGCGCGAAATTCATCGCTGGCCCCGCGGCTGCAACCGCCATCATGCCAAAACGCGGGTTGGCTAGCCGCCATTTGTTGACCGGCACAGGCTTTGCCCAGCCGAACGCTGGCGCTCCCATCAAGAGCAATCCACCCGGCACCAACAATGTGCCAATCGGGTCAACATGGCGAATGGGGTTGAGCGTCAGCCTTCCGCGCTCGCTTGCGGTGGGATCGCCCAAGGCTTTGGCCGCAAGCCCGTGCGCCACTTCGTGAAACACGATGGCGATGACAAGGCACGGGATAAAGACGGCTGCGAAGCTGAGAGTATCGAACATTGCCGCCTATGTAGGGACGCTGGCGACCGCCTGCTAGCCCGGCCTGCTACCCAAGCGCGCCCGCTTCGCCGCGCAAGGCTGCGCTGAAATGCTTGCGGCACAGCGCCACATAACGATCATTGCCGCCGATCTCGGTCTGCTCGCCCTCTTTCACAGGCGCCCCGCTCGCATCGACGCGCAAGTTCATCGACGCCTTGCGCCCGCACCAGCACACCGCCTTCATCTCAACCAAGCTATCTGCAATACCCAAAAGCACCGCAGAGCCGGGGAAAAGCTCCCCCTGAAAATCGGTGCGAAGGCCATAGCACAGCACCGGAATCCCGTGTTCATCGGCTAATGCTGCCAATTGCCACACCTGATCCGGCGTCAGGAATTGCGCTTCATCCACCATCACACAGTCAAGCTTTGCGCGCCCATGCTGTTCAAGAATGGCGGATTTCAAATCGGTGTCTGTTTCATACAGATGCGCGCCTGCTTTCAATCCGATGCGGCTTTTCACCTGCCCCGCAGAGCGCGTATCAAGCCTTGCGGTCCACACCATGGTCGCCTGCCCGCGTTCACGGTAGTTGAAGTCCGCCTGTAGCAGCGAGGAGCTTTTGCCCGCATTCATGCTGGCATAGTAAAAATAGAGCTTGGCCATATGCTGATTGTAACCCTCTGATCCCGTTCGTCCTGAGCTTGTCGAAGGGCGCGCGCTGTGGCTCATCCTTCGGAGTCGAAGACGGCGCGAAGCGCCACCAGCTCAGGACGAACGGTGATGGGTTAATGTCTGTGACATAATGAAATTGCAATGCTAGCTCTGAAGCAATTGCAATATCGACTATCAGGGGATCACACACATGGCATCGGCTGCCGAGGCGAACACTCATCAAAGCATGACCGGCTTTCTCGGCTGGGTTGAACGCTCAGGCAACAAATTGCCCGACCCCGTATTCCTGTTTTTCTATTTGATCTTCGCACTGGTTGCGATTTCGGTTCTGCTCGCGGCCCTTGGCGTTTCCGCTCTGCATCCAACGCAAGTTGACGAGGCCGGAAACCCGGCTGTGATAAGCGCGGTGAGCCTGCTCTCGCCCGATAATATTCAGAAACTCTGGGTCGAAATGCCCAAGACTTTCACCCACTTCCACCCGCTGGGATATGTCCTTGTGGTGATGCTGGGCGCTGGCGTGGCGGAGCGTTCAGGCTTTTTCGCGGCAGGCATGTCGAGCGCTGTTAAATCTGCGCCGACCAGCCTTTTGACCCCTGTGGTGGCTCTGGTCGCGATGATCGGCAACCACGCAGCGGACGCTGGCTATGTGGTGTTGATCCCGCTCGCAGGCATTCTGTTTGCGGCCGCTGGCCGTCACCCCTTGGCCGGGATCGCAGCCGCATTCGCGGGCGTTTCTGGGGGGTTCTCGGCCAATATCTCGCCGGGTCAACTTGACGCCCTGTTGTTTGGCATCACCGAAGAGGCTGTTGGCGCGAGCGCGCTTGACCCATCATGGGGCGCGAATTTGGCGGGCAATTGGTACTTCATCGCCGCGATGACCGTGCTTTATCTGCCGATCATCTGGTACGTTACCGATAAGGTGATCGAACCCAGGCTCGGGCCCTGGACCGGCGGCGTGAAGGCAGGTGCCAGCGAAGACAATGCTATTGTCGAGGCTTCACCTGAAAACGCAGGGCGCGGCCTTCGCAATGCAGGGCTCGCGGCGCTTGGCGTGGTGGTGCTTTGGGCCGTAATGGTGTTTGCGCCGGGCACCCCGCTTATCGATGAAGCGGCCTGCCTGACAGAGGCGGGGACGCGCATTCCCGATTGTTCAATCCACGGCGAACTGCGCCCGTTCTACCAATCGCTGGTGGCGGCGTTCTTCATCCTTTTCCTGGCGTGCGGCTGGGCGTACGGGAAAGCGGTTGGAACGATCAAGGACCACCGCGACCTTGTGAACATGATGGCCGAGGCGATGAAGGACATGGGTTATTACCTCGTCCTTGCCTTTGCAGCGGCGCACTTTGTGGCGATGTTTGCATGGTCTAACCTTGGCCTGATTTCCGCAGTCCACGGCGCAGCGGCCATTCAGGCGACCGGCCTGCCCTTGCCGATTGTACTTGGCCTGATGGTAATCTTTACCGGCGCCTTGAACCTGTTCGTGGGCTCAGCCAGCGCCAAATGGGCGCTGCTCGCGCCTATCCTTGTGCCAATGCTGATGCTGCTTGGGATCAGCCCGGAAGGCGCAACCGCGGCTTACCGTGTGGGGGATAGCGCGACCAATATCATCACCCCTCTGATGGTGTATTTCCCGCTGATCCTGATCTTTGCGCAGCGCTGGGTGCCGAGTTTCGGGCTGGGTAGTCTGACGGCAACGATGCTGCCGTATTCGGTGTGGCTGCTGATTTCGGGCACGTTGCTGATCGTGATCTGGTTCTACCTTGGCATTCCGCTGGGGCCAGATGCACCGGTTTCCTACATGCTCCCCAGCACAGGTTAGCCCAGCACAGGTTCATCTGCGATATGTGAAACCAATCGCATGAAACAGGCGTATTACGCGCTAGGAGATCCCAAATGACGACCTTGCTCAAACGCCTTTTCCTGCTTCCGATTTTCGCAGCCCTGCTGGCCGCGAATGCCAGCGCGCCGGTGCAATACAGGCTTGATGAAAGCAATTCCTTGCTCAGCGCCAAAGTCCCCTTCTTCGGCCTGTCGAGCAAAACCGCGACCTTCCCCAAGATGAGCGGCACCGCGACGATTATCGGGAATGACCCGTCCAAGGCCGAGATTGACGTGACCTTTGATGCAACCGCATTGACCGCGCCGGACAGCGTGACTTTGGGGCGCCTCAAGGGTGAGAAATTCTTTTGGGTGGAACAGCACCCGCGCATCCGTTTCAAAGGTCGCGGGCTTACCATGACAAGCGCGACCAAGGGCACAATCACCGGCCAGCTGACCGCGCGCGGCGTAACCCGCAATCAATCCTTGAGCGTCAAATTCGACCGCAATCCTTTGACGGCGGGCGCTAATGCGCCGATTGCTTTCACAGCAAATGCAACGATTGATCGGCGCAATTACGGGATGAAAAGCTTTCAGCTGATCGTGGGCAACAAGGTGGACATCACCTTCGATGCGCGGATTGTGCCGACCTAGGCCCTGCTAACAAACTCCCTCGGGATCACGGTTTGAAGCAAAATTCGCATCTCACAAGGCACCATCAAGCAGGAAGTGCGGCGCACTTTCAATTGATTGTAACGCTGCGAAGGCGAATTTTTGGTCAAATCCCCCCGGGACGACACAAGAACTGGCCAGCTAAGCGTCGCTCGTCCTTGAATATGCGAGAGCATGTCATGCGTCCTCACTCCTTTATCTGGCCAGTTCTTGTGTCGCCGTGACCCGAAGGAGTTTGTCAGCAGGGCCTAATCCTCGAGCTCGTCGCCCAAGTCCCGCGCCACTTTCGGATCGCGCAGCAGCGTCTCGATCCGGTCTGCCTCAGCAAAGCTTTCATCTTTCCGAAATTTCAGCTTAGGCGCGAATTTAAGCCCCAAACGCTTGGCGACCTCGCGTTGCAAAAACGCCGTGTTCTGACGCAGCGCCTTCACCACGTCATCCTCGGCATTACCCAACAGCGGCTTCACATAAGCGGTCGCATTGCGAAGGTCGGGCGTCATGCGCACTTCGGTCACCGCGATGTTGGACGCGCTCACCACGTCATCGTGCACTTCCTGCCGCGCAAGAAGCTCTGACAGGATATGGCGCACGCGCTCGCCCACTTTAAGGACGCGCACGGATTGCTGCTCGGCGGTGTGATCTTGTCGTTTAGCCATGCGCGCCCCCTTAGCGAACTGCCCCCAAGCATGCGAGCGATTCCTTGGGCGCAGGGCCCCGGACGCATATTTCTGGCGCGATCCCGAGGGATGACCTACGCCAGACGGCCTATTGAGAACGCCTCGCATATTCCGATATTGTGCCAATCATAAAACAAAAACCAACATCAAAAAAACATCCGCAGGAAATATCAATGAACAAACTGACTTCGATTATCGTCGCAGCCGCTCTCATTGCGCCAGCTGCCGTCGCCGCACACTCGGGCAACCGGGTGGCAACCCCTGGCACTGAGACACGCCACGAGGCCAATCTTTCCGAGGCAAAAGCCGAAACCACTTCATCGTCAGCGGCCCGGACATATCAGTCCGCAACCGAGGAACGCGCAAACGAGGAAAATACAAAGCGCCGGCCACGCGCAGCGCTTGCCGGCAAGGTCAACGTGGCAGCGCGTTCAAGACACCAATGATTTTTGAGTTAGAGTGCCGCAGCCCAAAACTTGGCTAATGGGCGCTCGCTGGACGGGCGGGTGATAGGGATCATCACCCGCCCATTTTGCCAAGAATATTCTTGAGGCTGTTCATATTGCGCGCCGTGCCTTTGACCTTGATGCGCCGTTCAAGAAACTTGTTCGACAGGTCCGACACCCCCACGCCGTAAACGTAATCGAGGAACAATACGCGGTCGCCAATGGCGAGGCGCTCGCTCCCCTTCGAGCGGTGCTCTTCGATCAGCGCATCGACCGCGGTTTGCTCGGGCTGCTGGCTGAGGAAGATGGAGTGCACCATCTTGTCGCTGCCATGCTGCGGCCCGGTGCCGTGAAAGGGATTTTCCTCGATAGCAGCGCGCACTGCATCGCGCGTGCGCACCATCACACACGAATTGAACCCGAAGCGGGTTTTGATGAGGTCCTCTAACGCGATTTCGAGCATGGCGGGGTCAGCATCGCTGTCCAGCACCACATTCCCGCTCGCCGCGATGGTGGTGACATCCCCATATCCCGCATCGGCAAAAGCGGCCTTCACATCGACCATTTTGACGCGGTTGCCGCCGATGTTGATCGAGCCAAGCAGGGCGAGGTAGCGCTGGTGACCGGTAGAACTCAAATGTCGAGCCCGGTGTTGGTAGAGCTTGGCCGCGATGTCGGAAGCGCTGTCGATGTTGCCCGCGCCATGAGCTTGCCGTCTTCGGAGTAAAGCTCACCTTCAAGGATCACGACCTTGCGACCACCCTTCACCACGCGGCCTCTACCGATCAGCGGGCCTTCGAGGATGAGGCGGATAAGGCTCATCGAAATCTCAAGGTTGAGCGGCGCCATTGCGCCGCCCGTGGCCGCGACATAGGCATAGCCCATCACATCATCGAGATAGCCTGCAACGAGCCCGCCCTGCACGCCGCCGCGCCAAGTGGTCATTTCTTTGCGCACCGTAAAGTGCATGGTCGCGGTTTGGGTTTCCGCGTCATAGGAGACGAACTGCGAGCCAAGAAGCGCGGTGTGCGGTGATGTGTCCGCATCTTCGGGGTGGATGTATTTATCGGTCATTTGGCTCCCCAATCCCCTCCCGTTCACGGGAGGGGCAGTGAGACTTGGCAGCTTGTCTGCCTAGTCGCAGCGGGGTGGGCCTTGCGGCCCAGCGCTACGCGCACCCACCCCCAACCCCTCCCAAGCCCCGTCCTGAGCGGCCGGCCTACCGGCCAGCCGAAGGGCGGGAGGGGAGTTTAGTTACCCAACCTCCAGCGTCCGCTCGCGAAGCTCGACTTCGAAGACTTCAAGCTGGTCGCCCGGCTGGATGTCGTTCGTGTCTTCCAGAACAACACCGCATTCGAGGCCCGAGCGCACTTCGTCCACGTCGTCCTTGAAGCGGCGCAAGCTTGCGATGGTGGTCGCCGAAACGATAACGTCGTCGCGGGTGAGACGTGCAAACAGGCCTTTGCGGATAACGCCCTCTTCGACGAGAAGACCCGCCGCCTTGTCGCGCTTGCCCGAACGGAACACTTCCTTGACGTGGGCACGGCCAACGACGGTCTCGATCCGCTCTGGACCAAGCTCGCCTGCCATTTCCTTCGCCACATCTGCGGTGAGGTGATAGATCACATCGTAATACATCATCCGCACGCCGTCGCGTTTGATAAGCTCACGCGCTTTTGCATTGGGACGAACGCCAAAGCCGATGATCGGCGCATTGGACGCCGCCGCCAGTGTCACATCGCTTTCCGTGATCGCGCCAACGCCTGCGTGCAGGACGCGGGCCTTGATGTCATCGGTAGAGATGTTGTGGAGCGCGTTGACGATTGCTTCGACCGAACCTTGCACGTCCGCCTTGACCAGAACCGGCCATTCGATGAGGTCCGATGCGAGGTTGTTGAACATCGTATCGAAGGAGGTCGGGGCAAGCGCTGTACGCTTCTCGGTTGCCTTTTCCTTACGATAGCCAGCCACTTCGCGCGCACGCTGCTCGTTTTCAACCACGGTCAGACGGTCGCCCGCTGATGGCACACCGCCAAGGCCAAGAACCTCAACCGGCATGGATGGGCCAGCTTCCTTGATCTGCTTGCCCGCATCATTGACGATTGCACGCACACGCCCGCTCTGGGTGCCGACAACAAAGGTGTCGCCGCGCTTCAGAGTGCCGCGTGTGACCAGCACAGTCGCAACAGGACCACGGCCCTTATCAAGCTGCGCTTCGATCACGGTTGCATCCGCCTCACGGTCAGGACGCGCTTTCAATTCAAGCAATTCAGCCTGAACATTGATCGCATCAAGCAGGTCATCAAGACCCGTCTTCTTGATCGCAGAGATCTCAACATCCTGAACATCGCCCGAAAGCTTCTCCACGATCACTTCGTGTTCAAGCAGGCGGTTGCGAATGTTGTCCGGGTTTGCCTCTGGCTTATCCATCTTGTTGATCGCAACGATCATCGGAACGCCAGCAGCTTTCGTGTGCTTAATCGCCTCAATCGTCTGGGGCATGATACCATCATCGGCGGCCACAACCAGAACAACGATATCAGTCACATTGGCACCGCGTTGACGCATCTCGGCAAAGGCTGCGTGGCCCGGCGTATCAAGGAAGGTGATCTTCTGCTTTTCCTTGCCAGAGCCTTTGGTCGTGATCTGGTAGCTGCCGATGTGCTGCGTAATGCCGCCCGCTTCGCCCTTGGTGACATTGGCACCGCGAAGAGCGTCAAGCAGAGAAGTTTTGCCGTGGTCGACGTGGCCCATAATGGTCACAACCGGCGGACGCGGTTTCAGCGTTTCTGCTGGATCGACATCCTGTTCGTCCTGAATATCGACGTCGGCCTCTGAGACCTTCTCGATATTGTGGCCGAATTGTTCGACGAGCAGCTCGGCTGTATCCTGGTCAATGGTCTGGTTGACCGTGACCATCATATCAAGGTTGAACAGCTCTTTGACGAGGTCTGCGCCTTTTTCGCCCATCCGCTTGGCAAGCTCGCCAACGGTAATGGCTTCGGGCACGATCACGTCGCGGATTTGTTTTTCGCGCGGCTTTGATGAACCACCACCTTGCAGGCGGCGCTCTTTTTCGCGGGCGCGTTTGAGCGCGGCGAGTGAACGTGCTCGCCGGCCCTCATCCTCGTTCAAGGCCTTGGTAACGGTCAGCTTGCCAGAGCGGCGCTTGTCCTTGCCCCCGCCAGTGTTGGCAGGCGCACCCTTGTCGTCCTTCTTCTTTGCGGCCTTTTTCTCAGGGCGCTTGGGTTCGGGACGGGCAACAGGGGTGAATTTGCGCGCAGCTGGCGCAGGTGTACCCTTGGACGCGGGAGCAGCAGGTGCTTCCGCTTCAGCGTCCGCAGACGCATCTTCCGCCTGTACAGCGGCCTCTGCCTCCTGTTTCGCGCGCTCTTCGGCCTCAGCCTTGGCCTTGCGGTTGTTCTCTTCGCGCTTTTTCGTCTCTTCAGCGTCTTGCTTTGCGCGCTGTTCGTCGCGCTTGCGGTTTTCTTCCACCATGCGCAGCCGTTCTTCTTCGGCCTCACGCTGGAGACGGGCGACGCGCTCTTGCGGCGTTTCATCAGACGCTGCGGGCTTTTTGGGCGCAGGCGCCTTTGCCACCGGGGCTGGCGTTGGCGCAGGTGTCGGGGCCGGCGCAGGCGTTGGTTCAGGCGCAGGGGCGGGCGTCTCGCCGGGCTTCAAAAGCTTGCGGCGGCGCTTGACCTCGACCGCCACCTTATTGGTGCGGCCGTGGCTAAAGGTCTGCTTGACCTCGCCAGCTTCCACCGCCTTTTTGAGGCCAAGTGGTTTGCGTGCTGGTTTTTTCTCTTCGTCGCTCATCTAGCTTAATAGTCCTTCAAAAATCTCATATTCTGGCGCGCTTGGATCGCGCCTTAGTCGTGTCAGCGTTTACCCTTTGATCAGGGCAGTCAGGTTGGAGGGTCATTCCCCAGAAACCGCGAAAGGCGCGTGACATCGCGCCCCACCCGGCCCCAAGCTGACTTGGTGACCGATTTTTTCGATTGCGGCCCCATACCGCGCCCGCCTGAGAGGGCCGAAACCCCCAAATGCACGACATTTTCACGGCCCAATGCCACAGACAACGCATCGCGGTCCAGTGGCAAGACTGTCCCACGCACACCAGTGCCTTCCTGGTCAGTGCCCACGCGCCACGCCTGATCCAATTTCTTGCGACCATCTTCGCTGCTGTCGCTTGCGTGGAGCAACAGGGCAATTCGGCCCGAACGGGCGTGTTCTTCGATTTTGGCAGAGCCTAGCACGATGTTGCCACCGCGAAGTTCCAGCCCCAATCGATCCAGCAGAGTGCGCTTGAGTGCATCTGCGACCTGTTGCGGTAGATTATCGCTGTAGGAAAGCGCGATGCGATTTCCGTCTTGCGGGGCAGGCCCACCCTTGAACGCGCGAAGCAGCGCCTTTTTCAAATGGCCATCGCGCACCGCAGTTTCAAGCGCTGCCCTGTCAGGCGCAATCCAGGCGCCGCGTCCAGGGGCCTTGGCTTGCGGATCAGGCAACACTTCGCCAGCCGGTGATACAGCCAGCCGGATCAGCTCGTCGCGCGGGAAGCTCTCACCCGAAAGGACACAGCGGCGCTCGGAACTGGAGGGCGCACAGGACTTGGCGCTCCCGGAATTGCTCCCGGGAGTTTCGCCTTCAACGATGTCGGAGCTTACGCACTCATTGTGGGGAGTCCGCATCGGCGGCCTCCTGACTTGCGGAGTCAGCTTCAACAGCTGGCTCCTCATCTTCGAGCCCCGAAGAGGCCGCCTGCGGCTCTTCGTCCTCGAACCAATGCGCACGCGCAGCCATGATGATTTCGTTGCCCTGCTCTTCGGTCAAACCATACTCACCAAGAACCCCGCCTTTGTCCTGCTCGCGTTGAGGGGGACGGCGCATAGGCGGTCCATCAGGATTGTTGCGGCGACGCGGTGCTTCGCGCTTCTTGGCGATCAGCTCGTCAGTGGCAAGGTCAGCAAGGTCATCAAGCGTCTTGATCCCTGCCTTGCCCAGCACCACCAACATCGCTTCGGTAAGGTGCGGGATTTCGGCAAGCGCATCTTCCACACCAAGTTCGCGGCGGGTGATACGGTGGCCTTCTTCGGCACGCTCAATCGCTTCAAGCGCACGGCTTTGAAGCTCTTCGGCAAGCTCTTCGTCAAAGCCTTCGATGGAGGCAAGCTCGGCCAATTCAACGTAAGCGACTTCTTCAAGCTCGGCGAAGCCTTCGGCGACGAGCAGCTGTGACAGCGTTTCATCAACGTCGAGCTCTTCTTCGAACATCTTGGAACGCTCGGCAAACTCCTTGGAGCGCTTCTCGGAAGCTTCTTCCTCGGTCATGATGTCGATCTGTTGACCGGTCAGCTGGCTTGCGAGGCGCACGTTTTGACCGCGGCGACCAATGGCAAGCGAAAGCTGATCGTCAGGGACAACCACTTCGATACGGCCATCGTCTTCGTCAAGAACCACGCGGGCAACCGTCGCAGGCTGAAGCGCGTTCACGATGAAGGTCGCGGTGTCATCGGACCATGGAATGATGTCGATCTTCTCGCCCTGGAGCTCTTGCACCACGGCTTGAACGCGTGAACCCTTCATACCGACACAGGCACCGACGGGATCGATACTGCTGTCGTGGCTGATCACGCCGATCTTGGCGCGCGAACCCGGATCACGGGCAGCGGCTTTGATCTCGATAATGCCGTCGTAAATCTCTGGCACTTCCTGCGCGAACAGCTTGCGCATGAAATCAGGCGCGGCGCGGGAAAGGAAGATTTGCGGCCCGCGATTGTTACGCTCAACCTTGGTGATGAGAGCGCGAACACGCTCGCCCACACGCGCCGCTTCGCGCGGAATTTGCTGATCGCGGCGGATGACACCTTCTGCGCGGCCAAGGTTCACGATCACATGGCCGAATTCGACCGATTTGATCACGCCGGTGATGACTTCACCTGCGCGGTCCTTGAACTCTTCAAACTGACGCTCACGCTCTGCATCGCGGACCTTTTGGAAGATCACCTGCTTTGCCGACTGCGCATCGATACGGCCAAGATCAACCGGAGGCAGCGGATCAACAATAAAGTCGCCAACAGCCGCGCCCTCTTGCAGTTTTTGACCCTGTTTCAGGTCCACCTGCTTGAAGTAGTCTTCGACCTCTTCCACAACCTCAACCACACGCCACAGCGTCAGGTCACCGGTGACCGGATCAAGCTTTGCCCGGATGTCGTTTTCCGCACCATAACGGTTGCGCGCGCTTTTTTGAATCGCCTCTTCCATCGCTTCGATCACGATGGATTTGTCGATCATCTTTTCCGATGCAACAGCGTTCGCAATTGCAAGCAGTTCAGCCTTATTGGCGGAAATGGCACTGGCCATCAGTCGTCTGCCTTCTCTTCAGTTTCTTCTTCGAGTTCGTCTGCACCGCTTGTATCAAGCGGCTTTGTCGCAGCGATCAGCGCGTCTGTAAGGACAAGCTTAGCACTGTGAATTTGGTCGCGGGGGAGAGAAACCTCGCCCGTCTTGGAGTCGGTAAGCGCCACTATACCAGCTTCGATGCCGTTTAGCTCGCCTTTAAACACCCGTTTGCCCGCTTCATCGCCGGACCAACCTTTGGTCATGACAATGCGCGCCTCGTGCCCTGCCCAATTGGTAAAGTCCTTTTCGCGGGTCAGCGGGCGGTCGATACCGGGCGATGACACCTCAAGGTGATACGCGCCCTCGATCAAGACTTCGCCTGCCTCTTCGCGGGCGTCCATCATTTCGGACACACGGCGCGAAAGCGCGGCGCATTGCTCGATAATGAGCTGCCCCGTCGCAGGGTCTTCGGCCATGATTTGCAAAGCCTCACCGCCGTCACCTGCCTCGGACGGCATCATCGCCACGCGCACCAGCTCAAAACCCAGAGCGGATGCTTCGGGTTCAATAAGAGAGGTAAGGCGGGCAAGATCAGTCATATTAGCGGCGTCGATACTCGATGAGTGTTACAATTCAAACAGACATGGCCAATTAGCGCCGGCCCCCGTTGGCGCCAGCCCCTTGTTGTGTTCGACAATGTCGGGATGGCGCTCATCTAGGCGCAAAGATCCTGTTTGGCAAGGCCTCGATTTAACAAGGCTTTGCCGATCAACAATCGCCTTGAGGGAAAGCTTGCAAGGGGTTTAGACCGAGCCGTCCACCCAAGCTCTCACCTCAGAGCGGATCGCTCGAAGCTCGTCTGCTTTATAGGTCTCGGAAAAGCGTCGCACGTGGAGCACGTCCTCGTCTTCTAACGGGGGGTCAAACATGACGCCATTAATTCCCCCATGCGGCCCCCGAGCCATACGCACGATGTCGCAGAAAAGCTCTTTCCCGGCGATTTCAAGGATAGCATTGTCGCTTGTCGCCAAGGGGATCTCCAACCCCAATTGCGCCCCGGTGATCGACATATCGATCAGAATACAGCGATGCGTCCCGTAAAGCGATATGAGCCTTGCCGGAAGCGCCAGCCTTAACCGGGCTGCGGCCCTTCGGCCGATCGGAACGCCCGTTGTTGTGGTGTAATGGGACTGGGATTGACCGGTTCGCTCACAACCTGGCTCGTGTCCGCCGGGAGATTGGAAGCCAGCCCGCCCGCCAACTGGGCCTCCGATTGGGCCGCCGACTGGGCCGCCAGTGCTTCCCTTGCGGAGATCACCGGCATCGTCTGAGCCGAGGTTTGATAAGGGGCGCGCCGCACTCATGGTTGAGGACGTTAACCACAAGCTGTCACACCGCGCTTTAAACGGTTACCCGGAAAACTGCTTAGCCAGGTGCAGCAAGACCCCGCACTTGCGAGGGTTCGAGCACCGCCCATTGCTGAGCCGTCCACCCCATGTGATCGAGCTCATCTTTTGGCAAAGCTGCGCGCTAACGCCGCGTGCTGGGTCAAACGGGCTTTGCCAGATTAGCGGGCGTCATCGCCCCAGCCACCATCGCCAGAGCCACCATCGCCAGAGCCACCTTTGCTCGAACCGCCGCTATCACCGCTGTCATAGCCCCAACCCTCGCGCGCCAAATCGCGTTCGCGCCGTGCATCGCGCGCTTCTTCGATTGCCAATTCGCCCAATTGTGCCGCGCGCTCAGTTGCGCCTTCGGCCACTTTTGGGGCGACATAGGATACGCCCGCAGTCAGCATGAGGCCGATGGCAAGACCGACAAGCATCATCGCCACGATGATAAACCGCACCATCCCGGTGAAACTGTCAACCAGATCGACAAGAGCACGCATTTTGGCTTCCCTCACAAACGCCGACGCCAAACGCAGCCGGTCACAATTGCCAAGACAATACAGCTCACCCGTAAACGACGGGTAAAAAGGCGCGATTTTCTAACGCGCTAAGGTTTGAGGAGGCTCAGTTGGCTCTGCCAAGCGCAAGACCTATTCCTGCTCTTCCATCAAACAGTGCTTCTTGATGGCATGGCGCAGCTGGTCATAACTTAGGCCAAGCGCTTTGGCCGTCTGGCGCTGGTTCCAGCGGTGTTTGCCAAGCGAATGCTCAAGGATGGCGCGTTCGTGGGCGTCGACCGCTGAACGCAGATCATCGACCGTATCAAACTGGACACTTGGCGGTGCAGGCTCTTGAGAAGGAGGGGGCGCTGCTGCCGGAGACGCGGCTGCTGATGCAACGGAGCGCCTATGCGATGGTGTGACCGGTTTCCAAGGGCTGTCGAATGGATCAAACTGGACATGGGCGATGGGCCTTTCCGGATCATCCCAGCGATAAACCGCACGCTCGACCACGTTCCTCAATTCGCGCACATTCCCTGGCCATGCGTAATTCTCAAACTGCTCCATCACATGGTTCGCAAATCCGGGCCAGCTGAACCACTCCAACTCGGTCGCCATGCGCCGGGCGAAATAGTCAGCCAGAACCGCCACGTCCCCTTCGCGCACGCGCAATGGGGGTAAAGTGATAACTTCAAAACTCAGCCGGTCGAGCAGGTCGGCGCGAAATTCGCCGCATTTGGCAAGGGCGGGCAAATCATCATTGGTCGCCGCCACAATGCGCACATCAACCCGGATGGGCCGCGAAGACCCAATGCGGGTGACCTCGCCATATTCAACCGCCCTTAGCAATCGTTCCTGTGCGCCCATGGAAAGCGTCCCAAGCTCGTCAAGGAAGAGCGTCCCCTTGTCCGCCTCTTCAAACCGGCCCACGCGCGCTTTGGTCGCGCCAGTAAAGGCGCCCGCCTCATGGCCGAAAAGCTCCGCTTCGATCAGGGTTTCAGGAAGCGCTGCACAGTTCATGGTGACGAGCGGTTCGTCCCAGCGATTGGACAGACGGTGAAGACGTTCAGCGATCAGCTCTTTACCCGTGCCGCGTTCGCCGATCACAAGGACCGGGCGGCTCATGGGGGCAGCTCTTGAGGCACGCTCGACCGCGTCGAGGAAGGCGCCTGACTGGCCAATAAACTGGTTCTCGCGCTCCACCGGTTCCCTCTTACAAAACGCAAGGCCCAAGATGCAGGTTTGGGCCATTCACCCAACATATAGGAATTTTTCCCAATGCTTGGCAATGCGCACTATCTGTAAAATCGGGGAAGGTGCAAATTATCTCTATTTTTCATCGTGTTATCAAGTTTGGCACGGCCTCTGCAGAGTGGATCGCAACACCGAAACAGACACCAACAGGGTAATCACAATGTACGATAAAGCCTTTTTCCGCACCAAACTTGGCCAAGCATCACTTGCCAGCATTGCTGCCATGACCGCGATGATTGCTCTTTCAACACAAATGAGCCTCGGCCTGCAAGATGCGCACTTCGCACAGCCCGCACCAGGCGCAACTTCTGCTGCTTTCATTGAGATGGCTTGAGGCTGACTTAGTGAGCAAGCGAGACGATCTTACCCCAGGGCACGAAAGCCCAACCGGGCCGGAGCGCGATGCGAAAAAAGCAGGTTCCTCCCAGAAACCTGCTGAAACGCAACCTGCTAAAACGCGGTCTGCTAAGTCTCAGGTCGATGACGACATCCTCGATGCCGTATTCGACGACGTGGTATCCCCTAACCGCGGTGAGACATCCAGCAGCGCTTCGGCCCACTCTTTTTCTGGCCCGTTTGCCGGTAGGAAGAACGTCTCACGCCTCGACGCTGAAATCGAAGCCTTGCGTCAGAGCCCCACTCCGACGCAAAGTCAGCGCAGGGCGTATGGCGAGGACGACTCGCCAGCGCAGAGCATCGCAAACACATTCCTTGATGGAGCAGCCTTTATGGGCATTTTCAGCCGCACCCGCGATATTATCGCTGCGAACTTCACCGACATGCTGGACAAGGCGGACGACCCGCAAAAAATGATCCGCATGATCATCCTCGAAATGGAGGAGACGCTGGTCGAAGTCCGCGCGAGTGCAGCGCGTACAATCGCAGACCAGAAAGAAATGCACCGCCATGTGGTGAAGCTTGACCGGCTCCAGGCCGATTGGGCGGACAAGGCCCAGCTTGCGCTGTCGAAAGATCGCGAAGATCTGGCGCGCGCGGCTCTGGTTGAGAAAAAGAAAGCCGTCGGAACCGCTGACCAGTTGAAGCAAGAGATTGCCGTGCTCGACGATGCTCTGCGGGCGTATGAACAGGACATTCAAAAGCTGCAGCATCGCCTTCGCGAAGCGCGCAGCCGCCAGACGCAGATCGCAGCGCGCCTCGAAAGCGCAGAGAACCGCGTGAAACTGCGCTCGCTTATGAGCACAGAACGCACGGACGAAGCTTTGAGCAAATTCGACCAGCTCGAACGCCGCGTCGATTACGCCGAAGGGCGCGCCGATGCGATTGCGATTGGCAATGAAGGTCCGCCTTCGCTGTCAGACGAGATTGCCGCTCTCGAAGGCCAGGACGCCATCGACGATGAGCTTGCAGAGATGAAGAAACTGCTCGGCAAGCCCGACGCAAAAGATTGATAGAGACGAAAGGGAACGACAATGCCTGGTGAAGTAGTCATGCTGCTCCTTGTTCTGTTTGTAGGCCTGCCATGGCTGATCCTGCATTACACGACCAAGTGGAAAACCGCCGCGACCATCACTTCGGATGACGAAGTGCTTCTGGAAGAGCTCTATAACCTCGCCAAGCGGCTTGATGAGCGGATGGACACCGTTGAGCGCCTGGTGGCGCATGACGACCCTTCCTTCAATCCGGTCAAGCGCCTTCAGGCCGACCAGGAAACCGACAACCAGCAATTGCGCGAGCTTGAACAGCTTATCGCAGAGAAAAAAGGAACAGGCGCATGAACAGCCGCACCACGCTTTACCGCGACAAGCACAACGCAAAGATTCTTGGCGTCTGCTCCGGGATAGCCGACTACACGGGCGTCAATGTCTTCTGGGTGCGTCTGGCCGCCTTCTTTTCGATCTTCCTTACACAGGGTTTGTCGCTTCTTGGCTATTTCGTTGCTGGCTTTGCGCTTCAGAAAAAGCCGCCGCATCTCTACACTGACAGCCAGGAAGAGAAGTACTGGCAGCGCGTTCGTCAGAGCCCGCAGCGCACGGCCCGCGAAATCCGTTCACGCTTTCGCGATATCGACCGCCGCCTGGCCGATGTGGAAACCTACTACGTCAGCAACAATCCGCGGCTAACCGCCGAAATCGAAGAGCTGCGCTAAGCCAGGCTTTCATAAGGGGGACCGATACGTCATGCCTTTAGAGGAAATGTTCCTGAACGCGCTGTTGGTGGTGTTGGCTTTTTCGGGGATCATGGGATTGACCAGCATGTTTCTTTCCCATCGCCGAAGCATGGCCGAAATCAAATATGGCAAGTCCGACCGCGAGGTGGCTTTGACCGAAGAAAACGGCGAGCTGCGCGAAACGGTCAGCCTGATGCAGGACCGCCTCGCCGTGCTTGAACAAATCGCAACCGACCCCGCCCGCCGCACTGCGGACGAGATCGAGAAACTACGTTAACTCAAGAAGAAAGGGGCGACCCATGGACCCAATAATGATCCCTATCCTTGGCATTGTCTTTGGTTGCACCATTCCCGTGGTCGCCATTTGGGCAAAGCACCAACAAAAACTGGCCAAGATTCAGGGCGAAACCACCGCCCACGCAACCGCTGAAAAAGCGGCGCAATATGCAGCGCAAGTCGCCAAGCTCGAAGACCGCGTCCAGGTGCTTGAACGCATCGTGACAGATCGCGGCTACGACATTGCGACCCAGATCGAAGCGCTGCGTGACACCCGCGAAGTTGAAAGTGACGGTGCCATTACAAGTGATTTGGGTGTCCCGCTCAACATTGGAAACAAGGAAAAAGCATAATGGACTGGGGCGGCCCTTCTTTTGTGATTGCAATCATAGCGGTGAGCTATGGCGCTTGGATCATCAACAACTGGATCCGCGCAAAGCACGGCTATGAGCTCGAAGATGAGTGGGGCGGAAAATCCAAGCCCACAAACGCGTCCAAGGCCAACGAAGCGGAGACCGCTCGGCTGAAGGCTGAAAACCGCGAACTCAATGACAAGCTCGATACGATGCAGGATCGCATGATCGTGCTGGAAAAAATCGTGACCGATCGCGGCTATTCACTGTCGGAAGAGATCGAGGCGCTGCGCGATATTCCAACCAAGGCTGACCCTGGCACACCGTTAAACTTCAAAACCAAGGAAACCAAAACATGAGCGTCGATGCTGCCGCAATTATTGTCCCCAATCTGCCGTGGATCATTGGCGGGGGGCTGGCATTGGGTGCCGCCGGGATTTTCGGCTGGATCCACACCACCCGCCTTCGCATCAAGCACGGCTATCCGCTTGAAGGCGCATGGGGCCAGGCGATCAAGCCTGCGACCGATCACGAAGCGAAACAGCGCGTGACCCTGCTCACCCAAGAGAACGCCGAACTTCGCGCAGAATTGGGCGCGGTCAAAGACCGGCTCGCCAATGTCGAGCGGATCGTGACCGACGGCAGCTATCAGCTTTCAAGCGAAATCGATGGATTGCGCGCGCTGGAAAAACAGAAAGATGCTGGAACCGCCTGATGGGTAGCGATTTTCTCATAATTGCCATCATGGTGGTTACGATTATTGCGACCGCCGGCCTGACCGTGAACGGCATTATCTCCAAGGCGACCGCCTATTATCTTGAAAAAGATGCGCGGGCCCGGGGGTCCGACGCGGGCAACTCCAATTCACGGCAGCTTGCTGAGCGCACCGAGATGATCGAGGAACGCCTGGCGGTGCTTGAAAGGCTTGCGACAGATCGCGGCACGCTGCTGTCCGACGAGATTGAGGCGTTGCGCCTGGATGTAAGCGCACGCCGTGAGAAGGAGAACGGCTGATGTTTGGGGCCGACACCGCTCTTGTTTTTGATGCATTGCAAATGTCGGCTGTGATCGCTGCGGTGACGGGCGGCGCGGTCTATGCTGCGATGCGTTTGCGCCGCAAATCGAAGAACCGGCGCGCGGTCGATCAAGTGGCAGGATCGGACCTTGAAGAGCGCGTGCGCGTGCTTGAACGGATCGCAACCGATCGCTCGATTGATCTGGCTGAGGAAATCGAGGCGCTGCGCAGGCCACAAGAGCAGCAGTATAAGGAGGCGTCACAATGAGCGGCTGGGCTATTGTCGCGATTATAGCAATCGTGGTGTGGGGCATCGTTCAGACGGCCAAAGCACGCGCTGGCATCATTTCGGACGAAGACGGCAATGAGACGTATGTCGGCAGACCTGATGACGCCAATGTGCGCGCCGAGAATGAAGAGATGCGCCGCGAAATGAAGCAATTGCGCGAACGGCTGCAAGTGCTGGAGCGCATTGCCACGGACAATAACAGCCTCGATGCACGCGAAAGGGCCCGGATTTCAGCTGAGATCGAAGCGCTTCGTGGGACGCAGGACAATGGGGTACCCCTCCCGACGTCCGCAAGTAAGAAGGAGCAGAGCCAATGATTATGGACCCCACCCTTGTCATCACCGCTGCTTGTCTTGTCGGGATTTGCGTGGTCGCCTTTGCCCTTCTGCGCGCATGGCAAGGCTGGCTGGAATTGAAGCGTCAGGAGCTTGAGCGTGCTTCGAACAAAATCACTTCTGGTCCCGAGATCGAAGGCGGCGCGAGTGCTGGCGCAGCGCGGATCGAGCTTGCCGATATGAAAGAGCGGATCAAGAAATTGGAAGCGATTGCCAGTGGTGTAGAGCTTTAGGCGCTATGGAACTCCAAGCAGGGTTGAGCTTTGGAGCGCTGTGCCTACATGCACCTGCATGCGCACACTTGATGACATTTTAGAAGAATACGAATTTCTCGAAGGCGATGAGCGTTACTCATTGCTGATCGAGCTGGGCCGTGAGCTTGAGGCCATGCCCGATGCTCTCAAAACCGATGCGACATTGGTGCGCGGGTGTTCTGCTGCGGTTTGGGTCTATCCAACCGATACCGCTGGTAAAGGCGCGCTGCATTTCCTCGCAGACAGCAACGCTGCGATCACCAAAGGCATTGTCGCGCTCGTGATTTCAGCGGTTCAGGACAAGCCTGCCGAGGAAGTCGCCAAGATGGATGTGGTGGGGGCGCTCGCACCCTTTGACCTTAAGAATCAGCTTTCCAGCAACCGTACACAGGGCGTTCCCAATATGATTGCGCTTGTGCAACAGCACGCGGCCCGACTGGCCACAGCGGGATAGCGGCGCTTGCGAGGCCTCTACCTCGCGGGCGGGATCGTCAGCACCGCGCTTGGCGCAATCGGCGCGGTTCTGCCGATTGTGCCGACCGTTCCCTTCCTCTTGCTTGCTGCCTTCTGCTTTGCGCGCAGCAATGAAGAATGGGAGCGCAAAATCATCGAGCACCCAACCTGGGGCCCGCAAATCATGGACTGGCGCGAGCGAAGAGCAATTTCGCGAAAAGCCAAGATCAGCGCGATTGCGACATTGGTCGCAGGCGTTGTCTTTACCGGAATTACCCTTGGTCACCCGTGGGTTTGGATTTCGGTTGGTGCTTTGGTGATTATCGGCGGCTGGATCGCAACACGCGCTGAGTAGGTGAGAGGCTAAAGCTCCGCTTCAACGCCGACCTTTTGTTCCACCGCTTCGACGGCTCCTTGGGAACGGGTCATCTCGAAGACACCCGACCACGACCCAATATTCCATACCCCGCTGATGACTTGCCCATCGCCGCTCATCGTCCCGCGATATTGCACCGTTGACTGGTAAGAATGGTCGACTGCCTCGTAATCCTTTGAGAAACTGACGCGATGCCCCTGTCTTGATCCGTGAATGATCGCCTGCATCGTCCTGCTTCCGATCCGGTGAGGCTCGGTCACTGTTCCCGAAAATAGGCCGCTGGTCTCATTAATCGTCGCCAGAAACGGTGTCTTGGGTCCGCCGCGAACTTCTTTGTAGGAAAACGTCCCATCCCAAGTGCCAGTCAGGTCCAGAGTATCATCGGTCATTTGCGGGAAAGGGATGTCCAAGGGTCAATTCAGGGTCGTGATCCGGTTGGCCGCATCCTCGCGCGCGCTGGCGCTATCGCGCACCACCGCAACGCCCGCCTTGGCCTGCTTTTTCAGCTCAGCCTTAAGCTTGGCCGGATCGCGGGCAATGACAAAGCCAAAGCTTACGCCGCCCTCTTTACCGATGGTCGCATGGTGCAGCTTGTGGGCCTGCACCAAACGCTTGGCATAGCCTTTCTTGGGGACCCATTTGAAAAAGCGTTGGTGAACAAGGCCATCGTGCACAATCGCATAGATGACACCATACAGGTTCACGCCAAGCGCTGCCCACCAAAGCCACTCCCAATAGAGCGATCCGAAGATATACATCGACGCGTTGATCGTGCCGAAAACGGTGGCGTAGAGGTCGTTCTTTTCAAAGGTGTTGGTGTGCGGTTCGTGATGGTCGCGGTGCCATCCCCAGCCCCATCCGTGCATGATGTATTTGTGCGCCCACCACGCAAAAAACTCCATAAAGACGAGCGCGCCAAGCGTTACTGCGATGGCTTCGAGCCAAGTCATACCGAGGCCTGCTCCTTTACAGCCTTGTTGTCGGGCATATTTCCAATCCCGGCTTTACGCGCAGCCGGAAGCGCCCACCACGGCACATCGGGCCTGCGGTGATGTTCCAGATGATAGCCGAAATGAAAACAGGTGGCGAGGCTTGCCAGAGTTCCAAAACCATCGCTTCGCGCATTGTGATCGTCGGCAAAAGATTTGCCATCAATGTGGGCATGGGGACGGTAGGTGCCAAAGTAAAACAGCTGCAAGGAGGAAAGCAGCGCTGGCGCACCGTAAAGCAGCACGATCTGCACCATCGGAATGCCGATGATAAGCCAGTAAATCCCCACAACCGTGTGCACGAACAAGAGCGATTGCCAACCGAAATAGCGCTTGAAGAAAGTCCAATACCACTTGGCAAAGTGCGCAGGGTTGTCTTCGTCAAAATCGGGATCGCCCGCATGACCCGCAAGCCGGTGGTGCGTGTGGTGCGCATCGCGCAGGTTTTTCCACCCGAACCCTGCGTAAAGCAACAGGAGCACTGTCGCGATTGCTCCGCCAAGCTTGGGGCGCGAGGGCACAAGCGTTCCGTGCATCGCGTCATGGCATACGATAAACACACCCACCGACAGCCAGCATTGGACAATCGCCATACCAATCGCAAATGGCAGGTTTTGCCAGCTTAGCTCGAACACGAACATCGCATAGGCGTGGATACCCAGCCACCCGCCTGCGATCAGCGCGGCAAGCGCCAATCCCACAACACCTTGGACGGTTTGCGAGGGCAGAGAAAGGGATGCGGGCGTCATGCCGGAAGATACGCTGGGAGAGAGCATTTAGCTTCGTATAGGCGCATGGGGCCATCCGCGCAAAGCCGAAGATCAATCAATCTTCGGCGAAAAAGAACTCGCGCAAATGTTCGCCAATGCGCGCGGGGCGCAGTGTCTCGGCATCGATGCAGCACCAGCTCGATTGCACTTCGGCGAGCACATCTTCGCCCCGGCTGATCACCGTGCGGTAAAATGCCCGCGCGCCATTGTAGCGTTCGAGCACCGTTTGCGCGATCACGGCATCGTCGAGAAACGCCGGTTTGCGATACGTGATCTCGTGCTTCAACGCGACCCACGCCTTGGCGGCCACCTCTTCAGCGGGCGCAACCTTTTGCCAATGGGCCAGCACCGCATCCTGCACCCAATTGAGGTAACGCGCGTTGTTTACGTGCCCCATAAAGTCGATGTCTTCGGGGAGGACTTTGATCGGAAACTGGAACGGGGTTGCTGACATTATTGTCAGTTAGCACAGCCTTGTGAAATTTCCAGCGCAATTGTGCCCGCAAATGCACCTAATCTTGCAAGTGTGGTCTTATGGCGGCTATCGGCTGTGACAAAGAGAAACAAGAGACCCCCTTCATGTCCAGCACCCCTCGCACCCTGTATCAAAAAATCTGGGACGACCATGTCGTCGAAACCCGCGATGATGGCACCGCGATCATCTATATCGACCGGCATCTGGTCCATGAAGTGACCAGCCCGCAGGCGTTCGAGGCACTGCGTCTGGCGGGTCGCAATGTGCGCCGTCCCGAGCTGACTTTGGCGGTGCCCGATCACAATTTGCCAACGACCGCGCGCCGCGATGCAAATGGCAGCAAGATCGCGATTGAAGACCCGCAAAGCGCCGCGCAATTGGCAGCGCTCGAAAAGAACGCGCCCGAATTTGGCATCCGCTACATCGGCGATGCGGATGCGGAACAGGGCATTGTCCACGTGGTCGGCCCGGAACAAGGCTTCTCGCTTCCCGGCACCACGATTGTCTGTGGCGACTCGCACACCGCCTCGCACGGCGGCCTTGGCGCGCTTGCGTTCGGGATCGGTACGAGCGAGGTCGAGCACGTGCTCGCCACGCAAACGCTGCTGCTTCAGCAATCCAAGTCGATGGAAGTTCGCGTCACAGGCAATGTCGGCCCCGGCGTCACGGCCAAGGATGTCGTCATGCACATCATCGGTGTGATCGGAGCAGCTGGCGGCACAGGCCATGTGATCGAATATCGCGGCGACGTGTTCGATGCGATGAGCGTCGAAGAACGGCTGACTGTCTGCAACATGAGCATCGAAGGCGGCGCGCGAGCCGGGCTGATTGCGCCTGATGAAACCACCTTTGCGTACCTCAAAGGCCGCCCGATGGCTCCGAGGGGTGAGGCGTGGGATGCGGCGCTTGCCTATTGGAAGACATTGCACACCGATGAAGGCGCGGTCTTCGACAAAAGCGTAGAGATCAACGCTGCCGAAATCGCGCCAAGCGTCACTTGGGGCACCAGCCCCGAGGATGTCCTGCCCATCACTGGCGTGGTGCCAGCGCCGGACAGTTTTGCCGACGCAAACAAGCAGGCAGCGGCGGCCAAAAGCCTTGAGTACATGGGGCTAAGCCCCGGCACGCCTCTCACCGAGATTCCGGTTGAAAACATCTTTATCGGGTCATGCACCAACAGCCGGATCGAAGATCTGCGCGCCGCGGCTGAAGTGCTCAAAGGCAAGCGCAAAGCGGACAATGTGCGTTGGGCCATCGTTGTACCGGGCTCTGGCCTTGTGAAGCGACAAGCTGAGGATGAAGGGCTCGATAAGGTCTTCATCGAAGCAGGCTTTGAATGGCGCGAGCCGGGGTGTTCGGCGTGTCTGGGCATGAACCCCGACAAGGTACCCGCCGGCGAACGCTGTGCCTCGACCAGCAACCGCAACTTCGTAGGCCGCCAAGGCCCCGGCGCACGCACCCACCTCGTCTCCCCCGCCATGGCCGCAGCCGCAGCGGTCAAGGGGCGGCTGGCGGATGTGAGGGAGATGTAGGGAGGCCAAATATCCCCCATCGCTGATAAAAATGGGACAAGACGAGAGATGCTCTCTTGCAAACAGCGCAAGGGCGGCTCATGTGAGTATTATGACAGACAAAACCCCTCCCCCCGAAAACACCGACGCGAAGCCTGAAGAGGGTAAATCCTCAAACGGGCGCAAAGCCGCCATCGGCGCTGCTGCCACTATCGGTTCTGCTGCGATTGCGGCGGCGCTGCTCTATGCTGGCAAGCGGTTCCGCAATAAGCCCAAGGATAGTGCGATTGGCGAAGGCCAAGCCGACACAGCGCCTTCCGGCGAGCCGCCCGAAACCGACTGATCGGCGCAAAGGATATGCCCATGCAGCCCCTCTCGAAGGTCGAAGGCCGCGCTATTCCCTTCGGCGCGAAGAATGTCGACACCGACATCATCATCCCTGCCAAATGGCTTAAAACCATCACCCGCGAAGGGCTTGGTGAAGGAGCTTTCGAGACCTTGCGCGAAGACCCCGGCAACGTCTTTGATGCGCCCGAGAACAAGGGTGCGCCCATCCTTATCGCAGGCGACAATTTCGGTTGCGGGTCGAGCCGCGAGCACGCCGCATGGGCCATTGGCGACCTTGGCATTCGCGCTGTGATTGCGCCCAGCTATTCCGACATTTTCTCTGGCAATGCGGTGAAAAACGGCATTCTGCCCGTGGTCCTGCCTCAGAAAGCCGTGGACCGATTGATGGAAGTCGCGCGCGGCGGGGATGAGATTTGCATCGACCTCGAAGCGCAGACCGTCACCACCCAATTCCAGGACCGCTTCACCTTCGAAATCGATCCGTTTCGCAAGCATTGCCTGCTTGGCGGGCTAGACGAGGTTTCGCTGACGCTTGAAAGCAGTGCATCCATCGGCACCTATGAAGAGCGACGCACCAACACACAAAACTGGGTCATGGCGGGTACCAACGCCGCCTGACGCCGGATAACTCAGGGAGAGAACACAAAATGAAAGCCATCCAGACCCATGAAGTGGGCGGACCGGAAACGCTGAAGCTTGACGAAATCGACACACCCAGCCCAAGCAAAGGCGAAGTGCTGGTCGATGTGAAGGCCTGCGCGATCAACTATCCGGACACTTTGATGATCCGCGATCTGTATCAGTTTAAGCCAGAGCGCCCCTATTCCCCCGGCGGCGAGATTGCGGGCGTGGTGGAAAGCGTTGGCGAAGGCGTCACCAACTGGAAGCCCGGCGACCGCGTGATCGGTATGCTTGGCAATGGCGGTCTTCGCGAAAAGGCCATCGTGGCGGCGAACCGCTTGTTCCCGATCCCAGACGGTGTGCCTTTCGAAAAAGCGGCATCGCTTTTGATGACTTACGGCACAACCATCCACGGTTTCAAAGACCGAGGACACATCAAGGAAGGCGACGTCGTCCTCATCCTTGGCGCAGCAGGCGGCGTTGGCCTCTCGGCCGTAGAGCTTGCCAAGGCGTATGGTGCAAGGGTGATTGCCGCAGTTTCCTCCGAAGCGAAGGCCGAGGTTGCCCGGAACGCAGGCGCAGACGATGTTGTGATCTACCCGCGCGATGAAATGGACAAGGCGGCTTCCAAGGAATTGGCCAATGCGTTCAAGGCGGCGTGTGGCCCAACCGGCGCCAACATCGTTTATGACATTGTCGGCGGCCAATATTCAGAGCCCGCGCTGCGTTCTATCGCGTGGGAGGGTAAGTTCCTTGTTGTCGGCTTCCCGGCTGGCATTCCCAAGCTTCCGCTGAACCTCACGCTCCTTAAATCCTGCGATGTTTGCGGCGTATTCTGGGGCGCATTCACCGCGCGCGAGCCAGCGAAATTCGTTGAACAGGTGCAAGAACTCTTTGCCCTTATGAAAGAAGGCAAGATCGACCCGCTTGTCTCCGAAACCTTCCCGCTTGAACGCGCAGGCGAGGCAATTGCCAAGCTTGAGGCGCGCGAGGCCGTGGGTAAGGTCGTCGTGACGATGGATTGATAGTCGGGGAGGCGCTTGCGACCTGCGCCCCTCCGCTCTATCTGGCTCAAGACTACACTTTCCAAAGGGACCTGCCCAATGACCGATTTTAAAGACCGTGAACGCGCCGAAGAAGCCAAATTCGCGATGGACGAAGAAAACGCCTTCAAGATCGCCGCGCGCCGCAACCGCCTTCTGGGCGAATGGGCAGCGGGCGAAATGAAGCTGACCGCAGAAGAAACCGAAGCCTATAAAAAGGCTGTCGTTCAAGCTGACTTTGAAGAAGCAGGCGATGAAGACGTCATCCGCAAGCTTTTGGGTGACCTTACCGCTGCTGAGACCGACATCACCGAGGCGGACATCCGCGCAAAGCTTGAAGAAATGGCTATCGAGGCCAAGCGCCAATTCATGAGCCAGAGCTAAGCTTCATGCCCATGCCCGGACATGAAATCGAGGCAGCGATCATAGCTGCCCTTCCCGGCGCCATAGTCGAGCTTACCGATCTGGCGGGCGATGACGACCATTGGGCCGCCAAGGTCACAGCGCCTCAGTTTGCTGGCAAAAGCCGGGTGCAACAGCACAAGATGGTCTATGCCGCCTTTGGCGATAAAATGGGCGGTGAACTGCACGCCTTGCAAGTGACCACGGTTGTTCCCAAATAACCAAACATAACACGAGATTTTTGAAGGTTCTTTGTAATGTCTGATGCTGACACCCGTATCGCTTCTGTTGTTGGTGAGAACGATGTGGTTCTCTTCATGAAGGGCACACCGCTTTTCCCGCAATGTGGCTTTTCCAGCCGCGCCGTCGCGATCCTCGATCATTGCGGCGTCCAATATGAAAGCGTCGATGTGCTGCAGGACATGGAAATCCGCCAGGGCATCAAGACCTATTCAGAGTGGCCCACCATCCCGCAGCTTTACGTCAAAGGCGAATTCGTCGGTGGCAGCGACATCATGATGGAAATGTTTGAAGCCGGCGAGCTTCAACAGATGTTGGACGA
Organism: Erythrobacter longus; assembly: GCF_000715015.1. Classification (GTDB taxonomy): domain Bacteria; phylum Pseudomonadota; class Alphaproteobacteria; order Sphingomonadales; family Sphingomonadaceae; genus Erythrobacter; species Erythrobacter longus. The sequence continues at coordinate 69,733 of NZ_JMIW01000006.1, forward strand.
CAACAAGGTCGCCAAGATCGAAGGGTAAGAAGCTTCTTTCCTTGCGAAGACGCATCCGCCTCTTCGCCCAAATACACCCGCCCAACAAAAAACCGCCTCGCACCGGGTAAATGCGAGACGGCTTTTTAAAACGGGGAGGCGATACCCAGAGACCAGGAAGGGATCGCCTCAACTCGAAGACCACATTCTTCGATGTAACATATGCATCCCCCGTGCCAAAAACGCGATTTCGAGGATTTGTGCGCCATACGATGGTTACCCCTTCGTTAACCCAAATCGACTTGTAAGGTTTTCCGACAAACATCCACCAAGATCACACCGTCTGCGGGCAGATGGTCTTGGCAAGTGAGCGCCAAGCCTGCATCATCGCGTATGATGACAGACGAATCTTCCAACTCACCTTCACAATCCCCAAACGGCATTCCAGCTGCCACCATCATCATCTTTCGCAATTGCCCGGACGGGCGCGCGCCAGAGATTTTGATGACGGTTCGCTCGCGCAATATGACCTTTGCGAGCGGGATGGCCGTCTTCCCCGGAGGACGCGTCGATGAGGCGGACTTTGCACTTGGCGAAGAGGTCGCAGCCGCAAGCGGCGGCGCAATGACCGCTGACGAAGCCGGGCACCAGGTTGCAGCGGTCAGAGAAACGCTTGAAGAAACCGGCCTTGCCTTGGGTCTGAAGGGTGAAATTGACGCCGCGCGCGCCAGACAAGCGCGGGCCATGCTTGACGAAACAAAGACTCTGGCGCCTGTGCTCAAGGCATTTGATTGGGAGCTCGACCTTGATCAGATCGTGCCGTTTGCCCGCTGGTATCCCAAGAATGAGAACATCCCGCGCGTTTATGACACCCGGTTCTACCTTGCCAACCTTGGCACAGGCGACGTGGATGTCTCCACCGATGAGGCTGAAAACACGCGGCTTTTCTGGGTCAGCGCACAAGGTGCAATTGATATGGCGGCGCACGGGGAAATCAAGTTGATCTTCCCAACCAGACGCAATCTTGAACGCCTTGCCCTGTTTGCAAGCTTTGAAGAAGCACGCGCGCAGGCAGAGGCCATTCCGGTCAAAACCATCATCCCCAAAATCGACGCCAGCGGTCCGCAGCCGATGCTGACGATCATGCAGGATGCGGGATACCCTGTGACCGCTGAGCTGCTTGAAACAGTGGCACGAGGATAAATCGCTAATGCTGAGCGAACACGATATTCAGGCATTCAAGAAGCAAGGCTATATCGTGCTGGAAGATTTCAAGCCGCGCGAAGAGCTTGAAGAATTGCGCAAAGCCGCCGGGGCGATCATCGATGATTTTGACGCAGAAGGGCAAAGGTCGATCTTTACGACCAAGGAAGAAACGCGCCCGCGCGATGATTATTTCCTGACCTCTGGCGATAAGGTGCGGTGCTTTTTCGAGGAAGAAGCGTTTGATGCCGATGGCCAGCTGGCTCAGGAAAAGGCGTTATCTATCAATAAGATCGGTCATGCGATGCACGATCTTGATCCGGTGTTTGCACGTTTCTCACGCGATCCCAAATGCGGCGCAGTGGCCAAGGCGTTGGGTCAAAAGACCCCACAAATCTGGCAGTCGATGTATATTTTCAAACAGCCGCGCATCGGGGGCGAGGTGCATTGGCACCAGGACGCGACGTTTTTCTACACCACTCCCATTTCCGTGCTCACATTCTGGTTTGCGATCGATGATGCGACGATTGAAAATGGCTGCCTTTGGGTCAGCAAGGATGGCATCGATACCCCTTTGCGGCAAAGGTTTTGCCTGAAAGATGGGGCCACGCAGATGGATGATCTGTCCGATGACCCTTGGCCAGATGATATGTGCGCGATGCCGCTTGAGGTGAAAGCGGGGACGCTGGTGCTTTTCCATGGTCTTTTGCCGCATTACAGCCCGCCCAACCGGTCCGATAAACCGCGTCATGCCTTTACGCTCCATGTGACCGACGGCGCGTGCGACTATTCAAAGCTGAATTGGATCCAGCGCTCGCCAGATTTTCCCGTGCGCGGTTTTGAATAGCCGCGATGGGTTTCGGCTTGGGCGATCAGGCCAGGCCAGCCGACGACCATACAAGCGCAGACAAGGCGAGCCATGTTGTAAACATGATCGAATAGGTCCATCGGCGCGGCCATAAATAGGTGACGAGCAAGGTTGCCGCAGCAGTTCCCAAGAGCGCCGCCATTGCAGCGAAGGCCTGCGCGGTGAAATTGCCGCCAAGGGCCGATTGCAGGGCGATACTGGCCCATTGCGCGGGCAGCAGAGCAAGGAGCCAGTCCGGCAAGGCGCCCGGTCGGACAAAGGCGGTGACCAAAATCGCCGCCTCGCCTGCAACAACGCCCACTGCGACCAACCAGCCGAGCGGAGATGCGCTGCGGGTGAAAAGCGCGCCTCGCGCCGAAAAGCTGAAACCGGCGATCGAAACAGCGGCGATCACGGTTATCATTGCAGCCGCGGAAAAAGGCGCTGAAATCAGCCCAAGGGCGATGGCCAGGATAGCAAGAAAAGCAGCATTTGCAGCGGCCAGCGCTGTGCCCACCCATAATCGTCCCGTCACGGCCGCCCCAATCATGCCGACCCCCATCATGCCAAGCGAAAGGAGCGGCGCCAACGCAGGTGCAATGGCTCCTTCATAAGACACCTCCGCATTCGCCCCCGCCCCCAGTTGCGCCCCCGCTTGCGCCCCGGCTTGCGCCAAAACCCAAAGAACGATCAGCGGCGCAGCAACCCCCGCGATGGCCGCCGTCGACCAGCCAAGAAAAGGCCAGCGCGGTGGATCAAAAGGATGAGAAAGCTTCATGCGAGCACCTTCCTCTATCGGCAAAGGATTGTCGAACAAGACCCGCATCTAGATCAAAAGCTCCAGCAGCGGATTGGGGAATTTGCGCTCGACCGTAACGCCGTAAAAACTCTCGGTGATACTGGGCAATTGCGCGCATTCGATAAGTTCACCGCGCGCAAGCTCATCGCGGACCACAATCGGGGGAAGCGGGGCCAAGCCCACGCCTTCGCGGGCAAGCAATCGCATCATCGCCATGTCATCCACTTCCGCTGCAATCTGAGGCTTGATCCCCAGCCGGTCCGTCAAAGCATCAAACCCGATCCTGAGCGCAGAGCCCGTCGTCGTCAGGACTACCGGATATTGGCTTAGCCGCTGTTTCAGGCTGAGATCGCCAGTCGCAAGAGCGGGCGTCGCGATCAGGCTGATCGGTTGTTCATCAAGCGCGCGGACCACATAATGGGTCAATCTGTCAGCGGGCGGTTGCTGATTGGTGAGCACAAGGTCGAGATGAAGGTCGGCAAGCGCGCCGAACAATTCGCCCTCGCTGCCAGAGCGCAAGATAACCTCGACATCGGGCCTTCCCAATAGCGGGCGCAGAAACTTCAACTGAAAGTTGCGTGACAGCGTTGCAAGGGACCCCACCCGCAAAGCTTTGCGCTGTTGGCCACTTGCCTGAAGGGTGGCGATCAATTCATCACCGCTTGCGAAGATCGAATTGGCATAATCCAGCGCGATACGCCCCGCCTCTGTTAGCAGCAACGCGCGGCCACGCCGTTCGAACAATTGCTGACCCAGCCGCTCTTCCAGCAGGCGAATCTGCGTTGAAACGGCGGATTGCGACACATTGAGGTGAGCCGCAGCGCGCGTCAGGTTTCCCTCAACCGCGACCGCCTGAAAGTAACGCAGATGGTGATAATTGAGCTCATTCATATCGTTCGTTAAAACAGAACATAATGTAATGAACAATGTATTTTTATTAATTTTCTGATCCGCCTATCCGGCTCCTCACGTCTTAATCCGACCCTTGCGGAGCCCCCATGATCCATCCCCTCTTGCCGTTTGCAGCGCCACTCCTGATTGCATTGGTCGCAATTCTTGCGCCGTTTAGTCCAGGTCAACGCCCGGCGTGGCTCTTGCGCGCAGCTCAAGCAGCCGCCCTGACAGCCATCGCCGTCTCCTTTGCCAGCATCGCGCAGTTGATTTTTGGTGGACCGATGACCTCGCAAGTCTTGGGTTTTGGCGAGATCGGATTGTCAGCACGGCTCGACACGGTAAGCGTCACAATGCTCACGATGATCTCGGTCATCGGCTGGGTCGTGCTGCGGTATTCTGCAACCTATCTTGATGGTGAGGAGCGGCAGGGCGCGTTCATCGGCTGGATGTGTGCAACGCTTGCGGCAGTTTTGCTGTTTGTTCTGGCGGGCAATCTTGTCCACCTTGCATTGTCATGGGTCGGGATCAGCCTTTGCCTTCACCGCTTGCTTTTGTTCTATCCAGAGCGGCTTCAAGCGGTTCGCGGCGCGCGCAAGAAGTTCATCGTCGCACGCGCCAGCGATATCGCTCTGCTTGGCGCGATTGCCTTGTTGTGGGCAAGCTTTGGCACGGTTGACCTTGGAAGCATCCTTGCCGATGCCCGCGCCAATGCTGGTGCAGGTGCAGGATCTGGCGCGGTCGTGGGCGCGGCGGCATTGCTGGCGATAGCAGCGGTCCTCAAATCGGTTCAATTCCCTATGCACGGCTGGCTGACGGAAGTGGTCGATACACCCACGCCCGTATCCGCGCTGCTGCACGCAGGCGTTGTGAACGGCGGCGGCTTCTTGCTCATACGTTTTGCCGATGTGATGCTATTGTCCCCCGGAGTGCTCGCCGTTCTGGTGATGGTCGGCGGCTTTAGCGCGCTGCTGGGCGGGCTTGCCATGCTCAGCCAGTCGGCGGTTAAAAACTCGCTCGCATGGTCAACCATTGCGCAGATGGGTTTCATGATCATGCAGTGTGGTCTGGCACTGTTCCCACTTGCGCTGCTCCATATTGTTGCGCACTCTTTTTACAAGGCGCACGCGTTCCTTTCATCGGGTTCTGCGGTCGATGTGGTGACCTCTATTCGCAGGCCCGGACCCATCGCCGTGCCAAGCGGGCTTAATGTTGGCATGGCCTTCGCATTGGCACTTGGCATTTACGCCGTCATCGGAGCCCTTTTTGGCCTTGCGGATAAAAGCCCGCAGGCCATCGGACTTGGCGCGATCCTTGTATTCGGGGTTGCCTATCTGCTGGCTCAGGGGCTTGCCGACAAGGCCCCGCGCGAACTGACATTCAAAACCGCGCTCTATTCCCTCTTCACCTCGCTGGGCTATTTCATTCTTCAGCGTGGTTCAGAGTGGCTTACGGCTGGCACATTGCCAGATACTCCGGCACCCGGCGCACTTGAATGGACCCTCATCATTCTGGCGGTGGCAAGCTTTGGGCTGACCGCGGTTGCGCAGGCGTTTTTCCCGCGCTGGGCTGGCCATCCCGCCGCCGCTGGCCTGCGCGTTCATCTTTCCAACGGCCTATATGCGAACGCCGTGTTCGACCGGTTGGTTGGCAATTGGTCAACCCGCACGCCCCGTTGAAATCCTTCAAGAAAGCACCCTTGCCATGAACGCACCGACCAAAGTCACGCCGCTTGACGCCGCTGTTCTTGCCACCAGCGTCGAAGAAGCGATCGAACACGCCGTGCGCCAGATCCCGCCCGTGTGGCCGCTCGCATCCTCTGTCGCGGTGAACCCCTTTCTGGGGCAGACGGGTCAGACCCTTGCTCAAACCGCTGCGCAGCTGCGCTCTGTTGCAGGCGTACCGGTCACAATGCCGCGCGCATATTACCGCGACAAGATTGAAAGCGGCGAGATTGCAGAGGCGGATTTGGCACAGGCCCTGCTTTCATCGGTACACAAAGACACGCCGGATAATCTGGAGGCTTTGCGCGCTTCGATCAAAAGTGATCGGTCAAATCCTGCCGCTTTGCCTGATATTGCCACTCTGGCCGCCGGGGCGAACGGCACAGACTGGCCGTGCATTATCGCTGATCGAATCGGCACATGGGCAAGCAGCCATTTCGACCAGGGCCAAGCGCTCTGGCCTGCAATCGCTGGGCGTTCGGCCTGGGCAGCGTGGCGCACCCATGCGATGCATGATCTGACCCCGGAAATTATGGGGCTTTCAGGCTTTGCCCGCTTTGTTGCCGAAGCCCCGCAGAACCCGCACGCGCTTATCATGCGCGCGGTCGATACGCTGGGTCTTTCATCACAAGCACTGCCGGGCTTCTTCCATCAAATGTTGTTTTCGCTTGGCGGTTGGGCACAGTTTGCCCGTTATCAGCTATGGCAGGCCGAACTTGCCGGAACGAACACTGCCGTGGTGTCTGACCTGCTCGCCATTCGTCTGGTGTGGGAAGAGGCGCTCTATCTCCAGAACCGAGCCGCAATTGATGAGGAGTGGGGCACGGTGCGCGCGGCCCATGCACAAGATACAGGCGCAAGATCAGTCGCCGATCAGGACGATGTGATCGACGAAATCCTCCAAGAAGCTTGCGAACGCGCAGCGCAGCGGGAATTGAGCGCCACCCTTCTTGAGACGGGCACTGCGTCCAGCGCCGAGCGTCCCGCGCTTCAAGCAGCCTTTTGTATCGACGTTCGCTCCGAAGTGTTCCGCCGGGCGCTCGAGAGTGCCGATCCTGCAATCCAGACGCTTGGCTTTGCAGGGTTCTTTGGCCTTGCCGCAGAGCACCGCAGCTTTGCCTCTGACATTGCGGAACACCGATTGCCGGTGCTGCTTAACCCATCGGTGACAACCGTTTCGGGCACGCACGCGGATGCAGATGAAGACCGCGCCACGCGTTTTAGCCTGCGAGCAAAGCGGGCATGGGGGCGCTTCAAATTTGCGGCAGTCTCCTCTTTCGCCTTTGTCGAGGCGACGGGACCTGTCTACGTTATGAAGCTTTTGCGCGATGCGATGGGCCTGAAAGGGACGAACGCGCCGGGTGGACCGGCACCGCGTCTTGATCCTGAATTGTCTCTGGATGCCAGAATTGACGCAGCGCAAACGATCCTGCGCGCGATGTCCCTGACGACCAATTTCGCCTCAGTCGTCCTGATCGCGGGGCATGGCGCAAACGTCACCAACAACCCCCATGCCAGCGGGCTGCATTGCGGTGCGTGCGGCGGGTATTCGGGCGAGGTCAACGCGCGCCTGCTCGCAGGGCTTTTGAACGACACACAAGTTCGAAGCGGGCTTGCTGAGCGCGGCATTCAAGTGCCCAGCGACACCGTTTTCATCGGTGCATTGCACGATACGACCACTGACAAAGTGACGATTTACGACGGCGACCTTGGGGAGAATGCCCCCGCTGATCTTGGACAGGTTCGCCGTTGGCTTGATGCAGCGGGCGCTCTTGCACGGGCAGAGCGTGCGCCGCGATTGCCGCACGCGGCAAATGCCTCTGACATTGCCCGGCGCGCGCGCGACTGGGCCGAAGTTCGCCCGGAATGGGGACTTGCCGGATGCAAGGCCTTTATCGCTGCCCCTCGCCACCGCACCAGCGGGCGTGCGCTTCAAGGGCGGGCGTTTCTGCACGATTACGATTGGCGCCAGGACGAAGCCAATGGCTTTCCCGTGCTTGAGCTTATCATGACGGCACCTGTCGTTGTCGCGAGCTGGATCAGCCTGCAGTATTACGGGTCAAGCGTTGCCCCCGATGCATTTGGCGCTGGCAACAAGCTGCTCCATAATGTCGTGGGCGGGATCGGCGTGTTCGAAGGCAATGGCGGCAACATGCGCGCAGGGCTTTCGTGGCAATCCGTCCATGATGGCGAAAATCTGGTCCATGAGCCGCTAAGGCTGTCAGTATGTGTCGAAGCACCCGCCGCGGCCGTCACCGCCGTTTTGGAAAAGCACCCCCAAGTTCGCGAGCTTTTCGACAATCGTTGGCTGCACCTGCTTTTGATCGATGAAGGCGGAAAGCTGTCGCATCGTTATGCGGGCGATCTCAACTGGACCACCGGGCAATAGCTTTGATCCGTGCGCTGGACAGGCGCTGGACACCAAGCCTGCACAGCCTGATGTCCAGCGCTTTCCACTATGCCTTTGCCGCCTAGGCTCAGGACCTATTAATCCCACCTTCGAGGTTTGAAGCAAAATGGCCTTGCGCAAGGAGTAAAGGTGCAGGAATACCGGCGGTCTTTCAAACCTTTATGACGCAGCACGGGGCCATTTTCGCGCTTTCGCCCGATATGTTCGTCATTCCGGCGCCTCGATGGAGGGATTAATAGGTCCTGAGCCTAGAATTCGCTCCAGTCCTGATCGTCTTCTTTGCTGTCATATTCCGGCTTAAGCGCCAGATTGCCTGAGACTGGAAGAGATGCCGCTTTGCGCGCTGAGTGGGTGGAGCTTGCCGGGCGGTTTTGATGTCCGCTTGCCCGACCAGAAGGCGCCTCGTGAACCAATTGGTGCGAGGCTTGCCTCCCAGAATTGCGCATCGCCAGATACACGCTCTCATCTTGTGCATTCGGCCCATCGCGGGGGGATTTTCGCCGATCTGTGCGGAACTGGAGAACCAAAGAACCAAGCCCTTGCGCCTGCTCGGACAGATTACGCGCGGTTGCCGCGGTTTCTTCGACCATGGCCGCGTTTTGCTGGGTCATTTTGTCCATATTGTTCACTGCACCGCTCACTTGCTCGATATTGGTCGCTTGGACTTCGGCGCTGTCGGCAATCTTCTGAATCTGTGAGTTAACCTCGCCAATTCGCGTGACAATCCCTTCCAGCAGCACTCCCGTCTCGCCGACCAGGGACACGCCTTCATCAACGAGGTTTGTCGAAGTAGAAATGAGCTGTTTGATGTCATTGGCGGCCTCGGCGCTGCGCTGTGCCAGCGCGCGCACTTCGGTTGCAACCACAGCAAAACCTTTGCCCGCCTCGCCAGCGCGTGCCGCCTCAACACCGGCATTCAGAGCAAGCAAGTTTGTCTGAAACGCGATCCCGTCAATCACATCGATGATCTGCGTGATCTCTTTGGATGAGGTCTCGATCGAATCCATCGCTTTGACGGCATCCTTGACCACGTCCCCGCCTTTGCGGGCCTCCTTGTGGGTTTCGTCAATCGACTGCTTCGCTTCAGAAGCGTTGCTGGCCGTTTGACGCACAAGTTCGGTCACCTGGTTCATTGCGGCCGCACTTTCCTCAAGGCTGGCGGCTTGCGTCTCATTACGCTGGGAGAGGTCATCGGTAGCAAAACTGATCTCGCTGGCGCCTTGCTTTACGTTTTCAACCGACAAACGCACCTGTTCGATCAGCGCTTCGACTTGTTTGGCCGAATTGTTGTATCCATGGCGCAGCGCCTCGTATTTTGGATCAAGTTCTTTGACCATTCGGAATGCCAGGTCGCCTTTGGCAAGACGCTGGAGAGCGGCGAAGACCACATCGACCACCTCTTCTTGTTTGATGCCGTCTTCGACCTGCTGCTTGCTGCCTTTTCTGAAGACTTCGATTGCGCGGGTCATAGTGCCAATTTCGTCTTCGCGGTGCTCGGATCGGATGCCTGCATCAAGATCTCCCGCAGCCATCGCCGCCATCGTTTCAGCGGTTTCGCCCAAAGGCGTGAGCACTTTCCTGCGTAGCACATACAAAGTGCCGATAATCGTGGCGAGGATCGCGAGGCCCGTGAGCCCAAGCATAACTTTAACCAAGGCCACAGTCGAACTTGAGCTCTCAGCAAGGTTATCCGAAAGCGCATCCGCACCGATAACCAATGCGTCGATCGTCTCCCGGTGCGAGCCGTAGTGCTCTCCAAGGCGGCGAAGCGAAGCTTGCGCAGCGCTTTCATCGCCGCTTCGAACCGCCGGGATCAGGCCACGGTCAATCTCGCGCCAGAACGCGGTGCCGTCGGTTGCTACAGTTTGGGCAATGCCCGACTTTAACTCATCATCAAGATCAGAAACGGCCCAGTAATCTGCACGCTCGCGCCACTCGCCTTTGAGCCGCGCAAGGGTTGTGACATGATCATCGAAATTGCGCCGTTCGCGCACCAGCAGGTTCGCTACAAGATAGCTTTCGACCAGATATTCGGGCGGAGGCAAAATGTCCGCCTTGAATTCATTGACCTGGCTATCACGGCGATCCATTTCGCCGCCGAACCTGATTTCGTTGATGCCAAACACCGCTACAACAGCGGCCAAAAGCATGATCGCGATAACACCCGTACCTAAGCGGCGGCTTGCCTGATTGATCGTCACACCTGTTCCTCATTTGCTTGAGCAATACGTCTGGGGAGGACAAGTCATAGTCAGTTGTTCAGTAAGCCTTGCTTCTGAACAGCTAGGTATCTCGCCTAGGGAAAATCACCGATTGTGCGTTAAGGGAGGTCTGGGATCGACGTCGATCTTTGTCGCGCCCCGAGGCGGACTGAGCGGCGACAACACCTTCTGGGCCGGGCCGCACGCGCTTCTAGGAGGCCAGCCATAAAGGTCGAGTTAAACCGGACCATCACCCTTCTGATCGCCCATCGGCTCGCCCATCCGCTCGCCTAAGCGCACTGGACGTTCTGGCGCCCAACCCTCGTTGAATGCGATTGTGTCCTGCTCGAACAGCATGACCACAGTGGAACCCAAGAGAAACCGTCCCATCTCCTCCCCCTTGTTCAACACGACATCGTGATCATCGTAGGCCCAGCTTGAAACCTGATTGCTTCGGCTTGAATTGACCACGCCATGCCACACAGTAGCCATGCTGCCGACTATAGTTGCACCGACCAGCACCATCGCGAAAAGCCCGTGTTCTGGCGATTCGAAGATACACACCACACGCTCGTTGCGCGCAAACAGGTTCGGCACACCGCGCGCTGTGACCGGGTTTACCGAAAGCAAGGCCCCCGGAACATAAGTCATCTGCCTGAGCTTTCCAGCGCACGGCATGTGGATACGGTGATAGTCTTTTGGCGACAGATATATATTGGCAAAACTGCCGTCACGAAAATGCTCGGCCAATTCAGGATCGCCGCCAATAAGGTCAGTGGCGGTGAAGCGGTGTCCCTTGGCTTGGACCATATGACCATCCTCTATCGCGCCAAGCTGACTAATCGCGCCGTCTACCGGGCAGATGAAATCAGAGGGAGCCAGCGGGCGTGCGCCAGCCTTCAGTGGCCGGGTAAAGAAGTCGTTGAAGCTGGCGTAACTGTGGATGTCCGGGTTTTGCGCCTCGGTCATGTCGACGCCATATCTGCCGATGAACCAGCGTATCATCCGCGTCGTCATTACCCCGCCATGTGCCCGAGCAAAGCGGCCCGCAGTTGCCGTGAGCAGGCGCTTGGGAAGCGCGTATTGCAAGAGCACCTTCGTGCGATCCATCTTTTCATCCTCGAATGATGCTTTAGCCGTTGAGATGAACCGCGATACAATATCCTTGCGAAAAGACACCCTTTGACTGTGTTGGAGATGATCTTGCGCAAGGGCAATCAGGCAGACAGCGTGTTTGGCCCTTGCTCGGTCGCGCTCTCGCTATCTTCGATAGTCAACAGTCCGGCTGCTATCGCCTTGCTTATCATATGGACGCGATTCTTGGCGCGCATCTTGAGGCGCGTGTTTTCAATGTGTCGTTCCACAGTGCTTGGAGCAATCTCCGCCCTTTGAGCCATTTCCTTCGTCGTCAGTCCGAGAGCAGCAAGCTGCAGAATCTCTGTTTCGCGAAGTGTTAAACGCAAGGGTTCATCATCGTCATCAATAATCACAAGTCTTTCCTCCTACCGCAAGACTTTCTCTATCGCAGACCCAAGGATTGTGATTGTATAGCAGGCGATCTCTGATCTCGATATTGCGTATCGCTAAGATCAAGACTTCCGTTATCGGCTAATGACGAGTCGCCCCCGAGAAATATTACAATACATCAACACCAGTAGGCGCGGCTACCAATAAAAGCAGGAGAACTCCTGTTCGGCGCGCGTCTGGACCTATGATGCTGTTTTATGGTCGGGAAATCTTTGGAAGAACATTGATATCGATCAATCAGTAGCGAGAAACCTTTGCTGACTTCACGTACACTGGGTATTTTCCAGTAGGGATTTTTGCTCACATAGAATCACCTCGGCGATTCGACCTTGGAACAAGGCTCAGGGGATTCGCTCGGATAGCTTTCCCTCTCCAGCTCATGCATTCTCTCTATCGCAATGGGGGGATGGGACAGTTGTTCCTTCCCCAAAAAGTGGGAGAGGGATCATGCATCGCAATCTGCGAAGCAATCAACTGCGTCCTCTTGGCGCAGCTGGCCGACTTTCGATTTTCGCCGCGCTGGTTTCGGTCGCTTGGCCGATGAGCCTCGCAGCCCAAACTGCGCAAGCCGGTGGTGAACCATCTCCGGGAAGCCTGCTAATCACTCGCGAAGTGCCAACCAGGCCAGCGCAAGCGACTGGGTCGGGCGACATTCTCGAAGTGTCTCTGATCCCCAATCAGGCATTTGAGGGTGCAATCAGACTCGGGATATCCGAGCTTGATGACGCTCAGGCTGCGCAGATTACTTCGTCAGCACTCGATGGGATCGACCAGTTCTCGCAGATTGCTTCCGCAACTCGTTCCTCCAACGCCTTGGTATCCGGTGCGCTGGAGCGAAACGGATTGGTGTCGCCAAATGGCATTACCGAAACGGGAGGAGGGTCAGTCGTTGCCAGCTCGATTGGATCAGGCCTTGGTTCAGCAAACGCGGCAGTTAACAGCGCGCTGGGCTCGCTTTCACGCGCAATCGGCGCGGCCGGTAGTTCAAATGGTGGCGGCCAATGACTGGTATCGCCCGCCTTGTAGGCCATGCCGCCTGCACCTTGGCACTCTTTCAAGCCTGGCCGGCGGTCGCGCAGGATACAGGCGATACGCCATCCGCCAAGCCTGGTGATTATGTCGTCATCGACAGCGAAGTGGGCGGATTTGAAGGTGTAAGACACCTCAACATTGCCGCCGGAGACGGCAACCAACAGGCCAATATTGCATCAATCGCCACAGGGGATGTCGCGATAAATACAGCAGCCATTTCTCAGCTTGGTGAGAACACTGGTCCAGTGCCTGGTCGTCGCTACGAAGCAAGAATTTCAGAGAATGCCTTTGCTGGCAGCCACGGCTTAACCGCAATCAATATCGTGGCGGGCGCCAACAACCAACAAGCCAATATCGCAATGATCACAACAGGATTGGAAGGGCGGGTCGCATCGGCGGCGATCCTGTCGCAGACCCGCGCTTCCTCCGAACCGTTGAGCATAAGCGACGGCCCCGCAAAGTCGGAACATATCGCCCGGATCGATCCGGGCGCGTTCCGCGACAGCAGCGGGATCGTCCAAGTCAGCCTCATCGGTGGCACGGGGAATTCCTCGGCCAATGTCGCTGTGCTGTCCATGGAGGCCGGCACGAACTGAAGCACTATGAAGGAGAAAGACAATGCGTAAACATGTGCTCCTGACGGGAGTAGCGGCAGCAGCCGTAGCCTTCGCACCGACATCCGTTCTTGCGCAGGATATCGTCGATGACATCGTTGATGAACTGGGTGACTCACTCGAGGAGCGGCCAGCCCCCGGTGTCGAACTTGGTCTCGAGGGTACTGTGGAAGTGCACTACGAGAATGAGATCGAAACGGAGATTGAAACCGATATCGATTTCACCAAGGATGTGACCCTTGCGGGTACCGTCAATCTTAATGGTGACATCAATGTCGATGCAGCGGCTGTCGCCGTGGTCGACAACAAGCAATCTCTAGTTGGCAACACGCTGTGGTTCAACGAAGAGAATGAGCTCAATGGTGAAAACGGCTTTGTTGATGAGGTCTTCGGTCCCGGCATCAGCGAAGCCGGTCAGGATCCGAACGACGGGCTCACCGATGGCGTAGTCCAACCACAGATCCGAGCTGGCTTCTTTGCCCCACTGATCAACACGATCGCAGGTTTCTCGGTCGATGTTGAAGGCAATGTCGGGATGAACCTGTCGGCAGGTAACTTCAATATCCAGGACAACATTGCTGCCCTCGCGGTTTCAAACTTCGAAGGTGACGATGATGATACGGGCGGCATGGCAGAAGCATCGCTCACCGCGCTGCAGCTCACCACGCTGAACAACATCAACGATGATCCGAATACGCTGGAGGAAGATGACAAGAACAACTTCCGCACCCGCAACACGGTATTTGATGGTGATGCTACGATCAATGCTAACGGTAACCTTGGCTTGAACGCGGCTGCTGGCAACATGAACTTGCAGAAAAATGCCCTGGTTCTTGCTGTCGCAACAGATGCGGCAATGGCCGAGGCAACGGCTGGCGTGATCCAGGCAAGTGTCGGGAACTTCGCCAATATTCAGGATGAGACGAACATCATCAATGCTGGAACCTACACAGGATCGGGCAATCTTGGTGTGAACCTCGCCGCTGGCAACTTCAACCAGCAGATGAACTCGCTGGTTGCAGCAGTCGGTGAAGCCGGCGCCGGAAACGGCGGCGGTGGTGGCGGCGGCGACTCGTAAAGGCCCCCGCGACGGCCCCTGAAGGAGCCGTCCTAGGACAGGGGGCCTCTATCCAAGCGGTCCCCTGTCCCCCCTTTCACAATGCACGAGGCATTACGAAATGCGGCAACTTACTTCCTTGATAATAGGCTCCTTGTGCCTTGCCAGCCTGTCCGGCTGTGCGACCGCTCCAGAGGGGATACAGCCTTTCGCCGTCGGTCAGGAAGGGTTGCGCACGCAGCCTCTCTACAAGAACGTCTCAAGTTGGCGGACGCGCAAATTCACCAATCTGGTGCGTCAGCAAACCGACTTCAGCTGCGGGGCTGCTGCGCTCGCGACGATCTTCAACTTTGCATACGACAAGAACACGAGCGAACAGCAAGTGCTAGTCAATATGCTCAAGATTGCTGACCCTGACGTGATCCGTGAAAAGGGTTTCTCGCTTCTCGACATGAAGAATTACGTGCTCGCCGTTGGAATGACCGGGCAAGGCTACGAGGTTGAGTACGACGCTCTTCAGAGACTGAAGGTCCCTGGAATAGCTTTGATAGATATCAAGAATTACAAGCACTTCGTCGTGGTTCGCAAAGTCAGCAAGGACTTCATTCAAATCGGGGACCCTGCGCTCGGCAACAGAACGATGTCGCGCCGCGAATTCGAAGAGGCTTGGAACAATGTGATCTTCGTCATTGTGGGCGAGGGATTTGATCCTGACACCGTACTTCTTGATCCACCCCCACCCCTTTCTGCCGCGCGCCTCTACAAAATGCGCTCACCGGTTCCGAACGCTGAAATCTATGACCAGGGTCTTGGGCCCACTTACAGCTTCGTTTTCTAGGAGACCTAAAGATGCAACGCTCCAACTATCATCACTGCAACCCAGGCAGAACGATGCCGGGACGTGCTCACCGACTTACGGGCTGTCTCATGTTGAGCATCGCCTCATTGAGCCTGATTGCAGCCGCGCCGCCCGCAACCGGGCTGGAAGGTTTAGGCCGCGAGGTTTCCGACGAAGAACTCTCCAAAATGCGTGGAAAATTCGTGCGGGCAAACAACATTCATTTCTTCGGCGTCGAGCTTCTTCAGAGTTGGCAAAGCGCCGATGGGGTGACAGTCCTTGCGACATTGCAGTTCACAGTCGACTTCGCGAATGGAGCGGGAAATCTGGACGGTGCATTACCGATGATCCAGATCTCTTGGGACCGTACCTGTGAGGATTGCGGCGATGCGACAATGGACGTAGGCGGCCTGCAAACCGGGAGCAGTTTTGGCCTCGCTTCAGATGCGATGAACTCAACATTCTCGATTGGCCGCCTGGAAGGTGTTGAGGGCCTGGTCCAGACACAGGAAATCGCCGGATCGGGCAACAGCGTACTCAATACACTCAGTGTATCCGTAGTCCCCAATGGATCGATTCAGTCGCCCTCAATGGGCGACGTCTCGTCAATTGATTCCAGCGCTACCCTCGTGACAGATGGTGGTGAATTCATCGACTTTCAGGTGGCCCGAAATCAGCTGGGCATTGCGATGACGCGTGGCAATGATTCGGTCCGACAAGGAATAAGCGGCGAGATGAATCAGGCCGCCCAGCACGTAATCCTCCAAAGCAGCCTCAATTCGATACGCAATGAGATGGCGATCACAATCGGGGTGGATGATCTGCGCCGCGCACAGCAGCACAACGTTCAGACTGCCCTGTCGGCGATGAAAGGGAGGGGAATGTGACGGACTATTTCAGAGCAAACCAAAGTTCATATGATCGTACGAGATCGTGGGTGGCTGGATTGATGCTGGCAATCGTCATCTTCTGCCTTCTCTTTGGAACCGCAATGGCGCGGGCTGAAACGGCTGATCGGCAATTCGCCGTAGAAGGTGCGGGACGCGCGAGCTGCGCGGCCTATACTGAGGCCCGGGATAATAACCCTCAGCAGGCGGCTCGCTATCTTGGCTTTATCGAAGGATACCTCACTGCTGCCAACCGCTATGAACCCAATACTTTTGACTTGGCTCCGTGGCACACAGTTGAGGCTTTTGCGCTCATCCTTGATCAACATTGCATGCAGTCAAGCGATGATCGCCTTGCGATGGTCGCGCAGAGACTCGTCGTATCGATGATGCCGCATCGTTTGGCGAGCGAGTCAGAATTGGTGGAACTGCGTCAAGGTGACAAGAGCGTGCTCGTCTATGAGAAGATCATTCGACGCACGCAAAACCAGTTGGCGTTGCGCGGCCTTTTCGCGGGCGAGCGCGATGGGAAGGATTCGCCGGAATACCGCGAGGCTCTGAGCCGCTTTCAACAAATTGCCAGATTGGATCAGAGCGGCATCCCCGATGTCGCCACCTTGTGGGTGCTGCTCCATCCATAAATGCGCAGAACGAACGAGAAGGATTTGATTGACGGGAGGGGAGAAATCAAATGTCGAACACGAAAAGAATGCGCAGCGTGACGCTAATGATTGCGACCGCATTGCCGCTCATTGTCACTGCACAGGCCCGTGCCCAGGAGCTAGGTCAAGCCCTGTCAGATACCCCGCAAATCGGATACGAAGCAGTCGACCTGGACGATCAGGTGATCGACAGCAGTGCAACGGAAGCTGAGATCGCAGGCCTGCGCGCACGTGACGTTCTAGCACAAAAACGCATCACCGAGCTTGAAGAGCGGCTGGAAAGGCTAGAGAGAGTTGCTGGCTTAGCCGGCGCATATCCGCTCAACGCTAAGGAGCAGGCAGCCCTGAGAGGCTGCGGTTTTGGCACGAACCTTATGGCTCCCACTTATCATGGTGACCAAGTCGAATTGCAGAGGGGGCCAAGGCAGTTCGTCAGCACGGCTGTTCAGGATCAGGCAGGCGCTCCGGAAGACACCGAACCCGGGCGTAGGCGCGAACCAGCTCCATCACAGTCGGTCACCGACATCACTGAGGACACCCAAGGCTATTTCGGGAGACGGTTCAGTTTCGAGGCAGGGGTCAATTACACCCATTTCGACGATGCGCGGATAAATCTCAGTGGCTTTCTCGCGCTAGACGCAATCTTTCTGGGCCGTATCAGCGTTGACGAGCAAAGCTCGGACATCATCACAACGGATTTCACTGGACGTTTCGCCCCCACTGACCGGTTGCAGTTCGATGTCAGTGTTCCCTTGATCTACCGGTCGTCGGTTTTTCAATCCGGGGGCGCTGGAGGCAATGCAGCGGGGCTGGCTGACGCTCGAGTTGAAGAGTTCGGTATCGGAGATATCAGTTTGGGCGCAAGTTACCGCTTATTGCAGGAAACCGTGCGCAGGCCCGACGTCGTTCTAAACGCGAGGGTTAAGCCTCCTACGGGCCGGGACCCTTTTGGAATCGAGCTTGTCGAGATTGCAGGCACAGAGGGCAATCTTGAAGTCCCAGCTGCTCTATCAACCGGTAGCGGTGTCTGGGCTGGCTCCGTCGGGGCTTCTGTCCTTAAGACGCTGGACCCGATGATTGTGTTTGGCAACGTCACCTATTTCCACAATTTCCCTCGGAGTTTTCCCGATATTGACGAAATTGAAGGCGACCAGCCCGGCCGCGTGGACATTGGCAATTCGATCCAGTTCGGCGCCGGGCTGGCCTTCGCACTGAATGAAAAGTCGAGCCTCTCAAGCAGTTTTACGGTGCGCTTCGGGGATGAAACGCGTTTGCGCTTTGTCGATGAGGAATACAGCGATGTCATCGGTAGCGGATCGACCGTAGGCCTCCTCAATCTGGGAGCGACCTTCGCGTTGACCGAGAGAGCTTCGCTACTCACAAGTGTGGGTGTGGGCATGACCACGGACGCGCCGGATTTCACAATAAGTGCAAGGGTGCCATTCCGGTTCTAGAGAAGAGCATGAACATGGGAGCATGATTATGGACAGGGCCACTAGGCCTGTCGGGTTGGAGCCATTGCGCTAATCCTAATCCATCAGGATGTTGAACCAGAACACCGGACTGCCTCACATCCCGCGAGTGTTTAGTGAGGTAACACTTGGCAGCAAGGCTTGGCCGGTCAGTCCCGACATCTCTCGCCGCTTTCGGTTTTCTAGACTGGCATCGGTTCTAAGCCGTGGAGAGCGTCATTTTTTGGGTTGTTAGCAGAACGGCGGCTTTGCGCCCTTCCTTCGCCCGGAGCGGATGGTCAGCAACCGGCCCAAAGGCCCCACTCACGCACTCAGCTGATTGCAGTTTCTGCTTTAAATGCTTGTACTAGGTGGTTGCGGGAGTTGGATTTGAACCAACGACCTTCAGGTTATGAGCCTGACGAGCTACCGGACTGCTCCATCCCGCGCTACCTAGCTAGGCGTCTGTGATCTAGACCACGGACCACAAGGGCCATAGAGACGCCAAAAGGGCTATCCTAAATAAGGAGAGCCCTTTGACAAGTGAATGGGTTATTTCCCGCACACCCTGCATAAGGGCTTCCACAAGCTGCAATGCCTGGCGGCGACCTACTCTTCCATGCCTTAAGACATAGTACCATCGGCGCTAACTGGTTTCACGGCCGAGTTCGAGATGGGATCGGGTGGGTCACAGTCGCTAGGACCACCAAGCAATGAAGCTTGTGGATGTGCGGGTTTTAAATCGATGTAGTTTAGTGATTGAGCGTCTGGCCGGAGTATTTCTCCACCGCAAGACGGACACTGCGCAAGCAGGCCTGTCATTGACAGTGCGAATTCTCAAGCACGAATAAATCATTAGTACCAGTTAGCTCCACACATTACTGCGCTTCCACACCTGGCCTATCAACGTCATGGTCTCTGACGGATCTAAAATACCTTATCTTAAGGGAGGCTTCCCGCTTAGATGCTTTCAGCGGTTATCCCGTCCATACATAGCTACTCTGCGGCACTCCTGGCGGAATGACAGATACACCAGAGGTATGTTCACCCCGGTCCTCTCGTACTAGGGGCAACTCCTTTCAAGTATCGACGCCCACGGCAGATAGGGACCAAACTGTCTCGCGACGTTCTGAACCCAGCTCACGTACCACTTTAATTGGCGAACAGCCAAACCCTTGGGACCTGCTCCAGCCCCAGGATGTGATGAGCCGACATCGAGGTGCCAAACACTGCCGTCGATATGAGCTCTTGGGCAGTATCAGCCTGTTATCCCCGGCGTACCTTTTATCCGTTGAGCGATGGCCCTTCCACGAGGGACCACCGGATCACTATGACCGACTTTCGTCTCTGCTCGACCTGTCGGTCTCGCAGTCAGGCATGCTTATGCCATTGCACTCTTGCAGCCGGTTTCCAACCGGCCTGAGCATACCATCGCGCGCCTCCGTTACTCTTTAGGAGGCGACCGCCCCAGTCAAACTACCCGCCATAGAGGGTCCCTGGTCCGGATAACGGACCTAGGTTAGACATCAGAAAACAACAGGGTGGTATTTCACAGGTTGGCTCCACTCGGACTGGCGCCCAAGTTTCAAAGCCTCCCACCTATTCTACACAGTTCTTTCCTAATGCCACTCTAAAGCTGCAGTAAAGGTGCACGGGGTCTTTCCGTCTAACCGCGGGTACTCCGCATCTTCACGGAGAATTCAATTTCGCTGAGCATATCCTGGAGACAGTGGGGAAGTCGTTACGCCATTCGTGCAGGTCGGAACTTACCCGACAAGGAATTTCGCTACCTTAGGACCGTTATAGTTACGGCCGCCGTTTACTTGGGCTTCAATTCGGAGCTTGCACTCCTCCTCTTAACCTTCAAGCACCGGGCAGGCGTCAGACCCTATACGTCGTCTTGAAGCCGACTTAGCAGAGTCCTGTGTTTTTGATAAACAGTCGCTACCCCCTGGCCTGTGCCCCCTCCACACTGGTTGCCCAGTGAGAGGGCCTCCTTCTTCCGAAGGTACGGAGGCAATTTGCCGAGTTCCTTCAGGATACTTCTCTCAAGCGCCTTGGTATACTCTACCTGACCACCTGTGTCGGTTTCGGGTACGGTCTATATGAAGAGGCTATTTCCTGGAACGACTTGGCAGCATGCCCA
>NZ_JMIW01000006.1:95000-383375 GCF_000715015.1 Erythrobacter longus
CGACCTCTTGCAGGTTCAAGCGGCGATCTTCCTCACTATTCCTTTTATCGCCATGCCGTCCGAGTGGCTCGCGCGGAAGCTTGAATTTCGAAAGCAAGGCCAGGCCAATATGGCAAGCGCGCTTGTCGGGGCGATCACGGCCCTTGCGCTTGCGTGGGAAGGATGGGGCGTGTGGGCACTTATATATGCAGGGCTCGCCATTTTCGTGAGCCGGGCGATTGGCCTTATGATCGTTGCGCGCTTTTGGATCATGCCGGTGTTCAACCCCAAGGGAGCATGGGACCTGTTCACATACGGCGGGACGCTTACCTTGTGTCAGCTGTTCTGGATTATTCAAAGCCAATCAGACGTTGTGATTGCAGGGCGCCTTCTCGATACGCATGATCTTGGGCTTTATACCCAGGCTTTGTTCCTCGCGCTTATTGTAACGGGACGCTTTATCCCACCGATTAACGAAGTCGCACTTGCCGCCTATTCTGAGCTGCACCGGGCGGACAAACCGCTTGGCCCCTACTTCCTTAAAACGGTCCGCCTCGTGATGATGGTCTGCGCGCCTGTATATATAGGCCTCGCGCTCACCGCGCAGCACGTGATCCCGGTTTTGATGGGTGACAAATGGACCGGGCTTATCCCACTTGTTGCGGGGCTGGCGGCTGCAATGCCCGCCTTTGCGTTGCATCTTATATGTTCACCGGTGACCAATGCGATGGGCCGGCCACGCGTCTATCTGTTTACTTCAATCGCCGGCGCGGTGATCTTTCCGGCCATGTTCCTGATGCAAATCGAGAGCGGCGCGATGGGGCTTGTTCATGCGTGGTGGATTTCTGCGCCGCTGCTTTGCGCGCTCACC
Source organism: Erythrobacter longus (assembly GCF_000715015.1). GTDB lineage: Bacteria > Pseudomonadota > Alphaproteobacteria > Sphingomonadales > Sphingomonadaceae > Erythrobacter > Erythrobacter longus. Next base: position 95,851 of record NZ_JMIW01000006.1, read on the forward strand.
CTCTCTGTGACCTTGCCGCGCCTTGGGATCACGCCTTTCTCATTGGTGAAGGCCGTTTGGCCGATCGTAATTGCATGCGCCGCATTGATTGTTGCCGTGCTGGCTGTCGAAGCGGCCTTTCCGATCCAAAGCCCATTTTTTGCGCTTCTTTTAAGCGCGGGCGTTGGGGCGAGCGTTTACGGTGCGACCTTCTGGTTCGGATACCGCAAGATCGTGCGCGAGACGTGGGCCCTGCTTCGCAATCCGGATGCGCAAAAGCGGTCAGCCAGCCTCGCTTAAAACCAGACTTAAGCATGTGGGCGCATTTGGGCCTTCCTCGCTTCTCTGATACAACAGATCGCTCACATGCGAAGGATTATGAAATGAGCCTGTCTTGCGCCCTACCCGCACTTGCCGCCAGCCTTTTGGGGGCGAGCGCTTCGGCAGTAGCAGTTGAGCCGCCCGCCACCGGCCAAGGGCTTGACGAACAGGCCGTTGCCCCGGACTTCACCAATCCCGCCACAGAAATCCTTGAGCTTGATGAAGACAGAGCGCGGCGTTTTACGGTTCCCGTGATGATCGAAGGCGCAGGGCCATTCGATTTCATGATCGACACCGGCAGCCAAGCGACCGCCGTCACACACCAGATCAATCGCAGCCTTGCCCTGACACCATCAGGCACAGCGACCCTGGTCGGCATGGCCAGCCGCCGCCCGGTTGATCTTGTCGAGGTTGATACAATGAGCTTTGGTCAACACACGATTTACGATCTTGTCTCACCGGTCCTTGATGCGCGCAATGTGGGCGCGCTTGGCATCCTTGGGCTCGACAGTCTGCAGGATTTCCGGGTGCTCATCGATTTTCGCGAAGAAACGATTGCGGTGCAGGATGTCTCGACCCTCGACAATTATCGCTCAGGCTTTGAAATCATCGTGCGCGCCAATCAGCAGTACGGGCAATTGCTCATCACCGATGCGATTGTCGAAGGGGTGCGCGCGACCGTTATTATTGACACCGGGGCACAGGCGAGCATTGGCAGTCTTGCCTTGCAAGAGAGAATTCGCCGCAAACGCTCAGAGGAGGTCATCACGACCGATGTAAACGGCGTGCAACTGACCGGCGAAATGCAAATGGTGCGTTCGCTGAAAATTGGTGGTCTTGCGCTTAATAATGTCGGTTTGACCTTTGCCGATACACCCGCGTTCGAAGCGCTTGGTCTGGGCGATGAGCCGGTGCTGGCCTTGGGGATGCAGCACCTGCGCATATTTGACCGGGTGGCGATCGATTTTTCCGAAAGCCGGATCCTGTTCGATGTTCCCCGCGATGTGGCGCGCGCGATGCGCCGGGCTCGCACAAGGGGATCGGGCAGCACGCTTCGCCCCTGACCTTATAGACTAAGATAGAGGCGTTAAGCCTTGCGGTTGCGTCGCTCGCTCTCCACATGGACGGGCAATGCCGCCCGATACCGCAACTTCTGATCGACCCACAAAGCCCGTTGATGCTGAAGGTTGGATAACGCTCAAACGTTTCCTTCCCTATCTTTGGCCTGCCGATAATCCCGGTTTGCGGATGCGGATTGTCGTGTCGATGGGTCTGGTGCTGATCGCCAAAGCGGTCATTTTGTCGTTGCCGTTCGCTTACAAAGGCGCGGTCAATGCGATGGAAGCATCGGGTGCAGCACAGGAGATATCGGACGCAGCCCAAGTCGCGATGGCGCTGGTTGCTGCTTACGTTCTTGGCCGGTTCACCTCGCTCCTGTTCGATAATTTGCGCAATGTCGTGTTCGAACGCGTCGGGCAAATGGCAACGCTCAGCCTTGCCGAAGACGTCTTTCACCGCCTGCACCGTCTATCTCTGCGTTTCCACCTGTCGAGGCGGACGGGCGAGGTAACGAAGATCATCGAGCGCGGAACCAAGAGCATCGACATGATGCTCTATTTCCTCTTGTTCAATATCGCGCCCACAGCAATCGAGCTCATCGCGGTTGGCGTCATCTTCTACCTCAATTTCGGTTGGGAGCTGGTGGCAGCGACCGCTCTTACTGTCATCGCATACATCTTAACCACGCGCTGGATCACCGAATGGCGGACCAAATTGCGGCGTGAGATGAATGATCTGGACGGGCAAGCGCTGCACCGCGCGGTGGATTCGCTCCTCAACTTTGAAACCGTTAAATATTTTGGAGCCGAAACCCGCGAAGAACAGCGGTATTCAGGCGCCGCGCGCGCTTATGCCAAAGCGGCGTTGAAATCTGAAAACTCGCTTGCGCTTTTGAACGTCGTCCAATCGGGGATCACCAACGCCCTTATGGCTGGCGCGATGATGTACAGCGTTTGGGGGTGGAGCAAGGGCGAACTTACCGTGGGCGACCTTGTGTTCGTCAACACGTATCTGATGCAGCTTTTCCGCCCGCTTGATCTCTTGGGCTGGGTTTATCGCACCATCCGACAGGGGCTTGTCGATATGGCCCAGATGTTCAGCCTGATCGATACCGAGGTTGAGGTGGAGGACAAACCCGGAGCGCCCGCGCTCAAAGTGGGAGAGCCCAGCATCATCTTCGACAATGTGACGTTTGGCTATGATGATGATCGCACAATCTTGAACGGCCTCAGCTTCGAAGTGCCCGCCGGATCAACGCTTGCCGTGGTGGGGCCATCGGGCGCAGGCAAAAGCACGATTGCAAGGCTGCTTTTTCGTTTTTACGATCCGGGAAGCGGGCGCATTCTGATCGACGGGCAAGACATCGCGCAATGCCAGCAAGACAGCGTCCGCGCGAGCATCGGGATCGTGCCGCAGGACAGCGTTCTGTTCAACGACACGCTTGCCTACAATATCGCGTACGGCGCCGAAGATGCGGATGAAACAACCGTTGAACAAGCCGCGCGCGATGCGGCGCTTATGCCGCTGATCGAACGGCTGGGCGATGGTTTTGAGACGATGGTGGGTGAGCGCGGCCTTAAACTATCGGGCGGTGAGAAACAGCGCGTTGCGATTGCGCGCACCCTTGTGAAAAACCCGCCGATCCTGCTCCTTGATGAAGCGACCAGCGCGCTTGATACCCGCACAGAACAGGAAATCCTCGGCACGCTCAAACGTCTTGCGCGCGGCCGCACCACAATCGCGATTGCCCACCGCCTTTCCACGGTGGCCGATGCCGACCGCATTATTGTGCTCGATCACGGCACTTTGCGCGAAAGCGGCACCCATAGTGAGCTGTTATCGCGAGGCGGGCTTTACGCCGAGATGTGGGCGCAACAAGCCCAGGAAAACCGTGAGGTCGAAGAGATAGGCGAGTAGGCTATTCCTCGACGACTTTGCGCAAATCGGGGTTGGAGAGGTCCAGATCATCGAGCGCAATCACTTCGACATCACCGCGCATCAGTTTCAGATCTTCAAGGAACTTCGCCGCCTCGCCGACAATCACCAGCGTCGCATTATCGGGGTCAACCACGGTGCGTGCAGCGGCGTTGACTGCGTCTTTTTCAACTTCGGCCAGCCGCTGCTCCATCAAGGTTGCATCCGAAGCGGGTAAGCCGTGCAGCAAAAGGCCCGCAACAATGGCGTTAAAACCAGAGCTTGTTTCCATCACCCGGCCGTAACTTCCCTGAAGATACAACTTGCGGCGTGTCAGCAATTCTTCGTCGAAATCCTCTGCATTGAGCTTCGCAATTTCCTCCAGCATGATCGCGGCAACTTCATCGGCGGTTTCATTGCGGGTTTGCGATCTTGCCGTCAGCAGCGAACCATCCTTGCGCCCTTCGATCCGCGAATAGGCGCCGTAGGAAAGCGAGCGTTTGGTGCGAACCTCTTCGAACAATCGCCCGCTCGATCCCCCGCCAAGAACCGCATTGGCAATCTGCAAGGCATCAAAATTTGTCGCGCCGCGTGCCGGTGCACGCATTGCTACAAAAACCGCCGCCTGCCCTGCGCCGGGCATATCAACCACGATTGTGCGAGGCGGCAATGCTTCGCCAGCGGCATCATCGATAATCCGGCCAACGGCATTGGGGCTCACCCAATCACCAAACATCGCTTCGGCAGCGACGATTGCATCATCGGTTGCCATCCCTCCAGAGATCACGATTTTCATCCGGTCCGGGTGGAAGAAATGCTGGCGGTGGTCGAGCAGATCGCTGCGACTGATGTTGGCGAGGCTTGTCGGCGTCCCTTCGGGATGGTTGCCATAAGGGGCGTTGCCGTAAAGCGCACTGCGACCCGCCCTTTGCGAGACGCCGCTTGGGTCTGTCATGGTGACCCGCAAGGTTTCAATCCGGCGGGCGCGTTCACGCAGGAATTCCTCATCAGGATACAGCGCGCCCTTGATGATTTGCGCGGCCAATTCCCCGGCCTCAGCCAGATTGGCAACGGGCGCGGTCAGAGAAAAGGTCGTACCATCGCTGTCCGCTTCGCCTTCGAAACTTGCACCAAGGCTTTCGAACCGCGCGGCAATGGTCTGCGCATCGGTTTCGTAAAACCCGCTCGCTGCAAGGGATGCGGCAAGCTCAGCGATGCCTTGACGCCCCTCGGGATCGGTCTTGCTGCCGCCTGGGAACACCATGGACACGCTTGCGATCGGCACATTGCCGGTTTGGGCGGCGATCACGGGAATGTCATTGGATAGCGCCGCCTCCACCATTTGCGGCGCAGCAAGGGAGGGAACCTTTGCTGGCCCTGGTGGAAGCTCTCTTTCACCCTCAGGCTTGACCGCGCGAATGGGCGCAGAGGCGGCAGGCAAAGTGCCAAAATCGGGCATGGGAAGAGGGTTTGCATAAGCGGCGCGATCTTCGGGACCATTGCGATAGGTGACCGTGACGCGGCGTTCGGGATCAAGGTACCGCTGAGCCACGCGCAGCACATCGCTTGGCGTGACCTGATTGATAAGAACAAGGCCGCGGTCGGCGTAATCAGGGTCGCCGCTCGCCATTAAGGCTTCGCCCAGTTCAAACGCGCGGCCCCTTGCTGTTTCACGGCGGCGAAGCGATGCAGCGATAATCTCGCTCTTGGCTTCGGCGAGCTCTTGCGGGCTCACCAATTCAGAACGAAGCTTAGCAAGCTCTGCATTCAGCGCTTCACCTGCCGCTTCAATCCGATCTGGCCGCGCCAGGGCATAGATGTTCAAATGCCCCACTTCGCGAAACATGGGCGCTCTGCCGGACGCCTCAACCGCCAATCCTTTGCGCACCAGAGCGTTCGCGAGCCGGTTGTTTTCGCCCCCGCTCAAAATGGTCATCAAAACCCGGATCGCGGGCGCATCTGCATGCGTGATCGCCTGGCCTTTCCAAATGCCACCGATAACCGGCAAGGGCACATTGGGCGCGGTCGCATTGATGGTGCGCGGGCCGGTAAGCTCAGGCTCTGTTTGCGCAATCACAGTCGAGATCGGGTTCTTGCGCGCTGGGATGTCTGCAAAATATTCGTCCACCATAGCGCGCAGATTGTTGAGATCGAAATTGCCAGCCACAATCAGGGTCGCGGTATCAGGCCCGTAAAATGCCTCATAAAATGCGCGCGCGTCCTCAAAGCTTGCTGCGTCAAGATCGGCAATCGAGCCAATCCCGGCCCGCCTTTGCGGCATCACGTCATAGGCATTTTCAGGAACAACAAAGCGCTGAAGACGGCCATAAGGCGGGGCGAGCACGCGTTGGCGCAGCTCCTCTTTGACGACGCCGCGTTCGGTTTCGAAGACCTCTTCATCCACTACCAACCGGGCCATCCGCTCGCGGTGGGTCCACAACATCGTTTCAAGATATTGCGCAGGCACTTGTTCGTAATAATTGGTCCGGTCGACCCAATTGGACGCATTGCGCGTGCCCCCCACATCCGCGGTTAGCGAATAGATGAGATTGTAGGGCATGTTCTCGGTCTTGCGGCTGCTGATATGTTCAAACAGATGGGCAAAGCCAGAGCGGCCTTGCGGATCATGCTTCGACCCGATTTCATACCACAGCGAGGTTGTGACCGTGCTCGTGCTGTTATCCTGAACCGCGATAACGCGAAGGCCGTTGTCCAGCGTCCACAAGGTGTAATCAATAGGGGGAGCGACAAGATCAAAATGGGAGTGCTCCCCATCCCCTGCAGGCTCGTGTGGCTGGGCAGGAGCGCTCACCACAAGGCCAAGGGCAGCCGTGCTGGCGAGGAGAATTTTGCGGAGCATCAAGGGGAAGGCCTTTTTGAAAAACGAAAGTCTGGCTGACACTTAAAGCGCCTGCGCGGTGCAGTTTCAACCTTACCCTTGCGCTTTCTCGCTCAAACCTTTGAGAATTGCCATCGCCTCTTCGCGGCAACCCCATGGCACGAACAGGTGGTCGTGGTGGAATGCGGCGATCACATTGCAGGCGATGCCAGCCTCGGCAAGCGCGGTGGACACGGCAGCGCTTAGCCCAACCCCGTCGAGCGCAGAATGAACTTGCAAGGTAATGCGGGCAAAGCTTGCAGCCTCTTTCGCCCGGTCTGCTTTTACAACGAGCGTTGCGCCTTCCGCCTCGCGAATAACCGCAAAAGCTTGCGCCTCAGCGCCCTCACTTGTCCCCTCAACAAACTGCCAGCCGTGATCGTCCAGCATCGCCGGTTCCATGCCAGCCAACATTGCGTGAAGGTCGCTGACGGGACCCGTCGTCATTACAAAATATACTTCGACAGATCGCTGTCCCCGGCAAGCTCACCCAGCCGTTCATGCACGTAAGCAGCATCGATTTTCACCGTCTCGCCTTCGTGCTCTTCAGCCTCAAAGCTCACCTCTTCGAGCAGCTTTTCCATCACCGTTTGCAAGCGCCGCGCACCAATGTTCTCAATGCTTTCATTGACCTGCGCCGCGATGGTCGCAACCGCTTGGATCGCATCTTCGGTGATGTCGAGTTCGACCTTTTCGGTAGCGATCAGCGCGCGGTATTGCTCCACCAGATTGGCTCTGGTTTCGGAAAGAATGCGCACAAAGTCCTCTTGCGTAAGAGCGCGAAGGTTCACTCGGATCGGCAAGCGTCCTTGAAGCTCTGGCAACATATCCGACGGCTTTGCCACATGAAACGCGCCGGATGCGATGAACAGCACGTGGTCGGTTTTCATCGGGCCATATTTGGTCGCCACGGTCGTCCCTTCGATGAGCGGCAGAAGATCACGCTGCACGCCTTCACGGCTGACCGAGCCGCCGCGCACATCAGAGACGGCAATTTTGTCGATTTCATCAAGGAAAACGATGCCATTCGTCTCTGCATTGGCAAGCGCAGTGCGGCTGACGTCCTCGTCATCGAGGCGCTTGTCTGCCTCTTCATCGACAAGCTTGTCCCACGCTTCGGGCACGCGCATTTTCTGGCGCTTGGTTTTGGCCTTGCCGAATGCCTTACCCATCATATCCGACAGGTCGATCATCTGCATATTACCGCCCATATTGCCCATATCGAACGGCATTCCGCCCCCGGTATCAGCAACGTCGATCTCGACCTCAACCTCGTTCATCGCGTTTTGAACGATGCGTTCGCGGAAACTTTCGCGGGTGGCCTCTGATGCATTGTCGCCGACAAGCGCGTTGAGCAAACGCTCCATCGCGGCCTCACTCGCCGCCTCGCGCACGCTTTCGCGGCGGCGCTCTTTTTCAAGACGGATCGCTTCTTCGACAAGGTCACGCGCAATCTGTTCAACGTCGCGGCCAACATAGCCAACCTCGGTGAACTTGGTCGCTTCAACCTTTACGAAAGGTGCCTCGGCCAGTTTCGCCAAACGCCGGCTGATCTCTGTTTTACCACAGCCGGTTGGGCCAATCATCAGGATGTTCTTTGGCGTCACCTCATTTTTAAGCTCAGGGCCAAGTCGTTGGCGCCGCCAACGATTGCGCAGCGCCACGGCAACCGCGCGCTTGGCTTCTTTTTGGCCGATGATGTGTTCGTCCAATGCAGCGACGATCGCCTTTGGGGTGAGGTTGTCCATATCAGTCCTATGATTTCTATTCACGCGCGCCCGTTCGAGCGGCGCGGTTCAGACGGTTTCGACCGTCAGATTTCCATTGGTGAAGACGCAAATGTCGGCGGCCACGGCCATCGCCTTGCGCGCAATCTGTTCCGCATCGTCCTCATAATCAGCCAGCGCGCGCGCCGCAGCCAAGGCATAGTTTCCGCCCGAACCAATCGCCGCAATCCCGCCCTCGGGCTCCAGCACATCGCCATTACCGGTCAGAACCAGAAGGCTCTCGTCATCGGCAACGATCATCAATGCTTCGAGATTGCGCAAGTATTTGTCGGTGCGCCAATCCTTGGCAAGCTCGACGCTGGCGCGCAAAAGCTGACCCGAATATTGCTCGAGCTTTTTCTCAAGCCGTTCAAACAGGGTGAAGGCATCGGCAGTCGCACCGGCAAAGCCAGCAACGACTTTACCGCCCTCGCCGATCCGGCGCACTTTGCGCGCATTGGGCTTCATCACGGTGTTGCCCATGGAAACCTGACCATCGCCAGCGATGACGACTTTGTCGCCGCGTTTGACGCCGATGATGGTGGTGCCGTGCCACTGGATCAGGCCGTGGCTTGCCGCTTTATCGTTCATAGCCCACGATATGGGGATGCGGGATAAACCGTCAAGATTGGCAGGCCTTAAGGGCCACCTGCACCCGGAACACCAGCACCGCCAACCTGTCCGATATTGCCGAACAGATCTTCGAGGAAGCCGCGCTCCCGGCCAAGGGTTGGTGTCTTGTTGCCGTCCGGTTGAAGGAAGACAACTTCGTCGATGCCCTTGGTTTCAACAGAGGCCACATTGCCCGCATCATCGAACCGCACAGTCAAAACCGCGTGTTCTTGAATGCGTGGGCGCACAAAGGGACGCCGGCCAGTGACGCTGGAGATATAGTACCAGGTCTTCTCGCCATATTGGCTTTCATAAGTGGGACGGCCAAGCGCCCCTTCGACCGAGCGGCGGTTGTCGATGCCGGGCTGAACCGTGCTCACCAACACAGGGTCGTTCACAAACCCGCGCGATTCGCGGATGGAAGAACACCCCGCCAAAGCCAGCACAGCCATGCTGACCACGGCCACTTTGGTCATTTTGAAGCTTGGAAATACTGTTCCTCGCATAACGCTCGTTAAATCCCGTCTTGTCCTGCCACTTGCCGCTTTGGGTAAGGGGCCTATATCACCCTGAAGAAGCCTTAAGCCGAACGCCTTAAGCGGTGTATCGGGCGCTGGCAATGTGCGTTCACGCAAAAGTGCTGGAGTTTGCGCGGTGAATTGCGGCTGAATATGCCAGCGCGGCGTAGCTTATATGTTGTCAGGAACCGCATTCTTGCGCCGACCGTTTACAGCGTCATATGAAAACACAAAGCGCGTTTGCCGATGCGCTTTTGAAAGGAAGCCATGTCATTTCTCTCCCGCCTTTTGGGCACTGGCTCTGACCCGCGCGAAGCTGTGCGCCCTTTGTGGCACCGGGTGGTGGAGCTTGCCCGCAAACCGGAATTTTACACCGACTACATGGTCGCAGACACGGTCGCTGGCCGGTTTGATATGATCACGGCGATCCTGTGCGCGGTAATGGTCCGCGTCGAGGCCAGCGAAATGCGAGCGGAAAGCGCGCTTTTGGCAGAGCTTTTCGTTGAGGACATGGACGGGCAACTGCGCCAATTTGGCGTCAACGACGTGGTCATCGGCAAGCGGGTTGGCAAATTGATGAGCGTGCTGGGCGGAAGGCTTGGCGCCTATCGCAGCGCATTCGTCAACAAGGACCACGCCAAATTGACCGATGCAATTTCCCGCAACGTCACCTTTAGCGAGGGCGCGAACGAAGCCGAATGCAGCGCGAAAATCGCCACCGAGCTTCTGGCTCTGTCACAGCGCCTTGCCGAATTTGACGACAAGCAGATCCTTGAGGCAAACCAGATCGCATGAAGCCAGATCGCATGAAGCCAGATAGCGTGAAGCCGGATAGCCTGAAAACCCCGCCCACCAGCGAATTGGAAAGGCTTGTAAGGGTCAAAGGCCTGCCAGCCGAACCGATCGTGATCGAAGCGGATGCTGGCGAGCGTGCGGCATTGGCAAAACGTTTCAGCCTTGCCGGGATCGACCATCTTCACGCCCAGATCGATGTCGAACAGCGCGGATCAGCCATCCGGGCGACCGGTTCGCTAAAAGCGGCCATCCGTCAACTTTGCGCAATTTCGGGCGAGGATTTCCCCGCCCATGTCGATGAGGCATTGGACCTGCGCTTTGTCGAAGAGGGCACTCTTGATCCGGCTTTCGACGAAGACGGCGAGATCGAAGTCGAGCTTGATGCCGAGGATTGCGACGAGATCGAATATTCGGGCGATGCCTTTGATCTGGGCGAAGCGGTCGCGCAAACCCTCGGCCTTGCGATTGACCCCTACGCCGAGGGGCCAAACGCCGACGAAGCGCGCAAGAAAGCTGGGATCGCTAAAGAAGGCGAGGCTGAAGGCCCGCTCGCCGATATGCTGCGGGGGCTGGCGAAGGATTAGGGCAATGCCGCAACTACTAAAACCAGGCTGCGATTTCGGCGTGGCTTGTCACGACCAATTCAGCGCCATTTGCACTTAACCTGCCTGCCAAGCCTGCATCTGCATGCCCACCACCGGTAAATCCAATTGCGAACATACCAGCAGCGCTCGCGGCTCTGATCCCGTTGATACTGTCCTCAATCACAGCGCAGTTCTGCGGCTCTATTCCAAGCTGCTTGGCCGCATGCAGGAAGAGTTCTGGCGAAGGCTTGCCGTTCGTGACGTGGTCCGCCGAGTAGAGATGCGGTTCGAACAGGTCGACCAAACCTGCGATAGCCAGTTTGGCTTTCAGCCTTGCAAATGGAGCAGAGGAAGCAACCGCAACCTCACCGTCAAATGCGCGAATAAGGTCCGCCACGCCGTCAATTGGCTTTAGCTCTGCCTCCATTCGAGGCCATACACGCGCCGTAAGACGCTCGCCAAAATCGTCTGGAAAATGGCCTGCGTATTGCGCGGCATAGTCGGCCCGCAATGCAGCATAAAAGTCGGAATTTGAAAGGCCAACAAAGCGCGACACATAGGTCGCATAGTCATACGTCAGCCCAATTTCCGCAAGTAGCTCACGCTCAGCCGCTATGTGGATGACTTCTGAATCGACCAGAACCCCATCGCTGTCAAAGATCAGAGCCGCACAGTCAGTAAGCTGCATCAAAACGGAATGTCGTCGTCCAGATCATCGTATCCGCCCGAAGCGCCGCCTGAGCCACCAGCAGCGCCGCCGCCTGATCCGCCGCCGGAGCCGCCGCCAGAACCACCGCCGCCTTGGTTCCAGCCGCCGCCGCCTTGACCGCCGCCACCACCGCCTCCAGCACCGCCGCCGTAGCCGCCTCCTTGGCCGCCACCGCCCATTCCGCCGCCGCCGCTAGCGCCGTCGAGCATGGTTAGCGTGCCGCCGAGGCCTTGGATCACGACTTCGGTGGAATAGCGGTCCTGACCGTTTTGGTCCTGCCATTTGCGGGTTTGAAGCTTGCCTTCGACAAAGACCTTCGAGCCTTTCTTAAGGTACCGCTCAACCACATTGACGAGGCCTTCGGAAAAAATCGCGACGGTGTGCCATTCGGTCTTTTCGCGGCGTTCGCCAGTGCTTTTGTCTTTCCAGTTTTCAGATGTCGCAATTCGCAAGTTTGCAACGCGTCCGCCGTTCTGGAACGAGCGGATTTCCGGGTCAGCCCCCAGATTGCCGATCAGCATTACTTTATTAAGCGAGCCCGCCATTTGCGCATTCCTTCCTGTGAAAACTTGGCCCAAAACTGGGCACGGCCTGTAAAGACCGCGAATCTCTTAAGTCTTCATAGGACACAGCGCGAACAGTGGCGAGGCTGCGCGCCACGTTTTCCCAGCCTAGAATTTCAACCGCTAATTAGCGGCTGGGATATCGCAACCGTCCCAGGAAGCGGGTGAGGCTGGGAAGTTCGCGGTCATTGTTCAAAAACTGCGCTTTTGCTTTTTCAAACTTCATCACGCCATCAATCCGGCGGCCCAGAAATTCGTGGGTCTTGGTTTTGCCTTCGCTGTCATCATTGACGAAGACGGCAAGCGTTGCCGAGTAAATCCCGGCGAGGATCGCGCGCTTGGTATAATGGTTGTAATCGGTCGCAGTGTCACCGGCGAGCCGCCACATGATGTCGGCTGAACGCCAGCCCAATTGCAAAGAGCGCGGCGCATTGTGCGGCATTGCCATGACCGAAAGCGCGCGGCGCACGGCCTCATCCACATGCTCCACCGCCTCAAGACGAAACGCGACCAGAGTGCGGATGCGTTCGCGGATTTTAAGCTCAGCCAGCCGGTCTTGCGGCCATGCCTCTTCCATTGCCTGATCGACATGGGTGACCCATGCCTCAATCATATCCATCGATTGCGACATGCCGCTGGGAAAGGCCAGCTTTGCCACATCCACATCCGCGCCTGCCATTTCAGCAGCTGCCACAAGGGCGGTTTCATTCCACCCATCAAACACGGCCGACGCCGCGATCTCCGGAGCAAGCGCCACGCGCAGCTCATCGAGGGTCATGTCGGCAAAATCAGGGGTGGCAGTATCGAGAGAGGTCATGGGAGGATGATCCTAGAAAGACGGCCGAAAAAAGGCCTAGAAAGAGGGGCCGTATTCCTTTGACTTGGCCTTGCCTTCGCGATTTTTGTCCGCTTCTTCAAATTCGCGTGCCAGAAGCGTGTTGGCCGTCAAACGCTCCATATGGTCGCGCGCGGAACGCCCGGTGTTGTCGTTGACGTCAGGATCGGCACCATCTTCCAAAAGCTGGCGCACGAGCGCGACATTGCGCTGATGCACGGCTGTCATCAGCGGCGTTTCGCCCTGGCTGTCAGCGATATCGACCTGCGCGCCGCCTTTGATCAGTTCTTCGACCCCTTCGACATAGTTGAGCCTGACTGCGATCTGGAGCGGGGTGACGCCTTTGTTATCGCGCACATTGGGGTTGCAGCCTTTGCCGATCAGAAAGCGAATCCAAAGGGTATCGCGGCGCTGCGTCACGATATGGAGGCCATTTTCACCGGTCGTGATATCGCGGGCATTCACGATCTGCGTGCCAGGCTCGCTTAACATCTCGGTTGCAACATCCCCGTCGCGGTCCTTGACCGCTTTCAGGAATTTGTACCCGTCCGACTGACCTTGCGCCAAGGCGGGCTGAAGCGCGCTCACAGCCAGAAGGCTGGCCAGCAACACCATAGCAATCCGCAATTTTGAACCTATTTTGCGCAAAACAAAGAAACCCACGCTTTGACCTTTCGTTTTTCCTGTCAGATAAACGGTTGATGGGAGATAGGAAGTACGTTTCTCCCCATGTCACGGATGAGCAATTAGCAGACCATGAACATTCACGCCAATCCCCCCCGTTCTTTTCAAAAACGCGCCCTTCTCGCTCTTGCAGTAGGCGCAGCGCTTGGCGTTTCTGCCTGCAGTAACGCGGTCGATCACGGGGAGCCACCTTTGACCGGCGCAGACATCGGCGGTGATTTTGAGCTTATCAATAAAGACGGCGAAACCGTCCGGTGGAGCGATTTCGACGGCAAATACCGCATCGTCTATTTCGGTTTTGCCTATTGCCCCGACATTTGCCCGACAGATATGCAGCGCACCGCCCAGGCGCTTTCCACCTTCGCAAGCCAAGCGCCTGAACTTGCCGCGAAAATCCAGCCGATTTTCATCACTATCGACCCGGAGCGCGATACGCCCGAAGTCGTTGGCGAGTTTGCGAGCGCTTTTTCCGATGACCTGATGGGGCTTACCGGAACGCCGGAACAGATCGCGGATGCTGCGTCCAAATTTCGGGTCTTTTATGCGCGCGGCGAAGAAAGCGAGGGCGGCGGCTATTTGATGGACCATTCGCGTATCGTCTATCTGTTTGGCCCTTCAGGAGAGCCGCTTGCCACCCTGCCTGCCGACCAGGGAGCCGATGCCGTGGCTCAGGAATTGGCCAAATGGGTGAACTAAGAGACGCCTTTTGGGAGTTGCCTTTGGCGGACCTAACCCGCGCAGAATGGGAAGCGCTGTGTGATGGATGCGGGCGGTGCTGCCTCCACAAGATCGAGGACGCGGACACAGGCGCGATTGAAGACACCAATGTGGCTTGCAAATTGCTTGATTGTTCAACCGCCCAATGCAGCGATTATCGCAACCGCAAGGCGTTTGTGCCCGATTGCCTGCGCCTGACCTTGTCGATTGTTGAAGATGTGCCCTGGCTCCCCTCAACATGTGCATATCGGTTGCGGGCCGAGGGACAGCCTTTGCGCGAATGGCACTATCTGTTGTCGGGTGATCGCGATGATGTGGTGCGGGCCGGTGTCTCGGTCGCTGGCCGCGTCATCAGCGAAACGCAAGCAGGTCCATTGGAGCACCACATTGTCGAGTGGGACGGGTAAGCCATGATCGACTGGCTCAAACGTTCTCATTTAGAGCCCGAGATCGATTTGGGCGGGGTGAGCGTGCCAATCGCGCTTAAACGCCACGCATCGGCCAAGCGGATGACCATGCGCCTTGCCCCTGACGGAAGCGAGGTGCGCATCACCTTGCCGCGCTGGGCGCGCTCTGCCGAAGCGATCGCCTTTGCCCATGCGCGCGCCGATTGGCTGGCGCAGCAGCATGGCAAAATTCCGCGGCGAAAAGCCCCGGTTCCGGGAAGCAGTGTGCAGTACCGTGGGCGCGGTGTTGAAATTGCATGGGACAGCTCTTTGCCAAGGAAGCCTGCGATTTCAGGCGATGCCCTGACCATTGGCGGCCCGAAAGAGGGGCTTGAGACCCGGCTTCAGCGCTGGCTTGAAAAGCAGGCCTTGGCGTTATTCGAAGCGGATATTGCCGACTACACCGCTGCTGCGTCGTTGGACCCGGTGCCGGTCGGATTGTCGCGTGCACAGCGCAGATGGGGCAGTTGTTCGGAAGGCGGGGCGAGTGGGACCAAGCGTATTCGCCTCAACTGGCGTCTTATCCAAGCTCCCGATCACGTGCGCCGTTCGGTCGCCGCGCATGAAGTTGCGCACCTTGTCCACTTTGACCATTCCCCGGCGTTTCACGCGCTTTTGGGGCGGATTTATGAAGCGGATATTGCGCTCGCCGATCAATGGCTCAAAAGTCACGGCCGCAGCCTTTACGCCCAATTTGGCTAAAGCCCGTCCTGCACACAGTTGATGAAAAGTAACCCGCACCATCAGGATGTCGACTTAGGCATTCGTTAACCCTGAAATATTAGAATGTGGTCATGTTTCAGGTGATCGCCTCTTGGTCCTTGCGATTGGGCACCATCGTTGGTGCAGCTATGCTTGCGGTTGCTGGTGTACCTGCGCCATCCTTGGTGTCGGCTGCGTTTGCGCAAGGAAACTGCCCCAATTGTGACCTGCCTCCTGGTTGCCGCGGCAACGGAAACAACAAGGACAAGGGCAATAACGGGAACGGCAATGGCAATGGCCGGCCCAATTGCCAGCGCCTTAACATCACTATCGAAAGCGACATCGATTTTGGCCGCGTCGTTCTTTTGGGAGATGGCGAGAGCCGGGTGATCTTGGACCTTGCAACGGGCGAGAAAACCCTGATCGGCGATGTCGATGATCTGGGCGGGATGCCTTTTACCGGGCGAGCCACGATCACAGGGGCCCCGTTTGAACAAGTGATGATCAGCCTGCCCAGCGAGGTCAGCATGCGCGACAATCAGGGCGGCAATGCAATCATCCGCGACTTTGTAAGCGATGTGGAAAGCTTCGCTGTTCTCGATAGCTTTGGGCAATTGGAATTCAGGTTCTCTGGCACGCTTGTCCTTGGCGCTGACCAACAGGCAGCGGGCATTTTGCGCGGGCGCGTTCCCATCAGCGTCGAGTATCCATAAGCGCCTTTCAGACGCCGCGCCCACAAACCCCACTGGCATTGGCCCGCGACAGAGCCTATATCCATCGGCGTCATGCCTAGCCGTCTTGCCAATTCCCGCTTTAATCCGGCCCCCGGAGTAGCCGACTTCTGGAACGAATTCCGGAAGCCCAACCCCCTTCGCATTCCGTTTCTGCTGGCATCAATGGCGCCGTTTGGGCTCATCTTCTGGTGGTTGTCGGGTGAAACGCTCTACAAAACTCCAGAACGCCCTTCGATCACCTATATCACCACCTTTGACCCCAATCGTTCAGACGAAGAGATCATCGCCTCGAACATTGCAAACCAGGAGGTGAAGGACCTTCGCGAGGCGAGGCAAGAAGCCCTGGCTGAGCGAAAGCGTGAGCTTTACAAGGCTTTGGGTGCTGCGGCCGGTATGGATGTCGAGGAAATCGATCGCCGCGCCCGCGAGGAACGGGCCGCCGAAGAAGCAGCACGCGAAGCAGAGCTTGAGGCAATGTTTGAGCGCGATGGCGAAGATGCAAGTCCGGACGCAGCGGGCGGTGATGGCGCTCAACCCGGTCCTCAATCCAGCACTGAAAGCCCCGCGCCATAGCCATGAGCGCGATCAGCGACGTTGAATGGATGGCAGCAACCGCGCGCCTGGCCGCACGCGCTTACCCTATGTGCCGCCCCAATCCGGGAGTTGCAGCGTTACTCGTCAAAGACGACCGCGTGATCGCTCGCGGGGTAACTCAGGCGGGCGGGAGGCCCCATGCCGAGGCGGAGGCGCTTGCCAGTGTGGGCGGTCTTGGCGAAGGCGGCGCAAAAGGGGCAACGCTTTATGTGACGCTTGAACCATGCGCGCATCAATCCACACGCGGCCCTTCTTGCACCGATTTAGTGATTGCCGCCGCGCCAAAACGCTTGGTGATCGGACAGACGGACCCGGACAAACGTACCAATGGTGAGGGCATAAAGCGCATAAAAGCCGCCGGTATAGCGGTCAGCGTTCTTGACGATGACGCTTCTCGTGTGGCGCTTAAAGGCTTTCTTGCGCGTGAGACTTTGGGCCGCCCTTATGTGACGCTAAAGCTGGCGACCAGTCTGGATGGGTGTATCGCCCTTGCTGATGGGTCGAGCCAGTGGATCACCGGCGACATGGCGCGCGCGCACGTTCATGCCCACAGGGCGCGGTGCGATGCGATCCTTGTGGGCGGGGCGACATGGCGCGATGATAAGCCGCGGCTTGACGTGCGTCTGCCCGGCCTTGAGGAACGCTCGCCCGCCCGCATTCTACTGACCCGCGGCATTGCGCCTGACGGAGTGCGGGTCATCAACAAGCCCCAGCAGATCACCGCGCTAGAAGACGCGCAAACCCTGTACATCGAAGGCGGCGCGCTGGCCGCTGCAAGCTTCCTTGAGCTGGACCTCGTGGATGAACTCCACCTCTACCGCGCACCCATCATCATTGGGGCGGGGAAAGCGGCGCTTGGCGATATTGGGCTGGGCAACCTCGCCGATGCGCATGGCCGATGGAACCTTGCCGAAATGCAGCCGCTTGGCAGCGACACCTTCACCTCTTATGTGCGGGTGCGATAAAGAGGACACAAAGCCCATGTTTACCGGAATAGTCACCGCCATTGGCACCGTTGCCAAGGCCGAGCAGCGCGGCGATCTGCGCCTTCGCATCACCGCACCCTTTGATCCGGCCCGCATAGACATTGGTGCATCCATCGCGTGTTCTGGCGTATGCCTGACTGTGGTCGCACGCGGCGGCAAAGCAGGGGATGCGTGGTTCGATGTCGATGTCTCTGGCGAAACCGTCAGCCGTACGCATTCGGGAATGTGGGAAGAAGGCGCGAAGCTTAATCTGGAGCCTTCCTTGCGCCTTGGCGATGAGCTTGGCGGGCATATCGTCACTGGCCATGTCGATTGCGTTGGCGAGGTTGTCTCTGGCGAAGTTATCGGGGACAGCTGGAAGCTGATGATCCGCGCACCCCAAGAGATGGCGCCCTATATCGCGGGCAAAGGCTCAATCACGGTCAACGGCGTTTCGCTGACGGTCAACGAAGTCCACGATCAACCCGATGGCGCCTGTGATTTCATGCTCAATATCATCCCCCACACCGCCGAGGTGACAACCTTGGGAGCCCTCACTGCGGGCGATACTGTCAATCTCGAGATCGACGTGCTGGCCCGCTATTTGAAGCGCATGCAAGGGCTCGCTGCGCAGGGTTAGGCGACTTGGGGCTAAGTTCACTCAGCAATCCAAATGCAAAAAGGGGCGGGAAAGCGAATGCTTCCCCGCCCCCTTTTTATGGGTCTTTGCTGCCAGAGTTACTGGGTAACTGTGGTCGAGTTGCCCGTACCGTTCTGGTTGACCGAAGAGAAGTTCCCGTCGGAGCCTTGCGTCACGGTGGCGGTGTTGGTCACACCGGCTTGGGTAATCAGGCTGGTGTTGAGATCGCCCGACTGGAACAATTCAGCGAACTGATCTGTGCCTGACTGGGTAAGCTCGGAAATGCCATCATCACCCGTCTGGTTGATGTCGCCTTCGTTGCTGACCCCGCCAGCAAGCTGGTTCACCATCGACATGTTGCCATCGCCAATCTGGTCGATGAAGACGATGTCATCGGTGCCCGACTGGGTCGTGGTCAAGGTGTTGCCGTTACCGATTTGCGCTGACTGCGCCCGGGTCGTGAAGAAACCGGTGACGGTTCCATTCTGCACGACCGTAGCGGAGTTGCCGTCGCCGTTCTGGTTCGGGTCAGCAAATGCGATGCCACCCGGAGGAGCGATGAGCGCCTGAGTGACATTGGCTGTGTTGTTGTTACCGGTCTGACCGAAGCTGGAGTCTGAATCCTGCCCGGTCTGACTAATCGTCGCGCTGTTGTCATCACCATCTTGGAAGAAGCGCCCAATGTTGGTCGTCCCCGATTGCGCCACGGTACCAGTGTTGCCGGAACCATTCTGACTGATCTCGGCGATCTGACCTGAAGAAAGGCCAGTGCCGCTCAGCACATTGAAAAAGACGCCAATGCCGCCAGACTGAGTGATGTTGGCGGTGTTGCCATCGCCTTGCTGGTCGATCAACGCGCCATTGTTGAGATCAACTCCGCCGGTTGGGCCAGTGGTGAGTTGAACAATCGATGCGCTGTGGTTGGCACCCGCCTGATCGACAAGCGCCAGAACATCATCGCCCGCCTGGTTCACATTCGAACTGCTGGTGTCGGACTGCTGGCTCACATCAGCCGAAGCGTTGGAACCGCCCTGCGAGACGATCGATGAGTTGCCATCGCCCTGCTGGTCGACCGTAGCCAAACCGGTGAGGCCGTTCTGAGTCACAAAGCTTGAGTTGCCGATACCAGCGGTCAGGACGCTTGCGGTGTTATCCGCGTTGTTCTGAACCACGGACGAGCTGTTGCCATCACCCACTTGCGTGACTTCAGCATTCTGACCGGTGCCGGTTTGCGCAACGAGGCTGGTGTCGGTTGTGCCAGAGAGATCGAAGTCGATGCCTTCCTGGCTCACAATTGCAAGGTTACCGCTGCCGTCTTGGGTGACCGTTGAGGTCGCGCCTTCACCAATCTGATCGACGTCCGCAATCACGCCAGTGCCAGTTTGCGTTGCGAAAGAGGTGTTATCATCCCCGCTTTGCAGAATGTTGGCGTTGTTGCTGTTGTTGAACTGAATAGCTTCAGACGTGTTGCCATTGCCCGATTGATCGATGGTCGCAAAGTTGAAGCCGGTTGCATCACCTTGCTGATTGACGATGGAGCTGTTGCCGTCGCCGGTTTGATTGACGATGATATCGCCCTCAAATCCAGCCTGGATCGCGTTTGAGAAGTTCTCGTCACCGGTCTGGTCAAGATCGACATTTCCATCAAGGCCGCTCTGCGTGATGAACGAGGTGTTTTCAGCGCCGCGCTGGAACACGTCAGCAAAGTTGCTGTCGCCGCTTTGCGTGACTTCGCTGACCCCGGTTTCACCGGCCTGATCGACGTTGGCTTGCTCATCAATCCCGCTTTGCGCGACAATCGATGTGTCGAAGTCGCCCGTTTGAGAAACGACGGCATCGCTCAGGGAATTGGCCTGTGTCACGGTTGATGAGTTGCCATCGCCTTCCTGGTTCACAGTTGCCGTCACATCGGTGCCGCTTTGTGTGATGCCCGACGAGTTACCAACGCCGCCTTGGACCACAGACGCGGTACTGACCGAACCGCTTTGTGCAACGAACGAGCTCTGGTTGTCGCCAACCTGGCTGACCGTTGCGGTATCGCCTGTGCCAGATTGCAGCACGGTGCTGCTGTTCGCGAGCAGGCTGCCATCAAGATCGAAGCCTTCCTGCGTCACGGTTGCATTGTTGCCAGAGCCGGACTGTTCAACATTAGAGCTGTCGAACTCACCGTTCTGGATCACAGACGCTGTGTCGTTGCTGCCTGATTGGAGGCCGGTGGACGAGCTGTCGAAACCGTTTTGGACGACCGTAAAGGTGCCGTCTTCACCAGGCTGGTTGATAGAGGCAAAGTTGTCGTCACCGAACTGGTCGATGTCGGCAATATTGTCCTCATTGCCACCACCGGAAACACCAGTGCCCTGGTTTACAACCCGCGCTTCGTTGCGGTCACCTTCCTGAAGGATGTCGGCAAGGTTGCGTTCGTTGATCTGACGAACGACTGCGGTGTTGTCATCGCCGTTTTGTGTGACGAACGTGACGTTGTCATCGTCAAGCGGGCCGGAGAGATCAAAGCCCTGCTGCACATCAGAGGAGTTGCGATCACCGGTTTGCAGGATGGTCGCTTCCTGATTGTCGGAAATGTTACCTTGAAGAACGGTCGACGTATTTTCGGCGCCGCTTTGCGTCACGAATACGTCGCTGTTGGAAGCCCTCTGCGTAATGGTCGATGTGTTGTCCGCATTGGTTTGAAGAACCACTGCGTTCTGATTGTTGTCATCTTGCTGCGAAATCGTGCTCGTCAGACGCTCACCCAACTGATCGACATCAACTGTGCCGTCCTCATCCGACTGAGAGACGTTCGAAATGTTGTCATCGCCATCCTGAATGACGTCGGCAAAATTATCTGTGTCCGACTGATTGATCGTCGATGAGTTGCCAGCGCCGCCCTGGACCAGCAGCGCTTCCATATCGACACCGCTCTGGATGACCGAAGAGGTCTGATCATCGCCCACTTGCGTGGACTGAACATCCTGGTTCAATCCGGCTTGCGTGACCGTGCTGGTGTTCGTGACACCGCTAAGATTATCGTCAAAACCTTCCTGGTTGATCGTGACATTGCTGTCGCTGGCGCTTTGATCAACGGTCGATACGTTGCCGCCATCAGGGCCGCCTTGCGTTACATCGACTGTGCTGTTGTTGCCGGTTTGCGTAACCGTGCTCTGGCTCTGCCCAAAGGCAGGCGCAGCAGCCGACAATGCGATAATGCTCACACCGAGCAGTGCTGTTTTCTTCATCAAAATTTCCCCCAGTACACCCGCGCTCGACGAGCGCTTTGTTTGCCGCGCCCAAAGACGCATTGCTTAACAATAGCTAAACGCATGTAAAATCCTACGCAAGTGTACTTAGTCACTATTCGAGAGAATGTCGTTTCTGTCCCAAAATGAAAAAAGGGCAGCCCGCATTCAAGCAGACCACCCTTCCCTCAGAAATTACACGACTTTTTGGGTTAGCGCGCAGCCGTTCGGTCGGGTTCGTCCTCGTATCCATCGACACTTTTCGAAACCAGCACGTTCACCGCGACACGGCGATTTTGTGCTTTTCCTTGCGCTGTTGAGTTATCTGCAACCGGATTCGACTCGGACATGCCCGTCGGCGTCAGCATCCGATAAGGTGCCCAGCCGCACTGCTGTTGGAGGAAGTTCACAACGCTACCGGCGCGCTTTTCTGAAAGGCGCTGGTTCAAGTCCTGACTCCCGGTGGAATCGGTGTAACCCACGACCAACAGAAGCGCATTGTCGATTGCATTGGCCTCAGCCGCGGCATTGCAAAGCTCAGCCCGCGCATCAGGTGAAAGGCTCGCACGGCCCGTGTCGAAATAGACATTGGTGGTCGATTTGACGTTATATTGATCAATATCGCCAAAACGGCCACGCAGCTGTTCTGCGGCCTGAGCGTTGGCTTCGATCTGTGCTTCGTTGCGAACGAAGCGGCCATTGGTGCCTTGCGCAATCATCAACGCGGTTTCGTAGTCACTGCCCGAGAAACGGATGCGTTCAGCGGCAAGACCGCCCGTCCATTCTCGAGTAGCAACCTTCACAGGAAGACCATCAAGCAGCGCATCTGATGCAAGGTCTTTGCTGCCAAGGCCAAGAAAACCGCCACGAGCCAGGATCCGCGTTTCAGGTGTAATCGCCACCACGATGGCAGAACCATCAGGTTGGGTCACTTCCACCCGGTCACCGCGGCGGCCAGAGATAAAGCCTTCGACCTCTGGACCAATGGCAAGCTCGTCTAACGAACCTGGCATTGGCGCAGTTACAGTTGTCAGCACTTCAGCCGGGCCGTTGGTCACAGGGACAGGCTGCACATCTTGCGCAGACGCAGCGCTAGCCATAATGGCGCCGGTTAGTGGCAGGGCAAAAGCAGCGGCCATCAACGCAGCCTTGGGACTGGTCCTGATTGAATTTCTTGGGGTCAATTTCATCACGTGTGCTCCTTCAAGCATGGTTGCCAGCCAAAATACCGATGTCACAGCGAGCGGCAAACCTTACGCTACCCCTCTTGCCTGTTTCATCATTGCGCGGCTGACATGCCTTCCCCCCATTCAAAAAACGGTTAATTCACAATGCTACTTGCACTGCTGACGCACGTTGTAAACGCGCGAAGGCCCCGAATTGGTGGCCCAAACCTTGCAGACAGATGAACAAAGAACGCCGAAACGTCCAATGGGCGGTTGTCCAGTGTCAGCCTTGCGGTGAGCGGATAACCAACGTTGAACAGTGTGCCTCTGGTTCCAGCCTCACTGGACAGAATCGCAAAATGGGGTGCGCAGCTTTCGCCGTGCACCCCATGCGCTCCTATCTTCGTTGAGGAAACGAACCGATTAGATCTGCGTAATCTCGTTGATCATGCCGCTGCCTTCTTGATCGATGGTCAGCTCGAAACCGTCGCCAATCTGGTTGATGACCGCGCGGTTGCCTGAACCCGATGTGGCCGCGTTCTGGTTGATGGTCAGCGTGTTGTTGTTACCCGTCTGCACACCTTCGGCATAATTGCCATCGCCGCCAAGGCCGGTGGCATTGTTGAACCCTTGATCGATGAACAAGGAATTGTTGTTGCCCGTCTGGGTCGCGACCGCTTCATTGCCGGTTCCGTTCTGGCCAATGGCGATCAAATTGCCTGATCCCACCTGTGAGGCGGTTGCGACATTTGTCCCTGAACCCGCCAGGTCGCCTTGCACGATGAACACGATGTTGTTTGAATCTTCCTGATCGACGGTCACTTCGTTGTTGTCGTTGACCTGGAAGATATCGACATCATTGCTGCCGCCGATTGTATCGAAGTTCTGGCGGATGGTCGCAGTGTTGTTGTCACCGTCCATGCGGATCAAGGTGTTGTTGCCAACCCCGTCTGCGCCTGAACCATTGGCGAAACCCTGATTGATGGAAAGGATGTTGCCGCCGCCATCTTGCGTGACCAGAGCGATGTTGGACGTGCTGTTTTGTGTCACATTGACGATATTGTCTGAACCCGTCTGGCGGATTTCGGTTGAGTTATCGCCGATCCCGCCGATTTCGCCCTGACTGACGACCGTATTGTTATTGCCGCCGGGCACAGTCTGGCGAACCTGCGCATTCTGGCGATTGCCTCCTTGCGTGATCGTGATCGAATTGAGGACGTCTTCCACCTGTAGGATGGACACGGTGTGATCAAGCCCGGTCTGATTGATCGTGACATCAGCCTGAGCAAAGGCGGCAGAAGACGTCAGAAGCGCGGCTGCCGAAGCAGAGGCGAGAATAAAGCGGCGCACAGAAGAAACCCTTTTTGTTGAGAAATTGCGTTTCTCCTAAGTCGACCAAAAGGGTTACCAGCTGCCGCCCTGTGCCCCTTGGGACTAAACCCTAGGAAAAGTGCCGAGGGCTGCTAACCATGATTTGGGGGAGGGCAGGCTCGCGCATTCCTGAAAGAGTTCCCACACCCTTTCCTACAGGGTGCGTTTTGTGGCTTGCTGCATCGGCTATGACCCAATGCCCCTCGACCAAACGCCGCGTCCCAAAGTCACGCCGCAAGCCGTGCTCTACCCGTTCGCGTCCGCAAAGCTTCACGCCGGTGAAACTGCGCACGCGCAAGGATGGATGGAGCCTCACGGTGCAATGCGCCTTTCTGGCCCAGCTTTATGTCACCGGCTCGGTCGCAGCAGCGGCAAAGGCCGTCGGGCGCAGCCGGGCGAGCGCATACAAGCTGCGCCAAAGGCCGGGGGCGACAAGCTTTGCCAAAAACTGGGATGCGATATTGGCAGGGCCACAACAAGGGCCACAAGAAGGGCCACTACATCTGCAACAGGGCCAAACCATGGGCCAAGGGCTCAAAAAACGCAGGCGAGTGGTCGATTGGCGAAAGTTGACACAAGAAGAGCTGTTTTGGCGCGTTGAACAAGGTCAGTTGCGCCCGGTGATCTTTCGCGGAAAAATGCGTTCTATTGCGCAAAAACCCGACAATAGCGCGCTTTTGCGGCTGTTATCACGGCTGGACCGGGGGCACAAAAGCCAGCCCTCCAAAGCGGACGACGAAGGGGGTATCAAACTTTTAGAAGAGCCCACTTGGGTGTGCCAAACCAAGAGGAAATCGCAACTATTGCGGCAAAAGCGCAAGGAGCAACCGATCAGCCCGTCACTTCCCCGATCGCACCGATGAATTTGTCGATATTGTCCATCGTCAAACCTGCAATGTTGATGCGGCCAGAGCCTGCCATGTAAATGCCGTGCTCTTCGCGCAGTTGGACGACTTGCTCCTTGCTGACGGGCAAAGTCGAGAACAGACCGTTCTGGATTGCAAGCGGGGACAGATCAACACCGCCCGTTTGGCCCGCCTCACCAAGCCGTTCACGCACTTGCCGCATCCGGGCACGCATTTGGGCAAGCTCATCCAGCCATTCCTGGGTGAGCTCAGGATCGCGCAGGATAACCCGCACGGCCGCCGCGCCATGGTCAGGCGGCATGGACCAGCTTGCGCGGGCCAAGGCGTTGGCGTTGGAAAAGGCTTTACCAAGGGTCGCAGCGCCCTCAGCCCCGGCCTGTGACAGGATGTAGAACGCGCCCACACGGTCGCGGTACATCCCAAAGTTCTTGTCGCAGGAATAACAGATGAAGGCCTCAGGCACCTTGGCAAGAACGCTGCGCATGCCGCTCGCATCCTCTTCCATGCCAAAACCCAGACCCTGGTAAGCGGTGTCGATAATCGGGAATGTGCCAGAGGCCGCAAACGCATCGCCAATCGCGTCCCAATCGTCAGAGGAATAATCAATGCCAGTGGGGTTATGACAGCAACCATGGACCAAGACGGCCTCACCCGGCCCTGCCCCGTTTATCGCGGCAAGCACTGCCTCAACATTGGCTGTGCCGTCGGGATTGGCGTGATCAAACGCCTGCCAATCAAGGGCCACATCGCGAATGATCTGCGCATGGTTGGGCCAGCTTGGCGTGCCCATATGCAGCTTTGTGATGCCCATCTGCTTGGCAAGAGCAATCGCAAGGCGGACCGCACCCGTGCCGCCGGGCGTCTGCATCCCTTCAAGCCGTCCGCCCATCGTTGCATCCGACCCAAAGATGTAGGGCATCAACGCATGGACAAAACCCATATCGCCTTCAGGCCCGAGATACGATTTGCTGTCCTGATTTTCGACCAGCCAACGCTCCGCGCCCTTAATCGCGCCAAAGACAGGCGTATCGCCCTGCCCTGTGCGATAGACGCCGACACCAAGGTCGATTTTGTCAGCCCGCGTGTCGGCTGCGTAGAGTTTGATCAGCGCCAGCAGCGCGTCGGGGGCCTGTTCTTCGAGTCTGTCGAGCATGGCCAAGCGTCATACGCACCAAGCGCGCCACTGCAACCACCTTTGCATGTTCAACCTCAAAAGAGTGGCTTAGAACGGCAACCAGCGCTGTTTTTTGGAAAAGCGCATATAGCCAGCATTAACGCCCAATCTCAGCCCTGCGCCCATGCGGATGGGGATCAGAACCACATCGCCGCGGCGCATATAAGAGGCGTGCAGGCCGCCCACCAGATAGGCCTGCCCTTCACCAGCGGGATAGCGGCGGAAGATATCTTCGCTATCGAACAGGTTGTAGACAAGCACAAAGGTGTTGCCCGCATTCGCGCCTGCATCAAACCCAAGCGATGGGCCGGTCCAATAGACTTGGCGCTCGCCTTCGATCTTGTGATGCAACGTCCCCGAACCATAACGCGCGCCAAAGATGAAAGCGCCGCCGGCCTCGCGCCCGACGATGTAGCCATTGGGCTCACCCTGCTTGCGCAAAAGATCTTCGATAAGTCCAGCAAGGCCTTTGGCACCTTTGCCAAATATGCCTTCGGCTGCGCCAATCAGGTCATCTTCAGCGTAGGTGTCCGCCCCAGCAGCCGCATCAACCACGGCGGGTCGTTGAGCAGGACTGGCCCACTCTGGCACTGGCTGCGCGTCTTGTTCGGCTGCAGCATCGGAGACAATATCAGGCCCCCAGCTTTCCATTTGCGCCGAATTGTCCCAGTCCCTGCCGGAATTCATGTCCCTAGCGGAATTCATGTCGCCGTCGATGCTACCATCGGTAAAGCCCGGCTCAACCGCGGACGCGCCGTCACGATCGAGCGCAGGGGCAGTGCGGTATGCCGACGCATCAATGTCTCCGTCAATTGCACCTGCTGCGGCGCCAACGTCTGCGGCCTCGCGTTCAGCCGTTTCAAAGGCGGCATTGGGGTCAAATGTCTCCATTTCCTGAGCATGAGCAGGAAGGGACACTCCTACGAGCACAGCGGCGCAGGCTCCGACTATGACAGACGCGAAAAGGCCGCCTTTTGTCGCGGAGTTTCGTTTCGTGGCTTTGCGAAGAATGTATCCAAGCATGTTAAAAACCTTATGTCTGACGCGCGCTCTCGACCTTTTGTGTTGAGCCTTGGACTCCGGGCTCGATACGCTGGCCATGTACCCCCACGCATTAACAGAGTCGCATTAGGTCGCGGCAGCAAATGCTCCTCGGCCAAGCGAATCGAAAACGCGATCAACCGAAGATGAAGGAGGCACCTTAAACTCACGCTGAATGCGCGGAAGGTTGGTCGCCTGGGGCGATTACCGACTGAAGTAGGCCAGCAAACTGGCAAATCATGCACATTGGCCCCTTGCCGGGTGTGAAACCCTTGACTATACGCCGCCGCTCACAGCCAAACGCAAGCACATGCGTCAGCGGAGACGTGGGTGAGTGGCTGAAACCAGTTCCCTGCTAAGGAACCATACCTACTACGGGTATCGAGGGTTCGAATCCCTCCGTCTCCGCCACCTCGCTTTTCCCAGACAATCCCTTATAGTCCTCAAAACCGCAGAAATGCGGCGTTTTTTCGCTTTTCGTCGTCCGTATTGTTCTCTATATGTTCCTATGCATCCGGCGACGAGTGTGGGTCTGAGTGTGGGTCTGGAAGGAGCGAGCGATGGGGAAATTAACGGCGATGGGGGTCAAGAACCTGACTGAACCAGGCCGCTATTCCGACGGAGAAGGTCTGATCCTCAAACTTGCCGCAAAAGGCAAAGGTAGTTGGATTGTCCGGATTCAGGCCAATGGAAAGCGCCGAGACATCGGTTTGGGCACCCTCGCTGACTTGCCACTTGGAGAAGCTCGAGAGGCCGCGAGGGCGCTTCGCAAGGAAATGAAGGCGGGCATCGACGTTCTGGCAGAGCGTGAAAAAGAAGCGTTGGTCATCCCTTCGTTTCGCGATGCCGCCAAGCTTGTCCATGAGGAGCACAAGGCAGCCTGGAAGAACGGAAAGCATCAAGCGCAGTGGATCAACACGCTCGAAACCTACGCTTTTCCGACTTTAGGCGACAAACTCGTTTCGGAGATAGAGGGACCTGCAATCCGCGATGCGCTTTCTCCGATCTGGCTGACAAAGCCAGAAACCGCGCGGCGGGTACGGCAACGGATCGGATCGGTGCTGGATTGGGCCTGCGCAAAGGGTTTTCGTGAGACTGAAGCCCCGATTCGCTCTGTTATTCGTGGCCTTCCGCGCCAGCCCAAGAAGCAAGGCCATTTCGCCGCGATGCCCTACCCTGACCTCCCCGCATTCGTGACATGGTTGCGTGGGCGCTCCTCGGTCGGCCGTCTCGCATTGGAATTCCTGATCTTGACTGCCTCTCGCTCCGGCGAAGTTCGCGGCGCGCGCTGGAACGAGATAGACGTCAAGAAGAAGCTTTGGACGATTCCCGCTGAACGCATGAAGGCAGGAACCCTCCACGTTGTCCCGCTGTCGGAAGCGGCGTTGGATGTTCTCAAGCGAGCGAAAGCGTTCCGTTCGCCCGTCAGCGATCTTGTCTTCCCAGGACAGAACCCGCGTCGCCAATTGTCAGATATGACCCTGCTCAAGATCCTGCGCGACAAGGGAGACGATTACACTGTTCATGGCTTCCGCTCGTCGTTTCGCGACTGGGTAGCCGAAAAGACTAGCTATCCGGGTGAGGTGGCAGAAGCCGCGTTGGCTCATACAATCGCGAACAAGGTCGAAGCAGCCTATCGGCGCACCGACTACCTCGACAAACGCAAACCGCTGATGACTGACTGGGCTAAGTTCGCAGCGCGCTGAAGGCACGAATGCCGATGGCATGTTTGCGCCCCAATCTAAGTCATAGCCAACCGCGTTAGGCCTAGCCGGAAGCTGCCGCTTGGTGCACCGTGGGAGCGCCACGCAACGCCCCTAAAGAATGGGCTGGGCTTCTCAATTGGCCTAGTGTCACGGACGCCGCCCGGCAAATGTCGAGATTGGAGTTTTTGCAAATAAAATCGTAGTTTGATTAACGAAAGTACTAGTATATTCTGAACCAAAGGAAATATGACGTTAGTTCTTAAACAAATAGACCATGAAAATCTGTGCCACGGCTGGGAATGGGAAGTCGAGGACATCGACATTTTGGCTGAACGCGTGGCACGAGTGGCGTTGGGGCAGTATCGGCATATTGCGCAAGTCCTCGAAGGCCTAACGGGCACAGCTCCGGTGGGTTCCGCTCAGCACGCGGCAGACGCGCTTAAAAAGCTTAAGGTCGCAAAAAATGGTGATCCTTGGCATCGAGATGGCTGGTTGTTCCAGATGATATCTTGGATTGCTGCCAATCAGGAAAAACAGGGAGCAGTGCTAGCACCGCCTCACATCTTCCATGCGCACAAGGGCTTTGACGGCGTGCAGCTAGAAATTTCGGGTGACGGCAAGTCAGTCAACGCAGTCGTCATTTTCGAGGACAAGGCGACCGAGAATGCACGCAGGACAATTAAGCGGGATGTATGGCCCGATATCGCGGATCTCGAGGCTGGTGGTCGGATCGCTGAGCTTACTCACGAAGCGTCCGCAATTCTCGAACGGCAACAACATCAATATCCAGACTTGGATATCGACGACGCGATCGATCGCATCTTGTGGCAGGAGGCGCGCCGCTATCGCGTGAGCATCAGTATCGACGATAAGCACAAACCCGGCGATCAGCGCAAAAAGCTCTTCAAGCATTACGACGCGTCGGCAGCCGGCGATGTTATCCGTCGCCGTGCCGAAACCATGCACTTTGACGATCTTCGAGAGTGGATGGCCAACTTTTCTCATTTGGTTGCGGAAAAAATCAAGGCGATTGCGAATGTTTGATCCAATAACATCCGCGTTGATCGCCGCTTCGCCGCCGCTAGAAGGACTCGACCTGGAAGCGCTTCCAAAACGCCTTACCGAGGCATTCGCCGACATCGTCGCCGCAAGAATTAGGCTTCGCGGCGAAGAGACTGAGCAAGCTTCCGAAACGCTTAAAGAAACATTGCTTGAGGTCCGCCGGCTGGCCGCCGCGCATGAGGCATTTGTGGCACTCTTGCCCGAGCGTGACAATCGCGCCGCTGCCGCATTCGTGGCTGCTTCCGCCCATCAGGTCTGTCTTATAGGCTCCGTGGCCGATGGGGACGAGCCTTCATATTTAGATGGCGCGAGCGTCGCTCCTGAAATCTGTGCAGCACTTCTGTTCATGGTCGCGGAAGCCCATGCTGATGCCGCCGAATGCGCGAAACGCATTTCAATAAATCTCGAAGACGGGACGGCGGTGGAACGGGCGCTCCTAACTTCAATCAAATTGCTCGCCACTGGACGCCTTCGAGACGTCGGGCTGCAGGATATGCCGGACATCGACACTGACCAGTCAACGCCGGAACAGGCTATCGACGCCCTATATCTGGAGCTGCTCAAGGGGGTCAAAAAGCTAGCGATACGACTGCTGTCGCGGGTAGACTTGGACCCGGCCGCAGGAGGCATCGAACCCGCCTCTAGCTATTTCATGCGGGTTAAAGAGCTAAGCGTCGGTCAGCTTGAGGATGTGTTCGAAACCGGCGATCATATCTTTAATCTATTCCCCGGCCCGCTGCATTTGGCCAACCTCCTTATCGCGGTGGAGCGCGACCTCATCGAGTCCGCTCTGACCCGCCTGCCAGGTCCGCAAGGCGTCGACGACGATGCCTGGTGGCAAATCATTCGACGAATGGCCCGCAAGCGCCCCTTCTTGTGGCGAAATCACCGCGATGCGATCGCCAGCAACTATCTCGAGAAGGGGACATCCTCCGCGATCAGTTTCCCGACTGGTGGCGGTAAATCTACTCTCGCCGAGCTAAAGATAGCAGCATCACTCATTCGGGGCGAAAAGGTGGTCTTTCTGGTGCCCACCCACGCACTCGTCGATCAGACGACGCGCGCGCTCAAAGATTCCTTCAATACCTTCGAAATCGTCGGTGACGTCGAGGACGAAGTGACGTTCTCTGACATCGTTGTTCTGCCCGAGGTTATCGTCACCACACCAGAGCGTTGCTTGATGCTCCTGACAACGCAGCCAGAAGCATTTGCGGACCTCGGCCTCATTGTTTTTGACGAATGCCATTTGCTTCATCCTCGAGATTCTGATCGCAGCCGCCGCAGCATCGATTCAATGCTCGCGATCTTAAACCTCTCTGTAGCTGCGCCAGAGGCAGATTTGCTCATGCTTTCGGCAATGATGAAGAATGCCGATGAAATCGCGCAATGGCTGGAGGAATTGACGGGCCGAGCCTGCCTCTCCCTTAGCCTAGCATGGAAGCCAACAAGGCAAGTTCGAGGTAGCGTCGTTTATCCTGCCGATACCGTTAAAGAGCTTACAACCAACCTTCGGCAGGCGAGGAAAGATTTTCCAACCCACAGGAATCCACCTGCTGCGATCAAACGCGAATTGGTTGCTCAGCCATTCGGTTTTTTCAGTCTTTTGCAAACTTGGGCCAGCAAGGATCGGAGCGATTACACACTACAACCTCTTCTCGATGAGGCGCACCATCTTTCCACTGGCAGATCAAAAGGTGGCGCCTGGTATCTCACGCCAAACGGCAACCACACGAGCGCGCTGATCGCCGCAGCTTCAGCGTCAAGCGGTCTCAAGACGCTCGTGTTCGTTCAGTCCACCGTTTTGTCAGAAGCATCGGTGAGGGAATTCCCGAGTTTGCTGAAGTCGCCTAGGGTCAAGCTCACCGACGAAGAGCTTAGGTGGCATCGCGTGGCCGCTGAAGAAATGGGTGGCGCTGATCACTGCTATTTGCAGCCTACAGCTGATGGGCAGGTCGTCGGCGGCGCAGCCAGCCACCATGGGCTGCTTCTCCGCGAAGAACGACTGCTACACGAATCCCTTTTCAAGCGGAAGGACGGCATTGACGTTCTTTTTGCCACCTCGACACTGGCTCAAGGTATGAACTTGCCGAGCGAGGTTGTGATTATATCGGGTGATAGTCGCTTCGATCCGGAAGTCGACAAGATGGCCCAACTCGAAGCCCACGAGTTGCTGAACGCTGCAGGACGTGCGGGGCGGGCAGGCGAAAACTCGCAAGGATTCGTGCTTGTTGTACCAAGCCGTGTCGTTGAGTTCGATAACAAGTCGAACCTTATCAACTCACACTGGCTTACCTTGCAATCGATTTTTGCTCAGAGCGATCAATGCCTCGTGATTGACGATCCAACGACCATCCTGCTCGATAAGATCCACGCAGGCGCATTCGAACAAGGGATGCCGGCATACTTCTTAAGCCGCCTGCCAGCTTCGGACGAGAATGCAAGCGATGCGCCGATCAGAGATATCATATCTCGGTCGTTTGCCGCCTACCGAGCGCGACAAAGAGGAGATGCCGATTGGGTCGAAAGCCGTATCGCTTCCGCGTTCGCTGCGCGAAAAAGTGCAGAACCAAAAGACGATGCCAAATGGCTCAACCGCGTGTCTGGGTTGACTGGCGTATCGGTTGATATTCTCCACGAACTGTCAAACTTGTACGAAGACACAAAAACTCGCGAGAGTACAGAGGCTGCTCGCGACGCGCTGCTCGAATGGTTCGAGTCCAATCCGGACAGCTTTCTTAAGTTAGTACGTCCGGAAAATATCCAAGGCTTGTTTGGTGGCGAGTATGGCAAATTGACGTCTGAACGCGACAGGGGCGCGTTCGCCCTTCCAGTTGTTTCTGCAATGCTCAGGCTTTGGATGAAGGGCTCTCCGCTGAACGTGATTGAGGCATGTCACCCGAAGGAAGACAAAGCAAAATGCAAGCATGCACGCCACTTCGCGCTTCGTATCGTCCCTGACCTCGCCTTTGTAGCGGGTTTGCCCGCGCGTTTGCTTGCAGCACAGGATGAGGAAGACGAGGCGATACCCTTGGTTATTGCAACGCTCGGGAGCTGCGTTCGCGAGGGTTGTGACAGTCCGGAAAACCTTGCCACCCGCCTGTCGATAGGCCGCTCCATTTCTCGCGTTGCCGCGCGAACAAAGTATACGGAATTGCTACCGTATTTCCAGGATGGAAAGCCAAATGAGCCATTCGAAGATACTATGGATCGATATCGAAAGGCTTCTGCCTTGAGCCAATTTAGTGAATTATAAAAAATTCGCTCCGAGGCTCGGCGCTTTCCTTAATGCGCACCGCATTACCGTTGCCGTAAACCATGCCAACAGAAGCATGCGCCCTGTACGAACAGTTCGGTGAATCGAGATCAATGAGGCGCTAGGCCCAAGCGTAGGTCAGATCCTTCTTCCAACGGAGATTCATGATTCCGAATTTGACGGCATAGGATGCTCCAAGGGTGCACGCATGGAGATGAAAAATTCGCGCATTTGAGACCAGTTTGATCATCCGCGGCTCTGCATCCCCGAACTCTTCAACGATGAAGATGTGCGAGGTATCGTTTGCTTGGTCCTGACCGATCACTTCGGTGACCGCGAGAACGTAGCGCTTCGGCACGATCGTGCATTTGCCCAGATCCTGAGCACCCTCAATCACCTTCACGATCGCGTCTTGATAAAGTTTGTTTGCGTAGTCCTTTACTGATGCAAAGTGGCTCGGGGCATCGGACTCCTCGATTGCCTCGATCCATCCATCGAAAGTTGTCCGCACAGCTAAGAATGGTTTGAGGCTGTGCCCTTGCGAAACCGCATGTTCGCGTTCCTGAAGCCAATCTTCATAGGTCTCACCGAGGTCTGGATCACAAGGCATGTATTCTCGAAATCTGGCCCATTCACGCCGATTGAGTTCAGGGAAAATGAGACCTACCGTCGGGCTGGTATCGATGCCTGTGCTGTTCAGCCTAGGGCGACCGCCGATATAGAAATCAGAAGAGGAACCTAGCGGTGGAGCGGGTTTCACGAATGTCTGCCCGTCGACATCGAACTCGCTGTCTAGGACCGGGCCCTTGGTCATTTGAGCGGCATTCGGGCTCGTGATTATCTCGGTCATTGCGCGCTCCGCATACTCATTGAACGCCGCTCGTAGCGCTGGAAACTCAGCAAATTCTTTGTCGAGTGAGACTGCAACGTACTCAATCGGCCAGATAGCGAGGGAATCAAAGCCATCGCTATGCAAGTAGGCGCCAGCCACGACGACGCCATCAATATCGCCGATGTAAGTGCGCGCGCGGCGACCCGCGAGAGCGACAATCTCGTCGTGAT
Organism: Erythrobacter longus; assembly: GCF_000715015.1. Lineage (GTDB taxonomy): Bacteria > Pseudomonadota > Alphaproteobacteria > Sphingomonadales > Sphingomonadaceae > Erythrobacter > Erythrobacter longus. The sequence continues at coordinate 129,800 of NZ_JMIW01000006.1, forward strand.
CCAAAGCGGTGTTCATGCTGTTAATCAGCAGAAGCACGGACCGCGTAGTTTCAGGGCATTCCAAGCGCGTTTGCTTCATTTGCCCCTTCGCTTTCCTGACAGCGCTCTTGATGGGGCTTTCCATCGCATTGTCGTATGCTCGCTGCGCTGACGCATCGAGCCGATCGCGATCGAGGACGTGAACCGGTCGTTCCGGATCTAGCTCGGTAAAAAGCGCGGCCAACTTGGCTTGACGGGGTGCTTTGTCCAAGCCCTCATCTTCCATGATCTTCAATTCGATCACGGTTTCACCAAGGATGTAGTCGGCATTCGTTTTTTTCTTTTGCGCCTGATCCGGATGTGCGCGCCGACCTCCAGCATTGTCAATTATCTCATCGACAATCTGCTCTGTGAGCGGCCTGAGGTATGTCGTGGCGGGACCGAGCATCACTTGCCGTCGTCGCCGTTGTAACCATCATCGGCGTCAGGCTTCCCAGTGCCCACCGCCAGAAGTAGTTCTCGCCACAACTGGGGCGGGATAGGCAAGCGTTGGCTGCGACATGCCATTGGGACGAGCACCCAATGACCAAGGCGGACTGCAGAAAGATCATCGAAATGCGTGTTACTTCTGGCTTCCTCGAGTACGTAGTATAGCGTGTCAGATGTGCCAGTCGTCACTGGAATGCCGGTAAGCGCCGCGCCGTGGTTGTGACGCCCCAGATAGAGATTTGCTTCGCTATCTTCGCTCGGCAGCCAAGTTTGGAATGTGCAGTGCTCAAGCGCCTCCGATTTGAATTTGGCAATCTCGTCAAGAAGCTCTCGCTTGCCGCGCGCTGCAGCCCACAGCGCCAGCATCGGAAAGAGAATGCTCCCTTCAGTATTGGCCTTGCGGTATTCCTCGCTAGGCTCCGAAGGGTGCTCGACCAAATCCCAATACGAGTGGCTTGTAATCGGATAACGACCGTGGACGTTAAACGCGAAGATCGAGCGCTTTGCCAATTCTTCTGCCCATTCGTCGATCGCGCCATGCGCATTTGGTCTGGAAGCCAGCAATGTAAATGCGAGCGCAATATCTATAGCCTGCCAATCGGCGACAGGTGATAGCAACGCTCGATTGTTGCTCACGATCTGCATCATATGGTGACAGAGCCGATCGATCAGCTTGATCTTGTCCAAATTGGCTTCCTGAAGCACCTCCGGCAAAGAAGTCAGATAATCGTCATCGAGCAGAACCGGGCCGGTGGCAGGTGAAAGTTCCCAGACGATCCACAGGCCTCGCATCGCCAAGCGTCCGATCAAATCGAAAAGCTTCAAATTGACGTCGACTGAAGCGGGAGAACTGACCGCCGAGGAAAGCGCGTGACGGACCCCCGCATGGGGAAGGATTTTAGCTTCGAATAACTCATCCCAAATCGAGAAATGAAGGTTGGCCAGTTCATTGATTACCGCCCCCGCATTGGCGGCGGTCTTGCCGCCACGCGCGACGTCTTTCTTAAGCAGCTCCCAAGCTTCAAGAAGAGACCGCTCACTCGCGAGAAACGGTGCTTCGACATTGTCAGCCTCTCGCGCCCAGACGAACATGATCCAGACGCAGATGTTGATTAATCTGGCCTGCGACAATCTGTCGGCCGCAGTCTTGCCAGGGGCCCCAACGACGGCTCGAAGTAGACGGCCAAAGTGCTCAAGGGACACATCAGGCTGTTCGACCATTGCGACGCTTTTGCGCAGGTGTCCGCGCATCGCGCCTAGAAAAAGGTCTTCACGCAAAATGCCTTGGAGCACCACTTCCGCAAGACGGTCGCCGTTCCATTCTTCGAATGTGATCCGGTCACTGGAATTACGGGTCATGTAGCCGGTCACCTCGGCGCGGACCTCCTCTTTGATTGCGCCGCCGAAGGTAAGACAGATGGCTACCGGTAGGTCTGAATATTCAGGCGGAATGCGACTGCACACATAGTGATCGAGTATCTCGTCGAGTGAGGGCCTCAAACTCTGCGGCGAGGCTGTATTCCATTCGGTCCTGTCGAGATCACCTGACTTGACCGAGAAAAGATGCACCCGGCGAACGCCGTCTTGGCCTTCTCCAACGGCAGCCACATCGACCCCATACTGACGCGTTCCACGCCCTGGTCGTGAGTATACAGTGAAACCTAGCTCGGTAAGGAGGTCAGGAAGAACCGCGTCGAGCTCGCCACGCTCGCGCAACGATGCGAGATATTCACGGATGACGAGCTTCATAACGTCACCGAGCGCATCGCACGGAAGACCCGCAAGGTGTAGTCGAGATCGAAAGGTTCCAAAATATCGAGCCGCGGCGTCTCGAAGCTGTGATGGAAGCTATGTAGCGGCATTTCATTGCGCTGCTCTTCTCCATCCATGCCGACGAATTTGCTGATGGAACGTGTTCCGTAGAGAAGCACGGAGCGGCTAACTATCGACAACAGGACGGACTTCTTTTCGGCCTCTTTGTGCGATTGGCGCATCGATTCATGTTGCCGATGACCCTCGATCATGCGTTCGCGCTCGGAAGGAATGAGCTCCTCTATCTCGCCGGCTGCTCGAAGCCCCTCAATGTACTCATCTAACCGGGCCAGAAGGTCGATGATCGCCGGCTGGACAGGATCGACTTCATCCTTGGCGCCCTCCTTCAGCCAATCGGCCAATTCTCCTGAAAAGTTTATGAGAAGCGGGTCGAAAAGGATATCTTGCATTGCCTCTGCCGCCTTGTCACCAACTCCGTGCATCAAGCTGAGAACCAGTGATGCAGCCGTGATAGGATGGAGAAATAGATACCCGATTGCTCGATGGGCCAGCAAAAGGAGCTCGTCATCCGGCCTAGCGAGCGTCGCTTCTGCCGCTGTCAGGATCAATGGCGATTTGCCATAGTGTCCTGCTGTTAGAGACATTGTGGCTTGACCAAGGTTCGGATCCAATGACCCAAGCCAATCAAGAATTACGTTGGCTAGTTGCTCGGAATCTAGCTTCCGCAAGGATGAAGCGAACCCATCGAAGGCCTCAAGTGAAGCGAGCTCACGGTGCTTGGCGATCATTTTTGTAACGAGCGTCATTGCTTCGTCGAGACGGCCATGATCAACCAGTTTGCGCGCAGCGCTGCCAATATTGCTGATCGTTGCGCTGTTCTTCAATTCGACCTTTTGGAGAATGGTTGTGGCGTTTGCGACAAGCGAAGGAAGCAATTCTTCCCCGTGGAACATGAGCTCTAGCGAAAGCTGGTGTAGCGCGTGCTCCGAAGCGTTTGGTTCGGAGCTCTTCAGAACCTGGCAAGCCCAGTCTTCCATGTGTGGGTGGGCGCGCGCTATTTCGCACGCTGCGGTCATGACGTGGCCCAGAGTTTTGTCGTCAGACGCAATAGCTGCGGCCATAAGTGCCTTGCCAGCCTCCTCCAAAGATTTAGCCGATGCCAGTTCCATCGTGCCAATGGCCTTTGCAGCCGCCGAACGGGTCGCCGGCTGAACGTCGGCTAGATGAGCGAGCGCGCGAGCCAAGGCCTCACCGGGATCGGACTTGGCGAGCGCCTGCAGTGCCAGATAGATATATGCTGAGTCTTCAGGATCGTCGGTATCGATTGCGGCAAGCACGGCCTTGGCCCGCTCGCCCTGCTCAGCCCACTCCCGGAATGCGCCATTCGGCATCCCTGCTGCACCATCGTTGCCTGCACGCGCTACCAATGCCTTCACGGCGTTAAGCATATCAGAGACTTCAGCATTCAGTGCCGGAATCAAATCGCAGTAGACCATCATGACCGTGAAGAAGTCATGTTGATTGATCGTGGCAGTCACGATGGATCGCGCGGCCACAAGGACATCGATCATGCCATCATTATGAAGCCTGCACACCTTCGCACGAAATTTGGTGCCGACATCTGCGGAACGCCGCTTTCTCACCCGTTCAACAAATAGTTCTGGAAGCGTGCCAGATTTGTAACTTGAAGTTATTTCGTCTTTTAGCGCCAAGTTACCCTCACAATTACAATCTAAGCGTCCTTCATCGAAGTCCTTGAAACAGGCTGTATATCGGCCCTCGCTGGTCAACTAGCCTAAGATGCGTAACGGATTGACAAAGAACCCAGAATCGCTCCCGAGCTGGGACTAGAGCCGAACCCCGTTGTTCCACCCAATTTAGAAGCTGACAACTGTTCCACTCAGCAAAACCTTGAGCGGTGGTGATGACAGCTTCTCTAAAATTTCGCATTGATAGCCGTTCGTCCACACTAGGCCCACTTCATCCCCTTTCGCTACAAGCCAATCTCGAACGGCTTTATCCGCTCTTTGGTCAGCTCTGGTGCCTTTTCTCTTTCAACCGGTAGTTCGTGATTGGTTGCTTGGATCTGACTAGCGCGCTGTCCCTTGGCTGCCGCTAGGCCAAGTCGCTCGGTGATTTCAGTGGCTGATGTCTTCTCGCCCAGATTGGTAGCAATCCCTCGCCCAACCTTGTCCCGGTTGTCGACGATCAGCGTGAGCTCGTCCCGCAATCGCGTGATCGTAACGAGGAAATTGCGCTGCGAGAGCAGTCGCCGCTCGCGGCTGTCGAGCACGGCGATCCCCTTATCTGCCGTGAGGCCCTGCGCCATATGGGCGTTGAGCGCATAGGCGAGGTCGATCCGCTTCAGCATCGGGTCGTTCGGCTTCAGTCTATGCTCCATGCCGCTGGAGCTCATGACCGTAACCCCATCCTGATCGATCGCGGTGACTGTTGCCCGGTCTGCATTTATCATTCCACGTCTATGGTCGCTCGCCGTCCAACGGATGGCGCTCCCGGTATAGAGATCGAGATCCTTCTTCTCGAACAGCTGCAATGTTTGGTCGCTACCCTTCGCCGACAACCTTGCTGGCACGAAGCGGCGCAAATGCCCTCGCTCATCGCGAAGCGTAACAACACCCTTCTCGGTATCGATAGCGGCGACCTCATGGCTTCCGCGTCCGAGCCCATGGCGCGATTGGCGGCTTGCCACTTCAAGCACCATGCCCGGCGCGTAATTGCGCGCGTAGCGCAATTCCTCGCGTGTCGCATTCACACGGGTCAGAACCGCAAGCCTTGCGCTCGCTGGTCCGATTTCGTCGTTGGCGGCAAGCCCTGTCTGGACTGCGGCATTTATCTCAGAGCGCAAACGACGACCTGCCGCAAAGATCGATGTGCGTTCGCGCTCAACAGGCGGAAGGGACAGCCAGCGTTCTGCCGCAACGATTGCACTGTCTTCCTGGACCTCGACGATATGATCCTTGAGATGTTCGAGTGCATCGCTGGTTTTGCCCGACTGGGCCGCCTGCTGCGCCCTCTTCAATGTATCTGAGCGCGCACGAAGATTGTGGTCCATGCGCGCCGTTTCGGTCCCTGCGCGCTGCGCCAAAGCAAAGGGCTTGCCCGCTTCGACAGCACCTAATTGCTTTTCATCACCCATCAGCACAAGGCGATCCACCTTGAGCAGATTGGCAAGCCGGATCAGCCGGTCCTGGTCGCGGGTAGAAACCATAGAGGCTTCATCGAGAACCAGGAAAGCGTCGCGATAGTCGTCGCGCGCAGCGGCGATCTCGGCTTTGCCTGCCGAGCCATCGAGCAGCTTACGATTCTGCCCGAGAAAGCGATGCAGGGTCATCGACGGGATGCCGGTATCCTTCTCCAGCATGCGCACCAGCGTGTTCTGAACACCCAAGCCGATGACTCGCTTGCCGTGCTCTTCCAGTAGCTGATTGAGGGGCCGCAACACGCTCGACTTACCCGCCCCCGCGACACCCTGGACGGCTACGACGCGATTGGTCGAAGAAAGGATCAACCGTCCAGCTGCTTCCTGCCCTGCGTTTAGCTTCATCCCGTAGTTTAGAGCCGCCGATGCTTGCAGATATGGTCCCGCCGTGTCTGCTTCGAGGATTGGACTAACTGCGCCATTTCCCTTTTGGATCTCGGCCAGCATGCGGGTCTCCAGCGTCAAGGCATCTGATGTGGTCAACCACCCTTTTTGCGCGCCTCGCCCGCGCAACAGCGCTCCCTGATAAGCAAGTTGCCCAATGCGCTTCTCGACGGACTTCATCGTGGTCGGCAAACCGAAATCGAGCGATGCCTTGGCAAGATCTGTGGCGGTAAACGCCGCCTCTCGTTCGGACAAATGCCGCACCGCCGATGCGACCGCATGAGCTGTCGCAATCTCTTCGCGGCCCTTCATATAAAGCCGCTTGGGAATGAGCGGATCGCCCTCCATGATACCCATTCGCTCCGCGACGCTGGCGATCATTGCCTTGCCCCGTTCAAGTAGAGTGGGGCGATCATTTGCCCGCTTCGTTGCCGCTACAGTCAGCTCGTGCGAACGCAGCTTGGCGTCGCGCACCATGCCTTCAAGGTCGAGCCCGTGGTCCCAGGCCTTTCCTTCCCATTGGCTCATCAAGGCATCGCGATCGACATCGCTTTGCTTGGCCTGCCGGGTTGCCAGCGTTGCCACTACACCCGCCTCAAGCCCGCCGCCGCGTCGGGCTTCTAGCACCTCCTGCCGCCGCGTCGAGAAGGCCATCACCGCATCCCGGTCGATGCCCTTGGCCTCGAAATTGCCGTGCTTCCCGAATTCACCAATGCGGTAGCCAAGTTTCTCAGCCTCGATCCGGAAGCGCGCCATCGTCATGGCATTAAGCAAGGTATTATGCTGCCACAGCTTGTCGTTGCGCAGCGCCCTCCACTTATCGTCCTTGTCCTGCGTCATGTTGGCGACGACCGCGTGGAAGTGGAGGTTCGGCTCCTGGTTGCGGTTGGTATCGTGCTGGAACAGGGCAACGGTCAGGTTATCGCTCGCATTGAGCCGTTCTTTGCCGCCCTTCTCGGTGCGGTATTGCGCCGCATTTTTCTCCGCCCATTGGAGGGTTTCAACCACCGCTGAACGATACGCGTCGATGATCCGTTGATCCTTGCCGACGAGCGCCAGAAGCGACCAGCTCTTTGGCAACGAAAAGGTCAGATCTGTCCCGGCGCGGTGATACTGGCCCTGATGCCCGATACGTTCGCCATTGGGCAATTCTCCGCGCAAGATTGCCTCAAACGCTTTGGCATCGACCGTACCCGAAAGACCCAGCCGCTCGGCACCTTTGCCGACCCAGATCCCGGATCGATCGGCGTCCGCCTTGGTGTAGTAATTGTCATTGGCGAAGTAGTTCGCAGCACCGCCAGCCGAGCGCACATTGGCAACCGAAAGCATCGCTCAGCGCCCCTCGCGCTTCGCGGCTTTGCGCTCGCGATATTCACGAATGCGTCGTTGGTAAGCGACCAGAACCCGGTCCCGCAGCTCCTTATCCTTGTGGGTTCGGAGCCAGCCGTCGAGGGCGATCTTGGTGAAGAGCAGATCGGCCAGAACCTGATCGCGGAACGCCTCGTCCTGGGGCTGCTCCAGAGCCTCGATGACGGTGAGTTTCAGCCACTGGCTGACACTCATATGCGCTGCATCAGCAGCGGCTTTAACAAGCGCATGAAGGTCTTCGTCGACATAGCATTGAAGGGCAAATCGCACGGCGTCACCTGACGTTTGGCCGCCCCTCTTCGGCCCAATGCCCCCTCTCGACTGACATCAGTCTACGGCAGCGGCCACCCTGTAGGAAAACGCTATTTTTCGATTTCAAATTAATATCTTAGCGGCGGATAACTCAGATGTGAGTTGCGGATCGAGAAGTGACATCAGATGACATTACTTGGCGACCAATGCCGAAATATCGGTGAAACCCGCAGAAATCCTCGCATCCCAAACACCGGATCTCCGGGTACGGTGTGCTGGGTCAATCCCATTCTGAATTGCGTCCTATTGACCAGTTGCTCTTGCGCTCGCATCGACGGAGAAAGTGCTTTTATTTCAGCATGGAAGCGTAGCGCAGCGCCGAAGTTAGTGGGCAAATTTGCTGCTAAGCGATGGTCTATAAGTCCCGCGTTCTTCCTCAAATGTTCCGCAATAGGGACCAAATAGCCAACATGAGTATGGGACTAGGAAGAAGGCGGATTTGCCGCCTCCCGGCCCCGTGACCAAGAATTTATGTGGGTCAAACTTATCCTTTTGCGGGTGCCTCCGTTTTATAAAGATGCGGTCTGCTGGGCCTTCAAATCGCTCGGAAGCCATCGAAGCAACGTTATCTGCGGGCGTCTAGCTTTCATCTTAGCATTGAGGCTTATCGTGCACTCAATCTGTAAGCTACTGCAGCTCCATCCATGTCCTGATGCAACTGCTTCCTCGCAATATGTTCTGATTTGTTGCACGGTAAATGGGTCGCGATACCGCGTCCTCTTTCGAACATCTCCATGACAGTTTCAGTGTCGCAAAGGAGCGAAGCTGCGGGGCGATAGCGGCCCCGCAGCTTGGTCTCTTAATTCACAAATCTTGATCCTCTTTCGAAGGACCAACTTAAGCGTAGAAGTGCAAGTAGTCCGGCGCATCAGACCGCAAACGATCGGTTTCAACTGAGCCATTCACACCAAAGGCGTTCATCTCCTGACGGATCATCATCAGCTTGCGAGAGAGTTCAGCTTGGTCATTCGCTGGCGCAATTGATGCGATCACATCATCATTGGCTGCGGGGGCATTCGCATCCCGAATAATTGAGAGGCGATCTGCCGCAAACCTCTCAAGATACTGCTCACCCGCTGGCCGTGTCTGAAGGCCCGAAGTGCTGGCCACAGTTTGTAGTAAGGCACGCTGATGAGGAGCGTCTTGTGCAGTCTGCGTATTTGAAGTTTGGACAAAGTCAGAGACCTCAATTCGACCTGCGATGTCGATTTCCCTTTGCGGCTCAGCGAACCGACTGAACAAGTCCGAACCACTGCCGAACTGGTCTGTTCGCAATTGCTCGAACAGTTCTTCGAGACTAGGGAATTCACGCGGCAATTGCGGTGCACCCGCATTGCTAAAGAACAAGTCCGACCCGAAAATGGAACCTGGATTGAAAGCTGATTGCGCAATTGGTGCTGTTGCTGGCCGGTAGGCGAGCGACACGTCCGCTGCGGTGCTAGTGGTGCCATTGCTTCTCATAAAGCTAGCGGTTGCTGTCACGGCGTTGCGGTCGAGCTTAACGCGATCATCAAGACCCGTCGCAGCCAAGGAGATGGAGACAATGCCAGCCTCTTCGAGCGTGATCAACTCGCCTGCATCGGTGCGGCCATTGCCATTGCGGTCTTGCCAAACATGAAGCTCGCCAAAGCGGGCATCGCTGCTATCCACCACGCCGTCGCCATTGCTGTCCATAGTGGCAAGGCCTTGTAGCCCAGTGCGGGCTTGGTCATCTTCAGAAGCGAGACTCAGTTCCGAGGCCTCAGTGATAAGCCCATCATTGTTACGGTCGATCACAAGGAAGCCATCATCGCCTGACAGCCAACCCGTTTGGTCGCTGCGTCCATCGCCAGCATAATCAAAGCGAGCGTTCGAACGCTTCATGCGAACCATCTCAACACCATCGCCATCTAGGTCGAGGACTACAGGGGCAAAGCGGCCATAATCGCCGTTTCTGGTTGAGATGATGGTGTTAGCACCAAGCTGGCCTGCGAGACTGTTGACGTTAGAGCGACGACGCTTGCGATCCACGGCAGCCACGCCGCCAGAGATATGGATACGGTATTTCTTGGCCTTGCGATCAAAGTCATACGAAGTTGTATCAAGCTCTGGCAGATTGGTGGCTGCTGAGAAGAAGGTCAAAGCGGCATCTGCAAAATCGCGGGTAACACCGTTTGCAAGGGTGTAGTTGCCGGTGTTGGCAATCGCGACCTCGCCAAACTGCGTCATCGCTTCAACCGGCGTGCCATCAAGATTGACGGACGCAATGCCAACCTCGGCCAAAGTGGCTGTCTCGCCTTCATCAACGGCACCATCGCCATCAGCATCGTTCCAGACACCTAAGTCGTCGAAGCGCTCGTCCTCGCTGTTGAGAACACCATCGCCATTGCTGTCGAACGCCCTTAGCCCTTCAAGGTCAGAGGCCGCGTCCTCAACATCATCGATAAAGCTGATTTCTTGAACGCCGGAGACCGTTCCATTGCCATCGCGGTCGAGGAATAGGAACGCATCATTCGCACCGATCCAGCTTGTGTTGTCAGCAAGGCCATCGCCATCCAAATCAAACAGCGCATCGCTCTCATCAGCACTCACAGTCTGAACGCCGTCGCCAGCCAAATCGAGGATAATGGGCGAGGCGATATTGAGTGTCACCCCATCCTTAAACTCAAGCTGTTCGATTGAAATCAGCGTATTAACGCCGTCATCTCCATCGACCGCTGTGTCGAGATCAACAGTCTGTGTGACATTGAAGAAACCACCTGATGTGAAGATCTGATAATCATCGCGGTCACCCAGCAAATGGGCCGTATCAAAACCAAAGCCGCCAAAGAGCGTATCGTCGCCTTGTCCCCCGTAGAGATCGTCATCGCCCCACAGGCCAACGATACGGTCATTGCCATCGCCGCCCGCAAGCTCGTCGCTGGCAAAACCGCCGAAGATGCGATCATTGCCGCCCGCACCAAAGATCCGGTTGCGGCCAAAGAGCGAGCCGAACAGACGGTTGTTGTTATCATTGCCCTGACGGAAACCGTCGAAGGCGTCGGATGGATCGATATTGATGGTCACGGTCGCGGTCGAGGTGAACTCTCCATCGGTCACCGTGTAGGTGAAACTCGCCTCGCCGACAAAGACCGCATCGGGGATGTAGATGATGTTACCATCGCTATCCACGCTGACTTCGCCAATGGTTGCATCTTGGACGCTGACCAGAGTGAGAGCATCGCCTTCTGCATCCACATCGTTCTCGAACAGCGTGTTCGGATCGATGGCAAGCTCGCGGTTGGCTGTGGTGACGAACACGCCGTCATCTTCTGTCACGGGAGCGGTATTGCCGCCGAGCACGGTGAGTACAAAACTGTTGCTGACGCTTACCTGACCATCCGAGGCGGTGACGGTGATCTCAAAGTCACCAACTTCTGTTGGAACGCTGTTCGAGGCGAGAATGCCGCCAGTAAAGGTCAGCCAGCTTGGGAGGGCGGCGCCATCCGATAGGCTTGCGCTAAAAGTCAGTGCATCGCCATCGACATCGGCAAACACGCCGTTTGCAAAATCAATGGAAAGCGCATCGGCAACGTTCGCTTCCACATCAGCGGTGGCTTGGACGAGGGTAGGTGCATCATTCACTGGATCGATGGTCAGGGTGAACGTGTCAGACACTGTGAGCTCTCCGTCCGTGGCAGTCACGGTCAGATCAAAGGCTCCATTGAAGTCCTGTGGCGGTGTGCCAGTAAAGGTCGTCCCATCGAAGTTTAGCCATGTCGGCAATGCCGTGCCGTCCGAAAGCGTGGCGCTCAGTGTCAAACCATCGCCATCCACATCAGCAAACGCACCCGCTGGAAGCTCTATCGAAAGCGATGCATCCTCATCCGAAGACACATCGGCAAGAGCTTGCACCAGAACTGGCGCGTCGTTCACAGTATCAATCGTGAGCGCGAAGGCAGCATCCGCTGTCAGCTCACCGTCGCTTGCGGTCACCAGCAAGTTCAATGCGCCGTTAAAGTCCTGAGGCGGCGTGCCTGCGAAGGTCGCCCCATCAAAGCTGAGCCAATCCGGAAGCGCGCTGCCGTCTGAAAGCGCCGCAGTGATCGTCAGCGCTGGGCCATCAACGTCGGCGAAGGTACCGTCTGGCACGTCAAAGCTCATAGCCGTGTCTTCTGCGAAGGACACATCGGGCAGAGCCTGCACCAAGGTCGGCGCATCGTTCACCGGATCAATCGTCAGTGTGAATGTATCGCTCGCCGAAAGCTCTCCATCACTCGCTGTGACAGTCAGAGCCAGTGAGCCGTTGAAGTCCTGAGGCGGCGTGCCGGCAAAACTTGTTCCATCAAAGGAAAGCCAAGCCGGAAGCGCGCTGCCATCTTCCAATGTAGCACTAAGCATGAGTGCATCGCCATCTACATCGACAAAACTGCCATCGGGGATGCCAAAGGAGAACGCTGTATCTTCTGGCGAGCTGATATCCGGCAGCACCTGAAGCAACATCGGCGCGTCATTGATCGGATCAATCGTAAGCGTGAACGTATCAGACGCGCTAAACTCGCCATCGCTCGCGGTAACTGTGATCTCAAGCAAGCCATTAAAATGCTGCGGCGGAGTACCCGTTAGGTCTACGCCATCAAATGCCATCCACTCAGGCAGCGAAGAGCCATCTCCAAGGCTGGCTGTCAGTGACAACATGCCGTCATCAACATCCGAGAACGCCGCTGGATCGATTGCAAAGCTAAAGCTTGCTTCTTCCGGGCTCGACTGATCGGCCAGTTCATTCACGAGCACAGGTGCATCGTTTATCGAGGTAGCAAACAGGCTGACCTGTCCGGTTGATTCCAGTCCTTGATCGTCCGCCACGACATATTCAAAGCGGATCAGACCGAACGCATTGGCAGGTGGTGTCAGCGTGATGCTGCCGTCAGATTCGATAACCGCGCTTGCACCTTCTGTGAGAGCCGCCACCGAAGTAATCGAGACTGCTCCACCCTCGGGGTCAATATCGTTCGAAAGGAAGTCCGCAGGTGCTAGGTTGATCGCGACGTCTTCATCGGTGTCGAAAGAGTCGCTACCCGTGCGTACCGCGTCATTGATCGGCGTGACTTCTATGGAGACTGTTCCTACTACAGGATCGGTATCGCCATCGGTAACAAGATACTCAAAGCTCGCTGTGCCAAAGAAATCCGTGTTGGGCGTAAATGTGACCACTCCATCGATGAGCGAAACCACTCCGCCAACCGGGTTTTGCACGGCCACAACGTTGAGTGCAGTGCTGTCAACATCAGTGTCGTTGCCGACCAGCTCAGCAGCGGTGATCTGAAGTGCGGTATCTTCCTCGGTCACAAAGCTGTCCGCAACCGCCTCAGGAGCATCGGCTACGGGGTCAATGGTAAGCGTAAAGCTGTCCGCCACCTCAAGCGAACCATCACTCGCCGTGACCGTCAGATCCAGTGCTCCATTGAAGTCCGGCGGCGGGGTGCCTGTGAAGCTGATACCGTCAAAGCTCAGCCAATCGGGGAGAGGCGAGCCGTCCGACAAGGCAGCAGTCAGTGACAGTGCATCCCCGTCAGGATCAACAAAGGCATCGGAGGGCACTTCAAATTCAATCGAAGCGTCCTCGGCAAACGCGACATCGGCTAAACCTTGATCAAGCCGCGGTGCATCATTGTCGGTGCCAACCGCAATTTCCAGCGTTCGGCTTGCCGACCCAGTGGTGCTCGTTGCAGTGATCACCAGCGAAACAGTGCCATCGAAATCGCTTGGCGAGGTTCCCGTAATCTGACCATTATCGAGCGACACCCACGCGGGAGGCACCGATCCATCGGCCTGTGTCAAAGTGAATTGGAACGCTTCCCCATTGGGGTCAACAAACCAGGTGCTATCAAGCGTCACATTAAAGCCATCGCCTTGGGTCAGCTCAATCTGCTCAAACCCGAGTGCTGCCTCTGGTGGCGTGAGAGAGAATAGCTCAACGCCAGCATCTGAATCGAATTCGATTTCGCCAATCCGGACAAGCAGGTCTGCATCTCCTGCGTCGGGCAAGAGACTCTGCACCTCGAACCAGCCATTGCCAAGAGCCGTAATCTCAAAATCGCTGCGGGCTCCAGAATAGGAGACTACATCGGTCTGGCCGGATTCAGCGCTCCAACCAGGGGCTGAAACAAACTGGCCAACATCCTCACGCAAAGCCTCCCCTTCGCCCACAATAAGATCACCATCCGACTGGGCAAAGATAGTGTCGAAACCAAGCCCGCCAAAGATGTTGTCACTGCCATCTTCGCCATGGATTTCATCATTGCCAGAACCACCATAGAGATCATCATCTCCAAGGCCGCCAAAAATCACATCGTTGCCATCTTCTCCGAAGATGCGATCATTTCCATCTGCCCCGGGTTCGGGGGGAGGCGGAGGATCACCGATACCAATACCGATGCCTGTAAGGGGTGTTAGTGGAGTTCCACCACCGCCACCGGGGGGCAAAGGCGAGCCACCACCACCGCTGGAACCGGTCAGGAAGTCATCTCCAGCACCGCCGAAGAGTTCGTCCTCCCCTTCGCCGCCCGAAATAGCGTTGTTTAGGGCGTTGCCTCTGATGATGATGCCTTCGTCAGAGGCATTGGCATCGAGAGCCTCGTCCCCAAGCACGACCTCTTCGATATTGGCATCAGCGGTGTAGCTGAGTGTATTCGAAACAACGGTGTCAAAGCCTTCACCCGCCGCTTCGACAACCACATCGCCAGAGCTATCGATAACATACGTGTCATCTCCGAGCCCACCGATCAGCTCATCGTCACCCGTGCCGCCATCAAGCCGGTCATTGTCTGCCCCGCCGAAGAGTAAGTCAGCCCCATCATTGCCTTGCAAGACGTCTGCGCCTTCGCCGCCCTCAAGCGTGTCGTCGCCGTCCCGTCCAAGGAGGATATCATCGCCGCCAAGGCCACTAAGCGTATTGTTCTCATCATTACCCGCAATACGGTTATCGCCTGCATTACCGGTGCCGGAGATCGCAGAACCGGTGAGAGTGAGTTCTTCGATGCTATCAGACAAGGTGTAGTCGATTGCGGCCTCAACTCGGTCGATGCCTGCATCCGCTGCTTCGGTGATTGTGTCGCCAGCGGAATCTACGACATAGGTGTCATCGCCGAGCCCGCCTTCAAGCGAATCGGCATCGGCTCCACCATCGAGCAGGTCTTTGCCGTCACCACCCCGAAGAGTGTCTTGGCCTTCATTGCCGAACAGCTCATCATCACCGCCTGAACCGTCGATAATGTCATCACCAGCACCACCTGTGAGGATGTCATCTCCCGCAAGCCCATCGATGGTGTCGTTTCCTTCAAGGCCGCCAATGCGATCGCGAATATCAGTTCCTACGAGAGCATCATCTTCCTCGGTTCCTGCAATCGGTGCAGAGAACTGGCGCGCCTCGACTGCGTCAAGGAAACCTTGAACGGTGTAAATTGTGTCGGTCTCAAAGACCTGAATCTCGTCAAAGTCTGTGAGTGTGGTTGTTCCCAGAACACCCCAGCGATCAGAGATGGTGATATTGCTCGCATCACCCGTCACTACGAGTGTGTCGAGCGTCCACTCAACGATCAGCCGGTCATGTCCTGCACCGCCAGTGTAACTAGCAAGGCCGCGCTCAAGCCGCACTTCCTGATCACCAACCGTGGCATTTTGCGGCGAAGCCGTAATCTCGGGTGTTGAGAGGGTTTGAGCAGCTAGCGGGGCGGGGCCTCCGTTCTCTGTCGGAGAGCCTTCACCCGCTGGGCCTTGGCTCGGATCAGGGGCCGGACCACCATCTCCGGCCTCACCCATTTCTGGAGCGGGAGGCTCCGGGGAGGGTGGCGCTGCGGGCGCGGAAAGGGGACCGTCAACCCGCTCAAGCAAGTCAAATCCGCCATTTCCGCCATCTGCAAAAAGTGCCGAAAATCCACCAATGACGCTGATGTCACCGGTTCCCCCACCAGTAAACGCAAAAACGTCTTCGATAAAGATAGAGCCGCCATCAACAAACTCGATGAGGATGTTGCCTCTTATGGCGAAGGTGGGTGTGATTTCTCCATTGTCTTGAACTTCCTGTTCAGACTTCACGCCAAAACGGAAAGTCACTTCATCGCGATTGTAATCTGAGAAGTCGAACGAAAAGCTGCTTTGATAAACCGAGTAATCGGGAAATGGCTCGTTGGGTCCGGCAAAACCAAACGTCCCTTCATTCCGCATCCGAACGCGGTCCGCCCCGTCACCGCGTTGATAGTGGTAAGCGACCCTGCCATTGAAATCGAGATCAATAGTATCGTTGCCTTCGCCCACATCGAGTAGGTAGCTAGGGCCGACGCCTCCACGAGTTGCAGACATTCCTCCAATAGAGATCACAATCGCATCGTCGCCAAAGCCGCCGATTGCAGAACCAATGGCATCAAATGTGGTATCAGCGCCAACTGTGTTAATCCGAAGATCAGGGAGCGACATCTCCTGCGCCACCGAAACAGACGAGCGCTGATCGATAATGACATCGTTACCATGCCCGGCGATAAACCGGTTTGTGCCATTTCCACCAATCAGCACAGAGTCCGGCAAAGTCTCTGCAATGCTGATTGTGTCATTGCCATCACCGCCAGAAATGATCTTTTCTTCATCGCTGAAATCAGAAATTGTATCGTCGAAGTCTGAGCCAAAGATAGTGGTGTTGAAGTTGACAAAACGGATTAGGCCGCCGGTCTCCTCGTCACGCACTTGGCTTCCACCGGCCGTATTCAGATTGATCGCCAGTCCGCCGCGAGCATTTTGTCCGAAGAACGACTGCCGTGACGGTAGCGCATCAGGCGAGCTGCGTGCAAAGATTTCTATATCAGTATCGGCAGCGATATTTCCGGTCAGTCTGAACTGAGCGTCGCGCGAATCTACAATCACACGCTCAACGCTCGTAAGCATATCTTGGAGCGCCAGAGCGGAAACTCTAAGATCACCCTGTGCCGCGTTACCATTGTAGGACACGTTTACTGTCAGAGAATTCTGATAAACGGCGGTGTCTCTTCCATCTCCTCCATCAATCTGATTTGTGCCTCGGCCAGCGTAGAAGAAGTCATTGCCTGTACCACCCTCCAGGATGTCATTTCCTGACCCGGTGAAAAAGGCATCGGCGCCATCAGAACCAGAAAGCCGGTTGGTACCGTTGCCTGATATGATTAAAACAGGATTCTCATCATCGAAGAAGTTGGTAATGCCACCCTCGGTATTGCGGTTGTTTTCTAAATTGCTGTCAAAAATAATAAGTTGGGAACTGTTGTCATCTTCACCATTAGCTAAGAAGGTTCCGGAAAGCGTCGATCCTGCTGTGATCACAGCCCTCTCAATTCCAGAGCGCCAGAACGCCGACTGGCCGAGCAAGAAAGCGCGCTGCTGATCGTCTGTTACTATTTTTGACAGCTGAGCATCGATCAACTGATCCACAAATTCCTCGCGATTGCTCGGTGTATGCGGTTCGCGAAACGCCTCCGGGTTCTGCGCTCCGCCAACATATTGTGACCACGTCGCATCAGACAGGTCGACAAACAGACTCTGCCCCGATGATCCAACTGTCAGAATGCCATTAACGGCTTCCGAATTCGTGGCAGACACAATCCTGCGGCTTGCAAGAAGGCCAGCAAATTCCGCAACGGAACCGCCCAACAGCTCAAGCGTGTCATCAGAAAATACATTGCTGAAGCGTTCGACAAAGTTACCCAGATCATCTGCGTCGTTGTAGAGTGCACGGATACCCGTATCACCGAAGACACGGGTTCCCTCGTTGATCGCGGAATATGCGATCATTGAGCTCATTTGAGCGCCTGGTTTGGCCCCGCCAGTGCCTTCTTCGCCAGCGCTCAGGCCCAGAGCGTCTGCGATTTCGTCGTCTGACGCGCTTGGTAAAATGTATTGGATCGAAGTTTCCCAATTATTGGTGCTTGATCCACTTTCTCCGTTCGCGCCGCCCCATTGTTCTTGGCCGAATAGGGTGATTGACAAAAGCGACATGCTATGGAGATCAATAGGGTTGAGCGAGCTATCAAGGTCACGGTTGTCAACTTCTACGACCCCAGCGCGGTCGCCTGTTAGAGTATCGGATAGCCCCTCAAAGAATTGATCAAAGGTTAGACCGAGTAAACCTGATGAAGCTTCGTCAGAGACGGCGGAAATGACCGGAGCAAGTGCGGCTGCGATGACCGGAGATAACATCTGAAGATTAGAGATTGGTGCTGCGATCTCGCCCTCAAGATAATACCCGTTCACCACTGAAAAGTCGGGGCTTAACAGGGCAACATTCTCAAAATAGGTGTTGAAAAACTGTAAGAAAGGCACCCCTTCCGAGTCTGTAGTCGCCGCAGTCAAGAGTGTTGTTGGAATTACACTGTCCAGATCAGTGAAGTAAACAAGGAGGTCGAGGAGGCTGGCATTTTGAAGTCCCAGGTCAGCAAGTGTTTTTGCATAAGCCTCGTTGGCGACCTGGGTATTTGTTGCCGAGCCGTACGGGATAGGGTCAAACACAACCGTGCTCAAACCACCTCGTGACCCAGCATAACCCGCCAAGCCTCCGCCCAGCGAGTGTCCGGTCAGGGTGATGTTTGATGACCCGTTGAGTGTATCGACGCCCTTGAAGCCCGTTCCGGTAACATCGACCAAGAAATCATACGCGTGATCGATCTGGACGGGATATTCGAGGCCAGTAAAAAGGCTCCAGCCCCCAAGGAAATCGGCGACGATGGCGTTGTACTCTTCTGCTGTGGGATTGAACGGGTCGTTGGGGAAATTCGTGCCCCGATAGGAGATGACCGTCTCGCCGTTCCAATCATACGCGATGGCGTAAAAGCCTGCGTCTTCCGCAGTATCTCCAATCTCGATTTCGCTGTCTGTCTTAATCGTAGCGTTACCGATCTTCGTTACGTTTGCTTCAAAATCCAAACCATTGAGGCCTGATCCATATCCTCGGTTATAAGCGTCAAGGGCTAAGAGCGAAAGAAAGACATCTGAGTTCATTTTTTGGCTCCTTTGCGGAATGCTGTTTCACTTAGAGTAGCGTGGAGCGGTAAGGCGATCCCGCTTGGAGGACGTTCCGACATTGGTATTTTCCCGATTGCACCTTCCGTCTCGGCCAACCACCCCAACCGCTCTTCAATCCCTGTCGTCACCGGATCGTCGGTCAGCTCAGCGGTTATGCGCTTCAGCTCCACACCCTCGCCAAAGCTTGCGGCCAGATCATCGGGATCGACCCGCGCAACGCTGGTCGGATCGGCCTCATCGCCGAAGGTCACCAGCATCGGATAGGCCGGGCGCTCACCGATATGCCCGACCGGAGGCCAGGTGCGCGGCAACTCCTGCTTGCCCTCCAATAGCAGCACATCATCGAAAGGATTGTCGTCTTGTGCATCGGGCGCGAGCAAAGGTACGACCGCTGCAGCCCATTGCCCACTCTGACCATTGCCCAACAATGCATAAAGCGTCTGTCCACCCGGCAGGTCAACCGCCACAGCCTCGCCGCGTATTCGCGTTCGTAAGATTGAAGCCGATGGATTGATTACGGGGTCTGCCACAGCCCTTTGAACTTCAATGACGCTCGATCCTGTACGCAACCCCTCAGGCGTGTCGACCTCAACGGTCAGACGATAGCGATAGTCTGGGGCCGCATCCTCTGCTGTGCAGCCAGTGGAAGCAAGCAAAGCACTAAGCAATGCACCCACAAGAAAACCACTCAGTTTCATGCTGCCTGCTCCATCGCTTCATTGTCATTGGAAGCAGCCAACACCCCGCCAAGCGAGTGTCCGGTGAGGGTGATGCGATCATCGCCGAAATCGGGCGGGGTGATGAAATCCGCTTCGCCGCGAAATGTGTTGCCGGTGACATCTTCGTAGAAAGCCCGCGCAAGATCAGCCTGGCTGTGGCGATCAAAGCCCAGGAAGAAGTTCCACCCACCCCACAGGTCTCTGGCAAAATCGAAGACGCCTTCTGTGGTGATGTTGGCAAAGTCAGGAAAATTCGTCCCACGATAGGAAATGATGGTCTCGCCCTGCCATTCATAAGCGATGGCGTAAAAGCCGGCTGCCTCGTCGATACGACCATCAGGTGCTTCTCCCAATCGCGAAGAATCCCCTGAAATCGCGGCAGTTCCGATTCGGACCTCATCGATAGGGTTTCCATCCAAGTCGAATCTGGGCACTTCGAGGCCACTCAAATTTTCACCATACCCCCGATTATAGGAATCAAGGGCTAACAACGACAAAAAGACCTCACGATTCACTGTGCAACTCCTTTAGAGAAGGCTGAACGCCCCAATCGGACAACATGTTCGACCCCGTCGACTTGCGTCCGAAGTCCGTAAAATCCTCTTTCCAATGGCTTTGGTAGCCGCTCTTCAATCCCGGTCGTCATCGGATCATCGGTCAGCTCAACAGTGATCCGCTTAAGGCTCACCCCTCCACCAAAACTCGCGGCAAGGTCATCAGGATCAACCCTCGCCACACTGGTGGGGTCATCCATGTCACCAAAGGTCACCAACATCGGATAGGCAGAGCGTTCTTCCAGAAACGCGACGGGCGGCCACATACGCGGCAGTTCCCGTTCGCCGGTGACCTCCAAAACATCATCGAGTTGATCGACAAACTCTTTTTCTGTGCTTGGCGGCTTGAGATAGATGTAGACATAGCTCGCCCAATCGACGTTGCTCTCGGAGCGCAGCAAGGCAAACAGGGTCTGCTCTCCGGGCAGATCAACCGCAACTGCCTCTCCACGTACTTTGCGAGACACACCCAAACTGCCCGGCGAGGAACCCGGCCGCATCACCGTCTGTTGCACTTCGATAACGCTGGAGCCGGACTTGAGCCCCTCAGGCGTGTCGACCTCAACCGTCAGGCGATAACGGTAGTCCGGAGCAGCATCCTCGGCAGAGCAGCCGGTCGAAACGAGCAAAGTGCTGAGCACAACGCTCAATAGAAAACCGCGCAGTTTCATTCAGTGACCCCTACATTTTCAAACAGTCCGGCATCCTGCGAGCAACCATTCGGCATCAACATTGCATGCGCAGGCAGCATTTGGTCAGCTGCAAGATCCACCAATTTCGTCAAACTGCGACCCATCACCCCCATTAGCGGCGCAGCATTCTACTGCACTTTAACCCCAGCCAAGTGACTTTCAAGAAAACCACTTTCAGTACCAGCGAAACTCCAAAATCGCCGAAGTCAAGAAATCGTAACAAATAGCTTTCTGAATTCATTGTCAATTGTACAAAGTGAATTTCACGGTTTATATTTGGTTATCTCTCGCGCCCTGCTTCATTGACTGCTTGCGAGATGGGTGAAAGCAAGTATTGGATGATGCGGCGCCGACCGGTTTTGATCTCGGCTTGCACGCTCATTCCGGGCTGCACACGGTCGCACAGGGTGTGGCGCTCTGGGTCATCAGCCTCGCACGACAGCTCAATTTTGGCAGCATAAACGAGGCCCGGCTTGATCGGCCGCCCGTTCTCATCACGCACGCTTCCAGCGGGTTGCTGGGACTGGTCGATGGCATCGCGGCTGATGTTGGTAACGGTGCCTTCGATAAGGCCGTAATCGGTGAAGTTGAACGCTTCGAGCTTCACTGCCACGCGCTGTCCCACCTTGATAAAACCGATGTCTTTGTTTTGCACAAAGGCTTCAACCGTGACCCCGCCATTGCAACTGGCCGCATCGCTGGCATCGCCTGAGATGCAGGGTACGATGACCATAAGCGGCTCGGCAGGCTGGACCACGCCGCCAACCGTGCTGACCGCAAGCTGTTGGACCACGCCATCAACGGGGCTGCGAAGCTCTTGGAAACGGCGCATGCGTTCAGCCTTGCGCAGTTCCTCATTGGCCATCGTAGCGCGGTCATTGGCCTCAGCAAGGTCATTGACTGCAGTCCGGCCAAAGCCAGCCTTCAGGCTCTGTAACTCGGCGCTGAGCCGCCTGATCGCTGCTTCGGCCCGTTGCTTATTGGCCTGCTGCACTTCGATATCGCGCAAGTGTTCAGCGCGAAGTTGCTCGTATTCGAGGAGCTGAAGTTTTGAGAAATACCCGCGTTCGGCAAGCTCTGCACGCGCACCCAATTGCTGGTCGATAAAGGGGAGAGCTTCTTCAAGCTTGGCAATCTCTGCGTTCGAGGCTGCAAGTTCCGCCTGACTTTCTGCACGCTGTTGCGTAAGCGCCCCCTTTTGCGCGTCATATTGCGCAGTCGCATTGGCGACGAAGGCTTCTTCTGTGCGGATGATATCGGGCGGCGTGCCTTCGGGTGGCACAAAGCGCGCACGGCGTCCTTGAAGATGGGCGAGCAGGGCGTCATTGCGCGCCTGAATAATCCGAGCCGAAAGCAGCGTTTGGGTGCTCTGTGCCTCATCCGCATTGGCTAGCGTTGGGTCGAGCTCGATCAGTATCTCGCCCGCCTTCACAAACTGCCCGTTCTTCACATGAATTTGCCGCACAGAGCCGATTTCGATGGGCTGGACAACTTTGACGTTATCGCCCGGAACTGTCTTGCCCGCCGCAGTGGCGACAACATCGATCTTGCCAAAAACCGCCCAGATCAGCGCGAGCACGAACAGGGTGCAGATAATGAGCAAGAGCCAACGCATGCCGGGGCTTGCGGGCTTCTCCATGATCTCAAGCGCGGCGGGTAGGAACTCGTGTTCTTCCTTGGGCTTGAAGGCTTTATCCGCCTCGTTCTGCCCACGCCACGCCTCGCCAAACACGGCAAGGTGCTTGGCTATGGTAGGGAAACGGTCCGAGAGAAAGCTCATGGCATACCCGCCATTCCGGTTTGCTTCGCGTGCAATTGCGCATAGCGGCCACCGGCTTTCAGGAGCTCTTCGTGGGAGCCCATCTCTGTGATCTCGCCTGCCTCGACCGTAATAATGCGGTGGCATGGGCGCACGGCAGAGAGCCGGTGGGCGATGATCATCACCGTTCGACCCTCTGCGATGCGAGCCAAGTTGTTCTGGATGATCTCTTCGCTCTCGGCATCAAGCGCGCTTGTGGCTTCATCGAGGATCAAAATGCTGGGATCGGTGATCAACGCACGCGCGATGGCAAGGCGCTGGCGCTGACCGCCCGATAGGTTCGAGCCGCGCTCTTCGATCACCGTGTCATAGCCATGCGAAAGTGTGAGGATAAACTCATGCGCGCCTGCAAGCTCAGCCGCCGCAATCACGCGCTCCATATCCACGGTGGGGTTTGCGAGGGCGATATTTTCGCGAACTGTCCGATTGAAGAGAATGTTCTCCTGCAACACCACGCCCACTTGGCGGCGCAGCCATGCGGGATCGACGAGCGCCAAATCCGTGCCATCAACCAGAACGCGGCCTTGTTCGGGCACATAGAGTCGCTGTACGAGTTTGGTGAGGGTCGATTTGCCCGAACCCGACGGGCCTACGATCCCGAGCATCTCTCCCGCCGAAATCTCAAGGCTCACCCCGCGAAGGGCCTCGGGCGCATCAGCACGATAACGGAAGCGGACTTTATCGAATTCGACTTGCCCCTTAATCGGCGGCAGGCTTGCGCGGTTGGGATTGTGTTCAGGCTCCGCGGGCGCATTGAGGATATCGCCCAAGCGGTCCACCGAAATGCGCACTTGCTGGAAATCCTGCCACAGCTGCGACAACCGCAAGATCGGCTGAGCCACGCGGCCTGAGAGCATGTTGAACGCGACCAAAGCACCGACGGTCAAAGACCCCGCAATCACCGCTTGCGCGCCAAAGAAAAGAATTGCCACTGTGGTGAGCTTACTCACCAATTGGATCAAATGGCTGCCCCAATTGGAGAGAACCGTCACATCCCAACCGGTTTTGATGTAGCCTGCAAACTGCTTTTCCCAACGATCGCGCATGCGCGGCTCAACGGCCATGGACTTGAGCGTTCCGATGCCGGTGACGGTCTCCACAAGAAACGCCTGGTTCTCCGCACCGCGCTTGAACTTCTCATCGAGCCGAGCGCGAAGTGGCGGAGTTATGAACACAGAGATCGTAATGTAGATCGGGATCGTCAGCGCCACGATCAGAGTGAGCATCGGCGAATAAAGATACATAACGATAAAGAAGACGATAGTGAAAAACAGGTCGATCACCACCGTCACCGCATTGGAGGTGAGGAAGTTTCTAATGTTCTCAAGCTCACGCACCCGCGCCACGCTATCGCCCACACGGCGGGCTTCAAAATAGGAAAGCGGCAACGCAACGAGATGCTTAAAGAGCGAGGCGGAAAGCTCGGCATCGACGCGGTTCGATGTGTGGGCAAAAAGCCAGTTGCGAAGCGCTGAGAGCATCGTCTCAAACACCAGTACAGTCGCAAGGCCAATCGCGAGCACCTCAAGTGTGGTCATCGATTGGTGCACAAGGACCTTGTCGATCACAAGCTGGAAGAAAATCGGCGAAGCCAGCCCCACCAATTGGAGGAAGAAACTGCCGACAAGCACATCGCGCAAAGCGCGGCGGTACTTAACGAGCGCTGGGATAAACCAGCTGATATCGAACGCACGCTTTTCGCCCGCGATCTTCTCGCGGCTTGTCATCAGCAAGAGGTCAACCTTGCCGCCATTCAGCTCAAATTGCTCCAAGACCTGCTCTTCGGACCAAACTTCAGGCCGCTCGCTATCCGGCCGCAGAACCATATAGCGCACACCCGCATCGCCGCTTGTGTCGATCTTGAGGAGGACCGCACAGCCGCCATCGTTCAGCCGCACCAGAGCAGGCAGGGGCTGCTTGGAAAGGTCGGACAGAGCCGCAGTCTTACGCCGCGCAATGAGATCCAATTTCTTGGCAATGCGCACCAGATCATCGAAGGTGTAGGGCCTGTCACCTTGCCCGCGATCATGGTGGATTTGCGCAGGGTCGGCTGCTTGTCCAAGAAACTGAGCAAGTAAAACGAAGCTAGACAGAGCCGCATCGGCGGGAGCCGCCAAAGGATTTTCTATTGATGATGCCATGAATTGCACTCGACCCTGTGCAATCACTTAGTGCAATGAAGAGAAGAAGCAACTCTTGAAGAACTGCGTTGTGCAAAAATATCAATGACAAATGAAAGCTCAGGCTCCGTGTTTTGGCGAGATTAACCCTCTAGCAATCGCTCGACCTGTTCACCGATTTGCTGGGCCGCCTCCAATAGGTGCTCGTCATCAAGATGCGCATAGCGCGCCGTTGTTTGCACGTTCGCGTGGCCTAAAAGCCGCCCGATCATCGGTAGGGTTTCTTTGTTCATCGCCGCGTGGCTTGCGAATGTGTGGCGCAAATCGTGGAGGCGCACATCTGTAAGACCTGTTTTCTCGCGAACCGCATTCCAATAGCTGGTTACATCGCGCATGGGCCTGCCGAGACGATAGTTCCAAAACAGCTGAGGTTTCTTGTTGCGCGGCACAGCTGCAATCACAGCCCTTGCCGCCGACCCGAGCCAGACTGTTCGAGGGCCTGTCTTGCTATCACGAAGAAGCAGGCGATTACCTTTGACATCACGCCATTCAAGGGTGAGCACCTCATTCTTGCGGCACCCCGTCAGCAGCAACAGGGTTAGCGCAGCTCCAGCACATTGGGTTGTTTGGTCATCAGACTTGCGTAGCTCGTCTAGAGCATCGCCCAACCTCGCAAGCTCATCGCCGGTTAAGAACCTTTCGCATTGGCGCTTTCGATTTGGCTTGATCGCGCGGCACGGATTGGTGTTTTCAAGCCTGTAGCCCCATTCTTCCGCCTTGTTGAGCATGTGCTTGAGTATCTCGAGCGTCCGATTGGCTGCGCCTGGGCCTGTCCTATTGTTGAGGTCCGCAAACCAGCTCGTGACATCACCTTCGTTCAACTCGTCAATATAGGTGCCGCTAAACGCCTGATCGAGATAGCGGCGGCGGTAGCCGCTGTGTGTTTCCAGTGTGGATGCCTTCCATTGCGGGGCCCATCGCTCCCAGTATTCGTTTAAGAAGTCGGAGAAGCTTGGTGCGGAGCGAATACGCTGGCGTTCGCTCGCTGGATTGCGGCCGACCTGTGCGTAGGCGATCACGCGGCGGGCAACCATCTGCGCCTGATAACGGGTAAGAACTGACGCTGGACCGAGCGTGACAGTGCGCATACGGCCAGCCATGCGCGTTTGGACGATGTAGACATTGCGACCGCTGGGATAATGGCGGATGCCAAAGCCATGCTCGACGCCAAGCCAGGTTGTCGTACGAGCCTTGCCTTTGGGAATGAGTTTGAAGTTAACACTTGCGCCAACCTCGGCAAGAGCCTCTTCAACGACCTTTCTTAGGCTTGCGGCAGTCACGGCGTAAGACCAATCGCTTGAGCCAAAGAACCTGATACGCGTTCTGCGGCGTCCCCGATTACATCATCTGACAAATGCGCATATTTCGCCGTTGTCTCGGGGAGTTTATGGCCCAGTAACGCCCCGATCGTCGCGAGGGGCACATTGTCCATAATTGCGGTCGAAGCAAAGCTATGGCGCAGATCATGGATACGCACATCGGGCAGGGCGCATTGTTTCCGGAATGAATGCCACCACGTGTCGAAATTGAGGGGCCGTTTGCCCCTCAGGTTGGGAAAGACCAGATTGCTTTGATCACTGCGCTCAATCCTTGCGAGAACGACCTGCGCTTGTGTGCTTAGCCAAATCACTTTGGGACCCGTCTTGCTGTCAGGAAGAACCAGTCTCGGCGGCCTAACCCACTCCCACCTGAGGTTTACAATCTCGCCCACGCGCGCGCCTGTGAAGAGAAGCAGACGGGCGATGGCGACATGCTTAGGCTTATCCGCTTCAGCTTCGCGTAATGCCAAGCCTATCCGGCGATACTCGGCGGGTGTAAGATAACGTTCTTGAGGCGCGTGTTTATAGCGCGATATGCCTTTGCAAGGATTAGAGCCTTGTCGCCGCATCTTGAGCGCTTCGGCATATTTGAAGAGAGCTGAGAGCACCGGTACCGCACGGTTGAATTTCATCTCGTTCTCGCCAGCACACTCGTCGCGCCAGCGGTGGATGTCAGCAGGCATGACATCAGCGACCCGCACATCGCCAAAGGTCGGCGCTATCATAACGCGCCATGCAGACAGGTTGCGCTTGGTCGTCGAGGGCTTCCAAGCCCGCGAGAGATCATCCCAATAGGCTTCGACAAAGTCGTTCATGGTGGGTGTCGCTTTGATCACCGTGCGCTTGGGCAATCCATCGAGAGCTGCCTCTGCCAGTATTCGGCGCGCCTGCGCTCTTGCCAGTCCTGCATCCAACTCGTCAGATCGCCCAAGGGTAATCCGGCGATGTTTGCCGCGATGGCGCAAACGCACAAACCAGAAGTAATTGCCGCTCGGCCTTACCCTCAAGCCAAAACCAGCAAGCTCAGCGTCCCAGATGCAATATTCGCTCTTTCCCAGCGGAAGATTGCGCCGGGCAAGATTGCCATCGAGCAGTGCCCGGCGTGCTTTGGATCGACCCTTGGGGACCATATAGCAGGCGTTATTATCAGAACTGCTCGAAAAAGTCTCGAAACTCCCGTCATTTGCTGGGACCAGCGAGCATTCACCAGCGCCCCGTCTCCCGAGAACCTGAAGCGTATCGCGAACTGATTTTATTGCGCTTTTTCCCAAAACACAGCAGTCTTACTGCGTACGGTGTGCCCTCCAATTTCCCATATTCCCCCACGTGACCAGTCATTTCGCCAGTTCGTTCTGAAGCGGTTTTCCAACCACTTCCAAAAGGATCACCGCGCCCGCGCGGCGAAAGAGCGAACGGAAGTGAGGCCAAGCCCAAGCACGGCAAAAGGCCTCGCTGGATATTGCCAGCGAGGCCCTTTGGGAGCGTCAGATTACGGTTGCGATCAGGCGGCCTTTGCCGCCCCTCCTTCCTTCGCCCTCGCAAGGAAATCGACCTGTTCTGCGATGATCTCGCAGCCGTAGCGGGTCTGCCCCTCGGCGTCGGTCCAGCTGCTGTAGTGAATGCGGCCCGTCACCATGATCATGGCACCCTTTGTGACGTGCTCGGCGACGCTTTTCCCGATGCCGTTGAAACAGGTGATCCGGTGCCATTCGGTCTCGGTATGGCGGTTGCCTTCGCTGTCCTTGAAGCTGCGCGTGGTAGCGAGAGATAGGGTGGTTATCGTGGCGCTGCCGGAAGTTTCGCGGACTTCGGGAGTGTTGCCGACAAAGCCGACCAGTGTGACGGTGTTCTTCATTGTTCGTGTCCTTTCGAGGCATTCGATCCGTCCAAGGGGCCATCCCTTTGACTGAGCCCCGATGAGGCCGGGCACGGGCAGGACTGCACCGAGCGTATGCGAGGGGAACCCCGCCGATCGGAGTGGTGCGGGCAGCCGCGCGAAGCGTGGCAAAACGGTCCGAATGGGCGCGGGTTGCAGCGCCTGTCCGCGTTCGGTCAGGGGCGTGATCAGGTCATGAAAAGGGGATGGTTCTTGAAGGACGGAAGAACTCTGGAAACCGAACACGAGACACCGCAATCAGCGTCGGTTTCCCTCCGGCAAATCCCTGTCCTGTCTTGTGAATCAGCCGCCTCTCGGCCAAGTATCGCGCCATGAATGCAGTAGAAATCGAAGAAGCAATTTCAGAACTGGCCGCCCAGCCATTTGACCGGGCGGAGTTTCCATTCGCGTTTCTCGAAGCGTTCGGGCGCAAGGCGAACACGCTGAAGCAATTGCGGGCCGGGACAACCAATGCCTCGGACCTTCCCGGCGGCGTCCTCCAGCGCAACAATATCCACATCGCCACGTGCGATCCGGGCACGGTCGACGAGACGCTGAAGGCCCTGCGTGAAAGCCCCAAGACGGGCGCGGCGAAGGCCAAATTCATCCTCGCAACGGACGGCGTCGACTTGCAGGCGGAGGATCTGCTCAACGGCGAATCCGTCGCCTGCACTTACAGCGATTTCCCGAACCACTTCGGCGCGTTCCTGCCGCTCGCGGGCATCACAACCGTCAAGCAAATCCGCGAGAACAGCTTCGACATCCGCGCCACCAGCAAGCTCAACAAGCTCTATGTCGAGCTGCTGAAAGAGAACCCGGACTGGGCCACGGCGGAGCGCCGGCCAGACATGAACCACTTCATGGCGCGGTTGATCTTCTGCTTCTTCGCGGAGGATACCGACATTTTCAATGGCGAGGGCCTGTTCACTTCCACGGTCGAGCGGTTCAGCGACCGGGAAAGCTCCAACACGCACGAAATCATCTCCAACATCTTCCGCGCGATGGACACGCCCACGCGGCACGAAGGCAAGCTGGACGATCGCTACCGCAAGGCGGCGAATATCCCGCCCCACGCCGACGCATTTCCCTATGTGAACGGTGCGCTGTTTTCCGGCAGTGTGGAGGTGCCACGGTTCAGCCGTATGGCGCGCAGTTACCTGCTGCATATCGGCGGGCTGAACTGGAAACAGATCAACCCCGATATCTTCGGTAGCATGATCCAGGCGGTCGCCGATGACGAGGAGCGAGGCGCGCTCGGCATGCACTATACCAGCGTGCCGAACATCCTGAAGGTGCTGAACCCGCTGTTTCTGGATGACCTTCGCCAACAGCTGGAGGAAGCGGGCGACAATACCCGCAAGCTGCTCAATTTGCGCAATCGAATGGCGAAGATCAGGGTATTCGATCCGGCCTGTGGATCGGGCAATTTCCTCGTCATCGCGTACAAGCAGATGCGCGCGATCGAGGCCAAGATCAACGAGCGTCGCGGTGAGATCGAACGCGACAGCGACATCCCGCTCACCAATTTTCGCGGGATCGAACTGCGCGATTTCCCGGCAGAGATTGCACGCCTCGCGCTGATTATCGCCGAGTTCCAATGTGACGTGCTGTATCGCGGCCAGAAGGAGGCACTCGCTGACTTCCTGCCGCTCGATAGCCAGAACTGGGTTAAGTGCGGCAACGCGCTTCGCATGGACTGGCTCAGCGTGTGCGAACCACACGGTATAGGCGGAGGGAGGATATTTGCCGACGACCTCTACGGGGCTCCCTTGGACCGAAGCTCAATGGCTTTCGAAAATGAGGGTGCCGAAACTTATGTGTGCGGGAACCCTCCCTACTTGGGAGGAAAGGGACAGACTACAGACCAAAAAAGTGAACTCGCCCAAGCCTTTGGGACGAAGCAAAAAATCGGAGAGCTCGACTACGTCTCAGGTTGGCTAATTAAGGGGGCAAAGTACGCGGCAGAGACCGCAGCAGGTGTTGCGTTTGTGGTCACAAATTCAGTCAACCAAGGAGCCCAGGTTCATCAGCTTTGGCCGCACATATATAGTTTGAACGTCGAAATTTTCTTTGCCCATAGGGACTTTAAATGGAGCAATAATGCGACACGGAATGCTGCGGTAATTTGCTCGATTATTGGACTCAGGCGGCGACTAGGTGGCAAGAAAACTTTGTATTCTGATGACCTCGCCCGTGAGGTCGAAGTTATTGGACCATATCTGATTCCGGGAAGCGAGGACATCGTGACCCAAGTGCTCTCTCCCATCTCGGAGATCGCACCAATCATCACTGGGAACAGCCCTTATGACGGCGGAAATTTTGTTCTCTCTAGTGAAGAACGAAACGCGCTAATCGCAAGAGAACCAAACGCTGCCCGTTATGTGAAACGGCTATACGGGTCGCGTGATTTTTTGAACGGAGAGCAGCGCTTTTGTGTCTGGATTGACGACCATGAGTTGGAATTTGCAAAACGGATTCCGGAGCTCAACGACAGGATCGCAAAGGTGAAGCTTTCGAGAGAAAGCGGTGGAGACGTAGCTAGAGGTTTGGCAGCTCGACCACATCAATTCAGGTACACCCATCGAGCTAGCCGCTATGCAGTGATCGCTCCGCGAGTTTCATCAGAGAGACGCGACTATATCCCTTTTGGCCTTTTGGACCATCTCAGTATTGTAAGCGATTCCGCTCAGGCCATCTACGATCCAGATCTTTGGAATTTGTCTATTATCTTAAGCTTGATGCATATGACTTGGGTTCGAGTTGTTGCTGGAAGACTCAAGACTGACATCCGGTACTCATCGGCGTTGTGCTACAACGCATTCCCTGTCCCCAAGCTCACCGAGCAAAACAAAGCCGACTTGACCCGCTGCGCCGAGGACATCCTCCTCGCGCGCGAGGCGCATTTCCCCAAGACCATCGCCAAGCTCTACGATCCAGAGAAGATGCCGGAAAACCTCCGCTATGCCCACGATCGCAACGACGAAGTCCTGGAACGCATCTACATCGGCCGCCGTTTCAAAAACGACACCGAACGCCTCGAAAAGCTATTCGAACTCTACACCAAAATGACCAGCGCAAAGGCGGCGTGACGATGGTTGATGGAACCAATTCCGCGCCCACGACAGAGGAACTCGAAAGTCTGTTCGTCAACAACGAACTGATGTCGAGGATTGAAGCCCATCTCAATCGTTTCAATCCCATCCGGGTCATGAAGATGGAGCGGATGGAAATCCGTCACTCGGCAATCCTGAGTTGGCTTCTCGACCCCGCTGAAAGTCACGGTCTCGACGACAAGTTCCTGAAGGCGTTTCTCGCCGAGGCGCTGCGAGGAAAGAGTTTGGTCGGGTCTCCAACTGCTTTGGACATTGCGCGCGCTGATTTGCGCGACGCCATCGTTCGCCGGGAATGGCAGAATATCGACATTTTCATTCACAGCGAAAGAAATGGCTGGGCGTTCGTCGTTGAAAACAAATACGACAGCAAACAGCACGAGGGCCAGCTGACGAAATACCTTGAGAAGGTTCCTGCTGGCTTAGGCAAACAGCCGGACGAGGTCACCGTTCGTGGTATTTTCCTCACCCTCCACGACGAGGAGCCTGAGGATGATCGGTATGCTCCAATCGACTACGAGGCGATTTGCCGTTTCCTGCCAAGATTCCTGAACCAGGAGGCGCACCTCCTGACGGCTGAAGTGAGAACCTTTCTTCAGCATTACATCGAGATCATCGCAGAGGAGGTCGGCATGAGCGCCGAGAGCAGCGAAATGGAAAAGCTGGCAAGGCAGCTCTACCGCGAGAACAAGAAGGTCTTGGACTTCATCATGGATCACGGTTCAGGGTCCGATTTCGCCATAGCTGCGGAAGACTTGTTCGGAGATGATCGCGATTATCTCGATGAGGTAAAGATCGAGGATCAGATCGTTCGTTTCAATCACATCGATCACAAGATGGTCAGCTTCCTGCCCGAAAGCTGGTACATTGCTTTGGGCAAAGACAAGTATGACTGGAAAGGTTGCGAAAAATGGTGGGCCGGATACCCGCTCATCGTCTGGATGCAGCTTTGGCCCGACGCAGATGGCACATCCGGTCAGCTCGCCCTTTATGGTGAAGTCGGCCCCCTCAGTGAGTACGAGTTTCGGAGGGACCTGATCCACGCCATCCAGAAAGCTGCGGCAAAGTTGCCCAGGAACCGGATCATGTTCCAGCGCGCAGCCGCGGACGAGGGCAAGCAATATTCGAAGTTCTTGAAAGAGAATTTTCTTAAAATCAAAGACGTACAGGATGCCGAAGAAATCGCGGCGGGAATGAAGAAGCTGCTTAAGAAGTTTCAACCTGAATTGGACGCGGTTGGTAGCGTGCTCCCGAAGTTCGTGAAATACGGTTACGAGGAGTAAAGTTCTCGACCTATGCAGGCTGCCGTGGCGTGCTCGCTATGCCACCTCTAGCTTGACTTTCAGCACGCCAACGCGCAGATATCTCATTTGAGATACAGGAGGTGTTATGAACGCTCATAGCTCAATGATTCACGTCCGGATGGACAATGATCTGAAAGACCGCGCGACCGAGGCGCTGGCGGCGATGGGTCTGTCGACCGCCGATGCCGTGCGCCTGCTGTTTCATCGCATCGCCACCGATCAGGCGTTCCCGCTAGAGCTCAAGGTTCCCAATGCGGAAACTCGCGCGGCGATGGAAGAGGCTGACGAGTTCTTCAAGAATGGCGGCACGCCGGGCTTCGACAATGCTGACGAAATGTTCGCCGAGCTCGATAAAGAGAGTAAGGCACTGCGCGAGGCCGGAAAACAGAAGTCTTGAAAAAAGCGGCTGCGAGCAAGCGCACCGCGCTTCCCCGGACGATTGGCTATGCGAAGTCCTTCCTGAAGGACTTCGAGCGGCTGTCGCGTTCGGGCCGATACGATATGAAAAAGCTCAAGCAAGTCATGCTGCTGCTCATCGCCAATGACGCGCCGCTTGGTCCCGAATGGAAGGACCACGCGCTCAAGGGAGAATGGCAGGGTCACCGCGAATGCCATGTCGGTGGCGATTTTCTGCTGATCTACCGCGTGGAAGACATTCCGGCACCCAGCGGCGGAATATTCTTCACCCGCGCCGGAACACACAGCGAGCTTTTCAAATGAGCGCCAAGGATCAGATCATTCCCGCCGTATCGTTCACGACTGCCCAGACCGGCGCGTCGGCCAAGTCGGACGAGCTGGGCATGCGCCCGATGCAGGCACAAGCCTATGAAAAGCGCGGCGAGCAATATCTGCTGATCAAATCGCCACCTGCCTCGGGCAAATCGCGCGCGCTCATGTTCATCGCGCTCGACAAGCTGGCGAACCAGAATGTCCGCCAAGTCATCATCTGCGTGCCCGAACGCTCTATCGGCGCAAGCTTTAACAGCGAACCACTGAGCAAGTACGGTTTCTTCACCGACTGGAACGTCGCCCCGCAATGGAACCTGTGCAACACGCCGGGAGCTGATGACCCCAAGGTCGCGAAGTCGAAGGTGAAGGCCGTCGGCGAATTCCTAGCCAGCGACGAAAAGGTGCTCGTCTGCACGCATGCGACATTCCGCTTCGCATTCGACGAGCTTGGGCCGGAAGCGTTCGATAACCGTCTGGTCGCAATCGACGAATTCCACCACGTCTCAGCAGATGCGGGCAACCGTCTCGGCGCGCAGCTCGCGCAGTTGATCGGGCGCGACAAGGCGCATGTCGTGGCAATGACGGGCAGCTATTTCCGTGGCGATGCCATTCCCGTCCTTGCGCCGGAAGACGAAGCCAAGTTCGAGACGGTTACCTACACCTACTACCAGCAGCTCAATGGCTACGAGTATCTGAAGACCCTCGATATCGGCTACAGCTTCTACACCGGGCCTTACACCGAGAAGATTTCGGCGCTGCTCGATCCGACAGTGAAGACCATCGTCCACATCCCATCGGTCAATTCGCGCGAGAGCCTGAAAGACAAGCATCGCGAGGCCGAGGACATCATGAACCACCTTGGTGATTGGCAGGGCATCGATCCCGAGACAGGGTTCCACCTTATCAAGACGGCTGCCGGAAACGTTATCAAGGTGGCCGACCTCGTCGACGACGATTCCGCCAAGCGCGACCGCGTCGCCGCAGCCCTGAAATCACCCGATGCGCGATCGAATCGCGACTTTGTCGACATCATCATCGCGCTGGGGATGGCGAAGGAAGGCTTCGACTGGATCTGGTGCGAACACGCGTTGACGGTCGGCTATCGCTCCAGCCTAACTGAAATCATCCAGATCATTGGCCGGGCAACCCGTGATGCGCCGGGTAAGACCCGCGCTCGCTTTACCAATCTGATCGCCGAACCAGCGGCGGACAGCCCGCTCGTAGTCGACGCGATCAACGATTACCTCAAGGCGATTGCGGCGAGCTTGCTCATGGAGCAAGTGCTCGCGCCCCGCTTCGACTTCACGCCAAAGGACGCAGGGCCGAAACCGGACTTCGACTACGGGCCGGGTGGATACAAGGAAGGCGAGACCAATTTTGGCGTGAACGATCACGGCCAAATGCATTTCGAGATCAAGGGTCTCAAACTGCCCAAAAGCGTCGAGGCAACGCGTATTTGCCGCGAGGATCTTAACGAGGTCATTGCGACCTTTGTGCAGGACAAGGCAGTCGTCGAACGGGGCGTGTTCGACCCCGACGTGGTTCCAGAAGAGCTAACCCAGCTCAAAATGGGCAAGATCATTCGGGAAAAGTACCCCGAGCTGAGCGAACACGATCAGGAAGCCGTCCGCCAACAGGCGGTTGCTGCGATGACGCTGACCCAGCAAGCCAAGGCCGCGCTGGCAAGCGATGGTGATGGCGAGATCAAAGCAAATACCGCCTTCATCGAAGGTGTGCGTAGGTTCGCGCTAAGCGTGACGGAGCTCGACATCGATCTCATCGACCGGGTCAATCCGTTCGAGGCAACGATTGCGGTCTTGGCCAAGTCTATGGATGCAAAGACCCTGTTGCAGGTTCAGGCGGTCATCAACGCAAAGAAGGACAAGCTGACCTACGAAGATGCGCGCGCACTTGCCGAGCGAGCGCTGGAATTCAAGCGGGAGCGCGGACGGCTGCCATCGCTGACTTCTCAAGATGCGTGGGAACGCAAGATGGCCGAGGGCATCGCTTTCCTCCAACGCCACGCCACCAAAGAGGCCAGCAATGGCTGAATTGAGTGACCTCGAACTGCTGGCCGAGCTTGGTGTCGAAACAGCACCCGAGCCGGTTCGAAAGCTGACCCCCCTTCAAGAACGCATTATAGCGGGATTCGAGGATATACAGCGTTTCGTCAAAGAGCATGGACGCCTCCCCAGGCATGGGGAGGATCATGACATTTTTGAGCGACTCTATGCTGTCCGTCTTGAGAGGCTTCGCGCTCTTCCCGAAGCGCAAGAACTCTTGGCGAGCATGGACCCGGACGGCATTCTGGATGCAGTCGAGCCGCTAGGGAAACCATCGGACGAACTAGACGACACTGCACTTCTGGCAGAACTTGGCATCCAACCGGGCTCGGAAGATGACATTACAAAGCTGCGGCATGTGAGTTCTCGGGCCGAGAAGAGAGCGGCTGAAGAGATCGCCAACCGTGAGAGGTGCGAGGATTTCGACGAGTTCAAGCCGCTGTTCGAGGCGGTGCAGGTCGATCTGAAGGCCGGTAGCAGACAGGCCAAGGCGCTCGGCAATTCCGAGGTCACACTGGCCGAAATCCAGCCGGGGAATTTCTTCATCGTCGGCGGGCAACTCGCATACATCGCCGCCTCGACCGACGCCTTCACGACTCAGTATGAGCGGGCTGATCGCCGTGTCCGAGTCATATACGACAACGCAACCGAGGCGACGGTCCTTTCACGCTCATTCCAGAAGTCGCTCTATCGGGACGAGTCCGCTAGGCGCGTGA
Source organism: Erythrobacter longus (assembly GCF_000715015.1). GTDB lineage: Bacteria > Pseudomonadota > Alphaproteobacteria > Sphingomonadales > Sphingomonadaceae > Erythrobacter > Erythrobacter longus. Next base: position 165,407 of record NZ_JMIW01000006.1, read on the forward strand.
GCGAGCAAAGCGCAGGACCGCTTTTTGGAGAAACCGCTGAGCCCGACGATCTGGAGAGCGGCACGATCTATGTACTCCGCAGCAAATCGTCACATCCCTACGTCGACGAGCATCGCGAGCTGATCCATAAGATTGGCGTTACGGGGCAGCCGGTCCTCAGCCGGATTGCCAACGCGCGTAACGATCCGACTTTCCTGCTCGCGGATGTCGAAGTCGTGGCTGAGTACAAGCTCTTCAACATCAATCGAACCAAGCTCGAACGGCTGATCCATCGTGCGCTCGGGCCTGCCCGCCTTGATCTTTCTGCAGGCGATCGATTTGGCAAAACTGTCCAGCCGCGCGAGTGGTTCCTTGTCCCGCTTTCGATCATCAACGAATTGGTGTCGCGGATCAGTGACGGTACTGTCACGCAGCACGTTTACGATCCCGCACGGGCGGAGTTCGTTGCCCAAGATAACGCCTAACAAACGGTTGGACGCAATCAGGCGAAGTTAGCTCATGGCACGTCAGTTCACCCGCTCCGAGTTCTATGAGCTCGTCTGGTCCAAGCCGATGACGCACTTGGCCAAGGAATTTGGTCTTTCTGACGTGGCCTTGCACAAAATCTGTCGCAAACACGATGTGCCCAACCCTCCGCTGGGATGGTGGGCAAAACATGCAGCGGGCCAGAAGGTCAAACGAACACCGCTACCCAAGCTGAGGTCGGGCATTTCCGATACGATCAACATCGCTGGCGGAGAGCTACGCAACGAGCCCGGTTCCGTCGCGCAAATGCGCGAAGAGGCCCGCGTCCGGGCCTCGGCATTCGATCCCAAAAAGGTCGATCAGGAACATTCCATCGTAATGCGATCGATGGCCAAGTTGCGCAAGGCAAAGCCCGACGAACAGGGAATGGTGAGGCTCGCTCAGTCCGGCTTGATCGACGTGGAGATCGCGCCGGATTCAATCGATCGGATCGAGATATCGCTCAACCGAATAGTCACGGCCGCACAGGTCCAAGGCTTTGAACTCAGCGGCAAGGCTGAACGCGCCGCATTCACGGACGGAAGCGTGATTGTCCCCTTCAATCTAAAGGAAGCAGTTAAGCGGTCGCAGCACGAGCCCACGCCCGAGGAATTGGCGAAGGAAGAGAAGGAACGAAAACGGCGAGAGCGGCGCTGGGCGCGGAACGATTGGGATTACGTCCCGAGCTTTTCCTCATTTAGCCATTGGCCAGAACGGGATTATGCACCGACCGGCAAGGTATCGTTCGAGTTCGACCTCTATCTCCGATACTCGTCACCTCTCCGCCGCTCCTTCAAGGATGCCAAGATCCAGCGCCTGGAAAACATGGCGAACGATATCGCAGTGGGTCTTGCCGTACTGGCTTCTGCGAAGCGCGAGGATGACAGGCGAGCCGAGGAAGACCGCATCCGTGCGGAAGAAGAAGCGCGTCGGCGCAACGAGGCTAGACGGCTAGCCTATATCGAAGACCGGCGCCTCAAGGTGCTCGATCTCGTGTTCGAGCGGGTCGAGAAACGCGACCGCCTGCGCCGCCTAGCCACACAACTAACTGAGGAACTCAAAGCCACGTCCTCGCCGCGTTCCGCCGAGTTTCTTGACTGGCTCAATGCAATTGTCGAGCGAGCCGAGCGCGCTTCAAGTGTCGAAGGATTCGAGGTGTTGTTCGAGGCTCAACACGTGTTTGGACCAGACGATGATAAGGGCTTTTACCCTTCGCGCTATAGCTGGTAACCAACATCAAGCCACATGTGACGCAGCTGATAGCCAACCCCCACGATCTCAGGATGTCCGCTTGCATCCACTCAAAAGTGTGGGTCTGAGTGTGGGTCTGGTGAACTCTGAAATCTCCATATCGATCTGATATCAAATCGTTATTTCAGATATAGGTCGGACTCCGTCTCCGCCACCTCCTGTTTAAGCCCGCGGAAACCCTGAAGCCCTTGTATTCAAAGGACTCCCCCCCGAAATGTAACAAGTTCTGCTTCAGGTTGGTAGTTTCGAAGGTCACTTGAGGAAGGTTCGCGGATCATATTACCACTCCATTCGGGATGGAGTGTTCTATCTTCGCCGTGCAGTCCCGTCAGATGCACAGCCATTTTTCGGCAAAGGTGAGGTCGTAACCTCACCGAAAACGCGCGATCTGGAAGAAGCGCGCCACCTGCTAAACACGGAATTGAGGAACTTCGAGGCCAAACTGGCGGGCTGCCGAGAGAATGTCGCTCCGGCGGAAAGGGGCAGAGGGGTGGCTACACCCCGACCATGGCGAACATAGGAATGGTGGTGCGACGCTGGCTCGTTGATCGCGACGAACGGATGGATGCGGGAGGATCTACCGATCAGCTTGAAAATGTCGATGAGACCGGGCGCTGTTTGACTTGATCAGCTTCGGACGCCAAACCCTAACCCGATGATCAGAACTCAATTTAATTTAACCCGCCGCCAAGTCCTTGCCGGGCTTAGCGCTACCACCGCGCTCAGTCTCACCGGATGCAAGATGGTGGGCGATGATGGCCCTGTCACATCATTGAGCCCTGACGATTGGCTCGAACAAGTCGGCTACAACCTGCTTCGTCATGAACCCGAACGCGCAACTAGCCTCGGTGTTGATGTCGGTCAATTCGCTGACCTGCGCGGCAAGCTCGAAGATCAGTCCCAGGCGGGGCAGGATGCTCTTGCGGCGACCTTGCGGCGCGATCTGGAGATGACGAAATCCTATCCGCGAGATGATTTAAGCCCAGAGCAGCTCACCAGCTTTGAGGCGGTGGAAAGCGGCTATCAAGTCGCGCTGGACGGGCTTGCGCTGCCTTATGGCGACATCCCTGTCGGGAGCTGGCGCACTGCACCTTATGTGGTGATCCAGAACGTGGGGTCTTATCTCGACTTGCCGCGCTTTATGGATTCCAGCCACCCGATTGCTGACGAGGATGACGCGGACTTCTACCTAGAGCGCATGAAGCAGATGCCCGCCGTTTTTGATGGCGAGTTGGAGCGGATGACAGCGGCAGCCGATATGGGTGTGGTCCCGCCCGGCTTCCTCATCGACAAAGCGATCGCCCAGATGGAGAGCACGATTGCCACCGCCGAGCGGGCCGAATTGTTTACCTCTTCGCTGTCTGAGCGGTCCGCCGAGGCGGAGCTTAAGAACCCTCCAGTCGAAGAGGCCGCCAAGGTCGAAAGCGAGCAAGTCGTCGCAGCGCTCAAGCGCCAGCTTGAAGAGCTGAAACGGCAACGCGCCCTTGCGACTAAAGACCCCGGAATGCGCGAGCGTCCGCAAGGGGAAGAATGGTACGATTGGGCCCTGCGCTCCAGCACCACCACCAATATGACCGCCGATGAGATTCACAATCAGGGCCTTGAAGAGCTCGAAGAACTGCATGGTCAGATGGACCCGATCCTGCGCGAAATCGGGTTCACCAAGGGGACGGTTGGTGAACGCATGCAAGGGCTCAGCCAGGACCCGCGCTACAAATTTGCCGAGGGCGATCCCGGACGCGCGGAGATCATGGCCTTCATCAAGGACCGCATTGAATGGATCAAAGGCGAGATGCCGCGCGCGTTCAATACGCTGGTTGATCCTAACTTAGAGGTGCGTCGCTTGCCGCTCTCCGAAGAACCCGGCGCGCCGGGCGCCTATGGCGGGGCTGGCAGCAAGGATGGCACTATTCCCGGGCGCATGTGGATCAACCTTCGCACCACCGATCTGCATCGCAAATATGATCTTGCCGACCTCACCTATCACGAGACCATTCCGGGCCATGTCTGGGAAGGCGAATATTCCAATCGCCTTCCTCTGATCCGCTTGATCCTTGCTTTTAATCCGTTTTCGGAAGGCTGGGCGCTTTATGCCGAGCAATTGGCGGATGAGCTGGGCGCATATGATGATTTCAAGGTCGGGCGGCTGGGCTATTTGCAAAGCCTTGCCTTCCGAGCATGCCGGATGGTGGTCGATACGGGCTTGCATTCCAAGGGCTGGAGCAGGGAGCGCGCGGTCAATTTCTTTGTCGAGCGCAATGGCTCCAAAGAGCAGGAAGTCGCAAGCGAGGTCGACCGCTATTGCAGCTGGCCGGGGCAGGCGACTGGCTACAAATTGGGCCATAGCCGGATTGCCGATTTGCGGGCCAAGGCGCAAAGCGAGCTTGGTGAGACTTACGATTTGAAGGCCTTCAACGATGCCGTAATATTGGGCGGAAATGTGCCGATGGATGTGCTGGCCAAGAACGTGTCGCGCTACATCGACGCGGCAAAAGGCTGAATATAGGCCACGCACAAGCGGGCCTCGTGACATTAGGAAAGAGCCGGACTACCAGTCATCAGGGTCTGCCAGTGGAGTTATTGTATATGCGCCGTTTTACCGTTCGCCGTTTTGTTACCGCAATGCTTTCAGGGACCGTTCTGGCGAGCGCCAGCGTCGCATATGCGGACGATCACGAGGGTGAAGATGATACCAAATGGGATATTCAGGCTCCCCCCGGCGCGACTATCCGCGAAGTCCCCATCCAGACCGATGAGGGTACTTGGATGGACGTCGATGTGTCGCCTGACGGGCGAACCATCGCGTTCACTATGCTGGGCGATATCTACACCGTTCCGATCACGGGCGGCGCGGCGAGGCGGATTGCTGACGGTCTGGCGTGGGAGGTGCACCCGCGCTTTTCACCGGACGGCTCGCTGATCGCCTTCACGTCGGATCGCGGCGGCGGCGACAATATCTGGATCATGAACGCGGATGGTTCGGACAAGCGGCAACTGACCAAGGAAGACTTCCGCCTCTTGAACCAGCCCACATGGTCACCCGATGGGCGTTTTATTGCGGCCAAGAAGCATTTCACCACCCAGCGTTCGCTCGGCACAGGCGAGATCTGGATGTACCATGTCTCTGGCGGCGGCGGCGTTCAAGTGGTGGAACGGCGCAATGAAGAGCTGCAAAAGGAACTGGGCGAACCGATCTTCGCGCCCGATGGCAAGGCGATTTACTACACCCGCAACACAACCGGCGGAAACACATTTATCTATGCGCAGGATTCGATTGCAGGCATTTTTGCGATTGAAAAACACGATCTGGAAAGCGGCGAAGTCTCAACCGTTGTTGATGGTTATGGTGGCGCAGTGCGTCCGGCACCTTCGCCAGACGGCAAGGAAATCGCTTTTGTCCGGCGCGATAAAGACACTTCGCAGCTGTGGGTGAAAGATATCGCAAGCGGGCGCGAGCGGATGATCTACGATGCGCTTGACCTCGATGTGCAGGAGACCTGGGCAGTCACCGGCGTCTATCCCAATATGGATTGGACGCCGGACGGCGGCTCAATCGTCTTTTGGGCAGGAGGCAAGCTTAACCGCGTGGACCGCGACGGGGCGAACCATGCGGTGATCCCCTTTAGCGTGAATGACACGCGCGGCATTGCCGATGCGCCGCATCCGGTGATCGAAGTTGCGCCTGATCGTTTCACCACCAGAATGGCCAAATTCGGAACGCTCTCGCCCGATGGCAGCCGGGTTGTGTTTGAAACGCTCGGCAAATTGCACACGAAATCCGCGCGCGGCCGCGATGGTGCCCGCCCGATGACTGGCGATACCAGCGACGCTGTTGAGGCATATCCCGCCTTTAGCCGTGACGGTTCTAAGCTTGCCTTTGTGCGCTGGACCGATGAAGGGCTAGGCGAGATTGTCGTGGCCAATGCCAATGGAGCGAACGCGCGCGTTGTATCGCCTATGCCGGGCCATTATGCCAATCTCGCATGGTCGCCCGATGGCCGGACAATCGCTTACGAAAAACGCCGCGGCGGCTATCTCACAGCGCCCGAGCAGTCGGAAAATCCGGGCATCTATTTGCAACCGGCGGCTGGCGGCGAGCCTATGTTTGTGACACGCACCGGCTCCACCCCGCAATTTGGCGCATCAAATGATCGGCTTTTCATGGTCGGACGCGAAGGGGACAAGCTTGCCTTGATGTCTTCTGATCTGGACGGCGAGAAGGTGCGCACTCACGCGACCGGAAGCCTGGTCAATGATTTCCGCATTGCGCCCGACGGCGCGACAATCGCCTTCCGGCAGAATTACGAAGTGTTCGCAATGCCGGTGATCCCCGGCGGCAAGCCGGTCGATGTGAACGAGACCAAGGGACCAGTGCCGATCACCATGGTTTCCAAGGGCGGCGCAGACTTCATGGGCTGGGCGCGCGGGGGCGAAACCTTGTTCTGGTCGATTGGCCCTGAATTAAAGCAAGCGCAGGTCAGCGATTTCTTCGCCTCAAAGCCCAAGGGCGAGGATGATGATGAAGATGGCTATGAAACGCCGGACAGCGCGATCTCAATGGCGGTCACGGTCAGCAAGCCTGTGCCTTCGGGCACCGTTGCCATCACCGGCGCAAAGATCCTCACCATGGCCGCTGGCCTCGGCAACGAAGATGCGGGCGTCATTGAAAACGGCGTAATCATCATTGAAGGCGACCGGATCGCGGCCATTGGTGCGGCAGGCGAAGTTGACGTGCCAGCAGGTGCCACAATCGTCGATGCTAGCGGCAAGGTGGTCATGCCTGGATTTGTCGACGCGCACCACCACGGGCCGCATGGCACGGACGAGCTCATCCCGCAGCAGAACTGGAGCTTGGTTCAGGATCTGGCGATGGGCACCACGACCACGCATAACCCGTCGAGCGATGCGAGCCTGATCTTCGCCTCGGCTGAGCGGCAGATGGCTGGCAAGCTTCTTGCACCGCGCATCTTCTCAACCGGGGAAATCGTCTACGGGGCGAAGGCTCCTTCTGTCTATGCGCGGATCGACACATACGAAGAAGCGCTCGACCATGTGCGCCGGATCAAGGCCCAAGGTGGCATCTCAATCAAGAACTACAACCAGCCGCGCCGCGAACAGCGCCAGATGGTCGCGCGTGCGTCGGCTGAGGAAAACATGCTGGTGGTGGCCGAAGGCGGCTCGCTTTTCGGGATGGATATGACCCTCATCGCAGATGGCAACTCGACCATGGAGCACAACGTGCCCGGCGATGTCTTCTACGAAGATGTGCTGCAATTCTTTGGTCAATCGAACACCAATTACACGCCCACTCTGGCGGTCACCTATGGCGGCCTTGCGGGCGATCCCTATTGGCGTCAGGCCATGGATGTGTTCGATCACCCGCTGATGATCCACTCCCCGCCAAAGGTGCTTTTGGCAAACAACGCGCGGCGCACCAAGGCACCCGATTGGGCATTTGTCGATGACAACGCAGCACGCGAGGCCAAGAAGCTCTCCGACCGCGGGATCAAGGTTTCAATCGGCGCGCATGGTCAGCAGCCGGGTCTTGGCGCACATTGGGAAATCTGGAGCTTTGCCAGAGGAGGCTTTAGCCCGGTCGAAGCGCTTAAAACTGCGACGATATACCCTGCGCAATCGCTGGGCATGGAAAAGGACGTGGGCAGTCTTGAGGTCGGCAAGCTCGCTGACCTCTTGGTCCTTACCGCTGATCCCACCGTCAATGTGCGCGACAGCGACAAGATCGAAAGCGTGATGATCGGTGGGCGGATGTATGACGCCAAAACGATGCAGGAAGTCGTCACAGGTGACGGTGGACGACGCGCCTATTGGTGGGAAGCTGGCATGGGCGGCAATGCAGGCGGTTCCGAGCGCGCGACCCACCAAGGTGGTGGCCACAATCACGGCGACGGCGATGGAGACAGTCACTCATACTAGGACCAATTCCGAAGGCTAAGCTGTTCGGCAGCAAATGGGTCGTGAGCGAAGTGGCTGCTTTTCGGTGATGGAAAGCTGACCCGCAAAAAAAACGGCCAAAAAATTGAAGTGATCGCCGGGTAACATCTTGATCGATTGCTCAAGTTCAGCGGTGCCTTCGATTACGCCGCCCTCTTAGCGCGGTCCTGCCACGGGCCACTGTGTTGTCGTGGATGACTGCGCCTGAGTGGCCACCTTCCAATACGTGGCTGCGATCTGCCAGCAATTCCTGCCAATATCGAACGAGGCTTTAGGTCATGTCCCGCGAAGCCTCGTTCTGGACTTCAAAAGCGAACGAGCAGCCTCGTTTCAATCCATGAGCCACAATGCATGGCTGTCGATACGCAGCTTGGTGATAGCGCGCATCGCTTCGCAGCGTGCCTCGGCTTCCATCCGGAACGCATCGTGGACCATTCTTTCACCCAGTAGCAAATCTGTCAGGTCGATTTCGCCGAGTTCGTAACCTCGTCGCAGTTTGAACAGCGCGGCAGTCTGCGCATCAACCGCTTCGCGTGAGCGTTGCCATGCCGCAATCCGGTACCGCGCATCCAACAGGTCCGCGTCGGCGGTTTCTTCAACATTGAATCGCGCCAGACTTTCCTCGGCTCGTGCGGCCGATGCGTTAGCTGTTGCCTCTCCTGCGAGTGCCCGGCGATGGCCTCCACCTAGAGGGATGGAGAAGATAAGACCCGCACCCGTTTCCGCTCCACCAAATTCGGAGAAGAGTCTCACGCCGACAGAAGGATCGGCCAGTCGGTCCCTGCCCATGCGATCGGCGACAGATGCCATGCGCCTTGTCTCGGCCTGGGCCGCCCCAATCTCATGGCTGTTTGCCACGACCTGGTCCCGCAGTTGGGACAGGCGCGCATCGGCAATTTCGGGCCGTGGTAAATCCGGCGCCTCGATTGGCAGCGGAAGGCGCGGGAAATGCACCTCAAGACGAGCGCGTGCCATGGCAGCGCTACCCTCGGAGTGATCCAGTGCCAATTGAGCCTCTGCGAGCGCGGCGCGTGCCTGATCGACATCGAGCTGCGCTGCATCGCGCAATTCCATTCGGCGGGTAATGGCTACAAGCGATTGTTCGTAATTGATCACCGCGGCTTGATCGACCTTCGCCAGCGCGGTTGCCGAAAGCCAGTCGAACCAGTGAGTGGCAAGCAGCAGCGCTGCCTGGTGGCGAGCATCTTCCGCAAGGTTGCTGGCGGCCACAATGCCATATTCGCCGATCTCGCGATCAAGCCTTGCCTTTCCCGGCAATCTGATCGCACGGGTCAGCTGGGCATCGTATTCATCAAACTCGCCGCCCAGATCGACTCTGCGGCGCGTGTAGCTGCCCGACAGGGTGAATTCGTGCGGCCCCCTGCGCAGACCTTGAGCGCGCGCGCGGGCCGCTTCGACCCGGGCGCGAGCGGCTACAACAGCTGGATGCTCGTCGAGCACTTCCTGGACGGCCGCTTCGTCGGGCAGACCGGGTTCTGCGACGAGGGGGGAAGCCAGGAGGAGCGCAGCCATGAAGATTGCGGTCAAACGCATGTTAGTCCTCCCCTGCGGACAACGCGTCGGCCGCTTCGCGTTCAGAAGCGCTTTCCCCGAACCGCTCATAGAGAATGGGCAACAGAATAAGCGTCAGCAGGGTCGCTGTGACGAGACCGCCGATCACGACGATAGCGAGAGGTTTCTGGATTTCCGATCCTGGTCCTGTCGCGAACAACAGCGGCACGAGACCGAAGGCGGCTATGCTGGCGGTCATCAGAACCGGCCGCAACCGTCTTTCCGCTCCGCGCCGAACCGCTTCGGAAAGCGGCATGCCTTCGTCGCGCAGCTGACGAAAGTATGTGACCATTACCAGGCCATTGAGCACTGCAATGCCGAGCAAGGCGATAAAGCCGACCGATGCAGGAACCGACAGATACTCGCCAGAGATTGCCAATGCGATCATCCCACCAACGGCTGCAAAAGGAATATTGGTGAGGATCAGCAGCGATGCCCGCATCGATTTGAGCGTGAAGAAAAGGATGGCAAAGATCAGCAATATCGAAATTGGCAACACCACCATTAGCCGTGACGAAGCTCTTTGCTGGTTCTCGAACTGACCGCCCCATTCGATCCGATAGCCTTGCGGCAAAGTGACGTTTGCGGCGATATCGGCCCTTGCATCCTCGACATACCCGACCAGATCGCGACCCGAAACAAACGCTTGGACCATGGCGAAACGCGAACCGTTTTCATGCTCGAGTTTGACCGGTCCGTAGACCTGGCTGACATGCGCAACATCGCTTGCTCGGACAAGCTGGCCGGAGGGGGCCCGGTAGACAAGATCGGCGAAAGCTTGTGGAGTGAGGTTTCGCGCGCCTTCGCCTTTCATCACGATCGGAACACGGCGCACTCCATCGGCGACTATGCCGGCGTGAACCCCTTCAACCTGCGCCCGCATCATGTCCTGCAAGTCAGATACGGGCATTCCGACACGGCCAGCAGCAACGCGGTCGATATCGACCAAAAGATAGTCGACCTGGTCGTTCGCGACGGTCATCGCTTCACTTGTACCCTCGATGGTTTCCAGCCGGGCCTGTATCTCGCCTGCGACGCGCGAAAGCTCGTCAAGGTCGGGGCCAAAGAGCTTGATCGCCAAGTCGCCGCGCGCACCGGTAAGCATTTCTGACGTGCGCATATCTATCGGCTGGGTGAATGTCGGCTCGATGCCCGGGAACTGCTCCATCACTGTGCGCAGTTCGTCGAGTAGCCAGTCCTTGTCCTGTACGCGCCATTCCTCGAGCGGCTTGAGCTTGAGGAAGCTGTCGGTTTCGTTCGGACTCATCGGATCGAGGCCGAGTTCGTCGGACCCAACACGCGCGATCACGGCCTCTACTTCCGGCACCTGTTCCAGAATTGCGCGCTGTACCTTCATATCGCCCTCGACACTGTGGTCGAGCGAGATCGAGGGAAGCTTGCTGAGCTGCACGATAATCGAACCTTCGTCCATCACCGGGAGGAATGTCTTGCCGGTGATGGCGTATGCACCCGCCGCCAGCGCCAGCCCGACCCCTGCAACGCCAAATACACGCTTCTTGTGCGCGAAACTTGCTCCCAGCGCCGCAGCATAGCGCGGCGCGATCTTGCGCATCAGCCAGGGCTCGTGCTGGCCCTGTTTGACTTTGAGCATGTAGAAGGCGAGCACCGGGATAAGCGTCAGCGACAGGACCAGCGCGGAGCCAAGCGCAAGCACGATGGTCAGCGCGACCGGCGCGAACAACTTGCCTTCCAGCCCTTCCAGCGTCAGCAGCGGCAGGAAAACCAGCGCGATGATTGCCAGGCCTGAGGCGACTGGCTTGGCAACTTCGACAGAGGCGACGAAGACATTGTGGATCTTGGTGCTCGTTGCGTGCTTGGGATCTGACAGTCTTTCGACAACGTTCTCGACCACAACCACCGCCCCATCGACAAGAATACCGACGGCAATGGCAAGTCCGCCAAGGCTCATGAGATTGGCGCTAAGGCCAATCGACCCCATGAAAATGAAGGCAAGCAGGACCGCCATTGGCAAGGCCATTGCAACGATCACCGAAGCCCGAAGATCGCCAAGAAACAGCAGTAAAAGGATTACGACCAGAACGGTCGCTTCGAGCAGGGCGGTCTCGACGGTCCCAACCGCGCGCTCGATAAGGTTGGAGCGGTCGTAGAAGACGTCGACGTTCATGCCCTCTGGCAGGCTCGGCTGGATTTCCTCGAGCCGTTGCTTGATGCCATCAACGACTTGACTGGCATCCGCTCCTCGCAATCCAATAACAAGGCCTTGAACCGCTTCGGCTTCGCCGTTCTTCGACACTGCGCCATAACGGGTGAGGCTGCCCGTGCGAACGGTGGCAACATCCCCGACACGCATCACCATGCCGTTGTCGGATTTCACGACGACAGCTGCTAAGTCATCGAGCGTGCGGATGGCCCCTGTCGAGCGTACGATCAGTGATTCCTCGCCGCTAGTCAGCCTACCAGCGCCATCATTGCGATTACTCAGCTCAATGGCCTCGGCGAGGTCGGCTGTAGAAAGACCCGATGCCGCCAGGGCCGCGCTATCGGGGGCGACTTCAAAGGTTTCGACATAGCCGCCCAACGCATTGACGTCCGCAACACCAGGCACGGTTCGCAGGGCCGGACGGATCGTCCAGTCAAGCACCCTCCGCTTCTCTGACAGGCTTTGCGGACCTTCGAGCGTGAACATGAACATTTCCGAAAGCGGTGTTGAGATCGGGGCCAGCCCGCCTTCGACCGTGGTGGGCAGGTCGCCCATCACCGCACTAAGGCGCTCAGCGACCTGTTGCCGTGCCCAATAAATATCGGTGCTGTCTTCGAAATCGATGGTGATGTCGGCGATGGCATATTTGGCCACCGAACGCAGGACGGTCTGCTCGGGGATCCCGAGCATTTCCATTTCGATCGGAGTTACAACGCGGCTTTCGACCTCTTCAGGCGTCATGCCCGGAGCCTTGAGGATGATCTTCACCTGTGTCGTGCTGATGTCAGGGAAAGCATCGATGGGTAGCCTTGCAAAAGACCACGCTCCAATGCCTGCGAGTATGAGCGCCAGGCCTATCACCCCCAAGCGAAAGTCGAGCGCCCTTTTTACCAGATTGCGCAGCATGGTGGCCTACTCCGCATTCATGGCTTTGAGTTCCGCAATGCTACTTGCAGCGACAACTTCGCCCGCCTTCAGCCCCTCGGATATCACAGCCTCAGCGCCCGACGTGGCGACGACGGTGACGCTGCGCGGCTTGTAGGCTTTGCCGTCGCGAACGAAGACATGGTCTTCCCCGGCAATCTTGGTCAATGCGCTGGACGGGACAACGACACCATCCTCCGGCGCGCTGACCTTGATCGTTACGCGAACATTGCGACCGGCAACAATGCCCGGCGCACTGCCTATGCTGGCTCTGGCCAGCACCGAGCGAGTGGCCGGATCGATCGAGGGCGACACCGCGAGGATCTGGCCACCGACGGCGATCGGCTCATCACTCCCTGTTGGCACCATGATCTCGACCTGCATGCCGGGCCGAACCCGCTTCGCCTGGCGCTCGGGCAACTGCAGCTCGACCTGATAAGCACCCTCGGCCTCGATTACAAAGGGGGCTTCCATCCCGTCCACTTGGCCGCCTGTAACCACACCCACATGTGCGACACGGCCCGAGATCGGCGTGGTCAGCGTCATGGTACCATCCGGACCGGCCCCGGCGAGCGACACTAGCCGACGCTGCTCAGCGAGGCTGGCGCGGGCCTGCGCCAGCTCGGCATTTGCTTCATCGGCACGGGCCGCCGCGATGATCCCCTCAGCTGCCAACTGCGTCAGGCGCTTTGCTCTGGCTTCGGCGAGCCCGACCGCGGACTGCGCCCTTGCAAGCTCGCCGCGAATCTGGACGGGCTCGGCGGCTCGAACCAGCGCCAGCCGCTGGCCACGGCGCACCGCCTGCCCTTCGATCACGTAAACTCGCACAGCGGCACCGGGGAACTGCGCTGTCACAGCGACGCGCGCTTCTGGCGGCAAAGTAATAGTCCCGGGCACGCTCGCGATCGGTGCCTCGTCAGCTTCCCTCGCGCTAGCGGTTTCGATTTCCAGGCCCGCAAGTGGGTCAGCCGCAGCTGCCTGGGCAGCATTCTCTTCAGCTGAATCTGAACACGCGGAAAGCCCCGCCATACCAGCACAAAGTATTAGAAGGAGGACAGATCGGAAATCCATATCCCTACATTGAAGCAAAAAGCTGACAGGAACTTGTCAGTTTGGCAACTTGTTGTCAGTTTCAGGAACCATATGGATGACTGTTCGCCACCGCGCGAATGAAAGGTTTGATCGATGCGCCTGCTTCTCGTTGAAGATGATGTCGAACTCGGTCGGCGACTGAGCGATCGTCTTCGCAGCGTTGATTTCGCGGTCGAACTTGCGCGAAGCCGCAGCGAGGCAGAGGACTGGCCGGATGTCGACCAGATGGCCGCAGTCATCCTCGATCTGGGGCTCCCGGATGGCGACGGGATCGAATTGCTCAGACACTGGCGCGATCTGCGTTTCGACACGCCGATCGTGATCCTTACGGCAAGAGGCAGCTGGCAGGACAAGGTTGAAGGCCTCAATGCAGGAGCAGATGATTTCGTCGTAAAGCCGGTTCGGTTCGAAGAATTGCTCGCGCGGCTCAATGCATTGTTCCGGCGCCAGCAAGGAACGCGCAGCAATCTAATAGAGGTGGGCGACCTTGCCCTCGATCCCCTGACTCGCGCAGTCGAGCAGCGGGGACAAGCGCTGTCGCTTAGCAAACAGGAATTTAAGCTGTTGCACCTGTTCATGCGCCGCGCAGGCCAAGTGATGTCGCAAGCCACCATTCTCGACGATCTCTACGAGCTTGGAAGCGACCGTGAGCCGAACACGATTGAAGTCCTGGTCGGCCGACTTCGTCGCAAGATCGGGCGCGACCGCATCGCCACGCTCAGGGGCATGGGCTACAGGTTCGAGAAATGACGAAGCGTCTCGTCCCCGGCAGCCTCCGCCTGCGCTTCTTGCTGGCCATCACAATCTGGGTGGCGCTGGGGATTGGCGCGATCTGGTTTTCGGCTGTCGGGATTTTCAGCGCCCATGTCGAGCAGTCCTACCACGAAGAACTAGAAGTCCATGTGCGCGAACTTGCAAGGCTCGCAGAGCTGAATGAGGCAGGCGAGATCCGGTTGAGCCGCCCGTTATCCGATCCGCGCTATGACGTGCCGTTCTCCGGTTTCTACTGGCAGATCAGCGCGGATGGTCTGGAACCCCTGCGATCCCGCTCGATGACCAGAGGCTCGCTCGATGAGCGGATCGCGCACTCACCAGAGATACTTCATACGCTCGACAATGGTCCGACCGGTCCAGCCATCACCTACGGCCTTGTCGAGGAAAGCCCATCGGGACAAGTGATCCATTATGTCATAGCGACCGATCAGAGCGAGCTAGACCGGCTCATCGACGGCTTTACGAGGGACCTCACATTGTGGCTTGCAGTGCTTGGTAGTCTTTTGCTTGCAACCGGTCTTGCGATCATCGGGTTCGGCCTGCACCCCCTCGATCGGCTCTCACGCGCAATTGCCCGCTTAAGGCAAGGTAAGGCCGAAAAACTCGAAGGCGATTACCCAGCCGAGATCGCACCGCTCGTTCGCGATCTAAATGCCTACATCCACCAGAACGCCGATATGATCGCCCGAGCGCGAGTCCAGGCAGGCAATCTCGCCCATTCGCTGCGCACACCGCTCGCCATCATCACCGACGAAGCCGAGCGCCTTGCTAACAATCCGGAGTGTTCGCAAGCGGCTGAGGTCCTGCTGGAACAAGGCAAGGCGATGGAACAACAGATTGCCTATCAGCTTGCCAGGGCGCGATCATCCTCGGGGCAGCCCTACGCTGCGCGTCCCACCCGGACACCCGATGTTGCCGTGCCGATCGTGCGAGCCATGGAGAGACTCCACCCGACCAAGCGCTTCACCGTGAACGCAACCGGCTGCCACCGGCGGATCATTCCGGTGGACTCAGTCGATTACGCAGAATTGCTCTCCATCCTTTTGGACAATGCCGGCAAGTGGGCGCATCATGAAGTCCAGCTGCATTTCGAATGCGAGGCGAGCGGGCCCTTCATCGCGAGAATTTGCGACGATGGGCCCGGCATCGATACCGAGAAGATCGGTGAAGCGTTTCTCCTCGGATCGCGCCTGGATACCAGCAAACCGGGCGCTGGGCTCGGCCTCGCAATTGCGCGCGACATCGCGGAAGCAATCGGAGTAGAGTTGCGCCTCGAAAACGCAGCCACCGGCCTGATCGCTACGGTCGTGTATAGCCCCTCGGACTGCTCCGGGAGCAGCTGATCAGCCGGAGCAGCTACTCACGCTGCTCCGGCCCCCACTCGTGTCTTAGAACCGGGCTGTCACGCGCACCCAGCCGCCTCTGCCTGCGCCTGGCAGGCGCTCGCCAACCGGCACATCCGACGCTCCAACGCGGCTGCGACCGGCAAGATGAGGCTGGTATCCGGTATCGAACAGGTTCTCGACCCCCGCCTCCACCGCAAGGCCATCGGTGAGCGCATATCGCCCAAACAGCCCGACGACTGCGTACCCATCGCTTGGCTCTTCATCATTCGCGAGAGACACGCGATCCTGATCGGCTGCGGCGACGAGCTCTGCTCCGAATGAAAAGCGATCGCCGAGCCAAGCCGCCGACAACCGCAGATTTGCAGGAGCGATCCGATAAAGGTTATCATCGATGTCCCGCCGTTTCCCGCGCACATAACTGGCCGTGCCGGATATCTCCAAGCGCTCTATCGGGCGAACGTTGAAGTCGAGATCTGCGCCGTAAAGCTCGGCATCGACATTGCCGAAGCGTAACGGCGTAGCATCGCCATTCATGGCCGCAATCATTTCGACCGGACTGTCGACGACGCCGATCGTGGCATCGAAAGGCACGCCTTGGATAAAGTCGTCGACCCTGCGATAGAACAGCGTTGGCCGTAGCGAAAACACGTCGTTTTCGAGATCAAATCCCACCTCTGCGATCCACGCAGTTTCGGGGACAAGATCGAGATTTCCGACATAGATGTTGCCATCGGCAAGCCCGAAACTCGCCTCGGTCGGGAGCCAACCGAACCGTTCGAGCAGGCTAGGCACACGCTCCTTGCGGGCTAGTGTCAGGCGCGGCGTTATGTTCCCTAGCGGCAGCCAGGCGCGGAGCACGGTGTCCACGGTTGTCTCCGAGCGGTCGCGATCTGCCGCGCTGAATGCCGCTGCAAGCCCGCGTGGCCCCATCGGCACCGCCGCTCCCAGTTGCGGGGTTCCCGCCGACTGAATCGTGCGATCGAGGCGCGCTCCGAGCTCGAACTCGAGCGCTCCAAGCGAACCGCGCCACTGGGCAAAGGCCCCAACCCGCTCGGATTGCACGTTCGGCTGAGAATCGATGAAAAAAGCTGCATTCGTAGGATTGGTGATCTGCACAAATTTATCGGTCAGCTCCGCATCCGCGCCCATTTCGAAATAGGCCCCGCTGGTCCCGAAACGCAGGGAACCTTCGAGAGTGCTGGTATCCGCATCGGCAAAGGTTGCCCTTGCCTGCATGGGCGCTGCCGCAGGCCGGCGGGTCGTTTGATTGTCCATCAAGTGACGCACCGCGACATGGCCCGCTTTCACGTTAAGAAAGACATCCGATGCGATCTCCCCGCGAAAGCCGCCCTGAATGAAGTCGGTGTCGAAATAGACGATGTCGAGCGCGAAGGGAGGGTTGCCGGTCGGGTCGGTTTCGCTGCGGCGGTATTCGACGAACAGTTCGCCTGGCCCCGCGTGAAAACCGGCATGGGCCCCGTACAGATTGCGCTCAAACGACGTGCCAGCGGCTGTGCCGCCCGGAAAGTCGTAGTCTTCGCCCTCCTCGCGGCTGGCGATCACGCCGAAGCGCACCGTTTCGTTGGCAATCCCTGCAAGGCCGCCCACCGCATAGCTGTCATCGACGCTGCGATACTGGCTGGTGAAGCGGACCTGCGGCGTGAGGCTTGCGCTATCGGTGAACTGTGTCTCGACCAGTTGCGCATTGACTGCGCCAGCAAGCGACGGGCCTTGCGACACGGGCGCCACACCGCGCGCAATGTCGATGCGTTCGACAAGGATCGAGGGCGCGTAGTGTAGCGGCGGGTCCATCGCATTGGGTCCGCCAGAGGCAAACCGCTGGCCATTGACGCGGCCCAGCACACGTTGACCGGCGAGCCCACGATAGGAAAGCTGGCCGGAGAGCGCGCCATTGCCAACAAGTGCGCCGCCCGGCGTGCGCGCAGCGATAGCGACGGCGTCCGCTGGAAGCGCGATCTGTTCAGGGGGCGCGATACCGTCGCGCGATATGGTTTCGGAGCGAGACGCGGTAACGACAATCGTGTCGGTCAACACCGCTTCGGTTTCGGCCTTGGCCGGAGGATGGTCTGCGAGGGCGGGCTGCGCCATGCAGAGCGGGCAGGACGCCAGAAGGGCGGCCCTGCGAAGAGCTTTGGAAGTCATAAAGTTCTCGTGATTTTTCTATTTGCACGCAGCCGCAGGCGTCAGGGCTTGAACCCTCACGCCTTGGCCGATTTGTAACGGGGATCAGCCGCGCTGCGGTGGCCCGCGCAAAGGTGGCCGCAAGCGGCGTTGCGGCGAAACCACGAGAGGTGCAAGAGCCGGCGAAAATGCCAAAGCGGATTCAAGCGTGATGGCAACGGACGTGGGCGGTTCGGGCAATTCACCGGAAAAGGCGAGCGCCGAAAACGCACAATCGACATTGCCACGGCTCGCCCCCAGCTCATCACTATGCTCATCACTGTGCTCATCACTGTGCTCATCGGTATGCGCATCACCATGCGCGCCCGTAACGTGATGCCCCATCGCTGCATGGTCGTGGACCTGCCCGGAAGCGGTGTGCCCCTGACCCACAGCAAGGGAGCGGGCGAGCGAGTTCGTCTCCGGGCAGAGCGTAACGCTAAGACCATGCTCCGAAGGCAACACCATGAAGCCCGCCGGAATGAACGCATTCATCCCCAACGCCATCAAGAGAAGCGTCAGAAGCAGCTGACCCTTACGGGCGGAAAGGCGGGACAAGCGAGTCATGCGTAGCGAAAGGTAAGAGCCATCCAGCAATGAGAAAACCGAGAGGAACCCCCTATGATGAATACACTCAGGAAAGTCGCGCAAAATTGGCAACACCGGGCGCAGGGGTGCGCACTGGTGCAACTTTGGGAGACACACCTGCATCAAATCCGCCAATCAGCGCGCCCAACTCGCGCAAGCGATCTTGGTTGAGGGTATAGAAAACCAGCTTTGCATCCTTGCGCGTCTCCACCAGCTCCGCCTTGCGCAGAACGCCAAGCTGCTGCGAAAGCGCTGGCTGCCCTATACCGGAAGCTTGTTCGATCTCGCCCACATTCATCTCGCCGCCCCTCAACAGCTGGACGATCTGGAACCGCAGCGGATGCGCGATGGCTTTCAATTCTTCGATTGGCGCTTTGTCGGTCATTTGCCTTTACCCGTGCCCTTTACCTGTGGACCTGCCGGTTTCACGCAGGAACCATGCGGTTTCATCTCCAGCCGTGAACACCTCATCGAGGTCCTGTGTGGGCGGCTTGAGCAACGGCTCTCCCGGCTGCCAGTTGGCAGGCGCGAGCGCTTCATTCGCGTCAATCGCCTGAAGCGCATCGAGCATACGCAGCATTTCGGGGATCGAGCGCCCCATATTCGCAGGATAACAGGTCATCGCGCGGATCACGCCCGCCGGATCGATGAAGAATGTGGTGCGCACCGTCGCGCTGTCATTGTCCTTGGGCGCGACCATTCCGTAGGCGCGGCCAATGACCAGTGTCGGGTCCTCGACAATGGGAAAGCGCACCTCGACATCGAAGCGGTCGCGGATCGCGCGCAGCCATGCGAAATGCGAAAACAGGCTGTCCACCGAAAGCGCCATCAGATTGCAGTCGCGCTTTTCAAACTCGTCCGCCTGACGCGCCAGTTCGACAAATTCGGTCGTGCACACCGGTGTGAAATCCGCCGGGTGCGAAAAAAGGATGAGCCAGCGATCCCTGAGCGCTGACAGCTTGACCGGGCCAATCGTGCTGCGCGCCTCGAAATCGGGCGCTGTATCGCCGATGCGAAGGGCGCGCGCACTCTCGGCTGGGGTTTCGTTTGTGTCCATGACGATCCTCTTAGCACTTGACTCCGATAAAGCAATACATATACATACTTTATGTAATCAAAGGAGTTTAGGATGTCTACGCCAGATACAGTTCTCCAGGCAGCAACCGATCAGATCGCTCGTGCGTCCGAGCAAAAAGGGCTACGCCCCTCAATCGCAGGCTTTTTCGACGAAGCGACATATACTGTAAGTTATGTCGTTCATGACCCTGAGACCTGCGAAGCGGCCATTATCGATTCGGTCCTCGACTACGAAGCGGCCGCTGGGCGCACCTCATATGGCTCGGCGGATCGCATTATCGAATATGTCACTTCGAATAATCTGAAAGTGATCTGGCTGATCGAAACGCACGCCCACGCCGATCACATTTCAGCCGCGCCCTATCTGCAGCAAAAGCTGGGCGGGAAACTCGCCATCGGCAAGGAGATCATCCGCGTGCAGGACGTGTTCGGCAAGCTTTTCAACGCTGGCACCGATTTTGAACGCGACGGTTCGCAATTCGACCACCTTTTCACCGATGGCGAGACGTTCAAGCTGGGCAAGATCGAAGGTATTGCACTGCACGTGCCCGGCCACACGCCTGCGGATATGGCGTTCATCATCGGCGATGCGGCCTTTGTCGGCGACACGATCTTCATGCCCGATTTCGGCACTGCGCGTGCGGATTTTCCCGGAGGCGATGCGCGCCAGTTGTTCCAGTCGATCCGGCGCCTGCTTTCCCTGCCCGATGATACGCGCCTGTTCCTGTGCCACGATTACAAGGCACCGGGCCGCGATGAATATGCGTGGGAGTCGACCGTCGGCCAGCAACGGCGCGAGAATGTCCATGTTAAGGATGGTGTGAGCGAAGACGATTTCGTCGAAATGCGCACCTCGCGCGATGCGACGCTGGCAATGCCCAATCTCATCATGCCATCGGTGCAGGTGAACATTCGCGGCGGCCGCTTGCCCGAGCCTGAAGAAAACGGTGTCAGCTACATCAAGATACCGGTGAACGCGGTATGACGGAGCCGTTTGTCCTGACCAGCTTTCCGGACGCAGCGCCGATGGCAGGGCTTGCTGGCGGTGTTCTTATCGGGCTTGCCGCTGCGCTGATGCTGCTTGGCATCGGGCGGATTGCGGGCATTTCGGGCATCACCGCACGCGCAGCAGGCATTTCCGATAGCGGCCTGCCGCGTGTCTCGGCCTGGGCTTTTGTGATTGGGCTTCCGCTGGGCGCGCTTGTCGTGATGCTTGCGAAGGGCGGCCTTCCTGCAAATTTTGCATCGCCGCTTTATCTGGTGGTCGCTGGTCTGATCGTGGGCGTTGGCACGCGCCTTGGCAGCGGCTGCACCAGCGGGCACGGCGTTTGCGGGATGAGCCGTTTCTCGCAGCGTTCCATCGTCGCAACAATCACCTTCATGGTCACAGGCTTTGCCACGGTTGCCGCAATGAATGCGCTTGGGCTGGAGGTGCTGCCATGATGCGCCGTGTCCTTATTCCTGCCCTTTCAGGCTCTATCTTCGGCGCGGGCCTTGCCCTTGGCGGGATGACCGATCCGGCACGGGTTCGCGGTTTTCTCGACCTGTTTGGCGACTGGGACCCCACGCTTGCCTTCGTCATGGGCGGGGCGGTTCTGGTGATGGTCATAGCCTGGCAAATTCAACCCAAATTGATCCAGCCCGTTTTTGGCGGTGATTTCGCCCTGCCCGGCACGCAAGACCTGACGTCGCGATTGATCGGCGGTTCGGCATTGTTCGGGATTGGCTGGGGCATTGCCGGTCTTTGCCCCGGCCCCGGTATTGCGGCGCTTGTGATTGAACCTGTGTCCGCTGCGATCTTCATTGTCGCCATGCTCGCCGGAATGCTCCTCGTTCGCCTGTTTGAAGGAAATGCGTGATGGACATTCGCCAAGTGACCCCCAAATTTTCAGTCGCACCGCAGTTCCAGCCGGCGGACCTTACGGCCCTCGCCGGACAAGGCTTTGTCGCAGTTGTATGCAACAGGCCCGACGGTGAGGAAGACAGCCAACCGGGCGCAGGCGAAATGCGCGAAGCTGCTGAGGCGAATGGCATTGCCTTTCACCACATCCCCGTATCGGGCGGGCAATTTCCCGATGCCGCAGTTGCCGCTTTTCGCGCGGTTCGGCGCGGCACGGATGGTCCGGTGCTTGCCTACTGCCGCACGGGCACGCGCTCAATAACTCTCGATACGCTTGCCAATCCTGACGACATTCCCCCCGCCGAGCGCCTCAAGCGCGCGAGCGATGCGGGATACGACCTCACAAATCTGAGCGATCGGCTCACCTGAAAAGCTTTTCGGAGAACAATCATGTCTGCATCACATACGGTGGTGATCGTTGGTGGCGGATCCGCCGGTATCGCGACCGCAGCCTCACTTCTCAAACGTCGCCCACGTCTCGACATTGCCGTTGTCGACCCGGCCGAAACGCACGCCTATCAGCCAGGATGGACCATGGTCGGCGGCGGCGTCTTCGACGCGAAGAAAACACTTCGCAGCGAAGCCAGCGTGATCCCAAAGGGCGTGGAATGGATCAAACAGGCTGCAACCGGCTTTGTGCCTGACAACAACGAAGTCATTTTAGCGGATGGTTCAAGAGTTCGTTACGAAGCGTTGGTCGTCGCGCCTGGTATTCGCCTCGCATGGGATAAGATTGAAGGACTGGAAGAAACGCTCGGAAAGAACGGAGTGACCTCCAATTATCGCTACGATCTAGCGCCCTACACGTGGGAATTAGTCCAGCGACTAAAGTCGGGCCGCGCCATATTCTCTCAACCAGTCATGCCGATCAAATGCGCCGGCGCACCGCAAAAATCGATGTATTTGTCCTGCGATCATTGGATGCGCAATGGCGTCCTCGGCGACATCGAGGTCGAATTCCGCAACGCCGGGGGCGTCCTGTTTGGAGTGCAAGACTACCTTCCGGCGCTTATGGAATATGTCGAAAAATATGACATCGCATTAAAGCTCAACAGCAACCTTGTTTCGGTGGACGGTGCGGGGCAGACGGCTACGTTCGAGACCGAAGATGGCGAAGTGACGCGGGAATTCGATATGCTGCATGTCGTCCCGCCGCAGGTTGCCCCCCAGTTCCTGGCGGATAGCCCGCTGGCAGCCGACAGTGGGTTCACCGAAGTCGATCAACACACCCTTCAGCACGTTCGATATCCTAATGTCTTCGGGCTTGGCGACGCGGGCAATATGCCCAACGCAAAGACGATGGCGGCCGCGCGCAAGCAGGCTCCGGTCGTCGCCGTCAACGCGCTTCGCCAGCTCGATGGGAAGAGACCAACTGCGGGCTATGACGGCTATGGCTCGTGCCCCCTTACGGTAGAGCGCGGCAAGATTGTCCTCGCCGAATTTGGCTATGGCGGTAAGCTTATGCCGAGCTTTCCCGAGTGGATCATCGACGGGACGAAACCGGCGCGCCTTTCGTGGATGCTCAAAGCAGATGCGCTGCCGTGGATTTACTGGAACGGGATGCTCAAGGGCCGCGAATGGCTGGCGGGGCCAGGCGGATTGATCGCGCAGTAAAGCGCCGGGACGAAGGGCCTTTTGACCATGCTTTCGCGCTATCTTCCGATCCTTGAATGGGGTCGGACATACAACCGGAAGATATTGACCGATGACCTGATGGCGGCGGTGATCGTCACCATCATGCTCATCCCGCAAAGCCTCGCCTATGCGCTGCTTGCAGGATTGCCTCCGGTTGTGGGCCTTTATGCCTCGATCCTGCCGCTTGTGCTTTATGCCATTTTCGGGACCAGCCGCACCCTGGCAGTGGGGCCGGTGGCGGTAGTGTCCTTGATGACCGCCTCCGCAGCGGGAGCGGTGGCGGCGCAAGGGACGGCTGAATATCTCGAAGCGGCGATTACGCTTGCGATGTTGTCGGGCGTGATGCTCGCCATTCTTGGGCTTTTGCGCGCAGGGTTCCTTGCCAACCTTCTCTCCCACCCGGTAATCAGCGGTTTCATCACCGCATCGGGCATCCTCATCGCAACCAGCCAGTTGAAGCATATCCTCGGCATTAAGGCTGGCGGCGACAACTGGCCCGAAATGCTCGGCTCGCTCGCCGCCGCGATTGGCGAGACGAATGTCTGGACGCTGGCGGTTGGTATTCCTGCAACGCTGTTCCTGTTCTGGGTGCGCAAAGGGGCAAAGCCTGCGCTTCAACGCATCGGCCTTCCCGCCCGCGCGGCTGATATGACCGCAAAAGCGGGGCCAGTGGTGGCCGTAGCGCTTACCATCCTTGCCGTGATCGCATTCGATCTTGGCGACAGGGGCGTCAATCTGGTCGGCGCGATCCCGCAAGGCCTGCCGCCCTTTGCCTTGCCCAGCACCGATTTGTCGCTGATCGAGAAATTGTGGGTTCCTGCCCTGCTCATCTCCATCATCGGCTTCGTCGAAAGCGTTTCGGTCGCGCAGACCCTCGCTGCCAAGCGGCGTCAGCGGATTGCCCCCGATCAGGAATTGATCGGCCTTGGCGCTGCCAATATCGCGAGCGCGTTTTCGGGCGGCTACCCGGTGACAGGCGGTTTTGCCCGTTCGGCGGTGAATTTTGATGCTGGCGCGCAGACCCCGGCCGCGGGTGCCTATACCGCCGTGGGTATTGCGCTTGCGACCCTGTTCCTGACCCCGCTTTTGTTCAGCCTGCCCATCGCAACGCTGGCTGCGACGATTATCGTTGCCGTGCTGAGCCTTGTTGACCTCAAAACGCCGGGACGGTTGTGGAATTATTCGAAGGCCGATTTTGCAGCACATATCGCCACAATCGCGATCACCCTGCTCGCAGGGGTCGAGATGGGCGTGATCACAGGGGTTGGCGTGGGCCTGCTCCTTTACCTGTGGCGCGCCAGCCGCCCGCACGCCGCCATCGTGGGCCGCGTTCCGGAGACGGAGCATTTCCGCAATGTCGACCGCCACAACGTCTTCACCGTGCCGCACATCCTTTCGATCCGCATCGACGAGGCGCTGACCTATCTCAACGCCCGCTGGCTTGAAGAATATGTGCTCGAACAGGTCGCGGACCGTCCGGCTGTGCGCCACGTGATCCTGATGTGCAGCGCGGTCAATGAAATCGACGCATCCGGTCTGGAAAGCCTTGAGGCGATCAATCACCGGCTTGGCGATGGGGCAATCGGCCTGCATCTTTCCGAGGTGAAGGGTCCGGTGATGGACCGCCTCAAACGCTCCCACTTCATCGAAGATCTGAACGGGGAGGTTTTCCTCTCGCAGTCCAAAGCTTTCGATAAGCTTGTAAGCGACGATGGCGCGCCGCCAGAACCCGTCGATCACTATGAAGCGCGCGGGCTTATCTGATGCCAGCGATTGCTGACAGGGACGCAAAATGCCGCCGCATCCTCACCCTGATCGACAGCGGACAAGGCGTGTGTGAAAGTTGCCGCGAGGTCGGCATATCAGAAAAGACCTTTTACCGCTGGCGCAAGGACCAGTGTGCAGAGTAGCTTCCTGCTACCAAGACGGCACACGTATCGAAGGAAGGATTTGGCTATGGAAATCAACATCGGAATTGATGACGCTGGACGCGAGAAATCATCGACGGCGCTCAAGAAGCTGCTCGCAGACACCTATACGCTCTATCTCAAGACCCACGGCTATCACTGGAATGTCGAGGGGCCGCATTTCCAGCAATTGCACCTGCAATTCATGGAGCAATACACCGAAATGTGGACCGCGGTTGACGAACTGGCAGAGCGCATCCGCGCGCTTGGCCATTATGCGCCCTCTTCCTATTCGGAAATGAGCGGGCTTTCCTCGATCAAGGAAGAAACCGGCAATCCTGACTGGCATGCAATGGTGACCAACCTTGCCAAGGGCCACGAACAGGTCGCCAACACCGCGCGGGAGGTTTTGCGGGTTGCCGAAGAGATCGGGGATGAGGCGACACTGGACGTGGTCGCGCCAAGGCTCACCTTGCACGAGAAGACCGCATGGATGCTGCGCGCAACTGCGAACTAGACTGAAAGACACCATCGATAGGCGCGGCGCAAGGCTTGCCCGAGGCAGCCCTGCGTCGCGCCCTTGTCATCTCAATTACATATTTATATATATCGAAGCCTGGAAACAGGCAAAATGTCGCCTTTTTCGCTCCATATTCAGCCCATACGCCCAAATCGATAACTTCGATTACATTAAGTAATAAATTGTAATTGCAGTCTCTAGCCACCACTGCTAGGCCATCTTTCACGAAAGGTGGTCGCAATGGCTGGCCAAAAAACTCTTCTCGCACTGGGTGCGCTTCTGCTTGGCAGTGGATGCGCCAGCACGGTTGCGGCGGACCCATCAACCGCAGATGGCGAAGCCTTGCTGATGGCGCTGGACGATGAATATCGCGCAGAGGCAACTTATGCCGCAATCCTCGACGCCTTTGGCGAGGTGCGCCCGTTCGTGAACATCATCGAGGCCGAGCGGCGTCATGCGGATTGCGCCAAGGCTGAATTGGACCGCCTCGGCATCACTTACGAAAGCACCAACCCCTATTTGGGTTCAATTGCTGCCCCCGCCACATTGCTGGAGGCCTGCGAACAGGGCGTGACCGCTGAAATTGAAAATATCGAGCTCTACGACCGGATTATTCCGGCAGTTGAGGACGAACAGGTCCGCGAAATCCTGGGCCGGTTGCAATGGGCCTCGCGCGAGCGCCACCTCCCCGCGTTTGAGCGATGCGTCGCACGCGGCGGCGTAATGGGGCGTGGCAAAGGTCATGGCCAAGGACGCGGCAAGGGTCGCGGACAGGGACAGGGAGAGGGGCACGGGCCCCGCAACTGATCCCTTGCATCATCACATCTTGAAAAAAGGAATTTCCCCATGTCTCTTCACATCGGCGACACCGCCCCCAATTTTACAATTGCCACCACCAAAGGTGAGATCAATCTCCACGATTGGTCCGGCGACAATTGGGTTTTCTTCTTCAGCCACCCGGCAGATTTCACCCCTGTCTGCACCACCGAAATGGGTATGACAGCCAAGCTCGCCGCCGAGTTTGAAGCGCGCGGCGTGAAGCCGCTTGGCCTTTCAACCGATACGGTTGAAGAGCACCTGGAGTGGGTTAAGGATGTCGACGAAACCCAAGGCGTCACCCTTGATTTTCCCATTGTCGCAGATCCCGATCTTGAGATCGCGAAACTCTACGACATGATCCACCCGGATCAGAGCGAAACGGCAGCGGTGCGTTCTGTCTTTATCATTGATCCATCGAACAAAATCCGCCTCGTGATGACCTATCCGATGAGCGTGGGGCGCAATTTTGACGAGATCCTGCGGGTGATCGACAGCCTGCAAATCAGTGATCGCGCTGGCGTTGCAACGCCGGCAAACTGGCTGCCGGGCGATGACGTTATCATCCCGCCATCGCTCAGCGACGAAAAAGCGCGCGAGAAGTTCCCGCAAGGTTTCAAGACCATCAAACCTTACCTACGCACCACTCAGGTAGCCTGAGGGTGCAGGATGCGCCCGCCCACCCCCCGGCGCGGGCGCATCCACTCTGAACATCTGAACGCCAAATCTTCGATAAGGCACGAACATGCTTGAACATTTCGACGCACTGCTGCTTGCGCGCATCCAGTTCGCCTTCACAGTAAGCTTTCACTTCTTCTTTCCCGCCTTTTCGATCGGGCTGGCGAGCTATCTCGCCGTTCTTGAAGGGCTGTGGCTGAAGACCGGCAAGCAAGTCTATCTCGACCTGTTCAAATACTGGCTCAAGATATTCGCCATCGCCTTTGCCATGGGCGTCGTCTCTGGCATCGTGATGAGCTATCAGTTCGGCACCAACTGGTCGGTGTTTTCCGATGTGGCAGGGCCGGTGATCGGGCCGCTCATGGCTTACGAAGTGCTGACAGCTTTCTTCCTTGAGGCAGGCTTTCTTGGCGTCATGCTGTTCGGCATGAACAAGGTGGGCAGGAAACTGCACTATACCGCAACGCTGATGGTTGCGTTTGGCACGTTTGTCTCGGCCTTCTGGATCCTGTCTGTGAACAGCTGGATGCAAACGCCGGTGGGTCACATCATCGGCGAAAATGGCCAATTCCTTCCTGGCGGAAGCTGGTGGGACATCGTCTTCAACCCAAGCTTCCCCTATCGCCTCGTGCACACGGTGATGGCGGCCTATCTCACCACGGCCTTCGTGGTCGGGGGCGTGGGCGCATGGCACCTTTTGAAAGAGCGTAAAGACGGCTCTGCCAACCCGCACGCGCGCAAGATGTTCTCGATGGCGATGTGGATGGCGGCTATCGTTACCCCTGTACAAATCTTCGCAGGCGACCTTCACGGCCTCAACACTCTTGAGCATCAACCCGCCAAGGTGATGGCGATGGAAGGGCATTTTGACAGCCATCCCGAAGGCGCGCCCCTGATCCTTTTCGGTATCCCCGACAGCGAGGAAAAGACCGTCAAATATGCCATCGAAATTCCCAAGGCATCCTCGCTTATTCTCAAGCATGACCTGAACGCGCCGATGGACGGGCTCGATACGATCCCGGATGATGAAGAGCCGCCTGTGGGCATGGTTTTCTGGTCATTCCGCATCATGGTCGGGATCGGCTTTGCGATGTTGGGTATTGGCCTTTGGAGCCTTTATGGCCGCGCGCGAAAGAGGCTTTACGATATGCCGTGGCTTCATCGTGCCGCCGTCCTCATGGCGCCCAGCGGCTTTGCAGCCGTGCTGGCAGGATGGATCACCACAGAAGTGGGACGACAGCCTTACGTGATCTATGGCCTCTTGCGCACAGCCGATGCGGCAAGCCCGCTTGATGCGCCTGCGGTCGCCGCTTCGCTGCTTGCCTTCATCATCGTTTATTTCACCGTCTTCGGGATCGGCGTGTGGTACATCCTGCGCCTCATGAGCAAGACCCCGCATTCTGGCGAACCCGATGCGATGGAGGGCGATTCCGGCCCTATCCGTTCGGCAGGGATTACGCCTGGACCAACGCAAAATCCGGGGCATGACGAACCCCTTCCCGCGAACAAGGAGGACGTGTGATGGACCTGACAGTCATCTGGGCATTTATCATCGCCTTCGCCGTCTTCGCCTATGTCGTTATGGACGGGTTTGATCTTGGCATCGGCATCCTGTTCCCAACCGTGCGCGTAGGTCAGGGCCGCGACCGGGCGATGAATTCGATCGCGCCTGTCTGGGACGGGAACGAGACGTGGCTGGTGCTTGGCGGAGGCGGGCTGTTTGCCGCTTTCCCGCTTGCCTATGCGGTGATCTTGCCTGCCACCTATCCGCTTATCATCGCCATGCTTTTGGGTCTGGTGTTTCGCGGTGTGGCGTTCGAATACCGCTGGCGCGATCCCGGTCACCGCGCATTCTGGGACGCGGCCTTCTTTGGCGGTTCGCTTGTCGCGGCAATGGCGCAGGGAATGACGCTGGGCGCGCTTTTGCAGGGGATCGAAGTGGTCGATCGCAGCTATGCGGGCAGCTGGTTCGACTGGCTCACGCCCTACACCCTGCTTTGCGGGCTTGGCGTTGTCGCTGGCTATGCGCTTTTGGGCAGCACATGGCTGATCTGGAAGCTGGATGGCGGCGCACAGAAACACGCCCGTTACCTCGCGCTTCGCGCAGCGATTGCGACCATCGTGCTGATGGGCGCGGTCAGCCTCTATAACATCTTCCTCAACGCCGAATATGCCGACCGCTGGCTCACCGCGCCCGAAATCTATTTCGCAGCGCCCGTGCCGATCCTCACCGGTCTTATTGCCCTCTCGATGATCCATGCGATCCGTAAGGAGCGCAACAGCAAACCCTTCTGGCTGGCGATTGCGCTGTTCTTTGCCGGCACGGTGGGCCTTGGCGTCACCATGTGGCCCTATGTCGTGCCCCCCGGCGTCACGATCTGGGATGCAGCCGCTCCCGAAAGCAGCCAGATTTTCATGCTGGTGGGTGTTGCGATCACCATGCCGCTCATCATCGGCTACACCGCCTGGGCCTATTGGGTGTTCAGGGGCAAGGTGGATGACGAGGGGTATCATTGATGCCGCGCCCGGACACTAAACCCCAGTCACCCCTTTGGAAGCGCCTCGCGTGGATGGCCGCAATATGGTTGGCAAGTGTAACGGTGCTGGGCGTGGTGGCGATGATTATCCGCTTCTGGCTCAAGGTTTGACGGCAAAGGAGATCCGCCCATGCAGTTCAATCAATGCAAGCACGCCCTTGCTCTTATAGCAGCGAGCAGCGCACTTGGTCTGGGCGGGTGTTCACAAGACACCTCCACCGAGGAGAGCGACACAGAACAGGCCGCTTTCCTGAACCAGTCGCAAAAGGTCACTGCGCAGTTTCAATCCGAACTCCAGACGACGCTTTCGACAGCGATTGGCGAAGCGGGAGCGGTGGGAGCAATCGGCGTGTGCCAATCGGCGGCGCCTGCCATTGCGCAGCGGCTGTCTGAAGAAAGCGGTCTTGCCGTCAGCCGCATCGCGCGCCGCAATCGCAATGCAAACGGCGGCCTCCCGCTTGGGCTGGAGCCGCTTTATGCAAAACTTGAAGCAGCGCCGCTGGACAATGGCGCCCCGCGCAATGTTCACGGAACGGTGGATGGCGCAATGGTCTATCTGCAAGCGATCCCGATGAAGGAGCAGCCGTGTTCTGCCTGTCATGGGACCAACATCGATCCAGTGATCATCAATGCCATTGCCAAAGCCTATCCCGGCGACCTTGCCACCGGATTTGAGCCGGGCGAACTTCGCGGCGCTTTTCTTGTGAGCAAGCAGGAAGCGCCCTGAACGCGCCTTCGCCCACGGGTGTTCAACGATAAAGACAATTTGAGAAAGAGGAATTTGCCATGCTGCTCGAAAAGATCAAAACGCCCGGCCTCTCGCACCTGTCCTACCTTATCGGTTCCGGCGGCAAGGCGGCGGTGATTGATCCGCGCCGCGATTGCGAAATCTATCTTGAAAAAGCGCGCGCCGAGGGGCTGGAGATTACCCATATCTTCGAAACGCACCGCAATGAGGACCTTATCACCGGCTCCCCCGTTCTCGCTGAGATGACAGGGGCAAAGGTGCTGCATGGCCCCAACGCTGCGGGCGAAATTGCTTTTGCGCAAACAGCGCGCGAGGGCGATACATTTGAAATCGGTCAACTCACCATCGAGGTGCTGGAGACACCGGGACACACCGACGATCACCTCGCCTTTGTCATCCATGACCGCGAATATGCCGATGGTCCGGTGGGTGTGTTCACGGGCGATGCGCTGTTCGTGGGCGATGTCGGGCGCACCGACTTTTACCCCGACCGCAAGCGCGAGGTCGCAGGGCTGCTTTACGATTCGCTGCAAAAGCTGCTCGCGCTCGGCGATCAGGCCATCCTCTACCCCGCGCACGGGGCAGGCTCTGTCTGCGGCTCGGGCATGGCGGAGCGTGAATTTTCGACCATCGGCCACGAACGCCGCAACAACCCGCGCTTGCAGATTGGCGAGCGCAAGGCGTTTGTCGAAGCGAAAATCGCGGAGAATCACTACCAGCCGCCCTATTTCCGCCTGATGGAACGCCTGAATATCGAAGGGGCACAAGCGGCCCCTCGCGTTGTCCGGCCCAAACGGCTGACCTTGCCGGAAATGCGCAGAGCAACAGCCGACCACGTCATCGACCTTCGCGAACCGCTTGCCTATGCGGGCGCTCATTTTCCGGGTTCGATGTGCCTGCCCGTCGGCATGATTTCCGCCTTCGCCGGATGGTTCATCCGCGAGGGCGAGACGATCCTTCTGGTGGGATCGGACGAGGAACAGCTTTCCAGCGCCATGTCGCACCTCACCCGCATCGGGCTCGACAATGTTATCGGCGGTTACAATGGCGTTGTGCCGGCGGCGGGCAATGGCGTTGCCATGAACACGATCCCCATGGTCGATACCGATACGGTCAAATCGCGGCTTGAGGGCTCTGACGCGGGTTGGACCCTGCTCGATGTGCGCGACGCGGACGAGCGCGAAGCCGCTGCGATCGACGGTTCCATGCACATCTATGTTGGCGAACTCAACGAACGGTGGAGCGAGCTCGACAAGGACAAATCATACACCCTCATGTGCGCAAGCGGTATGCGCGCCACCGTCGCAGCAGGCTGGCTTGCAAGTCGGGGATTTGGCAATATTGATGTCTATCTTGGATCAATGGGCGCATGGAAGGCAGCGAATGGCTGATGCGATTGGCGCGCTGATTCAATTGATGGGTAAAAGTTCCGGGACGAAAGGTTCTCAGGAGAGGATATAGGATGAAACTGCTGATCCCCCCTCCCATTGTGACAGCAATCTGCGGGCTCGCCATGTTGGGCATTGCGCAATTTTTTCCGCAGACACAGCTCACCTTTCCCTTTCAGGCACTTGTTGCCGTCGCCTTTATCGTGGCCGGTCTTGCCATCGCCCTTGTTTCAGTCGGTGCCTTTCGAAAAGCGAAGACGACCGTCACGCCCCTTGCTCCTGAAAAAGCTTCGAGCCTCGTTGTGACAGGCCTTTACCGCTACACTCGAAATCCGATGTATCTGGGGATGCTCTTGATACTTTGCGGTGTTGCGGTCTGGTTGGGTTCCCTTGCGAACGTGATCGTCCTTATCGCATTCGTGGCCTATATAACCGCGTTTCAGATCGTGCCGGAAGAGGCGCGATTGTCGCAAGTCTTCGGCACGGGCTATGAAAGCTACAAGGCGCGGGTCCGGCGCTGGCTGTAGATGGAAAGCTGACCACACTTGCGAGCTTGCGATCAAGTGGCGGTTCAGGAACGGATTTTGTTTCCCAGTTCAATTCCCAGAATCTGACGCTCTTCATGCGGCCCAGTTTCAGTCGAACCATCAAAGGCCGATATCGAACGGCTTTGACCCGCCCCTTGGTTCGCTCAGGTGCCTTCTCGGGTTCAGCCTGTCGATCAGCGTTAGTCGCTTGGATTTGACCCACCCTGACGCCCTTGGAGCGGGAAGCGGACGCCCCGCTTTGGCGAATAAAGAGGGCAAAAGCAGACCTTATTGGGATGTCTTACCAAGCTATTGCAGCCGTTATTACGACACTAACGGGGAAAGCGTAGGCAGCTCAAAAATTTCGTCGAGACGAAAATCGTTGCCAGAACAAGCGATCACTCTAAAATAGTGGCAGACCAGCTGGTGGAGCGAGAAGTCTCGCGGCAGGCTTGGTGGAATTCCAAACATGATTTTTGACCGGATCAAACCACTGTCTGCCATTCTGGCTGCAGCGGAGAAAAAGAGTCTTCACCGATCCTTAGGTGCGTTCCAGCTGATGCTGTTCGGGATTGGCTGCATTATTGGAACCGGCATATTCGTGCTGACTTCAGCCGGGGCGCAAAAAGCTGGCCCAGGTTTGATGCTGGCTTTCGTTATCGCCGGTGCTGTCTGCGTCGTGGCAGCTTTATGTTACGCGGAAATTGCATCGATGATCCCGGTAGCTGGTTCGGCGTATACCTACACCTATGCCACTATGGGGGAATTTCTCGCATGGACGGTGGGTTGGGCCCTGGTGCTCGAATATGCCATCGCCGCCTCTGCCGTTTCGGTCGGCTGGTCTGGTTATTTTACTGGGACGATCTTGCAAGATACATTTGGGATTGTGATGCCTGCGTGGTTAAGCGCTGGACCGCTGGCCTTAGGCGGAGCGCCGGGTGGGCTAATCAATCTTCCGGCCATGATAATCGCGCTATTGGTCACTTGGTTGCTCATGATTGGCACCAGCGAGAGCGCCAAAGTCAATGCAGTACTGGTCTTAATCAAAGTAACCGCATTGACCGCTTTCATAGCAATCACGCTGACGAGCAGCGAATTTGACACCGCCCGGTTCAACCCCTTTCTGCCAGCCGGATTCTTCGGTGGCTGGGGGTCGGGCGTGGGCGCAGTCGGCGCGGCAGCTACTATCTTCTTCGCCTATGTCGGTTTCGATGCCGTCTCAACTGCCGCAGAAGAGACAAAGAACCCGCAGCGAAACGTGCCGATAGGGCTGATCGGGTCGCTGATGTTTTGCACCCTATTTTATATCCTTGTCGCAGCAGGAGCAATCGGCACAATCGGTGGCCAGCCGATCATGGGCCCGGGCGGTGTGCCGTTTCCTGCCGGATCAGAGGAACTCGCCCGGCAGTGCGCGATGCCGCAATTTGCCGATGCGTTGGTCTGTTCGAACGAGGCGCTTGCCCATGTCCTTCGCGAAATCGGTTTCGGTGCAGTAGGCAACATGCTGGGTTATGCCGCCATTCTGGCCCTCCCTTCAGTCATCCTGGTGCTGCTATACGCGCAAACACGCGTGTTTTTTGTCATGAGCCGTGACGGCTTGATCCCTGACGGATTGTCTAAGGTTCACCCCAGATGGAAAACGCCATATGTGGTAACGGCAATTACTGGCCTGGTGGTAGCGATTGGTGCGGCGTTTTTCCCGGTAGGGCAACTGGCTGATATCGCTAATGCCGGAACCCTCTATGCCTTTGGGATGGTGGCCGTGGCAGTCATGGTCTTGCGCAAAACCGACGGCGCTCGTGTGCGTGCCTTCCGCGTGCCAGGCCTCGCCATCATCGGCCCTCTGACAGTGCTTGGCTGCCTGTTCCTTTTCGTCAATCTGCCGGCCGGCGCGATGCTGATGCTACCAATCTGGACTGGCATAGGCTGCGTAATATATTTGTTCTACAGCCGCAGCCGCAGCCATATGGCACTCGGCAACGTAGAAGTGCATGAACCGGAACTGGCGGAGATCGGACCCGA
Source organism: Erythrobacter longus (assembly GCF_000715015.1). GTDB lineage: Bacteria > Pseudomonadota > Alphaproteobacteria > Sphingomonadales > Sphingomonadaceae > Erythrobacter > Erythrobacter longus. The sequence goes on from NZ_JMIW01000006.1 coordinate 199,528, forward strand.
CATCCCCGGACTTTCCAATAAAGGTAATGATTGAAGAGCTATCGGTCTGTCTAGGCTTCTTTAGGTGCTTGTTAGGCTTAGAGAGGAGGATCTGGAATGTGTTTGTGGAAGGTGGAGCAGTCATGCGCCAAACCCGCGCAATCGTGCGAATTGATCCAACTCGCGCAACACTTTTGCCAGCCTTGAGCCCCACATTCCGCTGATGCTAACGGCCCAGTCCTTGTCTAGCAGCTCAGCTGTCTGATCGTATCATAAATCAACAAGGGGCCACGTTAGCCAAGGTGTCATGCGCGGCTTGTCCTTAAACTCTTTTTGATCTCAAGAACCGAAATGCACGGTTTTCGGCTTCTTCAGATCAAAGAGAAACATAGTGCGAGCTTTTGCCTGCCTAACTGAAGACCACAATATCCTCCTCGTTTTGTTGGCATGGCCGCATTCGTCGTAACTCCGATCATTGGTGTGAGCGTCAGCAGTGATAGTGATGCGTTCGTTTCACTAGCAATGTCGGTAGCTGGGACAGCATTTCTTATCGTCGGCGTGGGCATCTCGACCCACATTGTTGAACGTAAAACAAAGCTGGAATCGCAAGCCAGGTTGCAACACGTCGCTCTCCACGATGCCTTGACCAAAGGCGGCAATCGCAGGGGTTTTTCTGAGGCTCTGAACCGAGAATGCAAAAAGCTTGAGCGTTATAGTCGACCTTTCGCTTTGTTCGTAGTTGACCTCGACCGCTTCAAACCGATCAATGACGCTTCAGGTCATCCAGTAGGCGATGCCTGCTCCGGACGTGTAACCGGTGCAGAGGCCTTGGTACGATGGACCTGCGACGAGCGCGGCGAAGTCTCACCGGCCGAGTTCATACCTATCGCAGAAGATCTCGGACTGATTGCACAGATTGGCACTCGCGTACTCAAACAGGCTTGTCGTGATGCGACACAGTGGCGACACAGTAGCCCCGCGAAACCACTGTCTCTGTCAACATTTCACCCGCCCAGTTGCTGGACCCTCGTTTCCCGCAGACTGTCTCGCAGGCTGCTGTACACAAGCAAGGCCTCATCGTACTCGCTTTGCTTATCTGCCATCAGCCCGAATGAGATTGCCAATCACGGCGCGGATAAAAACGCGGCGATGAACATGGCATGGGCAGGGCGATCTGCGCCAACCGGAGACGAATTCGCTTTAGACTGCCAAGACTGCCGCTTTTTCCACTACCCAGCGTTATCATTAAATAGCGGAGCTGAAGCGTTTTTGGGTTGTCTGCCGGTAGCTGTCAAACATCGCAGCGATTACTCTGGCATAAGGCAAACCGTCCGGTGTGATTGTCAGCGAAGTAGCGTCGAGAGAGGCAAGGCCGCGCTCTAGGAATGGCACAAGCTTCGCGCGCACCTGAGACAAAAGGCAAGGCGACAGCTCTACGGCCCCACGGCACAACAAGGCCTCTATCACCCCTGCCCGCAACCTGTCAGATGCATCGCGGTTAATGCCAATGCTTGCTGTAAGCTTGCCACCTGATGCGATCATTCGGTAGCGGCCATTGTTCTTCTCGTTCTGGGCGATAAGCTCGGGAAAGCCACTGATCGCGCTTGAACCAAGACCGATGAGGACGTCGCTTTGATCATCGGCAAAGCCCTGAAAATTGCGCCGCAGTGTGCCATTTTTTGCAGCCATTGCCATCGGGTCATGCGGCAGGGCAAAATGATCAAAGCCAACCGCACTGTATCCTTCGTTGGTCAGGAAATCATACGCGTGGCCTGCCATTGCAAATCGCGTCTCGCGATCGGGAAGCGCGCTTACATCGATCATCTTTTGGCGTGGGACCATGTGCGGCACATGAGCATAGCCAAAGACCGCAATCCGGTCGGCTCCAAGAAGGCTGGTGTATTCAAGGCTATCGGCGAGATCTTCCTGCGTTTGGAAGGGCAGGCCATACATCAAGTCGAAATTCATCGAGGTGACGCCCGCTGAGCGAAGCCAATCAATGCTGCGACAAATGAGGCCATCGTCCTGTTCACGCCCGATTGCCTTTTGGCACTTGGCCGAAAATGTCTGCACTCCCATGCTGGCGCGCGTGATACCCGCTTCTGCAATGACCTCACCCCAGACACTGCTCATTGAACGCGGGTCGAGCTCAATCGACCATTCGGTATCCACCAGCCAGAAATGCCGGTTCAGCGCATCGACAAGGTCGATAAACTCGCGCGGTTCAATCGCATTGGGGCTTCCCCCGCCAAAGGCGATGCGGCGTACCCGCGTTTCGCGCGGCAAGAGCGCGGCCACGGTTTCAATCTCAGTGCGCAAAGCAGCAAGGTAGCTTTCAACCCTCTGCCGCCTGTTTGCAGCGCCCGTATTGCACCCGCAATAATGGCAAATTTTCTCACAAAACGGGATGTGCAGGTAAAGCGAGATGTCGCCTTTCACCTGTTCAATCTGTTCGTAGAGAGCGTTTGCAGGAATGCTGCCAAAATCGGCGGCTGTCGGATAGCTCGTATAACGCGGCACAGCCGTTTCGAGCAGGTCAGGATGATAAGGCCACATAAATGGCCATAAAGAGGATACGAGCGTTCGGGTCTTTGCTCTAAATCAAATTGGGTTTTGAAAACCGTTTGTTTTTCTCACGGCAATTGACCGCATGGCACGCCATGGACTGGCAATCGCGCGGGGTTTTGTCGTCATCATCGCCAAGGGGGATCGTAATCTCCCCGCCATTGCAAAGAGACATGGTCAGGCTGCGCCCAGGCTCGCCTTTGTTCGGAGACAAAGGCCCAATCGCCATTGAGACAACCGCCAAAACGCTGAATATTCGGATCATGCGTCCTCTTCTTCATCGTCGATCAGGATGCGGTGCGCGGCGCCGTCCATGTCATCATACTGGCCGCTGCGCATCGACCACAGGAACGCGGCAAGGCCGGCAAGCCCCATGAACAAGGCAATGGGGATGAGGAATGCAAGTCCGGTCATTGATGTGGTTCCTTAGCGCTTCGGGCAAGCCGTAGCGAATTGGCGACCACGACAAGGCTGCTCAACGACATTGCAATCGCAGCAATCAGCGGCGTGACATAGCCAAACAGCGCAAGCGGGATCGCCAGCACATTGTAGACTATGGCAAAGCCGAAGTTTTGGCGAACGACCGCCATCGTGCGGCGCGCAACGCGGACAGCAAGGGCGACAGGCATCAGTTTCTCACCCACAAACACCGCATCAGCGGCCTGTTGGCTCGCGTCACTGGCTGTACCCGGCGCAATCGAAGCATGGGCCGCGGCAAGCGCTGGCCCATCGTTAAGACCATCGCCGATCATAAGCGGCTTGTGACCATCAGCGCGCAGCTTTTCAAGGATCGCGAGCTTTCCCTGCGGGCTGACTTCGGCGTTTGCCGGGATGCGCAATTGGCGGGAAACGGCTTCGACAGAACGCACACCATCACCGGAGATAATGCTCGATTTGATCCCGAAGCTTTGCAGCCCATCGATGGTTTCGTGCACATCAGCGCGCAGCAAATCGTTGAAGGTGATGGTGGCAATTTCATCGCCAATCCGCAAACGCGTGGCCAGAATGCCGGGGTCGTCATCAGGCCGCTCAAGCGCTACAGATTTGCCATTCCATAGGCCAAACACACCCCTCCCACCTTGTTCCGTAGCGTTCTCTAACCTTGCCGGCTCAACCCCGTCGAAACGCAGAGCCTTGGCAAGGCCTTGGCTCAGCGGGTGGCGGCTCACTTGTGCAAGGGCCAAGGCGACGCTGCGCTGCGTGTCATCCAAATCGGATACATTCGCACGCGGTTCGCCCAAGGTGAGCGTGCCGGTTTTGTCGAACATGGCGACATCCACCTCGGCCAAGCGCTCCAACGCGCTGCCGTCTTTCACCAGAAGCCCGCGTTTGAGAAGCGCGCCGGAGGCCACAACCTGCGCCGTTGGCACGGCCAATCCCATGGCGCACGGGCAGGTGATGATAAGCACCGCAATCGCAATCACGAGGGATTGATACCAACCAGCGCCTGCGATCATCCAACCCGCAAACGCCAAGAGTGCAAGAGTATGGACGACGGGCGCGTAAGCGCGGGAGGCGCGATCTGCGATACGGACGTAATGGCTGCGCGATTGGCCCGCCTCATCCATCAGCCGCGAGATTTCAGCAAGCGCTGTATCGTCAGCAGTGCGGGTGAGGCGCATCCGGAACGGATCACCCAGATTGATCGCACCTGCGTGGACGATTGACCCTTCGGTGATTGCCTCTGGGGTGCTTTCGCCCGTCAGCATGGCATTGTCGATGGTGCTGATCCCGCTTTCCACCTCGCCATCGGCGGCCAAAGTCTCCCCAGCGGCCACCTGCACAAGCATTCCGGGCTCTAGCGCATTGGCCGCCACGCGGCGTGTGCTGCCTTGGGGATCGATGACGCTTGCCGATTTACCCATCCGCCCCAACAGCGCGCCGATGCCTGCCCGCGTGCGGGTGCGCATTTCAGCATCAAGCGCGCGTCCCGCAAGCAGGAAGAACAGCAGCATCACTGCGCTTTCAAAATAGGCATGCGCGCCGCCGGTCACAGTTTCATAGACGCTAAGCGCGGTGGCGAGGAGCACGCCGATAGAGATCGGCACGTCCATATTGGTGCGCCTGTATTTGAGCGCCATCCATGCACTGGCAAAAAACGGGCGGCCAGAATAAGCGATCACCGGAAGAGCGATCAGCGCGGACAGCCAGTGGAACAGCTCGCGCGTTGCGCCTTCGGCCCCTGACCAGATGCTGACCGACAAGAGCATGACATTCATCATGCCAAAACCTGCAACGCCTAGCGCGCGCATCAATTGCTTGCGTTCTGCCGTCTCTAGCCCAAGCGGATTGTCGCTGACTGCCTGCGCTTCGAAGCCAAGTTCTTGGAGCGCTTTGGCGAGCGCCTCTTCATCGACGCTTGCATCGTGTTCGACGGCGACGCGCTTGGCCGAGAAATTGACCCGCGCGGCGATTACTCCGTCCACTTTGGGAAGCTCGCGCTCTATCTTTGCTATGCACCCTGCACAGCGCATCCCCGGCACGGTAAAACGTGTGCCGCGAGGCGCATCGTTTTCAGGAACGGCAAGAGAAGGCGCAGGTGCGTTCACTTAAAGCTCGTTTTCCTTGGCCCATTTTTGGGCGCCACTTTCAATAAAAAGCCGGGCTGTCCAACGCCCATCTGAAACCGGCTTGGTAGAGCGGAAGGTGCCGTCACCCTGCGATGTGAAGCCGAGATTTGCATATTCATGTTCGCCAATGGGGCGGCGCAATTCTGCCGTTACCTGCGCCCCTTCAGGCACGCCATTTGTGGTCACCACCACGAAGCCGGCCTCATCGCGCATCATCTCGGCTTCCCAGCCAAGCGCCTTGGAGGCCTCGGCCTGCGCAAGCCAGTCGTTATACTTTTGGCTTGCGACATAGGAGTTTTCGACCACCACGCCGTGAAATCCACCAGTGGCAAAGCTAGCCATGGTGAAATTCACAGCAGCAACGATGCCAAAGCCCACTACCAAGACGGCTGTCATGTGGCGTCCGGTAAAGCCTTTTCGGGTTTTGCTAGCCACTATAAATCTCCGGGAAGTGTGAATTTGGTGTCGGCGCTGTCCTTTTCGCCCTGGGAATCGAGCGCGGTCACTTCGAAAGCAAACTCGCCTGCCTCAGTCCCGTTGGGGATGACAACATAAGCGCGCACAATGCGGGTTTCGTCGGCGTTGACCGGGATCGTTTGGCTCTCGGCAGCTCCTTCGCGGCCGATTTGGTCGGTCCACATGACGCTTCCCTCTGGCAATCCGACAAGCGTCACCCGCATATCGCGCGGTCGTGCTTCCATATTGCGCAGGCGCAAAGTGAAGGAGTTGCGGACCGAACCATCCTTCATCAACATGAAGGGCGGATTGCGATCAGGCGAAACAGTGATGTCGGTGTGCGAGCGCGTGCCAAGCGCAAACAGCAAGCCTGCACCAATCGCAGCCCAGACGCCGAAATAGATAAATATGCGAGGTCGCAGCAGCGCTTTCCAAGCAGGCGTTGCTGGCGCGCCGGCAGCTTCTGCTTCGCATTGGTCAAGCGTTGCATAGTCGATGAGCCCGCGTGGGCGTCCGATGTCTTTCATCACCTTGTCGCACGCATCAATGCAGAGCCCGCAGGTGATGCAGCCGATTTGCTGTCCTTCGCGAATATCAATGCCTGTGGGGCACACTGCAACGCATTGGAGGCAATCTACACAATCGCCATAGGCATCCGGGTTCTTGGCCGCTTTCTTGACGCTGCCTCGCTTTTCCCCGCGCCAATCCTTGTACGTGACGATCAGCGATTTTTCGTCGAGCATTGCGCCTTGAATGCGCGGCCATGGGCACATGTAAATGCACACCTGCTCGCGCATAAATCCGCCAAGCCAGAAGGTGGTGAAAGTGAGGATGGCAACGGTCGCATAGGCCACCATCGCTGCCTCACCGCGCCAAAATTCGTAAGTGAGGGTTGGCGCGTCGGCAAAATACATGATCCACGCGCCCCCCGTCCAAAAACTGATCAGGAGATAGACGCCCCACTTGCCAAGCCGCCGCGCGGTTTTGGAAGCGCCCCACGGGGCCTTATCCAGCTTGATCCGGGCGTTGCGATCACCATCAAAAAAGCGGTCGACATGCTGGAACACATCGGTCCAAACCGTTTGCGGGCAAGCATAGCCGCACCATGCTCTGCCAACAGCAGTCGTCACCAGGAAAAGGCCAATCCCCGCCATGATGAGAAGGCCTGCCACAAAGTAAAATTCGTGGGGCCAGATCTCGATATCGAACATGTAAAACCGGCGGTTCGCAAGGTCGATCAGCACCGCTTGATCGGGCGCATAAGGCCCCCGGTCCCAGCGTATCCATGGCGTTGCGTAATAGATCGTAAGCGTAACCAGCATCACCAACCATTTGAAGCGGCGAAACGGCCCATCAATGCGCTTGTTGTGCACTGCCTTTCGCTCTTGATAGAGCTTTATTGGCGGCGGCGGCCCGGGCGAAGTGCGACGGGAGGCAGCGATGGCATCGGTTTCCACCGATCCCAAAGCGGCGCCCCAATCGCGCTTGGCATCAGCGCCCTTTTCGGGCGTGTCGAGGCTATCAACCTCGCTCATCGTCGCCACTCGTCTGCGTCGTGGCCACTTCATCTGCCGTTTCGGTTTCATCTTCGGCAGGCAGTTCAGGTGCCTCGGCTTCACCACCGCCACGTGAATGGACGTAAGCTGCCAGCATACGGATTGTCACCGGATCAAGCTTGTCGCTCCACCCTGGCATGACGCCATGGCGCGGCGCGCGAATTTGCTGAGCGATGCTCGCTTTGTCCTTGCCGTAAAGCCAGATGGCATCGTTAAGCGCTGGCGCACCTTGAGCGCGGTCCCCTGCGCCATCCACGCCGTGGCAGGCCGAACAATTAGTCTCGAACAAGGCCGCGCCCGAGGCACTTCCTGGACCTTCGCCGCTAAGTGATAGAACGTGAGCGACCAACGCATCAATTTCGCTCTTCTGAAAGATTTCACCGAAGGCTGGCATGTAAGTCAGGCGGGTTTCGCCTGACCCTTCCCAGCGCACGCCGTGGGTCAAGGTGTATTCGATATCCGATAGCGTGCCACCCCAAAGCCAATCATCGTCATTGAGGTTGGGATACCCGTACTCCTCATATCCAGCAGCGCCCGCCCCGTGGCATTGGACACAGTGCTGTTTGAAAGCGGCTTCACCTCCTACGATGGCTTGATTGAGGAGTTCAGGATCATTCGCAAGAGCATCCAGATCAGTTGCACCGATCCGTTCAAAAATCGCTGTTCGCGCTTGCTGTGCATCGGCCAACTCAGTTTGCAAGTCACCACGGCTGGACCAGCCGAACACACCTTCGGTTGCCTGCGAAACCATCGGCCAAGCAGGGTACAAGATCACATAGACAAGCGCCCAAGCAATAGTTGCGTAAAAGGTCCACAGCCACCAGCGCGGCAAAGGTGTGTTCAGCTCTTCAATGCCATCCCATTCGTGGCCAACCAATTCGGTGCCAGTGGGTTCATCAATGCGCTTATTCGCGTTATTTGCATTCTCAGGCATTATCGTCCTCCTGAAAAATTGAGTGTTTGGCCCGCTCCACGCCTTCGCGTGAGCGGGGGAGGAAGTGCCAACCGCAAAGCAGCAGATACAGACCAAAGATCACGACCAGCCCGTAGCTATCGGCAAAATGGCGCAGCGTTTCGTAAAAGCTCATCGGCCGCGCTCCTCTGCGAGTTCAGATTGTGCAGCAGCACTGTTCACATCGACCAGCGTGCCAAGCATCTGAAGGTAGGCAACCAGCGCATCCATCTCGGTAATCCGCGAAGGATCACCGTCGTAGTCGCGGATTTTGACCTTGGGATAGCGTTCCTCAAGATCGCCAGCGTCAGCATCCGGATTAGCCTGCGCCTCCAAGTCAGCCTCAGCCATTTCCACATCGGTTTCGCTGTAAGGCACGCCAACGCGCTGTAGCGCGGTCAGCTTGCCCGAGATCGTCGCGCTGTCGAGCGTGGTTTCAGCCAGAAAGCTGTAGCTTGGCATGATGCTTTGCGGGACCAGACTGCGCGGGTCCTTCAAATGCTGCACATGCCAGTCATCGGTATAACGACCGCCCACGCGAGCCAAGTCCGGCCCGGTGCGTTTCGACCCCCATTGGAAGGGGTGATCGAACATACTCTCAGCTGCCAGAGAATAGTGACCATAACGCTCCACTTCATCACGGAACGGGCGGATCATCTGGCTGTGACAGGTGTAGCAGCCTTCGCGGATGTAGATATCGCGCCCAGCTTGTTCGAGCGGGGTATAAGGTCGCATCCCTTCAACCTGCTCGATCGTGTTGTCGATCCAGAACAGTGGCGCGATTTCGACAATCCCGCCAATGGCGACAGTAGCCAAAGTGGCCGCTGCAAGCAGGGTGACGTTCTTCTCGATCTTCTTGTGGCCTTCAAAAACGCCCTGAGAAGAAGGAGTGTTGGGTGAGTTGGTGCTCATCGTATGGGCTCCTTATTCCGCAGGTTGAGCTTGAGGATTGGCGGGAAGCGGGCGGTCCGCCTCTTCGTCATATTCCATATCCGCCATCGGCGCTTCGTCGCGCTGATATCCGGCGATGGTCATCCAGATGTTGTAGGTCATGATGATCGCGCCGGAGAGGTACAAAAGACCCCCAAAGGCACGCATGAGATACATTGGATGAAGGGCGGCAACGGTGTCGATGAAGCTGTTCACCAGATAACCATCAGAGCCATATTCGCGCCACATGAGCCCTTGCGTTATTCCGGCTACCCACATGCTGGCGGCGTAAAAAACGATGCCAAGCGTCGCGAGCCAGAAGTGCCAGTTGATCATGCGAAGGGAGTAGAGCCGATCTTTCTTCCAAAGTTTGGGCACAAGGAAATAGACACACGCAAAGGTGATCATGCCGTTCCAACCAAGCGCGCCAGAGTGCACATGGCCAATTGTCCAATCGGTGTAGTGCGAGAGGCTGTTCACCGCCTTGATCGACAGCATCGGGCCTTCGAAGGTACTCATCCCGTAGAAAGCGAGCGCCATGACCATCATGCGGATGATCGGATCGGTGCGAACCTTGTCCCATGCGCCGTTCAGCGTCATCAGACCGTTGATCATCCCGCCCCAGCTGGGCATCCACAGCATGATCGAAAACACCATTCCCAGCGTCTGAGCCCAGTCAGGCAAAGCGGTGTAGTGAAGGTGGTGCGGACCTGCCCAGATATAGAGGAAGATCAATGACCAGAAGTGGATGATCGACAGCCGGTAGGAATACACCGGGCGGTTCGCCTGTTTGGGGACGAAGTAATACATCATCGCAAGGAAGCCTGCCGTGAGGAAGAACCCGACCGCATTGTGTCCATACCACCACTGCGTCAGAGCATCCTGGACACCGGCAAAGGCTGAATAGCTGCGCGAACCAAGCAAGCTCACCGGCATGGCAAGGTTGTTCACCACATGCAGCATCGCCACAGTGATAATGAAAGCAAGGTAGAACCAGTTAGCCACATAAATGTGCGGCTCGCGGCGCTTCAGGATCGTTGCAACGAACACCGCAAGATACGCCAGCCAAACGACGGTCAACCACAGGTCAACATACCATTCAGGCTCTGCGTATTCTCTCGACTGGGTAACACCTAGCAGATAGCCGGTCGCCGCCAGAACGATGAAAAGCTGGTATCCCCAGAACACAAACCGCGCCGTGCCAGGCAATGCCAGCGTCGTGCGGCAGGTGCGTTGGACGACGTAGAAGCTCGTCGCGATCAAAGCATTGCCGCCAAAGGCAAAGATGACCGCGCTGGTGTGAAGGGGGCGGACCCGGCCAAAGGTGAACCAAGGCTCTAGGTTCAAAATCGGAAACGCCAATTGCAGAGCGATGAAGAGCCCGGCAAGCAATCCTGCAAGCCCCCAGAACATCGTCGCAATCACACCCCAGCGCACAACATCATCATCGTAACGCTCGGGCCCAGGAGGCATTTTGAATATGCTTTGTGCTTTCGCAAGCGGATCGAAGGTTGTCATCGTAGCCACAATCAGCAGCACAGCGACGCCCGCAATAAGGCCCATATGGACCGCAAATCCGCTATCCTGCGCGCCCGCAATTCCAACAATGGCCAGCATAAGCACAATCGCCCATAACCCGACCCTACCAAGAGTTGATTCCATGATATTGATCCCTTTCGACCTCGCACCGATTAACGCTGTGAGGCAGTCCCGTATTTGATCCGCATCAAACTGGCGCAGGAAACTCGCCAGTTTTCATCCCATATTCGCTTCCCAAAAGTGTCTAGGCTTTTGGGAAGCAGATCCAATTCGCGTGTAAATTACCGTCCATAGTCGCACACATGTGTCCAATCAGATTGACACTACCTAAGGCAAGTTCATCTGCAGTTCATTGATTTAGGTCAAATTTGAAAATAAATGATGCCGCCTGATCATGCCGCTGCCAGAACATGGCCAGCACGCGCTTTCAAACCCTCCAGGTCAAGCAGGCGGATCCCTGAACGGCCCTGCGTCTCGATCAAGCCAAGAGAACGCAATTCGCTGAATTGGCGACTGACGGTTTCGATCGTCAAACCAAGGCTGTCGCCGATATCTTTGCGTGACATGGGCAGGCTCATTTCCTGCTGATTTCCCTCAACCGCACCAACCCGGTCGTTCATCGTGACAAGAAAGCTTGCCAGTTTCTCTTGCGCGGTCTTCCTGCCAAGCGCGACCGTCTTTTCCCGGCATCGCTCCAATGCGCGAAGTGCCCGGGTGAGCACTTCTGCCACCATTCCCGATTCCTCCTGAGCTAGCGCCAAAAATTTATCAGCAGGAAAATAAACCAGCTCACAATCCTCGAGCGCGCATAATGAATAAGCATGCGCGGTGCTCGACGGGATCGAAACAAGATCCCCAGCGAAATGGAAGGCAACCACCTGTTCGCGCCCCTGCGAGGCCTGCGCCACCAATTTTGTGCTGCCGCTTGCTACGAAGGCGATCTGGTCCTTGCCGTTGCCCCTGAACGGCGCGTCGCCCGCGCGGGCAGTGACAAACCGAGCAACCGATTGAAAGCGCAGGTGCGTTCCATCGGAAACGCCAAGCGGCAGCACTTCTACAGCAAAGCGTTCGAACAGCTCCGGAAAGGCCATGGATCAATCCCTTGTTTAATCTCAAGGCGTCTATGTGGGCCTCATGGGCGCAACCCACATTGATTTAGATCAATGCACGATCGTCTGACCCCAGCCATTTGACCGTCAGCAGCAAACATCCTGGGTCGCAATGGGCGGCCACTGCTGCTCATGGGAACAGAGCCAAGACAAATAAAGGTGGGAAGAAGCCGGCTTAGGCCAAACGGCCCTCCATCTGGCTGACGACAATTGTGTGTGATGCTGTTGTTATGCTGGGCGGAGCCCCCTCCAATTATTCAGGCTAAATCAGGGATTTGACGTAATGAAGAAGACACTATTTTGCGCCGCAACTGCTGCAATGGCAATTGTAAGCTCACCTGCTATGGCCCAAGAGGCTGGCGATATTCAGCTCAAGGTTGTGGGTACGTTCGTCTCGCCAGATGGCGGAATTGAGGAAGTCGTAGTCGACGGAGTCGGCCTTCCAGCTGGCACCGATACGGCGGCCAACGACAACTTCGTGCCAACGATTGCGGTTGAGTATTTTGTATCGAAAAACTTCTCTATCGAGACCATCGCAGGCACTACGCAGCACGACGTTGATGCCGTATCAGGTCTCCCGGCTGGCACCGAAGTCGTCTCCAACGCCCTTCTGTTGCCTGCGACCTTCACCGCAAAGGCCCACTTCGACCTTGGCGGGGTAAAGCCATATGTCGGTGCTGGCGGTGCTTATTTTATTTGGCTCAGAGACAGTGCAGGTGGAGGAATTGTCCCGTTGGGCGCGACCGACGCTGATCTTTCGAACGAACTAGGCTTCGTTCTGCAAGCTGGTGTCGATATTCCAGTGAACGATAGTGGATTTGGCGTGACCCTTGATGCGAAGCGCTATTTCATCGACACAACGCTTCAGGTGCGCGCAGGCGACACTCTTGTGCTTGAGACCGACCACAAGCTCGATCCGTGGGTGCTCAGCGCCGGAGTCAGCTATCGGTTCTAGTATGCAATAGGGGGAGAGGAATGAGCCAAGGCGATCACGCAAATGAATTGCAAACGCCGCGCGATCAGAGGCATTCGGGCGATCTTCAAATAGGAGATTTGCGCGTTGCCCTGATTGCTGGCTGGAAGGACTTTGTGGCTGCGCCGCGATATGGATTGTTCTTCGGAGCGATCTATGCGCTTGCAGGTCTTGCTCTAAGTTATCTTCTGATTGCGCGCGGAGAGGTCTCATGGCTGATCCCTGCAACGGCAGGTTTCCCGCTCCTCGCCCCCTTTACCGCCGTCGGCCTTTACGAAGTCAGCCGGCGACGCGAGCTCGACCTCCCTATGACTTGGCCCGCAATCCTGGGAGCAGTCAGAGGACGAGGCGACGAACAAATCTTGTCCATGGGCGTGATCATCTTTGTCGCTTTCGGCTTTTGGGTGATTATCGCGCATTTGGTCTTCTCCATATTCCTGGTCGAGGCCGGAGCAGGCTCTGAATCGCTGGCATTTTTGTTCACATCCCTTGGCATCACCATGCTGCTCGTGGGGAGTGTGATTGGAGCGGTGATCGCTTTGGTCTTTTTCGCGATCACCGTCTTCAGTCTCCCAATGCTGGTCGACAAACAGACCGATTTCCTAACTGCTATCTTCACGAGCCTGAGAGTGTTCCGTGACAATTTTTGGGTGCTGATAGCTTGGGCAGCGTTGATTGCAGTCATGTTGGGAGCGGCGATGACGCTTGCCTTCCTCGGCTTGCTGATCGTCTTGCCCGTTCTGGGACATGCAACCTGGCACCTTTATCGAAGGGCACTGCCATAATTGATAGGCGGACTTTGCGCTCAAAAGCGCAATCTGGTTTTGCATGTACCGGACAAAATGTGCATCCCTAGGCGAATTCATTTTTGCAAAGAGAGCGGATGCTATGTTCGAAGTGCCCAAGGACATCCAAGAATACCTGACAGTGCTCGATGACTTTATCGAGCGCGAGATCAAGCCGCTTGAGGCACGCGATGACAATATCCGCTTTTTCGACCACCGGCGCGAACATGCGCGGACCGATTGGGACAATGACGGGCTCCCTCGCGAAGAGTGGGAGGAGCTGCTGAAAGAGGCGAAAACCCTGGCAGATAAAGCCGGCCACTATCGGTATCAGCTACCCAAAGAGTTCGGGGGACAGGACGGCACAAACATTGGCATGGCAGTCATCCGCCATCACCTCGCCAAAAAGGGTCTGGGCCTCCATAATGACCTGCAAAACGAACACTCGATAGTCGGCAACCTTGTCCAGCCGCTGATGATGCGCGACTTCGGTACGCCATCTCAGAAAGAGCGGTTCATGGAAGGGATGCTTCAGGGCAAGCATCGCTGGGCCTTCGGCTTGACCGAAGAGGCCCACGGTTCAGACGCCACCCATATGGAAACAACGGCTGTGCGTCACACCAAGGATGGTGTTGAAGGCTGGCTCATCAATGGCGAGAAAATGTGGACTACGGGGCTTCACACCGCGACCCATGTCATGACCTTCGCGCGCCATTCGGGCGATGCGGGCGAGCCGAAAGGGCTTGGCTGTTTTGTTGTCGATACATCGGCTGAAGGATTTGAGGTTGGCGAATATCTGTGGACCTTCAACATGCCTACAGACCACCCGAAATGCTCGTTCACGGATGTGTTCGTCCCTGACGACATGGTATTGGGCGATCTTGACTGGGGGCTCGCCGCGGCTCAGCATTTCGTCCACGAAAACCGCATCCGGCAGGCGGCAAGCTCGCTTGGCGCGGCAGAGTATTGCGTGGCTGAATCGATTGCATATGCGCAGGAACGCAAGCCTTTTGGGAAGCCATTGTGGCTTAATCAGGCGATCCAGTTCCCGATCGTGGAGCTATCAACCCAGTGCGAAATGCTCCGGTTGCTGATCTTCAAGACCGCTTGGGAAATGGATCAGATGACCAAACCAGAGGTTGTCAAAAGGCTCTCTCACAAGGTTTCCATGTGCAATTACTGGGCGAACCGACTGGTGTGTGATGCAGCAGACCGCGCGATGCAAGTGCATGGCGGGATTGGTTATTCACGGCACAAACCGTTCGAACACATCTATCGCCACCATCGCCGTTATCGCATCACGGAAGGCTCAGAAGAGATTCAGATGCGTAAAGTGGCCGGGGTCCTGTTTGGAAAGATCAAAACCTGACGCACCTTATTCAATAATCACAAAAGGCGCCCACAGTGCAGGCGATGCTGCGCCATCGAGCGAGCGATCGCCCATCACTGCCAATTGCGCCTGTCTCAACGCTTCACTGCGTTCGACACCGCGGCTCGAATTTTTGACAGTGGCGACGCTAAGCCTTGCCGCAACATCATCGCGCACCGGCCAATGGGAGAGCAGCAAAGAACGCGCTCCTGCCAATTGGAATGCGCGGGCCAAACCGGAGTAAGTTGGCGATGCCTGCCCTTCACCAGCAGCAGTGTTGCAAGCGGACAAAACTACCCAGTCTGCGGCCAACTTCAACCGTCCTATTTCACTCGCCGTGAGGAGGCCGTCATTGTCCTCACCTTTATTGGCATTATCAGGGGTAAGGACCAAAGCCGGCTCGCTTAGCCCGGCGATCTGGCCACTGACCAATCCATGGGTTGCAAAGGCCAGCACCTGAAACTGTTTCAATGGCGCGGCACGAACCGCTTTTTCAGTGGCGGCGGCGCCTGACAGGACGAGTGTGCCTTCATCTGCAAAGGCGGCCTTGAGCGCGGCAAGCTCCTCGCTCGCGCCGGGAAGCGAGGGTAGAGCGCTGATTGTTTCTGCGTCCACGACCTGCCCCCTTAACGCCGCCCTGTCTGATGGAGGCGCTGCAAGGCTGGGCGCGCCGATCCCGGCAAAACGCTTTGGCGCCAAGGTCCGGGCAAGCTGACGCTGACCAAGGCCGGGCGTGATCGCGATGGCCTTGTCCTCGATAAGATAGCGCGGCCGCGATTGACCGGTTGGCTCTGTCACCAGAACGCTTGGCGGGATGACAGCAAGCGGCCCTCCAGCCGGGAAGATGAGCTTGGCCTTTGTGGCAACCAATGCGGTGATCTGCGAAGGGAAAATATAGCGATAAAGCGTATGGGCTGCATCGACATCAAATTTGTCTTCCCCGCCAAGGCTTGCATCAAGACTGGTCCGAACACTGCTGATCAAGCTACGCGCTTCAAACAGGGAGGTCATCGATTGACCCCACGCAAATCCATCCAATGTAATCGCAATGGTCACCACCCGGTCGGAATAGATCATCGGCAGGAGATAGGCTTCGTTTTCTGAAAGAAGCGCCTGTGCCTGAGCAATCGCAAGAGGTTGGGGGCGCAGATATTCTGCAAAATCGGGATACCCTTGGCGAAGTGTCGCCTCCGCTGCCTCACGCGCTGTCACTGCAAGCGCCAGCTCAGCCGACCCGCCATCGCCTTCCGCAAAACTGGCACGCGCGGCTTGTTCCGCGTTGCGCGCCAAGCGTACATCATCAAGCGCTTTGGCAAACCCCTCGGCATCTCCGGGGTAGGAAAAGGTAGCGGCGCTTAATGCAAGGTCGCTGATCACCGACAGCTGTGCGCTGCGCCAGGCACGTTCGTGGTCGCCATTCAGCAAGGAAATCAGCATGGAATCGCGAAAAATCTCAGTCCCATCTGACGCAATGGCGCGGCGATCCTGATCCTGCGCATAAACGTCGAGCAAACCCGCTTCATTAAATTCGAGCACCGGCGCAATCGCCTGTGCAGCCGCAGCGGTTTGCCCGGCCCGCGCAAGGAAGACAGCAGAAAGTGTCTGGCGCTCACGCCATTCAGGGGTTGTTTGATCAAGCTTTGCGTATTCAACCATTGCCAGATGATTCAAGGCCAACGCATCCCCATGCCTGCCCTGAATGCTCAAGATGTTGGCAAGGTCAGATCGTGCGCGGGCCAGATCCCTACCTGTCACATCGGCGCTGCCAAAAATGGTCAAGGCTGTTTGGAAATAATCGATCGCTTCTTCAGGCCGGGCCGCTTCGAATAAAAGGCGTGCTACGAGGGCTTGTTGGTAAGCCAGTTCGTTTTCATCCGAATACGCCTCGTTATTCTCAGCCATCATAGCGACGTCGACGGCCTCCTGATTGCGGCCAAGCCGCGAAAGCAAGACGGCGGTGTTTTGATAGATCGAGAGAAGCTGGGGATTATCGGGGCCCCATTCTTTGACGCCGATATCGGCGATGCGCCCGAACAAATCCGCCGCCTCTGCCGTGCGTCCCTTGTCCAACGCGATCAAGGCATTGGCAAGGAACACATAAAGCCATCCCAAGTGGTCATCGCGCGGGAGCAATTCGAAGGCGAGCTTTTCAGTGAAACGCACCGCCTCGCCGGCTGCCTGAAGGTCCTGATTGCGAAGGTAGGCTGCATATTGATAAGCAAAATTGACCCGCGCCGGATCGTTGGGAGCCAGGTCCTCAAGAGCAAGATCGAGCGCCTTTTTGTGCCAAGTGATAGACTTGGCAAGATCGTCCTCTTTGAGGAAATAATACCGCGCCAGATGATGCGCTGCAAAGGTTCGGGCATAGCACGGCGAACAGCTGTCGCTCACAACCATCTGGTTCAGTTGTGCGATGTAGTCTGCTTTTACGGTTTCATCTGTCACGAACGCCACGAGGCCATGCCCGACTGCCCCCATCCGCGCATCGACATGCAAATCCAGCGACTCGTTCTCAACGTAGAGTTCATGCGCCTCTTTGTACTTTGCCTTGCCGATCAGCCCCATGATGAGGTCAGATGTAAGCTTGCTGCGTTCAGCTTTTGACGCCTCATCCCCCATCGCGTCATAGGCTTCTTGGGCCTCGGGCAGAGAGCGGTTTGCATCGCCGTAAATATCGAAATACTGGGCCGCTGCAGGGGTTCCTGAAACAAGGATTGTGGCGGCTGCAAACGCCTTAATCAAAGACGAGAAAATATACCGCACGTTCGGGCCCCTCATTGACCAATTCGATCGAGTAACGTTGAGTGTAGAGGGGAGTAAACCGGCACGCTGGTGTCGCTTCACGCCCAACCGCACAAACGCTGCGCGACCTTTGATCGCTTACACTGATGCTGACCGGTCCAGATCCCTTATGCGAAACGGCAAGGGTGCTGGGTTCGCCGGATTTAAATGTCTGCGCGCTTTTCCAGCGCTGGCCCGGGGCAAGTTCACCGCGAACATAGGCAGGCCCCAGCAACCGTCCGCGATAAGCGGCTGCCTCTCCCCCAGAAAATGCCGCCCACTGCGCAAGCACATCGGCTTGCTCTTCACTGCGCGGGCCAATTCCGCTTGCATATAGAGCGCCGACTAACTCGCCAAGACGCGCCTTTTCCCCCAGGTCATGCGCCATCTCAGCATCAGCTAAGTCCCGCGCCAAGCGCGCAGCACGCGCACTTGGCGCGGGACGATCTGCAAGCGGCGCTTTTACTGAGGCAACCGATTGTCCGGTCGCGCTTGGCGCACAAGCGGCCCCTGCCAAAAGCCCCCCGGCCAAGGCCGCCAATGCAGCAAGTCTTTTACCCTCCATCGGATGATAGTTAGAGAGCTTGTCTCGCAAATTCTTGTAAGAACCCGACCAAGCAGAATGTCTTTGCATCAGCTACCCCTCCAATCTGAAACTTGAACCGGACACGCAGTCCTCAAGCGTCAATTGCAGACCATGGCGTTCAGCAATTGCCCTTGCCAAAGCCAATCCCAGACCGCTCCCATGCGCATCGTGCGAATGACCTTGACCTCTGTAAAACCGGTCGAAAATCTTCTTTCTATCCGCAGGCGAAATGCCCGGTCCGTCGTCTGAAACAACCAAAACAGGCCCCGGCCCAACTGATACCTCAATCTTGCCGCCGGGGGGAACATATTTGAGCGCATTGTCGAGCAGATTGGTCACCAATCGGCTCAGTTGGCGTTCTTCGCCATCGATCATTACCCCCGGAGCAATTTCCCAGGTAAGCGAATGGCCGGTTTCCTCTGCGCTCCCGGAATACAGTTCGCAAAGGCTTGTCACCATCGCGCTCAGATCAACCGGCAAAAGTCCAGCCTTGTCCCCGCGCCTGCTTTTGCTCGACGCAATATCGAGCAGCGATTCCAGCGTTTGCACCAAGCGTTTGATTTCAGCACGAGCCTCGACCAGCCGTTCTGCAACACGCGGAGCGGGCTCTGCCTGTAATGCCTTGAGCAAGCGATTATCCAGATGCGATAATGGCGTGCGCATTTCATGGGCCAATTGCTCGGAGGTTTCCTTATATGCCTCCATCAGGCCGCGCTGCCTCTCCAAAGCCCGGGCGCTGTGACCGGCCAGCTCGTCAATCTCATCGCGGCCTCTAACCCCGATAAGCTCAACCGCTTTGCCTGGCTCGCGAAATGCAAGATTGATACGGCCAATCCTGCGCTGCAAATCCAAGGCCGCCAATCGGCCCAGCAAGGCGACCAAAAGCACAAACATGCCCCCCCCTATTGCAAAGGCAATGGCGATATTGCGCAAGACCGCAGCGCTTGCGTCTGTCCGGCGCGCGACCAGCAAGCGCAAGTCCGGCCCCAGTTGTACAGCGCGGGCAAAACCGCGCGACTTTTCGCCAATCGCGATTGCTCCTGCCTCTGACACCATCGGATCAAGCGCGGGCCAGCGCGTAAGATCACCAGCCAGCCGTTCACCTGCATCATTGGCCAGCAGATAGTGCGGCGTTCTGCCTTCGGCTGGGGTGAGAGCCACGCGGTCGGCAATCCTATCCCGCAATTCATCCAGCCCGCTGGTGGCATAAATGTCGACAAGCCCTGCGATGTCCACATCGACCTCTTTTGCCGCGCCTTCATTCAAGGTCGTGACAACGGTTTGGTGGGTCACAAACCACAGCACCAAGACCAAAGCGAGGGACAGGCCGATCGCTGCCAGCACGAGACGTGAAAATATGGAGCGCCGGGCTTCCAAAGTCATTTGCCTTCAAGAATGCGGTAGCCAGAGCCAAAGATTGTTTCGAGCGCAGGCGTGCCAAAACCTTCTTCAAGCTTGCGCCGTAACCGTCCAATGTTGACATCAACCACATTGGTTTGCGGATCAAAGTCGATATTCCAGACATCGCGCAAAAGCATCTCGCGCGTGACCATTTCGCCAGCGTTTTCCATAAAATAGCGGAATAGTTCGAATTCCTTGGGACTAAGCGAAAGGTGTTGGTTGTCACGAAACGCAGTGCGCGCTTTCAAATGGCATTCAAATGAGCCGTAAATGATCACAGCCTGGTGCTCTTTGCCAGCAGAGCGCCGGTGGAGAGCCCGCAACCGGGCCATCAATTCATCGGGTTCGTAAGGCTTTGCCATGTAGTCATCTGCGCCTGCATCAAGCCCTTCGGCCCGGTCACTGCTTCGGCCCAAAGCGCTCATTATCAAGATCGGTGTGCCAATTCCGCTTTCGCGAAGGCGCCGGGTGATCGTCAGGCCGTCAATGTCGCCAAGCATCCGGTCAAGGATGATAACATCAAACGCCTCCATGCCTGCCCTTAAAAGAGCAGCGCTGCCATTCTCTTCCCAGATCAGCACATCGCCGCTTGCCTGAGCCAATTCGCTTACCGCAGCGGCGGTGCGTTGATCATCCTCAACATAGAGAATTCTGAGCGGTGTATTTGTCATTCCCCCATCCCGGCCACATTGAACGACCGCATGACTTTGTGCTGCGTCATGAGTTGCCATTGCTTAGCCTTCCCTGCAAGCGAACGATTAAGACGAACAAAAAGGCGCCCAAAGGGCAGGCTGTACCAGGCTTGCACAAAGCCGATGCAGCCTGCCCCCTCGGGTCGCTCAGTTAAGCGATTCGACCGATACCCATCCTTTGGTGCCAAAGTTGTCTTCAACTTCAACAAACAAACCTTCACGTCGACCGGTGGTATTGAGCGTTGTACCAGGCTCTAACCCGCGAACAGCTTCGCCATCGGCCATGGGCATCGCCATCATTGAAGTAGCAACAGTGACAGTCGTGATATTGGCGTTTTTTGATGCAACGCTGACCGCTGGCACCGAAGCGATCACAGCATCTTGAGCAACAACTTCATTGAAGGCGATGACAAAGGCTTCGACCAATTGCTTGCCGGTGCGGCTATCGCGATAGCCGACTTGATCGGCGCGTGCGATCCATGGCGATGATCCGCGAAAATCTAGCGAACTGCGCTTGACCGTAGCAGAGCCGGTAACAATGGTCTGGCCGGTCGCAGGCGAAAGCAGTTTGATGCCGGCGGCCACGCGCTTTTTCTTGCCGCCAAACATATTGAACATGCCCACAACCGCGCCTGCACCAGGCACTCGGCCCAGGACCTGCCCAGCTGCGCCTGAACGCACTAAGCCTTCAACCGCTGCCGACTTGGCGATTTCAATCGATTGATCGACCTCTTCGCTAGACCCGGCGATGACATTCATCAGAAAGTCGGCAGGTTGGCCGCTGGCCGCGGAATGGGGCGTGAAACAACCAGAGTCGATTGCGAAAGAATTGATAAGCTCGCGCGGTGAACCAAGGTCGAACTCCGCCCAGCCTTGCGTGTCGCCATCAACAACCGCAATAGTGCCAAGGCTCTCCTCGCAAGTCACAAGTTCAAGATCATCATCTGCCATTGCCGATGTTGGCGCACAAAGTGCCGCGATAATGGCGATGCTGGCCATACCTGATTTAAAGTGTTTCATTGCTTCATTCCCCTCGCATTGTTCTGCTTGCAGTTGTGTCGCAAGGGCTTTGAGGGGACCACACACAGCTTCTGTCACATGGATGACAATAGCTGTTAGAATTGTGGTCCCCTTGGCTAATCAGCGCATCTGGCGTTGTTCACCCCATGTAATCGTTCCGCCCATGATGGCCTCAATGTCAGCAATCGCCGCGGCCCTTTCGGCAGGTCCAATCGCGCCTTTGAGACCAGGTGCAATCGGCTGCGAAACCGAAACAGAACCATCAGCCGGATTATCACCGCCAGGCAGAGGCCCTACACCCCAACGGCCCCAATCGGTGGGAACCGCGGGCGTTTGCATCGGCGCGGCAGCGAGCGCATTTTGAACCGGATCAACAATCGACGCGGCTGCACCTTCTTGCCCGAATATCGCGAGGCCCGACGCAGCGACAACGCGGCCAAGGCCGCTGTCGGTCACATTCATCGCAAGCGCTGCATAGGCAGCGTCATCGCCATACAGCGTACCGCTGACATTGACGAAGCAACTTATCGAGCAGGTGTCTCCAGTTGAGGTGACGGTACCAACCGAGTTGGTGTAAGAACCGCCAAATGTAAAGCCTGCGCTGCCGACGACGAGGTTGATATCGCTGCTTGCCGGATTGGCTGCACCGCCGTTGGTCGACACAGACCAGCTGCGCCCGCCAACGGCCATGGTAAGGTCGTAGCCGACAAGGTTGCTTGCTCCAAAAGCGATGGCAAGATCGCCCGTGAGCGTGCCGGGCGCAGAGCCCGCGTTATCGGTTGCTGAAGTTCCACCGATCAGCTCGTAGGCGATCGTGCCGCCGGGCAGGCTTGTAGTGACTTCGCCGGTCATCACATGATAGCCGCCATTGGCGCCCACGGGGAAATCGAGATTGCCAAGAAGGCCAGCGGTTTGAACCGTGCCATTGGTCCATCTCGCCCACGCCACTTCACCCAAATCGGTGGCTTCAACGATGGTGGTGTCGTTGCTGGAGACGGTGCCCACGAGCGATGACATACCCGTGATCTGGCCATTGACGAAGTCGGCCGACCCACCAAAACCGGTGTTAAGCGAACCGTCGAGATAGGCGTAGTACACCTGACCATCGCGTGTGCCGGTAAAGCCGGTGCCGGTGCTGCCGCCGCCTGCACCACCATCATAAACACCATTCCCGAAAATCGCGGCACCATCGATACGCCTGGTGTTGATTGTGGCATCGACCGTGGTGGTCGCCGAATAGGTCAGGCCAAGCTGGTTGATATCGGCACCAGCGAAATAGCCTGCGAACGAAATCGTGCAATTGGCATCGCAAGCGTTGTCGCTGGTGGTGATACCGCTACCGAGCACCGAGAAATTCACATTGCGCCCTTGTGTCACGCGGAACTCTGATGTGCTTTGCGAGGCATTGGCGATGCCGCCTTCGGTGGAGAAGCCATAGACATAATCGCCGGTGGCCGTTGGCATGGTGATCTGGCCTTCGATGGCTACACGGTTGGTGGAGCCGAAAAGCACGGCCATATCCGCTTCGAACTTGCCTGGGGCTAGCGAGCCATCGGCGATAGTGGGTGCAGTGGCTGCTATCAGTTGATAATCGATGCGACCCATCGTTGGGAGCACGAAGGCACCCATCGAAGTGGGAGCCGCGATTAGGTAATGCAGTCCTTGTGTACCTGATAGCGTGGTGTCCTCGGAGGGATTGGTACTGCTGACATACAAGCCATCTCTCCAACGCCCGATGGCGAAGCGGTCATTGGTCGAGATATCGGTGACCATGGCCGTACCGATGCTGCGCGGGCGGAAGCTGTCATCGATTGCCGTGACACCCCGAGCTTCATTGAAATCGACGGTAGTGGCGCTGAAACCGCTCAAGCGCGTCGATGGTCCTGCAAGATTAAAGTTCACCCCGCTGGTCGCCGTAAAATCGCTCTGAGTGGCAAGGATCAACGGCGTACCTGCATCGCCGCCATTGCCGCCGCCCGTTCCGACGCCACCGGGCAGGGTGCCAAGGCTGGCCAAGGCGGTGCCGTTTTGGCCATAAACCGCCAGACCGCTGACATTGGAGAACCTGGCGTCAGTGGTACCGTTGGCGACGGCCGAGATTTGATAGGCAAAGCCCGCATATGGCGCGCCATCGCCAAACAGCGAACCGAACACGCGGGTTGAACAGGACACTGCGCAAGAGCCTTCGATCAAGGCGGTAGTGGTCAATTCTGTGCCAGAGGTGAAACTGAAGCGCCCATCTGCGCCGACCAACAGCCCTTGCGCATCGGGATCATCCGCGCCGCCAGCAGTGCGTGTATTCCACCCGCGCCCACCGAAATAGACATCGAAATCGAGGCCCACTTCGGGGATGGTTTTGAAAGCAATCGCCATCCGCCCGGAGAATGATCCGGTGGTGCCTTGTTCGACAAACACGTCAGTAGGCAATGTGCCACCAACCAGTGCGTATTCGACGGTTCCGGTAGTAGGTATACTGGTAGCGAAATTGCCAACCAGCAAATGCGTGTTCTGATTTGTGGCTTGCCCGTTCGCAACCGCGTTTTCATAGCGGGTGAAAGCCACATCATTGCCAAAGCGGCCATGCTCACGCAGCGTGCCTGCCGTTGTAGCATGATCGGTGACTACGCCGCTGGACGATGTTGTGGTCGTGATCTGGCCATCGGTTGTCACAGTGGCAGCCCTGGCTGGACCGAACGAGCTAACCCCTGGTTGCAATATGGCCCTATAATTATTCTCGAAATTTGTTCCTTGACCACCTGAAAGACCGGCAAAATCGTTCGGATTGCCTCCGCCAAGAAGGAAAGCGTAATAGTCGACAAAGAACGAATTAAGGTTGCCAAACCCAGCAAGTCCGCCCTGCAGGCCAGCGAGCGCGGCAAGGTACTGCTCAATCGTCACTGCATCCAGAACGGTATATTCGCTTGGCAAATTGCCCGCTTCGAGGAAGGCGAAATAGGCGTTTAGCTGCGCCACATAGTCGAGATAGATCGGTAGCGCCGCAAAGCCGTCAACGGCCCCTCCGTTATCAAGAAAGGCGAAATAGGCTAACAGCAATGCGCCATTATCGCCAAGCAAGGTATCGACCTGACCTGATTGCTGAACCGCGTTGAAAAACTGCTGTAACGTGCCAAGATCGCCCTCAGTAAAGTCTGACGGCAGGCCATTGGCAGCCAGGAATACGGCATAGGCATTGAGAGCGGCAGCAAAGGCCGGGAAATCCGGCGGCACGGGAAGCTGCGCAAAGTTATCCGGGTTTCCACCACCAGAAACAAAGGCAAAATACGCCTGATAGAAATCAGCAAGATCGCCAAGGAAGAACTGCGTTGCACCTGCCGTCTCAAGCGCGGCGAGATATTGCGCGATCACCTCTTGTGAAAGAGGGGTATAGGCCGATGGAATACCGCCATTCTCAAGGAATGCGAAGTAAGCGGCAAGATCTGTCTGGTATCCTGCAAAGATGTTTGCAGGCAGTCCGACAAATGCATCAACATCGCCGCCCGCCTGCAAGAATGCGAGGTAATCGGCGAAAAATTGGGCTTGGCCTTCTTCAAGGTTCGCAAGAAGCCCGGTGCGTGCAAGTGTCTCAAGATAGCTGCGCAAGGTCGCTTGATTGAGCACGGTGTAGCTGCTTGGCCGCTCACCGCTGGCAAGGAATGCAAAATAGTCGGCAAGCGCGGTCTGGAACTGGCCTGCAAAACCGATCCCGCCATTGTTCAGGAATGCTGTGATCAAGGCTTGATCGGCAGCGCTAAGCTGGAGCAGTAATCCGCTTTCCTGCAAGAATGCAATCGACTGCACGAGCGCTTCCTGACTTGCGTCTGCAAACTCACTAGGAATGCCGCCAGACCGCAAGAATGCAAAATAGGCAGTCGTGAGGTCGGCAAAGGAGGAGGCAAACAGGTCGCGGTTTTGCCCGCTGGCGATGAACGCCAAATAGGCATCCGCAAGAACGCGATCCTGTGCGCCAAGCGCGGAAATTGCGCCGGTCCGGCTGATGAAAGCGAGGTAGGCGTCAATATCGCCTGCACTTGTATTGCCACTGGCAAAGCCGCTGGGCACGCCGCCTGCCCGGATCAATTCGAGGTAACTCAGTGTGAAACTGCTATACGTGGTCAGGAACTCGGCACCCGATGCTCCGCTTGCGAGAAAGGCAAGATAGGTTCTGATGATGTCGGCTTGTGCTGCATTAAAAGGCGATCCGCCATAAGCGCGCTCAAGGTCAGCCGCTGCCGCCACCAGCAGCGCCAGATCACCGCTGGGAAACCGATCAAGCGATGGGTTTGCAACGGCGGCCTCAACCCTGCGCCCTGCATCAATAATGTCAGAGGACGCACCCGCGGCCGCAAGTCCATCGCCAAGGGTCACCGGAATGCCGTTCAATGCCGCATTAACAGGCCCCGAATCGCCGCCAATGGCAACAATTTGTGCCGGGTCCAAGCCATCAGAAGACACATTGCCGGGTTGCTCAACCGCTCCATTGGCTATGGTGCGCGTGGGGCTCTCGCCAGACTGCGCGCTCCACATTTGGCCTTCGCGATAGGGGCGTTGGCGTTTGCCCTCGGTGCCAACTCGAACAACGCCGGTGAGTGTGTGGCCAGAGGCTGTGCCGTCATTGGCTACCGAAAAACTGGATGAAGACGACGTGCCAACAATGCGCGCCACGACGCCGCCTGGCATTCGCACTTCCACCGGTGAATGCGCAGCGCCTGTGACTGTGATGGAGCCTTCAAAAAGGTCAATCGAGCCGTCTTCATTGATAGTGTATTGCGCCCCTTGTGTAATCGAGGCCATACCACCTGATGCCAGCCTGATCTGTGTAATGCCTTGGGCTTGCGTGGTGCGTTTGCCTGGCACAATCTGCGCGTCAGACGAGGTGAAGATCACGTCGTTGGCAGCAACTGCTCCGGGTACAAACCCTGTCAAAGCAAGGCTTGAACAACCAACCAAAAGGAAGCGCAGTTTGCGCGATGAAGTCATCGGAAACGAGGTCATGTCATATTCTCCTGATGGCGATCAAAATTCGAACCGGGCACCGACCGACACGGTCCAACGTTCGAAGTCGAACAGAGCGATATTGCTCCAGTTGCGGGTGTAAGTGGCTGTGGGCTGGAGGAAGAGGCGGTCGAGCACGGCAACCTTGAGTCCCGCTCGAAGATCAAGCCTTTCATCCTCGCGCTCGGCCAAGAACAGGGGGTCGGGCGCGTCATGGCGTCTCAGGTCAAAAGCTGCTCCACCCACGACTGCGACACGTTTGGAAACGGGCAATTCTGCCCCGACATTGGCGGTTACAAAGCCAAAACTCTGCGCATCGCCTGCTGTGCGCCGGGTTTCTTCTTTGCCGCCCGTAAGGTTGATCGCGAACTGTTTGCCGACAAACCCAACGCCCGCTGCAAACCGGTCGGCATCGCGCAAGGGATCATTGTCAAAGTCGAGCCTGTTCCATTGTGCGGAAATGGTAAGCGCACGCCCACTTGCAATTGGCTTTGTGTATTGCGCAATCGCCCCGTAACTTGTCCGAAAGCCGCTATCATCAAGCCAGAATTTCTGGACCTGGCCAGACAGCGACAGGACATCGCGATTGGCGAACGTGCGCGCATAACCAGCCGTTCCGGTGAGCGCGGCCTGATCGAAAGCACTGCTGTCGAAATTGTCGCGCCAGCTGCCGAGAGCGGAAGCGAAAAGACGATCTTGCCGACCGATCGCGGTCACTCCTGACACACCGGCGGTAACTTCGTAAAACTCGTCTTCCTGTGCGATCGCATTGGCACCAAGCTGTCCTGCGCCAAGGAAGCTGAACAGCGGGATCACAATGGTATCGAGCTCGGTGGCGGTGTTGATATTGCTATCAAAGCCCAACCTCGTATCGACGAAACCGCTCACATCCGATCCGCCGCCTGCAATCTGGCGATCAAATTGACGGACAAATCCGGTGAAGCGTTGACGCACCGGATCGGGCAGCGTTGGGTCTTCCACGACGGTCGCAAATTGCTCTCGCGCTGTATCGATATCGCCTGCAAGGGCATAGGCACGCGCAAGCTCCGCTCTTGCCGCTGCATTGCCGGGTTTAACCGCAAGCACGCGCTGAAACGCGATGATCGCATCGCCAAAACGTCCTGCATCCAGCGCGGCAATACCAAGCTGATAATCGAACGAAGGATCGCCCGCCCGCTCGCTTACTTGAGCATTGAGCGCATCAAATGCGCCTTGCGCAGCATTCTCTTCTGATTGCGTGGCTTCTTCATTTTGTGCGTGCGCTGTTATTGGTATCAAAATTCCGAATGAAGCGGCGCCCAGCATCGCTGCTTTGATCACCAATCTACAAAGTCTGTTCATCGTGTGCTTGCCCCCGGTTTGCCATCAATTGCCTCCGCAAAGGAGGCTCTGACAGAGCAATGGGGCAGTCACGCGGCTACGTCCGCTGACAAGCTTGGTTACGCTTATGACAATCGCTGTTAGGTGGCTGGAAAGTGTAAGGACCCCGGCGAAAATGCCGTCCTATTCGGTGCGCAATGCCTCAATCGGTGACAGGCGCGAGGCTCGGATCGCGGGGTAACTCCCGAACACCAAACCAAGCACCGCCGAAAAGGCCAAAGAGCCAAGAGCAACACCGATGCCAATGGGTACAGGAAAGTCGGCATAGGCGGTCAAGGCCGAACCAGCGAGCCACGCCAAGACAAGGCCGACTGCACCACCAAGCACACACAAAACCGCTGCTTCGACAAGGAATTGGTTGCGAATATCGCTGCCTTTGGCGCCCAATGCCATGCGCAGACCGATTTCACGAGTGCGCTCTGTAACGCTGACGAGCATGATGTTCATAATGCCAATTCCGCCCACAAGTAGCGAGATTGAGGCAATCGCAACCAGAACCGCTTGCAGGATGCCTGTGATAAACTGGCTTTCCTCCATAAACTCTTGCGTGGTGCGCACCCGGAACGGGTTAATCTCGCCATCCCGGACCCGGTAGCGGTCCTTCATCAGATTAGTGATATCGATCTTGCCTTGGACAAGAGAGGCCCCCTCTTCAAACCCGGCAAAGGCAAGTTGAAGGTCATCTGGCCCAGGCAGGCTGTCTCCAACAAAGCGTTGACGCATGGTGGATATAGGAAGCACAGCTGTGTCGTCATTATCGGTGCCGAAAGTTGATCCTTTTTCTTCGAGAACACCGATGACCTG
Organism: Erythrobacter longus; assembly: GCF_000715015.1. GTDB lineage: Bacteria > Pseudomonadota > Alphaproteobacteria > Sphingomonadales > Sphingomonadaceae > Erythrobacter > Erythrobacter longus. The sequence goes on from NZ_JMIW01000006.1 coordinate 227,967, forward strand.
AAATGGCACGCCGTCGACGCGCACGGTCTCTCCAACAGGGTCAAATTCGCCAAACAGAGTTTCGGCCGTGGTTTGCCCCAGAACCAGAACGCGGGCAGCAGAGCGAACATCGGCCTCACTTATATAGCGCCCGCGATCAGCGGGATGATTGGTGATCTGGCCATATCCCGGGGTTGTCCCGACCGCGCTGGTCGAAGTGTTGGCCCCTGCCGTCACCATATCAAGGGTTGAGCGCAATTGCGGCGCGGTGGCGATAACGCCGGGGACTTCGCGCTCAATCGCGCGCAGATCGCGGCTTGTCAGGCGGCCCCGATCGTACGATCGCCGCCCACCTTCATTGTCGGGTTCTGGCACGATAATCGCCATGTTCGAACCAAAGCTGTTGATCGACTGCATGACGGATTCTTGCGCGCCATTGCCAACGGCCACTGCCAGCGTCACCGCAAAAACGCCGATCAAAACGCCCAGCATTGTGAGAATAGAGCGCATCAAATTGGTGCGCAGCGCGGTCAAAGCAATGGCGATATTCACGCCCCAGCTGGAGAGGAATTTCTGGCCCTTTCGCTTTGCAGGGATGGTCGCCATTACGCCTCCTCCACCGCTAATGCGCCAGTAGCCACCGCGCGATTTTGGACCAGCCTGTCTTCAATCACCTTGCCATCGCGAAATTCAATCCGGCGCTTTGCATGGTCGGCAATCTCGTCCTCGTGGGTGACCACAATCACCGTAATACCAGCGGCGTTGAGCCCTTCAAAAATCGCCATGATCTCTTCGCTGGTGCGGGTATCAAGAGCGCCAGTGGGTTCATCGGCAAGCAGCATAAGCGGCTCTGTCACAAGAGCCCTTGCGATAGCCACGCGTTGTTGCTGCCCGCCTGAAAGCTTGGCAGGCGTGTTCAGCAATCGGTCGCCTAGCCCCATCTCGATAAGCTTTGCAGTCGCACGCTCACGCCGCTTTGCTTTATCCATCCCGGCATAGATTAACGGCACCGCCACATTATCAATCGAAGACGTCCGGGCAAGCAGGTTAAACTGCTGAAACACAAAGCCGATTTTCTCATTTCGAAGAACCGCCAGATCGTCGCTCGACATATCGGCGGTTGGCGTTCCGTCGATCAACACCTGTCCCGATGAAGGCACATCAAGGCACCCGATCATGTTCATGAATGTCGATTTGCCCGAACCGCTCTTTCCCATGATTGCGACATATTCGCCGTGCTCAATCGTGAGAGAGACGCCGTTCACTGCATGGATCACTTCCCCGCCAAGATTGTATGACTTGACCAGTTCGCGTGTCTCAATCAGCGGATGGCCTTGATCGGCGCTTTGGGTGGCTGGGATTGCCATAGGCCTGCCTCTAAGACCCCTCGCCAGAGCCATCACCGCGAAGGCTTTTGGACCGGACAAGGACCGCTTGCCCAGCTTCAAGACCGTCAGTGATTTCGACGTGTTCTTCGCCCTCAAGTCCAATTTTTACCGGCACGCGCCGGGGCAGATAAGGCTCCTCGCCCGGTACCCAGACATAGGCCTGCTTTGCCTCACCGGATTGCTCGCCGCCCTCTGGCTGTTCGCCCCGATCCTCCTCGCGCGGCAGAAAACGGGTCGAGGCGACCGGCACTCTCAAGACGTTCTTCTTCACGCCAGTGATGATCTCAACATTTGCGGTCATCCCGGTGAGCAAGCGCCCATCGGAATTGTCGACATCAAGGATCACCAAATAGCTCACCGCATTGCCATTTTGCGAGGCGGATTGGCGGATCTGCTGAACGAGAGCTTCAAATTCAGCTTCTGGATAAGAGTCCACGGTAAAGCGCACAGATTGACCTTTGCGCACTTGGCCAATGTCGGCTTCGTCCACCGATGCCTCGACTTGCATGCGGCTTGTGTCGGCTGCGATTGTAAAAAGGTTGGGCGTTTGGAAATTCGCCGCCACCGTGGTTCCTGGCTCAACCAGCTTATCGATGACAACACCGCTTGTCGGCGCAATAATACGCGTCCGCGAAAGGTCGAGCTGAGCAGATTCCAGCTCTGCCATGCTCTGAGCGATTTGAGCCCGCGCGCTTTGTGCCTGCGCCTGCGCAGAGCTTAAATTTGCTTTTGCCGCGACCAATGCGTTCTCTGCCTGGTCCAGCCCTGCGGTTGAAACAAAACCCTTTTCCGCCAGCTCTTTACGACGGGCAAATTCGCGGGTTTGCACTTGAACATCGGTGAGCGAGCGAGTGATGGAGGCCTCGGCCTGGGCAAGGCTTGCGCGGGCAAGATCAACCTGCGCGCGCGCCTGCGTCACCCTTGCGCGCGGACGGGTTGCGTCAATTTCGGCCAGCAATTGGCCAGCGGATACGGGCGAGTTAAAATCGACGTAGACGGCTGTGATCTGGCCAGAAACTTCCGCGCCGACATTGATCGTATTGAGCGCCCTTAATGTCCCGCTTGCGGAAACAACGCGGGCGACTTCGCCCTTTGACGCATCTTCTGCGACATATTCATAATCGCGGCCACCCGAGGACAGAACGGCCCACAAGATCAGAATGACGACCAGCGCGATAACTCCCGTTATAATTGGGTGCCGTTTGATCCAATCCAAAACTCGCTTCACAACACTTACGCCCCATTTTTTAAAGCATGAGCTATACAGCCAATCGCGCGCCAATCGAGTGCAAATGACGTTGTTTGGCAGATCAGCTTGTGCGGCGAACGATAGTTTTGCGCAATCTTACTCAAGGTCGGCTTCAGCACATCTTGTCAAAGCAGCAGTACCACATGGGGTATGACCGCTTTGTCTCTATTGCCCAGAACAACGAGCTTCCTTCCGTTCCAGATCGGAGAGGTCCTGCGCGAAGCCGCAGTGACAAGCGTCATTCCGCGCTTTGGACGGCTTGGGTCTGATGAGGTGCAGGAAAAGTCTGTCGGCGACTTGGTGACTATCGCTGATACGCAAGCCGAGGCGATAATTGCAGCAGGTTTGACAGCTTTGCGCCCGCGGGCGCGGGTCGTGGGAGAGGAGGCCTGCGCTGCCAATCCGGGCCTGCTTAAAAACCTTGATCGCGGCGAGGTTTGGATCATTGATCCTATCGATGGCACGGGCAATTATGCCGCTGGCCGCGCCCCATTCGCGATGATGGCTGCGCTCTTGCAAGAAGGCGAGATCGTTGCCTCGGCCGTTCTCGACCCCTTGTCGGATCGCCTTCTCTTGGCCGAAAAAGGCGGCGGCGCGTGGTTAAACGAAATGCGCCTCGTAAGCTGCGAACAAAGGCCTGTCCCTCGTGCGCTGTCCGGGATCATCAGCCATTTTCAACGTCCCCCAGAAATGGAAGCCAAAGCTGGGACCTTGGCAGATGACGGTGTGACCCTTCTTTCGACCCAGCGCTGTGCCGGGTTCGAATATGCGCGGATTGCGATAGGTGAACTGGACTTTGCGCTTTATTGGAGGACACTGGTTTGGGACCATGCACCCGGCATCCTTATTCTGGAGGAGGCAGGCGGCAAAGCGGCGCATTTGGATGGCACTTCTTATGCCTCTTCGCGTCCCCATCGGCCCATTCTTCTGGCGCGAAATAAGGCAATCTGGGACCACATCGCCTCTGCCATGGCACGCTGACGATCAAGCCTTCGCCAGCCGATCGAACGCCATAAGTCTCTCAAGCAAGGCGCGCATCTCTTTGAGCGGGATCATATTGGGGCCATCGCTGGGCGCGCTATCGGGGTCTTGATGAGTTTCTATAAAAAGGCCCGCAACGCCAATTGAAATGGCTGCGCGCGCCAATGCGGGCACAAACTCACGCTGCCCGCCAGAACTGTCCCCTCGCCCGCCCGGTTGTTGCACCGAATGCGTTGCATCGAACACGACCGGATACCCTGTTTCAGCCATGATCGGCAAAGAACGCATATCGTTCACCAGAGTGTTATAGCCAAAGCTGGTTCCCCTCTCGCACAGAAGAATATTGTCGTTGCCCGTGCTGCCGATCTTTTGTGCGACATTGGCCATGTCCCAAGGCGCCAGAAACTGACCCTTCTTCACATTCACCGCGCGCCCTGTGTTGCCCGCTGCAAGCAGGAGATCGGTCTGGCGGCACAAGAAGGCAGGGATTTGCAAGACATCCACGGCCTGCGAAACGGGTTCGCATTGCTCAGGCGCGTGAACATCGGTGATAACCGGGCAGCCAAATGTCGCCCGTATTTCGGCAAAGACATCGAGAGCCTTCGCTATGCCGATCCCGCGCGGTGAATTGATCGAGGTTCGGTTCCCCTTGTCGAAGGATGACTTATAAATCAGCCCAAGGCCAAGCAAGCTGCAAATCTCGCTCAAGCCTGCTGCCATTTCCAAGGCATGATCGCGGCTTTCCATCGCGCAAGGTCCCGCAATAAGGACGAAGGGTTTGTCATTCCCCATTTGCAATTCGCCGATTGTGACCCGCTTCATCGACGTCTCCTAAAATGATCCAAAGCTGTTTAGAATTTCGCCAGTTTCCATCCCGCGTGCAGCATTGATGCGAATGTGAGCCTCGTTGCTGAGCACTTCCCAGCTTCGCGCTTCCACTTCGGCCCAGCGTTCTTGCGGCACGACAACCACGCCGTCCTCATCGGCGAACACCACGTCACCATTGCGGATCGTGACGTCGCCGATCTGGATCGGCTTGTTCATTGATTTGACTGTTCCCTCGAACTTGACGTCGTTGCAGTGGCTTGCATGGGCATAAACCGGAAGGCCAAGACGCCGCACATCGGCTGTGTCGCGCGTGACCCCATCAATCACCGCTCCAACCGCGCCGGCCCTGATCGCAAGGCCTGCATTGAGATCGCCGAAATATGCTCTTTCCGGCACATCATTTGCGACCATGACGACATCACCCTGGCGCACGAAATCATAGGATTGAAGCGCGTCATAAATGCCCTTCCACGCATCCGCTGGGCCGCCGGGATCGACCTTTGCCAATTGCAATGTCTTGGCCCGGCCCATGATAGCGCCGCCAGTGGTTGGACGGATGTGCGCTGGCAATACGGCTGCTACACCCAATTCCTTGCAAGTATCAGCCAGCACCGTGGATGAGAATTGCCCCATCATTGCCTTGAACCGGACCGCTTCTGAAGCCCGTTGGCCCGCAGCGATCGTCTCAGCGACTTGAAAATCACTGTGTGTGTTGATGTCTATCTGCTCAATCGGGTCAAGCTCGAACAGTATCGGATTGGCCCCAAAACGGTGCCGGGGCGGTTTGCCGTCTGCGCCCTTGCGCACGATGTAGAGGCTCATTGCCTCGACAATGGTGTCTGACATTTCAAAGCTGTTGGGGATGCGCCCTTCGGCATCGATATAGGCTGGGGCGCTGCCTTCCCAACAATATTGCTTTGCCCGTGAAACACCCACAAGGCTGTCTGCCTCCGGGTTTGCAAGCAGGGTTTCGACCGCGCGCGTGACAGTGTCAGCAGTCACAAAAGGCGCAGTGCATAGCGCTTGTATCCAGAGGTCAGCCTCGGGCCGCTGGCTGCATTGCCAGGCGAACATTTCGTGCCCGTCGGTCGCATTGCTTGCGAGCGATTGCGGGCGCTTGACCCATGCAACTGGCAGATCATCGGCTAATTCAGCCAGCCCCTCATCCTCGGTATCGAGGCACACCTCAGTGATTAGGCGGCAATCGAGCAATTGTTTGAGTTTGCGCTTAAAAAGGTGCTCTCCATCAAGGATTGCCCGGTTTTTGCCCGGCACCCGCTCGCTGCCCCCTTTGGCAGGGATAAAGGCGACAATGTTCACGGCTTATCCTAGAATATCTTGAGCGTGGAGCATGCCTTTGAGGCGCCCCGCCTCATCGACCACGGGCATGACAAGCCATGCAGTTGGCGCTCTTTTGCGCAGGGAAAGAACGTGGCCAAGACTCAAGCTATCACGCACCGTATGCGGCGTTGCCCTCATCATATCGCCCGCCGTAACTGCTGATATGTCCACCCCTGACTGCAAATGCCGGCGCACATCGCCATCAACGATGAGGCCTAGCAATTGATCGCCTTTGCCAACGACACAGGCGGCTCCCAGCCGTTTGGATGACATTACCGTCAAAAGCTCGAGCAAAGGCGTCGCCTTTTGCACTTTGGGCAAATCGTCACCTTGCCGCATCAGGCTGGCGATAGGGATCATCTGGCGCCCTAAAAGACCAGCGGGATGGTGGCGCAGAAAATCCTCGCGCGTAAAGCCGCGGTGTTGGCTCGCCGCGATTGCCAGAGCATCGCCGATTGCAAGCTGCAATGTCGTGCTGGACGTCGGAGCCATGCCCTGCGGGTCAGCTTCCCGCTCAATCTCGGCGAGGATCACATAATCGGCAGCGCGCACCAATGGCGATGCCTTCCGGCCCACAATCGCGACCATGTCGCAGTCGCGAGCCCTAAAGGGTGGCAACAGGCGGACAAGCTCTTCGGTCGTGCCGCTGTTGGAAAAAAACACGACGACACTTTGCGGTTGGACTGCGCCCAAATCGCCATGAGCCGCCTCGCCTGCGTTGAGAAACAAGGCTGGCATATCGAGGCTCGAAAATGTTGCGGCGGTTTTGGCTGCGATATGGCCAGATTTACCGATCCCTACAAAGACAATGGGCTTATCTTGACGGGCGAGAAGGGCAACCGCCTGCTCGATATCGGGCTGAGGCGATTGTGCAAGAAAGTGCGACAGAGCATCGCGCTCCTCGGCAATCGTATGGTAGAAACCATGCGCTGGCCGATGGGCAAGTGTCGGCTGAATAGTGGTCAAAGCGTTCATGCAGCGACCTCATCCATTGCGGCCCAGCCAGCTGCAAACACTGCGATATTTCTCTCCCAGCGCGCTGGATCAAACGGTGTGGTGATACGCTCGAGCAAGGCCGAACCCGTAAGGCACGGATCCCTTGGTGAAACAAGGTTATTGCCCGCATGATAGGCAAACCAGATACGCGCCATTTGCGTATCTGGCCGCGCCGCATTTCCCGCCTGAATGGCTGCGAAAAACGCCTCAAAATCATCATACGCGTTAAGCCATTTGCCCGTTGCAAAGCGCGACTGGCGCATAATGGGCGTGCCGCAAAACCCGGCAAGCGTATAAGACTTTGAATTGCCCAAAAGCACACCATCAGCGCAGCGCATAAGCAGCGAGGTGCTTCGCGAGGCGCAAGGTGCCTCACCCTGTATCAGGCGCACGTCATTCGAGTGTGTCTCAACCACACGTTCAAGCGCGCTGTTGTCGACATAAAGATCATTGAGAGGATGATTTGTAAGGGCCAGAAGCGCTCTGCCATCCAGCGACGCCAGCATGTCCTCGACTAACAGCGCATTGGGACTGCGGCCCACTCTATGGTGGACGTAGAAATTCTCTTTGTGTTCGTATTCCAGCGGCATGAACAACACCGGGCGATCATCCGGAAGGCCTGCCCACTCGCGAAACTTGCGCAAGGCGGATTGGCGCGTCTCAGGCGCATTTGCCAATCGGTCCCAATAAGGCTCCATCAATTGGCTGAGCTGCGCTTTGTGTGCGTCTTCAAGCGGGGGCAAGAGGCCGTGATCGAACGGTTTTTCGGCGAAGTGAACCGCGCCAACCGGGAGCAGCAGTGGATCAGCACCGCCTTCGGTTATATGGCGCACAATGCCGGGAAACTGGGCAGGCGTCTCAAAATCAGCCGACCGGCAAAGAACAAAATCGGGGTTCATCTGGCTTACAAAACCGACAATTTGCGCCCGCTGGACAGCGTCGACGCGCATGGATTTGTGATCTTCATCAGTGACAATATGCCAAGCTACATCTGGCAGGTGCGCGCACAGGTCATATTGCTGCTGCATGACCCCGGTGCCCTGCCAAAAAATGGGCGCGAGGATGTGCACCTCATGGTCGACAGCCAGCTTTTCGATCAGCGGCAGTATGATGCGCTCAAACCACCACGGGGTCACCGCTGGCAAATAGAATAATACGCGCATCACCTGCCCCAGCTAAATCCATGAAACCGCAAAGGTTCGCGGTTCGTGATGGAGCAGGGTTAGATCACGAGGGTAATGATCGGTTAACCATGGGACCCGTGGTTCCTGACTAGGGAAAAGCCCCTACTCAACGCCTTTCAGCCGCGACTAAGTTGGTTCCACAAGATTGTCGTCCGAGTTGCGATCAACATATTTGTTGTAGGGATCAATGCCGAGCCAAGTGGGCCGTTTCTGGGTGATGATCTTTATCTTTTGCGTGCCGGATTTGATCGGGCGACGTTCCATCAAAAGCACATTTGCCCGTTCAAAGACACCCGCACCGGGACGCTGTGTAAAGGCACCGATTTCGATTTGGTCGCGCAGCGCCGCCTTGGATTCATTGCCTTCACCATCGGCATAAAACTTGGCCGCAGCAATGGTAAGCGTTGTCTCAAACGTGCCATCGGAACGCTCTTTGACCACCGCCTCTTCTGCCTTGAGGTCATACACCGTGATCTTCTGGAGCAGATCGCGAACAAGGGCGCGCTCTTCCTCATTGCGAGCAAGCGAGAAGAAGCCTGACACAAGATCTTTTGAGTTTGCATAAGGCTTGCCCTTGAAGCGGAAGCGGTCAAGCAGATCGGCCAGCATCGCATTGACGCGGTCTTCGCCCAGACGGTCCTGGAGCAAATACAAGGCCACAGACCCTTTGCGGTAATGGATGTAGTCCTGATTTTCGACGCGCTCCAAAGGCAGTTCTTCAAGCGCTTCGCTGCCTCGGGCGGCCAGATAACTGTCCAGCTCGAACTTTAAGAAGCGGCGCATATCGTCTTCGCCGTACATCTCCTTCATCACCATAAGGGCCGAGTATTGCGCCAATGTCTCAACCAGCATGGTTCCGCCCTGTTGGTTGGCAGAGATCAACTGGTGCGCCCAATATTGGTGCGCGGCCTCGTGCGCGGTGATGTAGGTTACGTAATCAATCTCACCCGGATCAGCGAGATTGGCGAGAAAGCCGATGTCCTCTGAATAAGGCATGGTCCCTGCGAATGCCTGCGCAAAGCTGGCATAGCCCGGGAACTCAATAATCCGCGCATAGTCAAATTGATAGGGGCCAAAATTGGCGCGGTAATATTTGAACGATGCGTCCATCGCATCGATCATGCGCTCTGCGTTGTAAGGGTGCTGCGCGTCGTAATAGACTTGCAAATTCACCCCGTCCGCATCGCGGTCCATGATTTCATAGCGGGCCGATTGGATTGAGAAAAAGCTCAAAACAGGCGCGGTCGACTGGAAGCGAGCGATACGCCTGTCGCCTTCCACCACGTCAGCGACCCTTTTACCCGGCGCGATTGGTACCTGATCGGCTGAAGTCGACAAAGTGATGTCAGAATTCACCCAATCCGCGCCCACATAATTACCAAGGTGATCGTGATCATCCTCAAGCTTGGCAGGGCGCAATTCAGGCTCAAGCCCATAGCTGCGACGGGTCGCCCGGTCGGTTAGCAAACCTTGTTCATCCATACCGATTTGCGGTGTAAATTCGCTGTTATTCAGAAACGTGCCGTTCTCAACCAGACGCGTATCGTAACCGCTCGCACTCATCGCTTTGTGCCAACGCTGGGTTTTGAAGTTCAGGCTCGCCGTTTCGCCAGGGGCAAGCGGCGTGTCAAAGCGATAAATGCGGTGTTGATAGGTTTCATCATTTGTCTCAAGCGTCGCCCCCGCCACATCGACATCCAGCAATTTGGTTTGCGCATCCAAAAGCCTCACGTGAAGCGTTTCAACCGGTGCGCCGGTATCATTGACCATCGTGTAGGCGCCCGATGCTTCCATGCGGCGTTCTTCGGGATAAAGATCGACGTCAAGCAAGACATCGGTGAGCGTCGGCTGCTTTACATCGGCGTATTTCAGGTATTTTTTCTCGTAATTGGCGAGCAATTCTTCCTGCTGATCATTTGTCCGATAGGTGTTCTCGACATTCATCTGATTGTAGAGAAACAACCCCGTTGCCACCGACGTCAAGGTACCCGCAAGACCAAGTGCGCCAGCCATTGACATAGCCCGGCGAGGAAGCGCTTTTAGACGCGGCATCAATCGGGTTTCCGTCCCGCGACGCCACAGCAGATGCGCGAGGACAGCCATAAGCAGTGCCATTCCGCCGAAATAGAGCCGCAGCCACCAACCAAGCGCGCCGCCTTGGGCATTGCCGTTCATGTCCGAAAGCGGGCTGAATTGAATATCGCCATACAGGATCAAGGGATGCCCCAGCCCAATGCCGACAAAAGTCTCGGAGGCAACAATGTGGAGCAGCATCAGACCCCACCCGACATATTTGTTAGGGCTTAGCGCTTGGACAAAGACCGACAGGATCGCGATCATAAGAAAATCGACGCTGAGCGGTAGAACATACCAGGAGATGTATTTGTCCAGTTCGAAATTGAAGTACCCCCGGCTCGCCTGCACGACAAGAGCAGCGATCACCGACACCATCAATGTGGCAAAAAGGACCACGGCAACTGCGATGGTTTTGGGAACCATATAGGCCCAACCAGGAAGCGAAGTGCTGTCGATGATTTCATGGAATTTGCGGTCGCGGTCACGCCAAACAAGCTCGCCGCCATAATAGATGGCAATGATGAATGGGATGATCGCAAACGAGCCCAACACGACCTCGATGATTGAGAATGTCGCAGGGATGCGCGGGGTGCCGTAGGTTTCGGTCCCAAAGAACAGGGATGCAAGGCAATTGGTCAAACCAAGCGCCAAAAGCACAGGGAACGCGGGGCTTCGGACAACCTGCGAGATCTCGAAGCGCGTCGTCTTTATCAGCCGCGCAAGGCCCGCCTTTTCCGGCTGTGTTTCAGGCAGCACATCGACCGTTTGCGGTTCGACCCTGGCAAGCTTTGACGCCTGTTTTTCGAGCTTGCGAGCCTTGCGCGCAGATACGCCGCGCTCCGCAAAACTGAACTTCCACAAGGCAAAAGACAGTGCCACAACGGAAAGGCCAATCGCACCCAATCGGTTCGCTAACATTGTCCCTGTTAAGGGCGGCAATTGGCTGTTGAGTTCTGTTGCCGTCCAATACCGCGTTTCAACGCCGACCGCAGCAAGGCCCAAGGGCTCAAACAGTGCAGCGATATCGCGATATTCCGGCTCTCCTGCAACTACGCCCAGAAACACAAAATACAGCACCAGAAAGGCGACCACCGCGACATAGGTGTACATCATCGAGCGCGTGACAGTCGCCACAGCGAAAAACACAGCGCTGAGCAAGAGCACGTTTGGCACGGAGAAAAATCCGAAGCTGACCAGATAGTCAGCCCATCGATTTGGGCCCAGAGTTTCTGTATCGAGCCAAGGCATCAACGACCCGATAAAGATCGCAAATGGTATCGCGACAAAGGCAATAAGGGCGACGCACAGGGCCCCTGCAAACCGCCCCATAAGATAGGCGAATTTTGTGACCTGTGTGGAACGGACCATGGGCCCAAATCCGCTGTCATCATCACGCACGACGACATTGGCGACAAATGCCGTGGTCACGAACATAAAGAAAAGGCTCATGATCTGCTGAACCTGCAGGATTGCCGACGGGCTATTCACATTGACATTGCCCCCACCGCCGATCTGGACCTGTTCGATCACAACAGACGCATAAGTCAGGAGGAAGAAAATAGCTGTCGCTGCCCAGAATACCGGGTTGCGCAACTGATAACGCAGCTCAAAAAGCGCGATCGAACCGAACATGGGCGTGCCTCCCGCTTACGCTGCTTGCGTGGCTTCAGAGGCCGCACGGCGGCTTTGCGCAAGGGTTGAGAAATAGACATCTTCCAGCCCGCCATCGACGCTCGAAAAACCGTCGCCCGGGTCATGGTCGCACAAGATGTGAATGATCGTCTCACCTGCGAAAAGCCGGGTGGAGATAACCTCATACATGGAGCGATAACCATCAAGCTCACCGCGCTCGATAGTCTTGGCCCAGATCGTGCCGCGCGCCTTGGTCATCAAATCCCTGGGCGCGCCCTCAAGCTTGATCGAACCGTTCACCAGAACCGCCATGGATGGACACAGATCGGCGACATCTTCGACGATATGAGTGGAAAGGATCACGACAACATTCTCGCCAATTTCAGCAAGCAGGTTGAGGAAACGGTTGCGCTCTTCCGGGTCAAGACCGGCGGTCGGCTCGTCAACGATGATGAGATCAGGATTTCCGATCAATGCCTGCGCGATGCCAAAGCGTTGGCGCATACCGCCAGAAAAACCCGCAATCGCTTTCTTGCGCACGTCCCACAAATTGACCTGATTTAGGAGCGTCTCGACCGTATCCTTACGCGCGCCGCGTGATGAAATGCCTTTGAGCACCGCCATGTGGTCAAGCATATCGTAGGCGGAAACGCGCGGATAAACGCCGAAATCCTGTGGCAGATAGCCAAGGCGTTTGCGCAAGGCTTCGGGTTCGGCAAGGATGTCGAGACCATCAAACGTAATCTCACCAGAGCTTGGCGTTTGAAGCGTCGCAACCGTGCGCATCAGGGTTGATTTGCCTGCGCCGTTTGGCCCAAGCAGTCCGAACATGCCCTTGGGGATCGTCAGGCTCACATCATCAAGCGCTCTCACACCGTTAGAATAAACGTGGCTGACATTCTTAAGTTCGAGCATGAAACACATCCCTCTATTTTGCCGTGAGATTAGTGAGGTGTGTTGCCCATGTAAAGCACCAGATTCAAACAGGCCCCATCATTGGCTGATGGCAATCGACAAACTGCAATCCTTTAACGAATGCGTGCGCCCTAGCGAACCCGCGAGGGGGCGATCAGAACAGCGTTTGCAATCAAAAGATCAAGCCCATCAAGATACGCCCTGGTCGAGGGATCATGCGCAAAGCCAATTGTCAGACCTCGCCCTGTTCCTTGCGCCATCATATAAGGCTTGAACGCCAGCTGGCGCCGGTTTTCATCCCAGACATAGCCGCTTTCGATCAAAACGCCCGGAGCCGCGAACCGCATCACATTGCTGCCAACGGCCCGGTCGAGCGGGGTATATACCAGGGACCCAGTTGCAAGGACCACCGCGCCTTCATCATAACCGGCGGACAGGAAACTCTCTTTATCGGCAACCGTATTCAAGAGCGCACCGGGCAAAGTATCGGGGAGAGCTTCCTGGCTGGCAATAGCCTCGCGGTATTCCTCTTCGTTTGTGATTTCGGTCGCCTTGGTAAGCGATCCTGCCTCTTCTTTGTCATCAGAAGCACTGAGCCCAAGAGCGGCCTCGCGCTGAATGGAAAGAAGCGGATCATCGCCCGAAGCAAAAGCGCCAAGCGAATTGCCCACAGCCACAAGAATCCCGCCCCGCTCCACAAAACTGCGCAGGTTTCGAACACCGCCAGATCCCATCGCACTGCGCGGCGAACCGTCGGGCACAAGCACCACATCGTAATCCGAAAGGTCAGCCCGGCCAAAACGGTTGGTGCGAATAGGCACCACCGGCAGGCCCAAACGCTGCTCCAGAACATAGCGCATGCTACCTGCACTCAGCTGCGATACGCCTTCGTCCCATGCAATCGCCACTTTAGGCAAGGTAAGACGCACGAAGGAAGAACTGCCAAGGTTAGGCCCGTCTTCGACCCAGCTATCAGCGATACCCACGGTTTCTGCGCCGACCTGATCGGCAAGCTCACGCAAACGCGCCATCTGCTCTGGCGTATTCATTGCAGTAGGGAACAGGACGGTTCCGCGCGGGAAGGTGCGCCCATCTTTCGTGAATGCCTCATCGCTTGCACGCGCATCTATGCCTTCACGAAGGGCAAGCGTGACAAGCCGCGCCTGTCCGCTGTCGTTCCATGGAACAGCCACTGCATAGGCACCTGAGGCATTGCCAACAGGAGCAATCGGCTCTGCGCCCGTCAACCGTTGCCCACCGACCGCGCGATTGCATAGATCAACCTCAACGCCAGACATCGCACCCACAGCCCAAGCCGTCACATCGTACAGCTCATGCGCAAGATCTTGAGATCGGCGTTTCTCCTGCTCTACGATAAATTCACGCGGCAGCTCGGTGTCTTTGTCAAGCAAGCTTCGCACCAGCTTACCGGCAGGCTGCGCTTGGGGAATGGCGATGTAGCCTTGCGGATAAGACCGCCCGCAAGCGGTGACCGGACCATCGCGCCGGACCACTTCAATCCCCTGCGCTGCGAGCCTTCGGCCGAGCCCTTCCGCGTTCCAGCGGCGGCTTGAAAGGTCAATCACATAAGAGCCCGATCCCGTAGCACCGTTTGCATTGGCGCGCCTGTAATTGGCGTAATCGGCCAAGAACCGATCCGCGTTCAGGGCGACCGCTTCTGCTGTCGAAAGGCTTGCGACAAAGTGGTTTCTGACGGTGGCCGCGTAAGGCAAAACTGTGCCATCGCTTCGATCCCAGACCAGCCCTCTGGCAGACCCTTGCTCATAGGTCATACCAACCGCACCCTGGTGCGCGTTCCATGTGTCGCCATATCCCGGATAGAACAGGTCAAAAATCTCGCGGGTGAAGTATGGTTCGCCGATGCGATCAAAATGGCGCGCATTATTGCGCCCAATCACTTCGTACAGGCTCAGCTGTTCTGGGGTGATATTGGGGTTCACCGGGTCGGCAGCTGGCGCAAAGAAATAGGTTTGGTCCCCGCCCATTTCATGGATGTCCGCAACAACAACCGGGTTCCATTCCTGCAACGCGGCGACTTTCCCGCGTGTTTCGGGCTGGCTCAACGTGAACCAGTCGCGGTTGAGATCAAACATGTAGTGATTGACCCTCCCGCTTGGCCAGGTTTCGTCGTGTTCAGCTGCCTGACGATCACCGATTGGCATCATACCAAGAGCATTGCGGAAATGACTGACAAAACGAGCCCGACCATCCGGATTCTGGACCGGATCAAGCACAACAATTGTGTCAGACATGATTTGCTGAACGCGGGGATCATCTGTCGCGGCAATCAGATGATACGCCATCATAATCGCCGCATCGGTCGATGCGATTTCATTGCCATGGACCGAATAGGCAAGCCAGGTCACCGGCAGCGCGGAACCGTTGCTTGCCCGGCCAGCGGCAATATTGGCCATATCCGCCTGAATTTCGCCCAACCGCGCCATGTTTTCAGGAGCCGTCAGCACCAGATAATGCAATTTGCGCCCCTGCCAGCTGGTCGCATATTCGACCATCCGCACACGGTCAGGCGCTGCTGCGGCAAGCGCTTTGAGATACTGGACAGTCTCTTCGGGACTTGTGATCCGCTCTCCGGGTTGATGCCCGATCACTTCGGTTAAAGTCGGTATAGCCGCATCAAACTGCGCCTCCTCAAACGATTGGGCAAACGCCGCGCTATGTGCGGTAAGACAAGCGAATGCGGCTGCAAGATATGCGGCGCAGAGCCGGAAAGGTCGTGTCATCATGGCCATGGTCTTACTCGTTACATTGCAGAGCGCAAGAGAACGCGTTGGAGACATCCTGCCGGCTTAAGAGCATAGGGGTGCAATGGAATACCCCCGTTCACTGTGCCCATAGAGCAACAATATTTCGATCTGAGCGACAGAATTGGTCTTTTTCAGTGCCGCTTCCTTGACACTCGCAAAACTGAGCTTGAGCATAAGGGCAGAACAAAAAAGGACGTACCGATGAAACCTCTCCAACTTTCGGCGCAAGCATTGCTGCTTGCGGCGGCCAGCACTGTTCCATTTTCTGCTCTCGCTCAGGATGTTACCACCGCTTCGGGTGAGCAAGAGGAGGAGCAAAGCAATCAGATTGTCGTAACCGGATCGCGCATCGCGACGGATTCGACAACTTCTCTGCCCAGCCCTGTTCAAGTCATCACGGCCGAAAACCTTCGGGCGGCCGGTGAAATCGACATCTCGCAAACACTGCGCGAACTCCCCGCACTTCAAGGTTCAGACCCAGCGACACTTTCGGACGCCCAAGGCCTTGCTCTCACCGGTGCCAGCACGCTCAACCTGCGCCAACTGGGCACGAACCGGACACTGGTGCTTCAGGATGGACGCCGTCACGTGCCGGGCATCGAAGGCACCGCGACGGTTGATGTCGGCTCAATTCCATCGGCGCTTATCGCCAATGTCGAAGTTCTAACCGGCGGCGCGTCTGGCGTTTACGGCGCAGACGCTGTTTCGGGCGTTGTGAACTATATCATGCGCGATGGCCGTGATTTTGACGGGCTTGAGTATCGCCTCCAAGGCGGGATCAGCGACGAAGGCGATGCAGAGGAATTCTTCGGCTCGGTAGCAGGGGGCGGGACGTTCAACGATGGTCGCGGCAGCGCGGTCTTCGCGGTTGAATACTCGCACTCCACATCGATCCTCAACCGCGACCGCCCTGATTTTGCAGGGCCCGGTTTCTCCTCGTTCAACCCGAGCAACGCGTTCTTGAACGGTATCCTGGGCCTCGATCCCGATGCAGAGAATGCGTTTGTCCCGAACCGCACACTTCCAGTGTCTAGTGCTGGCTCTACCATTGCGCTTGACCCAACCCCGTTTGCCTTTCCGTTTGGTCAGTTGCTGTCGTTCGTGTCCAACTTTAACCCGGCGACGGACACTATCCCGAACATACCGGGCACCTCTATTCCCGTGCTTCAGATCATCGACGCCGGTGGAAACTTGCGGGCGTTTAATCCCGGCATTTCAACCGGGGCATTCAACGCTAGCGGCGGCGATGGCATCGCCATTGGTGAAACAGCGCCGGGCCTCACGCTTATTCCGGAGCTAACCCGCTTTAACGCGGCCGCGGGCGTGGATTATGAGATTGCGCCAAATCTCACATTCTTTGCCGATGCAAAGTTCTCTTATGTCGAAACCAGCAATATCGCCGGCATTCCATTCTCGGACGACATTCCAATCGCGCTCGACAACCCGTTCTTGCCACAAGCATTGGTTGACCAGATTGCGGTTGTGGATGCGCTTGGCCCCGACACGCCCAGCATCTTTGTTGCGCGCGACAACCTCGGCTCTGAGACCGGCTCAGGCACCGATATCGAGCGTTCGACCATCCGCGCATCGGGTGGCCTGCGTTGGGAGTCGCCTGACAATAACATCGCGCTTGAAGCGACCTACACCTGGGGCCGTACCGAGGTGGACGACACCTTCCGCAGCGCCCGTGTAAACGACCGCTATTTCGCCGCGATTGACGCCGTCGCGCTGACCGCTGGCAACCTTGATGGAACCGACCCGATTGCCGCATTTGGCGGTAACGGTCCGGGCACGTTGAACGCCATCCGCAATGGTGAGAATATCGCTATTGATGCTGGCACTGCGCAGGTCGGGGATATTGTTTGCCGCTCCGAAGTCACCGGCAACCCATCGCCTGGCGCTCTTTTTGTTGGTGGTCCGCCGCTGTTCGCAGATGGCACGATCATCAATGGCGTCGACGTCAGCGGTTTGACGCGGCCTGTCACCTATCAAATCCTTGATGGACAATGCGCTCCGATCAACATTCTGGGACCGAACTCGATCAGCGGTGATGGCGCAGCGTTCGCCTTCCCCAACCTGCTCGATACGACGACCATCGAACAGCAGCAGTTCCTCGCGGTTCTCTCTGGCGACACCGGGCACTTCTTTGAGCTTCCCGGTGGTCCTATCGGCTTTGCGGCAGGCTTTGAATATCGCAAAGACACCTCGCAGTTCATACCCGATGCCTTCTTCCAGATCGAAGGCGACGTCATCACCAACAACGCCGTTGTCATCAGCCCGTCGCCAACCGACGGTCAGGGCATCACGGTCTATGAAGGTTTTGGTGAAATCAGGCTTCCGCTGCTTGCAGACATGCCGTTTGTTGAGCTGCTCGAAGTCTCGGCAACGGGTCGCTATTCCGATTATAACACCATCGGAAGCACAGAGACATATTCGTTTGGTGCGATCTATTCCCCGGTCGAATGGCTGACCCTTCGCGGTACGTACTCACGGGCCATCCGTGCGCCTAACATTGGTGAGCTTTTCGGCCCACAAACCGCAGCTTTCATCGATGTGGACGCTGACCCTTGTGACGATGGCAACATCAACAACGGAAGCGCAAACCGTCCTGCAAACTGCGCCGAGTTTGTCGCAGCGGGCTTCGACAGCTCCGACTTCCTTACCGCGTTTGTTACCGGCACAACCGGCGGCAACCCGAACCTGATCGAGGAAACCTCGGACAGCTTCACGATTGGCGGTATCTTTGAACCAAGGGGTGCGCTCGATGGTCTTGTGGTCATTGCCGACTATTACGACATCGAAATCACGGACGCTGTTGGCAGCCTGACGGGTCAGGCGATTGCCAACGCATGTGTTGATTTGCCATCGACCGACAACCAGTTCTGCGGCGCAATTCAGCGTAACCCGAACAATGGCGGTGCGATTTCCGGCTTTACGTCAGGCAATATCAACCTTGCGTTCCTGCGGGCTCGCGGGATCGACTTTGAAGTCCGGTATGAATTCGATGCGCCGTTTGGCAATGGTGACTTGGGTGTGTTCCAGCTGACAGCTGCGGGTTCGCACTTCCTGGAACGCTTCACCGAAAGCGACCCGGTCATTGGCGAAACCATCGCGAATGAACCCGACCCGATTCAACAAGAGCTGCTGATCACAGACCAGGCAACCGTAAGCGACCTTCTGGGCGTCATCGGCAACCCGGACTGGATCGTAAACTTCGGTCTCAACTGGCGCAATGACAACTGGAGCGTTGGTTGGAGAACCCGTTTCGAAGACAACACGCTGCAACGCTCCAACGCGGCCAGCACCGATGTCGAAATCGTCAGCGGCGAAGTCGTGGTGTCTGAAAACACCGGCCTGCTCGATCCATCGCAGTTCCGCACCGGAAACGCGTTCGAGCATGACTTCAACTTCACTTATGATGTGAAGGACAACGTGCAGGTGTTTGGCGGCGTGAACAACGTATTCGACCGCACACCATTCCTCGGGAGCCTCGCGCGCCCAGTGGGTCCACGTGGGCGGTTCTTCTTCCTGGGTATCTCAGGCGGCTTCTAAGCCCGGCCTTCCAGGCTAATCACGCAAAAAAGGGGCGCGAAGGTCAGACCTTCGCGCCCCTTTTCATTGGAATGACAAGTAGCCGTATTCAGGCGTTGCCGTGTTCTTGTCTGGCAATCTCATGCAGCCAATCGGCATGGCGCGGTGCGGTTTTGGTCTTGCTCCATTCGTCGAGCATCACAGGGGCAACGCGCTTGAGCTCTGCATATTGCTCATCACTGCCAATGTCTGTGGCAAGCTCCACCCGGTGGCCATTGGGGTCGAAGAAATAGATCGACTTGAAGATGCCGTGATGGGTCGGGCCAAGCACGTCGATGCCTTCAGCTTCGATGTGAGCCTTGGCGGCAAGGAGCTCTTCTTCCGAGCCGACCTTGAATGCAAAATGCTGCACCCATTGAGGCGTGTTCTCATCACGGCCCATCTCAGGCTGATTGGGAAGCTCAAAAAAGGCGAGGATATTGCCGTTCCCCGCATCAAGGAACACGTGCATATACGGATCGTAGTCGCCGGTTGAGGGCACGTGATCCTCGGCAAAGGCGGTGGTGTATTCCATGCCGAGCACACGGGCATACCACTCAACCGTTTCCTTGGCGTCCTTGCAGCGCAATGCCGTGTGATGGACGCCGCCCAATTTGACAGGATGGCTCATTGCGCAGGCTCCTCTTGAACATTGAGCACGCCGCGCGCGACTTGATCGCGCTCGATGCTCTCGAAAAGGGCTTTGAAGTTGCCTTCACCAAAGCCATCTTTGTAGTCGCCCACGCGCTGGATGAACTCGAAGAACACGGGGCCAATGCGCGGTTCTGCGAAGATTTGGAGGAGGAGGCGCGGTGCACCGCCCTCGGTCGTGCCATCCAGCAGGATCCCGCGCGACTTGAGTTCGCTTTCGTCTTGGCCGTGGCCGGGGAGGCGCTCGGACAGCATCTGATAGTAGGTCTCTGGCGGCGCGGTCATGAACGGCACGTCTAGCTTCTTCAGCCGGTCCCATGCCGCCACAATATCATCGCAGATGAGCGCGATGTGCTGAATGCCTTCGCCGTTATATTCGCGCAGGTACTCTTCGATCTGACCTTTGCCGTTCTCGCCCTCTTCATTCAGCGGAATGCGGATCTTTCCATCAGGCGCGGTCAGCGCTTTGGAAGTGAGGCCGGTGTATTCGCCTTTGATGTCGAAATAGCGGATTTCCTGGAAGTTGAAGAGCTTCTCATAAAAGTCGGCCCAATAGGCCATGCGCCCGCCGTAGACGTTGTGGGTGAGGTGATCGATCAGCTTGAAGCCGCAGCCTTCTGGATGCTTGTCGACGCCGGGAAGATACTCAAAGTCGATGTCATAGATTGAGAGGCCCTCGCCGCCTTCATCAGCATAGCGATCAACGAAGTAGAGGATCGAGCCGCCGATCCCGCGAATAGCAGGAATGCTGAGCTCCATTGGACCCGGCGCATTGGCAACAGGCTCTGCGCCTTGTTCGAGCACATGAGCATAGGCTTTGGCTGCATCGCGCACGCGAAAAGCCATGCCGCAGGCGCCGGGACCATGCTCGCGCGCGAAGTACCATGCGGCGGACTTTGGCTCATAATTCACCACGAGGTTGATCCCGCCCTGACGCCACAGAGCCACATCTTTCGAGCGGTGGTTGGCGATGTGGGTAAAGCCCATGCTTTCAAACACAGGTTCAAGCATACCCTTTTCCGGCGCTGAGAATTCGACGAACTCAAAGCCGTCAAGGCCAGCGGGGTTTTCGAACAGATCGCCTGGATAGATGGTCATATGTGATGCCTTATGTGATGAACGCTGCCGAGAGAGGAATCAACGAAATGTAGTTTCGTTTGAAACTATCTAGTTCAAACGCCGCCATTTGTCAAAGGGCGGCATCCTCAGCCGCTCGTTGGAGCGGTAGGAAATCAGAACAGTCCCTCGAGTGGGATAGTGGCAGGTTTAGGCGATGCGTCCGATATTGCGGCCACGCTCATCGCGGGTCACAGCCAGCCTGGCGCCAAAGGGGCTTCCCCCCTCAAACGCCGCGCGGGTGGGTTCGTTGGACAAATCCGCATTGCCCACCACTCGCTCGCCAGCATCATTGCGGCCAATCCACACTGCATCTGCGCCCTTTTTGGTGACGTTGATGGTGTAGCTCTCAACCACGGCGCTCTCAAACGGCTCGTGGCTGCGCGGGACGCCGTTGTTGGCATCGGGCAGTTTGGCAACGCGCGCCTGCGACCAGTCCGCTGGCTCGGTCGAATATACGCCGGTTGCATATTTGCTCATCCAGCCGCCGTTTGCGCCCACCAGAGCAAACTTGCCCCTGTTGGCACGCACGCGCTCAACCGCCTCGACAATCGCATGGGCGGAATAATTGTTTCCGGCCCCGCCAAAGAACGGCAACCCGCCCGTCAGCGTGAGCCCGCGCGGGTCGTTGGCGCTCAAACCAAAGTGATCAATCTGATTGAACACCGGGATTGCAAAGCAGGAGTAGAAATCGAGGAAGGCCATGTCCTCCATGGCCTTGCCCGCGATGGCCAAGGCCTGCTCAACGCTCGCAATCGAAGCCGGGTTTGCGGACAGGTCAGGCCGCTCGGACAGCTCCAATTCGGTCGCCGAGGTGACGGCGTGAATATGCACCCATTTGTCTTCGGGCACGCCCATTTCGCGCGCTTTGCGGGCGCTTGCGATCAGGATCGCCGCCGACTGGTTCACCTGATCGCGCGCCACTGTCATGCGGGCATAGGGCTCTGCGACGATCCTGTTGCGCTCGGTGATGGTGGCAAGTTCCTCAGCGCTGCGCGCTTTGGGAGCGGCCGCGTGAGGGTTGTTCGCCGCAACGCGCGTGAAAGGTTCGAACAGCTCGCCAATCTTGAGGCGATATTCATCGAGGCTTAGGTCCAGTTTTGCCCGGCGCGCATTCTCGGCGATGGCATACAGCGGGATGGCTCCGGTCGCGCCATGGGCAAACAGACCCATTTCCATCAGGCCATCGCTGCCATAGCCCCGGTCCTCAAGGCTGCCTTCGACCTCTTCGGACCAATCGGGTTTTTCGCCTTTGGCTGCAAGCGCAAGGGCGGTCGAAATCGCCTCCGCCCCGACAATGGCTGCACACCCGCTCTCACCCGCCGCAATCGCCTCAGCGAACTCACCGACGAGGTACTGGTTGTACTGGCCGCCGGTGGTCGAGAGGATTGCGCGGCTTGGGTTCGCGCCCACGCGGTTTGCAATCGAGCGCGGCACATTGTTCGAGCCACCGAAGGGCGGTTCGCGGTCGGGCCGGGAGATTTCAAAGGCGCGGATCGCGCCCACGGTGTCGATTATGGGCGCGACGGGCTGGGTGGCGCCGCTGTCAGCAATCGCTGCTGCCAACGCACGCCCGCCCAGGTCCATGTAGGACAATGCCTCGTAACCCGGTTCGCCAACACGCTCCGAATATTGCCCGACGCCGATGATGACCGGGGTGTTGTCTGCCACCATGATCTAGCGCCTCAGTCTACGAAGTCCTCGACGCGCTCGATGATGATCGCAGGGGCCATGCCTCCGGCCGCGCACATGGTGACAAGGCCGCGCTTCTTGCCCTGACGCTCAAGCTCATCGACCATGGTGCCGATAAGGATCGAGCCGGTCGCGCCGATAGGGTGGCCAAGAGCAATAGAACCGCCATTGACGTTGACCTTGTCCCAATCAAGCTCAAGGTCTTTCACGAACTTCGCCGCGACAACCGCAAACGCTTCATTGATTTCATACAGGTCGATGTCGTCCTTGGTGAGGCCCGCTTTTTCAAGAACCTTCTTGGCCGCTGGCACCGGGGCGTTCAGCATCAATGTGGGATCATCGCCCATATTGGCGGTCTGGACGATGCGCGCGCGGGGCTTGAGGCCGTGCTTTTGCGCATAATCTTTGGAGCAGATGAGGACTGCCGCCGCACCATCGACAACGCCCGAAGAGTTGCCCGCATGGTGGAAGTGTTGGATGTCCACGTCAGGATACTTCTGATTGATCAGGCCCCGGAAGGTGGTGCCGTTCTTGTCGAGCGGCACGTCGGCGATTTTGACGAAGGCCGGGTTCAATTCACCAAGCCCTTCGAGAGTGGTTTCCGGACGCGGATATTCATCGCGGTCGAGGATCACATTGCCTTCGTCATCCACCACTGGGACAACTGACTTGTCGAAACGCCCCTCTGCGATTGCGGCTGCGGCGCGCTGCTGTGAGCGGTAGCCCACCTCGTCGAGTTCTTGACGGGTGAAGCCCTCGATAGTGGCAATTGCATCGCCGCAAATACCCTGGTGCGATTGCGGGTGCTTGGCTTGGAGGCGCTCGTTATGGCTGCCCATCATGGGACCGGGGATCCCTGCCTGCATCTTTGCTTTCGCCATTTCTGCGGTCAGGCTCATCATTTCAGTGCCGCCAGCGACAACGCAGTCTTCCATACCGCTCATCACCTGAGCAGCAGCCAGCGCCACAGAAGTTATGCCGCCGCCACAGAATCGGTCGAGCGTGGTGCCTGAAGAGGTAATGTCATAGCCAGCATCAAGCGCCGCCATCCGGCCAAGGTCGCCCGCCTGAGGGCCATCCTGGGTGGAGGTGGACCAGATCACATCATCAACCGTAGAGGTGTCGAGGCTGTTACGCTCCGCAATCGCTTTCAGAACCGTTGCCCCCAAATGCTGCGGGTGGGAATCGGCCAAAGCGCCCTTGCCCTTTTTGCCAATCCCGCGCGGGGTGCGCACTGCGTCGATGATATATGCTTCAGCCATGGTCTCTCTTCCCTTGAACTCGTTTTTATCGAAAATGCGGTTGACGGGTGCGTAAAGCGTCTGCACTCCATACACAAGAATTGAGTTTCAATTTGAAATGTCAAATTTGATAGGGAGAGCTCCCGATGAGCGAACAGGTGAGTGAAGAAGTTATAACTGAGGTCGAAGACGGCGTTCTGATCGTCACGATCAATCGCCCCGAAGCCAAGAACGCCATGACCAAGGCCGCATCCGAGGCGATTGCTGCGGCGATGGACCGGCTCGATGCCGAAGACGATCTGCGGGTTGGCATTCTGACCGGGGCTGGCGGGACGTTTTGTTCGGGCATGGACCTTAAGGGCTTCCTTCGCGGCGAAAGCCCAAGCGTACCGGGACGCGGATTTGGCGGCGTGGTTCAGGCGCCTCCCGCAAAGCCGCTGATTGCAGCCGTTGAAGGCTATGCGCTGGCGGGCGGTCTTGAGCTGATGATCGCGTGCGACCTCGTGGTCGCCAATGCGGGTGCGAAATTCGGTATTCCAGAAGCCAAGCGCGGCCTTGTCGCAGCGGCTGGCGGGGTGATGATGCTGCCCGATCAAATCCCTGAGCGGGTGGCGATGGAACTGGCGCTGACTGGCGACTTTATCGATGCAAAGCGCGCCTACGAGCTTGGCATGATCAACACTGTCACCGAAGGATCAGCGCTTGAAGGCGCGAAGGAACTCGCCGCCAAGATCGCGGCAAACGGTCCGCTGGCCGTGCGCGTGTCCAAGCAGATCATGAAGGAATCGCGCGGCTGGCCTATGGACGAACGCTATGACCGCCAAGGCAAGCTGATCGCGCCTGTCTTCGTCTCAGAGGACGCCCGGGAAGGCGCAGCCGCTTTCGCTGAAAAGCGCGCGCCTAACTGGAAGGGCAAGTAACACGAAGCGGGCGTCCTTTTGAAGCGCCCTGTCGTAATTCTATTGGGATTTAAGGAGAGAGATATGCCCGTCATTGACGTAGCGCAGCCCGAATTCATGGAAGACGAAGAGATTTCGATCTTCGCCGATGCCGTGGGCAAGTTTTATCAGCAACACGCACCCCAAAAGCGCGTCCAGAAGTGGCGCGATGAGGGCCAGGTTGAACGCGAGTTTTGGAACGAGGCGGGAGCCGCCGGCCTTCTCGGCGTGTCGGTCCCGGTCGAATATGGCGGCCACGGCGGCGATTTTCGCCACGACATGGTCGTGATCGACCAGCAATCAAAACACGATGTCGATGGCTTTGCGGCCTCCTTGCACAACACCATCATCCTTCCCTACCTCGTGCGTCACGGGACCGAGGAGCAAAAGCAAAAGTATCTCCCAAAGCTCGTGACCGGTGAGCTTGTCAGCGCGATTGCGATGACCGAGCCGGGCGTTGGCTCCGACCTTCAGTCGATTACTACGACGGCGCTGAAAGACGGCAATGGCTACCGCATCAACGGCGCGAAAACCTATATCTCGAACGGTCAAACGGCCGACTTCATCGTCGTCGTTGCCAAGACCGACCCGAATGAGCGCGCCAAGGGCATTTCGCTTATGCTGCTCGAAACCGAAGGCGCAGAAGGCTTCCAGCGCGGCAAGAAGCTCGACAAGATCGGGCTTGATGCAGCGGACACTTCGGAGCTGTTCTTTGACAATGTCTTTGTGCCAGCCGAAAACGTCCTTGGCGGGGTCGAGGGCAAAGGCTTCTACCAGCTGATGGGTGAGCTTCCGCAGGAGCGCCTCGTCATCGCAATGGGTGCCTGCACCGGCATCGAGAAAGCGCTCGACACCACCATCGACTACGTCAAATCGCGCAAGGCGTTCGGGCAGACCATCTGGGACTTCCAGAACACGCAATTTGTGCTCGCCGACCTTAAGGCGCGCGGCACAGCGGCGCGGGTCTTCGTCAACGATTGCATCGCAAAGCTGCTTAAAGGCGAGCTTGATGTCGCAACCGCGAGCATGGCGAAATACTGGTGCACCGAGCTTCAAGGCGAAGTCGTCGACAAGTGCCTGCAACTGCACGGCGGCGCTGGCTACATCAACGAATACCCCATCGCCAAAATGTACCGCGACAGCCGCATCACGCGGATCTTTGGCGGTTCAAACGAAGTGATGAAGATGTTGATCGCACGCAGCATGTAAGCCGATCAATCAGAAACATTTAAAAAGGGCCGCTCGGGAAACCGGGCGGCCCTTTTTGTTGAGGTAAAAAAAAGGGTGATCCGGTTGCCCGGATCACCCCCTTCGTTTTTGGCTAGAACGCTTAGAACTTCGTCCGGATCGTCGCGCCATAGGTGCGAGGTTCAAGGGTAAAGCTTGAGCGGGCATTGATCGCGCCGGTCCCACGAAGAACGTTGTTGAAGGTCACGCCCCGTGTGATCTCATTCGTGAGATTGAGGACGTAAAGTTCAAACGTGATGCGTTCATCGAATGTCCGAATACCAGCGCGCAGATTGATCTTGATGTTGGCGTCCTGAACATCGGCAACAATTAGCGGGGCCGCATCAATCGCGGCCTGGGTTGCCGCGACGGTCGCCCCTTGCGCAGGTGGGACAATCGCCTGTGTCGACGTACGTTCGTCTGACACCATGCGGACTTGCCCTGCGGCGAAGAATTCAAGCGTGTCGCTGAGTTCGGTTTCATAAAGAGCCCCGGCAATCGCGGTAATTTCCGCCGCATTGGTGAGGTCATTGCCGCATAGCGATAGAACCGTCACGCTGGTCAGATCGCCTGCGCAATCATCGGGATACCGCGCATCCAGGATCGTCGCGCCAAGGTTGAAAGTCCAATTGTCACTCGGGCGAATGACGCTTTCAATCTCGACACCGGTCGTCAGCGCTTCGGGCACGTTGAACGATTCAAAGGCAGCGCCTGTAAATTCCAGAACCTGGAAGTTCGAAAACTCCTGATGGAAACCAGCGATGTTCAGGGTGACTGCATCATCAAGCAGACGGGCTTTCAGACCGACCTCATAGGCATCGACCTCTTCCGAAAGGAAGGTCGGGTCTGCGCCCAGAACGCCTGCGGTTGTATCGAGGTTGATACCGCCCGCCTTAATGCCGTGGGTGAAGCTGGCATAGGTGCTGATATCCGGCGTGATTTCGTAGCCCAATTTGACTGTGTAGATGAGTTCATCATCATTAAAATCGGCCTGGAAGGTTTGCGGCAGCGGAAGAACCGCCGACGCTGGAAGATCGGCCGGGGCCGTGAAGCCAAAACACCCGGTTCCCAATGCAAGCGGTGCAAGCGGCCCTAATGCGCCTGGAATAGACCCATTGACAAAGCCAGGAACAAGGGTGTTGCAGACGTCGTTGGTGTTCGCGACCTGCGCAAACCCGCCCGACTTGCTTTCGTCGGTATAGCGAAGGCCAAGCGTAAATATGAGACCATCGGTGATCTCGAAGTCGTTGTGCGTGAAGATCGACCAGCTTTCCGCTTCCTGAGTGAACCGGTTGGTGCTCGTCGAGCCTGCTGGATCAAAGCCCGTCAGCGCGGTAAGCGGATTGGCCCCCAGCGTTCCGAGCGTTGCCCCGCCTGAAAGACCTGCAAACAACGCGCCGATATATTCGCCGTAATCCTCGCCAAGGAAAAACGAGTTGTTCGCCTCGATCTGTTCATCCGAATAATAACCGCCAACGAGCCAGTTCAAACGGCCATCAAGCGCCTCACCCTGGAACCGCAATTCGGCGGTGAAAGTCTCGATTTCGGTCAGCAGCTCAACGTTAAACACATCGACTGCAGAGAAGTCTGAATCGTAGAATTCTTCTGCATCAAAACTGCGGTAGGACGCGATAAAGATCGCCTCCGCATTGTCTCCGATGGGATGCTCGAATTCACCAAGAATGCCCCAGTTATCGACATCGGCACGCGGGGCGAAGCTTGCTGCAACCGCACGGTCTTGTGCCGCTTCGTCAAATCCTGCCTGATCAAAAGGATTGGTCGCGAAGTTGCCCAACGGCTGACCACCATTCCCCGGAAGGCCGACCGCCGCGTAAAACGGGGCAATCGGTGTTTCGAAAACCGACGTTGCAACACCGGCACTGGATTGGTTGTTTGAATAGTCACCGATGATGCGACCTCTGAAGCCGCTATCGGTTTCCCAACCGATTTGGCCGCGAACAAGATAGCGGTCAGTGTCATTGGTGTCGTCGAACTGGGTGCCGGTCGCATCAACAACTGCAATCGCACCGTCGCGTTTACGATAGGCACCGGTGAGGCGCAACGCTAGCGTGTCTTCCACAATCGGGAGGTTGACGGCACCTTGCAGGCTTATCTCGTCGAACCGGCCGTAAGTTGCGTTTGCAAAGCCGCCAAACTCACCCAAGTCCGGGCGGACAGTTGTAATGTTCAACGCGCCTGCCGAGGTGTTACGGCCAAACAGGGTGCCTTGCGGCCCGCGCAGAACCTCAACCCGTTCGATATCGACGAACTCGCCAAGAGCAACACCGGGACGCGACTGATAAGCGCCATCGATAAAGATACCGACCGCAGACTCAAACCCGATGTTGTTCGAAGTCGTACCAACGCCGCGGACACGAAGCACCACCGAACCGGCGGCGGTTTGCGCGGTCGTGCTGGAGAAGCTTGGTGCCACCGCAGTGACGTCTCTGATCTCGTTTACGCCCTGGCGTGCAAGCTGCTCAGGTCCAACTGCTGTCACGGCCAATGGAATATCCTGCACGTCCTGCGCGCGGCGCGTTGCCGTCACGATAATGACGTTGTCATCCGCCTCGGGCGCGGCTGCCGTCTCACCGTCCTGCGCAAATGCTGGTGCTGTGAATGAACTACAGGCCATAAGGCCAGCCGCATAGGCGGCAAGCTTGCGTGTCATATTTTCTCTCTCCACTTCCATCTGGTTTATACCAGAATGGTTTCCGGAGCAGAGATTATCAGGGGTTTCCGACTTGCCAAGGGACCTCAGTTAGTTATCGGGCCGATGATGTAAAAATGCCACAACTTACGCTGCAGCGCAGCATTTGTGCAAAGTCGTGCTGCCTGGGAACAATTTTGTTTCGAAAGTCCGCCAAAAATAGCGCGTAGGCTAAAGCCCTATGCGAATGCCAAGCCAGACGGTCCGAGGGACCCCAAGATCAATGTCACCGCCCGAATTGCGGGTCACAATCGTCTCGTCAAACACGTTTTCTGCTCGCGCGATGATTGACACTGCGTCGTTCAAAGGAACCTGCGCAAACAAGTTTAGCGTTGTCGCGGCTGGAAGGACGTCGGCTTCCTGATCATCCTCGAACTGCGAGCTGACGTGCCGAAGCGTTCCGGCAAGACGCACGCCCTGAGACGGCTCCCACGCGAGGGTCGCCGATGCCGAAAATTCGGGGGTTTGTGGTGGACGGTTCCCATCAAGCGCCACGGACGCACCCTCCCCATCGATCGTGGCATCTGTGTAGGCAAGCGATGCGTCGAGGCTTACCGCGCCAAATTGCAAGGCAAGCGCACCTTCAATTCCAGCAGCATCAATCGCGGGCAGGTTCTGGCGTTGGCGCAGATTGGGCTCAATCGTCACATTGGCAATGGCGTTCTTCACCTTGTTGTCGAACGCTGTGACGGAAAGCGCCACGCCGCGTGAGGGTTGCCAGTCAAAGCCTGCCTCAAACCCTTCGAGCCGTTCGTTCTCCAGCTCTGCATTGGCCTGCGTCACGACAGGGAAAACCACGAAAGGGCGGTAAAGCTCGTTCAATGTTGGCAAGCGAAGGCCGGTGTAAGCAGCCGCGCGCAAGGAAAGCCCGCGCGCTGCAGTGATGGTTCCGCCCGCCCTCCAGCTAACCGTCCAGTCGGAACGGTCAGGGGCCACGGTTTCGCTGACCAGATTGCCATTGGCATCCACAGCGCGGAAAAATCCATCCTCGATCCGAGTGTGATCGGCCCGAAGTCCGCCGGTCAGCACAAGGGGTCCAATCGACCAATCATCCTCAAGGAATAGCCCAAGATTGCTGTTCACCCCGCCCGCTCGGCGGCTTTCGCGAAGGGCGCCGGTAAAGGCGCTAAATGCGTCTTCCTGAAGCTCTCCATCGCTGCGGCGATAATCCGCGCCGATGCGGACGTCGTGCCCCTCTGCCACAGGAGGGCGCAGTTCGAACTTACCGCCAAGCCCGGTGGAAGGCGTATTGCGCTGATCGAGCACGCGCGTGAAGCGGGTGGAACTGATGATGATATTGTCGAAATTGCGCGCCTGCACATAGCCAAGCACATCAAACTGCCAGTCGCCTCTACCAACGATCCGCAAGCTTGCGTCCTGGCCCTGATGGTTTGAATCCGCACCCTCAAAGCGTAAGGTACGCCCGTCATCAAAAGCGCTCACACGCGCCTGAAGCTCTACATCTGGCGAAAGCGGGGCAACCGCGCGAAGACCCACTTGCCAGCTGTCGAATGCCGCCCGTGCGCTGGCCGGGACGCGGCTGTCGTCGGGTGTCGTGAAGAAGCCGCGCCCCCGGTCCCAGCGCCCGCTCACCACCGCAAATCCACCACCAAGCTCCTGTGCCACGGCGCCCGTAAGCTCCGTTTCTTCGCGGTCATTGACCAGCAGGCTGGCCGCCGCATTGCCGATCGTTGCAGGTCCTGCGCTTTCCAACTCGATCGTTCCAGCGAGCGCGCCAGCGCCAAAGGGTCCAGAGCCCCCGCCGCGCGTCACCCGGATGTTTGACAGCGTATCAGGTGAAATCGACGATAGCGGGATGTAGCCAAAGAACGGATCAGCAACCGGCACCCCGTCCAGCAATACCAGAGCGCGGCTCGTGGCATTTCCACCCAGCGCCCGCAATGTGACACCTTGGGCTGTCGGATTGGAAGAACGGCTGTCGGAGCGGCGAAACTGCTGAAAACCGGCCACATTGGAAAGCACATCTTCGAGCCGTCCTGAGCCGGTAGAGACAATCGCCTCCCGGTCAATCTCGACGGTCGAATACACGATATTGGACAAGGCAGGCTCAAGCCCCTCACCCGTCACGACAATCTCGTCACCTTCCCCTTCGTCCTGCGCTAAGGCAGGAGAGGTGACACACAAAGCGAGGAGCGAGGCGGCGGTGAGCCGAAAGGGGGTCTTCATGGTCGCAGCGCCTAGCCTCTTCGCACTCGCCTTCGCAAGCCAAAGTAAGTTGCTTTTTGCAATCATGACTCGCTTTTGCCCGCCCCATGTGCTTACCTTCACGTCAACTGGAGAGAAAATAGATATGCTGGCAACACCACCCGACTTCGACGTCCTCATCGTCGGTGCAGGCATTTCCGGGATTGGAATGGCCGCCCACATGCAGATGAAGGCGCCCAATCACACCTTTGCGATCATTGAACAACGCGAGAATCTGGGCGGGACCTGGGATTTGTTTCGCTATCCCGGCATTCGCTCGGACAGCGATATGCACACGTTGGGTTTTGATTTTGAACCGTGGCGTCATGAAAAAAGCATCGCGGATGCGCCTGCGATCCTCGAATATCTCAACAAAATCGTGGACGATCGCAAAATCCGTGACCGCATCCGCTTTGGCCACAAGGTTATCTCTGCCAATTTTCGCAAAGACGAAGCGCGCTGGCACGTCGAGATGGAGCTATCCGATGGCTCGCGCACACATTTGACCGCCAACTTCCTTTATCTGGGCTCTGGCTATTATGACTATGATGAGCCGCATGATGCAGGCTTTGAATTGGGCGAATTTGAGGGCCAAGTGCTCCATCCGCAATTCTGGCCCAAAGACTTGGATTACACCGGCAAAAAGGTTGTAGTCATTGGTTCTGGCGCAACGGCTGTCACCATTGTCCCATCAATGTCGGACAAAGCGGCCAAAGTCACCATGCTCCAACGCACGCCAACATGGATGTTTGCGCGCCCTGCAAAAGACGGGGTTGCCAACTTCTTGCGCAAAATCCTGCCAGAACGGGTTGCCTATGCAATCACGCGGTTCAAGAACATCCGCTTTCAGGATTTCGCCTTCAAACGCGCCCGCGAAAATCCGGAAAAGGTCAAAGAAGCGCTTTATAAAGGCATCGAGAAGGCGCTTGGCCCGGACTACGACAAGGCCGCCTTCACCCCGCCTTACAATCCTTGGGAACAACGCCTCTGCCTCGTGCCCGATGATGACCTTTTCGAAGCGATGAAAGCGGGCAAGGCTGAGGTTGTTACTGACCATATCGAAGCGTTTGAGAAAAACGGCATTCGCCTCAAATCGGGCAAATTCCTTGAGGCAGACATTATCGTCACCGCAACCGGATTGAAGCTTGCTATCGCTGGTAAGATCGCGGTGAGTGTCAATGACGAGCCCGTCGATTTCTCCCAGCGTTATTACTACAAAGGCTGCATGTATTCCGACCTTCCCAATTTGGCGGTTGTGTTTGGATATATCAATGCAAGCTGGACCCTACGCGCAGACATCAACTCCGATTATGTGTGCCGTGTCCTCAATGAAATGAAAGCTAAGGGAGCCGATATCGTCAATCCGGCGATGACACCTGCGATCAAGGCGACGATCGAGGATGAGGACATCTTTGGGGATTATTCGAGCGGCTATCTTCTGCGTGCCAAAGACATCAATCCCAAGAACGCGAATGCATATCCATGGCGGCTTAATCAGGAGTATGTCCTCGACAAAAAGCGCATGGAAAGCGATCCGGTGGACGATGGCATCCTCGTGTTTTCGCGCGCTGGTGCCAATGCACGCGGCGCTGATGAACAGTTGGAGGCAGCGGAGTAACTCTGCTGCTTTAGGAATGGATTTCACGGGGCATTTCGCTTAGACGATATCCCATGAGTTCCCCCAAAACCGTTCAAGAGAAAATCTGGACCGCAGGCCTTGTCATTATCGGTGATGAGATCCTGTCTGGTCGCACCCACGACAAGAACATCGGTCAAATCGCCACATGGCTTCAGGTGCAAGGCATTCGCCTGGCTGAGGTTCGCGTGGTGGCCGATGATGAAGACAAAATCGTTGCCGCGGTGAACGCACTTCGCGCCGAGAACGATTATCTCTTCACCACGGGCGGCATTGGCCCAACCCATGATGACATCACGGTCGATGCGGTCGCAAAAGCCCTTGGCGTGGACGTCGTGATCCACCCGGAGGCGCGCTCCATTCTTGAAGGCTATTACGAGGGGCGCGGCGGGCTCAATGAAGGCCGCCTTCGCATGGCGCGTGTACCCGATGGCGCAGAGCTTATCCGCAATAAGAAATCAGGCGCCCCCGGCATTCGCCACGGCAACATCTTTGTCATGGCAGGCGTCCCGCATATCGCGGCAGGCATGCTTGATGCCCTCACCGGAGAGCTCGAAGGCGGCGCGCCTTTGCTGTCCGAGACGGTTGGCTGCTGGACCGCTGAAAGCGAGATCGCAGACCTGCTGCGCGAAGTCGAAGAAGCGCATGAAGGGTGTCAGATCGGCTCCTACCCCTTCTTCCGCGAGGGGCGCGTAGGCGCAAACTTTGTGGTCCGCTCCACCGATGCAGAAACGGTGAAAAGCGCGGTCGACAGCCTTACCGACGGGCTCGCGACCAACGGATTGGACTTTACCCCCGGCGGTATTTAGCGCGCCAATTGAAGAGCCTGGAATTCAGGAACACGATTAAGCGACCTGCACATGGACCTGCGCCAATTCGGACGCTGCAATCACATCCATGGGCCGCAAGATCAGCGTCTCACGGTCATGGCCTGCCGCAATGCTCAGCACATCGCCTGCGCACACCGTGATCGGCTCAGGGAACGCGTGCAGCACCTGCAGCCAGCCACCATCGGTATAGCCATCGGGATGATTGTCGAAGGTGATCCCTTGCGCCAGATCGACGTGCATCCATTGCACAATGCCTGTGGCCACACCGTCTTTGGTAATCTCTATGCGAAGCTCGCGAAGTGCGCTGCCATGTTTGGGTTTGGTGAGGTCGAGATGCACCAACTCCACATCGGGTGACAGGCGCTTCCAAGCTGTCATTGTACCGTGGATCGGCAATTTCGCAGGCCCCAATGCACCAAAGCGCGAGACATCAAATCCCGACACCTCATCAACAAAGACATAATCGTCCAGAACCGGGCTTTCGACCAGGCACCCAATCGCCGAGGCTGCGCGCGGGATCACAATCACATCGCGCGTTAGCAAACGCTCGTACGCATCTTCAAATGTGTCGAGAACGCTTTCAGCCAGAAGATCGCTCGACAGGATTTCGGAGACGAGAATATCGGCGCGCGCCTCTAAATGGGTGCCCACTTCCAATTGGCCCGACGGCGCAGTGTGGACCGCAATCTGGTCTGCCAATCCATTGTCAGCGATAATCGCGCGGGCCGCATCAGCGATCACCGGGCTCATTTCGCAAGCCGTAATCGTCTTAGCCCCCGCGCGCGCGGCCATCATGGAAAGCAGCCCGCTCCCCGTCCCGATGTCGAGCACATGTGCATCTGGCCCTGCCTCATCAATCGCGGCCACAATCGCTGCTTCAAACGCATCATTGCGGCGTGTATCGTTGAGCATCGGGATATGCCAGAACGGCACCAGCTCTGCGCGAAGGCGGCGGATTTGATGCTCAATCGTGATGTTTGCAGGGTCCAGGCTCAATGCGCGGGCAAATTGCCCCAATGCCTCTTCCTTGCGCCCCGCATTGGACAACATCACGCCCAGATTGCTTGCCGCGACCGGATTGTCCGGGTCCGACGCGCAGCTTGCCTCAAGCGCCGTGATCGCCTTGTCCATGCGACCTGTGCGGCTGTAGATCAGCCCCTTTTCGTGGTGAGCAATCGCATGGTCTGGCACGATTGCCAGCAGCGCATCCCATTGCTCCATCGCCTCGTCATTCGCGCCGCACTGGCCCAGAATGCCTGCAAGGATCGGCAGCACATCGACCACCCTATACCCCCGCGCAATCACTTCGCGGTACCGCGTCTCGGCAGCGGCCAGATTGCCTGCCTTCTGAAGCTCCATCGCCTCTTCAAGCAGAGTGCGCGTCTCGGTGATGGTATCGGGGGCGTCTGGCATACAGTTTCCTTAATCGTGCTGTTATCTCAGTGCCCCTGAGTAAGCTTGTTAAGGATAAGGAAGCTCTTGCGCTGACTAAGGGTTTTTCGCAGGCGGGTTCATGGGACCAATGGCCCGGGATTGGGGACTGTGATAGGCGAGCTTCGCAAGATATTAGTGAGGGATCATATGACAACCATCGAAGGGCCCAATGACACAGCACGCGGCCTCTTTTCCGATCTGCCGGGCGTATTGCTAAACCATCGTATCTGGGTAGGCCTTCTCGCCATCCTGATTTGTGCAGGCACATGGACAGTGGACCTGATGGATCTGGTTTATAACTGCCCCTATTGCCGCGCCCAACGCACGGTGATTGGCTTGCTTGGCCTGCTGCTTCTGATGCCCAATCTGCGCTTCTGGCTCGTCCGCTATCTCTCCGCCGTTTTCGCCGTGTTCGGCCTTGGTGTCGCAGTGCGCCAGCACTTTGGCGGATGGGCGGCGATGAACCGGGGTGAATTTGAATGGGGCGAGATGTGGTTCATCAACCCGTGGCTTTTGTCCGGCTGCGCGATCTTCATCATCACTGCGCTGGTGCTTTTGATCTGGTCAGAGCGCGCGAAGGATTAAATGTGAGGCAAAGCGACAACGAAAAAAGGGGCCAGAAGCAGTAACGCTTCCGGCCCCTTTTTGATGTTTCTACCGAAGTGAGCAAGCGAAGCCTTCGCTTGCTCTACCGCTTCGCAGCTTGAGCGCGTTACGCGCCTTCTACCTCGCTCAGGTCAACCTTGAGGCCCGGACCCATGGTCGAGGTCAGCGATACCTTCTGGACGTACTTGCCTTTGGCGCCTGTTGGCTTGGCTTTGACAATCGCCTGCGTCAGCGCTTCGAAGTTTGCCTTCAAAGCTGCGTCATCAAACGACAGCTTGCCGATGCCAGAGTGGATGATGCCCATCTTCTCAACGCGGAACTCAACCTGGCCGCCCTTGGCGTCCTTCACGGCTTGCTCAACGTTCGGAGTGACAGTGCCAAGCTTCGGGTTTGGCATCAGGCCCTTTGGACCAAGCACTTTACCCAAGCGGCCAACAACGCCCATCATGTCAGGGGTTGCGATCACGCGGTCGTAATCAAGGTTGCCGTTCTGCATGTCTTCCATGAGGTCTTCAGCGCCAACCTTGTCAGCGCCAGCAGCGGTTGCCTTGTCAGCGTTCTCGCCGCGTGCAAACACAGCAACCTTCACGTCTTTACCCGTGCCCGATGGAAGCGAGACCATGCCGCGAACCATTTGGTCAGCGTGGCGCGGATCAACGCCAAGGTTCATCGCAAGCTCAACAGTTTCGTCAAACTTCGCCTTGTGCGCGCGAAGCGTCGCGATGGCTTCGTCCACGGTGTAGAGCTTTTCATTGTCGAGCTCAGCAACGGTTTTTTGCTTTTTCGTCAGTTTCGCCATGGTCTTAGCCCTCCACCTCGAGGCCCATCGCGCGTGCGGAGCCTTCGATGATCTTTACAGCAGCGTCGATGTCGTTCGCGTTGAGGTCTTTCATTTTGACTTCCGCGATTTCAGCGAGCTGTGCACGAGTGATTTTGCCAACCTTGTTCTTGTTCGGCTCACCAGAACCCGATTTGATCTTCGCAGCCTTCTTGAGAAGGAAGGAAGCAGGCGGGGTTTTGGTGGTGAAGGTGAACGAGCGGTCTGCATAAACCGTGATCGTGGTGGGGATCGGGGCGTTCTTCTCAAGGTCCTGTGTGGCAGCGTTAAACGCCTTACAGAATTCCATGATGTTGACGCCGCGCTGACCCAGAGCCGGGCCGATTGGCGGGCTCGGGTTTGCAGTACCAGCTGGCACTTGCAGCTTGATATAGCCTTCGATTTTCTTGGCCACTATGGGCCTCCTTTCGCACTGTCTCCGTCACTGTTCCCAGCGATGGATCATGTTAAGCGGTCAAGCAGCTGTCCGATCAGACGGCCTCCCGCATGGATTCGCGTTCATTGAACACGAGCGCGTTCCACTAGCGTTTCAGGGCGCATATGCAAGCAAAAAAGCCGGTAGCGCCCGCCTGAGTTTGACACACTTGACACACTGTCCAGGAACCAAAAACCTTACCCTCGAAAGACAGCCCACAAGTGCCCACAAGAATGGCGGAGCAAAAAACAGCTGGCACAATGTTCATGCGGCAGCCCCTATCGAACATTGGGCAAAGTAGGAAAATGGCCAAGCGACCCGATTTCAGAAGCCAGGATTACCTAAAGCTCGCCTCGCTCATACGAAGGAGTTTTCATCCCCTTGGTCCGGCTGGTGAGGTGGTATTGGTGGCACAGCTCGCATTTGTAGGCGCGCAAGGTAACGTCCGCGCGCGCCGCGACCTCTTCGGCGGCTGCGCGCGTGGCAAAGCGTTTCTTGCGATTGCAGATGCGGGGGCTGGTCTTCACCGTATGCCCCCAAGCAGCGATTACTTGACCAGTTCGACCTGTTCAAAGTCGAGCTCAACCGGGGTTGCGCGGCCAAAGATCGAAACGCTGACCTTGACCTTGGCTTTGTCGAAATCGAGCTCTTCGACCACGCCATTGAAGCTTGCAAACGGTCCGTCGAGCACTTTGACCTGATCGCCGATTTCATAATCGACGCTGATCTCTTGCTTGGGCGCTGCTTTCGCTTCTTCAACGCCGCCAAAGTAACGGGCCGCTTCACGCTCGCTGATCGGTTGCGGCTTGTTGTTATTGCCAAGAAAGCCGGTAACTTTCGGCGTATTTTTCACAAGGTGATAAATGTCATCGTTCATGCGCAATTTTGCGAGCACATAGCCCGGCATAAACTTGCGCTCGACCTGGACCTTCTTGCCGCGCTTTACCTCGGTCACGGTTTCGGTCGGGACTTCGATTTCCTCAACGCCTTCGGTAAGGCCAAGACGATCAGCTTCCGCAAGGATCGCCTCTTTCACCTTGTTTTCAAAACCGGAGTAGGCGTGGATGATATACCAACGAGACATGAAAAATGTGTCCTTGAAAAGTGCTTGTGCGCCTGAATCAGGCGAGCGTGAGCAAGAAGTTGACGACAGCGTTGAACAGGCTGTCGACGCCGAAGAAGAACAGGGCGAGGACCACCATGAAGATAAAGACGAAGATCGCTGTGCGAACCGTCTCCTCGCGGGTGGGCCAAACCACCTTGCTGGTTTCGGTGCGCACCTGATTTACGAATTCAGGGATAGTCGTCTTGCGCTTCTTTTGCGCTGCTCCCTTTGCTTCAGGGGCCTTGGGTGCCTCAGCCATGTGCTTATTCTCTCAGCTACGCGTGAAATTACCGTTTGATCCGTTTTCAGGTAGGGCTCATCGCCGCCAGGAACAAGGTCTCAGGCTGGCTCAAATTGCTACCAATGTCGGAATTGGCCCTGCGAATAGGGCGATTCCCCGCCAATGGCAAGAGCAAGCAGGCCATCGAGGGCCAAATCGCGGTGGCACGCTCATTTCCCCTAGCCAGCCGCCCCTTGCGGCGATAGCTTAGGCCCTATTCAGCCAAAGGACTGGCCACCTATAGATAAGGCCAGCGCGGCACAGGGCAAAGTTAACGGGGATTTCAAACACAATGGCAGCAGCAGATAATGGGTCGATGAGCATGATCGATCACGTCACCAATGTCTCTGACTTTATCTGGGGTGGGACTTGGAACGGCGAGACGCTTTCCTGGCTGTCGATTGCTGGCAATCCGATCCCGCCGATGGTGATCATCCTGCTTGGCGCAGGGCTTTACATCATGTTCGGCCTCAAATTTTACCCGATCCGCCAATTGGGCAGCGCCTTTGCCGGCCTGTTCAAGGGACGCAAAAGCGAAGGTGACGGGGAAATCTCTCCATTCGCTGCGCTTTCAACTGCGCTTTCGGGACAGGTGGGCACAGGCAACCTTGCAGGCGTCGCGACCGCAATCGCCTTGGGTGGTCCGGGCGCAATTTTCTGGATGTGGATCACCGCACTTATCGGCATGGCGCTTGCCTTTGCGGAAGGCTCGCTTGCGATCCGGTACCGGGAAAAGACCTCCGACGGGGTCTATCGCGGCGGTCCGATGAGCTACATCATGATAGGGCTTGGTCCCAAGTTCACCTGGCTTGCCATCGTCTTTTGTCTTGGCACGTTGTTCTCAGCGATGGTGACCGGCAATTCCATTCAGGCAAACGCCGTGGCGGACGGCCTCAATGAACTGTTCGGCATCGAGGAATGGCAGGGCGGATTGATCGTAGCGATCGCCGTGTTCGTCGTCATTATCGGCGGTATCAAATCAATCGGCGGCGTGGCGGAGAAGGTCATTCCTTTCATGGCGGGAGCCTACATCGTGATGGCCCTCATCGCTCTTATGCTGAACATTCAGGATATTCCGGCGACCTTCAGCCTGATCTTCCGCGGTGCGTTCGGCTTTGATGCAGCAGCGGGCGGATTTACCGGCGCCATGATTGCTTTGGCGATCCGGGCCGGTGTTGCGCGCGGGCTTTTCTCTAATGAAAGCGGACAGGGCTCCACCCCAATTGCGCACGCTGTGGCACAGACCAACGATCCGGAACAACAAGGCCGCATGGCGATGCTTGGCTGTTTCATTGATACGATCGTGATCTGCACCATGACGGCGCTGGTGATCCTCACCGTACAGGGCGATTTCACCAATGGCGGCGCAGCGGTGGCCCATGCCTATGAAAGTGACCTTCAAGGCTTCGCCATGACATCGGGCGCTTTTGCAGCAGCCTTCCCGTTCGAGATCGCTGCGATCCCGCTGGGCACGCTGATTGCATCGACAGCGCTGATCCTGTTTGTGTTCACCACTCTGCTCACCTGGAGCTATTATGGCGAGCGGGCGATCACGTTCATCTATGACCGCATCCCGGGCTCGACCCGCGGCGGTGAGAAGGTCTTGCACATGATCTGGCGCGTATTGTGGTGCGTGGTGATTTATGTCGGCTCCACGCAGGACCTTACATTGGTTTGGCGGCTGGGCGACATCTCCAATGCGGCGATGGCTCTGCCTAACTTGCTCGCTCTGCTGCTGCTTTCAGGAGTGGTGTTCAAGCTCGCTCAGGGGATGCGCGATGCGGGGCCAAACCACACGGCAGACACACCCGAAGAGCCTGAGGAATACTAACCCATTGATGGTTGGTTAAAACGGAAATGGGAGCGTTCTACTCGCAAGAACGCTCCCAACACCCGGATACGGGTCCCCCCAATAAGTTGCGGCCTTCATTAAGAGCCCGCTGGAGGCTCATGCACCCTTGATCAGCTTCGCCACAAGTCATTGCCCTTGTGGCAGTGAGCCTCACAAGCTGGACGCGAAAGATTGCTCTTTTGCGTCAGGCCGCGAGCAGCAATCCGAAGGATTGGCATACGGTGATCTTACCCCCCAGTGAGGTCACCGCATGATATCATCGCGTGATATGATCTTCAGGCCATTTCGAGAGAGATCGTGCCTGACACCAAGTCCTTCGAATCGCTGAACTCGGGGCGGAAAATGCAGGGTGCTGGCGCGGCGCGATGTGCAAATTGCCACATCCGGAAAATTGCGTAACGGCGCGCGCTGGTGTCAAGCCATTGCAGGTTTGGCCGGAGCGCCCAGAACCTTTGCAAAAATCCAACCGCCGATGCCGCCTGCTATCACTTGCGCAACAAAACCCAGCGCCGAACGCGCGCCGCTGATGGGGACAGTTTGGAACTGCAAATACATAAGGCCCAAAACCATGCCGAGGGCAGCTGCACCCGCTATCGGATAGGCGGCTCGGGCCAAGCTTGGCACAAAGCGTTTCACCAAGGCGGCAATCGCAAAGCCAAGCAGAAACGCGGCCGCAATAACCGCAAGGTAAAGCCACATGTTAGAAATATCAAAGGCGGTCATATTAAGTCTGTCGGAGAGGCTCACAGGCACATTATGCGCGCCGATCACAAACTGCGCATTGGCGATAACGGCCAGCACATAGGTGCCTATGCTTGCAACAATCAAAGCGGCAATCCACCGGCCAAAACGCTTCATTTCTCTCTCCAAAAGCTTTGCGCAAACTAGATGCTTTGCGTGTGTGATCAAGTGATATGGGTGCCAGTGGACAAATGCTCCATGTCACCTGATAAGCGTCGCAAACCGACCGGGGCTTCGAGGACTACGAACATGCGCGCGATTTTTACCACTTTGGCCTTGGGCGCAGCGACCCTCACGTTGGCAGCATGCACGGACCAGGGCGCATCACCAACCGGTGACAAGACCAGCGTACTTGCAGGGCGCGTGGATGCGGGCCCTGTGAACTACGAGGTCCAGACGGTGGCCGAGGGGCTCGATCACCCGTGGTCGCTTGCCTTCCTGCCTGACGGAAACATGCTGGTGACAGAGCGGACCGGTGCGCTTTTGTTGATTAAGCCCGATGGATCACAAGAGACGGTTCAAGACTTCACCGGAAGCTGGAAACTTCCCCCGGTCCACTTTGGCGATGGGATACAGGCGGGGCTGTTCGATGTGGTCTTGCATCCGCAGTTTGGAGACAATGATCTCATCTACATCTCTTATGCGGGTCTTCTCGAAAATGGCGAGAACACGCTTATTCTGGCGCGCTTCGTTTATGCAGATGGGAAGCTGTTGGATGGGGAAGAAATCTTCCGTGCCTCGCCCAGCCGCATTCAAGGCAACCATTATGGCGCACGGATCGCCTTCCTTCCCGATGGCACATTGTTGATGCCCATAGGCGATGCTTTCCACTTCCGCGAGGAGGCGCAAAACCTCGACAACCACTTTGGCAAGATCGTGCGCCTCAATGACGATGGGTCTGTGCCCGCCGATAACCCATTTGTTGGGCAGGAGGGCGCGCTGCCGGAAATCTGGTCCTACGGTCACCGCAACCCGCAAGGGATTCTTGTGGCCGCTGACGGCCGCGTTCTCGAAAACGAGCATGGCCCGGCTGGCGGCGATGAAGTCAACCATATCGAAAAAGGTGCCAATTACGGCTGGCCCACGGTCACCTATGCGCTCGATTATTCGGGCGGGCGGGTATCACCGTTCGAAGCGCTGGAAGGAACCGAGCAATCGCTGGTCCATTTCACCCCTTCAATCGCGCCTTCGGGATTTGCGCAATATTCAGGCCCACCCTCTTCCGACACGCCCTTCCCCGATTGGCAAGGCGATCTCTTCCTCTCCGCTCTCGCGCTTCGCCATGTGCGCCATATCGAAATGGAAGCGGACGGTTCGCTGGGCAAGCAACAAGAGCTTTTCGGAGAGCTTGGTGTGCGTTTGCGCGATGTGCGCAGCGGGCCCGATGGAATGCTTTATCTCCTCACCGAGGAAGAGGGCGAAACCAGCCGCATCCTGCGCATCACACCAAAAGGGTGATGCAAGGTACTCTGCAATCAATCCGACAATGTGGTGAGAATGGCAGGGGCACAGAGACTCGAACTCTGGACCTTCGGTTTTGGAGACCGACGCTCTACCAACTGAGCTACGCCCCTACGCAAGACAGCGCCTTTAGAACGTGCATTTGCAATAGGCAAGCGCCCTCTTTTGTTGCCCTCTTTGATTACTGGGCAGGGCAATTGCATACTGACGCGAGGGCGGTAGGCTGTTAGACATACTCCCGCTATGCATTCCCCGATCCGAAGCCCTATCCCGGTGGAAACCTTGCTGCTTGCCTATCGCAGCGGGATTTTTCCGATGGCGGACAACCGCGAGGATGAGGAGATTTTCTGGGTCGAACCGCGCGAGCGGGCGATCATCCCCTTGGAAGGCCTCTATATCTCAAAATCCTTGCGCAAAGTGCTGCGTGTCGACCGGTTTACGGTGACGATGGATCAGGATTTTGAAGGTGTTATGCGCGCCTGCGCAGCGCCCCGTCCGGGGCATCCGGAAAGCTGGATCAGCGGGCGCATTGTCGAAAGCTATAAGGGTCTTCATCAGGCGGGCCATGCCCATTCCATCGAATGTTGGGAGCATGATGAGGGTGGGAACGAGAACGGCGCGCGGCGGCTGGTGGGCGGTCTTTACGGCGTTGCGTTCGATTCGGTCTTTTGCGGGGAAAGCATGTTCAGCCGCGCAGACAATGCCAGTAAAGTTGCGCTGTGCTGGCTGGTCGCGTGTTTGAGGCAGGCCGGATACAAACTGCTCGATTGCCAATTTATGACCGATCACCTGGCTTCTATGGGCGCGGTCGAGATGCCGCAAAAGGCGTATCTCAAATTGGTCGAAATGGCGCGGCGAGCCCCTGAAATTGAACTGGCTGAGGCTTTTGCGAGCTTTTCAGCGCAGCAAGTGGACAATCACTCTTCGCCGGGAAAGCTCATCGCGCAGTCTTTGACCCAAACGTCATAGACCGGGTGCTCAACCACGTTGAGGCTGGGGTTTTCCTTAAAGAGCCAGCCTGAAAAGACGCGGGAGTGTTCGTTCTGGCCGCGCTCCAGCACATCAAGCTGCACAAAAGCGCCCGTTTC
Source organism: Erythrobacter longus (assembly GCF_000715015.1). Taxonomy (GTDB): domain Bacteria; phylum Pseudomonadota; class Alphaproteobacteria; order Sphingomonadales; family Sphingomonadaceae; genus Erythrobacter; species Erythrobacter longus. The sequence goes on from NZ_JMIW01000006.1 coordinate 270,958, forward strand.
CTGCGGAAATTCATAAGGGGCGGTGCGCTCGCACGCTTCCAGCCGCACGATTACCGGACCTTCTTCAACGCTCTCACCCGGGCGAAGTTCAAGGTCTTTGCTCACATTATTGCGCTTATTAAGAAGGCCAATGGTCGCCACACGTTCTGCCATGGGGGTGGCATCATCCTCAGCACCAATCCCGGTTTCAGCAGCACCAGCGGTGGCCGTACCTGAAGGCGCAGGGGTTTGCGCCTCGCCGTTTTCAGTCTCGCTTCCCTCGGCCTCAGTGTCCGTAAGCGAGCCCAACGCATCGCATCCCGCCAACGCAAAGGCGGCAAGAATGGGCAGGGTTAGAGAAAGTCTGCGGCTCACGATCAATCGACCTTTTTGGCGCTTGGGGTCTGAGGCCTTAGCCCTCAGGCGCCCACGCTTCGTAATCGCCGTCCGCCTTCGCGCGCTTACCGCCGCGCTCAATCATGCCTTGGGGCAAATAGGCGTTGGGGGTGCCGGTGGCATTGGGCGTGTAGTCCGATTCCCAAATTTTCGCAGGGGGCAGATGGCTTTCAGGCAGATCATCAAACGACCCGTGAAGCCAGCCGTGCCATTCGCTCGGCACGCGGCTTGCGTCATTCACACCGTTGTAGATCACCCAGCGGCGCTCTTTTTGTGTGTAAGAACCGGTGTTTGGACCGCCTGTGCCTTTGGAGCGGTAGTATTTGTTGCCTTCCGCATCGGTGCCAACATGCTCGCCGCCCACGCGCTTGGCCCACCATTGGGTGCCAATGGTTGCGCCGTCCCACCAGGTGAAGATTTTGCCCAGAAAACTCATAATGTCATTCCCATTTGCGAAGCCGTTAGCGGAATTGATGATCGACGCCAAGCCGCAAGAAGCTGCAAGAAGCCGCAAGATGCTTCAAGATGCACCAGACGCGCGCGAGGCGGCGAAAAACTACAGGCTCGCCTCGTCCGGCAATTCAAATTCAACCAGATCGCCCGGCCCAATGCCAAGTTCCTCGGACAAGCCGCCCCTGATCTCGAACACCGCAATCGACATACCGCGCGAGGTTACACTGTCGAGCGAATAGGGAACGCCTGCCTCGATATTGGTGATACGCTTGTTTGGCCCGATGAAGATAATGTCGAGCGGGAGCGGGGTGTTTTTCATCCAGAAACTGCGGAATTGCGGAGTGTAGGATGGGAACAGCATCCCCTCATCATCGCCCATTTGCGTGCGGAACATCATGCCTTTGGCCTGTTCTTCCTGCGATGCTGCAAGCTCGGTTGTGAAGCTGTGCCTTGTATCGCCGCTGACAATGGTGACATCGATCAGGCGCAATCCAGCTTCGGAAACGCCAGAGGTTTGGGCCGCAGGAGTGGTTACGGATGCACTCTCCTGTGCCGCCGTGCCGTTGGGCGAACACGCCACCAACGCCAAGCCCGCCAGTGCTAAAGCAATTCTCACCATGAATTTGGACCTTCTTCTTCTCTGGCTTCCTCTTCGGCTTCGAAGAGCCAGTCCTCTATGTCAGCTTCTTCGCGTGCATCAAGGATGAACGCGATGTGATCAAACTTGTGACCGGCTCTCAACATCGCCGCAATCTGTTTGTCGCGGCGTTTGTGGGCCAGTTCTGCAGGTTCATCTTCATCAAAAGCCGTCGAAAATGGTCCAAAGCGGCGCTTTTTTGCAAGCAGGATAGCCGCGCGCCTTGTTTCAGCTTCATTGGGGGCGGTTTCTTCGCGGGTGTTTTCATCAACCCCTGCCGCCCAAAGCGCCTGTTCCACCCGCCTTGCGCCATAACCGCGCGCCGTCAGATCGCGGGTTTTAGAGCGCGCATAGGCCTCATCATCGACATAACCCAGATCAATAAGCCGTGCGACAAGTCCCGCCACATCAGGCGTTTGCACGCGGCCCTCTTCATCCTCTGCCACCCCGCGCTCACGCAGTTTACGGGCAAGGTATCCTTCAAGCTTGGCCCCTGTCGTCGCAAAGCGCGCAGCGTAGGATAATGCGAGATCGCGCAGGGCTGTTTCGTCGAGTGGGCGCGCCTTTTTGGGTTTACGCACATCTTTCGAAGATGCGCGCTTTGCACCGTCTTCCTCTGAAAACCGGGCATTTTTGCGCGTTTTGCGCGACCTTTTGCTTCCATCAAGGGTCATTTCGCCTTATTCGTGCCACAGTCCTTATCAAATGGAAAAGACAAAACCCCCAGTCTGTATGTAAAATCGCTGGGGGTGTGGGATCGAAAGGGTGCGTTCGACGGCCAAACAGGTTGAAAGGCGCACAGGAAATGACGGGTACTGCAAACACTATGACCGACGCCGCTTTGACGCCCCCGTTAACACCGACGCCGAATGACTGTGAATTGCCAAGGATCCGCGCTCAGTTCGCGACCTTTAATGACGCCATCGATTATGCCGCCAAAAGCCGGAAGGGCCTGAACTTCCACGATATGCGCGGGAATCTGGAGCGGGTGTATCCCTATTCGGAGATGCGCGAAGATGCGCATCAAATGGCCTATCGCCTGATTGCGGCAGGCATCAAACCACAAGACCGCGTTGCATTGATCGCAGAAACGGGCCCCGATTTCGCGGCGCTTTTCTGCGCCTGCGTTTACGTTGGCGCATGGCCTGTGCCGCTTCCCTTGCCCACCAGCTTTGGCGGCAAGGAAAGCTATATTGATCAATTGTCAGTGCAGCTCAAAAGCTCTGATCCGGTTGTCCTGATCTACCCTGAAGAGATCGCCGAAATGGCGAGCCAGGCGGCTGAGCGTCAGGAATGTTCTGGCATAAGCTGGCAGGACTTTGCCAAGTATGACGCGCCGGTGGTTGAACTTCCCGAAGTCTCGCCGGATGACATTTGCTATTTGCAATATTCCTCTGGCTCGACCCGCTTCCCCACCGGGGTTGCGGTGACCCACAAGGCGTTGCTGCACAATTTGTATGGCCATGCGGTGTCGATGGAACTGGGCGAGAATGACCGCTGCATCAGCTGGCTTCCGTGGTATCACGATATGGGGCTGGTGGGCTGTTTCTTGTCGCTTATCGCCAACCAGTTTTCCGCTGACCTGTTGAAACCAGACGCCTTTGCGCGCCGACCTCTGGCCTGGCTCGACATGATCAGCCGCAATCCGGGCAACACGGCAAGCTATTCGCCCACCTTTGGCTACGACATTTGCGCGCGCCGCATTTCGAGCCAGACCAATGTGGCCGAGCGCTTTGATCTGTCGCGCTGGCGGATTGCCGGAAACGGCGCGGATATGATCCGACCTGATGTCATGCAAAACTTCGTCAACGCCTTTAGCGATGCAGGGTTCAAGGCAAGCGCCTTCACCCCGTCCTATGGCCTTGCCGAAGCCGTCCTTGCGGTCACCGTCATGCCGCCGGGCGAAGGGATCAAGGTTGAGCTGGTCGAGGAAGAGCGATTGTCGGGTACTCCGCGCGATCTTAGCCGCCCTGCCCGCTACCGTGCGATCGTGAATTGCGGAAAGCCGCTTCCCGATATGGAAGTGCTCATCTCAGGCGAAAACGGAGAGCGCCGCGAAGACCACCAGATCGGCAAGGTCTGGTGCCGTGGCCCATCCGTCATGCACTCCTACTTCCGCAATCCGGAAGCGACTGAGGATTGCCTCGTCGATGGATGGCTCGACACAGGCGACATGGGCTACACCGCCGATGGATACCTCTTTATCGTTGGCCGCGCCAAGGACATGATCATCATCAATGGCAAGAACCATTGGCCTCAAGATATCGAATGGGCTGTGGAACAGCTCCCCGGCTTTAACCACGGCGATATTGCTGCCTTCTCGCTTGAAACCGAGAATGGTGAGGAGGCTCCTGCTGTGTTGGTCCATTGCCGCGTGTCGGACCCGGTTGAACGGGTAAAACTGCGCGAACAAATCTCTGACAAGGTGCGTTCGGTCACCGGCATGAGCTGTGTAGTGGAACTGGTTCCCCCGCGCACTTTGCCGCGCACAAGCTCTGGCAAGCTCAGCCGTGCAAAGGCCAAGAAGCTGTATCTTGCAGGCGAAATTGTACCGCTTGAATTAGCCGCGTAGTCTGCGCCGCAATCAGCGCAGAGCCCTCAGCTCTGTCTTTTCGAGGAACCCCAAAAGGTCTTTCGCCGGCTTTGCAACCGACCACGACCCATCCCATTTGGGGGCGTGGCCGTGACGCTTTTCCATCACTTGAAAAAGCAAATCGTGGGGCATTAAATACCACCGTCGCACTTCGTCAGCGTCCCATGGGCTACCTGGAAAAAGCATCCAGATACCCCTGCCACCGTAAAGCTTCCAGTTGACCGTCAATCGCGATTTAAGCTGGACGCTCACAAGGTCGCCCGAAGGCTGCCGCAGGACAAGATCAACTCCATCCACGTCTGCTTCGGGTCGATATATCTGATAGCCAAGCCGAATAAGAAGCGCCGAGACCTCTCCCCGATTTGCGGCTTCAATTTCGTTGGAGGAAAGCTTTCTGTGCATCCTTGAAGATAAGGAGCGCTAACCCCCGCCCCATTTCGCCCTTACCGGGCCTGAGCTGCTTTGAACGGTCACATTCACGCCGCGCTGACCCAGCAATTCTGCTGCGCGCGTTGCGTCCTCTTCGCGCCCTTCGAGCACAATCGGCAAGCCGGTCCGATTTGCAGCCCATTCGATCACGGCAAGCGCCTGAGCGCCTTCTAGTGTGGGCCCTTCTTCGCCAAAGGGAATGCTGTCAGGCAAATCACCAGCCGGTGGTAGCAATTCGATCACCCATTCAGGTTCAGTCCTGGCGATGCGCATTTCAAGCACGCGGTAAGCGGCAAGTGTCGCGCCTTCCAATTCCCTTGCCCGCACGGTCGCGCGGCGGCGGGTGCGGTCAACGGTGACGTCGTCTTCATCTACTCCGGCCACAAGCGCAAGCCGCGTTGCCAAGGTCTCTGCGCGCTGCTGGGCGGCGGCTTCTTCGTTTGCGCGGGCAGCAGACAAAGCGGCCTGCTGAGCAGCGCTCGCCCCTGAATCCACTCCAAATTCTCGCAGACTGAATTCAATTGGCCGTCCAAGACGCGTAATCAATGCCGCTTCAATCTCAGTTTCTGCGCTCACCTTGGGCGAAGGGGTATAGACGGTCGCTGTCGCAAGGACGGGATCGGCTCGAAAATCCACATCAAGTTGTGCAATATCGACGCTGCCAGCGTAGGCCTCTTCGATCTCCGCCCGGATGATCCGCTGCGAATTGGTCTGGAATGCGATTTGTTGCAGCGACAAGGCGAGCGGCACGGCGAGCGCCACAAACACGGTCGCCACGGCAATGTTCTGGAACAGGCTGTTACGCGCGCTCAGCGAGGATTCAAAGCCATACAGGCGCGCCATTGCGAGCGCCGTCAGCGCGATGGTGATAAGGTTGGTGATGTAAAGAAGAAGCGCGCCTGAAAAGACCGTCCAGTTCCACGTCGCAAGGCCAAAGCCAACGGTTGCCAAAGGCGGCATCAAGGCGGTCGCGATCGCCACGCCGACAATTGTGCCCTCGCGCCCGCGGATCATCGCATAGGCACCGGCGAGCGCGGAAAAGAGCGCCACAAACAGGTCAAACAGATTGGGCTGCGTCCTTGCAGCGATCTCTGGCGTGATCGTTTGGATTGGTGAGAAATAAACCAGCGCTGCCGTTAAACCGACTGCGATGATAGTGCCCCAAAAAAGGCTGCGCGCCGATTTTTTGAGCCATTGATAGTCACCAATCGCGAGCGCAAATCCCAGCCCCATGATCGGATCCATCAACGGCGAGAGCAACATGGCCCCGATGACAACCGCAGGCGAGGAAAGCAAAAGACCAAGCACCGCAATCCCGGCACTCATCGCAGTCATGAACAAATAGCGTTCCGATAAAGCACATTCGGCCCGGCGCTTTTCGATGACGGCTGATTGCTCAACCGTTCCCACCACGTCCTCGCGCCACCAACCGCGCAAAGTCGCAAGCACACGCTTGAAACCATAGCGGCTTTGTGTGGCCGCCCTAACCGCTTCGCCCGCGCTATCGACCTTGCCAAAAACCGCATGAGGATCACGCTCAGTGGCGTTCTTCTCTTCAGCAGGTGGGGTAGAAGAATCTTCAGTTTTGCCAGAATTTTCGACGGTGTCGGCCAAGTTCATTCCCTTCTGCATCGTCCTTTAAGGGCAATCCAATTCAAACAAAAGCGCCAAACATCAGTCTGCACATCGCAAAACCATGGACGAGGGGGTCATAAAAGGGCAGTCTTGAACAACGTGTTTTAGATGCCTAATACAGTAAGGTAGCAAGCCTATCTTGTGTATTGGCCAATGAGGGAGCGACGATTTTTTCGCTATGAGCACCGAGACAACACCTGATCTGAACGTTTCAGCACCGACCAAGACCGCGACCGATTTTGAGCTGACCCCGCCCACCCCTGTACCTCATGTGGCGCCTGAAAAGGCAGCGGGCCTTGTGCCGGTTTCGACCGAGCAAAAGTCCAAGCTTGAAATCAAAGCCGATGCATTTGTCGATGATTTGATTTCGGTTGATGCCAATTCGCCGGAATTTGGCGCCAAGATCGATCAGATCACCCGCATGGGGCAGGAGCAAATCCGCGCCGCTGCCGGGCACTCCAACCGTTTCCTTGATCGCCCTGTGCGTGCAATGGACGCCGATAGCGGTGTTGGCACCGACTTGGCCGAACTTCGCCGCACGGTCGAAGACCTTGATCCGGGCAAAAAGAGCAAGCTTTTGGAGCCGCGTCGCCTGTTCGGGATCATCCCGTTTGGCAACAAGCTCAAAAACTACTTCGACAGCTACACCAGCAGCCAAGGCCACATTCAGGCGATCCTTGAGCGGCTTGAGAGCGGCAAAAAAGAGCTCCACATGGACAATGCCGCGATCGATACAGAGCGCGCCAAATTGTGGGAAGCGATGGGCGAGCTGGAACAGATGATCCACATCGCCAAGACGCTCGATGCAAAGCTTGAAGCCAAGGCCTTGGAATTGGACGCAAGCGATCCGGCAAAGGCGAAAGCCCTTCGCGAAAGCGCGCTATTCTATGTGCGCCAACGCACGCAGGATCTGCTCACCCAAATGGCGGTGAGCGTGCAAGGCTATCTTGCGCTTGATCTTGTAAAAAAGAACAATGTTGAGCTTGTCAAAGGCGTCGACCGGGCGAGCACCACCACTGTGGGCGCGCTGCGCACCGCTGTGACGGTTGCGCAGGCGATGACCAATCAGCGCCTTGTTCTGGGCCAGATCACCGCTCTCAACCAGACGACGAGCGACATCATCGATTCCACCAGCACTCTGCTGCGCGAACAAACCGGGCAAATCCACGAGCAGGCCGCAGCCAGCACAATCCCGCTGGAAACGCTGCAACGCGCGTTCCAGAACATCTATGACACCATGGATGAAGTGGACGAATTCAAGGTCCGCGCGCTCGACAGCATGAAGCAAACGGTCAATGTCCTCACCGACGAGGTGGAAAAATCCAAAGGCTATATCGCGCGTGCAGAAGGGCAGGCACAGGCGCAGGCCAAGGTTGCCTCGTCTGAACCATCGCTCCTGTCGCTGGATAAATAATGACAGACAGCACGCGCGAATCTGATCGGATCATGCGGGCGGCGAGCCAATCGCTTGACGCCAATCGCAACGGCGGAGTGCACCGGCGCGCCGCCTCGATTGGCAAAGGCTCTGCCGAAGCCAAGATGAAGCATTGGCTGAAGCGCGGCGCCTATCTGGTTGCTGCCGTATTTGCCATGTTTGTCGCGACCGGGATTATTGGCGGGATTATTGGCGGGATTGGTACATGGGGGGTCATGGCGCTTGGATTGGCCGTGATGATCGCCGTCGCGGTCTTCGTTCTTGCCCCAAAGCCCAAACCACCCAAACGTTCTGAGCTTAAACTGGGCAACCCCAAACAGATGGTGGCGCGCGTTGAACTGTGGCTTGAAAGCCAGCGCAGCGCATTGCCAGCCACGGCGGTCGCGCTTGTCGAAAAGCTGGGCGGGCAATTGGACGCGCTTGGCGCGCAGCTTGAGACGATGGATGAAAGCCATCCGGCCATGTCCGAAGTGCGCGAGCTTGTGGGCGACTACATCCCTGAGACGATCGACAATTACCGCAAAATCCCGGAGCATTTGCGCAAAGTGGAACATGCCGGCGGAACCGCTGATCAGCGCCTCGTCGAAAGCCTCACCAAAATTTCCGGCGAAGTGGACCGCGTGACCCGGCGTTTGGCCGAAGGGGCGATGGACGATCTGGCAGTCAAATCGCGCTATCTGGATTACCGCTTTGGCGGGGACGATTTGCTCGAAGATGGCTCTGCTCTAACGGGTACAGGCATGCCGGACACAGGCGTTCCCCTGCCCGATCTCACGCCTGCAACGACAAAGGTAAAAGGGGCAAAAGGGTAAACCATGCGGATCGCGCTTCCTCACAAGCTTGGCCGCGAAGAAGTGCGCCGCCGGATGCACGCCCACGCCCATGAGATCGGCAGCTATTTCCCGCCCGGCATGGCGAGTGTTGAAACCGATTGGCCCCACGAAGACCGTATGGACTTATACATCACCGCTGCTGGTCAACAGATCGAAGGCGGGATCGATATAAGTGATGATACGGTAGTGATTGACCTCGACTTACCCGCTATCCTCGGTTTTCTGGGTGGCACACTTGAGAGGGCGGTGCGCAAGCACGGCGGCAAGCTGCTAGAAAAGAAATAGCGCTATAGTTTAAGGGTCAGCAATATGACTGCCCCCCAAATCAATACGAGATTGAACCTGCGCCGCTGCTGTTGCGCGGTGAGGGAGCTGCGCCTTCAGGCAGGCTTCTGCCTTGCCCCATGACCCGTCGTCGTGTTGCATTGACAATATAAAATGACTACTTTGTTTGACGCGAGAGAGTTGAGGTCAAGAAAAAAGCAATGCAAACGGGCCGCAGAGAGACAAAAGCACAAACTCTGCGTGACCATTTGCGAGCGGCGACCGCGCATTCACACGACCGGCTCGACACATCAATGCGTCCTGCTTCCGATTGGCGCTCGCGCGAAGATTATGGCCGTTTCCTGAGTGTCCAATTTTGCGCACGTGTACCGGTTGAGCATTGGCTTTCGTCTCTTGCGCCTGCTGATCTTAGACCTCCCGAGCAAACCCATCTTTTGGTGAGCGATCTCATCAATCTTGGGATGCCTATTCCAAAGGCAGGAGATGCGCTTGGCCTGGAGTATAAAGGCCGGGCAACCGCTATCGGCGTCGCGTGGGTGCTTGCCGGCTCGTCGCTTGGAAACAAGGCGATGCTCCTCGATATGCAGCGCACCCTTCCACAAGGCGAGCGGTGGCCGCACTATTTCCTTGGCGCAGAGGCGATGACCGAGTTTTGGAAAACGCTGCGCAGCGGTGTCGAAGTCGCCGTGGACGCACAAGCTGCACAAGAGGCGACCAGAGCTGCAACCTTTGTGTTCGATCATTTCCTCGACGCGGCAAACAGCAATATCTCGCAAAAAATTCCGGTGGGCGCACAATGAACTTTCAAACGTTTTCCAATGACCTCACCGAATGCGACCGGGAACCAATCCAGCATATCAATTTTATTCAGGACTTTGGCGCTCTCATCGCGGTCGATACAAAGTGGACGGTCACGCATTTGTCGGCCAATTGCGCCGAGATGCTGGGAGCCAAAACTGCCCCGGAACTTGGGCAAGCGCTTGATCAGTGCTTCACAGATGACGCCATTTCTACGCTAAAGGGCGCGCTTGCAAAGATCGCCGAAGACGACAGCGTTGAACGCCTTTTTGGTGTCGATCTTGCCGGCAATGGGCAGTTGTTCGACTGCGCTATACACCCCACAGGCCGCACGATCGTCGTCGAATTTGAACGCCACGCAGATGCGCAGTTTCAGGACCACCTGCTTGCCATCACGCCTGCGATGAGCCAGCTTTCCAACGCACGAAGCACGGACAATTTGTGCGATATGGCCGCCAGAATGGTCCGAGAATTGCTCGGCTATGACCGGGTGATGATTTACCGCTTTCACAGCGATGACAGCGGCGAAGTGATCGCAGAAGACAAGCGCGACGATCTCGAGACTTATCTTGGGCTGCGCTATCCAAGGTCCGATATTCCGCAGCAAGCGCGGTCTTTGTTCGTGCGCAATCGGTTTCGTATTATCGCTGATATGGATCGTGAACCGGTTCCCATTGACGCCGCAGACGATCACCAGGACGATCCGCTGGATTTGTCGATGAGCGTCCTGCGCTCGCACTCGCTCATGCATGTCAAATACATGAAAAATATGGGCGTTGGCGCGTCTCTTGCGATTGCGATTGTGCGCCATGGCAAATTGTGGGGCATGATCACATGCCATCACTATTCCCCTAAATCCGTTCCCTATTCACTGCGCAGCGTGGCTGAAATGCTCAGCCATATGTTTTCAATGACGCTCGACCGGCTCTTGATTGCCGGATCCGATGCGCTGCGTGCCCGCACGCAGACCCTGCACCAGCTCTTGATGCAACGCCTTGCCGATGGCGCATCATTCGTTGAAAACCTTGATACTTTTGCGAATTTCCTTGGCGATTTGATCCCGCATGACGGCACGTCGGTCCTGATCCATGACGAATACCGATCCCATGGTGATAGCCCCAGCAAAGAGCAGTTCCTTGCCCTTGTGCCAACCCTTGGCGCAGCGCCCGACAGCCCTGTTCTGGCCGCGAGTAATCTTGCCGATCACATTCCAGAAGCCAGCAATTTTTCCGATGTGGCAGCAGGCGCATTGATCCTGCCCATATCGAGACCACCGCGCGATTATCTGGTGCTTTGGCGCAAACCACTGACCCAAACCGTTCGCTGGGCCGGAAACCCTGCAAAAGCGATCAGCCCCACATCAGAGCGGCTCGAACCGCGCAGCAGCTTTGCCGCCTGGGCACAAACGGTCGAAGGGCACGCCGAGCAATGGAGCGATGATCATATCGCAATCGCTGAAAGCCTGCGTACCACGCTTCTCGAAGTGATCTTGCGGATGACCGATGAGGTCTCACGAGAGCGAAAGCGTGCCCGCGAACAGCAGGACCTTCTCATCGCAGAGCTGAATCACCGGGTTCGCAACATCTTGAACCTCATCCGCTCGCTTGTGTCCCAGTCAGGCAAAGATGCCCCCGACATCGGCAGTTTCACCGCGAACATTGATGGCCGAATCAAGGCACTGGCCAGCGCGCATGACAACATCACCCGCCAGAATTGGAGCTCTGCTCCGCTGGGCGATTTGTTCGCAAGCGAGATCGAAGCCTATCTTACGGGCAAGCAGGATCGCCTGAACATTGTTGGCGACGATGTTATGATCAAGCCGGAAGCCTACACCGTACTGGCCTTGGTGGTGCACGAGCTGGTCACGAATTCGGCCAAATACGGCAGCCTTTGTGACAGCAGGGGCACCATCGATATCGGCGTTAAGCGCGCTGATAATGGCGATCTGCTGATCTCTTGGCGTGAACGCGGGGGACCACCTGTTCAACCGCCGACGCGGCGCGGGTTTGGGACAACCATCATCACCCGGATCATTCCGCACGATCTTCGCGGTGAGGCTGATTTGACCTTCAAACTGTCCGGGCTCGAAGCACAATTTCGCATTCCCGCGCGGCATGTATCAGACGATGGCGACATTGATGCGCCCGAACGCCGTGAACCCGCCAGCGAGACTGAAAACAAGACATCGGTATTCCAATGGCCTGTTCCAGAGCATGTGCTTTTGGTCGAAGACAATATGATCATCGCGCTCGACACAGAAGACAGCCTCCGCGAAGCAGGCGTCAAGTCAGTCATGGTGGAGAGCACGGTCAGCGGGGCGCTTGAAGCGATTGAAAAGCGCCAGCCCGATTTTGCTGTCGTGGATTTCAATCTCGGCTCAGAATCGAGCGCCAAGGTCGCCGAAGAGCTTGCCAGGCGCGGCGTCCGCTTCGTTCTGGCGACAGGGTATTCGGAACTTGGCCGTGACTTGGCCAGTCTTGGCGCAGACGGCCTGATCCGCAAGCCTTATGGCAAAGCAGAGATAGAGCGCGCTCTTGCCGGGGATATGGCGGAATAGCGCGTCACAAGCTGCGGGTGAGCCCTTAAACGCTGCGGGTGAGCAAGGTCACCTTGGCATCGCTGAAATCAAGTGCCCCAAGGCTGGAGGCAAGCAGGCATTCGCCCTCCTGCGCGGTGACCTCCTGCGCCGTATCGCTATTGGCGGTTTTGCCAGCGCTCTTGACTGTGCCTTGAAGCGGCAGGACCAAAAGCGTGCCGGGATAGGCTGTCTCAATCTCTGGCCCCGGCGCGCCCTCAATCCGATCAAGCCGAAAGCGTGTTCCATCGATCAGCGTCTCACCGCGCTCATCAATTGTACCCTTCAGGTGATCAGGAAAAGGCATACCTTTTGCCACCGCCAAAGCGCGCTCGAGATGCAATTGCCTGGGGCGGCCATAATCAAACAGGCGAAAGGTGGTGTCGCTGTTTTGTTGAACTTCGACCAGTGACAGCCCTGCGCCAATTGCGTGCACGGTGCCGGGCGTCAGATGGAAGATATCGCCTGCTTTCACATCGTGCCAAGTTAGCAGCTCTTCGATCGTGCCATCTTCGGCCGCCGTGCCAATCGCGTCTGCGCTTATGTCTTTATCAAAGCCGATCGCCAATTGTGCACCGGGCTGCGCGTCTAGCACCAGCCAGCATTCCTCCTTGCTGTCCTCTCCTTCCAAGGCGTTGTCTTCGCCGGGGTGGACTTGCACGGAAAGCTTTTCGCTGGTGAACAGATATTTGACCAACAGATCGCCAAGCTCTGACGGTGGTTCAAACCATATCTCGCCAATGCGCTGTCCCTCTGGCGCCTGGAATGGGGCGGGCAATTCATCGCGCCCCCAGACTTTCTCAACCATGCGCTTGGGCAGTTTGCGCACAAACACATCCATATTGGCCCCATTTTCAACAGCTTGCGTCATTGGTTCGCCGCACCGGGAAGTTTCCCGACCTTTTGCGCGCCTTCACGCGTGGTCACCAAAACCTCTCCATTGGCAACAATGATGCAGACATCTTCAATGCCTACCGCCGACACTCGTATGCCATCGCTCTTTGCAAGCACGTTGCGACAATCAATCAGGTCGACCTCGCCCGTGGTAACGTTGCGCTGCTCGTTGCCATCGCTTTGTTCGACCAACGCATCCTGAAGCGCGGCCCAACTGCCGATATCGGACCACCCCATATCGACAGGCACCATGGCGGCGCGCTCAGAATTTTCCATGACGGCATAGTCCACAGATTCGCCCACAATCGCCGCAAAGCTTGCCGCATCAGGGTGGAGCGTTTGCGCGTCATGCGAGGCCGCATCCATCGAAGCCTTGACCGCCTGCGCCATGGCAGGGCGATGTTTTGCCAAAGTATCGAGAAATGCGCCTGCGCGAAACGCGAAGATCCCGCCGTTCCAGCTGTATTCGCCGCTCGCGAGATAGGTTCTTGCCCGCGCCAGATCGGGCTTTTCAACAAACTCTCGGATCGCAAATCCGCCCTCAAGAGCCTTACCCTGGCGGATATAACCATAGCCCGTTTCAGGGCGATCAGGCGTAATTCCAAAGGCGGTGAGGTAATCTTGCGCAGCAAGCACGCCTGCGGCCAATGCGGCGGCGCGAAAGCTGTGTGGATCAGCGATGTAATGATCGCTTGGGCAAACAAGCATGACATCATCAGGCGCAAGCATCGCGGCGGCCAATGCAATCGCGGGGGCTGTGTTCTTGGCTTGGGGCTCAACGATCAAGCGATGGGGTTTTTCGCCCAATTGTTCCTTGATCAGATCAATATGCGCACCGCCAGCCACAATGATAGGCTCTGCAAACCGGTCGTCGCCTGCCACCCGGTCTATCGCCTGCTCAAACAGGCTGTTGTCACCGACAAGCGGGAGAAAGGGTTTGGGCCGCGTTTTCAAGCTTAGTGGCCACAGCCGAGTACCGCTGCCTCCGCACAGTATTACAGGGTGGATCACAGCTATTCTTATCCTTGCTTCAAGTCCCGCCCCGTTTGCATGCAATGCATCCAATTAAGCGGAAGAACAATACCTTATTCATTGGGCCTGAATTCATTGGGCCTCAATTGGTGTGAATTATCGCTCACGAAAATCAACGCGGTAGCCATAGCGAGAAGCAATCGGCTCGCCATTCCTTGTTTGCGCAGGATTGAACCTAATCTTCTGCATGACAAGACCGCACACCAAAGCGGTTGTTTGCGCATCCGCATTTGTACGCGCAACCGAACACCCGGTGGCGCGGCCATCGGGTTGAACCGTGAATACAACCGTAACCGACGTTCCAAAGCGGGTCGCTCGCCCTCCCTCTGGAACGGGAAAATCGCGTCTGGGGTCAAGCGAGCCGGAACGAACGCTTGGCTTAACGGCGATGCCATTGCCTTGGCCCCCGCCGCCATTGCCGCTGCCGGTGCCATCGCCGGCCCCCTGATTGCCAGTGCCATCGCCGGCATCTCTTGCACCAGAATTGTTGGCTGTGCCCGTCGATGAAGCGCGCGGGCGCGGTTCTGGACGTTTGGGAATTTTCGAAGGGCTGGGCGCTGTTACCGGCTGAGGCACCGCCTCTTTACCGGCCTCGCCTTGGGCACCTGCATCAGGCTGAGGCGGGGTTTCGGGCTGGGCCGGAGTCGTGATGGTCACCGTCAATGCGCTGACCACTTCGCGTTCAATCGAAGCAGTGAGCTGGGGCGCAAGCAGGCGGGAGAGGCCATAAAGCGCCACGACGTGAAACACGATGATCCCAGCCAGCAGGAGCCAGCGCGGGTATCGCGGTTTTCCCTGATAGCGCGATTTGGTCTTGATCATCTATTCTCTGCAAATGTGAACCTAGAATTATATGGGCCATAAAAATGTTAGCCGCACACAAACGAGGATCAAACAATCCCGACAATGACTTGCGTTTCCCACCACATCAGGTGAATTGCGATGCAGCCCACAATTAGAACCGCCGCCCGCACTTGTCCAACATCACGCGGTGCCTCCAGTGCGAGTGCCCAAACGAATCCTCGATCTCAATCGGAAGCCGAAGGGACACTGAGCTTGCCGGAAGGCGAGGATAAAGCGCAAGATTTTGACGGCGCTTTTTCACGGATAAGCGTGCGTGCGCTGTTGGCCCCTTTCGCTTATGCTCGCGCATGGAAATATGGCCTGGGCCTTGCGCTTGCGTATTTTCTGGCGGCGATTTTGTGCCTATCGATCGCGCGCTTTGACGCAACCCTTGCAAGCGTTTGGCCTCCCAATGCGATCGCAATCGCCGTTCTGTTCCTCGCCCGTTTGCGCGGCGAGCTTCCAGTGTTTGTGGGAATAGCTGTCGCCAGCCTTGCAGCCAATATGGCATCGGGCACGCCTTTTATCATGGCGCTCGCGTTCACAGGGGGCAATGTTGCGTGTATTTTCCTCGTCACCCGGCTGACAAGGCGGCGCTGCGGTGCGGTGCCGGACCTGTCCGACCTCTCACATTTGGGGCACTTTTTGCAATATGGCGGCGTGGTTGGCCCGGTTGCAGGAGCAATCATCGCCGCTCCTGCGATGGGACCAGACATTGGCGCAATGTGGCGGGGCGCATTGGACTGGTTCCTGGTCGATAGCCTCGGCATTATTCTGGTGGTGCCCGCCCTTTTGTTGGTTACTCGGCTGAGGCACACTTCGTTTCCTAACCTTCGCGCGAACCTGCTTGAGGCGGGATTGATCTTTTTGACCGGGCTTTGCGCGGTCTATCTGGTCTTCAACCAGGCCGCGTCCCCCTTGCTCTTCCTTATCCCGCCTGTGACGCTGCTTATAGCGTTTCGCTTGGGCGCGCTTGGCACCGCTTTGTTTGTGCCAGGCATCGCTATGGTCGCTGCAATCTCGAGCTTTGCAGGGCTTGGCCCGATTGCAACTGGGGGGTTGAGCCAAATCGCGCAGGTGAACCTCCTTCAAACCTTTATCGCCGCAAACTTCCTTACCGGCCTTCCCATCGCTGCCATTCTTGCAGGCCGCAGACGATTGACCGACGAGCTGGACAAAAGACAGCGCGAACTGGCCCTGCTTGCCGAAGGCATCAACGATGCGATTTTGATGATGAATTTTGACGGCGTTTGCACTTACGCCTCTCCCTCAGTCGAAGATGTATTGGGCAGGCCAGCCACAGACTTCCTTGGTCATAAGATAATGGAGCGCACGCACGAAGATGCCTCCGAGCGGATCATGGAGGTGTTTGACAAACTGACCAGCGGGAAAAGCGACAGGGAGCGTCTGACCTATCGCAGATTGTTCGATGATGAGGACGGCCACCCGGTTTTTATCGAAGCCGATTGCGCTGTTGTCACCGACAAAACCAACGGAACTCGCACCGGCATTGTTGTGTCTGCACGCGACGTGACCGAGCGGGTAGAGCTCGAACTGCTCTTGACCCGCGCACGCCGGTCTGCAGAAAAAGCGGCCAGCGCAAAGAGCGAATTTCTTGCCAATATGAGTCATGAGATCAGAACGCCTATGAACGGCGTTCTGGGCTTTGCAGAGCTGATGCGAGAAGGCGATCTTAGCGAAGAGAACCGTCGTCATGTCGACATGATCGTCCAATCAGGCCGATCGATGATGATGCTGCTAAATGATATACTTGATTTGTCGAAGATTGAGGCCGGGCAGGTGGGTATCACCAATGAACCGGTCGACCTCCTCGCAACGATCACCGAATGCGCTGCGCTGTATCGTCCAAGCGCAGAGAAAAAGGGACTGAAACTCCACTTTTCGATGAGTGAAGCGTGCGCAAACCTCAAACGCGGAGATCACGCGGCAGGGAAAAGCCCGTGGATCAAGACAGATGGCCTTCGCCTTCGGCAAATCATCCTTAACCTCGTGGGCAATGCGATCAAGTTTACTGAAACCGGAGAGATTGAGATCTCCGTCTCCGGCGATGAGGAAGAGCTTTACGTCGACATCAAAGACACCGGCATCGGGATCAGCGACAAACGCTTGAAGTCGATATTCGCTCCGTTCACCCAAGGAGAAAGCAACACCGCAAGGCGTTTTGGCGGGACTGGTCTTGGCCTGTCAATCAGCCGCCAGTTGGCCCAGCTTTTGGGTGGGACGATCAATGTGGAAAGCCAAGCCGGCGAGGGTTCGACCTTCCGCCTGACACTGCCCGCTCAATACACTGAGCCCGCCACACCCGAACCCGCCCTCGTCGAACCCTTTGAGCCTTTGGAAGCCTCAATGCTCACCCAGTCGGCAAGCATCCTTCTGGTCGAGGACCATGACATTAACCGATTGCTTGTCTCAGAAATGCTCGAGCAATGCGGGCAAAGCGTTGCGATAGCGCATGATGGCAATGAGGCAATCGCGATGGTGATCGATTCGATCATGCGCGACAAACCCTATGATCTGGTGCTGATGGATATTCAGATGCCGGGATGCGATGGCTATGCCGCGACCAGAGCTATCCGCATGGAAGGCATCACCCCGGAAGAACTGCCAATCATTGCGCTTACCGCCAATGCTTTCCCCGAGGATCTGGCAGCGGCTCGTGATGCCGGGATGCAAGCCCATCTTTCAAAACCGCTGGTCTTTGCCGATCTGGCGCGCGCACTCCAACGCTGGCTTCCCACCCGGATCATCGCCGCAGACGACAACGATGAGGTGGCGGCGACCAAAGGGACAGAATTCGAGGATGCCCAAAATTTTGAGGAAACGGGACCAGAAGAAATTGCACGAGAGAAGGCGCCACCCAGGCTTGTCACGGAGATTGTCGACATTTCGCGCAACCGCTCTGCCAGGCCTCCCAAGATCGGAGAGATCGCGCTTCCTGAACCACCGACCCTGACCACGCGGCGATCGAGCCTTTCTGAGTTCCATTCCCCTAGCCTTATCAAACGCTGGACCAAGCGTCGCAGTGAGGCGGTGGAGGCGGTGCGCACCGCACTTGAAGAGGGCAATTTGAGCGAGAAGCACGGCTCGCCTGAGGATTGCGATGAGCTTGCAAAGTTGGTGCACAAGCTTGCTGGGACGGCCGCGATCTTTGGCGAGGCGGAGTTGGGCGATCAGGCAGCTGCGCTTGAACATGCGCTGCGTATGGGGCTTCCGGGCGATGTGCGCGAAGCGCTGGCATTTGAATTACTCAGCGTGGCCGATGATCCAGCAGACACTCTTGCACAGATCGACGCCTGATATCAGGCGCGACGCCGGGTGCTGGATGCCGGGTGCCGAATGACGGGTGCCAGATGCGGGATGCGAGCGGCGCAATTGAAAACGGCGTAAAAGAAGCGGCTCAATAAAAAACGGCGGGACCCGAAGGCCCCGCCGCTCTTTTTCGTATCAAGTTCAGGCTCGAATTAGAATTCGTAGCGAGCACCGATTTGAATGCGCCATGCTGATGGATTGATGGCGATGAAGTTCTGATCGTCTGGCGCAAAGTCGTTGATGATGTAACGACCTTCGTCATCGACCCCGACGGCATCGGCAATTGGGACCAGGGCGTTGAAACCACCGCGTGAACGCAGCAGGTTCGCACCGCTGTCGAGCAGGTTGAGGAAGTTTGCAAAATCAGCAAACAGCTCAATGCGGTCATCCTTGATGCCGGTCAGGCTTCCGATGAATGGCAGTTCCTGGCTGAAGCGCAGGTCCATGTCATAGTGCCAATCATTACGGCAGGTGTTACGTCCGATCGTTTCACCGCGAGTGATGCCACACTGGTCCGCAACATCGCTATCATCGAGATAGGCGTTGAGCAGTTGTTCGGTCTGCTCAGCTGTCTGGATTAGCGTGTTCACACCATCGATCCGGCGGAAGGTGTCAACATAAACAACGTTTGGATCACCGATCCCGGTCGGGATGTAAAGCAGCGCGTTGTCATTGCCTGACGAGCTGTCGGCAAAGACGCCGCCACCATCGAAGGTCAAGCTGTATGGACGACCTTCACGTGCACGGAAGAAGATACCGATGTTGGTATCATACCCTTCGAAGAACTCCTCGCGGAAGTTAACTGCCGCTGTAAAGTTGTGACGGGTTTCCGCGGTCGCAGTCGAAACAGCTGGGTCCTGACGATCAAACGCTGCTGTCACGTCAAACGACGAAGTCGCTGTCGATGACTGGTTGTTGCGAGCATCGTTTGAATCGGTGAAGGCATAGCCGAACTGGACTCGGGTCGAACCACCTTGCGTGAACAGTCCGCTTTGGAACTGCTTGCTAAGGATGATCGAAGCTGAGTGCGAATCGCCATCACGGCCATTGGTCAACTGGATGTTGTCATCACGGCCAGTGTTGAAACACTCTGGCGTCACACCGGTGTAGACCGGAGGCGTTCCGCCGGTGCCTTGAAGCACTGCGTTACACCCTGCATTGGTCGAATCGATAGCAGCCAGAATTGGGCGACCATCAACGGTGAAACCGTTCAAGCCGTTACGGATGTCCGTGGTCTGCGACAGATCTACGAAGTTCAGCGAATTGTTGAACTTTGAGTAGATGTAGTCGAGCTGCAGGTTCCAGTCGCTGAAGAAGCCGGTATCGGCCCCGAAAGTGGTTTGGAACGCAAGGCTTGCACGCGTCACAGTCGGCACGTCGAAGTCAGGATCGGTCGACTGAACGTCTGCACGACCTGCTTCTGCGTCGGCTGCACCGCCATCAATCGCACATTGCGGGAAGCCGCTGAAGCTGCCGCCAGCAAGGACGTTGAACTGACCGGTTACAGGATCGACAGGAATGTCGCCTGGGCCACAGTCAAAGCGGGTTGTACCCAATGCGCTCGAGAAACCGTTGTTCGAGAACGCGTTGGAGTAATACACAACCGGATCGCCGCCTGAGAAGATACCGACACCGCCCGTGATACGGCTGTCAGAGAAGAACCCTTCGTTGAAGAGCTCATAAGTCGCCGAGAGACGTGGGAGGATGAGAGGATCGAGCGAGCTGAACGGTACAGCGTTGCTGAAGCCATAACGGTCGACGAAGTTCTGGTTGAACTGCGGTGCATCACCGTCATAGATCTGCACGCGGACACCAGCGTTGATCGACAGCTGATCGGTCGCCTGCCACTCATCTTGAGCGTAGAACGAATAGATCTGACGACCAAACGATGCTGCTGCATTGTTGATGTCGCCGCCTGCTGCTGCGTTGATGTCGCCGCCAAGCGCCGCGCCACTTGCGATTTCGTCAGCGTCCGGGAACAGCTCCGTGCCTGGTGACAACAGACCTGCTTCGAAGTCAGCGAAGTTTTGGAAGTAGAGCGAACCGGTTGCGTTGATCGCGAACAGGTTGAACACTTCCAGATCGTTAACTTCTGCACCCAGCTTTACGAAGTGACCGTCGCCTGCATCGATGTTCATCTGGAAACGGGCTTGGTCGATCCGCGTGTCGAGCTGGTTAGCTGAACGGAAGATACCCGGGCCTGTGCTCAGGATACCTGGCTGTGTGGTACGACCATCGACCGGATTAACGCCAACAACCAAACGCGTGGTTGGGTTCTCAGCTTGCGCTTCGCCAAAGCCAACCGGGCCTTGAACGTCGCCTACTTCGGCGCGGCTCACACGAAGCTCGGTCGATACCGTATCAGTCCAGTCAGAGTAGAGACGAACCGAGTAATAGTCAGAGGTCGTGCCTTCGTCTTCGAATGAGTTGAAGCCAGTGATGTTCTGACCACCGAAATCGCTTTCGATGTTGGTTTCTTCAAGACGCTGATACGTCGCTTCAAGACGGTGATCGTCATTGATGATCGCATCAAGACGCGCAAAGTAACGCTTGTTGCCTTCTGGAAGAGCGGTTGGATAACCACCGATGTCCTGGCCGTACACATCGCGGGCAATACGAGCGAACTCGTCGAACTGCTCTTGAGTGACGAAGTTGGCTTCGTTGGTGAAGCCGCCGCCGTTTGGACCAAAGTTGTTACCGCCGGTAAGGTCAGCTTCTTCGTAGCCAACCGAGAAGAACAGGCGATCTTTGATAATCGGGCCAGAAAGGGTCGCGCCGTAACGCTTTTCTTCGTTGGCGTTCAATGGTGCGCCATCAAGATTGTCAGCGAACAGGCCGCCGTCAAAATAGGTGATGAATGCAGAACCGCTAAACTCGTTGCCACCCGCTTTGGTCACAACGTTGATGAGACAGCCGGTAAATTCGGAATACTCCACGTCGAACGGTGCAAACTCAACCGAAAGCTGATCGACGATGTCGAACGGAAGCGGGAGCGAGTTACGTGCAGCGAAAGGCGTACCGTTCAGACCGAACACGTCTGACTGCACAATGCCGTCAACGGTGAAGGTGTTGGTACGATCGTTACCGCCAAGGCAGGAAATACGATCAACGTCGTTGTTCTGCTCAAGGCTGACGCGTGGATCGATGCGGATGATGTCGCGGATGTCGCGAGTGATCGAAGGGAATGCTTCGAGCGTCTGGGTGTCGAATGCCGAACCCGGACCCACAGCAACCTGGCTGACCTGAGCGCGAACACCGGTCACAACGATCGTGTTGCCTGCGTTTTGCGAGCTCAGCGAGAAGTTGAAGCTGGTGTTACCTGAGATGTTCAGGAACACGTCTTCAACGGTTTGGCCTTCGAAACCGTTCGCAGTGACCGTTACAGTGTACGGGCCGCCTGGCTGAAGCGACTGAACGCGGAAATTGCCGTCTGAACCAGCAGAAAGCGTGCTGGCTTGGTTGGTGCGAGTGTCGGTGACGACGATGGTTGCACCGTTCAGGGCATTACCTGATTCATCGGTGACTGTACCTTCCACGCCAGAGGTAATCTGCTGTGCGTGAACAGGTGTGGCGAAAGTCGCTGCTGCCGAAAGGCTTACAACGCTTGCTGCCAGGAGATATTTTAACTTCATGAGAGGGAGCCCCTTACCGCTTGGAGGATCGGATAACTGGACGCGGGTCTAGGCCCGCTGGGTTGCCCCATGAGGACGTTTTTATGACAGGTCTATGACGCTTGCTTGCGCCCCCCGGGAAAACTAACCATTTGGCCTAGGCCAAACACCAAAATCCCTAGGGATTCCGGGCGATACAGGCTGGTGTTGCACCGATGCCACGCCGACCACCTTTTTGACTTTGGCGTAACCAACGCCCGCAAAAACGCGAATTTGGCGAATCAGATGCCTCAGGCGAGGTTGATTTCGCGCAGCCGCTGCTGAAGAAAATCGTGGCTGCTGATCGGCTCTTGCGGTGCTGCGCCGTCTTTCGAGGTACAGCTTTCCAGCGGATCAATCACGTAATCGGGGCGGAAATGCAGGAAGAACGGCATGGAATAGCGCGAACGCTTTGCCCCTGCCCCTTTCGGATTGACCACACGGTGCGTGGTCGAACGCAAAACGCCCGCTGTCAGTCGCTCCAACATATCGCCCACATTGATAACAATTGAGCCTTCCTCAGCATAAACCGGGTGCCATTCGCCAGACTTGGTCAGCAGTTGGAGCCCCGCTTCTTCGGCACCCAAAAGGAGCGTGATCGTGTTGATATCGCCATGCGCGGCTGCGCGGATCGCCCCTTCTGGCGCGTCTGGTCCAAGCGGCGGGTAATGCAGCAAACGCATCACCGAATTGCCGTCCTTGACCGTTGAGGCAAAGAAATCCTGCGGTAGCTCCAAATGCAGCGCAATCGCTTCGAGCACACGAAGGCCGGTCGCCTCGAACGCTTGGTACAGCGCGCTGAACGTCTCTTCGAATTCGGGAATTTCCGCAGGCCAAACATTTGGCGCCATGAACTCGGCTAAAGCATGGCCTTCGGGAAGCTCGCGGCCAACGTGCCAGAACTCTTTAAGGTCAAAAACCTCAGCGTCCTTGGCTTTTTCTGTGCCAAACGGCGTGTAGCCGCGCGCACCGCCTGCGCCTTCAAGCTTATAGCTGCGCTTCACATCTTCAGGCAGCGCGAAAAACGCCTTCGAGGTTTGTTCTGCGCGCTCGATCAGCTCTTGCGGTATCCCGTGATCGCGTACCACCGCAAAACCATATTCGGCAAAGCTGCGGCCCAATTCCTCGGCAATATCCTGAGGCGGCTGGGCAAGGGAAACGGAGGCGATGTCGGCGGATGCCTGGGCAGGTGTTTGTGTGTCGGTCATTACTCCCACTTAATAAAGGGAGCCGCCCCATTCCAGAGTGTTTGCCCTAAAAAGGCAAAAATAGGCTAGCCAAAGCCGCGCTCATCAGATTGGCGAGCGAGCCTGCAGCAAGCGCTTTGAGGCCAAGGCGTGCAATCACCGGGCGCTGGTTCGGGGCAAGTCCGCCTGTCACCGCCATTTGAATGGCGATGGAGGAGAAATTGGCAAAGCCACAAAGCGCAAAGGTGACGATGGAGCGGCTGCGCTCAGTCAGCCCTTCGACCGCGCCTAGCTCGATGAAGGCCACAAATTCGTTGAGCACGATTTTTGTGCCGAACAATCCACCCGCGATCTGAGCCTGTTCCCAATCCGAAATGCCGATGAGGAACATGACAGGCGCAAAGACATAGCCAAGCAGCTGCTGGAATGTGACGTCAGGATAGCCGAACCATCCACCAACACCGCCTAAAAGGCCATTGGCAAGCGCAACCAGCGCCACAAACACCATAACCATCGCACCAACAGCCACTGCGAGCTTAACGCCGGTTGTGGTCCCTTGCGCGGCCGCTTCAATAATATTGGCAGGCGCCTCGCCTTCTTCAAATGTTTCGGAGACAGCGACGGTTTCCATCAGCTTGTCGTGCTCTGCGGCTTCCTCGGGATCGTCGGGCATGATGATTTTAGCCATCAGAATGCCTCCGGGTGCTGACATGAAGGCCGCCGCCAGAAGATAGGGCACCGCATCTGATCCCAGAAAGGAGGCGTATGCGGCAAGGATGGTCCCTGCGACCCCAGCCATTCCGACACACATCAACGTGAACAGGCGCGAAGGGGGAAGAGCAGCCAGATAGGGCCGAACCACAAGCGGGCTTTCCGATTGGCCGACAAATATATTCGCAGCGCTTCCCAAGGCCTCGACCTTGCTGATCCCGGTAAGCCAGCCAATCGCCCCGCCAAGCCAGCGCACCAGCCGCTGCATGATACCAAGGTAGTAAAGGATCGACACGAGTGCGGCAAAAAACACGATCACCGGCAAGGCTGCGATAAGGAAGGTGTTGGCAAAGGGGTTGCTGCCCATCGGGCCAAACAAAGTCTCAATCCCGACCACGGAATAGCCAAGCAGGGCAATGACCCCATCGGAAAGAAACTGGATCGTCACCACGCCAAAATCGGTGCGCAGAACAAGCACCGCCATAATCGCCTGAAGCGCGAAAGCGGAGCCCACAACGCGCAGTTTGATCTGCCGCTTTCCCGAAGAAAGCAGGAATGCGATTGCCAGAATTGCGATAATGCCAAAGACGCTGAACAGCATCGAAGTTGCAGTTTCACTCACGTAAACACACAGCTGCAGGTCACGCGCAGATGGGCGATCCCTGCCCCCTTTTCCCGAATTGAACGCGAGAGGGGCGTGGCAGTTTGTGTGGCAGTTCGCAAGAGGCGGCGCGAAAGGGCCCGTTGACAGCTTGCCGGGCACCGCTTTCCTTTTGGCAAGCCCTCGCCTAGCGATGGGCGTTATGAACGAAGATACAAAAACGGACACATTGGACACCCCATCAGGTCCAGCGACCCTTTCCATGCCCTTGGGATTGTTCGTTTTCACACTGCTATATGGCGGGATGACGGTCCTTGCCGGCGTCCTTGCCTATAAGCAGGTGCAATTGGTGCCGACCGATCTGGCCGTGGAATCGGGCATATTTGCCTTTCTCCTGCTGGTCGTGATTTCAAGCACTCTGGCACAGCTCTATGGCAAACAGATGGCGACAAGGATCGTATGGTGGGGGTTTTTGCCGCTGCTTATCGCGTCATTGCTGATGCAATTGGTGTTAAACCTTCCCGCTTCTCCAGAAATGCTGGGTGGCCGCGCCGATGATCTGGCCGCGTTCGAGCGCGTGCATTCAACCGTCTGGCGCGTGTGGGCAGCGGGCCCTGCGGCCTATATCGTCTCGCTGCTCCTCAACATCTGGATTTTCGATAAGCTCAAAGGATCAGGCGAAGCAACCACCCTTGGCCTGATGGCGCGCGGCGCATTGGCGTCTGCGCTCAGCCAGGCGCTCGATTCGGTGATTTTCATCACGCTCGCCTTCTACGGTTTGTTCCCGATTATGAACCTGCTCATCGGACAGGTGATCGCGAAGGTCGCGCTCAGCATTGTGCTGGTGCCGTTTCTTATCACTTTCGGGGTGAGGGCTGCGCGATGGCTCGATACAAAGAAGAGCGCGGCCGATCAGGCGAACGAGTTCGCGTGACGGTCCGCAGCACGCTTACCCCCTCGTCAAACGGTATTCATTGCGGTTGGGGATCGCCGTACAGCCCGTGTCACCGTATCCGGTAAGGTACCACGCATTTCCTTTACGATGGCAATGCGCTGGCGGTGGAGATTGGTGCATCGGGCCAGGTGCTGCGGCGCGTCGCCTGTGCTGAACCTGTTTCAGTATCCATGGTTCCAATGTAGAAGCAGACGATCCGCTCGTGTGGTATGAAGGAGCGCAAGGCTCAGGCACGGGCCGCCGCTTTGTGCACGCTGATCCTCGCGGTAGCATTGTTGCGGTTACCGATTACCGGGGCAATTCTATCGCGACCAAATCCGAAGCCTGCACCGGCGAAGGCCGGGGATGAGTACGGCATTCCGGACACCGCTACCAACGGCAATGACATCGCGACCAAGGGCCGGTTTCGGTATAGCGCGCCTCGCAGCAAGTGCCGGGGGCACTTCGAGAAGCAAGCGCAGGCGTGGCTGCCAGAGCTGGGGCTGCGCGGGCTTCCTTATGCCCCCGGCATAAGGGTCCTGCTCGCTATTACTACAAAGCTTCGTCCTGAGCGCCTGCCTTTGCAGGCAGCCGAAGGGCCCGCATCTACTCGCCAACGCTAGGGCGTTTCCTCCAGACTGATCCCATCGGATATGAGGACCAGTATAACCTCTACGCCTATGTTGGGAATGACCCGATCAATGGGGTCGATCCGACGGGGTTGGCTGAGGTTAACAACGCTTCTGAGAAGCGTGGGATAAGCGGGAATCTGTGCAGCAGACTTGGAAGTAATGCGTGCCCCGGTAACTATGCTGGCTCGCTTGGGCGGGGAACTGATGGTGGTAGTTCAGATGCGAATGTCGAAATGACGTCGAACTCTGCGTCGGGGAATAGCCTAGGCACCCGGCGAGGGGCAGGGCCGCGTGGCCAATCTGCGAATGGAATTGTACACGGAGAAGCCATTTCGGGAATTCGTGAAGTTAGTCCGAAACATGCTGCTTATGCTAGAGATCCAAACTCCCCAATTTCGTCGGGACAGGTCAGGCGTGCTCAAGCTAGGCCTCACGTGCTTCGGGTTGAAGCATCTGGCAATGCCGCAAATCATGTCTCTCCGGCTCGAATCGAACAACTAGGAGTTAACACACGTGAGCAAGTTGCAGCTTTGGCATATACCGCTATCGCGCAACGAAATGAGTTCCGAGCATTATCACGCGGCCGTCGTGCTTTTTGGTATGCTCCTGGTGGCTCTAACGCGCGTGGACAAAAAGGAGTAGTTGTGATTGTTAATAATCATATGTCTAGTCAGTCCACCATTTACAGATCGCGATATGGCTCATTTCTTGGACTGAAATAATGAAACGAATTGAAGATGCGGAGCTTGACGAGATATTTCAAATTGTACTCGATCAAAAGGTGTTCCCAGATGATGGAGAGTTCCAGACTCTATTTGGGTACTATAGACATGAGCTACAAGAGATTCGGAGTCTTGTGACCAGGGACGACATTACATTTGCGATAAATATAAATGACTTGCGAGTAATGATGGTTGAGATGTTAATGGGCTTTCCGCATGGTTGTGAAAAGCTTATCGGAGAACGATACGGTTTCGATGTTAGCTTTCATTGAGACTGCTAGGGGTCTGTCTCGTTAGTCCGTCACCAATTAATTGGTTCAATCGCAGCGCAATGAAGCTGCCGGGTAAGAATATAGTCATGTTAGCGCATACATACTTGTTGTCGCGCTAGGCTCCGATAGCGCCATCTTAATCTGCTCAGCTGAGCAGAGCTTTCTTACGCCGCAGCGCATTGCTAGCCTGCGTAAATACCTTGCACTCGGACTGGCCAACCCAAAGAGCTTCAATCGCCTCCTTCGACGATATCGCCGATTACAAATTGAGTGTATTCCTCAGCCTGAACAGTGTGCCAAACTTCCAACAAGCGGGAGCCGAGCCTTCGTCAATATGCTCCCGCTGCTCTCTCAATCCCTTCTAAGGGAAGCTCCAGAATAAGGATCATAGTCCGCAGGCGGCAAATCGGACCTTGGTGACTGCACCGCAGAGGCCGGGGCTTGGTAGACCACTTGGGTCGAAGGCTCCTCCCCCTGCATCATCAGCGCAGAAGCAATCGCCGGCGCGCGCCAAACGTTTCTGGGCACCACAAAGCACCCCAGCACTGCCCTTGCACCCATCCGCGCGGGCAACCGCCCACTCAGCGCCGCAAACCCCACCAGAGCCACCGCAATCACGCAAAGCGTCACCACCAGCGGTCCTTGCATAAGCTCATCAACCCACCCCGCAGACGCGCGAATGGCGCACGGCTGCGCCGGTCCTGGGCGAGGCTTCCTCCCCTTAAGGGAATTGATCTAGTGATATGGACTGTTTGGTGCGGTCGAGAAGACTCGAACTTCCACGGGCGTTAGCCCACAACGACCTCAACGTTGCGCGTCTACCAGTTCCGCCACGACCGCACTCTGTAGGTAAAGGCACCGCGCATGCTGCGCTCTGCCCTCGGTAGGAGCGCGCCACTAGCAAGGGGTTGACCCTCGCGCAAGGGCTTTGATGCACGCATATGCTTTAAGTCGCAAAATTAACTCGGGCACGCCACCTGTCCCGCATCGGGATAAGGGTTTTGCCGCAGTTGCGAATATGGTGAACGCGGGCGTAACCATACCGTATGAGCCTTGCCGTTGCCCTTTTGATTTTTGCCCAAAGCGTAGCGCCGCAGGTGGCCCAGACATCGGACACTTCAAGCACGGCAAGAGCGCGGCCCGTGGTTGAACAGGTGAGAGCCAGCGCGCGTGTCCTTCGTCCGGCGCGGATCGTGTTCTCACAAGAGCAAGCCTCTGCGCAGGAGAACGCAAACGCCCGCGTCAACGGGGTGCAGCGCACATCCGATGCAGCAGGCACGGTCTGGGTGGAATTTAACTAGGCTGAGGACCTATCGAGGCTAAGCCCGACTAATTAGGTGACCAGCCGATTTCGGCCGCTTGCGCGGTGGGCGGAATATCCGTGATCGCTTCTGTCACATTCAGGCTTTCCCCCGGCGCAAGTTCGCGCCTGGACGGGACGACCACCCAGGAATAGACGTTTTTCTCACGCGCATCGCGGAACACGATCAACAGGCTGGGGACGCCCACGGTTTCTTGTCCAACATTGCTGATCGAGCCGCGCACCTGGAAAATTTCCTCGCCGCTTTCGAGCACTTCCTTGCGCTGCTGGGTTGCGGGGAAATCCAGTTCAAGATCGGTTTTGCCAATGCCAAATTCCGGGCGTTGGATCGGGACCCAGTCGGGCAGGCCATAATAATTGGCAGCGATCACGGTGCCGGTGGCTACTGCTGCGAAAACAGCGGCGGCAATGGTCCACATTTTGAGCGAGTTGCGCCGCCGGGTGAAAGGCGGGCGATAGTCAAAGCTTGAGGCCCCGTCTTCGTAATCGTCCTCGTATTCACCCTCGCCCTCATCTGAATCAAAGGCGCGATCCGCGTCGTCGTAATACGGATCGTCGTCATCTGCGTCAGCCAATGGGTCAGAAGAGCTGGCCAAGCTCTCTTCCTTAGCCGCTTCGTATTCTGGCGGATCTTGCACATCGCTGCGCCAATGATCGACGGATGGCCCCGGTATCTCTGAAGCGGGCACCTGTGAGGTGGGTGCCTTTGGCGAAGTTGACTCGTTGCGCGCTGTCGGTTCGGGCGAAGGCTTTGGAGCAGGCTCCGGTGTCGGAGTGGGCACAGGAGCCGATGGGGCCGCAGGTGAAGGCGCAACCTCTTGCGCAAGTTCAAGCGGCTCGGGGTCTTGAAACCAGCTGTGCTTGCATTTGGCGCAGCGTACAGTGCGCCCTTCCTGCCCGATGGCTTTATCGGGTACGGCATAGCGTGTTCCGCAGGCTGGGCAGGAAATGATCATTGCAATAAATTGCATGAATCACACCGTGCCGCTTCACAAGGGCTTTAACCGGTGCAGAGGCCAAAACGGCCCCTTTTTCCACATGGAAGCACGTTTTGACCCCTGCCCCTCGTATTTTGCGGGGTTTGGCCGGTTGCTTGGGCTTCCCCAACACGGGGCACGCTGATAAATCCGGTCCCTATGAACGACAGGCCTGCGGAAATAGTGAAATTCGACAATGTGGGCCTTCGGTATGGCACCGATCCCGAAGTGCTGACCGATTTGTCTTTCACGCTTTTTCCGGGCAGCTTCTACTTCCTCACAGGGGCAAGCGGTGCGGGCAAGACCAGCCTTTTGAAACTGCTGTATCTATCACAGCGCCCATCGCGTGGCAGCATCCGGATGTTTGGCAAGGACATGATTACCTTGCCGCGCGGCCGTTTGCCTGATTTTCGCAGGCGTATGGGGGTTGTGTTTCAAAACTTCAGACTGGTTCCACATCTGTCTGCGTTCGACAATGTCGCATTGCCTTTGCGGCTTGCGGGTACGGACGAGGCAAAGGTGCGGCGTTCGGTCACGGATATGCTGGAATGGGTGGGCCTTTCCCACCGGATGCACGCGATCCCGGAGACGATGTCGGGCGGGGAACAGCAACGCACCGCCATTGCGCGGGCGGTGATCGCGCGCCCGCAAATCCTGATCGCTGATGAGCCAACGGGCAATGTGGACCCGGAAATGGCGCTTAAACTGCTGCGTTTGTTCGAAGCGCTCAACCACCGGGTGGGCACCACTGTTATTGTCGCAACCCACGATGTGCATCTGCTTAAAAAAGTGCCCGAATCGCTGATTATGAGGCTGAATAAAGGGCGGTTGTCAGATCCAACCGGCGCGCTTCGGTATCCCCCTGCGCCCAAATCGCGGCCCAGTGTTGCGGGTGGCGGAATGATGGGAGCCGGGACCATGGGAGCGGGCAAATGAGCGAGACGCCCTTTCCTGAAACCGGCCCGCAAGATGACGATCTGGCACCTGCCAAGAACATATCGGCAGGCCTTGCCCCGCCGGCACGGTTAAGCGGGCCCATTCCTTGGGTGATCGCCATTTTGATAGCGCTGGTCGTTATCGCTGCTGCGGGCGGTCTTTCCTTGCGTAATCTGGCGCAGAATGCGCGCGCTGATCTGGCCGATGCGGTGACGGTGCAAATCATCGAAGCCGACGAAGAGGCACGCACTGTCCAGGCGCAAGCCGCCGCCAAAGCCTTGGGCGCGCACCCGCTTGTGACAACGGTTCGCGTCGTGCCAGAGGATGAATTGCAGGAATTGCTTGAACCGTGGCTTGGCAGGGGCGCTGCAAGCGAGAATGTGCCGATCCCGGCCCTTATTGATGTCGAACTTATCCGCCGCGCATCAGGTGATGAGCTTGCGCAATTGCAAAGCGCGCTGGATGCAGCGTTGGAGCCAATGGGGGGAACGGCGCGCGTTGATGCTCAGTCGCAATGGCTGCGGCCCGTTTATGACGCGCTTTCCGCGCTGCAATATCTGGCGCTCGCGCTGATTATACTGGTTTCGCTTGCAACGGCGGCCGCTGTCTGGCTTGCCTCGCGCAATGCCTTTATCAATCACCGCGAAACGGTGGAGATCGTCCACCTTCTGGGCGGGACGGACAAACAGGTCACCCGGATGTTTGAACGCTCCGTTATTCAAGAGGCCGCTTTTGGCGCACTGATCGGCCTCTTATTGGGGCTTGGTGCCGTATGGCTCTTGGGTCAGCAGTTTGCGAGCCTGGATAGCGGCATGGTGGGCGGCGGAGGGCTGAGAATGCTCGATTGGGCCATTATTGCCGCAATTCCCGTCGGAGGCGTTTGCCTTGCGCTCATAACAGGGCGGATAACGATTGGTTATGCGCTAAGATCCATGTTGTAGGGGTCGATGTTGTAGGGGTCGATGTTGTTGGGCCCCATGGTGTTAGGGTCATTTTTGTAGGCTTGAATGAAGGTTTTTCGCTATCTTGCTGCCACATTGGTCATGGTGTGGGCTCTTGGTTTCCTGTGGTTCACAGTGGCCTTGCCTCAGCCTGCAGGTGATGAAAAAACCGATGCTGTTATCGTGGCAACCGGCGGGGCGGGCCGCATTGATCAAGGGCTTGCCGTGCTTGACCAAGGGCTTGCGCCGCGCATGTTGGTCACAGGGGTTGATCCAGAGGTAAGGCCAGAGGAATTTGCTGCGCAGTTCGAAGTGCCGCAGGACCAGATGGATTGCTGTATCACTCTTGGTTTTACAGCAGTGGATACGCGCGGCAATGCGACCGAAGCGGCTGCATGGGTTGAACAAGAACAGGTCGCCTCTGTCCGCCTTGTGACCACCGATTGGCATATGCGGCGCGCCTCAGCCGAGGTCGCTCGCGCACTGCCCGAAAACGTTCGTATTGTCCGAGATGCGGTGCCGTCTGCCCCAAGTCTTACCAGTCTGTTCCTTGAATATCACAAGCTCATCGCCAGTTTTATAGCTGGCCTTTTTGGTTATTGATTTCCCCCCGCTCCCCACTCGTAGTAATGTGAAACGTGCACCTAATTCGAAGCCTTGTCTTTTACCCGCTGTTTTACGGGTTCAGCGCTGTACTGGTGGTTTTATCAGTGCTCGCCATTCCCTTTGGGCAAGGCGCATTGAAAAAGGTCGTGGCAACCTGGGGCGATTGGCACTTTTGGTGCGTTGAAAACATCCTTGGCATGCGCATCGTGCAGCAAGGCGTGATCCCGGATGAGCCGGTCCTGATCGCGGTCAAGCATGAGAGCTTTTTCGAGGCGATTGATATGCCGCGCCTGTTCAGCTTCCCAACCGTTTTTGCCAAGCGCGAGTTGTTCTGGATCCCGGGCTGGGGATTTTCGGCCAGGGTTTACGGCCTTGTGCCGGTGGCCCGCGACAAAGGCGCGCGGGCTCTGCGGGAGATGATTGCGACGGCGAAATTGCGCGTGGCCGAAGGGCGTCCTCTCGTCATTTTCCCTGAGGGTACCCGTGTGCCCCACGGCAAAGAGCCGCCTTTGCAATCAGGCTTTGCCGGTATCTACAAGCTGCTTGGCCTGCCGGTTGTGCCAGTCGCTGTGAACAGCGGCCCGTTCTATCATCGCCTCATCAAAAGGCCCGGCACGATCACTTACCGCGTGGGCGAAACAATCCCGGCGGGCCTTCCGCGTGCCGAGGTCGAGGCCCGCGTGCACCGGGCGATCAATGCCCTGAACAATGGTGAGAGCGTCGCTGCAGGCGGCATCCCGGCGAGCGCCTGAGCCCGGCTAACTATGATCCTTGCGCCCAAAGTCGGGGCGTTCGTCATCCTGTCCCTGATCGATCACTTCGCGCCTGATTGCGCGGGTGCGGGTGAACAGGTCATGGAGCGTATCCCCGTCGCCTGAACGGATCGCGCGCTGGAGAGCGGTCAAGTCTTCGGTAAAGCGGCCCAGCACTTCGAGCACCGCGCCCTTGTTATTCAGGAACACATCGCGCCACATCACCGGATCGGACGCAGCAATCCGGGTGAAATCGCGAAAGCCGCCTGCGGAATATTTGATGACTTCAGAACGCGTGACCTCTTCCAGATCGCTTGCCGTGCCCACAATCGTATAGGCGATAAGGTGCGGAATATGGCTGGTTACGGCCAGCACCAGATCATGGTGGCTTGCATCCATAATCTCGACCCTGGCGCCAAGGCTCGCCCAGAAATCCGACAGCGCTTTGACCGCCTCCTTTTCCACGCCTTCTGGCGGAGTGAGAATGCACCAGCGATTGACAAACAGCGATGCAAATCCTGCCTCAGGCCCGCTTTGCTCTGTGCCTGCAACAGGGTGCGCTGGAATAATGGTGTGACCGGGAAGCGCTCTGGCAAGCGCCTGTGCCACGCTTTCCTTGGATGAACCCACATCGGAGATGATCGCGCCGGGTTTAAGCTGTGGCGCAAGCTCGCCTGCCGCTGCTTCCATTGCGCCTACGGGCACGCACAAAATCACCAGATCAGCGCCGTCCACCGCCTGCGCCGCCGTTTCGCAAACCGTGCCCACAAGCCCGCGTTCAGTCGCCCGGTCGCGCACTTCTGCATCGCGGTCATAGCCGGTGGTGACGATTGTGCCTGCGCGCTCTTTTATGGCAAGACCAACCGACCCGCCAAGCAAACCCAGCCCGATGATGGCGACCGTCTTTATTTCGGGGCTTTCAATGGTCATGCGCGCCCTCCGCCCAGATCATCGCACAGCGCGCGCAGACACGCCGCAACCGCGTCCATATCCTCGCTTTTGCCAATCGTGATGCGCAAACAATCGGGCAGGCCTTGCGAGGGCAGATGGCGCACGGCATATCCTGCCTCGCCCAAAGCGTTAAGAGCGGTTTCAGCCTGCACTTCGCCTTCGAAGCGGACGAGCACGAAGTTCGCCTCGCTTGGCACAGCGCAAATCCCGTGATTGCCAAGCGCCGTGATCGCTTCGACAAATCGTGCGCGCTCGGCGGTGTTGTGCTCGCGGCTCATGCGGACAAAATCCTGGTCATCGACCGATGCAAGGGCCGCTTTTTGGCCAGAGGTCGTCACGTTGAATGGCCCGCGAATACGGTTGAGCGCGTCGATAATATGCGGCGCCCCTGTCGCCCAGCCAATGCGTTCAGCCGCCAGCCCGTAAATCTTGGAGAAAGTGCGCGTGACCAGAACATTGTCATGTGCATCCGCCAGATCAAATCCGATCACCTGAAACTCGGGCGCAAGATATTCGCCGTAAGCCTCGTCAATCACCAGCAGCACATCCTTGGGCAGCCCTGCGTGGAGCCGCTCGACCTCCTCTGGTGCAATCCATGTGCCGGTGGGATTGTTGGGGTTGGCAAGGAATACGACCCGCGTGCGCTCTGTCACACTTGCCAGAAGCGCATCGACATCGGCGGTGAAATCGCGGTCATCGACCTCAACCGGCGTCGCTGCGCAGCGCCGCGCGGCAATATCATACACCGCAAAAGAATGGCGCGAGAACACAACCTCATCGCCTGCTCCTGCGAAAGCCTGCACCGCGAGGTTCAACAATTCATCTGAACCCGTCCCGCACACAATGCGGGCCTCATCCAGCTGATGCAGCTTTGCCAGGGCGGCGCGCAATTCCTTGGAATCGGGATCGGGATATGCCGCAGCACCGGTTGAAAAGCCGCGCGGTGCCTCAAGCTGTTCCATAGCCGCAATCGAAGAGCCCAGCGGGTTCTCATTGGCGGAAAGCTTCACCAGCGGTTTTCCGTCCTTCCCGCTCGATTTGCCGGGCACATAGGCGTGAATGCCTAGGATGTATGGTTTGGGTTCAGGGCGCCCTGTCGCTGTCTTTGTCATAGCGGGACGCGCGATATACGCTCTGTGCCCGGCTGAATACCCCAATTGACATCTTATGGGCCCTCCCCCAATTCGCAAAGCCAATATGACCCGTCCCGGCCCCTCCAAAATCCATGCCCTTGCTATGCCCCTTGCGCTTGATAGCGGGCAGGTGCTCGAAGGGGCAGAGATCGCGTATGAGACATATGGCGAGCTGAACGCTGACAAATCCAACGCGATCCTTTTGTGCCACGCGCTGACGGGTGACCAATATGTGGCAAGCAATCACCCGATCACGGGCAAGCCCGGCTGGTGGGAACGTATGGTTGGCCCCGGAAAACCGATTGATACTGACCGTTTTCATGTGATCTGTGCCAATGTGATTGGCTCGTGCATGGGCTCCACCGG
This sequence comes from Erythrobacter longus, assembly GCF_000715015.1. Lineage (GTDB taxonomy): Bacteria > Pseudomonadota > Alphaproteobacteria > Sphingomonadales > Sphingomonadaceae > Erythrobacter > Erythrobacter longus. The sequence continues at coordinate 305,797 of NZ_JMIW01000006.1, forward strand.
ACCTGCGTCAATTGCGCCCGATGGAAAGCCTTATGCCATGCGCTTTCCAGTCATCACCATTCGCGATATGGTTCGCGGATTGGTGGCTTTGCTGGATGGCCTCGGGATAGAGAAACTGCACGCGGTTGTCGGCGGTTCGATGGGCGGAATGCAAACGCTTAGCCTTGCGGCCAATTGGCCTGACCGGGCGCAGCGGGTGCTGGTTCTGGCCTCTACCGCGCGCCATTCGGCCCAAAACATCGCCTTTCATGAATTGGGTCGTCAGGCGATCATGGCCGACCCCAATTGGCAGGACGGCGATTATTACGGCGCAGATGCAAAGCCTGACAATGGCCTCGCGGTTGCGCGCATGGCCGCGCATATTACCTATCTGTCCGAAGAAGGGCTGACCGAGAAATTCGGCCGGCGTTTGCAGGACCGCGACGCGAAAAGCTTCGGGTTCGAGGCCGATTTTCAGGTGGAAAGCTATCTGCGCTATCAAGGCAGCGGGTTCACCCAGCGCTTTGATGCGAACTCCTATCTCTACATCACAAGGGCGATGGATTATTTCGACCTCGCCGAAGAGTTTTCTGATGGTCCGGGGGGCGGCAAGCTGGCGGACGCATTTGCGGGTACAACGGCGCGCTTTTGTCTGGTGAGTTTCGACACCGACTGGCTCTACCCCACAGCGGAAAGTCGCCATGTGGTTCATGCCCTGAACGCTACTTCTGCAAAGGTGAGCTTTGTCGAATTGTCAGCCAATGCCGGACACGACAGCTTCCTTTTGCCGCACGATCAGCTCGACCGCGTGGTTCGGGGGTTTGTCGAATGACTAGGCTGCGCTTCGACCTTGCCGCGATTGCTGACCAGATTGGCCGCGAAAAACAGGGCGCGCGCGTCCTTGATGTGGGCTGCGGCGATGGCGCTTTGATGGCGGCGTTAGAGGCCGATCACGGTGCAGATGTGCGCGGGGTTGAGCTTGACCCGGTGAAGGTGGAGCGCTGTGTGTCGCGCGGGCTTTCCGTGGTGCAGGGCGATGCCAACACCGACCTTGCGAATTACCCAGACAAAGCGTTCGATTTCGCCGTGCTCGCTCGCACGCTTCAGACCACCAATCGCCCGGACAAAGTGCTCGAAGAGCTTTTGCGGGTGGCCGATGTCGCCTTTGTATCATTCCCCAACTTTGCACATTGGGGCACCAGAGCGGCGCTCATGTTCGGAGGCAAAATGCCGGTCACCAATGCCTTGCCGGTAAGCTGGTACGAGACCGAAAACATCCACCATGTGACGGTCGAAGATTTCCGCGCACTGGCCGCGAAAAAGGGCGCCAAAATCACAGCTGAATGGAACTTCGCAAATGAGCGCGCCATTGGCCCCGTGGGAGCCAATTGGCGCGCTGAATATGCTGTGTTTGAGCTTAGCCGTTAGGGCTTAATCCCCAAATCAACCCGGCCTATGGATGCCGCAGATTTTGTGCCCATCGGGATCGGTGAAATAGCACAGATACATTGGGCCCATCGAGCCTTCACGAAGGCCGGGAGGGTCTTCGCAAGTGGTGCCGCCATTGGCGACCGCTACATCGTGAAATTCCTGAATTTGCTCTGGCGAATCGCAGACAAAGCCAAGGGTAAAGCCGTTGGATGGTTCAGCAGGCTTGCCGTTGATTGGCTCTGAAACCGAAAACGTGCTGCCATTGTGCATGTAGAACAGGCGGGTCTGGCCGGTGTCGTTGACATGGGCCATCGGCTCACCTGCACCAAGAACGCCGAGCGCGGCGTTGTAGAATTTCTTGGACTTCTCGATATCGTTGGAACCGATCATCACGTGATTAAGCATGGAATGTCTCTCCTCTCATGGGTGGAACACCGATGGAGGTAGGTTGCAAATAGAGACGCGGCAAGGTCAAACTTTGGCGCGAGCGGTGCTGGTCTGCAAACTGTAGTCGCAGGTTCAGATGCATCGGGTTAAGGGGAGCCCATGACCCTATCCCTCATTGCCGCGCTTACTGCGCCTTTTGCGCTTCAGGCGGCGACACCTGCGCCTGCGCCCGCCAAGCCTGACACGTTTGCCGATTTGTCGATTGAAGAAGCAACCGCGCCGCGCTGCGGAGTGGCATTTGCGATCGTGCAAGGCTGGCAGGACGCAGGAGACAATCGCGGCGGCGCTTGGCCAAGTATGCAAGAAGCGGGCGCGCGCGAATTTTTCCTCGGCGCCATGGTGCGCCTGATCGACAGCTACAGCCTTGAGCGCAGCGATGTGGTGCAGCTTGTTCAGGCCGAACGGGCTCGCCACCAAGCGACCGATTTTGCCAGCGTCGAGGCAATGATGCCCGGCTGTTTGATCCTTTTGGGAGGCGTATCCCCCCAAGGTGGGTGATAGTGGCTTGCGCTGCCCTTAGACTTGTGGCTTTTGCTTAAGCTTTAAGGCATGGTCATATTTGCAATGTGGCAAATCTATCAATTCCCTCTGTGTCCGTTTTCGCGCAAGATTCGCCTCCTTATGGGGGAGAAGGGGATTGCCTATGATCTTGTGCGCGAAGACCCTTGGACACCGTCTGAAATGTTCCCCAATCTGAACGCGGCTGGCACAACGCCTGTGGTGGTAAATGAAGAGAAGAAGCTCGTCCTTGCCGACAGCCGGGCGATTGGCGAATATTTCGAGGAAACCGTCGATAATTCGCCCATGATCAACGGGACCGCTGCGAACCGTGCAGAAATCCGGCGGTTGGTCGCGCTTTTCGATGAAAATTTCTACCACGACGTGACCGGCCCCTTGTTGATGGAGCGGATGAAAAAGCGGATCGTCTATAAACAGCCACCCAACAGCACCGTCCTTCGCGATGCGATGAAAAACGCGCATGGCCATCTGGATTACATGGACTGGCTGATCGATAACCGTCCCTGGCTGGCGGGCTCTACGATGAGCCTTGCGGATCTGGCGGCTGCTGCACAAATCAGCGTGGCCGATTACCTTGGCGGGATCGACTGGAAAGGCCACGAACAAACGCGCGGCTGGTATTCGGTCTTCAAAAGCCGTCCCAGCTTCCGCCCGCTTTTGTCCGAACGCATGGACGTGATCAAACCGCCCGCGCATTATGCTCTGGTCGATGGGTAAGCTCTTTTGTGTTTCGCACGCCCATCCGGGCGCGCATCCTCGCTAGGCTGAGGGAGGGTGGTCACCCTTGCGGATCATCCGGTATGATCCGATATAAGCGTTTAGAAAGAGAGCTTCCATGACCGATGATCCCAAGGCCGTAACCGAGGAAGAATGGCGCGAGCGTTTGAGCGCGGAGCAATTCCACATTCTGCGCGAGGCAGGAACAGAGCGCGCCTTTACCGGGAAATACGACAAATTCTACGAGAACGGGGAATATATGTGCGCCGCTTGCGGGACGCGCCTGTTCATCAGCGCGGCAAAATACAACAGCGGCTGCGGCTGGCCCGCTTTCACCAAGCCTGCTGATGAAGAGGTGATCGACGAACACCGCGATGTCTCTTTCGGCATGATCCGCACAGAAGTGCGCTGTGGTAAGTGCAACAGCCATCTGGGCCATGTTTTCCCCGACGGCCCGCCCGAACAAGGCGGCCTTCGCTATTGCATCAACTCAGCTGCGCTTGAATTTGCACCCGAATAGCGCACAAACCTGCATAATCGCGCATCATATGGGGATGAGCCTATGTCACGTATTCACGCCCCGTTACAACTTGCCTACACAAAGCGTGTAGTCAAACAGGTGCTTGCGGCTTGAAAGTGCGAACAGACTAGATGTCCAAACGGGGTAATGACCTCCAGAATAAGGGCCCGAACCAGGGTAAGCGGGGTTCGCGCCGTGCTGCGAGCGAACGTGCGTCTTCCGGTCAGTCGAAAAGCAAATCCTCGAAAACCAGGTTGAAACGCGAAGGAAACCCATCGCCTTTCTGGAAATGGACCAAGCGTTTTGCCGTTTTTGGCACGGTGGCCGCGCTTTTGGGGGCGATCTTTCTTGCCTTTGCGGTGGGATTTGCCGCGCGCTCACTTCCCAGTTTCTTCCAATTGAAAGCCAGTCAGGCGGGCCAGACCATTCTGGTACGCGCGCGCGATGGCAGCGAAATTGTCGAAATAGGGCCAAGCTTTGGCGAATGGCTCGACTTTGAAGACATCCCTGAAAACATGCGCAACGCCATGGTCGCGGTTGAGGACAAGCGTTTTTACACCCATTACGGCGTTGATCCGATCCGGACGACAGGGGCAGTGGTTGAAGGCTTTACCGGCGCGCGTTCGAGGGTCGGCGGCACCTCCACCATTACCCAGCAATTGGCGCGCAACCTGTTCCTCTCCTCCAACCGGACGTTCGATCGTAAAGCGCGTGAGGCGATCCTTGCGATGGCGCTGGAATGGAAATTTTCCAAAGAGCAAATCCTCGAGCTGTATCTCAACAAGGTGTATTTTGGCGGGGGCGCGTATGGCGTTGACAGCGCGTCTCGCAAATTCTTCAGCCACCCTGGCAAAGAGCTGAGCGTTGCCGAAGCTTCCATCATTGCCGGCCTTGTAAAAGCGCCAAGCCGATATTCCCCCACGGCCGATGTTGAGGCTGCGGTTAATCGCGCCGAGGTCGTGCTGCGCCTGATGAAAGAGCAGGGGTATATCACCGCCGATCAGGCATCGGTTGATGTGGATACGGTCGAATTGAAAGAGCAGTCAGGGCAAAATTCGGTGCGCTATTTCACCGACTATGTGCTGCCGCAACTCGACATCATCCTGCCCGAAACCAACGCGCCCTTGGAAGTGTTCACCACATTGGACGTAGGGATGCAGCGCGCGGCAACCGCTGCGGTGAAAGCCAATTCTCCTGACGGCGCGCAAGGCGCTCTGGTTAGCCTGGACCGAGACGGTGCGATCCTCGCTTTGGTCGGGGGCACCGATTATGTTGAAAGCAATTTCAACCGTGCAACCGATGCCATGCGTCAGCCCGGCTCTTCGTGGAAACTGTTCGTTTATCTTGCGGCTTTGGAAGCGGGGTACACGCCTGATGACAAGGTGGTCGATACGCCGGTAACCATCGACGGGTGGAGCCCGCGCAACTCCAATGGCCGCAATGTAGGAGAGACGAACCTTCGCACAGCCTTTGCCTATTCGATCAACACGGTCGCAGCCCAGCTTGGCAATGAAGTGGGCTTTGGCACGGTTGCATCCATGGCAAGGCGGTTCGGGATCAGTTCGCCGGTTTCAACCTTCCCTTCCATGGTGCTGGGCGCGTCCGAAGTGCGCCTGCTTGAAATGACGCAGGCCTTTGCCGGGATTTCGTCAGGCGGGATGGCGGTCGAACCCTATGGCATTTCAAAGGTCGTCACCTCTGATGGCGATACGATTTATCAGCGCAAGAAACAGCGCGAAACAAAGCTGGTGCCTGATTATGTGGCCGCTGGCATGACCGACCTGTTGCAGGCAGCGGTGCAAACCGGCACCGGGCGCGCAGCCCAGATCGGGCGACCCGTGGCAGGCAAGACGGGCACCACCAGTTCGAATAAGGATGGCTGGTTCGTCGGCTTTTCCAGCGGGATCACAACCGGCGTCTGGATGGGCCGGGACGATGCGAAGAAGGTGAACGGTCTGCAAGGCGGCGCCGCGCCTGCCAGGGCTTTTGCCGCCTATATGCGCTATGCTGTCAAAGACCGTGCGGTTGAAGAGTTCGACACCGAATTGAACCTTCCCGAATGGCAATTGGAGCCTGATGAAGAAGCGCTGTTTGGTGATCCGGATGATTATTATTTCATCGATGAACAAGGCAATCTGATTGAGCCGGGTCGCCGCGATCCCGACAGCCCGGCCTTCGATGTGGATGGAGAGCGCCCGCTTGGCCCCGGAGTAGAGCCGCCAGCAGCCGTAAGCGATGACTTCCTGAATGAGGCGATAGGCGGTCAGCCGCGTTCACCGCCGCCAAGGCCAACACCAAGACCGGTGCCAACCAGATCAGTCTCAGACCCCGGTTTCCTGCGAGAGGACCCGCCCGGCTAGCTGGGAAAATTAGGGTCAGGACCCTAAGAGCCCAAACGAAAAAGCCCCCGCGAGCCGATCTGGCTGCGGGGGCAATCTTTTGCTCGATCACAACGCTATGGCCCAGTCTGTACCAATTGGACCGTGCGCAGCATCTGGCTCAAGTCAGTCTCTGGCGATGCATTCGCGCTGACCCAACCAGTTGATGTAGCAATAGCTTGTCTCAAACGGGTCCTGAGCTCCCGGCGCAATGGCCGTGCCCAAGGTTGGTTGCGCGAAAGCCGAGGTGCCACAAAGTGACAGCACCGCAAGTCCAACTAGACAACGTTTCTTCATTTCGTTTCTCCTATTGGTCTAACTCGCCCCTTGCGCTGAATTAGAACACTCACGAAAAACGAAATCAAGCCGCTTCAACCTTCATTAAAGGCAGATAATCCTGAATCATTATTTGATCGCGGATCGCCAGATACTATCAAAATGGCGACCAGTGGCCAAAGGTGACTTAACGAAGACGAATTGGAACGAAACGCAGTGGCTGTCCTCGACGTTGATACCTCAACAAGATTGCATCACGGCCTTCGCTCTCAGCAACACTGATCTGTTCACGAAGTGCCTCAATCGTACCGGTCACCTGATAGTTGGCAGACAAGATCACATCACCCCGGCGAAGGCCCTTGCGTGCTGCATCCGAGTTTGGATCAACTGCGCCGATCACAAGACCGACGGTATCGGTATCAACGCCAAGGCTACGCGCGATCTGCGGGGTCATTTCAAGCACTTGGAGGCCCAGCTTTTCGGCGATCTGGTCATCCATCTGGTCCGGGTTCATCGGCTCTTCGGAATCGGGATCAAAGTTTTGCTGTTGCTGTGCCAGCTCTTCAGCGGTTGGCCGTTTGGCAAGTGTCGTATTCAACTCAACGCGGCGCCCTTCGCGAAGGACGGTGACAGGAATGCTCTGCCCCGGGTTGATATTGGCAACGAGGAAAGAGACCGTTTGATCAGAAGAGACCGGATTGCCGTTGACGCTGACAATGATGTCGCCTGGCCGCATACCTGCTTTTTCAGCGGGGCTGTCGTCGGTGACAAGCTGCACAAGCTCACCGCGATTGCGTTCGATGCCAAGCGAATTGGCAAGGTCATCGTTCACTGGCTGAAGCTGTACGCCCAGATAGCCGCGCTCGATCTCCTGACCCTGCTTCAGCTGTTCGACGATTGGTGCTGCGATTTCGCTGGGAATGGCAAAGCCAATGCCGACGCTGCCGCCCGATGGTGAGAAGATCGCATTGTTGATGCCGATCACATTGCCGCGCATATCGAACAACGGGCCGCCCGAGTTGCCCCGGTTGATGCTGGCATCGGTCTGGATAAAGCGGTCATAGGCGCCGCCCTGGCCGGTGTTGCGGTACACAGCCGAGATAATCCCGGAGGTGACCGTGCCACCAAGGCCAAAGGGATTGCCGATCGCAACAACCCATTCACCCACACGCGATTCGGCGCTGTTGCCAAAGGTCACGAATGGGAACGACTTGTCCGATTTGATCTTGAGCACTGCGAGATCAGAATCAGGGTCCGCACCGACAAGCTCGGCTTCGTATTCTGTCCCATCAGGGAAAGTGACGGTGATTTCTTCCAGACGCGCGCGGTTATCAGGGGCGACCACGTGGTTATTGGTGACCACAAAACCATCAGCGCTGATGATGAAGCCTGAACCCAGCGATTGAGCTTCACGGCGTTGGGGTTGGTTGCCGCCACGGCGGTTGAACAGTTCGGCAAACGGCGTGCCTGCAAACGGGTTGCGGTTGACTTCGACCGATTGGCGCGTTGCGATATTCACCACGGCGGGCTGCAATTGCTGGGTCAGGTCGGCAAAGCTTGCCGGGGCCCCTGCCTCAGGAACCACGCGGTCCATCACGCCTGCATCATTTTGCGCGACCTGTGCCCCTGCCGGGATACCAGTCATAAGTGAAACCGCTGCGCCTCCCACCAGAAGCGCGCTCGTCAGTCCATAAACATACCGCACGTTGCTCACGTCCTCTCATTCCTTCCTTAACGGGGCAGCCGGCTGAGCCGGGGCCTCAAGATACTTAAAGTTACGCCTGCCTTTAGGCCCTACACGCACTTAACCGCGATTGAACACGGATGTAGTCGGTAGTTCGCAATCAGCGCTTGGTCGGTTACCGAGCCCAGGAAAAGCGCGAAAAACCGCCCACCTCATCGACCGTTGAACTGGTTGAAATATTCATTGTCCGCATCAAGCACCATTGTGCTTTCGCCCTCACCATTGATGAAGGTCTGGCGATAGCTTTCCATGGCGCGGTAGAAATCGTAGAAATCCGGGTCTTTGCCATAAGCCGCCGCATAGGTGTTTGCGGCCTCGGCATCGGCCTGTGCCCGGATGATCTGCGCGTTCTTGCGGCCTTGTGCGCGGATGGTTTCAGCCTGCTCCTGGCGTTCGGAAATCATCCTTGTGAAGGCGGCTTGCAAAGGCGTTCCTTCGGGCAAATCCGCCGCTTTGATCCGCACATCGATGATCTGGGCGCCATATTCGCGCGCCTGTGTATCCAGCGTTTCGCGGATCTCTGTCATGGCACTGCCGCGTTCAGCGGTCAGAAGGCTGGCAAAGGTCCGGCGGCCCAATTCCTGTCGCAGAGCCGAGCGAAGGATCCGCGCAAGCTGTACGTTAAGGCGCGATTCGTCACCGGCACGTTCGATCATGGTGACCGGCTGAATAATGCGATAGCGCGCATAGGCGTTCACGCGAAGGCGCTGCTGATCGCTGGTGAGCACCTGTTCATTATCCATGTCGAGATCGAGCACGCGGCGTTCAACCATTTGCACACGGTCGACAAAAGGAATGCGCCACCAGATACCGGCCCCGGTTTGACCAAAGGGATCATCGGGGCTGTACATATTGACGATGTTTTCAGGCTCACCCGTGCGGATGATGACCGCTTGTTTAGTCTCTGGCGTCACGAACAAGGTCGTTGCGACCGCTACAAGAGCAACCCCTACGGCGATGATCGGAAGTTTGAAACGGGTCCAAATATTTTCCATCTTACTGGCCTCCCGTTGCTGGCGTTGCAGGCGTCGCAGATGGAGCTGAACGGCGCTCAACCTCGCGAAGCGGCAGATAAGGGGTGACGCCATCGGCATCGATGACGGTCTTGTTCGTCCGGGAGAGGACCTGCTCCATTGTTTCATAATAAAGCCTGCGCCGGGTCACTTCCGGGGCAAGACGATATTCGCTGTAAATCTGGTTGAATTGTTCTGCGTCACCTTCGGCGCGGGCCAGAAGGCGCTGCGAATAACGGCGAGCACCGTTCAATTCACGCTCGGCATCCTGCTGCGCTGCAAGCACGTCGTTAAACGCTTCGACCACGCTTTCAGGCGGGTCGGTTTTATCGACTTCGATACCCAGAACGGTGATCCCTGCGCCATAACTGTCGAGGATACCTTGTGTCCGGGTTTGAACATTGGCCTGAATATCGGCGCGCCCTGCACCCGAAATAACGGTGTCGAGCGTTTTTTCCGCAACCGATGAACGCATTGCGGTTTCGGCCGCCTCGCGCACGGTTTCAATCGGATCGGCGAGCTGGAATTGGAACAGCGAAAGGTCGTTGATGTTCCAACGCACCGAATAGCTGAGGTCAACAAGGTTCTGGTCCCCTGTCAGGATCAGCTTGCTTGGAACTTCCTCAATCCGGGCCGCTTCGACGTTTTCAACTTGAACGATGCTGATCGGGTAGGGGTAGGACCAGTTGGTTCCTTGACCGAAGCTTCCAACAAATTTGCCGCCAAAGCGGGTCACGGTTGCTTGTTCGCCCGGTTGGATGAAGTGGACGCTTGAGAAAATCAGCCAGACCGCTGCGACCCCTGCAATCAGGATAGGGAGCCAGCTGCCGCCGCCGGGACGCTCTGGCAAACGGAACGTCGGGCCACCTCCACCGCCAGCGCGGCGCGGGCCTTCTGGCCCTCTGTTCTTGAAGATGTCTTCGATACTGGCCGAACGGCGTTTGCCGTCACCCGAGCCGCCTCCGCCGGGAAGCCACGGATTGCGCGGTCCTTCTTTTCCCGGGCCTTCTTTTCCGGGGCCTTCTTTTCCGGGGCCATCGGACTTGTCGCCGGAAGAATCATCTCCGCCGCCATCTCCACCGGATTTGCCCCAGGGGTTTTTCTTACCTGCCATAGCAAGGCCAAACTGTTGTCTAAAACCGTCAAAAATTCGCATGTTCTTTCTATAGGATGCGTTTGCAGGAAAAACAGGGGTTGAAACACGGAATTTGATGATAGAGGCCCAAACATATGAACAATGATGACAACTCGAAAGCCAGTTTGGAGCAAGACGAAGCGCTTTTGCGAGAGGCTTTGCCGGTCGAAATTCAAGGGCGGGTGCGTTCTGCACGCTTGAAAGAGGGCCGCGCGATAGTCGTCGCTGAAGCGGGTGATCTTGGTGCAAAGGCGCGCGAAGAGCTTGAAAAGCTGATCGAAAATGCGCTTTCCGGCCTGACGCAGGTGGACGAAGTGCGCGTTGCATTGATCGCAGATCGCCGCCGCCGGATGATTATCGCGGTCGGTTCTGGCAAAGGCGGCGTCGGCAAATCGACCCTTACCACCAATCTGGCGGTGGCTTTGGCCAGGATGGGTCGCAAGGTCGGCGTGATCGACGGCGACATTTACGGACCAAGCCAGGCGCGCCTGCTCGCAACGGAAAAGGCAAAGGCAAAGGCCGACGGCGACAAACTGATCCCGATTGAAAGCCCATACGGCGTCAAAATGCTTTCAATGGGCAATCTGGTCGCGCAAGGAAAAGCGCTGGCATGGCGCGGGCCCATGGCGGGAAAGGCGCTCAACCAGATTGTCGATGCGCAGTGGGGCGATACAGAGCTTTTGCTGATCGACCTGCCGCCGGGCACAGGCGACGTGCAGATTTCAATGATGGCCGACAACAAGCCTGACGGCGCGGTTCTGGTGTCCACCCCGCAAGATCTGGCGCTGCTTGATGCAGCGCGCGCCGGGCAATTGTTCGAAGATGGCGATGTTCCGATTATCGGTCTGGTTGAAAATATGTCAGGCTATGCCTGTCCCGATTGCGGCCACATCTCAAACCCGTTTGGCGAAGGCGGCGTCGAGAAATTTGCCAGCGCATTGGAAATCCCGTTCCTTGGGCGCATACCACTAACGATGGAAACCCGGCTGGCTGGCGATGCGGGCAAACCCCCTGCAGCCAGTGACAAAGGGGCGGATGATGAAAACGCAAAGCCGTTCATAGTTATTGCAGAGGCGCTTGATCGCTGGATCAGGAACGGCAAAGTCTAGGCGCTATGCACGTGACCGTATGCAGATAACCCGGCACCTAACGCGAAGGGGAGTGATTGGAGGCGCTGCCGTTGGCGGCGGGCTTTTGATCGCGTGGTGGGCTTTACCGCGCAATTATCCCAATCCATTAACCCCTGCGCGCGGCGAACACGTGCTGGGCGCATGGCTCAAAATCGCAGAAGACGGCGTGGTTAGTGTCGCTGTCCCGCAGCTTGAAATGGGGCAAGGGATCACGACGCTGATCCCGCAGATCGCAGCGCAGGAACTGGGCGCAGACTGGCGCCAGATCGCGGTTGAACCGGCGGCGGCAGCGGCTGCCTATGCCAATATGCCTTTGGCAAAGCGGTGGATTGGGCTGTGGGACCCGATGACCGCTGGTCTTTCGCAAAGCAGCGATGAATGGCTGGCGCGGCGTTTTGCCACGTCGCAGCGTTTCACTGCGACCGCCGATGGCATGTCCCTGGCCGCTTACGAACAACCCGTGCGCGAAGCAGCAGCAGCGGCGCGCGCGATGCTGGCGATGGAGGCGGCTTCGCGCTGGGGAACGTCATGGGAGGAATGCGAGGTTGAGGGCGGCATTGTCTCTTTTGGCGACATCCGCGCAACCTTTGGCGAACTTGCAGCGGGCGCCGCTGAACAATCGCCGCCCGATCCCCCGCCCTTGCGGCCAGAATCAGTTAGCGTGAACCCTATAAGTAGCGAGGCAGGAGCGAGCGTTCCCGACGCTTTCCCGCGTATTGACCTGCCTTCCAAAGTCGACGGCTCGCACCGCTTTGCAGGCGATGTGCGGCTGCCCGGCATGGTCTATGCCGCGATCCGACACGGCCCCAATAACGGCAGCGAACTGAGCGCGTTCACTCCGGACGCTGCGAAAGGGATCAGGGGGATTGTCGGCGCGGTAAAGACCAAACGCTGGCTTGCGGTTGCAGCGACAACATCATGGGCCGCTGAGCGCGCGCTTGAGGCGATGGCGCCGCAGTTCAAAACCGATTTTCCCGTAAACAGCGACGACATCACCGCAAGGCTCGATACGCTGTTGACCTCTGGCGACAGCTTCAAGGTCGCTGAAACCGGCTTTGGCGAAGAGGCGATGACCCGCGTCGATATCGCGCGGCGGTATGAAGTGGACGCGTTTCATGCAAGCCCGGTCGAAACCGCAAGCGCTGCTGCGCGGTATGCCGACGGGCGGCTGGAATTGTGGATCGCAGCCCAGGCCCCTGAGCAGGCGCGCGAAGCCGCCGCCAGGGCAGTGGGCCTGCAGCTTGAAGACGTCGCGCTATATCCGATGGCGGCAGGCGGCAGTTTTGATGCGCGGTTAGAGCACGACCATGCAATCGAAGTCGCGCATATCGCCAAGCAATTGGGGAGACCGGTCCAGCTCACCTGGTCCCGGCGCGAAGAGATCGTGCGTTCAAGACCGCGCGCGCCTGCCTACACTTTGATCGGTGCGCAATTGGCGGGCGGCGGAGGAGCCGGTCCGCTGCAAGGTGTTTCAGGCGGCATTATCGACGCAATAAAACTGCGCGTTGCCACCCCTCCCTCGACCCATGAATTTGGCAAGCGCCTGTTCGACAATCTCACCCCTTGGGCAGCGATCCGTGAAACAACGGGGATGAAGGATGTGCTCGCCCTTGAAGGCGCTGTGCCTGTTTATGAATTGCCAAGTGTAACGGTGCGCCATGTTCCGGTGGAGACCGGCTACCCCTCAGGGCGCGTGCGCGGCAATGCCCATGTTGCAAGCGCATTTGCGATTGAAAGCTTCGTCGATGAGGTGGCGCACGAAAGCGGGCGCGAACCTTTGTCCTATCGCATGTCGATGCTGGGCTCGGATGTCCGGCTTGCCGCCTGTCTTCAGCGCGCAGCATCGCTTGCAGAATGGGACGGCGGCACCGATCAAAGCGGACAAGGGCTTGCCTGTTACCGCATTGGCGATGCAGCCACCGGCGGCCGGATCGCTTGCGTTGCAACCGCGCGCCGGGGCGAAGGCGGGCTTCGGGTGACCCGTTTGTCAGCAGCGGTCGATATTGGCCGGATCGTCAATCTCGACATCGCGCGCCAACAGATCGAAGGCGGATTGCTGTTTGGTCTAGGCATTGCGCTGGGCAATTCGCCCACCATGCGAGGGGGGCTGCCCGAAAGCTTTGAATATGCAGGTCTGGGGCTGCCCAAGCTTGCCGATTGCCCGGAGATTGTCGTTGAATTCCTGCCCAGTTCGGGCCCCCATGTTGATCCGGGAGAATTGGGCGTTGCCGTGGTTGCACCAGCTATCGCAAATGCGCTCTTTTCGGCTACGGGGTTGCGTCTCAGGCGACTGCCCCTACTTTCAGGGGGTCTCTAAGCGTGTGGGATCGCTGCGACCTGTTAAAGTTTTGTTGTGCGCACGTTGGACCCGAAATCAATTTTGAAGCGTTATCCCGGCACAAATGACTTGGCTAAAACAACATCTACCCAATGACCACCCGCCTGTATCGAGCGGGTCTGTCGGCGTGCTTCTCGTCAATCTGGGGACGCCCGATGCGCCTGATCCTGGATCAGTAAAGCGCTATCTCAAGCAGTTTCTGTCCGATCCCCGGGTGATCGAAATCCCCGCGATTGCGTGGCAACCGATTTTGCGCGGTATCATTTTGAACACCCGCCCTGCAAAAAGCGCGGCGGCCTATTCCAAAATCTGGACCGATCGCGGATCGCCTCTGGCCGACATAACCTCGCGCCAGGCCGAAGCGATCGAGGGGCGTTTTGGCGAAAATGTCATCGTCGATTACGCCATGCGTTACGGCAATCCGTCGATTGAAACGCAGCTTAACAAGCTGACCGAAAAAGGGTGTGATCGTATTTTGATCGCGCCGCTTTACCCGCAATATTCCGCCGCCACGACCGCGACCGTGTTCGACGAAGTGGCGCGCGTTTTGAAAGGTTTGCGCTGGCAACCGGCCTTGCGCTTTGTCCCGCCCTATCACGATGACGCATTGTATCTGAACGCTCTGGCCGATGATTTGACAGCGCAGGTGAGCGCGCTTTCGTTCAAGCCTGACGTGATGCTGTTAAGCTTTCACGGAATGCCACAACGTACCCTTGAAAAGGGCGATCCCTACCATTGCCACTGCCAGAAAACCTCGCGGCTTTTGCGCGAGCGTTTGCAAGATCGGCCCGAATGGGAAGGCGTGCGGTTTGAAACCTCTTTCCAGTCGCGCTTTGGCCCTGCCCAATGGCTGGAACCTGCAACCGACGACACTCTGGTCGCAGAAGGCGAAAAAGGCACCAAGCGCCTTGTTGTCGCAGCGCCCGGCTTTTCGGCGGACTGTGTGGAGACACTGGAAGAGCTTGCGCTTGAGGGCCGAGATGAATTCCTTGAGGCAGGCGGCGAAGAGTTTGCGGTTCTCGACTGTCTCAACACATCGGGTTCTGGCATTCAAATGCTTGAGACGATGGTTGCCCGCGAACTTTCCGGCTGGGCCTGATACGGGTCCTGTAAACGGTTTTCCTACATGAAAGAGCGCCGTTATCCCTGACTGAGGCGCTGTCTGCTTGAAATTGCCGGTCAATTTTCTGCCGCAAGGTGTCTCATAGGATTTTTCATACAAGGTGTTGTTTTTCAATGGCTTGGGTGGATTTCCCTACAGGGCTATGAGACACATGTGTCTCATAGGGTAGGAAACAGGTGAAAGCTAAACCGGGACTTGGCGGCACCTTTACAATAAGGTAAGTTGCAAAAGACATACCCACTATCGGTGCATTTTCGGAGCTGACTAAACCATGGCAACCCTGGCCGAGCCTAACGCTGCAAGCAGCGCCCATACCCCGAGCTTCTCCCATTGGAGCGAGGGCGTGCCGACCGAGGCCGATATCGCCCATATTCCGGGCGATGCGGGCCTGCCCTTGGTGGGCAACACTTTCCGCCAGCTGGCCGATCCTCATGGCTTTACCAAGCGGATGATCGAAACCCACGGCAAGGTGTACAAAACGCGTGCCTTTGGCGGGTGGAATGTCGCCTTGATCGGGGCAGAGGCGAACGAGCTTGTCCTGTTCAACAAGGACAAGATTTTCTCGAGCGAACAAGGCTGGGGACCGGTTCTGGATCAATTGTTCCCGCGCGGGCTTATGCTGATTGATTTTGATCACCACCGGATTGATCGCCGCGCGCTCTCCATCGCGTTCAAGCCTGAACCCATGCGCCATTATTGCGGGTCCTTGAATTCCGGCATCGCACGCGAAGTTGCCGGGTGGGAAGGGCCAATGCGTTTTAACCCCGCGATCAAGAAACTGACGCTGGACCTTGCCGCCGACAGCTTCCTTGGCATCCCGTGGGGACCGGAAGCGGACAAGATCAACACCGCTTTTGTCGATATGGTTCAGGCAAGCGTTGCCCCGATCCGCAGACCCCTACCCTTCACCAAGATGAAAAAGGGCGTGGATGGCCGCGCCTTCATGGTCGACTATCTCACCCGCGAAACGATCAGGCGGCGCGAACAGGGCGGCGGGCAGGATATGTTCAGCCAGTTCGCCACCGCGACGACCGAAGACGGCGAACTGTTGCCGGTTGATGCCGTGGTCGATCACATGAGCTTTCTTCTTATGGCAGCGCATGACACGATCACTTCGTCGGCGACGTCCTTCATGTATTATCTCGCGACTGAGCCGGAATGGCAGGAAAAACTGCGCGAGGAGATTTTCGCAGTCACAGGCGGGCCGGATGCCGATGGGAACCCGCGCCCGCTGTCTTACGAAGACCTTGGCAAGCTTGAGCTGACCGAAATGGCCTTCAAAGAGGCATTGCGGATGATGCCGCCGGTGCCTTCGATGCCGCGCCGCGCGCTTAAGGAATTTGAGTTTGGCGGATACCGCATTCCGGCGGGGCAATTGTGCGGGATCAATATCTATTGGACCCACCATTCAGACGAATATTGGGACGACCCCATGACCTTTGATCCGATGCGCTTTACCCCTGACAAGGTGAAGGCGCGGCACAAATATGCCTGGGTCCCGTTTGGCGGGGGCGCGCATATGTGTCTGGGGCTGCACTTTGCCTATATGCAGGTGAAGATTTTGCTCGCGCAATTGCTGCAACGCTATCGGATCGAGGCAGAGGCAGGCTATACGCCCGAATGGCAACCCTGGCCGATCCCGCAACCCAAGGATGGGTTGCAGATCGAGTTCAAGAAGCTGTGACAATTCAGCATTCGTAAAGCCGCAGCGGGACAGATTGATGGTATGATACGGCGATATCCTCTTGCAGCGGCTTTGGCTCTTGGGCTGATCGCCCTCGCATTCACAAGCTCCCCTGCCAGCGCCGAGGATTTGCCGGTGCTTGGCGAAGGGCGGTGCTTCTACGCTGAAAAGTATGCGGTGTTGCGCGAGGAGGGCGTCAATCTTGCCGATTGTGATGCGGCGCGCATTGATCAGTCGGGTGACGAAGCGGTTTTCGTTTTCACTCACACTCGGCGTAAACGCGAAACCCTGTTTCGAACGCGGCGTGTTGGCGATAGCTGGCAGATAATCGCAGCCCGTCAGCAAGACCGGGCGTGGCGCGATGCAACCGGGGCATGCGAGATTTATCGCCGCGATGGGATGGTCAGCACAGTGGCCTGTTACACCACCACGGGCGTCTTTCGATACGCTGCGAATTTCGAAGTTGGTCGAGGCTTTTAAACCAGGTTGGCCGGTGGCTTTCAAAAATCCCAGGCGATGCCGTCTTTCTCCCAATCGCCGTAACGTGTCGGGGAAAGATCGCGTGGCTCATCTTTTAGGGGATCGACCGCCTTTGGCTTTGGCGCTGGATCGTTGGTCCAATGCTTGGGTTTTGTGAAGGCTTTGGCGGTTTCGGATTTTTGTTTGGTCATGGTTATTACTAAATGCGCAAGCTGGCGCTTAGTTTCAAGGAAGGCTAGGGGCGCGAGGATATGGCTCAACCTTCCGGAATTCACGCACGCCGCGCGGCGCTCAAAATGCTCGATGCGGTCCTGCGCCGGGGGGAGACCCTGGAACAGGCGGCGCCGGGGGCTCTGAGGGATGTTCGCAAGGCCCCTGACCAAGCGCTGGCCAAGGCGATTGTGGGTGAGGCGCTGCGGTGGCTGACGGATTTGGACGCGCTGATCGATAGCGCGACGAAGAACCCGCTGCCAGACGATGCCAAACCGCGCAGCGTCTTGCGGTTGATGCTGGCGCAAAGCTTGCGATTGGAAACACCGCCCCACGCGGTGATCGCAACGGGGCTGCCACTGCTCGCCGGTGGTCCAAGGCGGTTGGCGCATGGGGTATTCTCAACCCTGATGAAGCGCGAGGTGACGCTGCCCGAGGCCCCCACCCTGCCTGAGCGATTTCAGGAACGCTGGGATGGTATGGCGCACGGCCTTGTCCAGCCGCCTGAAGTTGACCTGCATTTGAAGGATGAAGGTCAAACCGATCAATGGCAGGCAAAACTTGGCGGGGAAAGCTTTGCCTCTGGCCATGTCCGTATGCCGCGCGGGACCCCGATCGAGCAGGTCGAAGGCTATGACGAAGGCGCATGGTGGGTGCAGGACCTCGCTGCGCAATTGCCGACGCGCCTGCTTGGAGACGGGGCAGGCAAGCACGCCCTCGATCTGTGCGCCGCGCCGGGTGGAAAGACCATGGCGCTATCGGCAAGCGGATGGAAAGTCACCGCGCTCGACATTTCAAAGCGGCGCTTGGGCGTTCTGAAAGACAACCTCAAACGCACCGGGCTTAAAGCCTCTCCGTTGCGCGCTGACGCGCTGACATGGGAGCCCAAGCATCAGTTTGACGCGATCCTGCTTGATGCGCCGTGCACCGCGACGGGTACCTGCCGCCGCCACCCCGATGTGCTCCACCGCATAGGCCCACGTCAGATTGCGGAGATGGTCGAAATCCAGCGCGCTCTGATTGAGAAGGCCGCAGGATGGCTCAAATCGGGCGGTACTTTGATCTACGCAGTGTGTTCGCTGGAACCCGAAGAAGGCGAAGAACAAGCCGACTGGATCAATGACACCTTCGGCCTTACCCCTGCGCCAATTCAGGGTGTGGAGCTGCCTGCGAGTTTGGAGCCAACGCCCGAAGGCTGGCTGCGCACCCATCCAGGAATGCTGCGCGAAAAAGGCGGGCTTGACGGGTTTTTCGTAGGCCGGTGGACTAAAAGCGTAAGGTGATTGACGCGCAAGGGTTTCCTACTTGCTCCACTTCAAATATCGCGCTGTTTTCGTCCACCCGAGCGACGTTAAGCCTCAAAGGCGCACCCAATTCGACATAACGCTTCATCGTCATCTCACCGCTGGTATCAATATCGGTGCGCCCTTTGACCAAGAAGAGAGCCTGTCGCGCAAGTTCGTGCAAATGGGTTGAGTTCACGTGGTCCCCCGACCCACCGATAAAGGCATTGCCGGGAGGAAATCCGTTTTCAGCCGTTACCAAAGCCTCGATATAACCCTTGGCAAGGTCAAAAGGCGCGACGAACACGCGCTCGCCTTGGGCCAGGCCGAGCGTCTTTGGCTCAGCATATTGAAACGCGGTGGAAAGCGCCGATTGCTGAACCGATTGCTGGGCCACTTTCTTGGCCTCTTCGCGCCATTGCTCAAAATTGCGGTTGCGAAAGATGACGCCGCGCCCGCGAATGGTGACCACAACCGCGCCATCAGCGTTGAAAAGCTCAATCACATAACCAAGCTTTCCCTCCTCGCTTTCGAGACGATAAAACCCGCGTGTCGCATGGCCGCCGTCAGCTTCGCCAAGCTCCCAGTCAATCCAGGTAAGCGCTGTCCATTTGGTCTCCTCCCACCCTTGCAGCGCGCTCGACGCGCCGACGGCAGTCCAGAAGCTTTGCGTCTGGACCACCACCGGATGATGCACGGGCAGGGCGAGCCAAGGGTTGGCCCTCACATCTTGCGAGCATTGGAAGGCGACCGAGTCATGCGCCTGAACCTCATGCGCGAAGGAATAGGGATTGGCCGGATGTTGGGAAGCCATCGGCGTTTGAGCCTAGCTTTTCACATATTTTTGAAAACTCTTGCGAAGTTTCATGATCTTGGGCGGGATCACAGCAAGGCAATAGGGATTGCGCTGCCCTTCGCCGTCCCAATACTCCTGATGGTAATCCTCAGCCGGATACCACGGCGCGGTCTGTGCATCGCCATCAAGGCCCTCGATAGTGGTCACAGCCACCTTGCCATTTTCCGCATTCCAACGCTCAATCGCGGCCTTGGCTTCTTCGCCTTGCGCCGCATTCAAAGGGAAGATCGCGCTGCGGTATTGTGTGCCGATGTCATTGCCCTGGCGGTTCAATTGGGTTGGATCGTGCGTGCCAAGGAAGACGTCGTAAATCTCACCCAGGCTGATCGCGTTGGGATCAAACGTCACACGGATGCCTTCGGCATGGCCGGTGGAGCCGGTGCACACCTGCTTGTACGTCGGATTGGCAATTGTCCCGCCGATATATCCGCTTTCGACTTCGTTCACACCAATCACGTCCTTGAACACGGCCTCGGTGCACCAAAAGCACCCGCCTGCGATAATTGCCTGTTCCATAAATTCTCCGATCATTCGTTTGGCCAGAACATAGGAAGCGACACGTATTTTCAAAAGACCCAAGCTATTTTCAAAGGATAGGGCGCGCCTCTCTTGTCATGCGCCCTCCACGCCTTAAAACAAGCCGCAGGCTCACCCAGAGAGGATCTCTTGCCATGAAATTCAAATTCCTTGCCCCCGCAGCAGTTCTTGCCGCTTCCACTGCGATGATTTCAATTGCCGCTCCGGCGGTCGCTGACGATCATGCCGAGGCGGCGGCACCTGCCCTTGCAGACGTGCTTGCACACGAACGCCGCGATGGCGACCGCGAGCGTGACCAATATCGCAATCCTGCCGAAACCCTTGCCTTCTTCGGCGTCGAACCAACCATGACGGTTGCCGAATATAGCCCCGGCGGTGGATGGTACACCCGGGTGCTTGCGCCCTATTTGATGCCGGCTGGCACCTACATTGCGTTTAACGGTGACAGCGATGGACGCACCTACCAAACCCGCGCTCAAGAAGCGCGCGCCAAGGGTTGGACGGAAAGCTTCAAGGAAGGCATGGCACAGGCCATGGGCGTTGAAGCTGATAGCGTGATGGCTTTTGAAGTCGACGAAATGCCTGAAGAAGCCGCTGGCACGGTTGACCGCGTGCTGATCTTCCGTTCGATGCACGGGCTGAATATTGGCAATAATGCCGATGATATCCTGAAAGCGGCACGCGTCATGCTAAAAGATGATGGCATGGTCGGCGTGGTTCAGCACCGTGCACCCGAAGGCGCCAGCTATGACGATTATGGCGCACGCCAGCGCGGTTACATGCGCAAACAGGACGTTGTCGCAATTTTCGAGGCCAACGGATTTGAACTCGCCGCAGAAAGCGAAGTGAACGCCAACCCCAAAGACACAGCCGACTATGAAGGCGGCGTGTGGACGCTTCCTCCATCGTTTGGGTTTGGTCGCCAAAGCGAAGAGGAAATGGCCAAGCACCGCGCCATTGGTGAAAGCGACCGTATGACCTTGCTCTTCCGCAAGGCTGACTAAAGTTCTAAGGGCGGCGGCATGAACACTCTTACTGTCGCCGCCCTTCAACTTGCGCTTGGCCGCGCTGATGAGGCTGAGAATATCGCCGCTGTTGCCGCTTTGGTCGAAGAGGCTGCGGCGCGCGGAGCCAAGGTGATCTTGCCGCCAGAGCTATTCTCCGGCCCCTATTTCTGCAGCGTTGAGGACGAGGCGCTCTTTGCGCTGGCGCGTCCTACATCAGAGCACCCCAGCGTGATCGCGATGCAGGCGCTTGCCGCGAAGCTCAAGGTCACCATCCCGACCAGCTTTTTTGAACGAGACGGGCACCACTATTACAACACGCTTGCCATGATCGGCCCGGATGGCGCGATCATGGGCACATACCGGAAAAGTCACATTCCCGATGGGCCGGGCTATGAGGAAAAATTCTATTTCCGGCCCGGCAACGATGGCTTCAAAGTCTGGGATGTGCCGGGTGACGAGGGCACGAGCGTGCGCATTGGCGTCGGCATTTGCTGGGACCAATGGTATCCTGAATGTGCCCGCGTGATGGCGCTGAAGGGCGCAGAAGTGCTGCTGTATCCCACGGCCATCGGGTCAGAGCCTTATGACGCCGACCTCGACACAAGCCGGATGTGGCGCAGGGCAATGGTGGGGCACGCAGTGTCCAATTGCATGCCGGTGATCGCGGCCAATCGGATCGGCACAGAGGGCGATCAAAGCTTCTATGGCCACTCCTTCATCACCGACGAATGGGGCGATTTGGTCGAAGAATACGGCGCTAAGGAAGCGGGCGCGCTTCTCAGCACTCTCGACCTTGGCGAGGCTGCCAAGCACCGTGCCGGCATGGGGTTTTTCCGTGATCGCCGCCCGCAGCTTTACAGCCGCATCGCCGAAGATATTTGAACGCGGTCCTTGTGAGCAGTTCGTATCTCATCGCGTTGGGGTCCAACCGGCGCCACCACATTTACGGGCGTCCGCGCGATGTTGTGCGCGCTGCGATGGAGGAATTGGCTGTGCTGGGCACAGTCACTGCGCGATCAAGGATCATAACAACCGATCCCATCGGCCCTGCACAGCGGCGTTTTTCCAACGCCGCCTTGGTGATTACAAGCGAATACGACCCGCTAAGCCTTTTGGCAGGGCTTAAACATATCGAAAGCGAGTTTGGGCGGCGCACGGGACAACGCTGGGGCGACCGTGTGCTTGACCTTGATATTGTGCTTTGGAGCGGAGGGGCGTTCGCCTCGCGCACGCTCACCATCCCTCACCGTGAATTCCGCCTGCGCGATTTTGTGTTGAAACCAGCGCAGATGGTTGCACCCGGTTGGCGCGACCCGGTGACGGGCTTAAGCATCAGACAGTTAAGCGCCCGGATTTAGGCGCCAGATACGGGAAGGGCGCCTCGCCAGTTTCCTGACAACGCGCCCTTATCACTTACAGAAGGACCAATTCTGCGAGACGAATTCGTTAAGCGGCTGCAGTAGCTGCCTTGATGCGCTTGCGACGGCGGCCAAAGCCGAGCGCCACAAGTGCCAGACCAAACAGGCCAAGGACGCCCGGTGCAGGGACATCAACCACGCGGTAGTCAGCAATGCGGCGCACGTAATCGCCTGCAACCACAGGGTTGCCCCACCATGACCACAAATTGATGCGGTTGTTGCTCATGGTTTTGATCATCCATGGGTGGAAGCGGCTGCCGTTCTGGCGGGTCGGCGTGTATTCCTGACCGCGTATAGTGCGCGTGCCGGTCATGTCAGAAAGCGTAAACATGAAACTAGGGTTCGCGCCGCCCTGGAACGACCGAAGTTCGTCCCCGGCAAAGGACACATCCATGTCATCGCCGATCCAACTGCCGGTGCCATTATCGGTGTTGATCGTGAGGATGTCGCCATCGCTCATTTCGTATTCAAAGATTGTCGCTGATGCAGGCGCAGCGGCAACCATGGCAGTTGCGGCCATTGAAATCGCAGCCGTTTTGATCGCTGTTTTCATACTTAATCCCCCTGAACGCGCAATCGTATGTCGAGGGACATTCGGTGCTGCGCCATGCGTCTGTTGATTGGTTATCGTCGGATAAGCAATTGCCGTGCCAACACGTTGTAAAGCGCGCTTTTCAGGAGAGTTTGATGGTTAACGCAAAGATCCGGTAAAACCGAAGTGTCAACTTTTCCGACGCTATTGCCTTGAACAAGAAGGCGTTAACCCTTCAACGGTACACCGCGCAGGATGCAACTGCGCCAAAACCTCCTTCATCTAAGCGGTGCGACCGCCTTGCTGCTTACCCCTGTGCTGGCAGGGTGTGATACCGGCCCGTCAGATCCCCTTGCCGCTGCGCAAGAAGCGCTTGCTTCAGGGCAACCGCGCACAGCGCTCGATCTGATCGGAAAAGCGATTGAGGCATCGCCGGACAGTCCTGCCGTCCGAATGCTTGCAGGGGACGCGGCGATGGCTCTGGATAATCCAGACCGGGCAATCGCCGAGTTCCAGCGTATTGGCGAGGATGCGGCTGAGTATTCTCTGGCTCAGGCCAAGCTTGCCGAAGCGCAGGTGATGGCCAATTATCTGGAGGCGGCAAGCGACACGCTTGAAAATCTCCCTATGGATCACGCGCTCTCATACACCGCGGCGATTGCCTACCATCTGGCGCGCGGTGAGACGTTTGAGGCTTTCGATGCGCTTGATGTAGGACTTACAAAATTTCCCGACGACCCGCGTCTTGTGACAACAGATGCCGAGCGACTTTGGGCACAAGGCAGGGACGAGGCAACCTTCGCTCGCCTTGCTCCCATCCTCAAGCTGGAGCCTGCTATCAGCCAGGCCCATCTGTTCGCGGGGCAATTGCGCCTTGGAATGCGCGATGCTGAGCAAGCAAAGCGGCACTTCCAGAAGGTTTTGAGCGTTCGCCCGATGCATCAAACCGCGATGCTTGCGATGGCCGCGATCGCCCGGGACGCAGGCGACATGCGCGAAGCAGGCAATTGGATCAACAAAGCCAATGATGCAGGCCCCCCTCACCCGGTTGGCCTCCTGTTCGCAGCGCAAATGGCTTATGATGCAGGCGATATGAGCCGCGCGTTCGAGCTGATTGAAAAAGCGCCCTCCTCGGTCGTCAATGAACCCGAATTTGCGCGCCTTCGCGGACTGATTGACGCAGCGCGAGGTCAAGATGCGATGGCCGCTCTTGCGCTTGGCGATTATGTCGAGGCCACAGGAGGCGATCCGTTTTCGCGGCAGATCCTCGCCAACAGCCTCGCACAGCAAGGCAAGTTCGACGAAGCCTGGAGCGCGATACTCCCGGTCATTGATCACCCGCAATCCGATGTGCCTGCTCTGAGGGTTGCTCTGGCGCTGGCTGAAAAAACCGGCAAGGGCGACGCGGCTTCGATCCGGGCAAAGATTGCACGCCAGCAAAATGCGCCCTCAATCGATGCCGAAATGCGCAAGGCGGCCGCAGCTATTCGTGCTAGCGAATGGGCGAAAGCTGACAGCATCTATACCCCTCTGGTTGAGGGCAAAGGGAAGCAAAATGCGGGGCTTCTCAACAACGCAGCGGCGGTAAAGACCAAGCTTGGCGAGCACGACAAAGCGGTGGCATTGGCGCGCCGCGCTCTGGCTGAGGCCCCGACCAGTCCAGAAATTATGGACACTTTAGCCTGGGCCTTGTGGCAAGGCGGCAGTGACAAGGCCGAGGCGCGCGCATTGCTCCAAAAAGCGCGGCAAGCAGCCCCTGCCAACCGCGAAATTGCCGAACATTGGGCGATTGTTAACGCGCTCTAGGCGGTATAAAGCGCGACAAAGTGCAACATTCGCTGCGCAATCCTACAGTGATGGCTTGACCGACCGCCTTTGCCTGCCTAGTGGGGCGCTTCTGCGAGCGACACAAGATTCTCGCACTTACCGAGACACCTCGCTTGGGGGCCCTTAGCTCAGTCGGTAGAGCAACTGACTTTTAATCAGTAGGTCGCTGGTTCGAACCCAGCAGGGCTCACCACCTTTTTCCTGTGAAAATCGATTTCAGCGTGATCCATATGGAAAGCTGAAACGGCATACCGGGCATTCCGGGCCTCGAACCCCAGGGCGCCTGGTCACTGCGCATCATCGGGCGCAAATTGTGGCGGCTGCTTCCATTCATAGGCCGTTTTGCCGCGCTCCAGGATCAGATAATATTTAAGGCCCTTGGCCGCGGCCTTGTAGAGAAATCCGACATTGCGGTCGTAGATCGTCTTTGGAGCCTTACCCTCATTGCCAAACTCGGCCAGACCAACTTCGTAGCCTTTAACCCGGCTTTTGCGGGTCGAAACAATATCGACAAACCACTGGAAGATTTTACCGGCCGGCTTGTGCACGATCGCTGATGATACGGCCTGATTAACATATCGCTCACTGCCGCTTGTTCGTTTGATCCTGCCAGCGCCAGCAGAATGCACATCGCCTGAAAGGACATGGACATATTTGGGCGAATGGGTGTCGCCAAAGTTGAAGATCAGATCGATCAATTGCCTTTGTTCGTCCGCGTGAATGTGGTGGTCCCAATGATCGAGGGCATCATCATCAAGACTCTTTCGAAAGTCACCTTTCACAAGCCATTTGAGCCACTCTTCCACCCGGCGCCTGTAATTCAAATGGGCAATGGGCACAGGGATCGCGAACAAAACCACGCGTTGCCCCTCAAGCGCCACTGGGCATGAGCCAAACAGCGCGCTGTCATTGATGCGACGAAGGTCCTCATATTGCTCATCAGACATGATTTGATCTTGCCGGCGAAAAGACCGGTTATCCAAAATCAAGATCTCGTAATTGCGAAAGCTAATGTGCTGGGAATAGTGTGTGTTTGAAATCAGAGCGGCATTGTCGCGCGTGCGCACCTGCAAAAGCTCAAAATACCGCTTTGCGACCTCAAAGATGGCGGCGAAGAGCTCGCAGTTTTGAAGCGCCTTGGGATAGGAGCCCCACCCATCAATGATATCATGATCATCCCACATCATGGCCGATGGGATGGATGCAAGAACTCTGCTGACAGGGGCTTTGCTCCAACTGGCGATGTAAAGGTCTTCGTAGAAATTCTCGATTTCCTCTATCAGATCAGCCTTGTCCCGCGGATCAACGGTATGGCTCGACATCTTCTTTGTAGACCGCCAGCCGAGCAGATCGTGGTCCTTGAAATAGGAAATGCGCTCCCAGATAGGATCGGCATAAATCTGATCGCCGCACAGCAAGAGGCCGTGGAATGAATAGTCCAATCCATCCGTCTCGTGATTGTCCCACAACCTGTCCCACATGATGTAATCGGCGTTGTTCATCTCACTTGGAAAATGCGAAGAGCTACCGTTGCAAGAGGCAAATCCGATCTTTGGAAGCGTATCTGTGCCCGGCACGACAAATGTCCATTCGCTTTGCCCTGCGGTGTTGGCTAGCGACCGGCCATCGCGGATTAGGCGGTAAGTGACCTCATAGGGCTGAGGCGCTTTTTCTATCGGGATTGTGCAGCGATAGAGCCTGTTTGCCCTAAGAGTGTCGCACGCTTGAACATCAAGTTCGTGCTTTCCTCCGCCAAATGACAGGCACAGTTTTAGCGGCTTTTCCTCAAGGTCCAATGGCAGCAAAAGGACCAAGGAGTATTGGTAGTCACCTTCAATACCCAGCAATGGCCCAAGCGAAATCACATCTTACCCCTAGCTCTGCCCGCCAAGTGTTGTTGCACCATACTGGAGAGTTGAGAAGCACAGATTGCAATTACTTCGAGGTCATCACCCAAACGCCGTCCCACTCATCGCCAGGAGGGCTCGCTTTCATAAGCTCGCACCGGTCGATGTAAGTCTGACTGAGCTTATCTTCAGGGTTTGCAGCCAAAGCTTTGGCAAAAAAGCCCGATGCGCGGTCCCATTCCTGGCGGCGGTAGAGTTTTACCCCCTCGTTGAAACAGCCCAGCACTTCTTGCAGTTCGGGGAAGGTGGTGTCGTCGTGGTAATCGAGGCATTCAAACACGCCAACGGGCTCTGTCTTGCCTTTGACCACCACCTTGTCGATTTCGCGAAGACGGTACACGCCTTTGAGCCGCGCGACCGTATATTCTGAAAGAAGGATGCGCGCCGAATACTGCTTGCACGCGCTTTCGAGGCGGGCCGCCAGGTTCACCCCGTCGCCGATCATGGTGTAATCCATGCGTTTCCTGGAGCCGATATTGCCCGCCACAATGCGGTCGGTGTTGAGGCCCAGGCCCATATCGACCGGCATTTGCCCTTGCGCCTCGCGCGTCTTGTTCCATTCGCGCAACGAGGCGATCATATTGATGCCAGCGCGAAGACCGCGATCTTCGTCGTCCTCATGGCCCACCGGAATGCCAAAGGCGGCCATAATCGCATCGCCGATAAACTTGTCGAGCATCCCGCCCTGGTCGGTGATGCAGCCCACCATAAGCTCAAAATAGTCATTAAGAAGCGCCACGGTCCCTTGCGCGCCCAAATTTTCCGTGATGGTCGTAAACCCGCGAATATCGGAGAAAAGGACGGTTGCAGTGGTGTCTTTCCCACCAAGAAATTCGTCCTCGCCCCCGCCGCTCAACATTTGGGCGGCAACGCCCGGGTCCATATAGCGTGAGAGCGTGGATTTCGCGCGTTTGGCGTCCGAGATATCCTCGATCATGCACAGCGTGCCCAGCGCCTCATCCTCGCCCAATTGCATCGGCAGCACGGTGACATTGGCCGACACAGTATCGCCGCCAAAGACCAGCTCCACATCGGTCAGGCTTTGCGAGGTATTGGTGTCCGCCACCGCCGCAATCGTCTCGGCCAGCCATGCATTGGCCTCACCCAAAATGTCCTGAGGCGATTGACCCACAAGATCACCCGCCAACGCGCGCAAAATCCGCTCGCCCGCTTGGTTGCAGGTGCGGTTCTCACCTTTCTCATCGAACGTAATCACACCGTTCGACATGGATTGCAGCATGCTTTCGTTATAGTTCTTCATCGACTGGATATCAGCAAACAGCTTTGCATTTTCCAAACCGATGGCGATTTGCGCGGTGAAGGCTTTAAGACGGCTTTCGTCTTCCTCGCTGAAGGGTCCGCCGCGCTTGTTCAGCACCTGCGTCACCCCGATCGTCTCGCCCGCCTTGTTGATCACGGGCACACACAGGATTGAACGGGTGAAAAAGCCTGATTGCTTGTCAAAGGCGGGGTTAAACCGAAGGTCGGT
The DNA here is from genome assembly GCF_000715015.1 of Erythrobacter longus. Classification (GTDB taxonomy): domain Bacteria; phylum Pseudomonadota; class Alphaproteobacteria; order Sphingomonadales; family Sphingomonadaceae; genus Erythrobacter; species Erythrobacter longus. The sequence continues at coordinate 333,777 of NZ_JMIW01000006.1, forward strand.
GTAGGCGTGGGGAATGTTGATCGCCTCGCCATTGGTAAAGACTGAACCTGCAATCCCGGCGGTATTGGGCAGACGGATCTCCATCGAATCAAGCCCTTCGCCCACGTGGCTGAAAAGCTCGCCCGTTTTCTCATCATTGATAAAAAGGGTCGAGCGCTCTGCGTCCAGCATGGCAGTCGCCTCTGCCATCACACGGCGCAAAAGCGTGGTCAGCTCAAGCTCTGAGGTCATTTCTGAAACGATGTTCAAAAACTCAACCTCACGCTTTCGCGAGGCTTCCATTTGTTCAACCAATTGCATGGATTGAAGGGTGATCGCGCACTGGGTGGTGATCCCGCCAAGCACGGTCAGGTCCTGCGCGGTAAATTCACCGTCGACCTTGTTAAGAGCCTGCGCCACGCCGATGATTTGGCCCCGGGCATTGCGCACAGGACAGGCAAGGATGCTCTGCGTTTTAAAGCCCGTCTCGGTGTCGACATCGCTGTTAAATCGCGGGTCGGCATAGGCATCGTGAATGATCATGCCCTCACCGCTGTGGAAGGCAGCGCCAGCAATACCGATATCATCCATAATGCGAATTTCGCGCCGCTTCATCCCTTGGGCGATACGGCTGTAGAGTTCGCTCGTCGCCGGGTCATGCAGGAACAGCGAGCCGCGATCGGCCCCCACCGCCTTCACCGCGACCGACATCAGCGTATCAAGCACTCCATCCAGCGTGTCCATCGAGGCCACCTGGCGCGACACATCAAGGATCATTTGCAGCTCTTTCAGCTGCTCTTCCTGCGAAAGCTCAGGCGCGCTGCTAGCCGCTTGCATGGATGTCGGCATTTCGTTCATGCGCTTTTCTCCGTCAAAGAGGCGCGAAGCTTTTGCACCATAGTCTCCAGCTCCTTGATCTCATTTCGATGAGCCAGAAGGAGCGATTGCCTGTCGCGCGCTGCGTCAGAGCGTTGGTCTTCCAATGTCTCTCGCAAACCTTGAATGGTGTCTTTCAACTGGCGAATTTCCGCCGCAGTTTCGGCCCGCGCTGCCTGAACAGTGTCGCCAATGCTGGCGGCTTGTTCTTCCAGAGCATCACGCAAGGATTGCACCGTGCTTTTCAGCTGAGTGATTTCGGCGGTCGCATCGCTTTGCGCTTTTTGGACAAGGCGGCGCGCTTCGTGGTCCTTGTCTTCCAGCGCATCGCGCATTTGCGCAATGGTCCGTTGCAACTGACGGTTCTCGCCAGAAAGATCAGGTGCCGGATCGGATGCAGAATTTGTGTGTGTTTGCGCCATTGTCGAACTATCTTCAAACCCCCAAATTCAGCATATGCGAAGAGCGGTGTTCCCCGCCTGCGTGCTGCCTACTTACCGCGCACCAAGCGCGCGCCACCTGCAGCAATCCACCCGCACCAGGCTGTTGCCCATCGAGCCAACCGGCACGCGGCGCAAGCACTTTCGCCTCAGAACCGGTACAATCTTGCATCGGCATCAACGACAAATTCGGATATATCCGCATCCACTCTCACTTTGCTTAGGCTGCGTTAATCTCTGCACAACGATGCTCGTTTATCGCTCCTGCGAACCGTGCCCACAAAGATGTAGAAATTTATGGTTAACAGTCTCTTGCCGCATTGCCTGTTAAGCGGTACCGGCTTTGTAACAAGACGTATTGCGAGCCGAGCAAAGTTGCACGATTTGCATGTTTCGGGTCGTTAAGGGGGAACAATGATATCGACGAAAGCCTGCTTTGCAGGTCTCGCTGTGGCTACGTGCGGCGCAGTTATGTTGCCTGCCACAAAAGCGCAGGCACAAGTTGCTCCCACCAGAGAAGAATTGCAGGGCATTGCTCCTACCGATGAGCTTCCCGCGCCGCGTCTCAACATCGAAGGCGGGATTGAACGGTCCCCCTGCTCGCTTGCTGATCCGCAATATGCCGATGTCACGGTCACCGTGCGCGAAGTTGTCTTCAACGGATTAAAAGGCGCGACGCCAGCAGAGCTTGAACCGGCGTGGAGGCCGTTTGAGGGTGAGCAGCACCCGGTCGCGGTGCTGTGCGAAATCCGCGATGCGGCCGCGACAATCTTGCGCAACAAAGGCTATCTTGCCGCAACGCAAGTGCCAACCCAGCGGATCGAAGACGGCACGGTCGAATTTGAAGTGCTCTATGGCCGGATCAGCGCGGTGCGCGCGCGCGGCGAAACAAGGGGCGCAGAAACCAAGCTTCAGCAATATCTGGGCCGGCTTGCCGAGGACGAGATTTTCGACCGCAATCAGGCAGAACGAGCGCTTCTGCTTGCCCGCGACTTGCCCGGCTACACCGTCAATCTGACCCTGCGCCCCGCTGGCGGCGCGCCCGGTGATTTGATTGGTGAGGTGACCGTTCGGCGCGACAGATATGCGCTTGATATGGCGGTTCAGAACTTTGGCGCTGAGGGCACCGGCCCTGTCGGCGGCCAGGTGCGCGCACAATTCTTTGGCCTCACTGGCCTTGGTGATGTGACCTCGCTCTCATACTTTTCCAGCAGTGATTTTGACGAGCAGCAGGTTTTTGCCGCCTCTCACGAATTTCGCCCCGGCGGCTCTGGCCTGACAGTGGGCGGGCAAGCAACATACGCCATCACCCGGCCCGACCTTGGCACTGCTGCGGCGCTCGGGTTTGCGGTTCAGGATCTGGAAGCCACAACATTTTTCGCCAGCCTTTCGGCAAGCTATCCGATCAAGCGCACCCAGGGCGAAAATTTCTACGCCAGCGGCGGGTTTGACTATATCGATCAGGATGTCGACTTCATCGCGCCCCTGTCGCGCGACCGGATCAGGGTTGGCTGGCTTAAACTGGACTACGATTCCATCGATCTTGATCGGCGTGCGCCGCGGTATCAGGCGTCGGCCTCGCTCGAATTTCGCCAAGGTTTGGACATTTTCGGTGCCCGCGACGTATGCCTTGGCGCAGCGTGTCCGGCAGGCCAGGTCAATCCGGGCCGGATTGACGGGGAGGCAACCTCTTCGGTTATCCGGGCAAGCGGCAATCTGGAACTGGCGGTCACACCCAAATTTGCGATTGCTTTCAAACCGCGCGCGCAGCTTTCATTGAGCGGCGGATTGTTCGGATTTGAAGAATTTGCAGCGGGCAACTTCACCGTTGGCAGAGGCTATGATCCGGGCACGATCATCGGGGACAGCGGCTTTGCCATGACCACCGAGCTGCGCACATCGACGCTGCCTTGGGGGGACAAGGTGGCTATGCAACCCTACGCATTTTTTGATCTGGCACGCATCTATAATGAAGCGCCAGACCTTGATGATGATCTGTATTCGGCTGGTGTGGGTTCGCGCATTGCATTTGCGGGGCGATACTCGCTCGACAGCATGATCGCGGTCCCTCTGAAGCGCGCCGGACTTCAGGCGCGCCGCGGTTCGATCCGCTTCCTGTTTACGCTGTCCGCCAGCTTTTAAGAAATTTGCGAAAGAGCCCAAAGTAATGTCGAAAAAACACTCTATCGCTCTCACGCAAAGTTCAGCGTTGGCCCTCGCCACCGGATTGGCGATGGCGGCAACCCCTGCTGAGGCCCAACTCAATGATGGCTCGTTTCAGGCCAATGGCACCATCATCGAAGGCTCGGGGCAGATCATCCAGGACATTGACCTTACCGAGGTCATTGTCGAATCCGACAGCGTCGTCATCGATTGGGCGCCTTTTGATGATTTTGGCTCTGGTGACATCGATTTTCAGCCGTTTGGCACCACCGCGATCTTCAGAGACGATGGCATCGTCACCGATTTTGCCGTCCTGAACCGCATTTTGCCCACTGATCTGTCGCGCCGGGTTGTGTTTGACGGCACGGTCATCTCCGAAATTCAGGGGCAGGTTGGCGGAACCGTCTTCTTCTATAGCCCGGGCGGCATTCTGGTCGGCTCCAATGCGGTGTTTGACGTGGGCAATCTGGGCCTGACGACGGCAGAGCCTGTTACCGATGGCTTTGGCAATTTCATTCTGGGCGACACTGTCACCTTTGCCCAAAGCGATCCCACCGCATCAATCACGATTGATCCGGGCGCGAGCATTTTCGCGGACCAAAATCAGGGCAGCTATGTTGCGCTGTTTGCGCCGAGCATTGTGAACCGTGGCGGTATCTTTGTTGATGGGCAGGCGGCTCTTGTCGGCGGCGAAGCAGGCACAATCACTTTCAGCCCGGACGGCCTGTTCGACATTCAGGTTTCTATTGGCAGCGAATTTGCGACCCCGATTGAAAACACCGGGGTCATTGGCGGGGGTGCAAGCCTTGATGGTTCCAGCCGTGTTTACATGGTTGCCATTTCCAAAAACAACGCAGCAACCATCGCCATCAGCGGGGGAAGCTCGCTTGGCTTTGATGTCGCGAACAGCGCTTTCATGGACGGTGACACGGTCGTGCTGTCTGCTGGCTTTAACGTCACAGCCGGACAGATCGAGAGCGCTGAGGCCAGCGATGGCATTATCGATATCACGTCCGAAGACACAGGCTTTGGCGGCGGTGTTTCGTTCACCTCAAGCGTCGTGGGCCAGGCGGCAAGCGATGTGATCCTGAATGTCCGGGACACACTTGGTTTTGAAGGCAATGCCACATTTTCGGGGCGCCAGGTCCTCGCAACGCTCGACGCCAATGTTCAAACTGGCACATTTGGCAATCTGGTCGCTGATGGCGATTTAACCCTTCTTGCCGACCGTGCCCGCATTGGCGCGGATGTGGGCAATGCGCAGCTTAGCCTGTTCAGCGGCTCTCTGGCGGACATCACCGGCAATCTGCAGGTGAGCTCGATCGCGACAGCGGATGGCGATGGCAATGGCAATGGCATTGCGCTTGCGTCCAACAGCGGCGTTCTGGTCACCGGGCCCGGCTCGCAATTGAATGTGGGCGGTGATCTTATTGCTGAATCGCTCGCTGACCTTTTCAACGATCCGTTGTCGCTTCGCGCGCAAAGCTCAGGCGCGCTCATCACAGCCGAAAATCAGGGCTCGATCACCGTCGGCGGAGTGACAAGAGTGCGAAGCGAAGCCATCGCTGGTCTTGGCGGCATCGCTCAATCGGCCGCGGCCGAGCTTTTCGCGCGAACTGGCGGGACAATCACAACAGGCGAACTCAACATCGCGTCGCGCGCGCTTGGCGGTGATGGCGATGCCATGGGGCTGCAGGCGGGCGACGCAATCGGCAGTGTTGCGCGCATCAATTCGAGCGATGCGGGCAGCGCGATCACGGTCCTAAACGCCAACACCATTGGCGACCCGGCGACAGGAGAGCTGGCCTTCCTGTTCAGCGAGGCGATTGGCGGCACAGGGATCAGCGGGAATGGCGGGAATGCCAGCACCGCTGATGTGGATCTGGGGCTGGGCGTCGGGGCTTTGCTTTCCCTGCCCAATGTGCCGGGCAATCCGATGACAATCATCAACCGCGCTGTGGGCGGGGACACGCTCGCCACTGAGGCATTTGGCGGGGATGCAACGATAGGCCGCACATTCTTTCAGGTTTTTGGCGGCACGCACAACCTTGGCCGTGTCGCATTCCTGACCCAGGCCATCGGCGGCTCTGCCGCGCCCGGTGTTGCGCTTAGCAATGGCGGCAATTCCAATAGCGACCTGCTTTTATTGAACTTCTTTGACACGATCACTGCAATTGCCATTGACGAAGTCCGGCGCGAGGCATTCGGCGGCAATGCCTCCGACGTCCAAGGTGGCTTTGCGGGCGGCGGTAGTCTCAACACTGTTGAACTCAGAGTGACGGACAGCGAGCTCGATATCGGCTCTGATCTTGATATTTCGCAAGTGGCAATCGGCGGGATTGCGTCCGAAAACGGCGGCTTTGCGTCGACCGGGCAAATTGGTGTCTTTGCGCAAAACTCGGTCATCTCGGTTGCAGGCGACGCCACACTGACGAATGAGGCGATTGGCGGCGTGTCGCTGAATGAAGCCGTTTTCGATCCGGGTTTCGCCTATCTCGAACAAGGCGGGGGCGCGAGTAGCGGGCAGACCGTCGTATCTATCGACTCCACTCAAATAAACGTCGCAGGCGTGCTTGATCTTGGCTCGTTTGCAACCGGCGGGAGCGCGCGCTCCAATCTTGGCGGCAATGCGGATGCGCAGCGCGTCTTTGTCGCTCTCAATGGCACGACCGCCCCAAGCATCATCACCGCAAACGAAGTCCTGCTCACATCCAGCGCCGAGGGTGGCTCGATTGACAGCACCGGCAATCCAAACAGCTTTGGCACCGGTGGCAATGCGACCAGCGGCGGCATGCTCCTTTCGTTTTTTGGCGGCGACAACCTGATTAACGCCGATGTTTCTGTATTGGTGCAATCAGACGCAGGCGACAGCGGCCTTATTCAAGGCAATGGCGGGGTCAGCAACACGGGCAATTCATCACTGGTCGCAGACGGAGCGGGCAGCCCTGCCATTTCCGGCAACTGGGTTTCGCAGATCACGTCATTGGGCGGCGATGCCCCCGCTGGCTTTGCGGGTAATGCCAATTCAGGCTTCAGTGAGATATTCGCCCCCGGCGGCGATATCACCATCACAGGCGATGCCAGCCTCTCCGCCATTGTCGAAGGCGGCGATGGCCAAACCGGCGGCAATGCCACAGGCTCGTTCGCGCAAGTTAATCCGGGCGCTGGACGAACAATCCAGATCGGCGGGACGCTCGCCCTGTTTAATTCGGCAACCGGCGGCGATGGCACTTTAGGAACAGGCGGGACTGCAAATTCCGGTTCGCAGAACGCAGAAGCGCGTCAAGGCGGTGCGATCACGATAGGCAATGCGATCCAGTTTGGGTCTGTCGCGGTTGGGGGCAATTCCACCAACAATCGGGGCGGAGACGCCGCTATTTCCTCGATTAACATCGGCGCTGTGGATGCCGGATCAAGCTTCACGGTGCAGGGCAACGACCCGCAAATCGCCAGCTCCATGACGACGCAGGCAATCGGCGGCACGGGCGGCGCAGGTACCGGTGCAAACGGCGGATCGGCGCAGGGCGGTTTCCTATCAATTGGCGCATTCAATGATGCGACGCTCACTCTGACGAGTAATGCCGACCCCTTCCTCATCAGCCAGCTTGCGCGCGGCGGAGATACCTTGGGGAATGATGCCTTGGCGGGCGAGGGATCGCAGGGCGGGATCTCGATCAATGTGAATTCCTCCACGGCCAATCTGGGCAATCTGGAAATTCGGACCGAAGCATTCGGCGGCTCTGCGCTGCCGGGCGCTCAGCGATCGGCGGGCGGCAATGTGTTTCTTGGCAGCGTTGGACTTTCGTTTAACGACGCAGATGTCGATGTGGCCTTTAGTGGGATCACCATTGATGGTGTTGGCGGTGATGGTTCTGGCGATGAATTCGGGGTCGGTGGTAGCGCACAATTTGGCGATTTCAGCCTGAATGTGACGAACACGGCCCTTGATATTCCAAGCGAGCTTGTCGTCCAGGGAACGGCGCGCGGTGGCAATGGCTGGGCAGGCGGCGACGCTACTGCACCGGGCTCATCACCGTTCCTTGAAAACACAATCGTCAATATCGCAGACGATCTCATCATCGACTTGCAAGCCACAGGAGGTCTGGCCACGGGCGCTGGTCAGGCAGGCGGATCGGCCAGCGGCCAACCGTTTGTCCTCGACCTTGTAAACTCCACCCTTGCGGCCACTGGCTCTATTGCATTCGAGGCATCAACCACGGGCGGCGATGCGCAGGACGGCGACGGCGGCAGCGCAACGACAAGCCGCGTGGATGTAAACATCTCTGGTGGGTCGACCATCAGTGCGACCGGGTTGCTTTTTGATGGGAATGCCGTTGGCGGGTCTGCGCTTGGACAAGGCATCGGCAATGGCGGTGATGCGTTTATCGACCCTGCGCGCCTGAACTATACATTTGATGGCACCACCAATGTGGCCACAGTCGATACAGATGTCATTTTTGCCAGCAGTGCGCAGGGCGGAAATGCCGCAGCGGGCGGTGGTGACGGCGGCAATGCAACGGCTGGCAACGGCGAAATCTACAATTTCACCAGCGGCACAATCGCCATTAGTGGCGGCATCGATTTCTTCAGGGAAGCCCTTGGCGGAACCGCAGCATCCGGCATTGGCGGCAGCGCCGCAGTATCAGAGACCGATGTCATAGCCTTTAGTGGCGGTTCGCTTCTGGTTGATGGCGGTTTGACGACCACAACACTGGCGCGCGGCGGCGATGGCCAAGCGGGCGGCGATGCGACCGGAGGGTCCAGCCGATTGTTAGCGCGCGGCACGCTGACCCTTGGCGAGGGCTTGATTGTCAATGAACAGGTTCAGGGCGGCAATGCCTTGGCCAGCCCAGCGCCGGGCACAGCGCCGGGTGCGGGCGGAAATGCGCTGGCAGGCTCCCTGCAAATCCTGGGCGGCAACGAAGCCACCGTTGCAACATCACAGCTGACGCTTCCCTCAATCGAGGTCACTTCGAGCGCTGTGGGCGGCAATGGCGGCGCGGGGCTTGGCGGAGCAGATGGCGGGGTCGGGGGCAATGCCACTGGCCTTGGCGGCACTGTTTTGGGCCAAGCGATCAATGGCATTTTGCAGGTTAATGGCGCGACGAGGATCACCGCCAATGCAACCGGCGGGCAAGGTGGTACCGGCGCAAATGGCGGCGACGGTGGCCGCGCAAGTGGCGGTTTCTTGCAAATCGGTACGTCGAGCGGCGGCGAGGTGCCCAACCCGCCAGAAGGCTCTGCTACGTTTACAACCCTTGATGTGGTCAACAACGCTGTGGGCGGCAACGGCGGGAGCGCGACTGCAAGCGGCGGTGTTGGTGGCACGGGCGGCGAGGCGATTGGTGGCAATGCCACTTTGCTCGTGCGCGGCGCATTGGTCACCGCTGACAGCGCAACTTACACCCTCAATGGGACAGGCGGCAACGGCGGCTCCGGCAGTGTTCAGGGCAGCGCCGAGGGCAATGGCGGCGACGGGGCAGGCGGCAACGCGTCGCTTCTTATCAGTGAGGCTTTCACCAATCCGGGCCGAGGCGCGGCTGATATTGGCGCGCTGGTCATCAACAGCGCAGGCCAAGGCGGCCTTGGCGCAGTTGCAGGCTCGAGTGAATTTGCAAACGGGGGTCAGTTGACGATTGAACAATCTGACGTGACCATCGGGTCAATCACCGTAAACCTTGCAGGCGACAACACGCCCGACTTCCTCGTCGACGATGGCATGGGCGGACAGGTCCCTGTCCCGGTCAACCCCTTTGCGGTCATCTTTACAGATGGGGCCAATATCGACTTTGGCAGCATCACCATCACCACGCCGGGCGATGTGTCCCTGGTCAACAGCGGTTCGGCGGCAACCGGCGATGTGTTCGACATCGACGCCGGCGGCTTTGCCCCATCGACCATCGATACATCCGACCCAGCCTTCGTCCCCGGCGTCATCAACGCCGCCTCTTCGCTGGTGCTGACATCTGCCACTGGGCATATCCTTGCAGATACGCAGCTTGCAACACCGGGCGATCTGATCCTCAATTCCTTTGGCGGGATCACCACGCGCGGTCTTACCGGTGGGTCGATCTTCCTGACCCTTGGCACAGGCGGCGCGCTGGATGTGACAAGCCTCACCGCTTCGGGCGGCGGGATTTCCATCGAAGCGCAAGATGATCTGGCCACAAACGGCAATATTGATGCAGCTTCGGTTCTGCTGCGTTCTATCAATGGTACGGTCAGCATCGACAGCGCGGTTTCTCTGTCAGGCGATCTTGTGGCTCAAGCCGCTTTGGGCGTGAATGTTGACGCGGTGAGCGCACAGAATGTCACCTTGACCACGGCGGCCGGCGACATTGTTGCCACTGGTCTTGTGACTGCGTCCGATCTGGTTGACCTTGATGCAGGCGGGTCCATTGATGCGCAATCGCTGATTGCATCAAACGGTGTTGTCGATCTGGATGCCTTGGGCTCGGTTAGCGTCGCGAATGTCGATGCGTTATCGATCATAATGCGCGCACAAAACGGAAATGTTGCGGCGACCGGCGCGCTTACCGCAGAAGATGACATCGACATTGAAGGCAGCGGCGGTGTGGCTATCCAAATGGCCTCAGCACGCACACTTGGCCTTCGCTCCTTGCTTGGCAATGTCAGCAGCGGCGGCCAGATTTCGGTCGATAACGCCGCCAATATCGCCGCCAATGGCGATGTGGCGCTTGCCGGTGTCGATGCAGGGGCGCTGGGCGTTTCTGCGGCGCAAGGCAATATCAGCGTCAATGGCAGCGCGCTCGTCGATAGCGCTGCGAATTTCGATGCAGCCGCAGGCGCGGTGACACTTGGCGAGGTCACAGCCGGGTCCATCCTTGCGAATGCCGGTGGGGGTGCGATTAACGCAGGGCCGTTGAACGCGGCTGGCGGCGATGTTGTTCTCAACGCATCGAGCAACATCGACCTGGAAAGCGTCGATGCAGACACGCTTAACGCAGTGGCACAAGGCGGCAACATTACAGCAGGGCCCATCAACGCAGGCGGCGGCGCGTTTCTGGAAGCGGGGACTGCGCTGATCCTTGGGGACGTGACAGCCGGGATCATCATCGGACAGGCGGCCGAAAACCTTTCGGTCAATGGAACCTGGCAAGCCCCCGTTGTCGCATTGACCACACCCGCGCTTGATTTTGGCGGCGATGGCTTCATCGACACAGGGTCAACTGGCCAGATAACGATCAACTCCACAAACCCATTTGGCGTATTGGTCGGGGCAAATGATGGCTCCACTTTCGATGGGCTTGCACTGGACTTGGATCGGCTTGAACGCCTGACTGCGGGCAATCTTGATGTAACCGCGCTTGGCGCTGTTGGTCAGGGGAACGCGGATGCCGCGACGATCCGCCTGGGCGATCTTGATGTGACCGGCCTTACCGGGCTTGCCGATCTTGCCTTCTTCGCAGGAGACGCCGTTGCAATCGAGGGCGCGTTTACAAGTTCAGGCGACCTGCGCCTTCGCGGGCAATTGGTTACACTCAACACCGAGGCGGGCCGGATCAATCTTGGTACCGATGGCACCGCCCTTACCGTGGATGCTGGCACATTCATCGTCGGCGATGCCAGCGTTCTCGATGGCTTTAACGCCGGGCTTTCAATCGAGGATGCTCAGGCGCTCGTCAACGCACCGGCCACAGCGCCCATCGAAGGCGGGGTCATTACCGCCGGATCGATCATCCTTGATGTGGGCGCCGCAGCGGTGATCCAGAACACCGGAACGACCGAACTGCCCGAAGGCTTTGTGATTGGCTCGCCGGAGGGGCTGACTATCAACAGCACGGCTCTCACGGGAGAGAGCACGCTGGTGATCCTAAACGGTCAGGTCGCGGGCGCAAACGGCGCAAATCTTACTGGCAACGAAGCGGCAGAGGCGATCTTCGCGGCGCTGGGCGACAACGAAGGCATCGCATCCGGCAGCCAGATCAACGCCTGCAACTTCGTCACCTGTGATGACGTTCCAGCGGCTCCCAATGGGACAGGAGAACTCACCTCGAGCGTTTCTGCGTCGGTCAATGGTGCAATATCGGCGGGGGCTTCGGGTCGAGGCTCAACCGCTTCGACACGTTCTGGCGCAAGTGGTGATGCAGGTTCGGACAACGCCGAAGAACGCAGCAGCACAGGCACATCACGCACCGCCTCAAACACGGGCACGCGCACTGCATCTGGCGACACCATCACAATCGATGATGTCGATGACGGCGGCGATGGCCCCGGTGAATTTGATATCGAAGATGTCGAAGAAGCCAATGAAACCGATGTCTCTGACGAGAACGAAGCGTCTGAAGAAGCCGGCGACGAGGTTGAAGACACCGAAGACACCGAAGACGATAGCGAAGAAGAGGCTGAGGAAGAGGGGTCTGAGGAAGAAGAGGAAAGCGAGGGGCCAACCACCGGTCCAATCAACGCGCCTCCTTCGATCATCGACACCAATGCGCTTGAACAGCGCGGCACAATCAACGACCCCATCAGCGGCTCTGGCAACCCTGCGCTGCTTGACCCTGATGTAACGGTTGCACCCACCAATCCAGAGGGAGGCCAGTGATGAGACTTTCGAGCATTATTCTGGCCGCGAGCGGCGCCGTGCTGGCTTTGTCGGGCACGGCGATGGTCACGCCTGCTGCATCGCAAAGTGAACCGCTTTCGATCAGCACCAGTTTCCGCGTCGGGGATGCTGGCGTTCGCTGCACCGCGCAAAACGCGCCTGCCGAACCGCGCCTCGAAACCATGTTCGACCGCGCCTATCGCCTTACCTGCCGCGATGCGGCGGGGGCTGTGGGCAAATTGCTGATCCTGCGCGATGGCAAAGGCATCACTGGCCAGCCAGAGGCAGCGGGCAAAGATGCGCAGTGTGCGGCCCCTGAAAGCGCGAGCATCGACATGGTCGGCGCTGTGACAAAGCGCACCTGTACCGATCCCAAATTCGGCGTCGCCTATCGCAGCTACACGCTTGAAAACGATGGCCGAACCTATGTGGTCGAAGGGTTGGCAGGGTATGACCCCGTGCTTCGCCTCGCATTGGCGAGCGTTTTCAATGACAAAGCGCTTCCCGGCACAATCGAAGTGGCTCAAACCGAAGTCAGCGACGCTGCCGCATTTGCCCGCGTTCAAGCAGGCGCATTGAGCGAATTTGACGCATTGAACGAAGCCTATGTGCGCAACAATTCGGGGCGCTTTGCCGAAAGCGGGCAGTTTTTCGAAAACCTGCTTGGCCGCACGCAGGCGCGCACCTCTGCCTATGCCGAAGTGCTAGCCAACCAGGGCCTGCAACAAAGCAATCTTGGTAATTATCAGGCCGCCGAAAGCCTGTTTAACAGGGCCGATGAAACGCTGACCCGCAATGACGGCGTGGCGCAGCGGCTCATCCGCAATTACCGCGCAATCAACTTCCTCAACCGCCGCTTCCCCGAAGCCGCGCTGGATGCGCTGGCACAGCCGATGCGCGAGGTGTCGCAGGACCCGCAAGATCTTTCGATCCGCGAAGGCTTTATCGACAATCCTTTGTCCACGCAGATCAACCGTGAAAACATCGCGCTGCAACGCCTTGGCGGGGTAGAATTGGGCCTGTCACAGGCTGAGCGCGCAGAATTGCTTGATGCGCAAGGGATGGCCATCGAAGGCTCTATCGCGCGCCAGCAGGGCGAGCTTGCAAAGGCTGAAAAGATCCTCCGCGCCGCCGATGCACGCATTGCTGAGGTGCGCGAAGGCCGGGTTGCCTCTGCGCGCTGGCTGCGTTCTGAAATCGCGATTGAACGCGCTTTGGTCGCAGAAGGTCAAGGCCGGACAGAGGTCGCCCTTCGCGCCTATGATGTCGCGGCCAATGCCATTTCGCGCGATTACCCGCAGTCTCCCGTGCTCCTTGCAGCGTTTGCCCGCAAAGCCGGCTTCCTTATGCGGATCGGCCGCAATGAAGAGGCGCGCGCGGTCTTTGGCGAAGTGGTGACACGCGCGCAAAACACCACCGATAGCGGGGCGAGCATCAGAAACCTGCTGGAGCCGTATTTCGCGCTTCTGGCAGACGAGGGCACAAGCGAGGCAACCGCAGAGTTTTTCGCAGCCTCGCAATTGCTGCAACGCCCCGGTGTTGCGCAAACGCAGGCCATTTTGGCGCGGCAAATGTCGGAGGGCGATGACGAAGCCTCTGCCCTGTTCCGCCTGTCATTGAACCGCAGCCGCGAAATCGCGCGGACACAGGCGCGCGCCGATCGTCTGGCCGCACTGACCAAACCGACGCAACTGCAAACCGAAGGGCTGATCGCCGCGCGCGAGACACTTGAATACCTTCGCGCAGAGCAGACCGGACTTCTGTCAAAGCTTGGCGATTTCCCGCGCTTCCGGGCGTTGTCGCCAACGGGTCTGCAATTGTCCGATCTGCAATCAGAGCTCAAGCCGGGCGAGGCCTATTACAAGATGGTCCTGCTTGGTGAAGATGTTTACACTCTGTGGATCACAGCCAAGGACGCGCGCAGTTTCAAGATCGACGGCGGCCTTGCCGAGATTGACGATGCGGTGGCCTTCATCCGCGATTCCATCGTCATTTCCGAAGGCGGCGAACAAGTCACCTACCCGTTTGACGTAGAGCGCGCCCGCGACCTGTACTTGCGCCTGTTCGGCCCCGTCGAAGCGGAAATGGAACGCGCCAAGCACATCATCTTTGAACCCGATGGCCCGATGCTGCAATTGCCGCCGCAAGTGTTGATCGCAAGTCAGGAGGGCATCGATGCCTATCAGGAACGCACCGCCAACACCGTTGATGATGACGAGCTGTATGATTACCGCGAGATCGACTGGCTTGGCCGGTCGCGCGATGTGTCGATTGCGGTGAGCCCGCGCGGGTTCCTCGATATTCGCCGGATTGCGCCATCCAAAGCGAAGAAAGCCTATCTCGGGATTGGCTCCAACTCGCTGCCCACAAACCGCCAACCATCAAGCGACCCATGCGCGTGGAGCCTTGATACGTGGCGCGATCCGATTGCGCCCGACGAGCTTTACTTTGCCGCTGGCCGTTATGGCGAAGCAAACAGCGATGTCGCGGTGGGCGATGCGTTTTCTGACACGGCATTGCTCGCCAATGACAAATTGTCCGACTACCGGGTCGTGCACTTTGCAACCCACGGCCTTGTCACCGCGCCAAAGCCCAATTGCGCGGCGCGCCCGGCGCTTGTCACTTCGTTTGGGGGTGAGGGTTCTGACGGCCTTCTAAGCTTTAAGGAGATCTTTGACCTTCGCCTCGACGCGGACGTTGTGATCCTTTCGGCCTGCGACACAGCCGGTATCGCCACCACAGCAGCATCGCGTGAGGCGGGCGTTGTCGGGGGCGGCAATTATGCGCTGGACGGTCTGGTAAGGGCCTTTGTTGGTGCAGGTGCACGCGCGGTTGTCGCAAGCCACTGGCCGGTCCCCGATGACTTCGACGCAACGCAGCGTCTGGTCCAGGGGCTGATCTCTGGTCAGGAAAAGGGGCTTTCGGTTTCCCTTGGCCAATCGCAGCGCGAATTGATGGACGAGGCCAACACCTCGCACCCCTTCTATTGGGCGGCGTTTATTGTCCTTGGCGATGGCACGCGCCCGGTTGGTCAGTGATCTGTGACTGACCCGCGCTTTCATCCAGAGAAGGGCGGGCTGGTCCCCCACATGGGGATCACTCTGATCGACGAAGGCGAAGGCTGGCTCGAAGCGCAAATGGTGATCGGGCCGCATCATTTGCGATCAGGCGCAAATGCGCTCCATGCCGCTTCCATGATCGCACTGGCAGACAGCGTGTGCGGTTTTGCAGCGGGCAATGTCCTGCCCCAAGGCGCCAAGGGGTACACCACGATCGAGCTCAAATCGAATTTCCTTGGCACCGCGAGCGAGGGAACGCTTATCGGGCGCGCCGACGCCGAACATCTGGAACGCACAACGCAGGTTTGGACCTCTACGGTGACGCATAAGGAAACGGGGCGCAAATGCGCTCTATTCCGGTGCACTCAAATGATTTTGTATTAGCGCGGCCGCACTAAACCATCAGGCTTAAGTCCATCAGTTTTCTGGCACGCTAACAAATTCGCCGCGATAAAACCCAAGCGCCTTTGCCGCGTCATCTGCGCCGCCTGAAATGCCCGTGACCTTGCCCAGGATCATCGTGTGATCGCCCGCCGGGTGATTGGTGTGTGCACTGCATTCAAAGGTTGCAAGCGCGCCTTGCACCACCGGCAGACCCGAGGCGCTTTTGTCAAAGTCGCTTTCACGAGGATTGTAATCGGCGCGAGAGGCATAGGCCACGGCCTGCTCGCCTTGGGTCGATGAAAGAATGCTGATCGAGAACCGTTTTGCTTTGGCGAAAAGGTCGAAGCGGCCTGAATCATTGTGCAAGCTCCAGCACACAAGCAAAGGCTCAAGCGAAACCGAGACAAACGAATTGATCGTCATCGCCGCAATCTCGCCATCCTCGGTTTCAAGCGCCACAACGCACACGCCGGTGGGGAATTGCCCCATGGCTTTGCGGAAGTCTGCTGAAGTGGGTTCCGCTGAAATGGGCGGCGTTTGTTTTTGAACGTCGCTCAAAGATGGCTCCGATGGGTGAAGGTGCGAGGGGGTTGGACTGCGCAATGCAACGCATATGCGCGTTCGCTTGTGGTGGTGCAATTGTCAATGCACGAGGCCCCACCCCGTTCCCGCACAATAGCCCCGTTGCCGCACTGGCACCTCATTCCCGTCTAAACGCAGCACCAGGCGCGCCGAGCATAGGCCGGGCAGCCTATTGCATTTGCGGATCAGGAACCGAGATGCTCTATAGGGATTAAGTCCAGTGTAAGTTACCTGAATTTGGGGACAGATTGATGATCGACCGGGTGGGCACAGCGCTCAAAGACTTTCTGAAACAGGAAAGCGCAGGCGGAATTGTGCTGATCGTCGCAGCCGCACTTGCGCTGGTCATCGCGAACAGCCCGCTTGCCGATGCCTATTTCGGTACGCTTGCGACCAAGCTGAACGTCTCCTTTGGCGCGTTTGAAATCAACAAAGCGCTGATTTTGTGGATCAACGATGGCTTGATGGCGATTTTCTTCTTCCTCATCGGATTGGAAGTGAAGCGCGAAATCCTGACCGGCCAATTATCAAGCTGGGACAAAGCCTCCCTCCCCCTTGCCGCAGCGATTGGCGGGATGGCGATCCCGGCTTTGATCTTTGTCGGTATCAATTGGAATTCGCCTGAAAGTATCAGCGGATGGGCCATTCCAGCGGCCACCGACATCGCCTTTGCGCTTGGTATCCTATCGCTTTTGGGCCCGCGTGTGCCCGTCGCGATGAAAGCGCTGCTGCTGGCGATTGCGGTGATTGACGATATTGGCGCGATTACCGTCATTGCGCTGTTTTACACCGGAGAGATCAAGCTCGATATGCTGGGCGGAGGCGCTGCGGCGCTGGCGCTATTGTTTGTTCTTGGCCGGCTCAGGATTTCATCGACCATTCCCTATGTCCTGCTCACCGTCATCATGTGGGTGTTCGTCCTCAAATCGGGCGTCCATGCAACGCTTGCAGGGGTGACAGCGGCCATGATGGTTCCGATGGTCGCGCGCGATGGCTCGCATATGCTTGAGAACATGGAGCATGGCCTTCACAAATGGGTCGCCTTTGTCATCATCCCGATCTTCGGTTTTGCCAATGCGGGCGTCACATTGTTTGGCCTGTCACCTGCCGACCTGCTTGAGCCACTGCCCCTTGGTATTGCGCTTGGCCTTTTGATCGGAAAACAGATCGGGATCGTCGGCTTTGCCTGGGTGGCGGTCAAAGCGGGCATCGCCAAGCTTCCCGACGGGGTTGGCTGGCGCAAGATCCACGGGCTTTCGCTGCTTGCCGCAATTGGTTTTACCATGAGCCTGTTTATCGGAAATCTGGCCTTTACCGACCCTGCCCTTATCGACGCTGTGAAAGTCGGCGTCTTGTCGGGGTCACTGGTCGCAGCCTTCGCCGGGTTCTTCATGCTGAAAGCCGCCCTCCCTGATGAGGTCGCACCCGATGAAACCGTGCCCGATGAGGGCTTGCCAAAAGAGGCGGTGACCGGGCAAAGCGCCTGATCATATGCGCCAGACAAAAAACCCCATCACCCGCCACATCAAAGCGGGCGACATCACCCTTGCCTATCACGAATGGCCTTCTGAAAACGAGGCTGCACCGACCCTGCTGATCGCCCATGCGACGGGGTTTCATGGGCGATGTTATGACGCGATTGCAGCGCATTTCCCCGATGCCCGCGTGATTGCGGTGGATATGCACGGCCATGGCCAATCCACGGGAGAACCGCTTAGCGAGTGGCAGATTGTCGTCGATGAGCTTACCGATCTGATCGACCATCTGGAGCTTTCAGGCGCCGTTGCGATGGGGCATTCCATGGGCGGCCATGCGGTTCTTCGCGCCGCTGCCAAGCGCCCGGACGCGTTCCGGTCGCTTGTCCTGTTTGATCCGGTGATCCTTTCACCAGAGTTCTACCAAGTCGAAGTCCCCGGCTTTGCCCCCGGCCAAATGCACCCCGCAGCAAAGCGCAAGCGCGACTTTGCAAGCGTTGAAGAGATGATCGAGCGGTTCCAGACCCGCGACCCTTACAATCTCTTCCGGCCCGACGTGTTCGAAAACTATTGCCGCTGTGGCCTGACGCCTGTGGAGGACGGCGGTTTTGAGCTGTCGTGCTCCCCCGAAATGGAAGCGGGCATGTATATGTCGAGCCTTTCGGGTGCGCCCGCTCTTGATGCGGCAACAAAGGTTGCGACCCCCACCACGGTCGTGCGCGCGATGCAGCTTGAAGAGCGCGACTTCAAAGGCTCTCCGACATGGCCGGGTCTTGCCGCCAGCATGCCCAATGGCATCGACATGAACCGGCCGGATATGACCCATTTCCACCCGTTTCAGGACCCCGATGACGCGGCTCGCATCATCCGTGAGGCAATGAACGCCTAACCGGCGCGCGCTGCGTCCAGCAGGTCTTTGAGATCACCGCGCGCTCTTGCAAGGTCCAAGGGCGAACTCCGGGTCAAATTGCGCGCAATCGTCGCGGCAATCCCGCCATAGAACTGGGTCAGAGGGCCGCTCAACGGGTTGTCGGCCGAAACGCTGCGCGCAAGCCAGAGCACAACCCCATGCGCGCGCGACAAGGGCTCTTGGGGAACGAGCCCCGGCCTTTGTTCAATCGCAGCCAAAGCCTGTCCCAGCGCATCGACCGCTTTTTCAAGACAGATACGGGTCAATTCCTCACCCGAAGACGCCTCGATCCGGGCGTCCAGATCAACCCGGCGATAGGCACTCGCGGCTTCTTGAGACAACGGCATCATCGCAGCTCGCTTCCCTTAGTTGGATGAGTTGAACGCGTCGATCTGCTGCTGAAGGAAGCTCAGCGTCGACTGTGACTGGGAGACATTGTTTTGAGCAGCAACAAAGCTTCGGGTAAGGCGACTGCGCAAGGCTTCCTGATTGTCAGCGACGCGCGACAGACGTTCCTCATTGCGTTCGATCTGGGCCTGATAGCGGGTGATCGAACCACCCAAGGAGCCCGGATCTCTTAGCAAGGTGTTTTCGCGTGCCAACTTGTCAATGGTTGCAAACACACCCGACGCGCCCGCGGTGAACATCGCCGCCACCCCATCAGGTGAATTGGTCAGCGTTGCATTAAGGCGAGTGGTATCAAGCTGAAATGTGCCTTCGCGGGTGATGGAGAGGCCCAGATCACTTAGCGTGCGTGGCTCGCCATCCTGTGCGCCAGGCATCACAATCCGGCTTGCAAGCCCCGACAGGTCTGCACGAAGGCCGCGCGCACCTGAATCATTGCCAAGCGTGCTGCCAAGGCCCGATGCCTCCTGATTAAGCAACAGCACAATGTCATTCAACGCTGCGACAAAATCGGTCATCACCGCGCTGATTGCGCCGTTATTTGTGTCAAAATCAAGCGTGGTCGGCGCGCCGACATTGGTCGCGTTCAGGGTGAGACTTATCCCTTCTGGCAGGCCGGTGACATTGTTCGATGGGCTGGTAAGTTGCACAGTATCAAGGCTGAAAATCGCATCTTGCGACGCTTGGCGCAGTTCGCCCGCGTCGGTGGCCGGGTTCCAGCTGAGGTAATCGAGATTGCCCGCAGAACCACTTGGAGCACCACTTGTGCTGACCGGTTCAAGGACAAAGCCGTTTTGCGCGCCGTCCTCTCCCTTGATCACTAATTGCGCGCCGTTTGACCCTTGCGCCACATAAGCGAAAAGCTTGCCGTCGCTTCTGTTAGAAATCTTCGTCGCAATCGAAGCCAGAGTGTCCTGCGCAGTCACATCAATCGCAAGGGCCGTTTGACCGGTATCTTCGCTAAAGCTGGCACCGTCCACTGTGCCAAACCGGATGTTGAGTGTACCCTCGCCCACCAGATCGGTGCGCGCGCCATAGCTTCGCGAGGCGAGCGTCTGGCTTTGCGCAAGTTGTGACACTTCGAGCGAATAGCTGCCCTGCGGCGCGATGCCGGTGGTGGTCGAAACATCGGCAATCGCCGGGTTGCCAAGGCGCGGTTGCGGCGCCAGATCGCCATTGCGCACCCGGTCGCCAAGCGCGCTTGCAAGGTTATTCAGCGATGAACGCAGCAGGGCCGCCGAGGAAATCTGAGCCTCAAGCGTTGCATTGCGGTTTTCCAGATTGGCCCGGCGCGGCGAGAAAGAGGCCTCAGACAAATCATTAGCCAACTGAATAAAGTCGATGCCACTGCCAGCGCCAAGCGCGGTGATGATTGATGAGCCTTGATTTTCCATGGGTCAAAGGACGGCCATTTGGAAAATTGCTTAAGGCGTTTTTTGAAGCTTTCCATCAGGGTCAAAGCGCAAGGGTTCAGGCACGGTGATCTGAGGCAGTGGCACCCGCTCACCCCGCTTCAACGACAGCACGAATGCAACCAGTGCCGCGATGGCGATGTAAAGCTCTTCGCGCACCATCTGATTGGCCTTTGTGGTGAAGTAAACCGCGCGCGCCAATTGCGGATATTCAAGCACGGGAAGCCCCATTTCGCCCGCCATTTCGCGCATTGCAAGCGCGGTTTCCCCGCGCCCTTTGGCAAGCACGACAGGAGCCGGGGCAAGGTCAGGGTCATAGGTCATGGCAACCGCAAAATGCATCGGGTTCACGACCACAAATTGCGCATCTTTCATCGCCTTGCCAACACTGCCGCGGGCAAGGTCGCGTTGCCGTTGACGCCGGGCCGATTTCATTTCGGGCGAGCCTTCGGCCTGCTTCATTTCGTTCTTCAAATCCTCAAAACTCATCTTTAGGCGTTTGTTGCGCTGAAACGCCTGGATGGGATAATCGACCATCGCGATAATCACGAGGCCGCCCACCAAAAGCATGATCAGCAATTCGCCTGCGTCCATCGCAAAGGCAAGCTGACCTTCAAGCGATCCGCGCCCCAGCCCCAGAAGGCTTTCGAGCGTTGTCGAGATCCAATAGGCCGCGAGTGTGCCAAGCAGGACCAGCTTCAGGATCGACTTGCCAAGCTCGATCAGCCCTTGCGATCCAAACATCCGCTTTAACCCGCTAAGCGGGTTGATACGCTGCCCCTTGGGTTTGAGATTTTCCGGGACAAAGCGCCCCTCTCCCAGCAGTAATTGGGTGGCAACGGTGATGACCATCACAGTCAAACCAATCACAAAGATCGGCGGCAAAACCGCACTTCCTGCACGCCATGTGATGATAGCGGGATCAAATTCAGCTGTGCGATCAAGCTCGAACTGAAAGCTGGCAAGCGCGACGCCTTTGACGCTCTCCCACAGCCAAGGCCCGACCATCGTCAGCATGAAAATGCCGGTCAGCATCGCCACTGCGGTCGCGACCTCTTTTGAACGCAGGACATCGCCGTTCTTGGCAGCTTCCGACTTGCGCTTTGGGGTGGGATCAAACCTTTTCTCGCCCGAAGTTTCCTCTGCCATGGCTTACCCGGCGTCCCCCAGGCCCGGCGTGAAAAGCGCGGCGGACTGTTCGAGGGCCACTTGCAAAAGGTCGCTGAATTGCTCGATAAAAATCGGCATGGCGACAATCATCGCTGCGATCCCGGCAAGCGTGCCGGCGGGAAGGCCAAGCGCGAACAGGTTCAACGCAGGGGCCGCGCGCGAGATGGTGCCAGTGATAAGCTGCACGCAAAGGAGCACAAGAATAACCGGCAGCGCAATCGCAGCCGCGGTCGCAATGCAATATCCGGCAAACAGGACGATGCTCTGCGCCTCAACACCCCCGAAAGCCGCGCTTCCTGCGGGCAGCAGCCGATAGCTTTCGATGATGAGGCGAAACCACAAAAGGTGCCCGCCAATGATGTAGAACAACAACGTCAGGATAAGCCCGAAAAAGCTGCCCAACGCGCCCGATTGCGTACCGCTTGCCGGGTCAATCGAGGTTGCGATGGCAAGGCCCATCGTACCTGATATTTGCTCCGCCGCGATAAGCGGGACGGCAAAGGCGATTTGCAGCACAAACCCCAGGGCGGCCCCGATAATCACCTCCTGCAAGACGGCAAGGATTGCCGCAAAGCTGAGCATATCGGGAAGCTCGGGCATGGGTATCCAGACGCCGACAAAGACCGCGATGACAAATGCGGCCATGGTGCGCGCGGTTGCTGGCACCACCATGCCGCCCACCATGGGCGCTGCAAGCATGGCCGCGCCGCATCGGATCGAGAGGAACAGCAACTGCCACAATTGTTCGAGCAGCGTATCAAAACCAAGGTCGAGAAAGGTCATGGGGCGCGGCCTGCCCTAACGCGCCATACCGGCGACCTGAGCGAAGATTTCAACCGTGAAATCCCCCAAAAGCGCCATCATCGTGCCGCCAAGCACAACGAACACCAGAGCCGTGATCGCAAGCTTTGGCACAAAGGTCAGCGTTTGTTCGTTGACCGAGGTCGCCGCCTGAATGATGCCAACAATAAGCCCCACGACCAGCGCCGATAAAAGGACCGGCCCCACGATAAGCGCGGTCACCCACAAGGTGCGGTCGGCCAATGCCAAAAGCTGTGCGTCTTCCTGCATGGTGCCGGGCGCCCTATCCAAAGCTCATCGCAAGGCTGCCCATCAAAAGCGACCAGCCGTCAACCAGCACAAAAAGCAGCAGTTTGAAGGGAAGCGAGATGATCGTGGGCGAAAGCATCATCATCCCAAGGCTCATCAAAACGCTTGCGACGACAAGGTCGATCACAAGGAAGGGCAGGAAGATCATAAAACCGATCTGAAACGCAGTTTCAAGCTCGCTTGTCACGAAAGAGGGGAGCAGGATGGAGAAGGGAATGTCCTTCGCGTTTTCGAACTGTCCAACGCCAGCGATATCGGCAAACATCATCAAGTTCGCCTCGCGCGTTTGGCGAAGCATGAATTCGTGGAACGCCTCTCCCGCTGCGGCGATAGCGGCATCCGCCTCCAATGCGCCGCTCGAATAGGGTTCAATCGCGGCCGTGTTCACCATGTCGAGGGTGGGTGCCATGATGAAAAGCGAGAGGAAGAGCGAGAGCCCCACCAACACTTGCGTCGGGGGCGACCCCTGCAAACCCAATGCCTGGCGCAGGATCGAAAGCACGATCAAAATGCGCAAGAATGAGGTCATCATGAGCACGATCGAAGGCAGGAGCGTCAGCAGGCTCATCAGCAAGAGCAGCTGGATCGAGAAGCTTAACGGCGTGTCCTCGCCTGCTCCATCTGCGCTGAGCGCGCGCTCTATCGCGCTGCCGATACCAGCAGCGTCAGGTTCGACGACTGAAACCGCCGCAAGCGCGGGCTGGCTTGCAAAAAACATGGTTAACGCAGCAACGCCCAAAAGGCCCAATATGCGGGTGAAAACGCGCATGACTAAAAGTCCGACTTTGAAGGATTAGCGAAGATTTCGCGGCGCTCATTGGGGCGGCGTTCGCACCCGTCCGCCTCGCCCAGCCGCACAATCCCGTTGCGCGAACAACCCAGCAGGATTTCGCGGTCGTGAAAACGCACCACAGCAAGCTTAAGCCCGGGGGCAAGAAGGCTGGTTTCGACGAGTTCGAGCGATCCCGATCCATTGGTAAGGCCGACAAGGCGCGTTTGCAGATAGCGGGTGAGCTTGAGGCTTCCCCAAATCATCAACCCCAACAAGGGCAATAGCAGCGCGAGGCGCAAGAGATAGTCGACCATCATGCTCCTTCACCTCCCTTTGGACCACCTACTTCAGGGCCACCTACTTCAGGGCCACCTTGCTCAGGAGTTGCCCCTTGAGATGATTGATCGTCTGATGGACCAAGGCCGCCCGTCAGGTCATCCAATGCATCAAGGAGTGGATCGACCTCAGGCTCTTCAGCGATTGGCGGCACCGATGCGGGCGCGTCTTGGGATGCGGCAGCAGCATCAGCCGCCTGTTGCGGCGATGCACCAATATCGGAGGCCCCCATATCGGAAGCGCTCGGCGGGTTGGGCGTGGCGGGCGAAGTCGGTGCGGAGTTAGGAACATCCGGCCTTGGCCCGCTGGCAGGTGTTGTGTGAGTTGGTGAAGTGCGGGGCGGCGCACGCACAGGTTCATCCCCGCCCGCCAGGCTCACGATCCGAAGCGCGAATTTGCCATCTTGCGCGATTACTTCGCCATGGGCAATCACCTGACCATTGGCGGTGATATCCAAAAGTTCATCGGTCAGCTTGTCGAGCGAAACAACGCTCCCCTCGGTAAGGGCAAGCACATCCTTGAGCGCCATTTGCGTGCGGCCAAGTTCAACCGAAAGGCGAACGGAAACCTCGCCCAAGCGTTGCAATGCTGGATTAAGCGTGTGGCTAAGCGCACTCATGATCGGCCTCCCATTGCCAAAGCGCCCATTCCAGCAGCCCTGTGAGGCACGCTGGTCAGGCGCAGCGCCATCTGGTTTTCTTTTGTGCCCGGCACCCCGAATGCGAACACATCATCACCAACCCGAAGCGGCAATTCGCGCGGGATGGTAAGAGCGATCTCATCGCCCGGTGCCAGCTTCTCAAGCCGCGCCAATGACATCTCAAACTCGCCCAACACCGCACCAACCGACAAAGGCACCGCGCCATAAGGGTCATCGCCTTTGTTCGTCTTTTTTTTGGACGCAGAACGGTTGGAATTGGGCTTGGGCAAAAGCTCCTCCAGCCGCTCGCTGGGAAGCGCGATCACCATTTTCCATTCGACAAAGGCCCCCTGCGCCACAGTCAGATCGAGCACTGAAATCGCCGCCTCTGCGTTAAAGGGCTTTAACCGCACAACGCTTTCGCTGCGCACCAGAACATCGCCGCGCGCGGGCTCCCCTGTGCCGCGTGCCAATGCGATGGCTTGCGCGATCTGGGCTCCCAATTGTTCCACCAACAACCCGGCTGAACGCGGCAATTGGGTGGGAACATCATCAGGAAGCGCCCCTTCCCCGCCAAAGGAACAATCAGTAAGCGCAATCGCGGTGGCATAATCGAGGCTTAGCAAGACCGTTTGATCACCCGATCCAATCCGCAGCAGGCTGTTGACCGCAACGGGGCCAATTTTCTCAAACACCTGCGTACCGGTCATCACATCCGGGCCGTTGATCGTAACCTCAAGCTTGTCGCCCTGAAGCACCTGCCCAAGCTCTTGTGCCAATTCACCCGAAAGATCGCGCTTCCATGCTGAAATCACGCCGTCGCGTTCTTCGGGGCGTGGCCCGCGCCAGGTGAGCTCAGTGCAATGCTGCGCAACAGGGCGCGCAAAAGCAAAGTCATCAGCAAAGGTGCCAGACATATTCATTGGACTAAAAGCCCTTTGAAATGGACGTTTTCAACGCCGCCAAAGCCTTCTTTTTCCTCAAGCACGGCGTTGATCGCCTTGGTCAGACGCTTTGCCAGCGCCTCCTTGCCCTTGACCGAATAAAGGTCTTGTTCGCTGGTCGAGGCAAGCTGGACGAGGATTGCTGAACGGATCGCCAATTGATGGTTGTGAACCCACTGCAGCACCCGCCCATCGCGCTGGGTCGAGGCAGCCAGTTCGACCTGGATCAGCCCGGCAGAATCGGCCAAATTCGACGTGAAGCTGTCTTCGAATGTATAATAAGCGGTGCGAAATTCATTGCCGCCCTCGCCATAGACAACCGGTCCCTCGTCCTTGTCACCGCCCGGCGCTGGATAAGGATCCGCCTCGCCTTTGCGCACCAGTTCCGGGTGGTTGGGACCGCTCGCACCGCCACCACCAATAAGGCCCGCTGCAAACGCGCCATAGGCACCGCCCGCACCCACAACAAGCGCGGCCACGATGCCAATGATCATCTTCATTGAGCCGCCGCCTTTTTTGGCTTCGCCATCGTCTTGCGCTTTTGCATCAGCCATTGAAGGTCATGTCCCTGCTTGAGTTTTTGAGCGACACTTTCGCGCGCCGATTGTCGGGTGGATCAGGCGAAAATTTCGCCATCTCCTTCTGATCCATCGCCTCGGCCCATCCTGCGAGAGCCTGCATCCAAACCAGATTCTTCATCTCGGCCTTCGGTTTGCCCTGTGTATGGTTGAGACGTTCCTTGACCTGACCCTGTGGAAGACCCGTAGGCCGTCCCGGAATTCCAGCCCTGACCGTGCCCGTGCCCGTGCCCGTTACCTTGGCTGTGACCCTGAGAACCGGAGGAGGTGCCGGATTGGGAATTGCTCTGAGATTGAGAGTTCGAACCGGTCTGGTCGTTGTTGCGCCCTGCGTTTGCGGCCTCGCCGCTCATCGCAATCGCGCGTTCGGAAAGCGCGGCCTGTATTGCGGGCACAAAGCCGGGATCGCGGGCCGAAAGCGTCGCTCGAAGATCGCCGCCGGTGGTGTCCAACCGCATGGTGATCGCGCCAAATTCCTGATGGCGCAGCGTCAGTTCAGGCTTGTTGGCCTGCGCGGCGCTGCGGGTTTCGGCAAGCTGTTCAATCGCATCCTCAAGCTGCGGTGCGAGGCGCAAGGCAGCGCTGGTATCGGTCATCGGCATAGACGTGCTGGGTTGAGCACTGACCGGCGCGGCTGCAACCTGAAGCGCGGAGCCAGGGGTTTGCGAAGAGTTTTGCGGGCCAGCTGCGTCACTCGGGCTTTGTGCGGCTGATTGGGGCATTGCCTGAGGTGATGCTGGGGCAGCAGGCGGGGCGGCGCGGGGCAAGTCAGGGTCTGCATCGCTCTCACCCAAATTCAGGATTGCCGGTTGCAGTGGATTTGTGGCCAGGCCTTGCGTCACATCGCTGATGCCGGTGGCGCTGCGTTTTGCAGATGGGTCAGCCTTAACCCGCAGATCAGCGCCCGCGTTCAAGGCTATTTCCTCTAGTTTCTCGGTAGGCCGCAAGCCAGTCTCTGAATTGGGCTGGTTAACCCTCGAGCTTGGCAAGGTGAAGGGCGCGGCTTGCGTCGCATTATGCGCCAATGGCATCGTGAAAAAGCCTTGCTGAATGGCAAGCTCGGGTCCTGCATCACCCGCATCATCTTCGAACCACGCACCGGGCTGCGACCTCGAAACAGCACCGCCTTCATCCACGCCGTTGCGCGCCGATGTCTGGTCAAGCGGCAAGCTTGTGCCGAACGGGGGAAGAGCCTTGCCGCTGGCTTGCATTGCCGGTGTCGGCCCTGTCGCGAAATCTGGCGTGACTTTGCCCACCGCTGTCTTGAGACCGGGCTCCTCAGTGGCAGGAGCCCCTTGCACGGATACTGCCTTGGCGGTGGCGCCGTTTGCCTGAAATCCGCCTAGCAATTGCGGGAAATTCGCGTTTCCAATCAATTCCTTGGGCGCAATTGATGACGCGGGCAAAACAGGAGGGGCGGTGAAGTCATTTGGCACAGAGATCAAGGTTCATGTCCCTTGGTTTGGCGTTGCGAAGATCAGGCGTCACGGGCTCAATTGACTGCGCCCCAAAACACCCTTGCGATCACCTGCTTTGCAACTTGCGTGCCAGCCCAGCGGGCCCCATCAACTCAGCAGGAAACTCGCGCCGCGCCTGCAGGTCGGCAAGCGCGCGGCGTTCCTCCTTCACCCGTGTTTCGCGGGTTTCCATCCGGGTTTCTGCTTCGGCAAGGGCGCGCATCTGCCACTGGGCCTGATCGCTTGCGTCCTTGTGGGCCCCATGCGCATCATCGGCCATCACTTGCAGCGAGCGGACAAATGCAAGGTTCGCCTGCAAGGTCTGGCTTGTCCCGACGCCTTTGCCTGCGGCCACGCGTTTTGCATATTCATTCAGAAGGGACTGAGCACGGGTGTGCACCTTGCCGCTGCGATCTTCTTCGGCAAGCGCATTGGCAAGCGCAAAGCGCGCCTCCCGGCGAGCGATCTGCGCCAAAACCAATTGGCGTCGGGCAATTTTGAGGCGTTTGTCCTCACGCATTGAGCGATGGCTTTGGCGATTGTGCCTGCGCGCTCAGAGCCAGAAGATCAACGAGGCTTTCTTCCAGCCCAAAGGCTGTCCCACGCGCCTGTGTCAAAAACTCGTCGATCGCACCGCTATGTTCAAGCGCGCGGTCGAGTGCGGGGTCTGATCCTGCGCGGTAAGCGCCCATCATCACCAGATCGCGGTTGTCCTCGCGCGCGGCGATAAGTGCACGCAACTGCCGCGCTGCCTCGACAATTTCAGGCGCAACAACAAAATCCATCACCCGGCTTAAAGAGGCGGGCACATCAATCGCGGGGTAATGCCCGCGCTGCGCCAGATCGCGTGAGAGCAAGATGTGCCCGTCAAGGATCGCGCGCGCTGTATCGACGACCGGATCGTTCATGTCGTCCCCATCGGCAAGCACAGTGTAAACCCCGGTGACAGAGCCCCCAGAGCTTGCCGAATTGCCGGCCCGTTCAACAATCCGGGTGATCGCAGCCAAGGCCGAGGGCGGATAACCGCGCGCAGCCCCTGGTTCACCCAACACCAGCGCCAGTTCGCGTGCTGCATGGGCGACGCGGGTAAGGCTATCGAGCACGAGCATCACGCTTTTGCCATTTTTGCGGAAATATTCAGCGATAGAGGTCGCATATTGCGCCGCGCGCAGGCGCAGGTTTGGTGCATGGTCAGCGGGCACTGCGACCACCACCATTCGCCCGCGCCGTGCATCGGTCATATGCCGTGCCACAAAATCAGAAACCTCGCGCGCGCGTTCCCCGATCATGGCGACGACCGTGACATCGGCCTCTGCCTTGCCTGCGATAGTGTCGAGCAGTACCGATTTGCCAACGCCGGACCCTGCGATTACGCCCACCCTTTGGCCCCGGCCCATCGTTGCAAGGGCATTGATCGCGCGCACACCGCAATCAAACGGCTGTGTCACGGGCGCGCGTTCAAGGGCGCTTTCGCGTTTGCCGCCAAGCGGCCAGCTTTGGGGAAGTTCAAGCGGCGGACCGCCATCAATCGGTTCGCCAAGGCCATCAACCGCGCGCCCGAGAAGCGCCTCTCCAACGCGGACCATGCCCGGCATTCCAACGGCCCTTACGGCAGATTGCGGGCGCAGCATTTGCGTATCGCCCAGCAGCATCATCAGCGAATGGCCTGCGCGAAATCCGATCACCTCGGCTAAGGCTTCTTGGGTTTCAGGCGCGCGCTCATCCCCGGCAATCGCGCCAAGCGAACCGATAGGAAGCGCAAGGCCAGAGACCTCGATCAAACCGCCATCGCAGGCAACAACCTTGCCCGAGACGACCGGTCCCCCATCCACCCTTGCTGCGCGGTAACGTGCCAGTTCGATCTGAAGTTCGGCGAGCATTTTGCGTCCCCTACCCCCGGATCGCCGCAGCAATCGCGCGGCGCCAATCGGAAGGGCTGTCGCTGATAGAGCCATCCTGCGTTTCGAACCGCAGACTGCCGCGCTGTGCCAGAGGGTCGCCCACAATCTGCCACCCGGTCAAACTCGCTTCTTCAAGCAAGGCGCAATCATCCGGGTGGAGATGGAGCACAGCCCCGCTGACCTCTTTGCCAAGCCGCCGCGCTGCTTCGAGGCACCGCGCGTGCAAGGCGGATTTGTCAGGCGCATAATCGGCAAGGGTTTGCGCGCAAAGGGCAATCACCGTTTCGCCAAGCTCACCTGCAAGCGCGTCCATCGCCGCCTGATCGAGCGTGCGAAAAGTCTGGCGCAATTCAAACTTGCGCGTGGCCAATGCCTCGTGTTCGGCAAGCGCCGCCTCCCGCCCAGCAGCCTCGCCGCGCGCGAAGGCTTCGGCAATTGGATCAGGTTGTGGGTCGGGTTGCAGGTCGGCCTGTGGGTCCGGTTGTGGGTCAGGTTGTGGGTCCGGTTGCGGCTCCGGCTCGACGGGTTCAACTGCCGCATCCTGCGCAAGAGCCTTGCGCAAAATGTCCTCCAACGCGTCACCCGTGTCCGCGACCGGTAAATCGGTGGCCCCTTGCCGCGGATCATCGGCATTAGGACCTGTATCGGGAGCAACCGCTGGCTCTGCTGAAGGCCGGTCAAACGCCATACCCTCGACAAAACCAGCATCATCCCCGCGCCCGAAATCAGGCAGCCAGCTAAGCGGTGCCGGGCCAGGATCAGCTTCCTCACCCAAAGGCCGATCAAGCAGCGCGGTCAGCCAATCAGATGAACTCGTCATCGCCGCCTCCAAGGGAAATCTCGCCTTGTTCAGCCAATTGGCGCGCAAGCTGGACGATCTTGCGCTGGGCATCTTCGACGTCCTGTTTGCTCAGGCGTTGACGCATTTCAATCTCGTCCTTGATGCCATCGGCGGCGCGCGACGACATACAGCGGAAGAAGACATCGCGGCTGGCTTCCTCAATGCCTTTGAGCGCATCGATAAGCGCATCATTATCGACATCGCGCAGGATGCGGCCCATCGTTTTGGCATCAAGTTCAAGCAGCATTTCAAAGGTGAACAGCTCTTCTTCGATCCGTTCTGCCAAAGGCGCATTGCGCTGCGCGATGGCGGGCAGAACAGTGCCTTTAAGATCACCGGCCCCTGCATTGATAAGCGCCGCTGCGTCCTTCGCCCCGCCAATGGTAAGCGCTGCTGGGCCAAAGTTTGCCCCGATCCGCTGTGACAAGAGCTTGTCGATCATATCGATCGCCTGCTGCGACACCGGCCCCATGGTAGCGACCTTTTCGACCACCACCGACTGGATATGGGCGGGCAGATTGGACAAGACTTCGGCCGCAGGTTGAGGGTCAAGCATCAGCAGAAGCGCTGCGATCACCTGCGGGTGTTCATCCTCAACCAGTTTGAGCAGAACCGAAGGCGCAAGCCAGCGCGCCATCTCAAGACTGCGCGGACGAGGGTCAGGATCAAGTTTGAGCATCATGCTTTCTGCCTTGGTGGGGCCAAGCGAACGCTCCATCATTTCGCGCACCTGCACCTTGCGGTCTGGCACCGGCATCCGGTCGCTTTTGCTTTCAGTGACGAAATCTTCGAGCGCCTCGTTCATCATCTCGCGCTTGATCTCGCCCACTTCGAGCATGGTCGCCCCGATCAGCTCAAGCTCATCGGGCTCCATCCGCGCCATAAGCGCCGCTGCCTCTTCATCGTCGAGCAACATCAGGAAAATCGCCACGCGCTGAACGCGGGTAAGGATCGGGCGGGGCTTGGGTGTTAGCTCGGGCCGGGCCGCGTCGAGAACCGCTTCTTCGCCTTCCGGAAGGGTATCCTCTTCCATTACGCCCCCTCCTCTTGCAAGGGTTCCTCAGACACCTCTTCAGGTTCCACAATCATCCGCTTGAGCACTTCGACCGCACGGTCAGGCTGGGCAAGGGCGAGCTCGCGCGCGGTTTCGATGCGCTGATTGAATATCTCCTCGGGGGTGAGCGTGACCCCTCCGGGCGCATTCATCACCTCGCCTGCGATGGCCTTGGGTGCCTGATCGCCTGCAAGACCAGCGTCCTTTGGCCCGCCATCGCCATTTTTGCCGCTTGCATCATCGTCATCGCTCTGACCTTCGGACGTTTCAGGATCGCTGTCCTCATCCTTGCCCTTGGATTTCTTGTCCTTCTTGGCTTTCTTTGCCTTCTCATCTTCGGGGCCTTTGACCGCCTTGATAAGAGGACGCACCGCCAAAAGCAGGACGAGAAGCACCGCGATAAGCGCGGCCACAATCCGCAACACTTGCGCAAACCAGGCCTGCTCGTAAAAGGCGGGCGCTGGCATTTCGGAGCTGTCAAAAGCGCCCACGACAACCTCGACCTGATCGCCGCGCCCATCATCTGCGCCAACAGCCGCGCTCACCAGAGTTTGCAATTGTTCAGCCGTCATCGGGGCGGCCGCCTCAAGCGCTGCTTCGCTCACTGCGATGGCCACGGAGAGTTTGAGCAGCCCACCGGGCCGCGCTGACGTCACCGCCACTTCGCGGCCAAGCTCGTAATTGCGCTGAAACGCGTTTTCCGTGTCGCGCGGCGCTTCGCCTGCTGCGCCGGCTTCCTCATCGGGGTTGGGCGCGCCTTCGACAAGGTCGGGGTCATCGGGGGGCGTGTTGGTTTCGGCACCGGGAATGCCGCCGGGGCCAGCGGCCGCAATCCGACTTGAATTGCGCTCGCTTTCAGAGCGGACCACGCCTTCCTGATCGTAGCTTTCGCGCGCCGAGGTGACTTCCTCGCGCACCAATTCAGCCTGCACCTGGCTCGAAAAATTGCCCTCTCCCAAAATCGGCGTGAGAAGGCTGGCAACCTGTTCCTGCAATTTGGCTTCAAACTCGCGTTGGAGCAGCAGGCCATCAAGCGTGTCTTCGCGTGGGGAAGACAACAGTCGCCCGTTCTGATCCACCACGCGCACATTATCAGGCGTCATGCCAGGAACAGAACCAGAAACGAGGTTCACAATCGCCTCAACCTGGCTCTGGCTGAGTGATCGACCATTAACAAGACGCAGCATCACACTGGCGCTGGGCGGATTGTTTTCGCGCACAAAGACCGATCGTTCCGGCGTTGCCAGATGCACGCGCACGCTTTCCACCGCATCAATTTCGCGGATCGTCAGGGTCAATTCGCGCTCTCGGGCAAGGCGCAAACGCTCCCCTTCAAGGGTGCGGCTTGAGCCCAGGGGAATGGAATCGAGCATTTCACTCGCCCCAAGCGGAGCCGCAATCCCGCCCTCGCCTGCCAAAAGCAGTTTGGCCGGTTGCAGATCGGTTTCGGCAACCGTCAAAATGCCGGTGCTAGGGTCGATATTGTAATCGATGCCGCCCCCTTCGAGCAATTGCACAACCTGTGCGCGTTCGCTGTCGTTGAGGCTGGAATACAAAATGCGCTGGGGCGGGGTAGAGATCGCCAGGTAAACCGCCCCAATCGCCGATACAGCGCCAAGGCCGATAAGACCGGGCAAAGCGCGCTTGAAGGCGGGCTGATTGGTAAACGCGTTCAATTGCGCTTGCCAACCGCCACCACCACCCGCGCCATTGGCGGCTGCGCCAAATGCGGGGTCGCCCATTGGGATCGCGCCTTGCGCTGGAACAGGGACACTATTGTCAGCCACCTAGATCAGCCCCCCATCCGCAAAATGTCTTGGTAGGCTGAAAGCAGCTTGTTGCGCACCTGAATGGTGGCCTCGAAGGCAACACCGGCTTCCTGGCGGGCAAGCATCACCTTGGCGACATCGGTCACCTCGCCGCGTTCATAGGCTGCCTGCATATCAGAAGAGCGTTTTTGCACCGCGCTCACATCCTGCATCGCGTTTTGCAGCGTGTCGGCAAAGCCAGCGACTTGGCCCGTGGCACCTGCTGCCGGTTTTTGCGCGTCGCCAGCACCCTGAATAGTCGTCCCGCGCACCTCCTGGAGCGCTTGGCTGCGAGCAAGGATTTCCTGCCGCAACGCCATCACTTGATGGAGGCCGCCCGCCGCGCCGTTCATGGGACCGCCGACCTTCATGCCTCAGCTCCCGTTTGCAAAAGTCCGTTTTCGCGCATGGAGGCAAGGCGATAACGCAGCGTGCGCTCGGATATGCCAAGGCTTGCTGCGGTTCTGGCGCGGTGTCCGCCATGCGTATCAAGCGCGCGCAAAATCGCCTGCGCTTCGGATTGAAACGCGACATCGGACAGCGAAGATGGGCTGGCATTGGGAAGAGGCGGAGCAGGAACGGGCGCAATTGGAGCGGGTGCAGTTGGAGCAGCAAGCGCGGTCGCTTCTTCTCCCGGAGCGCCCGCAACAAATGGACGAGGGCTACAATCAAACACCACGTGCTCGGCCTTGATCACAGCGTCGTCTCCGGCAAGCAGGATCGCACGGCGGATGACATTTTCGAGCTCGCGCACATTGCCGGGCCAATTGTGCGCCTCAAGCCGCGCGATAGCCTCGCTGGAAATCCAGCTGGGCAAGGCGCGCTGTGCTCCGTGGCGCAACACCATACCAAATGCGAGAGGCGCAATATCGCCCACCCGCTCGCACAAAGCGGGCAAGACAATGGGGAAAACATTCAGCCTGTAATAAAGGTCTTCGCGAAAACGGCCCGCGGTCACTTCGTTCGACAAGGTGCGATTTGTGGCCGCGATAATGCGCACATCCACTTTCACCGGCTTTGTCGCGCCAAGGGGCAGCACTTCGCCTTCTTGCAAGGTGCGCAGAAGCTTGGCTTGAAGCGCAAGCGGCAATTCGCCGATCTCATCAAGCAGCAATGTCCCGCCATCGGCTGCGCGGAACAACCCTTCGCGCGTTTCTGCAGCGCCGGTGAACGCCCCCTTTCGGTGACCGAACAATAAGCCCTCTAACATCGCCTCGGGCATGGCGGCACAATTGACCGCCACGAATGCACCGCTGCTGCGTTTGCTCATCTGGTGGATGAAGCGGGCGAAGACTTCCTTACCTGTCCCCGTTGGCCCCTCGAGAAGAACCGGAATGTCGCTTGCCGCAATCCGCTCGCTCAATGTGAGCAGAGCAAGACTTTGCGTATCGCGCGCAATCGGCCACCCGCCATGCGAAGCGCTGGCGATAAGCGCGGCGCGCGCCTCGTCCTGGGATGCATCATTGTAGCGAAGGGCGATCTTGCCATCGCTGATCCGGGTGAGAGCAGGCGTATCGCCGGCCGCGATCTTGCACAGATCGACAACTATCCTGTTACCTCGGGCACGGCTTGCAGCGGTGCCAGGAGCAGAGTTTTCAAACCGGCCCATTCCTCCTGTGCCGCCAACATCGCCAAGAACCAGCCGATCCTGCAGCCAGCTTTGCGCTAGCAAAGGCACGGTGGGATCAACCAAGGGGGCATGGCCTGCGCATGCGGTTCGGGTAACGGCCCTTTGCGCGCTCCCATGTGTTCCCTCACAATTTGACGAAAGGCTGCGTGTGTGAGCCTGCATTGTTCCACCTGCTTTGGGGTTGACCGCTGTATTGCTGGTGGAAAGGATTTGCCGCCCCCACGGACAAGATAGAGCAAATTTAAGCACCCGTAGGGGCCCTTAGGGAACTCTACTATTCCGCGCCCAAGTCATTGAAAAATAATGGGCGCAGTCGGTTTTCCGGGCTGGTCGATGTTTTCAATTATAAAGAAATCAAACGGCAAAAGTCCGCACACGGCAACATAAGGCGGCACAAGACAGCAGGGCGTCCGGCCAATCTCCATTAGGGTCAGGCGAGGATTTTCCCCCTTGCCAACGGGCATCTCACTTTTTTGACTTAAACATTTTTGGATGTGTCCGGTCTTAGCTTCAACAGGCGGCACATGAAGCTGCCCTGTTCCAACCACTTGCACTTGGAAAACGGGAGTAAGATCCATGTCCGTAATCAATACCAACATCTCCGCACTGCGCGCTTCGAATGCTAGCGCTGAAGCCAATGAAATGCTCGGCAAATCAATGGAACGTCTGGCAACCGGCAACCGCATCAACAGCGCTGCTGACGATGCCGCCGGCCTTTCTATCGCAACCGGCTTTACCAGCGACATTCGCGCATTGAACCAGGGCGTGCGAAACGCTTCAGACGGTATCGCGCTCGCTCAAACCGCTGAAGGCTCGCTTGAAGAAGTGTCCAACATGCTCCAGCGTGTTCGCGAACTTGCCATTCAATCACAAAACGGCACGCTTGATGACGTTGACCGCGGCTTCCTCGACACCGAGGTAACCGAGCTTGCCGCGCAGATCGACGACATTCTCACCAACACCGAGTTTAACGGCGTGTCAGTGTTCAGCACCACCAGCGGCACCGACGTGTCGGTGAACATCCAGATCGACGCTGGCCGTTCGATTACCCTAACCAGCACTGCGATCGACAACACCAACCTTGATGCAGCGGGCCTCGATGTGAGCTCTGCCGCCAACGCTGCGACCGCGGTAACCAACGTGGACGCAGGGCTCCAGGCAGTGAACACCACACGGTCATCGCTGGGTGCGGGTCAAAACCGCCTTGAAAGCGCGATCAACAACCTGACCACAACCTCGACCAACCTCGCAGACGCCCGTTCGCGGATCCAGGATACCGACTTTAGCCAGGAGACCACCGCATTGGCCAAGGCGCAGATCCTTGGACAGGCTTCGACCGCGATGCTGGCTCAGGCGAACCAGTCACAGCAGAACGTCCTGTCGCTCCTGCGATAAGAACACGCCTGACTTAAAAGCTCCCCACCGGGGTGGCAAGGAAACCCGGAAGTCTAACAAGGCTTCCGGGTTTTTGCTGTGATGGAACTTTTTTGCAAACACAGCCAATATGAGCCGAAGACTAGGCTCAGGACGCAGCCCTGTCCTGCCAATCGACCACTTCGAGCCAATTGCGCAGGCGGTTTTCTTCGAGCCGCGCAATCAGGGGGTTGGCGTGAAAGGGGAGGAGAAATTCTGCCACCGCGCCCGACCATTGCGCTTCGGCATCAAAGATGATCCCAAGGCCCAGAACCGCTGGCACATGGACATAAAAAAGCGGGCGTTCATCCGTGTCCGCCTCTTTCAAAAAGTCCTCGACTGCGGTCAGAACGCCGTTGCGTTCGCCGCCCGATTGAAGGGCAACGGCAAACGAACCCATACCGCGAAGACCGCGCCCTTCCAGAACGCCGTCTTCGCCAAGGCGAACGCCGTGGTCATAGCTGTGGGGATGACGCCAGCCGGGAGGCACGCGGTCCGGCGCGTAGTAGAAATCACGCCGCGCGCATGGCCAGGACACATCATGCATGAACGCAAGCAAGGGTTTGCCCGCCTCGCGCTGTATCCGGTCAATCGCGGTCAGTTCGTGATACACGGTATAGTAATTGTGATCGCCGTCCACGAACCACGCATCAACGGCTTGCGCGCCGGTTTCCAACGCGTCTAGCGAAGGGCGCGTGATATGTTTCACATGGCCTTGTTCCTTGGCCCAATCGGCAAAACCATCGGCTGGTTCAGGGTCAATGCACGTCAATGTGCCGCCCGCATCGCCCGAATGTTTTGCCAAAAGCTTGGACATGCCGCCAAACTCGCTTCCGATTTCGGCAATATTTTTGACCTTGGCATGGTCAAGACAAGGCAGGATCAGGCTCGAAAATTCGGCCATGGAATGGATCAATAGCTCGCTCATGCCGCAGCTTCCTTTTTCGAGAGCAGCGCGCGGGCGTGCCCCTGTTTAACAGGTAGGTTTTCAGGTGCCATCTCAGCGGTGTTTGTCTTTCGGCGGATAAGTGGGCGCATCACAATTTCGATCATTTGGGGGGGCTCCCCATCACTGCCCAGCGGCGTCTTGACCAGCAGAAATGCCGCCGTCCCGGTGCATTCCAAAAGGCCTGGCGCATGGATTTTAAGCCCATCAAACTGCGCGCCGATTTCAATGTCTTCCTCCTCGCTTCCCATCGCCCCTTTGAGCGATTGGATCGTGGAGACCCAGATACTGCCAAGCTCAAACCACTCGAAAACCGAGCCAACTCCCAAGGCGATATTCTGAATTCCCGCAGGAATGGGAATGCGCGCGCTGTAAAACCCTTCGTGGGTGGGCTGCGCGTCAACCACGCTTTGCGCGCTGTCGTTCTCGCTCATGAAGAAAGCGGGAATGGGGATCGAGTTTTGCGCTGTGTCGTTATAGGTGAGGCCAAGGCCAAAGCGTTTTTGCGCCAGAAGAGAGAGCTTTGTATGGATGTCCTCGCTCTCCAGTTCAGCGGGCAAGAACATGCGCTGTGACCCTTTCATATAAAAGAGCCCGCGCCGCCTCATGCTCGCTTTTGCGCGGGCCTTGTCAAACAAGGGCACCATGCGCTCAGAGCCAAGGTTCACATCGTGCTCAAAGGCTTTGAGAACATCAAGCTCGCCCGAATGTGGCAGAAACATGAAACGCGACAACGCACCCAGCGCGCTTTCACGAAGGGCGGTTTCAGTGTGCAGGCAATCTTGCCGGATGACGGGCGCGGATCGTGCCGCACGCACATATCGCAAGACGCCTGCCTGCACCTTGTCGCGCACCTCGCTTTGTGCGCCTTTCACGCTGACCTCTTCGCGGATCGGTTCGCCTTCAGGCGTGAAGTCGCGCACCGATCCAAGCGCGCATGTGGCAAGCTGTTCGATAACAGCGACATTGCCGCACAGCGCATCGATCAGCTCAAAATCATAATGGCGTTCATCAATCAGACCCTTCTTATCAAGGCCGGTTGCGGCCAGTTCGCGTAGGAGCAGATAGCGGCCTGCGACATGGCAATCGAAGCTTTGCGCCAAAAGCGCATCCACATGGCTTTGCGCCGAGCCATTATAGCCAAGGTCCACCAGCATAAGCGTGTCGCCAGGGGCCGGGTTCACTCGCGCGCGCACATGGGCGACAAGGCGGTCGGCCCGCTCACGCGCACGCCGCCGGATGATCTTCTGGCGCTTACCTTTCTTGAGCTCATCAGCCAGCCTGTAGCTGCCTTCAAGCATTTGTTCCTCGGTCTTGTCCTCGCCCACGATCTGGCTGATCTCGTCCTCAGTGAACAGCATTTGGCGCGCTAGCGTAGAGGGTTTGCGGCCCAATTCGCCCGAATAATACCGGGTGTAAGCCTCTTTGGTTGTCAGTGAGGCTGCGATGGAAACAAAGCGGCTAATCTCGACCAGTGCGGTGGACTCTGCTGCGCCCCCAGCGGTTCCGCCTTCCTCGTGCACGATATGCGGCAAATGCCCATCGCGCAGCATAAACAGCCAGTGGACCCGGCCCCCGCGCGCCGCTTCAAGGGCCGCCGCTTCGCTGCGAAGCCATTGATCAAATGCGTAAAACACCGGGCCCAAAACCGTTAAGCCCAATGCCGCCTCGCGCCCTGTCACTTTGGGTCCTTCATGAGCAAGGACACTGCGATGCGGCATAAGGCCCCGCGCCGCTTCTTTCTGCATGTGCCTGCTATCGCCGACCAATTGCTGGCACGCGCGTTCCAGCCGGAGACGCTGGACCGCACTTTCGCTAAACTGGACAAGGTGCAGCGCGGGCACACCAAGGCTGCGCGATGCTTCAAAGTCGGCCTTCGGATTGTCACCAATATGCAGCACCTGAGAGGGTGCCACTTTGAGGGCCTTCATCACCTTTTGCAAAAGCCCCTGCGATTTGGAAATGCCCGCTTCGGACGAGACAAAGACCCGGTCGATGAGGCCCGCAACCTCGACCCCTGCGGCGCATTCGATCAGCTTTTGCAATTGGCGTGCGCTCAAATATGTGTCTGAGACGATCACAACCTTGTGCCCGCGTGCCTTGGCCTCGCGCATCAATTGGACAGTGGGGGCAAAGGCAAAACAGCTGCGCGCCTCTGCATCCAGTTCATCCCTCACCGCTTTGGCGCGCGCCCGATCATTGGCGCCGGGCATGGCGTGTTCGTAAATCGCCTCAATCCCGATTTCGGTGCGCTGCCTCTGAATCGCTTCGGCTTTGCGGGCCTTTTGTTCGCCCGCGATACGCTGGCCCACTGAAATATCCGGCAGGGCGGCAAAAACATCGGTTGGCGCATGGCAATCGCGCCACAAAAGCGTGTCAAAACAATCGAGCGACAACACTTTGAGCCCATCGCCCGCCCGGCCAAGCGCCTGAGGCAATTCATGCGGCAGGATCTTATGGTTCGCCGTTTCTTTAGGGGCGGCATTCGCGGTTGCAGGCATCTCGTATCTCCCATTGGGTGGCAGATGCGAGAGGTAAATGCTCGTGGTTTACGGTGTGGAAGCGGACCTTTGCGCGTTTTGACTTAAGGTTAATTGCGGAGCCGCCTCCTCTTCTGCACCCGGCCCCGCGCGCCTTGGCCTGTCTTGCGATTTATCAAGCAGCAGCAGGGATATGCGCCGATTGCGCGGATCGGCGGGATTATCCGCGATCAAGGGTTCGGTTTCGGCCACCCCTTCGATCCGGGCAAAGCGGCCCTTTGGGATACCGCTTCGGATAAGCTGTTGGCGGGTCGCCTCTGCGCGCCCTGCGGAAAGCGACCAATTGTTCGCCTGAACTCCGTCACGGTAAGGCAGCGAATCGGTATGCCCACGCAAGATCAGCGGCTTTGTTTCATTCGCGACAATTTTGCCGATAACCTCGATAATGCGGCGCGCCTCAGGCGTCAGGATCGTCGTGCCAAGCGTAAACATCGAAAAATCCGCATCATCGACGAGATCAATCCTGATCCCATCGGCTGCGCGCAACACTTTGACCTGCTTGGCGTATTTCTCAAGACCTTTATCCTTGAGGATCTCTTGCATGATTTCCTGCTTGATCTCTTCGAGTTTCTTTTCGTCAAGCTGACCTTCAAAACCGCCTTCCTTGGGGCCACCCGATTTGCCGCGCGGCACAGTGATGGTGCGCGTACCAGTTTGCCCCATCGCATTGGGGTAATTGTCGACATCGGTAAGCGAGCTGCCTCCCAGCAGCCCTTCCGCAGAACCGGCACTTTGCTGGCGCGTTTTGACGAGAGTGGGGGAGAAATAATCGGCGATCCCCTTGCGCTGGTTCTCCTCCGTCGCGCCAAGCAGCCAGAGGAGCAGGAAGAACGCCATCATCGCTGTCACAAAGTCGGCATAGGCAACCTTCCACGCACCGCCATGGTGGCCGCCTTCTTCGATCGTGATCTTTTTGACGATGATCGGGGGAAGAGCCTCCCCGCCTCCGCCTTTGACACCACCGGCTGCTTCCTCGGCCATGTTCCTTGCGCCCCCTATTTACCGCGCATCATATCGAGAAGGTCGGTGAGCTTTGGCCGGTGCGCAGGCGGAAGGCCCGAACGCGCAGCTTCCAGAACAAGCGGTTGAGGGTGGCCGTGAAGGCTCGCCACAATCACCTGTTTGATCGAGTGATAAATCTGCATGTCATGGGTGATGACCTGCTTCACCCGGCTCGCCATGGGACCAGCCAAACCATAGGCGAGGAAAATACCGAGGAACGTCCCCACAAGAGCGCCGCCGATCATTCCGCCCAGAACCTCTGGCGGTTCGTTGATCGAACCCATGGTCTTGATCACGCCCAAAACCGCCGCAACAATACCCAGAGCCGGGAATGCGTCGGCAAGGCCCTGAATGGCGTGCTGGGGTTCCTCCAATTCATGGGCCTGCGTCTTGATCGCATTGTCGATCACATCTTCAACCGCATTGGTATCCAGCGTGCCCGAGGATACCACCATAAGGGTCAACGGATCGCAAATCAGGCTGGAGACGACGGGATCGTTCTGGAGCTTGGGATATTCGCTGAAAATCGCAGAGGTCGACGGGTCTGTCACGTGCGATTCAAGCGCAACGGCCCCTTCGGAACGCAGCAATTTCATAAGCTTGGATGTGAGCGCGATGGCATCAATATGGTCCTGATCGGAATATTGGGGGCCTTTGAAAACCTTGCCAAATCCGCCGCCCAAAAGCTTTAGTTCGTGCATGGAATTGCCGATCAAGGTCGCACCAATCGCAGCCCCCCCAATCATCATCATCTCAAGCGGCAGCGCTTTGAGGATCGGCCCCATCGCGCCGCCTGCAAGCATATAGCCGCCAAAGACCATGACGATCAGGACAACAATGCCAATCCCTGCGAACACTTGGTGGTTTCCTTATTTTACGCCAAACCGTCCCACAGGACGGCACAGGTTAGATCGCGTTGAAGAGGGTAAGATTGCTGACCCGGGTGAAAGTGGTTTGGCTCGCTTCCAGTGCGGTCAATGTCTGCTGCAAACGCACGATGACATCGGCAAGATTGGTGTCGCCAATCTCCGAGCGTTTTTCGGCAATATTGATCCCGCGCTCGGCATTGTCGTCTTCGATCGCCTCGACCCATGCCGCGCGTGTCCCGACAATCGTTTGATTGCGATTGGCCGCATTCAACGCTTCGTCGATGCCCGCCAATGCGGCTTGTGCAGCAGCCGCTGGATCAGGAGCGGCCCCGCGCAGATCGCTTGCCAATTGACTGAAGACTTCAAAACTGCTGGTCGGTGTGCCCGCCACATTAAATTGGAACAAGGCATCACCCGTGATCCCGCGTGCGATACTGGTGCCGGGCGCAACTGGCACAGTGCCCACCTGGCCATTGCCCGCATAAGTGACTGTGCCATCGGGCGCTTTGGTAAAAGCAGGTGCGCCAGCGGTCCCGGAAAACAGCGGGGCGCCCGTGATCGAAATAGCGTTGGAGCGGGTAAAAAGCTCCTCTGCCATCTGTTCCAGCTCATCGGCAATCGCCGCGCGGCCAGTTTCGCCTTGCGTGTCGTTCGCCGCTTGCACCGCAAGTTCACGCGCGCGCTGGATCAGCTCGACCACGCCGGTGATCTGGTTGGATGCCTCTTCCAGATCCTGGCGCAAGCGCGCGGCGTTTTCTTCTTCGGTGCCCCCGCGAACCTCAAGTCGGGTAAGCTGGCGCAGGCGCGATGCGGCGACGGGGTCTTCTGACCCGCGCTGAATCCGCACACCGGTTGCGATTTGGGTTTGGAAACTCTCCGCACTTTCCCGCAAAGTCGCCAATTGGCCCAAAGACCGCTCATAAAAAGCGCCGGTTGAATTGCTGACAAAGCTCATCAGTTCAGCCCCAGAATAGTGTCGAAGATGTCATTCGCGACCTGGATCACGCGGCTGTTTGCCTCGAAGGCCTGCTGCAAACGGATGAGAGCAGCGGCCTCTTCATCAAGGTCAACGCCCGTTTCAGTCAGCAATTCTGCCGCCGCGCTGCCCGCGATGATGGAGAGCCCTTCGCGAGTTGTTTCAAGCCCTGAAATGCGGCTGGAAAGCGAAAGGAGCAACCGGTCGGTTTCGGCAATCGGGCCATCGTCCGCGCCAATCGCTGCGACAAGAGCCGACAGGTTGGTGGTATCCCGGCTTCCCGCGGGCGAGCCAAGCGGAGCAAGCGCCAATTGATCGCCATCGGTCAGGACCATTTCAATATCGCTGGCATTGGTGCCTGCAAAAAGCGGTTGTCCCGGCGTCCCGTCAAGCGCGGCCCCGCTGGCCTGTGCGGCGTTGGCCCGGGTGATGGTGGACAAGGCGATTGCATCCAGAGTGGCAGCGCGGTCGCGCAAGTCATTGAGCGCCGAAACACGCCCCGCCTGCGCGCCGCTAACGGGGGCAAAGGTAAGCCCATCAAGCGTAAAGGACGCCGTGCCATCTGCGGCAATAGTGGAGGTGAGTGTATTGGACGAAGGCCCATCGACCAGCACCGGCCCCACCGTCCCCGCTGGTGCAGGGGTGGTCACAAGGCGCACGGTGGCAGCGCCGATCTCGTCAAATTCAACCGTCAGGCTGAACTGTTCTGAAATATCGCGCAAAGCCGCATCGCGTGCATCGAACAGGTTCGCCTGAGAGGCAGAACCTGGCCTCACATTCACAAGCTCGCGGTTGATCCGGGCAAGCTCGGTTGCAGCCGCATTTGCCTCATTCGTCCCGACGCCGACCGCATCCTGAGCCAGATCACGCGCATTGTTGATGCCGGTTTGCGCCGATTGGAAGGTCACCGAAAGCTGGCGCGCTGTTTCCACTGCGCCTGTGCGAAGGGCAGGATCGGTCGGGTCGCTTTCCAGCAGGGTCAGCGCGGCTTCAAACTGGACAAGACCTCTAAACAGCCCCGATTGCTCAAGCCCGAGCTCTGCATCCCGCAGCGCTGCGATATCGTTGTCGGCGCGCTGGACATCGGCCAGACTATCGCGCGCTCTTGACTGGAGGAGCTGGTTATCAGGCCGGACAATTCCGCCAATGCGCACGCCCGAAAGCGCGTCGCTCGTTGAAAAGTCGATGACGGCAGAACCGACAAACTCTTCCAATCGCAAAGATCGCCGGACGTAATCCGGGTTCGATGCATTGGCGATGTTTTGCGCTGTCACCTCAATGCTGGCGCGCGCTGCTCTGGCCCCGCTTTGGCCGATGGAGATAAGATCTATTGGCATTACTCAACCCGTTTGGCAGAAACGAATTGAGCAAGCTGTTCCTCGATACTCCGTGCAAACCCTAAGCCGCCATTTGACACGGCGATGTCGGCAAAGTGTTCATCGCGCATGGTCTTGTACTGTTTCATCCCGCCTCCGGTAAGGGGCGTATCCTCAGTAAAAGGCGTCTCGCGCGCGGCTTCCAGAAACTTGCGGATCATGATCGCTTCAAACCCTTGCGCCGCCTCGCGCAGCTCTTGCTGCTCGGGGGTAAGGGGGGTGGGGGTTAAGGAGTTGGGGCTGGTGCCTGAAACAGGGGCCAAAGAACCATTGACTGGACCAATCATATCACCACCATTTCCGCTTGAAGGGCGCCCGCTTGCTTCATGCTTTCAAGGATCACCACCAGATCAGAGGCCCCCACACCAAGCAGGTTCAGCGCATCGACGATTTCGTTAAGACTGGCAGCTCCGGGAAACAGCGCGACACGGCTGTCCGCTTCTTCGATTGTGATTTGGGTGTCTTCTTCGATCGCGGTTTCGCCGTTCGCAAACGGTTCGGGTTGAACCACGGTGGGGTTTTCATCAATGCGGATCACCAGCTTGCCGTGACTGATCGCAGCAGGGGCAAGGCGCACCGCTTCGTTGATGACAACCGTGCCTGTGCGCGAATTGATGATGACTTTGGCAGCCACTGGCGCAGGCGTCACGGGGAGCATTTCAATCGCGGCAAGGGCTGCGGAGCGTTCGTCATTGCCAAACGGCAGCGCCAATTCGATGCTGACCCCGTCGGCGACTTTCGCCATGCCGGGATACATTCCATTCACCGCATCGCGCACGCGCGCAGCGGTCAGGAAATCGGCCTGGTGCAAGTTAAATCGCAGCGTGCCTTCGCGGTCGAAACCGGTCGCAACGCCTTTTTCAACCGTGGCCCCATCGGCAATCCGGCCAACGGTTGAGACATTGACCGAAACCTGTGACCCATCGCGCCCCGAAACGCCAAGGCCGCCAACCGCCACATTGCCCTGTGCCATCGCATAAATCTGGCCATCGGCCCCATAAAGCGGCGCGAGCACAAGCGCGCCCCCGCGAAGGGAGCGCGCCTGGCCCAGGGTGGAGACGGTGATGTCGATGCGCTGTCCCGGCTTTGAAAAAGCGGGCAATTCAGCCGTAATGATAACCGCCGCCGCATTGCGCAGATTTGGGCTGACGCCGGGCGGCAATTGCAGGCCCAGGCGGCCCGAAACCCCGCGCATGGCCTCGCGCACATATTCAAGGTTGTCATCGCCGGTCCCTTGAAGGCCCACGACAATGCCGTATCCGGTCAATTGGTTGGCACGAAGCCCTTCGAACTGGCCCAGATCGCGGATCCGTTCAGCATGAGCATCAGCCGGAACCAATGCCATGAAAGCCGCCAATAATGTGAGGCATAGCCGGGAAAACA
This sequence comes from Erythrobacter longus, assembly GCF_000715015.1. Taxonomy (GTDB): domain Bacteria; phylum Pseudomonadota; class Alphaproteobacteria; order Sphingomonadales; family Sphingomonadaceae; genus Erythrobacter; species Erythrobacter longus. The sequence continues at coordinate 378,774 of NZ_JMIW01000006.1, forward strand.
ACATTGCGTGTATCCTCTCTTAAAACGGTGAAATGCGGCTGAAAAAGCGTTGCAGCCAGCCGGGGCGGCTTGCCTGTTGCACAGCGCCTTTGCCGGTGTAGATGATCCGCGCATTGGCAACCCGCGAGGAGGGCAGTGTGTTGTCGCTATCAATATCGACAAGCCGGATGCGCCCTGCAAATTGCACCCATTCATCGCCCTGGCTCAAAGCCATCTGTTTCTCGCCCACGACCTCAGCAGTGCCATTGGGATAGATCGCCGCGATGGTGACAGAGACGAGCCCGTTCAACCGGCTTTGCTGGGACGCGCTGCCATTGCCGGCAAACGAGGTTTGCCCATTGCTGGCGATTGCATTGGGATTGAGGAAGGCGAGCGGGCCCGCTGTGGGCGGGATCAACCCGATGCTGCCATCGCGGTCGGTGGCGCTATTGGTGCTTTTGGATGTGCTGGTGCTTTCGACCAGAGTGATCGTCAACATATCGCCAAGCGTGCGTGCACGGGTCCCCACAACAAGAGGGGCATAGCCCTGGCTTGCCTGATAAATCGCGCCTTTGGTGCCCGTGTTACCGCCCGCCACCTGAGTAGGGGCCATTGGGGGCGGCGGCGGGGCATAGAAGCCTGCCTCGCGCTTGGAACCGGCGGTCATGCAACCAGCCAGCGAAACCGCGCAAAGCCCGATGATAGAAACCCGAAAAACCTGCATGATAAATGCCATTGTAAGTGCCTCTGATCAGAGCGTTTGGTTGGCGTTGCGCAGCATCTCATCAACCGCGCTCACCATGCGCGAATTGATCTCATAGGCGCGCTGGGCCTCGATCATTTCGACGAGTTCTTCGACCACGTTGACGTTGGAGCCCTCGAGCATTCCTTGACGGATATTCCCGCGACCAAATGTGCCCGCTGGCCCCACATCTGCCGGACCGCTGGCGGCCGTTTCGATCAGGAAGTTGTCGCCAATCGCCTGAAGGCCTGCGGGATTGATGAAGTTTGCAATCTGAAGCTGGCCCAGCTGAATGGGCGCTGCCTGACCGTCCTGCTGCGCGCTTACTGTGCCGTCGGGCGCGATCTGGATGCTGCGCGCGCCTTGCGGCACCTGAATGGGCGGGTTCAGCTGAAACCCTTGCGCGGTCACCAGATTGCCCTGCGCCGACAGATTGAAATTGCCTGCTCTGGTATAGCCGATCTGGCCATTGGGCGGGATTTCCACCTGAAAAAACCCCGGCCCGTCCATCGCCACATCCAGAGTGTTGCCGGTCTGGTTCAAAGTGCCCTGGCTGTTGATCCGGCTTGTGCCCTGGATCTGTACCCCGGTGCCCAGATTAAGGCCCACGGCAAAGGCAGTCTGATTGGTCGATTGCTGGCCCGCCACCCGGTTTTCCTGATAGGCGAGCGTTGCAAAATCCACCCGGTCGCGTTTGAAACCAGAGGTGCCGATATTGGCAAGGTTGTTGGCGATCACCCGCATCCGCGCATCTTGCGCTTCAAGTCCGGTTTTCGCGACGTGGAGGGCGGAAGTTGGCATGGTCTGATATCCTGAAAATTAGCGTATGCTAAGGAGGCTGGAGCTGGATTCATCGAGCTCGCCAGCGGTTTGAATAATCCGCGCGCGCTGTTCAAAGGCGCGCTGGGCATCGATCATATCGACCAGCGCCTCGGCGGTGTTGACGTTGGATTGTTCAAGCGCGCCCGGCGTCACCCCGGCAGTGGGATCTGCTGGCAGAACCCCGCCGCCCGGTACTTTCAAAAAGCTGTCGATCCCCTTGGTAAGCGGGCTGCCTTGCGCAGACACCAGCTTGATCCGGTCAAACGCTGCGGCAGGCAATTCAGGGGCGGCAGGGTCCGTGCCCAGAACCGAACCATCATCCGAAATCGCGATTTGAAAGCCAGCGGGCACCGTGATCGGCGCACCTGTCTCACCCAGCACCGGAAGGCCCTCGCCATTTTCAAGGACGCCAGATGGCGCCACCCGAAAATCGCCCCGGCGCGAATACACCTCGCCGCCATCGGGAGCCTGAAACGCGATCAGGCCATCGCCCTTGACCGCAATATCCAATGGCTGACCAGTGGGATTGACGCTGCCTTGCGACATATCGGCATTGCGCACAAAGCCGCGCGCCATGGCCCGCGCCTCCAACCCCAGTAAATCGTCGCGCGAGCGGTCTTTGACAGTCGAAGGCGTGACCGAAAACAGCTCTTGACGAAAACCGGGCGTGTTGGCGTTGGCAAGGTTGTTCGCGGTCATCCGCTGACGGTTCATTGCCGCTTCCATGCCGGTCATGGCGGTGTAGATCAGGCGATCCATGGCTTACCTCCCGACTTCCAGATTAGCTCTGAAGGTTCAGGACGACCTGAGAGATCGCGGTCGCGGTATCGAGCGCCCGTGCGTTCGCCTGGAAGTTTCGTTGAGCGGTCAAAAGGCCGACCATCTCCTCGGCCAGATCCACGTTGGAGCGTTCGAGAGTGCCGTTGCGAATAGCGCCAAAGCTGCCCTCACCCGGATTGCCATATTGCGCAATTCCTGAATTTGCGGTCGCTTCCCATTTTGTCTGCCCGATAGAGCGAAGACCGCCCGTGGCCGGGAAAGAGGCAAGCGCAACTTGCGAGATGGGCTGGCTGGTGCCGTCCGAGAAAGAGGCGCTCACCACGCCTTGCTGGTTGATCGAGACATTGGAAAGCCCCGCGCCCGCTCCATTGGTGGTGGGAATGACAATCGAGGCCGGCACCGCAGAAGTGGGGACGCCGTTGGCATCGACGGGAAAGCCCTGGACAATGTCGCCGCTGGTATCGACGAGCGAACCATTGGCCAAAACCTCAAGCGCGCCGTTGCGCGTGAAAGTGAGCTCGCCGGTCGTCGGGCTGGAGGTTGCAAGGAAGCCATCGCCGCTGATCGCGACATCAAGCCCGCGCCCGGTCTGCACGAGCGAGCCAAGCGCGAAATCTTGTGTGATGCTTTGTACAGAGGACCCGATGCCCGGCGTCAAACGCGGGTCGGTGCTGCCGCCGGTTGCAATGATATCGGCAAAGGCGGTGTTGCTTTTCTTGAAGCCGGTTGTCTCTGCGTTCGCGATATTGTGCGAGATCACAGCAAGGTCGGTTTGCGAGTTTTTCATGCCGCTAAGCGAGGTAAAGAAAGACATGGGGGTTTCCTTTGCAAAAGGGGAATGGGGTTAGATGACGGTTTGAGTGCCTGAAGGATTGAATGCCGCATTATTGGCTGCTTGCGCTGCTGCGGTGGCGGCCTCGGCGGCCTGTATCGCGGCCTCAGCAGCGGCGGTTTGCGCCTCGATCAACGCGTCCAGCTTTGCCGAAATGTCATCGAGCCGGTTGTTGCCTTCAAGGTTCGATTCCAGCGACGAAAACTGCGCCAATTGGGCCAGCATCTGTTCGTTGCTTTGCGGCTCCAACGGGTCCTGATTGGCGAGTTGTGCCGTCATCAATCGCAAAAAATCGGCAGAGCCAAGCTGCGCTGCGGCGCTTTGCTGGACGATTGATCCGGGCGCATTGATCCGGTCGAGCGTCTCGTTGAGCCCGGCGGGCTGGTTGGTGTTGATGGTGGTCATAATCAGTTGCTCCTCAACGTATCCATCATAAGCTGTTTGGCGGTTTGGAGCGCCTGCACCATGTTCTGATACTGGCGCGCGCTTTCCATGATCTCGACCATTTCGGCGGTCTCATCGACAGGCGCATCCCACACTTTGCCCTCTTCATTGGCGAGTGCATTGGTCGGGTCGTAGCGTTCTTCGGGCCGCGCATCGGTGCGCACCAACCGGGTCGACGTGACGGTTGCAATGCCCGACACCTTGTCGAGCTCCGTTTCAAACACGGCGCGGATCGGGCGATACGCGTCCTCTTCAGAACCCGACACCGCGTTGGCGTTGGCAAGGTTCGAGGTTGCCGCGTTGATCCGCACAAGCTGTGCCGACATTGCGCCTTCGGCAAGGCTGAACAAGGTTGGGGGACGGCTATCAGGCACCGTTATTCTCCTTTGAGAGCGCGTGTGATGGTGTTGACCTTGCCCTTCACGAATTCGAGCGTTGCCGAGTAAGCGAGCGCGTTTTCGGCAAAGGCGATCTGTTCGCGGCCAAGCTCCACCGTGTTGCCATCAAGCGAAGGCATGGCATTTCGGCGGTACAAAAGTTCAGGTTCAGAAGGCGCGGAAGGGCTGCCGGTGTCCTGGGCAAGCTTGGCCTTGAGCCCCGCGTCAAAATCGACATCGCGCGCCTTGTATCCGGGCGTTGCCGCATTCGCGATATTGGACGCGATCACCCGCATACGCTCTGACCGTAGTTCAAGCGCTGCGCCGTGAATTCCGAAAATTCTGTCGCTCATCATCAAGCCTTTTGGTTAGGGCCAAATCTGTGTGAGCCTGTGATTGCACCAAGCGTGCCAAAGCGCAGGTTTGCCGGAAACTTGCCGGAAACTTGCAGGCATTTTGGGCAAAAACGGCAAGCGCTTGCAGCCTTTCGGCAAGGCCCCGCCGATGTGGCCCGCCGATGTGGCCCGCCGATTTGGCCTGCAGTCTCTACCCGCCAACTCTAGGCTCAGGACCTATTAATCCCACCTTCGAGGTTTGAAGCAAAATGGCCTTGTGCAAGGAGTAAA
>NZ_JMIW01000007.1 GCF_000715015.1 Erythrobacter longus
CGCGCTTTCGCCCGATATGTTCGTCATTCCGGCGCCTCGATGGAGGGATTAATAGGTCCTGAGCCTAGCTGCCCAAATGCCGCCCCGCGCTTAAACCAAAGCGGCAATGACCGTCCTTGATCCTGCCACCATTTCACCGTGCGCAAGGTCCATCAAAGGCCCTCCAATGGCGCACAATAATCCGGGAGAACGCAGCCGCTATGAACGAGGCAACCGGCCTTCTGGACCCGCTTGCACTCGGGATAGTGCTCATCGGGACAGTGTTTGCCACGCTTGCGCGCGAAGGCTGGCAGGATATGGCGACTGCGATCGCACGTGCATTCAGGCTGACCCGCAAAGGGTTTGATGCAGCCGCTGCCAGATCGGCGCTCGCGCGCACGGTGAGGGAGATCAGGCAGCGCGGCCATTTGGGCGCAAGGGCCGTTGATCCGCCCGATGAACCCACCAGCCAATTGCTGGGCACCTACATCCGCAGCGGCTCTATCGATGCGATGATGAAACTTGCGCGCACACAAAGGTTGGAGCGCGACATAACCAATGTCGCTGCCGTGCGCGTGTTTGAGGCGGCGGGCGAGCTCGCCCCTGTCTTTGGCCTTGTCGGAACGCTGTTTTCGATCACCCAGCTTATGCCGGATATCGAGACAAGCTCTACCGACATCGTGATGGCATCCGTTGCAGGCGCGGTTCTTTCCTCGCTTTACGGCGTGCTTAGCGCCAACCTCGTGTTCTTTCCTTTCGCCCGCGCGATTGAACGGCGCGGCGACAAGGAAGAGGCCGAACGCAGCCTTTTGCTGGAATGGTTCGAAGGCGAATTGATGGACACTCGCAACGCTCCAACAAAGATGCCGCGCACAATAACCAGCGTTGCAGGTGCCACGTGATCACGCGTGTCAGACTTGGCCCAAAGCTTGGCGCAAGCCAAAGCTGGCAATTGGTACTGGCTGACCTTGCCTTGATCTTGTTCCTTGTGACGCTGACAGCCTTGGTGAATAAAAGCAGTGATGCCGGTAAAAGCCCGGTGCGCGCTGAAGATACCCCATCATCACATATTGCATCTTCACATATTGCATCTTCGCATATTGCATCGTCTCAGGCGCTCTTCCGCTCGACCCCGCGCGGTCCCACCCTTGCGCAATGGCTTGCCGAACAACCCGCCGACCCGCGCGCATCGCTGACCATCATCGCGCAGCATCATGGTGCCGACAAAGCGCTCATGTGGGACAAAGCCAAAGCGATGGCGCAAAGCGTGGAACAATCGGGCGTATCGGTCCGAGTGATCATCACGCAAGGCAAACAAAGCGAGCTTTACGCAAGCCTCGCCTATGATGACCCAGACGCGGCACAATAAGCGCTCCCGATCAAAAATTAAGCGCATGGAACAAGGACAGTCCCATGCGCTCTAATTCTGCTCGCAAATGAGAGGTGCGCGATCTAGGCTCAGGACCTATTAATCCCACCTTCGAGGTTTGAAGCAAAATGGCCTTGTGCAAGGAGTAAACATCTCGAACAAAAACACGCTTGGAAAGGCAGACAGCCTTCCCGGCGCGCGCTTTCGCCCGATATGTTAGTCATTCCGGCGCCTCGATGGAGGGATTAATAGGTCCTGAGCCTAGCCGATGAGCACCTGATTGCGGCCTGATTGTTTGGCTTCGTATAAAGCGGCATCCGCCCGGGACAATGCGCCGCGCCTGTCGTCGATGTTTTGCACCTCGCTCACCCCGGCAGAAAAAGTGATCCGCCCGAATGACTTGCCATTTTCGCGGTTGACCATCTGGCGCGAGGACAATTCAACGCGGATCTGATCGAGGCGGTCGGACGCTTCTTTCGCTTTGAGCCCGGGGAACAGGACAACAAATTCCTCCCCCCCGTGGCGCGCGGCAAACAGATGCTTGCCTGCGTGTTTCTTAAGGGTGTTGGCAATGGCCACAAGGACCCGGTCGCCTGCATCGTGCCCGTGATTGTCATTGATCGACTTGAAGTGATCGACATCGCAAAAACCAAGCGACAGCGCCTGCCCCTTTTCATCTGCGCTCTTCGCCGCCACTTCGAGCTGGCGCTCAAACGCGCGGCGATTGGGAAGCCGGGTGAGGTGATCGACGTCTGCTTGCGCACGCGCTTCGGCAAGGTTTTCCTTAAGCTCAGCGGTTTCTTCCTGGCTTTTCTTCATCGCCTCTTCGACTTGAACGATCCGTTCAAGCATGACGCGCGACAAACCCACAAGACGCTCGACACCATCTTCAGAGGCAGCCGTGTGAGCGCTCTGTTCCAATTCAGTGATCTGCGCATCAATCGCGCCGCGATGCTCGCTGGTTTGTGAATGCGCGGACTGGGTGGTTTTGGCAAAGCTCGCAATTGATGCCTCGACCCGGTCGAGCAGGTTTTCAAGAGCACCGGCACGATCATTTTCGCGCGAACGCATCTTGCCCACGTCATCAAGCCAGCGTTGTGAAATCGGCTCGCCGGAAATTTCCTGAGACGCAAAAATCCGCGCAAGACCGCCATCGGAACCGGAAAGGCCCGCGACAATTGTCGCAAGGTTGGGACCGGTCAGCGGCACGTCGTGTTTCATCACAAACTGCGTGACCCGCAGCATCAATTCCTCGCGCCCCTCTCTGGCCCGGTTGCGCCCTTCTGGCCCAGCTTGATTGCCGGAAGATGCGTTTGATTGTGTCTGATTTACCGCCTCATTCTGGTCTTTTTTCTCAGGCGACGCTGCGCGAATTCCCATGTATCCTCGTCCGGCTTTATATTCGATGGCCCGAAGGAATACCGCTGCGGGTTTAAGGTGGACCTCAAGCAAGTACTTCGGCTTTCCCTTAGCTTGATCACGGATGCGGGCGCGGACGAGCGGCGATAAATCTCTACGTCTTTGCACGAGGGCCATTTGGCACAGCCTTTGCAGACACAGAGCCACTGGAAAGCGGGAGTTCGAAACTCCTATGCCAACTGGAAGGAAACAATGATGAATAGCAAAATTAACCCGCAGCGGCTTGAAATACGGCTGATGGCGACCGCCCTTGTGATTGCCAGCCTGCCGCTTTTTGCCGCTCTGGCTTCAGCTCGGGAAGGCGGTGCACGAGGGTTTACCGACCCGGTAGAAATCGACCGCGCGGTTGAAGAGTTCACCGGGCGAGGCATTGGCGAAGTGGGCGGCGCACGCCTTCCTGCCGACCGCCGCCTAAAGCTTGCCGCCTGCGATGCACCGCTGGGGGTGAAGTGGCACGGCCGTGCGCAAACGATCGTAAGGGTCGATTGCTCCAGCCCGCGCAATGGCTCTGACAGCTGGCGCGTTTTTATCGCCACCAGCTCTGTGAAACCTGCACAAGCAATTGCCAAAGTGGTAGCGCGAGGCGATCCGATTACCGTGATTGTACGAGGGCGCGGTTTTACCGTTCAGCAAAGCGGCGAAGCGATGGAAGCGGGCGCAATTGGTGACTGGATTGCGGTGCGCACACAGGCCCGCGCCGATGCCATTCGCGCTCGCATTGAACGGCCTGGACTTGCCGTCATTCCAGTAGGCTCGTGATGCGCTCGTGATGCGCTCACAATACCCTGGGAAACGCCCCAGCCAGCTTTCGCGAAAAAATTCGCACATCCCCGCTTAAACTTCCCGCACAAGGGCCGTCTTAAGCGACGTAGAACCACCGGGAGACGCATCATGTCCTCTTTCGAATTAAACAGATTGCAGACGATATCGGGCGTTAGCCCGGCCTCTGCTGCTGACCGTGCCAAGGCTCGGCCCTCATCTGATGCAGGTGTGCCAAGTGCTGGCCGCAGCGCAGCGGGCTCATCCAATGGCGCAGGGGTAGCAGTGGAAATCACAGCGCCTGCGCAAAACGGTCCGCCGGTCGACACCGACCGCGTGGCAGAAATCCGCAGCGCCCTGCGCGAAGGAACCTATCCGCTCGTGCCTGCAAAGATTGCAGATGCGATGATCGCTGCGCAATACAAGTTTGAGATCCAGCAATGACCACGCAAACGCCGGACCGCACGCTTACCGATGCAGACATCGCCCGGCAAAGTCTCCATGGCGATTTGCGGCAAATGATTGCCGTCCTGCAACAAGAACGGCAAGCTCTTGCCACCTTGGAAGCCGATACGCTCAACGCTGTCACGCGCGAAAAGGATGATCTGTGCAGTCGCCTCGCAACGATTGGTGCAGGCGCGATTGATCCCGAGGCAAGGGCTTTGGTGGAAACGGCCAAGTCGTTGAACGACGTCAATCGCCGGGTGCGCAACCTGCTGGCAGCGAATGTGTCGGGCCGTTTGGATGCACTGGGGGCAGACCGTACTGAGCGCCACGCCTACACCGCCGGATAAATAGGCGGCTAACACCGCTCACAAAAATCCGTGCCCCCTTCGGTACTGCACTGTGCCCCTCGTACTGCCCTCATCTCTGCACCCATCTCTGGCCCCGTTTCGTTCCCCATCTCTGGCCCCGTTTCTGGCACGATGCTTGCTCTACTCTTCTGGACGTTAACCATACCAGAAAGAGCGAAAGGGCGGTCCCCGTGTCCAAACCCGTTTCAAATCCTGTGTCTCAGGTACCTATTCCTCGATCCGCAATCAGGCCAGCGTTCGAGACGGCGCAGCGCAGTTTTGAGGGGCGCAGCTTGGAAAACGGGGCCTCGCGTCAAATCCCGCAGGCGGCTGTATCGTCGAGTTCTGGCGCAAACGGTCCAATCACGGTCGAGCGCGCCATTGCCAGCGCAGCGCAGCAAACGGGCATCGACTTCGACTTTCTGATCGCTCAGGCTCAGGTCGAAAGCGCGATGGACCCGGCGGCCAAGGCGCGCACGTCTTCTGCGACGGGCCTGTACCAATTTATTGAAAGCACATGGTTAGAGACAATGCAGCGCCACGGGGACCGCTTTGGCCTTGGCAATGTCTCTGCGCAAATCCGGTCATCTGGTGACGGCGCGGCGTATGTGCCCGACCCTGCTGCGCGCGAAGCGATCCTTGACCTTCGTAATGATCCGCAAATCGCCTCGCTTATGGCCGCTGGCCTTGCCGAAGATAACCGCGCGCATCTTGCCCCCATCCTTGGCCGTCAGCCCGATCATAGCGAGCTTTACCTTGCCCACTTCCTTGGCGCAGGCGGGGCGGGGCGGTTTCTGTCAGCCCTGGAGGATAATCCGGGCGCCAACGCCTCCCAGCTTTTCCGCAGGCCAGCGGCGGCCAATCGCCCGGTCTTTTATGAGCCGAATGGTAGTCCGCGCTCTTTGCAAGGGGTGATGGATTTTCTCTCTACCAAGCTTGAGCGCGCGCGCGCCAATGCGCCGCAAATGGGCCCCGACACCTATGCAATAGCCGCATTGACCCCACCCCAAATCGCCAGTTCCGTTGGTGGCTCTTTTGGGGCAGGATCTGCGCAGCAACGCCCCCCTTATCTCATCGCAGACGAGCGCGTGTTCGAACCGCAATCCCCGCCCGTCATCACTGGCCAAGGTCGCCCAACCATAGCGGCAAGCCCTGCGCTCACTCTGGCTCAGCCGGGGTCGCAAACCTCCATGTCCAATATGTTGCGCGGGGCCTTCACCGAGGCTGGCGGGGCGCAATCGAGCAAAGCGACACAGGACCAGGTCGCGCGCGCCTATGAACAATTGAAAGCGCTTGGATTTTGATCTTGGAACCCTTCTCTAGAACCTCGTGGATCGAGCGCTTGCGATCAGCCCCTGCGGCGATGGCATTGCCGGTGGGCATTTTCGGGCTGTTTGTGCTTTTGGTGCTGCCGATCCCGCCGCTGCTGCTCGACATCTTCTTTGTGTTCAACATCGCGATTGCGGTGGCGGTGTTGATGGTGGCCCTGAACGCGCGCGCGCCGCTCGATTTCTCGTCCTTCCCGACCGTCCTGTTGTTCGCAACGCTTCTGCGGCTCGCGCTCAACGTCGCCTCCACCCGGATTGTGCTGGTCAATGGGCACGAAGGAGGCGCGGCCGCTGGCGAGATTATCCAGAGCTTTGGCCAGTTTCTTGTCGGCGGCAATTTTGCGGTTGGCCTGTTCGTGTTCTGCATCCTTCTGATCATCAATATGATCGTCATCACCAAAGGCGCAGGCCGCGTGTCAGAGGTCTCCGCAAGGTTTGTTCTCGACGCTTTGCCGGGCAAGCAAATGGCGATTGATGCCGATATCGCTGCTGGCCTTATCACCGCCGATGATGCCCGCGAACGCCGGCGCGAGGTCACGATTGAGGCCGATTTCTACGGTTCGATGGATGGCGCGTCGAAATTCGTAAAAGGCGATGCCATCGCCGCGCTTCTCATCCTTGGGGTCAACATCATCGCAGGCTTTGCCCTTGGCATGATCAGCCACGGGCTTTCCGCATCCGAGGCAGGCGAGCTTTATATCACTTTGGCCGTGGGCGATGCCTTGGTGGCGCAGGTGCCAGGGCTGCTCTTGTCGATTGCCGCTGCCGCCATCGTCACCCGCGTTGCCGATAAACGCGACCTGTCAGGCCAGATCGGCGGACAGTTTGCCGACCCGAAGGGCTGGCTCCCGGTCGCCGCAATTCTTGCCGCCATCGGGACAGTGCCTGCTATGCCTCAACTGATCTTCCTGCCAGCCGCAGCGATTGCGGGCGGATTATGGTGGAGCCTTTACAAAAAGGCGAACGCTCCGATCGTCGAGGAAAAGGTGGTCGAAAAGCCCAATCCCGACAAGATCGATATCACCGAAGTGTCCGATCAGACGCTGGTCACGCTGGAGCTGGGATATGGGCTTGTCCACCTCGTCGATGAGGCAAAGGACGCGCCGCTCCTCAAACGCATCACCGGCATTCGCAAACAACTCTCACGCGAGCTTGGCTTTGTCCTGCCCCAGTTTCGTATCCGCGACACTCTGGAAGCGGGCGCGAATGATTATGCGGTGAGGCTGGGCGGGCTGGTGATTGCAAGCGGCTCTGTCAGGGCGGGCAAACTCCTTGCCATCGACACAGGCGAGGTGCGCGCAAAGCCGCCCTATTCGGGGCTGGGCATAAACGGCGAATACACACGCGATCCCAGCTTTGATTGCCCCGCCCTGTGGATCGACCCGTCTGCCCGCGATCTTGCCACGGCCGAAGGGTTCATGTGCGTTGACGCCAGTACGGTTGTCGCCACCCACGCCAATCAGGAATTGCTCACCCAAAGCTATCAACTGCTCGGTCCATCCGAAGTCAGCGCGATCATCGAAGACCTGAAAGCCCGCGCCCCTGCCCTTATTGATGCGGTTCACCCCGACCCGCTCACTCTGGCGGCCCTCACCCGTATCCTTCGTGCGCTTATTGCCGATGGGATTGGGCTTAATCATCCGCAGCCGCTGTTCACCAGCCTCGCTCTGGCGCTTCAGACGACGCAGGAATTTAACGCAGTGATTGATGCGGTGCGCGCTGACCTTGGTGCACGGCTTGTGGCGCGGGTCGCGGGGCCGCAAGAACGCCTTAAAGTGGTCACCCTCGAAGCCGGATTAGAAAGCGCGATTATCGGCGGGATGATCGACCCATCGACCGGGCAACCCATGATCGAACCCGATTGCGCAGGACTGATCGTGGAGCGGGTGAACGCCGCGATCAAGGACGCGGGCGGTCCGATTGCCATGATCGTCCAACCCCCTGCCCGCCGCGCGGTAGCAGGGCTCCTCAAACAACGCGCAGCGCGGGCGCTGGTCCTCTCGATCAATGAACTGCCGCCGACCCAGCCGGTCGAGGTTGTGGGCGTGATCGGCAATGACACCGCGCCGCCCGCGCCTAGGGGACTTCCCGCACCTCCCTCTGAAACCGATGCTAGCCAAGGCATGGCACAAGGCGTCTCAGCATGAAGCACGACGTATCTGGATTTGGCCCTCAAGCCTATGAAGCGGTGACCTATGCCGCGACCAGCCGCGAGGAGGTGGATGACCGGGTGCGCCGGTTCCTGCCCCTCGTCCACCGCGCAGCCTGGCACATCTATGGCTCTGGCCGCGACGGGATGGAGGTCGAGGACCTTGTCCAATCCGGCATTGTCGCTCTCACCGAATGCGCGCGGCGCCACGATGGGCCAACCGAGGATGGCTTTGCCGCCTATGCCAAGATCCGCGTGCGCGGCGCGATGTTCGATCTTCTCCGCAAGCAGATGCACGACACCCGCACAGCGAGGAAGAAGCGCGCGCGGCTGAATGACGTGGTCGAGGAATTCAAAGCGCTCAACGGCATAGAGCCCACCCGCGAGGCTGTCGCCAAGGCGCTTGGCATCAGCGATACAGAGCTGCTTGAGATCGAGGCGAGCGCCGTCACCCTCACCTCGATCAGCGACGCCTATGACGAAAGCAACGCCGCCTTCGCAAGCGCAGACCCCGACCCTTTCGACATACTCTCAGGCCAGGAAGACCGCGAACGACTGATCGCTGCAATGAGGCAGTTGCCAGAGCGGTTGATGCTGGTCTTGCAATTGTTCTTTGTCGAGGAGCTGAACCTGACGGAGATCGCCGAAGTGCTGGAGGTATCCGTGCCAAGGGTCCACCAATTGCGGGCCAAGGGGCTCAAGGATTTGCGGAGGATTTTGGAGGGGTAGGCCTTCTCACAATTCCGTCGTCCCAGCGAAAGCTGGGATCTCAGGCTGCGAGCGCCGTGCTCTCCCGCTCTAGACCCCAGCTTCCGCTGGGGCGACGACTGAGGTATTGCAAATCTCGAGCATGACAAACCGGCGGTTCATCGGATTAGACCCTTCGAAAAATCATAGCTCGAAAGGGAGTTGGCTAAGGGGTTTTCTGCCTTGATCGTGTTGTTGCGGCGTCCGTCTAACATTCCTTCTCGCTGGCCCGGAATCCACCCCAACCGCTCTTCAATCCCGGTAGTCACCGGATCATCGGTCGCCTGAACGGTGATCCGCTTAAGGCTCACTCCCTCGCCAAATGTGGCTGCAAGATTTAGCGGATCGACCTTCTCTACGCTCATTGGGTCGGCTTCATCGCCAAATGTGACCAGCATCGGCCTGCCGTCGCGCCGCATCGCTCCGCCGCCAACCGGGATAACCATCGGCAGTTCACGCACACCTTTATGACGCCTGATCGCATAGACCGTGCGCTCATACCCATCGTCGCCCCGATACTTTCGAGACAAGAGGAACATGATGTTGGCGGCCCAATCGATTTCATTTTCGGATCGCAGCAATGCAAAGAGTGTCTGCCCATCCGGCAAATCGACCGCGACTGCCTCCCCTCGAACACTCTTGCGGGTTCGCCCGTTGACCACCACGGTTCCAGCTCCAGCAACCGTTGCGCCAACCTCAATCACGCTAGACCCGGTTTTGAGCCCCTCAGGCGTCTCAACTTCAACACTCAAACGGTAGCGATAACTGGGAACCTCGCTCTCAAAACACCCGCCTATCAGCAAAGCGCCTGCCAACACGGCGACCATCCGAAGCCCAAACCGGTGTAACCCAAGCTGCCTTAACATCGCGTCCCTTCCCTCTGATCGCCTCGCCCAAACGAGTAGCGCCAAGACGTTGAGGCGGGGTAAATTGGTGAGCTTTGCGCTGCAAATCGCCCACCCCCAACCCCTCCCGCGAGCGGGAGGGGAGCGAGACTTGCCGAACCGTAGGTAAGGCTTAGTCGCAGCGGGGTGGGCCTGCGCAACAAGTAAGGCGAGCTTCACACTAGCTTTCGCTGGGGTGACGGTGAGACTTGGGCTAGTGGACCTCTATGCTCGCCAAACTCACCAACAACTTTGCCCTGCTCACTCTGATCGGTGTCGCTTTGGCTTGGGTTTACCCGCCGTCCATGACGTGGATGACCGATGGTTCGATCCGCATCGCGGGACAGCCGCTTTTGTCGGTTGCGCTGGGGCTCATCATGCTCGCAATGGGCCTGACGCTAAGTTTTGAGGATTACAGGTGGCTGACTGAGCTTCCGAAAGCGCTGATCGCGGGGGTCGCCTTGCAATTTGCAGTGATGCCGCTGGCGGGGTTCGGGATCGCTTGGGGACTGGGGCTGGAAGAAGGGCTTGCGGTCGGCCTTATCCTTGTCGCCTGTTGCCCGGGCGGGACGGCGTCCAACATCGTCGCTTACCTTGCACGCGGCAATGTCGCTTTGTCGGTGGCGATGACCATGGTTTCGACCTTTGCCGCGATTGCGCTCACCCCGCTGCTTACCGGAGAACTGGCGGGCACCTATGTCGAGATCGACCGTTGGAATTTGCTCAGGAACATGGTCGCGATTGTATTGGTGCCCGTGCTCTTGGGGAGCCTCCTCAACCGACTGTTCCCAAGCGTTGCCGAGCGGGTGAGCACGTTTCTGCCATTGATCGCAGTGGTCCTGGTGATCCTGATTGTCGGAGGCATTGTCGGCGGGGCAAAGGCCCAGATTGCCGAGCATGCGGGCGTCCTTTTGCTCGCGACCTTGATGCTCCATGCGATTGGATTTGCGCTTGGCTATGCTTTGGCGCGGGCGTTGGGATTGGGCGTTCAAGAGGCGCGCACCATTTCTATCGAAGTGGGGATGCAGAATTCGGGTCTCGGCTCTGGCCTTGCCAAAACCCCCGCCTTCCAAGCGCAATTTGCCAGCGCCACTCAGGCCGCATTAGCGCCCGTGCCAGCCGCGATTTCGGCAGTGTGGCATGTGTTGATCGGGAGCATTCTGGCGAGCTGGTGGCGGCGCAAGGGTTAGGCTCTCTTCGTCATCCCAGCGAAGGCTGGGATCTAGGGCCAAAAGCTCCGTGCCCCGACGCTCTAGAACCCAGCTTTCGCTGGGGTGACGGACTTGGTCCAACGCTCTCGTGCAGCGGTAAGGGCAGGGTATTTGGGACTGTCAATCTCAACTTTCTTGAGCAAAAATCTCTTCATTCTCGTCACGTCGAAATCTTCGAGGGTCAATTCACCTTTGAGGATGGATTTCGAGTCGTCTTCGCTGAAGAACAGGTCCCAACCGTAATTCCATTGCGCCCGCTTCGCAATTCCCAGAGCATTTCGAGCTACGGCGAGCTGGAACCGGTCATGTCCCTCAATCTTGCCCTTGAGGGTTTCCAGCCACTCAGAGACCGCAACCAGAATTTCCCAATCAATCGCCTCGCCATCCTCCTGGGATTCCTCCAGTGGGAAATACTCGAATTTCTTCCCGCGCTCGCTGGCAGAAAGATCCTCCTCAAGCAGCATCAACAGGTCCAATTCCTGCTCGCTGGTCCGGCGCGAGATCACGACGCGCTCCAGCATTCGGTCTTCGCCAGAACGCCAGATTTTGGCCATGCGCAGGCAGCCGAGTGCCCACCACACGGTGCGATGGATCAGCCAGTAACGGAAACGCTTGGCGTCCACTTTTCGCCCGCCGTTGACTTGATAGGCATCGAAGTAAGTTTCCAAGTCAGAAAGCCCCAGAGCGGGCCGGTCATATCGGTGAAATCGCCATACAGCCATGCAGCCAAAGGCGAGATCTTCATGGTAATCGCCCAAATGCGCAAGCTCCCAATCGAGGACGCCGGTGAGCCAGCCTTCCTGATCCACTAGCAGATTGCCCATGCGATAATCGCCATGGATCAGGACAGGTTCGATAGGATCGGGGCAATTGTCCTCCATCCATTTCAGGCCCAGCGCGATGATCGGACGGTCGCCGCCTGCTTCCTCGAACTGTGATTTCAGCTCTGCGATAGCTCCGCGGTAATCCATCACCGGCACTTCATCAGGCACATCCTCAACGCAAAGCGTGTGAATTTTCGCGAGATTTGCCGCGCATTCAGCGATCAGCCGATCAGGGTCGGGGCCTTCCAGGATTTCCTTGGGATTGGGCGTGCCGGAAAGCGCCTCCATCACAAAGCCAGAGCCGATGCCGTCCTCGGGCCGTAGCTCGGCCACAACCACAGGGGCCGTCACGCCGGCAGCTTTTGCCGCGCGGATCACCGCCGCCTCGACATCGTGGCCAAAGGGGCGGCCTTCCATGAATTCAAGGCTGGGCGCGCGGCGCAAGACATAGGCGCCCGCGCCTGCTTCAAAGCGCCAGCTTTCCATGGTGGCACCGCCCGTCAGCCGCGTCAGGCCGGCCGGTGTATCAAGCCCCGCTCGGGCGCAAACCCGGGCGAGGCCTTCGAGCAGTTGATCGGTTGATGTGTCGCCCATTTTGGGCTCTTAACGCGTCAAACGCAGCCTAGTCGAGCTTCTTGCGCATCCGCTTGGCGCGCTCCTTCGGACTTGGGTGGGTGCTGGTCCATGCGGCAAGTCCGCCGCCACCGCTGCCACCGCTCATCGCCTCGAGCTTTTCGAGCGCGGTCACGCAGGCCTGCGCGTCGTAACCTTTGTCCTGCATGAATTCGAGCGCATAATCGTCCGCTTCGCGTTCGTGCTTCTGGCTGTGCTGCGCGCTGATAACGTCGCCGAAAAACTTACCGATTTCGGAATTTGCAAGCGCGCCGATCTTGCTGTCGGCGGTGCCTGCCACGCTCATCGCTGCTTCTTTCTGAAGCGCGCCTTGCATGCGTTTCTTGGTGTGCTCGCGCTGGACGTGGCCGATTTCGTGGCCGATCACATAGCGCACTTCGTCATCGGTAAACTGGTCCATGAGCCCTGCAAAAATGCGGATCGTGCCGTTCGCCATCGCAAAGGCGTTCACATCGCTAACGAGGTAGGCTTTGATGTCGAGGTCGAGCCCATCATAGCTTTCGAGCCCCTGAGACAGAGCGGCCAAACGTTGACCATAGGGGTCATTCGGGCCTGCAACGGGGTTTTTGCCGTCCATTTCGGTGCTCATCTGATCGAAGAAGACTTTCATCTCTGCATCAGAATAACTGGCCGCTTCGACCACTTTCTTCGCAGAACCCATGATGTCGCCAAAGCTTTGCGCGCTGGCAGGGCCGGCAAGGCTTACGCCGCCCAAAAGAGCCGCAATCGCGGTAAAATCACGCCTGGAAATCGTTTTGGGCGAAATTGTGGGGTCGGAACGGTCCATGCTGTGTCTCTCCTGCACACGAAATCAGATTTGAATAAAAAGAGACGAGGCCTAGGTCGCGCTAGACCCCGTCTCCGGAAACGTAGTATAGGTCAAATTGCGCTAAAGATTAAGCGACAACATTGTCTTTCTTAATCGTGATGACTTGAGGATAGGTAAATTCCTTCATGCCATCGAGACCATATTCAGCGCCAAAGCCCGATTGTTTGTGCCCGCCAAAAGGCGCAAACGGCGATAGGTGCATGAATTCATTGACCCATACTGTGCCTGTTTCAAGCTTCTCGGCGATCTCGACGCCCTTATTCGTGTCCGCCGTCCAAACAGCGCCAGCAAGGCCATACTCTGAGTTATTGGCGCGCTCGATCACTTCTTCTTCGGTGGAAAACTTCATCAAAGGCATGACCGGACCAAACTGTTCTTCGGCAACGATGCGCGCGTCTTCTGGTGGATTGTCGAGGATCGTGATCGGCACATAGTAGCCCGTGCCCGATGGGTCCTTGTCCCCGCCGGTCAGGAACTTGTAGCCATTGTCCTTGGCATCTTCGATCAGCTCGAGCACGCGCTCATACTGTTTCTTGTTCTGGATGGGGCCAACGCCGGTCCCTTGTTCAGAGCCATCACCCACCTTCACATTCCTGGCATATTCCGCGATTGCCTGCGAAAGCTCATCATAGATGTCTTCGTGGATGTAAACGCGCTTTGCCGCGATGCAGACCTGGCCTGCGTTCTGGAAAGATGACCAGAAAAGCTGCTCGGCCACCTTCTTGGGATCAGCGTCAGGCATAACGATAGAGGCGTCATTGCCGCCAAGTTCGAGCGTGATGCGTTTGAGGTCTGCCGACGCGCCTTCCATGATTTTCTTGCCCGTCTCGGTCGATCCGGTGAAGGTGATCTTGTCGATGCCAGGGTGGCTGGTGATCATCGGACCAAGCGCATCTTCGCCGGTGATGATGTTGACCGTTCCAGCCGGCACCTTGTCCGCGATAAGCTCTGCGACGCGAAGGGTGGTAAGCGGGGTGAAGGGCGAGGGCTTCAACACAATCGTGCAGCCGCTCATCAGCGCAGGCACAATCTTCTGGATCGCCATCATCAATGGGAAGTTCCACGGCACAATGCCGCCCACAACGCCAACCGGCACGCGGCGGGTGCGCGAAAGGCGCTGGTCTGAATCTTCGTTGATCACATCTTCGAGTTTGAGCGTCGATTGCGCTTTGGAAATGCCAGCCGCGCCAAAGATCTCGCCTTGCGCCTGAGCATGAGGCTTACCCTGCTCAGCGGTCAGGAGGCGGAACAGCTCATCGGAATTGTCCTTGATCGCAGCCGAAATCGCCATGCACGCGGCTGCACGTTCCTCATGCGAAGTGTTTTTCCATGTTTTGAACGCGGCGCGCGCTGCGGCGACCGCACGGTCGAGCTCTTCTGCGCCGCACGCAGGAACCTGGCCGATAACCTGTTCATTGGCAGGGTTCACAACATCCAGCCATTCGCCATTTTCGACCATCTCACCATTGATGAGGTTCTTGTATTGGGTGACCATTTCTCTCTCCGTCATGCAGACTCAGTTTTCGTGTTGTCCAACAAGGTGGACCATTGCCCGCAAAAATCAATTGCGAATTGCAATCGAAGGGGCGGGAAGGGAGCGGGACGGAAGCGTACAAGCGATGAAAAGCGTGAAGTGAGCGTTGCACCGTGGCAAGCCTTGGTTATGTGTGGCGCGAAAATATGGAGATTTTGTGATGACCGATGGACCAGGCGAAACTGCACACGACCTTGTAATCTATGGCAGCCCCGTCTCGCCTTTTGCGCGCAAGGCAATGGCGGTCTGCATCGAAAAGGGTGCCGGGTTCGATTTTGAAGCGGTGGGTATCATGCCCATGCCTGACTGGTTCAAGGCAATTTCCCCCATGCGTCGCATCCCTGTTTTGCGTGATCGCTCTATTTCAGCAGAGGGCGAGGCAGGCACGATCGCCGATAGCTCCGCCATGTGCGCCTATATTGATCGCAAGCATCCAGAGCCCACGCTTTACGGCGCAACCGCCTATGGTCATGGCCGCGCGCTGATGATTGAGGAATATGCCGATACGACGCTGGCGATGGCGGGCGGTCTTGGCATTTTCAGGCCGGTGTTCTTTTCGATCGTTCAAGGCAAAGAACCCGATGTCGCCAAAGCGCGTGAGACATGGGCCAATGAATTTCCGCCGATCCTTGCCTATTTGAACGGTCAGCTTGGCGATGCTGACTTCTTTATCGAAGACACGCTTTCCATTGCCGATATCGCGGTAACGGCGTGCATGATGCAGGTCGCGCTCGTCGCAGATATGCCGCTTGGCGATTACCCGGCCTTGGCCAAGCATTATGCGCATATGACGGCCCGCCCTTCCATCGCGGGCCCGTTTGCAAAGGCAGAAGGCATTGTTCGCAAAGCCTTGCCCGAGCGTATCCAACTGACCTAAGGGTTGCACAAAGGGACGCAGAAGGGACACGCCCAAACACTATGGCCAAAAACTGGTGCATCGGGATCATCGGAGGCTCTGGCCTTTACGATATTGAGGGGATCGAGGATGAGCAGTGGCTTGCGCTCGAAACCCCTTGGGGCGATCCGTCTGATGAAATCCTGTTCGGGCGCATTGATGATGTGCAAGTGCGCTTTCTCCCGCGCCATGGCCGGGGGCATCCGATCTCTCCCAGCGGGCTGAATTCACGGGCGAACATCGACGCGTTAAAGCGCGCAGGATGCACCGACATTCTGGCCATAAGCGCGGTCGGTTCCCTTCGCGAAGAAATCGAACCGGGCCGCTTTGCGATTGCCGAGCAGTTTATTGATAACACGCGGGGGAGAGCCTCCAGCTTCTTCACCAGCGGATGCGTGGCGCATGTCTCCATGGCCGATCCGGTCTGCCCGCGCCTGTCCGAAATGGCGGCGAAGGCAGTGACCGCGGCCAAGGGCAAAGTGGCAACCGGCGCGACCTATCTCGCGATGGAAGGCCCGCAATTTTCCACGCGCGCTGAAAGCCATATGTACCGGGCCTGGGGCGCCGACATCATCGGCATGACCGCCATGCCAGAGGCAAAACTGGCGCGCGAGGCAGAGCTTCCCTACGCGCTGATCGGCATGGCTACCGATTACGATTGCTGGCATGAGGAAGAAGAGGCGGTCGACGTCGCCGCAGTGCTCAAGCAGATGAAAGCCAATGGCGCTTTGGCCCGCAAGGCGGTGCTGAATTTCATCAAGGCCCTGCCCAAAACGCGCAAAGCTTCCCCCATCGATACCTGCCTCGACGAGAGCATCATCACCGCCCCCAACGAGCGCGATCCAGCGCTTTTGGCAAAGCTTGATGCGGTGGCAGGGCGAGTGCTCAAATCAAAATAGGAAATCGGTTATGACGACCCGGCGTGACATTTTGCAATATGGAGCGCTGGGTGTTGCAGCGGGTGCTGTGCCTTATGGCGTGGCGGGCACGGCGAAGGCTGCGAGCGATTCCCCTGCCCCCGGTGCCATCACCATTCCGCCACCGATCACCAATGAAGAACGCGCCGCGCGCATTTCGGCGGCGCAAGGCATGATGCAGGCCCATAACATGGCCGGAATTGTCGTCGAGGCTGGCACTTCGATGATGTATTTCTCGGGCCTTGGCTGGGGGCGCGGCAGCAGGCTAACCGCGCTGGTAATACCCGCAGACAGCGACCCTGTCGTCATCACCCCGGCGTTCGAAGCGAGCAAATTGGCAGAGCTTATGGTCATGCCAATGGAAGTGCGCACATGGGACGAGCATGAAAGCCCAACCGCCCTCATCGCCAGCGTGTTCGAAGGTCAGCCAAGCGAGCGTTCCATCGGGCTTGAGCGTACGGTGCGGCACTTTGTTGCAGATGGCCTGAAAAAAGACGGCGGCGGGCGCGAGGTCGTTTCGGCAACCCCGATTGTCGCCAGCCTTCGCCAGATCAAAAGCGCCCAGGAAATCGCGCTCATGCAAGCGGCGAACGACATCACCATGGCTGCCTATCGCGAGGTTTACCCTCAGGTGCAGGCGGGCATGGTCGGCAGTGAAATCGGCGCGATGATGAATGAGGTGACCCTTGCACTTGGCGCACAGCCAACCTTCTCCTCTGCGCAAGTAGGAGAGGCGAGCGCTTATCCCCATGGCTCGAAGAAAGTCTATGAAGTGGCGAGAGGCGAAGTCATCCTGATGGACTGCGGCTGTGATGTGCATGGCTATAAATCCGACATCTCGCGCACGTGGGTGCATGGCGAGGCCAATGCCGAGCAAACCCGCGTCTGGAACATTGTGCGCAAAGGCCAGGATATCGTTATGGAAATGGCGCAGGTCGGCGGATCATTTGGCGCAATCGACGATGCGGTGCGTGCTTACTACGAAAGCGAAGGCTTTGGCCCGGATTACAAAACCCCCGGCCTATCCCACCGCACCGGCCACGGGATCGGGATGGACATTCACGAAGACCAGTTTGTGGTGCGCGGTAACGAGACCCCGATTGCCGCTGGCATGTGTTTCTCGAACGAGCCGGGTATCTATCTGCCGGGCAAATTCGGCGTGCGATCAGAGGATTGCATCTACATGACCGACGCGGGACCAAAGCTGTTTTCCGAGCGCTCGATCTCTATCGAGAACCCCATGAACCTGTAGGCCTTACCGGTCTTTCCAGCGGCCCTTCACAGGCTCAAACTTGTCGACCCGGATCGACTGCCACACGCCGCCGGTGACATAGGGATCATCATTGACCATCGCGCGCGCGGATGTCTCATCCTCGGCCTCGATAATCAGCAGCGAACCCACAAATTCGCCCTGCTTGTTGGTAAGCGGTCCAGCGGCAAGATAGTTTTCGGAATGCTCCGCCATATGCTTGCGCTGCTCTTTCAAATGAAGGGCGCGCAAGGTTTCGCTGTCTTCGCCATCGCGGCAATAAAAGCAGAACAAGGCCATGCGTGTCTCTCCAGCTGGGTGT
The DNA here is from genome assembly GCF_000715015.1 of Erythrobacter longus. GTDB lineage: Bacteria > Pseudomonadota > Alphaproteobacteria > Sphingomonadales > Sphingomonadaceae > Erythrobacter > Erythrobacter longus. Next base: position 17,843 of record NZ_JMIW01000007.1, read on the forward strand.
GGGCGTTCTCACGCCATTATCACACACATCACCGCCTTCAAGTAGGGGCGATCAAGGATAGTTTTTCACCAGCGAGAGCGGGGTCCGCAAAAGGGGCCGGCAATCGACTTCGCTTGATTGTCAAAGGCGACGGGGGCACAGGCGATTTAAAGGGCGCAAGACGCCCCGACTCAACTCGGATGCTCTTACAAACATATGGCCACGACCGATCTGACCAAACCCTCCTTTCAATCGCTCGATCGAAGCGATCTGCGCCTTGCGTACCGCGCAGAAGAAGAAGCGTGCATTCGCGAACGGTTGAAACAGGCAGCCCCTGCGCGAAAAGTCACAGACGAGGCAGCGGGCCTTGCGGTCAAATTGATCGAAGGCGCCCGCGCTCACAAAGCCAGCGGGATCGACGCATTCCTTCAGCAATACGGCCTCGATACAGAAGAAGGCATTGCGCTGATGTGTTTGGCAGAAGCGCTCCTTCGTGTGCCCGACAATGCGACCGCTGATGCGCTTATTCGCGACAAGATCGGCGATATCGATTGGGGTGAGCATCTGGGCGAAAGCTCGTCCACCTTTGTGAACGCTGCGACCTTTTCGCTGATGATGACGGGCGAAGTGTTGGAGCAACCCGAAGCGCAGCAGCGCGGCATGGGCTCCACCTTGAAGCGCGCTGTCAATCGTCTGGGTGAACCTGTGGTCCGCACCGCCACCTTGCAGGCGATGCGCATTTTGGGCGGTCAATTCGTGTTTGGCCGCGATATGAATGAGGCGCTCAAACGCGCCGCGCCTGAACGCGCCAAAGGCATCACCCACAGCTTTGATATGCTGGGCGAGGCGGCGATGACCTTCGATGATGCGGAGAAATACCGCGCATCGTACGAACGCGCGATTGAGCGGCTTTCGACAGAGGCTTCGGGCAATATCAGCACATCACCGGGCATTTCGGTCAAGCTTTCGGCATTGCACCCCAAATACAGCTATCTCCATGCTGATCAGGCCCGCCGTGACATTGTGCCGATTGTCCGCGATCTGGCGGTAAAGGCGCGTGATGCCAACATCCATTTCACCATTGATGCAGAAGAGGCCGAACGCCTTGAGCTTTCCCTTGATATTATCGAGGAGCTGATCGCGGATGATGATCTCTTCCGGCGCGCGGATGGCACCGCATGGGAAGGCTTTGGTCTTGCAATACAGGCCTATCAAAAACGCGGCGTTCCCTTGTGCGACTGGATCGCCAAACTGGCCCGCCGCCATGGCCGCAAACTGTTCGTGCGCCTTGTCAAAGGGGCCTATTGGGACGCGGAGATAAAGCTCAGCCAGGTTGGCGGGTTTACCGACTATCCGGTCTTTACCCGTAAGGTTGCAACCGATGTGTCCTACCTCGCCTGCGCGGTGCGATTGTTTGAACATGACGATGTGATCTACCCCGCCTTTGCGACGCACAACGCCAATTCTGTTGCGGTGGTGAAGGAGCTTGCTCGCATCCCGGCCTCAAGTAGCGAAGCGGTAGGCCAACCAAAATACAAACCGTTCGAATTTCAACGCCTCCACGGCATGGGCGAAGAGCTGTATCAGGCGCTTTCCAAATTAGAGGGCAATAACCCCACGCCGGTTCGGATTTATGCCCCTGTAGGCGGGCATAAGGAACTGCTCGCATACCTCGTTCGGCGGTTGCTTGAGAACGGGGCAAACACCAGCTTTGTGAACCGTATGGGCGATGCCGAATTTGCCGCCGAAGATCTGGTGCGCGATCCGATGGAGGAGCTGGAGCGGCGCTCAACCTTGCGCAATCCTGTGATATTGCTGCCCGAAGATATTCTGGGCGCAAGGCTGAATAGCGCTGGGGTCGATCTGTCCGATCCTCTGGTGCTTGCCCCCTTGCAGGCACAGCTCAAAGAGCTTGAGCAATTGAGCTGGCACGCAGAGCCGACTTTTCCCGCTGATGATGCGGGCGAAATCGCGCCGATCACCATGCCGCATGACCTGTCAGTAGAGGTCGGCACGAGGCGCGACAGTACGGCCGAAGAGGTGGATGCCGCCTTTGCGCGGGCTGTCGAAATTCAACCGGGTTGGGATGCGCTAGGCGGGGACAAGCGCGCGCTTCTCCTGGAAGAAGCGGCCGATCTGTTCGAAGCGCACACGCCCGAATTCCTCTCGCTGTGTCAGCGCGAAGCGGGCAAGACGCTGCTTGATGGGGTCGCCGAACTGCGCGAGGCGGTCGATTTCCTGCGCTATTACGCAGGCGAAGCGCGGCGGCAGTTCGAAACCCCGATCCAGCTTCCCGGACCAACGGGTGAGGACAACGTCTTAAGCCTTCACGGGCGCGGCGTGTTTGCAACGATTTCGCCGTGGAATTTCCCGCTCGCCATCTTCATCGGCATGGCCTCGGCAGCGCTGGCCGCTGGTAATGCGGTGATCGCAAAGCCTGCTGAACAAACGCCGCTGATCGCGGCCCTTGCGGTGAAACTGTGCCATGAGGCGGGCATCCCGCCAGAGGCGCTGCAATTGCTTCCGGGCGCAGGCGATGTCGGGCAAATGATTACCAGCGATCCCCGGCTTGCGGGCGTTGCGTTTACAGGGTCAACCGAAACCGCCCAGGCGATCAACCGCACGCTGGCATCGCGCGATGGACCGATTGCGACCCTGATCGCAGAGACAGGCGGACAAAACGCGATGATCGTCGATTCATCCGCACTGCCAGAACAGGTGGTGCGCGATGTGCTTGCCTCGTCCTTCCAGAGCGCGGGACAGCGGTGTTCGGCGCTTCGCGTGCTGTATCTTCAGGACGATATCGCCGATGACATGATCACAATGATCCGGGGCGGGTTTGATGCGCTGACCATTGGCGATCCGGCGGACCTCTCCACCGACGTGGGTCCAGTGATTGACCGCGACGCGCAGGCCGCGCTGGAACGCCACATCGCCCGGCGCGAATCTTCGGGCGTGACAGTGTGGAAGCGTGAATTGGGCGAATTTGCCGCCAAGGGATGCTTTGTTGCGCCCGCAATCATGGAAATCGGTTCTATCCTTGATTTGAAACGCGAGAATTTTGGCCCCATCCTCCACATCGTGCGGTTCAAGGGGAAGGATTTGCCCCGCGTTATTCAGGACATCAACGCGACCGGATACGGCCTCACCCTTGGCCTCCACAGCCGGATCGAGGCCACCCATCGCTTTGTTCAGGCCCATGCGCGGGTCGGCAATATGTATATCAACCGCAACCAGATCGGCGCGATTGTCGAAAGCCAGCCATTTGGCGGAGAGGGCCTGTCGGGCACTGGGCCCAAGGCAGGTGGGCCGCATTATCTGGCGCGCTTTGCGACAGAGCGGGTGACCTGCACCGACACAACGGCGGCAGGCGGAAACGCGACCCTTTTGGCAAGCTTGTAAACCCGTCTTGCAAGGGGTCGAATTTATGGCGATAAAAGGCGGATTATGACGCGCGCTCTTACCCGGCTTATCGCCCCGCTTCTTGCTCTTTTCGCTCTTCTTTCAGGCCCTGCTGCCATGGCCGCGGTGGAAATTCATTTCCACTCCTTCAACGGCTCTGTTTTCGGGCGGTATCCGCACACCTTTATCGTGCTCGACGGAACGCTGGAGGCTGATGGCAGGGTGATCGAGGAGAACTATGGCTTTTCTGCTCAAAGCTCGACCGCGGCCGTTTTGGGTGGGTGGGCAGCGCATATGGTTTATGTCGAGAAGGATGAATACATCCGCAAAACCAACCGCCATTTCTCGCTCAAGCTTAGCGATAAGCAGTATTTCCAGATCGTCGAAGAAGTACGCAAATGGAAGAATGAGCCGGGCAAACGCTACAGCCTTGGGTCGCGCAATTGCATCCATTTCGTGGGCGAAATGGCAAAAATTCTGGGGCTGAAGGTCGAATATCCCAGCAATATGCTGCGCCGCCCGAAGAGATGGCTGAACCATGTCACCGGGCTTAATCCAGAACTCGGTGCTGCGCGGATCAAGTAGGCTCTAAGCTGCCCTCCAGCCCCGCAGCCTCAAGCTGCCTTCCAACCCCACGTGAGGTTGTTGGGAGGCATATTTGCCCACATCACCTTTGTGTCGATCCGGTCAAACACAGCTTCGGTCAAACGGCGCGCGATCAGGCGGTATTGATAGGTCAAAAACCCGCCGCCCGGTTTGAGCACGCGGTAACTTGCCTCGACAATGGATTTTGCCAGGGGTTCAGGCAGGCCAGAGAACGGCAATCCCGATATAACAATGTCCGCCTTGCCAAATCCGGCCGCGCCCACAATCGCCTCTACATCAGCAGCAGACCCCAAAACCGCTTTGAAGCGTGGGTCGCGGATCGTGTCTTTGAGATGATCGATAAAGTGGGCGTTGGTATCAATCGCGATAAGCCGCGCATCTGCTGGCAAAAGCTCGAGAATGGGCCGCGTAAAAGTGCCGATGCCCGGCCCATATTCGACAACAACTTTGCAACCCTTCCAATCAACCAATTGCAGCATGCCTTGAACCGTCGCTTTGGAAGAAGGGAAAAGAGCGCCCACCATTCCGGGGTTTTCAATCGCGCCCTGCAAAAACACGCCAAAGGATCCAAGCAGCTTGCCAGTAAGCCGCGCAGTGCCGCGCCGCGTACCGCGAGCGACCGATTTTGCGCTGATATTGCCAGTCATGCCTTGTGTGTATCCTTGTCGATTTTGGGCCCCGCCAAGCGGTAGCACCTGTGTCTTGGACCGTGCAATGGACTGTAAAAAAGCGCCTGTGAAGGTGCAATCGACCGCACATCCGACAGGCCGCTGCCTGCACCCGTCCAACAGACTCATCCGGATAAGTGCGCTGCCCGCCTTGCCGTGTCCGCCGCCTTCCGGAATCAATCCATGCATGGCAATTTTATCAGACAAATGGATTCGCGAACAAGCGCAGCAACACGGCATGATCGAGCCGTTCGTCGAAGCGCAACGCCGCGAGGGTGTGATTTCTTACGGGCTTAGCTCGTTTGGCTATGACGCGCGGGTCGCGCCCGAATTCAAGATTTTCACCAATGTGAACTCGGCAACGGTCGATCCCAAAAGCTTTGACGCTGAAAGCCTGGTCGACCGGGAAACCGATGTCTGTATCATCCCGCCCAACTCCTTTGCCTTGGCACGGACGGTCGAATATTTCCGCATCCCCGAAGACGTGCTGGTCATCTGCCTTGGCAAGAGCACCTATGCGCGCTGCGGGATTATCGTGAATGTGACCCCGCTTGAGCCGGGCTGGGAAGGTCATGTGACGCTGGAATTTTCGAACACGACGCCGCTGCCTGCGAAAATCTACGCCAACGAAGGCGCGTGCCAGTTCCTGTTCCTTAAAGGCAACGAACGGCCGGAGGTCACCTATGCCGACAGGGCAGGCAAATATATGGGTCAGCGCGGCGTGACGCTGCCGCGGCTGTAGGGCCAAGGTTGTAGGGGTGTCGGCGGGCTTTCCATTCTGGCGTGTTGTGCCCTCCGACAGCGGGCGGGAAGGGGCATACACTTTGCCCGTCATGCCGCCTGCGACCGTCGGGCCAGAAGGCGCGCCGCATATCATGGGCGGGGTCGCATTGGCGGCAATCATCGATGCGATGGAGCTGGCAAGCGGACAGCCGATCCTTTGGGCCAATATCCAGTTTTTAAGCCCCACCCAGCACGCCGAAGAGCTGCATATCACAGCCTCACAATGCGGCGGCGGGCAATCGGTCGGGCAATGGATGGCAGATGCGCACGTCAATGGACGCCCAACCCACCGGGTAAGCGCAAGTCTGGGCGCGCGCGAACCGAGCGAAAAGCACATATTTGCCAAGATGCCCGATGTGCCACGACCTGACGAATGCGAGCCCATGGGCGGCCCTGCGTGGGGCGCGCCGGGCGCGTTGCACGATCAGGTTGAAATGCGACTCGCTGCGCAAGACTTTGACACAGGCGATATCTGCGTCTGGAGCCGCAACGCCTCAGGATTCGAAAACAGCGCAGGCTGGCTGGCGATTGTCTCCGATTTCTTCCTTGGCGGTCACCCGAAAACGGCAGGCGGTTCAAGCCTGGATGCAACCTTCCGTTTCGTCCAGTCCGCGCCTCCCGGATGGGTGTTGTCCGTAACCGATTATGCAGCCTTTGATCGTGGCGTGGTGCATGGCAGCGCGCGGTACTTTGGCGAGGATGGACAGCTGCTCGCCCTCTCCAGCCAGACCGGCGTTTTGCCGCGCATCCCTCGCGCGTAGGGTCAGGACCCCGGAACATTTTCCTACACCGCCTTGCGGCGTTAAACCTGCCTGCGGCGCTCGTGCACCGATCTTCGGGCGTCAAATTTTTATGGCAAAGTGTCTCATAGGGTTAAGAGGTTAAGGCTATTAATATCAATGATTTAGAGAATTTCGCATCGATCCTATGAGACACATGTGTCTAATAGGATCCATGGGGCACCAATCGCAAAACCGGCTCATCCGGCAAAAAACGCGCCTGTAAAAGGTGGCAAATCGAGCACAACCGCCTAGGTGATGAAACAAATTCAAGGAGAACCCACATGAGCGATACCGAGTTTGACATCATCGTCTATGGCGCAACCGGATACACCGGACGCTTGGTCGCCGAATATCTCGACCAACACTACGGCAGCCGCGATGACGCGCCCAAATGGGCGATGGCGGGCCGTTCACAGGACAAGCTCGAGGCGGTGCGCGACGAAATCGGAGCGCCTGCCGATACGCCTTTGGTGGTTGCTAATGCCGATGACCCTGCTGACCTTGAAGCGATGTGCAAGCGCACCAAAGTCGTCCTCACCACCGTTGGCCCATACCAGATGTATGGCGACAAGCTGGTCGCGGCCTGTGTGAAAACCGGCACCGATTACGCCGACCTTTGCGGAGAGCCTGCGTGGATGGCCGAAAAGATCGCCGAGCATGGCGAAGCGGCCAAGGCGTCGGGTGCGCGCATCTGTTTCTCAAGCGGGTTCGATTCCATCCCCTTCGACCTCGGCGTTTTGATGACGCAGAAGGTCGCCAAGGAACGCTTTGGCGCACCTGCCAAGAAAATTCGCGGGCGTGTGCGGGCGATGGCGGGCACATTCTCTGGCGGGACTGCGGCAAGCCTTGGCGCAACGATGAAAGCGGCGGCCAAAAACCCCGGCGTCATCAACGTGCTGCGCGATCCGTTTGCCTTGGCAGAAGGGTTCAAGGGGGCAAGCCAGCCCACCGGCATGGTGCCGATGTATGAGGCGGACCTCGACAAATGGGCGGCGCCTTTTGTCATGGCCCCGATCAACACAAAGAACGTGCACCGCACCAACTTTCTGTTGGGGCACCCTTATGGCGAAGACTTCCAGTACGATGAAATGATGCTGACCAGCCCCGGCGAAGCGGGCAAGAAGATGGCCGAGGCCGCGGTTGAGATGATGAAAAACCCGTTCGGCGCAAAACCGCCTAAACCGGGCGAAGGGCCAAGCGCGGAAGAGCGCGAGAACGGTTTTTACAATGTGCTGTTCGTGGCAGAGGGCCCAGCTGGCGAAAACCTGCACTTTGGCGTCAAAGGCAAGTATGATCCAGGCTACGGCTCAACCAGCCGGATGCTGGCCGAAACCGGCATTGCGCTGCTTCACAGCGATGCAAAAGGCGGCATTGGCACACCGGGCTCGTTCCTGGGCGAAGCGCTCGTCGATCGCCTGCAAGAACACGCAGAGATCCAGTTTGCTGCCGAGAATTAACTGGCGAATTGATCTAGGCATTTAAGACAAAGCAAAAGGGGCCCGCCGATCGGATCGGCAGGGCCCCTTTTTAAAGGGGGCCCGCCGATCGGATCGGCAGGCCCCTTTTTTCGTATGCGCTTGGCTTTCCTACAGGGCGGCTTAGAAGCTAACCCGTGCACTCAACCGGATATTGCGGCCCGGAAGCGTGACAAAATCCTTGGTAAAGCTGGAATGGCGACGACCGGTTGCATCAAACAGGTTCTCGCCCGCGAGTTGCAGGACGACGTTCTGATTGTTCTCTAGCGGACGCCACGAGAGGTAGAGATTAACGAAAGTGAAATTGTCAGTCGCTGTTTCAAGACCCTCGGTGCCTGACTTGCCGTCGGTATATTGCACTTCGCCGCGCACGTTGAAGGCGTCCACATCCGCCTCAAGCGCGCCAAGGAGGCTCAATGGCGGAATACGCGGAACATCCCCGCCGCGTGTCCCGGAAAGGTTTGCTTTGACGTAAGAGGCACGAAGGTCAGCCGACAGATCAAAGCCATCGCTTTCCACCAGAGGAACGGTCGCATCCGCCTCAAAACCGTAAAACTGGGCATCAGACTGGAGGAACTCGAACACAGGCAGATCATCCTCTTCTTCGCCCGTTGGATTGAGGAAGATGTAGTCGTCAAACTTTTGATAGAAGGCAGCCAGATTAATCGCAGCACCGCCCACGTTGATGCGGGTGAACGCCTCAAGGCCCCATGCGCTTTCAATGCCCAGGTTTGGATCGCCAATCTCGAAGGCTTGCGTTGCGATATGCGGGCCATTGGCAAACAGCTCTTCGCCCGCAGGCGCACGCTCGGAACGCGACAAGGTGACACCAATCCGGCCCAGATCATCCTGGAGTTCGGAGACAACCGAAACCGCTCCGGAAAACAGGTTAAAGTCGCGCTCTACGCCAACGGTATCAGAATTGACATCAACCCGCTCATACCGGCCCGCCGCCTCGATCTGAACGCCGCCAAGGTCGATTTCCTGCACAGTGAAAAGCGCAAGCTGCGTCGTTTCATTGGGCGCAACAAACGCCTCTTCGCCCACCGCTTCAAAATCACGCGAGGTAAATTGAACGCCGATCACACCCCCGCCCGACTGGATAAGCTCAGCGCGCGCTTCGAAGGTTTCGGTCTCGAAAACCGTGCCAACTTCGCTGCCCTCAAATTCGGTGTGGGTGTAGTCGGAATAGCCCGCGCGCACCTTCAACCGTTCCGCGAACCCGCCGCCAAGAGCGATGTCGCCTCTGAAGTCAAAGCGCCATTGCTCAAGACCGATGGAAACCGTCTCTTCCTCCTCGCCCTCTTCTTCTGCGCCGCCCTCGCCTTCTTCACCATGGTGATGGCCGCCTTCAGGGTTGCCAACGATGCCATAGAAGGTGTCGTAATATCCGGCCGACGCGCCAAAAGTTGTATCGCCAAGGATCACGCCAATGCCGCCATTAAAGGTGTAGGTTTCGGTTGCGCTGTTGGGGAGGAACCCTTCCTGAGCCGCCGCCTCGCGAAGCTCTGCCGCTTCTTCCAATTCGCCTTCTTCCTCTTCTTCAGCCGCATCGGCAAGAAGGTCAGCGCGCAAATCATCGGTGAGCTGAAAGCCCGGGATCTCAAGATCATCAGTCTCACGATAGGAGCCATCGACGTGAACCACGAACATGTCGCCAAGGGCCACATCAAGCGAGGCACCGCCGCTGCGAAGGTTGCTCACCGTGTCAAACGCGGTCAGCGCGTCGAGCCGCAGGCCGTCTTCGGGGACTTCGGTTGGAATGCGGCGGTCCTGCACATTGACGACGCCGCCCAATGCCTGACTGCCGTAAAGCAAAGCTGCGGGTCCGCGCAGAACTTCGATGCGCTTGACCGTCAGGGGGTCAATCGAGGTTGCGTGGTCAGCCGACGTATTCGCCACATCAGCCGTGCCAAGCCCGTCGACCATAACCCGAACGCGCTCGCCATCCTGCCCGCGCAGGATCGGGCGAGAGGCACCGGGCGTAAAACTGGTGGCCGATACACCGGGGAGCTTGTCGAGCAATTCACCAATTTGCCCGTCGAGATTTTCCTGAATGTCCTCCTCTTCAAGAACGTCCTGCCCGGCAATAAAGTCGAGCTCTTCAAGCCCTTCGGCTGAGACGATGATATTGCTGCCAATATTGATAATAGCAGGCGAAAGCGGACGATTGGTCGCAGCTTCGCCCTCGCCACTAGTTTCCGCGAGCGCAGGCGCGGCGGTCAAAGCGAATGAGAGGACAGTTGCAACCGCGAGGGGAGAGGTCAGGGTCTTCATGGGGGTCGTATCAGCCTTCAATGAGATGTTACACTATATCATTGGCAGCGTTAATGGCGGCATCGCCGCGCCGCGTCCAGCCCAAAATGTTCTGAATGCTTATGATTTGGGAAGGATTTTTAGTGTGCGGCAAAATGGACACGCCGATTGGCAGCAGCAAAAGCGCTGCACGCAAAACTCGGGTCCGTTTTTTGAAATAATGGAGCGGGCGAGGCGATTCGAACGCCCGACCCCAACCTTGGCAAGGTTGTGCTCTACCCCTGAGCTACGCCCGCTCACTGACGCTTCAACAGGAAGTTGTGAAACCACACTTCTCTGTCGGGGTGGCGGGGCGATTAGCAGCGGGCGTACAACCCCGCAACCCTAAAAACGCGCAAAATTGCACTCTTATTCGCTCACCCGTCTAGCCAGAGACGCTCGCAATCTTCACAAGACCGCAAAACACCCCACATGGGGGAGAAGAATCACTCAGCCCGCGCCTCTGGTACGCCCAGGGCCGGCATTGCAAAACAGGAGCCTCCCCTTGGCCAGCATGGGACTCAACATCGAAGAACAAAAAGCCGTCGACCGTTTCCGCAAGGAAGTGGTCGAGCCCAGTATGACGAAACTCGTCATTGTCGATTTCTGGGCAGAATGGTGCGGACCGTGCAAGGCACTCACCCCGGTGATCGAAAAGGTCGCAGCTGACTATGCTGACAAGGGCGTGGTGCTTGCCAAGATCAATGTCGATGAAGAACAGTTCATCGCCGCTCAGTTCCAGGTGAAGTCGATCCCAACCGTCTATGCCCTGTTCCAAGGGCAACCGGTCGCCGACCTCACACAGGCCCGCACGCAAAGCCAGCTTTCGCAAATGATCGACCAATTGCTGGGCCAATTGCCGATTGAAGCAGGAGCAGGTGATGGCGCACCAAAAGGCCCATCGCCCGAAGAGATCGCACAGTTCATTGGCTTGGGCGAAGCAGCGCTTGCAGAGGGCGATGCCCAGCGCGCAGCTGGCATTTTCTCGCAAGTCGCAGAATTTGCGAGCGACAATCCAGCAGCGCCTGCCGGGCTTATCAAGGCGCTCATCGCAATGGGGCAAACGGACGAGGCAGGCCAAGTGCTGGCCTCGGTTGAAGCCGACCCTGCATTTGCCAACGACCCTGTGATTGCCGCTGCAAAAAGCGCTTTGGAGCTTGCGCAGAGTTCGGTCGATGATGGTGAGCTTGCAAACCTTCGCGAAGCCGCAAGCGCAAACCCTGACGATATGAACGCACAGCTCGCCTTTGCGGAAGGCGCCTTTGCCGCTGGCGCACGCGATGATGCGGCGGACACGCTTCTTTCCATGGTCGAGAAAGACCGCGAATGGAACGAGGGCGCAGCGCGCGAAAAACTGCTCAAAATCTTTGAGGCCGTAGGTCTTGAAGACGAATGGGTGGTGGCTACCCGTCGGCGACTTTCCAAGATCCTGTTCGGCTAAAGCATAATGTCGATACGCCTCTCCATCTTTCCCCTCACGGGCGCAGTCCTTTTCCCGGGCCTGCAATTGCCGCTCCATATTTTTGAACCGCGATACCGCGCGCTTATTGGCGATGCTTTGGTGCGCGACCGCCGTATTGGCATGATCCAACCCCAACGCCCGGTAGACGGCGCGCCGCTTTACTCGGTCGGTTGTATCGGGCGAATCGGAGAAATCGAGGCGATGGATGATGGCCGCTACAACGTCATCCTCGAGGGGCAATCACGTTTCAGAGTCGTACACGAAATGGATGTTGCGACCGCTTTTCGTCAGGTTGAAGCCGAGCTGATCGAAGACGACGAAGACGAAACGCTAAGCTTTGCGCAGCGCGGCGGGTTCGAACAGGAAGCCCGCGAATTTGCCGCAGTGCAAGGATACAGCGTGGATTGGGAATCGGTAAAACGCTTGGACGATCACTCGCTCATCAACGGTGTATCGCAAATCGCACCATTTGATCCGGCCTCAAAACAAGCCTTGCTGGAAGCGCCTTCCCTTGGTGAGCGGTGCGAGCTTTTGGTCCAATTGATGCAATTCTTTGGCCGCAGCGACGGCAGCGAAGAAATTACGACGCTGCAATAAGCAGCCGCTTATATGATGCCGAAATTGCCTTTGATCCCGTCGATCACATATTGAGCGGCAAGCGCGGCGAGCAGGACGCCCAAAAGGCGGGTAATAACCGCCTCCACCTTGTCTCCCAAAAGCCGGATCAGTGGCCCTGCGGCGACAAGAGCGAGCGCTGTGAGAACAAGCACAGCGCCAAGTGCTGCGAACACCTCAAGCGTTTCAGCGGTCGTGTCTGCCTCGTTCATCAACAGCATAATCGCCGCGATTGCTCCGGGGCCAGCGAGCATGGGCATAGCCATTGGGAAGACAGACACATCTTCCACTTCGGGATTGGCGTTGATTTTGTCTGCACGTTCCTCGCGGCGCTGCGTGCGTTTCTCGAACACCATCTCAAACGCGATCCAGAACAGCATCAGCCCGCCTGCAATCCGGAAGCTATCAAGCTCGATATGAAGCGCGCCAAGCAAGCCTTCGCCAAAGAAGGCAAAGATCAAAAGGATCACAGCTGCGATCATCGTCGCGCGCAAGGCCATGTTGCGCGCCTGTGCTGGCGTCGCTCTTTTCGTGAGGCCCGCATAAATCGGCGCGCAGCCGGGCGGATCGATCACTACAAAGAGCGTGATAAAGGCGGAGACGAAGAGTTCAGGCAGCATTGGCGCCCCTCATCATTCATTGGGCGCAGATGCAAGCGTTTCTTCTATAGCTGTCACCCATTCGCCTTCGAAAAAGTATTGCGCTGTCACATATTTCATATCGCCTTCGCGGTGTTCCCAGCGCCAACGCAAGGTGCCATCGCGCGACACTTGCATAGCAGAGGCCCCGCCCGTTCCCTCAGGCACCGGGGGCGCAGGCGGTACGGTTTCGCCCGCACGCGGGCACGTTGCGACAAGCCCTTCAACCAGATCAAGAGCGGTCACGACAATATCGCCGTCCTCGAAAACTCGGCGTTTCGGCGGCTGCGGGTCATCAAGACCGGCTGCATCATAGGTCCATTTGAAATCGCCATCGCTCTGGCGCGCCCAGGTGGTCACATAATTGCCAACCCTACCCTCGCCATCGACAAAGCGTCCCTGGCTCATCGCGAGCGACCCATCGCAGCTTTGGACAACAACACGCGGCCCCCATTGGGTTTGAACGCCCGCCTCTTCCAATGCGGGCGCAATCGCCTGAATGGGGGCAACACCACTGCGAAGGTGAATTTGCGCGCCCGGAGCCGCAAAGGCCAAAGCCGCGCCAGCAAAACCTTGCTCCTGAGCAGCGCGCGCATACGCGATCTCGGTTGAGACAATCGTGCTGGGCTGCGCTTCGCCGGGTGCCTTTGCCAGAACGCGTTCAATAACCTTGTTGCTAGGTCCACGCGGCGCACTTGAAGTGCAGGCGGATAAGGAAACCGCCGCAACGCCGATAAGGCCATAAGTCAAAACGCGTTTCATGCAGGGTACTCCAATCGTTTTTGGGCAGATCAAATGCCTTCTGGCACTTCGAGCCCGGCATTGCGATGTGCCGCGACCAGTGTGTTGCGCAACAGAACCGCAATCGTCATCGGTCCAACTCCGCCAGGAACAGGCGTGATCGCGCCAGCAACCTCGCTTGCCTCGTCATAGGCGACGTCGCCGACAAGCTGGCCCTTGTCCTTGCCCGGTTCAGGGGGAAGGCGGTTGATGCCAACATCAATGACGGTTGCACCGGGTTTAAGCCAGTCTTTGCGAACCATATTGGGACGGCCCACTGCGGCCACGACAATGTCTGCGCGCTTGACGACGCTGGCCAAATCCTTGGTCCGGCTGTGCGCGATGGTGACAGTCGCGTTTGCATCCAGCAAAAGCTGAGCCATAGGCTTCCCGACAATGTTGGAACGGCCAATCACCACCGCATCAAGGCCCGAAAGATCGCCCAGACGATCGGTCAAAAGCATCATACAGCCAAGCGGGGTGCAAGGCACAAAACCCGATTGGCCAACGCTCAAGCGCCCTGCGTTGATGACATGGAAGCCATCGACATCCTTGTCCGGGCTGATTGATGCGATGATGGATTGTTCATCCAAATGCGCAGGCAGTGGCAATTGCACCAGAATACCGTCAACCCGCTCATCGTTGTTGAGCTGGTCGATGAGCGCTAAAAGCGTCTCTTCGCTGGTGTCATCGGGCAAGCGATGCTCAAAGCTCTCCATATTGGCAGCCACTGTGGCTTTGCCTTTGGAGCCCACATACACCTGGCTTGCGGGATCATCGCCGACCAGAACCACCGCAAGACCGGGTTTGCGCCCTGCCGCCTTTGCAAAACCAAGCGCATGGCCGCCGACCCGTTCGCGCAAAGTGGCAGCGAAGGCTTTTCCGTCAATTCGTGTAGCGCTCATGGCATTAACGCAGCGAATTGAGAACGATGAGGACGATTTGCGCGCCCACGATCACAACAAGCGGCGACAGATCGAGCGCGCCGGTCTGAGGCATGATGTTGCGCACTGGTCGCAAGATCGGGTCCATCAAACGGTTCACCGATTCGTAGATTTGCATCAAAAACTGGTTCGAATTGTTCACCACATTGAAGGCAAACAAAAGCCCGATCACGAATTGCACGATCACGAGCATGACAAAAACATTCACCAGCAACGAAACGATCTGGATAAGCGTATCAATAAGTGTGGGCATGGGGTTTTTTCATTACCTTGTCGTTTGGCGGTCAAGCAGCGCAAAAATGCCGCCTGGCCTCCAGTGTGAGTCCCTTTCAAAGCGTATTACCCGACTAATACGCCTTTTGCCAGCCTAGAGCTGTTCCCTTCAGGCCGCTTTAGCCGGTGGATCATGCATGCACCAGTGTACCTGCGCCCCTTGCAGTGAAGAATTCCAACAGCATCGCATGCGCAACCCGGCCATCGAGCACAACTGCGGCCTCGCAGCCAGAATTGACCGCCGTGACGCAGGTTTCAAGCTTTGGCACCATGCCGCCTTTGATCACGCCCTTTTCGCGAAGAAGGGCGATGTCGGCAGGGGTCAGGTCGGTCAAAAGGTCACCGTTTTCGTCCAACACACCGGGCACATCGGTAAGCAGGAACAAGCGTGCCGCCCCCAAAGCTGCGGCGATTGCGCCTGCCATTGTGTCAGCGTTGATATTGTAAGTTGCGCCGTCCTTGCCCGCTGCGATGGGAGCAATCACCGGGATCATCCCTGCGGCAACCGCAGTGTCGATGACCGATGTGTCGACGTGATCGGGTTCCCCTACAAATCCAAGGTCGACCACCTTTTCAATCAGGCTTTCAGGGTCTTTGGCCGTGCGGCTGACTTTTCGTGCAGAAACAAGGCCACCGTCCTTGCCAGAGATACCAATCGCCTTGCCGCCGGCATTGCTGAGCCATCCAACAAGCTCTTTGTTGATCGCGCCCGACAAGACCATTTCGGCGATCTTCGCAGTGGCTTCATCGGTCACGCGAAGGCCATCGACAAATGTGCTTTCCACCCCGAGCCGGGCAAGCATATCGCCAATTTGCGGACCCCCGCCATGGACCACCACCGGATTGATCCCAACGGCCTTCAGCAGCACGATGTCTTCGGCAAAATCGCGCGCCGCTTGAGGCTCTCCCATGGCGTGCCCGCCATATTTGACCACAAATGTACGGCCAGCATAGCGCTGAAAGTAAGGCAGCGCCTCGATCAGCACTTCAGCTTTTGCAAGGTCAGGAGCCGCACCAGATTTGTCAGCGGCGCCATTGGAATTGACCATGATGTAAGTCTCGCTTTTCTACGTGAGGACAGGGTCTGTCTCGTGCAGCGCTTAGCGGCTAAGTCCGCTCTAGGAAAGAAGGCGGTAGAGCGTTTCTTTTACAAGGTCGGCGCGCAACCTTTATGAAATTTTCCCTTCCCTTTGTAACCGAATGCTGTTTCCATGATAACCAGGGAATGAACAGGGGTTCCAGAACGCGCCCTGTTTTGAATGTGGATGGAGGAATTTAATGAATACTAGTCGTCTAAATGGTTCGATCGCTCTTGCAGCGGCCGCAGGTCTTGCCGCTGCGTGCTCGGGCGCAGCTGAAGCTCCAGAGACAGCTGAGGCAGGCGCCTCAAACACTGAAGAGGCAGCACTTGCAGACGCAGGCGCTGGTGAGAAAGAGAAATGCTTTGGTATTTCGCTTGCCGGCAAGAACGGCTGTGCAGCAGGTCCGGGCACAAGCTGTGCAGGCACTTCGGTCATCGACTATCAGGGCAATGCATGGACCTATGTCGACAAGGGCACTTGCGAGACCACGGAACGTCCCGATGGTACATTTGGCTCACTCGAAGAGACCACCAACATCGGCTAATCGCCGCAATCACGCGAGTTTGGGGCCGCTCGGTTTCAAACTGCAGGATTTCAAGAAAGCCGCCAGGGTCAAACCTTGGCGGCTTTTTTGCGCTCGTATTGGCCCCAGAGACTGGATATTGAGACTGGGTATTGAGACTGGATATTGAGACCGGCTCTTTCTTTGGCGCGTCGTAATGCTAGTTTAATGCGCGAATGCCCCGCCGACCATCTCGCCCCCGATTTCGCACCCGATTTCGCCGCCGATTTCGCCGCCGATCCGGACGCCAGCGCCGCCTCCGATCCCGGCGCGGCGGACTGTTCAACAATGCGCTCTGGTGGCGAGCGCCCCTTGTTGTCTTCATCTTGGTGGGGGTGTGGTGGTTCGCCTCCCAATCTACCGAGGCTGAGCAAGGGTGGACCAAAGTTACCACACATTTTGCCCTTTGCGGTGTCGGCCCTCGCGAAGAAGGGTGCGTCGTCGACGGGGACACTGTGTTGATCGGTGTGTTGATTGGCGCAGGGCCACAGAAGCGGCGCATTCGCTTAACCGGATTTGACACGCCAGAACTCGATGGTGCCTGCGATGCGGAAAGGAAACTTGCAAGGACTGCCAAAGCACGCCTCCACCGATGGCTTGGCCAAGGCCCCTTTGAATGGGACGGCGGCGACAATCCTCCGCGCGATCAGTATGGACGAGAGCTTCGAGCGGCCCGCCGCATTGCCGATGATGGCTCTGAGGAAACACTGGCCGAATATATGATTGCAAGCGGCCTTGCCGCTAACAATGGATGGGGACAGACGCCCGGGGACTGGTGCACATAACGGGTGCACGTTAGCCGCCTCGCCCCCTGATTGAGGAAAGGCTTGCCCTCCACGGTACAATGCGTAGTCTCGCAGGGTTAAAACACGGCCATTAAGGGGGATCTTCCATGACCGAGCCAACCACGACAGACACCAATCGCGAGGTCGGCCCCAGCGGCGGTTTCGACTTCAACCAACCATCGATCATCTCGCTGTGCTATCTCGCCAGCTTTGTGACCGGGATCAGCGGCCTCGTCGGCATTGTGCTTGCTCATGTCTGGGCTGGCGACAATCAAGCGGAATGGGCCAAATCACACTTCTCTTATCTGATCCGCACATTCTGGATTGGTTTGGTGGTCTCGGTCGTTTTGACCATCACCGTAATTGGCATGATCCTGCTCCCGCTTCCCGCGATTTGGGTCGGCGTGCGCAGTGTTCTCAGCCTTATCAAGGCGCAGAAACAAGAGCCTATGCCTGATCCCAAGACGCTTCTGTTTTAAGCGGGCCAGCTCTTGGGTCAGGACCCTAATCTGGCGCTTTGGAAAAGCACCTGCATTTTGGGTGAAAGTGACGCCCCGTTTTAGACGTCGCCTCGTTTCAAAACGAATGGGCGTCACTCTCATAGAGCCCCACTTCTACGAGCTTGGCTCCATCTGCTTGTCCATCTGTACGCCGTTTTGTAGCTCATCGCCCTGCGCCCACTTGCGCTCAGCTATCTCAACGATCAGCGCAATATCATCCAGCAGCGCCAGCCGCTGTTTCTTCAGCTGCGTCACATAGGCATCCGATGTGGTCTCCACCTGCGCCTCGATCCGGTGGATAGACCGGTTAAGCGCGTGATAGCGCTCGGACAGGCTGCAAAAGTGGTTATCGGTAAGCTTGAGCCGGGTGAGCGTGCCTGCATCATGCGGAAACTCTTCGGCAAGCGTAGGTGCGCTCAAATGCTTTGACGGGAGGCGACCGAAAAACTCATGCAGCTCGTGCGGCGTATGGGCAGACATGGTGAAAGGCTCCTGTTTGCATATCTTGGCGACAATATGCGTCAACAAAGCCGCCTTCACATTGACTTCGATCAAGCGCCCGGAACACGGTCCGGATGAGAAGCCTCGAGGAAAGAGCCGCGACATTGAAGCGCGCAGGCGCTAGCGTGCCGCGAATGAAAGACATCTCCAAAAGCTTCGCCTCTATTTTTGCCCCTGTGCTCTTGCTCGTCGCTTGCTCGCCCGACGCGCCGCAAGCAGACGCGCAAGAGAGCCCGCAAGACGCCTTTTTCACTGCGCTATCAACGCATTGCGGCAAGGCTTACGCGGGGCAGTTGGTGAGCGAGGACGAGGCCGACGCAGACTTTGTCGGCGCCCCCATGGTCATGTATGTCGCCGACTGCTCAAAGACCCGCATCGCTGTACCTTTCCACGTAGAGATAAACGGCGAGTGGGACCGCTCGCGCACATGGCTGATCACTCGCCAATCGGTGCCCCATATGAGCGGTCAAGGTGAAACGCAGCTGGGCCTGCGCCTTAAGCATGATCACCGCCACAAGGACGGCGAGAGTGACGCGCTCACCATGTATGGCGGCGACACCGCCGATGAAGGCACCGCAACCATGCAGAGCTTTCCAGTCGATCAGTTCAGCGTGGATATGTTCAAGGCCCAAGGCTACGACGCCTCAGTCACCAATGTGTGGTCGGTCGAGGTACAGCCAGCGGGCAGCGAGAACGCAAGGTTCGTCTATCAGCTCAAACGCACCCTCGAAGGCGGAGCCACTGAGCCGCGCCTGTTCCGGGTGGAGTTTGATTTGAGCGCAGAGGTGGAAGCGCCCCCGCCCGCTTGGGGTCACGAGGGCGGGTAACCCCCATGGCCATGACAGCGACTATTCCGGCGCTTCCTCGGCTTCCGCTTCCCCAGCTTCAGCTTCCCCAGCTTCCCCTTCCGCGCCATCCTGCGTTTGCGCAGGGACATTCTTCATCGGGGTTTGGGGCAGGTTGACCTCAACCTCGCCGGGCTTGGGATCGGCAACCTGCAATTCGCCGCCGCTCACATCTTCAACGCCGACCTCGTAGGATTTCTCCTCTTCCTCCTGCGCGCAAGCAGCCAGAGCGAGCGTAGAAATTGCGAGGGTGGAGATTGCAAGAGCGGGCATGGTAGCTTTCAATAAGGACATGGGGGTTCTCCTGAACGGTCTGTGTGATGGGTGGCACCGCGAGGGGGCTCAAGCCGCCGGGCGCGCTGCGCTCACGATTGCGGTGAGCTGGTCGAGGAGCGAGAGGCGCTGTTTCTTGAGCGTTTCAAACCGCTCGTCGCTCGCCGCCTCTGCTTCGGCCTCGATCCGGTGCACCTGCCGGTTCACCTCATGATACTCATCCGCCAACCGTGCAAAGTGGCCATCGGTGCCTTTAAGCTGGGTGACAAGATCACGGTCGCGCTTGAAGATTTCGGTCAATTCGTTGGGTGTATGCTGTGACATTTGAGGCGTCTCCCTTGAGGTTGTGGGAGTGGTCTAGGCCCAAAGGCGAGACGGCGAATTGATGTGGGTCAAACTTTGCCCGCTCACCACAAAAAGATGGTGAGGAAGACCGCTGCGAACAATTGCAACAAAGCGACTGTGTGCAAATGCCTGCTAAAAGGCTGTTTGCGGGTTTTATGGCGGAACAATGCACGTCCGGCATAGGCACCAACAATCCCGCCAAACAAAGCAAGGTTCAACAACGCTGCCTCTGACACGCGCCGCTTGCCATTTTCTGCCGCAGCCTTGTCCCAGCCAAATGCCGCAAAGGCTGCAAAGCTCATGACGCAAATCACCGTCACAAAATTCGCCAGTTCAAACAGCCATCCAATGTCATTCATACTTGTCGAATACTCTCCAAAATTAAGCGAATTGTGAAGAGTTCCTTGACCTGAAGCATAAATCCGAGCGTTTTCGCCAACTCCATGATACAATATCCAAAGTTATGGGGGCAATGGACATGCGAATTTCGGCGTTACTTTTAGCGGGTGCAACCGCCTTTGTGGGCTTGGCCAGCCTTTCTGCACAATCAGGTCTCGGCGCAGGCAGCCTTAAGGTGGACGGCCTCAACTATGAAAGCGAAGTCCAGGCCATCTACCTTGGCGATTTTGCAAACGCGCGGTTGCAGCCAGAGGGCAACGCCTATGCCTTCCTGCTTGATAAGTACATTGGCGCCTATTCGCGCACCTGCGCCGCCCATCTGCCCAGCAATAAGGTCGAGATCATGGCATCGCGATGTGTCAGGGAAACCGTCACGCGAAACGGGTTTGGGGTTGAGACGAACCGCTATTGTTCGCAATCGGAAACTTACGGAACGGGACGGTTTGCCGACCCTGACCTGCTCGCGCTTTCAAAGCGGCTTGAGAGCCGGCAGGCGGGCGAAATCCTTGGCAGCATTCTGCCCACCCAAGGCCAGGCACCGGGCGCCAGTTCGCGCCGCATGGTGGATCAGGCATTGGCGGCCGATGGGGACATGGAAAGACTGCTATCGCAAAACGGCTGCACCAGCCCGGCGCTCAAACGGTTTCAGGCCAATTTTGAACGGTTCGGAACAGGCGCCGCGCCGTTGAAGCTGGCCAATGGAGCCACGTTAAGCTCGACGCGGGGCGGCGGAAACGGGGCTGCTTACGTGCCGTCCAATTACGGCAAAATGGTCGATGCTCTGATCCGCGAAAACGCGCGCGGGTGGATGATGAACCGCTATATGCAAGGCAGCGTGTCAAACGTCGCAGTCACCCGCAAAGACGCATCAGGCCGCCCCCTATCGATCAGCGCGCGCTACCGCTTTAACCAGCTGGGCACGCTCACCAATGGCTCTGTCACAGTGGAATACCGCGATGGACGCCCCGTGTGCCTCTACTTCTTCGACGCGCCAAACACCTGCCGAGTGCCCAGCCCGGGCGTCGTCACCGCCTATGAGAAGGGTGAGTACCGATAAGCGTCTTGTAAAAGGCACCCTGAGTGTACGCTGCGATTTATGAGGCGTCTCCTTTGATCTGGCGGGACCAAACTCTGATCGGTTTACCTTTAGGGAAGGCATTTGCGCCAACCCCATGAAAACCAATGCATAAACGAGGGTTTCGACACAACTGACACACTGTTCAGGGGCAAAAAACCTTTGCCACCTGATGTGTCCGTTCGAGGGGGCAAAAGCCATGAGTTAAGGGACCACGTCATGCCGCGAGGTCTAGCGCGCACGGGGGCCTGTAGGAAAGGCCGGTGGGATGTGGGCGAGTGCCCCGTTCCTTGTGCTTTCTTACCAAAAGGCGATGAGAGCAAAGACGAGCGCGCACAGCTGGACAGCCGCGACCATGTGTAATTGGTTGGAGAAGGATGCCTTGCGCGTCTTGTGCCGAAACACTTCGCGCCCGGCATAGGCACCGCCAATCCCGCCGAAAAATGCAAGGTTGAGAAGAGCGGCTTCGGAAATTCGCCGCGCTCGCTTTTCAGCC
Organism: Erythrobacter longus; assembly: GCF_000715015.1. Classification (GTDB taxonomy): domain Bacteria; phylum Pseudomonadota; class Alphaproteobacteria; order Sphingomonadales; family Sphingomonadaceae; genus Erythrobacter; species Erythrobacter longus. The sequence goes on from NZ_JMIW01000007.1 coordinate 39,408, forward strand.
AGCGCCTTGTCGATGCCGAAAGCGGCGAAGCTTGAGAAGTTCATGACGATAAGCGCGGTGATGATGTTGGCCGGTGTGAGAATGTCAGCGAGCGGGTTCATAGCCGAGGGTTACGCGAACAGGGCTTGAGGAAGCGTTGAAGGCGTACGAGTGCTTAGGCCCGCCTGAGTGGCTCTCGCTGCCTTCTTTGTCATCCCCGCTCCCCCTCGTCATCCCCGCTCCCCCTCGTCATCCCGGCGAAGGCCGGGATCCATTGCAAGGCAAAGCGCGGATTGAAGAGGAAGAATCTGGACCCCGGCCTACGCCGGGGTGACGGATTTGGTTTGTAGAACAAAGGCCCTGTGGGAAGCGGCTCATAGGGTTTGAAATTGGGCTTCCCGCCTTGGGCCGCGATGCCCAAACCAGCGCCAAACCCAGCGATAGAGGTCGCTTGCGTGATTATGGGAGGAGTGTAGCGCTTGGGGGAGCGGGTGGTCTAGTCTCGCCAATTCTCCCCTCCCGCTTGCGAAAGGACGCAGCCTTTACTCCCCTCCCGCCTGCGGGAGGGGGTGGGGGTGGGCAAACCCAAACCATTGCGGCAATATCCCGAAATGCCCAACTGGCAACCCAGAAACACAAACCGCGCCCGCACCTTACGCCGCGAAGCCACCCCGGCAGAGCGCGCTTTGTGGGAGCACCTCTCCCGCGGCCAACAAGGCGCAAAGTTCAGCCGCCAAATGCCGATCGGACAGTTCTATGCCGATTTCCTCTGCCGGGAGTTGAAGCTCGTGATCGAACTCGACGGCCACAGCCACGATATTGCGCCCGAGAGGGATGCGGTTCGCGACAAGTGGATGCGGACCGAAGGCTACACCGTGCTGCGCTTTACCAACGCGCAAGTGCATGAGAACATCGAAGGCGTAGTCACAGCAATCCGCCTGAAGATTGAGGAGTTGCGCCGGTAGCAAAAAACCTCCCGCTTGCGGGAGCCTAGCTGCAGCGGGGTGGGTAGCCTTCTTGATCTCTCCCGCCTGCGGGAGGGACAGCGAGACTTGGGGACCCCGGACTTGATCCGGGGGAGCCTAGTCGCAGCAGGGTGGGCACTCCCTCTTTCACCCCTCCCGCTTGCGGGAGGGGCAGTGAGACTTGCGAGCTTGCTCGCTAGTCGCAGCGGGGTGGGCAATCCATCGCTTGCAGTAAGGTAGGCAATTTCCCGACATCTCCGACCAAGCCAAGCCCACCCCTAGCCCCTCCCGCAAGCGGGAGGGGGATTTGATCTCGCTAGCTCTGCCCTGTCGCGAGGCCAGCAATTAGGGCTATCTTGGCAGCGCATAGATGGAGCGCATACTCTGCGATAGGCCTTGGCACTTGGCGCTGTGTCGCCCCTTGTCCGTGTGCTCCCTCATTATTACGCAATTGAGGAAGGCCGGACGCCAAAGTAGCGATAAGCTGATCAAAGGACTTGTCTAGATGGTTAGGTATCAACTCGTTACGCCTGATAATTTTGATCAAGTCAGACGCTCGATCGCCCTTCTCGTATTCCCAACCCTTAATGTCACAGACACTCTTTAGAGCGCTCTCGAACGCCTTGCCGCACTCAACCACTGCCAGTGAGTGCTTGCCCTCCCGGTACAGACTGTGTGCTCTAAAAAACTCATCACGAGGTCCTGAAAACCCTTCGGCATGAAGGAATCGAATTGCCGGTTTGACGACCTCTTTGTGTACGAACTCATCATCAACTCGAAAGATGGCACCATTTTCATACTGGTAGCCGAATGAGGCCTGACGCAAGCGGTAGTTGACCTCGTCCAACGCCTCTTCTGGTTTCATCTTTATCGAATAGTTTTCTAGTCGATATTGCGGGATGCCCGAGACGACCTCACCAATGTAGCGACAGGCAACTTCTAATGCGTCGATGAATTCTTCAACCTTGCAGTCACCGATAAATCGCAAGAACTCCTCGGCAGGGTTGTCCGCACCCCGAAGGTAGTGGACGCCATACTCTCGCCGAAGGATGGAGACTATCATTTCCCAACCGTCGTTGTTGTTATCTGGGGTACTAAGATCATGGTACCCAAATACGTAGAACCGGCCTATTGCGTCAGCCAAAATTTGCTGGATTTGAACGCGTAGCTTGTCCGTTACTTTATCGTATTGATAAACATCATCGGCCCCGCTCTCCTCTTTCTTTCGCTCTGAGAAGAGTTTGAAGATCATTCCTCACTCCGCCGCTTCGAACATATCCGGGCCGTCGCTGACAACCTCTTCCTCGTTCACCGCTTTTGCCTTTTGGCGCTTGTCGAAGCTGGACCATACGGTGTTCCAGTCGCCTTTGGTTGCGCCTTTGGAATATTCGGTTGCGCGCGCTTCGAAGAAGTTGGCGTGCTCGACACCGTTCAAAAGCGGGCTGAGCCAGGGAAGCGGATGCTCGTCGATCATGTAGATCGGCTGCAGCTTCAATTGGCCCAGACGCCAGTCGGCGATGTAGCGGATGTACTTCTTGATGTCTTTCGCGGTCATGCCCTCGACCGGGCCCATTTCGAAGGCGAGATCGATAAACGCATCTTCGAGGCGCACCGTCTTTTGACAGATGTCGATGATGTCTTCTTTCACCGCTTTGGTCAGGCAATCGCGCTCTTCACAGAAGGTGTGGAACATCTTGATGATGCCTTCGCAGTGAAGCGTCTCATCGCGGACCGACCAGGAAACGATTTGGCCCATGCCTTTCATCTTGTTGTGGCGCGGGAAGTTCATCAGCATGGCGAATGACGCAAACAGCTGAAGCCCCTCGGTGAACCCGCCGAACATGGCGAGCGTGCGCGCAATGTCCTCGTCGGTGTCGACGCTGAACTGGTTCATGTAATTGTGCTTGTCGGCCATTTCCTCATAATCGAGGAAGGCGCTGTATTCGCTTTCCGGCATGCCGATGGTGTCGAGCAGGTGGGAATAGGCGGCGATGTGGACGGTTTCCATGTTGGAAAACGCGGCCAGCATCATCTTGATCTCGGTCGGCTTGAACACGCGGCCATATTTGTCGTGGTAGCAATCCTGCACTTCGACGTCGGCCTGCGTGAAGAAGCGGAAGATTTGGGTGAGCAGATTGCGCTCATGCTCGGTGATGTTCTGCGCCCAGTCGCGGCAGTCTTCACCAAGAGGCACTTCTTCGGGCATCCAGTGGATCTGTTGTTGACGTTTCCAGAACTCGTAGGCCCATGGGTATTGGAACGGCTTGTAGGTGTTACGGGCTTCGAGCAACGACATGTTGTGTGATCCTGTTTTCGAGTTGGCTTACCTATATAGGTGAACCAGCTTCGTTCCGACAGGCAAGGGTAGATGATTCGGTGGGGATAAACCGTGCAAATTCTGAGTCGAGCCGAGTCGCACCGGGGGTAGGCCGAGGGACTTTACGTAGAAATTTCTTGGCGGTGTCCCAGCAGGAGCCTAGCTTGGCCTCTTACGGGAAGAGCAGGGATCGCACTTAAATGACACAAGAAACGCCGCAAGAAGCGGTGAAGAACAGGCGGCCATTGGCCACTCGCAGTGCAGGGTGGGCCAAGGGGCTGGCCAAAGGGTTGGCAGCAACCGGGCTGACACCCAACGCCATTTCGGTGATCGGGATTGTGTTCGCAGCGGCAGGGGCCTGGGCTTTTGCAAGCGCGCCTTACGGGAGCCAATGGCTGTGGCTTGGCGGGGCGCTCGGGATACAGCTGCGGCTGCTGGCCAATATGCTCGATGGATTGGTGGCCGTGGAGGAAGGCAAGTCCTCTGCGACCGGGGCGCTGTACAATGAGGCCCCAGACCGGGCCGAAGATGCGCTCTTGCTGATCGGGGCAGGATACGCTGTCGGACTGCCGGAACTGGGATATGGCGCAACCATTCTGGCGTTCGGGACGGCATACATCAGAGCGCTTGGCGGGGCCTTGGGCTTTGAACAGGACTTTGTCGGCCCCATGGCGAAACAACATCGCATGTTTGTGCTCACCTTGGCGGCCATCATCACCTTCTTCTGGCCATCCAGCGTCGTCGCAGACTTCGTGCTCACCGGCCCTGCTGCCATGATCGCTGCCTTGTGGGTTATCGTGGCAGGAGCAGCGCTTACCTGCGCCATCCGGCTTGTCCGCATCGCCGGGCTGTTAAAAACCAAGGATGCCAGCAGAAGGGGAACGGGCGAATGATCGCCAAACTTGTCGGGGAAGCATTGTTCGCAGCGGCGCGCTTCCTTGTTGGTGGCCAGGCGCGCTGGAGAGGGTGCGAGCCTGCGACCACACAGCGCATCTATTTCGCCAACCATGCCAGCCACATGGACACGATCATCATGTGCGGCGCGCTGCCGGGATATTTGCGCACAACCACGCACCCTGTCGCAGCAGCAGATTATTGGGGTAGCGGACCGGTGCAGCGATTTGTCGCGCTCAAAGTCCTGAACGCCGTGCTGGTCGAACGCGGCGGCGCAAAGGACCCGCTTGCGCCATTGCGAGAGGTGCTGGAGCAGGGCGAGTCGCTGATCATCTTTCCCGAAGGGACCCGGCGTGCAGAAAGCCTTCCGGGCGCCTTCAAAGCGGGGCTCTATCACCTCGCCAAAGATTTTCCTGAGGCCGAGCTTGTGCCCGTGTACCTCACCAATTTGGCGCGTGCTTACCCCAAGGGCGCGATCCTGCCTGCCCCGATCAGCTCGGCTGCCCATTTCGGCGCGCCGATCCAGCTGGAGGACAGCGAGGACAAGGCTGCGTTTCTAGCCCGCGCACAAGCATCTATCATCGCGCTTTCGGGCGAAGAATTGCCAGGGGAGAACGCATAATGCCCGATCTAAACCTCACGATCGAGCCGGTAATGGCGACGCTTTTTGGCGGCGTCTTTGCGCTGCTTTTGGTGGCATCCTCCATCGGCTTTGTCCTGTCAAAGCGGGTGACGAGCGAAGGCGGCATTGCGACGGTTGCCAACCTTAACCAGCGCATCAAAGCCTGGTGGTTGATGATCGCAATCTTCGCGGTCGCATTCGTGTTTGGCAAAGGTGTGACCGTGGTTTTGTTTGCGCTCACCAGCTTTTTTGTGCTGCGCGAATTTCTCTCCATCACGCCCACCCGCGCCGAAGATCACACCGCGACAATTGCCGCCTTTTACCTGTTTATCCCATTGCAATATTGGCTGATTTACAGCGACTGGCAGTCGCTTTTCTCAATCCTTATCCCGGTTTGGGCGTTTCTGCTTTTGCCGCTTCTCGCGGTGTTGAAAGGCGAGACGACAGACTTCCTCGCGCGTTCTGCCAAGATCCAGTGGGGCATGATGCTGGGCGTTTATTGCATCAGCCACGCGCCTGCGCTGCTGCTGCTTGATATCCCGGGCTACAGCGACAATTTCCTGCTGCTCTTCTTCCTCATCACTGTCGTGCAGCTTTCCGATGTCTTGCAATATGTCTTCGGCAAGCTCTTTGGCAAACACAAGGTCGCGCCGCGCGTAAGCCCTGCGAAAACATGGGAAGGGTTGATTGGCGGAGGGTTTTCCGCCGCTGCCATTGGCGCTGCGCTTTTCTGGATCACGCCCTTTGCGCCTTGGGAAGCCGCGCTTCTGGCGCTGACAATCGTGTTGGCCGGATTTGCCGGTGGTCTGGTTTTATCAGCGGTTAAGCGGTCGCTGGGAGCAAAGGATTGGGGCACGATGATAGAGGGGCACGGCGGCGCACTTGACCGGATGGATTCGGTCAGCTTTTCCGCGCCCGTCTTCTTCCATCTGGTGAATTACTTCTTTGTTCTCTAATACTAGGGTCAGGACCCATCCCCCGTGCTTCTTATCATTGCCCTTTGGGCGCTCGCTGAGGCGATTGCCTTTTTCATTGTCGCCGATGTCGCGGTCATGGCGCTTGGCGTAAAATCTGGCACAAGAAAGGCGCTGACAGGCGCCGGTGTAGCGGCGCTGTTTGCGAGCATTGGCGGATGCATCGTCTATTGTGCAGCCAGTATCGCACCAAGCGGCGTGCATGACTTCCTCGTCATGCTTCCCGCTATCGATGCAGATCTCATGGATGAAGTCCGCCTCGATTGGCAGACCAATGGTGCACTCGGAATGTTTGTAGGCAGCTTTTCAGGCGTCCCATACAAACTCTACGCCTATGGAGCGGGAACAGGCTCATCTTTGCAAAGCACAGGGATGCTGGCGTGGTTCGCCTTTGCCTCATTCCTTGCAAGATTGCCGCGATTTGTTCTGGTGGCCGTGATCGCAGGAGAAATTGGCCCGCGTATGATCGAACGCTTTGGCAAACGGCGTGTGTGGATCGCATTTGCGGCCGGTTGGGCCGGGTTTTACGCGGCCTATTGGAGCGTGATGGGGTTCTAGGGTCATGACCCTAGTGCCGCTCCTAATCTTTGCGGCTTTTCGATCCGAAGAAGCTTCCGCCGCCCAGAACTGTGACGCCGAGGAAGAACCCAAAGTCGTACCAGCCGCCTTTGTTAGGAACCGCATAAACGGCGATATCCGGGCTGAAGAGCGAACCGATAAAGCTCCACGGGAAGATAAACCCGTGCCACAAGCCCCACAGGAAGCCGGGCGTGTCTGGTTCGGCGCTGACCCCTGCATCGATCTGGCTGGCGCAAGCTGAAACAGCGAAGGCGAGCGTTAAAGCTAGAAGAATACGGCGGGTTTTGGTGGAGGTGTCCACGGAGAGGCTCACATATTGGCCGCAGCGACCACCGCGAGCCATATAAAGGGCAGCGCAACTCCGCCCATCACCATGTGTAGCCGGCCTGCATTCGCAGCGTGGCCTTCTGGCCCGCGAGACAAGCGCACTCCGTTGACAATAAAGCCCAAGATGAGGGCGCTGCCCGCAATCCCGACCCAAATCTCGACTGGCACTGATCCCATCGATCTCTCTCCTTTGACAAGCCTATGCCTAAACAGAATGACACATTTCGCCGTCAAGTGCGAGAGGGAAGCGCTGATCGAGGCGCAGTTTCGAGCGCTGCTGATGGCGCTTTTGAGCGCTGACCTGCGGTTAAATCATCCGGCGAACAGGAAGGCCTGTGCTGTCGGTAGCGTGCGCATGATTGGCCAGTTCCCATTCTTCGGCGGCCAAGTGTTTGAAAACGCGCGGCGGAAGGGGGCGCAGGAATTCCAGTCCGACCCGGTCGCCCTGTCGCCATGCGACTTCGGCCTTGTGCGGTCCTGTGCCCGCGATCGCCAGACTGACATAACTTCCAAGGGCCAATTTTATGTCCGGGTCATCTACCCGGCACCCGCCGTTGGAGAGGTCCTCGAAGGACACCTCCCATTCAACACCCCCATCGGTCTTGCATGAACCAATGGCAGTCGTCGGCACGCGTTGAGACGCGCGGGTGACGATCTCTTTCTTGATCAAGCTTCGCATCTTTGACACCTTTGTTTGGGCAAACACTACAATAGAGTTGTTAATACAAGTTTGCCGCAAGGCCGATGTAAGTTCTGTAAAAGAAAAACCCCCGTAAAGGCCTGAAAGCCAATGCGGGGGTTCTTGAATGTTAGCGGCAATTGGCTCGCAAGCTTGCTTGCCTCGCCGGACGTTTAACTTACTGACAACTGAGGCATTCCTCGTAATCGGTTTGCTCTGCGGAGAGTTCAAACTTGGCAGCATCTGCCGTGTTATCCGCTTCAACGCCGCCGGCAAAACCAGCGCGCTGGACCGACTTCGAGCGGAGATAATAGAGCGACTTGATGCCTTTCTCCCACGCCTGGAAGTGGAGCATCATGAGGTCCCACTTGTCGACATCTGCCGGGATGAAGAGGTTCAGCGACTGCGCCTGATCAATGTAAGGTGAACGGTCCGCTGCAAATTCAAGCAGCCAACGCTGATCAATTTCAAAGCTGGTTTTAAAGCTCGCCTTTTCTTCTTCGCTAAGGAAGTCGAGGTGCTGAACGCTGCCACCTTTTTCAAGGATCGAGTTCCACACATTGGATGAATTCTTGCTCTTCTTGTCGAGCAATTTCTCCAGATATGGGTTCTTGACGATGAAGGAGCCCGAAAGCGTCTTGTGGGTGTAAATGTTGGCGGGGATTGGCTCGATACAAGCGCTGGTGCCGCCACAAATGATCGAAATCGACGCAGTTGGCGCGATTGCCATTTTGCAGGAGAATCGCTCCATCGCGCCCATGTCGGCTGCATCCGGGCAAGGTCCACGCTCTTGCGCAAGAAGCATAGAGGCTTCGGACGCCTTGGCTTGGATGTGCTTGAACATTTTGAGGTTCATGGCTTTCGCCATCGCGCTCTCAAAACCCAGACCTTTTTGTTGCAAGAAGGAGTGGAAGCCCATCACGCCAAGCCCAACCGAACGCTCACGCTCAGCCGAATAGCGCGCACGTGCCATTTCATCGGGTGCACGGTCGATGTAGTCCTGCAGAACATTGTCGAGGAAGCGCATCACATCCTCGATGAACTGCTTGTCGCCGCTCCACTCATCCCATTTTTCAAGGTTCAATGAGGAGAGGCAGCACACGGCCGTGCGGTCATTGCCAAGGTGGTCAATGCCGGTTGGCAGAGTGATTTCAGAACACAGGTTCGAGGTCGATACTTTCAGGCCCAGATCGCGGTGGTGCTTTGGCATCATGCGGTTCACCGTGTCGTTGAACACGATGTAGGGTTCACCAGTAGCCAAGCGGGTTTCCACCAGCTTCTGGAACAGCGAACGCGCATCGACCTTGCCGCGCACTTCGCCAGTCTTTGGTGATTTCAATTCAAATTCAGAGCCATCACGCACCGCTTCCATGAACTCATCGGTGAGCAGGACGCCGTGGTGAAGGTTCAATGCCTTGCGGTTGAAGTCGCCAGAGGGTTTGCGGATCTCAAGGAATTCCTCAATCTCGGGGTGCGACACATCCAGATAACACGCAGCCGACCCACGGCGCAGCGACCCTTGCGAAATCGCGAGGGTGAGGCTGTCCATAACGCGCACAAACGGGATGATGCCGCTGGTCTTGCCGTTGAGGCCCACCGGCTCGCCAATACCGCGCACATTGCCCCAATAGGTGCCAATGCCGCCGCCTTTGGAGGCAAGCCAGACGTTCTCGTTCCAAGTCCCGACAATCCCATCAAGGCTGTCTGAGACAGAGTTCAAATAGCAAGAGATCGGCAGACCGCGCGACGTGCCGCCGTTTGAAAGAACCGGCGTTGCGGGCATGAACCACAGGTTCGAGATGTAATCATACAGTCGCTGCGCGTGCTCTGCGTCATCGGCATAGGCATCGGCGACGCGCGCGAACAGGTCTTGATACTTTTCACCCGGCAGCAAATAGCGATCCGTCAGCGTCTCTTTGCCGAACTCGGTCAAGTTTGCATCGCGGCTTTCATCGATCTGCACGTCGAAACGGCGATCGTTCACCTTCTTGCTGTCGACGTCAGCTGCAGACTTTGCAGCAGCGGCCACTGCACTGCCCAGCGCCTCTGCGCTCTTCTCTGCGATGAGAGCGTCGCTGCCTTTGTCTGCCTTTTCCATTGTCACTGCCTTTTGCGCTTTTTCTTCGGTGCCTGTGATATCACCTGTGTCGGTGTCGCTGAGCACGTCTTCGCCTGCTTTAAATTCCATTATCGCCCCATCTTACGTCACTTCGAATCAAGTGGCCCTGCCGCAAGGACAATAGCACCGTTGTTCCGATTCTGTTCCAAACTTATTCATCGACAGCTTTTGCCCGTTTTTTCAGCGAAGATACGCACAGGGCTTAGCACCAATATTTCCTACCAATCCGGCATAGGGCCCTCAGTTTGAGCGAATCCTTCCCCAGTTCGCCCTTCACCCTTGGCGAAGCGCTGAAAGAAGTCACACAACAGTTTGGGGGTCCAATGCGAACCGAACCGCTATATGATGAATCAGGACGCTGATTGGGTCAACGGGGAATTAACCATGTTTCTGCGCCGGAACCGACAAAATGTTTATGTTGCAGTGCAGCGACGCGTGCTCAAAGCTTGGGTTGTCGGTTGCGCAAGCCCCAAATTGAATCTGTGAAGAAAAATATGGTGATTGTTAGGTGTGAATCAATTCTTGAATCTTTTACTCAACGGCTTGCAATATTGTTGCGGCGCTAAATCGGGGTTCAAGCAATTGGCCCGATACTGACCAAGTCAATCGAACAGGGTGAGCCGCGTGCGCGCACGGCCGGCATGCCGCGCCCCGGATCGGGCGTGGTCATATGATTCGCTGACCTGATTCGCTGGCCTGATTCGCTGGCGTGACCCGCGGTTGCTTGCGGCACAGCTACTGGCAAATCAGGGCCAAGGATAAAACAGGACATAGGCGTTTAAGCCGGAAGCGGCGTCTTCTCACTCATCGCACTGCCTCTGGCCGAGCGGGCATGGTCCGCCACATGCCCTGCCAAAAGGTCAACCAGTTCCAGCGGCAGATCATGACCCCAGCCCGGGATCGTCACCAGCTTGGCGCCGGGAATATGCTTGGCTGTATCCTCACCGCCTTCAAGTTTTACCAATGGATCGCCTTCGCCGTGGAGCACAAGAGTGGGCGCGTTCACATTGGCAAGGCGTGATCGCCTGCATCCATCATCGATGATCGCCGCCAATTGGCGCGGCAAGCCGGGGGGATAGACGCTGCGACGGATGGATTTGAGTGTGCGTTCACGCACGCGCTCTGGATCGGACGGATAGCCCGGCGACCCAGTGCTGCGCGCAATGTTAAGACCGTGCGCCACCAGATCCTCTTCATCCAAGGATTTGAGCGGTGCAACCAGTGCTTCCATTGCCGACTTATCTGCCATGGGCAGCGAGCCATTGCCGGTTGTCGACATGATCGAGGTCAGCGAATGCAGCCTTTCAGGGTGATTGACGCCCACAAGCTGCGCGATCATTCCGCCCATGCTTGCGCCCACCACATGCGCTTTTTCGATTTCCAACGCGCTTAGAAGGCCCGCTGCATCATCGGCCATGTCAGCCAGCGTGTAGGGAACTCTTGCCGGCCAACCGATCTTCTTGCGGATGACTTGCCAAGCGGGTTTGGGCGCTCTTGCCCCTTCGAACTTTTGGCTAAGGCCGATGTCGCGATTGTCATAGCGAATAACACGAAAGCCGTGCCCCACAAGCGCCTCGACCAGCTCATCGGGCCACAAGGTCATCTGCGCGCCCAGACCCATGACCAGAAGGATCGTCTCGTGCGAGGGATCGCCATGGTCTTCGAAAAAGAGTTCGATACCGGTGTTGGGCGTGGTGATTGTGGGCATGGGCGAGCGAATTCCTTAGGTTGTTTTCGAGGACCTACATTGCAGACCGGGTGCAGACAAGCGCGGCAAGGGCAGGGTCTAGCCTTCGGGCGGCGCCGCATCAGCTTTGGGACGCCAGTCGGGGCCTCCGATCAGGAAGTCCCGAGCCTCAAGTTGATCGAGCACGCCGTCCTGCTCTGCCAGTACGCGCAAAGGGACCACGGCCAATGTAACGCCGGTCTGCTCAGAGGCGTCGGAAATCATACTGACCCATTGGCTGCGGATTTCATCGCCCAGTTCATCGTCTGCCCAAGGCCAACAGGTGCCAAGCGCGATTTCAAGCGGGTTTTCCATGACGGCCGGAATATCAAAGCTGCGCCAGTCATCGCCGCGCTTTTCGATGATGGTTTGGCCCGCCTCAGTCGCGCCCATTGCCGCCTCAAGGCACGCAATGTGGCTTTGCGGGGGCGCTTCGGCGAGATTATCGAGCAGGTCCTCGCCCCGGAACCGCTCTGGCCGGGTGATCGGCACGTCCGCCCTGTCCGCTGCCTTTTTCACGATGTCGGTCGCATCCTTGACCGTGTCGTCATCAAAATCGAGCCGCCGGGCAAGCAGGTCAAAGCTGGTCATCAGGAAAGAGCGTCGGTCGTAGTCGATGTCATATTCGGTTTCGAGCGCTGCCAGCCGGGCGCGCTGTTCTGCGCTGAGATATTCAGCAGCGACGGTCTTATCAGGCAATTTGGTGAACTTGCCCCCGCTGAAAATCAGCCGGAAGGCATCGCCGGGCGAAAACTTAGGTGCCGCGCGCAGGATCACACGGTCCGCTTCTTTTGTGGCTTCTTCCAACCGGTCAGGAAACCACGGCGTCGATTTGGGCACAGCGCGGATTTCTCCGACAAGGATGACGGTGCCGGTATCGGTATGAATCGTCCACATCGGCGCGCCGGAGCGCTGCGCTGTGACGACGATAGAGTTTGTAGCCACGCTTTGGGAGGCGTCTTGGGCAAGCCCTGCCTCATCCTGAGCCGAGATCGTAGCGGAGCAAGGCAGGCACAGCGCAATGCCGAAAGTGAGAGTGAGCCGGTTCATAAGCACGCCCCTAGCGTAAGACCGCTGGCTCGCAGGTGAACAGGGCTTGTGGGCTGGGCCAGTGGACAGGACACGTAGATGTGGCCACTTACCGCTCGACCGCGGGCAGCCTCATCACAACCGAGGTTGTCTCGCTATCCTCATCATAGGCGCAGTGGACCCGCAGCAAATGCGGACGGTTCCTCTGGCCAAGCATCCAATAGTCCAGCAATTCGGCAGAATGGCAATGCGCAGCGGTCACCTCGCGACCTTCAAAATGCTGTTTTGTGGTCATGGATGAAGAGCGAGGGTGATCGGCCACATTCTCCGCCATAAATTGCCCCACGCGGCTCAGTTTTGCCTGAATGGCGTCGCGCGAAAGGCGAAGCGGCGTGTCGCCGCCAATCTGCACTTCGACCGCCTGTTCGCCCATCGTTATGTTGACCAGCGGTTCAAAACCCATCGGCCGATGGATCGCCACCCATGGCAAAGCACCGCGCGCCCGAAGGACACTGGCAGGGTCAACGGGTTCAATTCCGGCGTCGCGCTTGATCGAATAGCCGGTAAGCTTGCCATCATCGGAATAATCCGATGAATGCACGAACTTGTCGATGACAATCACCTCTTCCTCGCCCGATTGAAGGTCCTGAACAATCAGGAATATCTCGGCGCGCAACGCTTCGTAATAGCCAAGGTTATCGGTGGACGTACGCAAGAGAAACAGGTGCGTTGTGCTCATCCCGACGGGTTCTTCGTGAATATCGATGAAGCTATCGGGCGATGCGTTTGCAGGGCTGGCCAATGCCAGAACGCTGGCACAAAACGCCGCAAAAAGGGCTTTTATCAGGTTCACGGCACCAACACCGTATCGCGCACCACCTCCCCGGTTTCAGGATAATCGAGCGTATAATGCAGGCCCCGGCTCTCTTTGCGTTCTAACGCTGAGCGCACGATCAATTCCGCTGATTGGAGCAGGTTGCGCAGTTCAATGAGGTCGGTCGTGACGACAAAGCTGCCGTAATATTCCTCCACCTCCTGGCGAAGCAAAGCGATGCGGTTGGCGGCGCGTTCCAGCCGTTTGGTGGTGCGCACAATCCCGACATAGTTCCACATAAAGCGGCGGATCTCGGTCCAGTTCTGCTTGATCACCACCTGTTCGTCCGAATCCGACACGCGGCTTTCATCCCACGGCAGGATGGAGGGCGGATCGGGCAATTGGTCCCACATGGTGAGAATGTCAGAGGCCGCCGCTTCGCCAAAGACAAAGCATTCCAGCAGGCTGTTGGAGGCAAGGCGGTTGGCGCCGTGAAGGCCGCTTTCAGTGCATTCACCCGCAGCCCAAAGGCCCGGCAGATCGGTGCGCGCGTGCAAATCCACCACAATCCCGCCGCAGGTATAGTGCTGGGCCGGAACCACGGGGATCGGATCTTTGGTCATATCGATGCCAAGACCCATCAGCTTTTCATGGATGGTCGGGAAATGTTCGCGCACGAATTCAGGCGGCTGGTGGCTGATATCGAGATGGACGTAGTCGAGGCCAAAGCGCTTGATCTGGTCATCGATCGCGCGCGCCACGACATCGCGCGGGGCCAGCTCCATTCGTTCTGCGTCGTAATCGGTCATAAAGCGGTGCCCGGTTTCCGGGTGCTTCAAATGCCCGCCTTCGCCGCGCACAGCCTCTGTGATGAGGAAGTTTTTGACTTCGAGATTATACAGGCAGGTGGGGTGGAACTGCATCATCTCCATATTGGAAACGCGCGCGCCGGCCCGCCAAGCCATGGCGATGCCATCACCCGTGGCGCCGCGCGGCGCGGTGGAGAATTGGTACACCCGGCCCGCGCCGCCTGCGGCAAGGATTGTTGCCCGCGCGACATGGCGTTCAACCTGTCCGGTCTCTTCGTTGAGAGCATATACGCCCCAGACATGGCCAGCGCCCGAATATTGGTCACGGTGGCGGTCAGTGATGAGATCAATCGCGGTGCGCCCGCCAAGCATGGTTATGTTGGGATTGGCGTCCGCTGCTCTTAAAAGCGCCTCTTGCACAGCCCAGCCGGTTGCATCGTCAACATGAACAATGCGCCTGTGTGAATGCCCGCCTTCGCGCGTTAAGTGCAGATCGCCTGAATCCTTGTTGAAAGGAACGCCAAGCTCGACCAGCCGGTCAATGCTTTCAGGCGCGCGCTCAATCACGAATTCAACCGCTTCCCGGTCGTTGAGCCCAGCGCCCGCCACCATCGTATCACGCACGTGATTTTCAAACGTATCGCCAGCATCCAGTACCGCTGCGATGCCCCCTTGCGCCCAGGCCGTTGACCCTCCGGTAAGAGAGCCCTTGGCCAGAACAAGTACCCGCAGCCGCGTCGCAAGCTCGAGCGCGGCGGTAAGACCGGCTGCGCCCGACCCGATGATGATGACGTCATACGCACTTGTCGGCGCATCTTGTGTGTCGCTGTGATCTGCCATGGAGAAACGCAATGGCGCGAAGGGGAATGTGTGGCAAGAGTTTCGCGCGCGCTGGAAAGAGCCACAGGCGCTCTGAAAAGAGCCGCAGGCGCTCTGAAAAGAGCCACAGGCGTCCTAAAGCGCGTAGCAATGCAGATCGTCCGCGATCCACACCGGCCCGTCATAATGCTTTGCTATGGCTGTAAGGCCCTCTTCCAGTCGTTTAAGCGAGCGCTGCATATTGTGGGTCAGCACTAAATTCTCAGGAGCCAGAGCTGACGCCAGTTCTCCGATCTGTTCTGGCGTCCGGTGAAGCCCGCGCGGCTGCCCCTCTTCGCCGTTGATGACATGGTGCGCGAACAAAATGGTGGGCGCGCTGTCGGAAAGGTCGGCAAGGAACCGCTCGCTCAAAAAGCTTTGATCGCCTGTGATCACTACGCTCTTGTCGCCGATTTCAATGGCAAAGCCCAAGGATGGGACCGGGCCGTGGTGCACGGGATGCGCCATGACCGAATAGTCGTTGGAGACATCAAGGCCAGCGGGATCGCCTGCCCCTTCGCCGGTGGCGATATCGCGGGCCTCGATCAGCGGCTTGTTCTCTGTCCCGTCAAGAAATCCGCCATTGTACGCAAACGCACCCTCTTCCTTTGACATAAGGCGCGCAAGAAATTCCCTGGTTCCGGGAAAACGCGGCGCGGCATCAGGCCCGATAACGGGAAGTGCCTGCGTGCGCCCTTCAAACCCGCCCGAATTCAGTATGTCGATCAAATCGCCTGCGTGATCGGCGTGAAGGTGGGTGAGGACGACCGCGTCCAATGTCGCAATCGAACCACCCGCCTGCGCAAAGCGAAGGAAGCTGCCTGATCCTGCGTCGATCAAAAGCCGCGCTTCGCCATCAATCCAGAGGAGATAGGATGTCCCCGCACGCGCCGCCGCCCCGCCTTCCGCGATTGGCCCGCCGCTTCCCAGAACCTGAAGCGCAGCGCCTTCAGTGGGGCAGTCCCGAAGCTGTCCACCGCGAGGCACAGAGCTATTAAAGACATTACTAGAAGCCCCAGTTTTACCCGGAGTTTCACCCGTACTCTCGTCAGCGCCACAGCCGACAAGGGCAATCAATACCAATGCCATCAATGGTCCGCGCATCGCTTTACCTCTTAATTGCCAGACCCGGTCAACTGCACGAACACATCTTCAAGGTCCGCCTCTCTCGTGGTCACATCTTCAACTGTTAGGCCCTGTTCCTGCAAAATGCCCAGAACCTGGCCTGCATTGAGTTTGTCTTTGTCATAGGTCACCTCGACCCCGCGCTCGCCCGCCAGTTCGACCTTGCTGAACGCCTCGTGGCGTGGCGCCTGCACAAGATCATCGGCAAGGGTCACCGCAACGATTTTCTCACGCGCCATATTGATCAGGTCGGCGGTGGGTTTGTGCGCGATCAATTCACCGTGGTTGATGATCGCAATTTCATCGCACAGCTCCTCGGCTTCCTCGAGATAGTGCGTGGTCAGCACAATGGTGACGCCCTCGCGGTTCAGCTCCGTCACCAAATCCCACAATTGTCGGCGCAGTTCCACATCGACCCCGGCGGTCGGTTCATCGAGCACCAGAATAGGCGGCGAATGCACCATCGCTTTGGCCACCAGCAAGCGCCGCTTCATGCCCCCGGACAACGTGCGCGCATAGGCGTTTCGTTTGTCACCCAGTCGCACCGCTTCGAGCAATTCCTCGCTGCGGCGATCCTTTGCGCCAATGCCATAAAATCCGCCCTGGTTTTCCAGCACCTCGTAAGGGGTAAAGAACGGATCGAAGACGATTTCTTGCGGGACAATGCCGATTGCGCGGCTCGCATTGCGGCGCTGGGTGTCGATATCAAAGCCCCATATCTCGGCGCTGCCACTGGTCTTGTTAACGAGACCGGCGAGAATATTGATAAGGGTCGATTTGCCCGCACCATTGGGACCAAGAAGCCCGAAGATCGAGCCTTGGGGCACGTCAAAGCTGACGCCTTTGAGCGCCAGTTTTCCTTCTGCATCCGGCCCGCTTGCGCCTTTGGGCGGTGCATAACGTTTGGCGATATTGTCGATACGAATAGCAGGCGGTGTCATGGGGGTCAGCCATAGCCGCAAGGCACGCGGACGCAAGTGGGCAGTCGCTGCGCGGGTCCTGATTCTTCCCGAAGCTCTAAATATGAAGCGCGCGTTAAGGGTATTTGGTCAGCACCTCGACACACAAGCGGCCTAAACGCCATCATCGTGAAAACAGGGAATGACCATATACACGAGGGCTTCAACGCCCTTTCCCCGATCAAGCTATTCGCGGCGCTGTGCGCTGTGTGGCTTTTGGGAAGCCCTGCCCATGCCCAATCCACCAGCAATGTCGATACGCGCACGGTTCTTCTGGATCCGCTATCGCTGGCGAAGCTGTCGGATATGGATTTTGGCGATCTGATCGTGACGACCGGGGGCACAGTTGTTCTGTCAGCAGATCCTGTGACGACCTGCGTTACGACAGGCGGCGTGGTGCACACTCAGGAGTGCCAGCCCGCGACCTTTGCCGGATTGGGACAGCCCAACCAACGCATTCGCGTAAGGCGGCCTATCGGACGCACGATCACGTTGACCGGGCCGGGCGCTGATATGACAGTGACCGACCTCACCATTGATGGCGGGGCAACGCTCAACCGGGTGAACTCCAACCCCAACTGGGAACGCTTCAGGATCAACACCTTTGACGGCGTTTTCATCTTCCGGGTCGGAGGCACGCTCAACGTTAACGCCAACCAACAACCAGGCGTTTACACCGGGACTTTCGACATCCGGATCGACTACCAATAATCTACTGGCAATAATCTACTGGCAATAATCCGCTGGGTGAGCCTTTTGCGTCTCGTTTTTGCCAATTCCGATGCGAACGCAGTTGAATTTGCGCAAGGGGCCGATTACCCGGTCTTTCCATGAGCAACACGGCAAAAGAAATGATTCCGGAAACCATCAAGGTCGATACCCGCCGCGTCAGCTGTGACGGGGCAAGCTCTATTCGCGGCGGCAAGGATTATCGCCCGGCCGCACTTGGCCATCCGCGCGTGTATATGCAGATCGATGACAGCGGCTTTGTCGATTGTGGCTATTGCGATCGCCGCTTTGTTCTGCGCGGCGGCCCTGCTGACGACTAAGAAATTGGTTTGAAACCTAAATCGTCAGACAAAACGTCGATTATGACGGCAAAATGGCGGCATCATCCGGCTGCAAATTTCAAAGAAAATTAAGGGTCCTTGGTTAAAGCATGACCGTTAAAGCGGTTAGGCAGAAATTGATGTACCACTTGAAGAAAATGATAGCGCTTATGGGCGCGGTGCTCAGCATCTGGCTTGTGCCAGCGAGCGCTGCTGCACAACAGGCCGAGCCTTCCGATGCGCAGGCATTTTTGGTCACACCACTCAGCTTTGTGAAGCAACTCGATCTTGACTTTGGCGATATCGTTCCGGGCGATACACCGGGCGTCATCACGATGGATTCAGCCGGAAATGTCTCGGTCACCGGCGGCGTCATCCACCTTGAAGGCACCCAGCAACCAGCCCGCTTCGCCGGGTTTGGCGCCTTTCGCCAGACCGTGCTTATCAATGTCGATGCAAACTCTTACATTTTGACACGCAATGGCGGGACGGAAACCATGGTGATGGATACGCTCCTCATCGGAAGTCAGCCCCCCATCATCATCAACACCAACCCGCGCCGGTTCCGCATCATCAATCCTGATGGCTTTTTCTTCTTTACTATCGCTGGCCGCTTGCAGGTGCCTGCAAACGCTGTGCCTGGCACTTATGAAGGCGAATTTGCGGTCACTCTCGAATATGAGTGAACACCTTTAGACAGGCTCGAACACCGCAATCATTCGGCCTGCCCTCAGCCTACCTTGGTCATGCACCGTTCAGTGACACTGCTGCATGGTGTATATGAGGGTCCAAGGAGTTCATTATGATTCGGAAAATATCACCGCATTTGATCCTTTCATCCGCAATTGCCGCGCTTGCCCTGATGTGTGCGTCGCCGGTCTTTGCCGATGACGCCCCCGAAGATAACGGTAGCGAAGATAACGCCCCCGAAAATAACGGTAGCGACCAACCTTCTGAAGAGATGACCAAAGGCGAGGAAAAGCTTGCCCGTCTGCTGGAAGGACGCGTCGCAGGCGAACCGCGCGATTGCATCAACGACTTTCGCAGCACCCGCATGCAAACCATCGATGAAACCGCCTATGTTTATGGCAGGGGCAAAACGATCTACGTTCAACGCACCCGCGATCCAGGCGATATTGATCGAGATGACGTCCTCGTAATTCAGCGGTTTGGAAGCACTCAGCTGTGCCGTTTGGACTTTATCACCACGGTTGACCGTTTTAGCGGCTTTTTCACCGGCGGTGTCCAGTTCGACCAGTTCGTGCCTTACACCCGCGTCGACGAAGAACAGCTTTAATCGAGCCCCCTATGAGGGCCGTGTTCGGGTCTAATATTGGGCGAGGAGTAATGTGTTTCCGGCCCGCGACGCAGCCCTGCGACTTCATGGTTTCCCCATGAAGTAATAGGCGCACCAGCAGACCATGATCCCACCCGGATCACTCGCGCTTTTGCCAGAAACTCCCATGTCTCAGGGCTATTCTTCAGGCTCTTTGCATCCCAGACGTTCTCGGAGTTGAGGATGGATTTCGCCTGGGCCCTTACCGTTTCCACAGGCGGCATGTCGTCAAAAACATGGGGGCGCGCTTTGGCTGCGCTCTTTGTCTGATGGCGGACGTCGGATGCGTGTGCGACACTCACCCCCATTGAAGACGCGAGAGGAGCTGCGCGCGCTTTCGCCAAACCGCCCGCTTCAATCTGACCCGCAATATTGCCCAAACCCCGCGCATGCCGACCGAGAAACCAGCCAGCGGCAACCGCCACGAAAACGGATAAAAACCAAAACCCACTCAGTGCAAAGTCCGTCACAACAACGTCTCCCGTCCAGCCGTTACTGATCTCTCGCCGCGGCCAAATACACCAGCTTCTTGCGCAGCGAATCAGGAGAGCTACCTAGGCTCAGGACCTATTAACCCCTCCATCGAGGCGCCGGAATGACGAACATATCGGGCGAAAGCGCGCGCCGGGAAGGCTTTTTGCCTCTTTACTCCTTGCACAAGGCCATTTTGCTTCAAACCTCGAAGGTGGGATTAATAGGTCCTGAGCCTAGTATCGCTGCGAGGGAGCAGCCGATTGTGGATAGCAGCGGGCAGTCATCACAATTGTGAAAGAAATTGGGGCAGGCCGCAGCAGTAAAGACACGCCGCTCAGCGACGCGCCAATTACTGACCAAGGGCCTGCCCGCTCAAGCGCGCTTTGTTCGCGCGCGCAGTTTGCGGTTATGCCGCCTGCATCGCGTTCATCCGGGCAAGGATCTTTTCGGCATCGCTCATAATGCCGTCGATCAATTCTTTGCAGGTTGGAATATCGTTGATGAGGCCAGCAACCATGCCGCAGCTCCACGCGCCTTTGTCCATGTCGCCTTCCTGCATGATTGATGGGTAAACTCCTGCAACCTCTGGCAAAATGTCCTGAATGGTCAGAGCGTCGCCCAATTCCTTCTCTTTCTCCAAGAGCCGCTCTACCGCTGCATTGTTCATCACACGCTCTGTGTTGCGTAGCGGGCGCATGACAAGGCGCGTGTCCAATTCGCTTGCCTCAACGATCGCCTTTTTCACGTTTTCGTGCACCGGTGCCTCTTTGGTAGCGATAAAGCGGGTACCCATGTTCATCCCCTGCGCGCCCATCGCAAGGCTTGCCACAAGGCTTCGCCCATCGGCCATGCCCCCCGACGAAACGAATGGGATTTCAAGCTCATCAGCGGCCCGAGGCAAAAGGATGAAGTTTGGAATGTCGTCTTCGCCGGGGTGACCGCCGCACTCAAAGCCATCAACCGAAACCGCATCACAGCCGATGGATTGGGCTTTCAAAGAGTGACGCACGCTGGTGCATTTGTGGATCACCTTGATCCCTGCATCCTTAAGCGGACCGATAAGCTCAACCGGATTGCGCCCGGCGGTCTCGACCACTTTCACGCCGCCTTCGATCACGGCTTTCACAATGCCGGGATAATCAGGCGGGGTCAGCGTTGGCAGAATGGTGATGTTCACGCCAAATGGCTTGTCCGTCATATCCTTGCAGCGTGCGATTTCATTGGCGAGATCGGCGGGTGTTTTCTGCGTAAGCCCGGTGATGATGCCAAGCCCGCCCGCATTGGACACAGCCGCTGCCATTTCAGCAAATCCGACATAGTGCATGCCGCCTTGGATAATCGGGTGCTCGATGCCGAACATTTCGGTGATGGCGGTTTTCATGGTCGCATTCCTCTCATTTGGTTTCAATTTGAGATGGAACCAAGCCTAATATGACCGCGCGCGCAAGAGGGCGTTTGGTCAGTTCGCAAATCGTTTGCACCAAGGCTTTGAGCGCCGTAGCGTCAGCCGGGAGTTGCGTAGTTTTGTGCAGCTTCCCCAAGTTTGAGAGAGACACATGCCTTCACCAAATTCCCCCAGCGATCAGTCCCCTATCGACTCGCCCTTTGGCTATCGCTCGACCGCGCGCGAGGTGGTGGAGGGCATCAACCTCACGGGCAAACGCGTGTTGGTCACAGGAGGCTATTCCGGGATCGGGACCGAGACCGTACGCGCCATTGCCGGGGCTGGCGCTGATGTGATCGTAGGGGCACGGCGACCGGAGCAGGCGCAAGAGGTGCTGGCCGAGATGGACGGGTCTATCACAATCCTGCCGCTCGATCTTTCCGATCCTGCTTCGATTGATGCTTTCGCCGAAGCCGTGGCGAAGGAGTGGGCCAGCCTCGACATCCTCATCAACAACGCCGCGATCATGGCCAGCCCGCTGATGCGTGATGCGCGCGGGTTCGAGATGCAGTTTGCGACCAATCATTTGGGCCATTTTCATCTCACCGCCCGGCTTTGGCCCCTGCTTGTCGCAGCAGATAGCGCGCGGGTGGTGTGCCTGTCCTCCATCGGTCACCGCTTGAATGGCCTTGATCTTGACGATCTCAATTGGGAAGCCCGCGAATACGAGAAATGGCCCGCCTATGGGGCCGCGAAAAGCGCAAATGCACTGTTTGCGCTCCATCTGGACAAGTTGGGCGAACCCCATAGCGTGCGCGCTTTTGCGGTGCACCCCGGTGGGATCGCAACGCCGCTGCAACGCCACCTCACCATGGAGGAGCAACGCGCGATGGGTTGGTATGATGATGAAGGCAATACCCATGAGGCCTTCAAATCAACCGAAGAAGGCGCATCGACCAGTGTGTGGTGTGCCGTCTCTCCGCTGCTAGACGGGATGGGCGGCGTTTACTGCGAGAATTGCAATATCGGGGCGATGGCGGACGAAGATACGCCAGCTGGCTCAGGCGTGTATCCGCATATCCGCGATGAGGCGTTGGCAGATAAGCTCTGGCGCAAAACCGAAGAGCTTACCGGCGTGTCATTCTCAGGCTAAGCGCCGCCTCACCCCAATTACCAAGGATCAAAAATGACCTCCAACCCCCACGGTTTTACCCTCAATCACACCATGTTGCGGATCAAGGACCCGGATGCGAGCCTTGCGTTTTATTGCGGCGTCTTGGGCATGACGCTCCTTCGCAAAGTGGACGTGGAGATGGGCGAGTTTTCGCTCTATTTCCTCGGCTTTACGCAAGATGAAGACGAGGTGCCGCAAGACCCCAAAGAGGCCATGCAATATGTCTTTTCGCGCCAGGGCGTCCTCGAACTCACCCACAATTGGGGCACAGAAGAGGACGAGGGCGCGGTCTATCACGACGGCAATTCAGAGCCGCGCGGCTTTGGCCACATTGCCCTCGACGTGCCGGACTTTGACGCAGCCATCGCGCATTTTGATGCAAACAATGTCGAATACCAGAAACGCCCGGAAGACGGCGCCATGAAGCACATCGCTTTCATCAAAGACCCCGATGGTTACTGGGTCGAAATCCTCAGCGCAAAGATGATGGCGGGGCTCTGAAGCCCGAACGTCTGCCTAGCCGGCGGTTTGCGCCTTCAGGTACGCAAGAGCCCCCTCCAGCTGTTCATCGCGGCCAGCCACTATTGCGGCAATCGTTGGCTTGACCATGACATCAGGCACGATCCCGACCCGTTGAGTTGGGGTAAGGTCAGGGTAGTACACCCCGATCCCTGAAAACCGCATCCCTGCACCATCGGGCAAGGGGTAACTCGACACATTTCCATCCGCGCCAGCAGTGGTGCTGCCCACGATTGTTACACCACCAGCCCGGTAAGCCATCGCATGATACTCAGGCGAGCTTACTGTTGCAGCATTAACGATCGCGACGACTGGCACGGTTAGGCGCTGGCCATCGGGATCGGGATTGAGCGTCATTGTCTGCCCCCAGACAAACTGACCCGGCGTCGCCACGTCAGCGCGTGTGAAAACCGCAAATTCGGTGGGTTCATCAACCAGATATTGACCCAGCGCAAAGACCAGAAAATCACTCACATAACCGCGCATATCCAGCACCAGCCCTGTGCCAGCATTGGCAGCTTCAACCAGTTCAGGCAGCTGGTCACGCTTTAGCTGGTCGAACTTCACATAAGTGACCGTGTCCTCAAGCTTTTGAATTGTCTCGCCTGCGCGGCCAAAATCGGGGCTGGCGGAGGCCCCTTGCGCGGTCCAGTCAACTGCGACATCGAATGCCTCTTCCCCACGCGTGGCCGTAATCTGGCGAGTTGCGCAAACACCGCGAGCCAATGTTGCGGCCAGCATTCGCTCGCGCCACGCAGAGTTTGAGGCAGCGATCATTGCGCCGTACTCTTGCGCCAGATCCACGACTTCGACGCCATCAAGCTTTGTCACGACATCACCGGGGCGCAGCTGTTCGTGACCCTCAATGCCTCGGCCGTCGAGCACCAGCTTCCCTTCGACAAATTGCCAGCCGTGAGGTGACATACATTCACCTATCGGCGAGCCAGCCTTTCGATACGCTGCAATATTGACGTGGCCATCGTCGGACTCGGCGGCAAAGCGCAGCCGGGCACGTTGCCTGTCTTCGGGGGTTTCTGCGGTCAAGAACTCATCAAGCGCTCCCTCCAGCAAGGCGTGCGGATCGGTGTCCATCACATCGCGATAGGGGAACCAATAGCGCAGCAAATTCCACTGCCGTGCAAGCGTCAAAAGGTGCATCGCCTCATCGTCCACACGGCTGGTGTTCGAATAATCCGGCTCGTTAGAGAATAGAGGGTTGCCAATGACCGGCGCCGTTTGGACGAAGAAATTCCCTGCCGCAGCGCTGCGGTTATTGAAGACTGCCTTTACCCGAAGAGCGAGGGCTTCTGGAAGGGTTGCGATCCAGGCGTTGGTCGGCCGAACAATGGCGATCTGGTCCGCACTCGGCATGGCATCATCGGCGCAAGGGTCGCATGGCTCCCCGTAACCAATCGCATCCAGCCAGGCCGCGATCACTGCGTCAGCGTCTTCCAGAGATCCAGCGCTTGCCACTTGAGGGTAAAGCTCAAAGAAGGCCTTATCCATCGGCATGAGGCCATCGCGCGCATCGTTGTGATGGTATTTCACAAAACCCCAGACCGCGATCAGGCGCGCAATCGCTTCCGCGTTTCGAGGCTCCTGATCCGCGCTGTGCGATGTCCCGGCATCCTTAGCCAATACCGTGGCAGGAGCGACCAGAACCGCCACAGCTGCCGCCAGACTACCGGCCAGTTTCAAATGTGATTTCATCGCGTTCACTCCACCATTTCCCGCTTTGATCGGGTGAGGCTAGGCCTCGCAGATGAACCTTAGCTGTCTTGTGATTGGCCTGTCTGACAGTCACCGCGAACCGGGCATCCCTCGCCCAAGGAACAGCGCAGCGCTCGCGGTCGGCAATAAGTCTGACCCAGTTTTTTGAGCAGCAAATGGTGCTCATCCATATCCGCAGCCGACCATTCGGGCGGCACAATTGGCATCAACGCATCATAGGTTTTCGCTGTATCAGCCTTTGCGGGGACCAGCCCCATACGCTGCATAATCCGGCGGTGGTGGCCATCGATCACCATGGCTTTGCGGTCAAAACTGCTAGCGTTCATCACGCCTGCGGAGTTCTTGCGCGCAACGCCGGGGAGGGTTTCAAGCCACGCCATCGCTTCTTGCAAAGGCAGGTTGGAGAGGTGGCTGAGTGTAACGCTGCCCCGCTCGGCAATGATTGCCTGCAAGCACGCCTTCAGCCTTTTGGCCGCCACGCTGGGGAAGCTCTGGCGCTGAAGTCGATCTTCGAGCGCCTTCTCCGGCAATTCAGCCACCGCCTCCCAAGAGCCGAACTCCGCAAGAAGCCCATCAGTAGAAGCGTTGGAGGCCGCTGTCTTGGTCTGCGCACCGATCACCCCATGGACCAGCACCCACTCAGGGCTGCGGCGTTTGTTGGGTGGGCGGATAATCCGGCCAAAGCGAGCAATCAGCGCCGCCTGGCTCCGCCGCAGAATATCGGTCCGATGATCGCCGCCCAGGTCCAATTGCATGGCACCACAATGCGACGCGGGCCGGCCCTTCACAAGTCGAATTTATGGGGCATTCCACACCAGATCAGAAGGCGAGATGCTTCAAGTCTTGTTGACGCCCGGAATCTGCTTGGCGACGAACCATGAAATCGGCACCGACAGCACAAAGGCACCAATTGCGGCGAACAGGATTGGCTGCGACGTCGATTGCATATCCATTGTCAGCACGGCGATAACCGCAACTCCCATCAAAGTGGTCGCGATGACTGGAAACAAAATAGCGGCAACTTTCAACATTGTCGGTCCTTTCTATGCAAGCATTGGAAAGGCCTATGGCAAGATCAAAGCAGCCGATAATTGATCCACCTCAATTCAAACGAATTAGCCGCTTGGCCTAGCGCTCAAAGGCAATCGAGAATGTGACGGGCACCGCGGGCGTGATGGATGCAAGCCCGGCGAGCTCCTGCAATTGTGCCAATTCATCGGTGAGTTCAAACCGGCCTGCATCGATGATCACCGGCTTGTCGGTCACCGCGATAATTCGGTCGGCCCCTGCGCGCGTCACGCTGACTTCAGCCTGAAAGGGTGCCTCAACACCGGCAAGTGAGAGCGTGCCATCCAGAGTGGTGTCCGCGCTTTCGCCCACGCCCAGCGCCTCAAAAGCGGCGGGATCAATTTGGGCGGTGACCGTCGCCTTAGGGTTGTTGGCAACTACAAAGAAGATATCGCGCATACGCTCATCGCGAATGTCGACGCCCGTTGAAACCGAAGCAAGGTCAATCTCAATCGTAGCGGCGCCTTCTCCGCTTACCGAACCTGTGACCGTTTCAAAGGTATTTGCCTCGGCAATTTCGCCCGCTTTGATCGAAACATAGGAAAGCTCGGACGCGTCGGTATCGACGGTCCATTGCGTCCCCGTAACCGATGGCGCTTCGACGGGGCCTTGCGAACATGCAATGACCGCAAACGTGGCGACAACTGCGAGGCTGGCTTTCAGGTAAAAGCGGGGCATGGGATCGGTCCTTCAAGTTCTAGATTGTTGAACGCTCATTTAGCAAGTTTACGGCAATCACCAACCACTCAAGGCTGCGAGAATACTCGATTGTGCAGATTTACTCCCATTCAATCGTGCCGGGCGGCTTTGACGTATAGTCATAGACCACCCGGTTGATGCCTTGGACTTCATTGACGATGCGCGTTGCGACCCCTGTCAGGAAGCTCGCGTCAAACGGATAGACATCGGCCGTCATCCCGTCTGTGCTGGTGACCGCGCGAAGGCCGCAGACGCTGTCATAGGTGCGGCCATCGCCCATCACGCCAACCGTCTTGACCGGGAGCAACACAGCAAAGGCCTGCCAGATCGCGTCATAGAGGCCAGCTTTGCGGATCTCTTCGAGGTAGATCGCGTCGGCTTTGCGCAGGATGTCGCAGCGTTCCTTGGTAACTTCGCCCGGAATGCGGATCGCTAGTCCAGGGCCAGGGAAAGGATGGCGCCCGACAAACGCTTCGGGAAGGCCCAGTTCACGGCCCAGATCGCGCACTTCGTCTTTGAAAAGCTCGCGCAAGGGCTCGACCAATTGCATATTCATGCGCTCTGGAAGGCCGCCGACATTGTGGTGGCTCTTGATCGTAACGCTTGGCCCGCCGGTGAAGCTGACGCTTTCGATCACATCGGGATAGAGCGTGCCTTGCGCGAGGAAATCCGCGCCGCCGACTTGTCTAGCTTCTGCCTCGAACAGATCGATGAAGGCACCGCCGATAAATTTGCGCTTTTTCTCTGGATCAGTGACGCCAGCAAGGCCAGCGAGGAACGTTTCTTCTGCATCCACGGCGACCAGCGGAATGTTGTAATGGTCGCGGAAGAGCGAGACAACTTGCTCTGTTTCGTTGAGCCGCATGAGGCCGTGATCGACATAGACGCAGGTGAGCTGGTCACCGATCGCTTCATGGATCAGGACCGCTGCGACTGCTGAATCAACACCGCCCGAAAGCCCGCAGATGACGCGGCCAGAACCGACCTGTGCGCGGATTTCCTCGATCTTGGTCTTGCGGAACTCTGCCATGGTCCAATCGCCAGTGAGGCCGCAGACGTGGCGCACGAAATTGGCGAGCAGCTTGCCACCGTCGGGCGTGTGGACGACTTCGGGGTGGAACTGTGTGCCGTAGAACTTGCGTTTCTCATCTGCGATCACCGCAAATGGCGCGCCATCTGAGATTGCGACAATTTCAAATCCGGGGGCAAACTGCGTGACCTTGTCACCGTGGCTCATCCAGACCTGATGGCGCTCGCCCTCTTTCCAGAGCCCGTCGAACAGCGCGCATTCTTGGGTGACTGTCAGGTAAGCGCGGCCAAATTCGCCGCCTTCTCCCGTTTCGTGTCCCGGCCGCACTTCGCCGCCCAATTGCTGGCTCATCACCTGTTGGCCATAACAAATGCCAAGGATCGGTACGCCCGCTTCAAAGAAGCTTTGGGGTACGCGGGGACTGCCATCGTCGCACACGCTTGCCGGGCCGCCTGAAAGGATAATGCCTTTAGGGTTCAAGCGGCGAAATGCCTCTTCGGCCATGGTGAAGGGTGCGATTTCGGAATAAACGCCCGCCTCGCGCACACGGCGCGCGATAAGCTGGGTCACCTGGCTGCCGAAATCGACGATGAGGATCGAATCTGGGAGATGCTCTTTTTCCATGCGCGCACCCGTTACGGCAGCGCAGCGCTCACTGTCCAGCGCACTATAGGTGCAATACCAATCCTATTGCGTAAATAGGGGCCACAACCCCGCCGATGTCGCCGGATCTGAGCACCAAGGGAATGGTGAGAATTTCGAAACAACCTCAGGCGCTTACAAGAGCGCGCAAAAACTTGCTGCACTGCGGTAGATTTCAGAAATGAATGCGAGGAGTGGCGTTTTTCTGAGGAGAAAATTTGCTGCATCGCAGCGTAAGCCCATTGCAAGCGCCCCAGACTAGTTGCATATTTTGCATCTTATCTACAGGTTTTAGCATTTGAGTTTCGTGCAATCGAACGCCAGATAGGGCCCAACGCCGCGCCGCCAGCCCCCTCTCTCCAAGCTGGCCCGGCGCAAACGATGGGTCGTCAAGTTTCCCCGACCTCGACCCATCTAAACTGCCTGCCGCAAGTCGGTAGCCTTTATGAGAGTGGTTTGTGACGGGCCCGGTGACTTCCAGCACCTTGCCACAAAACGTCCAAATCCCTCAGCAGCGTTCCCCTACGCTGTGGCTGCCGCCCCGCTGATTGGCTCTGACCTGGTGGCGCTTTTTATAGCGCCGGGATCGCAGGTCCGATGTTCGACACGGTAAGCGCTTAGCGGCTAGCGCAGCTAGCGAGACGCGGCCACCACTCTCCCTCCCTCCCAATGGTGGCCGCGTCTCAAAACTGTCGGGGACACCCCCTCTCCCGGAGCGCTGTATTCGATCGGGCTGTGACCGAGAAAATCTATCACACTGTATAGGTATTTGCGCAGGGGGCGGTGTTACATTGTTTCTTACCACGCACTATATATTGCGCATTGGCGGAACCCCTCCCTCTCCAACCTCCGTCATAGGAAATGAAAATGCGTAGCTTTGCTCAAAACGCGTTCGCAATGGTTGTCGCTCTCGCCGTAAGCGGTGCGACATTCAGTGCGCTTATCGTGTAAATGCTAAAAACCGGGTCGCTTCGCTTTGATGCGAGCGGCCCGGTGATTGGCAAAAGCTAGCTGTCCGCCAATGCCGCCTTTGCGGCTGCCATTTCCCTCAGCTCAGTTTTCAAGAGCTTGCCAATATGACTGCGCGGCATTTCATCAATCGCGTGCAGCGCTGAGAGGCGTTGCGTCTTGCCAAGCCTCGCGTTCACGCTGGCCAGAATTGCATCCACATCGCGCGGCTCATTGCCCAATACGACAAAGCCCACCGGCGTTTCCCCCCATGCCCTTGATGCGATGCCGACAACCGCCGCTTCGACAACGTCATCTTCATGCTCAAGCTGCGTCTCGAGATCGGTTGGATAGATGTTGAAGCCGCCCGAAATGATCATGTCCTTGGCGCGGCCAACCAGTTCAACAAAGCCATCTTCGTCAACCCGGCCAATGTCCCCCATGCGCATCCAGACGCCGCCCTGTGCATCGACATATTGCGCTTCGTTGGTTTTGTCCGGGCGGTTTTTATAGCCGCTCATCATGGTTTGAGAGCGGCCGATGAGATTGCCCGGCGTGCCCGCTGGCACCTCCTTGTCTTCGTCATCAAGCACCCGCATCTCGCTGCCCGGTGCGGGCCTGCCAACAGTATGAAGCTTGTCGGGGAATTCATGCGCTGGAAGAAGGCACACAACGCCGCCCTCGGTCATGGAGTATATCTCAACAAGACCGCCCGGCATCCGATCCAGCACCTCGCGCTTGAGCTCCGGTGAAAAGGGTGCAGACGTGCAGTATTTGAGGATGAGCGATGACAAATCGTGTTCGTCAAAGGCGGGATAATCCATCAACCGCTGATACTGTACCGGCACCAGCATGGTGAGCGTCGTACGATCGCTTTGCGCATGCCCCAGCCATTGCCCGCAATCAAACTTGCCCATGACCCGCATCGTGCCTCCCGCCAGAAGCGCTGGCAGAAAACCCACCATTGTGGTGTTGGAATAAAGCGGGGTCGAGGCGAGCGTTCTTACCGGGAACCCTGCCTCCAGATAAGAGAGCGCAGTCGAGGCAAATTGCAGCCAGCGCATCTGGTGCGAATGGACGATCCCCTTGGGGATTCCGGTCGTGCCAGAGGAATAGATGATGTTGAACGGGTCGCCGGGGGCAGGCTCAAAATCGGGCGCGCGGCTTCCGGGAGGCGCCATCCAGCTATCAATATCCTCCAAAGGCACCCGGATCAGTTCTGACATGAAATCAGGGCCAAGCTCTGCCGCTTTGCCTGCATCGATGAACAGGTGGCGTGCGCCTGAATCCCTGGCCATCCCCTCAAGCTGCTCGGGCGAAGCGCTGGTCGTAAGCGGCGCCGCAACCCCGCCCGCACGAACGGCGGCGAGGAATACGAGCGCATAGTTGACCGTACTTGTGCCAAGGATAGCAACCGATTGCCCCCGCGTTAGGCCCGTTTCGATCATGCGCGCAGCAAGGCGTTCAACCTCGCCAATCAGCTCTGCCCAAGCGACATCGCGCACGTCGTCGACCATCGCAATGGCGTCTGGCTGAATTTGCGACCATTTGCGCAAGACCTCCGGGAAGGAGCCAAATGGCCGGGCGAGTTCGGCCTTCATGGCCTCTTTTGCATCATTTGCGATCATGGCGCTGAACCATACGGTTCATGGGCTTATCGACAAGAGGCGAAACGACACAAATCGCTCTGGTGGCCATTTCTTTACCCCTTTGGCACAAGTGTGCTGGGAATAAGGGCGCGTGACGGGCGTTCGGGCAAAAGGGAAGAACAATGGCCGCGGCATATTCACATTTCAGAGTAGAACTCCCATTCGCGCTGGCAATGGGTTGCCTTGCGACCTTGGCTGCTCCCGCGCTTGCCCAAACCGCAGGCCCACAGCCCCAGGAAGAAACGCTGGAGGATGGTCAGGTTGTCACCCGCATTACGCCGGGACAAAGGCCCAAGGCCATACCCCTTGCGCCGCGCGCAAGCGATGCAAAGCGTGATGATGCAGGACCCAATAACCCGATCATCCCGGAAGTGGCATCGGTGCTCGCCATTCTTGCGCATCCCGATGATGAGCTGATCATGGCACCCGTTCTTGCTCGCATTGCCCGCGAGAAAGGCGAGGTGACGCTCGTCTTTGCGACCAGCGGCGATGCGGGGCCCGGCAATAGCGGCTTGGAACCAGGCGCTAAATTGGCCACTTTGCGCGAGAACGAGGCGCGCTGCTCAGCCTTTGCTCTGGGCATTGAGGAACCGATTTTCTGGCGATTTGGCGATGGGACGCTTGCAGGCGAGGCGCGCAACACGCAAAGCCAGATGCGCGATATGAGCGAGCGGATTGCG
The DNA here is from genome assembly GCF_000715015.1 of Erythrobacter longus. Taxonomy (GTDB): domain Bacteria; phylum Pseudomonadota; class Alphaproteobacteria; order Sphingomonadales; family Sphingomonadaceae; genus Erythrobacter; species Erythrobacter longus. The sequence continues at coordinate 70,566 of NZ_JMIW01000007.1, forward strand.
GGGCTTATCGCTCTCCAAAAACCCAATGTCATTATGACATGGGGCCCTGATGGCGGCTATGGCCATGCTGACCACCGGATCACCAGCAATGCGGTTACGCAAGTGGTGCAAGCCATGGGCCCAGAGCGTCCCGACCTTTTATACGCCGCCTTTCCCGCAGCCAGCGATCCCGAGGAAGGTGAGCTCGCCGGCTTTGACGGGTGGGCGCGGCTTCATCCCTCTTTGGTGACAAACAGCATCAGTTACGAATTGCCCGATCTTGATGCGACCATTGCAGCCGTGGATTGCTATGAAAGTCAGTTTGCAGCGGCCCCGCGCCGGGTGCTCGCAGGGACATTGCACGAGCGGATCTGGCGCGGACAAGTCCCATTTCGCCTCGCCTTTCCACGCGAGCGTTGAGAACAGCATCCACCCCATAGTGCAGGGCGGTGGAAAAGCTTCACTATGGGCCCTCCACAGCTTGGGTTTCCTGACCAGAGCGCCTATATATTGGGGATGGAAGAGAACTCATCAAACGCGCCACAAAATTCGCCCCAGAGCCCGAGCAAGCCTGAAAAGCAGCAGGGTGAATATGGCGCCGATTCTATCAAGGTCCTCAAGGGCTTGGACGCCGTGCGCAAACGGCCCGGCATGTATATTGGCGATACCGATGATGGCTCTGGCCTCCACCACATGGTGTTCGAGGTTTCAGACAACGCAATCGACGAGGCGCTCGCGGGGCACTGTGACCTTGTTCTGATCGAATTGAACCCCGATGGCAGCGTCTCTGTCGAAGACAATGGCCGCGGCATCCCTGTGGGGATGCACAAGGAAGAAGGCGTGTCCGCCGCCGAAGTCATCATGACCCAGCTGCACGCGGGCGGTAAGTTTGAAAACACCTCCGATGACAACGCCTACAAGGTTTCTGGCGGCCTGCACGGCGTGGGCGTGTCGGTGGTGAACGCGCTGTCCGAATGGCTGGAGCTGATGATCTGGCGCGACGGCAAAGAACACTGGATGCGTTTTGAGCACGGCGATGCGGTGAACAGCCTTGAGATCAAGGGCGATGCGCCAAAGGTTGATCAAAACCCGGACGATAATGGCTTTAAAAAAGGCACGCGGGTCACCTTCCACCACTCAAATGACACGTTCAAAAACGTGACCGAATACGATTTTGACAAGCTTGAGCACCGCTACCGCGAGCTTGCTTTCCTCAATTCCGGTGTCCGCATTCTCCTGCGCGATCTGCGTCACGAAGAGCCTCTTGAGCACGACCTTTATTACGAGGGCGGGATTGCAGCCTTCGTGAAATACCTCGACCGAAACAAGGAGGCTCTCATTCCTGAGCCGATCTCGGTCTCGGCGGAAAAGGAAGGTATCGGCATCGATGTCGCTCTGGAATGGAACGACAGCTATTACGAAAACGTCCTGTGCTTCACGAACAACATTCCTCAGCGCGACGGTGGCACGCATTTGGCAGCCTTCCGCGCAGCGCTGACCAGCACGCTCAACAATTATGCTGAACGCTCCGGGATGCTGAGCAAAGCCAAAGTCTCGCTTTCGGGTGAAGACATGCGCGAAGGATTGACCGCGATTGTCAGCGTGAAGCTGCCCGATCCCAAATTCTCCTCGCAAACCAAGGACAAATTGGTTTCTTCCGAGGTACGCCAACCGCTCCAATCGCTGATGGGCGAGAAGATGAACGAGTGGCTGGAAGAAAACCCCAATGAAGCCAAATCGATCGTTCAGAAGATCATCGATGCGGCCGCTGCTCGTGAGGCCGCGAAACGCGCGCGCGAAATGAGCCGTAAAGGTGCCATGAGCGTTGCCTCGCTGCCCGGCAAACTTTCCGATTGCCGCGAACGCGACGCGACCAAGGCCGAAATCTTCCTCGTCGAGGGTGATTCGGCTGGTGGTTCAGCCAAAGGCGGGCGCGACAGCCAGTATCAGGCGATCCTGCCGCTTAAAGGTAAGATCCTGAACGTGGAACGCGCGCGCTTTGACCGGATCATTTCTTCCAAAGAAGTCGGCACGCTGATCCAGGCGATGGGCACCGGTATTCGCGATGAATTCGACCTTGAAAAACTGCGCTATCACAAGATCGTGATCATGACCGACGCTGACGTCGACGGGGCGCACATTCGCACGCTTTTGCTCACCTTCTTCCATCGCCAGATGCCGGAGATCGTGAAAGCCGGGCACCTTTTCATCGCTCAACCACCTTTGTTCAAAGTCGCCAAGGGCAAGAGCGAGGTGTACGTCAAAGACGAAGGCGCGCTTGACCGTTATCTCGTGGATGCAGGCCTTCAAGGGCGCATTCTCGAAACATCAGGCGGTGCTCGCTCAGGCGAAGACTTGCGCACTCTTGTCGACGGGGCACTGCGCCTAAAAAACATGATCGCATTTGTGCCACGCCGCTATAACAGCGAAATTATCGAGCAAATGGCGCTTTCGGGCGCGCTGAAGCCAGGGCTTGGCGATACAGAGCGGCTGAAAGCGCTTGAGTTGACCGCTGAAAGGCTTGAGGCAGGCGACCAGGACGCGCGTTGGTCCGTGCGCATGCTCGAAAACGGCGCTGTTCAATTCTCGCGTCTGTGGCGCGGCGTTACCGATGTCCACGAGATTGAAGGCCGCTTCCTTATCAGCACGGAAGGCCAAAAGCTTCACTCCATCGCCGCTGATCAGGCAGAAACCTACAACCAGGCGGTGCGTCTGGTAAAAGCAGGCGATGCGGGCGAGGCAGAGCCGGAGACATCTTCAGATGAAGACGAAGACGATGCGGGCGATGAACCCGTTATCTTGGCCGAAGATGCGATCTCGCTCCCAAGCCAGCTGCTTGCCGCAGTCATGGCGGCAGGGCGCAAGGGCCTCTCGATCAGCCGCTATAAGGGCCTTGGCGAGATGAACCCGGAACAGCTCTGGGAAACCACGCTCGACCCGGAAAACCGTGTGCTTTTGCAGGTAAAGGTCGAGGATGCCGATGTGACGGATGAGATCTTCACCCGCCTTATGGGCGATGTGGTCGAACCGCGCCGTGAGTTTATTCAGGACAATGCGCTCAGCGTCGCCAATCTCGACGTGTAATCAATAGCGCTTGTCGCTTGAAAGCTACGTGGGGCCTCACTTTTAAAGAGACCCTCGTGGTTAGCTCTTGATGTTTGGGGCATTTGCACCGACATCAACTGGACTATGTCCGAAGCTGAACCCAACGATACGACCGCGCTTGAACACTGGAGCTTTTTGCTCATTCTCGCGGCGGTTTCTATTCTTTTGGTATGGGTCTCATGGCCCTTTGTTGGCCCGCTTATGTGGGCAACCTTGGCTGCGATCATGTTTCAGCCACTCTACAGGTGGACACTCATTAAAACGCGCGGGCGCCGCAATCCAGCAGCGGCCCTGTCGCTTTTGATCATATTCGTCGCGGTCCTGCTCCCGGCGTTATGGCTCGGGTCAATGGTCGCCAATGAAGCGATCAAGCTTGTGAACGCATTTCAGGAAGAGCCGATCGATATCGTCGCATGGGTGAATGAAACCTACGCGATGCTGCCTGCGGACATGAAAAAGTTTGCCGCCGAAAACGGCTTTGCCAACTTCTCCGCGATACAGGATCGGCTCCAGGGCGTCCTTGGGGAAAGCGCAGGTATGATCGCACAGCAGGCTCTTTCCATCGGCAGCGGCGCTTTGGGCTTCGTGTTGAGCTTTGGCATCGGGCTCTACGTGCTCTTTTTCCTCCTTCGCGATGGGTCACGCATCGGGGAAACCATCCTTCATTCCGCGCCCATCGACCGGGCAATTGCTGACCGCTTGTCAGACCGGTTCCTCGGCGTTGTACGGGCTGTCATCAAAGGGTCAGGCGTCGTTGGAATTATCCAGGGCACGATCGGAGGCATCGTCCTTGCCATTGCGGGTGTGCCATCCGCTTTGTTGCTCGGCGTCCTTATGGCAATTCTCGCGCTGATCCCGGCAGTGGGCACCGCCCTTGTCTGGGCGCCTGCAGGAGTGTGGCTCATCCTTGCTGGTCAGGTTTGGCAGGGCGTCTTTGTGCTGGGCGCAGGTTTCATCATCATCTCCAGCGTCGACAATGTGCTGCGCCCGATCCTTGTAGGACGAGACACCGGCATTCCTGACTGGATCGTGCTGGTGACCACCCTTGGCGGTATTTCGCTTGCAGGCTTTTCCGGCATTGTTCTGGGGCCGCTTGTCGCGGGAATGTTCCTTGCCAGCTGGTCCATTTTTCAGGAACAACGCGCCGAGGACGAAGAGGCTGCAGCCCGCTACCGGATGCGCGTTGGCCCCGATGGCAAGGCGCGCAGCGATGAAGAGTTGGACGCACTAGAGCGATTGTCAGACGAAGGCCCTACGCACACTGCTGCGATGCAGGAGGGTTAGGCCATGCGCTCAATGGTGGAACCGGGAAGTCAGGCCGAAGAAGTCGGACGCCTGATCTTGGCCGCGTTCATCGTAATGGCTCTACCCTCGCTGCCGTTTGGCAATTACCTCGTTTATCCGTTTGTCATCCTCACCACCTGGTTTCACGAAATGGGACACGGCCTCACCGCGCTCGCATTGGGGCAAAGCTTTGACAGCCTGCTGATTTACTCCAATGGCTCTGGCCTTGCGCAAAGCCGGGTGGCGACGGACGCATCGCCATTATTGCGGGCGGCAATTGCAGCAGGCGGGCCGCTTGCTCCCACCTTTGTTGGCGCAGGATTGATTGTCGCAAGCGCGCATTCCAAGCTGTGGCGCCCGGTTCTTTGGGGCACATCTGCCGCGATCTTTGCCTCTGTAATCCTCTACGTTCGTTCAAGCGTAGGGGTCGCAGTGCTACCACTGATCGCTGCGATGTTGGCACTGATCGCATGGAAAGCGTCACCTGGCATCAACCGCTTCACCCTGCAATTCCTCGGCGTCTTGGGCGCGATGAGCATGTTTAGCGACTACCGCTATTTCTTTGCGGAAAGCGTGGAGATTGGCGGGCAGACGATCCTGTCTGACACCGGCCAGATCGAGGCGGCTTTATGGCTTCCGCATTGGGTGTGGGCTGCGGTTATCCTGCTCACATCAGGCGGCATGGTCGGCGCAAGCCTCAAATATGCGTTGAATGATGAGCGTAGGCTCAAAAACGAGCGTAAACTGCCCGCCAATGTGCTGCAGTTTAAACGGCGTTCGGACCACGACAGATAATCATATCGAGGCGGCTATTGGCCTTAAGAAGTGGCAACCCGAATGGTGTTCAAGCCCTTCGCCTCGTCGCCTGCTTCTTTTGAAAGACCGATGAAGATCGTATCAACAATCCGCGCGAGCTTTTCCTCATTGAGCTTATCGCCGAGGTAAATGAGAGCATCGGGGATCGTGTAATTGGCCAGCATCTGATTGATGAGCGACAATGTCTCATCAATTTCCAGCCCTGCAAAATATCCTTCGGCCTGCGCCTGGACGATAATCTCGCACAAATAGTGGTCGGCCAAATCGACATAAGAGCGCACCCGTTCAAAATTGGCCGCACCCATCTCACAAATCATGGTGAAGTTATGCGGGTCTGCGCGCCAGCGATCTCGCGAAATCACAAAGCGTTTACGGAAGAATTCGTACATCTTGCGGATGGGTGGAAGATCAGCGTCGAGCACCTTTTCCATGACTTCCATATGCGGCGCGAGCCAAATGCCAGCGACCGCATCGAACAGATCGTCGTAGTCTGCAAAAACCCATTCAAACCGGCTGCGCGAAAGCCCGCTTTCGGTTTGCGCAGTGGCAAAGGATATCTCGCTCCCGCGCTCTTTGACAAGGTCGATGACCATAGTCGCGATGCGCTTGCGTTCTTTCTTACGGGTTTCTTCGCTCAAAGGCATGGCTTGCGGGGGCCCTCCTGATTTCAGGGTTACATAGGAGCGCAGGGCCAAGGCTTAAAGGCATTTCGTCACAAAAACGGTGCGACGCAAAATCGCATTCGATCCGTGACGCGAACATAAGGGGCGTAGAAATCTCGTTCCTAAAACTCGTTCTTGCCCGCGATGATGTCTTTTGCCTGTTGCTCCAGCACTTTGTACCGTTCGAGATCGGGTATTTTGGAGCGGAACCATTCCGCGATCTTCAAAAGATCCTCGCCATAGTTGCCTGTTGGCATCATGGGCTGGCTAAATCCGATGGTGCGTTTGTCATTGTCAGCATAGGCCAGAACGATGGGTACGCCTGCTGCCTTGGCGATATTGTAAAAGCCCGATTTCCACTTGCCGTCAGACTTGCGAGTGCCCTCGCAGGCGATCACGAGGTTAAGCTCATCGCGCGCGTCGTATTCGTCTTTCAATTGCTGGATCGTGCCGCCCGCTTTGCTTCGATCCACACCGATACCGCCCATGTCGAGCATGAAATTGCGCATCATTCCATTGAAAAGTGTGTGTTTACCCATGAAGTTGGGCTGCACTTTCTCTTCCTTGGTCGCGCCTGCGAAAAACACGAAATCCCAGTTGGACGTGTGCGGCGCGCCCGCGATGACGCATTTCTTCACCTCGGTGGGAAAGCGCTCGACGATGCGCCAGCCTTTGAGCCAGTAGATAAACAGAATGATCCGGTTCACGATCCGCGACAGCAGACCGACATTACGGGTTTCGTTGTGTTTCAAAGCGTTCTCTCTCGTCCCTTACGCATGATTAGCAGTTACGTTGCGGAAAGCGAGAGGGATTTAGCTACTCTGCAATCTCAAAGATTGAGACTTGTATCTCTAACTCTGGATGGACTTCCATCGAACACAGGTAGAAAATGCGCTCGAACTCAATAACTGTCGTGTGGTTTGACAGAAGACCGATTAAGTGGTCGCGACGTTCGCAGGCCCAGCCGTGAAGCTTCAAATACTGTGGTTTTGACGAGTAGGGGTTCGAGGCATGCATGAGTTCACCAATCCGACCGTGCCAACTCAAGAGTTCTTTCGATGTTATTGAAAACCCGTTTGGCAACAACTCATGTGGAGCCTCAGTGTCGCCATCCGTTATTATTCTCCTCACCCCGACAGGTAGAAACCGAGGATTGATTTTCTCAACGTTCTTAACAATCTCGGCGATCCTCCAGTCCTTTTCAAAGCGCTTTCGGTTCAAAGAGTACTGTTTCTGGTTTGCTGAAATCGAGGCGAACGCAATTAGCTCGTAGCACTTCCGGAGTTGTAACAAAGCCAGCTCAAGATTGGGAACTGCCAGCTCATTTTGTTTGCGGAATGGGGCCATAGCACTATCAAAAATGGCAATGCGGTGCTTGAGCTCGTGCATGCATTTTTTGTAGCGCCCAGGATCGTGCTGTTGCATCACATCCTAAACACACCAAACTGAGGCCGCTCAGCAATCGGGGCCTCCAACGTAGCCGCAAAGGCCAGCCCCAGCACATCGCGTGTCTGCACTGGATCAATCACCCCGTCATCCCACAGCCTTGCGGTGGCGTAGTAGGGGTTGCCTTCATCCTCGTATTTCTGCCGGATCGGAGCTTTAAAGGCCTCGGCTTGCTCTGAGCTCCATTTGTCGGCGTCGCGGTGGACGGTTGCTAGCACGCTTGCGGCTTGCTCGCCGCCCATCACCGAGATGCGCGCATTGGGCCAGGTAAAAAGGAAGCGCGGGGAATAGGCTCTGCCCGCCATGCCGTAATTGCCTGCGCCAAAGCTGCCGCCGATGACCACGGTGATCTTGGGCACGGTCGCGGTGGCGACGGCGGTGACAAGCTTTGCGCCATGCTTGGCGATGCCTTCCGCCTCGTACTTGCCGCCGACCATAAAGCCGCTGATATTCTGGAGGAACAGGAGCGGGATGCGCCTCTGACACGCAAGCTCGATAAAGTGCGCGCCTTTTTGTGCGCTCTCGGAAAAGAGCACGCCATTATTGGCGATAATCCCGACCGGCATCCCCCAGATATGCGCAAAGCCGCAGACCAGTGTGGAGCCGTAGTGCGCCTTGAACTCGTGGAACTCGCTGCCGTCCACAAGCCGCGCAATCACCTCTTTCACATCGTAAGGCGCGCGCACATCGTCGGGCACGATTGAATAGAGGTCGTCTGCGTCAAACTTGGGCGGGCGCGGGTCTTTGAGCGCTATGTCTGTGGCCGCGCCGGTGTTCGCGCCAAGCTGTGAGACGATATCACGCACGATGGTCAGCGCGTGCTCGTCATTCTCAGCGAGGTGATCGACCACGCCGGATTTCTTGGCATGAAGGTCGCCGCCCCCAAGATCCTCGGCAGTGATTTCCTCACCCGTCGCCGCCTTCACCAGAGGGGGGCCTGCGAGGAAAATTGTACCTTGGTTGCGCACAATCACCGTCTCATCGGACATCGCCGGGACATAGGCCCCGCCAGCGGTGCAAGAGCCCATCACACAGGCGATCTGCGGAATGCCAGCGGCCGACATATTCGCCTGATTGAAGAAGATGCGCCCAAAGTGGTCGCGGTCGGGGAAGACCTCGGCCTGATGCGGCAGGTTCGCCCCGCCGCTGTCGACGAGATAGATGCACGGCAGGCGGTTCTCCATCGCGATCTCTTGCGCGCGAAGATGCTTCTTCACCGTCAGAGGATAGTAAGTGCCGCCTTTCACCGTCGCATCGTTGCATACGATCATGACCTGACGCCCCGAAACGCGCCCGATGCCGCAGATGATGGAGGCCGCGTTCACATCGCCCTCGTACATGCCATTGGCGGCAAGCTGGCCGATCTCAAGGAAGGGCGAGCCCGGATCAAGGAGCCGTTCGACCCGCTCACGAGGCAGCAGTTTCCCGCGCGATACGTGGCGTTCGCGGGAGCGCTCCGGCCCGCCGAGGCTAGCCTTAGCGACTGCTTCGCGCAGGTCGGTGGCCAGCGCTTTGTTATGCGCAGCGCGGGCCTTGGCTTCTGGCGCTTCGCTATCAAGCTTGGTGGTGAGAACAGGTGCGGTCATGTGGTCTCTTTCTTTGCAGCTCGAAAATGCTCCCAGCTCGCGAAAAATACAAATGCGGCGAACAGGGTCTGTAGCGTTAGGCCGAATAGGAACTCGTCATAGCCGATGAGGTAAGTGTAGCCATTCACCAGAACGTTGGAGGCCATAATGGCTAGCCCCAGCCACACACCCCAACGCTCTCGCGCCCAGATGAGCAAAACCGCCAGCGGGTCCAGGAAGGTCAGCGAAGTCCAATAGATGTTCCACGGCAAGGGCATGAAATCATAGGGCAGCCAGCCCAGGTGAAACAGGTCAAGCGAATGGGTAATCGTCCCGATGACAAATCCCAGCGACCAGATGATTTTCGCAATAGTTGGCATCAGGCGGGCGGGCCTTACGTTCCGGGAATATCGCCGGGCTCAAGCCCCTTGACGATAATCGCCTCAGCCGTACTGCCCGCATCGCGGAATTGGCCGATTTCCTGATATTCGGTCGAGGTGAGCCATGCGAAAAGCTTGGGCTTGTCGGGAAATTCGATCAGCACACTGCGGGTGGCATTCCACTCGCCGCCGACCACTTGCGGCTCTTCATCGACGCTGAGCATTTTGCCTTTGAATTTCTCAAAGATTTCCATGAAACGCTCTTCATATTTGTCGTATTGCGCACGGTCATGAATGGTCATGCGGCTGATCATATAAACGGGTGCGGTCATTTTTTCCTCAGTTCGTCATCCCGAACTTGTTTCGGGATAATAAGCGACGGACGCTACCAGTGTTATCCTGAAACAAGTTCAGGATGGCGGATTTGTTCGGGCCTATCATTCACTGATTAGCCCCCGCTTCTTCAACTCATGCTGACAGGCCGCCTGTAAGGAGTCTTTGCTTTCAACATCGGCTAGTATCTCTTCCTCGCTCTGACGGGAACAAGCCACATCAGGCGAGTAAAGTCCCAGATGGCACCAGTCGCAAAAATGGAAGCCATCCGCACCTTCGCTTCCCAGATTTTCATTTTTTGCATCGGCGGTTTCGATGTCGCGAGCTGGCAAAAACCAGATTGCCTTTACGAGATAGCCTAAAGAGAGGAGGAGTATACCTAAACCTATTCCGAGGTTGGCAACCAGAGCTCCCCACACCATACCCTCAAAGGTTTCGGCGCCAGCAGCCACGAAGACCGCCAACACTCCGATAGCTACCAACACCCATCCGCTTGCTGTTGCTTGCGACCCGTCTGGTCTCTCCGTCATAGATTTAGTCCCCTTTCTCAAGGCCGCAGAGTTATCCACCTGCCCCAATCAATTCGCGCCCGATCAGCATCCGGCGGATCTCATTGGTCCCAGCGCCAATATCGAGCAGCTTCGCATCGCGCATATAGCGCTCCACCGGCCAGTCGGTGGTGTAGCCTGCGCCGCCCAAGGCTTGCACGCTTTCGGCTGCCACTTTGAACGAGTTCTCGCTCGCATAAAGGATTGCGCCAGCCGCATCGAAACGGGTGGTCTGGTTGGCGTCGCACGCTTTGGCGACTGCATAGACATAGGCGCGCGCGGTTTGCAGGGCGACGTACATATCGGCGATTTTGCCCTGCATCAGCTGGAAGGAACCGATGGGTTTGCCGAATTGTTTGCGCTCACGAACGTACGGGATGACCGTGTCGAGGCAGGCCTGCATGATGCCGATGGAAAGGCCTGCGAGCACAACGCGCTCATAATCCAGCCCGCTCATCAAAACGCCCACGCCGCCGTTCAAAGGCCCCATGATGTTTTCCTCAGGAACTTCGCAATTGTCGAAGACCAGCTCTGCGGTGGGGCTCCCACGCATGCCGACTTTCTCGATCTTCTGGCCGATGGAGAAACCGGGCATGCCTTTCTCGATCAAAAACGCCGTGATCCCGCGTGATCCCGCCGCGCCGTCCGTTTTGGCATAGACCACCAAAGTGTCGGCCTCACTCGCATTGGTGATCCAGAACTTGGTGCCGTTCAGCACATAGCCGCCCTGCACAGCTTCAGCCTTCAATTTCATCGAAACCACGTCTGAGCCAGCGCCCGCCTCGCTCATAGCAAGCGAGCCCACGTGCTCCCCGCTGATCAGTTTGGGCAGATACTTCGCCTTTTGCTCAGGGTTTGCCCAGCGGCGGATTTGGTTGATGCAAAGGTTCGAGTGCGCGCCGTAGGATAGCGAGAGCGAAGCGCTTGCCCGCGCGACTTCTTCAACCGCGATCACGTGTTCGATATAACCAAGGCCAAGCCCGCCGTCTTCCTCGTCCACCGTGATGCCGTGAAGGCCAAGATCGCCCATAGCCTTCCAAACTTCATCGCGCGGAAAATAGTCTTCGCGGTCGATTTTGTCGCCTAGCGGCATGAGCTGTTCGTCAACAAAACGCCCGACGCTTTCGCGGATCATCTCGGCGCTTTCGCCCAGTTGGAAATCGAAATCAGGGGTAGCTCGCATCAGTGCTCTCTTATTAGTAGGCTCACCAGCCGGTGTTCAAACGGGTGTATTCATATGTTGCGCGCCTTAGCAATCTTATTGGATGACGCCAATCATTAGGGCCAACCACCGCGCGCGTGTGGCCGTACGGGTCAAAGTCTTCTAGGGTCAGAACCTAGCACAGCGCTTGGCCTCAAGCGATTTGCGCATTACGTTGCGACCATCATGGCACAACGCATCAAACCTGTTCGCTTTCTTACTCCTCTTGCGATCCTTGCATTGGCGGGGTGTGCTCCGGACGATGCAGGATCAGAGGGTTCAAGCGAGGCCGAGGCATCAGAAACGCCCAGCGAAGCGGGAGCGGGCGAAGAGACGGGCGACACGGCCATAGCGTCCCGGCCCATGTTGGTGGCCAACACCGGTTGGCTTAGCGTTGGCGCGGACGGGTCGGTGCAAACGACTTTCCTTGATGCAGACGGGCGATATCGCGATTTTCGCAACGGCGTGGCGGCTGATACTGGCAGCTGGGAACGTCGTCCGGATGGCGCGTTTTGTATGCAGCCTGATGCAGGAAAGAGTGCTTGCTGGAGCGCTGATCGGCCTGCCAAAGACGGCTCTATTATGGTGAGCAGCGATGATGCGAAACGCGTGGAGCTCAAACCTATCACGTACTCTCCGCCAGCTGATGATGGGGCCGATGGTGGGGCACAAGAAAGCAATTGAGCTCAAACAGGGTTAGGGTCGCGGCATCGCTATAACAATATCAGATTTCAGCGCGGGTGAGGCGCTGGTCCGCTTTGAAGGGACCGAGCGGCGCTATGGCGATGTTATCGCGGTGGGCGGGATCACCTGCGAAATTGCGAAGGGCAGTTTTGTCGCGCTTGTGGGATCATCGGGATCGGGCAAATCGACCCTTTTGAAGATGGTCAACACGCTAGTCGAGCCGACCGCTGGACGCGTGCTGTTTGCTGGCGATGACGTGACCACCGTGCCCCAGGCGAAGCTGCGCAGGCGAGTGGGCTATGTGTTCCAAGGGATCGGATTGTTCCCGCATTTCACCGTGGGCGAGAACATCGCAATCGGGCCACGCCTTGCAGGAGAGGCACTCGCCGAGAGCCGGATTGAAGAGCTGCTGACACTGGTCGAGCTTGAACCTGATATGGCCAGCCGGATGCCTGATGAACTGTCGGGCGGACAACGCCAGCGGGTCGGCGTTGCGCGCGCGCTCGCCAATGATCCTGAGCTTCTCATCATGGATGAGCCCTTCGGCGCGCTCGATCCCATCACCCGCGATGCGCTGGGCAATAAGGTGCGCGAGCTGCACGAGGCGCTGGGCCTCACCACGATTATGGTCACCCACGACATGGCAGAAGCGCTGCTTCTCGCCGACCGGGTTCTGGTGATGGATAGCGGCGCTTTGGTCGCTGACGAAGCTCCGCGCGCGCTTTTGAAAGGGGAAGGCGGCGATATTGCGCAAGGGCTGGTCGCAGTGCCTCGGGAACAGGCCGAACGCCTTAGCGCTATGGAAGATGCGCCCGCGAAGGATGGTCGGGCATGAACGAGATCGTCGAAATCCTCTTTGGCCTTGGCGATAAATTTGCGAGCCATATTGTGCTTGCTGCAAGCGCCATTGGGCTTGGCATTCTGGTCGCATTGCCCTTGGCGATTTGGGCGAGCCGTTCGCCAACCGTATCGCGTTTTGCCCTCGGCTTCGCAAGCCTGGTGCAAACCATTCCAGCCTTGGCGCTGCTGGCGCTGTTCTTTCCCATTTTGCTCAGCCTTCGCGCCGTATTTGGCGAGGATTTGCCAACGCTTGGCTTCCTTCCCGCTCTGCTCGCGCTTGCGCTTTACGCGCTGCTCCCAATCCTTCGGAACGCTGTCACGGCGCAGGCCAATCTCGACCCGCAAGTGCTCGAGGCCGCCGATGGGGTTGGCATGACAAGCCTGCAAAAACTGCGCCTTGTCGAAGCGCCTCTGTCTGCGCCCTTTGTCATGGCGGGCATTCGCACAGCAAGCGTTTGGACCATCGGCGCTGCCACCCTTGCCACCACTATCGGGCAACCCAGCCTTGGCGATCCGATCTTTGCCGGGCTTCAAACCCAGAACTGGGCGCTCGTGGTCGCGGGATGTATCGCGAGCGCTGGGCTTGCCCTCGTGGTCGATGGGCTGCTCGGAATGATCGAGAACGGCATTGCAAACAGGCGCAAATGGCAATGGGGTGCAGGGTTTGTCGCGGTCGCGCTTGGCCTTGGCGCGGCGCTGTTTGCGCAAGGCGGGGGCGAGGATGACGACACCATCGTCATCGCGTCCAAACAGTTCTCAGAGCAGTATATTCTGGCCCAATTGATCGGTGCGCAGCTTGAAAAGGCAGGCTACTCGGTTGCTTACCGCGATGGCCTTGGATCAGCCGTCGTCCACAGCGCAGTTGCCTCTTCCAACATCGACATCTCGGTCGATTACACCGGAACGATCTGGACCAATGAACTGGAGCGCACCGACAATCCGGGCCGCGAGGCGATGTATGAAACTATCGTCGAATGGGAGCGCGAAAACACGGGCGTGCGCGTGCTTGGGCGGCTGGGATTTGAAAACGCCTATGCCTTTGCGATGCGCAGCGATCGTTCGGCGGAACTCGGCATCACCAGTCTTGAGGATTTGGTCGCGGTCGCCCCGCAGCTAACCCTTGGTGGGGACCCCGAATTCTTCGAGCGGCCCGAATGGATTGCAGTGCGCGAGGCCTATGGTTTGCGCGTCGGGAAAACCCGTAATTTCTCGCCCACCTTCATGTATAATGCGCTTCGATCTGGCGAAGCCGATGCGATCAGCGCCTATACATCGGACGGACGGATTGCAGCGGACAAGCTTGTGGTGCTCGAAGACCCGCGTGAAGCTCTGCCAAGCTATGACGCCATGCTGATGATGAGCCCGCGCATTGCCGGGGACGAGGATATTGCCGCCGCGCTAAAGCCCCTGATCGGAGCCATCTCTGTAGCAGCCATGCGCGAGGCGAATTACGCTGTCGACCGCGAGGGCGAAGGCAAGCTTACCCCCAAAGAGGCAGCGCAAGAGCTGGCGCGAAAGATTGGGCTTTAACGCGCGCGGCGCCAAGTCTGCGTTTGGCAAAACGGTCCGATACAGCCGCTCACCTCAATAGTGTTCGCGCCCTTTCGCTGGATCACAGAGCGATAGCTTTTGCCATTGTTGGGATCGTAAATGCGCCCGCGCCATTTGCTGCCATCTTCGCGAAACTGGGTCAGGATCGGCAGGCCCAGAAGCTTGCGTTGGCGCAGATTGGCGTCTGGATTATTGATGTCGCGCTGGTCCGCGCCATCAGGCGGCGTCACCAAAAAACGCGCGATCCGGCCGCAGGTCACATTGCCACATTGCTTGATCTCTACCACCGCATCGCGGTCCTGCGTGACCCAGCGCCCAGCGATGGAATCGGCTGCCAGAGCCTGCGCCGGGAAAGCCAGAAAGGCAGCCGCAAGCATCCCAAGTGACAAAAACAAGCGGTGGATCATGGACGTCTCCTGAGTTCATTTGCAGGTTCGCGCGAAGGGGGGCAAAAGTTACAGTCAGTCAAACCCAACGCCATCGGGCCACCTTCGCCCGCAAATGCCAAGAACCTTGAACAACAGCCCCATCTGGCCATCACCAACCAAGCGGTCATATTGCCGTTTTATCTTGTCCGCCTCGCCCGGGTTTTGCCGCTGGAGCGCTTCCATGCGCACATCAATGCCCATCTGGCGCAGCCATTCGCCCTGCATTTGGACGCCCATCACATCGGCGCCATTTGCACCGGCGACATCTTTGAGCATCTCAAAGTCGACGTGGGCGGTAAGGTCGGCTTGGCCAGGGAAATCGAACACATCGACCTTTTCATGGGATTTCAAAGCCTGCAGTGTTGAACCCGAACGCGCCTCAAACGGGCCATAATCGATGACAAGCGCAGCCCCGCCCTGATTTTTGAGACGCGAGGCAATCTCCGCCATCAATGTCGAGGCCGCAGCGCTGGTTTCGATCATCGTGCCCTGGCTTGCGCTTTTCCAACCTTTGGGCACGATCGCATCCATCGGCTTGTCGCCTGCGACAAATATGAAGTCGTCACCCTCAAGCCCCACCATGCGTTCGTGCCAGCCATCGGCAGAACGGATGAGCTGATGGATCGGCAGCGCATCGAAGAATTCATTTGCCACAATCAAAAGCGGCGCGTCATCGGGCAGGGTTGAGAGGTCATCGTGATGGATGACATCGGGAAATGCCTCGCGCTGAATTTTACGAAGCGCTGGTGAGGTCTCAACAAAATGCAGCTTGGGTGCAAAATCATAACGGGCAGCGGTGCGTAGCGCGTCTTGACTCAAAGTTCCGCGCCCTGGCCCAAGCTCAACAAAATGGATGTGTTTGCGCCCACCCATTTTCACCCAAAGATCGGCAAACCACAGGCCAATAAGCTCGCCGAACATCTGGCTCACCTCGGGCGCTGTTATAAAATCGCCTTCCTCGCCCAAGGGATCGCGGCTGGTGTAATAGCGCGCGTTGCTCTCTGCCATGTAATGCGCAAGGCTGATGGGCCCTGTCTCGCGGATCAGGCGGCGGAAGGTCTGGCCAAGGTTCTTTGCTTTTTCGGCGGCCTCTTCGAGCGCTTTGGCTTCGGCTTTTTTGCGCGCTTTCTCTTTGGCCTTTTCCTCAGCCTTTTGCGCTGCGAGCGCTTTTTTCCTCGCCTCAGCTTCCGCCTTCTGGCGAGCCTGTTCTGCCTTTTCGGCTTCCTCTTTGGCTTTCTTCTCAGCCGCTATCCGCGCCTTTTCTTCGGCCTCACGCTTCTTCTTTGCTTCTGCTTCTGCTTTGGCTTTGGCCGCTGCTGTCGCCTCTGCCTCAGCCTTGGCCTTTTTCTCAGCCTCCAGCTTTGCTTTCTTTTCTGCTTCAGCTTTGGCTTTCGCCTCTGCTTCGGCCTTTACCTTGGCCTCGGCTGCTGCTTTGGCTTTGGCCTCTGCTACAGCTTTGGCCTCTGCTGGCGCCTTAGCCTCGGCTTCCTTGCGCGCTTTGGCTTCTGCCTCAGCTTTCGCACGCGCTTCGGCTTCTGCTGCTGCCTTACGAGCAGCTTCCTCCTGCGCTTTTCTTTCCGCTTCGGCGAGCGCCTTGTCCTCGGCCTCTTGCTTGGCCCTAGCCTCTGCCAGCGCGCGAGCTTTCGCCTCCGCCTCAGCCTTGGCCTGGGCCGCCGCCTGCGCCTCTTGCTTGGCTATCCGCTCCGCTTCGGAACGCGCTTTTTCTTCTGCCTTCTGCTTGGCTTTGGCCTCAGCCTCTTTGCGGCGCTTCTCTTGCTCTTCTTCGCGCTGCTTTTTGTCTTCGAGCGCTCTCGCCGCAAGCGCCGTCTCTTCGGCGATGCGCGCTTCTTCTTCCTCTTTCAGAAGCTTAGCGAGGGTCGCTGCTTCCGCATCAGCAGGGGGCCTGCCTTTGCGAGGCGGGTTTTTCTTGGCGGGCTGCTGCGTAGGGGGCGTATCAACCGGTACCTTGGTGACGGTGCCGTCCGGCTCGATCAGTTGCAACGGAGCGCAACGCTGTGTGCGCAGCGTGATAACGCCAAGGCCGGTTTTTACGCCGCTTGCGGCGCTCCGGTCCCCACCGGTTTGCGGGTCATCGCGTAGATCACGACAATCAATCCAGTCACTATGAGCGGTATGCTTAGCCATTGGCCCATAGATAGACCAGTTTGCACCACCAAGTCAGCCAATTGTTCATCAGGTTCGCGGAAAAATTCGTTGAAGAAGCGCGCACAGCCCATGCCAAAGGTGAAAACACCCACCAAAAGGCCGGGGCGAAAACGCGCGCGGGTTTTCCAGAACAAGAGCATCAGGACGACAAGCAATAAAAGCCCTTCGAGCCCGGCTTGATAAAGCTGGCTGGGATGGCGCGCGATTTCGCCTGCGCGTGCGTCCGGGAACACCATCGCCCAAGGCACATCGCTGGCCCTGCCCCACAATTCACCATTGTTGAAATTGGCAAGACGGCCAAGCAGCATACCCATCGGAATGCTGACAACGACGTAGTCAAAGACGCGCAGGAAGTTCAGTTTATCGCGCCATGTCACCCACGCAATCGCGGCTAGCACACCAAGGACGCCGCCGTGAAAGCTCATTCCCCCGTCCCACATGCGCAAAAGCTTCCAGCTGATCATCCCCTCGCCCGAAAAATCGGTGAAGGCGCTTGGGATGCCGGTGCTGCCGCCTGTATAGAAGGCGGCATAGCCGAGCCGCCCACCAAGGATCACACCAAGCGTGCAATAGAAAAACAGGTCGTCGGCATGACGCTGCGCCATAGGGGCGCCGGGTGTCTTGATCGCCTTTGACGTGTGCCAATAGGCAAAGATCACGCCGATCAGATAAGCGAGCGAATAAAAGCGCAGCTGGAATGTGCCGATCTCAAAAAGATAAGGCCGCATCCCAAGATCGGACCAATAAATCGGATCAACCCCGTTGCTGGCCGCAACTAAGTTCAAAACGCCGCCGCTTGCAGCAAGTAGTGACAGCACGAAAGGAACCTCTTACAGATATGCGCGTGCCTTGACGGCACCCGGTGTTTACCAGCTAATGGATTTTTCTGGCTTTTGGCACAGCAAGCCCTTTACGAAAAGGGGCTTGAACAAAAGCTTTGGCAGAAGATTATGGCACTTTAGCCATTTGGCCTATTGCTCGGCTTGCCCGAGGTTGACAGATAGGCGGGATCGAAATGCGCTCGGATTAACAGAGCGAAGTGAGGAGAGAGAACCGCATGGCCACAGAGTTGGACAATGCCCTTGACGCAATCATGACCGAGCTGACCAAAGAGGGTCAGCCGTTTCACACGACGCCGATTGATCGCGGCGGCACGGCAATCCCTGCGTTCACCACCGCTCCGCCATCTTTGGCGCATTATTTCGCTCACTTCTGCCAGGAACACAAAGATGTGCCTTTCATCGTTGACGGTGATCTGCGGCTGACCTTTGGCGAGACCTATCAGGCAGCTGTGTGTGTCACGGAAAGCCTTGTGAAAGATCACGGCGTCGAAAAAGGCGACCGGATCGGGATTGCGGCGCGCAATTCGGCCAATTGGATGATCGCCTATATGGGCATCGCCATGGCTGGTGGCTGCGTAACGCTGCTCAACGGTTTCTGGTCAGGTGACGAGCTTGCCTACGGTATTCGCCTTGCTGAGTGCAAAATCGTACTTGCCGATGCAGGCCGGGCAAAGCGGCTTGAGGGCACAGATCATTCGGCAAAGCTGGTGATGATGGACCACAACGCGCCGCATGAAGGCCTATCGAACGTCTGGCGCGCTCCGACAAGTTTTGAGGCATCTGCTGCGATGGCGATGCTTGGTCAAATTGGACCAGATGACCTTGCCACCATTCTTTACACCTCGGGTTCAACCGGCAATTCCAAGGGCGCTTATTCTGACCACTTGGGCGTTGTCTCAGGGGTGATGAATTACGTTGCGCAAAGCGCGATGGCCAAACTCCTGATGGAAGGCAGAGGCGAAGACATGAGCGCGCAGCCATGTGCTCTGGTCGCTGTGCCGCTGTTCCACGTGACCGGCGCTATTCCGCTGTTCCTGCAATCCTATGCAATTGCGCGCAAGCTTGTCCTGATGCCGAAATGGGATGCGCTCCACGCGATCCAGTTGATGGACAAAGAGAAGGTCACCTATTTCGTCGGTGTTCCGCTGATGAGCTATGAAATCGCCACGCACCCTGACTTGAAGGATTACGACCTTTCAGCGTGCAAGAGCTTTGCCGCTGGCGGCGCGCCGCGTCCGGTGGAGCACGTCACCCGCATCAAAGAAGCCCTGCCAGGCGGCTTTCCGCTTCTGGGATACGGCCTTACCGAAACCAATGCGGTGGGCTGCGGTAACTTCAACGAAAACTACCTCGCAAAGCCCAATTCGACCGGCAAAGCCTCCAAGCCGCTGGTGGATCTTGCGATCCTTGACGACGATGGCAACCCTGTCGCGCAAGGCGGCGTTGGCGAGGTTTGCATCCGCTCGGTTGCCAATTTCCGCGGCTATTGGCGCAATGAAGAGGCGACCAATGCCGCCTTTACCGACGACCAGTATTTCCGCACCGGTGACCTCGGCTATCTCGACGAAGATGGTTATCTTTATATCGTTGACCGCAAGAAGGACATCATCATCCGCGGCGGTGAGAATATCACCTGTATCGAGGTGGAGGACGCGATCTACGCGCACAACGATATCGCCGAATGTTCGGTCTTTGGTCTGCCGGATGAACGCATGGGCGAAGTGCCAGCAGCGGTCTTCAACGTGAAAGAAGGCCGCGATGCGATGTCGGCGGCGGACCTGCGCGAATTCCTGCTTTCGCATATCGCCCCCTTCAAGGTTCCGCTTGAAGAGCATATCTGGGTGGTCAATGAAGCACTTCCCCGCCTTGGTACGCAGAAGATCGACAAGAAAAGCCTGCGCGCCCACTACACCGAGCAGGTCACTGCTGCTGCTTGATACGCTCGCATCTTGTGATGTGGGGGACGCGCCATGACGTACTGGGCTCAATCCAGTCGGCGCGTCCCACGCCAACGGGCAATTTTTGATCGCCGGGCGATTAGCGCTGCGGTCGATGGACTTGTCGATGAGTTCGCAGATTCGGCCCGCCCCCACGTCCTTGCCGAACTAAAACGCGCGCTGGAGGCTGGGCATGCAGAGCTGGAGCAGCGGCTTAAGGACAAGCCATCAGCAGGTCATGAGATCACGCTTGGCTATGCGTTCCTTACCGATCAATTGGTTCGTGTGATTTATGATTACGTGGTGACCCATGTCTTTCCCGTCGCCAATCGCAGCACCGCAGAACGGCTCTCTGTGCTTGCTGTGGGCGGGTATGGCCGGGCCGAGATGGCACCGCAATCGGATATCGACATTGCCTTTATCACTCCGATGAAGCGCTCACCTTGGTGCGAACAGGTGATCGAGGCGATGCTTTATATGCTGTGGGATTTGGGCCTCAAAGTGGGCCAATCCAGCCGCACGATCAGCGATACGATGCGTATGGCGAAAGAGGATTTGACGATCCGCACCGCGCTGCTTGAAGCGCGCCTCATCTGGGGGGATCAGGAGCTTTACGAGGAATTGCGACAGCGGTTCTGGAGCGAAGTTGTGCACGGGCAAGAGCGGCAATTCCACAGCGCGAAACTGGAAGAACGAAACGCGCGCCACAAACGCATGGGCGACAGCCGCTATGTGGTGGAACCCAATGTCAAAGATGGCAAAGGGGGCCTGCGCGACCTGCAAACGCTGTATTGGATCGGCAAATTCATGCACCGCGTCGAAAGCGCCAACGATTTGGTGGATGTGGGGCTCTTTACAAAGAGCGAATACCGCAGCTTTCGCCGTGCTGAAGGGTTCTTGCTGGCGGTGCGCTGTCACATGCATTCGATCACGCGGCGCGCCGAAGACCGCTTGACGTTTGACCTGCAACGCGAGGTCGCCAAAGCCATGAATTTTGCCGACCGTCCAGGCAAAAGCGCGGTCGAACGCTTCATGCAATACTACTTTTTGCAAGCCAAGCGCGTCGGCCATCTCACCGGCGTATTCTTGTCACAGCTTGATGCGAAACTGGCAAAGAAGCGCGTGGCGAGCGGTTTTTTTGCAGGCTGGTCTTCCAAACCGCGCATGCACAAAGGCTACAGCATTGAAGGCGGCAAAATCAAAGCTCCGAGCAATGCATGGTTTGCCGAGGACCCCGTACGCTTGATCGAGATTTTCAAGATCGCAGAAGAGCAAGGGGTCGAAGTTCACCCGGAGACAATGCGGCAGGCGAACCGCGATGCAAAGCTGATCGACAGGGCCATCAAATCTGACCCTCATGCCAATGCGCTTTTCCTCGACGTTTTGTGCGGGCGCAAAGACCCTGAAAGCGCGCTTCGGTGGATGAATGAGGCGGGCGTTTTTGGCCGCTTCGTGCCTGATTTTGGCCGCGTGAACGCTCAAATGCAGTTCGACATGTATCACCACTATACAGTGGATGAGCACACCATTCGCGCGATCGGTCTTCTAAGCCAGATTGAGCGCGGCCTTCTTGAAGGCGATCACCCGCGTGCGACCAAACAGATCCACAAGGTGAGCTCACGGCGCGCACTTTATGTGGCGGTGCTGCTCCACGATATCGGCAAAGGGCGCGGCGGAGATCACTCGGTCATTGGCGCTGAGATAGCGTACAAGCTGTGTCCGCGCTTTGGGCTCGACCAGAAAGAAACCGATCTGGTCGCATGGCTGATCCTGCACCACTTGTTGATGAGCTCAACCGCGCAAAAACGCGATCTTACCGACCCCAAGACGATTGAGGATTTTGTCGCCGAAGTGAAGTCGGTTGAGCGGCTGCGCAATCTCGCCATCCTGACCTGTGTCGATATTCGCGCCGTTGGCCCTGGCACGTGGAACAGCTGGAAGGGGCAGTTGATTGGCGAGCTTTATGATGCGGCACAAGAGCGTCTGCGGCTTGGGCACAAACGCAGCGGGCGCGAACACCGCGTCGCAGACCGCAAGGCTGCGGTGAGCGAACTCCTGGGTGACAAAGCCTATCTTGCCGCCGAAGTGGGCGACCTTCTGGCTGATGCGTATTGGATTGCGGAACCTGAAGACATCATCGCCAAGAACCTTATCCAATATGAAGAGGCGCGCAGGCTGAAGGAACAGCTTTCAATTCACTGCGAAGTTGATGAAGAACGCGGCGCCACACTGGTTAGCGTCATTGCAGGCGACCACCCGGGGCTTTTCTATCGCATCGCAGGCGGCATCCATTTGGCGGGCGCCAACATTATTGATGCGCGCATTCATACGGCCGCCAACGGCTATGCGATCGACAATTTTCTCGTGCAGGACCTGAATAATGGGCCATTCGGGGAGGATGCCCAAATCGCGCGGCTCAAAAAGGGCATCCATGATGCCTTGTTTGCGAGGGTCGAACTGGTCCCCAAACTGGCAGCCCGGCCCCTTCCTCATTCAAGGGCCAAAGCCTTTGCGGTCGCTCCAACCGTCAACTTCGACAACAAGGCGTCAAACCACTTCACTGTGATCGAAGTGACAGCGCGCGACAGGCCTGCTCTTCTCAACCGGCTCGCGCATGGGCTTTTTACCTGCAATCTGATTGTTCAATCGGCCCACATCACGGCCTATGGCGAAAGCGCGGCCGACACATTTTATGTGACTGACCTAACCGGCAGCAAAGTAACCTCGCCCCAGCGTTTGGCCGAAATTGAGGCGGTACTTCTCCAAGCGTCGAGCGACGAGAGACAGCTGGAACTCGAAAAAGTGTGACCAAATTGCCAATATTGTGCGAGTTTTGTTACATCTCGTCGCTTTAGGACTGTTTTTCGTCGGACATGGGTTGTAACGCGACCTTCCCCCCTAAATGGGTTTCGCCAAGAGAACCTAAATACGGAGAGATATATGCGTTCCTTCACTTCGCTTAGCGCGTTGGCACTTTTGGGTGCCGGAATGGCCATGGCCCCTCAGGCTGCTTTGGCACAAGACAATGACGTTGATACTGCTGCCTCGGAAGATGAAGGAAACACAATCCTCGTCACCGGTTCTCGCATTCGCCGCCAATCGCAAGCTGACCTTGCATCGCCATTGGCAACCATCGGAAGCGAGAGCATTTCCGATATCGGCGCGCAGAACATTGCAGATGTAACGCAAACGCTGACCATCAACACCGGTGCGCAAAACAACCCTGATGCCTTCACCCAAGGCGGAACAACCGGCACGTCAAACATCAACCTTCGCGGTCTTGGTGTTGCCTCGACCTTGATCCTGCTCAATGGCAAGCGCCAGACGCTTTCATCAGGTCCGACCAATGATGGCATCAACTTCGTCGACACCGCATCGCTCGTCCCGCTGATCGCTGTGGACCGTGTTGAAATCCTCAAGGATGGCGCATCATCGCTATATGGTTCTGACGCTGTTGCAGGTGTTGTAAACTTTATCACCCGCGAAAATTACGAGGGCGTCACCGTGTCGGGCGAATTTACCGACCACACCAGCCGCGGTGATTATTCCGAATACAACATTCAAGCGCTTGCCGGCGTTGAGCTTGGCGGTGTGAACCTGATGGCTGCCGTCAGCTATGTCGACCGCTCACCTTTGACCACGGCAGAGCGCCGCCTTTCGGTGCCTGCGGATGACACCTCGATCCTTGGTAACCCCGGCGCATTCATCGGCGTTCCAGGAGCGCCTGCCGGTGCACCAACGCTTGACCCAGGCTGTGCCGATGCGGGCGGAACTCCACTTCCTGCAAGCGCAGCAGCAGTACCTCTTCTGCCTGCTGGCATTGGTTTTTGCGGGTTTGACTTTGGCGAATTCTTCAACCTCGTGCCCGAAGAAGAGCGTTTGACCGTATTCGTGTCGGCCAATGCTGATCTGTCGGATTCGATCCGCTGGTCTGCTGAATTCGGCTATGCCGATAACGAAGCGCAACGCGGTAACTCGCCGACCTTCCCGTTCCTGCAACTTGGTCAGGCCGTTGTCCCATCATTCAACCCGAACAATATCTTCGGCGCGAATGTAGTCTTCCTCGGCCGTGCAAGCGGCACAGGGGGTGATGTTTCACCACAGTTTACCGAAAGTGAAACATTCCGCTTCTCGACTGAAGTCGAAGGTGATTTCGAAGGGTTCCTGGCCAATGGTCTTTGGAACGTAAGCTTCACCTATGCCGAGAACAACTTCACCACCATGACCGAAGACACAGTGCGCGATCGATTCGCCTGTGCGCTTCGCGGCTTCAACGCAGTTCCAGCATTCAACGCTGCAACAGGGCTTGATTGTACGGCGCAAAACGCGTTCCTGAATGCAAATCAGGCGACCATTCCGGCTAACGGGACCTTCTTTAACCCATTCGCAACCGCCCTGGCGGGTGGAACAAATGCCAATGCGGCATTGCTCGATTACGTGACGGAATTCTCAACTGCAGACCGCGGTTCTGAATTGTTCGTTGGTGAGGCATTCTTCTCAGGCGATTTGTTTGAACTGCCATCGGGTCCCGTTGGCGTTGCGCTTGGCGTTCAATACCGCAACCAGTCGATTGGTGCGCGGTTTGACAGTATCACAGCAGCTGATGGTTTTGCCTTCCTGATCGGCGAACAGCCCTTTAGCGGTTCGCAAAGCGTCTATGCGGTCTTTGGTGAAGCCAACGCACCGATCACCGACTGGCTCGATCTCCAACTGGCCCTTCGTTACGAAGATTACGGCATCGATGGCGGCGATACGCTTGATCCGAAGATCGCACTTCTGGCACGTCCAGCCGACTGGATCTCGCTGCGCGGGTCTTTCTCGACCTCGTTCCGTGCGCCATCCACCTTCCAGTTGGTGGGCCAGTCAACGACGCTTCAACAGGTGTCAGATCCGAACAACGCAGGCGGCAACGTCTTTGCTGCTATCCGTGCAGTGGGCAACCCGAACCTGACCCCGGAAACGTCGACCGCCTACAACCTGGGCTTCACTCTAGAGCCTGTGCCCGGTCTGGAAATCACCGCTGACTACTATAACTTCGAGTTTGACGATGCGATCGTTCAAACGGCGCCTCAGGAACTGATCAATGCAGATCCAAACGCTCCGAACATCATCCGTAGTCCGGCTGGCACGATCATTCAGGTCAACAACGGTTATGTGAACGCAGCTAGCGTTGAGACATCGGGCCTCGACTTCCTGATGCGGTACCGCGCTGATGTGGGTGCGTTCACGATCACGCCAAGCATTGAGGGCAACTACGTCTTCAACTACGATCTGCAAACGTCTGTGAACGGGCCAGTGATTAATGGTGCGGGCAACCGCAACTTCACCAACTTTGGTTCACCAACTCCGGAACTGCGATTCAACGCTGGGCTCCAAATCGCAGCGGGCGCACACTCGTTCAACGTGTTTGGCCGTTACATCGATAGCTATCTCGATGACCAGAATGGCGGCGCTGATATCGACAGCGACTTCCGCGTTGACGCGCAATACTCGCTCGATCTGGCTGAGGTGCTCGACATGAACAACCAACTGCGGCTGACGGCCGGTGTGCGCAACCTGTTCGGTGTGACCGCACCGCGCGTTGCGACCAATGGCGGCTTCGACAGCCGGGTCCACGACCCACGCGGTACGCTTGTGACCGTCGGTATTATTGCTGGCATCTAAGCCCTAGAGCACAGCACCTTTTAAAAAAGGGGCGCTTCCAGCAATGGAGGCGCCCCTTTTTGTTTAGGGTTGGTGCAGACGCCTAGCGTTCCACCAGCAGCAAAAGCGCAATCATCTTATCGTCAAAGCCCACG
This sequence comes from Erythrobacter longus, assembly GCF_000715015.1. Lineage (GTDB taxonomy): Bacteria > Pseudomonadota > Alphaproteobacteria > Sphingomonadales > Sphingomonadaceae > Erythrobacter > Erythrobacter longus. Next base: position 96,131 of record NZ_JMIW01000007.1, read on the forward strand.
AACCCCCATTCGGTCGCCCCTCCCGCAATCGGGTTCCAAAGGCCGTCATAGCGGTTGGAGACAAGCATGAGAGTGGCAGGATCAAACAGGTCCATGAACTCATCGGCACAGGCCTCACCCTCGCGGCGTGAAAGCCAGGGCTGGCTTGGATTTTCAAGGTTTTGGGTGAATGCCTTGATAAGCTCCCCCTTGCCCGAACGCGTTTCCGCTTTGGGCGCGCCCGCATCAAGCAGCTGCCAGTTAAAACCTATCGTTTTAAGACCCAGTGTTTGCACAAATCGGTCAGCAACGTCGCAGTGATTACCCGATTGTCCCTCGCGCGGGCCATATGCAAATTTGACGAGCGCGCCCTCTTCCAGAATGGCCTGCCACTTCGCAATAAAGCTTTGCGCTTTATCGTTCATCCACGCGCACCAAACAAAGCGGTGCCAACACGGATGTGCGTTGCGCCAAGTTGCACAGCGGTTTCATAATCGCCGCTCATCCCCATCGAGAGGCCCGCAGCTTCGTCGGCCAACCCGTTGCCCTTGGAAAGCTTTGCAAGGAAAGCGAAGAAAGGCGCTGGCTCTGTTCCCGATGGCGGCAAACACATTAGCCCTGCCAGCGGAATGCCCGCCTCGCGCACCTTGGCGAGGAACTCGGGAAGTCCGGCAATCGGGCAGCCGCCCTTTTGCTCTTCATCGCCGATATTCACCTGCACAAAACACGGAACACGGCGTCCCGTCTTGTCCATTGCTTTGACCAGCGCCTTCAACAGGCTGGGGCGATCAAGCGAATGGATCACATCAAACAGCTCAACCGCCTCTTCGGCCTTGTTGGACTGAAGCTGACCGATCAGGTGCAGTTCCACATCGGGATATTTTTCACGCAATGCGGGCCATTTGCTTTGGGCCTCAGCCACGCGGTTTTCACCAAAGACGCGGTGCCCTGCGTCCAGCAAGGGCGTGATGCGCTCTACCGGATGGGTTTTACTGACCGCGATGAGGATCACGTCTTCTGGCTTACGCCGCGACGGCTTGCACACACGCGCGATGTTGGCGTGGACTGTATCGAGTTTGTCGGCTGCACTTTCCATGGGAGAGCCGCTATAGCTAAGCCATGCGAAACTCAACTCTCCCGATGATTTGGCTGATCTCTGACAAGCGCAATGACGCAAGGTTAGAGCGTGCGCTTTATCGCCTGCCGCGTGGAAGCGGGTTTATTTACCGCCACTACCATTTGGGCGATCCACAACGGTGGGAGCGGTTTCGCAAACTTCGCCATGTGGCCAAGGCGTGTCAGCATACGGTCATCCTGTCTGACAGCGCGATCACGGCTAAGGAATGGGGCGCAGACGGCATCTATGGAAGCCCGCGCTCGCTTTGGCCAAGGCGCGAGGGGCTGTTGCACTTGGCCACCGCCCACAATCTGGCCGAACTGGGCCTTGCGAACCGATTAGGTCCGGACGGCGTGCTGCTATCGCCGATCTTCCCCACCAATTCGCATCCCGGAGGAGAGGTGCTTGGACCTGCTCGATTTCGCCTGCTGGCACAGCATTCCAGCGCGCCGGTCATTGCCCTTGGGGGTATGACAAAGGAACGCGCCCACACTCTCAATTGGCCCAGATGGGCGGCGATTGACGGGCTCAGCTAGCCGCTCTTTGCTTGACCGGAGTCCTCTGAGGATTCATGGTGTGTTCTACCTGACCTTCCAATGATGAGAACGCCCCATGGCGACCCGAGCAGTGAGCACCCGAAAGCAGGCACAAGCAGACTGGCGCATTGGCCTTCGCCGTTCCATCCGGCGCGCGGCGCAGATGACCGGCGCAGGCGTGCTTTTGGCAGGCATGGTGTTCTTGGGGCTTGCCCTGGCAAGCTATACGCAAACCGATCCGAGCCCCTCGACCGCAGCGGACCCTGCGCAGGTCAGCAATTGGATGGGCAGTTGGGGTGCGTGGGCCGCTGACCGCGTGCTGTTTGCCTTTGGCCTGCCTGGCGCGTTGCTCCTGCCGCTCCTCTACATTTCTGCGCGCAAATTGTGGCGCGCGGTGGAATTGGACACAGAGGAAGGCGAGCGCACCCGCTGGTGGCTTCCAACCGGGCTTTTGCTGATCGCAATCGTGCTATTGGGCACCGTCTTATCGTTGGCGTTTGATACGAGCACCGGGTCTTTGCCTGCGCAATTGGGGGGTGTTTCCGGCCTTTTGGGGGGCACCGGGATTGAAGCGGTCGCCTCGCGTTTCGGCGAAAGCGCATCGGGATGGATCACGCTGGTCGCAGCGCTTGTTTGCCTTGCTGCTGGCACAACCTTGCTCACTCGCGTTTTCGCCATCGATTGGCGTCTGCTTTTGACCCTGCCCAATTTTGTGCGCAATTCTGCGATTGGCAGTGCGGTTTTCTCGCGCATTCCTTTCCTCCGCAGTGGAGAGCGCGCGCTCACCTTCGCCGATGACGACGACGAAACCGCCGCCCCTGCGACAAAGGCACGGCGCGGTAAAAAGGCCGAAATCATCGAACCAAAGGCAGAGCCCGCGCCGCGCCGCTCGCCAGAAATCACCGATCCCTCCGCGCCTCCCAAGCGGGCTAATCCGGCGACGAAGAAAAACCAGCGCGATATGTTCGCAAATTACGAGCTTCCCAGCCTTGATCTGCTGACCGATCCGCCAGAGGATACCGCGCCCAAGCTTGATAAGCTGGCGTTGGAGCGCAATGCGCGCCTGCTTGAAAACGTGCTCGATGATTTCAACGTGAAAGGCGAGATTACGGCGGTTCGCACCGGCCCTGTGGTCACCATGTACGAGCTGGAGCCAGCGCCGGGCATCAAGGCGAGCCGCGTCGTGGGCCTTGCCGAGGACATCGCCCGCAATATGAGCGCGATTTCGGCGCGCGTCTCCCCAATCCCCGGCAAGACCGTGATGGGCATCGAGCTTCCCAACAAAGACCGCCAGATGGTGGTTTTGAAAGAACTAGCGGCGTGCGCAGACTTTGCCGAGAGCAAGGGCGCGCTGCCGATCATTCTGGGCAAGGATATCGCAGGCGAACCGATTGTCGCAGACCTTGCCGCTATGCCTCACTTGCTGGTCGCGGGGACCACGGGTTCGGGTAAATCGGTGGGCCTCAACTGCATCCTGATGTCGCTGCTCTACCGGTTTACTCCAGAGGAATGCCGCCTGATCCTGATCGATCCCAAGGTGCTTGAGCTTAAGACCTACGACGATATCCCCCACCTCCTTTCCCCCGTGGTGACAGAGCCGCACAAATCGGTGCGCGCGCTTAAATGGGCGGTTGAAGAGATGGAGCGCCGCTATCGGATGATGAGCTCGATCAACTCACGTAACCTCAGTGGCTTCAACGAAAAGGTGCGCAGCGCTATCGCCAAGGGCAAGCCTTTGGGCCGCCGCGTTCAAACCGGTTTTGACCCTGATACGGGCGAGCAGCTGTATGAAGAAGAACAGCTCGATTACGCACCCCTGCCGCAGATCGTTCTGATCGTCGATGAGCTTGCCGATCTGATGGTAACCGTGGGCAAGGAGATCGAAATCCTGATCCAGCGTCTGTCGCAAAAATCACGGGCCGCGGGCATCCACCTCATCATGGCGACGCAGCGTCCTTCGGTCGATGTCATCACCGGCGTTATCAAAGCAAACCTGCCCACGCGGATCAGCTTTAAGGTCACCAGCCGCATCGACAGCCGCACCATTCTGGGCGAGCAAGGTTCGGAACAGCTGCTGGGCAAAGGCGATATGCTTTACAAGCCCAACACCGGAGCAACCGTGCGCGTCCACGGACCTTTTGTCAGTGATGACGAGGTCGAGGCAGTCGCCGATTTCTGGCGGGCCCAGGGCGCGCCTGAATATGTCGATGCCGTGACCGAAGAACCCGAAGACGGCGGCGGTTTGAACTTCGAGGATGAACTCACCGCGTCCGACAATCCGGAAGAGCGCAAATATCGCCAGGCCTGCCAGATCGTCATCGAGAACCAGAAGGCGAGCGGATCGTGGCTTCAGCGCCAGATGGGCGTCGGATACAACACCGCGGCAAAGTGGATCGAGCGGATGGAGAGCGAAGGATTGGTCGGTCCTGCAAACCACGTGGGCCGCCGCGAGATTTTCCGGGACCAGGACGGCAATCCGCTCTAAGGGAGCGTCGATATGTCCAATTCCGCCACGTCATTGCCACTTGAAGCATACGCAAAATGGGTTGGTCAAGCCCCGCGTGATTGGCCCGAAGAGGCTTTGCACATTGCGCGCCGGTCGCTGATTGACACGGTCGCCTGCATGGTGCCGGGCGCAGATGACAGCGCGCCTTCCAAGCTGTGGCCGGTGGTGCAAGGCTGGGGCAGCGGCGATGCGCGTGCTGTGGCGCGCAGCGACAGCCTGTCTGCCCCCGGCGCGGCTCTGTTCAATGGCACTTGCGCCCACGCGCTCGATTTCGATGACAATTTCGACCCGGCAAAAGCGCACGCGTCTGCGGTGCTTATCCCGGCCCTGCTCGCCCTTGCCGATGCAGAGGATGCAAGCATTGGCGATGTGCTCGATGGCTATATCGTGGGATTGCAGATCATGGGCGTTGTTGGCCAAGGCGTGAACCCGTTTCACCGGAGCCGAGGCTGGCATGCGACGGGGACACTGGGCGCGATCGGCGCGGCGGCGGGGTGTGCAAGGCTCCTTCGCCTTGATGCTGAAGAAGCCGCTCACGCAATCTCGCTTTCAACGAGCCTTGCAGGCGGATTTATGAGCCAGTTTGGCTCCGACACAAAGCCCATCCACGCAGGCTTTGCAGCAAGCGGCGGCGTGCAAGCCGCCCTGATGGCGAGAGCCGGGATTACCGCTGGCACTGACACGCTCGATGGTCCCACGGGGCTTCGCACGCTGATGGTCGGGCAAGATGTTGAAGAGCTGGCAGCGGCGATGGAGGGCAAGGCCGAGCACGGGCAGACCATGCGCTTCAACACCGCCAATGTAGGAGAGCCGCTCCACGTGACCGAGCATGGCCTCAAAATCAAACGTTTCCCCAATTGCGGGAGCCTGCACCGCGCGCTTGATGGCTTGCTTGCCCTTATGGAGCAACACTCCATCACCGCCGATGCGGTCCAAACCGTTCTTGTCCGCGCGCCCGCTGCCCACTTGCGCAATCTGATGCACGAAAACCCGCAAACGCCCGCAGAGGCGAAATTCAGCCTTGAATACAGCCTTGCTGCCGCGCTGCAGGCTGGCGAGGTGGGTCTTGGCGATTACGAACCCGGCGCAATTCAGCGACCCGAAGTTCGCGCGCTGATGCCGCTGATTACCAAGGAATATGTCGAGAAGCTCGAAAGCGAATTTCCTACGCAAGTGCATATCACGCTCAAAGACGGGCGCACCGTGCAAACCGCGCTAGCCATGCCTGTTGGCAGCAAAGCGCACCCCATGTCGGATGCGCAATTGTGGCAAAAGCTCGAAACCTGCCTTGCAGCGGCCACAGGATTTACCGCCGATGCGCTGCTCAAGGAACTCGCAGACCTTGACCCGGCAAAGCCAGCCCGCCAATTGACCGCAGCGCTTCAATCCTGACAGATAGGTTCACCATGGCCGCCACGCCCGAAACAAAAGTCACCGCCCTCGTCCTCGCCGCAAGCCGCGCAGGGCCGCAGGACGCGGTCGCCAAACTTCAGAATGTAAGCCACAAATGCCTTGTCGAGATTGACGGCGAAGTCATGCTCCAGCGGGTGGTGCGCGAAATTGCCGAGAGCACGCACGCAGGCGATATCTACGTCTCGATCGAGAGCGAAGAATTGATGCGAGGCGTCCCTTATCTTAATGAGATGATGGAAGCAGGGCGGCTCAAATTCGTGGCTGCTGGCGCAAACCTTTTCACCAGTATCGAGCAGGCGGCTGCGACCATTCCGAACGCCTATCCGCTGGTGGTATCGACCGGCGACAATGCGCTCCACACCTCGGAAATGTTCGACCATTTCTGTGCTGAAGTGCTGGCAAGCGGGGCAGAGGTTGCAGTGGCGATGACGCCCGCTTCGACCATTCTTGAAGCCTATCCCGACGGCAAACGCGCCTTTCACGAGCTTAAAGACGGCGGGTGGTCGAGCTGCAATCTTTACGCCGCCACATCCGCCGATGCGGTCGCTGCTGCGAAGGTTTTTGAAACAGGCGGCCAGTTCGGCAAGCAGCCCCGGCGCATCCTCAAAGCTTTCGGGCTTCGCTTTATGCTGATGTACAAATTCAGCCTCGCAACGATTGACGGCATGGCTGCCCACCTCGCCAAGCGCTGGGGCGTCAAGGTGAAGGTGATCCGCATGCCCTTTGCCGATGCGCCGATTGATGTCGATAATCCGGGCGATTTCACCCGTACCGAAGGCATTTTGAAGAAACGCCGCGGGGTCGACGCCTAAACGCGGAAAGGCGCGAGGACTTCGGGCCGGACCCGCGCAAGGCGGCCGCTTTCCCGGTCGAGCATTGCCCATGTGGTCTGAGCCGTCACAAGCGGCTTTCCATCAGCATCGGTAAACTCGACCATGCGAATGGATTTTGCCCCCTTGGCATCGCCGGGGATATAGGTCGTGCCGGTGGCGGTCTCGCCCGCCGCAATATTGCCGCGATAGTCGATCTCGTGCCGGATCACGACCCAGAAGAACTGCTCTTGGTGCACAGGATCAGCCACCGCAGCCCAATGCGCGGTCGCCATTTCCTGCACCCACGTAACCCAGACCGAATTGTTTACATGGCCAAGCTCATCAATGTGATGAGGCTCGGCTGTGAAGGTTTGGGTGAATCTGGTCAAAGCCTCCCCTCCCGCCTGCGGGAGGGGATTGAGGGGTGGGCAAGGCACGCGAGGTGATGCTGGAAACAGCCCACCCCGCTGCGACTAGCAAGCAAGCTTGCAAGTCTCGCTGCCCCTCCCGCAGGCGGGAGGGGATGGATGTTATTCACCGGCCATCCCCATTTGCCACAGGATAAAGGCGAACTCTTCCGCCGTTTCCTTCAAGCTATTCCAACGGCCCGACTGACCGCCGTGCCCTGCGCCCATATTGGTTTTCATGAGCAGCAAATTGTCGTCCGTCTTGGTATCGCGCAGCTTGGCGACCCATTTGGCGGGCTCCCAATAGGTAACGCGCGGGTCGTTCAATCCGGCTGTGACCAGCATCGGTGGATAGTCCTGCGCTTTCACCTGATCATAGGGCGAATAGGAGAGGATGTAGGCAAAGCTCTCTTTGCTCTCGATCGGATTGCCCCATTCCTGCCATTCGCCCGGCGTCAGCGGGAGGTCTTTATTGAGCATCGTGCCCAGCACATCGACAAAGGGGACGTGGGCAACGATTGCGCCATATTGCGACGGGTCTTGGTTGATGATCGCGCCCATCAATTCGCCGCCTGCTGAGCCGCCGCTCGCGGTCACCATGCCTTCTGCGGTGTAGCCTTTCGCGATAAGGCCGCGCCCTGCATCAACGAAATCGTTGAAGGTGTTGGTGCGCTCGAACATCTTGCCTTGCAGATACCAGCGCCGCCCAAGGTCATCCCCGCCGCGAATATGCGCAATCGCATAGGCAAAGCCGCGATCCACGAGGCTGAGGCGCGTGGTGGAAAAGCCGGGAGGCACGGCATAGCCATAAGCCCCATAGGCATAGAGATGCAGCGGGCCGGGGCCTTCGATGCCTGCTTTCGCCAAGATTTCCGCGCGGTCCTTGCGCATCACAATGCTGACCGGAACCATGGTGCCGTCGCGCGCTTCGATCTCGACACGCTCGGTGGTGTAGAGCGACGCATCATAACCGCTCGGGATTTCCTGCGTTTTAAGGGTCGTGAGCGTCCTTGCCGCCACGTCGTAGTCATACACCGTATCGGGCGTGACCATGCTCTCGTACGACAGGCGCAGCACCGTTTGGTCATACTCAGGGTTATAGGTCAGCCCTGCGTCATAGCTCGCCTCAGGGAAGACAACCGGCTCGATTTCCAGCGGCGCATCATAACGACGGATTTGCACTGCATCGAGACCATTCAAGCGTCCTTCGGTGACGAAGAATGTCTCAAACAGATCAAAATCGGTGAGGTAGAAATCGTTGGAGCCCGCAATGACGGTTTGCCATTCGCCGGGTGTCTGCAAATCGGCTTTGGCGAGGCGGAAATTGATGTGGTCGTCATTGGTCCAGACCCACAGCTCACTTTCGCGAATATCGACATTGTATTCGACACCCTTTTGGCGAGCTTTCACCAAAGTCAGCTCTCCGGTCGGATTGTCAGCAGAAACAAACCGAACTTCGCTTGTCTCATTGTCGCCGGTCGCGATGATGAGATAATCTTCCTGCGCATTCAGCCCCGCGCCAACGCTGAAGCTCTGATCCTCCTCCAGATAAAGCGTTACATCGCTGTCATTGGGCTCGCCAATTGTATGCAGCTTGATCTCAAGGCTGCGCCATTCTTCGGTAGAGGGGGTGTAGACAAGCGCTGTGTCATTCGCGACCCACGTAAGCCCGCCGCGAAGTTCCGGCATTTCGTCAGCCAGAAGCTCGCCTGTCTCCAAATCCTTGATCCGGCCGGTGTAACGCTCTGACCCATCCGTGTCGGTCGAATAGGCAAGAAAACGCCCGTTCTTGCTTACGGTGAGAGCGCCAAGGCGGAAATATTCAAGGCCCTCAGCCAGCTCGTTCTCGTCAAGGATGAGCTGGGCTTGCGCACTCTCAGGCGCGCCAACGGGCCTGCGGTAATGCTTGCGATATTGCGCGCCCTCTTCAAATTCGGACCAATACATGAATTTGCCTGATCGCTGGGGCACACTGGAATCGTCCTCCTTGATCCGTGCGCGCATCTCTGTGAACAGGCTTGTCGTCAGCGCCTCCTGCCCCGCCATATTCGCCTCGAAATAGGCGTTTTCCGCTTTTACGTAATCGAGCACATCCTCATCATCGATCACCGGGTACGACTTGTCATAGAGCCAGTCGTAGGGGTCGCTGATCGTGATCCCGTGGTGAGTGTAGGTATGCTCGCGCTTTTCAGCGATGGGCGGGGTGACGGCTGACACGTTTGCGTGTTCCTTTTGTGTGTTGGCGGACGCGGCGCTCGGGGTGAGCGCCATAAAGGCAGCAGCGCATGTAAGACTTACCAATCGCGATTGCGACATCCGAGTTTCTCCTTGGAGCATCTAAGGCCGCGCTGGAAAGAGCGACGGCTTAGGCCTATGTGTGAGACTTGTAATGCGAGTCCATGGCGGGACAAGTCCCTGCGTGCACAAATGGAACCGAGAGAATGGAACCGATAGAATGCTGATGCAAACCCACGAAGCAAGATTGCAGGCCCTGCGCGAGGAACTCAAACGCCGCGGGCTCGATGGTTTTGTCGTACCCATTTCCGATGAACATATGAGCGAATATGTGGGTGATTATGCCCAGCGTCTCCATTGGCTCACAGGTTTTGGCGGATCTGCGGGGTTTGCCTGCGTAACGCTCACCCATGCGGCGATTTTTGTGGATGGTCGATACACCGTGCAAGTGTGCGATCAGGTGGATGGCAACCTCTTCGAATATCGCAGCATTCCGGGCGACAGCCTCGGCGCATGGCTCAGGGAAGTGAGCGAAGACGGCGCGAAGATCGCTTACGATCCATGGCTTCATACATGGGGCTGGGTAGAGGCGCTGGAGAAGCAGGTTGAACCAGCTGGCATCACCATGGTGCCAGCGCACAGCAATCCTTTGGACGCGGTCTGGTCGGATCAGCCCGCGCCGTCCGAGGCGCAAGCATTCGTCCATGAAGAGAGCCTCGCTGGCAGGTCATCCGCCGACAAGCGGGCCCAGATAGCCGATTGGCTGACTGACAAAGGCCTTGATGCGGTTGTAGTGCCCGCGCTCGATTCGATTGCGTGGCTCCTCAATATCCGGGGCAAGGACGTTGATCACACGCCCGTTGCCCTGTCCTATGTCATCGTGAAATCTGACGGGACGGCAGAGCTCTTCATCGCGCCTGAAAAGGTCACGCCTGAACTCACCCAGCATCTGGGCAATGCGGTGACTATCCGCGACCGCAGTGCCTTTACCGGCGCTTTGGGCGAATATTCGGGCAAGAAGGTCAGCATTGACCCCAACTACGGTGTGGTTGGCATCGCCCAAGCGCTTCGTGCAGGCGGTGCGAAATTCTCTTTCCGCGATGACCCGACAATCCTTGCCAAAGCGGTCAAGAACCCAGCCGAAGTGCAAGGGCACAAGGACGCACAAGCCCGCGATGGCGCAGCGGTCAGCCGCTTCCTGCGCTGGCTCGAAGTGACAGCCCCTGCTGGTGAGATCGACGAGCTTACCGCTGCGGCCAAGCTGGAAGGGTTCCGGCGCGAGCACGGCGATCTTCGCGATACATCCTTCGACACGATTTCAGCAGCTGCAGGGCATGCCGCTTTGCCGCACTATAAAGTCGATGAGGACAGCAATATCCTCATCCCCCCCGGCTCGATCTATCTGGTCGATTCAGGCGGGCAGTACCCTGCTGGCACGACCGACATCACCCGCACCGTGTGGATCGATACCCCCGAAGGCAGCGAGCCCACAGCCGAAATGCGCGACCGCTTCACCCGCGTCCTTAAGGGCCATATCCAGATTGATAGCGCGATCTTCCCACAAGGAACCTGCGGCGGCCAGATCGATGTGCTCGCGCGGCAATACCTTTGGGAAGCGGGCGTCGATTACGCGCATGGCACCGGCCACGGCGTGGGCAGCTTCCTTGCCGTCCACGAAGGGCCACAACGCATCGCCAAACCCACCGGCGGGCAGGCAGGCACAAACGCTGAACTGCACGCTGGCATGATCCTTTCCAATGAACCGGGCTATTATAAGCCAGACGCATTCGGCATCCGGATCGAGAACCTTGTTTTGACGGTTGAGAAGGAAATCGAAGGCGCGGAAGGCCGATATCTCGGTTTTGATTGCCTGACATGGGTGCCGATTGATCGCCGTTTGATCGAAAAAAGCCTGCTGACCGCGTCCGAGATTGCATGGCTTGACGATTATCACGCGAAGGTGCGCGCTCTGCTTGCTCCGCAGCTTGAAGGCGATGATCTTGCATGGGTCGAACGCGAGACGCAGCCGCTTTGAAGCGGTTTGCGCCGCCGCACATGTTCCTATAATGTTCTCCATGTTCCGAGTCGCAGCTCGCGGCTCACGGTTAAGGGAGAACTTACATGATCGGCTACGTAACACTGGGCACCAATGACCTGCCTCGCGCGGCGGCCTTCTATGACAAGGTTGCAGGCGCCATGGGATATGGCCGGATGATGGAAGAGGGCGAATTTATCGCCTGGGGCAATTTCGAAGACGGCACCGCCGGTCTTGCTGCAACCAAGCCTTTCGATGGCGAAGCGGCAAGCGTTGGCAATGGCACCATGGTCGCTTTGATGGTCGACAGCCCTGAAAAGGTGAAGGCCGTCTATGATGTCGCCATCGCCAATGGGGCGAGCGATGAAGGCGAGCCGGGCCCGCGCGGTGACGATGGTTTTTATGCTGGATACTTCCGCGATATGGACGGCAATAAACTCAACGTCTTTTGCATGGCGCCGCCTGCTGAATAGGCGCTCTCTTGCCTTCCGATGAATGAGGCGGTCTGCCTGATACAAAGCGCGACACAATAGCGCGTATCCGGCATAATCGTGCGACAATGAGGTTCTAGAAAGGGCATTGTGAGTTGCGGTGAGGAACCAGAGCTGGCCCTCAACCCTTCAAACCCCCCGATGACCCGCGCCAAATGACGCGTGGGGGTGAGAGATGGGTAGAAGGCCAGCGTTTCGTCCATGCTGCAGCTTCATGCAAATAAGACATATAATAAGCCCTGAAAGGAACGCCCCATGCGCAAAGTAACCCTCTCTCTCACAGCCGCCGTCCTTCTTGTGGGCGGTGCAGGCCTCGCATACGCACAGCAGCAAGAACGCGGTATGGCCCGCGCAGATGCCAACGGCGATGGCGAGATCACCCTTGCCGAAGCCAAAGCCCACGCAGCGACGCGCTTTGCCCGCATGGACGCCAATGGCGACGGCGAACTTAGTCAAGATGACCGCGCAGCACGCGCCAAAGCCCGGTTTACCGAGGCCGATGCAAATGGTGACGGCGAGGTGACCCCTGCCGAAATGACCGCCGCGCGCCAAACCCGTGCAGCTGAGCGTCAAGCCCGCATGTTTGAGCGGCTCGACACCGATGGCAGCGGAGGACTTTCAGAGGCTGAAATGATGGCTGGCCGCGAGGCTCGCGCAGAACGCCGCGCTGAACGGGGTGGCGAACGGGGTGAAATGCGCCGTGGGCGCGGTGGTCCAGATGCCAGAGGTGGTCGCGGTGGTAGAGGCGATCGCGCGATGCGGATGCTGGCGCGTGCCGACACCAATGGCGACAAGGTCGTGAGCCAAGCCGAATTTGATGCGAGCGTTGAGGCACGCTTCAACCGCCTCGACACAGATGGCTCTGGCACGATCACCGCTGAAGAACATGCAGCAGCCCGCGAGAAACGGCAAAATCGTCGCTCGCGCTAATAACGCATGACCCTGTTTGGCATTTGCAAAACTTGCTTACCCCCTCCCCGGTCCGTTTTGCATTTGCCAATCATTCGGCCCGGCCGTGCACGCCCACCGCATCCCCTTACCGCGGTGGACTTGCGCGCCGGGCCGACACCTTTCATGACAGAATGCGCAATATGAGTGACCACGATGACTGACGGCGATGACTGACGATGCTCCCAAAATCCTGCTGGTCGATGATGAGGCGACTTTGCGTGAGCCCTTGGCCGATTACCTTGGAGGGCAAGGGTTTTCGGTGACGCAGGCGATAAGCGCAGCGGCCGCACGCTCGGAATTGACCACTTGGCAGCCCGATATCGTCCTTCTCGATGTTATGATGCCGGGTGAAGACGGTCTTTCCTTATGCCGCCATCTGGTTGAGACACGCGGCCTGCCGGTCATTTTCCTCACCGCCAAAGGCGAAGCGATGGACCGGATCCTTGGACTGGAACTGGGCGCAGATGATTATGTGGTCAAACCCTTTGAGCCGCGCGAGCTGGTTGCGCGCATTCGCACTGTTCTTCGCCGAGTCGATCGCACGCCTGCCTCGCCAGAGGCTATGGAGGATTGGCACTACCAATTCGAAGGCTGGGTGCTGGACCCGTTAAAGCGCAAGCTTACCGATGCCCACGGCGTCACCGTCCCCATTTCTACGGCAGAATTTCGCCTCCTTCGCGCCTTTCTTGATAGCCCGCGTCAGGTGATGGACCGCGACCTGCTGCTTGATCTTGTGCAAGGGCGCACCGCGCAATTGTTCGATCGGGCCGTCGACAATCAGGTGAGCCGCCTGCGCCGTAAGATCGAGGCCGATACCAGCAATCCGCAATTGATCCTGACCGTGCGCGGAGGCGGATATCGCTTTGCCGCAGACGTGAAACGAGCGGCACCAGGCCCTGCTGCCTGATGAAGCGTCTCCTTCCCTCCAGCCTGTTTGGACAGGTCATGGTGAGCGTCGCGCTCGCCCTTTTGATATCGCAAGCGATATCAGTGACCTTGCTGTTTCGCGCAGGCGAGGAGCGCCGGGAAAGCGCGGCGGTCACAACATCGGCGTTTCGCCTGATCAACGGGGCCGAGCGCGCTGAGATCAGAGCGGCGCGCCTTGGCCCCGAAACACAAAACGGGCGCGAAAGCGGGGAGCGCGGGCCAAGGAGGGCTTTTCGAGATGGTGAGCGCGGCGGCCGATTGCCGCCACAATTGCGCTACAGCGTGTCGGACAATCCGCCAGCCGTCCTTCAGGCAGGAACGCAGCGCGACGACCTCGCACAACGGCTTCGAGAAGTGCTTGAGGCAGAAGGGGTGCGACCCCACGCCGTCATGGTCAGTGTCCTTCGCGCAGGCGATGCGCCCGGCCTCAGGCGTCTGGCCGACAGGCGCCCGCGTCTGGCTGCCAACCCCAATTGGCGCGACCGCACTTTGGTCGTTTCATCGATCCAGCGCACAGCAGATGGCGTTTGGGAAACAACGCGCCTGCTTGCACCGGGAAGGCCCACAGGCTCGCTTGGCGCGGTGCTTTTGCAGACGCTTTTGACCTTCGGATTTCTGATCGCCGCATTGTTCTTTGTGCTGCGCCGAATCACCCGTCCTCTGGCCGCATTGACGAAGCGCGTTGCCGACTTTTCACGCGACCCTGACACAGTGGTCGAGCTTGAGGAAACCGGCCCTTCTGACATCCGCCACCTGATTGCCGCGCACAATACGATGGAAGCACGCGTCGCCGCTTTGCTTGATGAAAAGGACGTGATGCTCGGCGCCATTGGGCATGATCTTAAAACACCGCTTGCCGCTTTGCGTGTCCGGATTGAAGGCGTTTCAGACGATGATGAACGCGCCAAGATGGCAGCCTCGATTGAAGACATCACCGCAACGCTCGACGATATTTTGATGCTTGCCCGGATGGGGCGCAAAGGATCTTTGCAAACCGAGGCGACAGAGCTTGGGGCATTGGCGCTGGGCGTGGTCGAGGAGTTTGAGGATCTTGGCGAGCCTGTCACAATGATCAATCCGCAGCGCCTTGTTGCTGAGGTCCAAGTCACCTGGATCAAGCGCGCGCTTCGCAATCTTGTATCCAACGCTGTGCGCTACGGCGGGGAGGCAGAGGTTTGCGTGGTCCGCGGTGAGGCGTATGCGATTTTGCGATTTGAGGACAACGGCCCGGGCATTCCTGACGATGCCATTGCCGATATGATGGAGCCCTTCACAAGAGGCGAGGCATCGCGCAACCGAGCAACCGGCGGCGCAGGGCTTGGCCTTACATTGGCGCGCGCGATTGCTGTGGCCCATGGGGGCGACTTGGTGCTCGCAAACCGTGAAGAAGGTGGCTTAAGGGCAGAAATCCGCTTACCCCTTTGAGCCAAAGCAAGCGCCCCGAGCCGCAAGGGCCATTCCAAGGGAGATCATTTGATGAGCGTCACGTTGTTTGGTGCACCCCCTTCGCTCTTTTCAGGAAAGGCGCGGGCCTATCTTGATTGGAAAGGCGTTGAGTACACAGAAAAGCTCCCCAGCGATCCGGTGTTTACCTCGCAAGTGGTCCCCCAAGTCGGAAGGCCTGTGATCCCCGTGGTGCAGCTCGCCGATGGGACCTTGTTACAAGACACAACAATCATCATCGACCATTTTGAGGCTAAGGCTGATGGCCCCCGCGTCTATCCTGAAACTCCGCGACAACGCCTCGCGGCCCTGCTGCTCGAATGCTTTGGCGATGAATGGCTTGTGATCCCTGCCATGCATTATCGCTGGCACTATAATGAGGAGTGGATTTACTCCGAATTTGGCAAGACCGCGCTTCCCGGCGCAACAGCGAGTGAGCAATATGAAGCGGGCAAAAAGCGCGGTGCAATGTTCAAGGGCTTTGTGCCGATGCTGGGCATTAACGCAGGCACCGTCCCTGCAATTGAGGCATCGTATGAGGCGCTTTTAAGCGACCTCGACGCCCATTTTGGCACCCATGATTTTGTGCTGGGATCGCGGCCAAGTATTGGTGATTATGGCCTCATTGGTCCGCTCTACGCCCACAATTATCGCGATCCCAAGAGCGGCGAAATGATGAAGCGGCTTGCCCCCAACGTCGCGCGCTGGGTTGAACGGATGATTGCGCCTGTTCCCCATTCAGGCGAGTTCCTGCCCGGCGATGCAATCCCCCAAACGCTTATCCCTGTGCTGGAACGGATGATGCGCGAACACATCCCCTATCTTCAATCAGTCGCACATTTGCTTGGGCACTGGGCCAAGGCAAATCCGGGCGCCGGAGTCCCGCGCGCGGTTGGCATGGTGGACTTCACCATTGAAGGGATAACGGGGCAGCGCGCTGCCCTGCCATTCGGCCTGTGGATGCTGCAACGTTCTCTCGATTATCTTGCGTCATTGACTGGCGAAGCGCGCGAAAGTGTAGGGGCGATGCTGCGCGAATGCGGGGGGCAGGCGCTCCTTGAGTTTGAGATGCCGTGCCGCCTCACATTTGAAGACTTTCGGCTGACCCATTCACCGCTCAGCGAGTAATCTTTGCGACCGCGCGATCAAGGCCAGCTCTCTTTCATCAAACCCGCCCTCATCCTCAGCGCTTTGGCGGGGCGGAACGGCGGTGATGAAATAGGCGATGCCGGTCCCGCTTACAGGATCGAACCATAGGCCAGATCGCAGGCCGTATGCTTCGCCCGCATGGCCATAACGGGTGACACCATCTTTGAAGAGCGCGTCCATACACTCGCGCTCCGGCGTCTCTAGCGCTTGCATATGCAGGCCATAGCCGCAGAAGAACTCTTGGCCTTCAATCACCGGATCAGCGGCGGCAAGCATCGCCTGAATCGAACGTTCAGAGATCAGCGTTTCGCCCTCTTGCACGAGCGCTTGCCCGACGCGGGCCAGGTCCACCATGCCGATGCGCACGCCGCCTTGCGGGCTGAACACAGAGGCGTTGCTGCCGGGCACATAATCCTCAAGCGAGCATTCAACCCCGTCCGCCACAGGGATTGTGCAGCCAGGCGGAAGATCGTGCACATCATCGCGGGCAATTTCGCCTGTGTCACGGTAGAGCGTCACAGCGCGCGCCGCCATTTCGGGTGAACAGCCGATCCAGTTGGCGCAGCCCTCTATCCCAAGCGGATCAAACACCAACCGGTTCAAGAGTGCATAATAGCGCTCGCCGCTTGCCGCCTCCAAAACGCTGGCCACCACGGGTGAACCGATATTGGCATATTCAAACGGCGCTCTACCCGGCGGCGCATCGGCGTACCAGCTTGCCGGGTCCTGAAGCTTTTCCTCAAGGCTATCCCCCAAGGGGATTACATAACCGCTCGCGTCGCGCAGGCCAGAGCGATGATCCATCAATTGCCGCAGCGTTACAGGGGTATCGGGAAAGCCGGGGCTGCGGACCTTGTAGCCCAGATACGCCGACACATCCGCGTCCAGATCGACCACACCCTGTTCGGCCAAGCGCAGGGCTGCAAGCGCCATCAGCAGTTTGGAAATGCTGGCGATGCGCACCGGGTCATTGGCTTTGACTTCGCGCCCGGTGGAACGGTCGGCAAGCCCCTCAACGATAAGCGGCGTTATGCTCTCACGGTCAAAGGCGACCACCACCGTGGCAGGCGTGGCAGGCGTTGCAGGCTGCGGCGATACACCGCTTGCACCTTCAGGGAACGCTGGAGGAGTGCACGCTCCAAGAGCGAGCGCTGCAAGGCTGGCCAACGCCAGCTTCACCGCATCAATCCGCCGATCAGATTGCGCACAAATCGCCCGGCGATAGGGCCGGCCAAATCGGTTGCGATCGAACCCGCCGCCGAGGTCAGCCCCGATGCGACCGGATTGGCGCGCGACTTCTTTCCGAGGACAGCCGCGGCTGCCACGCCAGCAACGCCGCCCGCTGCAACCTTGGCCCCGCGCGACATCGCCTTCTCCCAGATCGATGTGGACTTGCGTGAGCGTTTGGCGACCTCTTCTTCGCCTTTCTCTTCGACTTCCTGAGCGGTCTCTACCGCGTCCGCTGCTTTTTGCGCGAGCACTTCTTCGGCGCTCTGACGGTCGACCACCTGGTCATATTTCCCATCGAACGGGCTCACCGACTGGATGATGGCGCGCTCTTTGGCGCTCACCGGGCCAAGGCGCGAGCGAGGCGGCTTGATGAGCGTGCGTTGCACAATCGTGGGCGCGCCCTCTTCGTCGAGGGTGGAGACAAGCGCCTCACCCACTTTGAGCTCGGTAATGGCCGCTTCGACATCGAGATCAGGGTTGATCCGGAAGGTTTCCGCAGCCGCCTTGATCGCGCGTTGGTCGCGCTTGGTGAAGGCGCGAAGGGCGTGTTGCACACGGTTGCCCAATTGCCCTGCGACTTCTTCCGGAATGTCGATCGGGTTCTGGGTGACAAAGTAAACGCCGACGCCTTTTGACCGGATCAAGCGGACCACCTGTTCGATTTTATCCTGAAGCGCTTTGGGCGCGTCATCGAACAAAAGGTGCGCTTCATCAAAGAAGAAGACGAGCGTTGGTTTTTCAGGATCGCCCACTTCGGGAAGGGTCTCAAACAGCTCTGCCAAAAGCCACAAAAGGAAGGTCGCATAAAGCTTTGGCGAACGCATCAACTGGTCAGCGGCCAGCACATTCACATAGCCACGTCCTTCTTCGTCTTTTTGAAGAAAATCGTCGATTTCAAGCGCGGGTTCACCAAAAAAGTGGGCGGCGCCTTGCGATTCAAACGAGAGCAATTGCCGCTGGATCGCGCCCACCGATTGCCGCGAGACGTTGCCATATCCTGCGCCCGACAACTCCTGAGCATTCTCATTCGCCCATTGGAGAAGCGATTGCAGGTCGCCAAAGTCGAGCAGCAAGAGCCCATTGTCATCGGCATAGCGGAAAACGATCTGAAGGACGCCTTCCTGCGTGTCGTTCAGATCAAGCAGACGCGCCAAAAGGAGCGGGCCCATCTCGGTCACGGTGGTGCGGATGGGGTGGCCTTGTTCGCCGTACAAATCCCAAAAGATCACGGGATTATCGGAATAGGCGTAATCCTCCATCCCAAGCTCTTTTGCGCGGCTCTCAAGCTTTTCGGCATGTTTGAACTTTGGCGAACCGGGCATCGCAATGCCGGACAAATCGCCTTTTACATCGGCAACGAAGACAGGCACGCCATCAGCGGAAAAGCTCTCAGCCAGACCTTGGAGTGTGACCGTCTTACCCGTGCCGGTTGCCCCTGCGACCAAGCCATGGCGGTTGGCCCGCGACAGGGCGAGGCTCTGATTTTCGCCATTGCCACCAAGACCCAGAAATATCTCGCTCATCGCGTGTGTTACCTTTACCCAGAATTCGTTTGGCCAAGATGTGCCGCTCAGCGAAGATTTGGTCAACCGCGAGGCTCGATTTACCCAAAGGTCCCTATCGACTTGGAAGTGTGAGGGGCCTAAAGCTCGAAGGCGATGGGTCAGCTTGATAGTCCAGAGTGTTTCGTACTGCTCGACGACGCCCGCGCACCGGTTAATGGTGGGGTGGGCGCTGCGGCTGATGCGCTGTATTATTCGGCGCCGCGTGAGGTGTTTGTAGCCCACCGGCCCCAAGATGTGATCCCGGCGCTCGAAGCGGCCGAGGCAGCGCGCCAAAAGGCCAAACCCGATGACGCAGAGCTTGCCGGTATGATCGCTTATGAAGCGGGGCTCGTTCTTGAAGATAAGCTTGTTCCCCTTGCCGCTGCGCGAAGCGGTGCGATGGGTCCGCTTGTGTGGCTGGGACTGTTCGATGCGCCGACGCGGATTGCAGCCAAAGACGTGCCCGCATGGCTTGCGGCACGGGCAGATGGTGAGGCGCGGCTTGGTCCGATGGAACCGCAATTGTCACCCGCGGGATATGAGGCCGCATTTGAGACCCTTCGCGAGGCCATTCGTGATGGAGATATTTATCAGGCCAATCTGACCTATCCTCTGGCTGGCTCTTATCGCGGCGATCCCTTGGCGCTTTATGCGCAGCTTCGGGGGAGCGCGAATGCGGGATACGGCGGCATTGTTTTCGATGGCTCACATTGGCTTTTGAGCTTTTCGCCAGAACTGTTCGTGGCACTCGACCCTGAAGGCCGCGCAAAGGCAAAACCGATGAAGGGCACACGCCCGCGTGGGAGTGATGCGGCGGCAGACGCCGCCTTGGCGCAGGAACTGGCAGGATCGGTCAAGGACAAGGCCGAGAATTTGATGATCGTGGACCTCATCCGCAACGACCTCTCGCGCGTTGCGGTGCCGGGAAGCGTTCGGGTCGATGCTCCCTTTGCGATTGAGAGCTATCCAACCGTCCACCAAATGGTATCCAGCGTGCGCGCCAAGCTTGCAGAAGGCATGGGCGCCAGCGATCTGGTGCGCGCGATGTTCCCTTGCGGCTCGATCACCGGCGCGCCCAAAATCCGGGCGATGGAGCTTATCCAAGAAACAGAGCGCGATGCGCGAGGGGCATATTGCGGCGCGATTGGGCGGATTGGCGCTGACGGGTCGGCAGCCTTCAATGTGGCAATCCGCACCTTGCGGCTGACCCCGATTGAAAACGGGCAGGGCAGCGCCATTCTGGGCGTGGGCTCTGCGATTGTCGCCGATAGCGAGCCCTTGGTCGAGCGCCGCGAGTGCGAGGTGAAAGCGGGCTTTGCGCGCCAGAATTCGCAGGGGAGCACTGCTGGCGGCGCAGACCTTATTGAAACGATGGCGTTCGACCCTGAAACAGGGATTGCGCTTCTCGAATTGCACCTCGCGCGCATGAAACGCAGCGCCAAGGCCTTCGGGTTTGAGTTTGATCGCCATGCTTTGCGCAATCAAATTCAAGCGCTGGTGTTTGAGCTGGCTGAGCCTTCCAAGGTGCGTCTGCTCACCTCAAAAAGCGGGGCGAGCGTCATTGAAACCGCACCCCTGCCGAAAGCCTTTGCCGGGCCTGTCCCGGTGGTCGCCTTGCCAAACCCGCTGGACCCCAGCGATTGGCGCCTCGCCCACAAGACCAGCGACCGCGGTTTTTACGAGGACGCATTAAACGCAGCCAAAGCGCTTGGCGGCAGCGAAGCGGTTCTGGTGCGCGAGGACGGCTTTGTAACCGAAGGGTGCTTCACCAACATTTTTGTTGAGCGCGGTGGAATCTTGCTCACCCCACCGACGTCGCATGGACTGTTACCGGGCATCTTGCGCGAATATCTGATCGAGAAAGGCCGCGCGCGCGAGGCAGAATTGACGCTGGATGATCTTGCGGGCGGTTTTCAGCTTGGAAATGCGGTGCGCGGACTGTTCTCGGCCAGGCTGGTCTAGCGAAACACCCTTCGACAAGCGGGGGGCGAGGCGATAGGGGGCTATTATGACCTCCATCCCCATTCTCTTTGAAGACGGCGAAGCGCTCGTCATCAACAAGCCAGCCGGGCTCCCGGTGGATCGCCCAAAGCGCGGCGGGCCGTGCCTTAACGACCATCTCGACGATCTGAAGCTTGGGTTTCAGCGCCGCCCGGTCCCCGTCCACCGGCTTGATACGGACACATCAGGCTGTTTGTTGCTGGCGCGCAATCCCAAGGCGTTGAAACGGTTTAACAAAGCTTTTGAAGATCGCCTTGTGGCCAAGACCTATCTCGCGGTGATCGACTTTCTGCCCGCCGAGCAATCCGGCACGATTGAGCTGTCGCTTTCCAAAATCAGCTCTGCTGAGAAAGGCTGGCGCATGATTGCTGCGAAAAAGGGCAAGCCTGCTGTTTCGCATTGGGAGCTGATTGAAACCATCGGAGAGGGCGACCGCGTGCGCTCGCTCATCCGTTTCCGGCCCGAGACAGGGCGCACACACCAGCTCAGAGTGCATGCATTGCAAGGGTTAGGTGCGCCGCTTTTGGGTGATCCGGTCTATGGGCCAGTGCGCGGCCAGAACAAGGGCGCACCGCGCACCATGCTTCACGCAGAGACGATTGCGGTGGAGCGTGAAGGCAAGCCCGCGATTACAGCGCACGCGCCTTTCCCCGAGGATTTCCTGCGCGCCGGGCTAACGGCCCCTACGCCGCCAGCTTTACCCGAGGCTTCACCAACAGTTGCGCCTGAACCGGTTTCACCCCAGCCCGCCGCTCCAGAGCAGGACGATGGATAAGGCGCTTCTCAACCGCGCCCATGCCCTTGCCGAGGAGAGTTTCCTCGCAGGCTCTGGCCCGGGCGGTCAGAACGCCAATAAGGTTGCAACCGAGGTTCAATTGCGCGTCAATATTTACGCGCTGCGATTGCCCCCGCCCGTTTTTGCAAGGCTGCGCACGCTTGCAGGATCCAAGTTGACCACATCGGGCGACCTTCTCATCACCGCGCGCCAACACCGTACACAGGAAGCGAATCGCACGCTTGCCCGCGCACGTTTGGCCGAAATGCTTGAGGCTGCGCATCGCGCTCCCAAGAAACGCGCCAAATCCCGCGTGAACCGCGTGGGCAAGACACAGCGCCTCAAGGCCAAGAAAGTGCGCAGCGATGTAAAATCCAGGCGCGGTAAAGTGAACGGTTCTGATTGGTGAGCCTTAAGACCATGGCCCCGAGACTGTGGCCCCGAGACTGTGGCCCCGAGACTGTGGCCCCGAGACGTGGCCCCGAGACTGTGATCCTGATACTGTCATCCTGAGACCGCGACTCTGCTTGACTTTTCCCCGTGAATCGCTCAGAGGCGCGCGTCTGTAAGGCGGCGTGCTTGGATACAAGCAAGCGCCGCTCTTTGTTTTTACGGCCATTTGGCCTCACCTGTATTTGTAGGAATTTGCAATGGCGAAGCCAGCAACCGTGAAAATCCGTCTCGTGTCGACTGCTGACACCGGCTTTTTCTATGTGACCAAAAAGAACCCGCGCAACATCACCGAGAAGATGACCTTCCGCAAGTATGACCCCGTGGTTCGTAAGCACGTTGAATTCAAGGAAGCCAAGATCAAGTAAGGTCTGGCTGACTGCGGGATGGAAAGCCTTGCAGTGTCTGCAAATTCATCGCCACGTTCGTCGCGAAGTTCATCGACAGTTCAACGCAATCAGCGTAACTGTCATCTTATGAAAACGATGAAACTCCTCCGCCCGCTCGGCATTGCGTTTGCTGCCGCTGGCACTCTTGCGCTTGGCCTATCGCTGGGCAATTCAAACACCACCCCTTCTTTGGCGCCTCCGGCGCAGGCCCAGTCCAGCAGCGCCGACCTTGACCGCGCTATAACCGCATTGCGCGCGATTTCGACGATGAAGGCCAACTTCAACCAGATCGACCGCGCCGGCAACACTGTGGCAGGCACGATGACGTTAAAGCGTCCGGGCAAAATCCGCTTCGATTACGGCAAGGACGCAGATCTCCTCGTGGTTTCCAACGGCAAATCGCTCTACATGATCGACTATGAGGTCAATCAGGTTGAACGCTGGCCCATCAAGAGTTCACCTTTGGGCGCGCTGCTTGATCCTAATCGCGACGTAAAACAGTTCGGTACGCTTGTGCCAACCGGAAGCAGCGATGTTCTTAGCATTGATGTGCGTGACCCGAACAAGCCTGAGTTTGGCCGAATCAACCTGATTTTTGTGCGCAAGCCCGGCGCGCCCGGCGGATTGGAGCTCACACACTGGGTAGCCCTGGATGCGCAAAATCATCGGACGACCGTTCGCCTCAGGAATCACCGCTATGGCGTTGCCGTTCCTGATTCGACATTCACCTTCCGCGATCCGCGTCGCTCTTCTCGTCGACCGGGATGAACGCCTCGCCCTCGAAAAGTTGTAATTCTGCGACAAACCTAGGACCACGTTCATTTACGTGAAAGCCAACTCCCGGTAAAACCGTAGGTAAGACGGATGAGAAAGGGTTTCCCCCCTGTTGCCCTTTTCTCGTGAAAGTCCGTCTTGACCAAGCGTGACGAACGCTAACAAGGAACCCCAGCGCCAACGCCCCCCGGTGCTGGGGTTTTTTGTTGTCTGGCGCCTAGGCCAAAGCTTGTGGGGCGCGGCACTTACGCCTAATTGACCCTGCATGCTTAGCGTTGCCACTTGGAACATAAACTCTGCGCGTTTGCGCCTTCCCATCATTGAGAAATATCTCGAAATGCAAGGGCCTGATGTGCTGTGCTTGCAAGAGATCAAATGTCAGGAACATCAGTTTCCGGCCGATGCGCTTGCAGCGCTGGGCTATGAACATCAGGCGATCTGCGGGCAAAAGGGGTATCACGGGGTCGCAACGGTTTCGCGCGTTCCGATCCGCGAGGTGACCCGTCACGATTGGCAGGCCAATGGCGAGGCGCGTCATGTGGGCGTGGAGGTTGTGGACCGCGAAGTTGGCGGCAAAAACGTTCGCATCGACAATGTCTATGTCCCCGCAGGCGGCGACGAGCCTGACCGCGAAAAAAACCCCAAATTCGGCCAGAAACTCGATTTTCTGGAGCGCATGACAGATTGGGCCAAGTCGCTTGACGTGCCCACCTTGATCGTAGGCGATTTCAACATTGCGCCGCTTGAAAGCGATGTGTGGAACCACAAACAGCTTTTGAAAGTTGTCAGCCACACGCCGGTCGAGGTGGAAACACTGGAGCGCTTTCAAAAGGCACACGGCTGGGTCGATATTGGCCGTGAACACATCCGCGATCCGGAACGATATTTTAGCTGGTGGTCCTATCGCTCCAAGGACTGGCGCGTGAATGACCGTGGCCGGCGTCTTGACCATATGTGGGCCTCTCCCGAATTTGCCGCCAGAGCAACCGGGCACAGCCTGTTGGAAGACGCGCGCGATTGGGAGAAGCCGTCAGACCACATTCCGCTTGTGACCGAGTTCGATATCTAAATTCGATGCGCGACAAGCCTGCCCCCGATCTGAAAAGCCCTTCGCCAGAGCGCCGCGCGGCGCAGGCGGTTGACGCGCTGAGGCATGGCTGGGCGCTGGATTTTGCGGGCGGGCCGGTGCTTTTGCCGATTGAAACGGCAATTGCGAGCGGGGCAAGGTCGAGCCACCTGCTGATTTCAGCAGCACGCGCAGCGACATTGAAGCTGACCAATCAACGAGAGGCGGCACCCGGTAAAGGCCAAAGCGATCTGCCACACACCCCTATCCTTATCCGCTCGGGCGAGGCCATGTCGCTGGATGTGGCGCGCCCGATTGCCGACCCTTCGCTTGACCTCAACAATCCGTTCAAAGGCCCGTTCAAAGCCGAGCCTATCGATTGGGCCGATGAAGCGGTTGCGGCGATGGAATATGCGCGCATCGCTGGCGTTTTACCCGCCTTTATGGTCGACCCTGTCGAAGGGGGCGAGCCTCATCCGCTTATTGCCAGTGACCTTGCCGCATACACCGATGCAGGGCGGCTCGATATCATCACCCGCGCGCGCCTTCCGGTGTCGGCCAGCGAGACGGGCGAGATCATCGCCTTTCGGTCCACCGCTGACACGCGCGAGCATGTAGCGCTCATCATCGGCGAGCAATCGGGCGACCGTGAACCTCTTGTGCGCCTTCACTCCGAATGCCTGACCGGCGATGTTTTGGGCAGCCTTAAATGCGACTGCGGCCCGCAATTGGATGCAAGCCTTGAAGCTATGGCGACCCATGCGCGCGAAGACGGCGGCTGGGGCATCTTGCTCTATATGCGTCAGGAAGGGCGCGGAATTGGCCTTATCAACAAACTTCGCGCCTACCGTCTTCAGGATCAGGGGTTCGACACGGTTGAGGCCAATGAGCGCCTCGGCCTTCCCGATGAGGCCCGCGATTTTCCCGTGGCGGCACGAATGCTGGAACTGATCGGGGCGCGGAGCATCCGCCTTCTCACCAACAACCCGGCCAAAGTGAAAAGCCTTGAGGCGACCGGGATCACGGTCAGCGAGCGGGTGCACCACCAGCTGCCCGACAATCCGCACAACGCGCGTTATCTCGCTACCAAGCGCGACAAATCAGGACACTTGCTGAGATGAGGGGTCCCGAAATTCCTGTCACAATTCGGCCAGAGGCACCGGGCGATGAAGAGACAATCCACGCGCTCACCGAGGCGGCGTTTAAGGAAATGCCCAGCGGCAAGGTGGCGTTTGCTCACGGGTTTGGTGGTTAAGCTCGGTCTACCTTGATTTCTGAGCGCGTATCTCTGCCTCCAGCTCCATTTTGTATTCCCTTAGCTCCGTGATGCGGGTCAGATTATCGGGCATTCTTGCGGGGATTTGAGGAATGGGTCGATTGGGGTCCAACCAGACCAACATCATACCTGTGGCTGACAAGAGATTTGCGACCTCCTCATAGACGCCCTTTTGTGTCGAAATGTATAGGGTCACACTGGAATATGGCTCAGATACCTCTTCGCCTTCGGCTTTCTCGGCGATTTCACGCGCCATCGCGATAAGCACGTCAGGTGCACATGGCGCTGCAACTGCCCGATGGTTATTCGACAAACGACGATCAGTTGTGAAGGTCTTGAAATTCGCGAAAGTGCGTTTGTGATCTTCCGCCCCGAACGGCAAAAGGACGGTTGGAGAAACATTCTTTGCGCCGTCTCCCCTTTCCCTTTCTGACGCTTCGCGAAGATAATTTCGCCAACGCCAAACCTCGCAACTTTCGGGCGCGGTGATTGGGTTGCGCAACATAAACTGATATTCAATGTTGTCGTTTACTTGTTCGAGTGCGAGGCTTCCCGCCTCGCTAAGCGCGTTTGACCAACCAGGTTCGCGGCGTGCGACAATCTCACCGCTATCCAGTTCAATCTTGAGGAATACGGTGTCTTCGTCACTCGCTGCGAAAGAGGAACCGGGACCATCTATCTCAAGAATGATCGCATCCTCGTTTTCTACAAACAGTGCATCTGTGAGCCAATTGACTGAACTCACAGAATGGGGAAGGGTATCCTTATAATACTGCGGTACGATGTCGGTGAGCTCCATTGACCGCACAAGTGAGCCATCCTCGCGGTAAATCACCAGAACATTCTTGCCATGACCGGTTGAATACCAATTGTCGAAAGTAACCACATAGCGGCCATCATCCTTGACCATCGCATGGGTTGGAGCGATCACATTTTCGAGAGGGCCCTGCCAAGTGGTCTCCCAACCACCGCTTTGGATGCGTGCCTCTAGCTTTGCATTTGCGTGTGGCTGCTCCGAAGCAAAACCGGTGTGTTGACTGTCATAATACGCATCGACCTCTGTATCGGGCGCGGGGTCAACAATCAGACGAAACTGGCCGCATTCGGAAAGGTAAGTTTCTTGAAAAGGGGCAGGCCAACTATCAGCGCACAACGGTTCAGGTTTGACAAAAGCGACTACGACAGCACAAAGCGCGAAGATCGAAAAAACAGTGGCCCAAGCTGATTTCATGCACGCAAGGTTAGCGCCGTGAGAAATTCGCGCAAGTTACCGAAGCTCGTATTTCGTCAAACCGCGCGCCAGCTTGTTGCCGCTCATCACGACGCGGGAGTTGGTCCAATCGGCGAGAAATACGCTTGCCCGGTTGAGGCCCGGCACAAAGCGTGCGGTGTTGTCTTTCACCACCAAACCATCAGGATCGTGCAGCAGGGTTTCTGCTCCCAGAGCGATAAACGCAGAATAATTCTCTTTATCGCGGCCTTGGACGAACCAGTTGTTGGCGATCGTGCCTTTGCTGCCTGCGGGAAGGTCGATCATGTAATTGGTGCCGGTGCCTTGTGCATCGTCAAAGCTGTTGTCTTCGAGGATCACATTGGCCGTGCGCGCCTTGACATAGTGGCCACCCCGGCCCTTTTCAAAACGGCTTTCGCGCACCGTCAGCTCGCCATAATTGCCAATGTAGATCGAATGCGCGCAGCCTGCTGAATGCTCGCAAGTGCCAAGCCCGCTGAAGGTAGAGCGCAGGATATAGATGCGCCCTGTGGGATTGTCGGCGGTGAGAATGCCCTGCTGACTGTTCATAAAGCGCGAATAGGCAACGTTGAGAGCGCCCTTTTCAAGCCGGATGCCAGCGCCATTGCCATCGCCCACTGCCATATTGGTGAAGGTAAGCCCGCGCACTTCAGCGCCAAGGCCGCGCAGCACCAAAGCCGCTTTGCCTTCGCACGCGCGCCGGTCAAAAATCACTGTTCCCGCTTCGCGCGCTGCGTAGATAACAACGCCAGCGGTTTGGACAGCGCATTGGCGATAGGTGCCAGGTGCGATTTCAATCGTTCCGCGCCGGTCGCCAATCGCATCGACTGCTGCCTGAAGCGTCGGAAAACTGCGTCCGTTTTCCTTGATCAAAAACGGCTGAGCACTTTGCGCATTTGCGGCAGTTCCTGCGAACAGGAGGAGTGCCAACAAAAGAACAGCGAGGAAAAACCCGTGGTCAAACGCATTGGCAATGCGCTGCGGCATGGGAGGGGCGGAGGGTTTCAGATAGCTTCTCATGCCTAGCGATATATCGGGCAAACCGCAACAGCGGGAGCCGTTGTTTGGCCAGTGTACCGTTTCGGTCCATCAATTGGGGCTTGGCTTAACGCCGCCTCGCCCGCTACACCGTTGCCCGAACACATTATGACGTTTGGTAGGAGGATACCCACATGAAGAAACTCGCAGTAATCGCCGCTCTTGGCAGCCTTGGTCTTGCCGCATGTGGCAGCACTGACGATGCATCAACCGAAGCGATGCCAGACACGGTTGAAATGCCCGCTGACGAGGCGCTTGAGCCAGTGGCCGAAGAGCCAGCGGAAGATCCCGCCGTCCTTGAAGAAGTCGATCCAGCTGACACGGCGCCAAGCCTTGAGACAACTGAAGAAGCTGCTGAAGCGGCGGCGAATGTCGCAGCCGAAGCTGCTGCTGCTGCAGAAGCTGCTTCTGCCGCCGCTGCTGCTGCGGAAATCTCAGAAGAGATCAATTAGGCCATGACCGCAAGGTGGCCCGCATTAGGCGCTGCTTTGATGTCCGGAGCCCTCCTCTGCGCCTGTGATGCGGGCGGGGCGGATGGTCCGGGCTCGGTCAGCGTGGACGAGGCACAGGCGCTCGATGAGGCGGCTGAAATGCTGGACGAACGCCGTCTTCCCGAAGGCGTGCTCGCAGGCACTGCACCAGAGACTGCAGCCGCATCTGAGCAGGGCTCACAGGAAGCTGAAGAGGAAGAGGACGAATGAACGCACCTCAAACTGGCCAATTGCAGTCAGGAGCCACCTTCAATCCGGGCATGGATGAAGAGACTTTCGAACAATTCGCCGAGCAATTGGAGCGCTACGTTCGTGAGCGGTTGATCCCGGCAGAACCTCAAGTGATTGAGAACGACGCGGTCCCCGCTGACATCATACAAGAGATGCGCGAGATGGGCCTGTTTGGCCTGACCGTGCCCGAAGAATACGGCGGCGCGGGCCTCAATATGAGCCAATATGCGCGCACCGTGAACATCATGGCTTATGCAGCACCCGCCTATCGTTCAATTTTCTCGATCAATGTAGGGATGTTCGCAAGCGCTCTTAAAAACGGTGCAACCGAGGATCAGCGCGCAGAATGGTTTCCAAAGCTTGCTGAAGGCAAGATCGCCTGCTTCGGTCTGACTGAGCCGGGATCGGGATCGGACAGCGCTGGCCTGCAAACCACCGCGCGCCCAAGCGCAGATGGCAATGGCTGGGTTTTGAACGGCACCAAACGCTATATCACGAATGCCCCCCATGCCGATGTTGCGCTTATCATGGCGCGTACGGAGAAGGAGAACCTTCCCAAGAACGCACACGTCAGCGCGTTTCTGGTGCCGATGAATGCGGCTGGCGTGTCCACCGGATCACCGGACAAGAAAATGGGCCAATCGGGCAGCCACATCTCAGACATTATGCTCGACGATGTGGAGGTTCCGGGAGAGGCGCTTTTAGGCGGCGAAACCGGCAAGGGTTTCCGCTTTGCGATGCAGAGCCTTGATAACGGGCGGATTTCTGTGGGCGCAACAGCAGCAGGCTATGCGCGCCGGGCGCTTGATTCAGCGATCCGATACGCCAATGAGCGCAAGGCCTTTGGCGAACCGATTGCAAACTTCCAGCTGATCCAGCAAATGCTCGCCGATAGCGAGATCGAGATCTACGCCGCCGAAGCGATGATGCGCGACGTGACAAGCCGCGCTGATCGGGGTGAGAATATCCTTATCAAAGCCGCCGCCTTTAAGGTGTTCTCAAGTGAAATGTGTGGCCGCGTGGTGGACCGTGTGGTGCAGGTCTATGGCGGCGCGGGCTATCTGGCCGAATACGACGCCGAGCGCTTTTACCGCGATGCGCGCATTTACCGCATTTACGAAGGCACAACGCAAATCCTCCAGCTTCAAATCGCCAAGCATATGCTGCGCGAATGGGAAGCTCTGAACGGCTGATTTCTTGGGTCCCAATACCATTGGGCCCAACCGGGGACACATATGTACCAACTCCTAAACGACCTCTCGATTGTAGAGGTGTCGAGCTTTGTCGCTTCGCCAACAGCGGGCCTTTATTGCGCGCAAATGGGCGCGGAAGTCATCCGCGTGGACCACAAGGCGGGCGGGCTTGATTACGACCGCTATATGCTGACCAAAGAGGGCCGCTCGCTCTCTTGGGAGAACCTGAACCGCGCAAAGAAGTCGGTCGCCCTGGACCTGCGCAGCGGCGAGGGGCGCGAACTATGCGTCGAGCTTGCTGCGAAAACCGGTCAGTGCATCACCAATCTGCCCGAAAAAAGCTTCCTCAGCCACGCTGCGATGGAGGCCAAACGAAGCGACATGATTAGTGTGCGCATCATGGGTTGGCACGATGGGCGTCAGGCGATGGACTTCACCGTCAATGCCGCTGCTGGATACCCGCTGATGACGGGGCCAGAGGAATGGGACCCTGAAACCGCTCTGCCGATCAGCCAGCCACTGCCAGCGTGGGATTTTATCACTGGCGCTTATTCCGCATTTGCCTTGATGACCGCACTCCACAACCGCGGGGTGACCGGACAAGGGAGCGAGATGCGCGTGCCTTTGGGTGATGTCGCAATCGGGACGCTCGCCAATTCGGGCACCATGGCCGAAATGCTCTATCGCGGGTCCGACCGAGAGCGGCTTGGCAATGCGATCTGGGGTGCGTTTGGGCGCGATTTCCAGACGAAATGCGGCACCCGCTTTATGGTTGCAGCGCTCACGCCCAAGCAATGGACGGGCCTTGTTGCTGCGTTTGGTGTTGCAGACGGAATTGCCGCGCTCGAAGCTGAACTGGGCGTCGATTTCAACGCTGGCGACCGCCCCCGCTTCGAAAACCGCCACCGGCTGTTCGACCTGTTTCAAGCCGCGGCGCAAACCTATGATTACGAGACACTTTCCGGGCGCATGGCAACAGAAGGCTGTACGTTTGAAAAATACCGTTCGCATCACGAGGCCTCAAACGACCCGGTGCTTGTGACGCAGAACCCGCTTTTTGGGCCCTCGCCTGCCAACCCATCGGGCTTTGAATATCCAGCCACGCGCTCTTTTGCGAATATGCCAGAACATGAGGCAGGCAACCCCGCCCCTGCGCCCTTCCTTGGACAGCATTCTGAAGAAGTGCTGGCCGAGAAACTGGGCCTGTCTTCTGGCGCAATCGCCAAGCTGATTGATGCAGGGACCGTTGCTCTGTCCGATGAAAACGCCGATTACAGGAACCGCTAATGAGCCACTCATCACCCCGGCGCGCCGCCATCGTTTCTCCCCTTCGCACACCCGTCGGCAAGTTCCTCGGAGGGCTTTCCAGCCTGAACGCTGGCGAGCTTGGCGCGATCATCTTGAAGGCACTGGTCGAGCGTAGCGGCATCGACCCGGAGCGCGTCGATGACGTGGTTTTCTCCCAAGGTTATGGCAACGCGGAAGCGCCTGCGATTGGACACTGGTCATGGCTCGCCGCTGGCCTTCCGCTCGAAGTTCCCGGCTACCAGCTTGATCGCCGTTGCGGGTCAGGGCTGCAAGCGGTCGCCAATGCGGCAATGATGGTTGAGACGGGCATGGCAGACGTGGTGGTCGCAGGCGGATGTGAGAGCATGTCCAATGTCGAGCACTACACGCTGCAAGGGCGCGGCGGGGCGCGGATGGGCGATATCACGCTGCATGATCGCCTCTCGCGAGGCCGCCTGATGAGCCAGCCAATAGAGCGTTTCGGCATCATAACCGGCATGATCGAAACAGCTGAGAACTTGGCCAAAGACTACAACATCACCCGCGAGGAGGCCGATGCTTACGCCGTGCGCTCGCACCAGAATGCCGCCGCCGCATGGGAAGCGGGCAAGTTTGACGATCACCTCGTCCCCGTTGATGTGCCTCAGCGTCGCGGCGATCCGGTAACCTTTGCGCGTGACGAGGGTTTCCGCTCAGACGCTTCGATGGAAACGCTGGGCCAATTGCGCGCCATTGACGGGAAACGTGACCCCGAGGCAATCGTTACTGCTGGCAATGCGAGCCAGCAAAACGATGCGGCTGCTGCGTGCCTTGTCGTGGCAGAGGACAAGCTTGAAGAACTGGGCCTTACCCCGTCGCTCTGGTTTGGCGGATGGGCCGCGGCGGGCTGCGACCCGTCGCGCATGGGGATCGGGCCTGTCCCTGCGACCGAAAGACTGTTTGAGCGGCGCGGATACAGCTGGGACGATATCGACCTTGTCGAAGTCAACGAAGCCTTCGCCCCGCAAGTGCTCGCCGTCCTCAAAGGCTGGGGCTGGAGCGAGGACGATACGCGCCGCGAAATCCTCAACGTAAACGGCTCAGGCATCTCGCTTGGTCACCCGATTGGGGCGACCGGTGGGCGTATTCTTGCCGATATGGCAGCCGAAATGCACCGACGCGGTTCTCGCTACGCACTGGAGACAATGTGCATTGGCGGTGGTCAGGGGATTGCCGCAGTATTCGAGAGAGCGACATGAGTTTCGACGACTGGATCGGGCGTGAGCAAAAGTCTCACGATACGCTGACCCCGCAAACCGCGACGCAGTGGTGCGCGACATTCAACATCGACGTTCCTGAGCGATGGATCATGCCGCAAGGTATCCACCTCGCGCTGTGTACCCCTGACGCGCGGACCGCCGCGCTTGGTGAAGATGGCCACCCGGCCCGTGATGAGAGCCCCGATAGCTTCCTTCCACCGTTCCAAATGCCGCGCCGGATGTGGGCGTCGAGTGATATTCGCTTCATCGCTCCCATCGCCATTGGAGCCGTGGTTGAGCGCACCAGCAGGGTTGCCTCGATAGCTGAGAAAGAGGGGGGTTCCGGCAAGCTTGCTTTCGTCAATGTCGAGCATGAGACCAAGGCCAATGGTACGCTTTCGGTGCGCGAAACACAGACGCTCGTCTACCGCGAGGCCGCTGCTGCTGATGCGCCGCTGAGCCCACCTGAACCGGGAGAAGGCGTTTTCGATGCAAGCGAGTGGGACGCGCACCGCCTTATCGTGCCCGATGAGCGCCTGCTGTTCCGCTATTCGGCGCTGACATTTAACACGCACCGCATCCACTATGATGCACCTTATGCGAGCGCGGTTGAACGGTATCGCGGGCTTGTGGTGCACGGCCCGCTCAGCGCTTCGCTGCTCCTGCAATTGGCGGCAAGCGAACTTGGCGACAACCGCCTGCGCCACTTTGCCTTTAGAGGTGTCTCGCCAGCGATTGCAGGTGATGCGCTCAATCTCGTGATGCGCAAAGGCGAAGACGGCTTTGAACTGGGCGCCTTTGCCAGCGACGGGCGGCAAATCACCAAGGCCAGCGCGCAGCTCTAGCTCTTGGGTGGCCGCCCGCGTCTTGGCGTTTTGGTCTTCTCCACCTTGATCCCGCGCGCCTCCAACGCCTCGCGCAAAAGCATCTCGATCTGCGCATTGGCAGACCGCAATTCCGCGCCCGCGAGCCGCTCGACCGCAGCGTGAACCGCCGGATCGAGCCGCAATGCGTATGCCTTTTTTCCAGGCGGTTTGTTTGAGGGTGCAGCCATCGCTGCCTCCTTCAGGTTTGCAGGTTACTGATAAAGTGTGCCCGTGTTGACCACCGGATGCGCCTCGCGGTCACCGCACAGGACCACCATCAGGTTGGAGACCATGGCGGCTTTGCGCTCGTCATCAAGGTCGATGATGCCATCTTGTGAAAGCTTGGCCAAAGCATCCTCGACCATTGAAACCGCACCGATAACCACCTTCTTGCGCGCCGCGATGACCGCGTCTGCCTGTTGGCGGCGCAGCATCGCGCCTGCGATTTCGGGTGCATAGGCAAGGTGGGTAAGGCCCGCTTCATCGACCACGATCCCTGCTACGGCGAGCCTCTCGTTCAGCTCTTCGCGAAGCTCGGCGTTGACCACATCGGCGCTGCCACGAAGGGTGGTTTTGTCGTCATCAGACATATCGTCATATGGATGGCGCGCGCCTACCGTGCGAAGGCCCGCTTCGATCTGGATGTTCACAAATTCCTTGTAATCATCGACGTCGAACACGGCCTGTGCGGTGTCCGAAACGCGCCAGACCACGTTGCAGGCAACCTCAATCGGGTTGCCGCGCAGGTCGTTGATCTTGACCTTTTCGGAATGGATGTTGTGGGCGCGAACGCTGACCTTTTGCTTGATCATCCATGGCCAAACCCATTGCAGGCCCTCCTTGCGCACCGTCCCGCGATACTCGCCAAACAGGGTGATGACAGCCGCCTGATTGGGCTGGATCATAAAGAAACCGATAAGGCCGAACAGCACTGCAAGCGCGCCTGTGACGAGCGTCCCGACAAAGGCCAACTTGACCGATTTGGCCGCGCCTTCGGGCGGGATCGCACCAATGATCATAAAGACCACCGCCAATGTGATAGCGCTGAAGATCGCCAGCATGAGATAGCCATTGTAGGCAGAACCGGCTCTCTCCCGGCTCGACGTCATAGGCACAGAGTGACCAGACATAGAGAAACTCCTTCGATATAATTATGATATCATATTTATATCGAAGTCGCGGAATTGTCAATCTATCGGATAATCCTTGATCGGCTCGATCACGCCATAGCTTTCCGCATAGGGCTCATGCCCAAGGTCAGGAAAATCGATCTTTGGAGGTTCGATGTGCATATCGGGCATGCGGTCGAGCAGGTCGCGGATTAGCGTGAGCCGGCCGCCCTTCTGGTCGTTGAAATCAACCAGGGTCCAGGGTGCGTGGTCCGTGTGCGTTGCTTTCAACATTGCCTCGCGCGCATCAGTGTATGCCTGATACTTCTCCCGCGCTGCCAGATCGACAGGCGACAGTTTCCAACGCTTCAGTGGATCCTCGCCTCGCTCCTTAAGGCGTTCCTCCTGACGGTCCTGATCGGTGGTAAGCCAGTATTTGAACAGCAATATGCCATCATCAGTGAGCATCTTCTCGAACGTCGGGGCGACCGTCAAAAACGCCTCTGCCTGCTCTTGGGTGCAATACCCCATCACCCGTTCAACCCCTGCGCGGTTGTACCACGAACGGTCAAACAGCACGATTTCGCCTGCATGGGGAAGGTGCTTTACATAACGCTCGAAATACCACTGCGTCTGCTCTTCTTCGCTCGGCTTGGATAACGCCACCGTGCGGCATTGGCGCGGGTTCAGCTTGTCGCGAACCGCTCTGATCGCGCCGCCCTTGCCCGCCGTATCGCGCCCTTCAAAGATCACGACAATCCGCGCGCCCGTCGCCCGCGCCCAGCGCGCCATGCCCACCAGTTCTTCGGTCATCGGCTCCAGAAGTTCGCGGTATTCTTTGCCCTTAAGCGCCATGGATTGCCCCTTATTGTGCTTGCGTTAGTGGGTCAGTAGTATCAAATGATACTTTATGGCCACAAAAGCGCATCCTGACACCGATTACACCGCACTTCCAGAGTTGGGAGCCGATGTGTTCACCGCTCCACTCGCAAAGCCTGCGCATGTGGGCGAGGATTGGATTGAGCCTGCGCAAACCGATTACTCGAGCGAAGATCATCAGGTGTGGGATGATTTGTTCAAGCGCCAGATGGAGGTCCTCCCCGGACGCGCGGCGAGCGCCTTTCTGGCGGGACTCGACAAGCTCGACCTTTCGCGTGGCGGCATCCCGGAATTTGGCGAGTTGTCGGAAGAATTGGGCAAGCTTACCGGATGGAGCGTCATCCCCGTGCCGATGCTGATCCCCGATCATGTATTCTTCTGGCACCTTGCGAACCGCCGCTTTCCAGCAGGCAATTTCATCCGCACGCGTGAGACGTTTGACTACATTCAAGAACCCGATGTCTTTCACGATGTCTTTGGCCACGTGCCGATGCTGACCGACCCTGTGTTTGCGGACTATATGCAGGAATATGGCCGCGCTGGGTGGAAGGCGATGCGGTATAATCGGCTCAAATCATTGGGCGCGCTCTATTGGTACACGGTCGAATTTGGCCTCATCGAAGAGGCAGACGGCATTCGCGCTTACGGTGCTGGCATTCTATCGGGGCCAACCGAGGCAAAGTTTGCGGTCGAGGCCAAGAGCCCCAATCGCATCATGCTCAATGTCGACCGGGTCATGCGCACCGATTATGTAATCAGCGATCTTCAACCGACATATTTTGTGATCGAAAGCTTTGAAGATCTTTATCGCCAGACGGTGGAGCGCGATTTTGATCGGCTCTATCGCAACCTCGCGCCGGGTTTCACCTACGCTAATTCCGCCGTCATTGACGTCGATAATGTGATCAATAAGGGCACTTTGGAATACCACCTTCGCGGTGGTCGCGGCTCTGGGGCAGCCCCCGTCTAAGCCTGGCGAGTGGCAAATGCGTAATAGCCAACAATTGCGGGCAATGTGACGCCCACGCCAGCACCAAACCCCAACAGGCTAAGCGAGCCCAGGAACGTGCCGCCGTTGGCAAGGAGGCCAGCGGTCAGACTAGCGACAATCCCGACCAGCATCATGCGCAACACCGCGCCAGGCTCATCAAGCCGCAAAACGATAGAACCAAGCCAGCCCAGCAGAGCGCCAATGTTGAAGAGGAGGATAAGTGCCATGTCAGACCTCAGACCCATAGGCAGCGCGGTCGAGGCATCCCAATGGCACAGCTATCGGGCCTAAGCCTGCGACGGGAAGGCTTATTGCCTTTTCAAGCAGGCTCCGGTTCGAGAGCAAAGCCATTGGGATGTCCGGAACGGATTTGGCCAAAATGGCCCATCGCAGCGTCCAAAAGTTTTGAAATATTGACATATTCCTGCGCCTTTTCTCCTTGCACTGAGCCATTTTGACTCAAACCTCGATCGCGCTGCCTATGGGTTTGAGGTCTTAGAAGAAATAGAGCAGCCCGACGCCCATAGCCACCCGGTAAAGTACAAAAACCATCATCGAGGCCCGCTTTAGGAAATTCATCAAGAACGCCATGGTCGCAAACGCCGCCACAAAGGTAAGCGCGCCTGCGATAAGCGCATCGAGCGCCAGCTCCATCCCCGCATCGAAAATCTCCGGCACGATCAAAACGCCTGCCCCCGCGACCGCTGGGATCGACAGGAGAAACGAGAAGCGTGCTGCTTCCACCCGCTTGTACCCAAGGAAGCGCGCAGCGGTCATGGTGACCCCCGAACGCGACGTGCCCGGTATGATCGCAAGCGCCTGTGCAAGCCCCACGATAAGGCCATCGCGCCAGCTCATATCTTCAAATTCTTTGACTTCCTGCCCCACCTTGTCAGCAAGCCCCAAGAGGATGCCGTAGAAAATCAAGTTGAAGGCGATGAGGTCGGTGAAACGGATCGACGCCATCAGATCACCATCGATAATTTCGACCCCGAAAATGCCGCTCGCGATACCGTTGAAAACGCCCATTTTGATCGACAGGCCAAAGGCAACCGCCGGGATGGTGCCAAGCACGATCCACCAGAACAATCGCCGCTCTTGCGGAGCATTGGGCGCTTTTGCACCTACCCCGATGCTGGCAAAACCACCACGCGCCAAGACCAGCACATCTTTGAAGAAATAGACGATGATCGCGAGCAAAGAGCCCACATGAACCGCCACATCAATCAGCGGGCCCTGGTCGGGATAGCCGGTGAAAAACTGGATCAAAATGAGATGGCCTGACGACGAAATCGGCAGGAACTCGGTGATCCCTTGCACCACGGCAATGATGAGCAATTGGAGAAGAGTCATATCGTGATCGTCATGGCCACGCTGCGCGGTTTAAGTCAATTGCACTTGAACGCAGAGGACCACTTCAGGCCGCCTGATTACTTGCAAATTGCAGCTTGGCAAGGCGCGAATAAAGCCCCCCGGCAGCGGAAAGCTCTGCGTGTGTGCCCTGTTCAGCGATGACGCCCTGATCGAGCACAATGATCCGGTCCGCGGCGCGCACGGTCGCCAAACGGTGCGCGATCACAAGCGTGGTGCGGTCCTTCATTAGTTCATCCAGCGCGCTTTGCACCAATTGCTCGGATTGTGCGTCCAGTGCGCTGGTCGCTTCATCAAGGAGCAGGATCGGCGCATCACGAAGAAGCGCGCGCGCAATCGCCACACGCTGACGCTGACCGCCCGACAATTGCGTACCCCCTTCGCCAAGATAAGTGTCGAGCCCTCGGGGGAGCGCTTTCAAAAACTCTTCAGCATTGGCAGCGCGCGCCGCGTCCCAAATGTCTTCATCGCTTGCTCCCCAATTGCCATAACGAAGATTATCGCGGGCATTCGCGCTGAACAGGACGCCTTCCTGCGGTACAAAAGCAAGGCGCTGGCGAACATCAGCCGGGTCCGCCTTGGTCAAAGGCACACCGTCCAAGCGGATCGTGCCCCCTTGCGGGTCATAGAAACGTTCAACCAGTTGGAAGATCGTCGATTTACCTGCACCAGACGGCCCGACAATCGCAATGGTTTCGCCCGGCTCGATCTCAAGGTTGAAATCATTGAGCGCGGTGTCTTCGGGCCTTGCTGGATAACGGAAAGTGACGTTCCGAAACGAGAGGCTCCCGCGCGCAGGGCTCGGCAATTGTTCGGGGCGCGCAGGCGGCGCGATCACAGGCTCGGTTTCGAGAAGCTCTGCCAAACGGCTCGCCGCGCCAGCGCCCCGCAAAAGGTCGCCATACACTTCGGTCAAAGCGCCAAACGCACCCGCTACAATCATCGCGCCCACCAGAAATGCGAGGAGCGTGCCAGACGTCATCTCGCCAACCGATACCGCCTCTGCCCCGCGCCACAGCAGGAAGACAATCGAACCAAACAGCGCGAAAATAATGATGGACGTCATCACCGCGCGCAAAATGATGCGCTTTCTGGCCGTATTGAATGTGCGCTCTACCGCATCACCAAACCGATCAGACTCGCGGGTTTCCTGCCCGAAACTCTGGACGATCTTCATCGCGGAAAGCACTTCGGTCACCATAGCGCCAACGTCAGCCACGCGGTCCTGACTGTCGCGCGAGATGGTGCGGATGCGGCGGCCAAAGATGACGATGGGCAAGACCATCACCGGAATGCCCACCACCAACCAGATGGTGAAGCTGGGCAGCAGATAGAACAGGTAAATCGTGCCGCCGATACCCAAGAACACATTGCGCAAGGCAACAGAAACCGTGGTCCCGACGACCGTTTCAATGATCGCCGTGTCAGACGTCATCCGGCTGGAGATTTCTTTGGGCGAGTTTTCTTCGTAAAAAGCGGGCGACAAACGCAGCAGATTGCGGTGCACCTTGCGCCGGATGTCGGCGACAACGCGCTCCCCGATCCAGCTCACAAAGTAAAACCGCGCGGCTGTACCAAGAGCGATCACCACAACGATCATGCCCAGATACCTGAACCAGCGCGCGATTTCGGTGCCTTCTTCGACAGTGCCAAACCCGCGGTCCACAATCAGTTGGATCGCCGCAGGGATCGCAAGCGTGCCTGCCGCCGTTACAGACAAAGCGATCAGCGCAAAGATCACCTCGCGCGGATATTTCGCCGCCTCGCGGTAAACCATTTTCAATGGCGCAAGCGAACGCGACTTTGAAGCCTCCTCGAGAGCGTCATTTTCGCCCCCAAGGTTCACCTTCAATTCGCCGTCGCTGATCTGTTCGGTTGTTATCTGCCCACTCATACTGAGCCCCACGTAGGCGTGATGAATACAAATTTCACCTCTAAAAGCGCTAAAAGTTGGGGCTTGAATGCGCAAGTCGGTTATTGTGCATTGCACAATATTCTGCCAATGCCCATGTAACGGATCTATAAAACACCGCGTGATGGGGTCGCGCGCCCAAAAAACGGACGGGCCAAACATGCTTTACAAAGCTTATGAAATCCAGCGCAGCTGGCTCAATTCAGTGAGCACGGTTGCTTCAATGAGCTCAGAAATGCTGACGCATCCAGCAAACCCATGGTCCAAATTGGGCCTGGGTACGATGACAGCCAATGCGCTCGACGTGTTCGCCCATGCGACGGCTCCTTACAGCAAGCCCGCTTTTGGCATTACCGAGGTCGACGTGGATGGCCGGATTTATCCGGTGATCGAAGCAACGGTGATGAACCGTCCCTTTGGTGATCTTAAGCGTTTTCGCCTTGATGGGGTGGACGATAACCGTCCCAAAATGCTGATCGTAGCTCCAATGAGCGGCCACTTTGCCACGCTCCTTCGCGGAACGGTTGAGCGGATGCTTCAAAGCCACGAAGTCTATATCACCGATTGGGCTGATGCAAAGACGGTGCCGGTGCACGAAGGCTCCTTCGACCTTGATGATTACATCGATTATATCATCGAATTCCTTGAATATATCGAGCAAGTGACCCCCGGCCAGCGCCCCCATATGCTGGCCGTTTGCCAGCCGTCGGTCCCTGCCTTTGCGGCGACTGCGCTGATGAACCAGCACAAATCGCCTGGAACTCCTGCGACGCTCACCATGATGGGCGGGCCAATCGACACGCGCGAAAGCCCCACTTCGGTCAACGACCACGCAATGAACCGCCCGATTGAATGGTTCCGCCAATCGGTGATCGCGACTGTGCCAATGCAATATCGCGGTGCTGGGCGTAAGGTGTATCCCGGCTTTATGCAGCTTTCAGCGTTCATGAGCATGAACCTGCAGAGCCACATGATGAGCCATTATGAGATGTTCAAACACCTTACCACGGGCGATGATGCTAGCGCGCAGGCGACCAAGGATTTCTACGACGAATACCGCGCCGTGTGCGATATGACCGAAGAATTTTACCTTCAAACGGTCGAAGAAGTGTTCCAGAAACACTCAATCCCGAACGGCACATTCGAGCATAAAGGCGAAGTGGTTGATCTTACCCAGATCACCGACACCGCGCTCCTCGCGATCGAAGGTGAACGCGACGATATTTCAGGTCTGGGCCAGACCAAAGCCGCTTTGAAGCTCGCCACCGGATTGGACGAGGACAAGAAGCGTTACTTCATGGCCGAGGGCGCGGGCCACTATGGCATTTTCAACGGCAGCCGTTGGCGCACAAAAGTTGCGCCCGTGGTTGAGGAATTTGTGGTCCAGCATTCCTGAAAACCCATACCCATGAGGTCGTTCGCAAAGGCGAAATGCGCAAACCTCTGAACTGGAACACCTTTACCCGGATTTAAGCATAAGTTCAAAGCCACGGGTAAGCCCTTAGCCTTAAGGTCACCCTCTCACTCGATACTGAGCCATGGGGGCAATGATGATCCGGTTTTCCAAAGCGCCAATTTCCAAAGCAGTCTGCATAGCAGCGGCCTTTTGCATGGGGAGCGCAGCCTTGGCTGAAAACTCCGGCTGGAGCATTTCTGAGGCCGATGGGCAGGTTTCCGTCATTCGCGGCGACAAATCGCTTTACGGTGCGCAAGGCACTCAGTTGCAGGTCGGCGATCTTGTCAAAACCAGCAGCTCTGCCAACGCGGTTCTGGTGCGCGGCGATGACTTTGTAGTGGTTGAGTCTGGCAAAACAGTTCGGATTAAACCGGCCGAAGAACGCGGCATGGTTAGCCAGATGGTCGAATTTGTAAGCGGCCTGCTTGGCCCAAGCGAAGATCACACCAAGCTCAACCGGCCCATGCAAGCCGCTGTGGTCAAAGGCCTTGATGGCAATATGGTCGCCGATACCAGCAATGAAGGGCAGGCATCGGGGGGCAATTAAGCCGCCGACTTATCCTTCTGGAACGCCTTTTGGGCTGCGGAAAAACAGACGTTTGATAATCCTCTGCGCCATCCACAAGAGGCCGGTTACCAGCACGATAAGGAATGCAGCGATGCCTGCTGCGGCGAAAGGATATTCGTAAGCCAGCCAAAGCAGGCCGATGGTGGCGACATCTTCGGTTGCAGACACGGCCACATTGCTAACCGGTTCTGGCGATGTGTTTACAACGGCGCGCGCCGAGGCTTTCCCGCCATGCGCCAAGAAGCTTGCCCCTCCTCCCAAAAGGAAAGCAATCACCTGCATCGCCGGATCAGACGGATCGACAATCGCAAGCGCCAGCAGTGCCCCTCCCACCGGGCGCACCAAAGTATGCAGTGTGTCCCACAACGAATCGAGCCACATAACCTTGTCTGCAAAAAACTCGGCCAAGGCTCCAAAGGCTGCGATCCCCATCACCCATGGATTTTCCAGAACGCCAAGGCTGGCGAGATGTTCAGGCACAGGCAGCGCGTCCAATCGCATCGCAAGCCCGGTTGCAAACACGCACAGGTAAAGTCGCCAGCCCGAAAGCAGGCTTACGCTGCCAGCGATGCCGATGATTTCGATGATCCCCATATTTCCAGTCTGCTACGCTCAAGCAGCGGGCGCAAGCCGCCAATGAAATTTGATGCCGCTAGCCAGCCTTTTGGGTTGACTGCATGGCGCACTTGCGAACAACTATCCGCATGAAAACCTTTTCATGCGGCTCGCTCACAATTGTTACGGTGTTTGCCGCCACACTCGCTGCGTCGGCCTGTTCAGAGCCGGAACCCTGGCTCGATAAGGGAATGTCAGAGGGGGAATACAACGCGTGGGTGCAAACCATTGATGCGCAGGCTTCGGCGAAATCTCTCGCCGCTTCAATGGCAAGAGACAACCGCCTTGATGAGGTCGATACGCCCGCTTTTGTGGAAATGATCATCGCCGTTGAAGACCCGAACTTCGCACAGCACAATGGCTTCGACACGCAAACCCCCGGAGCCGGACCCACCACGCTGACGCAGGAAGTGGCGACGCGCTATGATATCCTTGTCCCCGCAGGCGAAAGCGTGGCCGAATATCGCAAAGGGTGGACGAGAGGCATCGAAGAGACGCTTTCAAAGGAAAAGATCATGGCCTTCTACCTTAGCGACCTGCGCTACGGCAGCGTCGAAAGCGCGTTTTTCTCATCACCATCAAGTGCCGCGCAGACGCTGTTTGACAAAGAGATAAGCGCGCTCACCCGCGATGAGATGATCGTCCTGGTGGCCGGCATCCATTACCGCGCTAGCTGGAACCCCAAGGCACCTTTGGAGCGGACTATGCTGCGCCGCATTGCAAGGATTACCGCCTTGCTTGACGGCAAATGCCAGCCCGAAAACCATGCAGACGTTTTGCTACTGGGCTGTAGCGAGTACGACCCAGAATTATAGC
Source organism: Erythrobacter longus (assembly GCF_000715015.1). GTDB lineage: Bacteria > Pseudomonadota > Alphaproteobacteria > Sphingomonadales > Sphingomonadaceae > Erythrobacter > Erythrobacter longus. The sequence goes on from NZ_JMIW01000007.1 coordinate 138,950, forward strand.
CAGCATTGGTTGGACAGGGAAGAAGGGAGCGCAAAGACCAACGTCTAGCGCTCCCCTATTATTCCAAAAGTGACGAGCTTTAGAAGATCTCGAAAAGACCCGCTGCGCCCATGCCGCCGCCGACACACATGGTGACAACCGCGTATTTCGCGCCGCGGCGCTTGCCTTCGATAAGCGCGTGGCCGGTGCAACGTGCGCCCGTCATGCCGTAAGGGTGACCGATCGAGATCGAGCCGCCATTGACGTTGAGGATATCGTTGTCGATGCCAAGCTTGTCGCGGCAGTAAAGAACCTGCACAGCAAACGCTTCGTTGAGTTCCCAAAGGCCGATATCGTCCATGGTAAGGCCGTTGGCTTTGAGAAGCTTTGGAATAGCGAAGACAGGACCAATGCCCATTTCGTCAGGCTCAGTGCCCGCAACCGCCATACCAACATAACGACCCAGTGGTTCGAGGCCCTTTTGCTCAGCAACCTTGGCTTCCATCAACACGCTGGCGGAGGAACCATCGGAAAGCTGCGATGCGTTACCGGCGGTGATGGTCATGTTCGGACCCATGACCGGCTGGAGGCTTTGCAGACCTTCCAATGTGGTTGAAGGACGGTTGCCTTCGTCCTTGGTGATGGTGACTTCTTGGCTGCTGACTTCGCCGGTTGCCTTGTCTTTCACCATCATGGTGGTGGTCACAGGCACGATTTCGGCATCGAAGTGACCAGCTTCCTGACCAGCGGCAGTGCGCATTTGCGATTGCAGAGCGTATTCGTCCATCGCCTCGCGGCTGACGTTGTAACGCGCAGCGACCGTTTCAGCGGTGCCGAGCATGGGCATGTAAACATCCTTGTGCATAGCGATCAACGAGGGATCGGGAGCCACGCGCATTTCAGGGGTCTGGACCATCGAGATGGAATCCTGACCACCGCCAACGACAACGTCCATTCCGTCCACAATGATCTGCTTGGCAGCCGTCGCGATAGCCATAAGGCCCGATGAACACTGACGATCGATGGTTTGCGCAGCAACTGAAGTTGGCGCGCCGCCGCGAAGAGCGACCTGGCGACCGATGTTGCCAGCCTGCGTGCCCTGGGTCAGCACTGCGCCCCAAACCACATCGTCGATTTCTGCTGCATCGATGCCAGAGCGTTCGACCGCTGCTGCGAAGGAGAAGGAGCCGAGCGTTGCGCCCGGAGTGGCGTTAAACCCGCCTTTGTAAGCGCGCCCAATTGGGGTGCGAGCGGTGGAGACGATGACTGCGTCACGTGACATAATGGGGGTGTCCTTTTCTAAGGCGTGTCCCCGCAAAGGCGGGGGTTTTTTGAAACTTGGTGATCGGTCGAGGAAGGTCCTTGCCTGCGCAGGGACTCAGAAATTCCTCAAACGAAAAGCATGGTGATCCATTCGCAGATCAAAGCCGGCTTTTCCTCGCCCTCGATCTCGATGGTGATTTCGGCGGTTTGCTGCCACTGACCGGGGCGTTTTTCGACCATTTCGAGAAGTTTCCAATGGCCGCGAATGCGCTTTCCAACGCGAACAGGCGCGATGAAGCGGGTTTTGTTGCCGCCATAGTTCACGCCCATCTTTACACCATCAATCTTCGGCGTGTCGCTGTTCGCGCCAAGATAGGGGATCATCGACAAGGTCATAAAGCCGTGCACGATGGTGCCGCCGAACGGGGTCATCTTGGCTTTTTCTTCGTCGATATGGATGAACTGATGATCGCCGGTTGCATCGGCAAACATGTTGACCTTTTCCTGAGTCATTTCGACCCATTCCGAAGTACCGATGTTTTCGCCAGTTTTGGCGGCCAGATCTTGAGGTGTCATGTGCGTGGCTCCCTTCCCTAAAGCGATGTGCGTTCGAACGCGCTCGCATGGTTTACGTTTACGTTAAGTCGGTCGGCGTAATGGCAGGCGAAAGGCCCAAACGCAACGATAAAGCGAGGGGAGGAAGGGGGCTTGGCGCTATGCCGTTACGGCACCGCGTCTTTTGCGGGGGCCGCGCTTTGCCTGTTCCCCATCACCAGAGCGCGCACGAGAGCCCGGCTTGGCGCGATCTGCAGACGCTTCACGCTTGGCCGAATCAAGCCTCGTGACGTAGGAATAAAGCCCGATTTGAAGTCCTACGATCATAAGCATCACCGGCTGATACCCGATCCCCTGGAAGGTCGCGCCGATGAGGTAGATGAGGCTGGCAATCTGCAAGGCGGCCGCGAGCGGCGAAATCCACGCCTCGCTTTCATCCGTTTTGCCCTTCCACCGCCGGTAAGTCTTCTCCATCTGGAGGACGCCTAGCCCGTGTAAGAGAAGCCAAAGAATAAGGCCGGGATAACCCTGCTCTCCCAATAGCTCGAAGAAAGACGAGTGGAAGGCGCGCGCCTCATCGGTCACTGCGCGGTATTGCGTTGTGGTGGTGTTCCCGTTCTGCTCCTTGACCGGCATGGTGTAGGTGAAGGAGTTGGAACGATAGCTGTCAAACCCGCCGCCCATAGGGTTCTCAGAGGCGTAATCGATGGTCCACTTCCACACCTGCATCCGGGTAGATGCGCTTTCATCGCCGCCCGGTTGAGCAATGGTGGCCATGCGGTCGTAGTAGCTCTGCGGCAAGAAGGGCAGCGCCATCAGGCCCAGCACAGGGGCTGCGGCGATAAACATGAGGCGTTTTTCGGTATAGCGAAGCAAGAATATGCCCAGGGCTGCGATACACACAAGGCCGGTGCGCGCTTCGGTCCCGATGGGAATCATCAAACAGGCAAAGCATAAGGCGACCGCAAAGGCGGTGACCGACCAGTGTGGCTTTATAATGGTGCCGAACCGGGTGAACCATATGATCACCGGGATCAAGCCAATCGCCACCGTTGCCAGCGTCGAGCTTTCGTAAATCCCGCTGTTGTCTTTGACGAAGAATTTAAGGCTGCCATATCCACCTCCGCCCAGCACCGTTTTCATACCCGTTGAGATCACGATCATCCCAACAGTGAGCACCAAGGTAAGCGCGAGCGCTTCGATCCGGGCCCGTGTCGTCACGGTGAAGGGAAGGAAGATGGCAAAAACCATTGCCTTCCACACCCAATCCCATTTGGTCGCCGCTTCCTCGGGGAAATCGGCAAATTGGAGAGTGATAAAACACCAGACGAGCAAGGCCAGAAGAAGGCCCTGGCGCAAGGAGAAACGCGCACCCTCTTTGCGGTCGAACAAGACCCAGCCGACAAAGGCCGCGCCAAATGCGATCAGCGAAACCGGCACGCTTTGGATAACGCCATAACCGATCAGCTGGGGGGCAAGAATGTCGATGTAGACATACAGCAACACCCACAAATAAGGACGCTTCAAACCCAGAGCCAAAACAAAGCCGATAAAGGCGAGGAAGACGAAATCGATCATGGCTTGGGCGCACCCTCTTCATGCGCAGAAGGTGCCTCGACCTTTCGCCGATTGGCCCGCGTTTTGGGTTTTTTCGCCTGAGCCGCTTCTTTCATCTGAGTGATCGCAGGATCGATATCCAGATTGTCGCGAACAACCAGCCGCAAGAATGCAAGCACAAGCAGGCCATGCCCTAAAGCGAGAGCGAAATAGTCGATCATATGCGACGCACTACCGCAATGCGGTTGACGCAGCGTTAAGCACAATTGGTTTAAAGCGCCTGCTATGACTCGAATTCTGCACGTCCTTGACCACTCGCTCCCTCTGCACAGCGGCTACACCTTTCGCACGCGCGCTATTTTGAAGGCGCAAGAGGCGGCGGGCCTGGAAGTGCGCGGTATCACGTCTCAGCGTCACAATAATGAGGCGAACTGGGCTGAGGGAACCGAGACCTTTGATGGGCTCACCTTCCACCGCACACCGGGCACACCAAAGGGCCCTGCGGGTGTGGCAGAGTTTCGCGAAATGGCAGCCTTGAAGGATGCAATCCTAGAGCTCGCTGAAGAATGGCGCCCGGATGTGATCCATGCACATTCCCCTGCACTTTGTGGCGGCGGCGCGATGCGTGCCGCGCGCAAGCTCGGCGTGCCGTTCGTTTATGAGATCCGCGCCTTTTGGGAAGATGCAGCCGTTGGCAATCTTACCGGCAGCGAAGGGTCGATGAAATATCGCCTCACCCGGCGGCTTGAAACGCAAATCGCGCAAGGCGCCGATGCCGTATTCACCATTTGCAACGGCCTTCGCGATGATTTGATTGAGCGCGGCATACCCGGCGGCAAAATCGGCGTGATGCCTAATGGCGTTGACCTTACCCTGTTTGGAGAGCCGCCTGCGCGCGATGAAGCCCTCGCAAGCGACCTTGGGCTTTCCCCTGAAACCCCTGTCATCGGCTACATCGGAAGTTTCTATGATTATGAGGGCGTCGATGATTTGATCGCGGCGATGCCTCTTTTGCGCCAATCGCATCCCGATGCGCGGCTCCTCCTTGTGGGTGCTGGCAATATGGACAAACAGTGGCGCACAGCGGCAAGCGCCCTTCCCGAACCCGAAGCGGTGATCTTCACAGGCCGCGTCCCTCACGATGAGGTGGAGCGGTATTATTCATTGATCGACGTGCTTGCCTATCCTCGCAAAGCCTCGCGTCTCACCGACCTAGTCACTCCGCTAAAGCCGCTTGAGGCGATGGCGCAAGCACGGTTGGTCGCAGCCTCCAACGTCGGGGGTCACCGCGAGCTTATCACTCACGGCGAAACCGGCGTCTTGTTTGAACCTGACGATCCGGCCGCCTGCGCTGAGGCTCTTGCCGATCTGTTTGAGCGGCGTGAGGAATGGAGCTCTTTGCGCGAAAATGGCCTTAAACACGTGCAGACACGCCACGACTGGCATTTGAATGCGCGGCGTTATCTCGATGTTTACCATATCCTTTTAGCTCAGAGCCTAGACGCAGGCTCATCGCAACCGGTGGGCCGCGACCAGGGGTTACAGGCCTAAGGCGAAACATAAGCGCCAAAGGGCCCAAAGAAGGCAAAAAGCGCAATGCAATCGAGCAATCACATCGGCAAAATTGTCCGTCAGCACGCTGAGGCCGTAGAAAACGGCAAGTCTGCGCCGCGCAAACAAAAGAGCAGCGCGCGCAAGGCCTCTTCATTTCTATCTGTTCCCAAACACCGCGCCTTCGTGCCGATGGTGACGATCTGGGGCGGCTTGCTGCTTGCCTTGATGACCGCAGTTCTTCCTGACCAGCCAATTGCTCGCGTTTCTTCCCTGACCGGAATTTACCTCCCATTGCTTATGATGCGTATCATCCTTGCGGTTGGGTTCGGTCTTGCTGGCGCTCTGCTTGGCTATATTGTTGCCAGCGCGTTGTCACACCGGACAAAACTGATGGATGGCGAAGGCGGCCTTGTCTTCGCACTCAAATCGCGCGAACTTCAACCGATCAATCCCGCCGCTGATCTGGGCAGCGAAAGCCTTGATGCCCCGCTTGAAGAAACCCCTTCGCACGGTTCGTCTGAGTTTTCTGAAGTGGAGGACGCAGACCCAGCATTCGAACAAGTAGGCGATGCGGCTGGAGACGAATTCAGTCAACGTGAACCCAAGCTCGGGGAATTGGCACAGCGCGGCTACGATATCGAAGCGCCAGAGGACTTCGGGGATGAAGCGTCTCGCAATGCAAAAGGCGAGTGGGCCTTTACCCGCAAACACTTCAAGGACGCTTTGATCGAATCGTGCGAGGGCGCAACCTGCGAAGCAGCGCAAACTCCAGACTCTGTTCAAACTCCACTAACGGCTCAAGACGCACACGTCGGAACCATGGTACGCAACCAAAAGCCGCGCGCACTTGATCTGAGCGAATTTGCATCGCTGCCAGAGCGCAATGGCGTTTGGGTTGAAGAAAACTCTGCAAAGACCGTCCTTTCGCCTGAACCTGCTGATGCAACGGTCACAAAGAACCCGGAAAATGCTCTGGAAAAACTGCGCCAGAAGCCTGCGGAAAACCTGAGCCTTGTCGAAATGGTTGAGCGTTTCGCCGGCGCTCTGCATGAACACCAAACACAAGAGCGTGCACGCGCCGTTCATGGCGAAGCCACCCGCGAAGCTGCTTTGGCCCAAGCTCTCAAAGCGCTGTCCCTGTTTACAGAGCGCGGATTTGATCAAGGCACGCGCGCGCGTTCAAACGACAATGTGATTGGCCAAACCGAAGAGGAATTGCGCAGCGCCCTGGCACGGCTGCAAGACCTTCGCGGAGCAGCTTAATCGGGCAATTTTGGCTAAGATTGCGCGTTTTTTGCAAGTGGCCTTGCGTAAAACAACCAAAACTTCGACCTCGGCGACATAAAATTTCAGCCTTCGCGGTTGCAATATATCCATTCCATCTGCCATAGAGTTTCAAACGGAGCGCGGGCATTACGATGCCTGGCTTCGATTATACTCGCCGCTGCGGGAAGCTTCGCGCACAAGCCTTCGAGCAGTGGCATCTGACAGATTGGAACCTCGCCATGGGATACCCCGATTCCCAGGGTCTCTACGACCCGGTAAATGAACATGACGCCTGCGGAGTAGGCATGGTCGCCCATATCAAGGGTGAGAAAAGTCATGCCATTATCGAGCAAGCGCTTCAGATTCTGGAGCGGATTGACCACCGGGGCGCGGTGGGCGCTGATCCGTTGCTGGGCGATGGAGCGGGTCTGCTCATGCAGATCCCTGACCCGATCTATCGCAAGTGGGCGGGTAAGCACGATGTGAACCTGCCGCAGCCCGGCGAATACGGCGTTGCGATGTGTTTCATGCCGCAGAACGAGGCGGCGCGCTCCTTTGTCACCGAACAGTTTGAAAAGTTTACCGCCAAAGAAGGTCAGGTCTTCCTTGGCTGGCGCGATGTGCCGACAACGATGGATGGCCTTGGCAAGGCTGTGATCGATTCGATGCCTGTGATCCAACAAGCGATCATCGGCAAAGGCGCAAATTGCGAGGATCAGGACGCATTTGAGCGAAAGCTTATCGTGATCCGCAAGCAGGTGCAGAACCCGCTCGCCAAACTCGCCGAGAAGCACGAGCTTCCCGGCCTCACCGACCTTTATGTACCGAGCTTTTCCAGCCGTACGATTGTCTACAAGGGCCTTCTCTTGTGTGAGCAAGTGCGCAGCTTCTACGATGACTTGCGCGATCCTGACTGCATCTCGGCGCTGGGCCTTGTGCATCAGCGTTTCTCGACCAACACCTTCCCAAGCTGGCGTTTGGCGCACCCATTCCGGCTGATTGCGCATAATGGCGAGATCAACACCGTTCGCGGCAATGTGAACTGGATGAATGCGCGCAGGCGCACGATGGAGAGCGATCTTCTCGGGCCTGACCTTGATAAGATGTGGCCTATCATCCCCCATGGGCAATCGGATACAGCCTGCCTTGATAACGCGTTGGAATTGCTGCTTGCAGGCGGATATTCGCTTGCCCACGCGATGATGATGCTTGTCCCGGAAGCCTGGGGCAAGAACGAGCAGATGAACCCTCAACTGCGTTCATTTTATGAATACCATGCGGCATTGATGGAGCCATGGGATGGTCCAGCAGCCGTGTGTTTTACCGATGGCCGCCAAATCGGTGCAACATTGGATCGCAACGGCCTTCGCCCGGCGCGTTTCTGCGTCACCAAGGACGACATTGTGTGCCTTGCCTCGGAAAGCGGCGTCTTGCCGTTTGCTGAGGAAGACATCACTCGCAAATGGCGCCTGCAACCGGGTAAAATGCTCCTGATCGACCTTGAAGAAGGCCGCATCGTTGAAGACGAAGAGCTCAAAGCTGATTTGGCGACGGCGGAGCCTTATGCCGATTGGCTGAAGCAAGCGCAGTATAAGCTTGCCGATATCGTTGAGATTGAGCCTGAGCTTTCCGAGGTTCTGGTCTCGGAGACATCCCTCCTCCAGCGCCAGCAAGCCTTTGGTTACACTCAGGAAGATGTGACAAAATTCCTGGAGCCCATGGCGGTGAATGCCGATGATCCTATCGGTTCGATGGGAACCGACACGCCGATTGCGGTGCTGTCGAACAAAGCACGGCTGCTCTACGATTATTTCAAGCAGAACTTTGCGCAGGTCACCAACCCGCCGATCGATCCGATCCGTGAAGAACTGGTGATGAGCCTTCTTTCGATGATCGGCCCGCGCCCCAACTTGCTTGGTCATGATGCAGGTACGCACAAGCGCCTGGAAGTCGAACAGCCGATCCTCACCAATGATGACCTGGCCAAAATCCGCTCGGTCGAAGCGGTTTTGGACGGCGCGTTTCGCTGCACGACGGTTGACATGACTTGGGATGCCAGCACCGGGGCTGAGGGCCTTGAGATGGCAATCAAGGAAATGTGCTGGGCCGCAACCGAAGCGGTGCTGCAAGACCAGAACATCCTCGTAATCTCTGACCGCGCACAAAGTGAGGACCGCATTCCGATGCCAGCGCTTTTGGCGACAGCAGCGGTGCACCATCACCTCGTGCGTCAAGGCCTCAGGATGCAAACGGGCCTCGTCGTTGAAACCGGCGAAGCGCGCGAAGTGCACCATTTCTGCGTGCTTGCAGGCTACGGCGCAGAAGCGATCAACCCTTATGTCGCGTTCGAAACGCTGGAAGATATTCGCGCCAAGAAGCACTCAGAGCTTAGCCCAGAGAAAGTTCAGCAGAATTACATCAAGGCGGTGGGCAAGGGCATTCGCAAGGTCATGTCCAAAATGGGCATTTCGACCTATCAGTCATACTGCGGCGCGCAGATTTTTGACGCGGTTGGGCTGTCGTCTGAATTTGTCGCGAAGTATTTCACTGGCACCGCCACGACCATTGAAGGTGTTGGTCTCGACCAGGTCGCCGAGGAGGCAATCCGCCGCCATGCGCAAGCGTACGGCGACAATCCGCTCTACAAGGGGATGCTCGATGTGGGCGGCATCTACCAATACCGTCTGCGCGGTGAAGAGCACGCCTGGACGCCGGAAAACGTCGCACAATTGCAGCACGCTGTGCGCGGGAACAATCACGCAAACTATGAAGAGTTTGCCAAAAGCGTAAACGATCAAAATGAGCGGCTCCTGTCAATCCGCGGGCTAATGGAGTTCAAGAAAGCGGACCAACCGCTTCCGCTTGATGAAGTCGAACCCGCGTCCGAAATCGTCAAACGCTTCTCTACCGGCGCTATGAGCCTTGGCTCGATCAGCCACGAAGCGCACTCGACCATGGCGATTGCGATGAACCGCATTGGCGGGCGCTCAAACACGGGTGAAGGAGGCGAAGAACCGTTCCGCTTCCAACCACTCGAAAACGGCGATTCGATGCGCAGCCGCATCAAACAGGTGGCCTCGGGCCGCTTTGGTGTGACGGCTGAATATCTTGCAAACTCTGACGATATTCAGATCAAGATGGCGCAAGGCGCAAAGCCGGGCGAAGGCGGGCAATTGCCGGGTCACAAGGTCGACAAGCGCATTGGCGCGGTGCGTCACTCGACGCCGGGTGTGGGCCTCATTTCCCCGCCGCCGCACCACGACATTTACTCAATCGAAGACTTGGCGCAGTTGATCCACGACCTTAAAAACGTGCAGCCATCTGCGCGCATTTCGGTGAAGCTTGTCTCCGAAGTGGGCGTGGGCACGGTTGCCGCTGGTGTGTCGAAGTCGAAAGCCGATCATATCACGATTTCGGGCTATGACGGCGGGACAGGCGCATCGCCTCTGACCTCGCTGACGCACGCAGGCTCCCCCTGGGAAATCGGGCTTGCCGAAACGCAGCAGACACTGCTTCTCAACGACCTTCGCTCGCGCATCGCGGTGCAGGTTGATGGCGGGCTTCGCACCGGGCGCGATGTCGCCATCGGCGCGCTTCTGGGCGCTGACGAATTCGGCTTTGCCACCGCGCCTCTGATCGCAGCTGGCTGTATCATGATGCGCAAATGCCACCTCAACACCTGCCCCGTTGGCGTAGCGACACAGGACCCTGTGCTGCGCGCGCGCTTCACTGGACAGCCTGAGCACGTGGTCAACTACATGTTCTTCGTTGCCGAAGAGCTGCGCCAAATCATGGCCGAAATGGGCTTCCGAACGGTTGAGGAAATGGTTGGCCGGGTCGACCGTCTCGACATGACCCGGATGCATCGCCACTGGAAAGCACGCGGGATCAATCTTGATCGCCTGCTTTACGCACCAGAGCTTCCCGAAGGCACCCCTCTCAACCACACCGAGACTCAAGACCACGGTCTTGATGCAGCGCTCGACAACAAGTTTATCGCCGATGCGAGCGAGGCGATCAGCGCCAAGACGCCGGTGGAGCTCAATTACGAGATCCGCAACGTCAACCGCACCGCTGGCACCATGCTTTCTGGCACAATCGCCAAGATTTATGGGCATGAAGGCCTGCCGGTGGACACGGTTCGTATCAACCTGACGGGTGTTGCCGGCCAAAGCTTTGGCGCATGGCTTGCACATGGGGTGACGCTTGATCTGGTCGGCGATGCCAATGACTATGTCGGCAAGGGGCTGTCGGGGGGGCGCATTATTGTGCGTCCGCCAGAGAACGCGCCACGCGCGGCGAATGAGAACATCATCGTCGGCAACACCGTCCTCTACGGAGCGATCTCGGGCGAGGCTTACTTCTCAGGCGTTGGCGGAGAGCGCTTTGCGGTTCGCAACTCGGGCGCAATTGCCGTCGTCGAGGGTACTGGCGATCACACGTGCGAATACATGACGGGCGGCGTTGTCGTCGTGCTTGGCAAAACGGGACGCAACTTTGCAGCGGGCATGAGCGGCGGTGTGGCTTATGTCTATGATGCGGCCGGCGACTTCTCGCAGCTGGTAAACCACGCTCAGGTCGAGCTTGTGCCAATTTCTTCGGAAGCCGACGTCGACGAGGGAACAGGCCGGCCAAGCCAGCGCACCCGCTCTGTCAACGACCTTGGCATGGGCGATATGCTGCGTCACGATGCAGAGCGTCTGCGTATCTTGGTAGAGCGCCATCAGCTCCATACCGGGAGCAAGGTCGCCGCTGATCTTCTGGCTGACTGGGACAATGCTCTCACCAAATTCGTGAAGGTCATGCCGACCGATTACAAACGCGCTTTGCAAGCAATCGAGGCAGAGCGCCTTGAAGCGGCAAGTGTGGCGGCCGAATAAAGACCGGGGAATAAAGAGACAGAACAATGGGTAAAGACACAGGCTTCCTCGAACTCGACCGGCGTGATCGCGACTATCTCGACCCCAAAGAGAGGTTGAACAATTACCGCGAATTCGTGGTGCAGCCCGATGACGAGACGCTGACAAGCCAAGCCTCGCGCTGCATGGATTGCGGGATTCCGTATTGTCACAACGGCTGTCCGGTGAACAATATGATCCCGGATTGGAACCACCTCGTTTACGAAAACGATTGGAAGAACGCTTTGGACGTTCTCCATTCCACCAACAATTTCCCAGAGTTCACAGGTCGTATTTGCCCCGCGCCTTGCGAGGCGTCGTGCACGCTCAACATCGTTGATCAGCCGGTCACGATCAAATCGATCGAATGCGCGATTGTTGATCGCGGATGGAAAGAAGGCTGGGTCACGCCGCAAGTGCCTGCGAAAAAGACCGGTAAATCGGTCGCCGTTGTGGGCTCTGGCCCTGCCGGCATGGCGGCCGCGCAGCAATTGGCGCGCGCGGGCCACTCGGTGACATTGTTTGAGAAGAACGACCGGATCGGCGGACTTCTTCGTTACGGCATTCCAGATTTCAAAATGGAAAAACACCTCATCAACCGGCGCTGTCAGCAGATGGAAGCCGAAGGGGTATCGTTCAAAACCAGCAAGGAAGTGGGCGTCGATATCTCGTTCCAGTCCTTGCAGGAAAACTATGACGCCGTGGTGCTTTCAGGCGGCGCGGAGAATGCACGCCAGTTGCAAATTCCTGGCGCTGAATTGAATGGCGTTCGCCTCGCGATGGAATTTCTGACCCAGCAGAACAAGCGTAACGCAGGCGACGACGAAGCCCGAGCCGCTCCGCGCGGAACACTCAAGGCCACAGGCAAGCATGTCGTCGTGATCGGCGGCGGTGACACGGGCTCTGACTGTGTTGGCACCTCCAACCGTCAGGGCGCCGCGTCGGTTACACAGCTTGAGATCATGCCCAAGCCTCCTGAAAAAGAGGACAAGGCAATGACGTGGCCGAACTGGCCCTTGAAGCTTCGCACCTCGTCGAGTCACGAAGAAGGCGTTGAGCGCGACTGGGCGGTCCTTACCAAACGCGTTGTGGGCGACGGCGAGAAAGTCACCGGCCTTGAATGCGCGCGGGTCGAATGGGTCAAGGACGACGACGGCCGCCACCAGATGCGCGAAATCGTGGGCAGCGAATTCACGATCCTAGCGGACCTCATCTTCCTTGCAATGGGCTTTGTCGGTCCGATCAAAGCGGGCCTTCTCGACCAATCGGGCGTAGAGCTTACCGATCGCGGCAATGTCGCAGCGAATGAAGAAAACTACGCCACCAGCGTCGAGAACGTGTTTGCTTGCGGCGACATGCGCAGGGGCCAAAGCCTGGTGGTCTGGGCCATTCGCGAAGGACGCCAGTGTGCCCGCGCCGTGGACGAAGCTCTCATGGGAGTGTCTGAATTACCGCGATAAATACCACGCATTCCTTGCGGTGATATTATTGATACAGCGGTAGATAAAGTGCGGTCCGCGATAGAATAGTCTAACGTACTGCCTTGATTTTCACTTACTTTATCGGCCATCTGTATTGCCGATAAGGAAGGCACAGTGCAGGGTGCCTCTGAGAGAGGATCAAAGAGGCAATGATTATCTGCAAGGGCAGCGCAATGCGCGCGTGCCAGGTGTTTTTGAGCTTGATTGCACTGGCGGCCGCAGCCCCTGCTTTGGCGCAAACGGCGCCTGAAGGCGCAGAGCCTTTGCCCGAGGCAGAAGTCACCACGCCGCTGTCTTCTCCAAAAGCCGATCCCGTCAACGTCAAATTCGTTGCCTCACACATCTCCGATCTACCCATTTCGGGGGATGCGCCCTCAACCCTGCGGTATGGCGGGCGAATTGATGGTTTCATCAGAGCCAATGCGAGCGCTATTGGCGGTTCGTCCAACCTCACCCTCAATTTGCGCCCAGAGTTTCGTTGGGGCGAGGATTCCAACGGCGAAATCGGCCTTGTCCCGGGCAATACGGCATTGTTCAGGGGTGAGGGCAGAGGCAAAGTCGATCTGTCCGCCAGCCTTCAATACAAATGGAAGAACGGCACCACTTTGGAAGTGGGAAAGATGAACCTTCTGGATGTCTCTGCCGCTATCCCGCTGATAGAAAGCAACGGGCACTTCGGCTTTCAAAACCTTGGCATCGCATTACCGCCCTCTGGCGTCGCTCCGAACACAGTAACAGGCGCGATGCTGACCCTACCTAAAGGCAAAACCTTGTACCGGCTTTGGGTGTTTGATGTGGACAGCCAATATCAACGCAGCGGATTGGAAGACCCGTTCAGGAACGGCGTCGCATTTCTGGCATCCGCCACGAAAATCACCAGTATCAAGGGCAATCCGGGCTACTACACCTTCGCTCTTGTCGGTTCGTCTCGTGACGATTTTGCCCGCGATATCCTGCCAAGCGCGCTCACCCCGCCCGCGCAGCCAATCGGCACATTCGGCAATGAAAGCGGCGAGCTCGCGGTACAGCTTTCCGCCTATCAATATGTCGCCCGCTATGCCGAGGCTCCGGGCAAAGGTTGGGGCATCATCGCCCGCTTTCAGGCGTCGATGGGAGACCCGACTTTCCTCGATTATTCGGGCTATTTCGGTGTTTCGGGCAATCCGCGGTTTCGCCCACAAGACCGGTTTGGCGCTGCATACTTCCAATATTCGCTCACCGATGAGCTGGTTGAGGATGTGGCCTTTCGGTTGGGGCTTGAAGATGAGCAGGGTGTTGAGCTGTTCTACACCTACCAATTTGCCGACAATCACGGCCTCACCTTTGACCTGCAAATCGATGACAGCGCTATTGCTTCGCGCAAGACCGGCGTCACGGTTGGATTGAGGCTTACCAGCGTATTTTGATCCGCCCTTCGCTTTTGCGGATCAGGCCTGTTATTGCCTGATGATGGATTTGAAACCTCTTTTGCTCGCTTTGGTGGCAGGCTTTCCCTCGGCGGCCCTTGCCCAAGAGACGCCTTCACCCGATCAAAATGAAACCGAAGAGGCGTCGCAACCCCAGGAACAATCGAAGTTTGTAGGCCGCTATGACGGAAACAGCTTCGAGACGGCCATGGGCATGATCGTGCGCGAAGATGGAACGTTCCAATGGGGCCTTTCGGTGGGTGGGCTCGATTTGAGAGCGAAGGGCACCTGGCAAGAGATCAACGAGGCTATCGTCCTTAAAAGTGAGCCCAAGCCGGTCCCGCCTGAATTCACATGGAGCGCGGTTGAGGATGCCCAAGACGGCCCCTTCCTGCGCATTCAATGGGCCGACAGTGGCGAGCCCTTTTCCTTTGCCGATGTACGCGGGCTGTGTGCCAATGGCGAACTCATCCTGACACCTGTGATGGATGGTAAATGGTCACCGGGTGACACTTGCGACAAGCCAGAGACAATCGAGCTTTATCTCAGAAGCTATCAGGTGCTTTCCGGGCCATTCAAGCTTTCAGGGAACCGCAAAGTGCGCGAGGGCCAGACCATCGTCTTTGATTTTCACCGCAATGATCTGGGCGTTGCTGATTTCGACGGCGTGATGGGGCAATTGGTGGACGGCGAGCTGCGCCTTGAAAGCAGCCTTGGCAATATGACCTTGCGCAAGCTTACGCCGCCAACTGCTGAGTAACCCGCTTTATTGCGAGCGCCCGCGCGCCTGCACCTTGGACCGTCGCGCTTCGACCTCGCCGGGGGCAACCTGCGAATTGGCCAAGGATGATCGCTCGGCCTCAATCGCCATGCCTTCACCAAAGCTCACGGCATAACCATCATCGATAAGCTGCTTATAGCTGCGCAAGAATTCGGGATCGATGCTCGCTGCGTCTGCGGCCAGTTTCATAGCCGTTGCAAGAAGGTCTTCTGGCTCCACCACATGATTGACAAGGCCCCATTTGAAAGCCGTTTCAGCGTCAAGGAAATTGCCGGTGAAGGCGAGCTCTTTCGCCCGCCCGATCCCGATCATGCGTGAGAGTTTTTGTGAAAGCCCCCAGCCCGGCACAATCCCGACCCGCGCATGGGTGTCAGCAAAGCGCGCATTGGTCGCCGCAACCAGAAAATCGCAGGCAAGCGCCACTTCGAAACCGCCCGTGATCGCAACTCCGTTCACCGCGCCGATCACAGGCTTGCGGCACACTTCGATGGCTTTGACAGGATTGTTGGCAGGGTCTGTGTCATTGGCCGCCCCCAATGCGCCCTCTTCGCTGCCAAGCTCTTTTAGGTCGAGGCCAGCGGTAAAGGCGCGCGTACCAGCGCCCGTCAGCAGCACCACTTTGACCGCTCCATCGGCGTCGGCCATGCGCATCACATCATACAAACGACGCCTTAGCTGCCGGTTGATTGCATTCATCGCATGGGGGCGGTTCAACGTGACCAGCGCGACGCCATTGTTGACCTCATAAAGGACGATATCTTCGGGGTTCTCGCTCATCGTCTCGGTGCTCCTTTCGCGCCTATGCAGCGCATTTGATGCAAGTGGGAATGCTGGGATCATAGTGCCCAATCAATACTTCCGCGCCCTTGGGCGTCCAAAAACGCATTCGCCTGACTAAACGGCTTGGAACCGAAGAAGCCGCGATGGGCGGACAAGGGTGAGGGGTGCGGGGATTGAAGGACCAGGTGGTGCGCAGCAGTGCCAAGCCCCTTTACCCGTCCCGCCTTTTTCGCGGCATGACTGCCCCAAAGGATAAAAACGCAAACCGCGCCGGCGTCTACAACGGCCTGCACACAGGCATCCGTGATCGCGTCCCAGCCGCGCCCTGCATGGCTGCCCGCTTGTCCATCTTGCACGGTTAGTGTGTTGTTCAAAAGCAGCACGCCTTGCCTTGCCCACGGCGTCAAATTGCCGGTTTGCGGGCGGGGGATACCAAGGTCACTTTCAAGCTCTTTGAAGATATTGACGAGGCTCGGCGGCTGTTTGACCCCGTCCTGCACCGAGAAACTGAGCCCGTGCGCCTGTCCCGGCCCATGATAGGGATCTTGGCCAAGGATCACCACGCGCACTTCTGGTAAAGGCGTTGCCTCTAATGCCGCAAGCCGGGCCCCGCGCGGGGGATAGATGATCTTGCCCGCCTTCTCCTCAGCGCTCAGCCACCCGCCAAGCTTTCTGGCCTCAGGGGTTGCCAGTACCGGTTCTAGCGCTGCTCGCCAGCTTTCAGGGATTTGGTCGCTCGCCATGGGTTTGTGGGTACACTTAGCAGCAAGGCAGAGGCGAGACATCGCCTACCCAATATCCCCCCCTTTCCCTCTATTGCAATGTGGCGTAGGGGCAGGCGCAATATGACAGTACATTTTCACGAAGAAGACCTGCCAGACGGCGTCCTTGAAGGCACGAGCGATCTTGCGGTCGATACAGAGACGATGGGTCTTATCACTCACCGGGACCGCCTTTGCGTGGTGCAAATCTCCGATGGTTCGGGTGATGAGCACCTTGTGCGCTTTTCCCCGAGCAGCGATTATGACGCGCCCAATCTCTCGCGCATTCTGGCCGACCCGAACCGGGTAAAGCTTTATCACTTCGGCCGCTTTGATCTTGCCGCCATCCAGTTTTATCTGGGCGTCGTCGCAGCGCCGGTCTTCTGCACCAAGATCGCCAGCAAGCTGGTGCGGACCTATACCGACCGGCATGGACTTAAGAACCTGACCGATGAACTGCTCGGCGAAAATATCTCCAAGCAGCAACAATCGTCTGACTGGGGCGGACCTGTCCTGAACGAGGCGCAGCGTGACTACGCAGCATCCGATGTGCGCTTCCTCCACCGCCTGCGCGATGAGTTGATCGTGCGGTTGGAACGTGAGGGCCGGATGGAAATCGCACAGGCTTGTTTCGATTTTCTGCCAACCCGCGCCGCGCTCGACATCGCTGGTTGGGATGGCCGCGACATATTCAGCCACAATGAAGGTTACTATAGCTAAGCTGGCGTCCCATGGTCATCAAACGCCGCATCGAAACCCAGCGCGCACAGGCGCTTCGCAGCAAAAGACAGGATTTTGCGACGCCTGGCGGTGCCCATGACAAACTTGTCGGGTTTCTTGCACGCGCTTTGCCCATGGGTGTGGGCGTGCTTGCAGCATTGATGATTATCACGCCATTGTCGCCGCGCGGCGAAGTCAGCTTTCTGCTTGATCGCACGCAGGTGTCTGTAATCGAAGAACGCCTGAGCGTTGACAATGCCATGTACCGGGGCCGCGATAATGAAGGCCGCCCGTTTTCCATCACCGCAGGCGAAGCGGTTCAGCGCTCCAGCGCCGAAGGTAAAGTGCGCATGAACGACCTTCTCGCTCAACTCCTGCTCGAAGATGGCCCCGCGCGGCTTTCGGCTGAAGGCGGGGTTTATGACATCAACAGCGAGGTGGTCGATGTCGATGGCACCATGCGCGTGCGCACCGCAGACGGCTATGCGATTCAAGCAAGCGGCGTTTCATTCAATCTTGAAAGCCGCACGATGACCGGGTCTGACGGAGTCGAAGGCGTGGTTCCTGCTGGTAGTTTTAGCGCCAATACCATGCGTGCAGACCTTGATGCGCGCACGATCTCGCTTGATGGGAATGCACGGTTCACTATGGTGCCGGGCAAATTGAGGGTCCCATGATGGAACGCACTATGACTGCAAAACTGGGAAAGATTGCGCTCGCAAAAGTTGCTTTAGGCTGGGCCGCTGGAGGGCTGGTATTGGGCGGTGTTCTGGCAGGCGGCATGACGCTGCAGGCGCAGAGCATTTCCTCACACAACACCCGTGCGCCTGTCTCCTTTGATGCAGGCAGTATCGACTTTGACGACCGCGCTAACCGCGTGGTTCTAGGCGGCGGCGTCACCGTCAATCAGGCAGGGCTGATAGTGCGCTCCAATCGGATGCTTGCCAATTACACCGATGATGGCTCGCTGGATGTGCAGCGTATTACCGCTAATGGCAGTGTCGTTGTGACGCGCGGAAATGAACGAGCGTCGGGTGATGTGGCAGTTTATGACTTTAACAGGCGGATCATCACCATGGCGGGCAATGTTTCGTTGCGCCGGGGCGGTGACACGCTAAACGGCGGACGCCTCGTAATTGACCTGGCGAGCGGCCTTTCGACGATCGACGGGCGTGCAGCGGGCGGCAGTTCAAGTGAAACAGGCTCCGACGGCCGGGTCACCGGCACCTTTAGCGTACCTCAGGACTAGGTCGGGACGTGTTGGCGGCCGCAAGGCCCAGACGTGACCGCTCAATCATCAATAGGCATTGTCGTGACTGAGCACGAGAGCAGTCCTGAATACGATCTCGATATCACGCCGCAGTGACCAGCCCGAGATATACTCAAGGTCTGATTGTAGGCGGTCGGTGAGGTCAGATTCCTTCTCAGTCGCACCTCTGTGACCGCGAACCTGCGCCAAGCCCGTGAGACCCGGCTTTAGGCAATGACGGCGCCAATATTGCGCATCGACTTCCCAGAAATATTTGTTGTTCGCCTGGCTGCCAAGCGCGTGTGGGCGCGGGCCCACAATCGACATATCGCCTTTAAGCACGTTGATCAGCTGGGGCAGCTCATCAATGCTCGTTTTGCGGATAAAGGCCCCTATGCGGGTTACCCGGTCATCCTCGCGGCCCGTCGAACGCGCACCCTCGGCATCGTTCTTTTCCACCTTCATCGAGCGGAACTTGAACATATTGAAGAAGGTGTTGCCCCGGCCCATGCGGCGCTGAACAAACAGGACAGGGCCGCCATCTGCTAGCTTGATAAGAATGGCAACCAACACCAGCAGCGGTGACAAAACCAGCAACGCCCCGCCTACGATCGCTGTGTCAAAAAGGCGCTTCGAGATGCGCGAACGCAGTTTCAAGGGACCGTTGGATACGATCAGCGTGGTTCGGTCTTGCGCTTCATAGTGATGCACGCCCAGCGCGCCCAGCTCGTGGGCAGGCTGGCTTACGATCTCACCGTGAACGCCCGCGGATTTGAGCAAGAACGCCCATTGTGCGCGCCGCTCACGAGGGCAGCTCACTACGACCTTATCCTGATTTTGCAGGAGCTTACCCAAGCGGTCGAACATGAAAGGGTCATGGCTTGTGGGGTCAAGCGCGTAATCAGACGCAAGAATGACCTCGCCTTTTTCCGCGACAAAGCTTGGACCATCATCGTCGATGACCAGCTCATTGGTGGTGCGCCCCTGCCAGAAGCGGTTGATAAATGTCAGCAACACCCGGCGGAAGGAAACCAGCGCCAAAGCAGACAAAATCAGGCCCAGAGTGACCGAAACACGTGAGAATTCAGCGTTAGACTTGGTATAAAACGCAAGGAAGTTGATCAGCGCGGTTGAAACCACCAGCGCCATAAGAGCGCGTTTGGATGCAAATATCCAATCGCCAAGTGACTTGCCGCCATAGGTCCCATTGTAAAGAGCAATGGTAAAGAAGACCGGCAACATAGTCTGCACCGCAACCATGTTCCGCGGACCCCACCACGTCCCTTGGTAGATCAAACTTGCCAGTGCAAAAGCCAGATGCAGCAAGACGGCATCCACAATCATCATTACCGCAAAAGCGCGCAAACGGCGCTTTTCCAGCGAAGGCGCGATTGGTCTCGCTAGTTTTTCGGACTGCGCTGCATCAAGCAGCACGCCGGTGTGGGAATTCATGTTTTTTGCCCGCTATCGCAGGCCCCCCTAACGCTGCACCGTTAAAGTATGCTTAGGGGTTCTTACACAGGTTTACATTTTGCGCCAGTGTGGGAATTTGCGCTTGTCCGAAAATGCTACCGTTTCGCAGCAAATCTGGCGATTTGAGTGAGGTCTTGCGCAAGCAAGAGCTCTGCGGCCTGACTGTTTGACAGCAGGCTTTGATGAAGGGCTGTGAGACGCGGGATCAAGCGATCAAGCTTCACGCCCGGCCAGCGGCCAAGCTGTTGACGGATTTCGCGTTCTTCTTTCCAGAAGATGCCGAGCTGGGCTTTCTCGCCCTTGCCTAAATTGTCAAAAGAGCCTCGGGGGCCGAGCCTGGCGGCAATAAGCGTAAGCTGCGTGGCGCGCCTTTCAAGAGCTAGCAAAAGGCCAACCGGATTAAGGCCAAGCTCCTTTATCCGTTTAAGTTCGTTTGGCAATTTCCCAAGCTCACCGCCAAAAACTGCGTTAACCACGGGGCCAAAGCCATCGTCATCGGTGGGGGCACCAATCTCTGCGAAGTCTTGCGGGCTCGCGGTCTTCGGATTTTGCGATGATGCGTCAAGATAAAGCGCCAGCTTGTCGACTTCGGACTGGGCGAGGCGCACATCGAGGCCGCTGGCTCGTGCGATTCGCTCGGCCATATCGCCTCCCAGACGCAAACCCGCCGCATCCGCCATGGCGCGCACCGCACCTGCAACGCTGGGTAGGTCAGGCTGGTAAAACATGGTGACAAGCGCGTCAGGCCGCTTTTCGAGCAGTTTTGCGGTACGCGATTTGTCCGTCGCAGAGGTTGCCACAATCAGTACTGGCGCTGCTTGCCCCGCGCCTGCGTCGCTCGTTTCAATCATCGCTTTTAACGCATCATGCGCTTCCTCGCCGGCCACACGCGCCAAAATGTGGCGTTTGTCGCCAAAGAGCGAACCTGACCGCGCTTCATCCCCAAGCAGAGCTGGATCGCGTTTGAGATCGCCGCCGGACAATTCGATCCGCTCGCCTGCCTCAGGCAGAGCCGCGATCACTTTGTTTGCAGCAGCAGAGGCACCCGCTTCATCTGGGCCGCAAAAGAAGAATATCGAGGCCTCAAACGCAGACCGGGGCAGCCCACGGGAAAATTCGGTGTGCTTGGCCTTCATTATGCCGGCCTCATTGAGACACAGCGCGCTCACGCTCCCGGAGCGTCAAGGCAACCCGAGTTACCATCCGGCTAGCCACTTCTTGAGCCAGGTTTTCGAGCGCGCGCTGTTCCGCGGCAATTGTGGCGTATTCGCTGGAAACCACATCGATCCCCGCGTCCGACCCGGCGGTCGCATCAAGCAGGATTTCGCCCGTGCTCAAATCCACCAATTGATAGCGCGAACGCAGGATACGAAGCTCACGACTGATCGTATCATCGTTGAGTACGCCCAAAGCCTCAAGCGCATCATCGAGCCGCACATCAAGGCGGTAACGATAACCACCCACATCGCCTGCCGCGCCCAGCCGATCCTGCAACGCATTGCGAACAAGCCAGCCGTCGCGCCCCGGAATGGCGGGGACGTCGATTGCGGCGAGGCCCTGCGCCACAGAGCTTGATGCGCCGCCCGAATAGAGCGGTTGGAGCCCGCATCCTGAAAGGGGCAGGCCAAGGGCAAAAGCCAGAAAGGCGGCCAAAAAGGGTGGGCTACACTTCATCAGGTGACGATATTAACGAGCCGGTCGGGCACGACAATGACTTTACGGATTTCTGCACCATCAAGTGAGCGCTGGACCTTCTCTGAGGCGAGCGCCATCGCTTCCAAATCTTCTTTGGACGCGCCTTTGGGGGCAGTCAGGGTGTCGCGCAATTTGCCCTTGTGCTGCACGGCGATCGTGACCTCATCCTCGACCAGCATGGCTTCGTCGTGTGTCGGCCATGGGGCGTCAGCGAGCAGATGGTCTGCGCCCATCTTGGCATACGCTTCTTCGGCGAGGTGCGGCATCATGGGGCTGACCATATGGAGCAGCGCGCGGATGGCGAAATTACGAGACTCGCTTGGCGCGGCTTTTTCAGCCGCACCGGTGAGCTCATAAATGCGCGCCACCGCTTTGTTGAAGCTTAATGCCTCGATATCGTCGGCAACAGCCACGATTGTCTGGTGTGCGCGGCGGGCGAGCGGTTTGTCTTCGCCGGTTGCGCTTTCATCAAGCTGATCGAACAGGCGCCACAGGCGTTGGACGAAGCGATAGCAGCCCTCAATCCCGGCCTCGGACCATGGCAGATCACGCTCTGGCGGCGAATCTGAGAGCATGAACCAGCGCACCGCGTCAGCGCCGTAGTCATTGATGATATTGTCAGGGTCGACGACGTTCTTCTTAGACTTCGACATCTTGATGACGCGGCCGCGCTCGACTTGTTCGCCGCTATCAAGCGCGAAAGCCTTCTCGCCCTCGATGCGCACCTCATCGGGAGAGAGCCAACCCCTGTCACCCGAACGGTAAGTCTCGTGCGTGACCATGCCTTGCGTAAACAACGAGGCGAAGGGTTCTTTCACATCAAACTTGCCGATGTGCGCCAGCGCCCGCGTCCAGAACCGCGCGTAGAGCAGGTGCAAAATCGCATGCTCGATCCCGCCGATATAATGCTCGACCGGCATCCACTTGGCGATTTCTTCAGCGTCAAACGGCTTGTCCGCAGGCTGCGAGGCAAAGCGCAGGAAATACCACGAGCTGTTCGTGAATGTGTCGAGCGTATCGGTCTCGCGCCGCGCCTGCCCGCCGCATTTGGGACAAGACGTGTGCTTCCACGTGGCGTGGCGCTCCAGCGGATTGCCGGGCGTCTCGAAATCCACATCCTCGGGCAGCGTTACGGGAAGCTGGTCCTTGGGCACGGGGACAATCCCGCAGGTATCGCAATGGATGAAGGGGATGGGCGTGCCCCAATACCGCTGGCGCGAAATGCCCCAATCGCGCAGCCGCCAAACGGTGGTGCCCTTGCCCCAGCTGCCGTCCTCGGCGCGGGAAATCACATCGGCCTTGGCGTCCTCAACGCTCATCCCATTGAGGAAGTCGGAATTGACGATCACGCCGTCGCCACTTTCCGCTTCGCCGCCCATGGGGGCATCGGCCTCCGACACGTCCTTTGCCACCACGCGGGTGATGGGAAGCTCGTATTTCGTCGCAAATTCAAAGTCGCGCTGGTCGTGGCCCGGTACGCCCATGACCGCGCCTGTGCCGTAATCCATCAGCACAAAGTTCGCGATGAACACTGGAAGGTCCAGACCCGAAAATGGGTGCTTGGCAGTGATGCTGGTTTTGAAGCCCAGCTTCTCCGCCGTCTCGAGTGCCGCCGCCGTGGTGCCGCCCTTCTTGCATTCCTCGATGAATGCCGCGACTTGCGGGTCACCGCTGAGCGCCTGCGCCACAGGGTGGTCGGCTGCAACCGCGACAAAGCTCGCGCCGAAGATCGTATCGGGCCGCGTGGTGTAAACCGGCAGCTTCTCTCCGTTCGAGAGGTCAAAGCTGAACTCCAGACCCTGCGATTTCCCGATCCAGTTTTCCTGCATCAGCTTGACCTTGTCGGGCCAGTCTTTGAGATCGTCCAACCCGTCGAGCAGGTCTTCGGCAAAGTCGGTGATCTTCAAGAACCACTGGTCCAGCTTGCGCTTTTCGACCTCAGCGCCCGAACGCCAGCCCTTGCCGTCAATCACCTGCTCATTGGCGAGCACAGTCATATCCACCGGGTCCCAATTGACCTCTGACGAACGCCGATCAATCAGCCCTGCTTCATACATATCGAGGAACAGCGCTTGTTCATGCCCGTAATATTCAGGGTCGCAGGTCGCGAACTCGCGGGTCCAGTCGAGCGCAAAACCGATGCGCTTCAACTGCGCTTTCATCGCCTCAATGTTGGAACGGGTCCAGGCGCCAGGATGCACTTTCTTTTCCATCGCCGCGTTTTCGGCAGGCATCCCGAACGCGTCCCAGCCCATCGGGTGGAGCACTTCAAACCCGCGCATCTTCTTGTAGCGCGCCAGCACATCGCCCATCGTGTAATTGCGCACGTGCCCCATGTGGATGCGCCCCGATGGATAGGGAAACATCTCAAGCACGTAGGATTTTGGCTTATCGCTATTGGAATCGGCGTTGAATGTGCCAGCCTTGTCCCAAGCAGCTTGCCAGCGCCTGTCGGCTTTTGCCGGTTCGAATCGTGTATCGTTCATGATTTCTCGCTAACGCGCCCCACGACAAGCGCAAGAGGGCCGCGCATCGCAGCCCCCTGTTTCCGATCATCGTGATGCATTGGTCTTTCAAGACCAGGCAGGCTTAACTGCCCGACAAAGCCTTACGCCGAAGATCACGCGCTTTGGTAAGGATAATATCCTCAAGCTTTTGCACAGTCGCCGCCTGAACCGGGGCATCGACCCAATTTCCGCCTTGCGAAACCTGACGGTTGGCGGTCACCCGAAGTGCGTCTGCGCGAAGGTCCTGATCGAGGATCGCCACGAAAACCTTGACCCGTTCTTCCGGGTTTGAAGGGTTGGCGTACCAATCGGTTACGATCACGCCGCCATTGCTGTCCGCGGTTGCAAGCGGGGCAAAGCTCAACGTTTCAAGCGCACCGCGCCAAAGATAAGCGTTTACGCCAATCGTGTTGATTTGGGCTGCTGCAAGCTCAGTGCGAGGGCGCTCAGACCCTCCACACGCGGCAAGGCCTACGATAGCCAGAGCACCGATTGCGAGTTTCGCGGGCTTAGTAAATGCTAGTTTTGCGCGTGTCACAGCGAATGTATGTCCCTCTTAACGTCCTGCGTTATGCTCTATAACGGGCGCAGGCCTTCGGGCAAGCGCACTTTCACCGACAACTTTCAGCCATCGTGGAGTGACCGCCTAGGAATGGGGTCCTTTACCCCGCCTGAATTGATCGCCTGTGGCATTTCTGGGCGCTTATGGAGATGCGGCATAGGTCAGGTGGCCTGTGTGCTCTTCGCAACAGGTGCAAGGTTAACCGCGCGGGCACTTGCAGAATCGATTGCGGGGGCCGCTGTCATACTTCTAACACTGTCTGGTAATAAAAAGGTCGAGTCGCTATTTGTGACCGGAGAGCCAAGGCAGACGTAACGTCAGCGAAGGTTCAGACAGAATTTGGTCTAACGCTATAACGGTAGATTTTAGCAAAAGGCATTGGAAGAGCAGTGAAACAGGGATCAATCAAGACAGCGGGCACAGGAGGCGAGCACAAGCGCGCTTCTCGGTCGTTGCTTGGGTTTGCTGCGGCTGTTTCTCTTGTCCTGCCGTCCGCTGGTCTTGCGGTGGTTAGCCTCGGCGAGAGCGATCTTGCATCCAAATCTTCTGCCTTTGAACTTTTCACGCCTGCCTCTGTTGATCCAGCATTGGCTGCGCGGGTTGCGGAAAAAGCGCGTGAGCGCGGCATTCGGTTCACGCCATTGGGTGCAAACATCTCCAATAATGAGCGCACAGTGACTGTGGCCGTCCGGCTCGACAATGATGTGGCGCGCGCCATATCTGTCCGCTCAGCAATCGATAAAGCGCCCGGCACCGGATCGCAGCTTGCCGGTGTTCAGGCGAACCGCTTCAACCTCGGCACTGCGCGCGGCTACACAAGCTTTGCCCGTGCACAAGCTCCAGCAGCTACCGCGCCATCAGGGCGGAGTGTTATTGATAACAGCTTGCGGGACCTGGGCATGCCCGACCTTGCGCAGTTTGAACCGGCAAAGCCAACCCGCGTTGACAAACCCAGCCGCCTTCAACCGCGCATTGAGCTTGAAGATGAGCGCATCGCTGGCCGGTCGAGCAACACGCTCGACGCAGTCTCTGCACAAACGGTCGACCTTGGCGGTAGCTTCCGTCTCTCGCCCAATCTCGACGTGACCGCTGGCGTGCGCCTTAGTCAAGAGCGCGACCGTCTCGATCGCCTCGATCCGCTGACCAATTCTGTGAAAGACAGCCTATTAGACATTCGTATGCAACCCCGCCTTCCAGCGGGGTTTTTTGTTGCCTGACGCTACGGCACAGCTACTCTTAGCGCCATCATCGGATGGAAGGTATCAGTCATGAGTAAAGTCGCCATAGTCACCGGAGGAACGCGCGGAATTGGTGAGGCTATTTGCCAACGCCTCAAGCGCCAAGGCCACACGGTCATCGCCAATTATGGCGGCAATGATGAAGCAGCGGCCGCCTTTACCAAAGCAACCGGCATCCCCTCCTACAAATGGGACGTGGGCGATCACGAGGCGTGCCTTGAAGGATGCGCCAAGGTCGCGGAAGAATACGGGCCGGTCGATATCGTCGTTAACAATGCCGGGATCACCCGCGACGGCACTTTGCACAAGATGAGTTTTGAGGATTGGAATGACGTGATGCGCGTCAATCTTGGCGGGTGCTTCAACATGGCCAAAGCCACCTTCCCCGGTATGCGAGAGCGCAAATGGGGCCGGATCGTCAACATTGGCTCTATCAACGGTCAGGCTGGTCAATATGGCCAGGTCAACTACGCCGCGGCCAAGTCAGGCATTCACGGCTTTACCAAAGCGCTCGCACAAGAGGGGGCAAAGTTTGGCGTCACCGTCAATGCAATTGCGCCCGGCTATATCGACACCGATATGGTCGCAGCTGTTCCCGAACCAGTGCTGGAGAAAATCGTCGCCCAAATTCCGGTGGGCCGACTTGGGACGGCAGAAGAAATCGCGCGCGGTGTCGCGTTCCTCACATCCGACAACGGCGCTTTTATGACCGGCTCCACGATGAGCATCAATGGCGGCCAGCATATGTATTGATCGCAGGCGATATACAAAGATCACAGGGAGGGAATAATGCAAAAGACGACACACAATCCGAGCGCCTGGCTGCAAGGCTTTGGTCTTAACCACGGGGTCGAGGTAAACGGCGGGGAACGCACGCTTTATCTCTCCGGCCAGACCGCGAGCGATGCCGAAGGCGCGCCGCTGCACCCGGGCGATATGGTCGCGCAGTACAAGGCCGCGTGGCAATGCCTTCTCGACGCGCTGGCCTCGGCCGGGATGGATGCAAGCAATCTGGTGCGGCTCAATTTTTACGTGACCGATGTGACCGCCTTTATGGAAGCGGCCGAACAGATCATGCCGATCCATGGCGAAGCAGGGGCCGAAATCGTTTCAACATTGCTTGGCGTGAATGAACTCTATCACCCTGACATCATGATCGAGATCGAGGGAACGGCGGTCGCATGACAGGTCTGGCATAGGCGAGGCTCACAAGTACGTTGTGATGCCAGAAGAGCTTTGACAAGGCGCCGCCACGTGGTCGGGGACACTGCGCATTAGGACTTTCTTAACTCTCTTCGCCTAGCTTTCCTTAATACAGGTTACGAAGGTGTGAACCCTGTGAAAAAGCTCTCCGAAAAGAGGGAGCTACCGGGTGCGTTCGGTCCACATCTTCTCCAGCGCTTCAGGAGCAAGCAAGGTGGAACAGTCGAACCGAAACGAAACCCGTGCCGATAAGCACGAGGCACAAGACCAGTCGCAGGACCAATCGCAGCGCCAATCGCATAGGGCAAACCTTATGCTGCGCCGTGCAAAGCTTGTGTGTCAAAGCGGCGAATATTTGTGTCTCATTCGCGATGTGTCCGAAAAAGGGGTTGGCCTTGGCTTCTTGCACGATGTGCCGCCCGAATCGCGCACCCTCTTACAGCTCGCCAATGGCATGACTTACCCGGTCGAACGCGTCTGGGCACAGTCGCGCCAGGCGGGATACCGGTTTGGATGCACCATCACTCTGGATGAGTTTTTGCGCGAAGATACCCAACACACTTTGCGGCCAATGCGGCTCAGATTTGAGGCAATGGCGCGCGTTCAGGACAGACGTCATGCGATGGACGCGCTGCTGGTCGATCTTTCCTGCGAAGGTGCAAAAATCATTTGTGAAGACGATCTTCGATCTCAGGGGCTTATCAGCTTTGAGCTGCCCGGCCTTCCGCCGCAGCTGGCGACTGTGCGTTGGAATGAAGACGATTATTTCGGCCTTCAATTCCAACACCCGCTCTCGACCGAAGAGCTAGCCCAATGCGCCGCAACGCTTCAGCCGTTTGGCGATGCGAAGAAAAGCCGCTTTGCAAAGCTTCTGGCAAAGGCGCGGGCGGCCTAGATAAAGCTGCACCGTTTCATTCAATCAGATAGCCGACGACTTTGAGACCACCTGCCTCGCGTTCCAAGGTGACAGTCTCGATAGTGGTGGCACCGCTTTCAAAACTCGTCAGAAAACGTACGAGCATAAAGCCATTTGGCGGGGCATTCACAAATTCGGTTTTGATGGCCTCACGCTTCGTGACCGAGCCGAGCGGCGTTCGCGCTTGCTGTGACGCAGCCTGCCACCCCTCGACAGTGTTGGGTTCTCGGAAAGCCGCGCCTGCCGCCTCAAAGCTAGCCTGCCAATCGGAGGCATCGACCAGTGTGAGCCATGCGCGAGCAGCCTCTTCGGGCGCGGGATCTACTGGCGCCAACTCGGCGATCGCAATCTGCGTGTTGGGTTGGGCCGGGGTCAGCGTGCCGGACAGGGCAAAGATAAGAGCAGAAATGGTTATAGACATAATGGCGATTCCTCCAATCCAGAGGGCCATTGTGCGGCCCTGTTTGACGATGGGAAGAGGATCGGTGACCGCGAGGAGATCTGCATCCCTCAATTCCTTGTATGCTAAATCTTTGGGTCCTGTCTCGACAGCCTCTGCCTCCACTTCAAGAAGCCTTCGGGCCGCTTCGCGACTGCTTGTGACCTCCATCTTGCGCCGCGAATTTCGCAGGCGTTCATTGATCGTGTGCACCGAAAGATCGAGTTCGTTTGCTGCAGACTTCGCATCATGCCCTCGTGCAATCAGGCGCAAGGTTTCCTTCTCTTTGTCCGTGAGATTGTGGTGGGCAGAAGCCATGGCGCAAACCCTAGAAACAGTTTGGTGCCAGACGCTACCCCAAAATTCTTGTAAAGGCCATTGATGCTTAGGCGTCTGGCGGTTGACGCAATAGCAGAGTAGGGGGCTCGCAAAGGTAAGCCACCAATGTCCACAAACCTCTCACAATCTGAAATCAGCGCCGTCATCGAAATGGCATTGAGCGACCACATGCCCTTTGGCGTGATCGAGGCCGAGTTTGGCCTTAAAGAGCGCGAGGTCAAAGAGCTTATGCGCGATAATCTGAAGCCGGGAAGTTACCGCGCATGGCGCAAGCGTGTACGCACATTCTCTGATCGGCGTGAGCATTATAAGTGAGCCAAATGCCGACGCCGCCCTATCACCCGCCGGTCAAACGCTCGATTGCGATTGAAGGACACAGGACCAGCATCAGTCTTGAGCCGGTCTTCTGGGATATGCTCAAGGCAGCAGCGGATGAAGCAGATACGCCAGTGAGCGCGCTGGTCGCAAAAATCGATGCGGAGCGCATCCAATCCGATACCCCGCCGGGCCTCGCAAGCGCCATTCGGGTGTGGTTGGTGGCGCAGCGGAGCGTCCAAACCAACTAACACTCAGGCACAGACGCTTTGGCTTGGGTTTCGCCGAAAATTGTGCGGGGCTGACACCCGGCGCGCAGCGACCTTTGGGGTCGTGAGCACCGGAAGGGCAGTCTGAGGCGATTTGCAGGCCAACCCAAGGCGAAGCCCCGCCCTTTGGCGCAAACCTTAGTCGTCCACCCGCTCGATATCGGCACCGAGCAGTTGGAGCTTCTCCTCCAATCGCTCATAGCCCCGATCAAGGTGATAGATGCGGCGCACCGTCGTCTCCCCTTCTGCGGCAAGCGCTGCGATAATCAGGCTCATTGAGGCGCGCAGGTCCGTTGCCATCACCTCAGCGCCGGTGAGATGCACTGGGCCCTTCACGATAGCGGTGCGCCCCTCGGTCGAGATGTCTGCGCCCATACGCGCAAGCTCCGGCACGTGCATAAAGCGGTTTTCGAAGATGGTTTCCTTAAGGACGCTTGTCCCTTCAGCCTTGCACAAAAGGCTCATCAATTGCGCCTGCATATCGGTTGCAAGACCCGGAAAGGGCGCGGTCGTAAGGTCGGTGGGTTTAAGCACGCCATTCGATTTGACGGTGACGCCCTTCGCATCCTCTTCAATGTGGAGGCCAATGCTCTGGAGCGCGTGGAGGGTTGAGGCCATGTCGTGCGCGCTCGCTCCTTCTAATCGCACTTCGCCTCCGGTGATTGCCGCAGCGCAGGCATAGGAGCCTGCCTCGATCCGGTCGGGCATGACGCGGTAAGTCGCGCCGTGCAGACGCTTTACCCCATGGATGGTGAGGTCGCTTGTACCGATCCCTTCAATCTCTGCGCCCATCGCGACAAGCAAATTGCACAGGTCCACAATTTCAGGTTCGCGCGCGGCGTTGAACAGGCGGCTTGTCCCATTCGCAAGCACCGCTGCCATCAGCGCGTTCTCGGTCGCACCCACTGAGACGACGGGGAAGTCAAAATCGCCGCCGGGAAGCCCGCCCTTTGGCGCGGTAGCTTTGACATAGCCCGCAGCGAGCTCAATCTCTGCCCCAAACGCCTCAAGCGCTTTTAGGTGCAGGTCAATCGGCCGGTTCCCAATCGCGCAGCCGCCCGGCATCGAAACCGTCGCCTCACCCATTCGAGCGAGCATCGGCCCAAGCACAAGGATAGAGGCGCGCATTTTGCGGACCAGATCATAGGGCGCAACGGTCGAGGTAACACGCGCTGCCTGATAGGTGACGATACGGCCAAAATCTTCAGGGCGGTTGTTGCCCTGAATGCTTACGCTTACGCCAAACTGCCCCATCAAATGCTGGAAACCGTCAATATCGGCAAGCCGAGGCAGGTTGCGCAAGGTGAGCGGTTCTTCGGTCAGAAGCGCGCATGGGATAAGCGTCAGTGCCGCATTCTTCGCGCCTGAAACAGGAATAGTGCCGGAAAGGCGGTTGCCGCCCTTGATAATGAGTTTGTCCATGAAGAAACGCCTTATCAAAACCTCGCTGGCGCGCAACTCAGCGCGCGCACTCCATCCGCATCATTGACACGGGGGCAGCGCACAGGGCACGTGGCGTGCAAACAATAACAATGGATCCAGGGGCAAATCCAATGAGCCAGAAACCGATCAAGAAAGCCGTCTTTCCCGTGGCAGGGCTGGGCACTCGCTTCTTGCCAGCAACAAAGGCGATCCCCAAGGAATTGCTGCCAATCGTCGACCGTCCGCTTATCCAATATGCCGTTGACGAAGCACGCGAGGCAGGGATCGAGCAGATGATCTTTGTGACCGGCCGCGGCAAGACGGCCATCGTTGAGCATTTCGATATCGCCTACGAGCTTGAAGACACGATGAGCTCTCGCGGTAAAGACATGGGTGTGCTTGACCCCACCCGCGCAACACCGGGCGACATCATGACCGTGCGCCAGCAAGTACCCATGGGCTTGGGACACGCCATCTGGTGCGCGCGCGCGATTGTGGGGGATGAACCTTTTGCGATCTTCCTTCCCGATGAGCTGATGATCGGCAAGAAGGGCGGCACCGGCTGTATGAAACAGATGGTCGACGCGTACGAAAAAGTTGGTGGCAATCTCATCAGCGTGCTCGAAGTGCCGATGGAAGAGGTCTCCAGCTACGGTGTTATCGCGCCCGGCGCGCAGAACGGGGCACTCACCGAAGTCACCGGGCTGGTTGAAAAACCGCCGGTGTCAGAGGCCCCATCCAACAAGATCGTCTCAGGCCGCTACATCCTCCAACCCGAAGTTATGCGCACGCTTGAGACGCAGGAAAAGGGTGCAGGGGGCGAAATCCAGCTAACTGATGCCATGGCCAAGATGATCGGAACCCAACCGTTCCACGCGGTGACGTTCGACGGCAATCGCTATGACTGCGGGAGCAAGCTTGGCTTCGTCGAGGCGACCTTGGCACTGGCGCTGGAGCGAGAAGACATGGGCGCGGATGTACGCGCGATGGCGGAAAGGTTGTTGGGCTGATTCTAAAATTGAGAAGCGGCTAGTTCTTTAAGACCCTCTCTTGTGTGAATGCCCGTTTTCGACCCGAGTGTATGGAGAGTCTAGGTCTGAAAGATGGACATGATGTTTTCATTCGATAAATGGGCAGACTGGTTCGGCGATAGAGTCCGTGAACTGGATGCCGACCAGTTCATGTTAATCGAACCTTATGACAACAGAGACATTCCGGAGTGCAAATCAAATCCTAGCTTCGGGCTGCAACTCGATTCAGCTGATCGACTTGGATATATCGGGTTCTGGAAGAACGGGCTTTGTGACTATCAGTTAATTGATGCGGACAGCGCAGCTGACCTGGTCAATGAAGCAGGGCTCGAAGCGAATGATGAAACGGTAGAATCGCTTCTTGCGACCTTCCTCGCGTTTTACGAGGATTGAACGGTCATAGATAAATCTCCGGAGCCACCTGATTTCGGGTCGGCGCACTCCCACGATCGCGTGTTGTACACTCCAGAAAAATAGAAAACCCGCACAGCCTCGGAGCTCGACCCGGTGGCCGGGGTAACTTTCCCGAAGACATCGTCACCCCGGACTTGATCCGGGGTCCAGCTTCTTTTGCACAGTCGCTAAGTCAGCTGGACCCCGGCTCGTAGGCCAGGGTGACGGTAGTGGGTTATTCGGCCGCTTCGCCCTCTTGGCTGCCGTGGCGCTCTTCGGCTTCTTCGACTTGCTCGGCCACATCGCTCATGATTTCGGCGAGCGATTTGTCATTGGCCGGTGCCACTTCCGCTGCCGCACCTTGTGCAAGGCTGCCCAGCGATGAGCCATCAAGGCCGAGTTCCTTCATCAGCCCGTCAAGCACAGGGGCCTGCGCGCGGTAGGCGAGGGCTGCGGAGACAGCGTCGTTCGCAAGATTGCCTGAGCCTCCACCGGAGGCCCCCGGTGCACCCGACGAACCGCCGCCTTTTTGAGTAAGCCCATCGACTTGAACGATCTTGATCGAATCGATCGCTTCCATCGGCTTGGCGCTTTCACGGATGACCTCTGGCAGAACCTTGAGCAGAGCAAGCTTGGTCTGAAGGCTGATCTGATCCATCGAAAGGATGTTCGCAGCTTCATTGACGGCCCGTTGGCCTGCAGCCTCCACTTCAAAGCGCACACGGTCCGCTTCGGCGCGGAGGATTTCGGCATCCGCCTGACCCTTGGCTTCGAGACGTGAAGCCTCAGCACGGTTGGCCGCCGCGTCCTTTTCGGCTTCCGCTTCGACCTTGATCGAGATCGCGTCACGCTCAGCCACTTTCGCCGCTTCGATCAGCTCGATCTTCTTCTGACGCTCTGCAATTTCGCTTTCACGCGAGGTCACAACTTGCTCTTCGGCGGCAACCGCCAGAGCACGCGCAGCATCCGCTTCGGCTTTGGCCTGGCTTTCCTCACGCGACTTGTTCTGCACCGCGATCTGCTGCTCTTGACGAGCGATCTCAAGCGCGCGTTGCTGATCGATCCGGGCTTCTTCGACAAGGCGGTCCGCCTCAATCTGCTGCGCATCGACCTGCTTCTTCGCCTCAATCCGGGCAGCATCCGCTTCGCGCTGACGCTCTGCCTGTTCGCGCGCGATTTCAGACATTTGCGATGCGCGGCGCACTTCGACTTCGCGCTCTTGGCCAAGCCGAGCATACTCGGTGTCACGACTGATCTCGAAGCTTCTCTGATCCGCTTCGAGGTTTTTGCTTTCCATCTGAACGCGGGTGTCCTGCTCGATATCGTTACGCAGTTTCTTGCGCGCTTCGATCTGCTCGGTGAGCTTGGTCAGGCCTTCTGCGTCAAACGCATTGTTGGCGTTGAAGTGTTCGATGCTGGTCTGGTCGAGACCGGTGAGCGAGACCGATTCAAGCTCAAGCCCGTTCATGGCCAAGTCGTTGGACGACACTTGCTGCACTTTTTGCACAAAATCTGCGCGTTGTTCGTGCAGTTCGTTCATGCTCATGCCAGCGGCGACCGAACGCAGCGCGTCGACGAATTTACCTTCCACCAGGTCTTTGAGCATTTCCGGTTGCATCGTGCGCTGGCCCAGCGTCTGCGCGGCCATCGCAATCGCGCCTGCATCAGGGCGAACGCGGACGTAGAATTCCGCCTTCACGTCGATCCGCAGACGGTCGAGCGTAATGAGAGCCTCCGCATCGCGGCGAACAACCGCGAGAACAAGCGTGTTCATGTTGACCGGCATGGTCTCGTGGAAGACAGGCAGCACCAAAGCGCCGCCGTTCATCACGACCTTCTCACCGCCAACACCGGTCCGCACAAATGCGGTTTCCTTCGATGCGCGGCGGTAAAGCGTCGTCAGCATAATGAAGATGATCAGCAGCAGCGCAATGCCGCCACCAACAAACATAAGAAGTGTAATCAGGTCCATCTCTTCTCCAATCAAATAATTCGGTTCATGGCTGAAGCAGCGGGCTTTCGTAGCGCACGCCGAAAAAGATCTCTCCTTCGCGGCGCACGAGCATGACTGTTTCGCCTTCGGCCAGTTCCGCCTCGGGGTCTTGCGGTTCGACCATTACAAAATGGGGATGCCCAAAGGCATCTTTCACTTCAGCACGGGCCGGCGATTTGAGCCGCGCAATTCCCGTCTGAATGACAGCATCACGCCGAACCAAGCTGTTAAGACCTACCGCCGAACTTTCATCTTGCGGCAGGATGTTGGCCAATGGACGTACTAACATGCCATTGATGGGCAATGCCGCTGCGCCGGCCAGTAAAGCTGCCAGCCCCGCCCCTAACGGCTGACCGATGGCTGCGCCGATGATCCATTGGCCCACCACACCGGTGAGCGAGAATACAAAGAGCAGACAGGATAACCAGATAAGAAACGGCACCTTGCCAAGGCCAAGGACGGTAAACAATCCGTCCATAAAGCCACTAGCCTGGAGCCCATCTGCGATATCGGCGTCCACTTCGATCTCAATGTCGCTCGCGCTATCGAACAAATCACCTACGCCAAAAACCTGGAGCAAGGCGATTACAAAAAGCGCGCCCAACGCGATGGCGAAAGGCAGATTGTGGGCTTCTAGTAATGTCATAAACTCACCTCCTTTTCATAAAGGGAGGCGGTTTTCACGAGTTTGCTGCTCGTAAAAACGCCTCCGCCTTCACAAAAAGCGGCACGTTTCCAAATCCATCCCATGAATGTGTTATTAACAGATATTGTCTGAAAAAGACAGTAAAATCGGATCTGTTGTTTCAATAATACGTGTGCCGAACATATCTTTCACGCGAACTCTTGAATTATTGCGAATATATCAACATATAAAAAGCTTGATCACGCTCCGAGCGTTCAGAATTTCCTGCAGGTGCCCCGAAGTAAGGCCGGATTGTGGTTAGTCTGAGCTCCCGCTCCCCAGCGCGCGCGGGATGGGGGCTTGCATTACGAGGCGGGCGTAATCCGCAAAGGCAGCGTCTTTAGCCCACCCACAAATGTGCTGTTAGAGCGCTTGGCCTCGCCAGCAGGCGCAATGCTCTCAATCCGGTCAAGCAGCGCTTCGAACAGAATGCGCATCTCCAGCCGCGCCAGATGCAGCCCCAGACACTGGTGAGCCCCTGCTCCGAAAGCCAAGTGGCGATTGGGAGAGCGGGCCGCATCAAATTTGCGAGGGTTTTCGAACTGCGCCGGGTCATGATTGGCTGCGACATAGTTGATCATCATCCAATCGCCCGCCTTGATTTGCTGCCCGCCCACTTCGACATCCTCGGCCGCCGTGCGCATGAAATGCTGCACCGGCGACGTCCAACGGATCGCCTCTTCGACGATGCCGGGCAGGAGCGAGCGGTCCGCCTTCACTCGCGCGAATTGCTCCGGATCATTGGCAAGCGCCATCATCGCCCCTGCGGTCGACGCGCTGGTGGTGTCGTGGCCAGCGGTTGCAACAATGATGTAATAGCCAGCCAGATCGCGCGGCGGCAGCGGCTTTCCATCGACCAGTGCGTTGGCGATGACGCTGGCTACATCATCTGTCGGGTTCGCGCGGCGATCTTTTGCGAGCTGGGCGAAGTAGTCCTCAAAGCTCTTTACCGCGCCAGAGACAAGCTGGAGCACTTGCTCAGGCGTCATGTTGTCCATGCCGGTGCCCGAAAGGTCAGCGTCCTGCCCGCCGAACATCTGCTGGGTCAGCATCATCATGCGCGGCTCATCCTCTTCGGGAACGCCGAGAATCTGCATCACCACATGCAAAGGATAAGGGCCCGATACCTCTATGACGAAGTCGACTTCGGGCCCGGCTTCAATCATCCGGTCCACCGTGCGATGCGCCAGAGCACGGATCTCCGCTTCGATCTTGTCCAGATTGCGCGGCATGAACCAATCCATGGTGAGCTTGCGATATTTGGGGTGTATCGGCGCATCGAAGACCACAAGGCTATCGACCAGCATGTTGGAGCCGGTCGCTGCTTGAGAGAACGCCGTTGCCTCTCGGGTCGAAAAAACCACCGGTTTTGGATTGTTGAGGAAGGTCTTGTTGTCCTTCGAGATGCGCATCACATCTTCGTATCTTGTGATCAGCCAGAAGGGTTCGAACACGTCATCCTCGGCGATAACTTTTGCGACCGGCATCTCTTCACGAAGCCGGTCGAATGTATCGAGCACGCCGTTCCATTCAGCATAGCTTTCAGGCGCGATCACCTCGCGGGCGATGTCTTCTGGCAGAACAGCAGGTTTGCTCATGACTTACCCTGCCGCCTTTGCTGCATACTCGTCGCGAAGCTCGCGCTTATAGAGTTTGCCATTGGCCTCGCGCGGCAAGTCCGGGCGAAAGTCGAACTGTTTGGGCATTTTGATGCGGGCCAAATTGGGCGCAAGGAAATCGCGCAGCTCCGCCTCAAGCGCATCGCCTGCATCATCCATCGTCATGGGCTGAATGACCGCCACGACCTTCTCGCCAAGCTCAGGGCACGGGGCTCCGATGACGGCTGCGTCCATGATCTTGTCGTGAGTGACCAGCAAATTCTCGATCTCCTGCGGGTAGATATTGACCCCGCCCGAAATGATCATGTGGCTCTTGCGATCCGTGAGGAAGAGGTACCCCGCCTCATTGACATGGCCAATATCACCCAGCGTCATCCAGCCCTTGGGGTGCATCGCCTCTTTCGTCTTCTCAGGGTCCTTGTGATAGCTCGGCAGGAGATCATTTTCGAAATAAATCAGGCCATCGGTGCCCGCTGGCACTTCTTCACCATCGGGACCGCAAATGTGGAGCTTGCCGTAAATCGCCGTCCCCACGGTGCCGGGGTACTCCAACCATTGCTCGGATTTCACCAAGGTCATACCGATGCCTTCGGACCCGGCGTAATATTCGTTGATGATGGGCCCCCACCAGCTGATCATCTCGTGCTTTATCGGAACAGGGCACGGCGCGGCAGCATGAAGCGCGCGCTGGTGCGATGAAAGGTCGTAGCGATTGCGAGCCTCTTCATCGAGTTTGAGGAAGCGCACGAAGTGGGTGGGCACCCATTGGCTGTCGGTGATCTTGTATTTCTCGATCGCCGCAAGCGCGTCTTCAGGGTCGAATTTCTCCATAACCACGACTGTACCGCCCAAGCGCTGAGCGGTAGAGGCCCAGCCGATCGGGGCCGCATGATAGAGGGGCGCAGGACACAGATAGACCATTGAGCCATCCGCCGGCATCCCGGCACCCATGGTCGCCAAGCCCATCAGGGGGACGGGCGCTTGCACATCTGGATCAGGTGGGGGCGGTGGGCGCACGCCCTTGGGGCGGCCCGTGGTGCCCGAGGAATAGAGCATCACCTGGCCCGGCGTCGGGTCTGTGACTGTCTCCGCCGATTGCTCTGCCAAAGCTGCATCAAAGTCATCATCGCCGCCGCTATCCACGACGAGGATCTCAAGTTCGCGAAGCTCGGCGCGGATCCCTTCGACCACTTCTGCGTAAGCGGGTGAGGTGATGAGAATCTTCGCCTCAGAATCGCGCAAGATATAGGAGATTTCTGGAGCGGTTAGACGGGTCGAAATCGGAACCAACATCGCCCCGCACCGCTGCGAACCCCAGATAAGGGTGAAATACTCCATCCGGTTTTCCAGAAGCACCCCGAAGGCATCCGATGGGCCAAACCCACGGTCGCGCAGCAAATGGGCAAAGCGATTGGAGGCCTCGTCCAGTTGCTTGAAAGTCATCTGCGCCCCGCTTCCAGCCATAATGACAGCCGGGTGGTCGGGGCGCGACGCCGCATGGGCGATCGGGTGCAAACTCATGTCTCTCTCCATTCCAGTCGCTCAAAGCCTCACAACAAAGGCCTGGCAAACAGTCTCTAGGAGCAACCTAACGCAAGGCCAGCGCTGCTCAAGCCATTTCGTATGGGGGAGAATGAGACAGGCAAAAAAATAGGCGGCGGGATAACCCGCCGCCCAATATCGGACACCCTCTCCAATGTCCGACCCGCTCATAGGCGGGCAGCTCTAGTCCGAATAAACGGACGCAAACTCGACTCGCGAGGACTACTCCCCGCCCGAACCAACCCGGCGCCGTCCTTCGAGCAGTGTCTGCTCGGTTTCGGCAAGCCTCGCTGGCTCTCTGTCTGATACCATATAGTGAATTGGGTCAACTGCAACCCCATCTACGCGCACTTCGTAATGAAGGTGTGGTCCAGTCGACCAACCGGTCGATCCGACGTAACCAATGATCTCACCTTTCTCGACGCGCTCCCCTGCAGAAACAGCGAGGCGCGACAAGTGTGCATAACGGGTTTCGAGGTCCGCTCCGTGATCGATTTTGATGTAAAGCCCATAGCCACGACCACTGCGGGCAAGGCTAACAAGTCCATCGGCGGCGGCGTAAACCGGCGTTCCGGTCGGCGCTGCAAGATCGACGCCTTTGTGCATCCGGCGGCCGCCACGCACCGGGTGGCTGCGCA
Source organism: Erythrobacter longus (assembly GCF_000715015.1). Lineage (GTDB taxonomy): Bacteria > Pseudomonadota > Alphaproteobacteria > Sphingomonadales > Sphingomonadaceae > Erythrobacter > Erythrobacter longus. Next base: position 177,479 of record NZ_JMIW01000007.1, read on the forward strand.
TCCCGAAATTGCTCGTCAAACGCGCGCCGTTCACAGGAGTCAGCGACGGGACAGAAACAGTTGGACGTTCAAAAACCGAGATCGGCTCGTTTTCCTGAGGCGTTTTCACGCTATCGAGAGCGGTCCAGCTTGCAAACAGTTCACGGAAACGCTCATCGCCATTGGCAAGGGTTTCAGCCTGGGCTTCGCGTACTGGCGCGGTGATATCAGCAGCCGTGTTTGCAGAAGAATTTGCGTGAACGCCGGGGCTCACAAAAAGCATGGCAGCAGCGCATAATGCAGAAGCTGCTTTCGAAATGGGACGCCAAAGCGTGCTCATACTGACCCGGTCCTATCTGGCGCGCTTTACGCCACTCACAGTTTACAACAACGCCGATGTTTTGTTCTCAAAGGGCCGAAAACCCTCAGTTGGCGTGGTTAATGATTCGCGACTCAGGTTTGAGCACCGAACTTGTAAGAAAGTGTTATCGGCGTGATTCGTTAAACCGCAATGTCTTCGTAGAAACCTCGCGATAAACCGGCAGCAAGACGGGCTGAGTCGTTAAATGGCGGCTTAACCAGCCCTCTGAAATGCTTGCGAACAAGGGATTTCCAGACAGATTCGGGCCTCTCGCCAGAATCTGCGACGATGCGCAAAAAGTATTTGGTCCCAAACCCGACATGCCGAATTTCATCGTCAAGAATGCGGGTCAAAATCTTTGCGCCATGCTCATCACCGGCCGCTTTGACCCGCTCTAGCGTTGCCGGTGTTACATCCAGACCGCGCGCCTCAAGCACCATCGGAACAATCGCCAACCTCGCTGCGACATCGTGCCTTGTCTCATGTGCTGCTTGCCACAATCCGCCATGCGCAGGCAGAGCGCCGTAGTGGCTGCCCATGCTCTCAAGCTTTCGCGACAGCAGTGCAAAATGCATCGCCTCATCCGCGGCGACATAAAGGAAGTCGGAGACAAACTCCTCGCCCATCTCAGCGCCAAATCGGCCTGCCATATCGAGCGCCAGGTCGATGGCGACGAATTCGATGTGCGCCAGACTGTGCCACATGGCGATGCGAGCGCGCTGGGAGCCGAATTTGCCGCGCTTGGGCATTTTGTTGGGTGGGAGGAGCTCGGGTCGCTCTGGCCGTGCGGGCTCCTCTGGCATCGCTTCGTCGAAAGCAAAGGCAAGCGCGCCTTTGCGCCACCGCCGGGCAACATCGCGCGTGGCAAAGCATTTGGCACGCGGGTCGCTTGTGAGGAGTGCGCCGCGAATGGCACTTGAAACCGATTGAGCAGCGCTTTGCATGATTGCTTAAAGAGCCTTAGCCGCAGCCAGAACCTCTTCGGCGTGCCCTTTCACCTTCACCTTGTTCCAGACCTGCGCGATCTTGCCATCAGCGGCCACGAGATAGGTCGTGCGCACCATTCCCATATAGGTTTTGCCGTACATTTGTTTCTCGGTCCAAATGCCAAGCGCATCGGAAAGCCCGCCCTCTTCTGCATCAGTGGCAAGCGGCGTTGTCAGATCGTGCTTTGCAATAAAGTTCTGGTGCTTTTTCGCGCTGTCTTTGGAAATGCCGAGGAGCTCAACGCCGGCTGCGTCGAACTCTCCTTTAAGAGCGGTGAAGTCCTTCGCCTCGGTCGTGCAACCGGGCGTGTTGTCCTTGGGGTAGAAAAACAGAACGAGCTTCTTGCCAGCGAAATCGGACGGCTTCACCGTGCCGCCTTCGGGTGTGCCCATCGCAATATCGGGAAGCGTGTCACCCACGGTTGGAAAATCGGTCATCGCTTTAAGTCTCCAAATTCTCGTCAAAACTCTTCGCCCAACACCGCGCGACGCATTGGCGCGCTGTTGCTACATCGGCAACAAGCTCAGCGTAGCTAGCGCGCCCACAGCTGTTCGCAAGGGCTTTGGCAGCTGCGGGCGGTGGCTTGCTTCCCTCAGGGGCAAGCAACCGTCCTGCAACGAGCACATCAGTCATAAGATCGTAGGCAGGCCAAAGTTCCCGCTCGAGCAAGCCTTGCTCAATCAGAGCAGGGATAGCGCTTGCAAAATCGGGGGAGAGCATCGCTGGATGATCGGCTGCGTTCGTTGCCCCATGACGAAGCTGAAGGAAATGGACGAGAAACTCCACATCCACCAATCCGCCACGAAGAAGCTTTACATCAAGCTCGCCCTTGGGGTTTTTGTGCGCAGCTATATCGGCGCGCATTTGAAGCACGTCTGCTTTAAGCTTTTGCGGGTCGCGAACCATGCATTGCGTATCGGCAATAACCCGGTCAACTTGCGCCTTCGCCTGCGATGAGCCTGCAAGGACGCGCGCGCGGTTCAAGGCCATATGCTCCCAAGTCCAAGCCGCAGTCGCCTGATATTTGGCAAAGGCCTCCACCGACACGGCAAGCGGGCCTTGCTTGCCCTGAGGGCGAAGCCTTGTGTCCACTTCGTAGAGAGCGCCCTGCGCCGTCGGAACGCTCAACGCTGCGCTCACTCGGCTTGCAAGGCGATTGTAGTAAAGCGTTGCACCAAGCGGCCTATCCCCGTCCGATTCTGAAGCAAAATCACCAGTGAACAGGTAAATCATATCAAGGTCAGAGGCAGGCGAAAGCGCGCCTCCACCAAGCCTCCCAAGCCCTAGGACGACAAGCTCACTGCCGGGAATTCGGCCATGCGTGCGCGCAAATTCTTCGTGTGCTGCCTCAAGGGCAGCCGTGATCGCCGCTTCGGCAATTTCAGACAAAGCCGCCGCGATACGCGAGGGTTTGTGCTCTGCTTCAAGCAGGCTGATCCCCAAGGTGAAGCGCGCCTCGCTGATGACATGGCGGATCTGGTCAAGCTTGGCCTCGTAATCATCGCGCTCTGCGCCGTCGCGCATGTGTTCAAGCGTGCGCGCATAGGTGTCGCTGAAATCAATCGGCTCGCGTTCAAGCAGCACGTCGAGCGTCTCTGGCCTGCGGGCAAGGGTTCCAGCCAGCACCGGCGACAAGGTCAGCGCAGCCACCAGTCGGTCGATCAAAGCAGGCTCCGCTGCGAGCAGGCGGAAGAGGGTTATCGCGCTCTGTGTGCGCTCGATAACCCCTTCAAAACGGGTGATGGCAAGGCCCGGATCATCGCTTTGTGCAATGGCGTTGAGCAATAAGGGGAGCAGCCGGTCGAACGCTTCCAAAGCCTGAGGCGAACGGACCGAGGCAAATCGCCCGTCGCGCCAACCTTCTATGCGCTGAGCGAGAAGGTCGGGTTCATCAAACCCGAGCGCCGCTAGCTCTTTCGCGCGGGTCTCTGGCTCTGGTGTGGGGGCAGGCTTGGGGGCTGCCTGTCCAATAAGTTCGTCATAAATTGCGCCGGTCCGCGAGGTCAGCTCGGTCAGCTCGTCAACAAGCGCAGCGCCGCTCCCCAAGCCATCGAGCAATGCCACCTGCTCCAGTTTTTCGCCTTGGGGAAGGCTGTGCGTTTGGCGATCTTCGACCATTTGCAACCGGTGCTCAATCACCCGCAGTCGGTCATAGCCTTCGCCCAGAATACGCGCATGATCCACCTCAATCCGGCCTGCATTGGCAAGCGCGTCGAGAGCCTTGCGCGTGCTGCGCGAACGCAGAGAAGGGTCGCGCCCGCCGTGGATGAGCTGATGGGTTTGTGCAAAAAATTCGATCTCCCGAATGCCGCCGCGCCCACGTTTTACATCGTAACCCGGTCCCGGATTTGGCGGTCCGTCATACTCTTCGCGGATGCGGTGGGTGAGCTTGCGGATTTCCTCAATCGCCCCAAAATCAAGCTGTTGGCGCCAGACAAAGGGCGCAATTTCGATGAGGAACCTCTCTCCCGCCTGAACGTCTCCTGCCGCTGCACGGGCACGGATAAATGCGGCGCGCTCCCAGGCGAGGGCTTGGCCTTGATAATGTGTCATGGCCGATGCGATGGGGACTGCGAGCGGGCTTATCTCGCTTGCAGGACGCAGGCGCAGGTCGACACGCAAAACGTACCCTTCCGCCGTGTTTTCAGACAGCAGCTTGACGATGGAACGCGCATAACGCTGCGCTGCTTCGCCCGGCTCGTCTTTGGCGCGGCGCGGTAGGGTTTCAGGGTCATAGAGCAGGATCGGATCAATATCCGAAGAATAGTTGAGCTCATGCGAACCTTGCTTTCCCAAAGCCAAAGCGATCATGCCTTTGCCTGTATCTTCGCCTGTCCGGTCGCAGATCGCGGTGCGGATCGCTTTATCCAGCGCATAGTCGGCAAAGCAGCTCAGTTCCTGCATGACGCGGGCAAGCGAGAATGCGCCAGCAAGATCACCAATCGCAAGGGTAGTTGCAAGGCCGAGACGGTGGCGGCGAAGGCCAATGCCTGCATCCTCGTGCTCCCCGCGACCCCGCGACCACTCAAGCGCTGCCTCCCCCTCGCCTGCGGTTAAAAGCCGCTCGAGTTCTTCCTGACGATCAAGAGAGCGTGCCAGAAACGGCGCATGGGCGCGCGCACGGGTCAAAGCCCCTTTCCAATTCTGATCGTCATGTTCCGTCATCGCGCGCACACTTGGCCAAGCTGCTTGCTGCCTGCAAGCTCATCTGTAAGAGAAATCGATCTGAATCGATTGGAATGAATAAGTGAGCAACCAAGAAAAGCTGGCATTGATGCCGCCAGAATGGGCCCGCCAGGATTGGTTGTGGATTGGATTCCCGCACCTTGCCGAAGAATGGCCCGGTTGGCTTGGCCCGGCGCAAGAACAAATCGCCGCCTTTGCCAATGCGGTGGCCGATAGCGGGCAGGAGGTGCGCCTTCTGGTTCGAGATAAAGCCAACGAGGCCCGTGCCCGATCGCTGGTGAGCGATGGCGTAACGCTCGAACGGCGCAGTTTTGGCGATATCTGGCTGCGCGACACCGGGCCTTTGGTTGTGACGGGTGCCAATGGGCGCACCGCTTGCCGGTTTGGCTTTAATGGCTGGGGCGGCAAATATCTGATGGAGGGCGACCAAGAGATTGGGGAAGAGCTTGCCCATGATGCTGGCCTGCGCTTGAAAGTGTCACCGATGATCCTTGAAGGCGGCGCGGTGGACGGCGATGGGACAGGCCTTGCCGCGTCGACTGAGCAATGTCTCCTCAACCCCAATCGCAATCCGGGAATGAGCCGTGAGGCGATTGAGGCTGAACTTGCAAAGATTCTGGGATTTGATCGGATATTGTGGCTGGGTGATGGACTGATCAATGACCACACCGATGGGCATGTCGATAACCTTGCCCGCTTTGTCGGGCCGGGGCGTCTTGTGGTGCCTGAGGCCACGGGCGCTGACGACCCCAATGCGGGCATTTACGCCGATGCAAAGGCGCGTGCTGAGGATTTGGGCGTAGAGGTCATCACCATTCCCTCACCCGGCCTCATCACCCGCGATGGCGCGATTGAGCCTGCAAGCTATGTGAACTTTGCCATTACAACTCATCTTGTGGTGGTACCTACCTTTGGTTCTCCCCATGACGAAGCGGGGGTCGAAGCCATCGCGGCCCTGTTCCCAGACCGTGCCACCGTAGGCCTTCCCGCTGAGGCGGTGCTGGCAGGCGGCGGCGGATTTCATTGCGCAAGCCAGCAAATGCCCTGTGCCTGAGGCTCGATTTTAACTGATCGTTAGGACTTTGGGCCGATTAGCGAAAAGATGAGCCGAGCAATCGCACTGTCCCGCAGCACATTCATGGCGGCAAAAGCACGCCAAACCGAAGCGTTGAACAGCGTTGTCGTGTTATCTTGCGCTGCCGCACTGGTTTTTGCGGGCCAAGCGCTCCCATTTTAGGACCGGCTTTTAGGGTCGCACTCCTTTAAGGTGTAACCAATCCCAATCCCCCGCGAAACTCCACTTGAGAAAAACCAAGTGAGAGAAATTATGCGTCCGTATTTTCAGGCCTCCATCGTAGGCGCTGGGATTTTGGCAGCAGGCATTGCTCTGCTTCCCGAAAGCGGCGGCGCGCAATCCTATGTTGCCCCCTCAGAACCCGTTTTGATCGAGCTTTTTACCAGCCAAGGATGCTCATCGTGCCCTCCGGCAGACCGCTTGGCCAAAAGGCTCGACCAGGAAGAAGGGATCGTGGTGATCTCGCGGCCGGTCACCTATTGGGATTATCTGGGATGGAAAGACAGCCTCGCATCTGAAGCCAACACCGACCTTCAGCGCGCTTACGCGCAGCGCGGACTTAGCGGATACAACGGGGTCTACACCCCGCAGTTGGTCGTTGCAGGGCAACTTGGCGAAGTGGGTTCACGCGAAGACGCAATACGCAGCAAGATCGCGCGCGCCGGTGCAAAGGTGGACGCCGCAATTCGGGTTCGCGGTAGCGATGCGCGAGGGTTCGGCATCGGGCTGGCTGGAAAAACTCGCCGGCAGGCTGAACTTGTGCTGGTCGGAGTTGACGCCGGAGCTGAGGTCGCCATTGGCCGGGGAGAGAACCGAGGCCGCAGCATTGCGTACACCAATGTTCTCAAGGGCGAACGGCGATTGGCAGTTTGGGAGGGCGGCGAAGCGAGCCATGCCCTTGCCAAAGGCGCGCTCAATATCGACGGCGCAGATCGCTATGCTCTGGTGCTTCGCGAAGTGAATGCTGGCCCGGTGCTCGCTGCGCGTTGGCTTAACTAGCAAGGGCTCATTTAGCGCGCCTGTCCTAAATCAGCTTGACCAGCGCAGCGATGGCCGCCGCGCCAAGAACCACGCCAACGCAACCCCGCCACACCGGATCACTCACCTTGCCAAACGCAAGGCTGCCTGCCCAATTGCCAAGCATCACCAGCGGGAAGAGCGCAAGGCCGAGCACCACAATGCGCCATTGAAGCACGCCGATCGCTGCGCCTGACCCAATCCCTGCCATGGCCGAGATGCCGAAAATGCCAATCATCGAGGCTTTCGCCGTCATGCGCGGAATATCGCGCCCTACGTAATAGGGCACAACAGGCGGCCCTGGCATCGCAGCAAATCCTGTAAGCACGCCTGCTGATAGACCTACTGCGCCCGTCGTTATCGGACCGGGCTGGGCAGCGCCGCGCTTTGGCAAAAGGATCGCGAAAAAGGCCGACAAAGCGATTAGCGCGATCAAAAGCCGCGCCAGATTGGCAGGGGTCGCATTAAGCAGCATCAGACCCGGCGCAGTTGCGACCACAACCAAAGCACCGATCACAAATGCACTTCGCTCTGCTTCGCGCAGGATCAGGCGGATTTCGGTCAAAGCCAATAGCCCCGCCATGATGTTGATCGAGAGCACAGCCTCAACCGGGGTCAGGGCAAGCGCCAGGATCGGCACCAGCAAGATGCCAAATCCGAACCCCGTCAGCCCGCGAATGAAGGCGGCACCAAGGGTCGCTGCAACCGCAACCGCAATTTGAGCTGCGCTAAACCCGTCGAGAAATTCCAAGCCCTAGGCCCTAAGGTCCGGCGCGCTCGCAGCCTTGGTTAGCATCGCGATTGCCTCATCCAGCGGCAGGACCTTCTGGTCCTTCTCACCCAAAGTGCGGATTGCAACCGTGCCTTCCTCTTCCTCGCGTTTGCCCACGATCAGAAGGTGCGGAACCTTCGCAAGGGAGTGCTCACGGATCTTGTAGTTGATCTTCTCATTGCGAAGGTCGCTTGCGACGCGAATGCCAGCCGCCTCCAACTTCGCCTCAATTCCCGTCGCATAGCCATCAATGTCCGAAACAATCGGCGCAACCACAGCCTGCGTTGGCGCGAGCCACACGGGCAAACGGCCTGCAAAGTGTTCGATCAAAATGCCGATAAAGCGCTCATACGAACCAAAGATCGCACGGTGGAGCATGACGGGGCGGTGCTTCTCACCATCCTCGCCAATATATGTCGCATCGAGGCGTTCGGGCAGCACGCGGTCCGATTGGATAGTGCCCACCTGCCATGTGCGCCCAATCGCATCAGTGAGGTGCCATTCCAGCTTTGGCGCATAGAACGCGCCTTCGCCGGGAAGCTCTTCCCACTCAAGCCCATTCGCAGTCAGAGCATCGCGCAGTTCCTGCTCCGCCTTGTCCCAATCCGCATCCGAGCCAAAGCGTTGTTCGGGGCGAAGCGCGAGCTTGATCTTATACTCAAACCCAAAGTCGCCGTAGACCTCATCGGCCAAGGTGATGAAGGCTTGGACCTCCTCCACAACTTGATCCTCGGTGCAGAAGATGTGCGCATCGTCTTGCGTAAACTGGCGCACGCGCATCAGGCCATGGAGCGCGCCGTGCGGCTCGTTACGGTGGCAACACCCCATCTCGCCCAGCCGGATCGGAAGGTCGCGATAGGACGTGATGCCCTGCTTGAAGACCATAACGTGCGCGGGGCAGTTCATCGGCTTCAGCGCCATCCAGTCTGCGTCCTTGGAGACTATGTCGCCTTCATCCTCGGTGTTGGGCACCTCGTCGGGGATGACGAACATATTCTCGCGGTACTTGCCCCAGTGGCCCGATCGCTCCCATTGGCGAGCGTCCATCACCTGCGGGGTCTTGATCTCGCGGTAGCCAGCGCCGTCCATCTTGCGGCGCATATAGGCCTCAAGCTCGCGCCAGATGCGATAGCCCTTGGGGTGCCAGAACACGCTGCCGTGGGCCGCTTCCTGAAGGTGGAAAAGATCCATCTCGCGGCCAAGCTTGCGGTGATCGCGCAGCTGCGCTTCCTCAAGCCGGTGGAGGTGTGCTTTCAGCTGTTTCTTGTTGAGCCAGCCGGTGCCGTAGATGCGCGTCAATTGCGCATTCTTCTGGTCGCCGCGCCAGTAAGCGCCAGCGGTGCGCATCAGCTTGAAGGCTTGCGGATCAAGCTTGCCGGTCGATGCCAAGTGCGGACCCCGGCACATGTCGAGCCAGTCATCGCCCGACCAATAGACCGTCAATTCCTCGTTCTCCGGCAGTTCCTTGGCCCATTCAGCCTTGAACGCCTCACCCTCGGCTTCCCATTTCTCAATGAGCTGCTGGCGGCTCCACACCTCGCGGCGAAGCGGTTTGTCCGCCTGGATAAGCTCGCGCATCTTCTCCTCGATGGCGGGCAAGTCTTCGAGCCCAAACGGCTCACGCGAAGAGGGCGCCATCACATCGTAATAGAACCCATCATCGGTCGCCGGACCAAAGGTGATCTGCGTACCCGGCCACAAAGCCTGCACCGCCTCTGCCAGAAGGTGGGCATAGTCATGGCGCACCAATTCCAGCGCGTCTTCTTCATCCTTGGCCGTAATCAGCGCAAGCTCAGCGTCGCCATCAAACGGGCGATTGATGTCGCGCACTTCGCCATTCACGCGCGCGGCCAAAGCGGCTTTGGCAAGGCCAGGGCCAATCGCGGCGGCGACATCGTAAGGCGTTGAACCCGGCTCCACCTCGCGTAACGAGCCATCGGGAAGGCTGATTTTGAGCAGTTCGGTCATTGTCTATTCCGTATCGTTTGGCGCGCTTTAGGACATCAAGTCACGCACGCAAAGAGCGGTGTTTGGGTTCTAACCGATTTCAGGGAGGACACCTGCGCCACCTCGAAACCGGGCGACGCGGCGTGCTGGATCAAACTGGCAGCAGCCGCCCCCGGAAATCCGTGGGTGTTGTGGTAGTGATGGTCAGCATCTTTGCCATGAGCGGGTATATAGGGATGAAATCTCGCCCTGTCATCATACGTCATCATGCGTCATCATGCGCCGTAATGCGGAAAAAAACGGGGCCGATGGCACACCGAAGCCTGCCCTTTGAAAATCTCCCATTTTCCAACAAATTCAATCGAAACAGAAGGTCATGCGCAAAATGCGCAATTGATGTGTCAACTTTCAAATCAGCCACCATTCAAACCCTTTGCAAACAGGGGATAAGGCACCGGGACGCCAAAGCGCGTACCCTATGCCGAGGCCCCCATGTAGGAAAGCAGCTTGGTCATTTTGGAAAGCAGGCTTGACATTCATCCGAATCAATGACAAGTATGCTTTCCATAGTTGAAAGGACACTTGACCAATGACGACAACTCACAAATCTCTCATCTGGGCCGCAATCATCATCGCGACCGCGTTCTACACCAATTATCTTGACCTTAGCTCGGCCGCGAGTTTCGGGATCACCATGGGTTTGGTTGGTGCAGCCTACGGCTCGATCCAGGGTAAGAGCGGACGCTGTTCGAAGGTTTGTGGCTGATGAACGCGGACACCGCAAAACCGGGCAAAGCCGCTGGCTTTCTTGGCCGCGGCCCGCTGTTCTGGATCGGCATGACCTTTGGCACGAGCGGCGCGGTTGTCGGGCTCGTCTTGTCAGGAGCCATCGAAGGCAAGGCAACCGCTTTCACGCTTATGATTGTGCCGCTTGCTTGTATGGCAGCCGCTTTCATGTCGATGCTGAACAAAAACGAAGCAGGGACGGGCGATTGCGTCACCAAAGGTCAGGCACAGCGCAATTATATCAAGCGAGTGGCGGTGTTGACCTCGCTTTATCTTGCGTCTTTTGCAGCGCTCACCTTCCTCGATAGGCTTGGCGATTTACCCTATGCGGTGCGTCTTGGGGTGGGCGTGTTGCCCGGCCTTGCCGTCGCTGGGTTCTTTTGGGCAATCGGGCGGCTTATCCTTGAGGAAACCGATGAGTTTATGCGGATGCTGACCATTCGCCAGACGCTCGTCGCCTCAGCTCTTGCCATGAGCGCGGCCTCTGTCTGGGGCATGCTCGAAAGCGCAGACCTCGTCCCGCATATCGACGCCTATTGGTATGCAATCATCTGGTTTGCAGGCCTTGCCCTTGGCTCGGTGGTCAACCGCATCACCTATGGCACGTGGGGCCATGTATGATTGGGGGCCATGTATGGTTGGGGGCCATGTATGATTGGGGGCCATGTATGATTGGGGGCGATGTATGATCGGGGACGAGACATGAAAAATCGCCTCAAAGTGCTGCGCGCAGAACGCGATTGGTCGCAAGCAGACCTGGCCGACCGCCTCGGCGTATCGCGCCAAAGCGTCAATGCCATCGAGAAAGGCCGCTATGACCCTTCGCTCCCCCTCGCCTTTTCCATCGCGGAAATTTTCGAGCTGGCGATTGAACAGATTTTCAGCCGGGATTGAAAACGAGGCGGACCCGAAAGCCCGCCCCGAGTTATCTATTTGCCACCCGCCATATGGTCTAGGTTGTTTCGTGATTGCCTGTCAGGGTTCGTTCTCAAGTGAGTTTTTGCCCCTTTTCGTTCGACAACGTGCACCCCCTGAATATCGCCGCGGCGGGCCATTGGTATTGCGCGGCCAACCGAGGTAAAGTTGGTGTTTCCATCGAACCGGACATGGGTGATGTCACCGTCGAGATCTGCCTTTGCATCAACAATTCTTCGCTTCATATTTTTTGCCTTAAATCTGTCGCGCAGGATTGATTTGTTAAATCTAGGCCCTCATTACGGGTTTGCAGTCGGGACCGTCCTGCGCGTCGGTTTCGTTTTTGAGCCGAGGTCTGAATCACCTCGGCTCAATCTTTTTGTACTGGATCAAAGCGCGGAATCGAAGGCGAGGCCGTATGATTCGGCGGGGATAAACCTTGCGAAATCTGAGTAATAGACTGACACACAGCCCGATACTTAACCCATCAGCTTTGAAAGGCTCTCGCAGGCGACCTGCTAGGGTCAGGACCTAGGTCGCAAAATCGGGACGAGGCTTGGCAATCGCCGTCCTCGTCTCGGCGATTTCGGTTGATCTGGTTTTGATGCCTTTGACAAACCGCCATTCGCTAGTCGCGGCATCAGGTGTAAGCTCCACCACCATATATCCGCGCTGCGATGTGTCGGCCCATTGAAGCTCCTCATTGGTCTGGACCAAAAGACCGGCTAGCGCCTTGGGGGGAAAGCCTGAAAGATAGCCTTCAAACCCCGGTGAGCTGACCGAACTTGTGGCGAATTCGACGCCGACGGGCTCGCCCTTATGCTTGAGGGCAAATTCCCACGCATTGTGGGTGTCACCTGCCAGCACGACGAGGTTGGCATTCGCCTCTAGCGCACCGTCAAACACGCGGTCGCGCGCGGCGGGATAGCCGTCCCATGCGTCCATATTGAGCGGCAAGCCCACTTCGGCGGCAAGACTTGCGGCGGTCAAGCGCGCGCGGGCAAATTCGGGGACATTGTCGCCCAAAAGGCCCGCAATGCCTTGGGGCGCGGAGAGTTTGCCGATCAAAACCTGCTGGATAAGCACCTGCCATGTGGCACCGCGCGCCTTTGAAGACGCGAACCCATCGATCAGCCATTCCTCTTGAGGCGCGCCCAAAAGCTGGCGATCAGGATTTGACCATGCGCCCTCGCGAAGCGCGCGGTAAATCTCGCGTATCTCATCGGGCCCTTGCGAATCCCGGATCATGCCGACGAGGTCAAACTGTTCCTCGCGCCCTTCCAGCCGTGTGTCGATGCGGAAAAGCGTTGCCAGATCGCCCACGTCATAGGCGGCGTAGGGTTCATCGGATACCGGCATCCATTCCCGATAGACCTGTTTGGCGATGGCCTTGCGGACCTCCCAATCGCCTTCTGTCTCAGGCTGGTGATTTTGCGCACCGTCTTTCCATGAATCGTTCGTGCTTTCATGGTCATCCCACACCGCGATCATAGGCAAAACTTGATGCAGACGCTGCAAATCCGGGTCTGCGCGGTAGGACGCATAGCGCAAGCGGTAATCAGCAAGCGCGACAATTTCTCCGCCCGGAGCAACGCGGCGATCAGGGTGGCGTTGGTTTTCGGACGGATAAGTGTCCCCGCCATATTCGTAAATATAGTCGCCAAGATGCACCGCGAGGTCCACGTCATTGGCCTCGGCTGCGTGCGCGTAGGCGTTGAAATAGCCAAACCCGAAGTTGGCGCATGAAAACACCGCCATGCGGAAATTCGCAGTAGGGCCTTCAGGCAAAGTGCGCGTGCGACCAATGGGTGACACGGTGCCTTCGGGCGACATAAAGCGGTAGAAATACCATGTGTCGGCAGACAGGCCTTTAGCGATCACCTTGGTACAGAAATCGCGGGTCGCAGAAGCCACAACTTCGCCCTCGCTCACGATGTCGGCAAAGTCTTCACGCGGCGACACTTGCCATGTCAAAGTGGTCTCTTCGCCTGCGACATAGCGCGTCCACAAAAGCACGCTTGCACTTTGCGGCTCACCGCTGGCGACGCTATGGGTGAAGCCCTTGCCGTGGGTGGTCGCAACGGATGGGGTTGCGGCAATGGCGGCGGAGGCTCCCGCAAGAGCAAAAACCCCGCGCCGAGTGACGGACGGTGTGCCGATAGATTTTGATGTCTTTGTCATATTGCCTCTCCTAGCCGCTCTCCCGGTCAGCTTGATGACAACACTTGCACTAAATACGCTCTTGTGGGCAAGAAAAGCCGATGACCGACACACGTTTTCACGAAATGCCCGATGGCAGGCGCGTTGCGTTCAAGCACACCGCTGGGAGTTCATCATCTTTGGGCCCAACGCTCGTATTCCTGCCCGGCTATATGTCCGATATGGCAGGCGGCAAGGCGACCGCTATTTTTGAAGATGCCAAGGCAAAAGGGCGCGCATGCCTGCTGCTGGATTACACCGGTTGCGGGGAAAGCTCGGGCGACTTTGCCGATGGCACTTTGTCACGCTGGCGCGACGAGGTGCTGGCTCTGATTGACGCCTATGTCGAAGGCCCAGTGCTGGTCGTGGGCTCTTCGATGGGCGGGTGGTTGATGCTTTTGTTAGGAGCCGCTTTGGGAAAGCGGCTCGCCGGGATTATCGGCATCGCCTCGGCGCCCGATTTCACCGTCTGGGGCTTTAGCGAAGCCAAGCGGGAAAAACTGCTACGGCGCGAGATTGTGCTCGAAGAAAACCCTTACGGCCCAGAGCCCACCCCCACGCACCCGGGCTTTTATGCCGATGCGCAGGAGCAATTGCAGCTGCTGAGTGAAATCCCGATTGATGCGCCCGTTCGCCTGATCCACGGCCAACGCGATGACGATGTACCTTGGGCGATCAGTATCAAGCTTGCCGCAGCGCTTCGTTCGGATGACGTACAGGTGACATTGATAAAGGATGGCGACCACCGCCTTTCGCGCGAGGCCGATATCGCGCAGCTTTTGGCGTTGGTGGACAGCTTTTACTAACGGAATCTCCGAAATTGACCCTCATCACATCCCTTCTGGTTCTTGCCCTTCAGGTTGGCCCTAATCCATCGGTGATCAGCCCGCTTGGCACGCCCGACGAGCTGCGCAATCGCCCTGAGCGTGCGCCGCAGGAAAAAAGCATTGAGCAAGACCCTGCCGCTCTTTGGCTCGCAGAGTGCCTTGGGATGTTGCCAGATCAGGCAGCGCGCGCGCACTCCCTTGCACAGCTGCGCCGCAATGATAGCGCGGGGCGCGACCGAATCCTTGCAAACCATTGCCTTGGGCTAGCCGCGACCGAGCTTGGCCTTTGGGACGATGCAATTGGTGCCTTTATCGCCGCGCGCGATGATACGCCCGGCGACGAAATGCGAGCAAAGGCGCGCTTTGGCGCCATGGCTGGCAATGCGGCTTTGGCAGCGCAGGATCTGGAGCGTTCGGCCACGCTTTTGAAAACGGCGCGCAGCGATGCACAGGCCGCCGCTTCTGCCCCCATGCAAGCGATCATCGCGTCGGATTTGGCCCGCGTTCTGGTTGCGACAGGCCAGCTGGAAGACGCGCTTGCCGAGCTTGATTTGTCGACACAGCTTATCCCTGATGAAGCAGGCACCTGGCTGTTAAAAGCCACACTTTTGCGCCGGTTGGAGCGTTTGGACGAGGCGCAAACCGCGATTGAGGAGGCCAGCACGCTTGCCCCGGCAGACCCGGCGATCGGTCTTGAGGCAGGCGTAATCGCAGTGCTTTCCGGGCGCGAGGACGCGGCCCGGACAAGCTGGCAATCGGTGATCGATTTGGCGCCGTCGAGCCCTGAGGCCTTGACCGCGCAAGGCTATCTTGCGCAAATTGAACCAGCAGCAAGTTAGCCGCTGGAAGGGATCATCCATGACGCAGTTTTCCGTTCTCGACCTTGTACCGGTTCGCGAAGGCGGGACCGTGTCCGAAGCCTTCGCCAGTGCAAGCGAACTCGCAAGCCATGCCGAGAAACTGGGCTGCAAGCGTTTCTGGGTCGCGGAACACCACACGATGGACGGGATCGCTGGCGGAGCAACCTCCGTCGTGCTCGCCCATATCGGCAATGCGACACACACCATTCGCATTGGGTCGGGCGGCATTATGCTGCCCAATCACACCCCGTTTCAGATCGCGGAACAATTCGGCACTCTGGACGCGCTTTTTCCCGGCCGCATCGACCTTGGGCTGGGCAGAGCGCCAGGTGCAGGGCCAGAATTGCAACGCGCGCTTCGCAAGGACCTTCACAAGGCGTCTGAATATTTTCCGCAAGATGTGCTCGAACTGCGCGCGCTTTTGACCGGCGATGTTGAGCTACCCATCACCGCCACGCCCGGCCTTGGATCAAATGTCGAGTTTTGGATGCTGGGATCAAGCCTGTTTGGCGCGCAGCTGGCCGCGAAACTTGGCATGCCTTATGCCTTTGCCGCGCACTTTGCCCCCGATCATCTCGACAGCGCATTGGAAGTTTACAGGCGCGATTTTCAGCCATCCGAAGCGCTTGAAAAACCCCATGTGATGGTCGCGATGAATGTCTTTGCCGCTGACACCGAGGAAGAGGCCCGCCTGATCGCGTCGAGCCAGCAACAAAGCTTTGTCGCGCTTCGCTCGGGCACGCCGGGCAAGCTGCCACCGCCGATTGCGGACTATACATCGACGCTTCCCGCGCCTGCCCGCGCCATGCTCGATCACTTGAGCCAGGCCGCCGCTATGGGCACGCGCGCAAAGGTGCGCGCAGACATCGAAGCCTTCGTCGAACGCACGCGCGCAGATGAAATCATCCTGTGCGGCGCGACCTATGATCCGTCCGCGCGCCTGCGCTCGCTCGAGCTGACCGTTGAAGCGTGCCAAAGCGTTGCAGCCTAAGGGCTAATCGGGCTTGCACGCGCACCCCAAGGGGCTGTATTGGGCGGCACGATAAGAATGTCCCGTTATAATAAAATTACAGGTCTAATGGAACTGCAGGCCATGTCATGGCTGTGCCGCCGGGTTTCAAAGGCGATGTTTCAGAGGCAATGTTTCAGTGGCGACGGCCTTTAGGCCAGGAGAGGAGCCCTAGGCGATGAGCGTGAAGTCTGATGCGAGTTCAAAGGCTTCAAAAGCCTCCCCCAAAACCCTCAAGCAAGCGCTGTCCAAGCACCTTGTGGCCTCGATCCTTCCCGGTGAGACAAAAATCGAGAAATCGGACCTTGATGGCGCGGTTGAGTTCCTGCTTGTGGCTGCCCAAAAGCGCGCTTCGTCGAGCAGCGTCATCCATCACGAATCTGATACAAGTGAACGGCGCCTGCGCATCGCTATCATCAATGATGATATGCCGTTTCTGGTCGATTCCATCGCTGCGACGATCACGGCAAGCGGCCTTGGGATTGACCAACTGCTCCACCCCATTGCGCCCGTCACGCGCGACGAGGACGGTCTCCTCACAGCGATCGGCGACAAGGATGCCTTCAAAGAATCGCTCATCTACATCGAAACACCGCGTGTCGATGCAAAACAGCGCCGCGCTCTTTTAAGCGATCTGCGCAACACCCTGGAAGACGTGCGCGCGGCCGTTTCTGATTGGCCAAAGATGCGCAGCGTCATGGCCCGCGATGCGCAAGCGCTTGGGGAAAGCGACAGCGCAAAGCTGCTCGACTGGCTCAATGGCGGGATGCTGACACAGCTTGGCTCTTTGACCCGCACCCGCGATGGCGAGACCAGCGATGCGCTTGGCATTTGCCGCAAGAGCGCCAAGGCTATCCTTGCCGATGCGTCGTTTGAGCGCGCGTTTGAATGGTTCGAAAAAGGCGGACCTGACCGCAAGCTTCTGGCGGTAAAGGCCAATCAGGTCTCCAATGTTCACCGCCGCACGCCTTTGGATGTGTTCCTTGTGCCGGTTAGAGAGGGCAAGAAGTTAACCGCGCTCAGCGTTCATGCCGGCGTCTGGACCAGCGCCGCTCTCGCCGCGCCGCCGTCCAAGGTTCCCATCATCGGCAACGCGCTTGCCACTATGACAGCGGATCTTGGCTTTGACCCCAGAGGCCATGCCGGAAAAGCGCTCGCGCATGCCTTTAGCGCTTTGCCGCGCGATCTTCTGGTCTCGTTCGAAGAAAAGGATATCACCCGGCTTGTAAGCGCGATGATGAGCCTTGTTGACCGTCCGCGCCCGCGCATCATCCTGGTGCAATCGCCGCTTGGTCGCCACGTCTTTGCCTTTGTCTGGCTGCCGCGCGACTATCTCTCGACACAACTCAGACAACAAATCCAGGCGCTTTTGACCGAGGCCACCGGGCTCGATTTGCTGAGCTGGAATTTGCAAGTCGATGGCGGTTCGCTTGCCATGCTGCAATTCCTGCTTGATTCGCGCAGCATTGCCAAAATGCCCGACGCTGAGGCGATTGAAGCGCAGCTCGAGGACCTTCTCAAAGGTTGGAGCGAGGCGGTCGAAACCCATCTTGCAAAGGGCAATGATAGCGCCCGCGTCGCCGCGATCACGCAGCGCTATGCCGAAGCGTTCCCACCCGGTTACCGCTTGCGTTATGGCGCAGCAGAAGCAGCGCGCGATATCACGCAGCTTCACGCAATCGCGACCAGCGAAGCACCCGAAGCGCGGTCGTGCCGCCTGTATAAGCTCGACAATGACACGCGCGGCGATTTGCGGCTTAAAATCTACCATGTCGAGGGCCGGGTTGCGCTGTCTGATGCGGTGCCGGTGCTCGAAAACTTTGGCTTTCGCGTCCTGTCCGAAGTGCCCACCCGGCTTGAGGGGGGCACGCTTGGGACAATCCACGAATACACTCTGATCGCGCCGCAAGGGGCATCGATTGACGGGCTGATCGAACGCGCAGATGCAATCGAAAACGCGATTGCAGAAGTGCTTAACGGCCATTCGGAAAATGATCCTTTCAACCGGCTTGTAGTCGCCAATGGCCTTGGCGCGGCTCAGACCGTGTGGCTGCGCGCAATCTATCGCTATCTGCGCCAGACGGGTGCGAACTTCACCATCTATCCCGTGGTCGATGCGCTTGAGCGGGCAAGCGATGTTACCGCTGCCATGGTTGACCTGTTTACAGCGCGCCATGACCCCGATCTTGCAGGCGCCACTTCTGACGAAAGGGAGATGGCGATCAAGTCTGCCATTACAGCTTTCACCAGGGGGCTCGCCAAAGTCAGCGCGATCAATGACGACCGGCTCTTGCGGCTGTACCGCGCGGTGATTGACGCGATGTTGCGCACCAACGCCTTTGCGCCAGCGGCCGAAGAAGCGCTCGCCTTCAAGATCGATTCTGCCCTAGTCCCCGGTCTTCCAAAGCCTGTGCCATGGCGCGAAATCTTCGTCTATTCGCGGCGGGTTGAGGGCATTCACTTGCGCTCTGGCGCAGTAGCGCGTGGCGGGCTTCGCTGGTCTGACCGGCGCGATGATTACCGCACTGAAATTCTGGGCCTGATGAAAGCGCAAAAGGTCAAAAACGCGGTGATCGTGCCAAGCGGGGCGAAGGGCGGCTTTTATCCCAAGGAACTGCCATCGCCCGCAATCGACCGCGACGCATGGGCAGCAGAAGGCCGGGCAAGCTATCAGGTGTTCATCCGCACGCTTTTGTCGATCACTGACAACATCGTGAACGGCAAAGTGGTCCACCCCAAGGCTGTGCGTGTGCACGATGGCGAAGACCCCTATTTCGTGGTTGCCGCTGACAAGGGCACGGCCACCTTCTCCGACGTTGCCAATGGCATTGCGGCAGATGCTGGTTTCTGGCTCGACGATGCTTTTGCAAGTGGGGGTTCCAACGGATACGACCACAAGGCAATGGGCATCACTGCCAGAGGCGCCTGGGTCAGCGTCCAGCGCCACTTCCTAGAGATGGGGGTCGACGTTCAGAAAGACAGCGTGCGCGTCGCTGGCTGCGGCGATATGTCGGGCGATGTGTTCGGCAATGGGATGCTTTTGTCCAAAGCTATTCAGCTGGTCGCAGCCTTCGATCACCGCCACATCTTTATCGACCCCGATCCTGATCCCGCAACCAGCTGGAAAGAGCGCAAGCGCATGTTCGACCTGCCACGGTCGAGCTGGGAGGATTACAATCCTGCCCTCATCTCCAAAGGCGGCGGTGTTTTCTCGCGGGCAGCAAAAAGCATCAAGCTTTCCAAAAAAGCGCGAACGATGCTGGGGATTGAAGAGAAGGAAATCGGGCCGGACGATCTGATTTCAGCCATTCTGAAGGCGCAAGTGGACCTTTTGTGGTTTGGCGGCATTGGCACCTACATCAAGGCGGAAAGCGAAAACCACATCGAAGTGGGCGACCCTGCCAACGATACCTTGCGCGTTGATGCACGCGAGGTTGGCGCAAAGGTTATTGGCGAGGGCGCAAACCTTGGCATTACGCAAGCCGGGCGTATCGCCTTCTCGCTGAACGGGGGCCGCATCAACACCGACTTCATCGACAATTCAGCCGGGGTCGATTGCTCGGACAATGAGGTCAACATCAAGATCGCCCTTGCCGCTGCCACCCGTGACGGCGCAATCACCACGCCAAAGCGCAACACGCTGCTGGCCCAGATGACCGACGAAGTGGGTGAGATCGTGCTGGAGGACAACCGTCTGCAAGCGCTTGCCCTTTCCATCGCAGAGGCAGGCGGGGCCGAGGCCAGCGCCTCTTATATTCGCCTGATTGAAAGCCTTGGGGAAATGGGCGCGCTTGATCGGCGCACCGAGGGGCTTGGCGATAGCGAAACCTATATGCGGCGCGCAGCGGACGGAAAAGGGCTTACCCGGCCAGAGCTTGCGGTGATCCTCTCTTCCACCAAACTTGCCCTGCAGGACGCGATCGAGGCAAGCGGTTTGCCCGATGATCCGGTGCTCGAAAGCAATCTCATCGATCTGTTCCCAAAGCCGATGCAGAGCAAATATGTCTCCTACATCCGCGATCACCAATTGCGGCGCGAACTGATCGCAACCGATCTTTCCAACCGGATCGTGAATCGGCTGGGCCTGATCCATGCGTTTGAATTGCCCGAAGAAGAAGGCGTTGGCTTAAGCGATGTCGCCGCCGCCTTTGTGGTGGTTGAACGGCTTTATGACCTCAAGACGTTGTGGGCGGATATTGACGCCTCCACCATGCCAGAGCCTGCGCGCATCACCCTGCTTGAAAGAGCAGCAGCAGCGGTTGGCAATCTGATGTCAGATGTTCTTCGCACAACCGGTGGCCGGGTCGAAGCAGGCGCCATGGTGGCTGAACTTAACGCGGGCGTGGACGTGTTGAACAAACAGCGCGAAAGCCTTCTTAGCGGGGACACGCTGGATCGCTCAAACGCTCTTCGCGCAAGCTTTATCGAACAGGGCGCGCCTGCCGATCTTGCTGGCAAAGTGGCGGATTTGTTCGACTATGACGGGTCAGTGGGCCTTGCCAGTCTTGCGCTTAAAGCCGGGATTGACCCTGCCGTACTCACCCAGGCATTTGGCGATATCGGGCGGCGCATCGGGATTGATTGGGCGCAAGGGGTGGCGGCACATATGTCGCCTTCCAATGTGTGGGAGCGTTTGCTGGTCGATGGGCTTGCACGCGATTTCCAGCATATGCGGATCGAGTTTTTGCGCCGCCTCACCCGTCGTAAAGGGGGCAAGGACGACCCCCAAGGCGCGATTGCAAGCTGGGCAGAGACCAATGCTCGGGCGATTGTGCAATTCCGGTCCATGATCGCAAGAGCTCAAAATGCGCCACCTGTTGCCCCTGCAGCGCTCGCCCAGATCGCAAGCCAGGCTCGTAACCTGCTGGAGCGGTGATCGCCCCATTCATTTCGGCGCTTCAAGCTTGACGAAAGCCCACGTTTTGGGCGAACGCACGCGGCATGAGTGAAACGGGACCTACCTCGGCATCGGCTGATGTCGTGATTGTTGGCACTGGCCATGGCGGTGCGCAGGCGGCGATTGCCTTGCGGCAACAAGGGCATGAGGGATCGATCATGATGATCGGGCGCGAAGCTCACCCGCCTTACGAGCGCCCGCCTTTGTCCAAGGAATACCTTGCTGGCGATAAGACCTGGGAACGGATTATGATCCGGCCAGAGAAGTTCTGGGCCGAAAAGGGCGTAGAGCTTCGCCTTGGCAACGGCGTCAGCGAAATCGACTGGATGCGCCATGAACTCACTTTGTTGGATGGCTCGAAAATTGGCTATCGCAAACTGATCTGGTCAGGCGGAGCAGACCCGAGGCGGCTGGGCATTCCGGGCGCAAACCTCAAAGGCATATTCTACGTTCGGGATCGCCGCGATGCCGATGGGATGATGGATGCCCTTGAAAGAGGCGCACGGCGCGCGGTTGTCATTGGCGGCGGATATATCGGGCTTGAGGCGGCCGCTGTGCTGCGCAAACTCGACTGCGAAGTGACTGTGGTTGAAATGCAGGACCGCTTGCTCGCCCGGGTGGCTGGCCCTGCGATTTCGGAATTCTACGCCGCCGAACACGCCCGCCACGGGGTCGATATTCGCCTCAATCAAGGCGTCGCAGAAGTGATCGGCGAGGATGGCCACGTTACCGGCGTGCTGCTGGACAATGGCGAGACACTGGTTTGCGACATGGTCATCGTGGGCATTGGCATTGTGCCAGCCGTTGGCCCGCTCATCGTAGCGGGCGCAGCAGGCTCCAATGGAGTGGATGTCGATGTCTTCTGCCGCACGACGCTGGACGATGTCTTTGCTATTGGAGACTGCGCCGCCCACGCCAACCCCTTTGCCGACAGCGCCGTGATCCGGCTGGAATCGGTGCAAAACGCCAATGATATGGCGAACACAGTGGCAAAGGCGATCATGGGCGACAAACAGCCCTACCACGCGCTGCCGTGGTTCTGGTCCAACCAGTATGATTTGAAGCTCCAGACCGCCGGGCTCAACATCGGATATGACGACACGATCGTGCGCGGGGACCCTGCGACCCGCAAATTCACGGTTGTCTACATGAAGGAAGGGCGGCCCATTGCCTTTGATTGTGTCGGCACGATGAAGGACTACGTCCAAGGGCGCAAATTGCTGGAAAGCGAGCCGGGCAAGATTGATCCTGCGCTGCTTGCCGACCCGCAAGTTCCTATCAAAGAGATGATGTGAGCTAAACCTTGGCAATAGGCCCGCAAGACAATTTGCCGATGCTCGAAGGCCTAAAGGTCGTCGACCTCACGAGCGTTGTTTTTGGCCCCTATGCAACGCAGATTTTGGCCGATTACGGCGCCGAGGTCACCAAGATCGAAGCGCCGGGGGGCGATGTCTACCGCTACGGGGCAAAGCATGCGAAAACACCGGGCATGGGCCCCGGTTTCATTGCGCTTAATCGCGGCAAGAAATCATTGATGCTCGACCTTAAGCAGACCCCGGATGTGGAGCGTTTGCGCAGCCTTTTGAGCGAGGCAGACGTGTTCATCCACAATGTGCGCGAAGAGGCTATCGGGCGGCTCGGCTTTGGCTATGAGGCGGTCAAAGCGCTTAAGCCTGACATTATTTACGTCCACTGCGTCGGCTTTGGATCAGGCGGTCCTTATGCAGGGCTTCAAGCCTATGACGATGTCATTCAGGCTGCGACCGGCACGACATCGCTTTTGCCGCGCGTCGATGGGAATGAACGCCCGCGCTATCTCCCCTCGCTCATCGCAGACAAGGTCGCGGGGCTCCACGCCGCCTATGCCACGATGGCTGCGATCACCCACCGCCTGCGCACCGGGCGCGGACAGCACATCGAAGTGCCCATGTTCGAAGCCTTCGCAAGCTTCATGATGAAAGAGCATTTGGACGGCCACACCTTCGATCCGCCCAACAATGGCGCAGGCTACAGCCGTCAGGTCGACCCCAACCGTCAGCCTTTCCAGACCAAAGACGGATGGATCAGCATCGTGCCCTATATCCTTCCGCATTTCCCGCTGGTGGTTAAGCTTTTGGGTGACGCTGAATTTGCAAGCCAGGATCGCTGGAAAGACACCGCGACGCTGGTGCGCTGTGCGCCAGAGCTTTACGCAAAAATCAGCGAGCTGAGCGCGGCCAAGACCACGGATGAATGCGTTCAAATCATGCGCGGGGCGAACATCCCGTGTATGCCTGCAGTTGATCTTGATGAAGTGATCAAGGACGAGCACTTGAACGCGACTGGCTTTTTTGAGCGGTCGCACCACCCCAGCGAAGGCGCGCTCTTTCAGATGCGCGATCCCAACCGGTTTAGCGATTGGGAGCAAGGCCCGCTTGGCGATGCACCCTTGCTTGGTGAGCACAATAACGAAGACCAGGGTCAGAACCCTAGGTGAGCTGAGCTCTTGCCCATGCGGCGGCTTCAGCGACCACCGGATCGGCGTCCTTGATCAAAGGCTCGACTTGGGTGAGCAGTGATGGCTCCCCGCTATTGCCTGCTGCATAAAGGCAGTTCCTCACAAACCGGTCGCGCCCGATCCGCTTGATCGGAGAGCCGGAAAAA
The DNA here is from genome assembly GCF_000715015.1 of Erythrobacter longus. GTDB lineage: Bacteria > Pseudomonadota > Alphaproteobacteria > Sphingomonadales > Sphingomonadaceae > Erythrobacter > Erythrobacter longus. The sequence continues at coordinate 200,939 of NZ_JMIW01000007.1, forward strand.
AGCGCCCGAAACCCTGCATCATCAAGCGCCAGCAGTTCCGCCAATCGCGGCGCGGTCAGCTCAGCGCGGGGCAGGAATTCGCTTGCGGCATAGGCTTCGCTGGCAAATTTGTTCCACGGGCACACCGCCAGACAATCATCACAGCCATAGATGCGATTGCCCAAGGGCGCGCGAAATTCCTCCGCAATTGGCCCTTTATGCTCAATCGTAAGATATGAAATGCAGCGGCCTGCATCGATGGTGTAGGCATTGGGGAAGGCATCGGTGGGACAGCTGTCGAGACACGCGCGGCACGACCCGCATTGGTCGCGGTGAGGTGTCGAGGGCTGCAATTCGAGCGTCGTATAAATCGCCCCCAGAAACAGCCAACTGCCATGATCCGGGCTTACCAGATTGGTATGCTTGCCCTGCCACCCAATCCCTGAGGCCTCGCCTAAGGGCTTTTCCATTACGGGCGCTGTATCGACGAAGACTTTCAGCTCGGTACCCGGCACCGCGTCCACTAGCCACCGCGCCAGTGCTTTCAGCCGCTTCTTCACCACATCGTGATAGTCTTTGCCTTGTGCATAGACAGAAATGCGCGCGCGGGTTCCCGCCTCTTCAAGCGCGAGGGGATCAAGTGCTGGCGCATAGCTCATGCCAAGCGCAATGACGCTCTTGGCCTCCGGCCATAACCCTTGCGGAGAGCGGCGGTGGTGGAGGCGGTTTTCCATCCACTCCATGGTGGCGTGACGCCCTTCTCCCAGCCATTCTTCAAGCCGTTTGGCGCGCAAGGGATCTTCTGCAGCCGTCGTGAAGCCAACACTGGCAAAACCAAGCTCTTTCGCCTTGGCGCCAATGCGTTCTTCAAGCCCAGAAGTTGCAGGCCCGTTAACCATGGTTGGGGTTGCTCCCGTTCAGTTTCACGCCTTAACTGCCCTTTTCATGCATATGCCGGTAAATGATCACATGACGCCAGACAACGGCTCACCACTTTATACAAGCCTCCAATCAGGTGCGAATGCCGAGGATCGTCCCTTGGCCATCGAAGCGCGCGGGCTCGTCAAAAGCTTTGATGGCACGAAGGCGGTCGATGGCGTCGATCTGTCAGTGCCCGAGGGCGCGATTTACGGTGTGCTTGGCCCAAATGGCGCAGGCAAGACGACAACCTTGCGGATGCTGCTGGGCATCATCGACCCGGACGACGGCGTGCGGATGATCTTTGGCCACGACCGACCCCACGATATTGGCCGCCTGATCGGCTATCTGCCGGAAGAACGCGGGCTTTACCCTGCGATGAAGTCTATCGAGGCGATTGCCTTTATGGGCGCGCTTCGCGGGCTTTCCTTGGCCGAAGGTCGCGAGCGCGGCATGGAATTGCTGGAGCGCCACGATCTGGCGCACGCTGCAAACCGCACCATCCGCCAGCTTTCCAAAGGCATGGCGCAAACCGTGCAATTGCTCGGCACTCTGGTCCATCGCCCGCGCCTTGTGGTGCTGGATGAGCCTTTCTCAGGGCTCGACGCGATCAATCAGGGTAAGCTTGAAGGGATGATCCGCAACCTTGCCGAAGACGGCGTGACGGTGATTTTCTCCACCCACGTCATCCACCATGCCGAGCGCCTGTGCGAAGGCGTTGCCATTATCGCCGGTGGCAAAGTGCCCTATGCAGGCAGCGTTGAGACAGCGCGTGACCGCATCCCGGCACAAGTCCGTCTTGAGACAAGAGCCCGCGAGGGAGGGTGGACCAGCGCCCTTCCCGAAGAGACCCGGCGCGAAGGCGACTTTTTCTACTTCCCGCTGCCCGAAACAGGGGTCGAACCGCTGCTCAAGACTTTGATCGAAGGGGAAGCGGGTATCTTGTCGCTCTCTATCGAGCGTGCTGGTCTGCACGATGCCTTTGTCGCAATTGCTGGCGAGGCAGCAGCACGACAGCTTGAGGCGGATCAACAAGGAGACGCCAAATGAGCGCCGAGGGCCAAGCTGCAATCAACGCATCTCCGCGTCTGTCAAAACTCGAAGCGGCATGGGTAATTGCCAGGCGCGATTTTGTCGCTGTCCTGTTCAGCCGCGCGTTCCTGTTCTTCCTGATCGGCCCGCTGTTCCCGGTGCTGGTGGGCGGATTGGCAGGCAGTATTGGCGGGCAAGTATCGCGCCAGGCCGCCGTCATCGAAGTGGGCGTTGCCATGGCCGCAGACGACAGCGCGGCCCTTATGGCTGCGCGTAACAGGCTCGCCCCGCAATTGGGGGGCGCGGTCCCGGTGCTGCGCGAAGTCACCGAGGCAGCGGACGATCCCGCCTTTGACGCGCGCGCATTCATGGAAGAGCGCCGAGGCAATTACGCCGCAATCATAACCGGCACGCTCAGCGCGCCCGAAGTGGTCGGCACCGAAGGGCAAGTTCGGCGGTGGAAAGGCCCGGTCGAATTAATGGCGGCCGAGGCGATGGCGGCAAGCCCGCTCACGGTTCCCTCCTCGCAGACGACAACAGTCACATCGAGCGCAGCGTCCGAACGCACAAACCGCATTCGTACAGCGCAGGCTGCGCAAATGGTGATGTTCCTTTTGACCATGCTTTTGGCTGGAATGGTGCTCTCCAATCTGGCTGAGGAAAAGGGCAATAAGGTCATCGAAATCCTTGCCGCTGCGATCCCCATGGATTCGGTATTCATGGGCAAACTGTTCGCGATGCTGGGCGTATCATTCGTCGGGATTGCCGTTTGGGGCACGCTTGGCTGGGGCTTTTGGGCGATTGCAGAGGACGCGATTGTGACCGTCACACAGACCAATTTCCGCGAGCTTCCCGGCCCTGCGGTTGGCTGGTCGATGTTCCTTTTGCTCGGCGTCCTCTATTTCTCCATGGCCTATCTGCTCTTGGGCGCGCTGTTCCTGACCATTGGCGCAATGGCGAGCACGGTTCGCGAAGTTCAGACCATGTCCATGCCCGTCACCATGATGCAGCTTATGGTGTTCTTCCTTGCCGCCTACACCATCACACAGCCCGGCTCCGCGCTGGAGATGGTGGCGATTGCCTTCCCGTTGTCCTCACCTTTTGCGATGCTGGCCCGCGCAGCTTTGGAAGAGACCTTGTGGACCCATATCGGCGCGCTTGCATGGCAGATGGTCTGGGTAGTGCTCCTCGTCAAAGGCGGCTCTATGCTCTTCCGCAAGAAAGTGATGAAATCAGGCAATGCTGGCACGAAGAAAAAGCGCTGGTCTTTCCGGCGCAAAGCATCCCAAATGGAGCCAGCTGAATAGTTGCCTAAACAACAGACCAAATAAGTGGCGGATCAAAACTCATATTGACATTGCTGTCAGTTAAGGCAGGATGACACTTGAGGGGATAGTGCGACGGGAGAAGAGTCGTGCTTCCTACAGGAGAGAGACATGGCCACCGTAGCACCGCACAATCCAATGGCGCGTCCCGAAGTGCGCACTTCGCCCACCGCTTACAAGGCGCTCACAGAACACTTCGCAAAGCATCCCGAGGATGTTCCGACGCACTCCCACAAATGGGATTTGAGCCGCTCGGACATTTATTACGAGGACAAATGGCAGCCGATTGTTGCCGAGATGCAGGCAGCCGGACCGCTCCACTATATCGATGACAGCCCCTTTGGCCCTTATTGGTCCGTGGTCGGCCACAAGGCGATCCAGCATATCGAAGCCTTGCCCGAAGTGTTCTCGTCTAGCTGGGAGCACGGCGGCATCACCATCCTTGACCGGCTGAGCGAAGAAGAGCTCGCCGAGGCAGGCGTCGATCGCCGCGAATTGCCGATGTTCATTGCGATGGACCGCCCGCAGCACACCGGCCAGCGCCGCACTGTTGCCCCCAAATTCACGCCATCGGGCATGTCCGCGATGGAGCCGGAAATCCGTGCACGAACGGGCGAACTGCTCGATTCCCTCCCGCGCGGCGAAGTGTTTGATTGGGTCGACAAGGTCTCTATCGAGCTCACGACCGGCATGCTCGCCATCTTGTTCGGCTTCCCTTGGGAAGACCGCCGCCTGCTCACCTTCTGGTCGGATTGGTCCGGCGATACCGAGCTTGCCACTGTACGCGAGCTCGATGAAATGCGCTGGGGTTTCCTCCACGAAATGGCGGCCTATTTCCAATCGCTTTGGATCGAGCGGACGCAGGATAAAGAGCCCGGCGATGATCTCATCTCGATGATGATCCACTCCGAGGCGATGAACCAGATGCGCCCTGAGGAGTTCATGGGCAATCTCATCCTGCTCATCGTGGGCGGCAATGACACCACCCGCAATTCGATGAGCGGCTTCGTCCACGCGCTCGACAAATTCCCGGATCAGCGCAAGAAGTTCGAAGAGAACCCCGACATCATTCCGAACGCGGTTCAGGAAATGCTGCGGATGCAGACCCCGCTTGCGCATATGCGCCGCACCTGCACCGAAGATACCGAAGTGTTTGGCAAGACGATCAAGAAGGGTGAAAAAGTCATCCTTTGGTATCTGGCTGCCAATCACGAGGAAGAAATCTTCCCTGATCCTCACACGCTCGACCTTTCGCGTGAGAACGCCAAACGCCACATCGCCTTTGGCTATGGCATTCACCGCTGTGTGGGTGCGCGTCTCGCAGAGCTGCAATTGCGCATTCTTCTTGAAGAAATGCACAAGCGGCGGATGCGGGTTCACGTGGCCGGTGATGTCGAGCGGGTGCGCGCCAATTTCGTGCACGGTTTCCGCAAGCTCGAGGTCGAAATCACGCAATTTTGATTTTTTCGGCGGCCAAAGTGTAACCTTTTGCGCCTGGCTTACGTATTCACTGAGTGAAACCAGTGTTTATTGGAGGCTCTCACATGCCGTCACAAAAGACCAACCGCCGTTCGTTCCTCGCCACCAGCGGGATAGTTGCCATGCTGCCGTTTTTGGGCGGATGCGGGTCCGAGGTTCAGGCGCGCACAGCCAATGGCAATTTCCGCGTAACCAAGACCGAGGCACAGTGGCGGCGCAAGCTTACGCGCTCTGAATATTACGTGCTGCGCGATGCGGGGACCGAACGGGCATATTCCTCGCCCCTCGACAAAGAGAAGCGCCGCGGCACCTTTGTATGCGCAGGCTGCGGCAACCGCCTTTATTCAAGCGCGCACAAATATGACAGCGGCACAGGCTGGCCCAGCTTCTGGCAGCCGATTGATAAAGGCGCGGTGGGCACGTCAACCGACTACAAAATCGGCGTGCCGCGCACCGAGGTGCACTGTGCCGATTGCGGCGGGCATTTGGGTCACATTTTCGGCGATGGCCCGCGTCCAACGGGTAAGCGTCACTGCATCAACGGCGTCGCGATGGACTTTATTCCGGCATAAAGCCGAGGGGATTTTATTCCGGCATAAAGCCGAGGGGATTTCATTCCGGCTTAACCCGCCACAGCTTTAGGCCGTTGTCTCCTGGAATTCCCACAGGTTCTAGCCAGTCTGGCACATTGCCCTTGGCCAATTGCGGGACAAATCCCTCTGCCCTGATGCTCGCATATGTTTGCGATTCGTACAGCGCAGGACACATCGCGACATAGCGCGAACCGCGCTGTTGCAGAGCCTCTCGCGCTTCCTCAGGCGTGGCAAGTGCCGTCTCGATAAGCATCTTCATCGCTTTATGACCCCGGTGATGACCGGTCGCAACGACGCTGTGATCGCTCACCAAAAGGAGTTCGGGCGCAATATCAAGAAGAGCGTAAATCTCGCCCTCGGGAAGCGCGTTTAACGTCGCGGCTGCGTCTTGTACGCGGCAATCAGCAACCCGAATGGGCACATCGGCTGCGCCCCCAACCGATGCACGTACAGGCATTGCGCTGGTCAGCACCAAGGCCGGAATGGCAGGCAGAAGCGCGCAGGCAACGCCCACCATGGCTGCCATGCGCGGGATAGGGCCTTCCATCGAACGGATCGCCTTCATCCAGCGCCGCAGTTGCCACGCGACAAGCGGGCTTGCCAGAACGCAGGCAACAGCGCCGGTGCGAGCGACAAAGATCGAGACCGCCAAAGCGCCGCCAAGAATAAGCGCATAGTCCCGCCAGAACTCACGCAAACCTTCATGCGAGCGAACCATCAACTGAAGGCAAGCAAAGATCGCGATCAAAGGCGCTGCGATATATTGCAGGGCGATAGCCAGAACCTGCTCCCACATCGGCCGACCTTCCAGCACATTGGAAAGCCAGATTTTGGACACCAGAGGATCGACCTGCGCAAAGCCGCCGCCACTGGCGCATCCGGGCGCGCTCAGCATCAGCATGGCAAGCGCGCCGCCGCCTGCAAGTGCAAAGCCGGCAAGCCTAACCCCCAAAGGCACGCGCGCCGGTTGGGCCAGTAAGGTCAGGCACAATGCGCCCCAGCCAAACATCGCCAGATGAATCGGGCTGATCGCATCGCAATAGGTGGCAAGATCGCCAAATCCTCGGGTCAAGGCGAAGAGGGCAGCGCTGACCAGGGCCAAAGCCTGGATCGCGCTCACCAACCAATCGCCCGCCTTGGGATCGCGCAGCCAGCGAAGGGCAAGCACTGCAAAGGTTATCGCCGCCAAAGGCAGGCCTTCGATGGAAATCGAAAGCCAAGCGGCAAAACTTGCCCCGATAATCCAGCCGCCGCGAACCGCTGAACGCGCGAGCAAGCCATTCACCGCCGCGAGCGCGCAGACCAATTGCCAGCCATGGTGGTCAATCCTCATCGGAGAAAGCTGGAACACAACGGGTATCGAAATGACGATCACAAGGCTTGTGAAAACCGCCTCTTCATCGCCCCAAAGCCGCCACGCGATGCGCGCGGCAAGCAGCATGACAAAACCCAGCGTGATGAGCGGGACAAGCACAATCGCGACTGTTTCAGCCATTGCGCTACCCACAATCGGGGTGAGCGCAAAAATCACTATTGCCAAGGGAAGATCAACGAGCCGCGACCAATGCATCGCCACCCCGCCGCCAGCCGCATCCACGCGGGTCTGCGTCACGTCAAACCAGCTTTGCCCCCCTAAAAGGTCGCGCACCTGGATAAGGCGCAAGATATCGTCAGGGTCTGAGAAATGGAGGCCGGTGATCGCGCTCCAGCTAGCTGTTATCAGAAAGGCGCTGACCAAAGCCCACACGAGCGCGGTCTTCCCAAGGAAGCCAAGCGGAAAGGGTGATCTGCGGCGTTCCACCAACATGGGTCACGCGCTCTGATGAAGCGAGGTGTCCTCGCGAAAGACGATTTTTGCGCGGATCAACCATGTGACAAAGAAGCTGACGCCAATCGCGGCCAGCTTTGCTGCACGCGGGTCAATCCCGCTCCAATCGCCAATGCCGACAATCGCCGTGGTAAGCGCAAGACCGACCAGGGCAGAAATCACGAACAGCGCCTTTTGCCGCGAGCGGGCAGTGCCAGAGGCGGCCACGCGGTCCTGAAAAACGGCGCGGCTCGACATCAGCCAATGCGCCAGAATACCAAACGAATAGCCAATGGCAGAGGCAGGCGCTGCCATCACGCCCATGGCCATAAGCGCAAGGAAGCTGCCGAAATCCACCGCCAGCGCGCCAACGCTTGCCAGCAGATAGCGGACAAACCGCGCATCGCTGAACTTAGCAAGTAAAGGCGCGAGCCGGTTCATCAGGCGCTCTTGCGGATGTCAGTTTCAGAAGCCTCATCGCGGGCAATACGTTCTGGCACACCGCGCAAAGACGTGAGCGCTGCGATCTGATCTTCATTAAGCGGCTTGGTCTCATCACTTGCGGGCTCTCTATCTGGCCCACTTGCAGACAGGGCCTTTTCAGCGCCCTCATCGCCTGCTTCGTGATATTCGGCATCCTCATTGACGCACCATGTGTCGTAAACGCGCTTTCCAGCCACGATGTTCTCAACCGTCAGCATAGCGGTCATCATCGCGTGGTCCTGATTGTTATACCGGTGCATACCGTTGCGGCCTACAAGGTGCAGGCTCGGGTGTTTTTCCTCAAGCTCATGACGCATCGCATCGACATTGGCTTCGTAGTCGTCGTCATAGACGGGATACGCCTTTTCCTGACGAACAACTGCGCCGCCGACGACTTTGGCAGGGTCGCACAGGCCCAGAATTTCCATCTCGCGGGTGGCTTGTGCAATCAGGTCTTCATCGGAAGATGACCACAGGCCGTCTCCCTCAAAGCAGAAATATTCAAGGCCAACACAGGCCATGCTTTCATCCGGGATCATCTCAGGCGACCAGCTGCGGAAGTTTTGCACGCGGCCAACCTGCACCCGGTCATCATGGATATAAATCCAATTGTCGGGGAAGAGGTCCTCGGATTTCACCATCAAGGCAACGGTCAAGAAGTCGCGGTAGCGAAGGTTGTCGGCTTGAAGGGTTGATTGTGGCAGCGGGTGAATGCGCTTGGAAAGTTCGCGCATGGGCGCAGAGCTAATGACGTGCCGTGCGCGGATCGTGGCACTGCCCGCAGGACCCTTCGCGCTCATCGACCATTCGTAACCCTCGTCATTGGGGCCGATTTTGGCGAGGCGATCAAGGCCGTGGCCCATCAGGACCTCGCCCTTGCCAGTCGCCAGAATGTGATCGCGCGCCGCATCCCACATCATACCCGGGCCAAGCCGGGGATAGCGGAAGGTTTCAAGCAGGGTCTTGGTTTCCATCCCGTCATTGGGCTTTTTGTTCAGCCCAAGGCTGCGCTTAAGCCCGTCGGTAACTGCGCTCCAAAGCGATAGGCCCTTGATACGCTGCGCCGCCCAATCGGCGCTCATTTCATCGCATGGCATGCCCCACACTTTCTCAGTGTAGGTCTTGAAGAAGATCGAATAGAGCTTCTTGCCGAATTGATTGGTGGTCCAATCCTCAAAGCTTTTCACGTCTTTGATCGGGAACAGCTTATATTTGAGATAGCTCGCCATGCACACGGTCGAGCGAAAGATGCCGAGGTTCCAAAGCGCTTCGAATGCGCGAAGGGGGTAGGAATAAAACTTACCCTCGTAATAAATGCGGCTCATGCGGGGGCGCTGGATGAAATCGTCGGGCAGGATTTCATTCCAAAGGTCCACGACCTCCTGGCTTTTTGAGAAAAAGCGGTGCCCACCAATGTCAAAACGATAGCCTTCGTGCTCAACCGTACGGCTGATCCCGCCGACGTAGGTTTCGTCTTTCTCGATGATGACGACCGATTTGCCTTGCTTGGTAAGCAGATATCCGGCGGTCAGCCCTGCTGGCCCTGCGCCGATAATGGCAACGTCGCAGTTCAATGTTCCCGGATTTTGAACGCTTCCTTGCGTCATAGATGGTCCCCGTCTTGAGCGCTTGGCTTTTTAACCTCTGGCTCGCACATTCGCGGCCAGCTCAATCCGGTGAGTGAAGGAAATTGGTTAGCGAGACGTAAACACGCGTAGCAAATCGTCCAAAAAACTACGGGATTTGCCTAGGGTCTTGGGCCCGGTGCAGAAGTTCGAGCGGCTTTATCGCAACAAGTCGGGGCACTGCAGTTTCGCGGCGAGCTCTGCAAACTGGTCAAGCGAAAGCGTATCTTCAAACACGATGCCGTATTCGCTATCGCGCCGCCAGCGCACTTTTGCCCGTACTTCGCCGAAACGAATCTCCTCTTCCAGACATTGCACACGCAGTGCCTGGTCGAGCGCAAAAGGCGTTTCGCAAAAGAAGCGAGCACCTTGTTGTGAAAGGTTGTCAACGATGCCCTCGCCCGGCCCGCTCAGCGAGTTAATTTGTACCGGGAAGGCAAGACCAAGCCTTAGCCCCCGTTTTGCAACGCTCGGCGTTGCTAACAAGAAATCGGCAAGATCGATCCTATTTTTAAACTCAAAACCGACTTCATTGCCCGCCTCCCGTACCGGAGAAATTTCATAGATGCCGCCAGACGGCATATGCAGCTCAATCAGAGTGCCAGTCGGGGTCGCATGGAACAGGCGCAGGCGCACGCCTGTTTCCGAAACATCGCGCACCACGCAGACAAATTCGCCATGCGGCGCGACAAGTTTGGCTGCCCGGATCAAGGGGAGGTGGCGCGTGGATCGCGCACGCTCCTTGGCAGCTTCACCTGCTTGTTGGACAATACGTTGCTCCGAGGCAGCAGGTGTATCTTCGTCGGAGACGCCGTGTCGATGATCGCCGGTTGTATAATCCATAAATCCGTCGCTCGCACTGACTGCCTAGGGCCGCTGCACTGCGCGTAAAAATGCGTAAGCAGCGCGAGGCTGTGAGCTAGAGCGCAAGAATTAATGGGAAGACGAAGAGCCTCCTCGAAACGATCCCTAGTGGCAAGAAACCATTCCTCAATCTTTGAAAGGTCGCCATAAATTCACCACAGCGCGCGCACGTTCACAGCTCGCGAATACGGACTGCTTTTTTTTGGGGGGGGTGCGGTATCATCCGGGACCAGAGGCAAGGATGAATAACCAATGGTGCGGGTGGTGGGACTCGAACCCACACGATCTATAGGATCAGGGGATTTTAAGTCCCCGGCGTCTACCATTCCGCCACACCCGCCTATGGCGCCAGCCCAGAACATGAGCCCAGAACATGAGTTCTGAGAATGAGCCCGGCGCATTAGCTCGCAGCTGCGCGCGATAGCAGACATAAAATTTTGAGCAACTCGCGGTTTTTGCGAAATCTAATCGCTGTTGAGGCGATTTTTGATTTCCTTGCCGGCCTTAAAATATGGGACGCGCTTGGCTGGGACTTTCACCGCTTCGCCAGTGCGCGGATTGCGGCCCACGCGCGCCTCGCGTTCGCGGGTCGAAAACGCCCCAAACCCGCGCAATTCAACCCGGCCACCTTCTGCAAGACGTTGAGTGATTTCGTCAAAGAAGACATCGACCACCTGCTCCACTTCGTCAGCGCGAAGGTCGGGGTTGTCTTTATGCAGTTCAGCGAGAAGTTCGGATCGTATCATGTTTTCCTCCGAGCGGTCAGGAATGACGCCTAACCGTACCCTATTTGTGCAACAGCTTTCGCAAGCTGAATTTTCTGTCCACCTGACATTACCGTCCATGCCTAGACCCGAAAGGCGGTGGACTGGTTACGATAGTGACAGAACAGTGAATAAACTGCAAGGATCGAAGGGATTTGCTGATCGCGATGAACAACCGGATCGGAGCTACCCAGGCGGTGCGCAGTGCACAGCTATGGTCGATCTATCTCAGGTGCGCTCCACCAGATCTTCAGGGGAGATCCCCAATCGCTCCATTCGCGCGCGAATCTCAGGCCATTCTTCAGCAATGAAAAGCTCACGTTCGCGCTTGCGCAGGATCTGCGCTGCCCCTTTGACGACATACATTCCGACCCCGCGCCGCACCTCGACAAGGCCATCGTTCTGGAACTGCTGATAAGCCTTTGCGACAGTCAGAGGGTTCGCGCCTTCTTCCGCTGCCAGAGTGCGCACCGAAGGCAGCATCGCCCCTTCGGCATAATCACCTTCGATGATGCCTGCAGCAATCTGATCGCGCAGCTTGAGATATACGGGCCGCGCCTGTGTCATGGGTTCAAATCCGTCATGGAGAATTCTTCGTCATAATCGCCTCGCTAGGTGCATCAGTGCCATAATACACTCACTCGCGTCAAGCGATGCGGGGCGGAGAGGGACGGGCGCAAGATTGTGCGATCACTGCGAAACAAAAGCTTCACACGCGCAAAATGCCCGCTAGTGTGCCGCCGTTATGAGATGTCCGCTGGTTAGGCGGGCTAAGACAATCAAGAGGGATCGGTATCGCAATGGGCGAACTCAAAGACATTGCCTTGTGGAATTACGCTGACTGGGCGGCCTTAATCGCTGCATTGGCGCTGGCGGGCTTTCTCGTGGCAGGCGCATTTGCGCTAACCCGGCCTCAAGAAGAGGTGATGGGCCACCCCAAGGGCCTTTATATGCTGTTCTTTGCCGAGATGTGGGAGCGGTTCTCCTACTATGGCATGCGCGCTTTGCTGATCCTGTATTTGGTAAAGCACTGGCTGTATTCCGATGGCAGCGCGAACCTGATCTACGGCGCTTACACGAGCCTTGTTTATATCACGCCGGTGCTCGGTGGATGGCTGGCTGACCGTTATCTGGGTCAGCGTAAAGCGGTGGCGTTTGGCGCAATCCTCTTAACCCTTGGCCACTTCTTTATGGCGTTTGAGGGAGATGGCTCTGGCTATCAAAGCGATGGCACCACGCTCAACATCTTCTGGCTTGCTTTGGCGCTTATTATCGTCGGTTCGGGCTTCCTCAAGGCGAATATCTCGGTACTCGTGGGTCAGCTTTATAGCCGCACCGACACACGCCGCGACGGGGCCTACACGATCTTCTATGTCGGGATTAATCTGGGCGCTGCGACCGGTGTTCTGATCGCTGCCTACCTTGGTGAGACCGTCAGCTGGGCGTTGGGCTTTGGCCTTGCAGGCTTTGGTATGCTGCTTGGCCTGGTGGTCTTTGTGCTTGGCAAGAGCTTGCTGCGCGGCAATGGCGAGCCGCCGGTGCCTGCCAAGCTCAAACAAAAGGTCGCCGGGCTCAATTTCGAGTGGCTTTTATACGGTGTCGGCTTCGTCGGTGTCGCAGTGATCTGGTTCCTGATCCAGTATCAGGAGGCGGTTGGCGGCATCTTGCTCGTCTCGGGCATAGCGCTGCTCGGCTACGTCCTTTATGAAAGCTTCAAGCTCGACAAAGAGGCACGCGAGCGGGTCTATGCGATGATATTTTTCATCCTTCTCATGCCCTTGTTCTGGGGCCTGTTTGAACAAGCAGGCGGCTCGATGAACCTGTTTACTGATCGGTATGTTGATCGCGGCGGGGTTCCCACCACCTTCTTCCAGTCGGTCAATGCGATCTACATCGTCCTTTTGGGGCCGATCTTTGCGATCGCGTGGCAATGGATGGCGCGGACGGGGATTGAACCTTCAACCCCTGCCAAGATGGGCCTTGGTATTGCGCAAATGGGCTTGGCGTTCATTGTCACCGTTTGGGGCGCTGAGAACTTTAGTTCAGCCGATGAAGCGGGTGTGCTCCTGACGCCCGTCGTCTTCATATTCATCTTCTATCTTCTTTCCACCACGGGTGAGCTTTGCCTGAGCCCCGTAGGCTTGTCTGCGATCAACCGTTTGTCGGTAAAGCACATGGCGAGCCTTATGATGGCGGCCTTCTTTTTCGGCACGGCAGGCGGAAATTTCGTCGCGGGCGCGATGGGCGCGTTGATGGGCCAAGGCGAAGGCGGAGAGATGACGCGCGATGCGGCGCTTGAGATATATTGGGCGATGGGCATTGTCGCCACAGTCATTGGTGTTTTGGTCTGTTTCGTCAGTCCGCTGGTCAAGAAGCTTATGCATCTCGACACGCTTGCTGATGATGGCGAAGAGCATTCGACCGATATGGCGGACGCAGCGACAGCAACGGCAACAACTGCCTGATAAGCAGAGCTGAGTTCGAACAAAGCGGGCGGCGTCTTATTGGCCTCGCTCCATTTGAAAGACAGGAGCGGACATGACGCGATTGGGTCAGATTGGGCGCACATTGCAATTTGCGGCGTTTGCCTGCGGAATGGTTTTTGCAACCAGCGCGAACGCCCAAAGCGGCGATACTGCCACGCAAGCAACAGGCCCCTCAACCGCTGCGGAACAGGATCAGCGCAGCTACCACAATGCGCAGCAGTCTTATCTCGCCGGGCTGCAAGCCAAGGATGGCTGGTACACGATGGAAGGGGGCCTTCGCTGGCGCTACCTTGAGTATAAAGGGACCGGTGACAGCCCGACGCCTGCGGACACGGTGACGGTCCATTATGCGGGCACTTTTATCGATGGAAAGACCTTTGACAGCTCTTACGATAGAGGCGAGCCCGCCACTTTCCCTTTGAGCGGCCTGGTCAAGGCATGGGAAATGGCTATTCCTGAGATGCGCGTGGGCGAAACCATCGAACTGGCTGCCCCTGCAAGCCTTGCCTATGGCCCGCGCGGTCGCGGTCCGATACCGGGCGGTGCGACGCTTGTTTTCAAGGTTGAGCTGATTTCTATCGAAGGGCGATAGTTCCAAGAATGCGGGGCCAAAACGGCGCGCCGGCCTAGGCTTTGCGGCCAAGCGATGTTACATTTTACATTATGGATCCAGCACTCATCGCCTTGGTTGCGGCGAATAGCGCCTTTGTCGGCACACATTTTGCAATGTCGCATCCCTTGCGCGCGCCGCTTGTCGCCCTTTTGGGTGAACAGCTTTTCCAACTCGTTTATTCCATCGTAAGCTTGGTCACATTTGCGGGGATTTACTTTGCCTTTGTCGCTTCACCCGTCGCCGATCTGCCGGGATCAGGCGAGATCGGATGGGCGATCGCCACACTCTTGAGCCTGCCAGCGATGATCCTGCTCGCGGGGTCTTTCATCGGCAATCCGGCACTCCCCACACCCATGGCAAAGGATCAGGCCCGCGCGGCGCCCCGCGGTGTTTTCACCATCACCCGCCACCCCATGATGTGGGGCTTTGCCCTGTGGGCGCTTTCTCACATTGTCATTCACTGGAGCTGGCGCACGACCATTACAGCGGCGGCGATGGGCGTGCTGGCCTTGGTTGGTGCACGCCTTCAAGACCGCAAAAAGCGCAGGCTGATGGGCGAGGCCTGGGCCTTGTGGGAAGCCAAGACCAGCTATTGGCCGCGATTGTCAGGGTTTGCAAAAGCAGGCCCGCTTCCGTGGACAGTGGGCCTCATATTCTTCGTCTTCTTCACCTGGCTGCACATGCCCATCGGCGGCATCCCAGCTGGCATCTGGCGCTGGTTTTAACGCGCGCGATTAAGCCCAAGCCCTCTAATCCACTCCGCCCGCGCCTCTCCTGATCCACGCTCGAAGGCAAGGCCATGACCGGCCCCCTCAAAGCGCTGGAACTCGACAGCTGGATTGGTTTGGCTGAGCGCAAGCCCCAGTTCAAACGGAACCACCTCATCCATCGTGCCGTGCTGGATCAGGATCGGCATGGTAAGCTTGGGAAGCTTTGCTGCGTTATCGAACCTATCATGCATCAGCAAACGCACCGGAAAGATCGGCAGGCTGTTCGCAGCCACATCCGGCATGCTGGTAAAGGGCGCTGTCAGTATCAGCGCGGCGGGCTGGTGGCGCAAAGCCATTTCGGTCGCAACGCCAGTGCCAAGCGAATTGCCCCGGATGATCGTCAACTCCCGCGCGATGCCCTTTGCCAAAAGCCACGCCATCGCAGCGTCACCGTCGACATAAAAGCCCTCTTCGCCCGGTCCACCAGCGTGACCTGCATACCCGCGATACTCCACCAAAAGCAGGCCAATGCCCGCCTCGGCCAAAGGCTGCGTTGCGACCTTCGCACCGGTCAAAGTGCCGCTATTGCCATGAAAATAGACCAGCGTCGGCTCATCAAGCGCAGCTTTGCGGTAGAAGCTGCGCAAGCTCAGGCCGTCGCTGGTATCGATCATCACCTCCTCAAAACTTTGAGGCAATGCTGATTGGGTTTGCGGCGCGGGATAGATGAAGCGAGCCTGGAAGACGAACAGGATCGTCAGAACCAGCAAATATACGGCAGCGACGATGATCAGGAGCTTGGTCGCGACTTTGCGCATGACAGTTGCCTCTGACTACTCCCCCTTGAATTCGGCTGCTCGCTTTTCGAGCAAAGCCGCCACACCTTCGGCGTGATCCTGGGTAGTGTGCATCATCGCCTGCGTATTGGCCGCCATTTCAAGCGCGGTGTCATAATTGATCTGCTGGCCCTGGCGCAAAAGCATCTTGGTTTGGCGCAAGGAATGGGGCGGCATGCTTGCTATTTTCTCGGCCTTGGCCATGGCTTCGTCCATGAGGGTGTCGTGCGGCACCACTTTGCTGACAAGGCCCCAATCTTGCGCTGTGCCTGCGTCAATTACATCGCCGGTGTAGAACAAGTCAGCAGCGCGGCTCATCCCGATTACGCGCGGCAAAATCCATGTGCCGCCATCACCTGGAATGATGCCGAGTTTGAGGAAGGTCACACCAAACCTGGCCTTTTCGCTCGCGATGCGAATGTCGGCAAGGCATGCGACATCACACCCTAATCCGATTGCGGGACCATTGACCGCAGCAATCACGGGCACTCGGATCGAGTGCAGCGCGCGCAGCATCATGTGAATGTTGTTGCGATAACCATCAGAGATCGCAGGTGTGCTGCCACCAAACGTCCCGGTTTTATCGCGCATCGCCTTCACATCGCCGCCAGCGGAAAACGCGCGCCCTGCCCCGGTCATCACGACGCAAGAGACGCCCATGTCCCGGTTTATCTCATTGCACACACGGGCAAACTCATCCCCGTCGCCGGGACTGCCGAGCGGGTTCATCGTGTCGGCACGATCAATGGTCAGGGTCGTTACAGCGCCTTGGCGCGTCATTTGCAAAAGGGACATGGGTGCGAGCTTACCTCTTTTTCTATTCTTCGGACTACCTAAGTCATAGCAAGTTCATGGCGGCCATGGGAATTGCCGCTAGTTGTGCTAGCGTGGATGAGCTAGCATAATCTAGCCGAAAGGGAGTATCTGGATTGCCGAGCGCTTCACTAATGATGATGGCGAACCCACTGTTGATGGGCCCGCTTCTGGCAGGACCAGCGCCGGTCAATGCAGCTTTTGAGGTTTCCGCAGTGGCTCCTGTTGAGGTGGCGACGCGATTGGAGACAGCCCGGCCTTGGGAAAGGCAAGCTCCCGATATTCTGGCACTCGATTGGTCTTTGATGCCCGCTCAGGAAAATGAAGGGCCTCCGGGAGAGGATGAGCCCGAAGAAGACGAAACTGAGATCGTCGTTGAAGGCAAAGTTGGACCCGTTGACCGCGACCCGATGGTGGCTGTGAACGAAGCAAGCTTTCGCATCACCCAACAAGTTGATGCAGTTTTCGTTGAACCACTTGCCGATGGCTATCGCTCAGGCCTGCCGGGGCCCTTGCGCGATGGGCTTGGCAATGTCGTACGCAATTTGCGTGAGCCGGCAAACTTTCTCAATTTCCTCCTGCAAGGTAAGATCGGCAAGGCGGCAGAAACGCTTGTGCGGTTTTCGATCAACTCCACGCTTGGTCTTGGCGGCCTGATCGATATCGCTGAAAAGCCGGGCATTGGCCTGCCTTATCGCCCCAATGGTTTTGGCAATACGCTTGGCTTCTACGGTGTTGGCGGCGGGCCTTATCTCTACGTGCCGGTTGCTGGCGCTACCAATGTGCGCGACCTGATTGGCAATACGCTTGATCAGGCCTTGCTGCCATTTGTGGTGGGCAAGCCGTTTGACACGCCAGAATACGGTATTCCGCTATTCGTTGTGACGAATTTGGATTCGCGCGTGGCGCTTGACGAAGAGATCGAGCGATTGAACGACACGGTCGATCCTTATGGAGCGCGGCGTGACATCTATCTCTACCGCCGCGCCCGCGATATCGCCTTGCTCAAGGGCGAGGAACCGCCTGAACCTCCGGCGATTTTGCGTGAGATTGAACTGGGTCTTGATGTAATTGAGGCCGAGGCTGACGCTGAATATGAGGCGCAATTGGACGAGGAAAGCGCCAGCGAAGACGAGCCCACGGTTCAGCCTAGTGATGCGCCGCCGATTGCGGGTGAAACAACCTTGGATGCAGGCCAGCTGGCAATTACGGTGCCGAGCACTCGTTAATCAGCAGATCCTGCCGCTACATCATTGCCGACGAAGCCGACCTCAAGGTCAGCGATAACAGCTGCTTGCATCAAACATCCCATGGTTTCGGCAAGATCAGCGATGGCGTCTAGGTTGCCTTGCATTGGTCCCATCCATTCCGGAGAGATGGTAACCATCCCTGCAGGGCCAAACCCGGCGTCAAGCGCGCCTTTGGCCTTGGGGCCGCAAAATGTCTCGATCCTGCTCGCCAATGCAGCATCGGTTTCACCAGTCAGGCGTTCGGGTGGAGGGCCTTTTTCAGGCTCTCTTGCAAACCTTGCCCGGGCCTGTGCGATCTGACGTGGTCGGGCGACTTCTGCCTTGATTGCGAAGAACCGCTCTGCAAGCTCAGGCGAAAACTCATAGCCGTAAAACGTCTTGTCGATACGCTCAGCCGCGCAGCGCAATTCAGCATCGCTCGCGCTGGTATCTTTGACCTGCACGACGGTGGCCTTGGCCTTATTCTTGTAGACCCGGACCTCTTCAAACCCGCATTCTTCGATTTTGGCACGCACCTCTTTACTCGACCACGCTTCATAATAGGCGTTGGAATCGAAGGTAACAGGCGCGGCTTGAACCATGGCAAGCATGCCCGCTGCTAGGAGCATTAAGCGCTCGCTTCCTCAACGATGGAAGAATTATGCTTCAGCGCCTTAAGAACCGTTTCGACAATATTCGGGGCGTTAAGGCCGGCCTCTTCATACTGCTTATCGGGCGAATCATGATCCTGGAACGTGTCTGGCAGGCGCAAAGTGCGCACTTTCAGACCGTTGTCGGTCAGGCCCTGATCGGACGCATAGGTCAGCACATGCGCACCAAGGCCGCCAATCGCGCCCTCTTCAACCGTGATGACAACTTCATGCTCGCGCATCAGGCGCGCGATAAGGTCTTCGTCCAGTGGCTTGGCAAAGCGCATATCGGCAACCGTTGTTGAAAGCCCCTTGGCCTCCAGCAAGTCGGCAGCCTTTTTCGCCTCTTCAAGCCGCGCACCAAGCGAAAGGATGGCCACTTTGGTGCCTTCACGAACCACACGGCCCTTGCCGATTTCCAGCTTCTGAAGCGTCTCTGGCATAGGCACGCCAACGCCGTTGCCGCGCGGATAACGAAAGGCAATTGGCCCCTCGTCATATTCGACCGCAGTGTAGGTCATATGCGCAAGCTCAGCCTCATCAGCCGCTGCCATCACGACCATGTTCGGCAGGGTTGCCAGATAGGTGATGTCAAACGACCCAGCGTGAGTGCAACCATCCGCACCCACCAGGCCAGCCCGGTCAATCGCAAAGCGAACCGGCAGGTTCTGGATCGCGACATCATGGACCACCTGGTCATAGGCGCGCTGCAGGAAGGTCGAATAGATCGCCGCGAACGGACGCATGCCTTGTGCAGCGAGGCCCGCTGCAAAGGTGACGCCGTGTTGTTCGGCGATACCAACGTCGAAGCTGCGGTCGGGGTGACGCTGTGAGAAGCGGTCTACGCCTGTACCAGACGGCATTGCAGCGGTGATGGCGCAAATACGATTGTCCTTGTCGGCGAGATCCGCAAGCGTATCGCCAAAGACGTTTTGATAGGCAGGCGGGCCAGCAGAACCTTTCTGCTTTTCACCGGTTACAACATCGAATTTGGGCACGCCGTGGTACTTGTCGGCGGATTCCTCGGCAGGCTTGTAGCCTTTGCCCTTCTCGGTCACGACATGGATCAGCACGGGCCCTTCGGATGTGTCGCGGACATTTTCCAGCACCGGGATCAGATGTTCGAGATTGTGCCCATCAATCGGGCCAACATAATAAAAGCCGAGCTCTTCAAACAAAGTCCCGCCGGTCACCATACCGCGCGAATATTCTTCGGCTTTGCGAAGCCCTTCGTGCATCCGGCGGCTCATTTTCTTGACCGCGCGCGATGCGAGGCTGCGAAGGCCAAGGTATTCGGATGACGACACCATCCGCGCCAAATACGCCGACAGCCCGCCCACCGGAGGCGCGATCGACATATCGTTATCGTTGAGGATCACGACGAGGCGATTGCCAGCCTGCGCAGCGTTATTCATCGCCTCATAGGCCATGCCAGCGCTCATCGCGCCGTCGCCAATGACGGCAATGCCGCGGCCCGGTTTATCATTCAGCTTGTTCGCCACTGCAAAGCCGAGCGCCGCCGAAATCGAAGTCGACGAGTGCGCCGCACCGAACGGATCGTATTCGCTCTCTGCACGCTTGGTGAAACCGGAAAGTCCGCCGCCCTGACGAATGGTGCGGATACGGTCGCGTCTGCCGGTCAGGATTTTGTGCGGATAGCATTGGTGCCCCACATCCCAGATCAGCTTGTCGTCCGGTGTGTTAAACACATAGTGGATCGCAACGGTCAGTTCGACCACGCCCAACCCCGAGCCAAGGTGCCCACCAGACACGCTTACCGCATCGATCATTTCGGCACGCAATTCATCGGAGAGCTGGCGCAATTGCTCAGGCTTGAGCTGGCGAAGCTCGTCAGGTGTCGGAACCGTGTCGAGCAGAGGTGTTTGCAGTGGTTGATTCATAGAGGCAACGTTACACTGCAATTTCAGGTCTGTCGATGAGCGGGTTGCAAACGCAATTGGCAGGTTGGCCTCATAAAACCGGTATGTCTCCGGCGCACGCGCAATACCGCAAGCGCCTCTAACTCTGAGACGATCAATCGCAATCGTTGCACGTGCCGCGAATTTCCAGGACTGGGCGCTGGGCGCGAAACTTTTGCGATGTTGCAATATCGCGCAAGCTTTGGCCTACCTCATGGCTATCGACATGGGAGGCCCCGCCGCACGCATCACACACAAGAAAAACGCAGTCGTGTTCCTCGCCCGGATGCGCGTTTGCAAGAAAGGCATTCGCGCTTTCAATTTTTACCGCAAGGTTGTTCGCCACAAACAGATCGAGGATGCGATATACGCTGTTGGGAGCAACGCGTTTGCCGCGCGATTGGGAAAGGTCATCGGCGATTTGGTAAGCAGATGTGGGACCGTTGTGGCGGGCAAGTTCGAGGAACACCGCCTCGCGCATATTGGTCCACTGCTCACCACAAGCGATCAGAGCATCGCGCGCGAGCACTTTAAGAGCATCGACATTGCCGTGTGAGTGATCATGCGCGCTTGCCATAGCGCGTCATATAATGGGTGCCGGGCACAAGCGCCAGACACGTAACGCTTCGCAGGCAATAAATTCGTCAGTTGTCGCGCAGGAAGCTTGCTTTGAAGTCGCGCGGGAACATGACTTTAAGCGCGTCGACCTTGGGCTTGTCCCAGCGCACGATGTAACCATGGCCAGGATTTTTTGCCATGAAATCCTGATGATAGGTTTCCGCGCGGTAAAATGTGCGTTGGCTTTCTATCTTGGTAACAATAGGCCGACTCCACACATTGGACGCTTCCATTTGTGCAAGATAGGCCTCTGCAACAGCGCGTTGTTCTGAATTGGTCGGGACCAAAGCGGAGCGGTAATGCGCGCCCACATCGGGCCCTTGGCGATTCTTCAAGGTCGGGTCAGCGACAACCGAGAAGAAGATACGCAAAAGCTCATCATAGCGCACCACATAAGGATCATAGGTGATCTTGACCGCTTCTGCATGGGCCGTTCCGCCTGCGGTGATGCGGTTGTATTTGGCAGTGGCAGCAGAGCCGCCGTGATAGCCCGCAACAGCCGATTTGACACCTTTGACGTGGCTGAACACACCTTCGACGCCCCAGAAACACCCACCTGCGAAAATTGCGGTTTTAAGGCCCGCACCTTCACGGGCAATCCGCTTTGGAGCAGGCGCGTTTACCGGCTTTTCCAAGGCGTGAGCAGGCGAATTGGGCGCTGCGACATAGATTGCGCTTGCGGCAATGGCGGCAGCTGCAAGGATACCAAAACGCTTCATTCTTCGATCTCCAGGGGCACGATCAGGAATTCACCGCTTGGCTGAGCCGCTTCGATAGGGGTCGCTGCATTGACAGGTGCATCAAGAGTGTTCCCTAGCACATCAAAGGTCGAAATCCCGATGATCACGCTCCCAACGGCAAAGCCAAGGGCGAAATTGCGAAAGAGGTCTGGCGTAAACAGGTTCATAATCGTCTCATCGGGGCCAAGTATCGAGCGCTTAGCCAAGGGTTGGCGCTTAAGGGAATATCCCCATAAGAGCCGCCCGCTTGCGCCTAAATGAATGGGCCGCTCAGTATATATCTACGTAGCGACATAGGATTTGGTTACGTTTTTTGTTTCGTGAAAGCGCATTCGCGCGCCAATTCAGTTTTTGGCATCCTCGCTAGACGGGCAGGCAGTCGCCCTTGCGACGCCTACGGCCTCGTTTTCAGCCCGACATTTCAATAGAGTCGCGGAGCACGGGCCGCCGAGCGGACCGCAAGGCCAAGTGGCCGCCCGCAGCGTTGCCGGAGCGTAGCGGAGGCAGTCTAGCGAGGACGCGCGCCCGGATGGGCGTGCGGAAAACAAAGCCTCATCAATGCCTGAAGTGGCGCATTCCGGTGAAAACCATGGCAAGGCCCGCTTCATCAGCGGCCGCAATCACCTCTTCGTCGCGGATGGAGCCGCCCGGTTGAATGACTGCGCTTGCGCCTGCTTCGGCAGCTGAGATCAGACCATCAGCGAAGGGGAAGAACGCGTCCGATGCAACCGCGCTTCCCTTGGTGCGGGGTTCACCCCATTCATAGGTTTGCGCCGCCTCTGCCGCCTTGCTCGCCGCAATTCGCGCCGAATCGCGCCGGTTCATCTGCCCTGCGCCAATCCCTGCGGTGATGCCGTCCTTGGCATAAACAATCGCGTTGGACTTAACGTGGCGCGCAACGGTCCATGCGAACAGGCAATCCTTGAGTTCCTGTTCTGTAGGCTCGCGCTTGGTCACGACTTTCAGGTCATCCATGGTGACCGCACCATTGTCGCGGCCCTGGATAAGCATTCCGCCCGCAATCGTCTTCATAAAGAAGCCGCCACGGCGCGGGTCCGGCATTGTGCCGCATTCCAGCAGGCGCAGGTTTTTCTTCTTGGCGAAGATCTCGCGTGCCTCTGCGCTCACTTTCGGAGCAATCACCACCTCGGTGAAGATGCTAGCGATGGCTTCAGCAGTTGCGCCATCGAGCTCGGTGTTGACCGCAACAATCCCGCCAAAGGCCGAAACGCTGTCGCATTGCAGCGCGCCATTCCATGCGTCCAGCAAAGTGCCAGCCTGCGCGACGCCGCAAGGGTTCGCGTGCTTGACGATCACGACTGCGGGATCGCCTCCATCAAACTCTGCCGCCAGCTCAAGCGCGGCATCGGCATCGTTCAAATTGTTGTAGCTGAGCGCCTTGCCCTGAAGCTGCTCAGCTTGCGGCACGCCGTTGGTGCCGGTGACTTGGGGCACATAGATCGCCGCCGACTGATGCGGGTTTTCGCCATAGCGAAGCGTGTCCGAGCGCTTGAACGCCAATGGCATGGTGTCGGTGAAGGGGGTTGCCTTCAGAGCTTCCATGCCCAAAGGATTGGTGAAGGCATCGCCAAAAGCAAACCAATTGGCAATCGCTGCGTCATAGGCGGCCGTGCGCGCATAGGCCTTGCCCGCCATGCGAATGCGAAACGCATCCGAGGTCGCGCCATCATTGGCGTCCAGTTCATCGAGCAGCTCGGCATAGTCCGCCGCATCGGTCATAATGGTGACGAAGCCATGGTTTTTCGCCGCAGAGCGCACCATCGAAGGTCCGCCGATGTCGATGTTTTCGATGATCTCCTGACGCTCTGCCCCTTTGGCAACGGTTGCCTCAAACGGATAGAGATTGACCACCACCAGATCGATCGCGCCGATGTCGTGCTCCTTCATCGAGGCGACGTGATCTTCGTTGTCGCGCAGGGCCAGAAGCCCGCCATGAACCGTGGGATGGAGCGTCTTGACCCGCCCATCCATCATCTCGGGAAAGCCGGTAAGGTCGGACACATCCCTCACCTCAAGGCCGGCCTCACGCAAGGTACGCGCCGTGCCGCCTGTGCTCACCAGTTCCACACCGCGCGCGGCCAATGCCTTGCCCAAATCGGCCAAGCCGCTCTTGTCGGACACCGAAAGAAGCGCCCGTTTGATCACTGTATTCGTCATTTTGGAGATGCCACCTTTGGTCTATCCCATTTTCTTGAGGAGCCAGGAAAACTGTCCCCCGCCACGCGAGGCCAGCCCCTGTATCACCAATTGTTCGGTTGCGTGAGGGTATCCCTCACCATCGACCCAAATGCTGTCATCGCGGGTGAGTTTGATGTCTTCGCCGCCGCCAATTGCTCCGGGTGCATCACCGCGCAGGCGCAGCTGCCAAAGCTTGCCGTCAGGGGTGAGGAGGCTTGCGCCCATGCCGTCCTCTGAAAGATGGGCCTCAACCCCTTTGCCAAGGTGGAACCGGATCGCGAAACCCACTTTGCCGCGTTTGCCTTTGCGCGAGGCGGGCACAAGGATGTCCTCGCCCACGATCTCATTGCCATCATTGGCGACTGTAAGAATGCGCTCATGAATAAGGCCAAAGCGCGCCGCATAACCATCGTGGCTTGCCTCGATACGCGTGCCTTCGCGGCGCTGAGATCCCGACCCGCGCCCGATAATGCGCCGTTCAACCTCGACCGTCTCCGCGCCCCTACCAAGCTTGCCGTGAAGCAAAACGGCGGTCGAGTTTGCATCATCAAGGACGAGAGTGGAGTGCGCAGCGGTTGCCCGAAGCCCCTGCCCGATATGCGCCGGCACCAGCCCGCCTGCGAGCGCTGCACCGCCGCAATTGACGATCAGGCGCGATGTGCCATCAGACATTTCAAACGCGAGGGTCGAGGCACAGCCGCATCTTGTATGGCGTGCACGCGGCGGTGGCCCTGCATCAAATTGCACTGTGGTCTGTGCTGCGCGCACACGTTGATAGCCCCAGTGCTTGGGCTCATTCAAAGGCCGCGTTCGTACACCGCTTGCCGCAATAAGAGCCGACACTTGATCGGCCGAAATCGCGCCTTGCCCCTGCCAATTGCCAAGCGCACCGTCGCCATGGCGCAAAGCCAAAAGCGGTGGCACCAAAAGCTCGCGCATCACCAGAAGCGCTTCTGGTGGATCGCGGTCCACAGCCTCGTAACACGCAGCAAGATCGGTCAGCACCTGGATCGCGTCCATCTGTGCCCGCGGACACCGGCCAAGCCCGCCGCCATCTTCGGCAACCAGCTCGCCCAGCGCTTTGATAAGGCCCGCCTCGCCATAAAGCCTGCGTGGGCGTCCATCGGGAAGAAGCAGGCCAGCCGCAGTAACCGCCGCCCATCCGGCAACCTGTCCAAGACCCGCCCCACTGCGCAGCGCCTTGCGATCAAGCCAGCTTGCCGTGTCTTCTATCGCGTCCAGCAAGCGCGGGCGAAGATCGCCGCTCATCACCAAGGGCGCATGGGTGAGCCAGGCGATCAACCTCAGGCCCGCGTTTTCGACATCCCAGGCCGCGCTTTTAACAGATGGCTTGGGACGCGCTTCATGCGCATCAAGCCAGCCCTTCGTGATCCGTTCAGCAACGCCTGTGCAATCGCTGCTGGGACCACAAGCGGCAAGATCGGCCAACCACGAGAAGGAATGCAAAGTGCGCTCAAGCCCGGGCGCAAGCCGCGTTCCAGCGGCAAAATCAAGCGTGCCAATGGGCTGCTTGACCCCGTGCACCTGAAAATGGCCAGCCCTAAGCGCAATACCCGAGGCGCGATTGCCGCAAATCGGGCTGTCGACTGTTGCCAAAAGCCGCTTTGCCGATGGCCGGCGAAAGGGCGATGCGAGCGTGTGACCGGGCACGCCCATCCGATATGCGAGGCGGATTAACGCCTCTCCCGGCTTTGCGCGCGGCGCAATGACATCGCTAAGCGCTAATGCACGCGAATTGTCGATCGGTTCGGCAGGAAAGGCCGGGCGGTCATCTGCCGGGGCATTGGCCAGCGCGCTCGGCGCCTCTTCGCGCAAAGGCTCGGCCTCTTGCCCAAGCTTAAGCGCGCCCCCTTCGTCAGCCATGCGCCCTTCGGCAACGTCAAATTCGGCAAGGCTTGCTGACTTTTGGTCGCTAAAAAGCGTATCCATCAATTCCCCCCTTTAAGCGCCTTGATGTTGGCTGCGTATTGGTTCGGACCACCCTTGAAGGTTGCCGAACCCGCCACCAGCACATCCGCGCCCGCCTCCACACACAACTTCGCCGTTTCCGCGTTGACGCCGCCGTCAACTTCGAGCCGAATGTCGCGGCCTGATGCGTCGATCATCGCGCGAATGCGGGCGATTTTTGCGAGCTGCGAATGGATGAAACTCTGCCCGCCAAATCCGGGATTGACGCTCATCACGAGGATGAGATCCACCAAGTCCATCAGATTATCGAGCACTTCGACAGGCGTGCCCGGATTAAGCACGACGCCCGCTTTCTTGCCCAGCCTTGATATCGCCTGAAGCGTGCGGTGCACATGCGGCCCTGCTTCGGGGTGGACGGTGATGATATCCGCGCCCGCTTGCGCAAAGGCCTCAATATACGGGTCAACCGGTGCAATCATCAGATGCACATCGAAAACCTTGCCGGTATGCGGGCGAAGCGCCTTTACGACATCCGGGCCAATTGTAATGTTAGGGACATAATGGCCGTCCATCACATCGATATGGATCCAGTCCGCACCCGCTTGATCGATTAGGCGCACCTCTTCGCCGAGCTTGGCAAAGTCAGCCGATAGAATACTGGGTGAAATGAGCGGTGCTGGCATAGGTCGCGCTTTCAAAAGCCGGGCCAATAAGGGTGATCGCGTTAATTTGGTTAAAGTGGGCCTTACCCTGCGCGCGAATCGGGCGGCAAGCAGGCCCTTAACCTTTTCCCCCACCCTTTTTACGAGAAGAAACAGGCGTTAACCTCGCAATTCAGCGACAATTCAGCACCGGGACGACATAGGGGCAGTGTATTGTGAGCTTTCAAGTGTGATACTTGCAGGCGCAGAGCCCGGTTTTTACTGGGATAAGGGACATGATTTGATGACTAGACTTAAGAGCATTGCAGCCTTGGGCGGCGCTGCCATTTTGGCAGGATTGGGCACAGTTGCGCCTGGCGTTCCCGCTATGGCTCAGGCATCGTCCTCTAACGATTATCGCAATACCATTTCCAACAATATGCGTTCCTGCGCGCCAGGCGGCGGCCCTGCTGTTCGTGTGACCATCAACGGCATCAAAGAGGCTAGCGGTAAGGTCCGCGCGCAAGTCTACAACGCAACAAGCGGTGAATGGCTTGAAAGCGGGAAGTGGCTTAACCGGGTGGAGCTGCCTGCAAGGCGCGGCCGGATGACCATTTGTCTGCCCGTTCCCAAAAGCGGCAATTACGCCGTTGCCGTGCGGCACGATGTTAACGGCAATGGCGAAACCGATATCCGAACCGATGGCGGTGCGATGTCGAATGATCCGTCGATCAACATTTTCAACCTTGGCAAGCCGGGCGTTGACAAGACCCGTTTCAATGTCGGCAACGGTGTCACAGCCATCTCGATCACGATGAAGTATTTCGCCTAAGGCTTTGTGTTCTTGCGGTGCTTTCTAAGCGCCCAAAGCACGCTTGGCGCGGCCAATAATGGCATCTTTTCGCGCAGCGGCGTCACTTCGACCGGCATTCCGGTGTGCCGCTCAATCTTCCACGCTGCGTATCGCGCTGCCCCTTCGAACGTTGTGCTCGCTTTGATCAGGCGGGTCACATTCAGTGGCTTGCCCATGCGTTGACGCCGCTTCCACCAGCTGAGCGTGGCTGTGCGCTCCCTTGCGGTAAGGCTTGGCGTGATGCGCGCACCATTGACTGTGTGAACGACCCCGGCCGCCTCAAGCGCGAGCGGCAAAAGCCCCGCAAAATCTTCTTGATTGACGCTGAGAATATCGTTTTCGCGGCCTGCCTTTTCGACCCGGAGCTCTGCCTTGTAAGTCGCCCGGAAAAGCGCGCGCCAATAATCCTGCGCCGTGCCAGATCGGGGGCCAAGCGCCACCGCTAGACGCGCAGCTGTTTGCGCAGCAGCGCCAATCGCTGCGACCACGCCCTTTCGCGCGGTCTCATCGGCCTGCCAGACCAGAGCGCTGGGCTGAACAAAGCGCGCCCAGATCGTTGTATCAAGCAGTTCGCCGCCAGCAGCTTTCGTAAAGGTCGAAAGCGACATGGTGGCTATTTTCACGCGCAATACTGTACCATCTGCCGCTTCGCGCTCTTGATAGCTGACGCGGGGCCATATTTTTTCACGCTGCTCACCGGGCAGCAGAATGTAGAAATCGAGCACCCCGTCGAGTGACTTTGTGCGCAGGTTTGACCCGTAAAACAGCACCGCCACAGCGCCTGCCTCTTTAGCCAAGCTGGCGGCGAAGAGCGCGACTGCAGGATCAACCTCGGCGTTAAGGCGCGCTTCGATCCGGTCGCTTAAAGTAGAAGAATTGCTTGCCATAAAAGGCCCAAAACGAAGCGCTCAGGGCGCTACAAATTCAAGTTCCGGCCCCTGACCAATGCGATATTCGCCCGGAGGGAAGGCCTCGCCATCAAGGATGAATGATTCCTCGATGCGTAATGAGAATTGCGGCGTTGCGATCTGGTGAAAGCCTTTTTCCCGAATGCCTTCAGGGGTCTGGCCGCGGATCATCTTGAACAAAGTGAACGCGGATTTGCGCGAAATCTGATCAGTGGCGGCCAGTTTCAAACCTTCGCGCAGCTTTCCAAAAGGCTTCAAACCTGCAGGCACTTTTTCAAGCGTCGAGGCCAAAAGAAGTTGCCGGAATTCCGGGTCGCCAACGCCTGAATGCACCATCGGTACATCTTTAACGCCAAGCCCGATGGACATCTTCGACCCGCGCCGCCAGGCGTTCTCACGCGAGGCAAAAAGCCACTGCGACACCCCCATAAGCGTTGCGACCGCCACAGCCATCGAATTGAACGCGCCGATCTTATGGGCCTTTTGCCCCGCAGTGGTTGCTGTCGTAAACGCGCCTGCGCCAAGGAAAAACCCGAGCGCGCGCGCATCAGGACTGCCGCCGATGGGTGTGATTTCAATCGGGCGGCGCTGAACCCGGCTGCCCTCGTCAAAGGCATCGATCGCCTCTTGCAGCGACCAACCTTTTGGAACGCCAAGGTCAACGGTGAGCGCGTTGGTTTTACCTTTCGGCAGAACGGCCAATGCAGGCCATTTGTCGCCGAAAATAGCTGCCCCGCTGGTCAGCACATCGCGCACTGTCCCATCACCGCCATTAATGACAAGAAGATCAATGCCTTGGCGTGCAAATTTGGCCAGAGCTTCTGGCAATTGCGCGCGGTCACCCGGCTTTGCGATAAAGACCTGGGGCGACATGCCGCAATCAAAATCAGCGCCCTTATTGCCGTGGCTGCGCGGGTTGTAGATGACGCCCACACGCGGCGCCTCGCCAATATTTCGCTCAGGGCCACTTTCGCGCGCAGGGCCACCTTCCACCCGGTCAAGCGCCGGAGCTGTGCCCTTGGGAAGGCTGGAAAACTGAAAAATGCGCGATGCCATGTCCACCCTATAGGTATTTGCGAAGGACAATGCCACTCCCGCGTTGCAACACCCGATCGCCTTGTCTCAAACTCGCAACACATACGCGGTCATGAAAAAGCCCAATGTTACAGTGCCCCCAGATAAGAATTGCGGCTCAGGCTTTGACCCAAATGCTTTCCTTTGATTAAAACAGACAGGCAATTGTTAGGGGGGACCAAATGGACAGAGAAGTAAAAGAGAGCCTTAGCCAGCTTGAAGCGATGCAAAACAATGGCTGGGCTGATCACGCGCGCAAACAGCTGAAGCGCAAGAGCGCCGCTTCTCGCTTGCTCAAGGGTGTGGCGCAAGAACAGATGGATGCTGTCCTGAGGCAAACCGACCCGGAGAGATCAGGCGACGCCTTCCCTGCTTTTGACGATGACGTCTTTATCGCAGAAGCGGTCATTCGCACCGAAAATCGCCCACCTTTGATCGTGCGCGGCGGCGCGGTTGAGGTGGAAGACGCCGATTTGCCGCAAAGCGATTTTGGCCCGGACATCGTCGCCAAAATCCGCAAGTCCGAAGCGTGGCTCCCGTCAGTGGGGCGGATCGAATTTCGCAATCATGATATGGACTGGGGCGGCACTGGCTGGATCATCGGTGAGGACGAGAAAAAGCCCGGACACCTTCTGGTTGCGACCAATCGCCATGTTGCCAAAATCGTCGCCCGGCGCAGTCACCGTGGCGGCGGAGTGTATCTTTTTTCCCCCTTTGGCGGGATCAGATACGGATCACAAATTGACTTTAACGAGGAATTGGGCGCCCGCGCGCAAGAAGCCTTGGCAGCAAAGATCGTGACCTACACCTACCTTGCCTCTGATGCGGCATCAGATGTGGCGATTGGCCGGATCGAGATGCCCGACGATTGGCCAGAGGACCGAGCGATCAAGCCCCTTCCCCTCGCGGAAAAGCCGGTTGAAGATGACGAACCCATCGCCGTCATCGGATACCCTGCACGAGACACCCGCGTACCGCAAAGCGTTGCGCATATGGAGCGGTATTTCGAAGGGATTTACGACGTCAAACGCTATTCCCCCGGCTTGGCGATGAGCGGCGGCGAAGGCGACCGGATGCGATATGATGCAACAACGACGGGCGGCTCTTCGGGAAGCCCCGTTTTCAGCCTCGATCAACAAGCGGTCGTTGGCCTCCATTTCCAAGGCATATTCGGACGGCACAATTCAGCCGTTAAGGTGCAGACGCTTAAAGACATTCTTGCAGGCAAGGTAACGAGCGTCCTCTTAGGCGATCTGCCGAACCGCAATATACCCGAAGGCTTGACCGAGCTTGCCGACAAAGAGCGCGCGGCGGAATATTTTGAGGGGCGCGGGGGGTATGATGCAGATTTCCTTGGTGAAAAGGTGCCATGGCCCGCCTTGCCCGAAGGTGCGTTCGATCTGGCAACCCCTAGCGATGCAACGCCCGAGCGCCCCCATGAACTGCGGTATCAGCATTTCGGAGTGCAATATTGCGCCTCTCGCAAAAGCCCGGTTGTGACCGCGGTCAATATCGACGGAGCGCGCTCGCGCAGGCTCAAACGCACGCGCGACCGGTGGTATTTCGACATGCGCATCCCGCGCGAGATTCAGATCGGTCAGGATGATTATTCCAATGTCGCGTGCGACCGCGGCCATCTGGTGAAGCGCGAAGACCCCAACTGGGGCGACGCGCAGACGGTCGAACGGGCCAATTTCGACACTTTCCACTACCCCAATGCCAGCCCGCAGCATTTGGGATTGAACCGCAGCCAGTCGCAGTGGCGCGGGCTTGAAGATTACATTCTGGGAAGCGCACGCACCCACGATTTCAAAGCCAGCGTTTTCACTGGCCCCATCCTTGATGGCAATGTGGTCGAAGAAGAGGGCGTCACCATCCCGCTCGAATTTTGGAAGGTCGTGGTGATGATGACTGCTGATGATGAGGGCGCTGATGGTGGCGCTGATGGGGCAGAAGGATCAGCGATGCGCCTTCACGCAACCGCTTACCTTTTGAGCCAGGGTCAGCTCATCCACACCATGCTGGCCGACCGCGCGCAAAACGAATCGGTCGAGGGTTTTGAGTTTGGCGAATACAAGACCTTCCAACTGGCAATTGCCGACCTGGAGGAGGCGACGGGCTTTGACTTTGGCCCGCTGCGCGATGCCGACCCGATGCGCGCTGGCCTTTCTGCGATGAAGGAGTTTCCAGCAGGCGCTGCTATGTACAACGCCATCGACGATTTTTCGCAGCTCGTTTTGTGAGCCTTCGTTCGAGAACCGCGTCAAGACAGGGAAGGGCAGGGCAGGGCAGGGCAGGGCAGGGCAGAACCATCACAGATAAGTCGTGAAAAGGTAGGATTGCTTAGCGTTACTCTGTGGGTCGCAAACGCATCACGGTGTCTTTGAGTTCGTCTCTTACCTGGCCCCAGGCGAGGAGGGCAAAGAGCGCCGTTCCCCCGATCACATTGCCCAGCAGTGTTGGAAAGATATTGCCAGCAAGCATTGGTCCAAGGGCGTATTGCCCGCTCCATGCGAGCAGGAATATCTCGCAAGATCCGACCACAACATGGGTGAAATCGCCGACCGCGATGACGTAAGTCATCAAGAACACCAGCCACAGGAAGTTATTGCCTGCGCTAGGCCGCATCCACACGAGCGCGGCGATAAGCAGGCCTGAGGGCATCCCCTTCAACATGGATTCCATGAACGACAATCCAGCGACCTTCTCGCTGATTGCCATCATCGCATCCAGCGTCGCCGGTGTAACGACAGGTGTCGCCCAAAACAGCCACGCCATCGCGGCTGTACCGATAAAATTGGCGGTAAGACTAATGGTCCAGACACGCCCCAGGTTCATAGAATTTTGCGCAGAAGGAACAGCGATTGCAGGAAGCACCGGGGTGATCGTGTTCTCCGTGAACAGCTGAAGCCTGCAAAAAATCACGAGGATAAAGCCGATCGTATAGCCAAAGCTTTCAATCGCATGGCCCATCGCCATGCCGCCCACATCCGCGTGCAACACCGCTTTTACAACAAGCGAGAAGCTAACCAATAGACCAGCCGCAACCGCTGACCAGAACAAGGACGCAGTGGGGCGCCCCATCTCCTCAATCCCTTCCCGGGCGATCTCAATATAGATTTCCGGAGAGGTTGGCTGTTCACCGCTATCGTGCTCACCTTCGCTCGAAGGTTCGATCAGGTCGTCGTTTTCCATCCAGCTGTGCTCCAGTGTGTTACTGTCTTCATACGGGCGTGGCCGCTTTGGGTTCCAATTTGCCCTGCGCTTTTGCGCGGCTTGCCCCCCGCCAAAATTTCTTTGAAACTTCGCCATGCCCAAAGTGTTTGAATTGTATGTCCAGCAGTGAAAACTCATCGAATACACAAAGCGAAACACGCACCGACCTTGCCGAAGATCGCACGATCCTTGCCAATGAACGCACATTTGCAGGCTGGATGCGAACAGGGCTTGCGGCGGTGGGGATGGGCCTTGCGTTCAACGCCGTCTTCACCAAGATCGAACCGGCCTGGGTTGCAAGAGCCATCGCGTCTCTTTTTGTGCTCGTGGGGATCTGCATATTCTACATCGCGCAGAAGAAATCCTGCGACGTTATCCAGCGGATGGACCCGCACAAGATTTAGCCTATTCAAACGATCAACGTAAAACTTGTGGCAGGCTTGATGGGCGCCGCCTCGACCCTGCTTTTGCTGGCGATCTGGTTTTTGATGTGAAACGCTGGACGGATCAACCACCGCGCGTGGCGGCATTCCTGAT
The DNA here is from genome assembly GCF_000715015.1 of Erythrobacter longus. GTDB lineage: Bacteria > Pseudomonadota > Alphaproteobacteria > Sphingomonadales > Sphingomonadaceae > Erythrobacter > Erythrobacter longus. Next base: position 233,779 of record NZ_JMIW01000007.1, read on the forward strand.
ACCGAGCCGGGAACTTGCACGGTTTGCAATCATTACAACTAAGATTGCAATCGTTTGCTCAAACCCAAGGCGGCCATGTCAGTACAAGCCATCCCAAACCCCAATTCCAGCCCCCCTAGTTCAAAGCCTGCTGTAAATCAGCCAGCACAAGAGAACACCCGTTCGCTGCCACTATCAGGGCGAGCCAGGGCATCGTCTACGCCCCACAATCCTTGGCCCGAGGGCTCCGAAAAACGGCGCAAGGCTGTTTCATCAAGGTCATTCAAGAAACAGATGCTCGCCTCGCAAACCCCGCTCAGGCGCTTTGCCTTCAAGCTATGCGCCCGCGAGGATATGGCCGAAGACCTGATGCAGGAAACCTTGCTTAAGGCATGGGCGGCGCGCGATCAGTTCAAGCCGGGCAGCAACTTTTTAAGCTGGGCCTTCACGATCCTGCGCAATACCTGGCTGAACCAACTGCGGCGCGGGAAGAAATTCGTGGCCGGTTTTGACGAAAACGTAGCAGAACAGATCCTGTCCGCTCCGCCACGGCAAAATTCCACCTTCGAGCTTGCCGATCTTCAACGCGCAATGTCTGAGCTTCCCACCGACCAACTCGAAGCCATGATGTTGGTTGGTCCAGGCGACCACACCTACGAAGAGGCGGGCGAAATCCTTAACTGTGCCCCTGGAACCGTGAAAAGCCGCGCATCGAGGGCGCGCGCTACCTTGAGTGAAATTCTCGATGGCGGGAAAGTGAAGATGACGCTCGAGGATACCGAAGATGCAACCGGTATTGCAGAAACCTTCGTCGAAGCGATCGAGGAGATCGAACAGGGCGGCAATATTGAAGATGTGATCAATCTCGACCAGTCGACGTAATCGATCAAACCACACCCGCTTGGGCCAGACACAAAAACGCCGCGCTCTCTTTTCGAAAGCGCGGCGTTTTTGGTTTGAGTTTCGGGCTTTGGGTGAACGCGGATCAATCTGTGATCCCACCAGAGCCCACTGCCATCATGCGGCCTGAAGGCTCCCGCCCCGTGGTCCAAATACAAGCCACACAATCACGCCGATCACGGGCAGGACGAAGATCAGGATCGACCACACAAGCTTGGCTACGACCGATGCGCCCGAAGTCCAGATATTGAACAATGCCCAGATGTTGAGGGCCAGTACGAGTAATCCGATAATTCCATATTCCATGATAAATTCCTTATGTTTTGGGGTGGTGCGCGTGGGCGCGGTCTAATCTGCCAGCTGCATCGGTTCCTTGAATGTATGGGTGCGGTAAGGGAACGGGATCTCGATCCCTTCGCGGTCCAGCGCAGCCTTGACTTTGCGGATCATCGCATCGCGGCTTGAATGCTTGTCACCCATGGTCGAACCGGTCCACCAACGGACCCGGAAATCGACCGAGCTGGAATTGAATTCGGTCGCGAACACATCAACTGGCTTGTCCGTGTCGATGGCGTTCGAACCTTCGACCGCGTTTCGGATCACGTCGGAAGCACGCTCCAGATCGGTGTCGTAGCTAACGCCAACGAGCAATTCGAAGCGGCGTTGCTTTCTATCAGTCAGTATCTCGACCGGGTTTTTGAAAAGGACAGAATTGGGGACGACGGTCAATTCGTTCGACAGCTTGCGAACATGGGTTTCACGCAGCGAAATCTCCTCGACCTCGCCTTCGATCCCCTGGCATTCGATGGTATCGCCAATGCGCATTTTCTCGCGCAGCATCAACAAAATCCCGGCCATGAAGTTTTCAAAAACGTCCTTAAACGCAAAGCCAACCGCGACCGTGCCAACACCAAGTCCGGCAACAATGCTGCTAAGCGTCAGGTCGGGCAACAAAACGGTCGCTGAAATCATCAGTCCGATAGCCCAGATGGTAAAACGGACCGCCAATTCGATCAGTTCGCGAAGCGACGGCCGCATGTCCGCACCGCGCGTGATCTTGTCTGCGATCTGCGTCGCGAATTTCGCCACGGCCCACGTGACCAAAAGCAAAGTGAAAGCGATCAGGATGTTGGGAAGCATCGCGATCACCCCGCGCCCCATTTCAGAAAGCTGCGTGGTCAAAATGGCAATGGGTTCAAGCGATGCGGGTTCAAGCGATGCGGGTTCAAGCGATGTGGTTCTAGGCGATGGGTTTTGTTGTGAAGTCATGCCTTAGCTACAAGAACTGCGGCGCAACCGTTCCAATTTTCACAGAAGGCCGCGATCCAATCAAAGAGCCGGATCACACAAGGCGCGTGGTTCGGCCCTTGCTATGTGCAGTGATCGACCCTGCTAAGACGTCACGCCAAAGTTAAGGCAGGGTAATGCTACGACAGGGTAATGCCAGGCCACTCGTCATCCGGCTGTTCGGGATCAAGTATATCCGTGTTCGCAAGCCATTCTTGAACAGCATTGAGATCGGGGTATTCGTATTCCCGAAGCCTTCGACCTTCACCGGTGCATTCTTCAATCGCTGCAATAAGCGAGCCGCTCGCCTCGATTGCCTTTGAAATCACGTCCCTGGCGCAGCCAAGATGCTCTGCCAGCAAGTCATTGCGGCAGTTCGTAATCGCGCGCTCCGTCGATTGAGGATCATCAGCCAGATGCGCGTCCACACACACGTCGCATTCGCTGTCAAATCCCATCGACCGGTTGCTCAGATTGGAAGAGCCAGCCCGCAAAAAGCGCGTATCTGCGATCAGGACTTTGGCATGGACGTAGATATCGGTGCCTTTGGCGGTCACAGGGTGATAAACGCGCAGCCTGCCCTCGTGATCAATCGCCTGTAGCGCTTTGATCAAGCGCGACCGGGTGGTGTCCATCATCTGCTGCTCTAACCAGCCATCGCACGACGCGGGCAGCACCATTACAATTTCAGGGCCGCCCTCTTCTTTAAGCCGATCCGCAATGGCCCGCGCGATCCACTTTGCGGTAAAATATTGGGTCTCAATATAAATGCACCGCTTCGCAGAGGCGATCACATCGCAATAGGACGCCTCAATCTCGCGAACCGCGTCATGCTCATCGGTTTGCCCGCGCGTGCGCGCTATCGCAGCGGTAACGCCTCGCAGCATGGCAGAACCATCGGTGTGGGTATCTTTGCTCACACCGGTTTCTTGCGCGCAAGAATCACCTTTGCCCTCCACCGCAGGCAAGTCCTTGCCCGTGGCATCTTTCCAGCGTTGTTCGGCCAGCTCAGACAAGCACCCGGCAACATCGCCGGTAAGCTGGACCGAGACATCGTGCCAAGGGCCAGCATCTTGGCCGGTTGGTTGCGCGCGCTGAGGCTGGTCATCAAGGTGCTCGCGCGTGTCCCAGCGATCTTCTGTAATATCAATTCCGCCGCAAAACGCGGTGTGATTGTCAACAACCACCAGTTTCTCATGCTGAGCAGCGCCAGCAGGATGTGCCCCGTCCAGCGCGAAATGAACTCTTGGGTGGGCGAGCCAACCTGCGACCTTGGCGACGGTCTTGCCCCTTTTGGCAAGCTTGATCGCACCAACATCCCATTGCAGAATAAAGATCTGCAAGTCGGGATTACGATCCACCAACCAATCAAGATACTCGCCTATTTCCAGCGGACCTTCGACATCATTCCGGGTATCATACATCTCAACCCGCGCATCGAAATCCCATCCGATCAACACGATGCGCTCCTGGGCTTGCCGCATCGCCAAGCGAACGGCGCGGAAATACTCTTCCCCATCAACCAACAGGTCAAAAGTGTCAGCACGGGCCAACTGCCAGCAGTTTTTTCCCGGCTTAAGAACGGTCATTTGAACGTGGCTCGATGATAGTTGCTGAGGACACTTTTAGGAGCGGAAGAAGCCTGGTAAGAGGAGCGTGCCACAAACAGGCCGCTTGCCTCAAGCGTATTCGGCGACCAAACGTTCTATTTTGTACGAGGGGCAACCTTCGCTAGCATCGCGCGTGATCGAATTGCCGTCGATCTTCAAAGTTCGCTTTTGGGTGTAGCAGGCCACGATCGTGCCAGTAGCGGTGCCATCGCCCCAGTCCCATTCGATTTTCGTGCCTTCGTCATATCCAGTCATATGGCACTCCTATGGTGTGTTCCAATGCCGCAAGCTGCAGGCAAAGGTGGTGTCCAACAGGTATGAATGGGAACTGGGAACGTTCCAAAAGTGGCAGGGCGCGGCCGATCACTCTCCCCCGCCAATTCTCAACGCACTCAAGAGCTTGTCGGACGATGCCCAATATGTAGGGACGGTCTTCAAGCTTCTCTAATCCTAGATCCAGGTGGAGAGGGCATTCTCCAAATCATGGTCGGGGATTAAGGGATCCGAAAACCCCTGAAGACATCCAATCCGCGTAGGCTTGGCCCTTTTGGAGAGGCTGGGTTTCGGGGGGGCAGGCACGCCCTTTGACCTTCCTGAAAGAAGCCATGGGTCTGCAAAGGGAGCGCGCCTATCGTCTCCTTTGCCAAGGTCAGCTTTGTAATACAAAGCACTCCTTAAGGCCGTTTATGACCGATTGGATTGCTTGCACTTGAGGCGATTTATTGAGCCGATAGCGGTGCTAATTGGCGCTGGCAAAGTTTGGCATTTTAGTGTTAACCAAGGCGAAGGTGCGCCGGGTTGCGCCGTATAGTCCCTAGGCTCAGGACCTATTGGCGCAGCCGCCTTTCCTGCCGATCCCAAACCCTCAACGCGCCCCTCACCACTACAAAGCTTCACTGCGTCCCATCGCCAATCAGCGTAAACGGTGCCCAAGCGGTAGGGTGAGCCCAGCCGTCTTTGGAGACATCCATGCGGACCTCGCGCATAGCCAGCTGAAACGCCTGTGCCCGGGTGATCTGCGGTTGCTCGCGTTGCAGTTCAATTGTGCGCACCGTCAATTCGGCGGCCACATCATCGCGCACCGGCCAATGCGAGGCAAGCAAGGTTTCGGCCCCTGCAAAGAAGAATGCTCGCGCTAGTCCCGAAAGTCCGCTTGCGCCTTCGCTGCCGTCCCCTGCTGCTGTGTTGCAGGCTGACAAAATCACCCAATCGGCATTTAGGCGAAGGGACGCAATCTCTGAAGCTGTGAGATACCCATCATCCATGCCGCTCCGAACGCTGGGCGGTGTAAAGACCAGACCGGGTTCAGCAGCGCCATCAATCTCACCAGCAACCAATCCATGCGTTGCCAGAGCAATTATTGCAGTTTGGTCCAGATGCGCATCTTTAAAGTTGGTCTCCGTTGCATCGTCACCAAGCCAGATCGACTTTGCGCCAGTGCCCAGCGCCTTTGCCATAGCTTTCAACTCGCGCTCCGTCCCTGGCAGGCTCGACATTGCTCGCAATTGCTCCAGATTGATCGTTGGTGAACGACCTCCGTCGCCATCGCTGAATAAGGCAGCAATGCTTTGTGTGCGCCCTGACCCGTCAGCACCCCCGCGCTTTCGAGCCCCTCGCTCCATCGCTGCACCGCCCAGAACTGGATTGCCAAATCCTGCAAAACTCAAAGGCGTTGCCCGCTCCAACTTTTGTTGGCGCCTCAAGAGTGCGAGTGATTGCAGCGTCGGCAGTTGGATCAGTGTGAAACGGTCTGCCATCCAATTGGTGTCGCGCAATCCTGAGGTGCATCATCGCGGCCCTGCGGCTCCTCAGTGACTAGCAAAGAGAAAGGAAGCGAAGAGAGCGAGCCAGCCGCTGAAATGAACAGATGCTCTTTTCCGTCAAGCTGCGCCTCAGAAGGGGCAATCAACTCGCTGTAGAGGAGAAAGGCCGTGTCGCGGTCAAACCCGTCAAAGCCGCCGTCGACCGCGTCCTCCCAGTCAAGGCTCATCCGATCATCCACATCTACTTTGGCCCCGGCGAACCACAAAAGCCGCTGCGTCAGCGTGTTGATCTCATCTTCGGTAAAAGCGGCCTGACGCCAAGAGACCTTCTCGCTGGTGATCGTAAAAACATTGATCGAAAGCTGCGTTGGTACAATCACCAAGGCTGCTTCGTCCTTGCCCATCAAGCTGCGCGCTTCAGCCACCGTTAGCGGGGAAGGGCGGACCAAATCGAAATACTCGGGAAATTGGCTCAGCATCACCGCGTCAATCTGCTCAAGCCGCTCTGCAACCTGACTGTTCCCGCTGACCGCCTGCGCTCTCGCTTTGACGCTTTCCTCGCCGCGCTTTGTCAAAGCATCTGCAAACTGGGCGGCGTTGCGGGCGTATTGGCTTTGCAGCTGGGCGCGCTCTTCAACAAGAGAGCCAAGCCCCCCTTCTTTGTCATCAGCAAATCGCCGCGCCGCCGCGCGCACTACCGCTGCGCTCGCTGGATTGGTCATTCTTTCTTGAAAGGCGGCAAAGCCGGTTTCGAGGAATTCGGCCTGCCCACTATTTTGCCATGCGATCTCACCAATAAGCCAATAAGCGCTTGCGCGGCGGGCGGCCTCCCTGTCCGCTTGCGCTTTGGCAAGGCTGCCGATGCCAGTGTTGCGCCGCCGCTCATCAAGGCCCAACGACAATTGCTGCGCTGCATATTTCGCCGCATCAGGAAAATTCATCCGAAACGCAGTCACAGCAAGCTTGTTCAGCAATCTCAAGGGTTAGCTGGTGGCCGCTTCCAAAACTCGCCTGCGCCGCATTCAGAGCATCGCTCATCTCCAATACTCCTCGCGCATATTGACCTTGTGAAACCGTGATGCGCGCCCGTTGAAAGTACAGTTTTAGCGTGTCAGGATTGGTAGGCGATGCGTTTGGACCGTAAAGGCGCAAGGCTTCATCAATGCGTTCCCCAGCAAGATCAAATCGCAGTTGGTCCTGCTCCGCCAAAGACAAAGAATAGAGCGCATCGATAATTGGCGCGGGGTTCGTGCCTGCCCACTGGCGTGCTATCGCTAACTGATAGAGAAACTGGAACCGCGCATCCTCGGTGCGGCCTTGTTTGAGGTATAGCTCTCCCAACAAGGCAACATCGGCAACCTCGCCGTTGACACGTGAAGTATCCCCTTCTGTCGACCTTGCAAGCAGCGTTTCGGCTTCTGCCAACCGGTCCTGATCAAGGTAAAGTCGGGCGAGCGCGGAGACCAATTTGGGTTCAAACTTTTTGGCAACCGCATCCAGCAAGATTGTTTCTGCTTGGCCATATTCACCAGCAAGCGAAAAACTGCTTGATAGCGCGATGATCGCGTCGGCACGGAACACGCCGCCATCTTCGGAAAACTCGCTGAAAGCAGCCTTTGCCATCGCCTGCGCTTCATCAAAGCGGCCTTGCCTTGCATAGATCTCCGTCAGTTGCTGCTGAGTGAGGGCAATAAACAAACCCCAAAGCTCATTTTGGTCCTGCGCCTCGTACAAGGCCAATAGCTCCAGCGTAAGGGGTTCTGCCTTGGTAAGTTCGTTGCGCTTTACATAAGCCTCTGACAAGAAACCAAGAGCTTCTTCCGTTGCAAGCGGGTCTTCATCCAGCAGAGTGCGGGCTTCTTTCAGATTAGCGAGATAGATGGCTTCAACACTGGCAAAATCCCCGGTAAGCTCGGCAATCTCTTCCAGCATGGACTTGGCATTGTAAGTCGCTGCAACACCGCTCCCATCACCTGGAGCAGTGTCGAGCACCGATCGCAAGATCGCCGAGGCACCTTTCAAATCATCTTGCAACTTCAGGGTCGAGGCTATGAGGACTTGCCAATTGCGCGTTTGCCGATCTTGCGGGCCAAGGCCGGCCTCTAATTCAGAGGCTAGCTCGCGGGATAAAAGCTCTGCATCCTTAAGTCTGTCATTGCGAATATAGGCAGCTCGTATTCTTTCGGCGAGCTCAGTTGTGTTGATGTCGTACGGCCCCCGCAGGACCTTCGATACCGCGTACGATTCTTTCCAGAGTGCAATCGCTTCATCTTCCTGCCCAATTTCTTCGAGATAGAATGTGAATTCACGCCGCGCCTCTTGTGCTTTTTCGCTTTCCCCAGAGTGCGCCTCTACGACCATATCGAGCCAGTTTCTGTACGCGGGGTAGGCTGCCTCCATTTGCTTGGCGATCCGCAGGTCTTGCGCAAGGATTTGGTGCCAATCAACCCAGCATTCGTTTCTCGTGCCGAGCTCGCGTTTGCAAGCGCTAATGACCCTGCGTGTCAGCGCGATGAGCGGCTCGTCACGCTGAACGGCGCGATAGCCTTTTCGCAAATCGCCAACCCATCCGATCCCGTCCTCACGTGTGAGAATACCGTCTCTCTCATAGCGATTTATGACCTCCTCAACGCCGGGAATAGCCGCGACAAATTCTCCAGCATCCAAAAGGGAGTTTACAGCATTTCCAAGCTGCTCATTGGTCATGCTTGCGTAATCGGGCGTCGCTGGTTCTTGGGCCGCAAGGGGCAGAAAAGTAACCGCCAACAATCCAGCCAAAAACGCTTTTGCAATGCGCCGCATATCAATTCCCCCCTGCGTTTCCTGTATCCAGGAACGGATTAGCCCCGCGATTGAGAATAGCGGCACATTTGCAAAGTTCAAATCAGGGGGATTTGCTGCGCCCATGGGCGAGGCAACGATGCGCTTTAGGGTGGTCTTGGTTATGTCGAGTAGAGATGCTTTATGTTTCAGCTGCCTAGGATCGTCAGTCGCGGCACAAAAGGACTGTGTCAGGGCCAGAAGCACAAGTGCTTAACACGATCGAAGAGCTACTCGAAGCGTCCAGCTTTAGCGCCAGTTCGCGATAGCGAGATTTACGAGCTTGGAACCTCACAGGTCCAACAGCCCGGAGAACGAACGGGTTAGCTTCGGGGAGCTGCAGCGCCATGAGCTTCTTCACGCTTTCTTCTGAATTCTTCAAAACGGCGAAGGCTCTCCAACCGACGGAGGCGTTCAAGCCCCCACTCGAAGGATTCACCCGTCGCGTCGACATAGTCTAGCTCTTCAGGTACGAACGACAGCGCATGGAGGTCAGCCCCTTTTGTAGTGGACCCTCAAGCGAAGAACGTTCACATTCTCCTCATTCATCCTCGACAAGCTTCAGGACTTAATACCGGACTTGGCGTGTCTCCCCACTCTGCGTTCGGCGGCATTACTTGCTGCTTGAGTAGCGCCAAATGAAGACCTTCTCGGTGCAGGCGAGATGAAGGCCGACAACGCCTGCTTTGCGAAAATGCTGCGCGAATGCCGACTTGCGACAATCGGCCCAATTCGCGCCGGTCAGCGAACCTCTGCGAGATGTGCCCCGTCAGCGGTTTCCGCGAAGCGAAAACCCCTGCCGGAAAATCGTTCGATCAAGTCTACAGCGGTGCGCGTGTGCGCACTGAGCTTGACTGTGGTGAACGCGCCGCGTCCTGCCATTGCGAACGGCAGCAGCAACTGGTCTTGGAGGTAAGGTCCGGCAAAGGCCTGCGACGCCAGATAACCGGCCATCCGCTTGGCCGCTGTCTTTGCCAGGCGTTCTGCAGGCACGCCAAGCTTGCCGAAGCCAGACATGATTTCGGTAACATGTTCGAATTCGGCCACCATGAGCAGGGCATTCCCGGGACCATTCTCAGCCGGGAGCTGCACCGGAGCGAAGGCTTCATCCGGCCAATCGGCCAGCACTTTGCGCGCCGCCTTCAGCTCGCGGTCAGCGATGTCGAACGGGATCCCGGCGACCAGCGCTTCTACCTTGCCCACCTTGAATGCGCCGCGTGTCACGCATTCGATCGGGCGCAGCGGCGCTGGATCTATGTCCACGACAATGCGCCCGCCACCGCGCGGGTAGAAACCGTGACGCTCAAGAGTGATGGAAAGCTTTGGTCCCATCCGCTGCAAAACCGGCAGCAGCGTTTTTTGCAGGAATTCGAAAGGCGGCGCAGCCATGGCATGGGTACCGCCCTCAATCACCAGCCGTGACGGCGCATCGGCCAGCATCAGCGGCACAAGAACGGTCTGGAGCACCAGCCCGGTCGAACCGGCGGTGCCGACGGCGAAATGATATTCGCCCGGTATGACCCTGCCGGGCCGGAAGGTCAGTTCGCTGGCACCAACCGTCAGCCCGGAGCATTCCGCTCCGCCGATGGCGCAGGCCGCTTCAAGCGAAGTGACATGCTGGCGCATCAGGCCGGGCTTGGCCCGCTCGCCGCGAATGTTGCTGATGGTGAAAGGCTCTCCGGTCAGCAGCGAAAGGGCTGCGGAATACCGCAATACCTGTCCGCCGCCTTCACCCTCGGAGCCGTCGATGATAATCATGTTTCAGTCAGCTTTCCTGAACTCTGTGTTGCTGGGATCGGGAATGAAGATAAGCGGCGTGAAGCAATCGGTTTGCATTGTCCCGACCTCCGTCCGACATTTCCGGCACAATAGATTAGGCGCGCCATTGCCCGAAATGCCGCAGCATCCGATGGTCCTTTCATGCTTTTTGGTCATCCGACAGGCCTCGATCACATCTTCGGGGTTAAGCCAGTATTGCGGTGAAAATTCGAGCGGAGCCGGATTGGCTGGATCGAATGATCGCTGGAACGGTTCATAGCTCTTATAGCCCATGCCGATCGGGCAGACCGGCTGCTGGTCGAGCATGGCAGGCTGCTGAACGGCGGGATCCTTTAAGGATTGTAGCGCAATCTCTCCGGACAGAGCTGATCCACAACCTTTGCAATGAAATACGCCCTTCATAGCTCATCTCCCAATGGGGCGTGAAGGGCGCTACCCCTTCACGCACACCACCTGTTTCAGCGTATGGACGATCTCAACCAGATCGGCCTGCGCGGCCATCACGGCTTCGATCGGCTTGTAGGCCTTGGGCGTTTCATCAATCACGCCCTCGTCCTTGCGGCATTCGACACCGGCGGTATCGGCGATATGCTCGTCGAGGCTCACCAGCTTCTTCGCCTGGGTCCGGGACATCACGCGCCCCGCGCCGTGCGAGCAGCTGTCGAAGCTCTCGGCATTGCCCAGCCCGCGCACGATGAAGCTCTTTGCCCCCATCGATCCGGGGATAATGCCCATCGTGCCCTTTGCCGCGCGCACCGCCCCTTTGCGGGTAACGAGCACGTTTTCGCCGAAATGGTGTTCCCGCGTCACATAGTTGTGATGGCAGTTCACCGCTTCGCATTCGGCATCGAATGGCTTGGCGATTTGCTTACGCAGTGCATCGAGCACATGCGTCATCATCACGCGCCGGTTCAGCGCTGCGAAGTCCTGCGCCCATTCGACCGCTTCGACATAATCGTCGAAATGGTCGGTCCCTTCCGGGAAATAGGCGAGGTCCTGATCAGGCAGGTTGATATGCCACTTGCGCATGTCCTGCTTGGCCAGTTCGATGAAGAATGTGCCGATCGCGTTGCCCACCCCGCGCGAGCCCGAGTGGAGCATGACCCACACCCGCTGCTCGGTATCGAGGCACAGCTCGATGAAGTGGTTGCCGGTTCCCAGCGTCCCGAGATGCACGAGGTTGTTCGTGTTCTTGAGCCGCGGGTACTTGGCGACGATCTGTCCGAAGCGCTGGGCAAGCCTCGCCCAGGCATCGACCACGGCCGGAGGCGGATCGCCCCACGAACCTTTGTCGCGCCCGCCACGCCCGCTTGACCGCCCATGCGGCACCGCCGCTTCGATTGCGGAGCGGATCCCTGCAAGATTGTCCGGCAGGTCGCTCGCCATCAGCGAGGTCCGCGCGGCCATCATGCCGCAACCGATATCGACGCCGACCGCAGCCGGGATCACCGCGCCTTTGGTCGGGATCACCGAACCTACGGTTGCTCCGATCCCCACATGCACGTCGGGCATGGCCGCAACATGCTTGAAGATGAACGGCATCTTCGCCGCCTTGGTCAGCTGTTCGCGCGCCTTGTCATCAACCGGCACACCGCGGGTCCACATTTTGATCGGCGACCCGCCTTCCACGTCCTGATATTCATACGTCGTCTGGGTCATGGCGACCTCCTCATGCTTCTTCATAGGTGCTGGCGACAAGTTTTGGCGAGACTTCTCCGCATGTTGCCATGCAGGGGCGGGTTCGAACCGCCTGATTACCGATGTAGTCCCGACCGGCATTCGCCAGCGCTGATGTAATTCTGCTCTATCGCTTCGCTGCGTGAGCGCAGGGTGCCGGCGGCGAGTGATTGATGAGACGTTTTACTGAGCTACTCCGGTTCCCCGGGGGCGGACTCGGACCGCCGACCTCCTGCTTTTGCAGGCGCTCTAACCATGTAGTCCCACCGGCATCCGCCAGCGTTATTTCATATTAGGGTTCACGGCGACGAGGATTTGGAAAGACGTTCCTGCTCTATCCGCTGAGCTACAGGCCCATAATGTGCGCTCATGCAGTGAAGCGTTAGCGCAGAAAATGGTGGGCCTGGCGGGATTCGAACCCGCGACCTGGCGATTACAAGTCGATGTAGTCCTTCCGGCATTCGCCGTGAATTTGGAAAAGGTCGGGGCAACGAGTGTTGGTGAGACAGTCGGCCCTTAAGCTACGTTCCAGCGGCGGGATTCGAACCCACATCTCCCCGCAGGATTGCTCCCATGGGGCGCTTTACTCGTCGGGCCTGTCATGTGGGAGATGTAGTCCCACCGGCATTTGCCCCGGCCCTTTCCAAAATCAATCTATTCAAAGGTCGCGGCGACGAGGCTTGGGAAAGACCGGCGCCCCTTTTCAGAGACCACCATCGTGACAGGATGTAGTCCTTCCCGGCATTCGCCGCGACCTTTGCACTCCTTTCTGCGCTATCGCTTCGCTGCTTGAGCGCTTGTTCAAACCTCCACTTCGTTGACGATCTCGACCCAATCTTTCGCCCCGCCGCCTTCTGGGCCATTGGCGAAGCGTGCCATTGCGTCGAACACCGCGTCGGTGAAACCACCGACATTCATGATGTCCTTGCGGGCCTTGGCCTGCGTCGAGCCGTAAGGCTGGATGTCGATGCAGATCAGCTTCGCGTGCCTGTTGCGGGCCTTCAGCTTGGTCCACTCGTTCATCGTCGCCGTAGCTCCACGCCGGGCGGGATCGACCCAGGATTCGTTATCCGAGACGATCACCACCGTATCGACCTTCGCCTTCTCGCGGTTCAGCAAGGCAAGCGGGGCCGAGACATTGGTGCCGCCGCCGCCGACCTCGGCCAGCTTTGCGGCATTCACCGCCACACGGGCCTTGGGATCAAGCTTGAGCTTCACCACGTCCACTTCGAACGGCAGCACGCGGGTCTGCGAATTGCTCCGCAGCATCGCGGACGAAACCAGCGCGGCGATGTCGATGCAGCGCACAACCGAAGTCGCGCCCTTGCGGTAACCGGTCGCAGGCGAGCCCATCGAGCCCGACACGTCCGGACAAACCACGACATTGCCTGCCAGCACCGGGACCTTCGCAAGCGACAGGTCAAGAGCCTTCTCAAGTGCAGCCTGCACCGCCAGCGGAACAGTCCCGTCTCCTTTGGCACCGACCTGCGTCAGCGCCGTCATCAACTGGTAGGGCATCGGCTTCACGCGGGCGATGGCATCGGGATCGGCCAACCGCGCAGCAACCATCTCGGTCACTCCGTCGATCTGGAACACTCCCTTACGCGCAAGCGTGTTGAGGTTCATCCTGAGCGCCTGCCACCCGATGCGCTCTGCCAGCACAGCCCACTGCTTTGCGGTCAGCTCGAAGGCAGTCAGCCATTCAAAGGGCACATCCGGCAGGGGCCCAGAAACATCATTCTGGCGGTCCGCCTTCCATGCTTCGAAATCGGCGATCTCCTTCGGCAGCGCCGCTACATCGTAGGGCTTGCCGATCAGCCAGCCATAGAAGGCACGCCGCTCGGCCGAAGCCGGAGCCGGGTGAACCATCTTCACGATATCCGCAAGGCTCGGATCATTGCCCGTCGCCGCCTGCATCAGCTGGCGGGTCGAGGCATTTTCCAGCCATTCACGCACCAGCCGCTTCGGACGCGAACCGAGCGAAGTCCGCCCAGTCTGGCCCGAACGCATGATCTGCACGAAGTTGCGCAGCATGCGGCCGTTATCGATCACGCGCTTGAACACCGGGACCATCAGGTCCGGATCGGACATCGACAGCACTGCGGTCAGCAATGCCGGCATATCCTTCATCGCGCCCGACTGGCGAGCATAGATCGCACACTTGGCTACCCATTCGGCGTCCACCGCCCAGGCTGCTTCGAGCACCTTGGCAAGCTGGCCTTCCGCATCGGCGTAGAAACCGTCCGACAAAGTGCCGGTTGCGGCTAGCTGCGCGAGCAAGGCTTCGGGGCCATAGGCATAGGCGTTGCCACCAGCCTCGTTGACCACATCGGTGCGCGGCAGGAACTTCGCCCCGAAGGACGAAAGCGTCGAGGAAAAAAGCGTCTTGTTGGCCATAGTCCAACTCCATCATGAAACTTGCGTTGCAGGCTTTGGGCGGCCAGCCCATTCCGGCCGCCCATGTCCCGCGTCTCGCCGGGTGTTCGACTTACCCGACGGTTTGGATAAAGCATGAGGTGTGCCAATTTTGAGTGGCGGGTTGCAAATTTCACATAGTGCGCTGAAATATATACGATTCTTAGGACTCGATCTTCTCAACAACACATCGTGAATTTGCGAGAAATCTATTCTCTTGTATCGTTTATGATAAAAATTTATCATTAAGAGCATGAAGCCCACCACTGTCATTGGTTTTCTCGGCTCAACGCTCGATGCCGCAAAGTTCGGGCCGTCACGCTGGAACAAGTGGCGGCCCACGGTGAGCATCTGCATGCAGGAGGACCTGCGGGTGGATCGGTTTGTGTTGATCCACGGCAGCTATCACCGCCGCCTCGCAGAATTCGTAATGCAGGACATTCGGGATGTTTCACCCGAGACCGAAGTCGTCCCCCACGTCATGGATTTTGAAGACGCATGGGACTTCGAGGAGGTTTACGGAAAGCTGCTCGATTTCGCGCGCGAGTTCGAATTCGATCCGGACACGCAGGATTACCTGATCCACATTACCACCGGCACCCATGTGGCGCAGATCTGCCTCTTCCTGCTGACCGAGGCGCGCTATCTGCCCGGTAAGCTCTTGCAGACGCAGCCTCACAGGGGAGCGCCGCAGCCGATTGGCACCTGGGCCTCGATCGATCTCGACCTTTCCCGTTATGATTCCATCGCTAGCCGCTTCGCCGAAGCGAGCGCGGAAAGCACCAGCTTCCTCAAGAGCGGGATCGAAACCCGCAACGCGGCCTTCAACCGCTTGATCGAGGAAATCGAACAGGTCGCTGTCCTCAGCCGCGCGCCGATCCTGCTGATGGGCCCGACCGGAGCAGGCAAAAGCCAGCTCGCGCGCAAGGTCTACGAGCTCAAGAAGCTGCGCCACCAGGTCGAAGGGCCATTCGTGGAGGTCAACTGTGCGACGCTGAAGGGCGACAGCGCCATGTCTGCCCTCTTCGGCCACAAGAAGGGTGCCTTCACCGGTGCGGTGCAGGACCGGCCCGGCTTGCTCAAAAGCGCCGATAAAGGTTTGCTGTTCCTCGACGAAATCGGCGAGCTGGGGCTCGACGAACAGGCTATGATCCTGCGCGCGATCGAGGAGGGGCGCTTCCTTCCGGTTGGTGCGGACAGCGAGGCCAAGAGCGAGTTCCAGCTAATCGCCGGGACCAACCGCAATCTTATGGAAGAAGTCGCCGCTGGCAATTTCCGCGAAGACTTGTTCGCACGACTTAACCTATGGACTTTTGCTCTGCCCGGTTTGGCCGAGCGACGCGAAGATATTGAACCCAACCTCGATTACGAACTTGAGCGTTTCGCCGAACGTGAAGGCACGCGTGTTACATTCAACAAGGAAGCGCGGGACCGGTATCTCGCTTTTGCCGAGAGCCAGTCTGCACGGTGGCAAGGCAATTTCCGCGACCTCGCCGCCAGCGTAACCCGCATGGCGACACTTTGCCCGACCGGCAGGATCGACCGCGAGGCTGTGGATTTCGAAACCGGCCGCCTTGGACGGCTCTGGTCAGGCGACAAGGCGGAGAGTGAGAGCCTGGCCGACTTGCTTGGCAAAGAGCGGGCACAGGCGATTGATCCGTTCGACCAAGTCCAACTGGAGTATGTGGTGAAGGTGTGCCGACGCTCGGCCAGCCTTTCTGACGCAGGACGCACCCTCTTTGCAGCCTCACGCGAACAGCGCACATCGACCAATGATTCTGATCGCCTGCGGAAGTACCTCGCCAAGTTTAAGTTGGACTGGGGTGCCGTCACCCAATGACCTAAGCGGCTGCAATCTGAACTGATTCTCGAAATGTGCGACGCAGTCGAGGTGCTCAAATTCCAAGGCCCTCAGATTGTATTGCGGTGTCGGAACATCCCGCCGCGGCCCCGAGAAGACCATTCAGGCCCGCACATTATGTGGGGTCAATCGTAGGAACGTATTCTGCGATTTGTCTGGAAACCGAGCAAAAACAACGCGCCAAGGCAGTTGACTGGCGCACCCGACTGGATTCGAACCAGTGACCTCTGCCTTCGGAGCTGTAAAAATAGCGAAATATGGTGCAACGCAGCAAAACAAAAATGAACCATAAATAATTATTTTTATTGGATTATTTGGGTGTCGCAGAGTTGCGAATCGTTCGCATTTGTTGCACTGCGTTCACACCTCCTGCACTTACATTTCACTTACGGATTCGCTATTTTGTGATCGAAGGAAAGATCGCAATGCATGCAGCGCTAAACAATTCCGTGGCATTTAAGGCAGCGGCCAAGGCGAAGCCGTATGAGTTGCGCGACCCTAAATTCGGCGGGCTTCTGCTTCGAGTCCAACCATCGGGCGTAAAGACCTGGTATCTCGAATTTGAACGCGGCAAGCGTATTCGGCTCGGTCGCCTCACAAGTATGGGATATGGTGAAGCGGTCGAGGCTTCAAAGAGCGCACTTGGCCCCTATTGGGCCGGTGTCGATCCGCGCATCGAGCGCCAGAAGCGCAAGCAAGTCTCAACTTTCGGCGAGTTCATCGATGAGCACTACGCCGATTGGGCTCGTGTTCACCAGAAAACCGCAGAAGCAAATCTCAAGCGCCTGAAGGTTGCCTTCAAGAAGTTTCTCAAGATGCCTATGGCGACCATCTCGCCACTCGATATGGAGCGCTGGCGCGCCCAACGCATGAAAGACGGCGTCAAGCCCAACACCATCAATCGCGACATCACGGCGATCAAGGCGGCGCTGAACCGAGCTGTCGAATGGGAACTGATTGCAGTGAACCCAATCGCCAAGGTGAAGAAAGCGCGCGAGGACAAGGAAGTCCGTGTTCGATACCTGGACGAAGCCGAGGAATATCGTCTGCGCGCCCAACTGAAGAATCGCGAAGACAGAATGCGCAGCGAACGTGACACAGCCAATCAGTGGCGGCGCGAACGGGGCCGAGAGCTTTTGCCCAGCCTGCGCGCCGTTCCGTTCACCGATCACCTGACGCCCATGGTGCTTATTTCGCTCAACACCGGTATGCGACGCGGCGAACTGTTTGACCTCAAATGGTCGCATGTGAATTTCGATAGGCGTATAGTCACGGTGTCGGCGCAAACGGCCAAGTCGCGAAAGACACGGCACGTTCCGTTGAACGCGGAAGCCTACGACACTCTCAAATCCTGGCGATCGCAATGCGATCTCGGCAACAGCCGCGTATTCGAGAGCGAAGATGGCGCTCGCTTCGACAACGTGAACTCCTCGTGGAAGAAGCTGCTGGATGACGCGAAGATCGTGGATTTCCGGTGGCACGACATGCGTCACCACTTCGCCTCTCGCCTTGCCATGGGAGCCGTGGACCTCAACACGATCCGCGAACTGCTTGGCCATAGCGATTACGCGATGACGCTACGCTATGCGCACCTCGCACCGGAGCATAAGCGCGAGGCTGTCGAAGTGCTCGACAAGCCAAGACCGCATCTCAAGATCGTGGCGGCCAACTGATGTGGAAAGGTTGGACGCCTATTCACTGTGCAGTGAATATCGCTTTTTTACCGAATTTCCACTCGCCCCCGAACGGGATCAAAATGAAGAATCCTATTCCCAATTCACCAATATGCACCCGTTCAGGAACAAATGTTGACTTTGTTGACCTGAAGTGGCATTTCGCTCCCGAAAGGGATCAAAAATGAAGCCCGCTACCGATAGTCAACGACTGCTGAAAGCTCTCAACGAGCAGGATCAGGCTTTTCGAAAGCTCGCGACGAATCCAGCCATCGGCTCGGTAAGCAAAGTCGGTCGTGAGCTCAGCGCAATATTGGCAGAAGTGGTGTCGCCTATTCAGAAGGTAGGCGAACGGTTGCACACCCCCGAGTATCGGCGGGCGATCGATATCGCACGTCAGCTCTCGGAGGCATCAACCGGCCTTCCCGTTTCGAGACCTCCCACACCACGAATTGAAGCACCGCGCATGCCACCCTCTGGCGAGCGCATAAGATCGGTTGCGGAACTGGGCGCGCTGGTCCGCCGCGCGCGCAAGGCAATGAAGATGAACCAGTCCGAATTTGCTGCTCATGCCGGTGTCGGACGAAGGTTCGTTTCCGAGCTCGAAGGCGGGAAAGCCAGCCTCGAATTCGACCGCGTAATGGCCTGCGCGCAGGCTGCTGGCATCGATCTCACTGCCAGATTGCGCAGCCGCTGATGCTCATTCTGCAAGTCTGGCTCGAAGCATCGCCTGAGCCGGTCGGCTACTTTGTCAAAGGCGACGATGGTGACCTGTCCTTCACCTACAATGCCCAATGGCTGGCGGACCCGAGCTGTCACGCGCTTTCGCTCTCTTTGCCGCTCAGCGAAGAGGCCTTCGGCGATGTTCCGGTGCGCGCATGGTTCGGAAATCTGCTCCACGAGAACGACCAACTTGAAGCGACCATGGCGCGCTATGGGATAGAACGCAGCGACATTGCTGGGCTGCTCGAACATCTGGGGGCGGATTGCCCGGGCGCTGTCAGCGTGCTCGGTCTCGACCGGCCACCAGTGAAACGACCTGGAACGCTGAGCGAAGATTATGATCCGCTCGACGAGGGTACGTTGCGCGACATCGTCGAGCGCCTCGCCACCGGCAAGTTGCTACCAGATGAGATGCGCGACCCCTCGCCCGTTGCAGGGGTTCGGAGGAAGATATCACTCGCCGCACTGCCCGACGGACGCTTCGCCCTCCCCAAAAATGGGACAGGTGCCCCCACGACGCACATTCTGAAGCTACCGGATCGCCAGAACCTAAAAGAGGCGCGGGACGAAGCCTTCCTGACCGATTTGGCGGCCAGGTGTGGGTTCGAGGTCGGGACATGCATCGCTGATGAAATCGGTGAACACGATGTCCTGCTCATCAATCGGTTCGATCGCCTGATCGATAGCGACAAAGTGTATCGCTTGCATGTCGAAGACTTTGCCCAAGCGAGCGGCCTTCCCTCCGATCTCAAATATGAGCGGCGCGGAGAGGCGGGACGCCGTTTCGACGCACCGAAAATCGGAGCAATACTCGCCGCAACAGACCAGCCCGCGCTTGCCCGGAACACATTTCTGAAAATGACACTGTTCAACCTGCTACTCGGTAACAACGACAACCACGCCAAGAACAACGGCCTGATCCTCGCTCACGGTGGTTCGGTGCAACTTGCACCATTCTACGACCTTACCCCAGTGTTGATGGGCGGCGACTACACAGACGAGCTGGCGTTCAATGTAGGGGCTGCCAGTCATTTCGATGCCATCACTGCCGAGGATCTGATCGCTTTCACCGCCGCCATCGGCATCCCAGCATCGGGCGCATTGGCCTTGCTAAAGGCGGCAGCGGGCGAACTGATCGACCAGATCGAAGAGTTGTCGGAAAGTTTCCCTCGCGAGATGGCGGCGCTCGACCGTCTGTTCGGACATACAGCCGCCCACATCAATGACATACTTGGCCTTGAGCGCGCACTGCGAGAGCGGGACGCGCATGTGACGAAGGGTGGTGGGTGGAGCCTGAGCTAATCTCGGCTCAACAGACGTGATGACTCAATTCCGTCGGGCCTCCGCGATCCGGAGCACAACGTCGCCCATCCAGCCGGTCATCTGGGGGCGTGCATTGATCAGGGCCTTCATATCCGCGTCGCCCAACCTTTCCGCAAATTGATGGATGACATCGCTATCCATTCCGTCCTTCCCGACATGGGCTATGGCCTGAAGCACTGTGTTGGCGTGATCGGATGCGTTATCGAGCAGAGGCGCGCGCGCATGTTTGAGCGCCACAGTACGCCCTGCCACATGTTTCGTACGCGTTGCACCATCGGTGGCGTAGGCAGATTTTGCCGGAACCTGCGTGGACAGGCCGAGGCGGTTTGCCGCCGTTGCTCCTGCGGGACCGATCTTGTCACCGCTCTTGCTTGCAAGTGCTCGAGCAAGGCTATCTGCATCGGGGCTGAGCGCGCCCAGTTTGTCATGCAGCCTGGGATAGTCGTAGATGCCGCGTCCGACCCGGCGAATCTGGCCAGATTTGGCGAGGCGTGACAGGGCCATATCGACAGAGCCGCGCGTGCCGAAGTCGATGAAGTCCTTGGGCGTAAAGGCCCAGCCACGGCCTTTGCCCCGCACTCGCTTCATGATTCTGTCGACCATCGCTGTCATTCCGGGCCTCCTTTCTGTTAGAAATTAGCATAGATATTTCTAACAAGCAATTGGCTCGGATTAGATGAGGTTGCCCGTGTCTGCGCGTCCCTGTATAAGGACCGCAACAGAACCCGCCACGCCTCTCGACGATGCGCACCAGGCGGGTCTTCTTTTGCCCGAAGGCCGGGCGCTAAGCGCCCGGTTCCTTCTTCTCGTCGTCCAGCGGTGTGCGCAGAACGATCCGGCCATTGATTGGCACAACTTCCAGCTGAAGCGAAAGGCCCTTGCGGTCGCGGTGGAACCACGCGGCTCCGATGCGGGTCCAGAAACCCTTGTCGCCCTTGTTGGCGACATGCCAGGCGAGGAAGTCTGGCGGATTTGCTTCGTGCGAGGGTGCGGTATTGCTGCGTGCCATGATGATTTCCTTTCGTGTCTGGTGGCTCGTTGCACCAACGGAAGGGCCGCACGACCAAGGGAAGGGTTCATGTCCAACACGGGTGACCCCGGCGAAGGCCGGGGGAACTGGCGCGGGCGGGGCATTGAAGGTTGACCACGTTCGGCCAACTTGGTGCTCAAGAACGAAACCGCCAGTTCGAAAGGCATGCAAACACCTGGCAAACCGCCAGACTTGCGCCCTGGATCACTCTCGCTCAAACCTTCGCCATGGCAGTCGAGAGCAGTTCACGGAAACGCTGGAGCGAAGAGGAGACGGTGCTCGCGCTGTATCTCTACTTCCAGCTGCCCTTTGGAAAGCTGCACTCTGGCAATCCGGAAATTCAGGAGCTCGCTTCAGCGCTTGGGCGCACGAATAGCTCGGTCGCAATGAAGCTGTGCAATTTTGCCAGCCTTGATCCAAAGATTACCGACAGCGGGCGCAAAGGCCTAGACGGCGCATCGAAGCTGGATCGCGCAACCTATTCCGAGTTCGGCCGGGACTGGACCAGTCTCGTCTCGCGGGCGGAAGACTTGTGGACTTCCCAAGTCGGCCAGTTCGAGCCACCACCGCCGCCGTTGCGCCTCAATGAAAAGCGCAGCGAGTTCCGGTTCGAGCCCTATCAAGGCGAGGCCACCACACAGGCGCTTGTGAACCAGCGCGTCGGCCAGGATTTCTTCCGCCGCGCGGTGCTCGCCAACTACGAAGAGACCTGTTGCATCACCGGCATCGCCGATCGGCGCCTGCTCACGGCAAGCCATATCAAGCCATGGGGCAAGGACAGCGACAACCGGCACAACCCCGCAAATGGCCTGCTGCTTTCTGCGACACTCGACCGCGCCTTTGATCGCGGGCTCATCACGGTAGATCGCCAACGGCGCATTCGCGTCTCGCGGCAGTTGCGCGAAAGCCAGAGCCGCGAGACGCGCGACTATTTCCAGCAATTCGAGAACGCGAGCTTGCGATCAGCAATCCGGTTCGATCCTGAACCTGCTTTCCTCGATTGGCACAACGAACATTGCTTTGTCGATCAACGCGCCGCCTGACGTGTCAGGCGGCGCGCGGACTGCCTCCCCTCAATATTCGCTGGCCAGCATGATGGTGAGCACCCTCCGCGTAACCGCAGGATTGGCCAGGTCATCGCTGCCTAGCCGCAAATCGCGGTCGTAGGCATCGATCTTCCAGAACACGGTTTCGGCAGGCCGCGCCGGTGGCGTGGTCGTCCAGCGACCTTCGCCATCCTGATAGATCGCCCCGAAATCGCGCTCGCCATAAGGATCATTGTCCGGCGTAAATTCGTCGAAGGTTTCGACCAGCTCGCGCACCCGCGACTGATCCTCATCGGGCAAGGCCCGGAAGCCTTCGGTTGCGACCGCTACGCAGGCCATGCCCATCGCCTGCCGCGCCCTGTCGTTGAGCCGGGCAATCCGCTCGCTGCGGGAAAAGGCACCAGCGCTCATTGCACCGCCCTCCCGCCACGCTCACAAATATCGACCAGCTCGCCGAAATCTTCCTGCTCGCCCAGCTCCTCGGCAAGCCGACACACCGTCCCGAACGGCAATCCATTCTCGTTGGCCAGCATCCGCAACCAGTCCTCGCGGCACTCGGCCCCGCAAGCGCGGTAGTTCAAGATCAGGTCACCCATTTTCTGCCCTCCTTCGGCTGAAAGCCGCATCCGACACGCGGCATGCGGCCTGCCTTCCGGCGAGGATGGGAGGGGGAGGGAAAACCGAAATCGATGCCCTGGCGCGGGCCAGCGGGCACAGCCCGCCACACGGGGGCGTCTATTTCCGGTTTCGGGAACGAGAGGGCAAAGCCCTTGGTGTTCCCGCCAGGGATTGCCCTGCGATCCAGAAAACATTGGCACCCTTGCAACGGCGCGAAGCCGACGGGGGTTCTGCGCGCGCGATCAGTGCGCCAGCGGGCCTCCAGCAATGAGAGAGGCAAGAGTGCCTGCGGGTTAGCTTAAGGATGCCGCGCCCTCAGGAGCGCAGTATGCGCGGGACAGAGCGCGTCCATTAGGAATTCCCGCTCCGCCTCGAACTGCTCCTGATCGTCACCCGGATGGGCCGGGACTACAGGCCCGGTCTGCGCCAGCGGATAGAGCAGGTTGCCCGGCAGGGTAGCTTTCCATTTGTTGGATAAGATTAGACGAGGGGTTCGCTCATGTCAGTCACTTTACGGCAGTCGAGCCGCGTTTTGACGTTGACGCAAATCATCGGTCCATCTGGCGAGAGTGGTTATTTCACTGTCAAGGGCATCTGGGTTTGGAAGCGGGCGATTCAATGCAGGTGCGGTGCTATGCAGCAACTCAGAACACCGCTGAAAACCATCGCGCATGGTCTCACAGTCAGCGATCGTGATCGCAGTCAGCTTGACGAGGCCGGGCGTTTTTACCTCGTTGGACAGACGGCGAAGAACGTGACTTACTGCTTCCTCAACCGCGATTTCCCACGTGTCTCGTAGCGATCCGGCGATAGATTTCACCGTTTCACGCCATTTATCCTGATCGCCCTGATCGAAGTGATAGCGTTCATTGGCGAGCTGGTTGGTCAGGCTTGTGGTAATGTCGGTGACGCGCCGTGCCTTGAAGGGAGGCTCACTACGACAGAAACCAGCCTTTTCGGTGCTGCGACTGACAGAACTTATGGCAACCTGCGGAGTAGGGTCCACCTCTTTCGCAGCTCGATCCAGCTCGAAGAGAAAAGCCAGGTCGTGCGTGAACACGATGACCTGACGGTTCGCCGCTTCCGCGATCAGCCGCTTGGCAACGGCCTCGCGGTGCATGTGGTCGAGCGAGGACACTGGATCGTCAAATACGATGCCGGATTTGTTCTCGGTCGTGGCGAGTTCCGCCATGAACGCAGCCAAGGCGACGCATCGGTGCTCGCCCTCGCTCAAGACCTGCCCCACCGATGCAGTGGGTTTGCGCGTCAGCGCAACCTTGAAGCGCGGCACGCCCTGCACGCTGTTTTGCTGACGCAGCTCGACGGCAAGCCCTGCGATCTCGAAACTCGCAACCTCACGCGCAAACTGTGCGCGCAGCGCGTCCGTTACCAATGCCTGCGCAACTTCCGTGCTCTTGGTGGTGATGCGGTTGGTTGCAGTGTCGCGCTGTGCTGCTTCAAGCGCCTTGATCTGTTTCAGGCGCTCGATCTGCGCCAGCACGTCGGCCTTGATGCCGTTGAGCCATTGACGGTCGGCAAGCTCGGTGCGCTCGGCGATCAGCGCCGCGCGCGCTGGGGAATCGGCCTCTGCCACAAGTGCTTCGCCGCGCGCCTCAAGGTCTGCCACCTGATCGACCAACGCCTGACGCGGCAAGGCGACCAATTCCACATCGATGATAGCGGTGGGGTCCGGATGACGGCGACCGATCTGGCGATGACGCCAGAGGGCGTGCAGGCCCGCACGTCTGACCTCGGTTGCCAGCGCATCCTGACGCAAATCGTCATGGATGGTCGCCACGATGGCGGCAAGTTCGGCCAGCGTCAGTCCGTTTCCTGCGAATGCCGTAACGGCGTCGTCATAGGCTGTGCGCGCGGCATCAGCTCGCTGCTGACTGTCGTCGCGCACGAAAGTCTCGAAGCGATTGAGGCGATCGGCGGCTTGTGGGGTCAGTTCCTGCTGGCACAGGACGCATAGGCTGCCGGGATCGGTGACGGGAAAATCCCGCTCGGGATAGGCCGCCTCAACCGAAAAGGCCCGCGCGCTTTCCCACAGCGATTGCCACACCTCGGAGCCGATATGGGGTAACGGCTCGCCCGCAAACAGTGCACCGGAAGCGGCTTCCGCCGCTCGCCGCGCCGCTTCACTATCGGTCGCCAGTCGGCGCAGTTCGGCGGCGCTGTCATCACCGATGGCGGCAACCAGTCCGTCCAGCCGGGCAATGTATCCCTCGACCTTGGCTTTCAACGCGGCAAGCTGGCGGGCCGCGCGCGAGGGATCACCGGCCAGGTCGGCGGTGAGTTGCGCGAGCCTGTCCCGTTCGGCCTGCGAGAGAGTCGCTAGCGCTTCCACGGCGGCTGGATCGGTGTTTGCGGCAAGGCGCGCCAGAAGCTGACCAACTTTGCTGGTGGGGCTGCATGTCGGGGTCTTGATGCTCTGCGGCGTCTGCGCCTGTAGCTGGGTGATTTCAGCAGCAAGTTTGTCTTTGACCGACTTACAGAGCTGGGCCAGCGCGCTCAGCAGTTTGAGCGGAAATGGCGTGTAGGCCACGTCGTTGGTTTCATCGACGTGGATGTTGGCGGTGCGGGAATCAAAGACGCTTACAGCGGACAATGCCGTATCGGCAGGCTGGCCAAGCTGCCATGCGCATGTGCGGTTCTGTCCGCTGATCGCGTATTCAATGGTGGCGCTCGGGGTGCCGGGCTGAGCGTCGTAGATGTCGGGGATGATTTCTTCGCCACGCCCCGAGATGCGCGCCCTGCACGCGCGTTTCAGGATACGGGCGTAGCCGGATTTTCCGGATCCATTATCGCCATAGATGATGGTCAGACCAACACGGTGAAGGGACAGCCTCTGATCGGGAGCCAAGGCGTTGACATGGCGCACGTCATGCACCTGCCGCAGATAGACTTCGCCCTGATCGCGGTTGGGGTCGCGCAAGTGTGCCGCTTCCAACGGCACTGCGTGACCGCCGCCTTTGCAGATCAATACAAGTTCATCGAGCCCGGCGACATCAACACTGCCCTCTGCCGCAAGCCTGCGCAACGCATCGCGTTGCCAGCCCGGACTGTCTGCGGTCCATGCAAGGATATTGGCCAGCGCCTCGGCTTCGGTCGTCATGCAGCCACCAAAATCCATTCACTCCTTCGCCACCACAGTGTCATACAAGCCATAATGCGTCAGACCTTCGTGGCTTTCGATGCCGGTATAGCGCAGCGAAGCATCCTCGTAGCGGCGGAACGCGAACACCGCTTCGTTCATCCGCTCGGTGTTGAATACGCGTAGGCGAACCAGCAGGTGGAAATCCGCTACAGTCAGGCCGGTTACTGCATGGAACAGGTCCGGTTCCAGCTTGGTAATCACGTCCTGTAGCTTGTTCTCGCGGAAATCGGTGAGATACATGAATGCCGGGATGCGGGTGGCAAACTTTATCAGCTTTTCCTGAACCAGCTTGCGCTTGGATTTGAACTCCTTTTCCTCGGCGGTCAGTTCCTTCTTCTCTTTCGGGGTCAGCTCCCCGTCATTGGCTTTGGCCTTGTCCTTGATCTCCTTGATCTTCGCGCTCTTGTTAATGATCGTTTCGATGATGTTGTCGCCAAGGGCGCGCCAACCTTCGATCCGCTCAACAGCGGCCATCGCTTCGGGGTTTTCGAGAACGCGGCGCAACGTGTCGTTGTCCACGTTTACCAGCATGGCCGATTCCCATTTTCGAGCCAGCAAGGTCGCGGACGTTCCCGCCATCGCAATGTCAAGGATGCCGCCCGCGTCGATCTGCATCATCTTCGCGCCATCATAGGCCAGCACAGGCAGGAACGAGACAAGTTCCTTCACCGCGTTTTCGGGGTTCGCCTCCCCCGGCGAAAGGCCGATGCCATATTCCGACAACTGCCGCAGCGCCCTTGTCGGGGCAAAATCGAACACGAAGCAGACCGGTTTGATGATCTCTTCCTCGTTCGGATTGTCACCATTGGGGTTCTTGATCGACCAGGGCGACTGCACCCGGAACGCCGCCTGAAAATACGTCTCCGGCGATTGGAGATTGCGCAGCATCAGGATCGACGACCATTGCTTGACCGTAACCCCGGTGGTCAGCTTGCCGCAGGAAAGCGTGATGGTCTTGGTGTCGAAACCGCTGCCAACCTTGTCCCGAACGGGCGGCAAGGCATCAAGGCCGATGCCCGCCGATGCGCCTGCGGCCACGATCACCTGATAATCGTGCCAGAACGTGTTGTGTTTCTCTTCCAGCAAGTTCGCCATAGCATGGCAGGCGGCGACATTAGGCAGGAACCAGAAGCTATGCTGCAAGTGAGGCAGAAGCCGCGTGTCCGAATAGGGCCACGGCGGAACAACGCCCGTCTTGATGCTGTCGAATGATCGCGGTGCATCTGGCGAGTTGCGAATGACGTTGAGCCATTTCTGCACCTCGTCCTTGTGCTTAAACTGCGCGAGAACGCCTGTGCCGTTCGCCGCGAAAAACTCATTGAGATCAAACTCGTCCAGCTCGCCGCCGCTGGCAATGTGAGTAATTTCCGGCGGCATCTGGTAAGTCAGCAGGCGCATTTGCGGCAATGCGCCGTAAGGATTGCGCCGCCCCGGATGCTTCGCGGCAAATTGTTCTTTGGCGCGCTGCTCGTCTGTGTAGGTCCAGTTGAATATTTGTTCTTCGATGAACTCGCCTGTGGCTAGCGCCTTGAAGGGGGTGCCGGAAAGGTAGAGATAAGCCCGTGTGGTGATTGGCAGAAAGTCGGTTTCGCTTTCCGACATGACGCCAAGGTCTTCGTTCACATCGTCCAGACCATTGGCATATTCCGTCTTGGCCGCTTCCTTGGCAATCGAAGCATCCTCGCCCTCGAAAAGCTCCTTCGCCGTCTCGCGCCATGCGCCGAAATGGTATTCATCGAAAACGACCAAATCCCAATTGATCGTGTGGAGCCATTCGTTGCGGGCTTTGATATTCCCGGCTTTGTCGCGCCCCAGCAGGTCTTGGAACGAGCCGAAATAAACCACCGGCTTGTCACCATCAATCTGGCTCGGATCGCGACCGGAATTGCGGGAAAGATACTGCCACCCATCAAAATCGACATGGGATTCAAGGTCAGTCTGCCAGGCATCTTCGACGGCGGGCTTGAAGGTCAGCACCAGCACCCGCTTCGCGCCAAGTTTCTTGGCAAGCTGATAGCTGGTGAAAGTCTTGCCGAAACGCATCTTGGCGTTCCACAGAAAGCGGGGAACGGCGTTGGCATCCTGCTGCCAGCGCGAGTGATAATAGGCGTAGGTCTGCTCGACCGCTTCCAACTGCTCCTTGCGCGGCGGGAAATCCTCGTGATGCGTGCCGGTGAATTGCTGCCCGCTGCGCAGTTCGGCCAGCACGGTTTTCACATCGGCCAGCGAGCATCGCATCCATTCAAGTTGCGGGTTGGCAAAACCCTTGCGCTTGAGTGCATCCCGCACGGCATGGTCGGTGATGATCGACCCGTCATCCGCTTCGCCGGGCTCGTCAAGTTCGATGGTGTAGTTGGCAATCGCCGCCGTCTTCAACTGCTCGGCAATCCGCTGCTTTACGTCGCGCGTTGTCTGGCCAACCTTGAGCAATCCTTCATGTGCCTCATCGGCGATGGAATAGGCGTAGATGCGAGGACGCACATCGGGCTTCGGAGTAAGGATGTCGTCGATTGTGGGCTTACGCATCAGCGTCTTCATCTACGAACGTTTCATCGAGAAGATCGTCCAGAACATCCATTGGACGGACGATCTTTTCGATGAACGCAATTTCCTCGCTCGTCAGCCCGTAACGTTCATAGAGGTCGCTGTCTGTCCATCGGTGGGACCAAGGAATAGAAGGCAAGAAGCTGTAGACCTTCCGCGTAACGTGTTGCGACGATTTGCGTAGCAAAACTAGCAGGCGTGGCAGCCGACACGACAGATAAGATAGTGCGCTCTCGGCTTCGTCTTTTGAAGAAAATGGTCCAATGCAGAGATATGTCTCCGATGAGACCGTGCCGGGCCCAGCCACAAAAGGAGTGCTTATGATCCGATGCGGGTAGGAATCTCGATTTCCGGTTCCCGGCGCTGCGTATCCAACGAAAATCTTCCAAACATCGATCAGATCTCGGCCTGAACTCAGCATATCGCGTGACGCGTATCCGATCCCTCCGTTCTGGTAGACTGTTACATCGTCTTTTGCTTGCTGCCCCGTCTTGCCCTTGAATTTGGTTTCTAGCCCGAATGGTTTTCTTGAGCTTACCAAATTTTCGAAGCGCCTATCCTCCGGCAAGGAAAGATTCTCATCCTGACCAGTCTCATGTGCGATCACTTTTCGAAGAATGGACAAGCCTTCGTTGAATCTGATGAAGATGTCCGCGCCATTTTCAAGAAGCGGGCGCGTTGAAATAGAATCAGGCCAGTCCTTGAAGTGAGTGCTTACGCGGCAAGGTCCACGTTCTTCTCGATTCCAAAGAAAATAACAAACGCCGCCCTTTAGACCTATTCCCGGAAAAACGTCGGCGGCGCTTAAGCCGTGTTGACAAAAGCCTTCAGCCATAGGCGCGCTGCGGCGAGGTTGAGGAAGCTCTCGAAGGA
>NZ_JMIW01000008.1 GCF_000715015.1 Erythrobacter longus
CCTTCGAGAGCTTCCTCAACCTCGCCGCCACACGCCTGTGGCTGACGTCTTATGTCAACACGGCCTAGCAACGGGAGGCATCCGCTAATTCTCGCACCCAACATTGTATAGGATAGCAGAACATCGCATCTTCAGAACGCTGCTGGTGCCGCTTAGAGGATTCGAACCTCTGACCCCATCATTACGAATGATGTGCTCTACCACCTGAGCTAAAGCGGCATAGTCCCTTATCAAGAGACAGTCTCTCATCAAGAGAGGGTGGAGGCCCGAGCCGGAATCGAACCGGCGTACACGGATTTGCAATCCGCTGCGTCACCACTCCGCCATCGGGCCGAGCGCCCAAATATGGGCAGATGCGGGGCACTAGCGATTCGCAAAGCTAAAGGCAATGCAACTTTCGCACGAGCTGCCATCAATGCGCGAGAATTGCAGCACGTGACGCAACGTCAATCTGGACCAAGCCCCTTACACAAGGCAAAGGTTCGCGCATGACCATTGCAAGCCTTCTTGAGCCCATCACCGGTAAACCTGGCCCCGTTCGCCTCGAACAGGCCGAAGATTGGATGCAAGGGCGTACGCTGTATGGCGGCGCGTCGGCGCTCGTTGCGTTCACTATGGCGATGCGCGCTTTTCCCGATTTGCCGCCTTTGCGTTCTGCCCAGATCGGTTTCGTGGCGCCGGTGGGGGACGAAATCGAGCTTACCGCTGAAATCGTGCGGCAAGGTCGCAATGTCACTCAGGTGCGCAGCGAGATTCGCAATGAAAAAGGCGTGGCTCTCACCGCATTCTGGCTCTTTGCAGCCGAGCGCGAGCCCAATGGGCAGCGCCCCGCTGATCCGCCTGAAAACTGGCCGGGCCTGCCTGATGAAAACCCCGCAGCGATGGAAGGCAAAGGGCCAACCTTCATCCAGAACAATTTTGAGCTTCGCTATGGCCAATCCAAAGGCGAGGACCACGGCGCGACGATCCGCCGCTGGGCACGGCTGACGGAAGACCACGCGCTTGATCCGGTGAGCAAGCTTGTCCTGATGGGCGATGTCATGCCACCGGGCGCGATGCGGATCATGCAGCGAATGGGACCGATCAGCTCGATCAACTGGTCGTTCAATGTGCTCGACCCGCACTCACAGTCCAAGGACGGGTGGTATCTATCCGAGAACTCCAGTCAGCACTTGGACCACGGCTATTCTTCCGAAAGATTGCGGATGTACGACGCCGAAGGCCGCCAGGTGCTTGACGGCCTTCAAAGCGTTGCAGTCTTTGGATAATTCGCCGACTTAAACAGCGACATCCTCGAACACGCCGGGGCGTTTTTGCATGGATGACATAACCGCCTCGATCTGGTTCTTCGTGCGGCTGATTTTGTCTTGTTCAAGGCTCTCTGCCATCAGGATGTCGTCGGTCTTTTCGTCGAGCATTACATCTTGCAGGCGTTTTGCCGCGCGGATCGCGTCCGGGTTTTTGCCAGCAATCACTTCGGCGATTTCCATCGCGCGGGCAAGCGGGTCGGCTTCGACATAGGTGGCAAAGCCAAGGACTTGCGCCTCTGCCCCTGAAAATTCGCGGTTGGTGTAAACCAGTTCGCGCAGCACATCATCGCGCACCAGGCCGCGCCAGAGCGCATAGCCTGCCATGTCAGGGACAAGCCCCCACTTCATCTCCATCACCGCCATACGGGTTTCGGGATGAACGATGCGAATGTCAGCGCCGCTTGCGATTTGCAGACCGCCACCAAAACACACACCGTGAACGGCCGCGATTACCGGAACGCCAAGGCGGCGCCATTGAAAGGCGACTTCCTGAAACTTGTTGGTGTTGCCATGGGTGCGGGTTTCAAGCTTGCGATCACTGCTTTCTGCTGAATTGGTGAAATTGCTAAGATCAATGCCAGCACAAAAGGCGCGGCCTTCGCCTGACAAAACGGCCACTCGCACGCCTTTTGTGGTGGCAAGGGTTTGCGCTGCTTCGATCATGGCGTCGAACATCGCGGGATCGAGCGCATTCATCTTGTCTGTGCGAACAAAGCGAACATGGGCAATCCCGTTGTCCGCAAGTTCAATTGTGACACGGTCATTTTGCGAGATGATTTGGGCATTTTGTGAGATGGTTTGGGTGTGTGACATCCTCGTCTCTCCGTAGGCGTATTTTTGGCTTGCAGGAGATGTGGCGCAAGCACGTGGGCCTGTCCAGCAGTCAGTTGCACAGCGCAACCGGAAAAAGCCTGTAGCAACAGTCTTTGCGTTTGTGGCCTGTGCCCGCCGCAAAACAGGCAAAACTAGGGTCCTAGACCTTTGACCAAGGCCCTAACCGCATTGAGCAAAGGTCATTTCCGTACCATTGTACGGAGCGTTCAGGTAATATCCGCCGTCCGGATGCG
The DNA here is from genome assembly GCF_000715015.1 of Erythrobacter longus. Taxonomy (GTDB): domain Bacteria; phylum Pseudomonadota; class Alphaproteobacteria; order Sphingomonadales; family Sphingomonadaceae; genus Erythrobacter; species Erythrobacter longus. The sequence continues at coordinate 2,378 of NZ_JMIW01000008.1, forward strand.
TTGCCAGAATACCGGCAAGCCCCAGCGGCTCCAATTTGCTGCGAATTCGTGCAACATGGACAGCAACACTGTTGGTGTCAGGCTCGTAATCGATACGCCAGACATCGAGCAACAATTGGCGCTTTGTCACCCTTCTGCCTTGCTCTTCTGCCAGTCGCCAGAGGAGCTCAAACTCCCGTGGGTGAAAGGCGAGCCAGTGGTCATCCACACGCCCATCGCGGTGAAAAAGATCCAGTGTAACCTCGCCTGCTTGACGAAAGCGAGGAATGAGGGTCCCGCTCTCAGGAAAGAATCGGCTTGCGACTTTTGAACTCATGCATTGCCCCCGCGCGCATCGAATAGACGGCGTCTTTTGTAAAAATGAGATGATCGACAAGCTCGATGTCGAGTGCCGTGGCCACAGACTCCAATCGCCGCGTCGAAATGATATCGGCGCTGCTTGGTCGGCATTGGCCTGATGGATGATTGTGCGCGACCAGAATGCCATCCGCCCCGCACGACAGCGCCTTTGCAAACAAGTCTCGCATTCTCAGCGACAGGCGGCCATTTCCCCCCAAACCCAGCGGCGCATCGCCAAGATATGATCGTTTCTTGTCAACGAACAGCACATGAAAGCGCTCTGCCTCAAAGGGCTTAGCAATCACCATCGCCCGCAAAAAATCGATCATCGCGTGATCGCGGCTCGTGTGAGAAACGGGTTCGTGCATCGCCTGCCGCTCAATCATTTGATGTCATCCCGCCAAGAGGGTTGCTTGGCCTTTGGCCAGTTCTGTTGGCTTGAGATCGGCCCCATTCCAGCAGCAAGCGCCGTATTGGGGCCAACGATCCGCCAGTCGCGATACTCACCAAATTTGCGTTCTCGCATTAAGTGGCGAACAAGACCGATAGCGAGAAGAAACAGTTGAAGCCAACCAGGGACGGCGATCATCATCGCATACGCAACTGGCGATATTGACTCCACCAGACCGCGCGCAAGATGGGCAGTCATTGCCCAAACCTGCATTGCTGCAATCCACAAGGTGTAATTGCGATTGGCATGAAGCGCGATCGCGATAAGCGCCAATCCAGCGACTATCTCAAATGAGATTAGCCAAAGGTCAACGTTCATAAGCTGGAACCGAAAGCCTAACAAGGGGCTTAAAATCCGCAGGCCAATCTCGAACACTACGAGCCAGGTAATGGCTACAGCTCGCTCGGGACCGCCTCCCCAAGCAAGCGCTGCCAGGCAAATAGACCAGGCGAGCGCCGCTTGGAGAATGACGCGGTTGTCCGAGGCGAGCAGTTCAAGCATTAATCCGCAGCTTACGCGTCAACCATTTCAGCGGTCGGATTTTCTTTCAAAGCCGCGTCTTCAAGCTCGGTTGGGATCATATCTGGCCCCATCGTCACTTTGGCAATTTTGCTGAGTTCGTCATGCACGCGAAGCAGGCTTGTCGACATGCCTAGCGCTTGAGTTTCGGCCTGGTTGAGGCGCATGAGAGCGCGTTGGCCAGTGTCGACCTCTACATGGGGGTTTTGGCGCGCGGCCAGCATGGCTTGTTTAAGGCGCGCAAAAGCAATCATCGATTCATCGGCAAGGGCTTCGGCTTCGCGGACAAGCTTTTTAAGGTTGTGAGCATCAGCGAGCATACGATCAGTCATAGTCAGGTCTCCGTGCCCCTCCCAGCTCGTCAGGAGAAGCCTTGTTCGTCAACCGGGACAGTTGCCCGCCCATCTAGCGCATCACTGATTGTCATGGCCGCCGTAACGGTCAGGACGACGGCTGCCAGAAACCCGAAGGCAATTCCAACAATCGCAGCGAGGCGTAACCAGACAGCGTTTTCACCATCGAGCGCCCGGGGGACGACCTGGGGTTCTCCGGGGCGCAGCCAAGGGGCTACATCCACCATCGAAGAGACATCGCGAATTACGAGTTCTCCAAGGTCGTCTTGACCTGAAGAGTTGCCGATCAACGCACTGATGGGGACCTGATTTTTGTTATATACAGCTTCGCTTAAGCCCAAGTCTTGGGGCTTAGGGTTTTGTTTTGCTTCCTCTTTCTCCGGCTTTTCCTGGGCTTTCTTTTCGGCTCGATAAGCCTCAACAAGGTCGGTAAGGCTTTCCGCCCTATAGATATCCTTAAGAGCACGGATATGCTGATTGATGCGAGTCTCAGACACACCGAGGTCGCGCGCAATGACCTTGATCGGCGCACGCCGATCAATGCGCTCCATCACGGCCTGCTGCCTTTTTGTAAGGGGCCGCAGTGCATCCCAAGACATTGCAAACTCCTTAGTTGTTGAACAGGCTAACGTACATCACGCCCGAACAGTATGTCCAATTGATATTATTCAAAAGTCTCAGCCCAAAAACGGCAACATTGCTTCCAATCAATGGCTTGGCTCGTTAAGATATTACTGACGACAAGTATCTTTTTACATTTCGAGCGGCTTGACGCAGTCTTTGCTCGTTCTCGACCATCGCAATTCTCACGAAACCTTCGCCTTTCTCACCATAGCCAACACCAGGAGCGACAGCGACTTGGGCCTCGGTCAAGAGTTGCTTTGAAAACTCAAGGCTACCCATGTCCTTTAATGCTGGTGGCAGCGGCGCCCACGCAAACATCGAAGCGGGCGGCGGCGGAATATCCCAACCCGCTCTGCCAAAGGCTTCCACCATAACGTCGCGCCTTTTGTGATAAAGTTGACGGTTCGACTCAACAATATCCTGCGGCCCGTTAAGCGCCGCACATGCTGCAGCTTGAATGGGGGTAAACGCTCCGTAATCAAGGTACGATTTCACTCTAGTCAATGCAGCAATGAGTTGCTTGTTCCCAACCGCAAAGCCCATGCGCCAGCCGGCCATGGAGTATGTTTTGCTCATACTGGTAAACTCGACGGCGACGTCTTTAGCGCCGGGCACCTGCATGATCGAAGGTGTGGGCTTCCCGTCGAAATAAAGCTCTGAATAGGCAAGGTCTGAGAGCACCCATACCTTGTTCTCGCGCGCCCACGCGACCAGCCGTTCGTAAAAGGCCAGATCGACCACTTCAGATGTTGGGTTAGACGGATAACTCACGACTAATACGCTGGGGCGCGGAACAGTGTAATTCATCGCGCTTTCGAGCGAACGCCAATATTCTTCGTCCGGCGTAGTGGGAACCGCGCGAATGGTTGCCCCTGCGATGATAAAGCCGAAAGTATGGATCGGATAAGAAGGGTTTGGTGCGAGCACCACATCGCCCGGCGCAGTAATGGCCGTTGCAAGGCTGCCCAGCCCCTCTTTGGATCCCATGGTGACAACCACCTCGGTTTCGGGATCAAGATCGACGCCAAAGCGGCGCTCATAATACTTGGCCTGCGCGCGCCTTAAGCCGGGAATGCCTTTGGATTGGGAGTAACCGTGCGCATCAGGCTTTGCCGCGACCTCGCACAGTTTATCGATTACATGCTGGGGCGGTGGCTGGTCAGGGTTGCCCATGCCAAGATCAATGATGTCTTGCCCTGCTTGCCGCGCAGCGTGACGCATCGAATTGACTTCAGCAATCACATACGGCGGGAGCCGTTTCATCCGGTAAAATTCTTCGTCCATCTCTTCGTACCCGAGCCCTTTTTATCGACCTTATTCGCGTTTAAGCCAAGCCGTGCGTGACATCGGTCATGGTTCGAATTTATCAGTCGCAAGATCATTCGTATATAAGCCGCTTTGCGTGCCGCACCACAAGTAAGCACTATCAGGGTGGTAAATCTCTCTTTGTGCAAATAAGAGGACGTGCGTTGCAAAGGGACAAGCAATCATGGCCGATGATGCGAAAAATGGATCAGAGAAAGGCGCTCTTTTCGGAGACGTCCCCTCACTGAACTCTCTGATCGAGATGCAGACTGAGGCGTTGCGAGGGCTGTTCCCAAACCTGGGCACGCCAGATGCGGCCAATCCCGCTACGATGATGCCGAACGCAAGGGTGCAAGGCCTTGGCGATATGGGCAAGATGGGCGAAGTGGGTGACCTTGGCGAATGGGCCAAGTCAGCGGCTGAAATGCAGCAAATGTGGATCACGTTTGTATCCGGTCAGGCCGTTAAAGCCGCTGCTAAAGCTTCTGCGAAAGCGACCTCTCAGTCGGGACAAAAGAAATCCTTGCTTGACCCAGCGCAGTGGCTGCTTGTCTCGCAAAGCATGGTCAAGACGCTGCCCGATGGATTTGTCCAGTCGCAGGCAAAACTGGCCAGCAGCGCGTTCAAGCTGTGGCAGGACGTGGCCGCGCAAATGGTTAGCGGGATAGGCGAGGTTGCAGACACAATCAGCAAGGCGGGCACCGTTCGCAATCCAGAGGAACTGCCCCGCTCTGACCGGCGCTTTGCCGATCCGGAATGGCGCGAAAACGCTGCCTTCGTGTTGCTGCATCAAACGTATCTGATGCTGTCCGATTATTTCAAGCAAGCAGCCTCCAACATGGAAGGTCTTGAAGGCGAGCAGAAAGCTCAGCTGAAATATGCGATCAGCGCCTTGTCCGAAGCGATGAGCCCGGGCAATTTCCTTGCGACCAATCCGGTGGTCCTTAAACGCACGGTTGAAACACGCGGGCAAAACCTTGTTGCAGGCCTGCGCCACCTGATCGCTGATCTTGAGCGCGGTCAGCTCACCCACACCGATCCCAACGCCTTTACCCTTGGCGAAAACCTCGCTGCAACGCCGGGCAAGGTTGTGGCACAAACTGCGCTGTATCAGCTGATCCAGTATTCGCCCTCGACTAAAGACGTTTATAAAGTGCCCCTGGTGATCTTCCCGCCGTGGATCAACCGGTTCTATATCCTCGATCTCACCGCCAAGAAGAGCTTTATCAAATGGGCGGTCGATCAGGGGATGACTGTGTTCGTCGTCAGCTGGAAGTCAGCTGATGAAAGCCTCAAAGATGTTGTGTGGGACGATTACATCCGCGCCCAGATCGAAGCGATCGACACGATCCGGGCCCGCCTGGACGTGCCCGACGTTCACGCAATCGGTTACTGCGTCGCGGGCACAACCTTGGCCGCGACCCTTGCGGTGCTTGCCGAACGAGGCGAGGCGGACAAGGTCAAGAGCGCGACCTTCTTTACTGCGCAGGTCGATTTCGAACGCAGCGGTGAGCTCAAACACTTCATCGGCGATGGTCAGCTCGAGGTCATCGACCAGCTTTCGCCCGATGGATATCTGGATGGGCGTTATCTCGCCGCGACCTTTAATGCTCTGCGCGGGAAGGATCTGATCTGGAATTATGTGATCAACAATTACCTGCTTGGCGAAGACTACCCCGCCTTTGACCTGCTGCATTGGAATGGGGATGTCACCAACCTCCCCGCGAAATGGCACAATGATTATCTGCGCGACCTTTACCGCGACAACAAACTGGTGGTGCCCGGCGCGCTTCACGCAGATGGAACACCGATTGACCTGACCAAGGTCGAAACACCCAGCTTTGTCCAAGCAGGTCGCGAAGATCACATTGCCCCTGCGCAAAGCGTGTGGCGGATCACGGATCATTTTAAAGGACCGCTTGAATTCCTGCTTGCAGGCTCTGGCCATATCGCAGGCGTTGTGAACCATCCCGATGCAGGCAAGTACCAGTATTGGCTAGGCGACAAGGATGCAGGCTCTTTGAAAGAGTTTATCGAGAGCGCGCAAGAACATCCCGGCAGTTGGTGGCCGCACTGGCTTCAATGGCTGGAGAGCCAGGACAGCGCCAAAGTCCCAGCGACCGGCAAACGCAAGCCCGGCGGACGCGGCGACAAAGTGCTGGAAGATGCCCCTGGAAGCTACGTTAAGTCGCGTTGATCTGGCAAAAAATTTGCGGCCCACCATGGAAAAATGGGCCTAACCTCCTGACTTAAAAACTGTTTTCGCATTTTTGTGCACTGCACAAAAAGCTCTTGACTTCGCATCTGCAATCACTATTTTGTGCAGTGCAACATTAAGGAGTGCGACATGGCAGAAGCCGGTAACACATCAAAGATCGACGCTGCAGCTGAGAAGGTAATGAACGAAGCTGCCGCAAAAAAAGAAGCCGCTGCGAAAAAGACAGTAAGCGTCCAGAAAGTCGCTGACGCTGTTGAAGCTAGTGAGCCAAAGCCAGCTGTGAAAGTGGCGGCTGTAAAGAAAGCGGTTGCCGCGCCAGCCAAGAAAGCTGCTGCGACCCGCGCTACTACTTCCAAGGCTCCCGCAAAAAAAGCGGCTCCAAAGAAAGCCGCAGCGAAAAAGGCTCCAGCCAAAAAAGCTGCGGTCAAAAAACCAGTGGCGAAAAAGACCCCTACCAAGGTCGCAGCGAAAACCGCAGCAACCTCTAACCCAGTTTCAAAACTCAAGGACACTATCATGGCAACTGCTAAAAAGACCGATCTCGCAGCAGACTTCACATCAAAGGCGAAAGAATTCGCAGCTGATGCACAAACCCGCGTTAAGGGTGCGTACGGCAAAGCAACCGAGCTTGCTTCGGAAGCTGGCGAATTCAACAAAGCGAACGTTGAAGCTGTTGTCGAAAGCGGCAAGATCTTCTTTGCTGGCGCACAAGAACTCGTGAAATCAGACGTCGAAACCGGTAAAGCCGTTCTCGAAACCGTGACTGCGGACGCCAAGAAAGTGACCACTATCAAGTCACCAACCGAGCTTTTCGAACTGCAGGGCGAAATCGCTCGTCGCAACTTCGATGCAGCCGTTTCTTTCGGCTCGAAGCGCACCGAAGCTCTCGTAAAGCTTTACAACGACGCATTCGCTCCGATTTCGAACCGCGTCAGCGTTGCGACTGAAAAAGCCAAGAAAGCTGCCTAAGCTTTACGCTTGACCAATATTCCTAAGCCGGGCCTCTCCTCTCTCTCCCTTTACCCGGCTTAAGAAAGCGCGCGAAAGCGCATGGACCAGAAAGACCACCCCCCCCGGTCTTTCTGGTCCTTTTTTATGTGCCACCCTTTTTGGCTGATTTTTCTGTGGGGCCAATTTGGCGCGAAATCCTTGCTGACAATAGGAAAGTGCTAGATCGAAGCGGTCTTGGCTTGCACACGCGCCAACCTTTCCCATAATGGGTGTCGATGGCCAATTTTGACCCCTCTCTATGTGAACTCATCGCAGTTGAAGAATCGTTGCGCATCCGCGCGGCTGGTTCCGATACGGACAGGCCGGGCGGCGGCGGTGATGACGGCGGTGATGACGGCGGGGACGGCGATGACGATGCGCAAGTTGGCCTTGCGACGAAAACCCGCACCAAGCCGAAGAAACCTAGCCAGTATAAAGTGCTGCTGCTGAACGACGATTACACTCCGATGGAGTTCGTCGTGATGGTGTTAAAGCGTTTCTTTGGCATGGATTTGGAGCAAGCGACCCGTGTGATGCTGCACGTCCACCAAAAAGGCGTCGGGGTGTGCGGGATTTTCCCTTACGAAGTGGCCGAAACCAAGGTCAATCAGGTGATGGATTTTGCACGGCAGAACCAGCACCCGCTCCAATGCACGCTTGAAAAGGCGTAAAGCGCGCGGGCGCATTATTATGCTCGGCCATCCCGAACCTGATCCCATAGGGCCCGGCCAGGAAAGCGTGTGGGATTATCCGCGCCCCGCGATTTGCGAACCGACCAGCAGGCGCGTCCAGATCATCCATCAGGGCGTGACCCTCGCGGACAGCACAAACGCCTGGCGAACGCTGGAAACAAGCCACCCGCCGACATATTACATCCCGCAAGACGACATCGCGATGGATCATCTACGCAACCATTCGCGCCGGACGATGTGCGAATGGAAGGGGCAAGCGCGGTACTTTGACATTGTCATTTGTGACAAAGCGATCACCGCAGGTGCGTGGTGTTACAGCAATCCGACCCCAAGCTTTGCCGGCATCCGTGACCACATCGCGTTTTACCCCGACCCGCTCGACACATGCCTGATCGATGGGGAACAGGTTACGCCTCAGCCTGGCCAGTTTTATGGCGGCTGGATCAGCCAATATGAAGCCGGACCCTTCAAAGGCGTTCCGGGCAGTCAGTTCTGGTAAAGGTACCCCCGCCCACAAGCCGCGCGTGCTTACCCACATTGAGGGCATGACGCGCGCGCGATTTGTCGCTAGGGCGATCCTCAAGCTCCAACACGTCAACGGATGAGCGACGAGTGCGAACGTGCTGAATTTCATTCCCAGTATTGACCGGTATATCTTCCGGCTTGTGGTTGTGCCCATGCTGGGCGTGTTCGCGCTCGCGGCAAGCCTGCTGATGCTCGACAAGATGCTGCGCCTGTTCGATTTCGTCGCAGTGGAAGGCGGGCCGATTGGCGTGGTCTTCAGAATGCTGGGCGCGCTTATCCCGGAATACGCCAGCCTTGCGATCCCCTTGGGTTTGTTGCTGGGCATTTTGTTCGCATTTCGAAAGCTTGCAACCTCCTCTGAACTCGACACGATGCGCGCTGTTGGCTTGTCTTACTGGCGGCTGCTCAGGGTTCCTTATGCGATCACTATGGTGCTTGTGGCCGTCAATGTTGCGCTGGTGTTCTACGTCCAGCCGTTGAGCCGATATTACTATGAGCAGATGGAATATGAGCTGCGCTCTGGCGCGCTGGGCGCATCGATCAAGGTGGGGGAATTCACCACTTTGGCCGACCGGATGGCTTTGCGAATTGAGGAGAGCGAGGACAACGGACGGCGCCTTGTCGGGATTTTTGCCCGTGTCTCCAACAGCAAAGGCCAGGTCCTTTCCATCAGCGCGCGCGAAGGCGCTTTTATGGCGACCAGCGATGATCCCGACACGATCATCTTGCGCCTGACAGAAGGGACAATTGTTCAGGACACCGGCAGCCGGACGCCGCGCGTTCTGTCTTTTTCACGCCATGATTTGCCCATCGACTTGCCCGCGATCGAACAATTCCGTGCGCGCGGCGAAGGGAGCCGGGAATACATTCTGCCCGAACTTTTGCGAATAGGATGGGCCGACCAGAGCGCAAGCAAGGCCGAACGCGATGCCACACAGGCAAGCTTCAACTATCGCATGGTCGAAATTGTGATGATGTTGCTGTTGCCGCTTTTGGCCGTCGCCCTTGCGATCCCGCCCAAACGATCGACCAGCGCCTTGGGCGTGTTTGCCTCGATCATCATGGTGGTCGCCTATCACAAGATCAATCAATACGGCGAAGACATCGCAACGCTTGGGCGGATAGATCCGATCATCGCCTTGTGGGGACCGTTTGTGATTTTCGCAGCGCTCATCATCTGGATGTATCACCGTACCGCCCATGTGCCCGGCGGCCAGGCATTGGGCGTGCTTGACCGGCTGATTGGCAAAACGGCCAAGCGAGTGGGCAAGCTGTTTGGCCGGCGCAAACCCAAATCACTTGTGGCCGATCATCAGGCAGAAACCGAAACAGACGCTGGGGATACGTCCCTGGCCCCTGCGGAATAAGGGCAGGCATCAAACCCAATGCAATTGGACTTTTTCCCTTCGCGCAGCCTGACGCTTTACCTGGCCAAGATGTTCGTCGTGCGCATTCTGGCCGTGCTGGTGATGCTGGTTCTGGTATTGATGGCGCTCGACCTGCTGGGCAATTCGGGCACGATCCTGGAACCGGAAGGCAATGGCCAGGCCGAGATATTGAAATATGTGAGCCTCAGAATACCGCAGCTGATATCGCGTTTCCTGCCCTATTCCGTGCTGCTTGCGACACTCATCACCCTTGTGACGTTGAACCAGAACAGCGAAGTGGTGGCGATGAAAGCGGCAGGACTTTCCGCGCATCAAGTGCTCTCCCCGCTGCTTTTGACCGCTGCCTTGATTTCGGTCATCAGCTTTGGCTTTAACGAGAGGATCGTCACGCGCGCCAATGCCACCATCAAAGCATGGGAGGCGGTAGACTATGGGCCTGTCCCCGAAGATTCAGGCGTCCGTGCCAATGTCTATTTGACCGATGGCGAGAACATTTTGACCGCGGCGATCTTAACTGGTGCAGGCGATAAAATTGAGCTTACCAATGTCACTTGGTACGCGCGCGCGCCCGGCGGGATTATCAGCGAACAAGTAAGAGCACCGCGCGCGACCTATGCCGCGCCTGGATGGCAGCTTGAAAACGCAAAATCCTTCGATGTAGGCAGCGCCGAGACACAGGAGATCAAAACGCTTGTGGTGGGAGAGACGCTCACCCCTGCCCAGATTGATCTTCAATCCATCGACCCTGACGGACAAAGCTTTTGGGAGCTTTCCCAGACCATTGACGCCTTCGAAGCGGTTGGGCGGCGCACGACCGAAATGCGGGCCAAATGGTGGCACCGTATTTCTGGACCTTTGTCCGCGCTTTTGATGCCTTTATTGGGCTCCATCGCTGCATTTGGCTTGGCGCGATCTGGTCAATTGTTCGTACGCGCGGTTATCGGCATGGCTTTGGGTTTTGCCTATTTCGTGGTCGACAATGCGGCGCTCGCTATGGGTAGTTTTGGCGGATATCCGCCTTTCTTGGCGGCATGGGCACCGTTCTTCTTGTTCCTTTTGGTGGGTGAGACGGTCCTCATTCGCACTGAAGAGTGACCGGGGAATGAGCGGGCAAGACTGGTCGCTGCGGCTCGCACGCAAAGATGATGCCGACTTCATGCCGGATATCGAGCGCGCTGCCGGAGCCCTGTTCCAGAACGTTGACGGACTGGCGGATCTGGCAGGCACGCAGACCCTGCCCGTAGAGCGCTTGCACCGGTTGATCCGCAAAGGTCACAGCCTAGTTGCGCATTCGGGCGAGCGGATGATCGGCTTTATCGTCACCGAACCGTTTCGGCGCGAGCTTCATATCTGGGAAATCGACGTGCATCCCGGCTTCCAAGAGCAAGGCGTTGGCGCTGGCCTGCTTCGTGCCTGTATGATCGATGCGCGCAATTCAGGGTTTGCCGCCCTCACCCTTACCACTTTTCGCGATGTTCCCTGGAATGGGCCGTTTTACGAACGGCGCGGGTTTGAGGAAGTCACCGCCCTTGATGCGCACCCCCGACTGGCCAACGAGCTTGCATTAGAAGCCGACCACGGCCTTCCCATTGAGAGACGGTGTGCGATGATCCATTTCCTTGAATAGGATCACCGGTTACACTGGGTGCAATTACCAGGAGACACTGACCATGCAACGCGCCATTCAGATCAGCACGCTCGCCCTCCTCTTGGCGCTTGGCGGGTGTGGGAGAGAGCAGGAAGAAACGCCCGATATCACTGAGGCAATCCCTCTGGAGCCGGCTGAAGGTATGGGGGCCGGTGAAGACGCGGCTGATGGAAGTGAAGGCAGGACAAATGGCGGCGCGAACGGCGGCGCGAACGGTGGCGCGAACGGTGGCGCGAACGGCGGCGCGAACGGCGGTCAGGGGCAAGCCGGATCAAGCGGGCCTTCACAAGATCGCGCGATCCCAGATACGATGGAGACCGGACGCAATCCGCCCGACATGACTGAGCCGCCAGCCGGATCAAAAGTGCAGAAATTCAACTAGGCTCAGGACCCTATTACCAAGTCGCAAAATCGCTCAGCGCGAAAGCATGGTGCTGCGCGCAATTCGCCCGACCAGATTGAAAAGCCCCGGATGGTTCGCCCCGTCATAGGTGGAGCCATCGCCAAGCTCGCGCGCCAAGCGACGGTGCGCTTCGGGCAGGTCGTGATAAGGCATGGAGGGCATCAGGTGGTGCAGCGCGTGATAGCGAAGGCCAACAGGTGCCCAGATTTCAGCAGCGATGCCCGGTGGCGGGACATTCACGCTGTCTAGGAACTGCGCTGTCACGGTCATTGGTTCGCCCTCATTCTCCCACAAATGCGCAACCAGTGTGCGCAATTGGTTGAGCAGGGTCGCAAACGACATGATCGCAAGCGCAATCAGCAACGGCCGCCAGCCAATCGCAAGCGGGCTTAGCAACAAAGCAATCGCCCAGATGCTCGCCCCCAATTGTTGAAAGCGGACCTGCTTGGCAAAGTCACCGGTTGCAGGCTTGCGGCGAAAATCAGGGTTGATGGAAAGGGATGACGCCCGCTCCCACACCATCCGTCGCAAAGGCGGGATCACAAGGCCCAAAGGCACCAAAATGGCAGATCGCACGATGACCGCAATCGGGGCAAGCAGCGCGACAATCACAAACAGCGGCAGGCTCCACGGCTTCATCAAGGCAAGCGGGAGATATTCCGGGTCCTCAATCGTGCCATATTGCGTGCGCTTATGATGGATGACGTGGACGCCCTCATACATGAAGCTTGGTGCCATCATTGGAATGCCCACAAGCAGGTTCCAACCCAGACGAAAGCCAGGAAGCGCGTTTTTGTGAATATGGGTGAGCTCGTGGATGAACATGAGCGAGCGATAAAGCGCAAGCGAGGCGATAAGCCCTGCTGCAAGCGCAACGCCGAGATTGTCGGCCAGGATAGCAACCGCAATCCCGCCATAGCCAATGGCGGTGGAAATCAGCATGTCGGGCCAATAAATGCTGGCCTTCGCCTCACCCAGATCTTTGGTCAGATCGCGTGCAGCGCGCAGCATATCCTTATCGTCCTGCGTCTGAAAATCCGCACGCGCTGCGCGGGGTTTCGTCGCATCGTGCGAAGCGGCTGGGGGAATTGATTGGTGCATTGTCATCAAATTACTGTTCCAAGCGCCCGCTCATAGAGCATACAAGGCGATCCACGCAAACGCGGTGATATGATCAGAGTGATCGATTGGCTTGTCGGTTTCCTTCGGGCAAGAGGTAGGCTTCAGGCGAGAGGTCAGCGCATTGAGCTACATCAATCCTCGTAGAATATACTAAGAGTGGGGCTAAATGGTTTCAACTGACGGACAATTGGCGATTAGCATTGAGGCGGTTAGCGGCAAAAAGGGCCGCGCACGCTTTGTCGACGTTGGCCGCGCCTTTGCTGCGCGGGTCGAAAACTCTGTCCCGCAATTGCGTTCAGAGCAGCTTGAGCTCGTCAACCCGGACAAAAATCCGTTCTTTGGCCATGCCAAAGCTCAGCTATTCATCGCGATGCGCGCTGGGCAACCCGTGGGACGGATAAGCGCGCATATCGATGAGCTTGCCCTGCAAATGCCGCCAGACCAAGGCTTTGGTCCGGGCACAGGAATGTTCGGATATTTCGACGCCGAGGATGAGGAAACCGCCAAAGCGCTGCTCGATACCGCGCAAAACTGGCTCTGCGAGCAGGGGATGAGCCGCTGCGTTGGTCCCATATCCATGTCGATCTGGGAAGAACCGGGATTGCTTGTGAAGGGGCAGGACCATGCCCCTGTCATTATGATGGGGCACCATCCGGCCCATTATCAGGGGTGGATTGAAGGCGCAGGCTATGAGCGGATCAAAACGCTCTACACCTATGACTTGGACATCACATACGAATTTCCTCCCATTGTGCAACGGATTGTCAAATCGGGGATGCGCAATGAACGCATCACCGTTCGCCGCGTGCGCAAGAAGGATTGGGACGCAGAAGCGGCAACAATCCTCGCCATTCTCAACGATGCGTGGTCGGACAATTGGGGTTTTGTGCCGCTTACCCCCGAAGAAGTCGCCCATACCGGGGTCAAGCTAAAGCCAGTCATTCACGAAGACCTCAATATGATCGCAGAGCTCGATGGAAAGCCGGTCGCCTTCATGCTGACCTTTCCCGACGTTAATCAGGCATTGGCAAAATCGGGCGGAAAGCTTTTTCCAACCGGATGGTGGCATCTGCTCAAATGGGCTCGCAAACCGCTACATTGCGATATGCGTGTGCCTTTGATGGGGGTCTTGAAAGAGCACCAGAATTCACGCCTTGCCAGCCAGCTTGCGTTTATGATGATCAGCGAGATCAGCGACTATGCCAGATCGAAATACCGGTCAAAGCGCGCCGAGATCGGCTGGATTCTCGAAGACAACCAAGGGATGGTCGCGATTGCCGATACGATCCAGAGCCAGGTCAACCGGGAATACGCAATCTACGAAAGGCCGCTTAGCTGAGGTAAGCGCGGTCAATGCAGGAGCACAAGAAAAAAGGCCTCCACTCTGCTGAGTGAAGGCCTTTCGGGATCTTGTCGCCAACCGCATGGACGGGAGGGGGATCGGGTGGGCGACATGAAATAAATGCTCGTGATCAAAACCGGTTCCCGCGATTAATAATTTTTTTGTTTCGCCTTTGCGCCTGCCTATATTTGTGTCCATACACGCCTTGAATACATCGAGTATCGGCCTCTTTCTAAAAGACTGGCCGCAAAACCTTATAACGTTTACAATGATTTGCTGGAGATGATCGTGTCACTCAGTCAACAACTCGCGGGCGATCTCCCGTTTTTGCGTCGGTACGCACGAGCTCTGAGCGGGTCTCAGGAGACGGGTGATGCAATGGTCCGATCGGCGCTGGAACTTGCGCTGAAGGATGAAGCACTAAGGCGCTCCCTCGAAGGCGGTCGGACTGCGCTCTACACCGTGTTTCACTCCACGCTTGATAATAATGAGCCTGCAAACGCTGAGGTAGCTGGGTCTGCACCTGATGCGCGGACAAGTACAAATTACCAAGAAGCAAACCAAAAGGAAGCAAGCGCGATGCGCAAGCTTGCCGCTATCACGGATCAGAAACGCCAAGCGCTCCTGCTCACCACGGTTGAGGAATTTACGCCTCAGCAAGCAGCGCAAATCCTCGGCGTCGAGGTAAGCGACGTAGAAACTCTCGTAAGCGATGCTGTTGCACAAATTGATGCTGAGCAGAAAACGCGCGTTCTCATCATCGAAGACGAGCCGATGATCCTGATGCAGCTCGAAGATCTGGCCATGTCTCTCGACCACGAGGTTTGCGGTACTGCGCGCACTCACGCCGAAGCGGTCGCAGCAGTTAAGGCGGAAAAGCCCGGTCTTGTCTTGGCCGACATCCAGCTCGCAGATGGTTCATCGGGCCTTGAGGCTGTCAAAGAAATCCTTGCAATCAGCAATGTACCGGTGATTTTCATCACCGCTTATCCAGAGCGCCTTCTTACCGGGGACCGACTTGAACCGGCCTATCTGGTGACCAAGCCCTTTAGAGAGCAGACCGTTAAAGCGGCCATTAGCCAGGCATTGTTCTTCGGATAATCGCGTAGCGCCTACTTGCAGGTTTATTTGTCGCTCGCGGGTGTCTATGAAGGCTGACAGCTGCAATTATACATACCCAAGGAAATCGGGGGAACATTTGCGAAGCTTGCAAGTTTCATCACTATCGCAGCCACCCATTGTTAAACGTGGCAGTGATAAATCGCCCGCAGCATCTCCTGCAGGCAATGGGATAAAGCAGGTTTGTTGATGAGCTCCGATAAGACACCGGATAAGGATAAGGCTGGCACGCGCGACCATGCGCGCGCGGGCAACGCTTCCGAGTCTCCGGCTTGGGCTGACGGATTGAAACAGCTCTATAATTCGGTCGTGGATGAACCACTTCCGGATAGCTTCAAAGACCTGCTCGACGCTTTTGACGAAAGCACCGGGCCCGGCGATGATGCCGGCACCGGAAAGTCGAGTTAGTGACGGACAAAAAAGAGAAACCCAAACCAACAGCAAGAGAGCGCGCCGACTTTAAGCGAGAACTCACCGAAGTGATCCCGCATTTGCGCGCCTTTGCACGCGGTCTGTGCGGGCGCGCGGACATGGCCGACGACCTTGTGCAAGAGGCCCTTTTGAAAGCGTGGGCTGCCCAAGACCGGTTTGAACCGGGCACATCAATGCGTGCCTGGACCTTTGTCATTTTGCGCAACGCCTATCTTACCGACATGCGGCGCAATCGATTCCGCGGAAATTATGACGAAGGGGTCGCAGAGCGCGTGCTGACACAGCCCGCTGAGCAGGAAGAGCCAATCCACTTATCAGATATGCACCGCGCGCTTTTGACCCTTCCGCCAGAACGGCGCGAGGCGCTTTTGCTCGTGGGGGCTGGCGGGTTTTCTTACGAAGAGGCGGCGCAAATCTGCGGCTGCGCATTGGGCACTATCAAAAGCCGGGTGGGCCGCGCGCGCGCGACGCTTAATGAAATGCTGACCAAGGATAATATCCCCGGTCGCTCGACAAAAGATCAGGTCGCGCACACGGCCATCCTGGATGAACTGGATGAAGTTGTGGCAAATGCCAACAATGCGCAAATCAATAGTGCAGGGTGCGATGGGGCAACAGACTGATCGCAATCTGGTACCCGCTTAAAGAGCAAGCTTGGCGAACATCCCCTCGTCTAATACAACGTGATCCTTGTGGGGGCGATGTAGCAGGCGATGAACCAACAACCACCAGACAGGCCGTTTGAAGGGCCAGGCTTTGAGCGGTCCAAATCCAATGAGGCGGGCCAATCGCTCGCCCGCCAAGAAGTGAGGCTTATGTCCTCGCTGGTTGTCATGAGCGGTTTTGGCCTATTCCTCGCCTTGCCTTTCGTACTCTCGATCGGTTCGGTTGTGTTCCTGCCAATCGTCACAGCGGTTTTGCTGACGATCCTATTGTCACCTCTGGCCGATAGGCTTGCCAAAATGGGGCTTCCCAATGTCTTGGCATCTTTAAGCTCGCTTTTGGTTTTTATGGGTGTCGTGCTGCTCGCGCTCGGCCTGATCCTGCAACCTGCGCTCGAGTTGTTTGAACAAATCCCAGAGATTGCCGGGCGCGTGGGTCAACGTTTCGAAGATTTGCGCGGCGAGCTTGAATGGGTTGCAATCATCAACGCTGAGCTTGCCAAAATCATGGGCGACACCGGCACGGCCGAGGTTGTTCTGGCCACCCCTACCCTGCTTGAAGAGATCGCCTTTGCGACCCCATCGGTGGTGGTCTCTGTGTTGATCTTGTTTCTCATGTCATTTTTCATGATCGAGGCGCGGGTGCGTATGCGCCGGCATTTGCTATTTGACCGCGCAAGCTTTGGCTCAAGCGTGAAAGCCGCGCGCGCAATCCGCGAAGTTCAGGACCGGGTCGCAGCCTATATCATGACGGTTGGCTGCATCAATGCAGGGGTCGGTGTGGTCGTGGCATTGGGTGCATGGGCGCTGGGCGTGGAAGCACCGATCATGTGGGGCGGGCTTGCCATGATCCTCAATTTCGTGCCCTATATCGGCCCGATGTTCATGACCGCATTGCTCGCGCTTTTCGGGCTTGGGACAGCAGAGACTGTGTGGCTGGGCATGATCCCGGCGCTTGCCTATCTTGGATTGAACGCGGTTGAGGGAAACGTGCTGACGCCATCGATCCTCGGCGCGCGTTTCACCATGAGCCCGGTGATGATCCTGATCGCACTATCCTATTTCACCTGGATTTGGGGCGTGCCCGGCGCGCTTTTATCGGTGCCGATTTTGCTGACGCTCACCGCTTTGTTCGACCATATCGGTAAGCCAAATGTCATCGGCTTCCTGTTTGGCGAACCCTTGTTCAAAGGCGATGTTCTTGAACATGGTCTTGCAGAGGAACAAGCGGGCTCACAGTAACACGGGCCTAATGCGCCGTTCGATCCACCGCGCTCGTCACCGCCACATTCATCGTCACATTGGCAAGCGTGCGCATAATGTCGGGAAGCATTTCCACGGCCACAAGCAGGGCGAGCGGTTCAATCGGCACGCCCATTGCAATGGCGATGGGGCCGATGGATACGACAAAGCTGATGGAGCCGGGAAGGCTGACCGATCCGACCGAGATAATCAGCGCCACCAGGATTCCCGCAATCGCAAGCGGCAATGTGATCTCTACCCCGGCAAGGGCTGCGACATACAACGCCACCGCCATATTCATCGCAGGGCTTGTCGCGCGGAAGATGGCGACCGCTAATGGCAGGACAAATTCGCTGGTGGTGGAGCGCAGCCCCAAGCGGCTTGAGCTGTCGAGCATAGCGGGAAGGCTGGCAAGCGAGCTTTGCGTGGACACCGCCACCGCCTGTGCGGGGAGCACATTGCGGGCAAAGCGAAGCGGCGAAATCCCGCCAAGCGCCCATGCGACGACATACGCCAGAACCAGAATAAATCCGCCCATCGCCGACACGATCAGGATATAGTGCGCAAGCGCTGCAAAGGCCCCTCCCCCGCTGCGCATCCCCACACCAAAGGCCAGCGCGAACACGCCCATAGGCGCAATCCACAAGACCCAACCGATAATCAGCAGCATTGCATTGGCAAGCGCATGGAAGAACCCCATGAGCGAGGCGTTCTGAGCCTTGGGAAGCTGAGAAATGGCAATCGCAAACAGCGCAAAGAATATGGTCAAAGGCAGCATCGCCGTCTCCCCCGCTGCGGCGATAATATTGGGCGCAATAAGCGAGGCGAGAAAATCGAGGATGCCCGGCACCGCAAGTTCCCCTTCGGGCACTTCTGCGAGAAATCCGCTCGCGCTTTCGGGGATAGGGAAGATGTCAAGCAGCAGGGGCAGGACAATCGCTGTGAAGAGGCCTCCTGCGATGAGCACGCCGAAGACGAGCCCCAGAAACCGCCGTGCCGCCGCCCCCGCTTTTGCGGCCTGAACCATTTGAGCAAGGCCCAGCACCAGCAAAGCTGCAACCAGCGGGATAATCGTCATCTGCAAACTGCGAAGCCAAAGCGACCCCACCACGCCTAACGACTGGAGCAAAAGCTCAGGCAATTGCGCATCGGACAAAAGCACGCCTGCGCCAAGCCCGATGATCAAAGCGGCAAAGGTCGCGATCACAGGCAGCCGGATCGTCAGCAACTCATATCCGTTGTCAGTCGCTGTCATTTCAGGTTTTTCGCTCAAGAAAAGGTCCTCCCCCGGAATGCATTGGGCCTAAAAATGTAACTTGTTGGGTGTTTGCCCGATTGCCCTTCCCTTGCGGCGATAACCGGGTCACAACCAAGTGACAATTGATGGCGCAGCGAATAACGCGGAAGAAACTTTAGGCCGCTATGGCCTCGCCCACGAAATGTAAGGACATGAGCGACACACCATGACACGCAAGTTCTTTGGAACCGACGGCATCAGGGGCCGCACCAATGCAGGCGTAATGACCGCCGAAACCGCGATGCGCGTGGGCCAAGCGGCAGGCAATTACTTCGTGCGCGGCAAACACCGCCACCGCGTCGTCATCGGAAAAGATACGCGCCTGTCCGGCTATATGATGGAAAGCGCTCTTGTCGCAGGCTTCACCAGTGTGGGCATGGATGTCATTATGACGGGGCCATTGCCAACACCTGCCATCGCCCTGCTCACCCGCGAAATGCGCGCGGACTTGGGCGTGATGATCTCGGCCAGCCATAATTTGTTTGCTGACAACGGGATCAAGCTGTTTGGTCCAGACGGCTTTAAGCTCTCCGACGAGGCCGAGGCAGAGATCGAGGCGCTGTTGGATGTCGAACCAACTCTTGCCACGGCTGAGAACATCGGCCGTGCCCGCCGGATTGATGATGCGCGCGGGCGATATATCCACGCGGTCAAAAACTCGGTTGGCAATGATGTACGCTTCGACAGCCTTAAAGTCGTGGTCGATTGCGCCCATGGCGCGGCCTATCAGGTCGCCCCATCCGCCATTTGGGAATTGGGCGCAGAGGTCATCACCTTGGGCGTCAATCCCAACGGCACCAACATCAATGACGGCGTAGGCTCAACCTCGATCGAGGCGCTTCAGGCCAAAGTTGTCGCAGAAGGCGCGCATATCGGGATTGCGCTGGATGGCGATGCAGACCGCCTGATCGTGGTCGATGAAAAGGGCCGCAAAGTGGACGGCGACCAGATCATGGCCCTTATCGCCAGCCGGATGCACGAGAAAGGCTCACTCAAAGGCGGCGGCGTTGTCGCAACGGTCATGTCGAACCTGGGGCTTGAGCGGTTTTTGCAGGGACAGGGCCTCACCTTAGAGCGCACCAAGGTTGGCGACCGCTACGTTCTGGAACGCATGAAAGAAGGCGGCTTTAACGTGGGCGGCGAACAATCGGGCCATATGATTATGCTCGACCACACAACCACGGGCGATGGCACAGTCGCAGCGATGCGGGTGCTCGCATCGCTTGTGCGTTCTGGCAAACCGGCGAGCGAAATCCTGCACCTGTTTGATCCCGTGCCGCAGCTTTTGAAGAATGTGCGATACGATGGCGGCGCGCCGCTTGAAAATGTAACCGTGCAGCAAGTGATCGCTGAGGCAGAAGCCGAGCTTGAAGGCAAAGGCCGGCTGGTCATTCGCCCATCAGGCACGGAACCCGTGATCCGCGTCATGGCCGAAGGCGACGATGCCTCCCAGGTCGAAGCCGTGGTTGACCGGGTCTGCGACGCGGTTCGCACTGCGGCCTAGGGGCAGTCGGTTGGCCTCCCCTCTCCCAGCCCCTCCGCGCATCCTCACAATCGCTGGGTCGGATTCCAGCGGCGGGGCGGGCATTCAGGCCGACATCAAGACGATCACAATGCTGGGCGGTTATGCGATGAGCGCAATCACCAGTGTGACGGCTCAAAACACTTGCAGCGTCACAGCCGTTGAAAGCTTTCCCCAAGGCTTTGTTGCAAAACAAATCGAGGCGTGCGCCAAGGACATCGGGGTCGACGCGATCAAGATCGGAATGCTCGCAAGCGAGGCCATCGTGCGCGAGGTTGGCGACAGCCTCCATGCTCTCAAGCTTGATACCGGCGTGCCTTTGGTGATTGACCCGGTGATGGTGGCGACATCTGGCCATCGTCTGATCGATGAAAGCGCGGTCGAAGCTTTGCGCGGCGGATTACTGCGTAAGGCGAGCCTCGTTACACCCAATCTAGCAGAGCTTGAATTGCTGTCAGGCCGCAAAATTGGCGGGGTTGACGAAATGTGTGAGGCTGCGATTGCGCTTGCCGCTGAACTTCAAACCCTCGTCCTTGCCAAAGGTGGCCATTTGGAAGGCGATGTCGTCGATATTCTGGTCGACGCCGCCGGAGAGTTGCGCCGTTTTGCCGATCCCCGGATCGAAAGCGACCACACCCACGGGACCGGCTGCACCCTATCGTCCGCCATTGCCACCCTTATTGGCCGCGGTGAAAGCATGGAAGAAGCGGTAACAATAGCGCGCCAATTCGTGCGCTCAGCAATAATGAACGCACCGGGTTTTGGCGCAGGCAACGGCCCCTTGGGTCATCAAGCGGTGCGCCGATAATGATGGAGCCCGTCCTCAGAGTTGACGGACAGAAAGCCGATCCTTGTAGAGGCCAAGTGCGCGTCGATTGGCCTAAAGCGGTCTGGAGCGGGGTGATGATCGTGGGCACTGGCTTTGCGCTGGTCGATGCAAGCTTGCAGGCCGTGCTACTGTTTCTGACCCTCACCTATTCAACGCTCCTGATCGGCCACAGCGTAGGCATGCACCGGATGATGATCCACCGGACCTTTGCCGCCCAAAAATGGCTTGAACGCACGCTTATTTATATCGGAACGCTCGTCGGGGTGTCTGGGCCCACGGGGATCATTACGATCCACGATACGAGAGACTGGGCACAGCGAGAGCCCAAGTGTCATGATTTCTTTGGTCACACACGCCCTTTTTTAATCGACCTTTTCTGGAACCTGTTTTGCCGATTTGAATTCGAACGGCCTCCGCGCGTCACCGTGGAGAAAGACATCGCGCATGACCCCTTTTACCGTTTCCTCGACAAGACTTGGCGCTTTCACCAAATTCCATTGGCGATTGGCTTGTACTGGGCGGGAGGCTGGTCTTTTGTGGCTTGGGGCATATGCGCCCGGGTTTTTATCAGCTCGGCTGGGCATTGGACCGTCACCTATTTTTGTCATAATCCGGGACCGGGCCGATGGTGGGTGAAAGATGCAGGAATTCAGGCATCAAATCTACCTGGCCTTGGCCTTTTGACCTATGGCGAATGCTGGCACAACAATCACCACGCCTTTCCTGAAAGCGCACGCATTGGCCTCGATAAAGGGCAAAGTGACCCAGGATGGTGGGTAATTTCAGCGCTGCAAAAGCTAGGCCTGATCTTTGACGTTAAACTGCCGCGTGAAAGCCACGCCCGCAGCGATTTGATCGAGCGAAGCTAAAGCGCGTAAATTCTACCCCAGGTGATAGAACTCGGCGATATGGTCCCACGCGTCTTCGGCTGTTTCGCACCAATGGAACAATTCAAGGTCCTTGCGCGCAATCGTCCCTTCTTCGGCAATCGCCTCAAAGTCGATCACGCGGGTCCAGAATTCCTTGCCAAACAAAAGGATGGGAAGAGCTTTCATCTTGCCTGTCTGGATCAAGGTGAGAAGCTCAAAGAACTCATCAAAGGTCCCAAATCCGCCCGGGAACACCGCAACGGCCTTTGCCCGCAAGAGGAAATGCATCTTGCGAAGCGCGAAGTAGTGGAAGTTGAGCGACAGATACGGTGTCACATAGGGGTTGGGCGCTTGCTCGTGAGGCAGCACAATGTTGAGGCCGATCGACTCGCCCCCTGCATCGCTCGCCCCGCGATTGGCCGCTTCCATGATCGAGGGGCCACCACCTGAACACACCACAAACTGCCGCTTGCCGTCTTCAATGATGGCTTTCTCCGACACCAGCCGCGCAAGCTTGCGGGCCTCTTCGTAATATTTCGCTTTCTTCGCGAGGTTGGCAGCGACCTTCTGGTCCCACTCATCGCCGTCTTTAGCCGCATCAATCTTGGCCTGTGCCTCTTCTTGGGATGGGATACGCGCAGAACCGTACATCACCATGGTTGAGCCCACGCGCGCCTCATCCAAAAGCATCTCTGGCTTCAACAGCTCAAGTTGAAAACGAACAGGGCGAAGCTCATCGCGCAGCAGAAAATCGGTGTCGCGAAACGCCAGCTTGTAGGCCGGATGATCGGTTTGCGGAGTTCCAACCGGCGCTTCATCAGCAAAGCGGCTTTCTTCTTGTGCGGGATAGAATTTGCGGGTCGACAGATCATGGTCGTCACCGTGGGCTTTGTTTTCTGGTGTATTATTCATGGCAGTCACCTAGGCGCAGGTCCCGCTTGCGGCAAGATGCCAGTTGTCTGTCGCATCATGGGAACTGGTGAAAAATGTTGGGCAGGAGATCGGAGCGCTTCAAGCCTTTGATACCGTGAGGCTGGAGAGCGGGATTTTCGCCTCCAACTGGATGCCTGATGCGTCCCAGCGCGTTTGAACCTCCGCCTCGAGCTGGCGCTTGAACAAACGGTTGATGACCTTGCCGCCAAAGCCTTCTCGTTCGGGCGGGGTCACCGATGGTCCGCCACTTTCCTGCCAATTCAAGATCAGCGCGCCGCCCGCACCGCCCGCATCGCCCGCGCCGCCCGCACCTCCCGCACCGGGCTGGATTTCCCAAGCGATAGCGATCGCCCCAACATCGCTCGCCAAAGCCCCGTATTTGGCTGCATTGGCCGCCAATTCATGCAGGAACATCGCCAAAGACTGCGCAGCAACCGGCGAAATGGAAAGCTCTGGCCCCTCGATTGTGATCGCTTGGCGAGGCGCGATTGCGAAAAGCTCCTCTTCGACAAGGGCTCGAAACTCAAGCCCGCTCCATTGCGCCTGCGCCAACAGATTATGGGTGCGCGCCATCGATTCAAGCCGCGCGCGAAAATCGTTCTTGTATGTGCTGATATCGGTGTTCGAGCGCGCGGTAATCTCAGCAATCGACAAGATGATCGCGAGCATGTTTTTCACTCTGTGATCAAGCTCGCGCATGAGAAAATCGCTGCGTGTCTCACCCTCTTCATCCGTGCTCGTTTCGACTGGTAAATAGGTTGCGATAATGCCGCCAAGCTTGGAGCGATAGGGTTCGACCGTGCGATTGTATGTGCGCCCGTCCTCGCCGCGCACTTCGCGGGCGATGGCTTCCCCAGAGGCAAGCGCTTTCGCAGCGTCATCGTCGAGATGTTGGTCTTCGATCGTCTGTTCCTTGTTGCCGGTTGCACCAGATCGGGGCGATCACAACCCTGCGCTTCAATTGGCGTGCTGGCAACAGTGACTTAGGGCCCTCGTATTGTTACGCAGGCAACCAATGATTGCCCCCGCTCACTCAGCGTTTTTGTGGCACATTTTCGTGCCCAAACGGACAGTGGCGGCACCGCGAGCCACAGCACTTGCCGCGCTCAAGAAGGCCCACCTTTGTGAACACCATAAAGCCGGTTTGCGGATCAATATAGGTCGCCTCACCGCGGTCGCAGGCTGCGCGGTGCACAGACGAGACGTCATCATCAATCAATTTGGCCAAGCCTCCCGATCCAAGGTGACGTCCGCAAAAAAGTGCACGAAGTTGTCCTTTGACAGCAAAGATGGACCTTTGACAGCAAAGATGGACTTAGGTCATCATCGAGGTCGCTCTTCTGGAAATCGAAGCTGACGCGCGGTTCGACGAAGAACGACGTGCCCTGCGTGCGATAGCCCAACTCAACTCTACCTCCCAGAGCATATCCGTTGAGCGCATCGAAATTGGTGCGGGTCGAACTCGCATCGATATCGCGCCCGAGCTGGTAAGCAGTTCGAGCCCCGCAAACTTGGTGGCACCAGCTATATTGGTCGCGTCGATCCCGTCTTCGCCGCCCCGCACTTCGCCATCGACGCGGAACCAGTCGACGCAGGCGCCGGCGCTCGTGTCGGGCTTCGATACTGCGGAGACAAAGGCCTGCTTGCCGTCGCGCATGGCGAGGCAATTATGCGCCGTGTTGACGAACACGATCTCGCCAGCCGCTGAAACTGCACTTTCTCAGCCCTTTGCCAGGAACTCTCGAACCAGCTGGACGAATTGCGCCGAGGCCTTTTCACGGCCCAGCAACAAATGGTTCTTGCTGTCGAGACCGGCGAGCTGTGCGCCGGGAATGCTCGCGGCGAGCTTCCGCCCTGTCGCGAACGGGATGCGCAAATCCTCTCGGCTGTGCACCACCAGGGTCGGGCACCTGATCTTCGCCAGATCGTCCCGCACATCAATCGTCGAGAATGCGTCGAGAAAACGCACGGCGTTGTCTGAGCTTGTGGTCAACCTCTGAAACTCATCGAACCAATCCAGTTCTTCAGCATTGGCATCGGGCATGAACGTGCGAGAGAACACATGACGGTAGGCCGGGTTATCCATGCCCCATCCCACCTTGGTCAGGACCATCACAGCCTCGCGCTCGATCACTGCCTTTGCGGTTGCGGTGTGACGCCAACCGCAATCATAGCCGCCAAACAGGATCAAGTGCGAAACCCGGTCAGGATTGAGCACTGCGTAGCGGATTGACACGGCCGCGCCCTGACTGATCCCGAGCAAGGGAAACCGATCAAGGCCCGCCGCATCGACGACCTGCTCAAGATCCTTTACGAAGCTGTCGAAACTGATGTCCTCGACATCCCAGTCCGACAAGCCGCAGCCTCGCTCGTCATAGCGCAGCAGGCGGTGCGATCGTGAAAGCTCCTTGAACAGCGGACTCCAGATTGGTGCGTCCCAGTCAAGTTCAAGATGGTTCAGCCAGTTGGCCGCCTTCACGAGCGGTGGATTGCCCGGATCGCCCACGCTTGCCCAGGCGATGCTGACGCCGTCTTCACCCTGAACAAACCGGATTTGCTGTTCGGCGGGTGCGATCAGGCTTGCGCGTGGAATGTCTTCGACGGCATTCTCATCGATCACGAAATCGGGTGGCTGAATTCCGGCCTCGTTGAAGGATTTCGTGAGTTTCTTTGCAAAACCCTGCGCTGCGGGGCGCCCTGCTGCGTAAAACTTGTTCTGATAGGCAGTAACCGCGGCCCCCGCAGAGTAAGGAGAGAACCGCAGCCACCGCTCCGCCCACTTGTCGCGCGTTTGCCAGGACAGACTATCATCGCGTGCAAATTGCTTGGCGATGCCTGCTCGCAGGCGGGCATAATCCTGGCGATACGCCTCCACCCAGAGCATGAAGTCGCCATGATTGGGAAGCTCGCATCCTTCCAGTGGCACGCCAATGGTTGATTTCCAGACCTTGTCGGCGTGCTCTTCAGCAACGCCGCCTTCGTTAGCCACCAGGTTGAGGGGGTCCTTGTCGATTGCAATGCGGCTGTTGTCGAGCCAGACCGATTCCCGGTCGGCATGAATGATCGTCGCGCCATCAGCTTTCAACAATTGGCGCAACTTGGTCAGTGACCAGCGCAAGCTCGCCAGTGGATCTGCGGTGTTGTCCCAGAACAGTTCGCACAGCGACTGGCGCGAATGCTTGCGTTCAGCAAGCAACAGATAGGCCAGCAGCGCCTTCGTCTTGCGCGACGGCGGAAGGGGCACCACACCATCCATGTCTCGAACTTCGAAGGGTCCGATGGTCTGCATCGTGAACAGGGGTTTTGTCATGTTCTGGACCCAAACCCCCTCATGGCCGCGATAGGCTTGTCGAAAGTGAGCATCCGCTCAATGTGCAGGATCAGCTTTTGTCCAAGCGGGTGACGCAATCGCTCTGCCAAAAACAGCAATCCCAGCTTCATGGACTCCATGACCATAATTTCCGCCCAGTCGGTGACCTGCGCCTGGTCCCGCAGGAGCTCTTGGGTGTTGGAAACGGCTGAAAAAGAAAGCTCATTCGCCCAACCCAAAATCCATAAGGCAGCCAAGTATCTCCTACAGATATGCGAGTTTCGCATGCTCGGTCCATGCTTTTTTACATTGGCGAGGCCAACTTCTTGAGTTCTACGGATAACCTTCCGCGAAGAAGCCGTAAGAACAAGTTTCAATCAACATCCCAGAACGGTGTGCAGCAATCGCTTTACACCTTCCCACTCTCTAGCCGCCCCCTTTTTCCGCCCCCGCCTATTTGCTCATAGCGCCGCGCATGCTGCGGACCTTCCGCAAATACAACGCTCTGCAATCACATTTCCAACGCTGGCTACCACGCTCGCACCCTTGGGCCGTCGCTAGGTCCAAGGTGCTGCTGCCCGTGCAGGAGCAGCGCGTGAAGGGTCGCGGGCGCTCGGGTTCTTTGGACCGGAGAGCAATCTAACGGGTGCCTGCGACCCGGATCGAACAAACGGTCCAACTCAAGGAAATATCACTATGCAATTCGACAAAACTCACACTTCGATAGCGCGTCTTGCGCTGCTCACCTCAACCGTTCTTACCGCTGCCATGCTCGCCAATCCGGCCCAAGCGCAAAGATCTTGTGACACCTCAGGCGCAGGCACTAGCTCAGAGATTCTCATAGGAGACGATGCGTTCGCTTGCGGTAACTCTCCACTTGTAGTCGGCGAAGGAGCAGTGGGCATAGGTCAGTTGCCAGTAGCAGCGGGAGAAGGGTCCGTGGCTGTGGGTTCAGTCGCAACTGCTGATGGCAACGAGACCGTTTCGGTCGGCACAGGCACCACCGCGACAGGCGAGGAGACAACCGCAGTGGGCGTCCGCTCCGTTGCCAATGGTCTCGAATCCTCAGCCATCGGCTACGAGAACCTCGCCGA
>NZ_JMIW01000009.1 GCF_000715015.1 Erythrobacter longus
GCCAATGGTCTCGAATCCTCAGCCATCGGCTACGAGAACCTCGCCGACGGCTTCGGTGCATCGGCGCTCGGCGGCGAAAACGAGGCGACCAACCAGTTCGCCAGCGCAGTTGGCTGGGCCAACACGGCGAGCGGGCAGAACAGCCTTGCAGCCGGACGCGGCAATCAGGCGACGGGCCTCAACTCTGCCGCCATCGGCAACCAGTCCGTGGCATCGGCTGACAGCGCGCTGGCAGTGGGCGATAATGCCCAGGCGACCGGCCTTGGCAGCACCGCCGTTGGCCTTGGCTCAATCGCAAGCGGCGAGGAAGCCTCCGCAGTCGGGGTCCGCGCGACCGCATCCGGGCTCGAATCCTCAGCCTTCGGTTATGAAGTCGTCGCAGACAGCTTCGGCGCGACGGCTCTGGGCGGAGAAAGCTCAGCGACAGCACAATTTGCAACCTCGGTCGGCTGGGCCAACAATGCCAGCGGCGAAAACAGCCTCGCCACCGGACGCGGTAACCGCGCAACCGGTGCGAACTCCGCCGCCATCGGCAATCAGTCTGTCGCATCAGGCGGCGCCGCACTGGCTGTAGGCGATAACGCCCAGGCAACCGGCACGCGTGCAACTGCTTTAGGCCGCAGCACAAGAGCATCGGACTTGGACACTCTTGCCGCAGGCTCCTTCGCGTCCGCTTCGCAGGAAGAAGCGACCGCGCTTGGAACATTGTCAGTCGCGAGCGCCGCGCAGGCGACCGCAGTCGGCTCGCGCGCTCAAGCAACGGGCGAAGGCAGTCTTGCTGCTGGCTTCCAATCCGCAGCGAGCGGCGAAGAATCCTCGGCAGTCGGCGTTCGCGCGACCGCGCTTGGGCTCGAGTCCTCTGCCTTCGGTTATGAAGTCGTGGCAGACGGCTTTGGCGCAACCGCGCTCGGCGGGGAAAGCGAGGCGACCGCCCAATTCGCAACGTCTGTAGGCTGGGCCAACACGGCGAGCGGTCAGAACAGCCTCGCCACCGGGCGCGGCAACCAGGCGACGGGCCTTAACTCCACCGCAATCGGCAACCAGTCGGCAGCATCGGGCGAAAGCGCGGCAGCTGTGGGCGACAACAACATCGCTTCCGGTCGTCAGTCTGCGGCGCTGGGTTTCACCAACACCGCCAGCGATTTCGGCGCAACGGCTATTGGCGGACGCAATCAGGCGACCGCGCAGTTCGCCACGGCGGTTGGCTGGGCCAACACCGCATCCGGCGTCAACAGCTTCGCAGGCGGCAACCGTGCAGCGGCAACGGCCGACGGTGCAGTTGCCCTTGGTGACAATGCGGCGGCCTCGGCAGCCTCAAGCGTTGCTCTTGGCGCGGGCTCCATCGCTGACGAGGAGAACGTCGTTTCGGTCGGTTCTGCCACAAACCAGCGCCGGGTCGTCAATGTCGCGGCAGGCACCGCAGCAAACGATGCCGTCAATCTGGGTCAGTTCCAAGCTGGGCTCGATGCTCAGGCGCTGCAATTGCAGGGCGCATTCAACACTCAGTTCGCCGATCTGTCCGCCGGCTTGGCCGATCTCGATTTCCGACTGGAGGACGCGGTTGACGATTCCAATGCAGGGATCGCGGGCGCCATGGCCGTTGCAAGCATTCCCCAGCCGATGAACGCAGGCCGCACCATGATCGGCATGGGCACCGCCACATGGGGCGGCGAGGTCGCCTTCTCCTTCGGTGCCTCGCACGCGATGGAAGACGCGGTCATCAAGGTGGGCGCAACCGTCGACGGTCGCGGCAATGCCGGCGCGAATGCCGGGATCGGTATTCAGTTCTAGCCACCGGTTGCTCATCCAGAGCGAAAGGGGGCGACCCGGTGCGGTCGCCCCCTTTTTTTGCGGCATTTTGAGCCCTTTTACGCGGCATAGGCGTGAAGGACGGGGCTTAAGCGAGCCGCGCCAAATCCGGTCTTTCTTCAACGAGTTCGATTATAAGAAAACACTGCACGGGAAGGTTCAACAGAAGACCCCGGATGCATCGCACGAAGCCTTTGGCGCGACGCCAGTTACAACCTAGCTCTATAGACAAGCTACTCCACGAGACACCCAGCAACTACGGCTAGCTGCAATCTCGCCCGAAAAGGTTACGCAGCTCAGCTCTGGCAGATGACAGGAGATTTGAGCGCGGTGGCGCAGTCGAACCGAGAGAACCTCAAGCGCGAGCGTCCCACCGTTTTGTCACAGCGGGCAAGCTTTGCTGTCAAGGGATAGAAGTCTGGATGCCCCGTGAGGATTCGAACCTCAATTGACGGAGTCAGAGTCCGTAGTCTTACCATTAGACGACGGGGCAAGAGCCGCGCGCCTCTAGCCCGTGCAAATGCACGGGTCAAGCAGGGCGAATCGCGTGCCTAGTACCGCTTGTCGCCTTTGGGTTTCGGCTTTTTCCCAGCTCCGCCTTTGTAATCGGCTCCGGCTTTCTTGGCTCCGGTGCCTTTACCCGGTGCGCCTTTATCCTTGCGGTCAAACTTGGGCTTTGCGCCAAAGGGTTTGCCGCCTTCAAATGGTGCAGCGCGGTCATCCGGGCGTTTGCCCCGAGGGCCTTTGTCGCCCCTGGCGCCTTTGGGACCCTTTTCCCAATTGCCGCCGCCTTTGCGAAATGGTTTTGCAAAAGCCTTGGGCCCGCCGTGCTTGCGGTTGCTGCGCGCCTCCATGCGGGGGCCTTCAGCCGATTCCTCAATCGGAATATCGTCCTGCTTGTCGCCGCTGTTTTCTGTTTGCTGCAAGCTTTGCGCAAAAGCGGGTGCCACGGCGCGCGGAACCTGGAACCACGTTTCATCAGGGCCCACACGGATCGCACCGATTTCATTGCGAGTAATCCCCCCGCGCCTGCAGATCAGCGGCAGGATCCAGCGCGGCTCAGCGCTCTGACGCCGGCCCACGCCCATCTTGTACCATACGATATCTTCAAAGCCGTCGCGGCGACGTTCTTCCTTGGCCTTTTCATGCGCCTGGGGTGTGTTTGCCATCAACTCTTCGGGTTGAGGCATCTTGGCGCGGTGCGCTTTGACCAGCGCTGCAGCGATATCCTCTGGTGCCATTTGCTCCAAAAGCTCAGCTGCAATCGCCCGGTCATCGTCCTCATATTCGGCAGGCGCGGTGAGAGCCTCCATCAGACGGACATGATCTTTCTTGGCAATAGCTTCGGGCGTTGGCGCGCCCATCCACTGCGCCTCGATTTTCGCACCGCGAAGCATGCTTTCAAGACGGCGGCGACGGTTGAACGGCACCAGAATTGCTGCTGTGCCTTTCTTGCCTGCGCGCCCTGTGCGCCCCGAACGGTGTTGCAGCGTTTCGGCATCGCGCGGGGCCTCTGCATGGATCACAAGGCTAAGCGAGGGAAGGTCGATGCCGCGTGCAGCAACATCGGTCGCAACGCACACTTGCGCACGCCGGTCCCGCATCGCCTGCAGCGCCTGATTGCGTTCTGATTGGGAGTGCTCCCCAGACAGCGCCACGACCCCAAACCCGCGGTTTTGCAAGGTTGCGTGAAGCCGTCTCACGCTGTCGCGGGTCGCACAAAAACAAATCGCCGTTTCGGGATCGTGAAAACGCAGCAGATTGACCACAGCCTTCTCGATCTCAGATGGGCCAACGGTGATCGCCTGATAGCTGATATCGCCATGCCCGCGGTCTTGTCCTGCAAGAGAGAGCCTGAGCGCATCGCTTTGGTAGCGTTCTGCCAAACGCACAATCGCACGCGGCAAAGTCGCCGAGAACAACAGCGTGCGGCGTGTTTCGGGCGCGGCATCGAGGATTTCTTCCAGATCATCGCGAAAGCCCATATCGAGCATTTCGTCCGCTTCATCGAGCACCACGCCCACCAGGCCCGACAGATCAAGCGAGCCGCGATTGAGGTGATCTTTCAACCGCCCCGGCGTACCCACCACGATGGCTGGACCTGAACGCAAATTGCGACGCTCTTTGCTGGCATCCATGCCGCCGACACAGGTTGCGATGCGAAGCCCCACTTTGGCATAAAGCCAGCTCAGTTCGCGGCTGACCTGCAAAGCGAGTTCGCGGGTTGGCGCAATGACCAAGGCGAGCGGTTTTTCGGTAAGCGGTGTGCCGCGAATTTCGCTTAAGATCTCATCGGACAATGCAAGGCCGAATGCCACAGTCTTGCCGGACCCGGTTTGCGCAGAGACGAGCAAATCCCGGCCCTTTGCTTCAGAATCGATGACGGCTGCTTGAACTGAAGTCGGAGCCGAATAGCCGCGTTCGACCAAAGCCTCGCCCAAAAGTGGCGGTAGTGTTTCAAAAGACATGTAATTTCGCTTGGGTAAGCGCACATTTTGCGTGCGCAGGAATAAAAGAGGTATGAGAAAGGCGCATACTTAGCATGCGGTCCAAACCGGCAAACGCCAGCGCCAATGGCACCCGTGAGAAAGCCCCTTAGCGGTATTGCACAGCTTTGGCTCCATTTATTTTGCGAAATGCGCGTTGCAGGCCACCAAGCTTGCTTGCTCTTGGTCGCCTCATCGTTTAGCTCTGGCGGCAGGTGCCGATGCAAAATACGCAGTCGGTGATATGAAAGAATGACTTATGGCGGATCAGCTTCCGCCGGACGATAATAAAAGAGCTGGCAAAAGACGGAGCAGCAGGTCCGGCAAAGTTGCCGATTTTCGGTATAAACGCTCTAGCCAGCACAAAAAGGCGGCCCCCAAAGGTGCCGGCCAAACCCGCAGTGAACAAAAGCGGGGTGGTTCGAACAGACGCGGGCAAAATGCCAATCGCGCGAGCTCTAGTCGCGAAGGGTCCAACCTCGCACCAGCCGATCGGGCCGAGGCCCTTCCCAATCAACACGGCAAGGGTGGAAAGCCCTCTTCGTTTGCTGGTGGATACAGATCCGGCGAGGCGTATGCTGCACTGGATTTGGGGACGAACAATTGCCGCTTGCTGATCGCAAGGCCTTCAGGGGGCGATTTCACCGTCATTGACGCCTTTAGCCGGGTCGTAAAACTGGGCGAAGATTTGACCTCATCGGGCCGGCTTTCCGACGAAGCAATGGAACGCACGATGAGCGCACTTTCGGTGTGCGCGGAAAAGCTGCGCCGCCGCAATGTCCGCCTTGCCCGGTCGGTCGCAACCGAGGCTTGTCGACGGGCATCCAATGGCGAAGCCTTTATTGAGCGGGTCCGCCGCGAGACAGGGATCGCGCTCGACATCATCAGCGCCGAAGAAGAAGCGCGCCTTGCGGTTCTGGGTTGCCATATCCTGCTCGAAGCGGGCGAAGGCCCGGCGGTCATATTTGATATTGGCGGGGGTTCGACCGAGCTCGTCCTGCTCGAGCCCGGCGAGAAAATCCCCCACATAATCGACTGGCAAAGCGTGCCTTGGGGTGTGGTCTCGCTCACCGATACGGTGCAGCCGGTGCAAGATGATGGCCTATCGCCAACAGAGGCGCGGCTTGCGCGCTATGCCGAAATGCGCCGCGTGGTCTCTGAAAGCTTTGCACCTTTTGCGCGGCGAATTGCGGGCGCCAGCAAGGCGGACGACATCCGGCTTTTAGGGACCAGCGGAACCGTCACCACCCTTGCCAGCCTTCACCTTGAATTGCCGCATTATGACCGTAAGGCGGTCGACGGATTGATCGTCCCCTCCCAATCCATGCGCGAGATCACCAACCGCCTTTCGGGAATGTCCCCGGAAGAGCGAAGCCAACTGCCTTGCATTGGCAATGACCGCGCTGACCTGGTGGTGGCGGGCTGTGCTATCTTGGAGTCGATCCTTGATCTATGGCCTGCACCAAGGCTGGGCGTTGCCGATCGCGGCATTCGCGAAGGTATCTTGCGCAGCATGATGGCAGCAGAGCTTGATAGTCAAAACGGTCGCCACGCATTGCAGGGCGCAAAACCGGGCGATCCAGAAAAAAGAGCAACGGGATAGAGCAATGACACGATCAGG
This sequence comes from Erythrobacter longus, assembly GCF_000715015.1. Taxonomy (GTDB): domain Bacteria; phylum Pseudomonadota; class Alphaproteobacteria; order Sphingomonadales; family Sphingomonadaceae; genus Erythrobacter; species Erythrobacter longus. Next base: position 5,917 of record NZ_JMIW01000009.1, read on the forward strand.
CCGCGATCCCGAAAAACGGGTTAGAACCGCTAAAAAGCGCACGGAAAGTTCCACTCGCTGGCTGCAACGCCAGCTCAATGACCCCTATGTGAAAAAGGCCAAAGCCGACGGCTATCGCAGCAGAGCAGCGTACAAGCTGATCGAGCTGGACGAGAAATTCAGCCTTATTCGCGGATCTAGACGTGTGGTCGATCTTGGCATTGCACCGGGCGGATGGAGCCAGGTTGTGCGCGTTAAAGCGCCCAAGGCGCAGGTTGTTGGAATAGACCTCTTGCCAACAGAGCCCATCGAAGGGGTCACCATCTTTGAGATGGACTTTATGGATGATGCGGCCCCTGCGCGGCTTGAAGAAGCGCTTGGCGGGCCGCCCGATCTGGTCTTGTCAGATATGGCCGCAAACACCGTAGGCCATAAGCAAACCGACCACCTTCGTACGATGGGACTGGTCGAGGCTGGCGCGTGGTTTGCGGTTGAGACGCTTGATAAAGGCGGGGCGTTCGTTGCCAAAGTGCTGGCCGGCGGGACCGATGCTGATCTGCTCAAACTGCTGAAATCGCATTTTAAAACGGTCAAGCACGCCAAACCCCCCGCGAGCCGCAAGGACTCATCGGAATGGTATGTTGTCGCTCAAGGATTTAAAGGGCGCGAATAGAACGCGCCCTCATTAAATCTGCCTGCCCAAATCGGCCCCGCAGGCTCAACTCGAAAATTTAGCTTGCGGCTGTTTCTGCGGTTTCTTCTGAAGTCGCTTCGGCTTCAGCTGCGCCTTCTTCTGCCCCTGCTTCGGCGGCTTCATCCGAAGCCGGCTCTGCTTCTTCTTCAGCAGCAGCAGGCACAAATTCCGGCACAGGGATATTTGACCCAAAGGTGTTGAGATAAAGCGCAATCGCTGCACGATCTTCAATCTTCGAGAGGCCAGCAAAGCCCATGCTGGTGCCGTCGATGTATCCGCGTGGGTTTGCGAGCCACTGGTTCATCTCTTCCCAGCCCCAATTGCCGCCAGCACCGCTTATTGCGCTGGAGTAACCAAAGCTCGGATTGTGCCCGAATTTTGCTCCCATCACGCCGTAAAGGTTGGGACCAACGCCGTTGGCACCGCCTTGTTCAACGCTATGACAGGCTGCGCATTTGGCGAAGGCTTTCTCACCGTCTGCTGGTGTGACAGAGGCGAGAGCCTCAGCGAAGCTGATCTCCGCCGGACCGCTGCCGGTTTCTTCGACGCCTTCGATAATATAGCCGAGCGTTTCAGGACGCTCAGGGTTGTCAGCGTGGAAATACTTCCCGCTCAGAATCGAAAGACCAAGCCCAAGGGCTGCTGCAAAAAGCACCCAGCCTGCTGCGGTGTTAAAAAGATCGCCTGATCCTGCGTCTTTATCTGACATATTTGCGTTGTCCTGTGTCATCCCGGCGCCCCCATAATCTGGCCTTTCTCACTTCGCAAGGTGAAACGCATCATCATATGGTGCATGAATTACAATATCCCGCTTACGATAATCCTTTTCACAAGCCTGTGACTTCATACCTAAGGCTTGCCACTGATTGGCCCGGAGGATAGCACTGCGCGCCAATATGATGGACTTCCCAGAACTTGCGCTCCCCATTATCGAGGAAATGCGCGAAGCCGCCAAGCTGAACCCTGCCAATGCAATCGCGTTTCAAGGCTCGCCAGGAGCCAATTCGCACCGCGCCGCCCTGGAAGCGCGCCCGGATATGGCGCCGCTGCCCTGCTATGGCTTTGTGAACGCGCTGGATGCGGTTAAGTCGGGAGAGGCGGGCCAAGCCATTATTCCGATTGAAAATTCCCACAACGGGCGGGTGGCGGACATTCACTTCCTTCTGCCTGAAAGCGGCCTGTCGATTGTGGGTGAGTATTTCCTGCCGATCCACCACGCGCTGATGGCGCCTGCGCCCCAAAAGGATGAGGCGCGCCCTACTCTTAAATCGATCAAAGCCGCATACAGCCACCCACAAGCATTGGGCCAATCGCGCGCCTTCCTGCGCGAACACGATATCGTCCCGCTGAATTTTATCGATACAGCTGGCGCGGCTGCTCATGTGGCGGAGCTTGGCGATCCGACAATTGGCGCGATTTCGCCTGCGATTTCAGCACAGCTTTATGGGCTCGATATCGTGCAGGACCATGTTGAAGACGCGGCCGACAATATGACGCGGTTTGTGATTCTTGCTGACAAGCCCACGTTCCTGTCGGTTGATCCGAGCAAGCCAGCAATGACGACCTTTATCTTTGAGGTGAAGAACATTCCCGCCGCGCTTTACAAAGTCCTTGGCGGCTTTGCCACGAACGGCGTCAACATGACGAAACTGGAAAGCTATCAGGTGGGCGCAAGCTTTTCAGCGACGCGCTTTTACGCTGACATCATCGGTTTGCCCGGCGATCCTGCGGTTGACCGCGCATTGGAGGAATGTGCATTTCATTCCAAAGAATTGCGAATTCTTGGGACCTATGAACAGGCAAGAAAGCGCGGGTAGGCTTCGCCGCCACCGTTCTTTGAAAGGATTTGCCCGAATTAGTGTGATTTAGCGCGCTTAAGTGTGTTGCTTGCACTGGCAAGCCATGCCACCACTGAAATCGGGATGGCGATTACTTCTCCGACAACCACGCAGCCACAAGAAGCGAGCGCGAGCAACGTGCCTGAGGGTATTGGTGTGCCTGAGCAGATCAACGCGCCCAGTGGCTGGCGCGAATTGCGCAATGATAGCGATATCCAGTTCGATGAATTTGCCATGGCCCCGCCCGAGGTGCGCGAACCGAGCTGGTTTGACGGCATCTTCCGCGCAATCGGAGAGTTTTTGGGTTGGATCTTGGGCCCCGTGGGTGAATTGCTGGCTCGCAATTGGAGCGTTATCCAATGGGTAATCCTCGGCCTTCTTGCCCTGTTCGTGCTCTATTGGATCGCGCGCAGTATTGGGCCACTGGCCAAATCACGCGCTGATGCGAAGGCAAAGGCTGCGGCTGCGGCAAGCGATCCCGAATGGCAACCCAGCGAATCTGAAAGCATGGCGCTTCTCGAAGATGCAGACCGATTGGCCGCTGAGGGGCGCTTTGATGAAGCAACCCACTTGCTTCTGAAACGCAGCGTCAGCCAGATCGCAGGCGCACGGCCTGATTGGGTCGACCCCAGCAGTACCGCAAGAGAGCTTGCCGCGCTTCCTGCACTCTCGGCCCCGGCACGCGGCGCTTTCAAGACGATTGCGGAACAGGTGGAGCGCAGCCTTTTTGCTTTACGCCGCCTTGACCGAGGCGATTGGGAAGCGGCCCGCGCGGCCTATGCCGACTTTGCGCGCCAGTCGATCGAAAGCAAGCAGGAGGCTTCCGCATGAGCGGCGCAATCGCCTCTCCTCAAGGTTCCACCGGGCGAACGGCCAACCCCTTTGGGAAAAGCGCGGTCCTCGCGATCCTACTGGTCGGGTTCGGGGCCTTTGTCGCGATGCTCTATTTTATTGGAGCAGGCGACACTGGCGGCGACCGAGGCACAGGGCCAGCGCACGCATCGTCCAATGCGCTTCATGGGTTTGCAGGGCTTACCCAATTGCTCGAGGCCAATGGATATGAGGTGGAAAAATCGCGTGAACCTGGCGGGCTTGAGACATCGGACCTTCTGGTTCTGACACCGCCACGTGGCACTGACCCGGAAGAGTTCGCCGCGATCCTTGAAGAGCGCCAGTATCGGGGGCCAACACTGGTCATTTTGCCCAAGTGGTACGCGGTGAAGCCGGGCGGCGAAGTGGCCGAAGCGGATGGGGACCGGGTGCAGGATGACTGGGTGCAACTGGTGTCTGCTGAAAACCCCACATGGACCCAGGAATTGCCGGAACCCTATACGCTGGAAGTGGTCGAGGAAACCGCAGATGAGGGCAAAACGCCGCGCTGGGGCGGGCTCAGCCTGTCTGGAGAAATGCCAGCCAAGGATATTCATTATTCCAAGAAAAACCCCGATCACGAAGCCTTGGTGATTGATGCCAGCGGCCGCACGCTGGCTGTCAATGTGATTGGCCAGCCCGGTTCCTATTTCTACGAAGATGCGTATGAACTCACTTTCGTGATCGACCCTGATCTTGTGAACAATTACGGGCTTGCTGACCCGGCGCGCGCCGCCCTTGCGCTTAAAATCATTGAGCAAGCCGGGTATGACGCAAACCGCGTCACTTTCGATATGACGCTGGTTGGCCTTGGCGGATCGACCAACCTTTTGACCCTTGCCTTTCGCCCACCCTTTTTGGCAGCGACCATCTGCCTGATTTTGGCGCTGCTGATCGTTGGATGGCGCGCTTTCTTGCGCTTTGGCCCGGTCGCAGCCCACGCGCCCGAGGCCCGTTTTGGCAAAGCGCAATTGGTGTCAAATGGCGCTGGACTAATCGTTCGCGCAGGGCGTTTGCGGCTTCTGGCAGAGCCTTATGCCGCCCTGATCGAGCGCAAGCTTGGCAAAGCGTTGGGCCTTGCAAAGCCCAACCCACAAGCCATCGATCTGGCGCTTAAACAGCGTCTTCCCGACGAAGAACCTTTTTCAAACCGCGTGGCCAGATTGCAAAATGCCACAAAGGCAATCGAGGTCGTGCGCGCGGCTCAAAGCCTTAATGACCTTGCTTCCAAGACAGTAGGAAAATCCAAACGATGACCACTAGCGAAACCCCTTTGGGCGCAGATTTGACCGATCAAGGCTCCACGAGTTCGGCTCCCAAAAGCGCAATGATGTCGCTTCCCGAGCTTCGCACGCTTGCTGACCGCATCCGGGCCGAAATCGCCAAGGCTATAGTCGGGCAAGAGGCGATGGTCGATCAATTGCTGGTCGCTATGGTGAGCCAGGGGCACGTTCTTCTGGAAGGGCCTCCGGGAACGGCAAAAACCTTCTTGGCGCAGGCGTTTTCGACCGCGCTGGGCCTTGATTTCGGGCGGATTCAATTCACGCCGGACTTGTTGCCGGGCGATATCCTGGGCTCCAACCTGTTCAATTTCCAGACCAGCCAATTCACCCTCACACGCGGGCCAATTTTCTGCGAGCTGCTTCTGGCTGATGAGATTAACCGCACGCCTCCCAAAACACAGGCCGCTCTGCTTGAGGCTATGCAGGAACGGCGCGTTACATTGGACGGTGAGACGCACCGACTGCCGCCGCAATTCATGGTCGTGGCAACCCAAAACCCGATTGAGAACCAAGGCGTCTATCCGCTTCCCGAAGCGCAATTGGACCGGTTCTTGTTCAAGCTTCTGGTGCCATACCCCGATGAAGCGGATGAAGCGCGCATCGTCACCAACTTCGGCTCTCGCCAAGGGCCCCAGCATCCCACCGACCTTGGAGTGGGCGCGGTTGCCAATGAACAAACACTGGCAGCAGCGACCGCTTCCTTGTCGCAAGTGACGCTGGCCGATGACATTACCGGATATGTCGTGCGACTGGTGCGCGCGACGCGCGATCATGCAGATTTGTCGGTAGGCGCATCGCCTCGTGCAGCGGTCATGCTGGCAGGCGCATCCAAAGCGCGCGCCGCGCTTGAAGGGCGCGATTATGTGATACCTGACGATGTGAAAGCGCTGGCTGTCCCGGTTTTGCGCCACCGTCTGACGCTTAGCCCGGCGGCTGAAATCGAAGGGCGCGATGTCGAGGCATTGGTCGCCGAATTGATCGAAATGACTGAGGCACCCCGGTAATCAACCCGGTAATCACCCCTTTGGCACGTTTTCCCACCCTTCCTTTGGTTCCGACACCGCGCGCGGCGTGGAGCATTGCTGGCCTTGCGCCTTTGGCCGTCGTGATTGGCGCGCTGTCGCCTCAGTTTTGGGTGATCGCACCGATTGCAGGCGTAGCGCTCATTGCCTTGATCGTGCTCGACGGATTGATCGCAGGGCCTTGCGAGGAATGGCACGTAATCGCGCCTGCCGATACCGAGGTAGGGCAAGAGACCGCTTTGGATGTGCACGCCCGCTTTGCCCGTGGTGGGGGCTTTGGACACGAGGCCGCGCTCGAATTTGACCCTCGCCTTGGCCCGGATGGCAGCGCCTTGATCGAACTCGTGCCGACCGGAACCGCAAACGAATTTAGCGGCACCCGGACCGTCAAGCCTGCCCGCCGCGGGACAGCGCCAATTACTCGGAGCTGGCTGCGCTGGAACGGTCCGCTTGGCCTTGGTGCGCGGCAGGACATGAAAGTGCTGGAAGATCAGGAGGTCCGCATCTGGCCTGATCTTTCGCCTATCCGGTCCAAAGAGCTGCAAACCTTTTTGAAAGACGCGCAAACCGGCCTTATCGCAAGGCGTATTCGCGGCGAAGGTACGCAATTTGAGGCGCTGACCGAATATGAGCCGGGCATGGACCGCAGGCGGATCGACTGGCGAGCAAGCGCGCGGCATATGGCATTGTATGCGCGTGAAAACGAAAGCGAGCGCAACAATCAGATCGTCTTCGCCTTCGATTGCGGTCAGGCGATGTGCGAGCCTGTGCACGGCCTCCCCCGCATCGACCGGGCTGTCTCCGCCGCGCTCACCTGCGCTTACGTCGCGCTTAAAAGCGGGGACAAGGCGGCCCTCTTCGGATTTGCGCAGCGCCCCCAGGTGATGACACCATTTGTGTCGGATGCGCGCGCCTTTCACCGCTTGCAAAGCGCGGCTGCTGCGCTTGACTATGAAAGCGCAGAGCCCAATTTCACGCTCGCTCTCGCAACATTGACTTCCAAGCTTCAGCGGCGATCCTTGATCGTGCTGTTTTCCGATTTTACCGATCCCACAGCGGCTGAACTCATGGTGGAAAGCATGGGGAGGCTCGTCAAAAAGCACCTCCTGTTGTTTGTCACTATCGCTGATAGCGAGCTTGAAACCTTCATCGAACAAGAGCCTGGCGATGTTGCAACCCTGGCGCGCAGTGTGACCGCTGACACCTTGCTCCAGCAACGCCGCATTGTGCTTGGCCGGCTGCGCCAGATGGGCGTTGATGTGATCGAAGCGCCGTATGACCAGCTTGGCTACGATCTCATCGACCGATATTACACGATCAAGAACAGCGAGGCGATCGGATGAAGGCCCCTGTTTTATCCTCTTGGTTTGGCAAATCCGCCGTCACAGCCCCGCCCGATATCGAAAGCGCAGCGCTGCGTTCTGATCGGTTCCGGCTTGAGCGCGAAGAAGATTGGCTGCGCCTTGAAACAATCGTCAAGCAGATGGAAAAAGGCGGCCTTCGCCGGATAGACGACGAAGACCTGCTCGCCCTGCCCACGCTTTACCGCACCGCTGCCTCAAGCCTGTCGGTCGCGCGCGAAACTTCGCTGGATGCAGCAACCTTGCGCTATCTGGAAAGCCTTGTGCAACGCTCGTGGTTTCAGGTTTACGGCCCGCGCAAGGGCTTTTTTGCATGGTTCCGCGAGTTTATCCTTGGCGGATGGAGCCGGGCGGTGCGCGAGATCTGGCTGGATATTTGCATCGCGCTGTTCGTGATGGTGGCTGGCGCGGTTGTCGGGTGGATTTTGGTCGCGCAGGACAATGACTGGTATTACCGCCTTGTGCCGGGTCAATTCGCCGACACACGCGTTCCGGGTGCAAGCCGCGACGTCTTGCTGGACACGCTCGGCACACAGCAGGATGCCGACGGGTTATCCGCCTTCGCCGCAAGCCTTTTCAGCAACAATGCAGGCGTTTCAATCCTCGCCTTTGCGCTTGGCTTTGCGTTCGGCATCCCCTCGCTTTTGCTGCTGGTTTACAACACCGCCTTGCTAGGGGCGATGATATGGGTGTTTGCCAGCCAGGGGCTCAGCGTTGAATTTGCCGCATGGCTTTCCGTCCATGGGACGACGGAATTGTTCGCAATCCTTTTGTCAGGCGCAGCAGGATTGCACATTGGCCGTTCCATGGCGTTTCCGGGCACATCGTCCGTCCTCGAAGCGGCTGCAACAAGCGGCAGGCGCGGCGCGGTTGTGATGGCAGGGGTCATCATAATGATGGTGATCGCAGGCCTGCTCGAAGCGTTCCCGCGCCAATTGGTCGGTAGCGTCGAAGGGCGCTTTTTGATCGGGGGTGGTTTCCTGGCCTTCTGGCTGACGTACTTCTTCCTCTACAATCCGCGCCGTCCGTTGGAGGGCGAATAGTCATGGTTTCCCTACCGACATTCGGGCGCGCAAAAGCGGACGCTCCCAAATCCGGGCTCCCAAAAGCTGGCGCGTTGAAGCGGCCTAAGAAAGAGCGCATTCTGGTCACCCCTGAGGGGATCGAAGTGCCGATCATGCTCGCCTCTCGCGGCAGCCGCCTGGGCGCTCTCATCCTCGATTTCCTGTTCTTCATCATCGGCACCTATCTCTTTGTCCTGCTGCTCGGCTTTATGGCGGGAGGCGTGCAGGACGCGTTTGACCCTGAGACGATTGAAAACGCGCAAGGGGCGATGGAATTTCTCTATGTGCTCCTCACCCTGTTCATTTTCTTTGTGCGATATGGCTATTTTCTCGCCTTCGAATTGGGCCCGCGCGGCGCAACATGGGGCAAGCGTATTGTCGGCATTCGGGTGGCAGCGCGCGGCGGTGGCCGTTTGACGCCAGAGGCGGTGATTGCCCGCAACCTTTTGCGCGATATTGAGCTGTTTATGCCGCTTGTCTTCCTGCTTGTCGCCCCAACGGGCGAGACGGGCAGTTTCGGGATTGCAGGCGCGATCTGGTTCGGCATCTTCATGCTGTTCCCCTTCTTTAACAAAGACAATTTGCGCGCCGGGGACGTGATCGCGGGCACCTGGGTGGTCGAGGCGCCGCGTACGAAACTGGCGCAAACCCTTTCCACCAGCGGCGCGGCCGCTGCGAGCGGGTCAAGCGAGGTCACCGGCGCGCGATATGACTTTGGCGAGGAAGAGCTTTCGGTGTACGGTGAACATGAGTTGCAGGTGCTCGAACGGGTGCTTCGCGAAGACAAGGACGATGCGCTAAGCCCGGTCCATGCGGCCATTTGTCGCAAGATTGGCTGGGATCCGGGTGCTGGCGATGAACGTGCGTTTCTTGAGGCCTTTTATGCGCAACTTCGCGCCAAGCTTGAAGGCGATATGCGATTTGGCAAACGCAAGGCCGATAAGCATTCATAAGGTACAAGAGCATGACCATGGATAGAAGAACATTTGTCGCAAGCGGGTTTGTCGTTGCAGGCTTTGTGGCCAGTGGATGCTCGGTCGATTTGCCGAAAATCGAAGTGCCTGAAATGGGTCCAGGCAACAAATACGCCGCCATGCTGCGCCAGATCGAAGGTGAGTTTGGCGGGACCCTCGGCGCAGAGTTTGTCGATGTCACAAGCGGGCAAGCGGTGGGGCTTAACAGCGATGTGCGCTTTGGCCATTGCTCTTCATTCAAACTCTCGCTGGCGGCAAAGATACTCCAACGCGATGTGAGCGGCGAAGACAGCGCCGAGCGCCGTGTCACATGGAGCGAAGACGACCTCATGTCCGTCTCGCCCTTCACCACGCGCACGCTTTCCCAAGGGGCCACTTTACGCGAACTGGCCGAGGCGACGCAGAAATATTCCGACAATGCTGCGGCCAATATCCTGCTACGCGAAATCGGCGGGCCTGCTGCCCTCACCGCCTTCTGGCGCTCATTGGGCGATGATGTAAGCAGGCTTGATCGGTATGAACCGACGCTCAATCTTGTGCCCCCAACCGAGGTGCGCGACACAACCACGCCCGCCGCCATGGCGCGCACCGTGGCCAAGTTGGTCTATGGCGATGCTCTACCCGAAGCAGATCGTGCGACTTTAAGGCAGTGGATGGTCGATACCCCCACCGGCCTTGACCGGGTGCGCAAAGGCTTGCCCGAAGAATGGCTTGCAGGCGACAAGACCGGAACCGGCCTTGGCCCTGGAACAGGCGGGATTTACATCGATATAGGCTTTGTCCAGCCGCCCGAACGCGGCGCAATGACCTATGCGGCCTATTACCGTCCGGCGGGCACCGACAACACATATGACAAGGGCCATGAAGAGCCCCTGGCCCGCGCTGGCGAAGTGCTCACTGCCTTTGCCAAGAGCTTTGACAAGGCGGACAAGTAAGCGCGAAGGCGCGCGTCTTCGCTATCAATGGTCGGGGGTGTTCGACGCCCCTGCTTCGTCCTCACCGCCAAAGATCGCCACTTCATTGAGCCCATCGCTATTCGCGCGGCCCCGGTACATGCCAGCGGTGTTGAAGCTATAGAATACATCGCCTTCGGGTATTGCGACAATCACGCCGCCATCGCCGCCCAGTTTTTTCACCTCTGCCATGACCGCGTCAGCGGCATTTTGAGCTTGTTCACTAAACTGGGGTAGGTCGATCTCATCAGAATCTGCCGGCCTCATCATGAGCGCCTTCAAGACTTCGGGATCCATCAAACGCAGGAACCGCAAACGCGAACAAATATCCTGTGCCACACCCACACGAATGAAATACTCACCCCAACCGGTCGCAGACACCGCGCAAGAGCGATTATCCGCATAGGTCCCCGCACCAATCACAGGCGCATCGCCAATCCGGCCCCAGCGCTTGCCCGTCATGCCGCCGGTTGACGTGCCAGCAGCCAAATTCCCGTCTTGATCGAGCGCCACAGCGCCCACGGTGCCGAACTTCAAATCCACATCGAGCGCCGACAACTCCCGCGCCTTCATCCGCTCAAGGCTCTCGCGGCGGCTTTGGGTTGCAAACCATTCTGGCGGGGTCACTTCAAAGCCCTGCTCTCCTGCAAACTGTTCAGCGCCCTCGCCCATCAGGAACACGTGAGGGCTGTTGGTTCGCACTTTGTCAGCGAGAAGGATCGGGTTCTTGACCGTCTTCACCCCCGTCACCGCACCTGCACTGCGATCCCGGCCATCCATGATCGAGGCGTCGAGTTCGTTCTCACCTTCCCATGTGAAAACCGCCCCGCGCCCTGCGTTGAACAGCGGATTGTCCTCCATCGGGATGATCGCCGCCTTCACCGCGTCCATCGCGCTGCCGCCGTTCTTGAGCACCTCGGTCCCCGCATCCAGAGCCTCTTGCAACGCCGCCTCATAGGCCACGCGCTGCTCAGGCGTGATGTTCTCCGGCAAAATCGTCCCCGCCCCGCCATGGATCGCGATCGACCATTTGGGTTTCTCAGCCCCGTGATCACCCCCATGATCATCAGCAAAAGCGGCAGTGGGAGCGAGCAGAGCAAGGCCTGCGGCTACAATCGTGAGAAGAGCGTTTTTCATGGCTTGCATTGCTAACCCGTCTGCGCGCATCACACCAGACACGAATTTGGAAAGGACCCCGCAAATGGCCGCATTTGGAGAAAACACCACCGCTGATGAGGTGCTTGAAGGTGTGGACCTTTCAGGCAAGACGGTGCTGGTCACCGGCGGCTCATCCGGGCTTGGCCAAGAGACAGCCCGCGCCATGGCAGCAAAGGGGGCGCACGTTGTGATCTGCGCGCGCAATCCTGCCCAAATGGAAGAGGCAGTCGCGGCGATCAAGGCCGAGGTGCCTGATGCCAAACTCGACACGCTCACCTGCGACCTCGCATCTCTGGAAAGCATCAAGGCAGCAGGAGCCGAGGCCAACAAGCGTTTTGAGAAAATCGACATTCTCATCAACAATGCAGGCGTTATGGCGTGCCCCAAGATGGACACGGCTGACGGGTTTGAGATGCAGTTTGGCACCAACCATCTCGGGCATTTTGCGCTTACCAGGCACCTGATGCCCTTGATTGAGGCAGGCGCAGGCAAAGCTGGAGGTGGGCGCATCGTAAACCTCTCGAGCCGGGGGCATCACATTGGGCCTGCTGACCTTGATGACCCCAACTTTGAGACCAGCGAATATTCCCCGTGGGAGAGCTATGGCCGCTCAAAGACCGCCAATATCCTGTTTACCAGGGGGCTTGAGGATCGCTTTGCTGCCAAGGGCATCCATGCCTACGCTGTGCATCCCGGCGGCATTCAAACCAATCTTGGCCGCCACCTGACCGAGGAAGACAACAAATTCCTGATGAAGCGGATGAAGCAGCAAGCCGAGGAATCCGGCAAGGCGACGATGTTCAAGACCATCCCCGAAGGCGCAGCGACGCAAGTTTGGGCCGCCACTGCCGCCGAGTTGGAGGGCCAAGGCGGCGTTTATTGCGAGGACTGTCACGTGGCCGAAGTAGACGATGTGTCCAGCAATGGCGGGGTGCGCAGCTACGCGCTTGATAAAGCAACTTCGGACCGCTTGTGGGCGCTTTCTGAAAAGATGACCCACGCGGTTTTTGCCTAGGCTTTACCCAAATAGCATCACATTCATGAGGCGACCGGGAAGGATCACCGCAAACACACCCGGGATCATCAAAGCGCCAAGGAACAGGCTCACGATTTCCGCCTTGTGCCGCTTGATGTCACCCTTGCGAGCGCTGCTGATAATCAGCCACGCCGCACGGTAGGTAAGCGGCACAAAGATATGGATCCACGAAAGCGCCATGCCATCATGGATAAACAGGGTCAATGTCGCGGTGATGACCATCAAGGCCACCCAAAGCTTGCCCAGCGCCTTGTGCAGCGCGGTGCCTTTGCGAGCGATCAAGAGGTACAGACCAAGCGGCACGCAAGGAATAACGGTCGCGACATGAAACATGATCGCGGCATTGCCCAGATGCGGCAGATCAGGGGCGAAACCAAATAGCGCCCGCATAATCGCTGCCACACAAACGGTGGTCATCGTAATGCCAGCGAACAGCACGGCGGCTCTTGTGATAAGCCCCAGCTGCATGACGCCCTTGGGCTGGTTGAGGCGTTGGAAAGCGGTGAGCGGGCTTGGCAAGGTTGCAGTTGTCATGGTGGGCCTTTCAAGTGAATTGCGTTTCGTTGAGACCCAAACTGGCTGATGCCCGTTCGCCTGCAATCGAGTGTTCGCAAAAAGGCCCTACCCTTCGCGAAATGGCGCTGAGCGCACTCAGAACGCGCAAGGTTTCTGCGCTTTGCCACTTTACGAAGCGCGAATGGGCAGGCAGTTTGCGAGCGCAATGACAGAAACTTCAGGCGAAATGGCGATCACGCCGCCAATGGGAAACCGGGCGAAGTTTTTGCGCGGGCTCTTTACTGACCTTGCGATCATGACCGCGATTGGGCTTTTCCTTGGCGTTCTCGGGCCGTTTGGGACGATTGATATGCCGCTTGGCGTTCGGCTGGTGAGCTGGCTTGCCTTCTCCTATCTGGGCTACATTTGCTATCGCCCGATGGAGACGCTGGTCGCATGGGGCGAGCGCACGCTTCACCTGCCGCGCATCGGGCTTTGGATTGCGGCGGCGGCTGTTTCCTCCGTGCCGATGACCATTGCGGTCTTGAGCATCGGCAACTTGCGCAGTCCGCTCTATTGGCCCGGCCTTGATGTTGCGCTCACCAGCTATTTCTACGTTTTTGTCGTAGGCGCAGCGGTGACCTTGCTGTTCAATGTCCTGGGCCTGCGCAAGGCGGTTGAGCCCGACCCCGTGCCCGCCAATCCAGCGCCCCACCCCTTGGCCCAACCCTTGGCAGAAGGGGCAAACGCTGCGCCGCCCGCTGTACCCGCAGATGAACCGGCCCAGTCCAATCCACTCCTCGATGCCCTTCTCCCTGCCCTTGGCAGTGATGTGATCGCTTTGCAGATGGAGGATCATTATGTTCGCGTGCACACAAGTCTTGGATCAGAGCTGGTCCTGATGCGGCTGCGCGATGCGATGGTGCACATTTGCGATATTGAGGGACGTCAGGTCCACCGCAGCTGGTGGGTTGCGCGCCTTGCGGTTGAAGACGTGCGCCGCGATGGCCGCAATGTACGGCTGGTTCTGCCCGGCGGTCTGGAGGCCCCAGTGGCACGCGCCCAAGTGAGCGAGTTGAAAGATGCTGGCTGGATTTAAAAGGTTTGGCACACGAAAAAACCCCCGGCGAGTTTCCTCACCGGGGGTTTTCCAATTCTCAGGGCTCGCGAAAGCGAACCATCGTCTCGCCAGCCTTAGAAGCGGCCTGCATCCATCACTTTGGTGAAGGCGGCGACGAAGTCGTTCACGAACTTCTCTTGCGCGCCGTTTTCCGCATAGACTTCGGCTTGAGCGCGAAGCTGCGAGTTGGAGCCGAAGATCAGGTCGGTGCGGCTTGCGCGGAACTTCTCTTCGCCGGTCTTGCGGTCCGTACCCACATATTCTTCATCGCCTGAGCCATCGACCGGAGCCCATTTGGTGCTCATATCCAGAAGGTTGGTGAAGAAGTCAGTGGTCAGCTGGCCCACGCGGTCCGTGAAGACGCCGTGCGGACGATTGTCACTGTTAGCGCCCAGCACCCGCAGGCCCCCGACCAGAACGGTAAGCTCTGGCAGTGAAAGACCAAGAAGATGCGCCTTGTCGATCAGCATATCTTCGGTTTTCACATTGGCTTTGCTCTTGAGGTAGTTGCGGAAACCATCGGCAAATGGCTCCATCGGTTCAAAACTTGCCGCATCGGTCATTTCGTCGGTCGCATCGCCGCGCCCGCCGGTGAACGGTACGCTGACGGTGAAACCGGCGTCGGTCGCCGCTTTTTCAACGGCTGCGTTACCTGCAAGGACAATTGCATCTGCCATCGAGATAGAACCGCGAAGCTCCTCGATCTTGGCAAGAACCTTCGCGAGTTCCTCAGGATCGTTAGCCGCCCAATCCTTTTGCGGAGCCAAACGAACACGCGCGCCGTCCGACCCGCCACGGTGGTCAGAATTGCGATAGGTCGAGGCCGAAGCCCACGCCGCTTTCACAAGCTCGCTTACGCTGAGGCCGCTGCCCAAAATCGCCGACTTGAACGCATCTGCGTCTGCATCAGAAGGCGCAGTGCCAGCGGGCACGGGATCTTGCCAGATGAGGTCTTCGGCGGGCACTTCGGGACCCTGATAACGGGATTTTGGTCCCATATCGCGGTGGCACAGTTTGAACCATGCGCGCGCAAATGCGTCATCAAGCTGCTCAGGGTTTTCAAGGAAACGCTTGGAAATCTTGGCGTATTCCGGGTCCATTTTGAGCGCCATATCGGCGGTCGTCATCATGGTTGGAACCTTCTTTGACGGATCACGTGCGTCAGGTGCCAGATCCTCTGGATCGGGATTGATCGGGGTCCATTGCTGCGCACCGGCCGGGCTGTGTGTCAGCTCGAAATCATATTTGAACAGCAGGCGGAAGTAGTCGTGGCTCCACGATGTGGGGTTGTTCGACCATGAACCCTCGATGCCAGAGGTCGTGATGTGACCTTTTCCGATTTCCTCTTCATCGTTCAGCCAGCCAAAGCCCTGAAGGTGCAGTGCCTCGCTCTCGGGAGCGCCGCCAAAGGTGTCCGATGGCTGCGCGCCGTGCGCTTTACCAAAGGCGTGACCACCAGCGGTAAGTGCCACGGTTTCTTCGTCATTCATCGCCATGCGGGCAAAGGTTTCGCGCATGTCGCGGGCTGATTCCAGCGGATCAGGGTTGCCGCCTGGCCCTTCGGGATTGACGTAGATCAGGCCCATCTGGATCGCGGCGAGCGGATTTTCGAGCGCCTTGCCTTCATCAGGAATGATCCGGGTTTCAGCGCCTTGGTCGACCCACTGTTCTTCCGTGCCCCAATACACCATTTCTGGCTCGAACACGTCCGAACGACCGCCGCCGAAACCAAAGACCGGTCCGCCCATGCTTTCAATCGCGACGTTACCGGCGAGGATGTAAAGGTCAGCCCAGCTGATGCCTTTGCCATATTTCTGCTTGATCGGCCAAAGCAGACGGCGCGCCTTGTCGAGGTTGCCATTGTCTGGCCAGCTGTTCAATGGCGCAAACCGTTGCTGACCACTGCCAGCGCCGCCGCGGCCATCGCCTGTGCGGTAGGTGCCTGCTGCGTGCCATGCCATGCGGATGAAGAACGGGCCGTAATGGCCATAATCGGCTGGCCACCAATCCTGGCTGTCAGTCATCAATGCCGTGAGGTCAGCCTTCAAAGCGTTGTAATCAATCGCGTTAAAAGCGCTCACATAGTCGAAATCTTCGCCGTATGGATTTGCGCTTTTGCCTCGCTCGGTTAGCAGGCCAAGGTCGGTTGCCTCTGGCCACCAGTCCTTGTTCTGGCGGCCCAACAGCGTGCGGGTTGCTCCGTCGCCGTGGAAGGGGCAGCCGCTCATTTCACCAGTTTTCGCGTCCATAATCGTCTCTCCTTGGGTAATTCTCGCGCCCGACTCATGGAAACGGGCTTAGGGGATGCAAGATGATGGAGAAGCGTCGAACGGTCCAATCGATTAATCTGTCGAGATTGATTGTAAATTCCGATGATACGCAAAAGCGGACGCGCAGAAATGGAGGTGAAAAGACGAACCGGAAGCCGCCAACTTTTTAAGGGGGGGGGGGGTGAAGTCAGCAGACTTCCGGTTCTTTTGGGCGCAAGGCGGTAAAAGGGGGGGCTCGCCTTGGCCGAAGTTTTGAAACCACCAGCAAGAGGGGGTGGCCGATGGTTTCATGAACGGGTGGGGTGACCCGTTGATTGCGAAATAGTGAGCCCGGTCGCGATTGAAAGCTTAGAGTTGCGATCAATATGATCGAAAAAACTGATGTAACCTTTTTAGGCCACCCCCGGTGTTTTACGTGGTCATTCCGCCTTTGCGATAACAGGCGCACCCGTCGGCAGGACTTCGAGATCGTGGCGGTCCGTTTGCGCCAAGACCTCTTCCCAGCCCCAGCGTGTTTTCCATCCCAGATCGCGCATTGCACGGCCCGGATCGTATATACGGTCGATAGTTGAAGGCAGCGTCCACCTGCGCGCCTCAAACGCCTCTGCTAGTTTTGGCGCACGTTCGCGAATTACGGCAGGCGCATGATGGGAAAGCGCTTCGCAATCTTCGCGCCGAAAAGGTGTGGCGCCTGAAATCACGAAGCGGGCAAAGGCCGGGCCATGATGGGCGCGATGTAGGGCAAGCAGATGCGCCTCCCCCACATCGCGCGCATCAATGCCGCGGTGGAGGCGATAGGTGGCCATTTGCGGCGCGCTTTCGGGAAAACACCGCGACATGCGCAGAACTCTGACTGGCAAATGGGGAGCGGCGTGCGCCTCAAGCAGTTTTTCTGCCGCGAGCTTTGTGCGGTGATAAATGGTTTTGGGGAGCGGCACTGTTTCCTCGTCCAACCATGTGCACTGGCCCGGCGAAATCGCATGGCCATAAAGCGCGGTGGTGGAAGTGTAGAGAAACGCAGTGGTCCCCGCTTCACTCGCCCAGGCGTAGAGCTTAGCCGTCGCATCGACATTGGTCTGCGTGAACTCTTTGTCCGGGACAACACCCACATGGGGCGCGTGCGGTCCGCCCGTATGGATCACCGCATCTGCGCCTTCCAACAGAGGGCGCATGACCGCTTCATCGCCGCAATCCGCGACGATGCGCGTGGTCGAGAAAGCGCGCGTATCAACGCCGACAACCTCATGCGCCGGGGCAAGGCTTGAAAAGATAGCGCGGCCAATACGGCCAGAGGACCCTGTAAGAATGACCTTCATGGCGCAGCGTTGTGCCGCATTTGAGGCCACAGGTCACGCCCTGGAATGCAGGGCCTTATGCGGCCTTGGCAACTTCGTCCGTGGCTTCATTGCGGATGAGATAATCAAACGCGCCAAGGCCTGCGGTTGCGCCAGTACCCATGGCGACGACGATCTGCTTGTCCTTCACCGTGGTGGCATCGCCTGCGGCATAGATACCGGGCAAGTTGGTCGCGCCGTGATCATCCACGACGATTTCGCCATATTGCGACAGTTCAAGGCCGGTTTCACGCAGCCAGTCGGTGTTCGGGACAAGGCCGATCTGAATGAACACACCTTCCAATTCGACGCGGCGCTCTTCGCCGTTCTCGCGGTCTTTGACCACAAGGCCGTTGCAGCGCTTGCCATCGCCGGTGATCTCGGTCGTCTGACCATTGGTGATGATCTCGACATTGGAGAGCGAGCGCAGCTTGTTTTGCAGCACGGCGTCCGCGCGCAGAGCCTTGTCAAATTCGATGAGGGTCACGTGGCCCACGATTTTAGCAAGGTCGATTGCCGCTTCGACGCCGGAATTGCCGCCGCCGATGACGGCCACACGCTTGCCCTTGAACAAGGGACCATCGCAGTGCGGGCAATAGGCGACGCCTTTGTTGCGGTATTCCGCTTCGCCCGGCACGCCCAGATTGCGCCAGCGCGCACCCGTTGAAAGGATGAGGCTGCGGGTTTTGAGAACCGCGCCATTGGCAAAGGTGACCTCGTGCATTCCGCCCGCTTGGCTCGCAGGCTTCAATTCAGTTGCACGGGCAAGGTCGATAAGGTCGATCCCGTTGTCGCTGACCTGCTTTTTAAGGTTATCGGAGAGCTTTGGCCCTTCGGTGTAACTGGTGCCGGGCAGGTTCTCGATGCCAAGCGTATCTTGCAACTGGCCGCCGAAACGCTCTGCTGCGATACCTGTGCGGAAACCCTTGCGTGCGGTGTAAACCGCCGATGCGGCGCCAGCCGGACCGCCGCCAATGACGAGCACTTCGAACGCGTCCTTGGCAGACATTTTTTCAGCCGCCTTCGCATCCGCGCCGCTGTCCAGCTTGGACAGGATCTCAGCAAGCTCGATCTTGCCGTTGTAAAAGCTTTCCCCGTTAAGAAAGGTCGCTGGCACTGCGAGAATGTCGCGGCCTTCGACCTCGTCCTTGAACGTGCCGCCTTCGACCAATGTTGCGGTGATGTGCGGGTTTTCGAGCGCCATCAAGGTAAGCGCCTGCACCACGTCGGGGCAGTTGTGACAGGTGAGCGAGAAGAACATCTCGAACTCGTAATCGCCTTCAAGGGCGCGGACCTGTTCGATGAGGTCTGCGTCAACCTTTGGAGGGTGGCCGCCTGCCCAAAGGAGGGCAAGCACCAGCGATGTAAACTCGTGCCCCATGGGAAGACCAGCAAAACGCACCCATTTGGCAGGGTCCGACGCGCGGCGAATGACGAAACTTGGGCGTCTGCCGCCAGCGATCTGGTCATCGCCGTCAAAGCGGGCCGTGACCATGTCATGCTGTTCAGCGATCTGGCCAAGCAGGTCGCGCGTTTGTTCGGACTTCGCACTGTCATCGAGCGCTGCGACCAGCTCAATCGGCTCGCGCAGATTGGCGAGATATTGCTTGAGTTGGGTTTGCATATTTGCGTCGAGCATTGCGAGTTCCATTGGCAATTTTGTGGGAGAAAATAGCCCGAACCGCCCCCCGAGGAGAGGGGAGAGGGAGACGGTTCGGGCCTATGCTGCGTCCAAGCTCGAAAGCTCGGGCAGGGTACCGGCGCGCAGAGGAGAGGGAGAGAGGCGCGCCGTTAAAAGTTCATGGGCGCGATTTAGATCTTGCCAACAAGGTCAAGCGATGGGGCAAGTGTGTCAGCGCCTTCTTCCCATGCTGCCGGGCACACTTGGCCAGGGTTTGCACGCACATATTGAGCGGCTTTGATCTTGCGGGTGAGTTCGTTCGCGTTACGGCCAACACCTTCACAGGTGATTTCCATGATCTGGATCACGCCGTCGGGATCGACAACAAACGTCGCACGGTCAGCAAGACCCATTTCTTCGCGAAGAACGCCAAATTGCTTCGAAAGCGTGTGAAGCTGGTCGCCGAGGAACGGGAAGCTGAGCTTGCCGATTTTCTCGGAGCTGTCGTGCCATGCCTTGTGGCTGAAGTGCGTGTCGGTGCTGACCGCGTAGACTTCGACGCCCATGTCTTGGAGCATCGAGTACTTTTCACCCATGTCTTCAAGCTCGGTTGGACATACGAAGGTCCAGTCGGCTGGGTAGAAGAAGAACACGGCCCACTTGCCTGCGATGTCAGCTTCGGTGACGTCGTAGAAGTCTTTGCCGGCCTGGAAAGCGGTTGCTTTGAATGGTTGTACGGTTGAACCGATAATACCCATGTGATTTTGCCTTTTGTGATTAAGTGTTGGGGTTAGAGGTCTGAACTTTCACAGCGCTACATAGTGATTGCTGCGGTGCAGCAAAATTGATTTGTGCGATTGCGAAGATCGAGATTTTCTATCAGCAAAAACGGGAACTTCTTGAATAAGTTCCCGCTCAATGCTCGCGGTCATTGCTCAAAGGCTGAAATCACCCTTAGGGCGTGAGCCGTTTGGCCTCTCGGAAGGTCACCAGCTTGCGGTTGTCTTCATCCCAAAGCGCGAGCCACATCGTGCCAAAGGCATCGCGCACGCTCACCCGGTTGAATTCGGCCAGTTCGGGGTGGGCCTTCAGCGCGGCAGGCAAGCGATAGAACGGGATGCGGCTCACCAGATGGTGGATATGGTGGATCGAAATATTGCCGGTGAACCAGTTCATGACCGCTGGCAAATGCAGATAAGAGCTGCCTTCGATAGCAGAGGCGTGATAATCCCAATCCTCGCGTTTATCCCAGGATGTGTCCTCAAACTGGTGCTGCACATAGAACAGCCAAACCCCAACCGATGCAGCCGTAAGCAGCACGGGCAGGAACACCATTGCGGTAACCGATGCACCAAACAAAAGGCCAAGCGTCACCAGCAGTCCAGCCGTCACCGCATTGGTCAAAAGCGCGCTGATCCAATAGGTCCAACCGGCTTTCATCAGTCCAATGGGCAAGCGGTGGCGCAGCAAAAAGAGGTACGCCGGGCCAAAGCCCATCAGGAAAAGCGGGTGCCGGTATATGCGATACCAGATCCGTCCCATCCGGCCCAATGCGCGGTATTCGCGCACGGTCAGCGTATCGACATCGCCAAAACCTCTGCGGTCAAGATTGCCCGTGCTTGCATGGTGCAGCTCATGACTGCGCCGCCAGCAATCATACGGCGTCAATGTGAACACACCCAGCGTGCGGCCCAGCCATTTGTTGGTTGCCTTGCTCTTGAAGAAGGAGCCATGGCCGCAATCGTGCTGAATAATGAAGAGCCGCAAAAGCAGCATCCCTGCAAACGGGGTCAGCGCAAAGGCGGCGTAATACCCCGCCTCAACCGCGAAGAGCATGATGGTCATCAGGCCTGCGAAGGGCGCCAGAGTGGAAGCCACCTCCCAGATACTGCGCCCAACGCCGGGAGTGCGAAATTCGGCCAGAGTGCGCGCAAGCTCGCGCGGGTTTGGCATTGCAGATTTATCCATTATTCGCCGCCTGTCTGAGCACGGTGGAGCAGTTTTTGATCGGCCAGAACAAGCGCCATCATCGCTTCGACGACTGGCGTGCCTCGGATGCCCACGCATGGGTCATGGCGGCCCTTGGTGCGGACCTGTGTTGCGTCTCCGTCCGACGTGATCGAATCCACCGGGGTAAGGATTGACGATGTGGGTTTGAACGCCACGCGGCACACCACCGGTTGACCGGTTGAAATGCCGCCGGCGGTGCCCCCTGCATGGTTGCTGGCATAGACCGGCTTGCCATTTTCGTCAGGCGTCATCGCATCGGCGTTTTGTTCACCGGTGAGGCGTGCAGCTTCAAAGCCATCGCCGATCTCGACACCCTTGGTCGCGTTGATGGTCATCATGGCAGAGGCCAATTCGCTGTCGAGTTTTGCATAGATCGGTGCGCCCCATCCCGCTGGCACGCCGTCGGCAACACATTCCACAACCGCGCCCAGAGAAGAGCCTGATTTACGCGCGCCATCGACGATCTGCTCCCAGCGTTTGGCGGCCCAACTGTCCGGACAGAAAAAGGGATTTTGCGTGATTTCATCGAGATTGATTGCATCGCGATCGATCTTGTCGCCGCCAATTTCGCACACGAAAGCGGTGATTTTGACCTCTGGAATGATTGCCCGCGCCACTGCGCCTGCTGCCACGCGCGCTGCTGTCTCGCGCGCACTTGACCGCCCGCCGCCGCGATAATCGCGAATGCCGTATTTCGCGTCATAGGTGTAATCGGCGTGTCCCGGGCGATAGGCCTTGGCGATCTCGGAATAGTCTTTGGAGCGTTGATCGGTGTTTTCGATCATCAGATGGATCGGCGTGCCTGTCGTGACTTGCACGCCTTCATCGTTCGCAAACACACCCGACAAGATGCGCACCTGGTCCGCTTCCTGACGCTGCGTTGTGTATTTGCTCTGCCCTGGACGCCGCGCATCCATGAAGGGCTGAATATCCTTTTCGGTGAGAGGGATACCCGGCGGGCACCCGTCTATCACCACACCCAATGCAGGCCCGTGGCTTTCTCCCCAAGTGGTAAAGCGGAATACCCGCCCGAATGTATTGAAACTCATGGACACGAGCCATAACGCCCCCGCTTTTTTTGTCGAGAGTTTCAAATGCGCAAAACGGTGAGTTGGCTCTGGCGAACGTTGGCCTTTTGCTTCAAGAACAAACCATGATTGCAAAGCTATCTGGCAGGCTGGACTCCGTCGGTGACGATTGGGCCATCGTTGACGTCCAAGGAGTGGGCTATCTCGTCCATTGTTCTGCGCGCACGTTGAGCGCTTTGGGCGAAGTGGGTGAGGCCTGCACCGTGCACACCGATATGCAGGTTTCCGAAAACGACATGCGCCTGCTTGGCTTTGCCGAAGGGTCAGAGCGCGATTGGTTCCGTTTGCTGACACAGGTTCAAGGCGTGGGCTCCAAAGTGGGCTTGGCGATCCTCTCCGCGCTCTCCACCGGAGAATTGCGCGATGCGTGTGCTGGCGGCGATGCAGCGAGCGTGGCGCGGGCGAACGGCGTGGGACCGAAACTGGCCGGTCGGATCGTCAATGAGCTGAAAGACAAAGCAGGCGCATTGCCCGGCGGCGGAATGGCAGGGGTGGCCGCAGTAGGCGCAACGCCAAGAGGGGGCGCGAGCGCCGATGCGGTAAGTGCTCTGGAGAACCTCGGGTTTAAGCCAGCGATTGCGGCACAGGCGGTGTCGCGTGCGCTTGAGGAATTGGGCGAGGATGCCAGCGAGGGCGACTTGATCCGCGTAGCATTGAAGAAGGCGGCTGGGTGATGGCTGAAGACTCCGCCCTTAGACAAGCATCTCTTCGTTATGCAGAATACTACGGTGATGTTCGTCGCCATTTAGTAGGAGAGCATTCCGCTGAAGTTCGTTGGTCGACAGCATCACTATTTGCGTTAAATGGGGGAGCTCTCGCGTTTGCAGGTCAACTTGAGAACCAGAATTTGTTCTTCATGTTCGCTGTTCTGTCTTTCTGGCTTGGCATTCTTACGTCTTTCGTTTTTGTCGGATATTCTCAGACAAAAACTTGCGAGTTCATCGCCAACATAATGAAACTTGAAGAGCTATATATTCTCCAAGCAGCGACAGGCAGCAAGCTCACCGGCGAAATCGAACAGTTCGAGGCGAAGAAGAACGAGATCTCGACTGCATATACCCCCTATCTATCTTATGCGTCGTTCGGATTCTTCTCGTTAGGATTAGCTCTGCTGGGTTTCGCGCGATGACCAACGCTGACCCACTCACCTGTCATCCTGAACTTGTTTCAGGATCCATCGCCAGCGCTGCGCCCCGACAGAGGCGCAAAGCCCAATTCACAAGCCAAGTCCCGCCATCTAGGGTTCGCTTCTTCGATCAAATTGATCTTCCACTGTCGCCGCCAGTTTTTGATCTGCTTCTCGCGAGTGATCGCTTGATCCATGGTGCCAAACATCTCGAAATGCACAAGCAGGTGGGCCGTGTATCGCTTGGTAAAGCCATCAAACGTGCCATCCCTGTGCTGTGCAATCCGCGCCATCAGGTCGGATGTAACGCCGGTGTAGATGGTCCCGCGAAAACCGCTCGCCATAAGGTAAGTGCAAGGTTCGATGACGCGCTTCATATCGTGCAGT
Organism: Erythrobacter longus; assembly: GCF_000715015.1. GTDB lineage: Bacteria > Pseudomonadota > Alphaproteobacteria > Sphingomonadales > Sphingomonadaceae > Erythrobacter > Erythrobacter longus. The sequence continues at coordinate 29,600 of NZ_JMIW01000009.1, forward strand.
GTGCCGTGCGATGGACCCTGAAACAAGTTCAGGGTGACGAGAGGGTTTGGGCATGATCTACTCTGAAGGCCCACCCATCCACTCGGGCGAAACCCGGCCCTTCGATCTTGTCGCGGCATCCAAACAGGAAGCATCATGAAAGCCCTTTGCACAATTCCCTTGGCCATGCTTTTCGCAAGCCAACTCGCGGCCCAATCACCCAGCCTGGATGCGTTCGCCCCCGGCCCTGTATTTGCAGACTTTGGCCCGCACGCCCCGGTTGAAGGCGGTCAACCCGTCGCGCCAACCGACCGTTTTGCGATTGCCTTTGACGTGGCGCAGCGCGCTGACGAGGGTGCGCGCAATCGCGGGTTTGAAAGCGCGGCTCGCTTTATCAATATGCATGTTGCTGCAGGCGTTCCAGAGGACCACATCCGGCTTGCGGTCGTCGTCCACGGCAAGGCAGTGCTTGATCTTGTTCCGGGCGAGAATAACGGTTCACAGGCTATGGTCGAAGAGATGTTAGAGCACGGCGTGCGCTTTATCGTGTGCGGGCAAAGCGCCGCAGCTTACGGCGTGAGCACGGACGCGCTGATCGACGGTGTGGAGATGCATTTGTCCGCCATGACAGCCCACGCCAAGCTGCAGCAAACCGGCTTCACAGTGAACCCGTTCTAGATGAGCGACCTCGACCCTCCTATCCACTCAGGCCCAATCCACTCAGGGGACGCTCAGCCCGGTGATCCAGACACCGCCCTGCGCCCCAAACGCTTGGCCGAATTCATCGGTCAGGAGGGGGCGAAGGACAATCTTCGCGTCTTTATCGACAGCGCAAAATCGCGCGGGGAGGCGATGGATCATACCTTGTTCCACGGTCCGCCGGGTCTGGGAAAAACAACGCTTGCTCAAATTGTTGCAGGCGAATTGGGTGTGGGCTTCAGAGCCACGTCCGGCCCGGTCATCGCCAAGGCCGGGGACCTTGCTGCGCTGCTCACCAATCTTGAGCCGCACGACGTCCTGTTCATTGATGAAATCCACCGGTTGAGCCCTGTGGTGGAGGAAGTCCTTTACCCCGCGATGGAGGACCGCGCGCTCGATCTTATCATCGGCGAAGGGCCGTCTGCGCGCTCGGTACGCATCGACTTGCCGCCCTTTACATTGATCGGAGCCACTACACGCCAAGGGCTGCTCACAACGCCGCTTCGCGACCGGTTCGGGATCCCTGTGCGCCTCCAGTTCTACAGCCATGACGAGCTTGACCTTGTGGTCACCCGGGCGGCTAATTTGTTGGGTCTCGACATTGATCCTGCGGGCGCGCGCGAGATTGCGCGGCGTTCACGGGGCACACCGCGTGTCGCGGGACGGCTGCTACGGCGCGTGCGCGATTTTGCCCATGTCGCGGGCAAAGGCACGGTCACGCGCGCGATTGCTGATGATGCGCTCACCCGGTTGGAGATTGACCGGCTGGGGCTGGACGCGATGGACCGGCGATACCTGACTATGATTGCGACCACTTACAAAGGTGGGCCCGTGGGCGCATCAGCACTAACAGCGGGGCTGGCAGAACAGCGCGATACGGTTGAAGAAGTGATCGAACCTTATCTTATTCAGCTGGGGCTAATCGCAAGAACAGAGCGCGGGCGAATGCTTAATGATGCGGCTTGGGAGCATTTGGAAATGGCCAAACCGATTCTTAAACCAGACACCCCGCAGACCGGCCTGTTCGATGAAAACGGCTAACTAAGCGGTTAATTTCGGTTTCAAAACGGGACAGCGACCCGGAAATCGCGGCAATCTGCGCTCTTTGGGCCCGCTAACGCGCGCCGAACATGGTTAACCCCATTGCGGTCAACCCGGTTTCAATCCCATCACACCACTGGAAAGTAGTGAAAGTGCAGACCGGCTGCGCGCAACTACACAAAGCAGGGTTCGAATTTATGTCGATCAAGATGGTATCAGCCAAGCTCGCGGCAACAGTCGCTGGAGTTGCGCTTTTGCAAGGTGGGGCGGTCCGCATGGCGGAGCCGATGAACACCGATGAGCCGCAGTTCGCTTCTGATGCGGATGGCAAGCTCGTTGACAGCAAAGCGATCCCCTTGGCTCAGCCGATCGGCGAACCGCGCTATGTAAAGACGCAAGGGGTTGCGCCGCCACGCTATGTGAAGACAGACCGGACCCGCGAACTGCCGCCTCTTCCTCAGGTTGAGCCAGATCGTCGCCGCCGGATTGTTGAGCGCACGATTGAATGTCAGCCGGTTCCAGGTGGATACGGTCCTTTTGGCGGTCCAATTGCTGGGCGTGATGTGGTTGCCGGTACCACTTCGCTTCCTGCTGGCGCGGTCGAAGCCTATTATGACGACGCAGAATGTCCTCCGATTGCGCAGGTTGCCTATGCCCCTGCGCCTCTTCCACCCCTTCCGCCCATTCGCGGCGGCGGTGGCGGCTTTGGCGGCCCGATCGCAGTAGGCGGCGGGCTCGGTGGCTTCGGCGGTGGTTTTGGAGGCGGCTTCTTTGGCGGCTTCTTTGGCGGCAGCGGCGGCGGAGGCGGTGTCTCCTCAGGCAATGTAAGCACCACGACAACCACATCGGGTGGTTCGGGCGGATCATCAGGTGATGTCTCGTCAAGCACAAGCGGCGGCAGCACCAGCGGTGGCAGCACCAGCACTGGTGGTAGCAGCACTGGCGGCTCAAGCTCTTCGGGCGATGTTTCGAGCACCAGCGGTTCAAGCGGGGCCACCTCAAGCGGTGCGACCTCTGGCGGCAGCACGACGACAACCACAACGACGACTACAACATCGGGTAACGTCTCAAGCAGCACGTCAGGCAATGTCTCAAGCACATCTGGCAACGTTTCCTCGAGCACATCAGGCAATGTTTCCAGTACGACTTCGGGCAACGTGTCCAGCACTACGTCTGGCAATGTGTCGAGCAGCACCTCGGGCAATGTCTCGACCAGCACGTCCGGTAACGTTTCTTCGACGTCGACCTCAGGTAATGTTTCGTCGAGCACTACTTCGGGCAATGTCTCGAGCACGAGCACATCTTCGGGCAACATCTCAAGCACATCCGGCAATGTTTCGAGCACAAGCACTGGTGGCGGATCATCTTCGTCCAGCTCGTCATCCTCGTCCAGCAGCTCAAGCTCGTCTTCGAGCTCATCTGGCGGCTCAAGCGGCGGCAACACCAGCGGCGGCGGCGACCCACACCCGGGCGGTTCAACCTCGGGCGGCTCTGGGTCATCCTCCTCGTCCTCGTCGAGTTCGTCCTCATCAAGCTCATCGTCATCTGGTGGTAGCTCAGGTGGGGCAACCAGCGGCGGTAGCTCAGGTAACTTCAGCAGCTCGACCAGCTCGTCTTCAAGCAGCTCTTCGTCGGGCTCATCGTCCTCATCAGGTGGGGCAAGCTCAGGTGGTTCCAGCAGCTTTGGTGGCTCGTCATCGTCCAGCTCAGGCTCATCCTCGAGCAGTAGCTCTTCGAGCGGCGGCGCAACCAGCACTGGCGGAAGCAACGGCGGAAGCAACGGCGGAAGCTCTGGCGGTTCGTCCAGCTCATCTTCAAGCGGCAGTTCGTCGTCTTCGGGTGGTTCGAGCAGCTTTGGCGGCAGTTCATCATCTTCGAGCTCTGGCTCATCCTCGAGCAGCAGCTCATCGGGTGGCTCGGGCGGCTCCTCAAGCTTTGGTGGCAGCACCACATCGTCAAGCTCGGGTTCGTCGAGCAGCTCATCCAGCAGTTCTGGCGGTTCAAGTGGCTCGTCCAGCTTTGGCGGAACGACCTCGACCTCAACCTCGGGTTCGTCGTCGAGCAGCAGCTCATCTTCAAGTTCGAGCTCAAGCTCAAGCGGGGGTACCTCTGGTGGCACTTCGGGCGGTACGGATGTTCCAGCGCCGCCCATGATGATCCTGTTCGGCCTTGCGGCTAGCGCGATCCTTTCTCGCCGGGCGTTTGGCAGCAAGGGCAAGAATATCGTTGAAGGCAGCGAGGGCGCTCAAGTCTAAGACGTCAACAAATCCCCTTTGCGGTCATCGCAAAACAGGGGTGGCTAAAGAAAAAAGGGGCGGCTTCCACATCGGAAAGCCGCCCCTTTTTGCATCGCGCTGATTTACGCTGTAGCGCCGTCGTTTAGCCGCCAATCCCGCTGCCCGGGGCCTGGCCACGCCGCTGAAGATCATCGGTCTGGTTACGCGAAGCTTCACTCATTTCTTCCCATTCTTTCTTGGAGGCGCAAACCTTCTTCTTCATGCGCGAACCGATAACGGGCATCCGGCGACAGACGCGCTTGTTCGCGTCGTCCAATTCTTCTTCGTCTTTGGCTTGAGTTTCAGAAGGATCGGAAAGAGCCACTTTCTGCATGGCCGGCACCGCTGAAACGTCAGCTTGCGCTGAGAAAGCCAAAGAGGCGGCGAGGATTGATTCGATAAGCATATTTGGTTTTCCCCTTGAGAAGAGACTCTGCCAGAGTGTTTTCACGCGCGTTCCTACTTGAAAAAGAGCAAATGCGCCAGTTTTGATCGTTAAAACGCGTGTCACCGCCCACGAGCGATGAACCAAAATCGGTCAAAAAAGCGTTTCGACCCTGCCCTAAAACGCTGTTCTACGCCGATCAGCTGTATCAAGCCTGACTATTGAAGGATCGTGTGCCTGAGCAAATTCATAGCCAAACGGGGCGCTGGAAGGCTTATCGCCGTCTTTTTCTTCACCCCCGCCGGGCGCGCAGGCCGGGACCGCGAGCACCGCAATGGTGCAGAAGAAGAGGTGTTTGAGCATTGCTCTGATACAAGTCCTTTAGGCGGCAAGTTTGCGAAGAACGTAATGAAGGATGCCGCCATTGCGGTAATATTCCATCTCGTTCTCAGTATCGATACGGCAAAGTGCGGTGAAAGTGAAGGTTGAGCCATCACCTCTTGTCGCTTCCACTTCAACATCTTGGCCCGGTTTAAGGTCGGCAAGCCCCAGAATCGAGAAAGTACAGTCCGCGTTGATACCGAGGCTCGCACGGGTGTCGCCTTCTTTGAATTGAAGCGGGAGCACGCCCATGCCGACAAGGTTGGAGCGGTGGATGCGCTCAAAGCTTTCAACGATTACGGCGCGAACGCCCAGCAGGATCGTACCCTTGGCCGCCCAGTCGCGCGATGAACCGGTGCCATATTCCTTACCGCCAACAACGATCAATTGCGTGCCGTCCGCCTTGTGGCGCATGGCTGCGTCATAGATCGGCATCTGCTCGCCATTGTAAGTGGTCACGCCCCCTTCGATCCCAGGGACCATTTCGTTTTTGATGCGGATATTGGCAAAGGTGCCGCGCATCATCACATCGTGATTGCCCCGGCGCGAGCCATAGGAGTTGAAGTCCTTTTTCGCGACTTGGTTGCCTTTGAGATAGGCGCCAGCAGGGCTGTCTTCCTTGATCGCACCGGCGGGCGAGATGTGGTCGGTGGTAACCGAGTCTCCAAGGATTGCGAGCGGTTTGGCGTCGACAATGTCGGTGATCGGAGCAGGTGTCATCTCCATCCCTTCAAAGTAAGGCGGGTTGGCGATGTAGGTGGAACCAGCGCGCCATTGATAGGTATCGGAAGGCTCTACCGTAATTGCCTGCCAGTGTTCATCACCGTCAAACACATTGGCATAGCGCTTCACAAACATGGAGCGGTCGATATTGGCCGCGCGGTGCTCAGCAATTTCGGCGTTGGAAGGCCAAAGGTCGGCGAGCATTACATCGTTGCCGTCCTGGTCCTGGCCAATGGGCGTTTCAATGATGTCTTCGGTGACGGTCCCTTTGAGCGCGTAAGCCACCACCAACGGCGGGCTTGCAAGGAAGTTTGCGCGTACATCGGGCGAAACCCTACCTTCAAAGTTGCGATTGCCCGAAAGGACGGATGCTGCAACAATATCATTGCCATTGATCGCATCGCTGATCGGGGGGGCGAGTGGGCCGGAATTGCCGATACAGGTCGTGCAGCCATAGCCCACCAGGTCAAAGCCCAAGGCATCGAGGTCATCTTGAAGCCCGGATTTGACGAGGTAATCGGTCACCACTTGAGAGCCGGGCGCAAGCGAGGTTTTCACCCAGGGCTTTGGCCGCATCCCGCGCTCATTCGCCTTTTTCGCGACAAGGCCTGCTGCAATCAGCACATCGGGGTTGGAGGTGTTGGTGCAGCTTGTGATGGCGGCAATCACGACATCGCCATCGCCAATGTCGTGATCGGTGTCGGCCACATCGACGCGGGCGGCTTGCGTTTTCTTGTAAACTTTCGCGAGGTCTTCATTGAACAGCTCGTCCACTTGTCCAAGCGTCACGCGGTCCTGCGGGCGTTTTGGCCCCGCAAGGCTGGGCACAACGGTGCCTACATCCAATTCGAGCGTGTTGGAGAAGACAGGCTCATTAGTAGGGTCAAACCACATGCCTTGCGCCTTGGCATAGGCTTCGACGAGCGCGATGGTGTCCTCTGATCGGCCCGTCAGGCGCATGTAATCGATGGTTTTGTGGTCGATGCCAAAGAAACCGCAGGTCGCGCCGTATTCGGGCGCCATATTGGCGATAGTCGCGCGGTCGGCGAGGGTGAGGTTTGCAACGCCCTCGCCGTAAAATTCGACGAAACTCCCCACAACGCCCACTTTGCGCAGCATTTCGACACAGGTGAGCACAAGATCGGTCGCGGTCACGCCCTCTGCCATGCGGCCTGTCAGCTTGAACCCAACCACTTCAGGGATCAGCATCGAAATCGGCTGGCCCAGCATGGCGGCCTCTGCCTCGATCCCGCCAACACCCCAGCCAAGGACGCCAAGGCCGTTGATCATGGTGGTGTGGCTGTCGGTGCCAACGCAGGTGTCGGGGTAAGCGACAAGGTCGCCGTTTGCGTCCTCGCTAGACCACACACCGCGCCCGATATATTCAAGGTTTACCTGGTGGCAGATGCCTGTGCCAGGCGGCACAGCGGTGAAGTTTTCAAAGCTCTTTGAACCCCATTTGAGGAAGTCGTAGCGTTCTGCATTGCGCTCATATTCGAGCGCCATATTCGCTTCCATTGCCTTGGGGTGGCCAAATTCGTCCACCATGACCGAATGGTCGATCACAAGATCAACGGGCACCTGCGGATTGATCTTGGCGGTGTCTCCGCCCAGCTTCTTGATCGCATCGCGCATGGCTGCCAGGTCCACGACGCAAGGCACGCCGGTAAAATCCTGCAAGAGCACGCGGGCAGGCCGATATTGGATCTCGCTTCCCGTGACCGGGTTCTTCTGCCAATCGATGATCGCCTGAATATCTTCGCGCCCAACGGTAAAGCCGCCATCTTCAAAGCGCAGCATATTTTCCAGCAGCACCTTCATCGAAATCGGCAGTTTCGACACATCGCCCATCTGCTCAGCCGCTTTATCGAGCGAATAATAGGCGTATGATTTGCCGTTCACTTCGAGGGTGGAGCGGGCGGAGAGGCTGTCTTTTCCGGTGGCGGTCATGAGCTTTGATCCCTTTGGTCTGTGGCTCAAATGATCTGGGCAACGCGGAGGGCCACGTCAAGGTGGCGCTCAGCTATGCGGCCTTTGGCGCTCGCGTCTTTCCCTTGCGCGTCGCAAGCCAGCATCCGGTGACGATAAGCCCCGTTCCGGCAAGTGTTGGGACTGTCACCGCCTCTTGGAAAAACAGCCATCCCAGCACGCTCGCCCACAAGAACCCTGAGTATTCGATCGGCACCAAAGCCTGCGCTTCGGCCCGTGCATAGGCCCATGCGAGCGCCATCGCTCCTGCAACGGTGAGAACGCCTGCTCCGACCAATGGCATAAGCGCCTGCGGTTCAACCGGTGTCGCAAGGAAGGGGGCGAGCAAGAGCAGCACCAAACCGCCGACCCCGCTGTGAAAGGTGGCGACTTCGACCGGGCCTGCGACCTGAGACTGCTTGCGGATGACGATGAAATTATAGGCGTAAAGGAGCGCTGAAAACAGGAGCGCGCCAAGGCCAAGCGCGGCGTCATCGTCAAAATCGCCTTGGCCGATCTTGCCGCTGATAATCACCAAAGTCCCGGCAAAACCCAAAAGGCTGGCAAAGATAGCCTTGGGCAAGATCACCTCGCCCAAAAGGATACGCGCCAGATACAGCGCGATCAGGGGGGCAATAAAGCTGAGCGCGATGGCTTCTGCCAAAGGCAATTTGGTGATCGCATAGAAGAAGGCGAGCGCCATAAAGGCGCTGATGATGCCGCGTTCCAGATGCAGTTTGAGCGTGGACCTGTTTGGCCAGCCTTCGCGTTTCCAAAGCCAGAAGGGCGCGATAATCGCCGCACCAATGAGCGAGCGCAGCACCGTTGCGGTGTAAGTGCCGGTGGTGAGGGCTGCCTCTTTCATGAAAGCATCCATGATCGACAAGCACCCCACACCCAGCAACGCCGCTGCGAAGGGCATGAAGGGGGAATGAGGCGCCGTTTTGGTCATCGTTCACGCTCTTTAAGGGTGGTTTTGCGCCCAGTCACCTTTGGCCCTTTGCAATTTTACGGACAAGTTTTCTTATCTGATTCACCGCTCAGAAATCAGTTTTGGTTGATAGCGCAACTGAAAACGCATTATATTTGCCTCTTAAAGGCATCAACGCGTTGTTTCTGCTCGTTTTGGGCAGGCTTTATTGGATGGACGAAATGCAAAAACGGGTCAGCAGGTTTGCGATAGGCGTAGCAGGAGCGGCACTTGGGGCTGCGGTCATTGGGACAGGCGCGTTTGCACAAGACGCTGTGGAGGAGGGCGCGGTTGAGGCGCAATCGGAAACCGAGACCGAAGCAAATGCAAGTTTCGATGAAGCCTTCCCGGACATGGTCTCTGAACCGCTGGTGCAAGGCGATCTTGAAGCGCCCGGACCCATGGTCGAGGCATGGGCGCTTGAGCATGTGACCGCCTTGATCGACGTGATCGAGGGGATTGGCGCAGAAGGCCTTGACCCGAAGGATTACGATCACACCGCGCTCAAAGAGCTCGCGATGCAAGGGCCGTCTGAGGCGCTGAACAAGCTTGCGTCAAAGAATTTCGTTTGGCTGGTCGAAGACCTTCGCGATGGGCGCACCCCGATGGAAGCGCGGGTGCAGTGGTTCGTGGTGGACCCTGACCGCGACATTTTGCGTTCGCGCGCATTGCTATCAGAGGCTTTGACCAAGGGCGATGTTGCCGGGACTCTTGCAAAGCTTCATCCGACGCATCCCGATTACGCAGCCCTTCGCGCTGAACTTGCCAAAACACCGGCAGAAGACGTTGCGAAACGCAAGCTCATCCGCGCCAATATGGACCGCTGGCGCTGGCTCGCGCGCGACCTTGGCAAGCAATATCTCATCACCAATGTGCCCGAATATCAATTGCGCCTGACGGTGGCTGATAAAATCATCAGCACCTATCGCACTGTCGTTGGAAAGCCCGGCCGCACCGCGACCCCGCAATTGGCCGAAACTGTCTCTGGCGTGGTGTTCAACCCGACCTGGACCGTCCCCCAATCCATTGTGAAGGGTGAAGGGCTTGGCGAGCGTGTCCTTGCCAACCCTGCCTGGGCGCGCTCCAAGGGCTATAAGGCAACCCGCCATGACAGCGGCTGGATCAGCGTTGTGCAGCAACCTGGCCCCACCAATTCGCTTGGCCGGATGAAGCTGGAAATGCCCAACCGCCACGCGATTTTCTTCCACGACACGCCGTCGCGCCACTTGTTCAACAACGATATGCGGGCACTGTCGCACGGCTGCATTCGCACCGAACGCGCGTTGGAGCTGGCGATCACGATGGCGATCCTTGGCAAAGGCGCGACCAAAGAGGAGGCAGTGAAAATCGCGACCTCGGGCGAATACACCAAGGTGATGATCGAGGACAAAATGACCGCCTACATCACCTATTTCACCTATGGCGTGGACATCGATGGCAACCTTCGCCAGTTCAAGGACATCTATGGCCGCGACGCGCCAGTTCTTGCCAGCCTCGATAAACCGCGCGTGCAAAACCGCTCTGGCGAGAGCGACGATGAGGTTATCGTGATTGAGGACGACCTTCAGGACGGGTGAGAACAAGCCGCTTAATGAGGATTGGAATGCGCGCCAAGGCCGCGCGTCACAATACGCGTCAAAACGCCCCGGGCACGCGCCTTTGCATTGCGCTAGGGTTGTCCGCCTTCAGCATCTGCGTTCTCGGCTCATTCAATGCCAGCTGCTCATCGCGGCTAAGCATGGCACCGTTTTCTTGCAGGCCAAGGCTATCGGCATAAAGCAGCCGCCCGCCCGACAGGTTCATCAAGATTTCGTGAAAATCCGCGGTGCCATAGGCAAAACAGCCATTTGACCGGCCCATCCTGCCATAACGCTCCAGATGCGGTGGCTCGGCATAGGCCGCGCGGTGCATCACGATATAACGGCGCAGCGCTGCGTCATTGGTTGGGTCCAATCCGCCAAGCCGCACCGAAGTGCCATAGCGTCCTTGATACCATTCCCAAGTGACATAGGCGCCTTTGCTGGTCGCGTTGGAGCCTTCGACATTGGAATAATGGTTGAGCCAGCCGTCATGCTCGGGGTCGGAGCCTGCGCCGTGGCTGACGTGCATGGTCCGCACTTCTTCGCGGTCCAGATTGACGAGGTAGAACCGCTGGCGTGCGGAATGGACGCCGTAATCGCAAATGCCGACAATATCCTTGCGCCAGATCGCATCGCCTGCGCGGGTTAACTCGCGCTTGGCAATATCAAACAGAGCCCGGTCACGAGACGTTCCCGCGCGCGGTGCTGCGGGCACTTGAGCTGCCAGCTTTGCCGACAAGGTGGGGAGCGTTGCCGAGCCCACCAGAGCAGCGCCAGTGGCCAGGGAGCCTTTGAGAAGATCGCGGCGATTCATATTGGACATACTACCTAACCAATAATGACCTTCGCGTGAATCCCCAAATATTCCCTATGCTGCGCCCTCGTGAAGGGCCTTTGCGGCCATGCCCAATTTTATGACGCCGGGCATGTTGGCCTGAATTTTGGGGCCGACCTTGGAAAGCGCGGCCAGCCTTGGATCGCCCTTTGCCATCATCTCAGCAACCGCTGGTCCGGTTGGATGCAAGCGGCTTTTTGCATTGAAAGCATTGGTCTTTTCATTGCCCGAAAGGATCGCGGTGCTCATCAAATTGGCCATCATCGCATAAGGATAGGTGTCCGTCGTATCGGTCAGCGGGGCGGGCGGGACGAGATTGTTCTTCTCAGCGTCGGTTTCAAAATGCACCTCGATAAAGGCGGCCAAGGCGGCGCTGTAAGGCACAAAAGGCGCCTGAGCGAGTTGGAGCGTGATTCGATCACCTTCAAAAAACGGGCGCCCCTTGTCGCGCTGTTCAAAGGGAACCGCGCTCGCCGTGCAATCAATGAAAAGCGTGGCCTCGGGCATATCGATACGTTCTTCGCCAAAGACCATAGTGGATGGCTCAAGCGCAGTGACACGCTTGCCCCGGTGGACGCGGGTGATCTGTCTCAACAGCGCGACTTCGGCTTCTGAAATCACCGCAAAGTGGAACATTTTGGGCGTTACGCTTTCATCAATGCGAAGCATTGTGCCGCGCTCGCCCAACTTCGCGAACATTTCATCGCCATTTTGCGACCCATTGGCGCATTCGACCAGATCGATCTGGAATTGCACAAGGTCTTCAATGTGATGCTTTGCAGGCTGCAACAATTTGCGATTGAACATCCAGCTGTCGCGAGGGCGCACCCAGTCGATTTTTTCTGCCGGAACGCCTGCCTCCAAAAGCCAGACAGCGGTGTCCATCGCGGTCTTGCCCCCACCGATGATACAGTAATGCTGGGGAAGGTTTTCGGTATCCATCCAAAGCCGGGGCAAATCGCCGGGGATGGCAAAGCGGGTTCCTTCGGCAATGTCGAACGCAGGTTTATGGGTCGAAGGAACACTGGTTTTGAACCATGTCCCATCGACCAGCTTGCGGCGCACTGTGATCGAGTGTTCTTCGCCTGAAAGAATGCTCTTGGCGGCGTGCTGGCCGCTTTGCCCACCCACATACTCTGTCAAAGGCAGATAGGTGACGCGCCCGCTCGGGACCAAACGCTCTGTCATAAGCTTGCTGTAATAGGCGAGAATTTCGGCGTGTTTGGCAAGCGGATACATGCCAGCATTGTGGCCGTGTTCATCGACCCTGTCGGGGCACATCTCCATCGAATTCACACCATAAGTCGCGCTCGGCTGGTGCAGCGCCACAAAGGAATAGGCATCATTCCAGTGCCCACCGGGCCGCGCGTGCTTATCAAGGATTGTGACGTGGCAATCCGGGTGTTCGTCAAGCAGCGTATCGACAAATGCCAATCCCACAGCGCCTGCACCAATGACGAGATAATCTGTTTCGTGAGTGCTCATGCGGGTTTAATCCTGTGGGGCTCAAGGGTTTGCTATGCTGCGTCTCGAATCATAAAAGAGACCTATCATGCGACATCTATCACGCCTCTTGGGGCTTTTTGCCAGTTTTTGGATTTTGGGGATGGCTCCACAAGCGCTCGCACAGGAACCGCCGGTGGAAAATGCGCGTCCCGATGCTGATCTGCCACCCCTCACCGAAATGAAAATCGTGCGCAGCAGCCGGACCGATGTGCCTGACACCATAACGGTTGAAACCGCTGAAATCCCGGGGGAGCCCACGCGTGTGCACGATCAAGAGGGCGCGGAGCGATTGATGCGCAATGAGGGGGTTACCCTTCAATGGAATGGCTTGGAGGAGCGGGGTCCCATTTGGGTGGGCGTTACCCAAAGCGGGCATTGGTCCCTTGTCGGCGGGCAAAAAGGCGAGGCCGACGGCTATCTCGATCTGGAAGGGTTCATCACCGAAATTGGCGAAGATTATTTCGTCTTTTCTGGAACGATCAAGATGCTTGGCACGCCCGATGAAGATCGCTTTTGCCGCGACACCAAACAATGGCGTTTTGAGGTGACCCAGAACCGGTCATATTACCGCCTGCGCGAATTTGAATGGTGCGACGGGCTTACCGATTATATCGACATTTATTTCCCGCCCAGCCTGCGGTGAAAGGACCTTAGCCGCCCGAGAGCACCATCTGGTTGCCTTCGATGTTCACAGAGCTGATTTGGCCGAGATACGATTGGCCCAAGAGCGAGATATCAAGCCCTTCGGGTACGATCATGGCGCGCACATTGTGCCGAGTGAAACCGCCGACATCAACCACATCAAGCTGGCGTTCGACGCCGTAAACCGTGCCGCTGGCACCGCGCGCAATGGGGCGCACTTCGCTTTGGTCCCAGTAAATTCCTGCCGCGCGCGCATCCGATCCGGTCAGCGCAATGACGCTTGCGCCGGTATCCACCAACATGCGCAAGGACGCGCCGTTTACATTGGTGTTGGCGTAGAAATGCCCGTCATATTCACGCGCGAGAGTATGCGTGCCCGCGTTCCAGTCGCTATTCGCAGCGGACCCGCCGGTTTGCGCAACTGAGCTGCGAGGAACCCAATCGCCGCCCTTGTTGGAGCTTCCGGCATCAGAGCCCGCTGCAACAAGCGCTGCGAAAAGGCAAACTCCGGCGGTCAGGGCAAGGTAGCGTCCGATCATGGACGATGGGCTTAATCCGAAAGGTTTAAGGTGCCCTAAAGACGAGCCTTTTATTGCGCCCCATTTTCCTTAGCCATAGCGATCATGGACCGGGCATGGCGGGCGGCGACTTCGCGCTGATCATCGCCGTATCCGCCGCCGAGGGCAGAGGCGATTGCAAGGCCGCGTTGGCGGGCCTCGCGGACCACAAAACGGTCGCGCTCGATCAGCCCTTCGTCGGTCAACGCAAGGCGGCCAAGCTTATCGTCCTTATGGGGATCAACGCCCGCCTGATAGAACACAAAATCTGGCTTGAACCCGTCCAAAAGCTTGGGGATGTGGTGTTGCAGGACCGCCATGTAGTCCGCATCCGTGGTGCCATCGGGCAGGCCGATATCGACGTTAGAGCGCGCCTTTCGCACCGGAAAGTTCTTCTCTGCATGAACGGAGAAGGTGACGATATCCTCGCGCGCGGCGGTCAGGCTAGCGGTGCCGTCGCCCTGGTGGACATCAAGGTCGATGATCGCAATGCGTTTGGCGTGGCCTTCTGCGATCAGCCGGTTGGATGCCACGGCAAGGTCGTTGAAGACGCAATACCCCGCGCCCGTTTCGGCCAAAGCATGGTGGCTTCCCGCAGCAGAGTTGGCAGCATATCCGTGTCGCATTGCAAGCTGAGCGGCGAGCCAGGTTCCGCCATTGGTGTGGCGCACGCGCGAAGCAATAGCCTCGGTCACAGGAAAGCCAATCCGGCGTTCCTTTGCGTGGGGGACTTGGGCGCGGAAAACTTCATCGACATATTCGGGATCGTGGACCGCTTCGAGCCAGTGTCTCGGACACGGTTCCGGGGCGTGTTCTGTGATGGCAGCCCCGGAGCTGCGCAACTCCTCCATGACGAGGTAGTATTTGTCGAACTTGAACGTGCCGCGCTCAGGTCGAGGGGCCATGTAATCGGGATGATGGACGACGTGGAGCACTTACGGGTTGGTCGGATTGCTGATGTACCCTGCAGGCCCCCCGGCAGACTGTATGGCGTATATCACTGTAGCAACGCATCGCCACGGAGTTTCATCGGAGATTTCAGCGGGGCGGGTGCTCGGCCCAATCTTGCCTAAGTCTTTGACCTCCTGAAGCCAAGGACCATTTTCGCCCGCAGCATACTCACATGATTGGCCTTTACTGCGCGTCCAGATTTGCTGCACTATTTTCGATTGCTCACTGTTCCCGCCACTTTGCAGCTCAGCCAGGATCACCAGCTCATCGTAAATCTCGTCCTCGCTGCGGCTGGCGGTGTTGCGCCAGCTTTGCGCGGTGTCTGCGTTCAAGACATCACCCTCGGGCGATACCACCAGCACCAAAGGCGTGCCTTCCTGCTCCTCAATGCCGAAGCGTTGCAACACATCCAGATTATGGCCGTCGCCTTGTTGCGGCATGCCGACATTGACGAAGACCAGCTCGTAGCGGTCCTTGATCAACCGGCCGATCCGCTCACTTTGCGTCCAGCCAGCAAAGGCGCGGCTGTCGTGGCACCAGTTTGCGCCAAAGGCGATCAGCACGTTGACGCGGCGCTCCTTGGCGCGCTCCATCGCGGCATTCACAGCGGCGCCCGCATCAATCGAGGCATCGTAAAGGCGCGCTTCGGGATAGTCATGCGTGTCACCGCCGCGCGCCAAACTCGCGCCGCCGATCACCAGAAGCGCAGCGATAAGTCCTGCGAAAATCGCCTTGATCATTCAGCAGCCTCTGCCGCGTGCGGATCGAACGCCACCGCTTCGCCTGCTTCAATCGCGGCGGCCTTGTCTTCGACCAGCTTAACGATGTGGGCGAGCATATCCTCATCCTCAATCGCGTGCGCTTTGACGCCGGAGAGGTAGACCATGTGCTTGCCATTGCCGCCGCCGGTAAGGCCAATGTCGGTCTCGCGCGCTTCGCCGGGGCCGTTGACCACGCAGCCAAGCACAGAGAGGCTCATAGGCGTTTTGATGTGTTCAAGGCGTTTTTCGAGGGTCTCGACCGTGCGGATCACGTCGAAGCCTTGGCGTGAGCACGAGGGGCAGGAGACTACGCGAACGCCGCGCGTTCTAAGGCCAAGCGACTTGAGCATCTCATAGCCCACTTTGACCTCTTCTTCAGGCTCAGCCGAGAGCGAGACGCGGATGGTGTCGCCAATGCCTGCCCACAGGAGTGAGCCCATGCCGATGCTGGATTTGACTGTTCCGCCGATAAGCCCGCCTGCCTCGGTAATGCCAAGGTGCAGGGGACAATCCACGGTTTCGGCAAGCCCGTGATATGCCGCAACCGCGAGGAAGACGTCACTAGCCTTCACCGCGACCTTGAACTCGTGAAAATCGTGGTCTTGCAAAAGCTTGATGTGATCGAGAGCGCTTTCGATCAGCGCCTCGGGACAAGGTTCGCCGTATTTTTCGAGGAGGTCCTTTTCCAAGGACCCAGCGTTCACCCCGATGCGGATCGCGCAGCCATTGGCTTTCGCCGCGCGGACCACTTCGGCAACGCGTTTTGATGAACCGATATTGCCCGGATTGATCCGCAAACACGCAGCGCCCGCATCGGCGGCTTCCAACGCGCGTTTGTAGTGAAAGTGTATGTCGGCAACGATGGGAATGCGCGCTGCCTTGGTGATCTTGGCAAAGCTTTTGGTCGATTCCTCAGTGGGGCACGAAACGCGGATGATATCGCAGCCCACCTCCTCGCACCGCCTGATCTGATCAAGCGTTGCCACCGCATCTTCGGTGGGGGTGTTGGTCATGGTTTGGACGGTGATCGGAGCCCCGCCACCAACGGGTACATTACCCACCATGATCTGGCGGCATTCCCGCCTGTCGATATCGCGCCAAGGCCGTACTGAAGACATGGAGCGCTATATAGAGCGCTTGATGTGAAGGGGCAATGACATGCGCACCTGCCCCTTCATCAATTCGAGGATTTACCAGCGAATGAGCGGCGGGGCCGCATAGCGCCAGAAGATCGCTGCCATAAACACCGGTGCCACGTGCCAGACGCCTGTGTGCAACAGGCTATCGAGAGGGCAGGTCAAATTATACGCGAGCGCGCCAAGCGAACCGCTGGTCAGCCCGATCAGCCACCCTGCGCGGTTGAGCGAAACCGGCGCGCCCCGGCGAAGGAACAGAACCGATGCCAAAGCGATAAGCGAGCTTGCGCCAAGACCATAGGCGGCACACTCCCAATATCGAAGTCCGGGATCGGAAAGGCTCATCCCATGATCGTGCCCCGCCTCAAGCGACATCACGCCGATGAAAACGGCGATGGGAAGAACCGCGAGCATGGCGGTGCTCCATGCTGGCGCTGGATTTTGCGCGCCGACCCGGGGGGTGACGGTCGAGACAAGCGCGGTCGCGCTTGATGCGCCGACGATTGCGAGCAAGAGATTGCTGATCCAGAAATAGGGAGAAGCGCGGCCATCAAGCATGCCCGCCCAAAATCCGAAGATCACGACACAGGCAAGCGCGGCTGCGACAGTTGCAAAGGCGATAAGCGCAAGACCTTGCCGCGGGCGGATCGGCGTGACTGGGGTCACGTCTTCAGTAAGGGCAGCGATCAGATCGTCGCGGTTGTTGTACTTTTCCATGTTATTCAGCTTTCTCAACCAACGTCGCCAACTTCTTAAGGCCACGGTGGATATTCACTTTGACAAGGCTTTCGCTTTGCCCGGTCTTTTCGGCGGCCTCTCGAATAGAAAGGCCAGAGATTTTGACCATTTCGATCACTTCGGCCTGGCGTTCCGGCAGTTGCCCGAATAGCCGGTCAAGGCTTACCCGCGCCATAACGATTTCCTCGTCACTGTCCTGCGAGGCATCATCATCCATGAGTTCCTGCGACTCATGCTTGTACACCTTGCGCAAGTGATCGACCCAGCGATAGCGCGCAATGGCGGCAAGCCATGGCAGGAACGGACGCGATGGGTCCCATGTTGCCCGCTTGGTATAAAAGGCGATCAGCACATCTTGCACCAGATCATCGATCGAATGCGGGGGAATGCGCCGCCTGAAATACCGCTCAAGCCAAAGCCCGGCCTCTGACAAAAGCACGCTGGTTGCAGCTTTATCGCCGCCTTGTGCTGCCGTCATCAGCCGGGCCAGGGTTGGTTCGTCAGCGACCACGATTACGCGGTTTTCTCGCCGAAGAAACGGTCGCCCAGACGGTCAAGGGCAAACATGCCTCCGCCGCGGCTGATCAGGATGGATGCCATGGCGATAATACCAAGCGCCCAGCCCCAGAAGTGCACACCAGTGGGGTAGATGAAGATCTGGATTGTGATCGCCATCACCGCAAGAGCTGCTGCGCCAAAGCGGGTGAACAGGCCTGCAAAAAGGAGGATCGGGAAGAAGAACTCGGCATAGATCGTCATCGGCATAGCGATATCGACCGGGATCGGGAGCCCTGCATATTCATCCTGAAACAGGAATGGCAGAAACTCGCTTGGGGTGAACCATGTGCCTTCTGCGACCTTGGTTTTGTAGGACCGCCAGAACACCCCGGCAAGCGCAATGCGGATGCCAAGCAGGGCAATGCTTTCAAACAGAGGGCCTTTGAGAACAGCCACGATACGGCCGTAAATGGATGTGATTGCGTTCATGTGTTCCTCCATAAAAGCCATGACTTTGACGCGCGCATTCGTTTGCCTGAAACGGGCGCGTGGGGCTTGGCTTTTTCCTTTTTGTCTGGGACTTACCTCGCCCTCACACTCCTCGATCTCACCCGGATTATGTCACACTATTGTCCGAATGGAAGAAGAAGCGAGAGGGCTTTGAGGCAAGCAAAAGAGTTAGCGGCGAATTGGCGTGAGAGAGCCGTTGCCTTTAGGGGTCTTGATGCTTGTGCAGGTGTTCTTGTCGACATACTTCCAGGCGTTGCCCTGATAATCGCGGGTCGATGTGCCAGCACAGCTTGTGCCGGGGCCTGCTGCACAGTCATTCTTGCCTGCAAGGCTGATCCCGTAGCATTTTTCTTTCGCGCCTTGAGCGGCCACTGGTGTGGTGGCGATGCCAGCTGCGATACCAGCGGTAAGGGCGAGGCCTGCGAGCGAAGCAATTGATTTGTTATTCATGGCATTTCTCCAAACTTAAATCTTGCGTTCCCATTTGTGTCGGAACTGACCAGTGGTTCGCGGGCCATCACAAGACGGTTACATTTTTTCGAAAAAATTAGGCTCAGGACCTATGAATCCCTCCATCGAGGCGCCGGAATGCCGAACATATCGGGCGAAAGCGCGCGCCGGGAAGGCTTTTTGCCTTTCCAAGCGTGTTTTTGTTCGAGACCGCCGGTATTCCTGCGCCTTTACTCCTTGCACAAGGCCATTTTGCTTCAAACCTCGAAGGTGGGATTCATAGGTCCTGAGCCTAGGGCTCACCCTCAAAAAAATCACTGTAACGCGGCGGCCAGCTTGATCGAACTTCTGGCTGAAATGAGCCTGCTTTGTGTGGGCGAATAATCTGCTAGGATTAAGCCCATGAGCCCGCAAACAAACCCCATCGCACCATTTTCAGGCTTTGGCCTTGGTTTGAGGCGCACGCATTATGAGGATTTCCTGCGCGGCGATGTGCCGGTCGATTTCGTCGAAGTGATCAGCGAAAACTACATGATCGAAGGCGGGCGCCAGATGCGCATCCTCGAAGAAGTGCGCGAGCGTCTGCCCGTCATCATCCACGGGGTTTCCATGTCGATTGGCTCGGCGCGCGGGCTTGATCAAGACTATCTGGCAAAGCTCAAGATACTCGAACAGCGGATCGAACCCTTGTGGGTGTCAGACCATTTGTGCTGGACCCGCAACAGCGCCCACAACAGCCACGATCTGCTGCCATTGCCGCTGACACAGGAAGCTTTGCAAGCGGTGTGCGACAATATCGACCATGCGCAAAATGTGCTGGGCCGCGCAATGGTGTTTGAAAACCCATCAAGTTATCTCACCTTTCCCGAAGATGAGATGAGCGAGTGGGAATTCCTCACCGAAATGACGAAGGCGACCGCCTGCTATCTGCTGCTGGATGTGAACAATATCTATGTGTCGTCCAAGAACCACGGGTTTTCGGCAGAGGACTATCTTGCAGGCCTGCCGCTGGACCGTGTGCGGCAGATCCATCTGGCAGGCCATGATCCCGCCACCCCGGAACGCGATATCATCATCGACACCCATGACCGCGCTATTGTTGAGCCTGTGTGGGAGCTTTATGCCAAGGCGCTCGAAATGCTGCCCCACCTGCCGGCCGTAATGATTGAGCGCGATGATCATATCCCGCCTTTGCCTGAGCTTTTGACAGAACTGGACCGGGCGCGCGCGATTTCTGAAAGCGTTCTGGAACCGGCATGAGCACTCTGGCAGAGCGGCAGGACGCGTTTTTGGCCTCGATCCTTGATGAAGGCGCGCCTTTGCCCAGTGGCTGGGGCAATTCCCAGGCCGCCGGGATGGCGGTCTATCGCGGCAATTATCGCGGCGCGCTTATGAGCGCGTTGGCCGAAACGTACGAACGAACGGCACTTTTGTTGGGGCCAAAGGAATTCGCGCAAGGATGCATCAACCACGCCATTGCCCATCCGCCAAGCGGTTGGACGATTGATGAGGCGGGCGAGGGTTTTGATGAAACCTGCACCAAACTGTTCCCTGATCGCCTTGAGGTGGCGGAGCTTGCATGGGTTGAGTGGTCTATGCTTGAGCTTGCGACCGCGCCCGATGTGCAGCCCTTCAAGCCGCAGGATTTTGCCGCCGCAAGCGCGCAATTTGGCGATGAGGATTGGGGCACGCTTCGCCTTCAATTCCAGCCAAGAGCAAGGGCGCGGCTTGTGAACCATGATCTAGAGACGCTTTGGCAGACCATTGGCAATGGTGATGCGGTGTCAGATACAAAGCTTGAAGCCCCGGCCACCTGCCTCGTCTCGCGCGATGGGGAACGGCCCACGTTCACCCTGCTCGATGCCGATCACGCAGACGCCTTTGCCGCGATGCAGGACGGTGCAAATTATGGCGATCTGATTGCGGTCCTTCTGGGCCAGAATGATGACCCGGCCCCCGAAGACATCCAGGCCGCGGCGATGCGTGCAGGCGCAATGCTGGGCGCTTGGCTTAATGAAGGTCTTGTCACTGCCATCAATCCTTGACTTGATTGAGGCTTGCTTCACTCTCCTTTGAAAAAGGAGAGTGATCATGCTTACCGACACATCCATAGAATTGCGCAGCGCAAAGCCCAGCCTGCTGATGCGTGCTGTCAAATGGCTGATGTCCAAGCGCCCCGATGTTTTCCCGAAAGAGGCGGCAGGTCTGGAGCCGTTTCTGGCAGGGCGCCCCCTGCCCAAAGATGCGCCCATGCCCGGCGCCTTCCGTGCCAAGTTTCACGTTGAAGAATGGGAAGCGGCAGGCCAAAAGGTCGTCACCCTTCACCCCAAGTCAGGTCCGGGTGCATGGCACATGCTGTACTTTCACGGCGGAGGATTTGTCCTCCCCATGTTCAAAGAGCATTGGCCACTGGCTCAGGCGATGGTTGAAAAGCTTGGGGTCAGTGTTTCCCTGCCGCTTTACGAAGTCGTCCCTGAAAGCGTGCACACACGCCAAGATGAGCTCGCTGATGCGGCTTTTGCCAAGATTGCTGAGACGCACGACCCTTCGAAGATCATGCTGAATGGCGATAGCGCCGGGGGGCATATGGCTCTGTCGCTTGCCTTGCGCCTTGCCAAAAAGGGCGGACCAATGCCGGGCAAATTGGCGTTGTTTGCCCCGTGGCTTGATCTGACGATGGCCGATCCTGCGATGAAAGCGGTAGAGCCCCACGACTTCATGCTGAGAATTGGCACTCTTCGCGCCTGTGGCCGCGTGTTTGCAGGGGAAGGCGATCCTGCAAGCCCCCAATTCAGCCCGCTCTACTATAGCCAAGAAGATCTCGCCGCGCTTCCACCAACCCGCATTTGGACCGGGCGCCATGACCTTTTCATCATCGACAGTCGCACCTTCACCGGCAAGTTGCGCGATGCAGGGGTGGATGCCAAACTCTACGAATATGAAGGCGCGCCGCACGTCTTTATGGCGATTGTGCCCACGAGAGAATCGAAGGATTGCCTTAACCTCTTGGGCCAATTCCTGAACGAATAGAGGCGACAAAAAAGGGCGCGCTGAACTGTGCCAACGCGCCCTTAAGTTATCTGCGACCCGACGCCGCAGCGTGCGACCCGAGGACTCGATCAGGCCTTTTGGCCTCTATCGAGCTCGTGCAACTTCATGCCGCCTGATGACGTGCATGAAGAATTGGGCAAACGCCCTCTCTAAAACTGTCTGAGCCCGTCGCGGTGTCCGCCCCGAGCACGCCAGTCGCGCAAAACAATCATTCGCGACCGAAGTTTTCCCTTTATTTGCAAGGGCGTGATTTTCTGCCGCCCTGCGCAAACCGTCTTATGCGTTCTGTATAGAGCAAAATGTAAAATAACGGGGTAAAGGGTTGTAAAATGTAAAATCGTCCGCCCGAAGCCCTAAGCGGCATCAGAAGAAAAGGCGCAGCTCCAACTTAGCCAGACCGTTTCAGCACCAGATAAAGCGCGCCCTCTCCGCCATGGCGGATGTGGGCGCGCCGCACGGCTGCGATGGCTTCTGCATGACGGCTGACCGCCAGCCAATCGAGCAGCTTTGCACGGATTGCGCCGCGTTTATTGGCGCGGTCGGCAGGGTCCACCGGGCGCTCTCTTCCCGCCACAACCAACACCACCCGCGCGCCCATCATGCGAGCTTGATCGAGACCGCTCATGATCCGGTCATAGGCGCGGTCAAGATTGTGGTCGTGCAGATCAAGGGTGTAATCAGGCGCAATCTGACCCGATTTCAATTTCCGGTTCCAACTGCCGTCAAGCTGGCTGGTCGCCATCGATCGTTTGGCGGGGTTGAGCGCGGGAGATGGAGAATTGGCTCGCATCAACGGACGCTTCGCGACTGCTTTTGGCCTGGGCATCGGTGCAGGCTTTAAAGCGGGCTTTAAGGCGGGTTGGGGAGCCGGT
This sequence comes from Erythrobacter longus, assembly GCF_000715015.1. Classification (GTDB taxonomy): domain Bacteria; phylum Pseudomonadota; class Alphaproteobacteria; order Sphingomonadales; family Sphingomonadaceae; genus Erythrobacter; species Erythrobacter longus. The sequence continues at coordinate 52,109 of NZ_JMIW01000009.1, forward strand.
TTCATCTCCACCGGTTCAGCCACCTGTGGCGCTTTCTTCCCCGGCACGGCTTTACCAGGCAGGGGTGTGACGCTCGATGCAAGGCGCGCCCAAGCGCGCTGCTCGGGTTCGCTAAGGCCGCGCGGGTAACTCATTGCGCAGCAGGTCTGGGATTTCGGGAATTGAGCCGGTCAACGGTGCCTTTGGGCAGCAGCAGGAGCGCGGACCCGCGCCCGCTCATCCCGCCGGCAATGCGCCGCGCCTCTTCACCAGCGCCCCAAAACGTATCGAACCGGTTTGCACCCTTGATCGCGCCGCCTGTATCCTGGACAATCCAAAGGCCGTCTGCTTCATCGCGGTCAAGATCAAGCCATACCGGCGCGCCAAGCGGGACAAATGCGGGATCGGCTGCGACCGAGGCACGGCTGCGCACCGGGACGCCCAGCGCGCCCAAAGGCCCATCGCCGGTCAATTCGCGGAAGAAAATCCAGCTTTTGTTGAGACGCATCAATTCGCGGCCCTCACGCGGATTCTCGCGGATGTAAGCCATGATCCCCTGCATTGAGCCGGAATATTGTCCCGGACCATCCCCCAATAGGCCGCGTTCGCGCATGACCCCGCCAATGCCTGTGTATCCGCGCCCATTTTGCCCGGCATAGCCGATGCGGATGACGTCGCCCTCTGGCGTGCGCAAACGGCCGGACCCCTGGATTTGCAGGAAGAAAAACTCGACTGGATCGGCGGCATAGGCGATCACCGGTACCCGGCCTTCAAGCGCGCCGTCTTCGATGGCGGCGCGGTCATGATAACTCTCAAACGAGCCATCAGACGCATAGCGGCCAAGCGGCGGGCGACCGGTGCGTTCGGCCTCTGGCACATCATCGGGCCAGCCGCGCACCAGATCATCGGGCATGGCATAGACGGGCACATCAAAGCCGGGGCGACGCGTGCGAGAACCGGCAATCTCGGGTTCGAAATAGCCGGTCGCAAAAGCGCTACCATCACCAATGCGCGCGGTTTCAAAATGGGTTTGGAAAAAGCGCGGCGCATCGCGCAAGGGCCATTGATAGGCCGCCTCGCACGCGGGTCGCCAATCGGCGCCAAAGGAAAGCCCGCTTTTATCCTCGCGGCGCAAAAGCTGGGGGCAGCTTTCGATAAAGCCTGCCAGTGCCGTGCCTGCATCGCTCTGGCTCATCCCAAGCGCGCCGACACTCGGACCTCTGACAACGCCTGCAAGAGCCGCGCTTGTCACACTGGTCAAAGGTGGAGGCAGGGGCGCAGCGGGGCGCGGCGCGCTGGCATCAGGCACAAGGCGCAAACAACCCGACAAAAGGACAAGCGACATGAGAGCCGCCGCGCCTGCACCAATCGAGCGGGGAGCGTGGGCTTTCGTCTCAGGCCCTTCGAGCCGAATCGTTTTTTCAGATGAGACCTTAGTGAACCTGCGAAGGCCGAACATCGCGAAGCCCTCCCAGGCGGTGCTTAGGCTTGGTCGGTTTCGTCGAGGATCCAGTTTGGATCACGCGAAGACGTATCGCGGCTAAAGGTCCAGATATCGCGGCTTTCGACCGCATCATCGAGGCTGCCTGCAACGACATTGCCGTCGCTGTCACGCGTTACCGCTGCGATATCGGCAACAAACAGCACGGCGATTCGCGCCACCTTGCTGAACTTGTTGGTGTCGAGCGATGCAGAGTGGACGCGGGTCTCTTCGATTCGGATCAGCTTGTTTTGAAGCGTGTGGCCAGCGGCCTCGCGCTCATCAATGGCCGCTTCGAACCCAGCGTAAACATCGTCATCGCAAAGCTCGCGAAGAGTGTCCTTGTCGCCTGCCCAAAACGCCTCAAGCACCATTTCATAGGCGCCTTTTGCGCCCTCGATGAAAGAGCTGAAATCGAAATTGCGGTCAGCGCTCGCAATGCTGCGGATGCCGGTTTCGACCGCTGGCATGACACCTTCGAGTTCAGCGGGACGCACCTGGGCTGCTTGCGGAGCTTGCGTTGCGGATGGTGTTTGCGCGGGCGCATCATCGCCCGCATCAAAGCGCTGCGGCACTGATTCTTCTTCATGCTCGGCCCGGCGACCCAGCACCGAGTACAGGCGCAGACCCAAAAAGGCTGCGATCATTGCGAGGATGACGATTTCTAGAATCACGTTACTTCCTTGATTTGGCCGCTTTCGCGCATTTTCAACACCCCAATCTTAGCCACCATGACTGAATTGAAAGTGTATGCCAACACGAGATACGACCCGGATTGGCGCAGGATGCATCAAAACCACTAATGTTCGTCCCATAAATAGGCACAAATTTCAATTCTCCAACGTCCAATTACGCGAAGAGACGCCGAATTGTGCTAAGGATAAGGCAATTTTTGGGGTCGGGCGCCTTCATCTGCCGATACACTGCGCCGTCCCTGCTATATTGCTGGGAAATATTGCGCTCCCGATTGCCCAAAAGCCTGCCCCCTGCTAGGCGCGCACCCCAGATTATGTGTTTGCAGCAGCGCTCTTACCCGACGCGGCCAAGAACACGCATACACTTCAAGCGAAAGACACTTCATTATGGCCGACGAAGGCGACGTTCTCACCAATCTAGACAATGCAGGCGCAAACGGCGCGGATGATCAACCAGCGGCTGGCATCATCACGCAATATGTCAAAGACCTCTCGGTCGAAAACCCAAGCGCGCCAGAGGTGTACCAATGGCCAGACCAGCCCAAGGTTGACGTACAGTTCAACATTGGCGCGGCCCCCAAGGGCGAAGATGTCCATGAGGTTGAACTGAAGATCAACATCACCGCAGCAGCGGAACGCGGCCCTGCCTATATCATTGAGCTCGCCTACTGCGCGCTGATCGGCATTCGCAACATCCCTGAAGAACAGGCCCACGCCTTCCTTTACGGCGAAGCACCGCGCATCATCTTCCCATTTGCGCGCCGAGTGATTGCCGATGCCGTGCGCGATGCAGGCTTCCCGCCGCTCATGATTGAGCCGATTGATTTCAACGGTCTTTACATCCAGCAGCTTCAGGCCAAGCGTGCGCAAGAAGGCGCGGTAACCACGCCTTCGCCTACAGCGTAAGAGCCAATACCTTGCGTTCAGCTCGGCGCGCGGGAATACGATAACCCATGAGCCTGCTTAAAAATGTGGGGACCATCGGGTCCCTCACCCTCGTCAGCCGGATCGCCGGGATGGCGCGCGAAATGATCTTCGCGCGCATCCTTGGCGCAAACGGCGTGACGGATGCATGGTTTCAGGCCTTCATCATCCCCAACGTGTTCCGCCGCCTGTTTGCAGAAGGCGCATTTTCGGCCGCCTTTGTGCCAATGTTTTCCAGACGATTGCATGGGAAGGATGACGAGCAAGAAGGCTTGGAAGACGCCAAGAGTTTCAGCGCCGATGTGCTGAGCGTGTTTCTGCCGGTTCTGATCGCGCTGGTGGCGGTGTTTGAGATCGCGATGCCCGGCGTCATCTGGGTCCTGTCGGAAAAGCCGCTGGACTATGAGACCTATCCGCTCGCGGTTGATTTTGCGCGGATCATGTTCCCCTACATCATCCTCGTATCGCTCGTGACGCTGTTCACAGGGATGCTCAATTCGGTGTCGCGTTTCGCACCGGGGGCATCTTTTCCGATTATCTTGAACCTTGTCCTGATTGCGGCGCTTTTGGCGGGCGAATGGTTTGCGCAAACCACAGGCGCCAGCGTCACCCAGATCGCATACGGCATCGCATGGGCGGTGACAGGCGCAGGGGTGATGCAGCTCGCATGGCTGTATTACTGGACCCGGGTCGAAGGGTTTCGCCCCAGGCTTTTGTGGCCGCGTATCACGCCAGAGGTAAAGCGGCTTTCGATCATCGCCCTTCCCGCAGCGATTGGCGGCGGCGCGTATCAGATCAACACTCTGGTGCAGCTTTATTTCCTCAACCAGCTTGAGGATGGAGCGGTCAGCTACATGAATTATGCCGACCGCCTGAACCAATTGCCGCTTGGGATTATCGGGATTGCGCTTTCGACGGCGATCCTGCCTTCATTGAGCAAATTTGTGGGCGGCGATGACAAGGACAGCGCGGACCGACTACAGTCGAATGCGATCGAACTGGCGATGCTGCTCACCATTCCCGCGGCTGTGGCCCTCGCGATTTGTGCCGAGGCGTTTGTGACGATGATTTTCCAAGGCGGGCGGTTTGACCTCGCGGATGCGGCGATAACGGGTCAGGTGCTCAGCACCCTCGTGCTGGGCCTTCCAGCCTATGTGCTGGTGAAGGTGCTGGTGCCCAATTTCTATGCGCGGTCTGATACACGCACCCCGGTGGTGGCGGCGTTCATTTCCTTGGCCGTGTTTATCACTTCGACAATTTTCTTCCTCGACACCTATGGCGTGATCGGCGTTGCCTTTGCCAGCGTTGTGGGCGCGTGGATCAATGTGGTGTTCCTGATGATCGTGCTGGCCTCGCGCGGGTTTTATGCCATGCCCGCCATCCTGCTTTTCCGCATCGCCAAACAGGTCCTCGCAGCTGCCGCTATGGGCGCAGCGCTTTACTACGCAAACGATTTGCTCACTGGCTGGTATTCGGCAGGATTGTTTGCGCGTTTGGGGGCATTGGGCGTGCTCGTCGGGGCGGCTTTGGTGGTCTATTTCGGCATTGCCTTTGCCATTGGCGCAATCGACAAACAACGCATCGCTGCCCTCACCCGCAAGCAATAGGCTTTTCTTGCCCAGCTATGTTCTTGCCCAGCGAAACGCATCTGCTATTGGCAATCCTCATGACCAACACATTCTTCTCGGCCAGTTCAGCCCCACTGCGTTTCGCAGTGCTCGGGCGGGCGGCCCATAATTGGCCGATTGGGCGATGGCTCGGAAGCTTCTAAAGCTCTAACCTGCCAATCAATTTAGAAGAAAGAGTACCCACAATGAGAGTCGTCTCAGGCATCCAGCCCACCGGAAAGCCGCACCTTGGCAATTACCTTGGCGCGATCGTCAACTATGTGAAGTTGCAAGACGAAGCACAGGCCGCAGGCGGCGAATGTTTCATTTTTCTCGCTGACCTGCACGCCATATCGCAGCCGCATGACCCCGCCGAGCTGACCCAGAACACCCGTGAAATGGTGGCAACGCTTGTGGCTTGCGGAGTGGACCCTTCCAAGACGATCCTGTTCAATCAGGCACAGGTGCCAGCCCACGCAGAGATGCAATGGCTGCTAAACGGCACCGCGCGCATGGGGTGGCTAAACCGGATGACGCAGTGGAAGGACAAGGCGGGCAAAAACCGCGAGGGGCAATCGGTTGCGCTCTTCACTTACCCTGTGTTGCAGGCCGCCGACGTGCTGCTTTATCAGGCGACCCATGTGCCCGTTGGCGAAGACCAGAAACAGCATCTGGAGCTTGCCCGCGACATTGCGCAGAAATTCAACACGGATTTTTGTCCCCCAAATGAAGATGGCTCAGATGCACCGCTGTTTACCTTGCCCGAGCCTTACATCCCGCCTGCTGCTGCGCGGATCATGTCCTTGCGCGATGGCACGTCCAAGATGAGCAAATCCGACCCATCAGAGATGAGCCGGATCAGCCTTACCGATGACGCCGATACGGTGATGAAAAAGGTCAAGAAGGCCAAGACCGATCCCGAACCACTTCCAAGCGAAGAAGCGGGTCTTGAGGGGCGCGCCGAGGCGAAAAACCTTGTTGGTATCTACAGCGCTCTGACCGGCCAAAGCGTGGGCCAGGTGCTTGCCGAACATGGCGGCCAGGGGTTTGGCGCGTTCAAACCGGCGCTTGGCGAGGTTCTGGTGGAAACGCTGCGCCCCATCAACGAACGCTTCATGGAACTCAAAGACGACTTGGAAGCATTGGATGCGATCCTTGCCCGAGGCGCGGCACAAGCGCGCGAGCACGGCCTTCCGACCCTTGATGCAACTTATAAAGCGTTGGGACTGGTGCGCGGTTAGAGCACGGCGCAGAGGGCGCCTGGGGTCAGGACCCTAGGCTCAGGACCTATTAAACCCGCCTTCGAGGTTTGAAGCAAAATGGCCTTGTGCAAGGAGTAAAGGTGCAGGAATACCGGCGGTCTTTCAGCGCACTTTCGCCCGATATGTTCGTCATTCCGGCGCCTCGAAGGCGGGTTTAATAGGTCCTGAGCCTAGGCCGCTTGGCTTACTTCCAAGGGGCGTATACCAATTGGGCGACCCCATGTTCAAATGGGGTTCAGCGTACTAAGTTATGCTTGTGCGCGGGTGATGACCCAGGGCAAAAAGGTGACGCCGCCGCGAATGAGATCGCGACGGATGCGCGAGGGCAATGCTGGTTTGGGCCGATTTGGAAAAGCACCCGTAAAGAACAACGCTAGCGGTCCCCTGTTGCAAGGGTCTCACTGGCGATTTTGTGAAGGATATGGCATGAACTCCAACATTATGACCCTCGAAACTGAAAATTCGCGCTCATCACTCACTCGTACCCTTGTGCGGGTGGGACTGATTGCAAGCATGGCAGTCGGCCTTTCGGCCTGCGCCTCTTCCTTCAAAGCGGATGTCTCGCGCTTTCAAGCGCAATTGCCCGCACCCCAGGGACAATCCTTTGCCGTGGTTGCCGATGATCCGGCGCTTGCAGGAGGCCTTGAATTTGCGACCTATGCAAATCTGGTCGCCGCCGAAATGGCAGAGCTTGGCTATACCCCTGCGGCCTCCCCTGAAAGCGCCACCTTGCTCGTTCGCTTTGACTATGATGTCGATAACGGCCGTGAGCGGGTCCGCACCACCAATGTGGGCGCTGGCTTTGGCCGGTTTGGTCCGTGGGGCCCATGGGGCGGGTTTGGTGGATTTGGTTTCCAACGTAATTTCGCCTTTGGTTTTTATGACCCATGGCTTGCCGGGCCAGAAGTGCGCAGCTTCACCGTCTACACCAGCGAAGTCGATGTGAAGATCGACAACAATGCAACCGGTGAGCGCCTTTTCGAAGGACAAGCGCAAGCCGCATCACGATCTAACCGCCTGCAAAGCCTGGTTCCCAACCTTGTCGATGCAATTTTTACCGATTTTCCGGGAAACTCTGGCGAAGTTCTGCGTATTACTATTCGTGAAGATGGCAAAAGCGTAAAGCCAGTCAACTGACACACACCCTGACACAGCCCGTGGATGGGACGGAAAGGCGGCGGAAGGGATCAGCGCCGCCTTTTTGTGTCAGGCTCCAAAAACTTGAACATCTTTGCCAATGATCGATCACCGTTCGAACCCCAATCAGTCTTTAAAACTTTGCCTTAAAGCATTTGGCATGGCCGCCTTGGCCTGCGCATCTGCGCCTGTCGTTGCCATGCAACAATCGGGCGAGGAGACATTTGTCGATCTGGGGCGTTGGGTGGTCGTGCAAAATGAAAATGCGCGCACTTGCGAATTGCGGCTGACCAATCACCCTCAAGTCGTGCTGCGCTACAGCATGGCCGATGGGCGCGCAGGCGTTCTGGCGCTTCAACGCAAATCCGGCAGCTTTTTCACCGGCATGGTGGGCGATGTGACATGGGCCTTTGATGAAGCACGTTTTGGCGGATACCAATCGGGCAATGGCTATTCATTATCGGCCAGCACAAGCGATGTCGAAGTGGCCTTTCGTTCGGCGAGAACCCTGTATGTCGATCACGGCGGAAATCAGCTTGCGCGCATTGACCTAACGACGAGCTCAGCGGGTTTTCGCCTGCTCAAGCAATGTGCAGAACAATGGCGCTATATCCCGTGGTATCGCAGGCTGGCGGGCGCCAATACCCGCGATTTGGATGCGCCCAGCAGCAGGTCCAGCAGCAGGTCCAGCACCGGCACCGGCACCGTTCCTTCTGCGCCCTCACGCTCTCAGCCTTCACGCCAGCCCTCAAGCCAGCCCTCACGGCGGGGCGGCGTCGCTCCTCCTTTGGACCGGCCAACCCTCTTAGCGCCAGTGAGCGCTCGTCCGATCAACCCTGCTGGCTGGATTGGCAGCGATGACACCCTGCCCTGGCCCTCGCGCGGGTTCAAAAGCGGGCAAGGCGTTTTGCGCTACACGCTGCTGGTCAATGAAGAGGGACGCGCGGAAGAATGCGAAGTCGATCGCAGCACAGGCTCGCGCCGGTTTGATCGTGAGGCCTGCCGGATATTGATGGACCGCGCACGGTTTGAACCTGCCCGCGGGAGCGATGGTTCAGTCGCCAAGGCGCGTTACACCGCAAGCGTGCGGTTTGCGGGCGAGTAAGGCTGAAATCAGCCCAGGATCAGGACCCCTTGGGGTTTTGCCATTTGCATTTGGCCCGCTCATCATGTTTTGATCCGTCCATGATAAACCCGGTATCCAAAGCCATTGCGGTGGCGGCATCAACCCTTGCCTGTCTCACGCCCTTGTCGCCCGTCAGCGCTCAAAACGAGGTTGAAGAATATGGCAAGGTGGGCGGTTGGACAGTGTCCGAAACCATCATTGAAACCTGTCGTCTTACGTGGTCCGAACGCGATGATGTGAAGCTCACCATCACCAGAGGCGGCGGGGAAGTCGGTTATCTGGGGCTCAGGGTAACAGGCTCTTCGCGCCCGCAAAGGCCCGGCGTTGTTACATTCGCGTTCGATGATGAAATCGTGCGCGGAGCGCTTTTGGGCGGGAATTACTACACCCCCTCAGCGCCAGACGAACAGGTGATCGCATTCTTCCGGTCGGCAAACACAATGCAACTGCGGGTCGATGGCGAGGCTCGCTTTTCCTTTTCGCTCAAAGGCAGCAATGCCGCCTACGCAATGCTTTCTGAATGCGCCAGCCGGTGGCCTGAAAGCAGAGTTCCCTTGGTGCCGCCCCCACCGCCAAGCAATTATCTGCAAAGGGAAATTCCCGATCCCAATCTGGCAGGCCCCTTTGCTGCCAATCGCGAGGTTGCGCCAATCCGGTCCGACCTGTGGTTTCCCAAAGGGCAAATCCCGATTTACGCGGATGACACAGGCTCCACCACGATTGGCGTCGTTATCGCGGTAAGCGGATCCGGTAAGCCCACCCAATGCGAGGTGAGCGAGCCCAGTGATGTTAAAGCAATCAACGAGCGCGCTTGCGGTATCATTATGGAGCGCGCCAAATTCAACCCGGCAACGGACGCACAGGGCACTGCGATTGCCTCGCGCTACACCACCCAAATAACGTTCTAGGCGCCTGAGGGTCCTGACCCTAGGCGCATCAGAGCTTGGCGTGCCCGCCGGTTGAGCCAAAGCCACCTTCGCCGCGCTGTGTCGCGTCCAGTTCGGCCACCTCTTGCCACAGCCCTTGCGTGACGGGGGCCACCACAAGCTGCGCCACGCGGTCGCCGCGCGCAATCGCGAAATCTTCGGTCCCGTGGTTGATGAGCAGGACTTTCAATTCGCCGCGATAATCAGAATCGATCGTGCCCGGCGTATTGGGCACAGTAATGCCATGTTTGAACGCGAGGCCTGAACGCGGGCGGACCTGGATCTCGTAGCCTTGCGGGATCGCCACAGAAAGTCCGGTTGCCACTGGATGGCGCGCGCCCGGCGCAATCGTGACATCTTCGGCCGCCACAACATCCATGCCCGCTGCGCCATCCGTGGCATAGGCTGGAAGCGGAAGCCCCTCGCCATGGGAAAGGCGCTTTACCTCAATCTGGACCGTGTTCATTATTCAGCCGCTTTCGCTTGGAAGGTGTCGGCCACACGGGTCATAATCGCCATGGCAACCTCGGCTTTGGGCATTTCTTTCAGGTTTTCGACGCCATCGGTGGTGATGATGTGAACCGTGTTTTCATCGCCGCCCATCACATCGCCTGACACGTCATTGGCGATGATCCAATCGGCCGCCTTGCGCTTGCGCTTTTGCTTGGCGTGGTCGATCACCCTTTCCGTTTCAGCAGCAAAACCAACGACGAGCGCAGGACGATCCTTGCCAGCTGCAAGATTGGTCAGAATGTCGGGGTTTTCGGTCAGCATCAAGGCAGGCGGGGCAGAGCCGCGTTTCTTGATCTTCTCATCGCGGTATTCCTTGGGCCGCCAATCCGAAACGGCAGCAACCATAACCGCGACATCGCATGGCAGGGCGCGCTTGACCGCGCTGGCCATTTCTTCGGCGCTTTCCACGTCCACGCGTTTCACACCCGCTGGCGTTTTCAGATAAACCGGACCTGCCACAAGGGTCACTTCTGCGCCCAGTGCCGCTGCCGCAGCCGCTATGGCAAAGCCTTGTTTGCCGCTGGAACGGTTGGCGATGTAACGCACCGGATCGATCGATTCCCACGTTGGCCCCGCTGTCACCAGCACATGGCGACCCTCAAGCGGTTGGTAGGATGCATCCGCAGTGATCCCGGCGATTTCTTCCTCATCGGCCTCAATGCTTTCCACCTTCGCAGGGCCAGCGGATTTTGCCGCAACCTTCGTTCTGGCCGCTTGCTCTGGTTCCAGATCGCTCGCCTTGTCTGACAGCCCCTCTTCGGATGCATCGGGCGCAAGGCGGCGGTCGTCCACCTCGTGGTTGATCGCGTCCTGATCGACGGGCGGTGCGGCCTTACCAGAGCCCTTCTTGGCAAGCGGAGAGCCGTCAAGCTCGGGATTAAACTCAATATCTTCTTCAGGCAGCTCTTCGAGGAATTCCTCGGGCACGTCTTCTTCCCCAAGCGCATCAAGTTCGGCCTCGATGTCTTCGGCGGTGCGCTTTTCGGTGGAGCGCGGAATGATGCGCGAGAGCAAGCCGCCAAGGCCGCCGGAAAAGGCGGATTCGCTTTCGTCTTCGGGCTCAAGCGCTTCAACCTCGCTTGCATCCACCGCAGGCGCTGGAACTGCAGGCGCTGGAGCGGCAGGCGCAGCTACTGGCACTTCCTCTTCCTCAACCTCAATCCCAAAGTGACCCGCAATCGCGCGCCAGATCGCCGGGGGTTCAGGAAGCCGGCCATAACCAAATTCGCCGCAAGCCATCGCCCCTTCATCAGGGTGAAGCACGGTGATGCCCTGATCGCGCAAGGTGGCCACATTGCGCGTCGTGGAGGCGTGCTCCCACATTTTCACATTCATCGCGGGCACAGCCATCACCGGCTTGTTCGTGGCAAGCAGCAAGGTCGTCGCCAGATCATCGGCAACCCCTGCCGCCATTTTGGCCATAAGGTCCGCTGTTGCCGGGCAAACAACCAGAAGATCCGCCTCTCGCGAAAGCTCGATATGCCCCATCTCGACCTCGTTCTTGAGATCGAACAGCGAAGTATAAACCTGATTTTCGGAAAGAGCGGCCAAAGACATAGGCGTCACAAACTGCTGCCCCCCTTTGGTGACCACGCAAGTGACATCGCCGCCTGCCTTGCGGATAAGGCGCACAAGCTCGAGCGATTTGAAAGCAGCAATGCCGCCGCCCACAACCAGCAGAATTTTTGGTCCCTTACCGCTCACTGCCTGTCACACTCCCTTACAAAAGCAGCCCGAGCCCAATCATGGCCCGCGTGCACCCGTCTAACCGCCTTAGCCCCCCTCGCCAAGCTTTCAGAAGCCTTGCGCTGAGATGGTTAAGATTGCACTTATGCAGGCAGCCTTGGGGCTTAGCGGCTCTTGGGGGGACAATGAAGGGGATCATTTGTGGCTATTATCTTGCGCGTATCGCTGTTTTTGCTGGGTGTGCTTTACATCTTTATCGGGTTTGGGTTTGCCACCGATCCGGTTGGTTCGGGCGCGAATTTTGGAATTGCGGCGTTGGATGGCACAGGCGCGCAAGGGCTGTCTTCGATAAGGGCCGACTTTACGTCATTCTTCTGGGTCACGGCAGGCTGTCTTATCATCGGGTCATGGAAAGCCAACGCGGCGCTGCTCAATACAGGAGCCGCGCTTATGGGGGTGGTGTTTCTGGTGCGAGGGGCGAGCCTGTATCTGGATGGGACCTATGAGGGCTGGATGACGCCGATGGCGGTCGAATTGCTGACAGCTATCGTTGCGCTTGCGGCGGCGCGGATTTTGCCAAACGCCGACTAAATCAGCCCAAGAAGGCTTGCCCCCAACACTCCGCCTGCTCCCAACAGGCCTGCGACAATATAGCCGATCCAGCCGCCGCCATTCTTTGGGGCTGCGTCATTCTGACCAAAGTCGGTGATGAGCTTGATGTCTGGCAAAGGCGCTTGTTCAGGCGCGCCGCCCTTTGCGGGGAAGCGGTCTTCGATCCGGCGGATAAGGTCGGGCAGGCGCATCAAAGTCTGCGCGTCTTCCTTAAGCCGCTCTGCCACCGCTGCCTCTGGTCCCAGCTCATCGCGGATCCAATCGCGCACATAGGGCGCGGCGGTGTCCCACATATTGATGTCGGGATTAAGCTGCGTCGCGATCCCTTCGACCATAACCATGGTTTTCTGCAAAAGCAGCAGGTGCGGCTGTGTCTGCATGTCAAAGTCGCGGGTGATCGCAAACAATCCGTCGAGCATTTGGCCCACGGAAAGCTCTTTCACAGGCTTGCCGCGCATCGGTTCACCCACCGCGCGAAGAGCCGTCGCAAATTCATGCACCGAATGGTAGCTTGGCACATATTGCGCCTCGAAATGAATTTCGGCGACGCGTTTGTAATTGCCCGTGGTCAGGCCATAGAGGATTTCTGCCAGCCATTGGCGCGCGCGCCGATCAATGCGGCCCATGATCCCGAAATCAATCGCAACGATGGTGCCGTCGGCCTGCACAAACAGGTTCCCCTGGTGCATATCGGCATGGAAGAAACCGGCGCTGATCGCTTGCGTCAAGAAGCTGATGACAAGGTGCTGTGACAGGGCGTCAAGGTCATGGCCTGCCGCCAAGAGCTCGTCACGCTTGGAGATTTTGATGCCGTCGACCCACTCGATCGTGAGCACGCGGCCATTGGTGCGGTCCCAGTCAATCGCCGGAATACGGTAACCACCAACGCCCGCCATATCCTCGGCAAGTTCAGACGCAGAAGCCGCTTCGCGCCGCAGGTCGAGTTCGGAATATGACCAGCGTTTGAAATTGGCGATGGTCGCGCGCGGACGCAGACGGCCCGCCTCTCCGCCCATTGCCTCTACGTGAGCGGCCGCCCATTCGTATGTGGCAATGTCTTGCGCAAACTTTTCTTTGATACCGGGGCGAAGCACCTTGATCGCGACTTTGCGCCCGTCGGCGGTCACGCCCTTGTGGACCTGCGCAATGGAGGCCGCGCCCACAGGCTGCGGGTCCACTTCGGAAAAGAGCGCGTCCAATGGCTGGTCAAAGCTCGTCTCGATCGACTGTTTGATCAGCTCAAAATCGACCGGCGGCAGATTGTCCTGAAGCTGCAAGAGATTGTGCGCCGCTTCCTCACCCACAAGATCGGGGCGGGTGGCAAGGGACTGCCCAAGCTTGATAGCAGCAGGGCCAATCGCACGAAAAGCGCCAGCATAATCACGCTCCCCCTTCTTGCTCGTAAAGGTCGCAAGGCGCGCCAGCTTGGCCAGCCGCTTTACCGGTGGCGGCGCATTGGGGTCGTCTTCGATCCCCACAAGCGCGCGGCGACGCGCAAGGGTGATACCCCATCTGGCAAGACGGAAAAGATGCGTGGCAGGAGAGGTCATCGCTTAACTCCCCTCCCGCTTGCGGGAGGGGTTGGGGGTGGGCATGGGCCTGAGAAGGCCCACCCCGCTGCGACTAGAGAACAAGTTCTCAAGTCTCGCTGCCCCTCCCGCAGGCGGGAGGGGTGAACCGTCGAATGCCATCAGACTTTCCACCCCGAGTGAATGGCAACCGCACCGCCAAGAATGATCTCGGCCTTGGTGTTCACAAAACCGGCATCGCGGATCATCGCCTCGAATTGGGGCGCGCGGGGGAATTTGCGGATCGATTCGGCGAGATAGCGATAGCTTTCGGTATCGCCCGCAATCACCTGACCCATGCGCGGCATGATGTGCATTGAATAAAGGTCGTAAATCTCGCGAAAGCCCGACCAATCGGTGACCGAGAATTCCATGCAGTAAAAACGGCCACCGGGGCGAAGGACACGCAGCGCTTCTTTCAGCGCCTTTTCCTTATGCGTCACATTGCGGATGCCGAAAACGATCGTGTAGGCATCAAAGCTGTTCGAGGCGAAGGAGACTTCCTCGGCGTTCTGCTGTGAGAAGACGAGGCTGCCCGCGCCTTCTGCCTCGTCACGCTCAATCGCGCGCTCAGCACCCACATCGAGCATTTCCTGATTGATATCGGCAACGGTGATATTCGCGCCCCGGTCCGCCATGCGAAACGCAATGTCGCCTGTGCCGCCCGCCATATCGAGGATGTTTTCACCCGCTTGCGGTTTCACACGCTTAACAAAGCGATCCTTCCAGCCCCGGTGCATGCCAAAGGACATCGCATCGTTCATGATGTCGTATTTCTTGGCAACGCTGCTGAAGACCTCACCCACGCGGCGGGTCTTTTCCTCTGGGCTTACGTTTTCATAGCCAAACGAGACAGTGTTGGAGGCGGTGTCTGATGTGCTTTCACTCATGAGGGGTGCCTTAGAGGGAATTGCGGCAGGCGCAAAGGGTGATAAGGGGTGATGAATGCCTGAATTACCAGAAGTTGAAACAACGGTCCGTGGTCTTGCAAAGTTCCTCGATGGTGCGCGGATCGAGCGGGTGACATTGAACCGCCCGGATTTGCGCCGCCCGTTCCCGCAAGATCTGGTGCAGGTGATGACGGGCGCGACTATCACGAGCCTCTCTCGCCGCGCGAAATATGGGCTCTTCCATCTCGACCGGGATCAGTCAGTGATCTTTCACCTTGGCATGAGCGGGCGCTGGCGGATTGACCCTGAAGAACCCGATAAACACGACCATATGGTGGTGGAGACGGCGCACAACCGTTTTGCGCTGTGCGACCCGAGGCGATTCGGTTCGGTCGATATGGTCGCGACGGCTGAGCTGGATGCGTGGGGACCTTTTGCAAGCCTTGGGCCTGAGCCGCTGGGCCCTGACCTTACGCCCGCCTATTTGAGGGCCGCGCTCAAAGGCAAGGTTCAGAACATCAAGCTGTGCCTGCTCGATCAACGGATCATCGCAGGGCTTGGGAATATATATGTGTGCGAGGCACTGTGGCGCTCTGGCATTAGGCCAACCAAGCAAGGGGGCAAGGTGACGCGCCCTCAATTGGAGCGGTTGGTGCCTGCGATCAAAGAGGTGCTCGCGGCGTCCATCCGCGATGGAGGCTCTTCTTTGCGCGACTATGCGGCACCTGATGGGGAGCTTGGCTATTTCGCAACCCGCTTTGATGTGTATGGTCGGACAGGTGAGCCGTGCCACCATAACGATGGCGGTATGATCAAACGGATCGCCCAAGGCGGGCGCAGCACTTGGTATTGTCCGGTGTGCCAGAAGTGATAGCCAGAAGTGATTGCCAGAAGTGACTACAGGCAAAGTTTCCTTGCCTTTCGCGCCGTTTCACACTAGGTGCGCCGCTTTCCAGCGGTGAATCGCCGCTTTTTCGTATACCCGATTGAAGATTTTCCGGGCTTAACCAAGCAGCCCTTACAGAACGCGAGACAGAACAGACCTATGGCCAACACGCCTCAAGCCCGTAAGCGCATCCGTCGCAATGACCGCCGCGCAGAAGTAAACACCGCGCGCATGAGCCGCATCCGCAGCTTCGTCAAAAAAGTCGAAAGCGCTTGTGAAGCTGGCAATAAGGACGAAGCGGCCGCCGCTCTTAAAGCTGCTCAGCCAGAAATGGCTCGCGGTGTTGCACGCGGCGTGATGCACAAGAACACTGTGGCGCGCAAAATGTCGCGCCTGACCAAGCGAGTCGCTGCGCTCTGATTCGCTGCTAAAGCCAGTTTGGGGCGTTCACGTTGCGTATTTTTACCTGACGTTACCCCACGTATAACATCTAAGGGCCGTGTCTGATGACGCGGCCCTTTTGTTTTGATTGCGACAAGCCGGGCTGCTCGCCGCAGAATGCGCAGAAACCCTACGATTCGCGGCCCAAATTATTCGAAATTCAATAGAAACAGGCGCTTAAACGAAGCTCTGCGGGGTAGCGCCGAGTCAACACAAATATTTAAGATTTGTTGCAATTGATCGCTTGCGCTTAACTGCCAAATTGCGCTTATTAGGGCTCTACCCGGCGCGGGACAGTCCGGGTTCATACATTTTGATCGACAGGTTAGCCTGTGAGGGGTGCTTCACGGGGGGGGAATCCTTTATCAGTCGAATGGTCACAGGTTTTACCTTGGAGAGTTGCTTTCCAAGGATCGTGAATATTGGGGAAGTCATGGGTTATAATACAGATAAGGCGCGGACAACGCGGCGGAAAGCTGATGACGATTTGATGGAAGATGCAGAAGCAGTAAATCTGGCCGCAGATTGGGCCGATATCAGCCAGGGTCTCAAAAAGGATCTTGGCCACCAATTGCACAGTCAATGGATCAAACCGATCCAGGTTGGCGGCATCACCAAAGAGACCGGCACGCTCGACCTTTTCCTTCCTACAGAGTTTTCGGCCAATTGGGTCAAAGATCGGTTCCACGACCGTCTGCAACTCGCTTGGAAAATCATGCGCAGCGATGTTCGCACGGTTAACATCCAAGTCCATCCCGGCCGCCGCCAGCTTCCAGAACTGCGCCTTGATGATGGCCGCCGCCCCGCCAATGATGGCGCAAGCGCGATTGCCGTTGCCGCTGGTTCAATCAACGATTCGGGCTTCACCTCAAGCGTGGGTCTTGACCCGTCGCTAACCTTTCAGGCGTTCATTACCGGCGAGGCGAACGTGCTTGCCTGCAATGCAGCGCAGCGCATGGCCGCAACCGAACAGCCGCAATTCTCGCCGCTCTATCTGAAAGCGGCGACCGGTCAGGGCAAAACCCACCTGCTCCACGCGATCGGCCACGGTTTCCTCGCATCGCATCCGCGTGCCCGCATTTTCTACTGCTCGGCAGAGCGGTTTATGGTGGAATTCGTTCAGGCTCTCAAAGCCAACCAGATGATCGAGTTCAAGGCGCGCCTTCGCAGCTTTGACCTTCTTCTGGTGGACGATATTCAATTCATCATCGGCAAGGCATCGGCTCAAGAAGAGCTGCTTTACACGATTGATGCGCTGCTTGCCGAAGGCAAACGCCTTGTGTTTGCCGCCGACCGCGCACCGCAAGCCCTGGACGGGGTTGAGCCGCGTTTGCTGAGCCGCCTTTCGATGGGTCTTGTCGCCGATATTCAAGCCGCTGACATTGAACTTCGCAAGAAGGTGCTCGTCTCCAAGCTGGCGCGTTTTGCGCCGCTTAGTGTGCCAGAAGACGTCATCGACTTTCTTGCACGCACCATCACGCGCAATGTTCGCGAGCTTATCGGCGGTCTTAACAAGTTGATCGCCTACGCGCAGCTGACCGGCCAAGAGGTTTCGCTGCAGTTGGCTGAAGAACAACTCACCGATATCCTTTCTGCCAACCGCCGCCGCATCACGATTGACGAAATTCAGCGCACGGTTTGCCAGTTCTACCGGATCGACCGGTCGGAAATGTCCTCCAAGCGCCGCGCGCGTGCGGTGGTGCGGCCTCGCCAGGTGGCGATGTATTTGTCAAAGGTTCTGACGCCTCGGTCCTACCCAGAGATTGGCCGTAAATTCGGTGGCCGCGATCACTCGACGGTTATCCACGCCGTGCGCCTGATCGAAGACCTGCGCACACGCGATGCCGATATGGACGGCGATGTGCGGAGCCTGCTGCGGCAGCTTGAGAGCTGACAGTGATAAGTGTTGTTCTCAGGTCCGGCGCATTTGGCGAGTTATCTGGACCGTTTTTCTTCTCTTAATTGCCGGCAATCGGAGATGAAATTGCGGTCCCAGTCGACGACGAGAATTATGGATCACGTAGCTTTCGAGTTGCAGAAAGGTGTCACATGGCCAAAGGCGTGCCAATGTTTGGCAAGACTGACATCGCTCCCACTGTCATTTTGACTTGTGTCGAGACCACGCAATCGGATTTGTAGTCACACGTTTCAACAGCGTATACACAGGCCCACCCCCAGCCCCTCCCGCTTGCGGGAGGGGAGCGAGACTTAGCTGCGAAGCAGCGCTAGTCGCAGCGGGGTGGGTTTACCCCAGCGAACCAACAATCCGCCAACAGCTAATCGACAGGCCTATGAACAGCCCTGTCGACAGGCCACGCACAGGCTGTAAACAGCTTATCCATGAGTTTGTCGCCACCCCTATCCCCTGCCCGCCTCGACCGCTTTGCCCGCCACATCGTGCTGCCCGAAATCGGCGGCGCGGGTCAGGTTGCGCTTGCCGGTAAGCATATTGCGGTCATCGGGCTTGGCGGCATTGGCTCGCCGGCTTTGCAATATCTGGCTGGTGCCGGGATCGGGCGTTTTACCCTCGTTGATGACGATGTGGTGGATGCCAGCAATCTGCAACGCCAGACCATCTTTACCTCGCGCGATATCGGCCACGGCAAAGCGACAAGCGCGCGGCGCTGGCTCGCCAATTTCGACGACGCGCTCGAAGTGAATATCTCTGACAGCCGCATCACCGCTGAAAACGTCGGCGATCTAATCGCAGGCGCGGACCTTGTGCTTGATGGAACCGACAATTTTGCAACCCGCCTTGCCGTGTCGGACGCCTGCGTGGCAGAGCGCGTGCCGCTCTTGTCCGCCGCTGTTGGCCGGTTTCAGGGCCAGGTCGGCGCGTTTGCCGGGCACTTGGTGGCAAGCCCATGCTACCGCTGTTTTGTCGGCGATGCTTTTGATGCAGAAGACTGCGACACCTGCGCCGAGGACGGAATGCTGGGCGCAATGGCCGGATGGACCGGCAGCTTTGCCGCGATGCAGGCGGTGCGAGTGCTCTTGTCTGGCGTCAGCCGTTTTGGCCAGCCCATGTGGGGCAAGCTTCATATCCTAGACGGAATGACGCCGGGAATGCGCACCCTTACCATTGCCAAAGACCCCGCGTGTAAGGGGTGTGGGCAAGCGGCCTAAATCCCCTTCCCTTTTTCCTACACGCCGGCATTCTGGCACGGGATTTTCTTGGATGCAGTTATCGGAAAATTCGTATGGCTAAAAATTTATGAGCAAAGTGTCTCATAGGATAAATCGCCAAGGGATTGAAAATTATCGCTATTTAGGATTTCTTTTCCTACGCTATGAGACACATGTGTCTCATAGGGCGGTTTGGCAGCCATCCAATGGCACGGCGCATTGTGATTGAAGGGGTGATTGAAGGGACCCTGCAAACAAGCCGGGCGTTTACAACACAGCGCCAGAGCAACTAACCCATATTCAGACATTTCAAACTCAGGATCGACCGCAAATGATCACCCTCCTCTCGCCCGCCAAAAAGCTCAATTTTGATGAGCCGCAAACCTCGCTTGAGATCACTCGGCCGCGCCTTGAGGACGACACGCGCGAGATTGCTGGCGTTGCGAAAAAGCAATCGGCGAAGGCGCTCGCGAAACTGATGCACATCTCGGACAATCTGGCTGAGCTTAATGCCGAGCGGTTCAAGGCGTTTGATCTGGACGGTCGGAGCAATTCGGCAAAGCCTGCGGGGCTCACCTTTGATGGCGACGTTTATTGGGGCTTGGAGGCGAAGTCCTTGGGTGATGAGACGCTTGCCTATGCGCAGGGCCATTTGCGCATTTTATCAGGGCTTTACGGCGTGCTGCGCCCGATGGATGCGATCCAGCCTTATCGGCTAGAGATGGGCACCAAGATGAAAAACCCGCGCGGAAAATCGCTCTATGATTTCTGGGGCAGCCGGATTGGTGAGCAGCTTGCAGGCGACCTTGAAGGCCACGGCGATCCTACGGTCGTGAACTTGGCGAGCAATGAATATTTCAAAGCGGTCGATACCTCCGCACTTCCGGGCAAAGTGATCGAGGCAACCTTCCTCAATGTCAAAGACGGCGAGGCGCGGCGGCTGATGTATCACGTCAAGTTTGGCCGCGGCCTGATGGCGCGCTGGATCATGGAGAACCGGATCGAGAAAGCCGACGACCTCAAGGGCTTTGATGCGGAAGGGTATTCGCTGGACGCAAGCGCCTCGAGCGAGACGCAGTTGGTGTTCACAAGGCCGCAGCCCGCTCTCAAAAAGCCAGCAGCGAAGAAGTAGGAGGTGCTACCCCCCGAGCACCTCATCTACCCACGCAGGCACCACTTGCGTCGCGGGGCCATGGCGGGCTTCGTGGAAAATCGCGGTGCCTTCGCTTGGCTCAAGATTAAGTTCCAAGGTGCGTGCACCAAGGCGTTTGGCCTGCTGGACAAAGCCAGCTGCCGGGTAAACCGCGCCGCTGGTGCCAATGGAAACGAACAGGTCGCATTGCAGCATCGCCTCTTCGATCCGGCGCATCTGGTACGGGATTTCGCCAAACCACACGACGTCGGGGCGCAGTGTTGGCGCTTGGCAAACGGGACACGGCGGGCGCTCTAACATGGGTCCTTCCCAGCGGGACCGGGTTTCGCAAGCATTGCACAGGGCCGACTTCAACTCGCCGTGCATATGGCAAACATTGGTTGATCCGCCGCGTTCGTGGAGGTCATCAACATTCTGAGTAACAAGGAGAAATTGACCTCGAAACTCGCGCTCCAACCGGGCAAGCGCCACGTGGGCCGCATTGGGCTCCACATCCGCCAAAGCCGCCCTTCGCGCATCGTAAAAGCCAAGCACAAGATCAGGATCGCGGGCAAAGCCTTGCGGCGTTGCCACATCCTCGATGGAGTGTTTTTCCCACAAACCGCCATGATCGCGAAACGTGTCAATCCCGCTTTCTGCGGAAATCCCGGCTCCTGTTAGGATGACGATGCGTGAAACCTGTGTCATGGACAGATTGAAACACGGCATATTGAGGTAAAGCAATGGCGAGGTTCGGAATTATCGGCAGCAAAGGGCGTATGGGGCAGGCGCTGGCCGCAGCGATTGCAGAGGCTGGGCACACGCTGGCAGGGGGCGTGGATGCAGGCGAATTACCGGGGCCGTTGGCGCTTGAATGCGATGTGTTGATCGACTTTTCCGCACCCACTGCGCTTGATGCGAACCTTAAGGCGGCGCGAGTTGCGGGCATTCCCATCCTGATCGGTACAACGGGCCTTGAAGAGGCAAACTTTGCAAGCGTCGAGGATGCGGCCAAGGCCATCCCCGTCCTGCAAACGGGCAACACCTCGCTTGGCGTGACATTGCTATCTGCGCTGGTGCGCCAAGCGGCGCAAAGGTTGGGTGATGACTGGGACATCGAAGTCCTTGAAATGCACCACCGCATGAAGGTCGATGCCCCGTCTGGCACGGCCAAGCTTCTGGGCGAGGCAGCAGCGAGCGCGCGCGGGGTGGACCTGGCGCAGGCAATGGACAGCGGGCGGCACGGACAAACAGGGGCAAGAAAGCCGGGCGACATCGGCTTTGCAACCTTGCGCGGCGGGACGGTTGCAGGCGATCACTCTGTAATCTTTGCAGGGAACGAAGAACGCCTCACACTCTCTCATTCCGCCGAAAACCGCATGATTTTTGCACGCGGCGCTGTGCGGGGGGCAGAGTGGTTGATCGGCAAGCCCCAAGGGCGCTACACGATGGAACACGTACTGGATCTTTGAGGTCGGTAAGTTTGGCAAGGTCGGGGGGACCAAAATGGCAGGATTGAGGGCTAAGCTTTACGAACAGCTCTTTGTCGGCGCGCATCCTGACGGGCGGCTCACCGTCCTCAACCGGCTACTGATCGTGACGATTATCCTCGCCGTTCTGGGGGCAGCTTTGGGGACAGAGCCAGAGCTTTCCGATGGCACGCATCGCGCCTTGCTCATCGCCGAACTCGTTTTTGGCACCATCTTCCTGGGTGAATATGTAGCGCGGGTTTACGCCGCAGCCGAAGCGCCGGGAGAGGGGTCGGCCTGGTCAAAGCGCTGGGCATTCATGCGCAGTTGGCTTGGCATTGTTGACCTGATCGTGGTGGTCGCAACGCTTGCGCCTCTTATCGCAGGCGATGCAGCGGTCTTGCGGGTTATCAGGCTTTTCCGCGTGATCGCGGTGATGAAATTTGGCCGCTTCAACCAAGCCATCCAATCGGTGTGGAGGGCGATTGCCGACCGCGGCGATGATTTGATCGTAACCGCGGCGCTGGCGTTTGTCTTTGTCCTGACAGGGGCCACTTTGCTCCACGTCGTGGAGGGCCACATTCAGCCCGAGCCCTTTGGCTCGATCCCGCGCGCGCTTTGGTGGGCGGTTATCACGCTGACCACGGTGGGATATGGCGATGCCTATCCGATTACGATCGTGGGCAAGATTATCGGAGGGCTTCTGGCGATGTCAGGGGTTGCGTTTGTCGCCATGCCCACCGGCATTATCGCAGCCGCCTTCTCCGATGCGATGCAAGAGCGCCGCGACCAGAAAATCCAGGAAATGCGCGAGCATCTGGAGCGCTTGGATGAGATCGACGAAAATGTCGTCGCCAAGCTTGAGCAGTTGGAGCGGGCAAGCCACAAGCCGCCTGAATGAAACAGATAGCACCATGACCAAAGACCAGATTTTCGAGTTCTTCCGGCGCTTGGCCGAAGACAATCCCGAGCCTGAAACCGAGCTTGAATATGGCAATGCCTATCAGCTGGTGGTGGCAGTGGCTTTGTCGGCGCAGGCGACCGATGTGGGGGTAAACAAGGCGACGCGGGCGCTGTTTGCGCAGGTCAAAACGCCGCAACAGATGCTGGAGTTGGGGCTTGAGGGGTTGATCGGGCATATCAAGACGATTGGCCTGTTCAACTCCAAAGCGAAGAATGTGATCGCTTTGTCGCAGCTTCTGATCGACGAATATGGGGGCGAGGTTCCCGACACGCGCGATGATCTGGTGCGATTGCCCGGAGTGGGGCGCAAGACCGCCAATGTCGTGCTCAACTGCTGGTTCAAACAAGAAACCTTTGCGGTCGATACGCATATCCTGCGGGTGGGCAATCGCACGGGGCTGGCCAAAGGCAAGATGCCCGAAAGCGTGGAGGCGAAGCTTGAGAAACGCGTGCCCCAGCCTTTCCGCCTTCACGCGCATCACTGGCTGATCCTGCATGGCCGATATGTGTGCAAGGCAAGGACGCCGGAGTGCTGGCGCTGTGGTCAGGTGGACTTGTGCAGCTTCCGCAAGAAGGTGTTGGAGAAGCCGAAGGGGCGGTGACTCATACAGCGTTCACAACTGCGCGCGCATTCTCACCTTGAGGGCCAAACAGGAGAGATCGTATGAACCGTTCACCGCTTTTCGCTGCCCCAGCCATCGCCACTCTAATCGCTGTTGGAGCCTGCGCTCCGGTTGAGGGCTCAAGCCGCGCTGACCCAGCTTTGGCGGGGCCCGCGGTTAAAGTCGTGGGTGAGGCGAAGAATTGCATCCGCACACAGGCCATCCGCCAATCTCGTGTGCGAAGCGACCAAGTGATCGACTTTGAGATGATCGGCGGCCAAGTCTATCGCTCGACCCTGCCCAACCGGTGTCCAAGACTGGGATTTGAGCGTGGGTTTTCCTACGCCACATCAATCAACCAATTGTGCAAGCAGGATATTATCCGGGTGATCTCACCGGTTGCCGGCCAGCTTGATCTGGGCGCAGGCTGCGGCCTTGGTGAGTTTGTACCGGTCGAATACATCACATCAGACGAGTGACTTGCTCAAATAATGCGACGCATACCCCTTCGGACGACCGGGCAGCGTTGCCATAAGCGCATAGCCGAGCTTCTCGTAGAACGGTTTTGCCTGCCAGCTTGTGGTCTCGACCAAGGCTTTCTCGCAATTGTGCCCGCGCGCAAAATCCTCTGCCTCGCTCATCAGCTCTGCGCCGATCCCTGACCCGCGCGCAGCTTCGTCCAGCCACACAAGCTCGATGTGCAGCGTGTTCCAGTAGCAAGTGGCTCTGATGCCGCCTTGGAGCGTGCCAGCGTCATCTTTGGCGAGCACGAAGAAGCGCACCTCATCGGCGATCTCTTCAAGATCGGGCACGTGGCGCTTGTTAAAGTCGATAATGCCTTGGCTGAGCGCTCCGGCGTCCTTTTCGGACGGATCACGCTCAACGCTGATCGGCATTACACATCGTCAGCCGAGATCAACTCAGCCCGGTCAAGTTCGCCGGTTAGCGCCGCAACTGTCACCGCCACCGCCGCGTCGCCGCTGACGTTGGTGGTTGTGCGCATCATATCCATGATCCGGTCGATGCCAGCCACCAGAGCAATGGTTTCCAGCGGCACGCCGACCGCGCCGAACACCAGCACCATCATGATCAGGCCAGAGCCCGGAATGCCTGCCGCTCCGATAGCGCCAAGCGTGCCGAGAACCGAGATCAGGACATAGTCGCCCCAGCTCAAATCCACCCCGAACACCTGCGCCCCGAACAATGTCGCGAGGCCCAGATACATAGCGGTGCCGTTCATATTGATCGTCGCACCAAGGCTGATGACGAAGCTTGCAACCGAGTTCGACACGCCAAGGTTCCTGCGGGCACAGCGCAAGGTGACGGGCAATGTCGCATTGGAGCTGGCCGTGGAATAGCTCACCGCCATGGCGTCGATGATGCCGCGGAAGAAGTCAATCACCGGTAGTTTGGCGATGAATTTGATCATCCCACCATAGATGAGCCCGATGATGAGGAAGCATCCAAGATAGTTCAGTACCACCACAATGCCGAGCGCCTGAAGCGCATCAACGCCCAGCGTGCCCGCAACCCAGGCCATCAGCGCAAAGACGCCGAACGGGGTCAGCTCCATCACCACCATAGTGACTTTCTGCATCACGACGCTGCCGGATTCGAAGATTTTGAGCACGGGCTCGCCTTCTTCCTTGGCCATCAAAATGCCGATACCGATCAGAAGCGAGAAGATGATGAGCGGAAGCACGTTCACATCCGCCATGACCTGAACCGGGCTCGAGGGGACCATTTCGAGGATCATCTGCTGGACGGTAACTCCGTCTTCTTGCCGCGCCTGAGCGCGTTCGAGAGCGGCCGCGTCCAAATTCATCGCGCTTGCATCAAGGCCAGCGCCCGGCTGCACCAGAGTGCCAATCCCAAGGCCCAGCCACACCGCCATTTGCCCGGTCACAACAAAGAGAAGAAGCGCGCGCCAACCGACGCTGCCAAGCTTGCGCAAGTCCCCGATACTGGCGACCCCTGCCACAAGACTGAAGAAGATCAGCGGCACGACCAGCATCTTGATAAAGGCGATGAAGATATCGCCCACGATTTTGATGGACGCAGCCCCCGGCCCCCAGAAATAACCGACGATAATGCCAAGAATAAGAGCGCCAATCACCCGCTGCCACAGCGGAATTGCGAACCACGTTTTCATGCGTTCTTACGCCTCTTCTTGGGTTGTTTTGAGCGTGAATGCGCCCAGAGCAGCTTTTGTGTAAATCCGTGCTAGCGCATCCAGATCAGGAATGGCCACCGCTTCGTTGCGCTTGTGCATAGTTGCATTGCACAGGCCAAATTCAATGACGGGGCAAACGCTGCGAAGGAACCGCGCATCGGACGTGCCGCCGGTGGTGGAGGCTTCCGGGGTGACGCCTGTCTCTTCCTCCACCGCCTTTGCCAGCATGTTGGAAAATGCGCCGGGAGCGGTCAGGAACGGCTCGCCCGAGATGATCGGCAAAGCGCGCCCACCATGATTTTCGGCAATCGCTGCGACACGTTCAGACAGGCTGTGGCCGGAATGAAGGTCGTTGAAGCGGATCGAAATCCGCGCACGCGCCTCAGCCGGGATTACATTGTGCGCCTTGTTTCCCACCTCGATATCGGTGACCTCAAGGTTGGAGGGCTGGAACCAGTCGGTGCCTGTATCGAGCATCAATTCGTCCAGTTCCTTTAGCATCGCGACAAGCTTGGGAATGGGGTTATCCGCAAGGTGCGGGTAGGCGACGTGGCCTTGCGTACCCTCAACCGTAAGCCAGATATTGACCGAGCCACGGCGGCCAATTTTCATCATATCGCCGAGGCGATTGACGGATGTAGGCTCGCCCACAAGGCACAGGTCCGGCTGAATACCTTGCCCGCGCATATAGTCGATCAGCGCGCGCGTTCCGTGGAGTGCCGGACCCTCTTCATCGCCTGTGATGATGAAGCTGATCGTGCCTGCGTCCGCTGGAATATCGTGCGACGCTGCGACCATGCAGGCAATCGCGCTTTTCATATCGACCGCGCCCCGGCCATATAGGAGCTCGCCTTGTGTCGTGGGCTCGAACGGATCGCTTTCCCACCCATCTCCCGGTGGCACCACATCAAGGTGGCCTGCAAAGGCAAAATGTCTGGAGCCTTCTGGCCCTTTGCGGATGGCAAAGAGGTTTTCAACCGGCGCCTCATCGCTGCCTTCTTCGCCATCCCCGCGCGTAAAGCGGTGGATGTCAAAGCCCAGCGGTTTCAGCATCGCTTCCATCACATCGAACACTTCGCCGGTCGCAGGCGTTACGGAAGGCGCTGAAATTAGGCGCTTAGCGTAGTCTAAAGCTATACTCATAACGCAACAGCTAGCAGGAGATGCGCCCAATGCCCAAGCTTGATTTGAATGCCATCGCGCAAACCAATGCGACTGGATACCCTGCGCCTTTCAATGAGCCGGTCAGGGGCCGCCATTATCGCCGAT
Source organism: Erythrobacter longus (assembly GCF_000715015.1). Lineage (GTDB taxonomy): Bacteria > Pseudomonadota > Alphaproteobacteria > Sphingomonadales > Sphingomonadaceae > Erythrobacter > Erythrobacter longus. Next base: position 78,575 of record NZ_JMIW01000009.1, read on the forward strand.
TGGCACCGGCTGCGGGCATGGAGAAACTGCGCGCAAGCCATGTCGTGCTGGAGCCGGGCGCATGGTCATCACAGCGCCATTGGCACCGTAGCATTGACGAGCTTCTGGTGATGATTTCGGGCGAGGCCGTCTTGGTCGAGGACGCGGGCGAAACCGTCATTCGCGCAGGCGATGTGGTGGCATGGCCAGCAGGCGAGAAAAACGGCCACCATTTGCAAAACCGGGGTGATGCGCAATGCGTGTTCCTGGTTGCCGCTGCGGGTGACCACGAAACTGACGGCGGCGAATATCCAGATATCGACATGGTGTTTGAGCCCGGCGGATATTTCCGACGCGACGGGACACGGTACGAAACGGATCGCATCCCGTAACCGCCTCAGGCCGTTTCAAACTGTTCGATCACCCATTCTTCGTCTTCTGCTGCCGCAATCCACTGCGCCATCCAGTCGTGCTCCCAAATCGCCTGCATATAGCTTTGCGCAAAGCCGGGTACGCCAATGCCATAGGTGATAAAACGCGAGACGATCGGCGCATAGAAAATGTCCGCTGCGCCAAATGTGCCGAACAGGAATGGGCCAGATGACCCATGGCGCGCACGCGCCTCGGCCCAGAGTTGAAGGATCCGCACCACTTCGGACTGGGCTTTTTCGGAAAGGTTTTCCAGCGGCACTCGGCTGCGCACATTCATCGGCATTTCGCTGCGCAATTCGCCGTAGGATGAGTGCATTTCCGCAACCATCGCCCGCGCCATGCCGCGCGCCGCCTCATCCTTTGGCCAATATCTGTCGCGCCCAACCTTGTCGGCAAGGTATTCCATGATCGCAAGACTGTCCCAGATGACATTGTCGCCATCCCACAAGATTGGCACCTTGCCCGAGGAAGGCTGAAACTCTTCGCCCTGCTTTTGCGTCTCCCAATGCTCACCCATAAGCGGCACGGTGATCTCTTCGAAATGCAGGCCCGATTGTTTCGCCGCAAGCCAGCCCCGCAGCGACCAGCTTGAATAATTCTTATTGCCGATAATCAGTTTCATATGTCTGCCTGCTTCCACCTGACGGGCTGCGAATTCGGGGCCAACCTAGATATTCAGGCTTTCGCTGTCGAGCCTGAACGGGTTACAATAGTGCATCTAAACCTCCTGGAGCTTGCCTCGTGTCCCATTCCCATTCTCGACTGGCCCCATTCCATTTGGCCTTTCCCGTCGACAACCTTGAAGAAGCGCGCCGTTTTTACGGGCAATTGATGGGCTGTGAGGAAGGGCGATCTTCGGATGAATGGATCGACTTCAACTTTTACGGTCACCAGATCGTCGCTCACCTTGCCCCCGCCAATAGCCGCGATGCCGCAACCAACCATGTCGATGGACACGGCGTACCGGTGCCCCACTTTGGGCTCGTTCTGGAGATGGATGCGTGGGAGGCGCTCGCACAGAAATTGCGCGATGCAGGAACGCAATTCGTGATGGAGCCGACCGTGCGCTTCAAAGGCAAACCGGGTGAGCAAGCCACGATGTTCCTGCGCGATCCAGCGGGCAATGCTCTGGAGTTCAAGGCGTTCGCTGACCGGGGGCAGCTGTTCGCCCGGTAAGGCGAAATTAACGCTATTCCCAAGCAACCTCTTAGCAAGCATCCGTTATTTCATGAAGGATGTTGGAAGCTCTAACAGCCATCGTATTCGTAATCGCGTCAGGCAATGTCGCGGCAACGGCGGTATCTGACACACAGGCAGATAACCCGGCTTCGGTGCAGGCTGATAGGGCGGCTGATACGGCACAAGACAGCAGAACTGCACGGATTGCTCGAATGCGCGCCAAGATGCGTTCATCAGGGCCAAGAGCATCGCGCGTTCGGTGTGCCCATGAGGCGTGCGACCCGTGCGAGGCAGGCGGCTCAAACACGCCGCAAAATGCACAGGCATCGCGTTCCCAAGTGGCAGTGAGCAATCGTGCCAGCACGCAGCCGACTTCATGCGATACGCCCACGGCCTAAACTTTCAGGCCTGAACTATCGGGCCTAGACTATCGGGCCTAGACGATAGGGCAGCGCCCTTCTTCCACAATTGAAAACCGGCCACAGGTGAGCGCACCGTGCGCCCGCATCGCCGCAGCTGACAAATCAATCGCACATACGAAATCGCCGGGCACCCATCAGGGCACCCGGCGATCACAGGCCTCCAGCAAGTGGACAGACTTGCTGGTGTCTTTGAATTACTGGCTTACGCTGGCTGAGTTGCCATTGCCGGACTGAACAACATCAGAGAAGTTGCCGTTCGTTGCTTGATCGACATCTGCGTCGTTGAAATCGCCGTTCTGCGAAACAAAGCTGGTGTTGTCATCGCCCGACTGGAGCACGTCGGCCAGGTTGTTGCTGCTCACAGAGCTTGCGCCCTGCTCGATGCCGCTGAAGTTGCCGGTTCCGGACTGGTTGACCAGAGCAACGTTGAACGACCCGCCGCTAAAGCCCTGGTCGACGAAGCTCTCGTTATTGTCAGCCAGTTGGTTGACGGTTGCTGTGTTGTTGTCGCCATCCTGAAAGATGGTCGAGGTTGTGCCGGTGACCGCTGCGCCGACCAAGCCTTGGTTGACGTCAGCAAAGTTCGTGTCGCCGCCCTGGATCGTCAGGTCGGTATTGCCATCACCAATCTGGTCGACAAACACGACGCCGGAGATGCCGGTTTGTGTGACGTCGGACAGGTTGGATGAACCTTCCTGAATGGTTTCTGCGACATTGGTCAAACCGCTTTGCGTGATGCTTGCAGTGCTGCCTGAGCCGTTGTCCTGATCGATCAAGGCGATGTTTGAGCTTGAACCGCCACCGTTTCCGGTTTGCGTGATTGTAGCGGTTGCATCGTCTGACAAAACGTCTTGGACAACGATTGCCACATCATCGGATGCATCACCGCTTTGTGTGACCGTTGACGTGCTGTTCAGGCCGTTTTGGAAAACGCCTGCTTCGTTTGCGCCAGTTGCGGTCTGTGTGATGGTCGATGTGTTGCCCGTGCCGATCGTTTGATCAACCCCGGCCACATTGTTGTCGCCCGACTGCGTCACGCTCGACGTGTTCGAGTTTTCCTGAGAGACATCGGCGCTGTTGCCATTGCCGGTCTGGTTGACGCTTGACGTGCTCTGCGCAGCTGCTGGAGCCGCCATGGCAAGAGCGGCGATTGATGCGCCTGCAAGGATGATCTTTTTCATTGGGTGTGGTCCTCTGGTCGTTATTGCGCATTTGCCAGTGGCTCGTGCGCGTTTGCCTGGGACCGGTTTTTACGGCGAACAGTTTCAGCAAAGTTAACAGAGAGGAAATGGCAACCTACGCGAAAATGCGAGGTTGGTTTTCTATGGTGAACCAAAGCCTTGGTTGAGCATCGCCAATCATGGACAAAGGCGTGAAGGTGTTAACAAGCGGCACGCTCTCGCCCCCGGCTCGCGGGAAAACACACGGATTTTGCGTTAACTAATTATCGAAGTAACTTGCGCCCAAGGCATCTTCGACAACGGCGGCACGAAGTGCTTCGATCCCCATGCCTTTTTCGCTGCTCGTTAGGTGGAGCGTGGGAAAAGCAGCCGGGTGTTTGCGCGATTCGTCAGCGATTCGGTTTGCCACACGCTCAAGCTCGCTCGCCTTGATCTTGTCGGTTTTGGTAAGAACGATGCGATAGCCAACAGCCGCCTCATCAAGCATCTTCATCATCTCGCGGTCGACCTCTTTAAGGCCATGACGGCTGTCGACCAGCACGAGGTTGCGCGCAAGAACCTGGCGGCCGCGCAGATAGGTGCGCACCAGCTTCTTCCAGCGCTCGACCACTTTTACAGGCGCCTTGGCAAAGCCATAACCCGGCATATCGACAAGGCGAAACAGGGATTTGCCGTCCGGCACATTGGGATCAGCCATGCCGATTTCAAAGTAGTTGAGTTCCTGTGTGCGCCCCGGCGTGACCGAAGCGCGCGCAATCGACTTGCGGCCCGTGAGCGCGTTCAAAAGCGAGCTTTTGCCAACATTACTTCGCCCGCAAAAGGCGATCTCAGGCACGGTGGGTTCGGGCAGAAACTTAAGCTGCGGTGCAGACAGAAGAAAGTCCACGCGGCCTGAAAACAGGCGCGAGGCCTTTCGCTCGCGAAGCTCTTGCACCTTGAGTTCAAGGGCGCGCTGTTCCAGCTCTTCTTCAGTTGGGCCAGTCACGCAGTTACGCCCCGCCCTTTTCAGCTTTTTCGCGCTCTTTTGCCTGCGCTTTTTCCGCTTTCTCTTTTTCCGCAGCAGCACGCAATTGCGGGTGCTTGGAATAGAGATAGCTTTGCTGTGCCACGGTCAGAATGTTTGAGGTTACCCAGTACAAGAGGAGCCCGGCTGCAAATGGTGCCATGACGAACATCAGCACCCACGGCATCAGATTGAATATCTGCTGCTGCATCGGGTCCATCGCGCTTGGGTTCAGGCGGAAGGTGAGCCACATGGTGAAGCCCATCAGAACCGCAAGAACGCCGATGCCAAGAAATCCCGGCACGTCGTATGGCAAAAGGCCAAAGGCGTTGAGGATCGTTGCAGGATCAGGGCCGGAGAGATCCTTGATATAAAGGAACGGTTCGTGCCGCATCTCAATCGCGAGATAGAGCACTTTATAAAGGGCAAAGAAGATCGGGATCTGAATGATCAGCGGCAAACAGCCAGCGAGCGGATTGACCTTCTCTTCCTTGAACAGCTCAGCAATTTTCGCCTGCTGGGTTTGTTTGTCGTCCTTGTAGCGCTCTTGCAGCGCCTTCATCTTGGGCTGGATCGCCTTCATCGCTGCCATTGAACCAAATTGCTTTTGCGCAATCGGGAACATCAGCCCGCGGATAAGGACGGTGAGCAAGATGATGGCGACGCCAAAGTTGCCAACAAGGCCATTGAGCGTGCGCAAGAGCCACAAAAGGGGCTTTTCAAACCATTCGAACCAGCCCCAGCTGATCGCTTTGCCGAAATAGGTGATGCCGGTATCCTCGTAAGCATCGAGGATTTCGCTGACCTTGGCGCCTGCGAAAAGCTGCGTGCTTTGCGTCAATGTGCCGCCAGCGGGCACAGTCTTGGCATCATAGATAAGGTCAGTGCGGAACAGATTATCGCCCAGCGAACGCCAGCCAGCGGTGTCCGTCTCGCCCTCACCCGGGATCAGCAGGCTTGCCCAGTGGGTATCGGTAAATCCGAGCCACGATGCAGCGCCAGCGGGCGTATCTCGGCCAAGTTCAGCAAGCTCTTCGTAGGAGTTGGGATCATAAAGCGAGCCGCCAAACACCCCGGTGGGCCCTGCGTGCGCAATGAATTGATCGGGCGACGCGTTGGTGCTGGTGCGTTTGATATAGGCGAAGGGCTGGATGATTGTCGCGGCCTGTGAACCATTTTCGACCGATTGGTCGACGGCAATCATATAGGTGTCATCAATCGCGAACTTGATCTTGTAAGTGATGCCGTTTTCATCGGTGCGCGACAGGGTGACCGGCGAATTGACCCCAAGAGTTTCGCCGTCTGCTTCCCAGACTGCGCGGCTCGACACACGTTGGCCTGCGACCACGAAACCAAATTCGGCGAAATGCTCAATATCGGTATTGCCCGGTGCCAGGAAACGCACAGCGCCGCTGTCCTTGTCAGTGGTCGCGTTGTAATTCTTGAGCACAAGGTCATCGATCCGCGCGCCCACCAGATTGATGGAGCCTGCAACGCTGGGCGCATCGATCTTTACACGGGCTTGCGCCGCCAAGGCTGTCTTGAGATCAACCGGACCAGATTGCGGCTCCGCTTCACCCGATACGGCGTTGCTCGCAGTGGAAGCGCCAGCGGTGGCTGCGCCAGCAGGCTCAGCGGTTGAAGACGCCTGCGCGTCCAAATTGGCCTCAGCCACATCCGCCTCAGGAGGGGCCGGGTAAAAATACCGCATCCCCACGTCCCAGCCAAGAATAAGCAAGCCTGATAGCAAAACGGCGAGCAGAAGATTACGCTGATTGTCCAAGATGAAAGCCTTAAAGTGATCGCTATTCGAAGTGTGTTATATGGGTAAGACGCTGACGATTCCAATATCCATCACGGTACCGGTCCCAATGCCATTATGGCACCGGGTCATGGCCATGCCCTCCCCAAGGATGGCAGCGCCCTATACGCTTTAGCCCCAACCATCCACCCTTAAGGGCACCATGCTTTTGGACTGCCTCAATCATGTACTGGCTGCAAGAGGGGGAATAACGGCAGGTCGGCGGTAAAATGACCGATGGACCATATTGCCATGCCTTGGCGATGAAGATGAGGACGTGCTTCATTTGGGCTTCACATCCCGCCTTCCTCGCCGCGGTCGTCGCCCTCTGGCGCTGTCGCCTTTGCCCGCTTTTGCGCGTTCCAGCGCCGCCCCAAGCTCTTCGCCCATTTCGGCAAAACCGCGTTCCACCCCGCCTGATCGACCGATCAATACATGATCGTGATCAGCCAATCCATGGGTCGGCAGCGCATCTCGAAGAAGCTCGCGAAAACGCCGCTTCATCCGGTTGCGCACCACCGCATTGCCGATTTTCTTGGTAACAGTGATCCCGTACCGCATCCCCTCGCCCCCGTTGGGACGGGTCAGCAGGACAAACCCCACTTTCGCATTGCGAAGGCCCTTATTGGCGGCCAGAAAATCTGAGCGCCTTCTCAACACCTTGGGGGTCAGAGCCTTAGGCGCTGTGAGGGTGAGCATGGCAGGGGTAAGCATAATCACAACAATAACGCATACGGGCCCCCATTGGGAGCCCGCAAGTTCACATCACATCGGGCCAAACGGCCAATGGCCATTTGCCCAATTGTTATGTGCAACGCGCCGGAAAGGCACGCGCTTATACTTTATGCAGAAAGCTTGTTACGGCCGCGCTTACGGCGGGCACGCAGCACTTTACGACCACCAGGGGTCGCTTTGCGTGCGAAGAAGCCATGCCGACGGGCACGCACAAGATTGCTAGGCTGGAAAGTCCGCTTCATTGTATCCTCGAAAAATCTCTTGGCTCTAATATGTGCCTGGCTGCCGCCGCGTGGCTCAAAACAGAGCGATGCGACTGCAACCGGGTTGGGCCGCGTGCAAAACAAGCGGACCACGTCAAGGGCGCGCCACTATGGAAAAGCGTATTATGAGTCAAGCAAAGACGTATCTGTAAATGCAATCTTCACACCGGTGACGTCGCTGTAATCAATCACAGGCTGCGCGTTAACGAATGTCAATTGACCAAAATCCATGGCGGCAATCTGCGCATCTGTGGCGGAAAGGTTATCGCGCACCCGCTCACAAAAATCGCAGACGGCCTCACCCTCATCCGCTTCAAGAACGCGCGCTGCGTAGCGTTGCGGCGATTGCAGCTCGGGCTTGATCCAGCCGCGCATCTCATCAGCCTTAAGCCAGCGCGCGCTTGCATGGGGCACCGAATTGGTCATCGCGTAAAATTCACGCGCCTGGCGGCTGCTCATACCCATTTCGACATAGTAATCGAGATAAAGCCGGTGCGCGGGGTGATCGGCGGCAAAATCATCCGCCTCGCGCCCGTGATTGTCGAGCCATGAGTGAACGGCGAATGTCGCGCCTTCGTCGATGGAGCGGGTGTGCCCGGCCAGGAACAGTTCAACCGCGCCCGAACGCACAGAGCCACCGCGCGGCACATGGGTGGAAATTCCCGCCTCGCGGATTTTGCGTCCCACAGCGAGATTGGCGATATCATTGCTGGTGCCCGGCGCCTCGACCATTTCGAGCGTCTTGATACCGGGAAAATCGCGCAGCATGGCGTCGAAATGTTGCGGGCTGAGGCCATTGGTGGACCCAACCATGCGCGCGACATCGGGGCTGGTCACAAGAAAAGGTCCGTATTGCGCAAGCGCCATTTCCGGGCGCTTTGCAGGAACAGGTTGCGCATAGCGCGCGGCGCTGCGTGTCTGAGAGACCGCCCTGCCATTCACAATCGTGGTCACAACCGTCGGCAATGCATCGGCTTGGTCGCCCGCTGCATCATCGGCGACCTTGACCCAGCGACCTTGCACCGGATCCCATTCTTCGATCCAGCTTTGCGTTTCGACGGTGCGCGCACCGGTGTGGCTCACATCAAAGGTCTGCGCCATAAGAGCGCCGGAGCCCAAAGTGCCAAGGCCCAAGGCCATTTGGGCAGCGATTAGTGTTGCGGCAATTCTTTTCATGCCGGCAATTTTATGCCGCACCCCGTTCACGAACTGCCAAGGTTTATACTTACAAAGTCCTTGAGTAGTCGCACCAAGCGCCTCGACAATAACGCATTTACTCTTACAAGTGGCGGCTCGGAAAGACGTGCCGGGTGCAAAAACACGTAAGGGGGGCTGCGGCATGGTCGCACTCATTCGTACAGTCGCGTATCTGGGGCTTGAGGCGCGAGGGGTCGAAGTTCAATGTCAGGTTGCACCGGGGCTACCGCGTTTTTCTATCGTGGGGCTTCCCGATAAAGCGGTAAGCGAAAGCCGCGAGAGGGTGCAGGCAGCGCTCTCTGCCATGGGCCTTGCGATGCCGCCAAAGCGGATCACCGTTAACTTATCACCCGCTGACCTTCCCAAAGATGGCTCGCATTACGACTTGCCGATCGCGCTTGCGCTGCTTGCCGCGATGGGTGTGACCGATGCCGAACAGTTGAACGATTGGATCGCGGTGGGGGAGTTATCGCTCGACGGGCGCATAGTGGCATCGCCCGGCGTTTTGATCGCAGCGCTGTATGCAAGCGGGGAGGAGACGGGGCTGATCTGTCCTGCAACCCAAGGGTCCGAGGCGCGTTGGGCAAGCGGTGTGCCGGTTCTGGCCCCGCGCGATTTGGGGAGCCTGCTGGACCATCTTAAAGGGGACGCTGTTCTCGACGAACCACCTCGGGGAGAGGTGGATGATCCCGTTGCCTCCACCGATCTCAAGCAGGTGAAGGGGCAGGAAACGGCCAAGCGTGCTTTGGAAATCGCGGCGGCTGGTGGGCATAATCTCCTGATGTCTGGGCCGCCGGGATCGGGCAAAAGCATGCTTGCGTCCTGTCTTCCCGGCATTTTGCCAGAACTCACACCGAGCGAGGCGTTGGAAGTGTCCATGGTGCAATCGGTCGCTGGCACTTTGGAAGCAGGCCGGATCAGCCGCGCAAGACCATTTCGCGCGCCGCATCATTCGGCCAGCATGGCGGCATTGACCGGCGGCGGGCTAAAGGTGCGCCCCGGCGAAATCAGCCTCGCGCACCTTGGCGTCCTTTTCCTCGACGAACTTCCTGAATTTCACGGCATTAGGTAGCAAGCGCACCAATAGCATTATGGTTGTCACCGCACAAGATTGCTAATGCCACCATATGGCAGACACACATGTAGTAAGCGCGCTCAAAAACAAGCGCGGAGAGTTAGCGGGCACAATTGACGCGCTGCAAGATCAGTTGCGCCAAGCCTTTATCGACATGGACCACATAGACGCATCGCTGCGTATGTTCGTGCCGGACATAGAGCTAGAGGAGATAAAGCCTAAGCCGCTTCCACCAAGGCACAGAGCCTTCAAAGGGCAGGTGACACGCGCAATCCTCGCTATGCTGCGTAAGGAAGGCCCTATGGACGCTAGAGCCATTACATTGCGGCTTATGGCCGAACGGGAACTGAACCTAAACGATGCGGGGCTTCAAAAGGCCATGCACAAGCGGATTGGGGCGGCGTTGCGGAATTTGCGGGAGCGGACGCTGGTGGTGTCTGAGGCGGGTAAAAGCGGGCTGCTTAGGTGGAGTGTGGTTGTATAGGCTAATGAATGTTGCCGTTGTCGGGTGCAGCCACCATCATTGAGCCCTTCATTTGCACGGCATCATTCCAGTCATCAACTAAGAGGAATTTTTTGCCGCCCTTGTCTACAATTTGCTGATCTGCCCCGTAAGGGCGCGAGTATACGATAAATTCGTTGCCCTCGCGCACCTTGTACCAACCGAAGATTTCAAGTTGGTCGTCCGTTAAATGGTCGATGCAAACATAAAATCTTTCACGCCGCTTCAAGTGATGCCTCAATACGACGTTGAGGCACAAAACTCAAAACTGACTTTGTTGGCGATTTAGGCAAGGCAAAGTGCTCACCTTCATCGCCAGCAAAAAAAGCAAACGCCCTTTTCGCCTTCTCAATTACGGATTCTTCCGATTCTCCGTAAAAAAAGAACGCGGGCGTAGCAACGGAAGCTGCGACATACGCGCCATCTTCAGTTTGGCCCACAAAAAAACCGGGCTTTAGGTTGTTGCTCATGATAGGCTCCACATTCAAGAAACGACATCTAACCGTCTAATCGCACAAAGCTGATTAACGACAGGTTGAGGTGTCTTGCGAAACTAAATGGCACGCCACTTACCAATCGGCAAGATTTTTTGTCAATCAGAGCTTACGCCGCCCGCTGCCAATAGCCTGTCCAGTTGCGGCTCTGACGCGAACTCATAGCGCCAAACACAAGCTTCATAGCCTGCCCGCCATTATCGACACGGCGGTTGTCCTCGCGCCACGCAGCTTCGCCAGCGTAGGACTTGAGATAAGGCCCTGCGATATGGTGGTGCGTCCCAACTTCCATCCGGCGAAGGCGCGAGAAATAGCTTTCCGCTTGGTTAGTGCAGGCACCGTCCTCTGAATAAGCAAGCGAGTGATTGATGCGCCAAGTCTGCCAACCAGCGTGCAGATCATCCCAGCTTGAAGCTTCATCGGCGTGGATGGTGGAAAGTGTCGAAACGTGGTCGCGAACCATAGGCACCGCATCGCCTTCACGGCGCACCACAAACGGAAGGGTGCGACCGCCCCGCTCACGCATTACGACAACGCACTGGCGCTTGCCTGTTTGGTGCTGAGCCAAGCGGCGGTCCTTGCGGTCTTCCTTGCGGTTCTCAGGGCGGATATGGCCACCAAAATAAGCGCCATCCATTTCGACTACGCCATCGAGCTTGACGCCCTCTAGTTCGCGCTCCATCGCTTCGCGCAGCTTATGGAAGAGGACAAAGGCGGTCTTGTATTGAACATCCAGATCGCGGCTTGCTTGCAGCGCTGACATACCTTTAGCGCCGTTCACAAAGAGAACGATTGCAGCAAGCAGATCGGTGAATGAAAGTTTGCGCGAGGCAAAGATAGTGCCGCTGGTGACGCTGAACTGGTGGTGACAGCCCACGCACTTGAACTTGCGACGAGTGCTGATGTGATAGGCTTCTGCACAGCCGCAACGCGGGCAAATAGGCTCACCGTCATTGTCATGCCAGCGCATATCGCAGAAGACACCGTATGCAGCATCCTCACCCATGCGAAAGACTTTCGCCAGTGAGAGGGTGCGAGCTTTAGCTGAGAGAAGAAAGTGCTGTGCCATTTGTCATCGTTTCCAGTGCTTATGCACCTTATATGATGATACTATGCACTATTGTCAACGATAAACGTATCGCGTATGATGATATTCATGACGCAAGACATTCAAATGATGATCGGCAAGGTGGTGGGCTTAGTTGTCCTTCCCGTCCTGGTGTTTGGCTCTCTGCTTTGGTTGGTGCTGTCATGAGCGCCGTTGCAGAGAAAGAGTGGGAGGACCGCGTTAAGGGCCTGCTGAAAGCCGAATTGAAGCGCAAGGGCGTGACCTATGCGGAGCTTGTTGGAAAGCTTGCAGACATAGGGGTTATGGACTCTGAGCCCAATGTAAGGAACAAGATCAGCCGGGGTAAATTTACAGCGGTGTTTTTGGTCCAATGCATGACAGCAATAGGGGTTACAGACTTGCGATTATAGCCGCATTAGTCGCACTAACTATTACATCTCTTGGAGTGGGTGCCTTTTTCGGCGCTCTAAGTGCTCCCCATTATGGCTATCAACCCGCAAGCGCCGCCAATGAAAGAGCCGAAGGCGAACAAGGCCATCAATCCCAAATTGACCGCGACAGAGCTGGATTGCCCTATTTTGCAGAGCGCATAACTTCCGGCCCCGATCCCGATGATGGAAGTGAGCGCGAAAAGCGCGATCTCGCTGCCCAAGAGTCCATGTCGGTCTGGGCGTTTTGGCTTTTGATAGCATCCATAGCGGGCACTGCGGCTACGATTATCGGGACCGCCCTGCTCGTATGGACGCTGCATGAGACAAGGCAAACCTCCCGAAGGCAGCTTAGAGCTTACTTGTCTTTTGGGCAGCTCGACATTTCTGTAAATCCATCCTCTGGGGCTAAAGGGGGACTGAAGCTTACTGTAGAAACCACTGTCATAAATGGAGGCTCCACCCCTGCCTATGATTGTTTGCATATGGGCAACATTGTCGCCTTCACAGAGCAAGAGGCAAGGCGATATTTTTCCAAAACTGAGATAATCCCTCGCATTGGCGTTGAAGCTCCATACACTGTGCATAATGGGAGAGACGCCCCGGCGATCTTCTACGCGAATGAAGACCTTAGAGATAATGAAGTCAAAGACATAGAAAGCGGGGCCAAGCACCTCTATGCTTTTGGCTCGGTTGTTTATCGAGACACTTTCGACAATGAGAGGCGAACCAGATTCTGCTTCTTTCTTGCAAGCCCGTTGCTCCCCAAGAACCCAGACCCAAGCGGGCGAACAATTACACGAATGTTGTGGGGGTTGGCTCCATTTCACAATGACGCCAGCTAACACCCCACAAACGATGACAGCCGCCACTAGCAGCGCAGACAAACGCCTACGCATTGGTGCGTTTCCTACATAATGCCGGAATTTCAGCGCCCGGTTCTTGAGTCGCTGCGCCAGCCGCTGGAGACGGGCCGGGTCGATGTGGCGCGGGCCAATGCGCATGTGACCTTCCCCGCGCGCGTGCAGCTGATTGCGGCGATGAACCCGTGCAGGTGTGGCTATGCAGGCGATCCGATGCAGAACTGCAATCGCTACCCGCGGTGTATGGGCGATTATCAGGCGCGGTTGTCAGGCCCCCTGCTCGACCGGATTGACCTGCATGTTGATGTCGCAGCGGTCAGCGCGGTGGACCTCACCCTCCCCCCGCCCGCCGAAGGAAGCGCCGAAGTCGCCGCCCGTGTTGCCGCCGCCAGAACCCGGGCGGGCACTCGCGGGGTGCGTTCAAACGCAGAACTCGAAGGGGACGCATTGGAAACCCATGCAAGCCCCGATGAAGAAGGCCGTGCATTATTGATGAGAGCGGCGGAAAAACTGCGCCTGTCCGCACGCAGCTACACCCGCGTCCTGCGCGTTGCGCGCACGATTGCGGACCTGTCCGGCGCAGATACAGTGGGCCGTCCGCATATCGCAGAAGCCTTATCCTACCGCCAAAAGATGCGAGCCCCTTGATAAGACTGAAATTTCGCGCCTACACGCATATGCTATGAGCGCTTTTGATCCCGAATGGCTGATTTACCCAGGAGCAGCCATGCTTCTGATTGGCTATGCCATCCGTGATGAGCTTCGCCTGCGCTTGCTTATCGTGATCTCGACCCTGATTTATATCGCCTATTACTTCGCCATCCCCGCAGGACCTTTGTGGGAAGCGATCATCACAAGCGCATTGATGCTTGGCGTCAATTTCTGGGTTCTGGGACAGATCATCCTTGAACGCACAACCCTGCGCATGACCGATGACGAAAAACGCCTGTTCGAGGCTTTCGATACGCTCACCCCCGGACAGTTTCGGCGCATTGCAGCGATCGCCAACTGGCAACAGGCGGTTGATCCTTCGGGCACATTGTTGACGCAGGAAGACGAGCCTTCCGATGCGCTGTTCTATGTTTATGAAGGGGTCATCTCAGTCGAAAAACGCGAGCGCCAATTCCGCCTGCCCCAAGGCAATTTTGTGGGCGAGGTGGCGTTTGTCCTCAACCGGCGCACCACCGCAACCACGGTTGCGCCGCTCGGTGTGCGATACGTGGAGTGGGACTGTGAGGAGTTGCGGCGTTTGGGGCGAAAATACGAAGCCTTGCGCATTTCTTTGAACGCACTGCTCACCCGCGATCTGGCAAAGAAACTCAGCAGCAGCTATCAACCCGACGACGCAATGCCTGCGACCGCGGCGAGCATCGAATTGTTGGAAGAAGTGCAGGCTTAGCCAGAGCTATTGGGCGTTATCGAGCGCCAAATTCGCGCAAGACGGTCAGGAATTCATGGCCCCACGTGTCGAGCTTCTTCTCGCCCACACCCTGTAGCTCACCGATTTCGCGCAAGGTTTGCGGGACGAAGGCGGCCATGGCGCGAAGGACGCTGTCATGAAAGATGATGTAGGCGGGTACGCCGTGCTCTTTGGCAAGCTCGCTGCGACGCGCGCGCAGGGCATCAAACAAGGGATCGCCCACCGGATTGGGAATAGCGCCGCTGCTTTTCTCACCGCGTCCGCCCTTGGCTTTGGGAGGTTCTGCAATCATCACGGCCCGCTCGCCTTTCAGGACATCGCGCGCCTCTGGCCCAAGCGCGAGCCCACCATGCTCCGTCGTCGCCAGCATTTCGTGGGCGGTGAGAAACCGCATGACCGGCTTTAGCAAAGGAGCCTCCGACGTGCCCACAATCCCGAATACGGAAAGCTTGTCATGACGCCGCTCGATCACGCGCGGGTCATCACGGCCAAGCAAAACCCGCTCAATATGGCCCATGCCAAAGCTTTGCCCGGTTCGGTAAACGGCAGACAGGAGCTTTTGCGCAAGCTCGGTTACATCGCGAACCTTGGGCGGGTTCAAACACCGATCACAATTGCCGCAAGGTTCGGGCAAGTCATCGCCAAAGTGTTTGAGCAGCAATTTGCGGCGACACCCGGCGCTCTCGACCAGTCCAGCAAGCGCATTCAGCCGCGCGCGCTCGCTCGGCATACGCGCTTCATCGACATCGCTAAGCCATTGGCGCGCCTTGGCAAAATCGCTTGGCGCCCAGAACATATGCGCTGCTGCCGGGTCGCCATCACGTCCGGCGCGCCCTGTTTCCTGATAATAGGCCTCAATCGACTTGGGCAGCCCGGCATGGATGACAAAGCGCACATCGGGTTTGTCGATCCCCATGCCAAAGGCGATTGTTGCGACCATCACCATGTCTTCAGAAGCCACAAATTCCGCCTGCGTTGCGGCGCGTTGTTCCGGCGGCAACCCTGCATGATAGGCACGAACTTGCCTTCCGGTTGAGGCCAGCTTGGCTGCCAAATCCTCTGTGCCCTTGCGGCTGTTGGCATAGACGATACCAGCGCCGGGCGTCCTCGTGATTACATCGGCGATCTGTTTTGCCTGATTGGCACGCGGGGCAATGGCGTATCGGATATTGGGCCGGTCAAACCCGGCTTTGATCAAACCCGCTGGCTCAATGCCCAATTGCTTGAGAATATCCTCGCGCGTTACCTCATCAGCCGTCGCCGTAAGAGCGAGCCGGGGCACATCCCCAAACCGGTCGAGCATGTCGCGAAGCCCGCGATAATCTGGCCGGAAATCGTGCCCCCACTCAGAAACACAGTGCGCCTCATCAATGGCAAACAGCCCAATCTGGGCTTGCGATAAAAGCGCCTGAAACCCCGAAGTGTTCGCCCGTTCTGGCGCAACGTAGAGGAGGTCCAGCTCGCCAGAGCGCAGGGCCTGAACCGTTTCTGCCTGATCCACGTCTACCGACGTCAAAGAGGCAGCGCGAATGCCGACCGCGCGCGCGGCGCGGATTTGATCGTGCATCAGAGCAATCAGCGGCGAGATCACAATCGCGGTTCCATCGCGGACGAGTGCGGGGATTTGATAGCAAAGCGATTTGCCCGCCCCCGTAGGCATGAGGGCAAGCGTGTGTTCCCCGCCCAAAATGCGCGCAATCACCCGTTCCTGCATCCCCCGAAAGCCGTCAAAGCCAAAGGTCCGGCGCAAGGTTGCATACGCGGCCTCAGGAAGAGACGCGTTTGCATTGCCGGGAATTGAGGAAGCAGAGGGCGGGGTCAAAGGGGGTGTCCGAAAGGAGCGGGTGAAAGAGCCCCCTCGCTAGATCACCCAAGGGTAAGCCGCCAGCCGCACCGGCTGCTAAGTCCGCAGATTTCTGATGTCGCCCAAGGCTTACGGCCACAAAGTGGCAAGTTTGCGTGTTTTAGCGAAGGGCTCTTTTGACCAAGGACAGATCAACAACGTCGCCTTCGCCGATTTCGCCCGCAGGTGTTGCGATTGTTCCGTCGGCGCGCTTTCCAATATCTGCGCGGCGAATCATATTGAGGCCAAGGTGATCGAGCACCCGGCCGTCATGCGACAACATCGAAACAGGGCCAATCGGCAGTCGATCTTGCTCATCGACCAAGACCGGATCTTCGAGAACCGGCTCGTGCGCATATTTCTGGCCCCACTGGCGCAGAGCAATCATCGCAGGCAGCAGATCAAAGCCTTTTTCGGTCAGGCGATATTCGATCTTGCGGCGGTCATCCGCGCACGGTTCGCGCTTTAGAATGCCATGCTCAACCAGTTTTGCGAGGCGATTTGAGAGAATATTGCGGGCAATTCCAAGCTCGCTCAGAAATTCTTCAAAATGGTGCAGGCCGTTAAAGCTCGCCCTAAGAATCATAAACGCCCAGCGTTCGCCCATCACTTCTAACGCTTGCGGCAGGCCGCATTCGATCAATTCGCGAAGTGGTTCTCTAATCTCGCCCATATTCAGTCCTTATGCTGCAACCTTTCTAACCGAGCTTGGCAAAATCGCCAAATCGGCTGCGGAAAATGCCTTCTGAAAAAGCCCTCCAAGGGGGAGCGAAAGAAATTTCAGTTTTTAGTTGCAACCTAAAATCTAATCACATAAGTAGTGATTCGCAACTGGTTTCAAATAGAAACTGTGCATCGCAACATGATGACCAATTAGGCACCATCAAAAGGAATACAAGATGACCCTCTCCCTCCCCCGCGCTGAACGCATCGCAGTTCTTGCTTCTGCTCTCGTTTACACCGCCCTTACCTTTGGCGCTGTTACTTCACCTGCCCCGGCTTTGGCTGACAATGGCCCGTACTACACCGCACAGCTGGCGCAGCCTGCTGAAGACAGCCGCGTGGTTGCAGGCGGCGTTGCCTGGGCATGTCAGGGCACGACCTGCGTTGCGAACAAAGGTCCGTCGCGTGCATCGCGCATCTGTCGCGGTCTCAACCGCGAGATCGGCGAAATCGCCAGCTTCACCGCAAATGGCGAAGAGATGACCGAAGAAAAGCTCGACCGCTGCAACGGTAAGTAAAGCGGCAAGCCTCTCTTTTCCAAGGGTCACACCCGATCCCCCAGAACGTGGATTCACTCCATCTCGTGTCCCCAGGTGTGACCCCACTGGCGCAACGCCAACTTGGAAAGGGCCCGTATCTCCACACGGGCCAAACTAGGCTCAGGACCTAAAGTCCCCGGCAGCGCGCATCCCCAACCGCGCGCCGGGGCTTTTTTGTGGGCGCGTTAAAGGAAGCCTGAGTTTTTCAGCTGCTTTTTAAGGGAGCCCGCATCGGTAAACAGATGCGCATCCCAGCCGCGCGTCCTTGCCGCTTCGATATTGGCGGGATTATCATCGGTGAAGAAAAGGTCGCCGCCTTCGCGCCCCGCTCGCTCTTCGACGATTTGGTAAATACGCGCGCTGGGCTTGGCGACTTTCTCTGTGCCGGAAACGATGATGTCCGCAAACAGGTCAAAGATCGGCTGTGTTGCGCGAAACTGAGTGAAAAGCTCATCCCCGTAATTGGTGAGGCAATAAAGCGGCGTGCCGCCCGCATGAAGATCGCGCACCAATTCATGGACGCCTTCGACCGGGATATCGCACGTCTCGCTAAAGCGTGCGGCATAGGCTGCGATTCGCAACGCATGGTCTGGAAATTGCGATATGCGTGCAGGCAACATTTCGGCAAGGCTCATGCCTTGATCGTGTTGAAAGTGCCATTCTTCGGTCACGACATGGGCAAGGAACCAATCCAGTTCCGCCTCATCGTGGATGATCTTTTCAAACAGATTGCGCATTTGCCAGTGGAACAAGACACGCCCCACATCGAACACCACCGCTTTGTTCATTTGAGAACCCTCTTGTCCAACTCTCGCGCACTAGAAACAGAGACGGCCCGCTCTCCAGACAAGGAGGCGGGCCGCGTGTTTCTCTTCGTCACAAGAACGCGCAAGGTCGCCCCCGCGCGTGAGGCCATTAGCCTTGGCGTGCTTTGAAACGACGGTTTGTTTTGTTGATCACATATGTGCGACCGCGGCGGCGAATAACGCGGCAATCGCGGTGACGATTTTTCAGCGACTTAAGGCTGTTGCGGATCTTCATGACATATTTCCAAATAATAAAGCGCGCTCGGCATTGATCCGGCGCGCGGCAATTTCGTCAGGCGCACATATGGGGGGGTATGAGATTCGTCAACCAGAAACCTGTCGCTTCGCCGCTATTTAAGGCCGCAATTGTGCCAATTTGCGCTCCCAGGCCAGCGCATGGGTGATGATCGTATCCAGATCATCGTGGCGAGGCTGCCATGGAAGGGTTGAGCGAATCAGCGCCGGGTCCGAAATGAGCTGCGCCGGGTCGCCCGCCCTGCGCCCTTCGAAGCGGCGCTTGATCGAGGTGCCCGCCATCCGGTCCACGGTATCCAGAACCTCGAGCACAGAAAACCCGCGCCCATATCCGCAATTCATGGTGAGCGAGCGGGTCGGCTCAGCCATTAACGCTTCGAGCGCGTGAACATGGGCAGACGCAAGATCGCTCACATGAATATAATCGCGAACGCCTGTGCCATCGGGCGTGTCAAAATCCGTCCCAAAAACGCCGACATGATCGCGCTTGCCAAGGGCAGCTTCCAAGGCGACCTTGATAAGGTGCGTTGCGCCTGCGGTTGATTGCCCGGTGCGCGCCTCAGGGTCGGCGCCTGCCACATTGAAATAGCGCAGCGCACAAAAGTTGAGTGTCTCCGCCGCCGCAATATCGCTCAGCATTTGCTCGGTCATGAGCTTGGACCAGCCATAGGGGTTGATCGGCAATTGCGGCGTATCTTCGCGCACCGCCTCTACCTCTGGAACGCCATACGTCGCTGCGGTCGATGAGAAGATGAAATGCGGCACGCCCGCCTTGACCGCGGCTTCCAGAAGAACGCGGCTTTTTGCAGTGTTGTTGTGATAATATTTGAGCGGGTTCTCCACGCTTTCCGGCACCACGATCGAGCCTGCAAAGTGCATGATCGCGCCCACACCCTGCTCTTCGAAAATTCGCGCCAAAAGCGCCGCATCCTCGATATCGCCTTCGTAAAAAGCGACGCCTTCCGGGATTGCAAAGCGGAAGCCCGTCGTCAGATTGTCGATCACCGCCACGGGCCAACCATCGTCTAGCAAGGCCAAAACCGCGTGGCTTCCGATATATCCCGCCCCGCCAGTGACGAGGACAGCCTGTTTTTCTGACGCGGCTTTCGCTAGAGTGGGGTTTGAAGTTGGGGTCGTGTTCATGCTGGCGCGATTAGCATCAAGACACTTTCAAGTCGTGAAAGAAAACGTGAGGGACGCAATGAAAGCCAAGATTTTACAGACCCGAAAGGCTCTACCAGCCCTTTTGCTGGGCCTATCGCTCCCCCTTACCCTAGGCGCTTGCGTGGGTACGGCCTACTCCGGCCCTGTCGAAGTCACCCGCTTCATCAGCGATAACCGCGCCAGTATCGGCCAAGGCCCCATCGCCATCACCTTCCCCGAAGAGATGAACAATCTGCGCGCCAAAGAAGCGTTCTATGATGCGGTGGCCGCCCAGCTTGTCGGGCTTGGTTATGCCATCGCTTTGGATGAGGCACCCGGCATGCAAACCGCGCGCGTCACCACCAAACGCAGCCCGCTTGCCCCTGCCTCCTCGCGCGGGCCGGTAAGCGTCGGCGTTGGCGGGCAGACCGGCGGTTTTGGCAGCGGGGTCGGCGTTGGCATCGGCATCGATCTTGGCGGCAATTCCAGCCGCCCCAACGCGCTTTCCGAACTTTCAGTGCGTATTTCTGACGCAAACGGCAACAGCTTGTGGGAAGGGCGCGCACAGCAGGCGATCTCGATCAATTCACCTTACGCCGAAGTGGAAGCGAGCGCGGCAGCCTTAGCAGCAGCCTTGTTCAAGGACTTCCCCGGTGGCAATGGCGAAACTGTATCCATTGATGTGGATGAACTTCAGGAACAAGAATGACCCAAATCGCCATTGATGCCGTTTTTGACAGCGGCAATATCGAAGTGCTTTCCATTGACGGCACAAACGCACGACTCGCTATCAAAAAAGACCATATGTCAGACTTCAAGCAGTGGTTTCACTTCCGGGTGAGCGGCTCTGAAGGCGAAGAGATTACCCTCAAGATCACCGGCCTCAATGAAAGCGCCTATCCCGGCGGTTGGCCAGGATATGATGCCTGCGTTTCGGAAGACCGCGAATATTGGGCGCGCACGCCAAGCCATTTTGACAAGGATGAAGAGGGCGGCACGCTCACGATTTCTTACACGCCTGCCTCTGGCGTCTCCTATTTCGCCTATTTCGCCCCCTATTCGATGGAGCGGCACCATGATCTCATCGCAGAAGCCGCCTCTTGCGAGGGGGTGGACCTGATCCGCCTCACCACCACGCTTGACGGGCAGCCATTGGATATGCTGCAAATGGGCGAAGGGGACAAACAGGTCTGGCTTTATGCCCGCCAGCATCCGGGCGAAACACAGGCCGAATGGTGGATGGAAGGGGCATTGGAATGCCTTACCGATCCGTCCGATCCCGTGGCGCGCAGCCTTTTGAAGCGGTGCCGTTTCCACATTGTGCCCAATTGCAATCCTGACGGTTCACGCAGAGGCCATTTGCGCACCAACGCGGTTGGCACGAACCTCAACCGCGAATGGGAAACGCCAACAGCTGAAAAATCGCCCGAAGTCCTCGCGATCCGCAACACAATGGACGAAACCGGCGTCGATTTTGCCATAGACGTCCACGGCGATGAGGCGATCCCGGCGGTGTTCCTTGCCGGTTTTGAAGGCATTCCTTCGTGGACCGAAGAGCTTGGCGAGCGATTCTATCGATACGAGCGTATTCTTGATCGGCGCACGCCTGATTTCCAGACCGAACTTGGCTATCCCAAGGCATGGGCAGGCAAAGCCAATCTCACCATCTCCACCAATCAGGTGGCGGAGCGGTTTGGCGCCTGCGCCATGACGCTGGAAATGCCGTATAAGGATCTGGCCGATTTTCCAGAGCCGGAACAAGGCTGGTCGCCCGAACGCTGCAAAATGCTGGGGCGTGATTGCTTGGCAGCGCTGCTGGAATGGCTTGAGACTGAGTAACGCATTTTGGGCTGACATGATTTTACATGCACGAAAGCGCCTGTTCAGCGCGTTTTTGTGATAAAACCTCTCAGAGCACGGGTTTCGTTCGGGAGGGAATATCATGTCAGTTTCAGCAAATCGCCGCAGTTTTATCCTTGGGGCAGGTACGCTTGGCGCTGCCACTCTGATCTCTTTGCCCCTCCATGCACCACTTCACGCACAAGGCCTCGGCGACCTGCTCGGGCGCGGCGGTGGCGGCGGGCTTGGCCTTTCTTCCCTCCTTGGAAAAGCCACCGATAGCGCGCTTGATAAGCTGGCTGTGCCCGGCGCGTTTTATGGCGACGAAGACGTGCGCATCGGCCTTCCCGGCCTTGGTGGCGGAGGTGGCGGTGGCATCTTTGGCTCTATCCTTGGCGGAGCGAGCCGTTTGGGCATTCTCGATGGCATCACCCGCGAGATCAACGATGCCGCAGGCGTCGCAGCGGGCGAGGCCAAACCCATTTTCCGCGATGCGATTGACGATCTTTCCTTTGGTGATGCACCCGGCATTATCCGCGAGAACGATGGCGGCACGCAGTATCTTCGCAGTTCAGCCAACGACCGGCTGCATTCGCGCCTTGAACCCCTGGTCGACAGCGCCTTGGACCGAGCCGGAGTGTACAAGACCTTTGACGGGCTTGCTGAAAAGCACTCCTTTATACGGCGCGTTGGCCTTAACCGTGAAAGCATCAACCGCTCTGTCACCGATCAGGGGCTGGATGGCATCTTCTCCTACATCGGTTCAGAAGAGCGTGCCTTCCGCAAGAACCCACTTGGAGGATTGCTGGGAAACTAGGGTCAGGACCCGCAAAGGCCGCTCAGGCCCAGTCACTCAGGCCCAGTCACTCAGGCCCAGTCGTTCAGGCCAGATGATCGGGCCCGAATGCATGGGGCAAAAGCTTTGAGAGCGTAACCTCGCGCACCTCGTCATTGCCAACGCAATAAATGACCGGATCGGTTCCCCCCAGCCCTGCAATCTCGTTGAGGGTCTGGCGACAGCGGCCACAAGGGGTAATCGGCGCGCCGTCGCCTTTGTCCTTGGGCCCCACAACCGCGACCGCTGTCAAACCGCCGCGCCGCCCTTCGCCAAAGGCCCGCGCCACGGCGACAGTTTCTGCGCACAGGGTCAGGCCATAGCTCGCGTTTTCGACATTGGTGCCAGTGATGATCGCGCCATCGTCAAAAAAAAGCGCTGCCCCGACCTGATAGTTGGAATAGGGCGCATAGGCCTCTTTGGCCGCCGCATGAGCCGCCTCGATCAGGCTTTCTTTGATATCGCTCATCCCAGTATTCATCGCTGTACCACCATCCATTCAATCGGCGCTTCGGACGCTTCGCTCACATATTGGCTGTTCGCGCTCCACAAAAGCCAGGGCCGTCCGGCATAATCAGGCCGCGCCCGGTCACGTTCCAGCCACAGGTCGCGCTCAATCATCCGGGCGATGTTGTGCCGCTGTTCAAAATCACGACCAAGTTTCAGGATTACCTTTTTGCCCGAATGCATCTCGATCTGGTTGATAAGTGTCATAAGCTCGCTCTCGACGGCTGCATCGCTTACAGGGGTCGCGCAATTATCGGCTAGCATTTCGAGTTCAACCGCCGGGTTCATCAGATCCGGATTGCGCGGCACCATTTGAACGAACAGCGCGCTCTGCGTGTCCGCTTTGTAACACGGGTTGAAGGGCAGCAGGACACCAACTTCGAGCCCAGCCTCGAATGCGCGGGCATAGCGGCTGGCAAAATCATCGTCTGGCGAACGTGGATCAGGCTGGAGGCGAAGATAGGCAAACTGCGCACCAATAGCTTTGAGCGTCACCAGATTTGTACGCTGAGGTTGAACCGGGATCACTGCGCCTTGTTCCGGGTACAGTTCACCATCAGGTCGCCACCCGCGCATATCCCACCAAAACCACGCAGCAAAGCTGATCGCGATCAGCACCAGAAGAGCTGCACCGCGAAAGGCCCAAATGCCAAGCCCTGCCTTTTTCTTGCGTCCGCGTGCCACTCACTCAACCCTTGATATGGAGCACACAGATCAGCGTGAACAAACGCCGCGCGGTGGCAAAATCGGTTTCGACCTTGCCCTCAAGCCGCTCGACCAGAAGTTCAGCCGCATTGTTGTGAAGCCCGCGCCGCGCCATATCAATCGTCTCAATCTCAGCAGGCGTCGCTTTGCGAATCGCTTGATAATAGCTGTCGCAAATGGCGAAATACTCGCGGATCGGACGGCGAAACCGCGCAAGCCCGATAAGCAGGCTCTCCAGCGCATTTTCGTCCTTATCCGCAATGTCCATCGCCAAGCGTCCATCGCGCACTGCAAGCTTTAAACGGTAGGGCCCTTTTGCCCCGCGTTCCGCGCTGCGGACGGGCTTGAAGGTGTTTTCCTCGATCAGATCGTAAATCGCCACCCGCCGTTCCTGTTCGACATCGGCATTGCGCCACAAAATCGTCTCTTCATCCAGAGAGATGTGGGCAATGCGATGTGTGCCGGGACCTTGGCCCGGCGGCATACTCGCTGAATCGGATGGCATATCGGACATAGCAATCCCGCCTTCGCAGATGCGAGGGGGCAACTTCAAGCATAACAATCGCCAATCCCCGCTATCCACAACCAAGGGAGACAATTTTGACGCATCCCGGCCTTGCCCTATCCCCGCCTCGCGCCCATTGATGCGGGCATGGCTGAACCCACCCCTCTTTCACTCGTTGACAATGATATCGCCGGCGCTCGCAAGCTGCCCTCTAACCTCGAGGCAGAGGCCGCTTTTCTGGGCGCGGTGTTGATCGACAACCGGGTGATCGAGGAATTGCAGACACCCATTCGGCCCGACCATTTTTTCGAGCCCCTGCATGAACGCATTTATGGGCGTATTCTGGCGCTGATTGAACGCAATGCGACCGCGTCCCCGGTGACTTTGCGCCCGCATTTTGAAGCGGATGAGGCGTTAAAAGAGCTGGGCGGGCCAAAATATCTGGCACAGCTTACCGCCAATGGCGCTGGCCTTCTGGCGCCGCGCGAACTGGCTCAGCAAATCTATGATCTTGCGCTGCTGCGCGAACTTGTCAGCGTTGGCCGGGGCCTCGTCGAAGGCGCGCTGGATACGTCGGAAGACACCAGCCCGGTTGACCGGATCGCCCAGGCAGAAGCCGACCTTTACCGCGTGGCAGAGGGCGCTGCGACCGGCAAAGAAGCCGAATCGTTCCGCGATGCCGCCTTGACCGCGATCAAAATGGTCGAAGCCGCCATGAATTCAGGCGGCGGTTTGTCGGGCAAGACCTCCGGGCTTGTAACGCTCGACCAGAAAACCGCTGGCCTGCATGATTCTGACCTTATCATCCTTGCCGGGCGTCCGGGCATGGGCAAAACCTCGCTTGCGACCAACATCGCCTTCAACTGCGCCGAAGAATACCTCAAATGGCAAAGCGAGGGCGGCGAACATTGTTACGGTGCGCCCACGGCCTTTTTCAGCCTGGAGATGAGCGCTGACCAGCTGGCGACGCGTATTCTGGCCGAACAATCAGAAGTGTCCTCCGAGGCGCTTCGTTCAGGTACGCTGACCCGCGATGACTTTCAAAAACTGAGCTTTGCGAGCCAGCGTTTGGCGGAACTCCCGCTGTTCATCGACGATACGCCCGGCCTTACCATTGGCGCGCTGCGGACACGGGCGCGCAGGCTTAAGCGGCGGCACAACATTGGCCTTATCGTCATCGATTATCTGCAACTTCTTCAAGGGTCTGGCCGCGCAAACGATAACCGTGTGAATGAAATCTCGGAGATCAGCCGGGGCCTCAAAACGCTCGCAAAGGAACTCAGCGTACCCGTGATTGCGCTCTCACAGCTTAGCCGTGCGGTGGAGCAACGCGAGGACAAACGGCCAATGCTCTCTGACCTCAGGGAATCGGGCTCGATCGAGCAGGACGCCGATATGGTCTGGTTCATTTACCGCGAAGACTATTACCTCGAAGCGGTCCGTCCAGATATGCCCAATCCCGACGGATCAAGCTCACCTGATGTGCAAGACAAATACAGCCAGTGGGAGGCCAATTACCTCGAGAAAAAGAACAAGGCGACCCTGATCGTATCAAAGCAGCGTCACGGTTCGACCGGCAATGTCGCGCTCCATTTCCAAAGCGAGATCACCAAATTTACCTCGCCCAATACGCGGGATTATTCGAGCTGGGGGATGGAGGAATAGAGCCGCCTCCCCGGCGCAATTTCCTTGACTCTGAGCCCGCCAAACACTAGCTTGACAGCTCTTTCCAAAAAGACTTTTGATTTTATGAGGCTCGCCCATGGCACGCGTTACCGTTGAAGATTGCGTCGATAAGGTTCCAAACCGCTTCGACCTCGTCCTGCTCGCAGCACAGCGCGCCCGTGAAATCTCAGGCGGCAGCGAACTGACGCTTGACCGCGATCGTGACAAGAACCCGGTTGTGGCACTGCGCGAAATCGCTGAACAAACGATCAAGCCCAAGGAGCTTAAAGAAGCTCTGATAACCAGCCTTCAGAAGATCCTTCCCGATGACGAAGATGATGCCGATGAAATCGGTTCGCTCAGCCAATCGGCAGAGGCTCTGCGCATCACCGCGTCCGCGCCAACCCGGTCGACTTCGATCGGGGCAGATTACGACGGGTAAGCCGGGCGGTAACAAACCGAACTCAAAAGGCCGCGCTTATCGCGGCCTTTTTTGTGCGCGCGAGGGATGTGGGATCGGTAAAGACGCAAGCTCAAACGCAAGACATCTCCCTTTGGCATTCGGGGCGCATTGGCTATAGTGCAGTGCAGCACGGACGGGGGGCAGCTGGACATGAGCGATATTGCCGAGGGGATTGGCACAGTGATCGAAGGCGGCGTTGCTGGCCGCGCGGTCGAGCCTGAGCGCAGCGGCGATGGCGCGGCCAAAACTTACGGCCCAGACACCTGCCTCAACTGCGGCGCCCATGCTCCGGATAAATTCTGCCCCAATTGCGGCCAGAAAACTCAAGTTCACCGCTCCCTCGCCGCGATTGGCCATGATCTGATGCACGGCGTTTTGCACCTGGACGGCAAGCTTTGGCGCACCCTGCCTGTGCTCGTCTTCAAACCGGGAAAGCTCACGCGCCGTTACATTGATGGCGAACGCGCAAAATTCGTCAGTCCGATGGCGATGTTCCTGTTCAGCATCTTTGCGATGTTTGCCGTTTTCCAGATGGTCGGGCTCACCACTCCGACCGAGGTCAACGTCCCTGACCCCGCGCAAATCGTGCGCGAACAGGGCGAGGCAGAGGCCGCGCGGCTGCGAGAGGAGATCGCAGCCCTTCCCGCAGACAGCCAAGAGCGCGCCAACCTCGCCGCGGAGCTCGCCACGATCGAAGGCTATCTCGAAAGAGAGGCGAACGGCGAATTGACAACGCAGGAGATCGTCCAGGACATGCAGGCAGAAGCCGCAGAAGATGGCTCTGAAACATCCGCCGATCTGCTCGACAATATCAACGAGGCGCTGTTTTCAGAAGACTCCAATGCCGAGATGAACCTCACTGGTTTTGAGGCAATCGACAAGGGGCTTTTGAAAAAGTGGCGCGATAATCCAGGGCTGATGCTCTACAAATTGCAGGCCAATGGTTACAAATTCAGCTGGCTTCTGATCCCGATTTCTCTGCCGTTTGTGTGGCTTGTCTTTGCATGGAAACGGCGGTTCAAAGCCTATGATCACGCGATATTCGTGACCTATTCGCTTTCCTTCATGTCGCTATTGTTCATCGCCTTATCGGTGTTGGGAACGCTCGGCATCGGTGCGCAATTCGTGGTCATGGCGCTCTTTATCATCCCCCCGATTCACATCTATAAACAGTTGCGCTGGACCTATGATCTCTCGCGCTTTTCGGCCCTCTGGCGGCTTATCATGCTGAGCGTATTTATCTGGATCATCGCGCTTGTGTTCCTTCAGGCATTGCTGCTCTTGGGCGCGTTTTAAGAAAAAAGGGCGCTTGCGATCTGGTCGCAAGCGCCCTTTTCTGATTTTGTGTGATGGCGAAAGCCTTACGCGCCTTGCGGTGCTTCCCCGCCAGAGCCGCCGAAACGCTTGCCCGCTTTGGGAACAGCAGAGCCTTGAACCGGCTTTACAACGCTGGGGCCCTTGGGCTCATCAGGGCGATCAATCTTGCCGTCTTTCATCAGCTGGTCGATCTCGTCACCGGTAAGCGTCTCATACTCAAGCAAGGCTTGCGCGAGCAGGTGGAGCTTGTCCTCCTGCTCTTTGAGGATGTCTTCAGCGCGCTTCAGCCCGCCTTCGACAAGGCTCTTGATCTCGGCATCGATCAGCTTGTTCGTTTCTGCCCCGCCCATCGTGCGCGCGGTTTGACCCATGCCAAGATAGCCTTCCTGGCTTTGCTCGTACTGGAGCGGGCCAAGCTTCTCGCTCATGCCCCATTTGGTGACCATGTTGCGCGCCAGATCGGTTGCGTACTGGATATCACCAGACGCACCAGAGGACACTTTGTCGTGGCCAAAGATGATGTCTTCAGCAACCCGCCCACCCATCGCAACCGCTAGGTTCGCGTGCATTTTGTCGCGGTGATAGGAATAGCTGTCCCGTTCTGGCAGGCGCATCACCATGCCCAGCGCACGGCCGCGCGGGATGATGGTTGCCTTGTGGATCGGATCAGACGCCGGCTCATTGATCGAAACAAGCGCGTGGCCTGCCTCGTGGTAAGCGGTCATCTTCTTTTCGTCCTCGGTCATGACCATAGAGCGGCGTTCCGCGCCCATCATGACCTTGTCTTTGGCGTCCTCAAATTCCTGCATCGCAACCAGACGCTTGTTCCGGCGCGCTGCCAAAAGAGCGGCCTCGTTCACGAGGTTTGCAAGGTCCGCGCCTGAGAAGCCCGGAGTACCACGCGCAATCGTGCGCGGGTTTACGTCAGGAGCCAGCGGCACTTTCTTCATGTGCACGCCGAGGATTTTCTCGCGTCCGTCAATATCAGGGATCGGTACAACAACCTGACGGTCAAAGCGGCCCGGACGCAGCAGCGCGGGGTCAAGCACGTCAGGACGGTTGGTCGCCGCGATGATGATGATGCCTTCATTGGCTTCAAAGCCATCCATCTCAACCAGAAGCTGGTTCAGCGTTTGCTCGCGCTCGTCGTTTGAGTTGCCAAGGCCATGGCCACGTGAACGGCCAACCGCGTCGATCTCATCGATGAACACGATGCAAGGGCTGCTCTTTTTCGCTTGCTCAAACATGTCGCGCACACGGCTTGCGCCGACGCCCACGAACATTTCAACAAAGTCGGAACCCGAAATCGTGAAGAAGGGAACACCCGCCTCGCCTGCAATGGCACGGGCAAGAAGCGTTTTACCGGTACCGGGCGATCCGACCAGCAACGCGCCTTTGGGGATTTGTCCGCCCAGTTTGGAGAAGCGTGTCGGGTCTTTCAAAAACTCGACGATCTCCTCAAGCTCCTCGCGCGCTTCATCGATACCAGCGACATCGTCAAAGGTAACGCGCCCCTGGCGTTCGGTCAGCATCTTGGCTTTGGACTTGCCAAAACCCATCGCCCCGCCGCCGCCGCCTTTTTGCACTTGGCGAAGGGCGAAGAAGGCGATCCCGAGGATGAGAATGAATGGAAGCGCCTGAACCAGAATGACGAGCAGCAGGCTGGTTTGCTCTGGCGCTTTACCAGTGAAGCGCACTTCGTTCTCTTCGAGCAAAGTGGTGATCTGCGTATCGCTCGCGACCGGGACTGTGCTGAATGCCTCACCGCTCTTGAGCGTGCCTGTGATCAAGTCTTCGCCAAGAGCCACATCTTTGACAGAGCCAGCCGCCACCTGATCACGGAATTCTGAATAGGCCATCTGCTCACCGGCTGGCTGTCCGCCGCCGTTGAACATCGAAACCACGAGAAGAAGCGCCATAAAAATGCCGCCCCAGATCATCAGCTGTTTCACCCAGGGGTTTTGACCTTCGGGTGGCCCATCGTTTGGATCGTTTTGGTCGTTCATTCGCGTCGATTCCTTAATTGAGCTTCCAATGTAGGACGGGCGGGATGAATCGCAAGCAAATGCGTATCTGCGCCAAGCCCGCTATTTTCGCACACTCACATCAAGAAATACGATTAATCCGCCCGGTAGGCTGCAAGAAAGACGCGAACGGCTCCCGCTATCCGCTCGTTGTTTTCAATTTCTGACGGCTTTGCGCCAAATCGCCGCTCCAGATCGCCCATGCCCTTGGCCATCGAAACAAATTGCTCCGCCGCCAGATCAGGGTCCGCAATGGAAAGCTCACCGCGTGCGCAAGCATGCGCAAGCCATGCGCTAAAACCAGCCTTCATGCGCCACGGTCCAGCTTCGAGAAATGCCTGACCCACAGCCGGGTCGCGTTCGGTTTCCGCCGCAATTCTGCGTTCAAACTGCATCATTTCAGGCCGCGACAAGAACGCAAATATCGCCTCTCCAAACGTTGTGAGGCGCTCTTCGATCGTGCCACTGGGGATCTCTTCGATCGTGAAATACCCGCGCATTTTCTCGCATTCCCGTTCTACTGCAGCGGTGAAAAGGCCACGCTTGTCCCCGAAGTGGTTGTAGATCGTGACCTTTGATACCCCCGCATCAGCCGCAACCTGTTCAATCGAAGTCGCGGCAAAACCATCGTGCATGAACCGATCAGACGCTGCAGCAATAATCGCCTCGCGCTTGACCGCATCAGACGGCCTGCCGGCTTTTCTTTTTTCAGGTTTGGGAACGGCGATATTCAATTTTTTATGGAACCTGCCCGGAATTGCTGAGTTGACAAAATGAACGACGGCGTTCAATTAAACGGTGTCGTTCATTATTGTCGATTCCTTCTCTCCCCGCAACCCTTGTTTTTCGGGCTGCCCTCGACGAAAGTGTAAGCTACGCATGCTCTGGATAGCGATCCGAATGCTCACTGGGGACAGTCAGAAGTTCTACGGGCTTTTGTTTGGCATCGCCTTTTCAACCCTCCTGAATACCCAGCAGCTGACCATCTTTGTGAATTTGATCGAGCGCGGTGCGAGCGGCGTTTACAACGCGCCAGAGGCCGAGATTTGGGTCATGGACCCGGTCAGCCGGACTACGGAAGTCAATTACGCCATGCCCTCGACCGCGCTTGATGAAGTGCGCTCGGTTGAAGGGGTTGAATGGGCCGTCCCTCACCTGCGCGCACCTGCATCGGTACGGTCGAGCACGGGTGACCTGGAAGGGGTGCAGATTGTCGGGGTTGATGATGCAACCTTGATTGGCCTGCCGGAACGGTTGCTGGCGACGAACAAATCCATCCTCTCTCAACCCGACACTGTTTTGATCGATGACGTTGGCATCATCAATTTGTTTGAAAGCGGCGAGGACCCGATTGGGCAGCGACTTGAGCTAAACGATCAGCGCGCAATCATTCGCGGGGTAGCCGACGCCATTCCCAGCTTTACCAGCCAGGTGACGCTCTACACCAAATATTCGCAGGCGCTCAATTACGTACCCGGAACGCGCAACCGTTTGACATTTGTGCTTGCTGGCGTTGCCGATGGCGAAACCGCCGAGGCTGTGGCGCAAAGAATCGAAGAGCAAACGGGGCTGAAGGCTGAAACGCGCGAGGAATTTGCCCAGGCAGGCGTCGATTTCATCATCCAGAACACAGGCATTCCGACCAATTTCGGGATCACCGTTGTTCTTGGATTTGTTGTCGGCGTAGCGATTGTCGGGCTCACATTCAGCCTGTTCATCCGCGACAACATCAAACAGTTTGGCGCTCTCAAAGCGATCGGGGTGACCAATCTCAAGATCATGCGGATGGTCGCCGCGCAAGCCGGGCTGGTTGGCGCAATCGGTTATGCCTTTGGGATTGTTGGAACCGTGGCATTCTTGTGGGGATTTAGCGGCAATCCCTTTTTCAAAGGCTTTTATATCCCCTGGCAGATACCACTCATCAGCCTTGGAGCGGTCATCATCATTCTCGCAATAACCGGCTGGCTCGCGCTGCGCAGCGTCCTTTCAACGGAACCCGCTGCGGTGTTCAGGTAGGCGGTAAAGACAATGAACGAAACGACCCCCACAGTCATGGACACCAAAGCAATCGGTGGACGCTCTGCAGAAGCGGCCATTTGCGCGCGCGGCATCACGCGAGATTTCAAGGCCGGACAGTCAACCATCCGGGTGCTTCACGGCATCGACACCGATATCAAACCGGGTGAAATGACCTTCGTGGTCGGAGAGAGCGGGTCAGGCAAAACCACGCTGATCTCGATCATGTGCGGTATTCTTTGGCCTACAGACGGCGAGGTAAAGGTTTTTGGGACCGACATTTACAAGCTGTCTGATGCCGAGCTTGTGAACTTTCGCCTCGAAAACATCGGTTTTATCTTTCAGCAATATAACCTCATCCCCTCGATTGACGCAGCGGCGAATGCAGCGGTCCCCTTGATTGCCCAGGGGATGCGCGTTGGTGAGGCGCGCGAAAAAGCCAAAGCCCTTCTGGAAAAGCTCAATATCGGCGATCAGGCAGATAAGCTTCCCAATCAGCTTTCCGGTGGTCAGCAGCAGCGCGTCGCGATTGCGCGCGCTCTGGTGCATGAACCGCGCCTTGTGGTGTGTGATGAACCGACCGCGGCACTTGATACAAGTTCAGGGCGGCGGGTGATGGACCTGCTTCGCGAAGTCGCTGTGGCCGAAGACCGCGCCTGCATCATCGTCACCCACGACAACCGCATTTTCGACCTCGCAGACCGCATCCTTGTTCTGGAAGACGGCCTTGTCACACACGACGGGACCGACATGCCGGACGGACATTAGCGCGAGGAAATCAAAGCGCCGCTTCGCAATTCCTTTAAGCCTCTCCTACTCTCAAGAGACACATCATGGCCCTTCTTCCCTCAAACGTCAGCTTCTCACGGCAAATCCTGCCGGTTCTTGCGCTCATCGGGATTGCCTGCGCGGTGCTTTACATCGCGGTTGGCCTTCCGGACCGCTCGACCGCAGAGCCTACCACTGAACCGCCAAAGGCAACCGGTGAGCTGGCGAATAGTGCGCGGGTCGCAGGCGCTGGGATCGTTGAACCGGCCAGCGAAGTGATCGACATTGGTTCTGCGCTATCGGGCCTTGTCACCGATGTCCGGGTGGCTCCGGGCGACCGCGTCGAAAAAGGCCAACCCTTGTTCCTCGTCGATGCGCGCTCTGCCCGGGCACAATTGTCAGAAGCCAACGCCGCCATCAACGAAGCACGCGCAGCGATTGCAGAGGCGCAAACCGCTCGAAAAACAGCCGCTGATCAACTGGCGCTGTATGCCAGCCTATCCGATCCAGCCGCCGTCAGCCGTTCGGAAGTCATCCGGGTAGAGGGCGAAGCGCAAGCTGCAAAAAGCCGCCTCGCTGTGGCCCGTGCGCGCTTGAATGCAGCCCAAGCGAGGGCAAGCAGCGTTCGAACCGAGATCGAGCGGCTTGTCATTCGCGCGCCGATCTCTGGCGAAATTCTCGCCGTGAATGTGCGCCCGGGCGAATTTGTTGCAACGCAAGGCGGCGGCAACGCTCAACCCTTCATGCAGATGGGCGAAACCAATCCCTTGCACATCCGCGTCGACATTGACGAAAACGAAGCGGCGCGCGTTAAGGTCGGCGCCCCTGCCATCGTCTCGCCGCGCGGCGATGCTGACACCCGTGTCGAGGCGGCCTTTGTGAGAGTGGAGCCGCAAGTGGTGCCCAAACGCTCGCTCACCAACAGCGCGGCTGAGCGGGTTGATGTGCGTGTGCTCCAGATCATCTACGCCCTGCCCCAGAACGAAGCGAGTGATGCCTTCCGTGTCGGCCAACAAATCGACGCCTTCATTCCCGCCAAAGAGAAGGGGGAATAGACACATGCCATCCCTCACCTCCCGCTTGATACTCGCAAGCGCGGTTGTAAGCCTTTCGGCCTGTGTCGCAGGTCCGCCGCCCGAGATTGCGACGCCGACCCCTGAACTGCCCGGGACATTTGCGCTTGCCGCTGGTCCGGCGGCGAACGCGAGCCTCGCTGCGATGTTGCCGCAAGACGATCCGGCATTTGCATCCCTTAAACAAACCGCTTTGGAACGCTCGCCAAGCCTTGCAGAAGCGATAGCGCGAGTGGACGCAGCACGCGCCGGTGCAAGGCGAGCGGGCGCAGAGCGTCTTCCCAATGTTGGCGTCGATGGCAATGTCACGAACAACCGCATCAACCCCAGTCAATTCGGTTCAGACAACCCGTTTGCGCAGGCGATTGACCCCACCCAAACCTCCTATGGCGCAAACCTGACGGCGAGCTGGGATGTGGACCTTTTCGGGCGGTTGCGGGCACAAGAACGCGCAGCGATTGCGCGCATCGACGGGGCAAGCGCGTCCGCTGCTGCGGTACGGCTGGCGATCGTCTCCGAAATTGCAGCAAGCGTAGTCGATTGGCGAACGCTAGAGGCGCGAACAACAGCGATTGAAAGCGATGTTGCCGCCGCGACCCGCCTTGCTGACCTTGCCAAGGTTCGCGAAGACGCTGGGATCGCGCCGGGTTTCGACCGGGTTCGCGCCCAAGCGCAGGCGAGCGCGTCGCGCTCTCGGCTGGCAGCGCTCGACAGCGAGAGAGCGCGCCTCATCGGCAGACTAGTCACATTGACAGGCTCGAACGCCGCCGATGTGCTCGCCGCGCTGTCCGCGCCAGCACCAAGGTTTAGCCAATCTTCCGCCCCTGCCGCGCTGCCTTCCCAATTGCTCACCAACCGGCCCGACATTGTCGCAGCCGCTGCCGAACTGGCAGCAACCGATGCCGATCTCGCCGCCACCGCCCGGGCCCGCTTCCCCCGCCTGACCCTATCGGGTGTCATTGGATTGTTGTCCTTCAGCCCCGGCGATTTCTTTGACGAAGACTCGATTGTGCGCACCCTCACCGCCGGTGTCGCAGCACCGCTGCTCGATTTCGGGCGTATCTCGGCGGAAATCGACGGAGCGGCAGCAAACAAGAAAATCGCGTTTCAGGCCTATCGCGGCGCGGTTTATCAGGCATTGGGCGATGCAGAAGCGGCCTATGGACTTGTCTCGGCTGCTGATGAGCAAGCCGCATTGGCAGCGCAAGAACGAAGCGAGCTTGAGCGCGCTGCAAAGCTTGCCGATGAACGTTATCGCGCAGGGCTTTCAAGCTTCCTCGAAGTGCTTGAAGCGCGGCGCGCAGCCGACACCAGCGGCGAACGCGAAGCGGCCGCGATTGGCGCAGCGCAGCGTGCACGCATCGTACTGTGGCAGGCATTGGGCGGCGATGCGTCTAACGCAGGTGACGAAACCGCCTAGGCGTCGCTTCGCTTCAGCAAGGCAGATCGCTCGCAGCGGCACACCACTTCATCGCGCTGATTGATCAGCTCGTGAATGAATGTGACCACCCCTGCCTCAGGGCGTGATTTGCTGGGGCGCAGCTCTTTGATCTCGCTCTGCGCGCGCAAGGTGTCGCCGATAAACACCGGCTTTGGCGTCACCACTTTATCAAAGCCCAGATTGGCGACCAACGTGCCAAGTGTCGTGTCACCCACGGACAGCCCGACCAGAAGCGAAAAGGTGAAAGTCGAATTCACCAGAATCTGCCCGAACCCGCTTGCCTTGGCCGCCTCCACATCAAGGTGCAGCGGTTGAGGATTGTGGGTCATGGTTGAGAACAGGAGATTGTCCGTCTCTGTCACCGTGCGCCGGATTTCGTGGGTGATCCGCTCACCCACTTGCCATTCGTCAAAGAATTTGCCTGCCATGGATTACCCCTCCCCAAGCCAGCTTTTGACGACGCTTGCGCCATTGTCATCGCTGGACCGGACGGCTCCGGGAGTACGGCTAAAGCGCGGTGCCGGCGCGGGATGGGTTTGACCCTCATGCTCGACATAGGTTCCACGCGCTTTCATGTGCGGATGGTTTGGCGCATCATCAAGGCCGACGACCGGACCATAGCAAACGTCGGTGCCTTCAAGGATTTCATTCCATTCAGCCTGCGTCTTCGTCTTGAACAAAGCGGTGAGCTTTTCGGCATAATCGACCCAGTTTGCGGGGTTCATCTGGCCGTCTGCGAGGTCGGTCGCGCCTGTGCGCTGGAGCAGTTCTGCATAAAACTGCGGCTCAATTGATCCCAATGAGATTTCTTTCCCGTCTGCGCATTCATAGCATTGATAGAAATGCGCGCCCCCGCCCAGCATTCCTGTGCCGCGCTCATTCGTGCGGATCATGCCGTGTTTCTGGCCGAAGAAAAAGCTCATCAGGCTGGTGACGCCATCGACAATCGCCGCGTCAACGACCTGCCCCTTGCCGGAGCGTTCCCGCTCGTAAAGCGCGGCCATAATGCCAAAGGCACAATACATGGAGCCCCCGCCAAAATCACCGATCAGGTTTTGCGGTGGAATGGGCAGATCGCCTTTTTTGCCAACCGCATCCAATGCGCCGGTGATCGCGATGTAATTGATGTCGTGCCCTGCTGCTTTGGCAAGCGGGCCATCCTGC
The DNA here is from genome assembly GCF_000715015.1 of Erythrobacter longus. GTDB lineage: Bacteria > Pseudomonadota > Alphaproteobacteria > Sphingomonadales > Sphingomonadaceae > Erythrobacter > Erythrobacter longus. Next base: position 114,249 of record NZ_JMIW01000009.1, read on the forward strand.
CCCCAGCCTGTCATGCGCGCATAAACAAGGCGCGGGTTTGCTTCGAGCAATTCATCAGGACCAAGGCCCAGCCGCTCCATCACGCCGGGGCGCAGACCTTCGATAAGGACATCTGCTTTGCTGGCGGCATTGCGACAAAAGGCAAGGCCTTCCTCGCTCTTCAAATCGACCATCACACGGTGGCGCGCGCGTTCAACCACGGGGTTCATCACCGCGCCGCCGGGCCGGTCAATGCGCACCACTTCTGCCCCAAGGTCAGCCAGCAGCATTCCCACGTGCGGGCCCGGGCCAATCCCGGCAAATTCCATCACTTTCAAACCAGCGAGCGGGCCTTGAGGTGTAGCCATTGTCAGTGTCTCTTCCCTATCTGTTTTCGTTTGTGAGCGTGTGTGCCGATATGCGGCGTCCAGAGCAAGCTTTCCTACTGAAAGGGCGTTTGGCATGTTGCCTTTGGAAGGTTTGGCCACAAGAGATTTTCGCGTTCTCCTTGCAAAGTGTCTCATAGGGTTTGGCACACAAGTTATTGAAAACATGCGCATGTTGGAATTGAATGTTGGATGCTATGAGACACATGTGTCTCATAGGGTTAATTTTGGAGGCACTATCCTCGCGCAAAATCTTGGAAGTTGTGAAGCGCGGATGAGACGGTTAGGGCGATTGGTAAAAAGCGAAACATCACTTCAAATGAACGGCAAAACTCACATGACAAATACCAGCCGCAAGGTGCTAGCGGTTGCCTCTGGCGGCGGGCATTGGGAACAGCTCATGCTGCTTCGCGATACGCTCGATAATTATGACGTGCGCTTTGCAACGACCGATCCACTGATCGCAAAGCAGCGCGGCATCGCGGACGCCGAGACTTTGCCCGATTGCAACCAGAATACGCCTGTGAAAGCCCTCTTTTGCGCGGTGGCCGCACTTCGGATCGTGCTCAAACATCGACCCGATGTCATTTTGTCGACGGGTGCTGCGCCGGGTTACTTCTGCCTCCTTGCAGGCCGCCTGGTTGGTGCACGCACTCTGTGGATCGATAGCGTTGCCAATGGCGAACAGCTTTCGATGTGCGGCAAACTATCGCGGCGTACAGCGCATGAATGCCTGACCCAGTGGGAGCATCTGGCGGATGGCGATGCGGTGAAATATCGCGGAGCGGTTCTGTGATCCTGGTGACGGTTGGCATGCAGCTGGGCTTTGACCGGCTGATCGAGGCGATGGACAAGCTTGCGCCTGAATTGGGCGTGGAAGTCATCGCGCAAACAGGAGTGGGCACGTATCGTCCCAAGAACATGCAAGCGCGCAAAAGCATCGCGCCAGCCGAGTTTGAAAGCCTCGTCCAGCAAAGCCAGTTGATCGTTGCTCATGCGGGTATCGGAACGGTCCTCACCGCTCAGCGCCTGTCAAAGCCAATCCTGCTGTTCCCAAGGCGGTTCGATCACGGCGAACATCGCAACGATCACCAGGTGGCAACAGTGCGCAATCTTCAGGGGCGCCCCGGACTGCTGATCGCGATGGATGAAACGGAGCTTAAATCGAAGATTGCCAAGGGCTTGGCATTGACGTCTACAAAGGCGCAGATGTCACCGACCGCGAGGCAGCTTCGCAGCGCGATTGCGGGATTTATTGAAACAGGCAAGCTTTAGCGGGCAGTATCACTCAACCGCGTTGCTTGAGACTTCCTCTGACGACACTGACATAGAATAAAGCAGCGCCCAGGACGACCAGACTTGATCCGATATCGCCGACCCAATTGAGCTTGAGCGGCCCGTTCAACAGGCGGTCGAGCGCATGAAGGGAAACGGTTCGCATGACCATCGTTGCCAGCATCACCCCGCAGGCTCCAATCGCGACCGCAACGGCAATATTACGGCGACCCGAAACGCGCTGCGACGTCCAATAGGCCGCCAGCATGGCACAGCTTGCAAACAGAATGAGAGAAACCGCAACGACTGGCCCTTGCAATGAACGACGCTCAGCCAGCAGTTCTTGTGCCTCAAGCAATTCGCGCATGCTTTCGCGAATACCCTCTTCAAGGTTTAGCAACCGCAACACGATAAGGACCACGAAATAGAGCGCCATCAACGACCACGCCTTAACATGCCAGGGTTGTTGACGACTGCGCCGCGCCTCACGACCCGCCCGCACAGCAGCGCCAGCGACCACGGCATAAAATACGCAAGCAACAAGACTTAAAATGGAAAGTTGGGCCAGCACCGGCAATACCCCGAGATTTCGCAGTGGCCTGCGTTTAGCGAAGACCAGTGCAGATAGGCAATGTCAGGTTCATCGTTAGCCACGATCATGCAAGGTTAAAGTTGCAATGAGTAGTTCGCACGAGGATGTGCAAAAGAGATTTGTAGATCGTAAGAAGTGTACGTCCCGAAATAGGACGAGGGATCTCTGAATGCCCCTCGGGCCCCACGCAAAGCAGTTGCGCTGGGGTCACACGCTCTCTAAGAGAGGGTCCAAAATGGGGTAAAAGGTAGGGTATGAATATCTCAAGACATTTTGGTGCAGCAATCGCAATGGCCGCCTTTGGTCTAACCGCATGTGCGTCGTCGCCTGCGCCCATCGTCGGCGCGGCCGTTTCACAACCGCGTGCTGATCTTGGCCAAGGGCTCTATTCGCAAGCGCGCCCCGCAACCTATGCCTTGCGCCCTTCTGATCAGATTTCGATCAACGTCTTTCGCGAACCAGACTTGTCCGTGGGAGAAGTCATGGTCGGCGTTGATGGCTCGGTTTCACTCCCGCTTCTTGGTACTATTCCAGCAGCAGGGATGACCACGCGCGAACTGGAACAAGACGTTGCAAAACGCCTTCTTGCAGCTGGCCTTCGCACTCCGATGGTAAGCGTCAACATCGCGAACTATGCATCGCACCTTGTCACGGTTGAGGGTTCTGTCGAAGATCCCGGCGTATACGCCTTCCAACCCGGTTCGCGCCTTTCCTCTGCAATTGCCATGGGCGGCGGTCCAACCCGCACCGCCAATACTCAACAAGTCGCAGTCTTTCGTGAAAGCCCGGACGGCGTCATGATTGCTCTGTTCGACTATTCTCAGATGCGCCAAGGCACGATGCTTGACCCGGTTCTTGCCCCAGGCGACCGGGTTGTCATGGGGACCGATGGCCTGCCTGTGTTCTATCAAGACGTCCTGAAAACACTCCCGGCTCTTGGCGTATTCGCCACTGTCGCGGTCCAAAGCGGCAACTAAACAACCATGAACGACCGTTCGCTAATGCAGGCCCCTGGCCAAGATCCACGGCAGGGGTGGGTTGATGCCTATATGCCCGATGGCCAAGTCGGTCACTTTGAGCCCCCTCGCCCACTGCTGGACCTCTCTACCATCAGAGGGATGCTCTACCGGCAGCGCTGGTTGCTTGCAGGCGTCGTTGTGGCTTCGCTTATTGCAGGGTTGATCATCACTCTGTTGTCGACCCCGATGTATGAGGCCCGCTCGACGGTTCGTGTCGAGCCTTACGGTCAGTTTATTGTCGAGGGACAAGACGTTGAAGCTGGCATTGCCAGCAACCAGGTGTTCGATTTCCTGCAGACGCAGCTTGCCGTCATCAAATCGCGCAATCTTGCCACGACCGTCGCGCAGAACCTTAATCTAGGCGAGCGTTCAGCCTTGCTTGGCGCAGATTTTGACGAATCTCGCCCGCCAAACATGACCGACGAACAATGGCTCCAAGCCAAGAACGAAGCCGCCGCAGGCCAGCTTCAATCGCAGGTCGCAGCCGCAATCCCTGATGATAACTGGATCATCACGATCAGCTACCGCTCATCAGATCCGGTTCTCGCAGCGGAACTCGCCAATGCGTATGCAGATGCCTTTGCAGAATCCGATACCCGCAGTTCGATTGAAACAAACGAATACGCGCAAGAATACCTGCTGGATCAGATCAATCTGATCCGTGTGCGTTTGCAAGAGGCCGAAGAGGCCACGAACAACTACGCTCGCGGTGCTCAGATCATTCTTCAACCGGGCGAAGGCGAAGACGCTGCTCCGACAACGCTGACCAGCACCAACCTTTCATCTGCCAACGCCCGTTTTTCAGCAGCGCGGGCAGATCGTATTGCAGCGGAACAAAAATGGCGGGCGATCCAGAATGCCCCCGCCGACCAGCTGCCCGCAGTGCAAACAAATTCGGTTTTGCAGGGTCTTGTTTCGGATAAGATATCCAAGGAAGGTGAGCTCATCGAACTGCGCCAGCGCTACAATGATGAATTCCCGCAAATCCAGAACCTGTTGCAACAAATCGCAGTCCTCGATCGCCAGATCGCTGACCGTGGCAATGCCATCAAGGCGTCGATCCGCAACGACTACATCGTCGCACGCAACCAGGAGCAGGCACTTCAGGCAGAACTCAACAGCCTGACTGGCGAGACATTGAGCGAGCAGGATGATCAGGTTCAACTGAGCGTTCTTGAACGCGAGGCAGAAGCGCTCAGAGGCCAGCTCGAATCGCTTTTGACGCGCTACAACCAGGTAACCTCTGCTGCCAATGTTGATGCGGGCGCCTTCAACAAGCTTGATAGCGCAGTGGTGCCTTCAACGCCTTACGCGCCGAGCCTTTCGGTCAATTTGACCATGGCTTTGGTCGCCGGGATTGCGCTGGCTGGTGGTCTTGCACTGCTGCGAGAAACCTTTGACGATCGCATTCGGTCGCTCGAGGAAGTCGAAGACAAGCTGGGTCTGCCGCTGTTCGGCCAAACGCCGTATGTCGACGAGCGCGATATCGAGGTTTTTGGCAACGACTTCAGCACACTTATGGAATCCTACGCCTCGATCCGGTCGAGCATAGACTTCTCGCTTTCCCGAGAGCGCAACGTGCTGCAATTTACCAGCACCGAGGCGTCTGAAGGTAAATCGACAACCGCGGTTATCCTTGCCGAATTGTTTGCGCGCATGGGCCGCAAGACCTTGCTGATCGACGCCGATTTGCGCCGTCCAACGATTGCCAAACTGCTTGATATCGAAAAACCCAAAGTGGGCCTCGTCGAGGTTCTCCTTGGCCACGTCAAACTTGAAGACGCGATAATCAAAGGGGTTCACGACAACCTCGACATCCTCGCAATTGCTGAGATTCCAGCGAGCCCAACCGAGCTTTTGGCAGAATCTTATGTAGGCGAGTTGATTGCCAAGCACCGCAACGATTATTCGCTGATTATCTTCGATTCCAGCCCTGTCATGGGCCTCGCCGATGCGCCGATGCTGTCACGCGTTGTCGATGGTACGATTTTCGTCATGGAAGCGAACCGTATTTCGTTCGGCAAAGCCAAAACAGCCAAACGTCGTTTGCAAGCAAGCGGCGCGAAGATGCTGGGCGTTATTCTGACCAAATACCGCGCGCTCGAAGCGGGTCAGGACTACAGCTATCAGTATAGCTATTACCAGTACGGCGGCACCAAAGAATAAGGCGAGGGGATTGGCATAGCCGTCCCTTGCTCTATTGCTGCCGCGCTGACCTGATAATCAGCCACGAACAGGCCGAGAGATGACCAGCCGAATTCTTCACGTCAGTGGCGATTTTCCTGATCCCATCGAGCCGTTCAAGACCCCCGTCATCCAAAGCTTTCTGGAGCTTACCTCGGAGAGTTTCGAACACGAGGTGGTGTCAATTAACAGGGTAGGCCCCGGAGCGTTTGGCCTTGTTCGGACACTCTTGACCCCGGACGCCCATGTGACTGACCAACAGGCATTCGATGCCGGCACAGCCCTTCGATATTCAGCTCCCGGCCGCGGCATTTTCCATCAGACGATGCTAGAGCGCCTGGGAAAGCACATCGCCGATATGATCGCAGCATCAGGCAAACCCGTGCCGCTCTTGGTGGGGCACAAGCTCACAATTGAAGGAATTGCCGTTGCCAAAGCATCAAAGATCACTGGCATTCCATACGCGCTCACGATCCAAGGCAACACCGACCGCAGGATTTTGAAAGCAAGGCCGGACCTTCGCAGGCTTTTCCGAAAAATCCATCAGAATGCCAGCGCGGTTTGCACATTCACGCCCATTGCCAAGGATGCGATTGAGAGCGCGCTGGGGAAACGCGAAGATGGTATCGCTCTCATCCCTTGCCCAACAGAGCTCGATACTATCGCAGCACCGAGGGTCACAAATGGCGATGTGATTTCAGTCTTCCATCTGAAAAACCACGCTGTGAAAAATCTTGATGGCCTGGTGAATGCAGCCAGCCAACTCAGGGGAGAGGAGCGCGGTCGAAAGATCTCAATCCTGGGCGGTGGGAGCGATGCAGAAATCGCACATTGCAAACAGTTGATCGCAAGCGCGCCTCAAATCCAGTTGGAAGGGCCGGTCGAACGCTCCTCCATGCAAGCGAGGATGAACGAGGCTTGCGTGTTGGTTGTGCCTTCGCGGGCGGAATCGTTTGGCCTTGTTTTTGTTGAGGCTCTCTTCGCAGGGCTGCCCATCATCTATCCCAAGGGGACCGCCATTGATGGGTACTTTGACGGCTTGCCGTTTGCGCAAGGGGTCGATGCCCGCTCACCTCATTCAATCGCTAAAGCGATAGAGCGGGCCATCAAAGAAGAGAGTGAGATGAAGGGGGCGCTGGCCAAGTGGCAAAAGTCCGGCGCTGCCAGTTTCTTTGCCCGCAGCGCAATTGCCAGCAGCTACAAATCAGTCCTTGAGAGCGCTTTACGCAGGTAAGCGTGTTGTAGGCCTAATAGCCTTTCAGCCACTCCTTACGCGCATCCCAAATCTTCGCCCATTCGGTTGCGGTTTCTGAATTACCGGAAAGACGCGATTGGACGATCGATCCAAGCCTCCGGTTCGCAATCCAGAACCACATCAGCATACGCCCTATTGGCGCAAGTGCGCTAGGCCAGTGATCGTCGATCAAGCTCACTTTGGCACGCATGAGCTTGATCTGCTTTTGACTGCGCAGCGTCGTCGAGGCCCCAACCAGATGCATGATCTGCGCATCGGGCGTTATCATGGGAGAATAGCCAAGCCTGGCTGCACGAAGGCACATATCGGCTTCTTCGCCATACATGAAATACTTGCTGTCAAAGCCGCCAAGCTCGTTCCACAAAGAGCGCTTCAACAAGAAGAAACAGCCCACCACGATATCGACTTCGCGCACGCTATCGCGTTTCCAGCCACCGATAGCCTCTGGATTGAAGAAACGTGAGTTCGGGAATGCGCGGCTAAGGCCGAAAGCACTGCAAAACAGGCTCCAAGGCGAGGATTTCTTCCAGCATGATGCCGGGTTTAGTGAGCCATCAGGATAGACTGTGCGTCCCCCCACAATACCAGCTTGAGGGTTTTCTTTTCCAAAGTTGAGCAAGTTCACAACAGCGTCTGGATGGGTTTCAGTGTCAGGGTTGAGCAGCAGGAGCCAATCGGTCTTAGCTTTCGCTGCCACCCGGTTGTTCGCCTCTGCAAAGCCCAGGTTCTCATCATGCGCGATCAATTCAACCTGAGGGAATTTTTCAGCGATCGCCTCGGCAGAGCCATCCGCTGATGCGTTGTCCCAGACAACGACATGCATCTGAACATCGCCTGCGTTTTCAAGCAGGGTTTCGATCGCTTTCAACGTCAGTTCGCGCGTGTTCCAGCTGACGATGATGATCGTTACTTCGGCGCTTTGAGGTGGGGCAAGCATGATGAGAAAAAGGGCCTGTTTGCAGCAAGTGTATGTTCTTTAGCCCCACCCATTACGCAATGGAGCGCGAACAGTCACGGACAAACAAAGCTGACGACTGAGGTTTTCTTGCCATCACCAAGACGGAAAACAATAACTTTCCTACATCAATTGTTCTTCTTATGTTCTTTTCGAATCCAAGGAGAATAGAAAATGCCCCAAGACCCTTTTTCAAGCACTGACAGTGTCACCTCCCCTGCGCGCGAATGGTTCGATATTGTGCCCAACGACAATTCAGACCTCAGTTTTGTCCCAAAAGCCATCTTTGTCGGAACAGGCGGGGATTTGGTCGTTTCCAGCGCCAGCACAAACACTGAAGTCATCTTCCGCAATGTGCCAAGCGGTTCGGTCTTAGACATTCGCCCTGCAGCGGTTCGCGAAACAGGCACCACAGCTACGGACCTGGTGGGGCTGATCTGATGGTAGGGTTCGGTTTTGGAACCGGCTTTGGCAATGAGTTTTCACGGTTTGCGCATTTTTCGGATGGGCAGCCGGCAAACCAGGGTTTGAAGCCAGGTAGCAATTGGGACGGCGCGCCCTCCAGCGGCTTTGCAAGTGTTCCGACCGATCCGGCGCGCACCACTGCAAAGCCGGTTTGTCGCTTGCTCACCCCGCCACGGCAAACCGTGCGGATTGCGAATGTGATCGGCGTGTTTGCAGCGGCCAACAATGACGGATCGTTGATCCCCAATCTCGGGCTCTCGCATGTGGATTTTCATTGCGAAGGCAACGTACTTCGCGTCGAAAGTCCGACATTCCGCACTTTTGAGCGCGCGGATGGTTCGACCTATGAAATACTGGGTTGGTGGGTCACATTGAGCAAGCCATCGGGCAAAGAAGGCATCGCACACGTCTATGCCGAAGCCGTGCCCAGCGATGGATCGATGCAGTCACGGATTTCAGGGCCTTTCAGCTATCTCATGGCATCGAAGACCTTCGATTATGATGTGACCGTGGCGGCGAGTGGCGGCGCAGACTTCCTTAGCATGGAAGATGCCTTCACCCACCTCAGAGCCCAAAATGCTCAGCACCCACGGGTCCGTGTTCTTGAGAGCGGTGAATATGATTTGGGTAATGCCAATCGTCATTCACCGGCAGGTTGGTGCAGGATTGAGGCGGATGCGCCGGTGACGTTTCTTCAAGCACCCCCGGCGCTGGAAGGGGATTTCACCCGCATGCGGCCAGGCATGGAAAGCCTGCACTTCAAAGGCCCTGAGATCACAATCGACTTTGTCGAAACCTTGGAGTTTTACACCGAACTTGAAGATGGTGAGCATTGGCTTGATGGGATACACATCGTCCAAAGTCGGGGGCGCGAAAACCTTTGGCGTTCAGTTCCGCGAAACATCATCCCCGCCTTATTTCGCAACGGCGCTTGGTTCACTGATTGCGTTGTGACCGATGTGAATGATGTGTTCGACAAGGCTCCGCTGGTGCGTGGATGCAGAACTTCGGCAACATGGGCAGATTTGGCGCAAGACGCCTTGTGCTTTGTTGCGAACGAAGTCGAAGACCACTCAAGCGCATTCTATTACACAAATGTCGACGCCATGGGCCTCACCTATTCCGGGACTGGAACAGCGACAGTCTCGATCCGCAATTCGCCGCGAAGCCTTGTCCTGAGAGTGGATGGCGTTGACGTGGCCAGCTTTGCATTTGATGGCAGTGAGCAGGCTTTTAGGGATGATACGAACTACCGCGTTGCAAGCGCCGTAGATTGGGTCAATTCTCAGACGGGTTGGTCCGCGGCGCTTCTGGATGATACACGAGCCGGCGTTTCTTTATCTCCTCCCGGGACCACCAATGGAGGAGCGCAAGAAGATATCGCAGTGCCAGCCACGCTGCCTACCCACTTCGACATCCACTCAGACATTTACCAGCTGCCGATCTTGCCTGAATTTCGGGAGAATATGGTCTTTGCGTTTAATCGCCTGTGGCAAATTGACGCACAGAACATCTTTATCCAGGACCGGCCCGGGGTGCTCGATAGCGTTGTTATCGGCAATGCGCTGTACAACAACCTTGGTACGCCGGACGAAGGGCTGCAATCTGACCTTGGCGGGATGATCAGTCACGGGGTGTTTGCGCATAACACCATGGCAACGCAGCGCGCTTTGATTTCATCTGATGGTCAAGGCGGCGATATCTACTCCCTGATTGCCAACAATGTGATCCTGCGTATGACCGTGCGAAACGGCGACCCGATCCCACCTGCCTTAACGGTGAGAGACAATCACGTTGTGCAGGAGGTAGGACTTCCCGCAGGGCTGGAAGGGACATCAAGCGGAGGGGATAGCACAACGCTCTTCAACGATGCCATCAACGGCGACTTTACCCCCACTGGAGACTTGCTCATCAACGGGGCGTCACCATCTGTTGCGAATGATCTCGTCGCAGGATCATTCCCTGAGATTGCCAGCAAAGGGGCACTCGCCGCCGTTGCCACAATCAACACAGGTGATCCATTGCCGTCATGGAGCATCGCGCCCTCTATTACCGGCATAGCCGAGGTCGGGGAAACCTTGACGGGTGATGATGGCGTTATCGAAAATGGGGCAGTGAACGATCGGCAATGGTTGCGAGGCGGGCTTGCGATCCCGGGCGCGATCAACACCAGTTACACTCTGGTTGCTGACGATGAGGCCACGCTCATCGCATACGCGGTCGAGGCAACTGGCCCGGGAGGCGTCAATTTTGCCGTCAGCGCAGACGTTGGGCCTATCGCAGCAGCGACTGGGCCAGGAGATGATCTGGTGCTTGTCGATAGCGTTCAGGGCGGCGGCTCTGCAGGCTCGGCATCGGCAACAGGCCTTATCGCGTCCGGCGCCAACAGACAGGTGTTTGCCATGGTTGGTGCAGGCACAAGCGATGCGGTCAGCAACATCGGCTGCGTCATCACCGGTACCAGCGGCACAGTCGCCATGACCCGGGTCTTCTTCAGCGGCACACAAAGCGCCAACCCAGCAAGCTCTCTGGAGGCATTTGCCGGGTTTGTGATTGATGAAGCGAACCTGCCGGGTGATGGGCCTTATGACCTTGTCGCAAGTGCAACTGGAGCAAATGTTCCAGACAAAGTTGGCATTGTTGCAAGCTCTGTCGCCAACGCGCCCATTTCGCCCACTATCGCGTTTGAGCGCTCTGCCAGCATTACGGCCAGTGCTAGCGCAGATGGCACTCTTGTATTGGCGGGGCTTGGTTCAAGCACTGCTACGAGCGGAGCGGCGATGACCGGTGCGACCCAAGTGGAAAACCTGTTTTCCTACGGAGACGGCATCCAGCTTGGTTGGGCCATGGCGGACACAGGACCACTCACAGTTACAAACTCCGTTAATGGTCGTAACGTAAGCGCGCTTGTCCTGTTCGAGCCTGCCCCCGTGACTTAGTCACCGCTTTCGTGAGGTCACGCACTATGATCATTGGGCCTTAGCCGTTTGCGGCTTTGCTCAATGATCATGGTGCGCAACTCAGCAGGAACGACAAGCACCGCACCAAGCAGTGTGAGAGATCCGACAATCACCCCGGCCAGCAGCTTGTATTCAGGTGCTGGCAGCATCTCCACTGTCATTATCGCAACCAACAGGCCTAGTGTGGCTGGGATCTGGGTAAACCAGAACCGCCAACTTCCGAAGCCTGAACTGGCGACGAGGAAGAGCGCCTCGAACGTGCGCCTGAAGAGAAAGGCGCCCACAACTCCCATCAACCCGTATGTGTTAGCGCAGTATAAGAGCAAGGCGAGGTAGGGCACGATCATGCTGAGCTGAAACTTGGCAACAAAGGCCCCGCGCTCCTGCGATTGCAAGAACACAGCCATCGTTTGAACGATTGCCGTCACGTAGAAAGCGCACAAGAGCCAAGTGCCTACTTCGACAGATTGCGGGTCCAAATTATTGCCGAGCCAAACGACCAAAAGCGGTTCAATCAGATAGATCAGACCCACGATCATCGGCGCAAAACACGCCGACATTACAATCGAATAATACAGCGCCATTTTCTGCGCTTTTACGCCCGCGGAGACTGAGAGGCGGGGAAAGAGCACTTTGATGAGCGACTGTGGGATCAATTGGAGACGGCTGACGATCTGAAACGGGATTGTGTAGGCGGCGACGGCAATTGCGCCCAATTGCGCACCAATGACCATCCGATCCAAGGTTAAGAGCAACGGCGCAACAATCGCGGTTGCCATGATCCAGAACCCAAATTTCAACAGAGCCTGGGACCGATGCCAGCTCACGCGAGCCTGCTTTCCGCGCAGCTGTGAGCGCCAAAGATCAAGCAGCAGAAACAACAACCCGAGGCAATAGGCGGTAAGGCTGGCCCACAAGAGGACAACCATATTGGCCCCAAACATTTGCGCAAACAGCAATGCCAGAAGTGGAAGGCCCCCATTGCACACCATCATCGCCAGCGAGGCAGTGGGAAAGCGCTCTTTGCCGATCAAAGCTCCAAACACCGCGCGCGAAACACCGCTGACAAAGCTGGATACGCCAATAAGCCAAATGGATGCGACAAGCTCGTGCTTTACTGCTTCGCTCACTTCAAAAAACTGACTGAAAAACACAAACGCGACAACGCTCGCCAGAACGGCTGTGGCAGGGCTGACGACTAAGGCGGTTACAAGGCCCGTTACCATCGTATCGCGGGCCGTTTGCTCATCATCCTCTGCGCGCGCAACAGCATGCGTAATGGCTGTTCCCACTCCTTCAAGAATGTGCGCCGAATAAATCAGGAAAAGCCAACATAATGCCAGCGCACCATAACGCTCGGCCCCAATTGTACCGAGCAGGAACGGCAAGGTGATGACCGTGATAAAGACAGGCACAACGCTGCCTGCGATGGAAAAGAGGCTGTTCCTGGCTAGCATAACTCTTGGCCGGACCCAGGGTCTTAGCGCGGGTTTGGCGTCTGAGGCGCGATTTGAGGGTTTGCCCCGCGCACCATCTGTTTTGGCATCATCTGCCCCGGCATCATCGGCTGTCCAACCCGCGCTCTGCTGATCGCAATCATGCACGACGTTGCAATCCCAAGCGCGATCATAAAGAAGACATTGGCTTCCGAGAAAAACGTCACTGTCATCGAGATGAAGATCAAAACAGTCAGCATAATGTTCAATCCAACGACCAAGTTCCGGTCTGCGCGCGCAAGGAACGTTGCGTTTCGACCAAGCGAGAACATCACTATGAGTAGTGCAATCGCGAACAAAGCGGGTGTCACCAATCCGTGCCGAAGAGCCATCGCGAGAAAATGAGCATCGATCGCGTCTGTCAGCCATGCCGGCTTTTCGTATACGGCAAACCCGATACCAAATAGCGGGTTATCCATCACCGTCTCGCTCCCGTATCTCCATTGCAATCGACGAATATAAGCAGTCGCAGGATTGAGAGTGAAACGGCTGATAACGCCAACTATACCGCCTTGAAGGGCAATCTCCGCAAGAACACCGTAAAACGCGATCACAGCGGCCAAAAGCGGCCAACGCAAAGGGCGAAGGACTGGCAAAAGCCGGTCAAAAAGAACCATCCCTGCACCCAATGCCAAAACGAGAAAAGTGGCAGAGGAAAGCGAGAAGAATGCCGCAGAACATGCAAATACGCCCGCCAAAAGGGCTCGGCGTTTGAGGCCACTCATAAGATAAACGGGAAGCAAGCCTCCGAGGATCACTCCTCCGAGAATTGGAAATGAGAAAACACTGTAGGCTCTCCGAAGCCCCAATCGGATTTCATAAAGGAGATTAAGAGAGCCCTTTGCGACGCCGCCTTCATAATTCACAGCGCTGCCAAAAATTGATGTGTAGAAAGGCCTAATAAATAGCTGTCTCGACATGCTCTCTACCACAAAGAAAAAGGCAGCAAACACAATACCGGGCAGAATTAGAATTAGAACTCGGCGCAAATCGTTAAGATTGGAAATTGACCCACGCGCGATCAAGTAAGCTCCGAAAGTATCGAGAACAATCGCAAGTGAACGGACACCGCCTTGCGCGATCCCATACAGGCTCATGAAAGACAACACCATCCATACGCAACCGATGGCGACTAGCATATCGACCGAAGCGGCGCGGCCTGTTGTCTTAGGAGCCAAGTACACGAGAAATGGCAGCCCGATAATTATTGCGATGCGGAATGCGTAAAGGTTTAGCCCGCCAACAACGACTTTGACCTCAATTGGAAAAAGCAGGAAAGAGTAGAATAAAAGGACAATCGGCAGCACCCTTAGATTAGGGTTCAAGCATTTCTGACGAAATGGCTGCGGCAGCCGAACCGGTCTCGGGTCAGGTATTCGCCTCAAGTCGCTTTCAGAGTTCATAGCTTGTCAACCAACCGCTGAGAATTAGAGGATAGAACGTCGGACGCGCGCTTGAACGCGGGCATTCAAAATCTTTGCGCAGACGTCCGATTTTTTCGCCCACCGTAAGATCGTTCGCTTGAGTTCAGCCCTCCAGTTTTTCGTAGGGACCAAGTCAAGAAGCAGCAGTTTCTCGACAGTATCTTGCGACAAGCTCTTCGTCGGCCCTTTTTGCCTTTCCAAGCTTTGTGCGAGACTGTCAAAGGCCTTCAGCGCGGTGGTGATCGCCGCTTTTCGATTGTTTTCGCGATCCTGACCGACACTTTCAACGAATATATCGCATATCGCTGGAATAGTCATCGCCATACCGAAATCGACACCGGCAGCCATAAGCGTTTGGCGATGCTTACCTTCAGCCTTTCCCTTACCGACATAGCCCGCAAAGGGCAGACCGAAAGAAACCGCGGTGACACAGGCATGCAGCGAACTGGTAATGACCCCCGCACTCATCCCAAGTATTGCTGCTGTAGAAATGATGTCCTTGCTTTCCAACGGGGCAAGCTGAATTTGGCTTTCATCCAAACCTTTATGAATCAACAATTCGCGCGCGGTCTGAAGAGTGCGCCGGTCATCCATGAAATGACAAACCGGAACCAGTAGCACCGGCACGTCCATTTGCTTGGCGGCTCGCGCGACTTGATCACACCATTCCCCGAGGTCATTGGTGAGGTAAGGCGCTGAGATGTGAGCAACCATGTAACGGCCGATCTCATAATTGTCGGGCAACCATTTGAGTGCCTCCGACGCCCATTCCGGCGAGGTCTTTAACGTCGATAGCGCGAAAACAGGATCAACCTCGACTGGAAATCGGCCCCCCAATCGTGCTGCTGTAACAGCATCACGCACGCTTACTGCGGTCGCATAAGACAGCGCATCGCCGATCTCGTCTGGCGCGTCCTGGTGCACATTTGGCATCCCAACACTGTGAACATAAAAATCAGTAATCCCTTGAGAAGCAGCTAATGTGGGCGCCAGCCACAGGCGCGCATAAGCACTCAAAGTTGCAGCCGGAAAATTGAAGGTCCCAGCGCTATGTCCAAGCCAAATCGTTTCACCGCCGCATAAAATGAGCGCATCCTCAGGAAAATCGACATTGGTGAGCTTACTCGGAAGAGGCCTGATTGGACCATAATCCATGATGCCCGCCGACTGCGCCATCGGCGAGTAAAAGCTGAAATCAACCCCCGGTATGCGCTCTTGCAACAGATGCATGTAGACATATGGAAACAAACAGTCTCCGTAATTGGCGACATCAAAGGTGCCAACCAAGCCGATCCTTTTTGCCGGCTGGGATGTGTTGTTTTGATCTTGCATCAAGGTGGAACCTCAGATTTCGTTCGATATCGATTTAAAAGAAGAATTGTTGGGTTCTAAGGCCTGAGTAGCCTAGCAACATTGAGCAACAATTGCGCGCGCTCTGTCCCGACTGCCCTATATTCAAACTGATCTACTTTTTCGCGAGCCTTAATTGAGAGCGAACGCCGAAGCGGTTTGTCCATTGCTAGCTTACGCAACGCTTCCGCAAGCGCATGGGTGTCACCCGCGGCCACAATCATTCCAGTAACATCATGCTCGATGAGGCGAGCAGCCCCCATTGGGGTCGTGATGACAGGTATTCCGCAAGCCGCCGCTTCGTATGTCACTTGCGGTCCACCTTCCTCGAAAGTCGGAAAGACAAAAACGTCGCAAGAGCGGTACAGCGACGCAACGTCGCTGACAAAACCAAGGTGGCGTACTCCGGGTTTCGAACAAGCATCATCGATCATCGGCTGGAGGCACGGCTCGGGCGCGCCTGCCATTATAAGTTCGCCATCGACTGCTGCCATCTCCCATGCCTCCAGCAGCGTGGATATTCCCTTTCGCACATTCATCAGCCCAACAAAAACAGCGCGAAACCGCGTGGTGTCATCCGACATGGTGGGCGCGGTATTCGGCGCAAAGCGCGATGCAGTCCAACCGAATGTCGATGAAAGAATGCGATCCCTTGCAACACCCAAAGCAAGCAAGGCAGCATCAACTTCAGCATTGGAGGAGAAAATGAAATCGTGCAGCGCCAGCTCTGCGTTCTCGCGATCAACCATAGCTTGTGTCAATCCGTGCGTTGGCTGGACACCGGCCGCCCGATAGGCCTCATCAAGGACGGGTTTAGCGTGCGCGAGCGGGCTGTTGATCATTTCGCGCACACAGACCATGCCTTTTGCTTTGGCATAGCTTACCAGATCGGCGGGTGTGTTGGGCCAGAAATAGGCGATGGTCCCGGGCTCGGCCGAATCGACCGCAGCGCGGAAAGCCCTTCTTAGCAATCGCTTCGTGAAGGGAGACACCAGCTTGAATGGCAATTTGCGAAGCAACCGTCCCCCCGAATCAACCGCCGCGACGCTCTGCGGAAGCTGCGCGCGCGCGCGCTGGACGAAAACAGTTGTTTCGATGCCCTGACTGGCAAAATGCTCGATAATCCGCACACAGCTTTCCGCCGGTCCCCTGCCGGTATAGGAATGTGGTAGATAGACTAAGCAGTTCATAATTGGCCTTTTAGGCTGCGAGCGGCCGCCACCACTGTTCATTTTCGAGATACCAGCGCAGCGTTTGGCGCAGGCCCTCGTCAAAGCTGCGGGTCGCTGCATATCCAAGCTCGCCGCGCGCTTTGGTTTCATCAATCGCATAACGGCGATCATGGCCTGCACGGTCAGTCACAAAGGTCTTGAGCGTTTCGCTCTTCTGACCCTTGGCAGCGGGCGCGTCCGGGTAACGCTCACCAAGGCCCTCGACCTCTTCAAATGCCAGATCCACCTCGCGGCATATCGCGGCGATGACTTCGAGATTGGGCAGTTCTGCCCCGCCCCCGATATTGTAAGTTTCACCCGGCACGCCTTTTTCAAGGCAAGCCTCGATCCCGCGGCAATGGTCTTCGACATGCAACCAGTCGCGCACATTCATGCCATCGCCATATATAGGCAGGTTCTTGCCCGACAACGCGTTGAGGAAAAACAGCGGGATCAGCTTTTCAGGGTATTGGTAAGGACCGTAATTGTTCGAACAATTGCTGGTCGTTACATTCAGGCCATAGGTGTGGTGATAGGCGCGGACCAGATGGTCAGACGCGGCTTTTGACGCGGAATAGGGCGAGTTTGGCGCATAGGGCGTCGTCTCGCTGAACGCGGGATCATCATTCCCAAGAGAGCCATATACCTCGTCGGTGGAGATGTGGTGAAAACGGTGATCTTTGCCATCGCCATCAAGCCAAACCGCCCGCGCTGCCTTCAAAAGTGAATTAGTGCCAAGGATGTTGGTGTCGATGAAAGCGTCGGGGCCCGTGATCGAGCGGTCGACATGGCTTTCCGCGGCAAAGTGCACAAGCGTGCTGATATCGCGTTCACGCAGCAGCTTTTCGACCAATTCCTGATCTCGAATATCACCTACGACAAGCTCTGCAAACGGCGCGTGCTCAATCGTTGAGCGATTGCCGGCATAGGTTAGTGCATCCAGCACGATCACATGGTCATCTGGATGATGCGCATTCCAATAATGCACAAAATTACCGCCGATAAATCCAGCACCGCCGGTTACGAGCAAATTAGCCAAGAGCTTTTTCCTCTTTCAACATAGCGCGCAGATTCTCGCGCCAGGGAGTGTGCGTATCGCCCAAAACCGTGCGCGTGGTGCTGCTGTCGAGCACAGAGAATGCGGGGCGGGTCGCAGGAGTTGGATAGTCAGAAGTGGTAATCGGCTTGATCGTTGGAATGCGCTCAATAAGGCCGATTTGCTGCGCTTCTTCTGCGATAGCGACGGCAAAGTCATACCAGCTGATTTCACCTGCATCGCTGTGATGGAAAGTCCCGGCAGCCCCTTTTTCGATCAAGCCCCAAATCGTGGTCGCAAGCCCGGTTGCCCAAGTCGGCGCGCCAATCTGGTCAGCCACAACGCCAAGCTCATCACGCTCTTTCATCAGGCGGATCATTGTGCGCACGAAATTTGCGCCGCCTGCCGCATAAACCCAGGCCGTTCGCACAAGGATGTCCTGGTCACGCAAATGGTCCTCGCCCGCTGCCTTGGTCCGGCCATAGGCGCTGATCGGGGCGCGCGCGTCGTCTGGCTGATACGCCTGTGATGAGGTGCCATCAAAGACAAAATCAGTCGACACATGGACAAGCTTGCCCCCCGACTGCTCCATCGCTTCGACCATAATCGCCACCGCATCAGAGTTTATCGCAAGGGCTAGGTCTTCTTCCTCTTCGGCCCGGTCAACCGCAGTGTAAGCCGCGGCGTTGATGATGATCTCAGGCGCCTCAACCGCGAGCCGTGCAGTCAGCATCGCGGCATCTGTGAGATCCACGTCATCCACGTCGATCGCGCTTATTTCAACTGTGCCGGGCGCTGTTGCCTGGAGCGCCCTGCCCAATTGTCCACCTGCTCCTGTGATCAAAACCCTCATGGAAAGACCTTCACATCAGCCAGCGCCAACCCTTTGGCATCCTTTGCCGAAATGATCGGATCAAGGTTTTGGACAGGCCAATCAATCCCAACGGCTGGATCATCCCATGCCAGAGTATGCTCTGATTGAGGGGCATAGGGCGCGGTGCATTTGTAGAGGAAATCGGTGTCGTCGCTAAGCGTTAAAAACCCATGCGCGAAACCTTCCGGCACCCAGAACATTCGCTTGTTTTCAGCGGAAAGCTCTACGCCGACCCATTTGCCAAAGGTGCTAGAACTTTCGCGAAGGTCGACCGCCACATCAAAAACTGCGCCATTGGTAACTCTGACAAGCTTTCCTTGAGGGCCCGGATTCTGGAAGTGCAGCCCTCTTAGAACGCCCTTTTGCGAGCGGCTGTGATTGTCCTGTACAAAAGCAGTGTCGATGCCAGCGTCTTGAAAGGCAATCTCGTTCCATGTCTCCATGAAAAATCCGCGTTCGTCCCCAAAGACGCGCGGTTCGATGATGAGTACGCCATTGATAGCGGTTTCGATGATGTTCACGGCAACACCGGCTTTTCAAGCAGCGCAAGCAGATACTCGCCATAACCCGACTTGCGCAGCGGCTCTGCAATCTGGGCCAACTGCGCATCAGAGATAAAGCCCTGACGCCAGGCGATTTCTTCAGGACAGGCAATTTTCAGGCCCTGGCGTTCCTCGGTAATGCGAACATATGTCGCCGCATCGAGGAGCGAGGCATGGGTTCCGGTATCGAGCCATGCAAAACCGCGCCCCATGATCTCAACCGACATCGAGCCTTCATCAAGATAGAGGCGGTTGAGATCGGTGATTTCAAGCTCGCCGCGCGGCGATGGTTTCAGGTCCCGGGCCCGGTCCACAACGGTTTCATCGTAGAAGTAAAGGCCCGTCACCGCGTAATTGGATTTGGGGTGGGCGGGCTTTTCCTCGATCGATATCGCACGGCCTTCACCGTCAAATTCAACCACGCCAAAGGCTTGCGGGTCCGTCACACGGTAGGCGAATACGCTCGCACCTGTGTCCCGTGCGTTAGCGCTCCGCAAAATATCTGGCAGGCCGTGACCATAAAAAATGTTGTCGCCCAGGATCAGTGCACTGGGGCCGCCGGCAACGAAATCGGAGCCAATGTGAAATGCCTGCGCCAGACCTTCTGGCCGCGGCTGCTGCGCGTAGGAAAGGTTGACGCCAAAGTCGGACCCATCGCCAAGCACGCGCTGAAACTGCTCTGCATCTTCGGGCGTCGTGATGATCAAGATGTCTTGAATGCCCGCCAGCATCAACGTGCTGAGCGGATAGTAGATCATCGGCTTGTCGAAAATCGGCATCAACTGCTTCGACACGCCTTTGGTCAGCGGGTACAGCCGCGTGCCTGATCCCCCTGCGAGGATAATTCCCTTGCGCGGTTTTGTCACGATTTTCGCCTTGATTAACCCTACACCCTGAAAGCGCATTGTGCTTTGCAGCATGCCCTATAGGGGTCAAGGCTTAATGTGTCCTTGTGGAGCGGGCTTGTTGCTATCGCTGGTAAATGCGTGGCATTTGTCGCATGGCACGGGGAAATTTACGGTGTTGGGATAACCCAACTTGGGATCGAATTCGCTTATCCAATGAACGACATTGCATCCATTGATGACTTTCTTGCCAAGTCCTTGCGCACGGTTCGGGCCGGGAACCTTGCGCCTTGGAAAATGGATGGGTCGGTCAACTGGGAAACCGTTTGGAACCGCATCGAATACCACGGTATCGCCTTTCTCCTGAACGCACAGGCAAATCGTCTTACCACATGGCCGGAAGGCTTAATGGAACGCATGGCGGAAGAAGCGCGGCTCATCGCGCTTTGGGAAACCACCCATCATCATTGCGTCTCCAAAGTGCTCGATGGTCTTAGCAAAACCGGGGTTGAAGCCACGGTGATGAAAGGCACAGCGCTTGCCTATTCGCTGCATGAAGAGCCCGCCACGCGACGGCGCGGTGACACCGATTTGCTCGTGCAGCCCAAAGATCAGGAGCGCACCCGCGCGGTTCTTCAAAAGCTCGGCTGGTATCGCAAAGATGATCCGCATGGCCTCTATTATCAGGAAGGCTGGCTGCACGATGCAGCGGGATTTTTCGTGCATTCGATTGACCTGCATTGGGAGCCATCGGACAGGCCGGTGCTCCAGAGTATTTTGCCGCTCAGCGAATTTTTTGACGACAGGCGCCCTGTCCCAAAGCTCCATCCCGCAGCGTATCGACCTCACCCTGCGTTGATGATCCTCCATGCAACGATCAATCAGAAATGGCACGCCTTGCATGGCTATCATTCAGAAAGTGGCCGGTTGACCAGTCCGCGTCGCCTGATCTGGTCGGTTGATCTGGATCTCCTTTGCCAAAGCATGGCGGATACAGATTGGCAAAAGCTCGAAGCGCACTGTGATGCTCATGGCGTTGGCGCTCTGGTTGCTGAGGCCTTGCGCGGCATGCAGATCGACCTTGGAAACAGAGTTCCAGAGGCAAGCTTGGCCAAGTTTGAAGAGCGCCCACTTGATCCGACAATCGCCGCCTATTTCGCCAATCCGGACAGCCTGAGCCAGTTCTGGATCGACGTAAAGAAGGCCAGATCGCTCAGGCAAAAAGCATCGCTTGTGATCACACGCGCCTTTCCGCCTCGGGCGCATTTGGTTGAGAAGTATCCCGCATCTGCCAAATGGCCCACGGCATTCTTGCAAGGACGCCTGCTGATCGAAACCGCCGGAAGAGTGGTGCGGAAGGTAGGGTCACGGTGAGCGCCTCGTTTTGGATTGAATGGGCCCGGCGATTTCGGTGGCAATTGGCTGGCATCAGCACGCTGACACTCTTGAGCTCGATCGCGACATTGGCTGTGCCGTGGCTTGCGGCAAACGCATTGGGAGCGATCGTTTCATCGCCGGGTGAAGCACCAGATCTTAGTCAAACGCTGATCATTTTGGTGATTGTTCTGGCGCTTCTCACGGGGCTGAATATCGCCGCTGCGATCCAATCTGAGCATGCCTCCACTCGTATACTCACCGATCTTCGCAAGCGGATTTATGAGCATGTCCAGATCATGCCGCTGAGTTTCCATGATGAGCAGCGCTCGGGCGATGTTCTCGCACTCACCTCCTACGAAGTGGGTAACTTGAGCGATTTTCTCGCCAGCACCCTTGCCAATGCACCGGCGATCTTGCTGACCACTCTTGGGGCAATCGCGATCCTTTATTGGATCGACCCAGTCATGGCTTTGATCGTGCCGCTTCTGGTTCCAGCTTTTGCGATTATGATCCGCCTCACAGGGCGGCAATTGCGCGGCCTTTCCGGAAAAGTGCGCGCTGCCGAAGTCGAACTTGTCGCAATTGCAGAACGCGACCTTGAGATTTTGCCAGCGATCAAGGCGTTCGCCACCGAAGATCACCACACCTCACATTTTGCAAAAGCGGCGGAAAACGCGCGGGTCTACGCGCTCAAGCAGGCTCAGCTTAAGGCCTTTATTGGCCCTGTCATGGCCTTTATCGCAGCGCTTGCTGCAATCGGAGTTCTCATGATCGGAAGCGGCGCGCTCACCGGCGAGGCCTCTTCGCCCTCAGAGGTGTTCGCCTTCTTGCTTTACGCCGCTTTGCTGACACGGCCCGCTGGCGCTCTCGCCACGATGTACTCGTCCTATCAAATGGCTCGTGGGACGCTTGCGCGGCTGGAGACAGTGCTCGCATTCGATCCAGAACCCGGACACAATGATGGTCTTGGTATCACGCGAGCGAAAGGTGCGATCAGCTTTGAAAACCTCAGCTTCTCATACCCTAATCGCGCACCCGTTCTGTCCAATCTCAACCTCAAGATTGAGCCGGGTGAAACCATCGCGGTTACCGGTGAGAACGGCGTGGGCAAATCGACATTGGTGCGGTTGCTCCTGCGGTTTTACGAGGCTGGGTCTGGCCGGATCACGCTGGATGGGACCGACATATCTGAGTTTCAGATACGCGAATTCAGGCGCCAGTTTGGATATGTTCCCCAACGCGCTTTGCTTTTCAACGGGTCGATTGCAGACAATATCGTGTTTGGCCAACCTTCCGAAGACCAGCAACAACAGATCAAAACGGCCGCACGAATGGCGCAAGTCGACCGGTTTTTGGCAGATCTGCCCGATGGACTGAACACGCAAATCGGCGATCACGGCGTAAAACTTTCAGGCGGACAGCGACAGCGCATTGCCCTTGCAAGAGCGCTCTTTGCGAATCCCCCAATTATGATTTTGGACGAAGCGACCAGCATGTATGATCTGGAAAGCGAGGCTGCTTTCGTTGAGGAATGTGTTGAGGTTTTGAAGGACAGAACAGTTATTCTGATCACGCACCGACCAGCCAGCCTGAAACTTGCTGACCGCGTCATTAAACTTGGCACCGAAGGGGTGCGCGAACTCAGCTGATTAGGGTCAGGACCCTAGGTGATCAGGCGGCCTTGGCAGCAATCAATGCCTGTTCTTGCAATTGTGTAGCAAGGGCGATGAGATCGGCTTCTATACGTTCACGCGGGGCATCAAATTCGTTTTCAATCTGATCGCAAATCGCGTTCAAATCTCGCAAGCCATCCGCCAGCAATTCCCAAATGCGTGCACCCACCGCATCAAGTCCAAAATACTGCCCGGAATTCAAATCAAGCAGCACAAGCTCGCCGCTGACTTCGCGTACAACCACATCTTCGGACACTGTAAATTGATCAGTGAGTTGCATGAAAAAGCCCCAAAATCGCTCAATATTTCATCACCGTAAGCTGGAAAAAGCCTCCAGCACGGCGCTGCGTACTCGCGGCAGTTCTGCGTAGTCGCGGGTAAAGTCAAGAGCATAGCACGCGATGTCCTGAGACAGGTCAGCCATGCGAGTGAAATGCCCCTTCAGCCTCGCCTTGTCCGTTACATCAAGAATAAAAGCGTGCGGCATCAGCGCACCGAGAGCCTCCTGGCTTGAGAGCTGGCGGATCGAAAGCGGCGCGGCGTGATCGGTGCCTAGCAGGAATATTTGGCGCAACGGCGCTTGGGCCTGTGCAAATGGCAGCGCTTTGCCCGCTTCAACGTCTTGTTTGAGATCATCGTTTTCGAATTCAGTGTCATCACCGAGCAAGAACCGGGCGCTGTCTGCAAATAGCCTCAGCTTTGAGCGTTTAGGCTTCAACCAATATGTGCCATCTTCAAGTCTCAGATCAATCACATCTTCAGTGAGAAACGGAAAACCGGCACGGGCAAACGACCCGGCAAGCGTCGTCTTTCCGCCCCTTGAAAGACCAAGAAATGCGATGACACCGTCTTCGGCTGTTCCCGACTTGCTGGCCGGAGCGACTACTGCGCTACCGTGCAGGTAGAGACCTCCGTGATGGTTGCCCAAAATTGGCTCAATCGCATTATGGTAGAGATTGGTGAGCGTTTGCCCGTCACAGTCCGGGGTGGGCCAACCCGTAATAGCGAAGGTCTCGCCCTCGCGCTGTAGACTAAAATCGGCCTGGCCCGGAAACCTAATCAAGAAACCAGATCCCTCACGGCGAAACTCCGCCATACACACACCGCCGGGCGCAACCCACCGATCGTAGGGTTCGTTTATCAGCGCCGATTGTTCCCGCGGTGTCTCTTGCATCCAAGTCATAGCGCCTGCCTCTAACCGCAAGTCATCCCATGTTCCAAGGCCGAGTTTGAATAGTTACGCCAACGCAATTTGTCATTCTCGAATGCTCGCACCCAAAAAAAATCGAAAAAAGTGTAAAATTGCAGCAATTTGGCCGATCTGCGCTGCAGTGCAGCATCGCTGAGCTCTCCGAAAATCGCGAGCCTTGTGCGAATCACTTACCAACAAATGCAGAGCGTGGTTCAATCCAAGCGAGCAAAGATTTCGATCAGCAGCAAGATCGGCGCTCATTTTTGTTGAAGAGTAAGCGCGCGATCCAGCGCGCAGCTTCATCGAGTAAGCAGACGCGGCTCGTTAGCGTGCGCCGGTCAGCCGATAAACAAACGTCGCCAAAAAGTCAGCAGCGCATGTCAACTCTCTATGCCAGGGTAAAGCAAAAGTGAAAAACCAATTAAAATCAGCTGCTTACGCCCCAAAACAAAAAGGCACCCCCAGTGGGGGTGCCTTGAAGTTTCAGTCTGCATCAACGCCTTAAAGCGTCGGTAAGACCGATGAATTTAGAAGCGTGAGTTAGACGCCGCACCATCACGGAAACGGGTCTGGCTTCCGCCGGTGAGGTTACGAACCGAACCAAATACGGTCAGCTTCGGAGCCTCATACTTCGCTTTTTCAAAAGTCTTAATCATTGATTCTTCCTGTCCAATTGCACCCCAGTGGCAGGGTTAATTTAGCCTGTGTGGTTAGCTTGATACAAAAATGCTGCGGAAGCGTAAAGGCCCCAAATCTCCCAAGCCCAATAATCTCCCTCTGGCCCGCGGAAATCTATGTCCAAAATCTGTGGAAGCCCCTGCGAATCGCACAATTCCTGCAGCACTTGAGATGCGTGTGCCCTCACATATTGCGCGAACTGATGATCGATCTTCGTGTTAGTGAAGTTAGCCTTTGTTGTGCGATTAAGCACCTTTTCAGGCAGATAAGACGCCATTGCTTGGCGATGGATGACTTTGGTGACCGCGCCGCGCCGCTTGATGTGAGCAGGCGTGGCCAGAGAGAACTCGATAAAGGACCGATAAAGCATGGGGTGCCGAGATTCGAGGCCGATCTTGTTCCTTTGGCGACGCATCATCGAATGAGTGAGGTCGCCGCGCGGCGTCGTGGCAAGGTTAACCTTTGACCATTCAATCGGGTTTGCTGGTAATGAGGCTTCGAACTCTTCCTCCGCCTCTTTAAGGGCCTCTCGCAATTCCGGGGCGAGCCACCGCAGCGCCACATCATCTTGCCGACGTTTAGCTCTCATCTTGCGGCGCACAGCTTCACGAAAGCCGTTCGGTGCCAGCCAAACCGCTGTCTGCCTCGAACACTGTTTCAGAGCCGAAAAGAAACCTTGATCCGAAGCTTCGGTGTTTAACATCCGCCAGAATCCGGCCAGATCTTTGTCGTCCAGAAACTCAAGGTAGCTGTGAGCGTGCCCTTGAAGCCACTCATCGCCGCCAATTCCATTGAGCATGACCCGCGATCCGTCACCCACGACTTGCTGTTCCATCGTCAGCATCATTGCGCCATTGGATGGGCTGGGAATATCGCAGTGCCAATGGGCGTCTTCGGAATAATAGTCGATATCTGGATCGAAGAGCGGCAGCTCCCTTAATTCGCGGCCCAGATGCGCAGCAGCAGCGCGGGCATAGGGCAGTTCATACGCATTGCTGCCGTCAGGTGCGGCAAGAGAATAGCCCTGCATCTCCGGCGCCAACCATTGCCCCCTTTTTATCAGGTCATCGGCAACGGAGAAAATGGCAGATGAATCGAGCCCGCCGCTAACCGCGACACCTACCTTATGATGCGCACGCGACGAGCGCCGGACGCAATCGAAAAGGACCTCTTTGTAGTGCTCTGCATATTCCGCATCGCTATTGTAACGGATAGTGACATCGGTTGGGGGCGACCAATACTTCTCTTCGCGAAGAACGCGCCCATCAAAGCTCATGAAATGCGCGCGTTTAAGGCGCTTGATCTGCTTCCAAGGCGTCTCTTCGCGCAGATACCAGCGATTGGTGAGCGTTTGCGCGAGATACCGCAGGTTTGGCTCAAGCGCTGCGGGCTTCAACGCTGCAATCGTCCGGAAATCAGACGATATTATGAGGCGGCCATCCTCTTGCAGATAGTACAGCGGGACAAAGCCAAGGTGATCACGTGTGGCAAACAGCCGGCCACGCCTTTGGTCCGCTATAATAAGCGCAAACTCACCTTGAAGGCGCTGCGCACAATCATCGCCCCAGATTTCGTAGGCTCGCAACGCAACCTCAGCATCGGAGCGATTGCGCAAAGATGCGCCGCGCGCTTCTAAGTCGCAGGCCAATTCCTCATGATTTATCAGATAGCCGTCAAAGGCACAGGCAATTTTCCCGTTTTGGGTCGTGGCTGGTTGGGGTTGCGCGCAAGATTCGCTGGTCGTGTGCAACGTACATGCAGCCAGTGCGAGGTTGCCCGATACCCAGTTGCCTTCCGCATCATGCGGATACTCACGCAGCGAGCTGAGCATAGTTTGCACATCGTTGCTCGGCACACCTTCAGCCGAATAGATGGCGCATATAACGGACAAAGTGCAAAATCCCGGATGTGACGATACGATGTGACGATGCAAGGCTTGGCATAGCGCAGCGCACTGTGCCATGGCGGCGGGGTAATAGGCAGATGATGAACTTGGCGCAATCTCCACACATCCCGGAAACTGGAAAGCTGCCTGGCGTGCGCGATATTCCATGGCTTTCGGTCTATGCCGTCAGGGGATTTTGGGAATTGGTTCGAGCAAGGCTCATATTTGAAAGGCTTGAGGCCAAGGCGATCCCGGCCCGCAACAAGAAGGCCAAAGCGGCCGCTGCGATAGAGCAGCCGATCTCACCGGCTAGGCTTGCCCGGATTAGCTATGTAATTCCGCGCCTTTCCGATCGCCTACCATGGCGCAGTGATTGTGTGATCCAAGCCATCGCTGCACAAAATTGGCTATCATCGTTGGGCGCGGCAAGCGAAATTCAGATCGGGGTCGAAAATCCCAAGGATGGTGAGTTTGGCGCGCATGCGTGGCTTCTCTATCGCGAATCGGTCATCACTGGTGGCGACATTGCGCAGTATCACGTGATTCTCACCGAATCGGATGGCTAGACCGTCTGCCTTTAAAGCGTGCACTAGACCCTAATCTATCCGCTTTTCCTCTGAACAACCGCCTTGTAAGCCGTGGTTAGCACTTCATTTACCTTTTTTTCGAGTTGTAGTTGTCAAACGTGCTGCGCTGCACTAACAAGCTACGTGAAACCACTCATCAAGAGGGCAGGATTGATGTTCAAATCAACGTCTAAGTTTATTACTACCGCCGCTGCAGCTGGCTTGGCATTTGCACCAATCGCTGTTCAAGCAAACACTCGCGCTGCTGACAGCGCCCCAGTTTACACCAGCGCTTCTGCTGCCCAGCCCGGCCTCGGCCGCTCGGCTGAAGGCGAAGATGTTGTTGGCGTACCTGGTGTCATCATCGGCATCTTCGCTGCTGCTGCTGTGATCGGTGCGATCACCATCGCTGCTAGCGAAGACGACGAAGACACAGACCCAACACAGTCGCCTGGCACCTGATCGCTTAACAGCTTTCATATGCGGTGACGCAAAGAATAAGCGCGCGGGTTTCCCGGGCGCTTTTTCTTTGTCCTGGCTGCATGAAAAAGCCGATACGCAAAGCTGTGCCAAACACGCAAACCAACAATGCCACGAGCAATGGGCCCACGAGCAAGAGGCGCAGTCACCTCTGGGCTCTGTGCGCTTTGCTCGTTTGCGCCGCTGTCTTTGGCGGGGGAGGGTCAAGGTATGGGCTTGCGAACCTTGTGGTTCAGCTCACCGCTATCGGCGCGCTCGCATTTCACAGAGATGCCTTTCTGAAGTTCTGGCTTGAAGCGCCCTTTGCCCTAAAGCTTCTTGCATCTGCATCAGTGCTCTTGCCTGCGCTTTTCCTCATACCGCTCCCCCCACAAGTTTGGACGGCACTGCCAGGCCGCGAACTGGTTGCTCAATCGTTGGAGCTTGCAGGCGGTATTGGCTGGACCACGGCAAGCGTCGATCCAGTCCGCACCCTCCTTGCGATCACCGCCTTGATAACTCCGCTTGCTGTCCTGTTCATAGGGTGGAAGGCTCCACGCGCGCATTTGATTACGCTAGGCTGGGTTGTCGTAATCCTCGGCCTTGCGAATGTGGCTGTTGGTATCTTTCAAGTGCTTTCGAACGGGGCAACGGGCCTATTCTATCCTGAAATTCCCATGCCCGGCATTTTGTTTGGAGCATTCGCCAACCGAAATACCGCTGGCCTATTCTTGGTCGCGTGCCTGACTTTCGCGGCGCTTTTGCCCGCACCGCCGCAAGCTGGACAAGCCGCACTACCGGCGCGCATCATTATCTGCCTCTTGCTGCTGGTCGCCATCCTTTTGACCCGGTCACGCACGTCCTTGGTCATCGCATTTTTACCGATCGCAGCACTTTGTTTGCGGGTTCTGCGTCAAAAGATATCAACGCCGCGCAAAGGGCAGCGGGGAAACGAAACCCGAAAGTGGGCGACTTTGGCAGCGGTCGTTCTGACCCTTGGCGCTGTGGCTAGCGTTGGTGTAATGGTACCGGGCAGACTTGGCGATGTAATAGAGCGCTTCCAAAGCGACCGGACCGACGCGCGGACCTACATTTGGGAAGATGCCAGCTACTCCGCCAGCCGATATTGGCCCGTTGGATCGGGAATGGGCACGTTTGACGATGTGTTTCAAACAGACGAATCACTTGAAAACATCACGCAGCGCCGCGCAGGCCGCGCGCACAATGACTATTTGGAAGTCGCAATCGAAGCCGGTGCCCCCGGACTGCTGCTCATTACCGGCTGGCTTGCACTTTTAGCATGGCTCAGCTGGCAGGCGCGGGGCCGAGAGGACAGATGGATCGCCTGGAGCGGCAGCATCACTCTTGTGGCGTTAGCATTGCAATCCGTCACAGATTACCCTCTTCGAAATCAAACGATGCTTGCAATTGCCGGCTTTGCATTGGTTGTGCTTGTGCGCTTTTCCGCTCCAAGGCGGGGGGCCAAGATATGATCGCACGCATTATCTGGGTCGCAGCCTTGCTTGGCATCGCAATCGTCTCAACAGCGGTTCATCTGGATCGCGAGGCCCGAAGAACAGCGTCGCTTGCGCTTTATGTACCGGAAATCTTCCGGTCAGGGGCGCAACCCCGGATAACCGCATTGGCGATTGATTCCGGCATTCCTGAAATTGGCGTTGCGCAGGCGCAGAAACTTGTCAGGCGTCGTCCCCTGCCTGCCCGGCATCTGCGTTTGCTTGCACAAGCGCAATTTGCAGCGGGCAACAATGAGGCCAGCGCGCTCGCGATCCAATATGCAGCCCAGCGCGGCTGGCGCGATGCATTGGCCCAAGAAGCGATGATGCAAATTGCGCTCGCTGCGGGCAACCGGCCAGAGGCAGCTCGCAGATATGCTGCTCTGTTCTTGATGAGAGGAACCGAGCGCGCTCTGCTTGAAGAGACGGGTGATGCCGTCTTCCCAGAGCCAGGCGGCGAAGAAAGAATGGTGTTTGCGCAAATCGTTTCCGGCGGTGAAAGGTGGCACAATGCTTTCCTGACACGCGGGGCAAGGGTCATGCCGCCCGATGCGTTTGTCGAGATTATTGAGATAAGCGCCAAGGACGGCACTCAGTTCCGCTGCGCAGCGCTGCGCCAAGCCCAAAAGGCGATTGAGGGCGAGGACCAAACACTAGGCAAGCGACTTTCATCGGTCCTTCAATCGCAGTGCTAACCTGTAACGGCATAAAGGAATGCTGCTTGGCACTGCTTGATCCGATTAGCGCCGTTTGGCGATTGTCCGCTCACAACGCTTTTAAAGACAATCTCGAGCCTTGCCTTTATCTCACGAAACCGATCGATCGCGCCGTTTCAGAAGAGTACTCGCACTAAGGGCCCTAGGCGTCTGATTTCATGCAGTAGTTCAGGATTGCCCTTACGCGAATCCCGCAAATCGGCCCGCAGCGTCAAGCAACTCTCTGATATACAGAAGTATTATTGAGGGGCAGATTGAAGAGGCGCTTTCGGCGCACTTAGCACAAAGATCGCTCTGCGCCCCAAAGTCGGACGTTCGAACTCGACACTGAAATGCCTGAGAACCAAATGACTGTTTCCAGGAAATCGTCAGATTGGCTCTGGCGTCCGCTACCGCGGTGGAAAGCGGACTTTCCCATTCGTTGGCTGTGCAGCTATGGAAGAGTGATGGAAATTCAGAGCGAGCAGCGGTTGATAGAGTGGATACCCCTCGAAGAGGCGAGCGGGAACACCCCCTCATTTGGCGACATCGCCATGCAAAGCGGTAACTACCAAGCACTGGTCGTTACACTGCCTTATGAAGAAGGAAGTCTGACGGTTGAGTTTAAGGATGTTCGAGCATTTATGACCTCGTGGGATGGTGATCCGAACCCGGTCCTTACATTTGAGGAGGCTGCCTCTCGGCCCGCCGACCTTATCAAGATAGAGGCATCACGCTGGCTTTCTGATGCCTAATTCTTCTTCGGTTCCGAAAGCTCCGTTCAGACCAGCGATCAACCTTGGCAGCACTTTTGCATCATGTCTGGCGAACGCTCTCTCCACGTGGCTGCTCGCGACGTTTTTAAAGCATCTTGGGTCGCAAAATAGCTGATCAAAATTGTGCGCAAATGGGTCGTTAGCAGAATGGCGGCTTTGCGCCGTTCGTTCGACAGAAGCGGACTGTCGGCAACCGGCCCCGAGATAGGCCTAAGATCTGAGACTGCCCCCATCCTTACGAGAGTATCTGCAGCGCGAGTTTCGCCGTCTTAGTTTTCCCTTTCAGCTTTGCAAGAGCCGCGCGCACCTCTTTGCTCAAAGGGTGCGGGGCTATTGCCTGCGCTTCGACCAATGCCTCCAGAACATGAAAAGCATTTCGCTGGCCAAGATCGAATTTTGGCAACCATTCCTGTAGCGCAGCGCCGGTCGCACTCGCATGAACTGGCGAGACCTGCACCACTTGTTTGAGGCTTTCGCCAAGGCGGTTGTATTTGAGCCATCCCCCTGCCGACACGCGTGCGATGACGTCTGCAAAACAGGCAGGATTGAATTGCCGCGTTTCAATTCCCTCGACCATAGCATCGACTGCAAGGCCTTTGGCATCGGCATCCCTGCCGACGAGCCCCAGCGAAAGCAGCAGATGCTCGGCCTCGCCCCAAGGCCTCCCGCGAACGAACAATGCCTTGAAAAAACCGTGAGTAGGGGTCCAATTGCTGGCGCTGTCATCGACCCGCTGCATCAATTGTCTGGCTCCGCGATAAAGGGCGTAGTCCGGGTGCTGCGGCCAGATATAGGCAAGCCATTGCGCGACCCATGTCGTGTTCAGATCGCCAAACCATTGATATTTGGCCTTCGACTTATGCTGATAGACGGCCGCTGTGGGAATAGTTTCCCATTCGACACTTTCCTTGCGGCCAAGCAAACGGGACATATTGAAGAAGGTGCCCTTGGAGCTCATGGGAGCTGTGGACTTGCCATCGGCCCGTTCAACCTTGATTTCGAATATCGGAGCCTTCCACCGCATATCGCCGTATTGCTCTGCCTTGCTCGCGCTATGCCATCGGTGGACCGCCGGAACCATGCCGCCGGGCCACGGATCATCGATATCGAGCGATTGGAACGCTTCGCTCCAGTCGGCAAAGGGATCGCGCGCACGCGCGGCCGTCAGCCAGGAAGCGTAATGCTTGCCGTCGTCGCTCTTTGGAGCTTCATCTCCGCCCAGAGCAAACCGTGCCAGCCGTCCCGCATCGCCAGATAGCGTTTCTGCCTTTTGAAGTGCCTCGGAGCGGTTGTCGGGAGCGAGCCGTAGCAGTGAAAGGCGAAAGTCCGTCGAATCCTCGATCCCGCCTCTTTGTGCTGCCGTTTGCAGTCGCTCGGCCCAGATCAGTGGATCAATCCAGCCACCCGGGTGCGTAATGGTTGAGAGCAACTGGCGGGGCTCGCGCCGATGAACGTGTCTTGATACCCCGTGCAGAAATGCGACCATCGGTACAAACGCGTCTTCCCGAACATAATAGGCGAGTTCCTGCTTGTGAGAGCCGCGCAGTTCACCCATGGCCCAGGTTAGCACGAGAGCTCGCATGGTCTCGGCAACACCTGGATACGCTGTCGCCAGCCCGTTATAGCTTGTGCCGCCTTTTTGCATTCGGTGAATCAACGGGGCAACGCGGTCCTGAAAGTCGGCGGGCCGCTGATCGGCAAGACGACTGATCCCGTCCAGCAACCGCTCTACTTCATCGACGTCCTCGACAATTTCCGCACAATGAAAAGCAAGGTCGATCAGTTCCTGCAGGTCTTCGACCGGCTCAATCCTGTTTGAGCCGTCAAGAACCGAGCATTGCGCGAACTCCCGCGTATCGGGAACGTAGGGCTGCAACTGCTCGATGGCAGGCTGGACCACAGCGATACTTTCTGGTTCGACCGCATCGCCGGCATGACCGAGAAGGTCGGTCATTGCTGCGCGGTTGCTGGCAGCAACAAACGAGCCGAAGCTTTCAACATCCTGCCACTGTGCCCGATCGAGTGAGTTGGCATAAGCACTCAACAAGGCAATCGCATTGGCCTGAACATCGGCATGGGCGTGGCGCAATCCTTCGATCGTGGCCCCGAGCGCGTTCGCATTCGGCTGTCCTTTGGCCTTTGTCGCCGTGCGTTTGAGCACCTTGTCGAGCAGCCGCAGGGCGGCGATGCCATTGCCCTTACCTTCCCCCGAGAAGACGCTAGGCAATTCTCGCAGCACCCGATCATCGTCGAGCTGTTTCGCCTTTTCCAGCTGCGCGAGCATATCGATAGCGAATTTGGCCACATGCCCCACGGGATGGCACAATAGCGCAATCAGCGCGGATTGACGGGCCGCGATCTCCGACCCGCTTGGCTCCATCAGCTTGAAAAACTTGTGGTACCCGGAAAGCTGATTTTGCTTGATGTCCGCCTGCAGTCCGGACAGCGCCAGATCAAGCAGTTTGCCGCGATCATAATGTCCGCCTTGCGCCAGTTTCACGAGCGCCTGAGGCCACGTTTCGTAATGATCGGGCGCCCCCTTTACGAGCCAGCTGTTCGTGTTGAACGCAGTCGTCTCGACCCGAAAAAGGCCCTCAACATCGTCGAGAAGGACGGAGTCTTCCAGCAATTGCTTGCTGAGAGGAGGCACGTATGTCTTGTTTTGCCCGTAGAAGCCTGTCCGCATCAAATGTGAGGCGAACAAGCGGTAATAGCCGTCGCTCACCGGTTTGGAGATCAGCCCATCGCGGATCCATGCCCGAATGGTGGGGAATTCAAGTTGTGTCCATTCCTGCTCGAATTCGTGTTCGATCCAATCTTGCAGCCATTCGGGTCGCCGGTCAGCGATCAGCTCGCGAAAGACTTCCTTGTCTTCGTAGCTCGCACGGGTCTGCCATTTCTTGACTGCGGAAAGTGGCCCCAGAGCGAACACAGCCAGTGCCGCATTGCTGTTGGCGCGAGAGTTCCAATATTGGTAGCTGCCATCCTTGCGCGTCTTGAGAAACTTCTTCAGCCGATCCGACGCTGAGGCATTCGCCTTGCCGTCCCACAGTTGACGATGCACCTTACTTGCGGTTGTCGAGAGCTTCTTGCGTGCTTTCTCGTCCATTCCTTTGAAGATCAGCCGGAATGTCTCCGCGTCCTTCGTTTCAAGGATCAGGTGTTCAAGCTCATCGGGTGTCATGTACTGGGTTTACCTTCGTCGTCCCCCGCCATGATTGAGGCTGCGAGGATGTGTTTGCATGGGCCGCGCTGGCCCTGGTATTTGCTGAACCACGGGCACGTACAGGCCGGGCCCTGCTCTTCCAACCGGACACGGTGCGTTGTGCCGGTTCCGGCGACTTCGTAGATAGCGGCAGCATCGCCGCTGGCCGGGGTCACAAGGGCAATCTTGCCTGCCTCGATGAGCTTGCGCGCATTACCCAGCCGGGGCTGCATGTCCTCGACCTTGTCGAGATCGAACGGCAGTTCGCGATGAAAGTAATTGCCGCTATCGCTATCGAACCCCGCAAGCCCGCGACTGCCGAGGACCGCAAGCGCGCCAACGACTTCGGCGCTTTGCAAACCCAGTTGATCGGCCAGCGCCTGCGCGTTCAATTCCGATTGCCATTTCAAGCTTGCACGAACCTTTGCAATCGCCTCGTCGCCAGGCGGATTGGCAAGCGCTGAAAGCACCTGTCCCTCGCCGGAAAAGCCACGATACAGCTCTGGACTGATAAGCAAGAAGAACGATCCTTGCTCGAACCGGACTTCCCACCCGCTCGCCCCGCTATCGCGATCAACCCAAACTCGCAGCGATTTGGCCCGCAACAGCAAGGGTTCGAGCACCTTGACGCGGTGTGTGCCGTGGATCGGCACAGCTCCAGCCACTTCGCGCTGGCTTGCACGGATGGAGCGGGCAGCAGAGATGGCGAAGGTGGGTCGTTTGGGCACGCTGGATTTTGGCAGCGAGCGCAAGAACCGCAATGCATCAGGAGCGGACACCTCCATCGCCACTTCCAATTGCGGCAGATAAGCTTGCACCTCACTGAAACCCTTGATCCAGCGCAGCGGCAGCTGCACTTTCTTTTCAACCGTGCGTTCGTTGCCGCGGCTGAGGACAACCTCGTCTGCACCGACGGCAAATTCCACTTGCTCGTCATCCCTGAGCCTCAACAGCGCATTGCGCATGTCCGTGTTGAAATCGACATTGGTCGTTCCGCGCCCGTGGCAATCGCCCTCGAACACGCCCTCGGGCAGATCGACCCGCGCATAAACGCCGCAGCATCCGCTGAACCCTTCCAAGCGCAAGAGGCTCTCATTGCTGGTTAGAACCGGGTCGAGCAGCGCGGGCCGTGGCAGGAAGAAATGCGTGCGCACAACGTCGCTGAGGACGTAAAGCATTTCTCCGGTTTGCCGGGGCTTGCGCAGCTTTCCATCGAAGAAATAGGGCTTTACCAGGTCCGCATCGCATGTTGCGAGCGAAAGCTGAGGTCCGCTATCATCGTTGACGACGACACCTGATGGGAATGCGTACTGGTAAGTGAAATCAAGTGCCGCCGCCATGGCCTCTCCAATTACGTTTGCATCCAGAGCTGGATGATTGGCATGAATCCAGTGTTATCATGGAGAACTTCAGCTGCCAGCGTTATCGTCAAATTGTTAATCGCGGATTTCTGACAGGCGGCTTCGAGGGATACGGACCTTGCAAGCGGACGCCGTCACCGCAGTTCAGCAAGAATCGTCGAACAACGGTGATGTATGCCATGACCGCGGTCTGGTAAGGTTGCAGGGTGACCGATGGAGGATACGCGAAACCATGCCGTAACGCTCAGCCTCGTTGTTTGCTGGAATATCAAGGTAGGCAGCTCTTTGAAACTGCAACGCAGAGGCCCGCGCCGCAATTGCGCCCAGGACAAGGGCAAGCCCTGCTTGCGCCCAAAGCAGCGTGGGCTTGGCTGAATTCATGGGGTTTGGTTGGGCTTGGGATTTCCAAGAATACCGCTACGAGTTCAGCCCTCGATAAGAACGAACGGGGCCCAAGCGAACGGGCTGTTCGCGCCCTCGATGCCGCTGTCGCTGCGCAGTTCGCGTATTGCCCCGCGCAAGGCATCGGCTTTGCTCATCCCGCTTAGATGATTTATCACGGTTCGCGAACTCACGAAGGCGGCTATGTCGTCACGCACTTTCCAGTGAGACACGAGCAAATCCTTCGCTCCGGCTTTTCGAAATGCCTGCGTAAGACCAGAGAAAGCTGGCAGTCCACCTTCCATCCCCGCTGCACTGTCGCAGGACGAAAGGATGACCCACTCTGCGTGCATTTCGAGGATCGCGATCTCACTGGCTGTCAGCAGGCCGTCATTACCTATTTCAACACCGGGCGAAAGAACCAGCGCTGGCTCTGCAATCCCTTCTATTTCGCCCGCGACGATGCCGTGAGTAGCGACCACGATTATATCTGCACGGCTCGTTTCAGCCATTCGGATCGAAGCCTCGTTTGCCTCTGCTCCGATAAAAAGACGCTGGCTGCGCCACGGTATAGCAGCTGCAATTGTCCTGACTTCCTCGGCGGTTCCGGGGAGAGGCGGTAAACTTGCGAGCGCTTCCGTGTCGATTGAACTGCGCGAAAAATAATCGGCCATGCGCGATGGCGCCGATGCTGCCGGGATATCGCCTCGAGTTGTGCTTTCAAACGGGGCAGGCGCGGCAAATGCAACCAGATCCAGCGCATCGCTACGGTCGCCGCGCTCGGCAGGTTCCTCTTCCCAAGCCGACAGATCGGCGAGGTAGCTGAGAGAAAAGCGGTCGACCAGCCAAGCCTCGTCGCCGCCCGTTCCTCCGGCCTTCAGCAATGAGAAGGGAAGAGAAGCGAGCGGCCCATTTGTGTAAATCCGTAGCGCCTGCGTATGAGCAAGCTGCTCCATAATCTCGGACGTGAACAGCATTTGGCCAAGCCTGCGTGAAGTCGTCTCGTCGAATGATCCAACCCTCACGCTGCTCCCGAGTGCGTTGGAGAGATCAACGATTGTCTTCCTGTTTGCCTGCAGCGCGATTGGCTTTGCTTCCGACGGCGTAATCAGCAGCGCATAGGTGCCGTAATAGACCGGAGTTACGGCCAGAACCGCCTCATCCTCTGCCAGCGCATCCTGTAGAGCGGAGATCGAAGTTTCAGGAGGCAGACTTGCCTCGGCCCACTGGGGGAACCCACGCTGCAAGTTTTCCTCGATAGCTGCAATCGCGACCCGCATCCGTTCCAGTTCATCACGCAAACCTTCGGTCACTTCGCCTCGCGCCATTGCAAGAAGCATCGCGCGGTCGGCCTGTTTCATTCTATCAGATGCCTCGGCGCGTTCGCGCAAAAGAGCGGCAAGGCCCGGATCTCCGGCGCGCAATTGTTCTGCCCTGCGGCTGCTGGCCCTGGCAAGCTGCGAGCGGCTGATCAGCGACATGGCCGACAGCATGAGTTCCGCATCGCTGTGCTGCGCCGCAATTTCCATGGCAAGATCCACCGCTGCAAGATGTCGCACCGTCAATGCAGAACTCTGTTCGTCTCCTAGAGAGCGCTGGATAGTGCCGAGCAAACTATACGCCTGGTCTGTATAGCCATCGCCCAAATCACCCGGTTGGGCATAGCTGAGCAGCAAGGACGCGAGCGCGATTTCAAGCCCATCGGTCTTGTCGCTGGCAAGGACGCGGCTTTCAAATGTTTGTGCATGGCGAAGCGCTTCGGCATTTTGGCCTGTCAGCATCAAGGATCGCACGAGATCGGGCACGATGCGTCCCAAAGCCTCGACATCCTGCGTATCCTCGCCCAGCCGCTGAAGTCCGTCATCCAAAAGCGTGATAGCCTCGCCCGGATTGCCCAGCGCTAGCGATGCCTGGCCATTATAAGCAAGCGCGAGGATCGGAAAGGCGCTGTTCGGCCCTTGATATCGCGTCATGATCGCTTCCGCCTCGGCAAACAGCGGTTGCACCTCTTCATACTTTTCACGCTGGAGCAGGATGCTGCCGAGATTGTGTATGCCGTAACCAAAGATCAGCGTATCTGCGCCTTCGTATTCGCGCTTGAGCTCCAGCGCGGTCGTCAGGAAATCTGTCGCCTCGATCGGCCTGCCGGAATTGGCAAGTATGATCCCCAGCATCTCGAAAGACCGGGCGTAGCTGGGATGTGACGGATCGACATGCGCGCTTGCCCGTTCGACAGCAGTCCGGGCATAGGCCTCGGCCTCTTCCATCCTATCAGCCCGGCGAAGCGTCTGGGCATAGCTGTAATAGGCCGCGATTGTATCGGGATTGTTTGGGCCCAGGCGTCCCTCGCGCGTATCAAGGCTTGCCTTTTGATAATCGAGAGCCTCCTGCGTACGACCCATGCGCAAGGCAGTTTGAGACAGCGAAAATTCGAGGTTGGATTTCGCCATTGTAAAGCCCGGGCCGCGCGCACCATCACCAAGCTTGGTGAATTCCGCATAGGTTTCCTGTGTCATCGAAAAGCCGCGTTCGGGCTCACCCTTCTGGGTCAGTAGCAAACCGATCAGCGCAGCCCCGTCCGCCATGGCCGCAGGGTAGCTTTCGAGATAGGGTCGACCGCCCTCAATCCCGCTTTGCGCCAATTCCAGCGCCTCGTCGATCGCCCCATTGCGATACAGCTGGGACGCAATCTTGAGCTTGGTCATATGGAAAAGCGGGTGCGGCGAACCGTCCGCTAGCAACGTTTGCGCGGCGGCATCCTGCAACGCTTGCCAAGCGGCAATGGACTGTATCCGGCCGGCCTCATCCTGCGCTCCGTTTTCCTGAAGATCGATGGCCCGGTCTTCCAATGTCTGCAAATGGGCATATTGCTGCAGGCTTGTTGAGTAAGTGTTTTGCGCTTCCTGGGCGTTAGCTGGCGGCGCGAACCAAAGCGCAAACGCACCCAGCGAAGCCAGCATCGCAGCTTTACTCCAAAACAATGTGATAGCGCGCATTCCCCGTCCCCGAGTTGAACAATTCTATTCGATACCGCTGTGTATAGGCGGGAACGAAGCGGCATTCGCGCGCATGAGCGGGCGATCGTTCGCAAACCGCCTTGCCGTCTCCTCTTGAAACGCGCAGGCGCAGTCCGCCCTGCGGCGTTGTGCCAGCCGCGATGCCAACCGATTTCCCGCCCAGCAGAACCTGTTCAGTGTCGAGCGTAGCGCCCGGGGCAAGAGTACCGCTGATGTAAGCCGGGCCGAGGGCTCTCCCGCGCATAGGCAAGGCGTCTTTCGAGACAACGCTGCGCCATTCCAGCATAGTCTCCTCACTATGCCGGTCCGATGGACTTGCGCCTGCAAGCTCGATCGCCCTTAAATGAGTCTCCAAGGTGGCCAGATCGCTGCGCTCAAAGGCGGTGCCCGCAGCAGAAAGATCATTTGCCAGTCGTTCCGTGCTCGTCATTGCTGCGGCCTCGGGACTGGCCAGGGCGGTTACATCATTACCGGGTCCCCGCATGCCTGCGCATGCCGATAGTCCCATGGTGAAAGCGAGCAAAAGCCCTAGTCGCGCGGGACAAGGTTGATTTGGCGAAGCGATCATTGACCTTGCACGCTCCCCCTGCGCTGAAGCACAAAACTTGCACCTTCGGCTTTGTCCATAAGGCTGAGCGAGAAGCCGTGGCATTCGGCAATTGCACGAGCGAGCGCAAGACCCATCCCGTTGCCCTGAATGTCAGAAGCTGTCGCCTCGCCTCTGTAAAAACGCTGGAACACTCGTTCCCGTTCTTCCGCGGGAACACCGGGGCCATCATCAGCTACGGTCAGAACAGGCCCGTGATGAAGGGTCACCCGGATTGCGTCGCCCGGATGATTATACTTGAATGCATTGTCGAGAAGGTTCGTCAGGACCCTGCTAAGCTGCGCCTCATCCCCCTGCAAGACTACCTCCTGTTCGATATCCCGCTAAAGACCATAGCCCTCCGCTTCAGCGGTGTCTTGATATAATTCGCAAATCCGATTCACCATCACGCTGAGATCGGAGCGATCAGGCCGCTCGTGCGCGACCAGCAGCCACAAATCCTCTGGAATCAGCGTGGCTCTGCCGAGGGCCTCGGTACGGTTCCCGATGCGAATTGATCCCCGTTCTGAAATCGCCGGATCGAGGTCTGGCCACAGGGA
This sequence comes from Erythrobacter longus, assembly GCF_000715015.1. Taxonomy (GTDB): domain Bacteria; phylum Pseudomonadota; class Alphaproteobacteria; order Sphingomonadales; family Sphingomonadaceae; genus Erythrobacter; species Erythrobacter longus. The sequence continues at coordinate 154,022 of NZ_JMIW01000009.1, forward strand.
CAGATCACCGGCAACGTGCGACCGGCACTATCTGCAAGAAGGGAGTGCGGGCGCACGCCATAGCTTGGAATAGCGTCAAGACGGTTCTCGATACGCGCCTCAAGTTCTTCCTGCTCGCTGCTGATAAATATCGACCAAACCGGCAAGGTCCAGATCCACGCTCTCCCGCATGGACGCAGTAAAAGTATCGCGGATCGTCTGGTCGGTCATCCACCAGAGGCAATGCAGCAATATGGCGGATAAGCCTGCGGATAGCAGGACAATTCGCGTAAATATGGAACGCGGAGCAATTATGATACGGTTCCACGCAACAGGCGGTAACCCGCGCCCCAAACGGTTTCCAATGCCGGACTGGTGAAACCTTCTTCCAATTTGCGGCGCAGCCGGCCGACATTGACATCGACAACATTGGTTTGCGGATCGAATGACATGTTCCAAACGTCGCGCAGCAACATCTCGCGGGTCACGACTTCTCCGGCATTTTCCATGAAGTAACGGAACAATTCGAACTCGCGCGGGCTAAGTGCCAAGTGCTGATTGTCGCGAAAGGCCGTGCGAGCCTTCACGTGACACTCAAATGCGCCGAAGAGGATGACCGCGCTATGCTCGCGGCCCGAGGCCCGGCGATGCAGCGCACGAACACGCGCTAGCAATTCCATCGTCTCGAACGGTTTGGCAAGATAGTCATCTGCGCCCGCTTCAAGGCCTTCTGCCCGGTCGCTGGTTCTGCCCAGCGCGCTTAGCATCAAGATCGGCGTGCTGACACTACCATCGCGGAGCCGTCGGATCAGGTCCAAGCCATCAGCATCACCCAACATCCGGTCCATGATGATGACGTCAAACGCTTCCATCCCTGCTCGCTTGAGCCCCTCGACCCCGGTCATTTCGACGGCGAGGGTATCACCCTCTTCCACAGCAAGGTTCCTCATTTCGTCAGCAGCGCGCGCGTCGTCCTCAATGTAGAGTATCTTCATAGCTTAAGCCTACTCTTGCCCTTTTGTTTGGCCCAGTTTTTGCGGGTTAGGTGTAAGACGGCAAAGCGCATACTGCCTTTTTGTTGAGTCCAAATAGCAAAGGAACGCAATCCAATAGCGTGACAAGTGCTGTTAGCTTCGCATCAAGCCCAAAATCTCAGCGCCTCTAGACCTCAAGCAATGATCTCAACGCCCTTGTACTGCAATCAGGTAACAGCAATTGTCACCTCTATGACAGCATTCGTAGCTGCCCCCTTATCCCGCTAACGCGTATTGCCATACCCCTGACTTAAGGGGACAAATCATGGTAACAAAGACATCAATTTCGCTGCTGGGCTTGGCCGCTGGTCTGCTGGTTCTTGCAGCGCCTGGATCCGCAAAGGATCCTAGCCCGAAGAAGCTCATGGAAATGAGTGCAAGCTGCGCATATGTCGTCAGCGTTGCCGAGGGTAGCAATGCCAATCTCAACTATGGATCGGCCGATTGGTTGAACATTGTTCGCATCCTTGAACAAAGGACCGGATTGGATGGCGAGCAAGCGATTGAACTTGCCAAGGCCAAATATAATCGGCGCGCACGTGTGATGGGCGCAGATGAAGCCTATCGATACATGCTCAACCGTGCTCAGGAATGCGACCGTGAAATGGCCGTTATCCAATCATGATGACCAGCGCACTCTCCTCCACTTCGCGCCCGGCTCCAACGGGCAAGCCCATTGCTCTGGCGCTGGGATTGGGGCTCGCTTTGCTGGCGCCAAGCACGCCCGTTTCCGCTCAGGCGGAGGATTCAGAGCTAATCTATGAATGCGCGTTAGTGCTCGAATTTGCGGCAAAGAACCGGATGAACCTGTCCACCCCTGCCAGCCGTGTCATGGCGCATTATGGTGAGGTGACCGGCAATGATGCGCAGATCCGCCAGCAAGATGCGCAAACGATAGAGGCAACCTGGGCCGAGTATCGGGGCCAAAACGGTCGCAAGGCGCTCGACCGATACAAGCTGTCCGTCGCGCAAGATTGCTCCGATGCTTATGACGAGCTGGCGCAGCGTGAGGCAGCCGAGGTGGAAGGTGAGCTTAACTCGCTTGGAACCTTGTCAGCTGCGGCATTGCGATCATTTGCCACGCGCACGGGCGATTTTGGCGAAGTCGCTAATTACCTTGTCTATTATTACCCTTACGGCAAAAACCTGTTTCAGCCGAATGAAGATGGCGACCTTCTGGGGCAACTTGTTGTCGAAGCGGGTGCGGCAGGTTTGAGGCGGTGGAGCGACGAAGCAATCTACGCCATCGCAAACAAGTCTTATTGGCAATACAACCCGCCCGCCACGCGCCTTGTTTTCGCCGAATATCAGCGGCGAATGCGGATGATGCGCCAGACCGAATCCGAGGCACAGCGCTGGGCTCAGCGCGCCGCTGATGATCGTGCAGAGCAAGCCCGCCGGGCCGACGCACCATACGTCGGCTCGCTTGGAACCGGAAAGCCGTACAAACCAAAATCTGGAAGCGGCGTCTATGTATGCACGACATACCAAGGGACCGGGGGTGGCCGGGTGTGCAAGGAAGAATGATGCGCGCCGCCAAGATAGGGGTGCATTGCCCCCTCGCCTCTGCGTTGGCGGCGTTCATGCTGGCGTTGCTTGCCCTTATTTCGGTCACTTTTGTGTCGCCTCCCAGTGCATTGGCCCAAGGTGTCAGCCCGCTGCCTGCAACCATATCTGCGTGTGATGCAGGGGACCGGGCAGCCTGTCTCTCCGCTGGCCTCGCCTTGTCCGATGTCGAGAACCCATCTTACGACGCCTTTCTCAGCCTGCGCTTTTTACAACAGGCCTGCGCCGCCAATGAAGCGGCGGCCTGCGGGCGGTTAGCGCTGATATTCTATGCGGGCGAAGGCGACGTCGAACGCGACTTGCCCAGTTCTGGCAATTTCGCGCAGCGTGCATGTGCAGGACAAGACCGCGATGGATGCGAAGTCGCTGAGGCCGTGTTTGCTGAGCCGGGATCGCCGCAATTCGATGCGGAAAAGGCGCTGCGGTATCGCAGGATCAATTGTACGCAAGGCAATCGACGTTCCTGCATCGATCTTGCGCGGATCCTTTATTCGATGGACGATCGTCTGCCGGCCGAACAAATCGCACTGAATGCCTGCATCCCGGGCGATCCATCCAGTGCCCAAGTGTGCGATTTTGGCAACCGTTTGCAATCCTTGCGCCGCAAGGCCGAGGCAGAGCGCGAAGCGGCGATACAGGCGGCGCGCAATGCGCAGGCGCGTGAACAATCTGTCTTCGATCAATATATGGGCAAGCGCGATTATGACGGCGCGCTGTATTATTCGCTCTACCACTTGCGGTCCAAACGCCACGCCGAAGAGGCCGTTATGGCCGCCTCGCGCGCGGGTGCTCTCGCCTCGATATTCGAGGATCATTTCTACGTTCTCGAATACTGGTTCGCGACCGGCCCGGTGGCTCAGATTGCCGCCTCACAAATCGCGAAGAAACGCCAGTCGAACGACTGCGGCATATGGAACTGCACCAATATGCCGGGCGCAAGCTCGCGGCGGTGGCAAGCCCAGCGCGGATCGAGCGGATCAACCTATCGCGCGCCCGGCTCATCTTATTCACCGCCTCCCTCTTCATCAGGGACCAGCAGTGCTGAGATCGCAAAACAGACCCGCGACAAATACCGCACCTACAACTGCACCGGCTCAAGGCGGCTCTCGAGCAGCCACCCGGTTTGCCAATAGAAAGGAACGCAACGATGAAGATTTCAAAATTACCGCTCGCGCTGATCGCATGCGCAGCGGCCTTCGGAACCGCATTTGGACCTGCACCAGCCAATGCTCAGGCGACCTCTGCTGCATCAGCGACGCAAGCCGCGGCAAAGATCGAGGCAGGTGGCAGTAGCAATGCACTGGCTGGACAAGCAGCCTACAATTCCGGCGATTTCGCCACCGCCCGCGCGAAATATCAGATCGGCTGCCTCACGGATGGCAATGCCGCTGCCTGCACCAATCTGGGTGCGATGGCCACGAAAGGTGAAGGCGGCGCGGCCGACCTGCCGCTTGCCCGCCAGGCCTATCAGAAAGGCTGCACCAGCGGCGTGGGCGAGGCCTGCGAAAACTACGGCTCCATGCTGATAAACGGGCGCGGCGGAGAAAAGGACTACGCAAACGCCATCGCGCCGCTGTCCACCGCCTGCAATGCCAGCTTTGCAACGTCCTGCTACGATCTGGGGGCCACCTATTTCTTTGGCCGTATCGGCAGTGGGCCTGACTATGCGAAGGCCCGTCAGTACTTCGCCAAGGCCTGCCCCGGCTATGATGCCGATGGTTGCTATGCCTTGGCCATTCTCCAACGTGACGGCGGCGGCGGTCCGGTTGATGCAGCGGGCGCGGCCCAATCATTCAAACTATCATGCGAAGCGGGCAAGTCGGACGGCTGCCTCGAATATGGCGTTGCGCAATATAGCGGCGCAGGATTGGCACAGGATTATTCCGGCGCGCGCAGCAGCTTTGGCCAAGCCTGCAATACCGGCAATGCGGGGGCCTGCATGAATGCAGGGATTATGGCTCGTGACGGTCAAGGGGGCGCGGCTGACCCGACCGCCGCCAAGCGTTTCTTTGGCCTTGGGTGCAAGCTTGGCATTCAGGATGGCTGTACCTTCGCGGAGCAAATCAAATGAACGGTGCAAGTAAAAACCTGCTGGCTGGCTTTGCAATGCTCGCAATTGGAACCTCTGCTTTAGCTCAGGAAACTGCTGCTTCGACAGCCGCAAACGATGCTGAGGCGCACAATGCGATATTCGAAAAAGCGGCCACCTCAGGCCTGTCGCCCCTAAGCGTGGGAGAAATGCTGTCTTGCTCGGCCAATTGGGACCGGTGGGCCTTCATCGTCGAAAGCGCTGCTGACCGTGCGTTTACAATGGGTTTGCGCAGCGAACTGTCCGCCAGAAACGCGAGGAACCGAAAGGTCTATTGGCAGCGGCTGGCTCGCCGCGAGATGCGCGAAGATGACAATCCCTCCTATTTTGAACGCATGCGTGCAGACGCTGCAAGCCGGGCCGACAAGCAATATGCCAACTATGCCTCCGGCTCCGAACGCGGGATCTCGGTGATGATGCAAAGTCTCGGCTTCTGTAAATGACCATCTTTGGAAGCGCCCGTCGTTGCTGCTTTGCTGCACTTGCACTGATTGGAGCTGCTGGTTCTGTGCAAGCGCAAACGGGCAGTATCGACGGCGAAGAGCCCGATATGTTCGACGACTTTTACACCTTCGTCTGCCCGGACGGAGGGTATGAAAGCGGCTGTGAGCGCGAGGACATTACGCTGTCCGTGTCACTGGATGATTTCGACCCCGCCACAATGGCACAAAGCTGCGCATACCGCACTTCTGCGGAGTGCCGGGTCACAGCCAGCGGCGAGATTTTTGCGGCCAGCCGTTCCTCCACCATGCACTGGCAATTGCTTGCGCTGCAACCGGCAGATGGCCCGTTGGTGCAGATGATCGTGTTGGTTGAAATGGACGGCGCGGTGCCCGTATTGTTGCTGTCGCATCAAAGCGAGGGATATATCGACCCGCCTGTCTTGGCCCGGGATGACACGCAATCGGGGATTCTGGTGCATGTCCCGGCGCGAAACCGAGGTCTGGGCAGCGCAGACCTGGTGCTATTCAGCCGGACAAATGGCTGGAACTGGACTAGCGCAGATGGGCTGATCGCTCAGATGGACAAGCTGTTGCCGGCTGGCTTTTCTGTTTCCCCGCCTGTCAGCTTCGATTTTCGTGAGGGCAGCGCCTTTGCACTTGTCCGGCGGGAAAGCGACCCGGGATGCTGCGCTACTGGTGGTATTGCCTTTGTCGATTTCGAGCAGTCCGATTTCGACCTCTCCGTAAGCCGCGTGACCTTCAATGAGACCCTGCCGGTTGGCGATGCCAGCCAGCCGACCCTTGATCCTTATTCCAAGACTGAAACAACGGAACACGGTTCTGCAAATGATGAAGGAACACACCGATAATGATGCGCGCGGCCAAACGCTGGACCATGATGTGTGCGGCCGCGCTGGGCCTCGTCTGCAGCTCAAGCGCATCTGCGCAAGCCGCTTGGCAGCAAGTGCAGACTATCACTTGGGTCGCGCAGGCAGAGCAGGTCGAGCGCAAATGCGACGCTTTCACGCATGAAGGGCGGTTTCTTTATCGCGAGGTGAAATCGCGCATGGTCACCTTTGAAAACGTCTCGCTTTACGAAAGGATTTCGCAAACGCAGGCGGATCGCCTTGCGGGCCAATGCCGTGATCTCAAGAATAACCCGGACGCGAAATACGTCGTCAACTACTTCAACAATGAAGGCGCACGCATGTTGGCGCTGCATCATTTCTTGCCTGCAGCCTCGCCATGCCGTTTTGCCAATGAACCCGCGTTTAGACAAAGGGCGAGCGCGGCATGGGCTGCCATCTCGAACAGCAGCGATCCACGGCACCAGCCCTCTGCGATGCAGCGCGAGGCAGATATCATAGCATCGCAGTGCCAGATCACCGATATCGCTGGCCGAAAATCGGCACACCCAGCCGCCTTTATGGCCGAAACCCTTTTGCCCATTTTTCAGAAGCCCGCTCGCTATGGCGGGGAAATGCTCGTCTCTGGCACCCGCGTGCAAGATCGGACCTGGCTGGAAGGACGGCGCAATCCGGACGCAGAGATTGTGAAAGGTGGCAGCATTGCCGGGCTGACTGTGGGCACGAGAGACCTGTTTCGAGCAGGGATTTTGACAGATGGACGTGTGATCCTGGTCGAGAAAGATCAGAGCAACAGCCTGTTTGGCGTGGCGAGCGTGGATTTCCATGCGGGCACCAAGACATATCAGGCCAGTAGTGGGCGCTCGCTCGACCCGCAATTTCGCAGGGTTTTCATCCTTGATGGCAAAGCAAGCGCAGAGCTTCTTCAGCAGCCCGATTTCAGGGTGAGCCTCACCCAGTCAAGCGGCATCATCTCGAACTGGGGGGAGACGAATGATTTTTCGGGCCGCAAACGTGCCGGTACTTCCGAAAAGCCCATCCAGTTCGATGTCACCGCCTTCAAAGCCGCGCTGGAATACAGCAACGCTCCGAAATATCAGTAGTTTGGGAAAGCCCTACCATGATCCATTTTACTCTGTTTGTTCGCACATTGATCGTGGGGATTGGACTGATCGGTTTTTCGCCTGTCGCCTTGGCAGCGCAGCCCTCAACGTCGGAAACGGGGCAAATGACCGAAAGCCCGCTGGTTAGGGAATGCGAGATCGATAAGGATGCCGAATCCTGCATGGCAATGGCCATCCGCACATTTGAAGGGAGAGAAACCCCGCAAAACAATGAATTGGCGCGCTTGTTCGCAGCCAAGGCTTGCGAAGGCGAATTGATGTCGGGCTGCAGCTTTCTTGGCGCGTTTCTGCAAGACGGGCTTGGCGGGCCGCAGGACGTGAAAGGGGCTGCCGCGCTCTATCGCAGAGCCTGCTACAATGACTACAAAGGCGCCTGCTACAATCTTGGCCAGCTGCTTTACAACAACCAGTCTGACGATCCCGAGGATCTTGCCGAAGCGCGCAAGATGTTTGCGATGGGCTGCGAAGCGGGCATTCCAGATTCGTGCAACAATCAGGCCGTGATGCTCAAATTCGGTGAAGGGGGCGAAAGCGATCTGGCAACTGCGCGTTCGTTGTTCGCTCAGGCGTGTGATGCAAAGCGGGTCGATGCATGCGCCAACTCTGGATACATGATGATGATCGGCGAAGGCGGGCCAAAACAGGTCGAGATGGCATCGCAGCATTTGCAGACAGCTTGCGATCTGGGGTCGATGACCGGCTGTGATAATCTTGGTGTAGTGCTGCTCAATGGCCTCGCCGGTGCCAAAGATCCGCTTGAGGCAGAGCGTCTTTTTACAAAAGCCTGTGACGGGGGCGAAGCCAATGCCTGCCTCAATCTCGGCGGAATGCTGTACAATGGTGTCACGGCGGATGCTGATCCATCTGCTGCGCGCAAACGCTTTTTAACCGGATGCGAGAGGGGTAGTTTGGAAGCTTGCGGGTTTCTGGCCAAAATGGCGTTTGACGGCGAAGGCGGTGATACCGACAGGGTTATGGCTCGCCAGATTTACGCCGATCTGTGTCACAAATTTAGTGTCAGCGAATCCTGCGTATTGCTCAGCGTAATAATTGAAAACGGACAAGGCGGTCCGAAGGACCCAGCAGCCTCAATGCGCGCACTCGAAAATGGGTGCGAGCTCGGAGACAAAAACGCCTGCCTGTTCCGCGACCATCGCAAAGCCAACTAACGAGGCTTCCAAGCTTACACTCCGACCTTTCCGTGCCAAAGACTGCTGCCGGCATCCATGAACACGTCCGACTTGAAGCTAGGTTCAGACAAAAGCCATCAGATGATGTGTCCCGATGCAATCTAGGATCATCGTGTTCTCGCGCCTAAGATGTTCTGATACGCATCTGGACTCTTTCTGACCTTCTTATCGAGCAATGCTGCTGGAATCTGCCGAACCCGGCGCCAGACTTCGATGTGCTCGTCGCGGCCGGAGACATTCATGACCCTTTGAGCGACGGTGTTCGCTGGCTTGCCGAAAGAGCAAATGGCCGACAGGTGATATACGTTCCGGGCAACCATGAATGATACGCTCACCGGCATCGCTTCACGATCGACAAGGAAACCGTGCGAGCATCAGCGCTCGCAAATGAGCTCGGTATTCACCTCCGGCAGGACACTGAGGTCGAGATCGATGGGGTGCGGTTTCTGGGCAGTACGCTTTGGACTGACTACCAGATATTCGGCGGCGGCTCGCTTTACATGCGCCATGCAAAAAGGTGAATGAATGACTATCGGGTTATCTTCTCCACCGAGATTGGAGAACCGCTCGATCCTGCGGAAGCCTTGGAATGGCATCTGCAATCTAAAGCCTGGTTGCATGAGCACTTCAAATCCGAATTCGATGGCATGGCGGTGGTGGTCAATCGCTACTCTGATGCGCCAACTTCACGTCGTCTGATGTCTTCGATCACCCATGTAAGCACAGGATCAATCCCGTCGACGTAATTTTGTCGAGAAGTTCTTACAGTAACATCAGGTGCAACCGCATCATTCACCGGGTCGCTAAAGCAAAACCGCCGCTTGGAATATGTCACCAAATGTCCGGAATTCGGAAGGGTGAATTGGCCCATATCTTGGTATCCGCAGGGGTTGGCTCCGGTCGGTTCGCCTATGATGCGGGCAATGAGTATGTCTGCGAACTGCGCAGAGTTGCTCATCGCAGCAGAGAAGGTCCTTCCACTGGTGAGCACATAGACGCCGTCTTTCCAGTCAAGCTTGTCGAGAACCACGAGATTAGCCACAAACGCCAAGCCGATGAAGAAATCGCCACCGAAGTTTTCTCGAAAGTCGATCACGAGATTCTGGGTGCCGGCTTCATCAAGCGCACGAGCAGCCTTATCAGCGAACTCACTCATCTCTTCAAACGAAGGGTAGCGGTCAAATTGGATGTATGCGACGGATGCATTACGCAGAAGCGCAAGCCGAATGCCTTCAATAGCGATCACTGTGGGATTGTCTGACAAATCCTTGCGATATGTAAGACGCTCTGTGATCGCGGCTCGGAAGGCTGTCGGCTCTATCGCTTTCACCTCGATAGCCCTCATCTTGCCCTTATATGAGATTTCGATGAGCAAGGTTTCCGCGTTCTCACTCAGCCCAACCGCTTGGCTTAGTGCTGCGTAGCTGAGATACTGGGCAACTCGGACCGCCTCGGATCCCTTGTTTTCAACGAAGGGAACGTAAGTGGCGAGCTGGTGATAGACCTCTTCCATCGGGCGGCCATTCCACCGATGAACGACTGCACCCAGCATATCAGCATGTTCCTTTGATGCGCCGACAACTACCGCTTCGCCATCAATCCATCGGAATTCGAGCGGGAAGCGTGGTTGAGGCGTGTTCCAAAGAGGCATCGACGTGTGGCCGTCGCCCACTAGCCGCGTGAGCCGCATCAATTCCGCCAGAATTTCGGCATCGGATCGGTTGGGCAGGTCCGCTCGCAGCCGGACGAGTTGGCGCTCGAACTCCTCCCGCGAGATTGTGTGAAACAGGTCAATGTGGTTGGCCTCAAGCTGCGCCTGATAGATCGCGATATCCTCAGTCCACTTGGCGACAGTCATCGCTTCGCGTGCATGAAGCTGCACAGCACTCGCGAGCGCTGCGACCATAAAGAGGCATATCCTGAACAGACTCATTAACCCTCCACAGTCCCATCTCTCCGCGCACTCGCCGCTCTCACGTATCACGGTCTTTTGAGGTTGATCGTTCGATCAGGTGCCATTCGTTTCCTAAACCGAGCATCGTGCGTTGATAGGATGATCGCGCCATCATATCCGGCCAAGGCCTCCTCAAGCATCTCAATGGATTCTATGTCGAGATGGTTGGTCGGCTCATCCAAAATCAGCAACCTTGGCACCACATCGCTAGAGAAGAGACACGCGAGCGCTAATCGGACCCTTTCGCCGCCTGATAGCATCGCCACAGAGCGCTCTGCCGCCGTTGAGCGAAAACCGAATGTTGCCAAAGCCGCATGGGCATCTTGAGCGCTCAAAGCGGGATTGTGCCGTTGCATGGCTCCAAGCGCAGTCTCGCTCGGTTGAAGCAATCTCAGGTGCTGATCCAGAAAGCCGATGGCAACAGTTTCCCTTGTCACCAAACCGGTGCCTGGCTCAGCCTCCCCAGCCAGTATCTGCGCCAGCGAACTCTTTCCGCTCCCATTGGGCCCAGCGATCAAAATCCGCTCTGGTCCAGCAATCGTAAGATCAATCGGCTCAAACAGAGCCCTGCCAGCAATTTCGCACGACACACCCTCTGCCTTCAGCGTAACTTGCCCCTGAACGAAGCCGCTAGCGGGCAAAGCAATTTCCATGGGAACTAGACGCGCGACGTCAGATCTTGCCCTAATCGCAGCGATGATGTAAATTCCGAAGCTAAGAGTGCGTCCGAATGATCGTGCATGGTTAAGCAGCGTCCATGTCCGAGTGTACTTCTCCCATTAGATCCGGGCATCGAGCCTGTCGTGATCGAGACGAGCGAGCGCGTCGTTCATTGGAACATTGCCAAACATAGTCACCAGAAAGACGCTGGCCAGATAAACCAAGGACGCGATGATGAGCATCACCAGCGCCGTGCCTTCGAACACAAAAAGGCTGTAAACTGCAAAGATAAAGCTAAGTGTTGCCTGCTTCGTCACCAAAGCGATTCTGAGCACCAGAATTGTCTGGCTTCATGAACTTCGGGCCAAGCGATTCGCCGGCAAGGCTAAGAGCAGAGGCGGATGCCAAGATAGCAATGAACGCAAGTACTTCCTGGAATGGAAGCAGTCCGAAGCCTTTGCGCGACTTGATCTTGACCAAACCTATCCATGACCAGCTTTTTCCCATGATCCTCAAATAGAAGAAGATAACCGACAACATGATGCCAACCCAAACCGATCCGCTGTAACGCCACATGAATTGGTCGAGAACGACCTTCAGCAGATAACAAAGCGCAACAATTGCGCAGAAATCGATCAGCGGCCGAAAGCGCGACATGGTGTCGAATAGAGTGATCATTCAACTGAGTTAGATGCCTCAGGTCTAAGGCTCTTGCCGGATCACGCCAATTTATTGCCCATACACGCCAACTCAGCGCTAGAAGGGCTGCCGCGTATCCAGCGCGATATCGTCTCCGCAAAAAGTTGACCATCTCGAGCGGATAGTCCGCTTCCGCCCAGCTTCGGTCTTGATCGAGATGTCCGTCTAAGAATTTGCGAAGCCTCAAAAGCAGGGCCTAAGAGATCAAGGATGAATGACGTCAAGCGGTCTCGGCAAACTTCCCGACTTTGATCTCGTCCTCATGCGCCCGCGCTCGAGCTAGCGAATAGGCTTTCTGCATGCGCCGCAAGTTATCGGCCCTGACACCGAAAGCCTTCTCGAAGCGGATCGCCATATCGGCAGAGAGGCTAACATTACCTTTGAGCAGCGTGCTCAATGCCTGCGGGAGACACCGAAATGTCCAGCGAGATCGGTCACGCTGACCCCAGCAGGCTCGACAATCTCGCTTTTGAGCCAGTCTCCGCAAGCCTGTGCCAAGACTACCGACGACGGACAGGCTTCATTTTCGTTTCCTACAGTCACTGCAACGGTCCCAACACGCTCACCTATTGAAACATCCAATCTGTCTGTTGAACGCCGACAGGGCCACGCAAGCTCGCGGGTTATTTGTGTCGCTGCTTTTGGTGGCACAGAAGATTCGAAAAAACTGTCCCGCTCACATTCCATCCGCAATCGCGTCCGAGGCCGTGTTGACATAAGACGTCAGCCACAGGCGTGTGGCGGCGAGGTTGAGGAAGCTCTCGAAGGAT
>NZ_JMIW01000010.1 GCF_000715015.1 Erythrobacter longus
GCTCCTCAAAAAGCAGTCTTGAATCAGAACCAAGCCCGTTTGGGAATCCCTTTTGTCAACACGGCCTAAATTAACCTTTTCCGTTCAGAACTTGTGTGGTTAATAGAGGGCAACATCTCTTAGCGAGACGTTACCGTGCACATCTCCCTCCACTAAGATGGGGCGCAATTAGGGGACCAGAAATGCGAGTGCTGTTGATTGAAGACGAGCCGACAACGGCAAAAGCCATTGAGCTTATGCTGACGACTGAAGGTTTTAACGTCTACTCAACCGATTTGGGCGAAGAAGGCCTCGATCTGGGCAAGCTGTATGATTACGACATCATCCTGCTCGACCTGAACCTGCCAGATATGCATGGCTATGACGTGCTTAAGAAACTGCGTGTTGCCAAGGTGCAAACGCCGGTTTTGATCCTCTCAGGCATTGCCGAGATGGACAGCAAAATTCGAAGCTTCGGCTTTGGCGCAGACGATTATGTGACCAAGCCTTTCCACCGCGAAGAGCTGGTGGCGCGTATTCACGCTGTTGTGCGCCGTTCGAAAGGCCACAGCCAATCAATCATCCGCACCGGCAAGCTTGCGGTTAACCTCGACGCGAAGACCGTCGAAGTCGACAGCGCCCGTGTGCACCTTACCGGTAAAGAATATGCGATGCTTGAGTTGCTCTCGCTTCGCAAGGGTACGACCCTTACCAAGGAAATGTTCCTCAACCACCTTTACGGCGGGATGGACGAACCAGAACTTAAGATCATCGACGTCTTCATTTGTAAGCTGCGCAAAAAGCTCAGCCATGCATGCGGCGGTGAAAACTATATCGAGACGGTTTGGGGCCGTGGCTACGTGCTGCGAGATCCGAACGAAGAGGCAGAGGCTGCATAAGCTTCTTCCACACGAACTTCAGCGCGAAACGCCCGGCATCCTCCCAGAGCTTGCCGGGCGTTTTGCGTTCCTACTCGTTACCCGTGCCTTACGATCCGTGGTCCACAAGCTTCACGTAATCACTGCCTGAGGGCTCCTGGAACAGGCTGAGTTTGAACTCAGGGACAATCGCGATCAGGTGATCGAATATGTCTGACTGGATACCCTCATAGGTGTTCCAATCAGTCGTATCGGTGAAGCAATAAATCTCAATCGGCAGGCCCTGCGGTCCGGGGGGAAGCTGCCGGACTAGCAGAGTGAAGTTCTCGCTGATCCGGGGATGCCAATTGATATAGGCCGCGATGTAAGCACGCAGCGTGCCGATATTGGTGAGCCGGCGCGCATTGACGGGCGCATCGTCCTTGCCAAGCTCGTTCGCATTCCACTTCGCCAGCTCATCGCGCGCATTGGCGAGATAACCTTTGAGGAGGTTGAACTTCTTCAGGTCCGTCACCTCTTCATCAGAAAGAAAACGCACCGAGTTTTGATCAATTACCAAACTGCGCTTGATCCGCCTGCCGCCGCTCTCGCTCATACCGCGCCAGTTGCGGAAACTGTCGGACACGAGGCGGTGCGTGGGAATCGTCGTGATGGTCTTGTCGAAGTTTTGCACCTTCACCGTGTGGAGCGAGATGTCGATCACATCGCCGTCCGCATTCATCCCCGGCATCTCGATCCAATCACCCACACGCAGCATATCGTTCGTTGTGAGCTGAACCGAGGCAACGAGGCTGAGAATGGTGTCTTTAAAGACCAACAGCAGCACCGCTGTGATCGCGCCGAGGCCGCTCAATAGGAGCAGGGGCGATTCGTCGATAAGGATCGAGACAAGGATGATCGCCGCGCCGCACAGGACGAGGATCTTGACCACCTGAACAAAGCCCTTGATCGGGCGGTTCTTCGACTGGGGACGGCGCTCGTAGACCTCGTTCATATAGGCCAGCGCCTTTACGATCCCCATCGCGATCGAAAGGACGATGATCGCCTGCGTAACATTGGCGATAAGGTTCATCGCGAAATCAGGAAGGCCCGGTACAAGGGCAATGCCGTTCGATATCACTAGCAGGGGCGCCACGGTCGCAAACCAGGTGGCGGAGGAATCAATCGTCTTGCTCTTCTTATCGAGATAAGGCGCGACCAGCCGCAAGATCACGTCTTTCAGTATGAAGTTGACCGCAAGTGCAGCAAGCAGAAGCCCCCCCACACCAATTAGGGTCTGCGCCCAAAGGGGCTGTCCTTCGATAATCGCCAAGAGCTGTTCCATTACCAACGCGATATAGGAAGAAGACCTTTGGCCTCAACCCAAGGCTGCCCGATAGTTAGGGGCGGACGCGGGGAATGTAGGAACTGGGGATTGACGCACTGGGGGTAGACAAGCGGGCGCCTGTCCGACTAGCGGACCCAGCATGAGCGCATACAAAGAAGGCGATCCCACCACACTCAGCCGGCTGTACGGTCGCAGCATCGGCAAACCCTTGCGTGGGCGACAGCAGGAGCTGGTCGATAATCTGCTGCCGCAGATCGCGGTGCCAGCAGACGGTCCTGTGACAGCAGAAGGCCTGTTTGGCGAGGACTGCCCCTTGCATTTTGAGATCGGTTTTGGCGGCGGGGAGCATCTGGCATACCGCGCAGACCTTTTGCCCAACCACGGCTTTATCGGGGCCGAACCCTATCTAAACGGCGTCGCACAAGCGCTTTCCCATGTCGAAGAGCAGAAGCTCTCTAACGTGCGGCTTCACCATGGGGACGCATTGGAAGTGCTCTCACGCGTACCCGACGCATCGCTTTTGATGGTGTATCTGCTACACCCGGACCCATGGCCCAAGAACAAGCATGCCAAACGCCGCATGATGAACGATGGCCCGGTCAAGATGATCGCAGACAAGCTTAAACCGGGCGGCGAATTTCGTTTTGGCACCGATCACCCTATTTATGTGCGCCACGCTCTGATGGTGATGCAGCGTTTCTCCGATGAATTTGAATGGGTCGCAAAAGGTCCGGCAGACTGGCAAAACCGCCCGTCGGGCTGGTGCGAAACCCGCTATGAGACAAAAGCACGCAATGTGTTTGGGCACGAGGTTTGGTACTTCCGCTTTCGGCGGCGGCGCTAGATTTGCAATCCTTCCTCAAAATCGCCACCTTGCCCTGCACAAAATAAAGGGCAAATCGCATGGCATCACGCAGGCAATTTCTGAGCGGGCTGGTAGTGGCAGCAGGAACGCTGGCGGCTTGCAGTGAGATTGATCCGGGCAAAGGGGCTGATCGCGAAGCGACAAAAGGCGCGCTAAACCTTGATGCAGTAGCTTTGGAGGATGCTCTTGTAGGATCCTCCTATCTTGGCACCGGCGGAGGCGGCAGTCTTGCCGAAGCACGCGAACTTATAGCCAAGGATTTGGAGGCCGGGCTCACCTTCTCAATGATCCCGGTAACAGCGCTCGCCGATACCGACCGGGTCGCATGCCCTTATGGCTTGGCCAGCCTTGCGCAGACGAGCGACGAAATGCAGGCACGCCTCGATGCGGCGAAGAACCGGGTGGAAGTTCCAGTTCAAGCAGCTTTTGAAGCGCTCGAACGCCACATTGGCCAAAAGTTTGCAGGCGTTATCATGGGCGAAATCGGCCCGCTTAGCCTTGCGGAAGGGTTGGCAACTGCGGCGCGCCTTGGCGTCCCTGCGCTTGATGCGGATACTGTTGGACGCGCGGTACCTGAAATCAACCAACACTCTGTAAAGGTTGCTGGAATTCCGCTCACTCCAATTGGCGCTGCGACACCGTTTGGTGATGAAATGATCGTTGAAACACTTGGCGACCCGACGCGTGCTGAGGATATTTTGCGGTCTATCGCAGTGGTCAGCCGTGAGTGCGGCGTAACCGACAGCCCTATCACCGGTGAACAAGCCAAAGCGCAAGGAACGCTGGTCACACAAAGCCTATCGCTTTCAATCAGCATTGGCAAAGCCGTCCGCGAGGCAAAGGAAGGCGGCACCGATCCGATAGAGGCCGCTCGCAAAGCAGGTGATGGCTATCTGCTTTTCAAAGGGACTGTTGCAGGTTTTGATTGGCGCGATGAAGACGGGTTTCTCGTTGGCGAAGTGCGACTGGACGGGACAGGTGAATTTGCGGGGCAAAGCTTTACGACTGACATTAAGAACGAACACCTCATCGCGCGCAAAAACGGCGCGGTGGTTGCCACCTGCCCCGATCTCATCTCCATCATCGACATCGCCAGCGCGGACGGCATCGTCAATCCGGGCTATGAAATGGGCCAGGAGGTTGCAGTGCTCGGCTTTCGCTGCGACCCGCTCTGGCGCAGCCAGGCGGGTCTTGCGGTCTTTTCACCACAATACTTTGGGTATGAGTTGGACTATGTCCCGATAGAGGAACGTCTCGCCTAGGGCAGCCCTACCCTATCCTACGACCCCCGCGCTCGCGAGGACTGCCAGTGTCAGCACATCGGGCGCCGCCGCAGTCATTGGAGCGATCTGGACCGGCTTGTCCATGCCCAGCAGCATCGGCCCAACGGTTGTATTCGACCCCAACTCACGCAAGAGCTTGGCCGACAGGTTGGCGGACTGAAGCCCCGGCATAATGAGAACATTGGCTGGGCCTGACAGGCGGCTAAACGGATAAAGCTTCATCACTGCAGGGTTGAGAGCGGCATCTGGGGCCATCTCGCCCTCATACTCGAAATCGCAGCCTTCCTGATCAAGGATCGCCACAGCCTTGCGAATATCGGCGAGCCATTGGCCCGACGGATTGCCAAAGGTCGAGTAGGACAGGAACGCGACGCGCGGTTCATGCCCCATGCGGCGCGCCACAGCGGCGGTTTCGCGGGCGATATAGGCAAGCTCGCTTGCACTTGGCCGCTCGTTGATGGTTGTGTCGGCAAGGAAGGTCGTGTGGTTCTTCCCGATCATCATATGGATGCCGAAAGGTAGCGCGCCCGCCTTCTTGTCGAGCACCAAATTCACCTCGCGCATAGTCTGCGCATAAGTGCGGGTGAGCCCTGAAATCACGCCATCTGCATGGCCAAGCGCCACCAATAGAGCGGCGAACACGTTCCGTTCCTGGTTCACCATCCGGCGAACATCACGCTCGGTATATCCGCGCCGTTGGAGGCGGTTGTAGAGATAATCGACCATAGCAGGCACGTGGCTGCTATCGGCAGAGTTCTGGATCTCAAAACTGCCCGGATCAGACACGGAAAGCTGGTGAAGCTTGTCCATGACCGCTTTGGTGCGGCCCACGAGGATCGGCGTGCCATATCCAAAGTCGCGGAACTGGATCGCGGCGCGCAGCACCACTTCTTCTTCGGCTTCGGCAAAGACCATCCGCTTTGGATTGGCTTTTGCCTCGTTATAGACTCCGGTGAGAACCGAAGTCGTCGGATTGAGGCGTGATTTGAGCGCGTGCTTATACTCGTCAAAATCCTCAATTCGGAACTGGGCAACCCCTGAATCCATCGCAGCTTTAGCGACCGCGGAAGACACCACTTCGATCAGGCGCGGATCGAACGGCGCTGGGATTATGTAGTCGGTCCCAAACTTCTGGTTCTTGCCGTAAGCGCTCGCCACTTCTTCAGGCACTTGCTCGCGCGCCAATTCAGCAATCGCGGTGGCCGCAGCAACTTTCATCTCTTCGTTGATCGTGGTCGCTTGTACATCGAGCGCGCCGCGGAAGATGAAAGGGAAACCAAGCACATTGTTGACCTGGTTAGGAAAGTCGCTTCGGCCCGTCGCGATAATCGCATCGGGACGCACGGCCTTCGCCTCATCGGGCATGATTTCAGGCGTCGGGTTTGCCATCGCAAAGATGATCGGCTTGTCCGCCATATCGGCGACCCATTCCGGCTTCAAAGCGCCAGCGGCAGAGAGCCCCAAGAAGATGTCAGCGCCCTTGAGTGCCTCTTCAAGGGTCGTTGCATCGGTGGCGACCGCATGCGCGCTCTTCCACTGGTCGACATTGTCACGCCCGGGGGTAATCGGCCCCTTGCGGTCGCACATGATTACGTTTTCATGTCGCACGCCCATCGCTTTGATCAAAGCGGTACAGGCAATCGCTGCTGCGCCTGCGCCATTCACAACGACTTTAACGTCCTCGATCCTGCGGTCTGTCAGATAACATGCGTTGAGCAGCCCCGCAGCGGTAATAATCGCTGTGCCGTGCTGGTCATCGTGCATCACGGGGATATTCATCCGCTCACGCAGCGCTGCTTCAATGATGAAGCATTCGGGCGCCTTGATGTCCTCAAGGTTGATCCCGCCAAATGTCGGCTCCATCAGCGCAACGGCATTGATAAAGGCTTCGGGGTCTTCGGTGTCGAGCTCGATATCGATAGAATCTACGTCGGCAAAGCGTTTGAACAAGACCGCCTTGCCTTCCATCACCGGCTTGGAGGCAAGCGCGCCCAGATTGCCCAGGCCCAAGATGGCTGATCCGTTCGAGATAACCGCGACCAAATTCGCCTTTGCCGTATAACGGGCTGCTAGGGACGGATCAGCGGCAATCGCCTCCACCGGAACAGCAACCCCTGGCGAATAAGCAAGTGACAAGTCGCGCTGCGAAGTCATAGGCTTGGTTGCGACGATCTCCAGCTTACCTGGGCGAATAGTCTCGTGGTAAAAAAGCGCTTCGCGGCTGGTAAATCCGCCTTTTGGCCCGGAATCGTTCGTGTCTGCCATCGACAGCCCCCTCAATTGATCTCAAAATGCACCGTTGCAAAGGGCCTTAGCCCGCCCGTGCGCCAGATGAAAGTGGGGGATTGCACATTGGATAAGTGAGCTGCACCCCCTTCCCGAATCGCAAAGCCACTGGCACCGCAAACCCGATGGCCGCTTCTAACAAGCCCACTCCCATGATGGAGCAGTATCTTGCGCTCAAGCGCGAGGCGGAGGGCTCGCTCCTGTTTTACCGGATGGGCGACTTTTTCGAGCTGTTTTTTGATGATGCCAAAGTGGCATCGGACATCCTCGACATCGCGCTCACTGCACGCGGAGAACATGGCGGAGAGCCAGTGGCTATGTGCGGCGTTCCGGTTCACGCCGCAGAAGGCTATTTGGCGCGGCTAATAAAGGCGGGACAGCGCGTCGCAATTGCCGAGCAAACAGAGACGCCTGACGAAGCCAAGGCCCGCGCGAAACGCGAGGGCCGGCCCGCATCTAAAGCATTGGTGGCGCGCGATATTGTCCGCTTTGTCACCGCAGGCACTTTAACTGAAGAAGCTTTGCTCGAACCGCGGCGCGCCAATCTGCTGGTCGCTTTGGCAGAGGTGCGCGGGACAATCGGGCTTGCCGCGTGCGATATTTCGACAGGCGCAATGGTCCTTGAAGAATGCGCACCGGAGCTTTTGCTCGCATCGCTTGCACGCCTTGGCGCGAGCGAAGTCGTGGTGCCCGAGGACTGGCAATATGGCCCTGATGACGTCGTGGGACACAATCGCAGCGCCTTTTCCAGCAATGAGGGCGAACAAAGGCTCAAATCCCTCCACGGCGTCTCTACGCTTGATGGTTTTGGCGAGTTTTCAAAAGCTATGTTGGCGGCGGCAGGCGGCCTTGTCGCATACCTTGATCACGTGGGACGCGGCGAACTGCCGTTCTTGTTGCCGCCGACCGCACGCGAACAATCGCTGACCATGGCAATGGATGAGGCCACCCGCACAAGCCTTGAGATCCTAGAAGCGGCAAGTGGCGGGCGTGCAGGCAGCCTCGTGGCCACCCTCGACCGGTGTTCGACGGGAGCTGGATCACGGCTTTTATCAGAAGACATCTCCGCACCGCTCCTCAATCAATCGGCAATCGAAAACCGCCTTGCGCTGGTGCAATTCTGGTTGGAGCGTCCAATTGAGCGAGCCAACCTTCGCGACTGTTTGAAAGCGCTGCCAGATTTTGGCCGGGCGCTTGGGCGCATTGTTGCAGGGCGCGGCAGTCCGCGCGATTTGGGGCAAGTGCGCGATGGTCTGGGCGAGGCATGGCGAATTTACGAGTGGCTTTCTGGAGAACCTGATCGTCCTGCACTGCTAGACTTGCTTTTACCCAAGCTGACCGGTCACGGCGCGCTTATCGATCGGCTTTCGCGCGCACTGGTCGCATCGCCGCCGACCGAGCGAAGCAATGGCGGCTTTATCGCCGAAGGGTATGATGCAAGCCTTGATGAGCTGCGCGAAATGTCTGGCAGCGCAAGGCGTGCGATTGCTGCGATGGAAGCGCGCTACCGCCAAGAGACCGGGATCAGCTCGCTCAAGATCAAGCACAACGGCGTGCTTGGGTATTTCATCGAAGTGCCCAACCGTCACGCAGACGCTTTGATGGCGCCCGACAGCGGTTTTACCCACCGTCAAACGATGAAAGGTGCGGTGCGGTTCAACTCGCTTACCTTGCACGAGGAAGCGTCGCGCGTCTCAGAGGCAGGCGGCCGGGCGCTTGCAGCAGAAGAGGCCCATTTTGAGGAGCTGACCGCCCTTGTCAGCGCTGCACGCGAAGCGATTGCCGCCACCGCTGCAGCGCTTGCCCGGATTGATGTTGCCTCTGGCAATGCAGAGCGTGCGAGCGAGGGCGATTGGTGCAAGCCAACCATATCGGATGGCGGCAAACTCTCCATTTCAGGGGGGCGCCACCCGGTGGTGGAGGCCGCGCTTTCCAAAAGTGGTGAGCGGTTTGTGGCCAATGATTGCAAACTGCATGACAATGACCGGCTGTGGCTCATCGGTGGTCCTAATATGGGCGGTAAATCGACCTTCCTTCGCCAAAATGCGCTGATCGCATTGATGGCGCAAGCAGGCTCCTATGTCCCTGCAAGCGAGGCGCATATCGGCCTTGTCGACCGCCTGTTCAGCCGGGTGGGAGCCTCCGATAACCTCGCCAAAGGCAGATCGACCTTTATGGTCGAAATGGTGGAGACGGCCGCGATTCTATCTCAGGCCACACCTAAGAGTTTCGTCATTCTGGATGAAGTAGGCCGCGGCACATCGACTTATGACGGGCTTGCGCTGGCATGGGCTGTGGTCGAGGCTGTTCACTCCAAAATCGAGTGCCGGTGCCTCTTTGCCACCCACTATCACGAGCTTTCGCGTCTTGCGGAAAGCTGCGAGCGTTTATCCCTCCACCACGTACGAGCTCGTGAGTGGAAGGGTGACCTTGTGCTGCTGCATGAGCTTGCCGAAGGGCCAGCGGACCGCTCTTACGGCCTTGCGGTTGCGAAACTTGCAGGGGTTCCTGGAACGGTCATCAAGCGTGCTGGACAGGTGCTCGAAAAACTGGAAGCAGCGCGCAATGAAACGGGCGGGCTTGCGGCAGGGCTCGGCGAATTGCCGCTATTTGCTGCTGCCGAAGTTGTTGTGACCGAGACAAGCGAAGAGGTATTGGCCAGAAAGCTGCGCAGTGCCGATCTTGATGCACTTTCGCCGCGTGATGCCTTGGACCTGCTTTATGAGCTTAAAAGCTCACTCGATTAATTTTCCTTCACTTGCGATGCCAACCAATCCTTAACTCTATCCGGGTAAGGGTGCAGCCATGTCTAATACGCTCTTCGAGAACCCAAAAGTCGCGCTCGGTTTTTCCGGCGTGGTCGTTGCTGTTGCATTGATCGCAAGTGTTGCTTTCCAAGAGCTTTCAGGAAGCGACAAGGCCCCGCAAGAGGCTGTTGCAGCAGCGCCCGCAGCTCAAGCTGCCCCGCAGCCTGCCCAGGCCGGTTTTGCCGCAAACTCAGCGGCCGGATGGTCTGACGATGGCGCTGTCACTGACGATTGGGGCGCAACAAGCGTGTCGCCGCAATCTGGGAGCGGTCCCAAAGTGCAAGAGCAGATCAGTGATGTGCCGGAATTTGGCGACCGTGTCGCAAACCCTACTCAGGTGAGCGGAAGGACCCGCTCTAGCGGAGCGGCCGTTACCTCAAGCGCAGCGCCCGGCGCGCCTGATGTGCAACCGCCTCAAGCAGGTGGCAGCCCCGAAGTCCAAGCGGTCGGGAATTAAGCCTCTATCCCCTCATCGCGTGGGGACAGGTGCCTCACCGGTGTAGTCGTAAAAGCCGCGGCCTGTCTTTCGGCCCAACCACCCTGCTTCGACATATTTGACCAGCAGAGGCGCCGGGCGATACTTGCTATCGCGCGTGGTCTTGTAGAGCACTTTGATAATATCAAGGCAGGTGTCGAGCCCCACGAAATCCGCCAATTGCAGAGGTCCCATCGGGTGATTGAGACCCAGACGGCAGCCCTTGTCGATATCTTCGATCCCAGCCGTTGATTGGCCCAGCACAAACACCGCCTCATTGATCATCGGCAAAAGAATGCGGTTCACGACAAAGCCGGGTTCATCCTGGCTGAGCACCACTTCCTTACCCAGACCCTTGGCGAACTGCGTCACGCGGTCGGTCGTGTCTTTGGCGGTTGCCAAGCCGGGGATCACCTCGATCAGGCCCATGACAGGCACCGGATTGAAGAAGTGCAGCCCAATAAAGCGGGCAGGATCGGGTGAATGGTTCGCCATGCGGGTGATGGGAATAGAACTGGTGTTGGACGCGAAAATCGCATCCTTGGCGAGCATTTTGCCAGCGCTTTCAAAAATCGCGTTCTTGATCTCTTCGCGCTCGGTCGCGGCCTCGATTATGAGATTGGCTTCTGCCATCGGCGAATAATCGGCAACCGGAGTAATCCGGGAGAGCAGCGCTTCGGCAGCGTCCACCTCGATTTTGCCCCGGCCGACCAATTTGGAAACCGCGCTTTCGATCTTGCCCTTGCCCGCCTCGGCGGTCGCTAGATCAACGTCTGACAGCATCACCTTCATGCCATTGGCCGCAACAGTTTGAGCAATGCCGGTGCCCATTTGACCGGCCCCGATGACAGCGATTTTCTGCATGTTAGAGTTCCCTTCGCAAGTGCAGCAAAGGGCTCCTAGCCGGGTTAGATTGTCTTGGCTAGCGGTTCACGCTTTACCTGTTGGCGCTCTACCTGTTGGCGCCGGGCACCCACTTCACATCAGCCTTCCCATTGTCATTCAGCACACGGGCCAGAACAAACAGCAAATCGGACAGGCGATTGATGTAGATGAGTGCCGCCGGATTGGTCGGCGCTTCGCCTGCAAGCTGTGTCATGGCGCGCTCAGCGGCTCTAACGCAGGCACGCGCAACATGGACGCGGGCCGCCGCCTCGCTGCCACCGGGGAGGACAAAGCTGTTCAGCGGCTCCAGATCCTCATTGAGTGCATCAATCTGCGCCTCAAGCCACTCTGCTTGCGAGGCAACCATGCGCAGGGCCATTTCCTTAGGCGCAAAGTCGCCATCATCGGCGGGCGTCGCAATATCTGCGCCAAGGTCGAACAAATCGTTCTGAATGCGGGTGAGAAGCGCGCGGTTCGCCGCGTCTTCGATTGCACAGGCAGCCAAGCCTATGGCTGAGTTCGCTTCATCCACTACACCAACGGCGGCAATGCGGGCCGAATGCTTTTGCGTGCGCGATCCATCGACAAGGCCGGTTGTGCCATCATCACCGGTGCGCGTGTAAATCTTGTTGATCTTGACCATTTTGAGCGGAAAATCAGCTTCCAGCGCCGGCTACAAGAGCGATTACAGCGACCACTCCGATTGCCATCGCCTGGTATTTGATACGGTTAAACATCGCCTTGTTTTGCAGATCCTGCATCTCGGTGACGGTTTCCGCCTCACCGGTTTCAAGGTCGATCTTGGTCGTCTTGAGGAAAGCGATGATGCCTCGCACCAGCGAAAACACCACCAAGCCACACAAGATGACGAGCGCAGGGATAAGAATATAGTTCATGGGAAACTAAATGGTCGCAATGCCATCAAGTTCCAAGCTCGAAATTTTGCATCCGCAATTGCTCTGCAAGCATCACACCATCTTCGCCAGATAATCGGCGCTCAGCAAGTGAAGGAGAACCACGGCGTTTCGCCAGCTTTTCGCCATTGGCATCAAGCAATAGTTTGTGGTGGTGCCAGGTCGGAACGGGCAGGCCCAACAGCGCTTGGATCAAGCGGTGAATGTGGGTGGCCTCGAACAAATCCATGCCCCGCGTCACAAGCGTCACACCGTCGCGCGCATCGTCAAGCGTTGCGGCCAGGTGATAGCTGGCAGGCAGGTCTTTTCGCACCAGAACCACATCACCAAAGGGGCGCGGGTCGGCTTTCATTTCTCCGGCAATTTCGTCGAACCATGACAGATCACCGGTCTGTGCCAAGGCTCTGTCGATATCCAGCCGCAAGGCCGCACCGTCGGTCACACCCCTTTGGGCAAGACCGCGCGACGTCCCCGGATATGTGAGCCCATCATTTCCTTTGCGCAAAGGCAGCGCGGCAATCTGTTTGCGAGTGAGATCGCAAGGGTAGAGTAATCCGCGCTGCAACAGCTCATCGGCCGCCGCCGTGTATGTATCGAGCCGAGTGGATTGCGCGGGCACCTCTTCCCATTCCAATGCCAGCCATTCGAGATCGCGCCGAAACTCATCGGCAAACTCAGGCTTTGAACGAGGCCCATCAATATCCTCAATCCGAAGCAAGAAACGGCCACTTGCTGCCTTTGCCAAGTCATGCGCGACAATTGCGGAATAGGCGTGACCCAGATGCAATGGCCCATTGGGGCTTGGCGCAAACCGGGTTACAATCGGGCGGATATGGAGAGGCAAATCGCTCATAAAATCGTCATGCCACAGGAAAGGCGGTCTAGCTATTCACATGGTGTCCACACGCTTTCCACTTGTTGGACACATGCTACAACTGTGGATACCCACAGCGTCATGGCTTTGACTCTTTTGCCTGTCACGTCATGTTCTGTGTCAATCAGAAGGGGATGCGAACGATGTTCAAAGCCGAGCTGATCGAGCAGGCCGCGCGATACCGTTGCGCTGAAAAGGATGCGCACAGTAACCTTTCGGCATGCCCTGCACTTGTGCTCAATGCCGATTACACACCTTTATCGTACTACCCACTGAGCCTGTGGCCTTGGCAGACTGCCATTAAAGCGGTGTTCCTGGACCGGGTGGACATTGTCGCAAGCTATGACCGTGAAGTGCACTCGCCCAGCCTGGATATGAAAATCCCAAGCGTCATCGCATTGAGGCAATATGTCAAACCGAGCGAGTTTCCTGCCTTCACCCGTTTTAACGTGTTCCTGCGCGATAAATTCGAATGCCAATATTGCGGATCGAATGACACTTTGACCTTTGACCATGTCATTCCGCGCCGGCTTGGCGGGAAAACGACATGGGAAAACATCATCACCGCCTGCGGCTCATGCAACATGAAGAAGGGCGGCCGGACCCCTAAACAGGCGAATATGCCGGTGCAGATGAAGCCGATCCGCCCGACCAGCTGGCAATTGCAGCAGCAGGGTAAGATGTTCCCGCCAAACTACCTGCATGAGACATGGCGCGATTGGCTGTATTGGGACATTGAGCTGGAGGCCTAGGGGTCGCAACCCTAGCCCTCAATAACCTTCGTTTCTGGGTGGTGCTTGTCGAGGTGCTTCTTGATGATTCGCAAGTTCCGAGTGTTGGAGCGGAAAACGAAGTCTGCCGCATCACCGACGACCGGCACAAGGCCCAGAAGCGTATCGACAGCCACATTGGCTCCCATCCGGGTCAGTTGCCATTTGGAAAGCCCCAGATTGCGCGCTTCCCATACGATGTAAGCGCCAAGTGCAGTTGTGACGATATCGCCGATCACCGGGATCAGACCAATGAGCGCATCAAGGCCAATCGGCATATTTACACCGGGAATGCGAAAACTACGCTCCAACAGTATTTCCACCGCCTCCACGCGTGCCCTGACCGAATGCGGATCGCTCCCCGTGGGCAAAGCAAAGCTCAACCCTTCAGGGCGCGCCGCGCCGTGGTCGTCAAAGCCCGCTCTATCTTGAGCGGATGGATGCGACAGGATTGGAGGCCTGTTGCCAGATGTCGTCATTTTCTCACTCCTACCCACTTTAATTTGGGGCCTCAGCGAGCTCAGGCAAGGGGTGAAGCCCCCAGGGGTTGGCCTGATACCCATCGACCGTACCGCGCACCAAAGACCAGCGCACCGGGCTTCCAAGCGGTATAAACACTTCTTCTCGCGTTAAAATTTGATGCGCTTCGATAAGCAAAGCTTGTTTCGCAAATGGATCACGAAGCGTCAGAGTTTCGCTTACCAACGCATCGGCCTCTTCCGAGCATAGGCCAATGGCAATCGAACAATTGAGCTGGTTCAAAAACCAGCGCGGCGACGAATAGCGCGCCAATCGGTCCCTCAGCTCAAGATCTCCTCCTTTGCCAAGGCCGACCTTTTCAGCGCGCACGCCAATTTCCTGCCACCCTCGTGCTAGCGAGGCAAAGAGAAGATCGCTCCCCGGCCCTTCGGGAAGGCCAACACGAACCACAGGCTCTTCGCCGGTCGCAGCTCGCCATTGTGCAACACGGCCACGTGCAATTTCGCGTCTTTGTTCCAAAGTCAGATCAGGCCACCTGCTGCTTTGATAGATAGCCGGAACGAACATATTGGCAGGCACTATCCAGGAGGTTGGCGCCCATCCGCCGATCCCAAAAGGTTGAAGCAGGGTCTCACGGTCAATCGCCATAGAAAGCGCCTCTCGCCGAGCCGGGCTTTCCAATAGATCTGCATCACTGCGCACGATGAAGCCAAACAAGCCGAAGGTGGGATCGACCTGAACAGCACCGCGCGACAATGGCCCAAGCTCGACCATTGGAAACTCTGCAATCCTTCCATTCATAAGAAGGTCAAGCTCACCACGTGAAAAGGCATCAATCGCATCACGCGCTGAAAGGCTTTGTACCGCCAAATCTCTGGTTCGCTCTCGCCAATCCTGCCGCGCTGGAAACCCGCGGGCCTCTGGTGGCATCATGGTAAGCCTGGCAATCGCGCCATCATCCTCGCGCTCCACCATCATGGGACCAGTGCCGCTGCCCTCAATTGCAAGACCAAGCTCAGGTTGAGCCAAAAGCCGCAGGAAATCTGGCATTGGCCCGGACAAACGCAGTTCAATCACGCGGCCCGTCATTGCCCTCACCTCTACCAATTTGGCAAAGTCGAGGCCCAGCGATGTTCCTTCAAACTGGCGGATCCTCTCCTGCAGCAAAAGGCGGATTTGCGCCGCCGTAATCGGCTCACCATTTGGCCCCTCGGAATTACGCAGGCGAAAGATGTAGCTCATCGCGTCATCTGTGACGATCCAACGCTCAGCGAGCGCTGGCACGACCTGTCCGGTTTGATCGAGGGCAACAAGGCCTTCGTGCGAAGCGGCCCGTATATGCTGCGCTGCGGGCGAGAGCCTAACCCCGGAGGAGAATAATTCCTCTTCTTCACCGATGATGGCAACACCCAACGGTCCGCGATCTGGGGCAGGGCCACAGGCGAACAGCACACTTGATAAAGCGCAGAGGAATAGTGTTCGGGTCACTCAGGTACGATTAGCACCTAATCCGCCCAAGAACAGCGTCTTGTCTCGCCCAATTTAACGGGCCGATGGAACGCTGGATTTTGCGTAACGCATTAAATCTTGCGAAGATTGCTCGAGTCTTTGGGAGGTGGCGGAGCGCGGTGCGCGTACGACACTGAACTTGAAGCGGTATCTTGCATTGCGCCGTGGTTGGAAGGCGCGCGTGCAGATTGGGAATCAATCTCGTTATCAAAGGCAATGCCGAAACGCTGATCCTGGACCCAGGCAACAGTCCCTTTGACGGTCCCTATATTGCGCAGCTCGACGTCGACCCGGTTGCCCCGACTGACCTTCATCGTGCCCTCGCCCATCATGCCGCCGTCCGATAGATTTCGAACACGCACGCGGTGCTGAGCACTGTCTTGTTCAACAGAAACGTTAGCCAGCAAAAAGAGGCTGTCGCGTGTTACACTTCTCGTCTCGACACCTGTCATTGTCGTAACGTCTCCGACCTTCATCGTGGTTATTATAATTTGTCGCCCATACCATCTGGCGGTTTGCCGGAGACATGAGCCCAAATGTGCTTCGTTCATCCAGCTACTAGTACACGGTTAAAGGGTCGTAAAATTTACATCCGGATCGGCGGCGAAAACCAAACGTGCCTCAAATCGGCACAACATCATGCCTCTCTTGTCGGCTGAGCTTTTTGTTGGCTGTTGCCTTAGTCGTCGCGTGAAATCTTCTCTCGGCGCTCATGCGCTTCTTGCGCTTCGACGGTCATAGTGGCCACTGGCCTTGCGATCAGACGCTTCAGGCCAATCGGATCCCCAGTGACCTCGCAATAACCGTATTCGCCTTGGTCGATTCTGCGAAGGGCTGAGTCGATCTTGGATATAAGCTTGCGCTGACGATCACGGGTACGAAGTTCAATGCCCCAATCGGTTTCACTCGAGGCACGGTCGTTGAGATCCGGCTCGCGGATCGGACCACTTGCCAAAGACTGGAGGGTTTGACCCGCCGCGCTGTGAATAGACCGCTTCCACTCGAGAAGAAGCATCTGAAAATACGCCTGTTGACGCTTATTCATATACTCTTCGTCATCGTTGGGAACGTAGTCTTCGCCCAAAAGGCTCTTGGCCTTTTCGATGATTTCGATTTCTTCTGACGCCGCCGCTGACATGTGGTCCTCTAATCCCAAAAACCGTGTTGCAGACGGCCAGACCCACTTACGCTTCCAGACGCAAATTAGCCCGGCAATCCCTTGCTCGGCGCGCTATAGGCAAGCGTTCAAAAGCTCGCAAGCCAGTTTACGGCCCCGCTCCCCGATTAGCGCAGATTTGATGGAACGAAGCGCTGTTTGGCCCGCGTAAATCCTCGTAACTGATTAAGAAAACCCGAGGCCGTTAACCAATTGTTGACCATGATGATTGAGGACTAACGCAACGCGGCCCTCAAAGGGGATTTGGGCCATGAAGAAGACGGGGTAAAAGAAATGCAATTTAAGTCTATCGATCAAGTCGCAAGTGGCACCGTGGAGAGCGGTGAAATCGATCTTGCAATCGCTGGTTACCTTGCCGACGCAGTTGCTGGCGATGTCGCAGCCCTATTTAACCTCGGTGTTGCCTATTCTACAGGTTCCAACGGCGTCGAATCCGACCTTATCGAAGCCCACAAGTGGTTCAATCTTGCCGCTTCACGGGGCCATGAAGACGCAGCGTTCTGCCGCGCTGACGTCTCCGATGAAATGACTGCGCGCGAAATCGCCGAAGCACAGCGCCGCGCACGCCGCTGGCTTTCTGAAGAACGACGCGCTGCTTAGGATTGAAGTTTTCGATCACCCTTTCTTAAAAGGGGTTCGTCGATCCAGAAAAAGCTGATCTGCAGCGACGCCTTCGCGTTCGCGCTCTAGAAAATCAGCAACCGCCGCGCGGAAGCCCGGATCGACCAGATAGTGCGCCGAAAAGGTCTGCACAGGTTCGTAACCACGCGCCAATTTGTGGCCGCCCTGCGCCCCTGCCTCTACACGGGGCAAACCCAATTCAATCGCGATATCGATCGCTTGATAATAGCACAGCTCAAAGTGCAGGAAGCGCACTTCGCGTGTGCATCCCCAATAACGCCCGTAAATCGCATCTGCGCCGATGAAGTTGAGCGCGCCGGCAACGGGCTCACCATCATCAAACGCAAGGATCAGCACCATTCGATTCCCCATACGCTCGCCTAGAAGTGTGAACGCCTCTCTGGTAAGGTAAGGGGTCCCCCATTTTCGTGCGCCTGTGTCCTGATAAAAGACCCAGAACGCATCCCAATGCTCAGCTTTGATATCATCGCCCGAAAGGCGTTCTATTCGCAGACCTTGTTTTGCCGCCTCCCGCTCTTTGCGCAGGTTCTTGCGCTTGCGCGAAGCAAGGCTTTCGAGAAAGCCTTCAAAGCTGTCATAGTCGCGGTTAAGCCAATGGAACTGGATATCACTGCGGATGAGCCAGTCTTCTGCCTCAAACAGGGGCAACTGGTCAGGGTCCACAAATGTCGCATGCGCCGATGACAGGCCATTTTGCTCGCACACCACTTCAGCGCCTTTGAGAAGGTGCGATGCGAGAGTGGGATCAGACAAAAGCAACCGCGGGCCCGTTGCAGGCGTAAAGGGCGCTGCAATCTGGAGTTTGGGATAGTAGTTTCGCCCTGACCTGTGGAGTGCGTCAGCCCAGGCATGGTCAAACACATATTCGCCTTGGCTGTGCCCCTTGGCATAGCTTGGCATGGCGGCAAGCAGTCGGTCGTGCTCGTCCGTGATCGCGATGGGCGCAGGGTCCCAGCCGGTTCCCGATCCAACGCTTCCTGAATCCTCAAGCGCTGTCAGGAATTCATGGCTCACAAAGGGATTGCGATTGCCACCAAGGGCGTTCCACTGGTCAGCGTCAAAGTGCCCCACGCAGGGTGCCAAACGGACGGTCAATTCTCGCTCGCTCATGCCAGTCCTGCGCCTTCCACGACAAGCGCATCGACATTCTCGAGAGCCCTTTTGCGGGTTTCTGGCGAATTCACCGTCCAAGATAGAATGGGAAGACCGCCCGCGCGCAAGGTCGAAACCCATGGGTTTGGAAGCGCAGCGATATGATAGGCGAGAAAATCGGGCCGGGCGACCGCCAGCGCATCGCGGCGCGCTTCGGGCGTTTGGGTATAACCCATCTCATCCTCGCGCATCACCAAGCCGCAGACCGTTTCTGCCGAGTTCTGGCGAAACCAGGTCGCAACGCGCGGATCAAAACTCATAACGGCATGGGGGTGAGAATAATTCTTGAGCACATTGGCAACAGACACACAGCTCCACTCCACATCATAGTCAGGCTTTGACTTGATCTCGATCAGAAGCGGCACGCGGCCACCTACCACCTCTAGCAACGTAGCGAGACTGGGAATGGATCCGCCGTTCTCGCGAAAAGTCATCTGCTCTAGATCGCCGCAGGTACGATCTTCGACCAGTCCCGAACCAGTCGTCAAACGGTCCAGCTCCCAATCGTGAAAGACCATCGGTTGGTCATCGAAACTGCGTTGGATATCGCATTCGATGCCCATCCCCGCTTCAATCGCAGCCCGAGCCGCTTCAAGCGAGTTTTCGGGTACACCGTCGCAATGCAAACCGCGGTGCGCGTATTCCCACCTGGTCAACCACTCGGGAACAGGCCGGGAGCCCATCAAGCGGGCGCCTTAGTCCGCAAGCGCGATAACCGCGTCCACTTCGACCGCAGCGCCTAGTGGCAAAGACGGCGCGCTCACAGCAGCGCGAGCATGACGTCCTGCATCTCCAAACACCTCAAGCATGAGGTCAGAGGCGCCATTCGCGACCTTTGGCTGATCGGTGAAATCCGGCGTCGAGTTGACGAAAGCGCCCAGCTTCACGACCCGCTCTACTTTTTCCAGGACACCTGCAGTTTTAAGCTGCGCCAAGATCATGAGGCCGCATGCGCGCGCCGCTTCCATCCCCTCGGCAAGCTCGACATCATCGCCAAGCCGCCCTTTGGCCAGAACGCCGTCGATGAAGGGCAGTTGCCCCGAGACATATGCAAAGCCGTTCTGAACAACCACGGGCACGTAGCTTGCAACAGGTGCAGCAGCCTCGGGCAGAGTGATGTTCAACTCGGTGAGACGGTTTTCGATTGTCATGAGGCTTAGTCCTTCAATTGCTGGCTGAGCCAAGGCAGCGCCTCGCTCCATAGATCGATCCGCGCATGGGCATGGCCTGCTTCGTGAGCGCATGGGATAGCGCTCGAAATCATCGGCTCGCCGCAAAGGTGGAGCCTCATCACGTGCGGGGTTGTCTCTTTCACAGACGCATGATGCTGCGCCAGATCATCGATAAAGAGCGCCTTGGTCGGGCGGAACTCGTCAATGATCTTCGCCAATGCCGGTCCTTTTGGCCCTTGGTTGGTGTAAACCTTTGCGTGAAGCCCATGGGCGGCCAATTGTTCGGCCCGGTGGTCACGGCGAAAATCCACAAGGTTCGTCAACACAACAAGGTCGGCCTCTTCGGCGAGCGTGTTGAGCGCGTTAATAGAGCCCGCGATCGGCAGCTGGCTGTCCATTTGCGTATCAAAAAATCCGCCAAGCTTCTTCCAAATCTCGTCAGGTGCGAGGAAGTCACCGCTTTCACGCCAGCGCAAGGCCTTGCCAAAATCGCCACCGCTCAGATCAAAGTCGATGCCTTGGCTTTCTTCAAGCCACACTTTGAACGGCGCGACCATATGCAAAATCACTTCATCGCAGTCGCTTATTACGAGGGGGCGGCTCATAGGGGGGAGCTCATCAGGTTAAATTCCTTCGGGTGGAAATCAGTTCTTCGGGCGTCACAGCCAATGCTTCGGCTGCGCGTATAAGGTCTGGTTCGTAATTGGCTAGAAAATCCAAGCTCGATGCCAGAACGGCCACGTCGTCCAATCCGTTCCGCAAAGAATCCGGATCAAGGCCGGTCAGCTCAAGATAACGCTCAGCGCGCTCTGTATCCTGCAAGATCCAGCCGAGCGCCGCGAGCGCGAGGGTCTTGGCCCGGTTCACCTCCTCAGGCGAACCAGCATGGCGAGGCTTGTCGTTGGGATCAGGGATTGTGATAGTTCTCTCGCGCGATTAGATGTGGGTTAGTTTCAAGCAGGCGGGCGCCCATATGGCAAAACTAATTATGGTTGTTGAGGATAATGACCTCAACCGGAAATTGTTCTGCGATGTGCTGAAGGCGCAAGGATTTGAAGTGAAACCGATTGCGGATGGCAATGAAGTGCTTTCCGCTGCACGGGAAATCTCCCCCGATCTCATCATTATGGATATCCAATTGCCCGGAATTTCCGGAGTTGATTTGATCGAGGCCGCCAAAAAAGAGACCTCGCTCAAGGATATCCCAGTCCTCGCCGTGACCGCTTTTGCAGCAAAGGGTGACGAAGAGAAGATCCGCGAAGCTGGCGCAGCTGGTTATCTATCCAAGCCTGTGTCGATCATTCCGTTTATGAACGCGGTGAAGGAATTGCTGCCCGGCTAAAGGGCGATATTCTCGTAGGCGAAGACGATCCAGGTGATGAACACGCCCCACACAAAGGTGCGATAGGCATAGTTCAGATATTTATACTTCTTGCCCGCCAAAACCTGGCCGCCCTGATGGATGTCAGTCAGCATGGTTCGAAACAGCGTCTCATCCGTCTCAAACTTATCGAGCAATTCATCGATCCACTCATCGGTTTCGAGCGAGACGTAGTGACCAAAGAAAAGATAATTGAAATTCTTCCGGTCTTTGGGTGCCTGAGGCACGGATGGAATCACCGAAAGCACGGCGAAAAGGGATGAGATGAATGCGGTCGCTGCCAAGGTAAGCACCGCCCAGGTCGCCCCGCCCCCAAACAAATTGGTGATCGACATGGAGAAAACCACGAATGTCGCACCGATTAAAATCGACGCTTTATTGTCTGCCATGGAGGACAAAGACAGTGTCTGGGTTTGCGCAGTCCGCACTAGGTGGATCGAATGATTGGAAAATTTGCGCTCTTTTTGAGCAAGTTCGTGCGATCCAGCCGCCTTTGAGCCACTAATCGGCGCACCTTTTTCAGGCTCGGCTTGTGCCACCATTGTTCCACCCCCATAACATTGCCATACTGGTCTGCCATTTAGGCGAGAGCTTGACAAGTTTGCCCCGGCTCAGCTTTTGCAGACCAAACCGAAGGTGCAGCACCCTGCACCCAAGACAGAAAGCACACTTAAATCATGACCGAAGCCGACGTTGATCAGCGCATCCGCGCGTTGATAGAGCCCTTCAACAAGAAGGGTGTCGAGATCAAAAATGAAACCTCATTTGCAAATGATCTCGAATTTGACAGCCTAACCGTCATGGATTTCGTAGCTGAGATTGAAGACGAGTTTGATATCATTATCAGCATGAACCAGCAGGCCGAGATTGAAAACTACGGCCAACTGATCAGCGCTGTTCACAAGCTACAGGATAGCTGAAGAGAGCCTTTGCTATGACAGACACCATTACCGCCACGCACACCCCTCCGGCTGGCGACCTGTTTTCCAAATTCGACGATCTCATTCAGACGCGTGAAACGCTTTTGGCGAGCGGCGTGGAAGACCCGTTCAATTTGGTAATGGAGAAAGTTCTCTCCCCAACCCGGGCGGTGTGCAACGGGCGCGAGACGATCTTGCTCGGCACTTACAATTACATGGGCATGACCTTTGACCCCGATGTTTTGGAAGCAGGGCGAGAGGCGCTGACGGAATTTGGCTCTGGAACAACTGGCAGCCGGGTTCTGAACGGCACTTATCAGGGCCACCGCGAGTGCGAGGATGCACTCAAGGAATTCTACGGCATGGATCACGCCATGGTATTCTCAACCGGATATCAGGCCAATCTTGGGATCATCGCCACCATCGCTGGCAAGGGTGACTACGTTGTTCTCGATATCGACAGTCACGCCTCGATCTATGACGGCTGTGCGATGGGTAATGCTGAAATCGTGCCCTTTCGGCATAATGATATCGAAGCAATGGAAAAACGCCTTCGCCGCATTCCGGAAGGGGCCGGCAAGCTGGTGATCCTCGAGGGCGTCTATTCGATGCTTGGCGATGTTGCTCCGCTTAAAGAGATGGTCGCGATCGCTAAGCAATATGGCGCTATGGTGCTCGTGGATGAAGCCCACTCTATGGGCTTCATCGGCGAAAATGGCCGCGGTGTTTGCGAAGAGCAGGGCGTCATTGATGATGTCGATTTCATCATCGGCACCTTCTCAAAGAGTGTCGGCACTGTCGGCGGCTTTTGCGTCTCGAACCATCCAAAGTTCGATATCATGCGGCTTGTATGCCGTCCTTATGTGTTCACAGCCAGCCTCCCCCCCAGTGTTGTCGCGACGGCGGCAACCTCGATCCGCAAGCTTATGCACGGCGCGAACAAGCGCGCGCATCTGTGGGAGAACTCGCGGACGCTTCACAAGGGACTTACCGATCTTGGTTTTGAGCTGGGCACCAAAGAGCCGCAAAGCGCTATTGTGGCCGTAATTATGCCGGACCTTGAGCGCGGTGCCATGATGTGGGAGGCGCTTTTGAAAGAGGGCCTTTATGTCAATCTTGCGCGGCCACCGGCAACACCTGCTGGCATGACCTTGCTTCGCTGTTCGCTGTGTGCAGAGCATTCAGCCGAAGAAGTGCAGACAGTCCTTTCTATGTTTGAGCGGGCCGGTAAAGCGGTTGGCATAATCTAGCACGTAAAGGCGGTCATTCTTGTCGGACCCAATCCTGATTACGCAAGACGGAGCGGTCGCCACGGTCACGCTGAACCGACCTGAACGGCTCAACGCTATGGATGAGGCGCTCATCTTTGCGCTTCGCGACTATTTTCAAGCGCTGCATGATCGCCATGATATTCGGATTGTGGTCTTGAAGGCGGCTGGCCGCGCTTTTTGCGCAGGTCTCGATCTTGAAGCTTGGCCAAGGGACGAAAGCGTCGGCCCGGTACAGCACACTTGGCGTACGCAGCGGAGCATTGCGAGTGTGATGCAGCTGATGCGCTCCTGCCCCCAGCCGGTTATCGCATTGGCGCAAGGTGCGGCGTGCGGAGGCGGGCTTTCCTTGCTCTTGGCAAGCGATATCCGCTTTTGCACGCCCGACTTTCGGATGAAAGCAGCTTATATTAAAATCGGCCTTGGCGGTTGTGATATGGGATCGAGCTACTTTCTCCCCCGCCTCGTCGGAGCGTCTCTGGCGAGCGAGATGATCCTTACCGGACGCTTCATTCATGCCGACAGGGCATTGGCCTCGGGCTTTGTCAGCGCAATTGTGGAAGCGAGTGAAATGGATGGGGCTGCGCAGAGCATTATCGACGAAATGCTGCTCACCGCCCCTATGGGCCTTCGGCTGAGCAAAGACGCCCTTAATCGCAACATCGATGCGCCCGGCTTTGAAGCGGCGCTAGCGATTGAGGACAGGCAGCAGGTTTTGTTGTCGCAAACTCAAGACGCTTCAGAAGCACAGCGCGCCTTTCTTGAAAAGCGACGGCCAGATTACCAAGATCGCTGAGCGCACTGGCGTTTTGCCAAAACGGTTATTGGCCACACCCCAGAGAACCAAATAGCAGGGTGCGGTATCAGCCTCTTACATCGACCGCTTGTGCGCAAACGTGATTGTCGGGCTCTTCCTCTCCGCCTGCCAGCTGGGTGAAGACGATAAAACCGCCAACGACCAAGACCACAAACAAACTGGTGAGCCAGCCAAGATATTTATCGATGATCCGCTTGATCGGAGCGCCGAAAACCTGAAACAGCACCCCAACAACCATGAAGATGAGCGCCCTTCCCGCCACCGCAGCTAGCGTGAAGGTCAAAAGGTTCATCTCGATAAACCCAGCAGTGATCGTCATCAGCTTGAATGGGACCGGGGTGCCCGCTGCAAAAAATACGGCCATGGCCCCCTGCTCTCGAATGTAGCATGCAGCGATCGGAAAGCTCTCTGTTAGCCCCAAAAGCCCGAGGAGCCATGCGCCGACCGCTTCATAAAGGAAGTAGCCAATCCCGTAGCCGAACAACCCACCAAGGACCGATGACACTGTCGCTACAGCCGCGAACTTGATCGCCTTCTTCGGTTCAGCAAGGCACATCAGACCAAGGAGTGGATGGGGTGGGATTGGGAAAAAGCTTGATTCGATGAAGCTGAAAAAGGCCAGCCACCAAACCGCATAAGGATGCGCCGCTTTGTCCATTGTCCATTCGTAGAGTGCTCGCAGCCAGGCCAATTGAACTTCATCCAATAATGTAGGTTGTCCTTACCCCCGGCGGGAGATGGACTTACGGCGAGGCCCTATTCGAGCACTGCAAGCGGCGCAATCCAAAATTAACAAACCTATTTGGTTATTTTTCTTGACATCGTCACGCTATCTGGTACTAATAGATCAACATCTAGAAATTGTGATTCGCTTTTAGGGGTGGTTTGGGATCAACCACGCAAAGCCTGCTCTCTACTTGAGACGCGGGCTTTGTCTGGTCAATCTTCGACGGGAGACGACCGATAAACTCGTATATTGACCAATCTACTCATGACGCCAGCAACAACCAAATCGGTGTGCTGGAACATAGACAAGATAAGTTCGAGGCATTTCTAATCCATCTGGCTGAGAGCTCAAACGTCACTCGTTCCGCCACAAATGCGGGTCTGTACCCAAGCGCCGTTTATCATAAGCGGCGCCAAGACCCCGTCTTTGCGCGAAAGTGGCTGGCGGCCCTTTATGAAGGTTATCTTCACCTTGAGATGGAAGTCGTCCGGCGGCTTCGCGAAGGTGAGATGCATGGCACAAACAAAGACAAATATGATTTCGCCAACGCGATCAGATTGCTCACGGTCCACCGTGAAAACGCAGCAAGAGCGCAAGCTGAACAACGCAATGTGGATGCAGCCGCCGTGCGTGCATCGATTGATCGCAAGATTGAGGATATTCGCCAACAGGTCCAGATTGAAAAGGCCCGCGAAAGCAACGGCCGTTGACGGGCACCCTCGATTGGCTCGCATTTGAAGACCCTTCTGTTCGCGAACGGATCGTCAAAACCCTCAATCAGGAGGAGCGCAATGAATGGCGCTTTCAATGGGAAATTCAGGCCCGCGAAAGCCAGCTTGCGCCGCCTGGCGATTGGCGCAGCTGGCTAATTCTTGCTGGCCGGGGATTTGGCAAGACCAGAGCTGGCGCGGAATGGGTGCGCATGATCGCAGAAAACAATTCCGAGGCGCGCATTGCTTTGGTGTCTTCCTCTTTGACAGAGGCAAGATCGGTCATGGTTGAAGGAGAAAGCGGGATCTTGGCGTGCTGTTCGCCTGAACGCAGACCCACGTTTGAAGCATCGCTGAGGCGGGTTCGCTTCCCAAACGGGGCGCAGGCACAATTGTTTTCAGCGGCTGAACCCGAAAGCCTTCGCGGCCCGCAGTTTAGCCATGGCCCCAGGGCAAGCGCAAAAAGAGCCGTTCATCAACCACGCCTTGTCATTGGTGGACGCGCTGATCCAAAACGTGGTCGTCGATTCGCTCGATACCCCGCCTACAAATCCTGAAGATGGAACTTTGTACAGGGTTCTTGAGAATGCCACCAATGAATGGCTTAATCACGATGAAGAGATAGCCATTTGGCTCGGCGAAGCTTGGGAGTTCATTTCTCCGGCCAATGGCATGATGATCTTCGATCAAATGGCCGGAATGCAATTGCGCTATTACGGCAACTGGCAGGCGGCGGTTGAGCCAGCAGCTCCCTCTGGTGGAACGACAATTGACACGGAAGCGAGGGCAACAATTGACTCCCTGATCGAAGCTCTTCGGAATGCTGGGATATTCGAGAAAGTAAGCACCCCTTGAGGCGGAAAGGCTCTTGAAAGATGTTACAAAGACCTGTTCGAAGGCCACTTTTCGGGATTCAGGAGCTAATTAGAGGCAAACGTGCAACAGTCCGCTCGATTGAAGCTTGCTTGTATAATACCTAGAAGTTAAGCAACGCTAGCGCCTCAACTCGAAAAAGGGGAATTCCAAAATGCGCAATATCGTCATTGGTTTGGCGATGGCTTCGACGGCTCTGACAACACCGGCCATGGCCCGCGAGGGTCAATGGTACATCCAAGGTGATGCCGGTGCGATGATCGTTGAAGACGTCGACTTTGATATTAACACTAACATCGACGCGGCCACAGTCGATCACGATGCTGGCTGGGACGCCGGTGTAGCTGTTGGCCACGACTTCGGTATGTTCCGGCTTGAGGCTGAAACAAGCTATCGCCGTGCTGGGCTCGACGAAGTAGGGGCTGGACCTGTACCAGGCCTGCCGCTCAATCAAACAGCCGCCGGGGTCAATCTGCTTCAGTCTGAAATCCGTCCTGCTGGCGGCATTACTGACGCACTTAGCTTTATGCTAAACGGCCTGGTCGACTTTGGTCCAGACGATGGCGTGCAAGGCTTTGTCGGCGGCGGTATCGGTATTGCTCGCGTTGACTTCGAAGGTCGCGTCAATTCCGATGGCCCCGGTCTCTGGGATGATTCAGACACTGGCCTCGCTTGGCAAGCGCTTGCAGGTATCCGCGCGCCCATCAGTGACAAGTGGGACGTCGGCTTGAAGTATCGCTACTTCAACGCGACAGGCGTGGACATTATTGATCCACTCGGACGCGACCTCAGCACTTCCCTGACATCGCATTCGATCTTGGGTTCGTTGGTGTACAACTTTGGTGGCGAGGCTCCGCCTCCACCACCACCGCCACCGCCTCCACCACCGCCACCGCCTCCACCACCGCCACCACCGCCGCCGCCACCGCCGCCGTGTAACACTGGCCCATACATCGTCTTCTTCGACTTCGATGAGTCAGTAATCACTGCGGATGCGGCGACAATCTTGGACAACGCTGTCACGGCTTATGCAAATTGCGGCACTGCTGCTGTTATGCTCGCAGGTCACACCGACCGGTCGGGTAGCGTTTCCTACAACCAAGCGTTGGCAGGCCGTCGTAACGAAAGCGTGACCGAATATCTGACCGGTCGGGGTGTCCCGATGGGTCGTATTTCGAGCCAAGCTTTCGGCGAATCGCAGCCACGTGTTCCAACTGCGGACGGTGTACGCGAATTGCAAAACCGCCGTGTGGAAGTGACTTACGGGCCAGGTTCGGGCATGTAAGACGAAGCTTTCTCTACAAAATACGAGAAGGGGGCTGGAGCAATCCGGCCCCTTTTTCTTTGCTCAATGCAGACAACTGAAAAGCAGCCTGGTCCGCTACTCATGCAAAGCAGAGCGGCGAAATACAACCCAAGCAAGAAGGCTTTGAGTAGAGCACTGAGCGATCGCCGCTTCGTTTCTGTAAGGGCGGCCGCAACGCTGCAAACCTTGACTTTAATCAAAACCAAGGTCGAGATGCAGTTAGGCCAATCGCCAGTTCTGCCTGGCTTTAGTCGCTTTCAAACTTCTCGCCGGCCGCTCTAGCACGCTCAACAACGCTACCACTCGCTTTCCCAGTCAACCGAATAGCGGAAATCAGCAAGGCCAGACCAATCGGAGCGATCCAAAGCGTCGAAAGCACTCCCATACTCAGATTGTCACTGTTCTGTGTTGACACATACCCAGCCGTAAACGGCCCCAGAGCTAGTCCGACCAGCGTCGTGGCAAGGAAGAAGGTTGCAGTCGCAGTTCCTCGCATACGCGGTAGCACAAGCGCTTGGCTAGCTGCGGCTGCAGCGCCCAACGCAGATGCGGCGAGGCCGCCAACCACGACGTTGAGCACGATAAAAAGCCAATAGCTCTCTGTAGTATACTGCACGACCGCAAAGGGGATCGGGCTGAGAAGGCCGAACAGGACAACCCAAACTCGTCCGGAACCTGTTCGGCGGATCAGCGCATCTGCCATCCGTCCGCCGAGGATAACTCCAAGAAATCCGCCTGCTGCCCCTCCACCGCCAAGCCAGAAACCAAGGCTAACTTTGGATACCCCGAAAACTCTCTCTGCGTAGGGTGCCCCCCAATAACTCGCGGCATAAGCCATGAAGGCAACTGTCCCATACCCAAGGATCGTGCACAGAAATGCAGGCGACCCCCAGGTCAATACAAACGTGGGATAATCCCGCCGACGCAGCGCAGTCGCCCAACTGAATACGGCATAATATCCCAGAGCCAGCAAGAACCATTGGTCGCTTATCGCAGGAAGCGCCGTGCCCAAGGCGTTTTCTAAGGCCTCCATGATGAATCCCTGTCCCGTGCCAAGAGCAAAGGTAAGACCGGCGGCGATCACGAATGCGAAAACAAATGCCGCAATATTGATGACAAGCGCCATTCCACCGCGCGATGCCGCACCGAAAAACGTAAAGCCTGGGATGACGGTGGTAAGCTCTTGCACAAAGCCCCGGAATGGATGCGGGTCTTCTGCTGTTGGTAGGCCATCGATCGCCCCCCTGACAGGTTCGTGGAGCGTCATTACCCAAACAGCGAGCAGTAACCCTGGAATGCCGACAGCTATGAAGGCGGCCTGCCAACCCGCCAGATTAAGCGGTCCACCGTCGGGAAAAGCGGCATTCCACCGGTCGACAACCATACCGCCAATCGCAAGCGAAATACCGCCTCCGATGTAAAGGCCCGAGCTATAGATAGCCAAGGCGGTTGCCCTGAGACGGGCCGGGAACCAATCGGAAATCAAAGAATAAGCAGATGGGCTGGCGGTTGCCTCACCAACACCAACCCCGATCCGGGCAACGGTCAATTGACCTGCATCGCGCGCAAAGCCAGACAATGCGGTCATCGCTGACCAAAGGCTTAGCCCCAAGGTCATCAGACGAACGCGTTTCCAACTATCGGCCAGCTTGCCCAAGGGGATCCCGAACAGCGCATAAAAAATCGCAAAGGCGGTCCCGTAAAGGAAGCCAAGATAGGCGTCGTCAACGCCAAGGTCTGCCTTGATATCGTTGGCAAGGATTGAAAGAATCTGCCGGTCGATGAAATTCAAAACATAGACAAGAACCAATACGCCCAGGGCATACCAGCTATACGCGGGTACTGGGGCATCTCCTGCGTCAATCAGATCCTGAGCGATTGGCTCCGGCTGCCCTATGGCATTGTCACTCGAAGAAAATCTCCTAACACTTTGCCCCCGCGCACGTGAAGCGTCACTCGCTCACGTTATTCGGCATAAGAGGTGCTATCGACAATCCCCGCCTCCGCAAAACCCTTTTTTCTCAAGCGGCAAGAATCGCACTTACCACAAGGCAAACCTTCGACAGTCGGATCATAGCAAGACCAACTCCACGAAGGATCGAGGCCAAGCCTTGCACATTCTATGGCAATATCGGCTTTAGTCATGTGTTGGAGCGGCGTATGGATTTTGAGCGGACTACCTTCCACGCCAGCTTTGGTGCCCAAGCGAGCAGTCTCGGCAAAGCTCTCAATGAACTCAGGGCGGCAATCGGGATACCCTGAGTAATCCAGCGCATTCACACCGATGAAAATGTCGCGTGCCGATTTGGCCTCAGCGCAAGCCGTTGTCAGCGCAAGGAAAACTAAGTTGCGCGCCGGCACATAGGTGACGGGAATATCATCGCCAACACCATCCTTTGGCACAGCGATCTCATCTGTAAGAGCAGAGCCTCCGAAGGCTCGAAGATCAAGGGCGATTTCCGTTTGGCTTTCCAGCTGCAATTTGGATGCAATCGCCTTGGCACGGTCAAGTTCAATCCGATGCCTCTGGCCGTAATTCACGGTCAATGCGTGAACGGCAAAGCCATTCTCCAAAGCAATGGCAGCAGAGACCATAGAGTCCAAGCCGCCGGAAAGAAGAACGATCGCTGAAGGTTTCGAGGACGCCATACGAGCGCAGCTAATCGCCAAACCACAGATTGGCAACAATCAGTGCGAATTGTCTTGCAGCTCAGCAGCTACCGGTACGCCTTGCCTCTGCAGCGAATTGAAAAGGCAGCCCAGACGCGATGCCCTGACTCTCAATCTGGACAAGCGCGCCTGTTTCTTTCCGGATATTAGTCCGGCCATACCCATTACCTGGACAGGTGTACTGCACCGCAACCTTGTTTGCGCCATCTTCGACAACGAAACGGCTGCAGTCAGCTTGTTTGTGACGCAGTTGAATGAGCTCTCTTCCGGTTTTCACGCAAATCTTGCGGTCTGGCGAGCCATCACGGTGCTTGATAGTCCACTCGCCTTTGGTAAGTTCCTCCAGCATAGACAGCCCATCGGACTGAGCAGCAACGGGAAGTGCGAGGCCAAGCGCTACCATGCCAAGCGCAGTGGCGATACCAATTGGTGAATATTTTACGCGTGATGTCATGCGCGCTATCTCCGCTAATCGCGTGATTATTACACGTACGGTCTTAGATTTCTACGATGAGCCGTTCCTGAACGGCGATAAAGCGCTATAACGACAGCTCAAAGGTCTTGGCGCAAAACGCGCAATCGACCGCAATCAGGCCAGCATCGTTGCGCATTTCAGCCCGTTCGTTTTCGGGGAAACGCGACAAAACCGAAGCGTAATGCTCTGCGCTACACCGGCAACCGCGCGAAACTTCGCAGCCAGCTTGAACGCGAGTCTCGCTTTCCTCATGAAACAATCGCCAAACTATCGCTTCTAGTGACAGCGCAGGATCAAGCAACTCATCATGGCTTATCGAACCAGCCATAGTCGCGACATGTTCCCAATCGGGATGATCCATCCTCACATGAAGGCGCTCGCGGCCTTCTTCCCCATCTGCCAAATGCTGAATTAGCAGGCCTGCGGCCATACCACCATTGGCACCCGCCCGGCTGGCAACCCTTATCAAGGTAGGGATCTGCTCCGATTGGCTGAAGTAAGCTTCGCACGCTTGAGAGAGGCTATCTCCCTCTAGCGGCACGATCCCTTGGTATCTCTGGCCCGCTCCTGTTTCGAAGGTAATAGCAAGATACCCGGTACCAAATAGCGATGTGAGCGAAGGGTTTGCGCCTAAATCGGCGAGCGTTGCGGCGTCAAACTCGGCATAACCCCTTAGGCTTCCTCCGCGGAAATCACAGACTAATAGCGAAACTGCGCCTTCCTTGGTCTGCGCCTGCATAGTAAGCTGCGCGTCCTCACCCTCACTTTTAAGGAGCCCTCCCATCAGGGCGGTGAGCACCAAAGCCTCCTCAAGAAGATGGGTCACAGGGGGTGGGTAATCGTGGGCTGAAAGCACCTCGTCAATCACCCGATCAAGGCGCACCAAACGGCCGCGCGCGCTGCGGTCTGGCAGAGTGAAGCCGAGGAGCTTATCCTCAAATGTCTC
The DNA here is from genome assembly GCF_000715015.1 of Erythrobacter longus. GTDB lineage: Bacteria > Pseudomonadota > Alphaproteobacteria > Sphingomonadales > Sphingomonadaceae > Erythrobacter > Erythrobacter longus. The sequence continues at coordinate 31,569 of NZ_JMIW01000010.1, forward strand.
AGAAATTGTGTTCATGGTTCAGCTATATGGTGGCTCTAGCCCTTTGCGTTAAGACCCAGAGGCCCGCCAAGAGCTCTAAAGCAATCAGCCCAGATGCCCAAAACACCACAAAAGCACTGATTTTTGTGCGTGAATTCGGTTTTCTGCTTCGTCGAACACAACGGATTGAGCGCTCTCGAACACTTCCTCGCTTACCTCTTTGCCAACGTGAGCAGGCAGGCAATGGAGGAACAGAGCATCGGTCTTTGCCTCGCTCATCAGCGCTGCGTTGACCTGAAATGGCTCCATCGCCCTTCGCTTCTCATCAGCATCGGCCTGGCCCATGGAAATCCAAGTGTCCGTGACCAGCACATCCGCGCCCGATGCAGCCTCCGCCGCCGAATTGGTTAACGTCACCCGGGCACCGCCAGAGCGCGCTATTTCGACGAACTCTTGATCGGGTTCAAAACCCTTTGGCGTCGCAACCCGAACATTAAATTTCATCAGTCCCGCGGCCTCAAGAATCGAGTGCAGCACATTGTTACCATCGCCAAACCATGCCAATTCAAGGCCCGGTAGAGCTTTCCCATGTTCGATGACGGTAAGAAGGTCAGCAACAATCTGGCAGGGATGGGAACGGTCAGTCAGACCGTTGATGACGGGCACACTCGCATGACGCGCCATTTCTTCGATCTTGGCGTGATCGTCTGTGCGCAGCATGATTGCATCCACCATCCGGCTGAGCACGCGGGCGGTATCAGCGATGGTCTCACCTCGCCCCAACTGGCTTGATCCAGCCTCCAAGATCAGCACCGTGCCGCCAAGTTGGCGCATCGCGATATCGAAGCTGACCCGTGTGCGGGTGGAGTTTTTCTCAAACACAAGAGCGAGGACACGGCCCGCGAGCGGCCCATCTTTGTCCGGATGGCCCTTGGGCATGTCGGTGCGGGCGGTTTTGCGATCAATCGCATCCGCGATCATCGCGGCAATCGCATCCGCTCCGGCATCCCCCAAGTCGAGAAAGTGGCGCGTCTGCTCGGGCATTACGCCGTTTCCGCTACTTTAAAGCTCGCAGCGCCAGCTGAAAGTTTGTCGAAAAACTCATCGATCTCCGCGTCGCCGATCACAAGCGGCGGAATAACCCGTAAGGTTTGATCGCCGGCAGCAACGGTCAGCAGCTGGTGATTATCACGAAGATGCAGGAAGAACGGGCGGCTCTCGACCTTCATCTTGAGGCCAAGCATAAGCCCTTTGCCGCGAACCAGCTCGAAGAGTTCGGGATAATTGCCAATAAACTGTTCAAGCCGTGTCCGGATCCGCTCACCCTTTTCCGTGACTTCGGCCAGAAACTCCGGATTAGCCACAGCATCCATCACAGCGCTGCCTGCGGCCATTGCAAGCGGATTGCCACCGTAAGTGGAGCCATGCGTGCCAAAAGTCATACCGCGCGCAGCCTTTTCCGTCGCAAGAATAGCGCCAAGCGGGAAGCCACCGCCAAGCCCCTTGGCAGTCGCGACAATGTCAGGCTCAATGCCGTAATGCTCATAAGCATACATTTTGCCGGTCCTCGCGACGCCGCATTGCACTTCGTCCAGAACCAACATCAGATCATGCTCGTCCGCAAGTTCGCGCAGTCCTTTCATGAAGGCGTCGGATGCAGGGCGAATACCGCCCTCGCCCTGGATTGGTTCGACCAAAAAGCCCGCTGTATGGGGACCCATCAAAGATTTCGCTGATTCCAGATCGTCGAATTCTGCATATTTGAAGCCATCAAGCAGCGGTGAGAAACCGTGATGCATTTTGGTTTGGTTTGACGCGCTGATCGTTGCCATGGTCCGGCCATGGAAAGCGTTGGAAAAAGTGATAAGCTCGAAACGCTCCGCATCACCAGCGTCACCGGCATTCTGATGGTAAGCACGCGCCGCTTTGATCGCGCCTTCGACCGCTTCAGCGCCCGAGTTGGTGAAGAAGACGGTGTCGGCAAAGGTCGCATCGACCAATTGCTGCGCCAATTTCTCGCCTTGCGGACTGCCGTAGAGGTTGGACACATGCATCAGCTGTGCAGCTTGGTTCTGGATCGCCTCGATCAATCCTGCGTGCGAGTGACCCAGAAGGTTCACCGCAATCCCGCTAGCAAAATCGAGATACCGTGTGCCATCCTCATCAATAAGGTGGCAATGCTCACCCTTTACAGGTCGAACTCCGCAGCGCGGGTAGACGGGCATAAGCGGCGAAATCGTCATAGTCTTTGTTCCTGAATCTGTAAGATCGGGCCCCAAACGCAAATGGCGGCCCACACTTGAGCCGCCATGCTAGATAAGAGAAGGCCGCTCGATCAATTGGTCAAACGGACAATGTACCGGAGGAATGCTATTCCTGCACAGGCACCAGATTGACCGCAGAGTACTTGCCTCGTCGATCAACTTCGAGGTCGAACTCAAAACGCTCGCCTTCGTTGATTTCGGACAGTCCTGAACGCTCAACCGCGCTAATATGGACAAATGCATCTGGCTCGCCGTCATCACGCACGAGGAAACCAAAACCCTTCATCGAATTGAAGAATTTGACTGTGCCAGTTGCTTTGTCACCGGTAAGCTCACGCTTGGGTGGGCCAGCGTCAGCTTTCTGAACTTCGATTACGTCGCCTACAACCTGCAGGTCCTGAGCGGAGACTTTGCCCCCACGGTCGACGAGATTGAATTCGAGCTCTTGGCCTTCAGCCAGACCCTCAAGGCCAGCACGCTCAACTGCGCTAATGTGCACAAACACATCTTCGCCGCCACTTTCTTGCTGGATGAAGCCAAAGCCCTTTTGGCCGTTAAAGAACTTTACAGTGCCTTTGCCGGTGCCAACGACCTGTGCGGGCATACGGTTGAAACCGCCGCCTGCGCCGCCGCCTGCGCCGCCGCCTGGCCCGCCGCGACTACCGCCGCCGCCAGGGCCGCCGCGTCCACCGCCGCCGCCAGGGCCGCCGCGTCCACCGCCGCCGCCGAAACGATCACCGCCGCCTCCGCCGCCATAGCGATCACCGCCGCCACCACCGCCGAAACGGTCTCCACCACGGTCATTTCCGAAGTCACGCGGAGGTGAATATCCGTCACCGCCACCAAATGGATCGAAGCTATCTTCGCCGAATCCGTCGCGCTTATCCCGACCGCGCCGACGTCCCCTGTCGTATCCCATAACTGAGCATATACCTTATATCGCTGCCCAACTTCAAAGACGCCGACGACGAGGGCAACGAGCCGCATCAGACGTTGAGAGGGGCTTCGAAGAATCTGACCCCGCTCTTCCTATTTATCCACATAGCGCACATAGACGCAGTTTGCGAACGTTTTAAGTTGTTTGAAGCGATTGTCGTAAGAATATGACGGATTCAGACGTCAAACGGTGGTACTAGCACGGTAGGTTGATAGCTCTCCCTTGGCCGGAAAAGCGAAAACGCCAAGCAAAACAGATAACAGCGAGGATACATTGCCAGATTTCAAATCATTATCTGAGACGGTATTCGCAAGCGAGCAGATCGAACTTGCGGATATAGCTGCCGCCAAAACGAGCGGGGTCACGACAATCGTCAACAATCGCCCTGACGGGGAAGATCCAAGCGCCCCGCAAAGCGATGCGATCAAGGCAGAGGCGACCGCAGCCGGTTTGAACTATGTGCCTATCCCCATTGGACATTCTGGCTTTAGCGACGCGCAAATCGATGCGATGATTGACGCGATGAAAGGCGCTGAGGGAAGATTGCTGGCCTATTGCCGCTCTGGAACGCGGTCCTCTTTTCTATGGGCGCTTGCAAGCGCAAAGATGGGTGCCGATCCAGACGCGATTACACAGGCCGCTTTGGCGGCTGGGTATGATGTGAGCCCGATTCGGCCGATGATGGACATGCTTGCTGCACGCTAGAACCCACCTCCTTCCTGCATATTCTGACTGGCAATGAACATCCCCCCGATTTTCTTACAGTTTCTTGTGTCGCTGATTGCCATTCTGGCGCTCTTCGCGCTCGCGCGGGCCATGAAACTTGGTGGTCAGCCGAAACTGACCGACAAAGGCTCAGTGGCATTTGCGGCGGGCGAGGTCGAAGATGGTTATGTTGCAGAACGGGTTGCTATCGCCCGCGGCGGTGATGCTGCGTTGGCCCGAAATGCTGAAGGGCGAATTATGGTAATTAAGCGCCATGGCAATCGCTTTGCAGGTCGCGTTCTGACGCCCGAGGCAAAAGTTCGCGAAGAAGTCGACGCGATCATCATCGATTGCGACGATGTCCGTTTTGGCAAGGTCCGGCTTTCCATCGATGACCCCGGCATTTGGGTCGATGCGATCAACCGGTTATAACGCGTATTTGAGATGCCAGACTTTTCGCCCACCCAATATGCCGTTCCGCTTTTCGTTGTCGCCGTGCTTGCCGAAATGATTTGGTCACGGCTGCGCAAACCCGAAGCCTATGAGCCGATGGACACTTTGGTAAGCCTTGCGTTCGGCCTGGGCTCCACCGTAGCAGGAGCGCTCTTCGGCGGATTTGCCGCTTTCGTTTTCATCGAGACGTACCAATACCGCCTTTTTGATATGGGGCCTGAGTGGTGGAGCCTTTGGTGGGCTTGGCCTTTGTGTTTCGTATTGGATGATCTCAAATATTACTGGGTTCACCGCGCAGGCCATCGCATCCGTTGGATGTGGGCATCGCACGTAAACCATCACTCATCACAGCATTACAATCTTTCGACAGCGCTACGGCAAAGCTGGACCGGAGCGTTTACTTTCGGGTTGCTGTTTGCATTGCCTCTGGTGCTCCTAGGTTTCCACCCGGCGATGATTGCGATCTGCGGCGGGTTCAACCTCGTCTACCAGTTCTGGATCCATACAGAAGCGATTGACCGTATGCCGCGCTGGTTCGAAGCAGTGATGAACACACCCAGCCACCACCGCGTCCACCATGCGACCAATCCACGATACCTTGATCGCAACTATGCCGGTGTCTTTATCATCTGGGACAAGATGTTTGGCACGTTCGAGGAGGAATTGTCTGAAAGAGATGGGGCAGAGCCCATCCGCTATGGAATCGTAAAGCAATTGGGCAGCTTCAACCTGCTCTATGCTGTCTTCCACGAATGGATCGGTATGCTCAGCGATATTTGGCGAAGCCCGTGGCGCCACAAGCTCTCCTACCTCCTGCGTGAACCCGGCTGGACCCACGATAGCAGCCGCGAGACGTCTGATACGATTCGCGCAGGATGGCTTGAGCGGCAAAAAGCGGGGGCGAAACCAGCGGCAAATCAAGTGGCTGATCGAAACCCGATTGCAGACGCTGCGCAAGCTGCTAACTCTCCTTACTGAAGGAGAGATCATGGATAGTTTTGACTACATCGTCATTGGCGGTGGCAGCGGGGGAAGCGCAGTTGCCGGCAGATTGAGCGTGGATGGTACGCGCCGGGTTTGCTTGCTCGAAGCAGGCGGACGCAACAACAATATGTTGATCAAGACGCCAGGCTTCATGCCTTTCATCCGCAATTCGTCGAATTACAAATTTGATACGGTCCCGCAAAAGGGGCTGAACGGACGGATCGGTTATCAGCCACGCGGCAAAGGCCTTGGCGGGTCATCTGCGATCAATGCGATGGTCTACATCCGCGGAAACCGCTGGGATTATGACAATTGGGCCCAGATGGGCTGCACCGGCTGGTCGTACGATGACGTTCTCCCCTATTTTCGCAAAGCGGAAAGCAATGAAAACGGCACCAATGATTATCACGGCGATGGCGGGCCTCTGTTCGTTTCCAACCAGCGCAGCGCAAACCCTGCAAGTCATGCCTTTGTTGAGGCGGCGGGCGAATTGCAGCTCAAGCGCAATGACGATTTCAACGGCGAAGGCCAAGAGGGATTTGGCCTGTACCAAGTGACCCAGCGCGATGGCGAACGGTGGTCAGCAGCGCGCGCCTATGTCGAGCCTATCCGCGAGCAAGGTAATATCGACATTCGCACCAACACTCTGGTTGAAAAACTCGTCGTGGAAGACGGGCGGGTCACCGGAGTGCAGATCCGTCGCGGAAAGAAATCGGAGACGATCCATGCGCGTCGCGGTATTGTTCTCTCGGCAGGCGCGTTCAATTCACCTCAAATCCTGATGCTCTCAGGCATCGGCCCTGCCGATCATTTGAAAGAGCAAGGCATCGAGGTTGTCCTCGACAAGCCGGCTGTTGGATCGAACCTGCAAGATCACATTGATTATGTGTCCGGATGGGAAACAGAAAGTGATGTGCCCATTGGCGGCACCCTTAAAGGAACGCTCCAAATGGCAGCGGCAGTGATCGAACATCGCCGCAAGCGAACCGGTCGGATGACTACGCCTTATGCAGAAGCGGGCGGTTTCTGGACCGTAACAGACGGAGCGCCTGCTCCCGACGTTCAATGGCATTTCGTGCCTGCCGTCCTCGAAGATCACGGGCGTGAGCAGGTGAAGGCCCACGGCTTTTCGTTGCATGCCTGCGTGCTTCGCCCGGAAAGCCATGGCACCGTGCGCCTCGGTTCAAATGATGCTGCTGCGGCCCCGCTTATTGACCCCAATTTCCTGGACGATGACCGCGATATTGCGGTTATGCGCGCAGGGGTCAGGCTGTCTCACCGGATTGCAGAAGCTCCAGCATTGCAGGCTTACGGCCCGACGGACCGCCACCCAGTCGACTTGAATGACGACGACGCACTCGACCACCTCATAAGAGAGCGTTCGGATTCAGTGTACCACCCCGTCGGTACCTGCCGCATGGGGGCTGATGATGATGCGGTTGTAGACACCACGCTCAAAATGCGCGGGCTAGAAGGCCTGTGGATCGCAGATGCCAGCATCATGCCCAAGCTAGTGAGCGGCAACACTAACGCTCCCAGCATTATGATTGGCGAGCGCTGCGCTGACTTCATCAAGGCTGCCGAGAACGCCTGAACGGAACCTGCCGGGACAAAAAAGAGGCCGGAGCGTATCGTGCGCTCCGGCCTTCAAAAGGTTGATTGTTCGCAGGAGGAACATCGGTTGGCGGGATAAGAGGGGAGAGGAGAGAGAGTCTCTTACCCCGCCAAACTGTTTGCGCTCTTATCGAGCGAATTCAGGATAGGCTTCGACACCGATCTCAGCCTTATCAAGGCCGTTCATTTCGTCTTCTTCCGAAGGACGAACACCGATGGTGTATTTGAGTGCAAGCCAGACGACAGCGGATGCAGCCGAGACCCAGACGGCGGTGAGAAGAACACCAACCAGCTGACCCACGAAGGTCGCATCACCCGTCCAGGCAACGATCAGCGTACCCCAGATACCTGCAACGAGGTGGACAGGGATCGCGCCAACGACATCGTCAATCTTGAGCTTGTCGAGAAGCGGGACAGTGAAGACCACGATCACTCCGCCGATGCCGCCGATCAGGATCGACTGACCCACAGTCGGAGCAAGCGGTTCTGCCGTGATCGAAACCAGACCAGCCAGAGCGCCATTGAGTGCCATGGTGATATCCGCTTTCTTATACAGAACCTGCGTCAGGATGATCGCAACGACCACACCGCCGGCTGCTGCCATGTTGGTGTTGACGAAGATCTTCGAGACGTCAGAGGCGTCGCCCACAGTGCCCATCGCAAGCTGCGATGCACCGTTAAAGCCAAACCAGCCCAGCCAAAGGATAAAGGTACCCAGTGTCGCGAGAGGAATGTTCGATGCCGGGAACACATTGATCTTACCATCAGCGCCATAACGGCCCGCACGCGCGCCGATGATGAGAGCGCCGACAAGAGCAGCCCAGCCACCGGTTGAGTGAACAAGGGTCGAGCCTGCAAAGTCACTGAAACCGTGGACGCTATCAAGATAGCCACCGCCCCATTCCCAGCTGACAACAACGGGGTAGATGATGCCGGTCAAGACAGTCACGAAGATGAAGAACGGAACGATCTTCACCCGTTCAGCCACGGTGCCCGAAACGATCGAGGCAGTGGTTGCACAGAAAACCATCTGGAAGAACCAGTCAGAAGCGACCGAGTAGCCGGTGCCCGTGTCAGCTTCGCTTACGCCCTGCATCGCATATGGGAAACCAGCAATGCCAAACAGGCCAAGCGACCCCTCGGCAAATCCAGGATAGGCGATGGAATAACCGATTACCCAGAACATCAAACCGGCGATGGAATAAAGGCCGATGTTCTTAAGGCACTGTGTTGACGTGTTCTTTGCACGGACAAGGCCAGCTTCGAGCATAGCAAAGCCAGCAGCCATCCACATCACAAGGAAGCCACCGATCAAGAACAGAAGAGTGTTGAAGATATATGCGGTGCCGGCCGAGACGACCTCCGCATCAGGAACAGCTGCCAGAGCAGGCTGAGCGACAAGCGCGCTAGCTCCAAGGAGAGCAGCGGCTTTGAGGAGAGGTTTTATCATGTGCCTGTTCTCCGAGAGCTTAGAGTGCGGTTTCGCCGGCTTCGCCGGTGCGGATGCGCGTGGCTGAAGCAAGGTCGAGGACGAAGATTTTGCCATCACCGATCGCTTCGGTGTTAGCTGTCTGTTGGATTGTCTCGACTACTTGCTCAGCAATGTCGTCGCTGGCCGCAATCTCGAGCTTCACTTTGGGAAGCATATTGGTGGAGTATTCAGCCCCGCGATAAATCTCGGTCTGGCCCTTCTGACGGCCAAAGCCTTTGACCTCTGAAACGGTCATTCCAGCGACACCGATCGCGCCCAATGCTTCGCGCACCTCATCGAGCTTAAATGGTTTTATGATGGCGATGATGAATTTCATCCTTGCCCCCTTTATGGTTCCAGCCGGCCCTTCCGGCTCGCTGAGATAAGCAGCAAGGAGCGTGCCATTCATGGCACGGCGGGCGTAACGCTAGGGAAACAAGGCTGAATTGGACTTGCGTAGCAGGAAAATTGTGCACCCGCACAAAATTGCGTGCCCAAATTTTAATCGATTGTTCACATTTTAGGCACGCAGGATTGATCTTGCGCAAATTTCAGACCCTGCGCGTAACAATCTAACGGTGATCAGGTGTCGCCTGCAATATACCGTGTTGTTGGGCGCGTCGGCAGGCCGTCGATGCTACTCGTTCGGCTCGCCATTTTTGCTTCCCACTCGCCAGGGTCGGATTGACGATGGGCCTTCTTAAGAGTCTCGCGCTCACCCTCGAGCGACATGAAAGGGACGCCCCATCCGCAGCTGGTCTGAACACTCTCGATATCGATCACAAAGATCTGCCTCGTGCCAGGAAGTAGGGTGAAGATGCGGGCCAGCTCATCCCATTCGGCGTCTTGCGGCAGAACCGGGTGACCTTTGCCATAAATGCGCAATATCAAGGCGGGCTGTTCAAAATTGCAGAACATGATCGTGATACGCCCCCTGTCGGGCTGATCTGACATCACATGGGCATGGGCCTCATTTCCCGAGCCGCCGAGATCAAGATAAGCAACCTGAGTGGGCGAGAGCACGCGGAATGCATCATAGCCTTTAGGACTAAGGTTTATGCGCCCATCGATCGCAGCTGTGGCAACGAAGAACACGGCCTGCTTCTCGATCATGGCCACATGCTTTTCGTCTAGCGCATCGAAAAATTCGGCCATGAGTTGCTCCTGAGAATTAAAGCCCGAGAACTAGAGAAAGTCGCGTAAGACGGACATGAATCTGTCGAATTGATCATGGTGTAGCCAGTGGCCTGCGTTTTCGAATTCGATCACGCTAGCGGTGTTGAAATGCTCGAGCCGGCCGTCTTTTTCAGGATTGGAGGCCCAGCTTTTCTCACCATAAAGGAGCAAAGTCGGGCACGTAATCGCGCCCCAGATCGCCTCCATGAATTCATCGGCCACATCCTCGACCTGCCACACGTTCAAATGCGGGTCGAATTTCCAGCTATAGGTTCCGTCTTCGTTGCGATTGACCCCGTGGATGGTGAGGTGGCGCGCCTGTTCCTTGGTTAGGTAAGAGTTCTCTTCAATCATCCGCGCAAAAGCGGCTTCGATGCTTTCATATTTGCGCGGGGTGCGCCCTGCGGCTTTGCGCTTCTTCTCGATCCATTCGCGCATCCTTTCTGGGTAAGGCGTCTTGCGCTGTTCCTCTTTCCATGAAGGCGAAGGCCCCAAACCCTCAATCGCGACCAGCTTCGTCACCATATCGGGGAACATGCCTGTATATCGCAGCGCGACATTGCCGCCCATGGAGTGCGAGACGATAGTCACCGGGCCTCGGCCAAGCTGATGCACCAATTGGGCAAGGTCGTAGACCATGTCGTTGGATGTGTAATTGCCATCTGACACCCAATCGCTGTCGCCATGTCCGCGGTGGTCCATCGCGACAACGTGATAATCCTTGGCCAATTCCTCAGCCGTCCAATCCCAACTGCGCGCATGGTCGCGGCCACCATGGACCAGCACGAGCGGCGGCGCCTCATGGTTGCCCCAATCAACATAATTGAGCTTGAGGCGTTGTGAGATGAAGCTTTGGGAGGTCGGGCCTGATGGGGTCATGGCCAAGGGCTTTACGCTAGAGCGGTGCATGTTGCAAGACTGAATGAAACTGCGACTAGAGCGAGCCGCCATAGGGGGGTTGTTACTCGAATGCGGCTGCGAGGCGGTAAGTTACTTTGTACTCACTTCGATCGCCGTTGAGTGTGACGGTATGAACGCCTGCGGTCTGCGCAAGTTGTACCGACCCTATCAGATCATGGCCCCCGACATCGTCGAACTCCATTACGCGAAAGCTTGCATCGGATTCAAAAACGAAGTCCCCTTGCGGCTGCCATACATCGCCTGTCTTCACACGAAACGAAGCGCCATTGTCTTCGGGAAACCGGGATCCATCAGAAAATTCAATGAACAGATTGTCCGGCCTTCCAAAAAAGCCCGTCAACCTGACCGTCTCGATCTTAACGTCGGTCAGACGCACTGGCTTCCCCGATAACGTAAGCTGAGCTGTCGATGAGCCAGCCACAAGGACGCCGGTGTTCTCACGCACGAGATAGATGGGTGTGCCGGTGATGCTGGCACTGATAAAGGGACGCTGTTCGCCATCAGTGATTGAAAGCACGTCGTCGCGAACCAATCCGCCCAACAATTGGACGGGAACATCGGGTTCGGGCAGCCTTTGCGCCAAAGCTCTCGCGAAGGGTGAGTTTTGACCGTCACCATCGCTCGCGGTCTGTCCCGGAGCGGCTGCGTATATGACGAGCACATCGTCGGCCTCAACACCGATCAATCCGCGCGTGACAGCCCGTGTGCCGGATCTCCAGGTTCTCCCGAACGGATTGTTGCGGCAGGCATCCTGCACGGCGATGCGGACCTGTGCACCGGACAATGACTGCATCACCAGATCAAGATCGATGCTTTCGTAAGGAAGGTCGCGGGCTGAATCCAGCTTCGCATCGGTAGGGATGAGCCAGTTCTTACCGCTGCCCTCGATCCCATGTCCGGCGAAGTAAACCATGGCAACGTCTGCGCCATCTGCTTTCGAACGAAACTCGCGGAGAGCCGCGCGAAATCCGTCTATGCCAAGGTTGTTGCCGACAATGACATCTTGAAACCCGGCAGTCCGCGCCGCATCGGCGATAAGGGTCGCATCATTAGCAGCATTGGGTAGTTGGCCCGTATGCTCGTAAACCGAATTTCCGATAATTAGCGCGACTTTGCGCGCCTGAGCGGGATTGGCAAACATCAAAACCGCGATGGCGAAGAGAACGAATGCTCCCCTCAACCCAATTTCGCGCTTGTTGTCCCCCCAGCAAAGCATGGCCTTCGATAGACCACAAACCAGGGCGGGTCAAAAATCCCACAAAACCCGCCGCGCTTAACGCTCTTTAGTAGCGGAGAAACTGAGCTCGGGATTCTTTTCAACCTGATAATTCACATCCCAAGGCGATTTTGCCATAAAGACAAGGTCTCCGTCCCGGTCGCGAGCAAGATTGGCGCGGTTGAAGCTTTCAAACTCATCCAGCAATTTTGCATCACCTTTGAGCCAACGCGCAGTCGCAAAGGGGGAGGCTTCAAGAGCCGCCTCCACCTTATACTCGGCCGAAAGCCGCGAGATAAGCACATCCAACTGAAGCTGTCCGACAACACCCACGATATGCTGCGCGCCGATCTCTGGGTAGAAAACCTGAATGACCCCTTCTTCGGAAAGGTCGTCGAGAGCTTTTCTGAGCTGTTTGGTCTTGGTCGGGTCTTTCAATTGCACGCGGCGCAGAATCTCCGGCGCAAAGTTGGGCAGGCCGGTAAAACGCAGCTGGTTCTTCTCTGACAAAGTGTCGCCTACGCGCAAAGTGCCGTGGTTTGGAATGCCGATGATATCGCCCGCTTCCGCCGTATCGGCAATCTCGCGGTCCTGCGCAAAAAACAGGATAGGAGAGTGGATCGCAATCGGTTTTCCAAGCCCCGACGGTATCAGCTTCATGCCCCGCTTAAACGTCCCCGACACCTGACGCATAAAGGCGATGCGGTCGCGGTGATTGGGGTCCATGTTAGCCTGAACCTTGAAGATAAAGCCTGAGACCTCGCCGTGGTCGGGCGCGATTTGCTTGTCCCCTGCAGGTTGCGCGCGCGGAGGCGGGGCAATTCGGGCAATCGCTTCGATCAATTCGGTGACGCCAAAGTTTTTGAGCGCTGATCCGAAATAAACAGGCGTCAGATCGCCATTGCGATAGGCTTCGAGGTCGAATTCGGGATAGCCTATTTGCGCCAGCTCAACGTTCTCGGCGATCTCTTCGGGTAGATCGAAGTCTGCAACCCGCTTGCCTTTGAATTCGCGCGATGGGCCTTCTGGCACGACCACTTCGCCGCTCGCAAAGTCGAGAATGCCTTGGAATTCTCCTCCCATGCCGACCGGATACATTTGCGGCGAAACATCGAGCGCAAGCATGTCTGCAATCTCGTCGAGCAGTTCAAAGACCGGCCGTCCCTCACGATCAACCTTGTTGACGAAGGTGATGATCGGAACAGAGCGCAGGCGGCAGACTTCAAAGAGCTTACGCGTTTGCGGCTCGATACCTTTTGCCGCGTCAATCACCATGATAGCAGAATCCACTGCAGTGAGCGTGCGATAGGTGTCTTCGGAAAAATCCTCGTGGCCCGGCGTATCAAGCAGGTTGAAGGTAACGCCCTCTCGCTCAAACGTCATCACAGACGAGGTGACCGAAATGCCGCGCTGCTGCTCGATTTTCATCCAGTCAGAGCGTGCACGCCGCTGATCGCCGCGCGCCTTCACCTCGCCCGCCAAGTGGATCGCGCCGCCTTGCAGGAGGAGCTTCTCGGTGAGCGTGGTCTTACCAGCGTCAGGGTGCGAAATGATCGCGAAAGTGCGGCGATTGGACGTCATGACTGGCTCGGCTTTCTTGGCCCTTCGATCGCTGCGATGAACTGAGAGACAGAATGCAGAATGAGGTCCCAGGTCGAAGTGTTGAAATACATGTGCCCTGCACCCGGCAGGGATTGAAAGGCGCCGTCAAGCGCGATCTGCGCTGCCTTGGCTCCGTGATCGGGTGGCACCAATGGATCGTGTTCGCCGGTTAGATAAAGCATCGGCACATTGCAATGGCTCAGCTCCTCAGCCAGCTCGTCCGGCGTTGTCGAGACCGCGTGAATATGGTTCTCAGCAATCTGGTGGTTCGAAGCGGAGCCCTCGTATAGCGCCCTAGTATAGGCCCGTGCTCTTGGCTCTTCAACGTCAAGCTCGCCGTTCAATATGCGCCAGCTTGCCATCCATCCCGGAAAGTCAGCCTCGAAGTCGCCGGAGGGCTGGTTAGCCATTAACAGCGGCCAAAGGCTCTCATCAGGAGATGAAAGACCAAGCCGCTCCTTTCCTTCTTCGGAGAAGATCGGACCTGAGGCCATGGCGACACAGCCGCTCACCCGGTTGGATTGACGGCAGGCAATCAGCTGAGCGATGTAACCGCCCATTGAATGACCCACGATACAGGCCTGGGCCGCGCCAACGGCGTGCTGCAGGGCGAGCACATCGCTCATCAGAGCCTCAATGTCATATGGAGCTTCAAAATGCGCTGAATGACCCGTGTCGCGATGCCAGAAGCGGAGCACTTGCCGCCGATCATTCGAAAGCGCCTCACAAAAGTCGTCCGGCCAGAACTGTGCGGGAGCTCCGGCACCCGCGATCAACATGACCAGTGGATCGCGCCGGTCTCCGGACACCTCATAATGAAGCTCAACACCCTTGTTCGTGCAGACAAGGCTCAACCGCGCAGCTCCGCTCCAACTTTGGCCGCTGCTGCCACGACGGTGTCGGCAATCGCTTTCAGCTCTTTGTCTTTAAAGCTCTTGTCCTGCGGTTGCAGTGTGACCTCGATTGCGATGGACTTTTGTCCTTCGCGCACGCCCTCACCGGTGAAGACGTCAAAGACGCGCGCACCCGTGATATTCACCTTGTCCGATCCGCGCACCGATTTGAGCAGGTCTTCGGCTGCAAGGTCAGCGGGCACCAAGAAGGCGAAATCGCGCGTCACTGCTTGAAGCGCGGGCGGCGTGAAGCTTGGCCGGGCAAAGCTTACAGGACCCTTGCCCGCCTTTTTCGCGGGGATGGCATCGAGGAACAGCTCAACCGCTGCCACCGGTCCGTCCATGTCGAAGGCCTTGAGCGTTGCAGGGTGCATCATGCCAAAGCGGGCAAGAATATTCTTGGGACCGAGGCGCAAGGTGGCTGATTGGCCCGGATGGAACTGGTCGCCCGCCTCTCCCATGACCATCAAGCGCCCAGTGGGAGCACCTGCTGCTTCAAGCAAAGTGAGAGCAGCAGCCTTCGCATCGTAAGCATCAAAACTTGCCGCTTTGCCATTGGCCCAGCCGCGCTGCGTTTTTTCACCGGACAGCACCACACCAAGGGTGGCGCGTTCGTCGCTCGCACCGTTCTTACCCTTGAAATAGCGACGACCCAGTTCAAACACGCGCGTTGATCCTGCACCGCGATCAGTATTGCGTTTGGCTGCCATCAATAGACCCGGGATGAGCGAAGGCCGCATGACCTTCATGTCTTCGCTGATCGGGTTGCTGAGCTTCCACAGATCATCGGTTACGGTGAAATGCGCCGCGACGTCTTCGGGCAAGAACGACCATGTAATCGCTTCATCAAGCCCGCTTCCAGCCGCTGCTCGGCGCAATTTGCGCTCGAGCATTTGCTGCCCGCTCGCGGTTGGACGAGCAACGCCATCAACGCGCGGCAAAGGCACGCTTTCAACCTTATCGAGGCCGTGAATACGCACGACCTCTTCAACCAAGTCAGCAGGCCCTTCGATGTCATTGCGGCGCAGCGGGCAAGTCACTTGCCAGTCGCTCGAGACCTCAAAGCCAAGGTTTGTCAGGATCGCGCGCTGCTCGTCTTCGGCCACGTCCACACCGCCGAGGCGTTTGGTCAACGCGGTGTCGAAGCCAACCACTTTTGCCTCGCTTGGAGGAGAGCCTACGTGCACAGCCTCGCTCGCCGTTCCGCCAGCAAGCTCGGTGATAAGCCCTGTGAGAAGGTCGAGGCCCTGCTCCAGAAACTCAGGATCAACGCCGCGCTCAAACCGTGTCCGCGCATCGGTCGCAAGGCCAAGCTTGCGCCCTGTCACACCGATGCGAGCCGGATCGAAATAAGCGATTTCCAAGAGCACATCAGATGTCTCATCCTGAACCCCTGTGTCCTCGCCGCCCATGACCCCGCCGATCCCAAGGACCTTTGCATCATCCGCGATAACGGTCATGGTCTCGTCGAGGGTATAGGTCTTCTCGTTCAGAGCCAGCACTTCCTCGCCTTCGGCCGCACGCCGTGCGAAAATCGCGCCTTCAAGCTTTGCCATGTCATAAACGTGCGCCGGGCGACCAAAAGCGAGCATCAGATAGTTGGTGAGGTCCACCAGGAGCGAGATTGGCTTTTGACCAGCCGACTTCAATCGCTGCTGCATCCAATCGGGTGATGGTCCGTTTTTGACGCTCTTGATCACGCGGCCATAGAATGCAGGGCAGCCTTCCGCATCATCGGTGCGGATTTCGATAGGGCACGCGCCAGACGCTTCAAACTTGGGCACTGCGATGGGCTTCAAAGTGCCCAATCCCGCCGCTGCCAAATCGCGCGCAATGCCGTAAACACCCATGCAATCGGGGCGGTTGGGTGTGATGGCCACGTCGATGATTGGAGACGAGCCTTGGTAGTCGGCAAAGCTGTGACCAACGCTTGCATCGTCGGGCAATTCGATGATGCCATCGTGATCTTCGCCAAGGTCAAGCTCGCGCGCGGAACACATCATGCCGGTGCTCTCAACCCCGCGGATAGCCGCCTTGCGCAGTTCCATGCCGTTAGACGGCACAACCGCGCCCGGAAGGCCCAAAACGCCTTTCATCCCGGCGCGCGCATTGGGAGCGCCGCAGACGACCTGAACCGGATCACCTTCACCCGTATCGACGCTGAGCACCTGAAGCTTGTCCGCATCCGGGTGCTTTTCGGCCGAAAGGACATGCGCCACGCGGAAACCTGCGAGCGTTAGGGAAGGGTCTTCAACCCCCTCGACTTCGTGCCCAATGCTGGTCAGCGCGTCGCAGATTTCTTGCAGGGTCGCCTCTGTGTCGAGGTGGTCTTTCAGCCATGTGGTTGAGAACTTCATGGTCGCACTCCTACACCTGCAGAAAGCGTCGGCTGATCATAGGGCGAGAAGCCATAGTGGGCGAGCCAGCGCGGATCACCGTCGAAGAAGGCGCGCAAATCGTTCATTCCGTATTTGAGCATCGCAATGCGGTCGATACCAAGGCCAAAGGCGAACCCTTGGTACTTGTCAGCGTCAATGCCAGCGAATTCGAGCACGCGGCGGTTGACCATGCCGCTGCCGCCCAATTCCATCCAATCATGGCCATCCTCATCGCCGTGGCCGCCCACGACGCGGCGCCCCCCTTCTTTACCGGCGCCTTCGTTGGAATAGCCAACGTCGACTTCGACCGACGGTTCGGTGAAGGGGAAGTAGGAGGGGCGCAGACGCAGCACGATGTCCTCGCGCTCAAAGAAGGCCTTGAAGAAAGTCTCGAGCGTCCATTTGAGGTGGCCAAGGTGAATGTCCTCATCCACGACCAGCCCTTCGACTTGGTGGAACATCGGCGTGTGCGTCGCATCGCTGTCAGAGCGATAAACCCGGCCCGGCGCGATCAGGCGGATCGGTGCGCCTTCGCTTTTCAGACTGCGGATTTGCACTGGCGATGTGTGTGTGCGCAGCAGCATCGAGGCTCCATCTTGCGCCTTATCCGGGAAGTAGAACGTATCGTGCATCGCGCGCGCAGGGTGACTTTCATCCATATTGAGCGCGGTGAAATTGTGCCAATCGTCCTCGATCTCTGGCCCGGTGGCGACAGAAAACCCGAGGTCGGCAAAAATCTCGGCGAGCTCATCCATCACTTGGCTAACCGGGTGGATCGAACCCTTGGGCTGGTCTGGCGCTGGAAGGGTGAGATCAATCGTCTCGCTCGTCAATTGCGCCTCAAGAGCGGCCGTTTCCAGCTCGGCTTTCTTCGCGTCAAGCGCGGCCGCCACTTCGCCGCGAACCGCCTGAATGGCAGGGGCTGCCTCTTTGCGTTCGTCCGGGCTCATTTGGCCAAGGGTCTTGAGCGCCAAGCTCACCCAGCCTTTTTTGCCAAGCACACCAACGCGCTGCTCTTCGAGCGCGTCGAGTGTGGTCGCTGCCTCAATAGCGGCAAGGGCTGTCTGTTTCTGATCTGTCAATTCGGTCATCAATTACGCTTTCCAATTGGCCGGTCCGCTAGCGAGAATCGCGCCCCTTTGCAAAGCGCGTTTCGCATGATCTTGCGATTAGTCCGCCTTGGGGTCGTGCAAACCCTGCACTGCCTGCCCTGCAATTGCCATGCGCGCCTGCGCAGCGGCCATAAGAATAGGCTTGTCGAGCTTAGCATAAGCGCTCGGGCTCATACCCATAAAGCGCTTGAAATCACGAACGAAATGGGCCTGATCGTGATAGTGTTGATCCAGTGTGCTGAGCCACTTCATCGAAGGGTCGAGCATGAATTTGGACAAGCTTCGCAAAAACCGTTGGCGTCGCAGCAAAAGCTTGGGCGAAAAGCCAAAAGCGCGCTTTGAAAGGCGTTCGAGGGAACGAACATTCATCGCAACTTCCTTGGCCAATTGGGCGACTGTTCCAATTCTGGAGTCCACTATAGCGGTATTGACTGCATGAATGGCCCGCATATCGCAGGTGTCCTTCAAACACAGCGCCTCCATATGAGCCTCAATAAGAGCCAACTCCTCAGCAAAATCGCGGCTGCTGCTGCGGGACAATGCGTTTGCTAATGGATGAAAGGCCCAGAAGGCCGGATCCTTCAGCCCATCGACCACCCTGTCGGTGTATTCGCTCGCCGGTGCACCGAACAAAGCGGCCCAGCCAAGCGGCATTAGGCCAACACCCCAGCTTTTACCCGGCCCCATTCGGAAGCGCGGCGCGATTGACGTCGGGCCAGCAACTGCAAATTCGGGCACGATTTCCAAAGGGGCGCTTCCGATCGCACTCTGAGACATCCCTTTCTCGATAAAGCGCAGATTGGCCCATTCAGGATGCAGGCGGTCTTCGATCATTGCATCGGCGTCGGATGACGTAACCTGCGTACAATAATACGTCGTTACATAGGGGGTGAGCCTGGCTGAGGGCAGCGCAAAGCGGATTGAAACTGATATCTGCGTTCCAGCGCTCACGCCAGCGTCTGCCCTATTCGAGATCGTCATCGGCCTGACGCGGCCCATCTAGTGCTTGAGCGGCACTGCCCCATACTCGCTCGCGCGCCTCCATGAAGGAGGTCATTATTGGGTGTTCCAATCTTGCATATTTGCTTGGCGTCATGGTCATGAATTCAGTGAATTCGCGGGTAAACTGCGCCTGATCGTGATATTCCTCATCCATCGCCTCGGTCCACAAAGCCCCGCGGTGTAGCATGTAGCTTGTCAGGCTCCGGGTGAACCGCTGGCGGCGCATCAACCGTTTTGGCGTGAAGCCGAAATAGCGGCGGCAAACGCGTTCAAGAGTGCGCACACTCATCGCGCAGGCATCGGCAAGGCGTGCCACCGCAAGATGATCACCGTTCACCAGAGCATCATGAATGCGCACGATTTTGTCCTCATCGCGCGATGGCCGCATCATCGATTCCATCGTCTGTCTGATCGCGGTCAATTGCTCCTCAACATCCGCGTCTGGATTGCACAGGACGTCAGAAAGGCCATCGAACTTAGCAAAGACCTCGTCTTGCGCACCATCAAACAGAGTATTGCTGTAGTTGCAGGCCTCGGCATCAATCAGCCGGGCCCAGCCCAATGGCAAAATCCCGATACCCCAAATCCGCGAGGTCCCGATGCTGAAACGGTTCGCAACTGAGCTTGGACCGGTTGCAACAAAGCGTGCACCCGACAGTTTCTGGCCTGAGATATGAGACTTGGGAGTGGACCCTGCGAAGAACCGCAAATTGGCCCATTCGGGTTGAAGATAGTCATGAACCTCGCCGCCATCGGCGACATCAAGTTTCAATTGATAGAAGGTAGTGAAACACCCCTCAAACTGGGGAGGTGCTGGATGAAACACGGCTCGGACCGAGTGCGATGGACCGCTGATCGGTTCAGCATGGGTCGCTCGGCCATCTGGGTGTTTCGCCTTAGACATCGGCGTCATTTGGCGCAGTTGTCGAAAAACTACAAGATTATAGGCGCAAACCTACAATCTCAGACCTTTTGCAAAAGCGCCCTTTTTCGCCTGAGAAAGCGAAAGGGGCCCAGCGCCGATGATAGCGCCAGGCCCCTTTTGTGTACTCATCATCTCATTATGCCAGGATCACCTGGTCAAAATTAAGCTGGAAGTGCGTCTTTCGCCTGAACGATGATCGCTTTGAACGCTGCTTCTTCGTGCATCGCAAGATCGGCCATGACTTTACGGTCAAGCTCGATCCCGGCGAGCTTCACACCGTGCATGAACTGCGAGTATGTGAGGCCTTCAGCGCGAACAGCTGCGTTGATGCGTTGGATCCAGAGCGCGCGGAAGCTGCGCTTCTTCGCCTTACGGTCGCGGTAGGCGTATTGGCCTGCTTTTTCGACCGCCTGACGGGCGATGCGGATCGTGTTCTTGCGGCGGCCGCGGTAACCTTTGGCCTGGTCAAGAAGACGTTTGTGTTTCTGGCGCGTGGTAACGCCGCGTTTAATGCGTGGCATATCTTTATCTCCTGACTAAGCGATCAATCGAGCCCGTATGGGGCCCATTTTTTGATCGTCTTCGTGTCCGGGTCAGATGCGACCGAGGTTCCACGGTTCTGGCGGATATACTTCGCATTGTGGCTGATCAGACGGTGGCGTTTACCCGCAACACCGTGCTTGACCTTGCCAGTTGCGGTGATTTTGAAGCGCTTCTTCACACCGCTTTTGGTCTTAAGCTTGGGCATTTTCATCTCCTTCATAAAGAGACACATTGGCTCAGCCCTGGCAGCCCTTGTCGCCAGGCCGAACGCTCAAATACGTGTCGGTAGGCGGCGGCACATAACGAATTTGCACATAGATGCAAGTGATTCGGTGCCTTGCCGCTGCCAGAGTTTGACACACTTGACACACTGTTCAGGGCCAAAGAACGTCCCCTTGGAGCGACCGGGCCTAACAGAGGGCCCAAAAGCGATTAGGTGAAGCGGTCCATGGCGGCCCGTTTACCCTGAGATGCCGGAGTAGGAAAATGCTGGCCAAGCAGCAGGGGTGTTTCATCCACCCGAATAGGCCCCTCCCGAATAGATTGGGCGACCCGTCTCTTCGAGCCACTGTGCAAAATTGCCGCTGGCAATAAGCTGCGCGCCCTCGGGCAGATCATCGGTCCAGATGTATGCATCAGCCTCAGTGTCGCCATAGCCGTCCCATCCATCGACCGGCACAGCTTGCCGCGTGTAGCTTGGCCCTTCAAAGTCATCGACCGGCCCGATGTCGACATGGGATGCCTCATGAATCGCGCCGTGGACCACGGTCGAGTGACGCGCCTGCGTCAGAATCAGCGCGGGGTGCCAGCCATGATCGGTCGGTATTGCATAAAGCACCCCTTGCGTTGTCGCGGGCGCTCCCATGCCAAGACCTTTCAGAAACGGCCAATCGCCGCCGTCGGGCCCGAGACCTTCCTGGAGGACGCCGTAGAAGAAGAGGTGGGTAGGTTGGGTCATGGCATGATCGGCTCTAGTGATTGTGCTGTGCGCCGCCACCCATCGCCGCCATCACATCCTCCAACCGCGCCGGGTCGCCAAGCGCTATCACCGAACCATCGCTTTCGGCATCCAGCGGATTGCCCTGCCAATCGCTCATGATCCCGCCTGCGCCTTCGACCACGGGAACAAGCGCCGCGTAATCGTGGAGCTTGAGGCCGCTTTCCATCACAAGGTCGATCTGGCCGCTCGCCAGAAGCGCATAGTTATAACAATCCCCGCCATAGATCGGGAAAGGCATTTTGGGGTAGGCGTTGGTGACCACGTTTAGCCATGCGTCTGCCTCTTGCGCGCTAAAGCAATGGGGCGACGTGGTGGCCATGCTCATGCCCTCTACCGCGCGGCAGGGACGCGTCTTCACCGCTTTGCCATTGAGGGTCGTCACCTCGCCCACGCGCCCTGCCCAGCGTTCGCGCTGGATCGGCTGGTCGATAATGCCCAGCACTGGCCAGCCATCTTGCATGAGCGCAATCAGCGTGCCGAAAATGGCGCGGCCTGCGACAAAGCTTTGTGTGCCATCGATGGGATCGAGCACCCATTGGCGCCCTGCGCCTTCGTTCGTGCGGCCGTATTCTTCGCCGATAATACCATCATCGGGGCGTTCTTCCTCGATCATCTTGCGCATGACCGCCTCGGCCCCTCGGTCCGCCTCGGTGACGGCAGAGGAGTCCTCTTTCGTCTCCGCCTCCCAGTCGCCGCGAAACAGCGGGCGGATTACGGAACCGGCGGCATCAGCAAGGCGGTTGGCGAAGTCTAGATCGGCTGGAGTCATGGGCGTTCTTTAGCGATCTTGCCAGTAATCAAAAGCCCGCTTTTGATGAAACCTAACATAGGCCTTGGCCTCGGCTCCCTCCCAATCGAGTGGCCAGGCAAGCCCGGTTTCTTTGGCCATTTCCTCTGCAAGATGTGAGCGATTTACAAACCAGCCTTGCCCCGGGAGCCCATCGGACTGGCGCACAACCAGAACCGCTAGGTCTGGTTCGCCATCAAGGCGGCCATCTTGATCGATTGTATCGAGCACAGCGCACAGCGCCCTCATCTTGGGCCGGGTGAAGCGGTAACCGAGCAATTGCAGCATCTGCGAATAGGTCAGCGCATTACCAGCACGCGCCGCGCCAATGAGTATCTCCCGGACTTCAGCCCGGTCGAACATCAGTCAAACAGGCTCGACACGCTGCTTTCATCAGCAATCCGGCGGATCGCTTCGCCCACCAGCGGGGCAATCGGAAGCGCGCGGATTTTGTCTGACGCTTCGGCGGCCTCGGTCAGCTGGATCGAATCTGAGATCACCAGCTCTTTCAGTTTCGAGCCGTCAATCCTTGCCACAGCGCCGCCCGAAAGCACACCGTGGGTGATGTAAGCTGCAACCGACTTTGCACCGTTTTCCAGCAACGCTTCGGCTGCGTTGCACAGCGTACCGCCTGAATCGACGATATCGTCGATCAAAATGCAATGGCGGTCAGAGACGTCGCCGATGATGTTCATCACCTCGGATTCCCCGGGACGATCGCGGCGTTTGTCGACGATTGCGAGCGGGGCGTTATCGAGGCGTTTTGCAAGCGCGCGCGCACGAACCACACCGCCTACGTCTGGCGAGACGACCATGAGGTCCCGGTCTCCGTAGCGCGCTTGAATATCGGCGGCCATGACGGGCGCTGCGTAAAGGTTATCTGTTGGGATATCGAAGAATCCCTGAATCTGGCCTGCGTGAAGGTCCACGGCGAGCACGCGGTCAGCGCCAGCTTCTGTGATCAAATTTGCAACCAGCTTTGCCGAGATTGGCGTGCGGGGACCCGGTTTACGGTCTTGGCGGGCATAACCGAAGTAAGGGATCACAGCCGTAATCCGCTTTGCCGACGCGCGCCTGAGCGCATCGATACAGATCAGAAGCTCCATCAGATTGTCATTGGCGGGATAGCCCGTTGGCTGAACCAGAAACATATCCTGTCCGCGCACATTCTCGTGAATTTCAACGAAGATCTCTTCGTCCGCAAACCGGCGCACACTCGCGTCGGTGAGAGGCATTTCGAGATAGGCTGCAATGGCCCGGGCGAGCGGCAGGTTCGAATTGCCGGACATGATCTTCATCGTCGCGAATCCCCGTATGTTGTGTGCTGTCCCCCGCCTAATGGAGCGTCATTGAATTGCAACACGCACAATGCGGCTTGTCTTCAATCGTGTACGCAAGAAGTGCGAAAATCACTCGTCGTAAACGAAGATCACCTGATCAGCGTTATCGACCCGGACCCAAACCTGATAATAACCCGCCTCATGCTCGCCGCGTTTATTTGCAACGGGCTTTGGAAGGCCGGTGCGCGCGTCAATCCATTGCAGGCGGACTTCGCCGTCGACCGCGATACGCCGGCCGCCCAGACGCTGGATCATCGTAAACATGTTGAGATCAAAATTTGCGTCCTGACGGCACCCCTTCACATCGATCCGCCCCGGAGTAAATTCACGCGATTTGCAGACCGTTGCCCGGCGCAGCAAATTGTAGAGTGCATCAGGCTCAATCGCGATCGTAAGTGTGCCAAAGCGTGCGTAATCCCTCCTCGAGCTCACGAAGAAGAGCTGCTCCAACGAGCCGCTGATGCTTTGCCCGCCGCCTTTAATATCGAGCAGGAACCGTCCTGCGCGTGCCTCGCCCTCGCCAGCTTCAAACGCCATTCTGAGGGCCTCGCTAGGCGTGATGCATCCGGTTTCGCAATCGGGAGAATCCTCAAGCGCTTGGGTTAACGAAGCATCTTGGGCAGCCAGCTCCGCCAAGCGCGCATCAAATGCGGGATCGGCGGCTGGGACGGCGGCTGGGACGGCGGCTGGGACGGCGCTGTTGGCGCTCAGCAGTGAGCTTTGCGCGAATAATAGCGATGCCAAAAAGACGCGGGCGACAGGCAAAGGGAGGGTCCATTAGATGTTTGCAACGTCGGATCTGATCTTGCCGGGACCGCATGAACCCGCGCTGACCACAACAGCTAGCCACCCTGAATTAACGCCGATTTAGGAACCAAGCTGCATAAAGGCGCACTCACCCAAGGAGGACGCGTCATGCGCATCATTGCAATTCCGGCGACCCTCGCCCTAACCTGTACGCTTGCGGCATGTGGCCCTCAAAGCCCTGAGGAAGTGCGCTTGGCCGGTATTGCCAAATGCGAGCGCCAGTTTGGCCAGATGGCGCCCAACCCATCGCAGGGCAACGCCTTGTGCACCTGCCTTGTCGATAGCCTGGCTGAACAAGGTTTGGAAATCACCGATATGCTTGGTCCTAACCGCGCACAGGTCGAAGGCACGACCCGCAGCTGCGCGGCCCGTGCAGGGATTTCGATTCCGGGTTAGAGCTTAACTTGGCGGCGGGCAGGACTGTCCGGGCGAGACTAAAAGTCGGCTATCGCAATCACACCCGGTGCGGCGTGATCCTGTGTTCGCCTCGGATCCAGCGCACCGTTCCTGAGCTTGCACGCATCACAACGCTGTCAGTGGTCATGATGATCGCACCGGTTGATTTGCGCCGTTTCTTGACCCCGTCCAGAAGCGACCCATCAGTCACCCCGGTAGCCGCAAAGATGCAGTCCGATTTCGCGAGCTCTTCCAGCTTGTAGATCTTATCAAGGTCCGTAATGCCCCACTTCTTGGCGCGGGCCTTTTCATCGTCATTGCGGAACAACAAACGCCCGTTGAACTGGCCTCCGACACAGCGCAATGCAGCTGCTGCAAGAACACCTTCTGGCGCGCCGCCCTGGCCCATGTAAATGTCGATCGTGGTGTCCTGATCGGTCACCGCAATAACACCGGCCACATCGCCATCGCCGATTAAGTGCACACCGCAGCCAATAGCGCGAAGCTCTGCGATAAGGTCAGCATGGCGCGGACGATCAAGGACGCAGACGTTAATTTCAGAAGGCTTCACGCCTTTGGCAGCGGCCACCGCTTCGACATTTTCTGTCGGCGTTTTGGCAAGGTCGATCACGCCGGCCGGAAGGCCAGGACCCACCGCAAGCTTGTCCATGTAAACATCGGGCGCGTTCAACAGGCCGCCCTCTTCGGACGCGGCAAGAACAGCCAGAGCATTCGGACCGGCTTTCGCAGTGATCGTCGTGCCTTCCAGCGGGTCCAATGCGATGTCGATCTTTGGCCCTTTGCCAGGAGCCCCGCCCACTTTTTCACCGATGTAGAGCATAGGAGCCTCGTCGCGCTCGCCCTCTCCGATCACAACGGTGCCGTCCATGTATAGGGTATCGAACGCCCGGCGCATGGCTTCAACCGCGGCGGCATCGGCGGCCTTTTCATCGCCGCGCCCGATCAATTGCGCCGCGGCAACCGCTGCCGCTTCGGTCACGCGCACCATTTCAAGGACGAGCATGCGGTCAATCGCATTTTCATCGCTCATATCGGTCGCGCCCTCTTTTGCGGCCAGTACATCTGTGCCAAGATCGTCCAAGTTAGTGGGAGTGTTCATTGGGAATTCAGTCCTTATGCGCCCATTGCGAAGGTCGGGGCGTTGAATGCTCCAACGCTTAGCCATGAGGATATAGGCTTGTCGAGCATTCCAATGCATAACCCAACGGATGCGAAGCTTTGGCCGCGCCCTGGTGTGAAGAGCTATAGTGTGAAGAGCTTTCGTCGGGGCCTTGCTATCCTCGCAGTTTGTGTTGCTGGTCCTCTGGCAGCGCAAGATGAAACGAGTGTTACGGATGATGGAGAGCAGGCCGAAGAAGAAGCCGAAAGACCCGCCCCGCCCCAGCAGCGTGAACGCCGCGTGCTTGACCTGATGATCACCAAGCCGCGCAGCGAATCCGATCAATTGCTCGAGCAGGACTGCGAAGAAGAGGCGGACGCTGCGCGCATTGCCAATGAAATTCTTGTTTGTCGCCGATTGGGTGAGAGCACGGACGGGTCATGGGACAAGGGCGAGTTTGAGCGCGGCTATGCTCAGCGCACACAAGGCGAAAAGCCGGTCGATGTTGCTGGTGGTGGGATATTCAGAGGACCCGCAACGGTTGGCGGGCTGTGCGTAATCCCGCCCTGCCCCGGCGAAGCGGCGCTTATCATCGATATCGAAGCCCTGCCCGAAGCGCCGGAAGGGTCAGACGCTGACCGAATTGCGCGCGGACTGCCCCCATTGGGCAAGGACGAAGAGCTTACCCCGGAAGAGATCCAAAGGCGCAGACGCGCCGCAGGATTGGATGCGCCAGATTTGCCATGATGGTTGGCGCGTGGTTTCACGGGGGACCTATCTCTTTTTACTCGGCTCTGATCGCTTTTGCCCTGCCCGTTTTCGCCCAACCCGTTTCTGCCCTGCCCTTTTCCATCCTGATCGCCTCGGTATTTGTCCCGGCACCCTTGCTGGCACAGAGCGCGGACGAAGAGGATGAAGAGGATGAACGTGAAATCGTCCTTGATCTCACCCGCCTACAAACGCGTCCTTCAGCCGAGTTTGATGAACAATGCGAAGCGCAAATGGATGCAGCGCGCCTTGTGGGCGAAATTGTTGTGTGCCGCAGCCTGGGCGAGGCCACCGACGGATCATGGAACGCGAAAGCGTTTGAGCGCAGATACGCCCAGCGAACCCAGGGTCCAAAGGCGCCGGATGTGGATGGCAGCGGGCTGATCCTGCCAACCGAAGGCTCGATCTTTATGGTGACCTTCACCACCAGGTTTGGCGAGGTTTCCGATCCTCCGGTCATGGTCGACTTCGAAACTCTGCCCGAAGCGCCTGAAGGATCAGATGCGGACCGAATTGCGCGCGGACTCCCACCTTTGGGCGAAGACTAGGCAGCCATGCACCAGAAGGTCATCGCCTAGGCGATGATCGGCAGGACCAGTGGCTCACCCGTCAGGCTGTCCGAACCATCCAGCAATTCGACGGCGCGAGCGACATTGGCCTCGGGCCCTTCGTGAGTGACCATCGCGACCAGAACTTCGCCGTCATCGCCGCCGCGCCCTTTTTGAATGAGGCTTTCAATCGAGACATTCGCATCGCGCATCGCTGCTGTGATTTCAGCGAGCACGCCGGGGCGGTCATTCACGGTAAAGCGCAAATAGGTACGTTCCATCCGTCCACCTGGCTGCGCAGGGCCAAGACTGGCAAGCTGCGCAATCGGCATGGAGAAAGGCGCGCCGACATCTCCGCGCGCAATATCAATGATATCAGCAACCACGGCGCTGGCAGTCGGGCCATCGCCCGCCCCTGGCCCTTGGAACAGCAGGCGACCTGAGAAGTTGCCCTCCGCCACCACCGCGTTGGTGGGGCCATCGACAGGGGCGAGTGGGTGATTTTTGGCCACAAGGCACGGGCGCACCCGTTGCAGGAGCTTGGGACCATCTGCATCTTGTTGCACGTCGGCTTCTGCAATCAGGCGGATAACAAAGCCAAGCGCATCGGCCTGAGCGATATCGGCGGCGCGCACAGCCACAATGCCGGTGGTTACGACATTGGCAAAATCAAGCTCCACCCCGAACCCGATAGTCGCAAGGATCGCCAGTTTGTGCGCGGCATCCACACCTTCGATATCAAAGGTGGGATCAGCCTCCGCATATCCCAGCGCCTGCGCCTCGACGAGAGTCTCGGCAAAGTCAGCGCCGGTCGCCTCCATCGTGGTGAGGATATAATTACAGGTGCCATTGAGGATGCCGTAAACCTTGGTGAGTTGATTGGCGCTGGTCCCTTCGCGAAGGCCTTTCACCACCGGTATGCCGCCCGCGACCGCCGCTTCAAATTTGAGCGCAAGACCGCCCGCCTCAGCCGCTTTTGCAAGCTCAAGCCCGTGATGCGCGACCATCGCCTTGTTAGCGGTAACCAAACCCTTGCCGCCCGCAAACGCGGCGCGCGACAACGTCAGCGCAGGGCCATCTGAGCCGCCAACCAGCTCAACCACAACATCAACGTCCTGGCGCGAGCCAAGCGCGGTCATATCATCTTCCCAGGCAAAACCACTGATATCGACGCCGCGATCCTTACCGCGTTCGCGGGCGCTAACCGCGGTGACTTCGATAGCCCGGCCAGCGCGCGCAGCAATCAGTTCGCGGTTGGTTTCAAGCAGGCGAATAACCCCTGCGCCAACAGTCCCAAGGCCAGCGATACCAATGCGAAGAGGTGAGGTGTTGCCCAAAAGAGCGCTCCAATTTGTGGTGGTCTGCAATCAGGCACTTCGCTTACGGGCCCCGGCTCGCAGGTCAAGCGTGTAAACCTGTCGGTTTCACAAACGAAGCTCTCGCTTAAACCTCATCCGCCCGTGTGATCGCTCTTGCGCAAGGGCCAAGGGCATCCATGACAAAGCGATAATCCGCCTCTGCCAAGCGGCGAGCCTCTGGATCGCGTGCGAGGTTTGCGCTGGAAGGCAACCGCGAAGGAAGCGAACAGGCAAGGCGGTACCACCGCAAAGTCTGAGGTTCAGGAGCGCGCGCCGACGAATCGATGATTTCGCCCCAGGACACGCCCCATGTTACCGGCTGCCCCGGCCGCCTTAATACCGTGATAGAGACAGGCGAACGGTCCCTGGTCTCAACAAAAATCTGCGTTTCTGATTCGCCTACCAGATTGCCCCGCACTGCGAGCGCATCACCAATTCCCGTCACCTGCGGCGGCACATCGGCCTTTGCAAGATCGGTCAAGATAGGTCGAAGCCGCGCTTCAAACTCAGCGGTGTAATCCAGCATTGCCTGCTTGGCGGTGAGCCTGATTGCTCCGCTTTGGCCCGGAACCCGGTCGGCAAACAGCAGCATCTGGCGCTTCTTATACTTGCCCGGCTTCCCCTTCGCATTCAGCGGTACGTCAACCAGAAAGGTCAGCGATTCGCCAACCGCAGCAGAGCCGGAAATCAGTGAGAGCGTGCGCGCCTCTATATAAAGCCTTGCAAATCCGGGCTCTAAACCCGGTGCGCGCTCTGGCTTGAGAATGATCTGGCGGCGAATCTCTGCCCTGATTACCATGTCACTGCGCTCTGCAAGGTCGACAAGATCGGCATAAGTGGCCCGCTGTGCGGCGCTGCTCAAATCTGGGACAGGGTTTTGAGAAAGGGCCGGAGTTGATCCTGCAAGCAGTGATGCCGCCACAATGGATGATCCCATTAGACTCTTGAAACAAAGGGTTAATTTCGCGTTAACATGGGGCTTCATCACCGAATCCTACTCAACAGACACACAACATATTTGTGCCTTTCCTATTGCAAGTCCATCGCAATGAATCGCTCCTGAATGGATAAAGCGTTTGATTGCCCGAAAGTTGACCGTTAAAGCCATCCGCTCGTGTTGAGGTTGGGGACAAAGTCAGCACGTGGAGCGTCTTTGCATTTTAGGTCCGTATTGGATCGAAGAGGCAAGGTCGATTGGGATGGTTTTGAAGAGCGTGTAACGGGTCGCCGGGTCCCGCTTTGAAGAAAATCCTGACCAGTCGGAAGTTCAAGATTCTGGGAGTCACTACCTGGGACTAACTCATCGGGACGCGTGCTTTCACAAGTGCGAATCGAATAGTGTGAGTTGTTCTGGCGCGTGAAAATGTGTGTCGAACGCCCCGGTTCGACCAAGACTATGGAGTGAAAGCGACTGGATGGCCTACGCTGACCAACAAATGGGTGGAAGTCGAGTTACTTCCATTATTTTCGTCGCGCTAATCCACGTAGCAGTCGGTTACCTGCTCATTTCCGGGCTCGCCATTTCGGCGGTGAAGGAAATCGCTGAGCGGGTTACTGCGGTTAACGTGGAAGAGCCCGAGGAGCCCCCTGAGCCCGAGGAGGAGCCACCTCCCCCTGAAGAGATTGTGGAACCACCACCCACTGTACCTCCGCCACCAATCCCTCAGCTCAACCAGAACAACAATGTTGAGCGGGAACCAGACCCCAACCCGACGCCGCGGCCAACGCCGGATCCAACTCCGCGCCCTACCGCGACTGCAACCCCAACGCCGCGGCCGACACAGGCTCCGTCGAAGGCTCGCGGTGCATCAACTCGTGGCGAGGGTCGCTGGGCAGGCCGTATTCAAGAGAATTATCCTTCACGGGCACTTCGTGAAGAAATCGAAGGTACGGTTGGTGTGGCTGTGACGGTGACGCCGGATGGTCGAGCGACAAATTGCCGGGTTACCGCATCAAGCGGTTCCAGCATTCTCGATGACGCAGCGTGCCGCGGAATGGAGCGTTATGCGCGCTTTAACCCGGCGCTTGACCGGGATGGCAATGAGACCACCGGCAGTTACTCGACACGGATCACTTACCGTTTGAATTGATCGAA
The DNA here is from genome assembly GCF_000715015.1 of Erythrobacter longus. Classification (GTDB taxonomy): domain Bacteria; phylum Pseudomonadota; class Alphaproteobacteria; order Sphingomonadales; family Sphingomonadaceae; genus Erythrobacter; species Erythrobacter longus. The sequence goes on from NZ_JMIW01000010.1 coordinate 61,963, forward strand.
TTGATGGTGTCTGTGGGCAAGGGAGCCCGCAGACACCGATAAAACTACTTCAAGAGGATTACTCGCAATGAACCTTTATTATCTTACAGCGGCTGCTGCCGGCACTGAAGCGCCCGTCAACGAATTTGGCTTCATGAAAGCTATGGAAGAGGGCGGCCCTGTCGCTTGGTCGATCCTTGCTGTCATGATCATCATGTCAGTTGGCTCTTTCTACATCCTGTTCACCAAGTATTTTGAACAAGCCAAAGTGATGCGTCAGTACAAGAACGTTCAAACTGCGTTCTGGCGCACTGCATCGCTCAAAGAAGGCGCAACCAAGCTTGAGAAGAACTCAGCCTGGCGCCAGCTTGCTGACGATGCTGTCACCGCTCAAGACCACCACGGCAAGATGGAAGGTGCTGGCAACGAGATTCACTTCGTTGAAGAAGAGCTCGCACACTCGCAAAACACCATCAACCAGTCGCTTTCCGGCGGCCTGTCGTTCCTGGCATCGGTTGGTGCAACCGCTCCGTTTATTGGTCTGCTTGGTACCGTTATCGGTATTTACCGCGCGCTGATCAACATCGGTATCGAAGGTTCTGCTTCGATCGATAAGGTTGCGGGTCCTGTTGGCGAAGCCCTCATCATGACCGCGATTGGTCTGCTCGTGGCTGTGCCTGCTGTGCTTGCGTTTAACTGGCTCCAGTCGCGCAACCGCCGCATCGACGCTTTGATGACCGATTTCTCGAACAACATCGTTGCATACATCGGCTCTAACGGCACAATTAAGCCTGCTGTTAGCGCTGCTGCACCCGCCAAGAAGCCTGCTGCAACGCCAGCGGCTGCGCCTGCGAAGAAGTAAGCGAATTTCGGCCCGAGAGGCGCAGTTCCCTGCGCTGATCGGGCCGGCCTGCTTACCCCTTCGCACAAGGCATCTTTTCGAAAGGGTGTCTGATTTGAGAAACGCTCAAACTTGAGCAATTAAGGAATTCACAATGGCGATTTCGACGGGAGGCGGGGGCGATACCCCAATGTCCGACATCAACACCACGCCGCTTGTGGACGTGATGCTGGTTCTCCTCATCATCTTCCTCATCGCGGTTCCGGTGGCGATCCAAACGATCGAAAGGCTTGAAATCCCGGTCTTCGAATCCGAAGAATCCAAGGACAAGGTGGAAAACCTGCAGCTTACCATCAGCACGACCGATGCTGAGGGCAGGACCGCAGGAACCATTCGTTCTGGATTTTCCGGAGCGACACGGGGCGGCGAGTGCCGGGTCTACTTTAACAACATCACTCCGGTTAACTCGGAAGAGCTTCGCAAACAGGCGTTTGACCGCCTCGATGCGATCGTTCAGCGCGCTGGCGGGGTTGAAGTGATTATGGCAGATCCAGAACTCATCCCACAGGTGCACATCCGGGCTGACGTTGAGACGCCTTGGCGCTGCGTTGCGGGTGCGATCTACAACATTCAGGCAGCGGGCTATCCAACGGTTGGTTTCATTTCCAACCCGGTTGATCCAAATGGCTGATCCCAAAGTCTGTTTGACGAATTTAAGGAGTAACTGACATGGGTATGGCTGGAGGTAAACTCGACGGCGAACCGATGCTCGATATGAACATGACACCGCTGATCGACGTTTTGCTCGTTCTGCTGATTATGTTCATCATCACCATTCCGGTGGCAACACACTCGGTTGATATCGATCTTCCATCAGGCGATCCGCCACCAAACAACATTGATGTCGAACCCGACAAGAACAAGTTGTCGATTACAGACGACGACCAGCTCTTGTGGAACGGCGAGCCGATCACTGACGGAAACCTGGTATCAATTCTTGCGCAAACACTGGCGATGCCAGTGGAGCCTGAATTGCAGTATGAACCGTTTGCTCAAGCAAGCTACGACAAGTCGGCGAAAACGCTCGATATCATCAAGAGGTCTGGCGTGACCAAGTTTGGTTTTGTCGGAAACGAGAGATACCGCGTGTTTGGCGGTGCCGAATAAGGCTTCATCGAAGCAAGAGCCACTTGGCTTTGAAAAAAGGGCGCTGTGAGGAAACTCACGGCGCCTTTTTTGTTTGGGGCGCTAGTGGGCTTCCTTCGGCTCAATCCGCATCGCTTCGCCCGCCAATGTCTCCGCCTCTAGCAGGAGCTCATCGTCGACCTCGCCTTGCGGCACCGCTTCGCGCCCGATCATCGTCATCACCGGCACGGCAAGCGGGCTCACCCGGTCAAGCTCGACATGCACAAGCTCGTGTTGCGAACGCTCAAGCAGATCTGCGAGCCGTCCCACATCGGTCATCCGCGCGCGCGCATCGGTCCATGCAGCTTCCAAAAGCACATGGTCGGGCTCGTATTTCTTGAGCACATCATAGATGAGATCAGTTGAGAAGGTCACTTGCTTACCCGTCTTGCGCTTCCCGGGGTGCTGGCGTTCGATCAGACCACTGATGACGGCCACTTCGCGAAAAGCGCGGCGCAGGAGGTGGCTTTCGGTCACCCAATCAGTGAACTCTTCGGTCAGGATATCGGGCGACAATAGCGGTTTGGGATCAGTCACCGGCTTCAAACCCCACACCGCAAGAGTGTAGTCATTCGCCACAAATCCCGCAGGCATCAGGCCAAGGCTTTCCATGCGACGGGTGATCAGCATGCCCAGCGACTGGTTCGCGTTCCACCCTTCGAAGGTGTAATAGGCGGTATAGTGCTTTTTTGCGTGCGGGAAACTTTCTACCAGCAATTCCCCTGGCTTTGGCAGTCGGCTGCGATAATCCTGTACCTCCAACCATTCGCGCACATCATCGGGGAACCGCCCCCACCCGGCGCGGTCATCGAGCATCGCCTGCACCCGCGTGGCCAGATGCGTTGTGAGCGGCAAGCGCAGCCCGCCATAGCTTGGAATCGTCGCCGACTTTTTAGCCGCGCGCACGATCACGTCCATGTCCTTGACGGCCTCAACCTCAAGGCTCATCCCGGCAAAGAAGAAGGTGTCACCGCTCGACAATTGCGCTGCGAACCGTTCTTCCACCTTACCCAATTGCCGCCCGTTCTTGAAGCGGACCTGCAGCATCTCACTATCGACAATAATACCGGCGTTCATCCGGTGGCGCTGTGCCTGATTGGGGTGGGTGAGCCGCCAAACACCCTGCTTATCGCGGGTGATCCGCTTAAACTTGTCGTAGGCTTTCAGCGCATAACCACCGCTTTCAACAAAATGCAGCACCCGATCAAACACCGCCTTGTCGAGCCAGGCATAGGCCATGGAACTTCGGATTTCGGCGAGCAAATCCTCCTCGTGGAACGGCCCGGCACACGCACAGGCCATCACATGCTGGGCGAGCACATCGAGGCCGCCTGCACGAAAATCCTCGCCATCGCGCATGCCCTCATCAACCGCATCCTTCGCTGCCATCGCTTCGAGAAACTCGAACCGATTGCCCGGCACCAGAACCGCGCGGCTTGCTGTATCAAGCCTGTGCCCTGCACGCCCGATGCGTTGCAGGAGGCGTGAGGAACCCTTTGGCGCGCCCATCTGCACCACCAGATCAATATCGCCCCAATCAACGCCCAAATCGAGGCTCGCCGTGCACACCAGCGCGCGCAATTCTCCCGCTGCCATTGCGTCTTCGACCTTGCGCCGTGCCTCTTTCGACAGGCTCCCGTGGTGGACACCGATGGGCAGGTTTTCCTCGTTCACTTCCCACAGGCATTGGAAAATGAACTCGGCGAGAAAGCGCGTGTTGGTAAAGATCAGCGTCGTGCGATTGTCACGAATCGCCTGCATCAACTGGTCCACCGCCCAGCGCCCCGCATGCCCGCCCCAAGGCACGCGCTCTTCTATTGGCAAGAGGATTTCCACCTCAGCAGGCGCACCTTTTTCGCCAAGCACCAAGTCTGCTGCTTGGATTTCGCCTGTGTCCCCGGGGGCTTGCGGGCTGAGCCATTCCTGAAAGCTCAACGGATTGCCAAGCGTAGCCGACAAAGCGACCCGCTGCATATCGGGGGCAAGCGTTTGAAGCCGCGCAAGGGCCAGCGCCAAAAGGTCACCTCGCTTGCCCGTCGCAAAAGCGTGCACCTCGTCGATCACCACTCGTTTGAGCGTGCGAAACATCTCCATGCTCTCTGGATAAGAGAGCAGGAGCGAGAGGCTTTCCGGCGTGGTCAGCAGAACGTGAGGCGGCTTTGTGCGCTGGCGCTTCTTGCGGTCGGAGGACGTGTCTCCTGAACGCGTCTCCACCCGGATCGGCAGGCCGATTTCCTCAATCGGGGTCAGCAAATTGCGTTTCACATCATGCGCAAGCGCCTTCAATGGCGAAACATAGAGTGTGTGGAGCCCATCTTCCGGCGCCTCACCCGCCGAGGGCGCAAAATCGCACAAGGTCGGGAGAAAGCCCGCGAGCGTCTTACCCGCTCCGGTGTCGGCCACAAGCAATGCGTCCGCTCCTGCGCGCGCTTTGCTGAGCATATCCAGCTGATGCCGTCTGATCCGCCAACCGCGCGCATCAAACCAGGCTTGGACCTCAACGGGGACGGGACCCTTGGGCCTCTCCGCTTGCGATAAGACCATTAGAACTCGGTGCTGGTTCCCGCAGGTTCAGCATCTGCCAATTCCTCTTCGCTCACCCCCAACAAGGAAGCCAGTTTTGCGCGTTCTTTAGCACTTAGAGCAGAGAACGTGCGGCCTTCGGGGTACTCAGCAGCCGCGTTCTCCATCATCTCCATGATCGAAGGCATACGCTGCATCATTGCGGGCATGATTTCGTTCATTGACGCCATGACTTGCGGGTCGGCAAAAATGAGGAAGCTTTCAGCGGCGTATTTCTTGCCCACAGGCGTGTCGAAATAAGCGCTGAGGTCTGCCAATTCCTCGCCCGAAAACCGCACTGCATAAGCGCGCGCAAGGCCGGAGCGATAGGCAGGCTCAACCTCCACCACAACTTCGCTGATGAGGGTGAACATCGCATCGCTCATCGCGGCGTTGCGCTGTGCTGCTGCCGGATCAAGCAATGCGACCGCTTCCGCCAGCTTTTCGTCTTCAACAGATGTCAGGGTGAAAGGGTCAATGCCAGTAAGCGCCGTCAATGTGATAGCAGGCGACCCGCCAAGTCCGCCCAGCATCCCCTCCATCATTGGGGCCATACTTTCGTTCATCATCTTGGCATACGTGCCTTCGGGAAAGAGCTTAGTCACGACCACCATCGCCGCGCCAAGGCGTGCTTCTTGTTCGGGCGACAATGGTTCGGCCGTCCCGAACATATCGCCAAACAGCGAACCCAGCGCTCCCAGCTCTTCAGCGGTCGGCTCGCTCGATTGGGCGAATGCAGGCGCAGGGGTCAGCGACAGGGCAAGGCCTGCAGTAGCGGCCAATATCAAGCGTTTCATCATCACGGTCCTTTTCAATATCTCGTGAAGAGTAATGCCTCACCCAAACAAAGCGTTCCACCCCATTTCTAGCTATTTCTTTACGCCTTCACATACAGGAGCGAAGGAAGAAGAAGGCGGCAAGGCCATAGATCACCCAATAGGTCTTGATCGGATAACGTTCAAAGAAACCGCGAACCGCACCGCGAATTTTGAGGCCCATATCACTTGGTTCATCGGATGCGGAAGGCTTGGGAACGATCAGTGAGGGATCAATAGTTTGCTCGGCCTCGGGAATGTAGCCTCCTGCAGGCTTCCATTCCTCATCCGGGTTCGGGTCGAGCCCGGGCTCAACCTGTGGTCCATAATGACCAGGTTCTTCGGGCACATCATAGCTCGGGCGATAGCGGCCCGCATGCTCCCACCCATCGCCTATCTCTTGGGCCTCTACAGATGCGGGAGATGGTTCGCCGTTTGCTGAATTTTCGGTTCGGGAGGCAGACTTCCAAGGTCCGTTAAAGTCGCGCTCGGGTACTGGTTCTGGCTCTGGCTCTGGTTCTGGCTCTGGTTCTGCAGGAGCCTCCTGTTGGGACTCTGGCACTTGTCGGGGCTCTGGAACGTCAACGGTTGGCGAGACCTCGGCGGTGACTTCCTCGCTTTGACCGCCTTCATCCGGGTCGCTTGCCTCTAGCTCACGCTCTTCCTCGCGCTGCAATTCAGACGCCAAGAACAACGCCTTCTCGCGAGCCTCCGTCAGTTCAGCAAAAGCGGATATGCGCATGGCCTGCGCATCAAGTTCAGCCCTCTTTGCAGCATAGGCGGCATGGATCGCATCCTTATCGGACGTGCTTGCGATCCCGAGCTTTTCCCAAGCCCACTGTGTGCCCTTAATGCCCAACGCTCTCCCCGCGTTCGAGGCCAGAGAGCTGCAATTGCTCGTCGATCTGCGCGATCAGACGATCAAGGCCTTCCTGCGTGTCACTTTCCGCACGAGCAACCAGCACGTCTTGCGTGTTGGATGCACGAAGCAGCCACCAGCCATCGGCAGTGTTCACGCGCACGCCATCGGTTGTATTGACCTCTTCGACGCCATCACCAGGATTAGTGGTAAGCCGCTCTTTAATTTCAGCCATAGCCGGGAATTTGCGGACCTCATCCACTTGGAAACGCATCTCTGGCGTATTGAGCATATCGGGGATTGCGCTACGCAGTTCAGTCACCGACTTACCCAGCCGTGCAGACGCTGCAAGCAGGCGGACGCCGGCATAAAGCGCATCGTCAAAACCGTAATATGTGTCGGCAAAAAACACGTGCCCGCTCATTTCGCCAGCAAGCGGCGAACCGGTTTCCTTCATTTTGGACTTAATGAGCGAGTGGCCGGTCTTCCACATCAACGGCTTGCCGCCATGTTTTGCGACGTGGTCAAACAGCGCGCGGCTTGCCTTTACATCAGCGATAATCGTTTGACCTTGATGGGTTTTTAGAACGTCCTCGGCGTAAATCATCAAAAGCTGATCGCCCCAGATCACACGCCCTTCGCCGTCAATCGCACCGATCCGGTCGCCATCGCCGTCAAAAGCCACACCAAAATCGAGGCTCTTCTCAGCGACTAAGCTGCGCAGATCCGCCAAGTTCTCTTCAACCGTTGGATCAGGGTGGTGATTGGGAAAATGTCCGTCAACTTCAGTAAACAGCAAATGGTGTTCACCCGGCAATCGCGCCGCCAGCGCTTCGAGGGCCGGTCCGGCCGCGCCGTTACCCGCGTCCCAACCGACCTTGAGGCCGCTGAGTTTGCTCTCGTCGATACCAGCCAATCCTTCGAGCATGCGCTCGACATACTCGCGCATGATGTCGCGAAGGGTGACTTCTCCGGCTCCATCGGCCCAGTCCCCGGCAGCAGCCATGGTTCCCAAAGTCTGGATGTCGGCCCCGAAAAATGGTCGCCCTTGAAATACCATTTTGAAGCCATTGTAATTGGGGGGATTGTGGCTGCCAGTTATCTGAATGCCGCCTTTCACGTCTTCGGCTGAGGCTTCGGCGTAATACAGCATTGGGGTCGCGCCCATGCCGACCTTCACCACATCGCATCCGCTTGCCGCAAGCCCTTCAACCAAAGCATGTTCGAGCATGGGGGAGCTTACCCGCCCGTCATAACCCACTGCGACCTTGGGCGGGCTGGACGCGCCCTCAGCCTCTTCCGCGCGGCGAAGCAGCGTTCCGAACCCGCGACCAATGGCACGCGCATCATCTGGACCGAGGGTCTCGCCAATAATTCCGCGAATATCGTATTCACGCAGCACTGTGGGGTCGAATGTGTGAGACATGAGAATAGGGGGCCTTATTCGTGGGTGTTTGACTGCTTAAAAATTTCGTCTGCGTTCAGTTGGCGCGCTGAGTACGCCAGCAGGCAGCAAGCATAGACTCGCTTGTGCAGCCTCTTCTAGAACAATTGCGTCAAGACTACGAAATTCTCAGCTATTCTGGAGTCGTATCATCGTCAGACGCATCCATATCGGAGTTAGGCGCGTCAGACGGAGGCAGGTTCGCAAGCAGGAAATCGCGTGCGTCATTGGCTTCGTGGACCTGCGCGCTCGACCCGCCACGGTCGGGGTGAACTTTGGAAATGAGCTGTTTGTGCGCGCTCAATATCTCTTCCCTTCCCGCTTTTCGAGTCACGCCAAGAGCTTTGCGTGCCTCAGCCAGTTTTTGCGTGCGTGTAGGTGAGCCAGCGAGAAGCTCCCAAGGCCATCTTCCCATGGCCCAGCGGCACAAGATTGCTATGACAATCAAGATAACGGCGAATTTCAACATGTGTCAGGCGGGCTCCACTGGGGCTTTGGCTTTCGCGAACTTGGGCAGGTTGAGCGCCATCACCAGACTGCGCAATTCCTGGCGCGCGACAAGGTGGCTGGTACCAAGGTCGCCCAAATGGCCTTTATCAAGAAGGGTCAGGCCCGACGGGAAAAGCTCGCGGAAAATCACGCGTTCGGAAAGGCCATGGGTCACGCGAAAGCCAACGCGCTTGGACATTTCGGTAAGCGCCTGATTGATACGCGCCATGTTGCGCGCCTCGGTCCGGCCCGTGCGATTGCGCACCACGACCCAATCCATCTGGGGGCGATCCCCCGAAGCCGTTGCGCGGCTGCGCTTCATCCGCGCCTCCCAGATAAGCTCGGCAAAAAAGGACAGTTTCTTGACCCTGAAATTTTCGGGATCGACCTGACCGATAAGGTCAAAATCGACAAAGCTATCATTCATTGGCGTCACCAAAGTGTCTGCCTGCTCAACCGCGGTGCGCGCCAATTCATCGTCGCGCCCAGGATTGTCGATGATCAGAAAATCGCAGTCCGCCTCGAGCTTTTCCATTTTTAGCAGAAGCGCCTGTGCGCTGCGGCCCTTGAACACTTCGCAAGCCGGTGTCGGCAAGTGTAGCCCGCGGCGCTGCATCGTGTGGAAACGGTTTTCCATATAGCGATGCGAGGTGCGTTGGCGCGGATCAAGGTCAAGCATAGTCACCCGAGCACCAAGGTACGACAGAGCAACCGCAACGTGCACGGCCGTGGTCGATTTTCCGGTGCCGCCTTTCTCATTGGCAAAAACAATCCGGTGCACTCGGTGTTCCTGGGGGGCGGCAACCATTCAAATAAATCCTTTTTGAGTTCACGCATCGGTTGACCAAAACAGCGCTACGCCTTGTTAGCATATAGCGCGAGGGTCTATTGATACTCCGCATAAGCCTTATTCAAGGGGACACCCACGTGCAAACTGCACACACGCTCGATGTGTTGAGAACAAATGTTGCAAAGCTTCGCGGCGCCAGCGACGGGAGGGAACGCGCGCGCATCGGCCTCGTGCCTACGATGGGCGCGCTGCACGAAGGGCATCTGACACTGGTGCGCCGCGCATTGGAGGAATGCGATGCGGTCGCTGCGTCGATCTTTGTGAACCCCACGCAATTTGGCCCGAATGAAGATTTAGACGCCTATCCCCGGCAATTGGCCGAAGATGCAGCGATGCTGGAAGCAGAAGGCTGCGCGCTTTTGTGGGCACCCAGCGCTGAGGAGATGTATCCAGAAGGCTTCGTCACGAATATATCGGTTACCGGCGTGAGCGAGGGGCTGTGCGGCGGATCCCGGCCTGGCCATTTTGATGGCGTTGCAACAGTCGTGAACAAGCTGTTCAATCAGGTTCAGCCCGATATGGCATTCTTTGGAGAGAAGGATTTTCAGCAGCTGGCTGTCATCCGGGCAATGGCGCGCGATCTTGATCTTGCTTTCCCCCATGTCCACTCGATCATCGGCGTTCCCACCGTGCGCGAAAGTGATGGCCTCGCCATGTCGAGCCGTAATCGGTATTTGTCGGATGCAAACCGGGCCGCAGCGGCAAATCTTCCGCGCGCCATGCAGGCAGCGATTGCTCAAATCGAGGCGGGCGCGCAGATAGCAAACGCACTTTCTGAGCTTGAGAAGGCTTTGATGGACGCAGGCTTTGACAAGCCCGACTACACCGTTTTGGCAGACGCCGCTTCCCTTGAGCCGTTGGAACGATTAAGCGGCAAGCCAGCGCGGCTTTTGGTTGCTGCCCGTATTGGGGGCACGCGCTTAATCGACAACATGGCCGTTTCATGTTGACCGGTCTTAGGGATCACAGTTTTCGATGTTAAAGCACTTTTGGGGCTCACTCGTGTTCACCGCCATCTGCATGGCGTTGGGCGGATGGTATGGCTGGACAGTCTCTGGCACGCTTGAAGGCACGCTCTCCATCCTTTGGATTTGCGCTGTCCTCGCTGTGCTGGAGGTTTCGCTTTCGTTCGACAACGCGGCCGTCAATGCCTCGGTCCTGAAAGACATGGACCCGGTTTGGCAGCAACGCTTCCTCACGTGGGGGATTGCGATTGCGGTCTTTGGTATGCGGATTGTCTTCCCGATTGTGATCGTAATGGTCGCAGCTTCGCTTGGCCCCATTGACGCAGTAGGCTTGGCGTTAAGCAACCCGGACGAATACCAACGGATCGTAAGCGATGCGCATATCGGCCTCATGGGTTTTGGCGGCGCGTTCTTAGGCATGGTCGGGCTTAAATTCTTCTTCGATTCCGACAAAGACCACGATTGGATCGCCGTCATTGAGCGCCCGCTGGCGAAGGTCGCCGATATCGAAGCCATCTCGATTGGTATCGTCCTTCTTGCAACATGGGCGACGTCGACCATGCTGGCCGACGCAGATGCGCTTGCCTTCATTATCGCTGCGATTGGCGGGCTTCTTACATATCTGGTGGTGGAGATCGTCAACCACGTGCTCGAACCGCCCGCGCCTTCTTCAGGGGACGTGGCAAGGGCCGGGTTTGGCGCGTTTCTCTATCTCGAAGTGCTCGATGCAAGCTTCTCATTCGACGGGGTGATCGGGGCCTTTGCGCTCACCAACAACCTCATCATCATCGCCATTGGCCTTGGCATTGGCGCGATGTTTGTGCGTTCGATGACGATCTTTCTGGTGCGCAAAGGCACGATGTCGGAATATCGCTATCTTGAGCACGGCGCGTTCTACGCGATCCTCGCGCTCAGCGTGATTATGTACGTCAACACCTTCGCGCATATTCCAGAGGTTATCACTGGCCTCATCGGCGCGGTCCTTATCGGGCTTGCCTTCTGGTCTTCTGTCCGCGCAAACAGGGCCGATGGAGCAGCGCAAGCTGCGTAAGAGATTGGCTGCTTGACGAAAGAGCGGCTTTGATGGCAAAGGCGCGAGCCTACGAGCGGGCGGGTATAGCATAGTGGTAATGCTCTAGCCTTCCAAGCTAGCTAGAGGGGTTCGATTCCCCTTACCCGCTCCAGACATTCGCAGCCCTCTGAAAACGCAGATAAATCTGTTCTCCAAGACCGACAAATCTCTCTGATCGTTCAATAAATCGTCGCCAACAGTGGGTCACACAGTTGGGTCACAAACAGTCCATGCAAGGCGTCTACCTGCGTGGCTCAATCTATCAGTATCGAGTGCGAGTTCCCGCTGATCTCCGACAGGCTTTAGGCAAGAGTCATGTCAAAAGATCGTTGCGAACAGACAGCAAAAAGCGCGCGCTCCGATTGGCTCGCCTCGCGGCATTCGATATCGAGTCTATGTTTGAGCGGACGCGTGTTCAAAACGGCATGCTGCCAAAGGATGAGGTCGTCATCCAAGCAACGATTGAAGCAACTGCTTCCAAGACGATTTCGGTGCGATCTGCCAAAGATCACGAACCTACTACTCTTATGACTCTCTCAGAAGTCTACGAGCGTTTTCTATCGGACCCAGCACGAAGTATATCAGATCGGTCAATGTTGGCGCACCACACCACCCGCCGAGTGGTCGAAGATGTGTTGGGGGCGAGCACGCCGATTACTTCGATTGAAAGAGAAGATTGCCGTGATCTGCTCGATACTTTGCGTTGGATGCCAAGGAACCTCGCCAAAAAATTCAGCGGCATCAATGTCCGCGATGCCGCTAATTCAGCGCGGAATAACTCGGAGATTCGGACCATAAACACAACGAATGTGAACGCCTACATGTCGAGGTTTGCGACAATGCTCAATTGGGCTGTGGTGGAAGACTATCTCGGGAAGAACCCAGCGCGTGGACTTCGTATAGCAGGTTCAGTGCATCCCAAGGATCGACGCCAACCATTCGCTGCATGGCAGCTTCACAATATCTTCCACGCGCCGATTTACGTCGGATGCAAAGATGAACAGCATGGATATGCTGTCTCGGGGAATACGATTGCTTCTGGCGCTCGCTATTGGGTCCCATTGATAGCGCTCTTCTCGGGTATGCGGCTTAATGAAATCTGCCAGTTGGACGTGTCCGACATTCGTAGCCTTGATGATGTTCAGTGCTTGGTGATTTCGGAGCAGAGCATTTCGGGCACGACGGACAAATCGTTGAAGACCAAGTCTAGTGAGCGGATCGTGCCGATGCATCCATCTCTCGCAGAACTCGGGTTAATCAAGTTTGTGCAAAGCAAGAAGGCTGCTGGAAGTTTGAAACTGTTTGATGACCTGCCCCTCGGGCGGCGAGGTTTCCGCTCTGTATCCTTTTCGCGCTGGTTTTCACGATTCCTTGTCAGCGCGGGCGCAGCGGCTGACCGAACATGCTTCCATTCGTTTCGTCATGGGTTTCGTGATTCAGCACGAAACGCAGGCATCGACCGTGATGTTACGTTGCGTTTAGGGGGTTGGGTAACTGGTGGTTCTGGAAGTGAATCTGCCGGCAACTATGGTGCAGGCTACCGCCCAAAAATCTTGTATGATGCTATTGGGCAAATCGAGTTTCCCGATCTCGATCTATCGCATCTCTTGAAACGGCAAAACCAAGTTTAGCCGTTCGCAGGTAGACGCCTTGCTTGGACTGTTTGTGACCCAACTGTGTGACCCACTGTTGGCGACGATTTATTGAACGATCAGAGAGATTT
>NZ_JMIW01000011.1 GCF_000715015.1 Erythrobacter longus
CCGGGTCACCGTGCCCGAGGTTGAAAAGCTCATGAGCGGCGATGGATCAGGACGCGTCCAGCGGTAAGTCCAATGCGCGACCAACAAGGCTTGGCACACTCGGAACCCTTTTTAAGGCTTGGTGCCTTTTCGATGAGTTGACGGCACGTCAATGGCGGTAGCGTAGGCAGCTCCTACTGAAACCGACGACTGAAACCCACGCGCCCATCACAGTTGCACTCAGCTCTGGTATGGGCTTCCCTGCGAATTTGCGAATTTGCGAAGTTGGATTGTGGGGGTGGTGATATGGTGCATTCAACAGCCAAGTCATATTTGGTTCATCGGCAGAATGCTTTGTGGAACTTGCTAAGATGACATGCGGTTTGTGCCTGCTACATTTTGCGTCACTGCAAAACAGCGGTAGAGATCAACCAAAGCCCAATTGGACGTGAGGCTCAGTATTCGACATATCGCCCTCTTCAGTGCGCTGTTCGCGCTTTTATTCTCGACAGGAGAAGCCTTGATGGCGGCAAACGAACCGGAATGCCGCGTTGAAGGCGCGGAAAAGAACAAGGTTGCCATGGCTCCGGCGCAAATGTGTCGATGCTTTCAAGACCAACTTGCCGAGGATGTCGGCGCAAATGCAGATTTGTCTGACATCCGCGTGGTTTTGAGGATGGACGGCGCGCACAGCGTCGAGGCGACCATCACCACTGTTTCAGGCGAGCAATCGCAAATCGTGCCCCCGATCACAGTCGAAGTCCTGGACCGTCCCATCAATTTGCGCGATATTCGCAGTCTGGCCACGTCGGTTGGTCACGCTCTTCTTAACCAGAACTCCTAACACTTCAGGAAATGCAAAACGGGCATTACGTGTAGATTATGACTTTCCAGACCTTCGATCACGACCGTCCTGCACTCAGCGAAACCCCTCGGGACACATTTGCCCCGGATCTCCCCGTTGGCGAGTTTTACAAGGGCGGTCTGCACGATGGGCACTGTGCGTGCCTCGCCTGTCATCAGAAAGAGGACGACGCTACGGGCATCGAGGCCGTTCCCGTTCCAGGTTCAGCGCAAGATACCGGCAGCAGCACCGCGACACAGGGCGAGGTTTCGCCCGGTGCCTTTGTGATCGATCAGATTGAAACAGCCGGCGACAGCGATTGGTTTTCGATCAATCTCCTGGCTGGAGAGACATACACATTTACCGTCTATCTCCTGGCCGGAGGATTGCGCGACAGTATTTTGAACTTGCGCGATGACCAGGGCACAATCATTCGAACCAATGACGACGCCAATATAGATCAGAACCTGCTCTATTCCGAGATTACCTTCACCGCGAGCGAGGCGGGCACCTATTTCCTGGATGTGAGCGGGTTCGGGAGCGCGACAGGCGGCTATGTCTTGTCCAGCTCGCGCCCTGTTGATGACGCGGTTGGTGCAAGTGTCGCAACCAGCGGCGACCTGGTGATTGACGCAGCCGCCACCGCTGGGGCGCTTGAGCAAACCGGTGACCGCGACTGGTATGCGGTCAATTTGGTGGCCGGTGAAACCTATTTCTTTGAAACCTTCAACACCGGCGGGGCCAACGATGTCGACACGACATTGTCGCTTCGAAATGCGTCTGGCAATGTTCTTGCCTATAATGATGACAGCACCGGCACCTATTCGCAGATACGCTTCACCGCGACGCAGACCGGGACGTTCTACTTGGATGTTGGCGGCTGGGCCGATGGCGAACAAGGCGATTATCAGGTCAGCGCAGTCATCGCGCCGCCTTTGCAGGAACTCACCAATGACGGCATTGCAGAATGGCTGTTGTATGGCCCGACCCTCAATGAAGGCAACATCAGGCGCTGGGACGCCACACAAGGCGACACACTGACGGTCAATTTGACCTCGTTGACAGCAGCGGGACAACTGCTTGCCCGCGAAAGCTTGAAGCTTTGGACAGACGTTACCGGCATCAATTTTGTGGAAGTGGGTACAGGGGCACAGATCACCTTTCAGGACACCGAAGAGGGCGCGTTTGCGCGCAGCACGTTTTCGGGGGGCATAATCACAAGTGCGACGGTCAATGTTTCCACCGCCTGGCTGGCGAGCCAGGGGACGACCTTGGACAGCTATTCGTTCCAGACCTACATTCACGAGGTCGGGCACGCGCTGGGCTTGCGCCATCCAGGCAATTACAACGGCGATGGCAGCTATTCGCAGGATGCCCAGTTCCTGAACGATTCCTGGGCCACCACGGTGATGTCCTATTTCAGCCAGACCGAAAACACATTCTTTGCCGATCAGTCTTTTGACAGGCGTTTTGCAGTGACCCCTATGTCGGCCGATATTGTGGCCGCGCAGGTCGCTTACGGTGCTTCGACAGACACGCGCACGGGCGACACCACCTATGGTGTTGGCAATAACAGCGGCCGGGCGACATTCGGTGTCGGCGATGCAGCGACCAACAATGCGGGCCAATTGCTTGCCTTTACCATTGTCGACAATGGCGGCGAAGACACGCTGAACTATTCCAGCTTTAGCGCTTCTCAAGAGATCAACTTGAACGCGGAAGCCTTCTCTAGTGTTGGCGGCAGCACCGGCAATATGAGCATTGCGCGCGGGACCGTGATCGAAAACGCGATTTCGGGCAGCGGCAGTGACACGCTTATCGGAAACGATGTGGCGAACAAGCTGACCGGGGGCCGTGGCAACGATACGCTGGACGGTGGTAGCAATGTCGATGTGGCAATCGTGTCAGGCAATATGGCCAATTACACCGTGACCCAGACATCCCTTGGCGTGTTCCGAGTGGTTGGCGCGGACGGCACTGATACCCTTACCAATGTCGAATTCCTGCAATTCGATGATCAGACCATGCGCCTTTTGCGCGGGACAGGTGTGTCAGTCAATTTCGAGACTGCGGACCCATCCGTCTATCAGAATGCGATGAACAATATTCTCGACTTTGGCGGTAACTCGCTGGGTGGGAATGGCAATTGGCTGCGAATTGGCGCGGCTGACGTCAACGGCGATGGCGACATCGACCAGATCCTTGTGAACGATTCAATCGCCCGCTTTGCAACCGTTGGCACTGCGCCAGATGGGCTGGTCTATTTTGACGACAACAGCTGGGCCGGTGAAACGCGCGTGGCTGGCATCTATATCGACCCGCTGGTTCAGTCGGGTGATGTTGAACGCTTTAGCCCCAATGACAGCCAGCAACGCTTCCAGAACGATCTGGCGATTGAGAACATCAACCGGGTTCTGGGCGGGGATGATTACGACGGCGACGGGCTTCAGGATGTCTATTTCGCGCTCAATGATGGCACCGCCTATCTTCGTGCCGTGATGGAAGCCGATGGCAACATTCGCTATGCCAATTACCAATCGCAAGCGCAGGTGATCGAGTTCCTTAACGCCAACGGTTTTGGCGAAGAAACCTATGGCGACTGGTTTACAAACGGCAGTTCGCAAGAGCCACAAAACGGCAAGGGATTGGCGCAAGATGATCCGGTGGTTGAACCTTTCGCACTCAACCCGGCGCAACCTTTCGGCTTGCCAGACGCAGGACTACCCGGATTGACGCTCGCGCAGCTGTATATCGGGGCGGGTCTGCCTTCGATTGAAGAGAACGCGCTCGAATTTTATGGTTAGGCCGCTTCGCTTTCGTTGATGCGTTCGGCGACCTGAGGCACGATAATGCTGCGTTCGCCGCCAAATTCCTCTCGGATCACGATCAGCCCGCTGCGTTCCAAATGGTCGAGCAAGCGGCGCACCCGGCTGGGTGAGGAACTGCCATAGAGCAGCGCCAAATCCTCTTCGCCGGGCATCGGTTCGCCAAGAGCAGTTGCAACAACCATAGCGAGATAGGGCGCGAGCACGTCTTCATCGACGCCTTCGATCATCTCAGCGACAACCTCGTAGGCTGCGCCCTCAAGCTTGTGAAGGCCGCCAATCTCGCAGGCGAAAAGACGGCGGAAATGGCCGATGTCGACATGCGCGCTTGGCACGCCTCGCTGGCGGCACAGGATCGCGAAGTCGCGGAAAAGGGAAGTGGTTGAGCGAAAGGTTGCGCCATCGCTGCGCGCCAATTCGCGAACCACGTCGTCAATTTCGAACACCCCATCATCGTCGTTGGTGGGGATTGCAGCAGGGGCGCCATTGCTGGTCCCGGCTGGCTCGGCTTCGACCTTTTCCGGCGCGCAATCCGTGTTCGCTGGCCGTTCGACTGGTTGCGAAACGCGAGACAAAGGTACAGTCCTCGAAACCGCCGCCGGCACCGCGGTTGATAGGGCGCGCTCAAGCTCTGCTGCGGGGCGAGGGGTGCGCATGGGCCGCGGCATATCGGGCTCTGCGACCGCTTCGTCCAGCTTATCGGTAAGGAGCGTCTCCATCCCTTCACCAGTTGCATCGGGCAAAGGCAAAAGCCCTGTTGCAGCGTTTTTGCCCCCGGTGCGCACAGAGCCCACATTGACCGCGACCGGGCGGCGGCTGACGGCTGGGCCCAGCCCCAGAAACTGTCCGCGCTGCAAATCCCGGATACGGTCGGCTTGGCGACGGTCCATGCCAAGAAGGTCCGCTGCGCGCTGCATATCGATATCAAGGAAGGTGCGGCCCATCAGGAAGTTCGACGCCTCTGCCGCCACATTCTTCGCCAGTTTCGCGAGCCTCTGCGTCGCAACAATCCCTGCAAGCCCGCGTTTGCGTCCCCGGCACATCAAGTTGGTCATCGCCGACAGTGTCATGCGGCGCGTCTCGTCGCTCATTTCGCCAGCGGCAGAAGGCGCAAACATCTGCGCTTCGTCGACCACCACAAGGGCGGGGTACCAATGCTCTCGCGGGGCATCGAACAGGGCAGTCAGGAACAGCGCAGCGCAGCGGATTTGTTGTTCCACCTCCAGCTCGTCCAGCGCGAGAACCACCGATGCGCGGTGCTGGCGCACACGGGCGCCAAGCGCCTCAATCTCGCGCGCGGTGTAGGCGGCGCCATCAATCACGACATGGCCAAATGGCTCGCTAAGAGAGGCAAAGTCGCCTTCGGGATCGATCACGACCTGTTGGACCAACCCTGCACATTCTTCGAGCAGTCGGCGCAAAAGGTGCGATTTGCCGGAGCCTGAATTGCCTTGAACCAGCAGCCTTGTCGCGAGCAGCTCTTCAAGATCGATATCGATACCTTGTTGCTGCGAATCTTGGCCAATGTTGATCTGAGTGCTCACTGCCCAAGTCTAGGCACGCATCCTCAGCGCGCAAAGGTGAGCGGGCAAGTTTTCCAGCGATTCA
Organism: Erythrobacter longus; assembly: GCF_000715015.1. Taxonomy (GTDB): domain Bacteria; phylum Pseudomonadota; class Alphaproteobacteria; order Sphingomonadales; family Sphingomonadaceae; genus Erythrobacter; species Erythrobacter longus. The sequence continues at coordinate 5,257 of NZ_JMIW01000011.1, forward strand.
ATCAAGCAGAGCTACGGCTGCGCTCTTTGGCTCAGCTGATAGGCATAAAGCGACGGCGCAAGTGTCACGGGCGAGTTAAGCAACTCTACGTAAGGGGCGGGCTTGTGGTTGAGCCCGATTGGGCGATTGCCGTGCATACCAACAATCCTGGCATCAGGGCCTTCGGAACCGGCAAGGATCTCGACTTCCTGCGCAGCGGATGCGCCGCCGGTAAAGTTGACTTTCAGGTTCCACGTTGTGTTGTACCGCCCGTGCCCTGGCTGCCAGTAGCCAGCTCCCCCCGCCTTATACAGATCATACCGAGGGACGCCGTCCTCAGCCGTTTGATCGGGGGTCACATGGACAGTCACATTGTCATACAGGTTCTGATGATTGGCCCCGGCGTGCTGGTCCAATGTTGGCGTCGTCCAAACGGTTGAATTTGTGTAAACCGATTTTGTCGCCTGCGTGTTGAAGCTGAGCGAGTGCTCTGTCGGATTGCGAACGGTCAGGCCGTCCACCAACACATTGTGCACATTGCCGTCGTGGACGCCGGTGAAGTAAATCCCGTTAAAGCCAGACTCAACATGATGCCCAAAATAGGGGTTTTCAGGGAATACAAGATAGAGGTCTTCCACTCCGACATTCGACAGGTGATCCCATTTGGCAAAGGAGGCCGGCACGGTTGAGGCAATGTTCAAAAGGAGCGGATCGGCAATTGTGACGGTGTTGCCATTGATACTCTCAATCCTGGTGGCCTGACGCGCCAGTGGACGGTCCGGGAACTGCCAGTGCCGGCTTCCGATCTTTTCATCCGTATCGCCATAAATCTCAGCGACGGTGACTTCGCGTTCAAATTGGGTCCCGCTTGAAATGTGGGCGATGGTTTCAATTTCGCGGTCATAGCGCGGCAGATAGGTTGCATGCCGCCCGCCGGGATAGCGTGCCCAGATGAACCCGGCGCTCCAACTGTGTTCGGAGAAAAGCACATCAAGGTTGCGATCGGGCTGGCGTTCGTATTTGTCCTCTTCCTTAAGGTATTCGCAGATTTCGGTAAGCACGCCGTCATCCTCGATCTGGTTGAGGGGGCGGGGCATGAAAAGCTGTGTTCCTTCCTCTCCCATACCCATGCCAGCGAGCACAATATCGCTGCGTTCAAGCCACAGGATTTCAGTCAGAATGTATCGACCTTTGCCAAGCTGAACTCTGACAGGTCCTGATCGCGGCGCTGTCATCAATCCCATCATCGGCAATGGCTCCGAAATCGGCGACGTTAATAACCGCGCCTCGCACAGGGATTTGCCCCCTGCCATATTCATATCCAGCGTAGGAAAAATCGGGCATCGGGCGCTGTGCCTGCGTCTCAGGGGCAGTGAGGATAGTCGGCAACTGTCCGGCCTCTGCATGATGCGCAAATACGAGCGGTCCGGACAAGGAAAGTCCGTATGCTAAAGAGCGTAAGCCTCTGCGAAAGAACGGCAATTTCATCTCACTCCCAAATGTACAGTCACTATAACTGACTTTTCAAAAGGGGTATTGACGAGCGATGCTACCGGTGTCATCTTTTTGGGAAACCGGTGTCATTAACAAAAGATGTCGGAAAAACATCACAGGGGAGAGTTATCATGTCATCAATCGGAGCACCGCACGTCTGCGGTTCCAGCGCGGTTCTTCGCGCCGCATTGCTTGCATCTGCCATGTTGGTTGCAGCACCTGCTTTGGCGCAGGATCAGACCGATCAATCAGCCGATGAAGCGCAGGTCGACGGGGGCGAAATCGTTGTCATCGGCGAAATCAGCCGCGAAATTCAAAGTTCGCTGGAGACGAAGCGCTCACTCGATGTGATCGGTGATGCGATTATGGGCGAAAACATTGGTGACCTTCCCAGTCTTTCTATCGCAGAGGCGCTTGAACGCGTCGTTGGTGTGACAGCCGAGCGTTTCCAAGGCGGTTCAACCGGTGTCGCGGTTCGCGGCCTTGGTTCATTTCTTGGAGCCTCTTTCATCAACGGGCGCGAAGTGACTTCGGGTGCAGACGGCCGTGATGTGAATTTCTCTCAATTCCCATCTGAGCTTATCGATGGTGCCATCGTCTATAAAACGCAGCGTGCCAACTTTATCGAAGGCGGGATCGCGGGTAATATCGAGCTCCAGACGCTGAGGGCTCTCGACTACAACAAAAGCCGCGTTCAATTGTTTGCGCAAGGCGGTTACAGCGACGCGCAAGACCGGGTGACCGATGGCAGGAACCCGGTTGAGGGGCGGTTTAGCGGCTCTTACATCGACCAGTTTGAAACCGGTATTGGTGAAATTGGTGTTGCGATTGGTGCGCAGGTGCGCCGTGGTTCATTCGCCGAAGACATCTTCACCTCAAGCTCGACCTTCCGCCCGTGCAACACAATCGAAGGCGTCGACAGAAGCAACAATTGCACTTTCTTGTCGGACGGTGACGGCAATTCAACAGGCGCATCGCAGCCATACTTCATCTCCAACCAGTACATTTACCGTGCGCAATCGACGCGCCGGGATCAGGAGGCCATTCTTGCCTCCGTTCAATGGCAGCCAAGCCCAAGTCTCGACATCGTTCTGGATGCTCAATGGAGCGACCGGCGCGACGATGAAGAGCGCGCGAACCTTGTGATTGCAGATGGTCGCCGCGATATCGCGCCCATCGAAGTCTCTTCGACCGGTGCACTGCTCGCGCACACCGGCGAAACCCGGCTTGAAAACCAGTCTGTATTCCGTGAGCGAGACGAGCAGTTTATCGGCCTTGGCGGCAATGTTGAGTGGAACAATGGCGGGGCTTTGACCATTGCAGCTGACATTGGATACACCAAGACAGAGCGCCGTCAGGACGAGCGCGACATGCGTATCAGGACCAATGATCGCCTGACATTTGAATATGATGCGCGCGATAATATCATCCCAGCCCTGACCTTCCTTGATGTGTCAGATATTGAGGATGACACCGGTCTCGCTTTCGATCTCAACAATCACGACCTTTACACCAATGGCCAGCGCGCGCGGCGGCGGCTCGAGAATGTGGATGAGAGCGTTTTCTCATTACGGCTTGATGCACAATACGAGCTTGAAGGGTTCTTTAGCTCGGTCGAAACGGGCTTTCGTTATGGTGACCGTCAGCGCATTCAGGATGACGGGATGGATACGACCGTGGCCTTGGCTGGCGGTGCGTATTTCACACCAGACGCGCTTGCGACCCGACGTGATGAATTCCTCGTCAATAATCTGTTCGAAGGCTCTGGCAGCCCGACTACTGGATTGAGCTTTGCAACGTTCCGTGCACGTGATCTGTTCACCGCGCTTACCGGCGATCCTGATGCAGGACTTCCCACAGGCTCCACCCTGTCTGCGCAAGACACCGATGTCACGGAGAAGACCTACGCAGGATACGTGCAGGGTAACTTTGATTCGAACATTTTCGGCCTTCCGGCATCGGGTAACATTGGCCTTCGCGTTGTTCGCACCGATGTAACGTCGGTTGGTATCAGTTCTGCGCTTGAGACAAGCCCAGGCGCCGACCCCGATACTGTAATCATCACTGAAGTTGGCGATCCAATTGCCAATGTTGAAACAAACGGTTTCTGGACCTTCCTGCCAAGCGCTAACATCACCTTTGAGCTCGACAGCGAAAAGCTTCTGCGTTTTGCCGTTTACCGAGCGATTGCGCGTCCTGATCCAGCCGGTTTGTCAGCGGCTTTGACTTTCGATGATGAAGCGGACCTTGGCGAACTTGGCGCGATTGTCAGTGCGGCAGGCAACCCGTTCATCGAACCGCTTGAATCATGGAATGCCGATGTTTCGTTCGAGTGGTACTTTGGCCAGGCTTCATCCTTCCAGCTCGCTGCTTACTACAAGCTACTGCAAACCGGTTTTGAGACTTCGGTCACGCCTCTGACTTTAAATGTTGACGGCGTCCCAACAGAGGTGATTGTCGGTCGTCAAGTGAACTCTGGTGAAGAAAGCAGGCTGCTCGGTTTTGAAATCGCCGCGCAGCATAAGTTTGAAGAGCTTCCTGCGCCTTTGAACGGGCTGGGCGTTCAGGTGGCTTACAACTTTGCCGACACTGGCAGCTTTGAAACGCCGGACCCGGTTGTGGTCTCAGGTCTCGCTTTGGCTGATTTCACCGAGCCTGCGGGCATCAGGGGTGCGTCTAAGCATACGTTCAACGCCAATGTGTTCTACGAAACCGGACCATTCTCGGCCCGCGTTGCTTATCGTTACCGGTCGAGTTTCTTCCGTCCGTTCCGGCAGGACAGCAACCGGTTTAACGCAGGCCAAGGCTTTGTTGACCTTTCGGCCAATTATGACCTGACCAAGAATGTTCAATTGCGGGTGCAGGCCCTCAACATTTTTGATGAGCCTAACCGCCAGTTCCGCCCCGTTCGGGACAGCCGGTCGCAGACGGAAATCTCCGGACCACTCTATTATGTGGGTGCGCGCTTCAGGTTCTGATCCACTTCTTGTAGGGCACCCATAATGGCATCCGATGCAATCCTAACTGAAAGCAGATTGCAGGAAATCTCCAGCACACTTGTCCAGGCACGGCTTGGCGCAGGATCGCTTGAGAGTTTTCCTGGCGCTCTGCCAGCCTGTCTCGATGATGCGTATAAGGTGCAGGCTTTATCGCGCGGGGTCTGGCCGGATAAGGTGGTCGGATGGAAGGTGGGGGGTATTGCGCCAAAGCATAGAGCAGTGCTGGGGGCAGACTACCTGTCCGGCCCCATTTACGAACGGCAGATGTTTGTCGCCAAGCCGGGTGAGGCTGCGAGAATGCCGGTCTTCAAGGACGGGTTTGCAGCGATTGAGCCGGAATTTATTCTCCAGATGGGGGCAACGCCCGATGCGGACCGTGTCTTTATCGGCGCAGAGATTGCGAGCAGCCCGATTGTTGATATCAACGGGATTGGGCCGCTCGCGGTTGTTTGCGATTTTGGCAATAATAACGGCGTGTTGATCGGGCCTGAAATCCCTGGATGGCAGCAGTTGGATGGAGAATGCGTGCCGGTTGTAGCCGAAATTGATGGCGACATTGTTGGTGAGAAGGAGGTTCTCGACCTTCCTGCCGCTGTCGAGCGCGCGCGCGCGTTCCTGACTGATCTTGCAACGGCTAAAGGCATTTCTTTGCCAGCAGGCACATTGATATCAACCGGCGCAATCACCGGCGTGCATGATAGCGCATGCGGTGCACATTCCACGCTGCATTTTGGCAAATGGGGCGACCTTTCAATCGAGTTGGTCGCGCAAGAGCCGTTTGTCTGACCCGCTTTTTCACGCGCTATCACGGCGCTCTGTTGTCGCGGGGGCGATCGGTCGAGTTTCGGTTGCCTGGCAAGGTGCGCGCCGCGTCTGGGCAACGCCTTTACCTCTGATGATACCCATTCCCTTGGCTCTCCCAGTGTTCAGGCGGTCATTCGTTTTGGAGAATTGCTGACGCAGCAAACCGATGGACGCTTATTGCTCAGCATGGTTGCAGGCGGGCTTAATGGGTCCTGACCCTAATCGGATGAGCTTGGCACCGCTCAATTCAATCGAGCCTTTGACCAAGGTCATCGCGCTGCCTTTTTTGTTCCAGTCCACGGCGCATATGCGCAGCGCGCTTTTATGGGCACAGGGCTCCTGTTGGTGATCGCAACGCCGATGGTCTTGCCCACCCTCTCGGTGGCATGGCGAGGTGCCATGTGATGACCTTTGCTACATTCAAGTTTCGGTGGCATAGGACAGCGGAGCAATGTGCAAGGGACGAGCGTGAAGACCGGAAAGCCAACCATCAACGATGTTGCAAGATTGGCCGAAGTCTCCAAGAAAACGGTCAGCCGCGTCATAAACAATTCGCCAGCGCTGAGCGAAAAAACCCGCGATAAAGTGCAATCCGTCATCAAGGAAATCGGCTTTGTCCCAAGCCTGCAGGCGCGGGCATTGGCTCTTAGCCGCAATTTCATCATTGCGGTGCTTCATGATAACCCCAACGCCCAGTTTCTGGTGAATGTCCAGCAAGGCATACTGGATGAGCTTGCCAGCACCGAATATGGCCTGATGGTGCAGCCGGTTGATCGCACGTCGGACCATTTGTACGACAACATTCGTTCATTTCTGGAGCGGCATAAGCCTTACGGCGTCGTTCTTCTCCCGCCGATTTCGGAAGACGATAAGGTCGCCGAAATATGCGAGGAATTTGGCTGCGGATACATTCGCATGGGCTCGGTGAAGCTGGACAAGGCTGAACACACAATCAGCTCAAACGATCGCGAGGCGGTTCGCGAGGCGGTCACTTACCTGATCGGTAAGGGGCACACCCGCATCGGCCTGATCGAAGGGCCAGCAGGCTTCACCTCCCCGCGTGAACGGCGCGCCGGGTTTGAGGAAGCGCTGGAAGCCGCCGGCATTGCGCTTGACCCCACTTTGATCAGGCCGGGCAGCTATACGTTTGAATCCGGGGTCGAGGCCGGGCAGTCACTCGTCGATCTCGAAAATCCGCCCACAGCCATTTTTGCATGCAATGATGAGATGGCAATCGGTGCGATTATCGCTGCGCGAAGGAGCGGATTGCTCATCCCCGAAGACCTGTCGGTTGTCGGTTTTGATGACACCCCTTTATCGAGCCATGTCTGGCCAGCGCTCACCACCGTTAGGTGGCCCATTGTCGAAATGGCCCGGTTGGCTGCGCGCAAGCTGATTTTGAGCGACGATCAGGAAGCAGCGATGCGTTGGCAGCTTCCCTCAAAGATGATGGAACGCACCTCAGTCGTCCCTCCAAAGCAACGGTAAATCTCTGAGCATACAGCCTTGTGCGAAAGCACTTGCATCATAAAATGACACCGGTTACCTAAACTGCAATCAAAAGGTCAAAAGCACTCTTCGCACAAGGGTGCGCGGGAAAGGAATACATCATGAAAGTCGCATTGATTATTGAAAACAGCCAAGCTGCCAAAAGCCCTGTCATCGAAACTGCCCTTCGCTCGGTTGCAGAACCACTCGGGCATGAGGTGCTGAACTTTGGCATGTATACGGCCGAGGACGAGGCGGCTCTTACCTATCCGATGAATGGGCTTCTTGCCGGTATTCTGCTCAACTCAGGCGCTGCAGATTTTGTGGTCACTGGCTGCGGCACCGGCATGGGTTCAATGCTGGCCTGTAACGCAATGCCGGGCGTTTTTTGCGGCCTTGTGATCGATCCAACCGATGCGTTTTTGTTCAACCAGATCAACGCTGGCAACTGTATGTCGATGCCATATGCCAAAGGCTTTGGCTGGGCAGCAGAACTCAACCTTGAAGATTGCTATCGCAAGATTTTCGAAACCGAAGCTGGCCTTGGCTATCCGCGCGAACGTGCGGCGGTCATGAAGACCAATCGCGGGGTTCTTGCCGATATGAAAGCGGCGGCCTGCCATGACATGCTTACCGTCCTTAAAACCGTCGATCAGGACCTTCTGAAAGCTGCGATTGCGGGTGAGCGTTTCGAAGAGCTTTTCTACCCTAACTCCAAAGACGACGAGATCAGCGCTTATCTGAAATCGCTTGGCTGATTGGGTCCACACAAGGCTTGGATGAGGGGAAAGTTGATGACGGGCATGTTTGATCTGACCGGTAAGGTTGCGGTTGTGACCGGCGCGAACACAGGGATCGGTCAGGGGATCGCGCTTGGCCTGGCAAGGGCGGGCGCAGATGTCGCCCTGGTGGCGCGCAGCGATGCGAGCGAAACTGCGCAACTTGTGAAAGACCAAGGGCGGCGATGCGCCGTGATCGAAGCCGATCTTTCCACGATTGAACCGTGCGAGCGGATTGTCGAAGAGGCCGTCGCTGAGCTTGGCGGGTTGGATATCCTCGTCAACAATGCCGGGATCATCCGCCGCAATGATGCTCTCGATTTTACTGAGGAGGATTGGGATGCGGTGGTCGACACCAATTTGAAAACCCTGTTTTTCCTCAGCAAAGCAGCGGGCGCACACATGGCGCAGCACGGTGGCGGGTCGATCATCAACATCGCATCCATGCTGACATTTCAGGGCGGTATCAGGGTCGCAAGCTATACTGCTTCGAAAAGCGGGGTAGGGGGCCTGACCAAGCTGCTCGCCAATGAATGGGCAGCAAAAGGCATCACGGTCAACGCGATTGCGCCGGGCTATATCGCGACCAACAACACGGCCGCTTTGCAAGCCGATGAAACCCGCAACCGTCAAATCCTTGAGCGGATCCCTGCGGGCAGGTGGGGGAAACCTGATGACCTTGCAGGCGCAGCGGTGTTCCTTGCCTCTGATGCGGCCCGCTATGTCCAAGGGCATATTCTGGCCGTCGATGGCGGCTGGCTGGCGCGGTAGGCATGATGGAGACATTCAAGAAACTCGCGCGGGTGGTGGTTCTTTCGGCGGTCGGTTCCGTCATTTGGGCCACCCCGGCAATCTCGTCTGCGCAAGACAGTGTTTCTCCCGTACGCGAATACCAATGCCGCGGATCGCAAGGCTATGCGGAGGATTTTGACGGGCGGCGCACCTTCCTTTGGCGCCCGCAATGGCTTGAGGCTATTTCAGCCGATAGCGAGCGGCGCAAAGACGCGATTTCCAGGGCTGACAAGGCACTTGGGCGTGGCCCCTATTCGGTGACGGATAAATCCAAACTGGTCCCTGGTGCATCGCCCGATGATTACACATCGATCGGTCCCTATTGGTGGCCGGACCCCAAGAAATCGGACGGGCTTCCCTATAAGCGCCGCGACGGCGAGGTGAACCCGGAGCGCAGCGGGCCAGATTTTGACAAGGAACGCCTCTCGAAACTGGGCTCAGATATGGAAGACCTGTCGGTCGGATACTACCTCACCGGTGACGCGCGATATGCACAGCATGCGGCGGTTCTGGTGCGAGCGTGGTTCCTTGATCCAGAGACACGCATGGCGCCCAATATGGATTTTGCGCAAGGTATTCCGGGGCGGGTGAATGGACGCGGCGAGGGGATCATCGAGGCATCGGATTTCTCAACTGTGGTCGAAAGCGTCGGGCTGATCGCTCCTTCGTCAGCGCTTGGCGATGATGAGATGAAAGGCCTCAAGATCTGGTTTGCACAATTCGCACAGTGGCTTGCGACCAGCGACAACGGCACGGCGGAAATGCAAAAGACGAACAATCACGGCGTCTTTTTCGATTTCTACCTTTCACATTTTGCCCTGTTCGCAGGGCTTGATAGCGTCACAAAAGACATCACCAGCAATTTCCCCGAATTTCGTTTGCGCCGACAGATGGATACACAAGGCCGCTTTATCGCTGAGCTAAAACGGACGCGCAGCTGGCATTATTCCAACTATATTGTCGCAGGCGCTGGAAGGCTGGCCACAATTGGCGAATGCGTCGGCGAAGACCTCTGGAACGCCCAATTGGATGACGGCCGCGGGTTAGCGACAGCGACGCGTTTCCTCGATGAATATTCCGATCAAATAGAGACATGGCCGTTTCCAGATCGCGATCTTGCCGCGAAAAGAATTGACCGGATGGAGCGCGTGCACGGCCTCGTCGACACCTTGTTCGCACGCGGCGAGAGCTTTCCAGAGGGAAGTCAGTTGCCGTGACCTGTGTCTTCGTATGGCACCCACAATCGCTCTAACATTCAATGCTTTAGTCCAAACAAAGGTACCTCCCCATGGCTGAATTTTTGTCTTTTGGTGAAATCATGCTTCGGTTGAAAACGCCGGGGCACCAAC
>NZ_JMIW01000012.1 GCF_000715015.1 Erythrobacter longus
TTTTCTATTCTGTCAGCCATATTCTGGAACACTCTCAGCCCATGTTCCGAAAACGGTCGATTGTGGAATAGGTCATTTCAACGCTAGCATCTCGATCTCGATTTGTCTCAGGTCTGCGTCAATTTGCTGAGCACGCTTTGCGTCCTTCGTCACTCGTCGTTCGGTCGAGAGTGAATAGGCTTTGCGCTCAAGTTGCTTGATCTTGAATTCCCTATCGCGCTTGTCTTTAGCTTCTCTTTTCGCGTCATACTTTGCGTTTACGATGGCGGCTCCTGTAGCAGCACCCGCTATCGCTGCCCCGACTGCTGCGGCGTGAGACTTACGTGGGGCTGTGGACACGGACTCATTTGGTGAAGCTGTGTTGGTTCCTGCATCGGCATCCTCTTGAAACATCTCTCTTGCCTCATCGTCATTCAGAATGTCGCTCTTTAGCTTCTGAAACAGTCCTTCATACAGTTTGATCGCTGTGTGGAAGTAGAAGGTGAGAAGTCCCGATATCAGAAGGATCACGACCGAGACGAGGAATGAAGTGAGGCTCTTTGCGCCCATAAGGCTGAGAAGACAGAATGCGAAAGCCAGAACGCCAACAACCCTCTTTTTACGAAATGAATCGAGCCTAGTTTTTACATGAAAGACGTTCTCGGCGTAATTTCGAGTGAAGCCATCTTCTGATATTTTCTTATGGTGATATGACCATATCAATCGTCTGGCGTTGCCGAATATGATCTTCAATTTTTCGGTCGCGGTGCCTTCGATGGGCTGGATTTCGAAAAGCCCATTGGCATCTTCGGCAGAATGCTCGAATTGATCATCAGACATCACAGTTGCCTTCTTTGAAAACTGATTTTGATATTGAGGTGAACCATCTGATGTCCCGCCGCTAGAGGGCAGGCACTAACGCAGACATCGGAGCGCTCTTAGCGTTTTGCCCTTTTCTCGCGTTTTGCGATGGCTTCTTCCAACAATTCGCGCACAAAATCCCCCTGCCGCGTGTCGCCACGCAGAGCGTCAAGCCGCGCTTTAGTCCCTTCGGGAACACGCACATGCAAGGCTTCAAAGAAGATTTTTGGCTTGGTCACGCAACCCTTAATAGCGGTATCGCTTTTCTTCATAAAGCTCTCTTTGCCGAAATTGATTTGACGCATAAGCGATACCGCTTAAAAAGCAAGATGATCAAGATCGGAGAAGCTAACGATGCAATACAAAGTCCAAGTAAGACCGAATGGGAAAGGCAACTCCATCGTGGTGAGAATCGAGGCAAAGACTGATCCCGATGCCCGAAGGATAGCGGAAGCCCAATATGGCAAAGGCAATGTCCTTGGAGTTGCGCGAGCCTGACATCTCGCAGGTGAATTCGCTGTTGCTGCAGTCAAGGAGGTCGATGCGACAATAGAGATCGATCAACATTCGCGACAGCAAGAGCGCACTCCTCACTGATCGTAGCGGATGCTGTCCGCCCTGCGTTCGGTCAACTGCGGCAAAGCCATGATCGGCGCGGATGGACTCCTGCTGCGCCGAATGCATGCGTGTAGACCTAAACGGGAGTATTGCCCTTAGTATTTACTTTTGGATTATTTTTTAAGAGAAGTTATTTAATTTAGATTCTGGTATGCACGACATACAATAAACTTCGAGAGCGGCGGCTCTCAGCCATTTTTTAGTGTATGGCTTAGTATGCATAATCCGTGCACTCGCGATACACAAAACCCGATCCGATCTCCAGGGCTGACCAGACATACCGCGCCAATCCCTCAAAACATCGGCAGTTTGGCGGGTAGTGCATCCCACTGGGCACCCTATCCCTATGCGAGTTTGCACAAACTGCATTTTAATATTGAGATGCAAAATACACCTTTGATATAAGTAAATAAGCGAAAGTGTTCCCGCACAGTCAATTTCTTTTCAGGTATTCGCATATTCAGCGAATAATTGTGAGGCGGCGGCGGGAAACGCTGCCTCACAATTTTACTTGGAAGGATTTTGTATCAAACATGACGATGAACACAGAAGAATACGAAGCTCAACTCAGTGCGGAGCGGGAGTATTGGTTAGAGCGTGCAGCTAAGAATCTAGACGTCGATGGTGCGCTGGATAATCTCGATTTCGAAAACCCCGTCACCGACGATCATCTCTCAAAACTTGTCGCCGCTAAGATCACAACTGTTGCAAAGATTTCAAAAGCGCGCCGTGCGTTCAGGGCAAATGCTGAGCGCGATCAAAAGATAGCGGCTGTAACTGACTCCATCCTTGGTGAAGACCCCTCAACACCATCTGGTTTCGTTCTGGGTAGGCTGAGAAAACTATCGACCCGCGTTAGTTTCAACGGCGACATTCACCAAGGGTCACACAGCATTGACAGCGAGACTATCAAGCGTGAATGCCGAATCTCGGCGCGTAACGCAGGCATGAACGCGGGGGACTACGGTGGTATCAATGACGCGGTTGAGCAGTGGATATATGATGGTCGCCAACAGGCTCTCAAAGAGACAGTCCAGCGCTTGAAAGTTCGACAAGATTTTGACTTCGATGATCTTGCCAAGACCTACTTCGTTGAAACCGAACTCTGCGACTACAAACTCATAGCTGCAATCCTGAGAAAGTTCGTCCACCAAGTTCAAACCAAGTTTGCAGATAGACCTGTTCAGCATCATTTGATGCCCGTGATTTTTGGTAAGTCTGGCGAGGGCAAGAGCTATCTGGTCAACCAAATGATTCAGCCAATCTCTGACTTCACTGGCTACACAAACTTTCAAGCGCTTACGGATGATCGGAACATTTGCTTGTTCGAAAAGCGCGTGTTGGTCCTTGATGAGATGGACAAAGCGGCTCGTGCCGACATCGAGAGCATCAAAAATATCATCACAAGTGATACGATTGAGCGTCGCCCAATGCGCTCAAACACCACCATGACAAAACGTAATGCAACTACGCTAATCGGAACAACCAATCGTTTGCTCAGCGAGGTGATTGCTGATGAAACATCCACCAGACGCTTTGCTCAACTTACCTTCAAGAACGATGTGCCTCATAACGAGATTGAGCGATTCAGCTTCGAGAATATGTGGTGTGCAGTCCAAGCGGATGATGCAGAACCTCTCGCCGATCTTCGCGAAGAGCTACACCGTCATCAGTCTCAAAGTTTAGTGCTTGGTCCAGTCCAAGAATGGCTTACCGAGAACCGCGACCAAATCTCTTCTGGAACCTACACCACTTCCAGTCTCTTTGACCTCTTCAGAAACTTTCGTGAGAACGCGATTACGGGGCGCGATATGGCACCGCGTTCAATGTCCAGATTCAGTGAAGAACTTCGAAGGGCAATTGAGCAAGATCAGAGTTGGAAGATTACAAAAGTGCGAACGGCATCTGGCTTTCGTTGGCACGTCGAATCCCGCTCAACGCAACTCCTAAAGGTGGTGGGATCATGACCTGTCTGGTTCATGCGTCGGGCGGTGGTTCAGATCGACCGCTTCTTACTAAGGTTATCACACCGACTGAAATCCAGAACTTTGATAATGTCGCGAAGTTCGATCTACACAATCTCGATATCACCACATTTGATGAGCTAGTGAGCCTAATCGACTGGCTCTCAAAAGAACCGCACATGGCGCTAATCAGGGGGCAGGCTATCCGGGAGGGTCCGAACCAGTTTCGCCGCTTGAGACCCCGCGCTGGCGCTCCTGCGACAATTCGTGCAAGCGCTGAGGGTGAGCATTGGATCATGCTGGACATCGACAAGTATGTCTTGCCTGATTTTATCGATGATAAGGATGAGATGATTGACCTGATCATTAGCGAGCTTCCTGCACCGTTTCAGGATTCCAGCTTCGTATATCAATGGTCATCAAGCTCATTCGTTCACGGCGATGTTAAGACCGTAAGCATTCACCTGTTCTTCGCGCTCAAACGCCCGCGAACGTGTTATAACCTTCACACCAGAACTATGAGAGGCGACTGGTCAAGCGGGTTAATTGACGCTGCACCATTCAACCCGATTCAGCTTCACTATACGGCATCACCAATCTTCAAAGATCGAGTCATTGATCCGCTGAGTGATAACCGAACGGGTGTGCGTTTCGACCGAAATGATACGGTTGATCTCAAACCTTTCGTTGAACCGAGAACTAGCCCAAACTTTAGGACAGGTGGCGCACCTCTTGTCCAAGATATCGACGGGCTTATCAGTGTCATTGGAGATGACGGTCATATTCACGCCGCCACCAGAACCGCAAGCTATGCTTATGCGCGCCAGACACCATTCGCTCTGCGCTCAGACGACACCTTCATATCAAAGGTTATGGAACAGATCGCTAAAGCTGGACGAGGCGATGACTATTCCGAGCACTATGTCAAGCGGATGATCGATACGGCTGTGGTCAAGATCACGCGGTAAGACCAACACGAAGAGCCAATAGATCATTTTGTCGCAGACGAGCAGCCCGTAACTCTTTCCATCAACCAGATCGCCGCGTTGTATCCACATTCCGCATCGGAATCTTGATCGATGGAACACGCGTCATGAAGTTACCGATCTCATCATCACTATAGCCCCATACAACTAGCGTGAGCGCAAAAGGCGCACGGTAACTCGGACTCGTGCTGTCCTCTCTTACGAACCTGAGCCTTTCACGAAGAACCAATGTGATAGCATTGCACGCAGCCAAATCGAAGTATGCACGCAGGTCCAAGCGAGAAGCAGGCAGCAGAAAGATCATCTTCGATACTTCTTTGTTCCGCCAAGCCTCGTTCGCTCGCTCCAACCATGGCGCAAGATGCGAGAAGGGAGGATTAATCCACACCAGACCATCAGTTTGCCAGCAAGCCTCTAATCCGTCTTCTGGAAGAATGATCTTGCGTTTGGCTTGAATTGGCGCTGCCGCATGAGAGCATGGGTCGAGGGCAATTTCACCGAATGCTCCAACGATCTCGTTCAAGAACTCGATTGGCGTGAAGCGTGAGTCAGCTTCTGAACTTTTCGAACGATCATAGTCCCAATAGGCTCGCGTAACGGGTTGCCGCATTGCGTTCGGAGCGACCACTTCAAGCATTTTAATCAAGCTTGCAATTGAGCCTCCACCCGCTTCAACTGCTTCGATTGTTCTCGGGTCCAGATCAGTTTTCAATGCGCATTGTGGAACCGACCAACCGCGTTTCCGTCGAGCGGTCTTCAATTGCTGGACAATGGTCTGTCCCTTCGCGACTTTGGAAAGACGCAGCGAGACCAGAGGCATCACTTGCAGGAGCAATTCGACGCTGCCGACGCCCGCTTCGAGCCGTGTGATCTTTAAGCGCGGGACATCAAGCCTCTCAGCCAAAGCCCGTTGAGATAGCCCGCAGTCTTCTCGTGCGGCGGTGATCGCGGTGCATAAATCCATACAGCTTGGTATCAGATTCTGCTGAATCCGAAATGCTTACTACCCATGGACGCTTGAAGCTTACTGGTTGGTCACAGCCCCTCGGTGCCGCAATATAGGACCTGTCGTCCAAGCCCTCGTTTTCTGCCGCCGTTATGAATTCTGCCCGCTGCACGCCCGACCCGTTGACCTACAATTCAGCCAAGAAGACTATCACAGCCGCAGTCTGGTGGAGTTGATAGGCTGCCAACGCCTTGGGAACCTCTACAGGCTCAGCGCCCTGACCGTGTCCTGATGTCTTGTTTCTGACAGTCGGGATTCCGCTCTCAAGAAAGGTGCGCAAGCTTCCAAATTGAGTTTGCATGAATGCTGGAATGTAATCATTATCCAACAGAGCGTTAATGAGAGCCTTTGCAGTGGCGTTTGGGTCCAGACCCCACTTCTGCTCATCGGCAATCGACTTCATCACGCTCTCGAACGCTTTTAGACAATTGGAAATGCAGTCTTTGTAGTCGCCAACCTTGTAGGCATCATGAGCCTTCCGAAATTCCTCATTAGCACCAGCAAAACGCTTCTCTGACAGCACCCGCAAGGCTGGCACGGTCATCTCAACATGGGTGAATTCCGTGGACTTCTCCATGATGTTGCCATCTTCAATCGCAAAGCCGATACCACTCTCTTTGAGGCGGGCATTGATTGTCTCAACTGCGTTCTGCATCGGTTTGTATGTTCGCGTGAGTCGATCCTGTGATATTTCAACGATCAAGAACGCGTGCCAGAGTTCAATAACATCTAAAGCCCTGTCAATTTCGGCTGTGTGCGAGAAATATGTTTCAACATCTTCTTCTGACCTCCCATCTCGTTCTGTCAGCCGATAAACGCCAAGGTCCTCTAACAGCACTTCTTTTACACATTTCCAAACTTCGAAACCGCTTGCGCCAGCCTCCCCGATTGCGCGGTTCATAGTTTTGAAGAGAGATATGCGAACGGTAGTCGCGATCTTATCATGAGTGTAAACGTCTGGAACATCACCAGAAGAAAGCCGTTTTCGACGACTGTAAAGGTTTGGAAGTGCCATAGCTTGCCCATAGAAGGTGTTGCCAAGCCGTATCAAGAAAAAGGAGATCATTGTTGGCGATTGAAGACCACCCAGACTACCCAAAATGGTCAGACGCCTTGGATCAACTGGTAGCTGCTAGGGATGCGATGAATGAAGCGAAAGCTTGCGGTCACACGGCTGAGTTGCCGCGTCTCCAAGCTGAGCTTGAGCGGGCTTTCGCATACTACAACAAAGTTTCAGACGAGATCGTTGATTGACCTTATATGGCGGGTGGCAGATGCGCTCATTAGAGTCTGGCAGCGGGAATTGTCCTCGATCAACAAAGACCACGCCGACGCGTCGACGTGCTTACGGTCTGAACCCATTAGTGAGAGGCATAGAAAGCGTCAGGCGTAGCCAGCAGCGATCAACCGCTCTAGGTTGTGCTTGGTCTTCTTAAGCACATTGATGTGGGTTTCAGTGCGGTCCTGTCCTTGCATGAAGCAACGCATACCGCGCTTGAAGTAGCTGAGGTTGCGGTCCACGTCTGCGAGTTGTTGGCGATAGGTCATCGTAGTCTCCTGTCTACCGGTTGTGCCCCGTTATACCACAACGCGATTCAGCGAAACTAGTCCCTACTTTTCCGCTATCAGTCATTCGAAGTTTGCCACCCCGTCTTCTACAATGCGGCAATGAACGCTGAAGAGATGACCAATTCGCTTGCTTGATCTATGGCGTGCAATAACTCCTATACAAGCGCTTCCAAAACCAAGTTGAGTTCCTCCATCTCATCGCGTCGGAGCAGGTCCAGACCAACCACGCGATCACCGAACCAAAGCCCCGCGTCAAACACATCGGGGCGACTTCCGCCCGATTGAGGGAATGACCATTTAGAGAGCTTGAAGATCGCGTGTTCCAATCGAGGTGGTGGACCTTCTTTCCGCCATCCATATTGCTTTGTGCCGTCGATGTAGAGCAGGCGGCGATCTGTGATCACGAGAGCGCCAAGCCCATGCACATCAGGATAAGGCACAAGCTCCTTATCCATCCAGTTAACCCAGTTCTTGACCATATGTGCAGCGGCATAGCGAATGGCGCTCAACTCATTTTCTGGGAGGGCTTCTCGGATGAGCGCAACAGAGTTCCTGATCGCATTCTCCTCCTTTGGAAACTTGGCGACCATTGCGGGGATTGCAGCTTCCAGATCAATCTTGGTCTTAGTCATAGATACGATCTAGCGGACGGAGCGCATTCCACAAATACGTCATTGCTTTTGACCCAGAACTACAGCCTAGCAGAACTCACCAGAGGGCAGGGTGCATCGTGGCGGGATGTTCATGCCAACCCATAAAGCAGTGCTGTGAGTCCGTGCTCCAACGCATTCGTGACCATTTTCATCAGCCAATTACTGAAAAAAGGGACACCTCTCTTCAAAGCTCGACCGAAGGATCGATTAGCGCGGAACCCTAAACGGGTTCTCAGTCTCAAATTCTTCAAGCGTTGCTGTCCGCAATTTCATGCCTCTTGGAGTGATCGCTTCAAGGTGCGGAACTTTGGTATGGATTCGTTTGAGTATGCCCTTTGTAGGTAGGCTGTTTCCTTTGCCTGTGGCGCAGGCAAGAGCAGCCCTCCGGCGCGAGTGAAATGCCAGAAAATCTGCAAGCTGAATGGCTCTAGAGCTATGCTTGTCGACAAACTCAATGGACTTGAGCGTCCCATCGTAGTGCTCATTCTTGGACATTCTGTGGAAGTATTGTTCAATCTCATCGTTGTTTCTGTGACCACTCTCAACCTTGAAGGCTAACCCATGCTCTTGGATGAGTTGTGACAACGGATTGCCGCTGTGGAGCTTGAGCAAGATCGCCGCAAAAACTACGCCAAAGAGAGACATCCGCTCGTTGCCAGTGGTTTGCTTTTTCACGTCTGACCAGTCTTTCGCCATGCTGAACGCTACGCCCCAAGTCATATGGTTGGCTTTAGCGTAAAGCTCATCAACAAAGCTGTTCTTCTTGATGCGAGACCAGCCTTTGAAGTCGCCCTTGGTGTCATGAAACTCCTTGGCGTGGAGTGTGGTCACATCATAGGCATCACAGACGCTCTGTAAGTGAGCCTCAACAATCTCCCAATTGTCAGCAGTGGCTACATACCCCGCCAGTGTTCCCACGCTTGAAGTCTCCGCGTCACTGTCATCAAGATAGCAAACCATAACCATTTCAAGACAATCTGCGATCCAAACCGAATGCGCAAGTAAAGCGCATGGTCAATCCGCCTAAAGATGGTGCTGAATGGAAACTTTGGCTCTTGTTAAGTTCGGTTCGCATTCGGCTTCACATCCGCGATTGAGTAGAGTTTTGAACGGTATCAAGTGGATCCCCCCCACTGTTCCACAATCGACCGTTTTCGGAACATGGGCTGAGAGTGTTCCAGAATATGGCTGACAGAATAGAAAA
>NZ_JMIW01000013.1 GCF_000715015.1 Erythrobacter longus
TCCTCAACATGAAGTCTTGAATCAGAACTCGGCCCCTTTGGGAACCCCTTTTTGTCAACACGCCCTAGAATTCAGCTCCAAATCGGATGAGCTTTCCAGCAGACCGGTGCAATAAATGCCCTACAATTATATCGCCGAACGAAGCGATGTACCGGAGGGGCAAGATGATTAGATATGAAAACAAGGTACGGTTAAGACCGGCCGCATGTTGCCCACACTGCGGAGGTGATTTAACTGGTTGCGAAAACCTGTCATATGGTAACATTGTGCTGGAAGACATTGACAAGATTTTTTTCGAGGGTGTGAGGGTTAATCTAACGAAAAACCAACGGATAATAATCGATGCCTTAGTAAGGGCTAAGGGCAGATTAATCACTCGTTCTGCATTGGCATCGGCCATAGGCGGCGATGTCTTTGACAACACTGTAAGCGTTAACATTGGGCGGACGCGAATGAAGTTTCGTTCAATCAATCCAAGATTTGATCAATTGCAGGTGGCAAGGGGCTTCGGGGCATATCGTTGGGACTTTCGCAGGGCATCGACACTCTCACACCACTAGGGCAAGCGCTGCGTTGAACTAAAAAATCATGACCATGATCCCTAACTGGCGTATTAACTCTGTCAGTCTAGACAGGGGTGCACTCCCACATCGTAGTCATCGAGGCCGCGCTTATGAGCGAGCGAAATCTCATCCTGCCAAAGACCTTTTCAAGCTCCTGAGTGTTTCGTTCGAGCGCCATCGCGTCCGTCCTTTTATGAAGAGATCCGTGCTAAAGCGGTGAAGATTATCTGTATTCCCTCAACCGAAAATCAAGGCGAAAACAAATCTAGAGATTTCTGTTGGATCATCAATTTGGTTTATCTTGGATGAAACTCTGTGCATGCACACTGCCCATTAACCTCTTATTGAGATACGCATAAATTCTTATTATTTGAAATCTTATTGCGCGAATAATGTATCCTGTGATGAAAAAGTCTCTCTGACTAACCTATTCTAATCTGAGGTGCCCAGATTAGTTCACGTTCGATACTCAATCTACTTCGGTTTATTAATGCCCTCTCCGCACTTCATCTAATCGACTTCCAAGCCCACTCAACCGAGACACCGTTGCACTTCCTTAACCATAAAGGGCAGCAAACGGTGTTCGAACAAACCTTGGAAACAGAAGAGCTCGCTGAGCCGCAAGTCACCTTTGAGGCATCGCCTAGTCGAACGAGCAAAAAGGGCTTGGCTACCGCGGTCATTGGCGCTGCGGGGGTCGCAGCTTGTGGAGGCGGCGGAACGCAAACGCCCGGCTCTGTCAGTTCTACATCAGGTGCACCAATTCCGACGCCCACGGCGACACCAACGGCTGAAGAAAGCCAGGCTGGAGCGCTGACATCGCAACAGAGAGCGGCGGCAAGAGCTGCACTGCATAGTAGCCTCTCGGTAAGCGTACCCGATGTTACTTCGATTATAGATGATGGCCTGGAGGTTTGGCTCAACCGTGAGATGAGTCGTCGTAGCGACGGAACCGCAAAAGACTTTTTCATAGCGCAAGGTTTCGACAAGATTGACACAAACGCCTATTGGCAGCGCCCTTTCTTCTTTGACCATATGATCTGGTCCCATCTGATGAGAGGTGGTAGCGGAGTAAGAATGCGCATGGCGCTCGCGCTCTCAGAGATTTTCGTGGTATCAGTCAACCGTCTTGATCTCTCTTGGTCTGCTCAAGCCGTAGGTGAGTACTGGGACGGACTTAACAATCTCGCATTTGGCAATTTTCGTGACCTTTTGGAATTCATCACACTTAGCCCTGCCATGGGTGTGTTCCTCGATCATGCAGGGAACATGAAAGCCGACCCTTCGATTGGCCGCCTGCCTGATGAGAATTTTGCTCGTGAAATCTTGCAACTGTTCACCATCGGATTGTTTGAGCTCAACATCGATGGGAGTTTCAGAAGCAATTCGGGTTCTCCGATTGAAACCTACACTAACGATGATGTCCAAGGTCTCGCGAAGGTTTTTACCGGCTTCGATTTGGACTTTTCGGGGACTGTTCTAACCCCTGATCCGCGCGGCGCAGGCCGTAGGGTTCCTGATGTCCTGACGGCTAGACGCCCCATGACCTCTGACCCGACGAGATGGCGCGATCCGCAGAGCGAATCAACTCACTCCCTCGAACCGAAACGGTTTTTGGGACTCACTATTCCTTCTGGCACGGGCCCTAAAGAATCGTTGAAGATGGCGTTGGATTATCTGTTTACGCATTCCAATGTTGCTCCCTTTTTTGCGAGACAGTTGATTCAACGCCTAGTGACTAGCAACCCATCTCCTGGATACGTTGAGCGAGTTGCAGGAGCCTTCGAAAATAACGGGGCTGGAACGAGAGGCGATCTGGGAGCAACGTTTAAAGCGGTAATAACTGACCCGGAAGCGTTATCGATAGATGGTGTTGGAAGCCCCACATTCGGAAAATTACGTGAGCCAATGCTCAGATATGCGCAGTGGGGGCGAACATTCGGTGCGCGCTCAGCCTCTAACACATGGCAAATCAGAAATCTCGGTGACAATGGACTCTTGAAACAAGCACCGTTTCGGGCGCCATCTGTCTTCAATTTCTTCCGCCCTCAATACGTTCCTCCGCGCTCACAAGCGGCAGCGAATGGCCTTGTCGCGCCTGAATTTCAGCTGGTCGATGAAGATTCAGTTGCTGGTTATGTGAATTTTATGCGCCGGACGATCGATGGGACAGGTTTTTGGACCGACGATATCGAAGCGAGGTATGATGCAGAGCAGGCGATGGCTGATGATCCTGATGCGCTGCTCGATCATCTTGATTTGCTGCTAACTGGGGGACAGCTTCGAGCCGCAACCAGAGATCTGATTAGGTCCGCTATAGAAGATGTGTCGGTAAACCCAGCAACCGATGCTGAAGACAGGCTTAAACGCGTACGGATCGCGGTCATGCTGGTCATGTGTTGCAACGATTACCTCATTCAAAAATAGGAGCTCGCCCATGTATGTGTCGAAAGCAGGTGAAATGTGTCGGCGTGTCTTTCTGAGACGAACGGCTGCGCTGTCAGCGGTTGGGGCAGGCAGCGCATATGCGCTCGGGCTTGCGGGCCTAGGTGAGCTTGCCGCGCAGTCGGGGTCAGCCGATTACAAGGCGCTTGTTTGTGTCTTTCTTGCAGGGGGAAATGATCATTCCAATACGCTCATTCCTTATGACAATTTGAACTACAGCCGATATTCAGCGCTCCGTGGCGGCGTTGAAGGCGTTGCCCTGCCTCAAGCTGACCTACGCTCGACAGTTCTTTTGCCGAGGGAGCGGCAGACCCTAACCGATGATCAGGTGCTTGCCTTGGCCCCTTCACTGCCCCGACTTAAGGCACGGTTTGACGAGGGTGTGATGGCGCCCGTGATGAATGTGGGGCCTCTCTTAGCGCCACTGACACGCTCTCAATACGAAAGCCCTAACACGAACGCATACCCACGACCTGCCAAACTCTTTTCTCATAACGATCAGCAGTCAACTTGGCAGGCATTTCGTCCTGAAGGTGCGGTTACTGGTTGGGGTGGGTTGCTTGGGGACATCGCTATGTCATCCAATCAGAACGCAATGTTTACAGCCATTAACACCAGTGGCAATGCTGTCTTTCTCAGCGGGCAAGAAACGGGCGCATACCGAGTGGGTTCGAGTGGCGCCACTAGGGTTGGCGGACTTAGCGCACTGTATGGGAGTGCGGTCGCTGGCAACGCGCTCGACACGCTCCTGCGATTCCAAGGCGGACACGTCTTTGAAACCGATCAGGCCACTGTGAATGCGCGATCAATTGATTACTCGGGTTTTGTGAATGACGCGCTTGAGAAAGCGCCAGACTTCACTCGATATGCCGACGGCAGCGGCTTGGCTGGACAACTCTCACTGGTTTCACAAGTCATGGCAGCAAGACAAGAACTTGGAGTTTCGAGGCAGGTCTTTTTCGTCACCATGGGTGGTTTCGACAATCACACTGACTTGAAAGGTAAACATCAAGGCCTCCTCGCTGAGGTGGATGCGGCATTGGACGAATTCTACTCAGTAATCGAACGCCTCGGCATGAAAGACAACATGACTGCGTTCACAGCTTCTGATTTCGGCAGGACTCTTACATATAATGGTCGTGGCAGTGAACACGGCTGGGGTGGCCACCACTTTGTCTTGGGAGGAGGAGTAAAAGGTGGGCAAATATACGGTAGAGCACCCCATGTATCTGTCAGTACTGATGATCAGGTTGGACAAGGACGCTTGCTCCCTACCATCGCGGTCGATCAGTACGCTTCAACATTGGCGCAATGGTTTGGTGTCAGGACCTCAGATTTACACTATGTGGCGCCTAATATTGGTCGGTTTGCAACCCCGGATGTTGGGTTCATGAGGGTGTAAACAAGAGCGAGGGCAAGCTTTGTGACCCCTTTTTGCCGGTCCAGCGCTTTGCTTTTCGCATACGAGGAAGTGGAATGCCGAAGGAGCACCACTTCGATAGCCCTCTCAATCGCGAAGTGTTTCGCTCTTGGCGGTGCTTGCGAGATTCCTAGGACTCGAGCGGCAGCCGCTTTACTTGTCGCTTATATCGCAGAACTAGGCCGTGTTGACATAAGACGTCAGCCACAGGCGTGTGGCGGCGAGGTTGAGGAAGCTCTCGAAGG
>NZ_JMIW01000014.1 GCF_000715015.1 Erythrobacter longus
GATTTTGCTCGTAAAGCCGCCGCGTTATCGACCAAGAGCGTTCGCACAAACCCCCCTTTTCTGCCCGCGTCCGACAAATCCCCGCAACCCATGACTGCTCCTCAAAACGAAGTCTTGAATCAGAACTCGGCCCCTTTGGGAATCCCTTTTTGTCAACACGCCCTAGTCACGATCATGAAATTACGGGATGAGCTCACGTTGATAGTCGACAGCCGGGACAAGGTCGGGCGAGGGATTGCGACGAACTTAGGCGAAAAGACTTCGGCAGCCCAAACCACCGAACGGCTTGGCATAGCGCCAGCGAAGGGAGTCAGGCTGGGCCAAATCCAGGCGACCAACTCTGATCGACAGGCTGAACCCGAGAAGGCTCCCGAGCTAACCAAGGAGCGGGTCAAACCGTTCGATATCGGCATTTGACGGTTTGACTGGAATTGGGCCGATAGCGGCCGGTCTGCGATTGTCGAACGAACGGCGCAAAGCCGCTATTCTCCTAACGACCATGTTGCAGAAACTATGCTGCAGTAGCAAGGGCTGAAAGGCTCGGCACCCAGCAGAGCCAACAAACTCACAGTACAGCCAAAATCTAAACGACCATTTTGAGTTCCATTTCGGTTCTTTTTTCTGATTAAGGACTTTTAATCGCAATGCTCTCGAAAAGAAAATTTCTACTCAATATCAATATATTGCATATTATGGCCGACGTAGATTCAAGCCAATCTAGGTTCAAAATGAACAAAATATTTAGGGGTAAATGTAGGCTACAACTTTTCTGAAGTTCCAAACTAGGATGAAATAGCGCGATACTATTATCGTCAACAGAATTCGCTTTAGGACTGAGTTATGGTTTAGATTGCTCAGTTTACAAATAACAAGGATAAGCAAATGAAGTTCTTTCCGACAATTAGTAGAGGGCTCGCTCAAAGAAGTGACCAGGCAAGTGACGAACCTTCAATGACCGAAGTTACAGAATTTTCTATTCCCACAAGCGAACTTGAAGCGTTCGCCGCACGCCTCCTTGAGTTGAATGCCCCCAACGATAGCGTAGTCGTGCCCGATCATACCGAAATTGCTATCGCAAAAAAAATAATATCTATTCAGACAGATGTTTCAAAGATCCTTGAGATTGTATCAGTTCCGATTAGGCCCGCACTCGATGTCCTTCTTGACCTTTACATCAGTGAGAGCAAAGGCAGGAGGGTCTCGGTCTCGGATGCGAGCATTGCCGCCAATTGTCCAATGACGACGGGTCTGCGATGGGTGGGCGCGCTAGAGGATGCAAAGCTTGTGCAGAGGAACAGTGACGCTAATGACCAGCGTAGACGGTTCATTTCGTTAACGCCTCTAGGTAGGGCCTTAACACTCAAGTGCATTCAAGCATATTCGAACATTGCAGTACCCAGATCCAATGATTGACCTTATGCGGTTCGGCAAGATGCTCTTTTGCCTTCGAAGCTATACTTGAGAGTGCTCATTCGGTCTGAAAAGGGTAGACATGACTTAACCGCGTATAGTGGCGAGCATGAGAAACCGGAGTTTCTAGAGTTAAAGATGCCATTGGCGATCGCCATGGTTAGCCACATTATCGAGCGATACTCACCGACTATAATGCTCCGTAGCATTCGCTCGAAGATTGTACGAGCCAACCCAAATTTCGCAGGTTTCAGCCCCAAAAATTGATATTTCATCAACGAACGACCTAATCTGGCAACGAAAGAAGGCTTGAGTTGGAAACGAACCCTAGGCCGTGTTGACATAAGACGTCAGCCACAGGCGTGTGGCGGCGAGGTTGAGGAAGCTCTCGAAGG